>NZ_CBDDJZ010000001.1:1587500-3382500 GCF_965229915.1 Marinoscillum sp. | reverse complement strand
GGAAATATTTTAAAATATTTTTAGCCCCTCTCACCCTATCTAACCTCTTCCTCTCAACTCTTTCCCCCACTCCCGCCGAATGGGACGGCAAAGATAGTAAAGGCTAGAATTCTAATCCTAGCGGAAACGTAAATAAAATAGGATTTTTTTATGCCTTTTTTGGAGCGGTTTGATTCTCAGCTATTTGAGTCGGAGTTGGCAAGGTTACTCGATAAAGAAACAGTCCTGAGTGTTTTTATCAAGCGGGTCGAAATGAGCATAATCAACATCACACCTCCCAAGGAAAATATAAAGGTAGTATTAGCAACATATTCTTTAAAAGTAGCCAGACTAAGAATCATTATAGTTGAAAACGGCAGAGACATGGCTAAAATATTCAGCGCAAAAGTTGGGTCGAAGGTTCTTCCTTCTTCTAGGTTTGACTCCATGACAGTGACTGATTCTATATGCAAGTATGGCCAGAAACTACAGCTACTCTGAGGGAATAAAACAATGAGCATGGACAAAGCAGGATCTACCACACCAAAAGCCAGGATAACTACTCCGCTTAAAACAAAGGCAATGGAAGATCTCCACATCAACATAGTAACTATCTGCCTGGCATGACTCCAGGTAAGCTTTACAGACAATCCAATAAAAATCATAACCAGTGGAGTCATGATCAAACTTAACTTGTCTATACTTATCTGTATAAATGACGGGAAGACGCTGTAATTGAGCCCAAATGCCACTAAAATAAGGGCAACAATGATTGCGAGATTGACTGGCTCTCTGGCCATGATTAACAAGAACTTCTTTAATCGACCAAATTGAGACTCGCCCTGAATACTATGTAGCTGATAATACCACCTCATGGCCACTATGTATAGGATAACTAATACAAAGATCTTGTTACCTACATCAGCAAACGCTGCGTTGGCTAAGGACTCTTCACCCAAAAACTCGAGTATAAATGGGAAGCAAGATAACCCTGGAGCCAATGAAGGCAAGAGGATTCTCATTGTTCGTGATGCTGGGCTATTTGCTGCGAGCGGAATCAGTCGGCTAATCCAACCCGACACTCCAAACATGATTATATTGAAGGATAGGGCCAACACCGGGAACAATATCATCCCCCAACTGAATTCAACCTTTTGCAGCGACACAAAAATCACAGCAGGAAGAGCCAGACTCAGAATAATCTGTTTGATGCCACTTCGTTGATTTGCAGGAATCTTGCGTTTTAGCATCAATCCTACTCCAATCAACATCAGAAAAGAAAAGGTTCTAATTAACCCTTCACTCATATCTACAGTAGATTATCCTGTTATTTGATCGAGACTATCAACGAAGTACTTCATCTCATCTAAAGTACCCATACTCACCCGGCTGAAGGGTTTGTCATTGATTGTAAAGACCCTAATTCCTACACCCATACTGAGCATTTTCTCAGCAAAGTCCTTAGTAGGCATATCGATTGGATAAAGAATAAATGAGGTATGAGATGGAATAGGGTCATATCCAAGGTCTTTGAGCGCTTTGAACGTGAAGTTCCTTGCCTCTCTATTAAGTGTCTTGGTTTTATCTAGAAATTCTTGATCAGTTGTACTAGCAATTGCTGCATGCAGTGAAGTTACGCTAATACCCATTTCAGTTCTTACCAAATCGACGATACTCTCCACACGATCTTCCGATGCAATCATATAACCAATCCGCAAACCGGCCATGCCATGTATTTTAGAATATGTGCGGCAAATGATTACGTCATATCCCTCTTGAACGAGACTCACCGCAGATTCTCCACCGTCCATCAATTCAATGTAAGCTTCATCAATAAAGACTGGAACTTTTTTGGACACCCTTTTGGCGAATGCTTTGATCTCCTCTATTGGGGTGATGGTCCCAGTAGGATTGTTGGGATTGCAGATATAAACAAACCTGGTATCATCATCCACTGCTGCCTCCATTGTTTTCAAATCGTGACTATAATCTGATTTGAGTGGGATGTTCTTCCAAGTGGCCCCTATTGCTCTGGCCGTATTCACTATGGACATATATCCTGGATCGGCAGAGATAACATTACCACCTTTAAGACAAGTGGCAAAAGCAAATTTTTCCAAAATATCAGTAGATCCTGGAGAGATCAATATCTGTTTGGCGCTAACACCTTCCTTATCCGCTAGTGTTTCAGCGAACTTCATGCTGCTATTATAGACATATCTATTTCCCTTTACTGCTGCAGCTTTCAACGCTTCAATGGCCTTTGGTGAAGGCCCATATGGGTTTTCATTAGCTAACAATCGGGCCTTCAGTTCGGCCAAGTCTTTCTCAATAACCTTATGATCCTCGATCAACATGGGTTGATAGAGCGGTGACATCCCAAATGCTGGATTGGCTTTAGAGGTCCATGGGATGACTTGGGCACCGAACATTAGCGCACCAGCGCCAATACTTGTTTGTTTGAGCCAGTTGCGTCGATTTAGAGCAGATGAGTTCATGTTGAAAATGGGTTTGGTGATTAAAAAACGCTTTAGCGCAAGCTAAATTTACCCATAATCAATTAGAAACTGCTAACCTTCTATCATTTATAAAGCATTCTTAATCAGGGTTCTAGAAGAATGAAGAATCTTCAATCGGACCCATTAAATGACTAGTGATAATAACGATTTGTCAGTGTCTAGGCTTTCTTCTTCTTGTAGACAGGAACGGTACTGCATGGCTCGCCGTACATGATACTACTAACAATAGGTGCTAGTTTTTTGGTCAACTCAAAAAATGCATAATCCCTACTTTTCAGGTTACCACATCCTTTGATGACCACTTTAGCATCATCGAGTTTTTGCTTCATGATCTGTTGGATAGCTTCGTCTATCAGTTCTTTCTCCAACTCCTCTTCACGTCCGAAGACCATTTTGTTGGCTATACCTTGAAGCTTCGTGGCTATGAGCATGTAAGCCCAGGTGGGCACAATAGCGTCAGCAGAGCAATGAACTCCTACATTCTTACCATGATACTGGGTCCAGTCATATTCTTTGATAAATTGCCTGAAATCTTTCTCACGAAGAATCAGGCCCTGATAGAGGCAATCTTTCACATCAAAAAATGTCATTGGGGACTGATCGATGTACTCATCAAAGTCCAATGATACCAAAGGACTATTAGCGACTCTATTGACAATTTCTTCCATTATACTTTGAACTTCTGGGATGGCACATTAGTTCGGTATTCCTTGAGATAATCTGGTTCAAAATAGGCCAGATCTTCGAAATACTGCTGGGTAAACTTCTGATGGGCTAATTGACCCATATGTGCTGCGGAGGGATGAATATCTGGAATGAAATTTACCTTGGGAAACAATTCTTTGAACTTATCCGACCCATTTCCAAAGAAATATGAAGTTTGATGTTCAATGTCATCAAAAGTGGACTCGTCAACTATGAGTGGTTTAGCATCCCAGATAACCTGCCCATTTACTCTTTTTGCAAAACAAAAAACTTCCATTCTACGCGCATCAATCATTGGGATAAGTACAGCCGAATCTGGCAAATTAGGAGCTACTTGCTCATACATGGAGTCTAGACTAGATATTGCGATTAGCGGAATTTCCAAAGTGTAAGCCAGCCCTTTAGCAGTAGCGGTACCAATCCGTAATCCTGTGTATGAACCCGGTCCCGCTGACAGAGCTATGGCATCCAAAGAAGAAAGCTCCAATTCTACATTCTCCATCAATTGCTGGATGATCACCGGTAGCAAGGAAGAATGCGATTTTTGCAAATGGTAGGATTGCGCACCAATCAAGTCACCATCTTTATGGATAGCCACAGAGCAAACCTTAGTAGATGTGTCTAAGCTGAGAATTGTAGCCAAACTACTTTCCTTTTAGAATTTCATTGTACCTGGTTGGGTTGTTAAGTACGTCAACTGCTGCTAATACTTCCAGGTCTTCACTAAACATTGACTCAATCATACCTCCCTGATAATAGTATCTCCCGGCAATTTCGCGCTCCAGCAGCATTTTAATCTCACTTTTGAAAGTCATTAAATCCTGATCTTTGTTATGGAGAGTCTCCTCTCGAAGCGCTTCAATTTGCGCCGCAATATCCTGATAGTACTTCTCCTTCTTGGCAGACTTAATCAGTCCTTCAATATCGTGCTCAACTTGAGTGGTATACTGTACATCTTTATCTTTCAACCAATCTTTAAAGGCAGAGTATTCTGAGTCAGACAGTGTAAAAGTTTTGGCATTTTCAATTTCCGGGTGATCGTAAAAGTATTTGGTAGCATAATCAAATATTAGATCATCAGACATCAGAGCATAAGAAATAGGAGCGTAATCATGTGCGTCAATTTCAATATCTGGGAGCACTCCTCCGCCATCAAACACTACTCTACCAGATTGGGTCTTAAACTCCGTTTTCAAAGAGTCAGGGACTTTACCCACACTCCCGTCTGGGTTTCTATGACTGTAGTCAATCGCCTGAATGCATCTGCCGGAAGGTATGTAGTACTTAGCTGTGGTCACTTTTAGTTGTGAGTTGTAAGCTAACGGTCTGGTCTGCTGCACCAATCCTTTGCCAAATGTGCGCTGACCTACTAATACTCCTCTGTCATAGTCTTGCATAACCCCAGAGACAATCTCAGAAGCAGATGCACTCCCGTTGCTAACCAACACCGCCAATGGAATTTGATCATCCGCCGGGTCATCCAGTGTTTTATACGTTTTGGTCCAATTGTTCAATTTGCCACGAGTGGTAACCACTTCACGTCCCTTACCAACAAACACATTAGACACATTGACAGCTTCTTCGAGTAGTCCACCTGGATTTCCTCTCAGGTCTAAAATCACCTTAGTTGCCCCATCTTCTTTCAGCTCATTTACCGCATTGCGCACTTCAGCACCTGCTTCTGTAGTGAAATCTGTTAGTTTCAGATAGCCAACATCCTCAGTCACCATCCCATAATAAGGAACATTGTTAATGGTGATTCGCTCACGTGCCAGTGAGACATCAAATAGCTCTGATTTGTTCATGCGACGAATGGTCAGAACGATCTCAGAGTCAGACTGACCCTTCAGCAGCTTGCTTATTTCATCAGAAGACTTTCCTTCCAACTCGATCCCATTGATTTTTAAAATCTGATCTCCTGCCTTTAAGCCTGCTTTATCGGCAGGATAGCCTTCATACGGCATAACCACTGTGCTAATACCGTTCTTTTTATTGACCACAGCCCCAATACCTCCGTATTCGCCTGTGGTCATGGTGCGGTAGTCCTCTATATCATCTTCCGGAATGTAAGTAGTGTATGGATCCAACGTCTCTAACATGGATTCAATACCCGTGCGCATCAATTGCGATGGATTGATCTCATCTACATAGTAGGAGTTGACCTCTTTGTAAAGTGTAGCGAAAATATCCAGGTTCTTAACAATCTCAAACGTTCTGTCTGGTGGAGTCGTATTGAAGGCTACGAGTCCTGATCCAATGATCGCTACACCTATCCAAATCTTCCATTTTCTGCTCATGTGTTGAATTATTTAGTAATCGGATTTTTTCCTGGTCCTAGAGACTGATCACTTAAACGCTTCAGAAGCTTTTTTAGTTTGACCTCAATTTGATCATAAGGTACTATTGATTTGTCCACATAGACAAATGCGATGTGATAAAAGGAACCTTCTGGAGTAATTAAAAGATGTCTATTCAAACGATATGCCTCGCGCATTCTGCGCTTGATCAAGTTACGATCTACAGCCCGCTTGAAATTTCTCTTTGAAACTGAAAAAAGTAGCTGATGGCTAGTTTGATCTTTTGCTGAGTGGTACTTGACCAGAAGTGGGCGCAAATAAAAAGAGGAACCGTTCTTAAACAGCTCCTCAATATTCTTTTTACTGACAAGTTTCTCCCTTTTTGGGAAACGATATGACTGGCCTGGATCAGACATTTAGGCCTAAGTTACTTATTTCTTGTGCGTTTGATCAGAAACTGTCAACTTCTTTCTTCCTTTTGCTCTTCGTCTTGCCAACACCGCACGACCGTTCACAGACTCCATTCTTGAACGGAAACCGTGTTTGTTCTTTCTTTTTCTTACTGAAGGTTGAAATGTTCTCTTCATGGCTCTGCCCTTTTAATTCATTTATATGTCTTCAGATTCTGAAAACAGAATCTTCGATTTTTTCAAAACGGAGTGCAAAGATAGTTAAAGAATGTATTTAACCAAACAAAATTGGTTTCTGAGAAAAGATAATCCTCCTAATTGAAAATTTCCCTTCCAAAATCAGATGCCGAATACATTTAAGAAGTTTTGAACACTTCCTTTTTGATCTCCTGTAGCTTTGAAAATGTAAGTCTAGGACCATATTTTGATACAACTACAGAAGACGCTTTACTCGCTAACTTACCAGCAGATGCAAACGTGTGATTATTCGTGATGGCATACAGAAATGCACCTGAAAACATATCTCCTGCCCCATTGCTATCTACAGCGGACACCTCATATGGCTCTATATTGATGAAGGTATCTCCATCATATATTAGTGAGCCGTTCTTACCTTGAGTGATTACGAACTTCTTGGCAATCTTTTTCAACTCTTTACGAGCATCGGCCAAATTATCCGTTTTGGTAAACAGGAGCGCTTCTTCTTCATTACAGAACAGCAAGTCCACAGAAGCTCCAACTACCTCTTCCATTTCATCACGGAAGTACTTTACCATACTGGGGTCAGAAAATGTCAAACTTACCTTAATGTTATTTTCCTCTGCATATTTTTTAGCCTCTTTCATGGCCTTTCGACCGGTATCAGAGGCTACCAGATATCCTTCTATGAATAAGTAGCGTGAATTTGATAAAGCTTCAAAATCGAGCTCCTTTACTCCGAATTCGGAGCTAATCCCCAGAAAAGTATTCATTGTCCTTTCAGAATCAGGAGTTACCATGATCAGGACTTTTCCTGTGATCCCCGGCTCCAATTCCTTTTTATTAAGATTGGTATCAATCCCTATATCTGCTAGCTCTTTAAGAAAGAAATGTCCATCACCATCATTCGCCACTTTGCAGGAGTAGAAGCACTTGCCCCCAAGCATACTTGCCGCAACTATTGTATTGGCTGCTGATCCACCACCTTCTTTTTTTGTGACACCACTGTCTATATCTGCCAGAACACTCATTTGCCGGTCTTCGTCCACCAGGGTCATCACAGACTTCTCAATTTCATGTTCTTCCAGGAATTTATTGGAAGTTTCCGTGACATAGTCTACCACTGCATTCCCTATAGCGTAAACATCGTATTTCATGGTACTCGTAAGTTGATATTGAACCTTTTTGAAGCACGCAAATATCTCAATATTTATGAATTATTGCTCTTTGATTACCAATAATCCAGTATTCGTAGACCAAACTCCTGAATTGGTGTAATATATTTTGCATTATTCTACCTGAGACCATAATTTGTGGATTGTTGTATCTCGCTGATATACAGCTCAAATATTACTGGGATATAGAGTATTTTATTTTGTATTATTCTAAGATACTGGATATCCTGAAGAATTATATAACCACCGGATTATAAGATTGATCATACGTCAACCGCCTAATTATGAAAAGACTGATTATTCTGTGCCTTCTTGGGTACGGTCTATTCACCATTCCCGCATTTGGACAAGATAATTCTGTAGGTATAAATACTAGAAGTCCTAATGCCAATGCTGTTTTAGAATTGGTTTCCCCAAGAAGCAATCAAGGATTACTGGTACCAAAGTTGTCTACCGCCCAAAGATTGGACATGGTGTCGAACCTTAGTTCATCTGAATTGGGGCTAATTGTATATGACGAAACCCTCAATCAATTCTTCTACTGGCACACTTCAGGATGGAAAGCCGGATTGGGCATATTGAGCGAAACACAAGCTGGCGGTGATCTGGAAGGCACGTTCCCAAATGTCACCATTCGCGACAATGTGGTAGATAAAGCTGCTTTGGATCAGGTGTTGGATATAACTGGGGAAACTAGCTTTGGGACAGAAAGCACCGTAATCACTATTACACTCGACTCAGACGGGCGAGTAAGGGATATTGTGGAAATCCCAATCATCATCGGATCATCCAATATTACTGATCTATCTATCATCAATGAAGATATCGCTGATCAGACAATAACCATAAGCAAGCTCAATACAGAGGGCAATATCAGCAAGGTGCTGGCTACTGATGCCACAGGAGCTCTCTATTGGGCAGATGAAGATATATTTCTCACCCCATCGTTGAATCAAAATCAACTCTTCATTGGTGATGAGAATAATCGCGCACTAGGACTACCAACAGTCGGTGATCTGAATATTACAAATACTGGCACCGCAATAAGTTTTGAAATAAAAGACCTGACCATTCAGACGAGTGATATAGCTGATGACGCCATTACCGCAGGCAAGATTAATCAAGATGTAGCTGGCGATGGTATTGGCCAAAAAACTGATGGTTCGCTGAACCTCAATGTTTCTGATCAATTCTTAATAAATGCCGACACCTTAACGATCAATACAGATCAACTGGCCATAGATGGTGCTGAGATTAATGATACCCCTATTGGTCAGGAAACTCCGGCAGCAGGTACGTTCACTAACCTAACGGCCACTGATTTGCTGACGAGTGAGGACAGTCTTAATGTAGAGGGCAATGCTAATATCGATGGAGCCTTAGCCATAGGTGATAGTCTGAATGTTACCAATAATGTCAATGTAGGTGGTGACCTGGCAGTCGAGGGCAATTTGGATCTGGCAGGCAACCTGGAATTAGAAGATATTTCGGCTGATTCTATTGGAGCTCGAGTTCTGACCGCCAAGGAGACTATTGTTTCTGAGGATAGTTTGAGTATCGAAGGTAATGCCAATATCGATGGTTCTATAGAGATTGGCGACAGTCTCACTGTAGCCAATAACGCGCGAATTGGGAGAGACCTCCTAGTCTCTGAAAATTTGCAGGCCGATTCTATTAGAACTACTAATGGTCTGGTTGTTGGGACTGACCTTGAGGTAGTAGATGACATCTCAGCAGACTCCATCAACATTAGAGCTGCCAGTATTGAAGAAAATTTAACTGTCGGTGGGAATATTGACCTTGCTGGCAATCTTGATCTAGAAGATATTTCTTCGGATTCTATTAGCACACGGGTGTTGACAGCCCAGGAGACCATTGTATCTGAAGACAGCTTGAACGTGCAAGGTAATGCCAACATTGATGGAGCCCTGGAAGTCGGGGATGATCTGGATGTTACCAATGATGTAAGAGTAGGGCAAGATCTGATTGTAACTGATGATGTACTTGCTGATTCCTTGCGTACTCTTGGTGGTATATCGGTTGGTACTGATCTGGTGGTAACTGATGACATATCCGCGGATTCCCTCAAAACAACTAATGGTCTCTCTGTGGGAACGGATCTTTACGTTACAGATGACATCTCTGCAGATTCCATTAATGTAAGGGCTGTCAATATTGATGAAAACCTAACAGTAGGTGGAGACATAGATTTAACTAATCTCACTGCTGACTCCATTTCTACTGGAGATTTGAAAGCTACTGGTGAAGTAGACCTGGGCACAGATGCCATTCAATCTGGTGAAATAGAAGTGGGTGCAGTTGGCACTTCAGAAATCGAAAATGCATCCATAATCAATGAAGACATAGCTACCGGGGCGGTTGAATCGAATTCTATTCTGAATAGAACAATCATTGGTGATGACGTGGCCTTGGAAACAATAGATTCTTTAAACATTAAGAACGGTGGCATTATCAATGAAGACATTAAAGATGGAGCTATCAATAACCGTAAAGTCGAGCGGACCTCCATTCTAGCAGATAGATTACTGGGAACACAAACTGCAAACGGTCGTGGATTGATGGTAGCACAACAATCAACCACCACCATTGATTTTGGTGGTTTTGGTCCAACTCAGTTTTATGTTCCAAGTTTTATTACCACCAATACATCAAGTGTAGTGGTGACTGATGCTAGTGGTAATGTTACGTTCGAACCTAGATCAGCATTCCAACAAGCCACTTTGAATCAAGGAAATATGTTCATTGGAACAGCTGGTGGAACCGTTCAACTTCCTGTGGCTGTCGACAATGTTGCGTCAGGTCGTGGTGGATTTGTAATCGGAGGATCATCTACCTCAGGTAGTATCACTACCCAATTCATCAATGGGGACCTGTGGATCATGAATGATGGTGAAGCAATTATTCAGGATGATGCTGTTGAAGGTTCCAATATCAATGTGGATGATGCTGATTTTGAAGTAAGTGGAACTGAACAAATACGTTTTATCAACGATGGTGGTCTCTTTGTGAGCGGTCCTGTTTCTCTCTCGGCTTCTACACTTGAAACCAGAATAAGAGGAATTCTTACGGTAGATGAATACGCAGAATTCCAAACTGATGTTAAAATTCTGGAAGATTTAGAGGTAGTTGACAGTCTGGTTGTAGGTACTAATGCCAATATTGGAGGTGTACTAAATGTCGATGATAGTTTGGTTGTTGACACCAACACAAGAATTGGTCAAGACCTGTATGTTGGGGATGATGTACAAGCTGACTCCATTAACATGAGAGCAGCCAACATCACTGAAGATCTGACCGTAGGTGGTGACATCAACCTCACTGGTAACCTGGATCTCGAAGATATTTCCGCCGACTCGATTGGAACACGGGTGATCACTGCTACTGAAAATGTGGTGGCTGATAGCTTGAATGTAGCTCGGGTTGATGTGACTGATTCGCTGGTCGTTGCGAATAATACCCGAATCGGTGCGGACCTCATCGTAACTGATGATGTACTGGCGGATTCTCTTAGAACTTTGAATGGTCTGACTGTCGGTACAGACCTGTATGTTGGCGATGATGTACAAGCTGACTCTATCAACATCAGAGCTGCTAACATTTCTGAAGACTTGACCGTAGGTGGTGACATCAACCTCACTGGTAACCTGGATCTGGAAGACATCTCTGCTGACTCGATCGGCACTCGTGTCATCACTGCTACTGAAAATGTCGTTTCCGATTCCATCAATGCGCAAAGAGTATCTATCGAAGATTCGCTTGTTGTAGCCAACAACACCCGAATCGGTGCGGATCTCATCGTAACTGATGATGTACTCGCTGATTCTCTTAGAACTTTGAACGGTCTTGCTGTTGGTACAGACCTGTATGTTGGGGATGATGTACAAGCTGACTCCATCAACATCAGAGCAGCTAACATCGCTGAAGATCTGACCGTAGGTGGTGACATCAACCTCACTGGTAACCTGGATCTCGAAGATATTTCCGCCGACTCGATTGGAACACGGGTGATCACTGCTACTGAAAATGTGGTGGCTGATAGCTTGAATGTAGCTCGGGTTGACGTGACTGATTCGCTGGTCGTTGCGAATAATACCCGAATCGGTGCGGATCTTATCGTAACTGATGATGTGCTGGCTGATTCTCTTAGAACTTTGAGTGGTCTGGCTGTAGGAACCGACCTGTATGTTGGGGATGATGTGCAAGCCGACTCCATTAACATTAGAGCAGCCAACATCGCTGAAGACTTGACAGTTGGTGGTGACATCAACCTCACTGGAAACCTGGATCTCGAAGATATTTCCGCTGACTCGATCGGAACACGGGTGATCACTGCTACTGAAAATGTGGTGGCCGATAGCTTGAATGTAGCTCGGGTTGACGTGACTGATTCGCTGGTCGTTGCGAACAATACCCGAATCGGTGCTGACCTCATCGTAACTGATGATGTACTCGCTGATTCCATTCGTACGGCTAATGGACTAGCTGTTGGAACCGACCTGTATGTTGGCGATGATGTACAAGCTGACTCTATCAACATTCGGGCAGCCAACATCACTGAAGACTTGACCGTAGGTGGTGACATCAACCTAACTGGTAACCTGGATCTTGAAGACATTTCAGCCGACTCAATCGGTACTCGTGTCATCACTGCTTCTGAAAATGTAGTTTCCGATTCTATCAATGCACAACGAGTTTCCATCGAAGATTCGCTTGTCGTTGCGAACAATACCCGAATCGGTGCTGACCTCATCGTAACTGATGATGTACTCGCTGATTCTCTTAGAACTTTGAGTGGTCTGGCTGTAGGAACCGACCTGTATGTTGGGGATGATGTGCAAGCCGACTCCATTAACATCCGGGCAGCTAACATTTCCGGTGCAGTGGCTATCGGAGATTCTCTTGAAGTAACCAATGATGTCAATGTCGGTGGTGATCTTTCTGTGGCTGGCAACATCAACCTAACTGGTAACCTCGACCTGGAAGACATCTCTGCTGACTCGATCGGTACTCGTGTCATCACTGCTACTGAAAATGTGGTGGCCGATAGCTTGAATGTAGCTCGGGTTGACGTGACTGATTCGCTGGTCGTTGCGAATAATACCCGAATCGGTGCGGATCTTATCGTAACTGATGATGTGCTGGCTGATTCTCTTAGAACTTTGAACGGTCTTGCTGTCGGTACAGACCTGTATGTTGGGGATGATGTACAAGCTGACTCCATTAACATCAGAGCAGCCAACATTTCCGGTGCAGTGGCTATCGGAGATTCTCTTGAAGTAACCAATGATGTCAATGTCGGTGGTGATCTTTCTGTGGCTGGCAACATCAACCTAACTGGTAACCTCGACCTGGAAGACATCTCTGCTGACTCGATCGGTACTCGTGTCATCACTGCTACTGAAAATGTGGTGGCCGATTCCATCAATGCGCAAAGAGTCTCTATCGAAGATTCCTTAGTTGTAGCCAACAATACCCGAATCGGTGCGGATCTTATCGTAACTGATGATGTACTGGCGGATTCTCTTAGAACTTTGAACGGTCTTGCTGTCGGTACAGACCTGTATGTTGGGGATGATGTACAAGCCGACTCCATCAACATCCGGGCAGCTAACATCGCTGAAGATCTGACCGTAGGTGGTGACATCAACCTCACTGGTAACCTCGACCTGGAAGACATCTCTGCTGACTCGATCGGTACTCGTGTCATCACTGCTACTGAAAATGTGGTGGCCGATAGCTTGAATGTAGCTCGGGTTGACGTGACTGATTCGCTGGTCGTTGCGAATAATACCCGAATCGGTGCTGACCTCATCGTAACTGATGATGTACTCGCTGATTCCATTCGTACGGCTAATGGACTAGCTGTTGGAACCGACCTGTATGTTGGCGATGATGTACAAGCTGACTCCATTAACATCAGAGCAGCCAACATTTCCGGTGCAGTGGCTATCGGAGATTCTCTTGAAGTAACCAATGATGTCAATGTCGGTGGTGATCTTTCTGTGGCTGGCAACATCAACCTAACTGGTAACCTCGACCTGGAAGACATCTCTGCTGACTCGATCGGTACTCGTGTCATCACTGCTACTGAAAATGTGGTGGCCGATTCCATCAATGCGCAAAGAGTCTCTATCGAAGATTCCTTAGTTGTAGCCAACAATACCCGAATCGGTGCGGATCTTATCGTAACTGATGATGTACTGGCGGATTCTCTTAGAACTTTGAACGGTCTTGCTGTCGGTACAGACCTGTATGTTGGGGATGATGTACAAGCCGACTCCATCAACATCCGGGCAGCTAACATCGCTGAAGATCTGACCGTAGGTGGTGACATCAACCTCACTGGTAACCTCGACCTGGAAGACATCTCTGCTGACTCGATCGGTACTCGTGTCATCACTGCTACTGAAAATGTGGTGGCCGATAGCTTGAATGTAGCTCGGGTTGACGTGACTGATTCGCTGGTCGTTGCGAATAATACCCGAATCGGTGCTGACCTCATCGTAACTGATGATGTACTCGCTGATTCCATTCGTACGGCTAATGGACTAGCTGTTGGAACCGACCTGTATGTTGGCGATGATGTACAAGCTGACTCTATCAACATTCGGGCAGCCAACATCACTGAAGACTTGACCGTAGGTGGTGACATCAACCTAACTGGTAACCTGGATCTTGAAGACATTTCAGCCGACTCAATCGGTACTCGTGTCATCACTGCTTCTGAAAATGTAGTTTCCGATTCTATCAATGCACAACGAGTTTCCATCGAAGATTCGCTGGTCGTTGCGAACAATACCCGAATCGGTGCTGACCTCATCGTAACTGATGATGTACTCGCTGATTCCATTCGTACGGCTAATGGACTAGCTGTTGGAACCGACCTGTATGTTGGCGATGATGTACAAGCTGACTCTATCAACATTCGGGCAGCCAACATCACTGAAGACTTGACCGTAGGTGGTGACATCAACCTAACTGGTAACCTGGATCTGGAAGACATTTCCGCTGACTCCATCGGAACACGGGTGATCACAGCTACTGAAAATGTGGTGGCCGATAGCTTGAATGTAGCTCGGGTTGATGTGACTGATTCGCTTGTTGTAGCCAACAATACCCGAATCGGTGCTGACCTCATCGTAACTGATGATGTGCTGGCTGATTCTCTTAGAACTTTGAACGGTCTTGCTGTCGGTACAGACCTGTATGTTGGGGATGATGTACAAGCTGACTCCATCAACATCAGAGCAGCTAACATCGCTGAAGATCTGACCGTAGGTGGTGACATCAACCTCACTGGAAACCTCGACCTGGAAGACATTTCCGCTGACTCGATCGGCACTCGTGTCATCACTGCTACTGAAAATGTCGTTTCCGATTCTATCAATGCACAACGAGTTTCCATCGAAGATTCGCTGGTTGTAGCCAACAACACCCGAATCGGTGCTGACCTCATCGTAACTGATGATGTGCTGGCTGATTCTCTTAGAACTTTGAACGGTCTTGCTGTCGGTACAGACCTGTATGTTGGGGATGATGTACAAGCTGACTCCATCAACATCAGAGCAGCTAACATTTCCGGTGCAGTGGCTATCGGAGATTCTCTTGAAGTAACCAATGATGTCAATGTCGGTGGTGATCTTTCTGTGGCTGGCAACATCAACCTGACTGGTAATCTTGATCTCGAAGACATCTCTGCTGACTCGATCGGCACTCGTGTCATCACTGCTACTGAAAATGTCGTTTCCGATTCTATCAATGCACAACGAGTTTCCATCGAAGATTCGCTGGTTGTAGCCAACAACACCCGAATCGGTGCTGACCTCATCGTAACTGATGATGTGCTGGCTGATTCTCTTAGAACTTTGAACGGTCTTGCTGTCGGTACAGACCTGTATGTTGGGGATGATGTACAAGCTGACTCCATCAACATCAGAGCAGCTAACATCGCTGAAGATCTGACCGTAGGTGGTGACATCAACCTCACTGGTAACCTCGACCTGGAAGACATCTCTGCTGACTCGATCGGTACTCGTGTCATCACTGCTACTGAAAATGTGGTGGCCGATAGCTTGAATGTAGCTCGGGTTGACGTGACTGATTCGCTGGTCGTTGCGAATAATACCCGAATCGGTGCTGACCTCATCGTAACTGATGATGTGCTGGCTGATTCTCTTAGAACTTTGAACGGTCTTGCTGTCGGTACAGACCTGTATGTTGGGGATGATGTACAAGCTGACTCCATCAACATCAGAGCAGCTAACATTTCCGGTGCAGTGGCTATCGGAGATTCTCTTGAAGTAACCAATGATGTCAATGTCGGTGGTGATCTTTCTGTGGCTGGCAACATCAACCTGACTGGTAATCTTGATCTCGAAGACATCTCTGCTGACTCGATCGGCACTCGTGTCATCACTGCTACTGAAAATGTCGTTTCCGATTCTATCAATGCACAACGAGTTTCCATCGAAGATTCGCTGGTTGTAGCCAACAACACCCGAATCGGTGCTGACCTCATCGTAACTGATGATGTGCTGGCTGATTCTCTTAGAACTTTGAACGGTCTTGCTGTCGGTACAGACCTGTATGTTGGGGATGATGTACAAGCTGACTCCATCAACATCAGAGCAGCTAACATCGCTGAAGATCTGACCGTAGGTGGTGACATCAACCTCACTGGTAACCTCGACCTGGAAGACATCTCTGCTGACTCGATCGGTACTCGTGTCATCACTGCTACTGAAAATGTGGTGGCCGATAGCTTGAATGTAGCTCGGGTTGACGTGACTGATTCGCTGGTCGTTGCGAATAATACCCGAATCGGTGCTGACCTCATCGTAACTGATGATGTGCTGGCTGATTCTCTTAGAACTTTGAACGGTCTTGCTGTCGGTACAGACCTGTATGTTGGGGATGATGTACAAGCTGACTCCATCAACATCAGAGCAGCTAACATTTCCGGTGCAGTGGCTATCGGAGATTCTCTTGAAGTAACCAATGATGTCAATGTCGGTGGTGATCTTTCTGTGGCTGGCAACATCAACCTGACTGGTAATCTTGATCTCGAAGACATCTCTGCTGACTCGATCGGCACTCGTGTCATCACTGCTACTGAAAATGTCGTTTCCGATTCTATCAATGCACAACGAGTTTCCATCGAAGATTCGCTGGTTGTAGCCAACAACACCCGAATCGGTGCTGACCTCATCGTAACTGATGATGTGCTGGCTGATTCTCTTAGAACTTTGAACGGTCTTGCTGTCGGTACAGACCTGTATGTTGGGGATGATGTACAAGCTGACTCCATCAACATCAGAGCAGCTAACATCGCTGAAGATCTGACCGTAGGTGGTGACATCAACCTCACTGGTAACCTCGACCTGGAAGACATCTCTGCTGACTCGATCGGTACTCGTGTCATCACTGCTACTGAAAATGTGGTGGCCGATAGCTTGAATGTAGCTCGGGTTGACGTGACTGATTCGCTGGTCGTTGCGAATAATACCCGAATCGGTGCTGACCTCATCGTAACTGATGATGTACTCGCTGATTCCATTCGTACGGCTAATGGACTGGCTGTTGGAACCGATCTGTATGTTGGGGATGATGTACAAGCTGACTCTATCAACATTCGGGCAGCCAACATCACTGAAGACCTAACCGTAGGTGGTGACATCAACCTGACTGGTAATCTTGATCTCGAAGACATCTCTGCTGACTCGATCGGAACAAGAGTGCTAACAGCGCAGGAAACAATCGTTTCCGATTCCATCAACACGCAACGAGTATCTATCGAAGATTCGCTTGTTGTAGCCAACAATACCCGAATCGGTGCGGATCTCATCGTAACTGATGATGTGCTGGCTGATTCTCTTAGAACTTTGAACGGTCTTGCTGTCGGTACAGACCTGTATGTTGGGGATGATGTACAAGCTGACTCCATCAACATCAGAGCAGCTAACATTTCCGGTGCAGTGGCTATCGGAGATTCTCTTGAAGTAACCAATGATGTCAATGTCGGTGGTGATCTTTCTGTGGCTGGCAACATCAACCTGACTGGTAATCTTGATCTCGAAGACATCTCTGCTGACTCGATCGGCACTCGTGTCATCACTGCTACTGAAAATGTCGTTTCCGATTCTATCAATGCACAACGAGTTTCCATCGAAGATTCGCTGGTTGTAGCCAACAACACCCGAATCGGTGCTGACCTCATCGTAACTGATGATGTGCTGGCTGATTCTCTTAGAACTTTGAACGGTCTTGCTGTCGGTACAGACCTGTATGTTGGGGATGATGTACAAGCTGACTCCATCAACATCAGAGCAGCTAACATCGCTGAAGATCTGACCGTAGGTGGTGACATCAACCTCACTGGTAACCTGGATCTCGAAGATATTTCCGCCGACTCGATTGGAACACGGGTGATCACTGCTACTGAAAATGTGGTGGCTGATAGCTTGAATGTAGCTCGGGTTGACGTGACTGATTCGCTGGTCGTTGCGAATAATACCCGAATCGGTGCGGATCTTATCGTAACTGATGATGTGCTGGCTGATTCTCTTAGAACTTTGAGTGGTCTGGCTGTAGGAACCGACCTGTATGTTGGGGATGATGTGCAAGCCGACTCCATTAACATTAGAGCAGCCAACATCGCTGAAGACTTGACAGTTGGTGGTGACATCAACCTCACTGGAAACCTGGATCTCGAAGATATTTCCGCTGACTCGATCGGAACACGGGTGATCACTGCTACTGAAAATGTGGTGGCCGATAGCTTGAATGTAGCTCGGGTTGACGTGACTGATTCGCTGGTCGTTGCGAACAATACCCGAATCGGTGCTGACCTCATCGTAACTGATGATGTACTCGCTGATTCCATTCGTACGGCTAATGGACTAGCTGTTGGAACCGACCTGTATGTTGGCGATGATGTACAAGCTGACTCTATCAACATTCGGGCAGCCAACATCACTGAAGACTTGACCGTAGGTGGTGACATCAACCTAACTGGTAACCTGGATCTTGAAGACATTTCAGCCGACTCAATCGGTACTCGTGTCATCACTGCTTCTGAAAATGTAGTTTCCGATTCTATCAATGCACAACGAGTTTCCATCGAAGATTCGCTTGTCGTTGCGAACAATACCCGAATCGGTGCTGACCTCATCGTAACTGATGATGTACTCGCTGATTCTCTTAGAACTTTGAGTGGTCTGGCTGTAGGAACCGACCTGTATGTTGGGGATGATGTGCAAGCCGACTCCATTAACATCCGGGCAGCTAACATTTCCGGTGCAGTGGCTATCGGAGATTCTCTTGAAGTAACCAATGATGTCAATGTCGGTGGTGATCTTTCTGTGGCTGGCAACATCAACCTAACTGGTAACCTCGACCTGGAAGACATCTCTGCTGACTCGATCGGTACTCGTGTCATCACTGCTACTGAAAATGTGGTGGCCGATAGCTTGAATGTAGCTCGGGTTGACGTGACTGATTCGCTGGTCGTTGCGAATAATACCCGAATCGGTGCGGATCTTATCGTAACTGATGATGTGCTGGCTGATTCTCTTAGAACTTTGAACGGTCTTGCTGTCGGTACAGACCTGTATGTTGGGGATGATGTACAAGCTGACTCCATTAACATCAGAGCAGCCAACATTTCCGGTGCAGTGGCTATCGGAGATTCTCTTGAAGTAACCAATGATGTCAATGTCGGTGGTGATCTTTCTGTGGCTGGCAACATCAACCTAACTGGTAACCTCGACCTGGAAGACATCTCTGCTGACTCGATCGGTACTCGTGTCATCACTGCTACTGAAAATGTGGTGGCCGATTCCATCAATGCGCAAAGAGTCTCTATCGAAGATTCCTTAGTTGTAGCCAACAATACCCGAATCGGTGCGGATCTTATCGTAACTGATGATGTACTGGCGGATTCTCTTAGAACTTTGAACGGTCTTGCTGTCGGTACAGACCTGTATGTTGGGGATGATGTACAAGCCGACTCCATCAACATCCGGGCAGCTAACATCGCTGAAGATCTGACCGTAGGTGGTGACATCAACCTCACTGGTAACCTCGACCTGGAAGACATCTCTGCTGACTCGATCGGTACTCGTGTCATCACTGCTACTGAAAATGTGGTGGCCGATAGCTTGAATGTAGCTCGGGTTGACGTGACTGATTCGCTGGTCGTTGCGAATAATACCCGAATCGGTGCTGACCTCATCGTAACTGATGATGTACTCGCTGATTCCATTCGTACGGCTAATGGACTAGCTGTTGGAACCGACCTGTATGTTGGCGATGATGTACAAGCTGACTCCATTAACATCAGAGCAGCCAACATTTCCGGTGCAGTGGCTATCGGAGATTCTCTTGAAGTAACCAATGATGTCAATGTCGGTGGTGATCTTTCTGTGGCTGGCAACATCAACCTAACTGGTAACCTCGACCTGGAAGACATCTCTGCTGACTCGATCGGTACTCGTGTCATCACTGCTACTGAAAATGTGGTGGCCGATTCCATCAATGCGCAAAGAGTCTCTATCGAAGATTCCTTAGTTGTAGCCAACAATACCCGAATCGGTGCGGATCTTATCGTAACTGATGATGTACTGGCGGATTCTCTTAGAACTTTGAACGGTCTTGCTGTCGGTACAGACCTGTATGTTGGGGATGATGTACAAGCCGACTCCATCAACATCCGGGCAGCTAACATCGCTGAAGATCTGACCGTAGGTGGTGACATCAACCTCACTGGTAACCTCGACCTGGAAGACATCTCTGCTGACTCGATCGGTACTCGTGTCATCACTGCTACTGAAAATGTGGTGGCCGATAGCTTGAATGTAGCTCGGGTTGACGTGACTGATTCGCTGGTCGTTGCGAATAATACCCGAATCGGTGCTGACCTCATCGTAACTGATGATGTACTCGCTGATTCCATTCGTACGGCTAATGGACTAGCTGTTGGAACCGACCTGTATGTTGGCGATGATGTACAAGCTGACTCTATCAACATTCGGGCAGCCAACATCACTGAAGACTTGACCGTAGGTGGTGACATCAACCTAACTGGTAACCTGGATCTTGAAGACATTTCAGCCGACTCAATCGGTACTCGTGTCATCACTGCTTCTGAAAATGTAGTTTCCGATTCTATCAATGCACAACGAGTTTCCATCGAAGATTCGCTGGTCGTTGCGAACAATACCCGAATCGGTGCTGACCTCATCGTAACTGATGATGTACTCGCTGATTCCATTCGTACGGCTAATGGACTAGCTGTTGGAACCGACCTGTATGTTGGCGATGATGTACAAGCTGACTCTATCAACATTCGGGCAGCCAACATCACTGAAGACTTGACCGTAGGTGGTGACATCAACCTAACTGGTAACCTGGATCTGGAAGACATTTCCGCTGACTCCATCGGAACACGGGTGATCACAGCTACTGAAAATGTGGTGGCCGATAGCTTGAATGTAGCTCGGGTTGATGTGACTGATTCGCTTGTTGTAGCCAACAATACCCGAATCGGTGCTGACCTCATCGTAACTGATGATGTGCTGGCTGATTCTCTTAGAACTTTGAACGGTCTTGCTGTCGGTACAGACCTGTATGTTGGGGATGATGTACAAGCTGACTCCATCAACATCAGAGCAGCTAACATCGCTGAAGATCTGACCGTAGGTGGTGACATCAACCTCACTGGAAACCTCGACCTGGAAGACATTTCCGCTGACTCGATCGGCACTCGTGTCATCACTGCTACTGAAAATGTCGTTTCCGATTCTATCAATGCACAACGAGTTTCCATCGAAGATTCGCTGGTTGTAGCCAACAACACCCGAATCGGTGCTGACCTCATCGTAACTGATGATGTGCTGGCTGATTCTCTTAGAACTTTGAACGGTCTTGCTGTCGGTACAGACCTGTATGTTGGGGATGATGTACAAGCTGACTCCATCAACATCAGAGCAGCTAACATTTCCGGTGCAGTGGCTATCGGAGATTCTCTTGAAGTAACCAATGATGTCAATGTCGGTGGTGATCTTTCTGTGGCTGGCAACATCAACCTCACTGGTAACCTCGACCTGGAAGACATCTCTGCTGACTCGATCGGTACTCGTGTCATCACTGCTACTGAAAATGTGGTGGCCGATAGCTTGAATGTAGCTCGGGTTGACGTGACTGATTCGCTGGTCGTTGCGAATAATACCCGAATCGGTGCTGACCTCATCGTAACTGATGATGTGCTGGCTGATTCTCTTAGAACTTTGAACGGTCTTGCTGTCGGTACAGACCTGTATGTTGGGGATGATGTACAAGCTGACTCCATCAACATCAGAGCAGCTAACATTTCCGGTGCAGTGGCTATCGGAGATTCTCTTGAAGTAACCAATGATGTCAATGTCGGTGGTGATCTTTCTGTGGCTGGCAACATCAACCTGACTGGTAATCTTGATCTCGAAGACATCTCTGCTGACTCGATCGGCACTCGTGTCATCACTGCTACTGAAAATGTCGTTTCCGATTCTATCAATGCACAACGAGTTTCCATCGAAGATTCGCTGGTTGTAGCCAACAACACCCGAATCGGTGCTGACCTCATCGTAACTGATGATGTGCTGGCTGATTCACTTAGAACCTTGAGTGGACTGGCTGTAGGAACAGACCTGTATGTTGGGGATGATGTACAAGCCGACTCCATCAACATCCGGGCAGCTAACATCGCTGAAGACCTAACCGTAGGTGGTGACATCAACCTCACTGGAAACCTGGATCTTGAAGACATCTCTGCTGACTCGATCGGAACAAGAGTGCTAACAGCGCAGGAAACAATCGTTTCGGATTCTATTAATGCACAAAGAGTCTCTATCGAAGATTCGCTGGTCGTTGCGAATAACACCCGAATCGGTGCGGATCTGATTGTAACCGATGATGTACTGGCTGATTCTCTTAGAACTTTGAACGGTCTTGCTATCGGTACAGACCTGTATGTTGGCGATGATGTACAAGCTGACTCCATCAACATCCGGGCAGCTAACATCGCTGAAGACTTGACAGTTGGTGGCAACATCAACCTGACTGGTAATCTTGATCTCGAAGACATCTCTGCTGACTCGATCGGAACAAGAGTGCTAACAGCGCAGGAAACAATCGTTTCGGATTCTATTAATGCACAAAGAGTCTCTATCGAAGATTCGCTGGTCGTTGCGAACAACACCCGAATCGGTGCGGATCTTATCGTAACTGATAATGTACTCGCTGATTCTCTTAGAACCTTGAGTGGACTGGCTGTAGGAACAGACCTGTATGTTGGCGATGATGTACAAGCTGACTCCATCAACATCCGGGCAGCTAACATCGCTGAAGACTTGACAGTTGGTGGTGACATCAACCTGACTGGTAATCTTGATCTCGAAGACATCTCCGCCGACTCGATCGGCACTCGTGTCATTACAGCTACTGAAAATGTGGTGGCCGATAGCTTGAATGTAGCTCGGGTTGATGTGACTGATTCACTGGTCGTTACCAACAATACCCGAATCGGTGCTGACCTCATCGTAACTGATGATGTACTCGCTGATTCCATTCGTACGGCTAATGGACTAGCTGTTGGAACCGACCTGTATGTTGGGGATGATGTACAAGCTGACTCCATCAACATCAGAGCAGCTAACATTTCCGGTGCAGTGGCTATCGGAGATTCTCTTGAAGTAACCAATGATGTCAATGTCGGTGGTGATCTTTCTGTGGCTGGCAACATCAACCTGACTGGTAATCTTGATCTCGAAGACATCTCTGCTGACTCGATCGGCACTCGTGTCATCACTGCTACTGAAAATGTCGTTTCCGATTCTATCAATGCACAACGAGTTTCCATCGAAGATTCGCTGGTTGTAGCCAACAACACCCGAATCGGTGCTGACCTCATCGTAACTGATGATGTGCTGGCTGATTCTCTTAGAACTTTGAACGGTCTTGCTGTTGGTACAGACCTGTACGTTGGGGATGATTTACAAGCCGACTCCATCAACATCAGAGCTGCCAACATCACTGAAGACTTGACAGTTGGTGGTGACATCAACCTCACTGGTAACCTCGATCTGGAAGACATCTCTGCTGACTCGATCGGTACTCGTGTCATCACTGCTACTGAAAATGTGGTGGCCGATAGCTTGAATGTAGCTCGGGTTGACGTGACTGATTCGCTGGTCGTTGCGAATAATACCCGAATCGGTGCTGACCTCATCGTAACTGATGATGTGCTGGCTGATTCTCTTAGAACTTTGAACGGTCTTGCTGTCGGTACAGACCTGTATGTTGGGGATGATGTACAAGCTGACTCCATCAACATCAGAGCAGCTAACATTTCCGGTGCAGTGGCTATCGGAGATTCTCTTGAAGTAACCAATGATGTCAATGTCGGTGGTGATCTTTCTGTGGCTGGCAACATCAACCTGACTGGTAATCTTGATCTCGAAGACATCTCTGCTGACTCGATCGGCACTCGTGTCATCACTGCTACTGAAAATGTCGTTTCCGATTCTATCAATGCACAACGAGTTTCCATCGAAGATTCGCTGGTTGTAGCCAACAACACCCGAATCGGTGCTGACCTCATCGTAACTGATGATGTGCTGGCTGATTCTCTTAGAACTTTGAACGGTCTTGCTGTCGGTACAGACCTGTATGTTGGGGATGATGTACAAGCTGACTCCATCAACATCAGAGCAGCTAACATCGCTGAAGATCTGACCGTAGGTGGTGACATCAACCTCACTGGTAACCTCGACCTGGAAGACATCTCTGCTGACTCGATCGGTACTCGTGTCATCACTGCTACTGAAAATGTGGTGGCCGATAGCTTGAATGTAGCTCGGGTTGACGTGACTGATTCGCTGGTCGTTGCGAATAATACCCGAATCGGTGCTGACCTCATCGTAACTGATGATGTACTCGCTGATTCCATTCGTACGGCTAATGGACTGGCTGTTGGAACCGATCTGTATGTTGGGGATGATGTACAAGCTGACTCTATCAACATTCGGGCAGCCAACATCACTGAAGACCTAACCGTAGGTGGTGACATCAACCTGACTGGTAATCTTGATCTCGAAGACATCTCTGCTGACTCGATCGGAACAAGAGTGCTAACAGCGCAGGAAACAATCGTTTCCGATTCCATCAACACGCAACGAGTATCTATCGAAGATTCGCTTGTTGTAGCCAACAATACCCGAATCGGTGCGGATCTCATCGTAACTGATGATATCTCTACCGGTGGTGATCTGTCTGTAGGAGGTGCAATTCAATTAAGTTCAGGGACTAATGTAAATGAAATATCAACAGATCTAACAGTTAGCCCAACAGACAACCAGCTAGCTACTGCTTTAGCTATTACAAATTTCTTAGCAGATGAATCGACGCAAGACTCAACTGCAATCTATAATGCACTTCGAGATTCGGTCATTGCAGTTCGTTCGGCTTTGGTGGATTCCGCTTCCGATATCAGAACTCATTACGATCAGGTAGTGCTAGACACGGCAGCTTCCATTAGAACAGATTTGATCTCTGCGATTAATGATTCTACTGCTAATGTCAGAAGTGCTTTGTTAGATTCTGCTTCGGCCATCCGAACCGACTTAGGTAACATCGAAGGGGATCTCTACAATGCCATCTCCGATACCGCTGATGTGGTCAGGTTGTCGCTTGCTGATTCGGTGATTGCAGTTCGTTCGGCTTTGGTAGATTCCGCTTCTGACATCAGAACACATTACGATCAGGTAGTACTAGACACGGCAGCTTCCATTAGAACAGACCTGATTTCTGCGATCAACGACTCAACTGCCAACGTTCGAGATGCCTTGCTTGATTCTGCTTCGGCCATCCGTACCGACTTAGGTAACATCGAAGGGGATCTCTACAATGCCATCTCCGATACCGCTGATGTGGTCAGGTTGTCGCTGGCCGATTCGGTCATTGCAGTTCGTTCGGCTTTGGTAGATTCCGCTTCTGACATCAGAACTCATTACAATCAGGTAGTACTAGACACGGCAGCTTCCATTAGAACAGACCTGATTTCTGCGATCAACGATTCGACTGCCAACGTTCGAGATGCACTGCTCGACTCTGCTTCGGCCATCCGTACCGACTTAGGTAACATCGAAGGGGATCTCTACAATGCCATCTCCGATACCGCTGATGTGGTCAGGTTGTCGCTGGCCGATTCGGTGATTGCGATACGTAGTTCTTTGGGTGATACAGCTACCAATGTAAGAGCTGATCTGATCTCTGCGATTAATGATTCTACTGCTAATGTCAGAAGTGCTTTGTTAGATTCTGCTTCGGCCATCCGAACCGACTTAGGCAACATCGAAGGGGATCTCTACAACGCTATCTCCGATACCGCTGATGTGGTCAGGTTGTCACTGGCCGATTCGGTCATTGCTGTAAGAAGTGCTCTAGTAGATTCCGCTTCCGATATCAGAACTCATTACGATCAGGTAGTGCTAGACACGGCAGCTTCCATTAGAACAGACCTGATTTCTGCGATCAACGACTCAACTGCTAACATTCGCGATGCGCTGCTTGATTCTGCTTCGGCCATCCGTACCGATTTAGGTAACATCGAAGGGGATCTCTACAACGCCATCTCCGATACCGCTGATGTGGTCAGGTTGTCACTGGCTGATTCGGTCATTGCAGTTCGTTCGGCTTTGGTAGATTCCGCTTCTGACATCAGAACACATTACGATCAGGTAGTACTCGATACAGCAGCTTCCATTAGAACAGACCTGATCTCTGCGATCAACGACTCAACTGCCAACGTTCGAGATGCCTTGCTTGATTCTGCTTCGGCCATCCGTACCGACTTAGGTAACATCGAAGGGGATCTCTACAACGCTATCTCCGATACCGCTGATGTGGTCAGGTTGTCGCTGGCCGATTCGGTGATTGCGATACGTAGTTCTTTGGGTGATACAGCTACCAATGTAAGAGCTGATCTGATCTCTGCGATTAATGATTCTACTGCTAATGTCAGAAGTGCTTTGTTAGATTCTGCTTCGGCCATCCGAACCGACTTAGGTAACATCGAAGGGGATCTCTACAATGCCATCTCCGATACCGCTGATGTGGTCAGGTTGTCGCTTGCTGATTCGGTGATTGCAGTTCGTTCGGCTTTGGTAGATTCCGCTTCTGACATCAGAACACATTACGATCAGGTAGTACTAGACACGGCAGCTTCCATTAGAACAGACCTGATTTCTGCGATCAACGACTCAACTGCCAACGTTCGAGATGCCTTGCTTGATTCTGCTTCGGCCATCCGTACCGACTTAGGTAACATCGAAGGGGATCTCTACAATGCCATCTCCGATACCGCTGATGTGGTCAGGTTGTCGCTGGCCGATTCGGTCATTGCAGTTCGTTCGGCTTTGGTGGATTCCGCTTCTGACATCAGAACACATTACGATCAGGTAGTACTTGATACAGCAGCTTCCATTAGAACAGACCTGATCTCTGCGATCAACGACTCAACTGCCAACGTTCGAGATGCCTTGCTTGATTCTGCTTCGGCCATCCGTACCGACTTAGGTAACATCGAAGGGGATCTCTACAACGCTATCTCCGATACCGCTGATGTGGTCAGGTTGTCGCTGGCCGATTCGGTGATTGCGATACGTAGTTCTTTGGGTGATACAGCTACCAATGTAAGAGCTGATCTGATCTCTGCGATTAATGATTCTACTGCTAATGTCAGAAGTGCTTTGTTAGATTCTGCTTCGGCCATCCGAACCGACTTAGGTAACATCGAAGGGGATCTCTACAATGCCATCTCCGATACCGCTGATGTGGTCAGGTTGTCGCTTGCTGATTCGGTGATTGCAGTTCGTTCGGCTTTGGTAGATTCCGCTTCTGACATCAGAACACATTACGATCAGGTAGTACTAGACACGGCAGCTTCCATTAGAACAGACCTGATTTCTGCGATCAACGACTCAACTGCCAACGTTCGAGATGCCTTGCTTGATTCTGCTTCGGCCATCCGTACCGACTTAGGTAACATCGAAGGGGATCTCTACAATGCCATCTCCGATACCGCTGATGTGGTCAGGTTGTCGCTGGCCGATTCGGTCATTGCAGTTCGTTCGGCTTTGGTGGATTCCGCTTCTGACATCAGAACACATTACGATCAGGTAGTACTTGATACAGCAGCTTCCATTAGAACAGACCTGATCTCTGCGATCAATGATTCTACTGCTAATGTCAGAAGTGCTTTGTTAGACTCTGCTTCGGCCATCCGTACCGACTTAGGTAACATCGAAGGGAATCTCTACAACGCTATCTCCGATACCGCTGATGTGGTCAGGTTGTCACTGGCTGATTCGGTCATTGCAGTTCGTTCGGCTTTGGTGGACACTGCCTCGGATATCAGAACTCATTACGATCAGGTAGTACTTGATACAGCTGCTTCTATTAGAACAGACCTGATCTCTGCGATCAACGACTCAACTGCCAACGTTCGAGATGCCTTGCTTGATTCTGCTTCGGCCATCCGTACCGACTTAGGTAACATCGAAGGGGATCTCTACAACGCTATCTCCGATACCGCTGATGTGGTCAGGTTGTCGCTGGCCGATTCGGTGATTGCGATACGTAGTTCTTTGGGTGATACAGCTACCAATGTAAGAGCTGATCTGATCTCTGCGATTAATGATTCTACTGCTAATGTCAGAAGTGCTTTGTTAGATTCTGCTTCGGCCATCCGTACCGACTTAGGTAACATCGAAGGGGATCTCTACAATGCCATCTCCGATACCGCTGATGTGGTCAGGTTGTCGCTGGCCGATTCGGTCATTGCAGTTCGTTCGGCTTTGGTGGACACTGCCTCGGATATCAGAACTCATTACGATCAGGTAGTACTTGATACAGCTGCTTCTATTAGAACAGACCTGATCTCTGCGATCAATGATTCTACTGCCAACGTTCGCGATGCGCTGCTCGATTCTGCTTCGGCCATCCGTACCGACTTAGGTAACATCGAAGGGGATCTTTACAATGCTATCTCCGATACCGCTGATGTGGTCAGGTTGTCACTGGCGGATTCGGTCATTGCAGTTCGTTCGGCTTTGGTGGATTCCGCTTCTGACATCAGAACACATTACGATCAGGTAGTACTTGATACAGCAGCTTCCATTAGAACAGACCTGATCTCTGCGATCAATGATTCTACTGCCAACGTTCGCGATGCGCTGCTCGATTCTGCTTCGGCCATCCGTACCGACTTAGGTAACATCGAATGGGATCTCTACAATGCCATCTCCGATACCGCTGATGTGGTCAGGTTGTCGCTGGCCGATTCGGTCATTGCAGTTCGTTCGGCTTTGGTGGACACTGCCTCGGATATCAGAACTCATTACGATCAGGTAGTACTTGATACAGCTGCTTCTATTAGAACAGACCTGATCTCTGCGATCAATGATTCTACTGCCAACGTTCGCGATGCGCTGCTCGATTCTGCTTCGGCCATCCGTACCGACTTAGGTAACATCGAAGGGGATCTCTACAATGCCATCTCCGATACCGCTGATGTGGTCAGGTTGTCGCTGGCCGATTCGGTCATTGCAGTTCGTTCGGCTTTGGTGGACACTGCCTCGGATATCAGAACTCATTACGATCAGGTAGTACTTGATACAGCTGCTTCTATTAGAACAGACCTGATCTCTGCGATCAATGATTCTACTGCCAACGTTCGCGATGCGCTGCTCGATTCTGCTTCGGCCATCCGTACCGACTTAGGTAACATCGAAGGGGATCTCTACAATGCCATCTCCGATACCGCTGATGTGGTCAGGTTGTCGCTGGCCGATTCGGTCATTGCAGTTCGTTCGGCTTTGGTGGACACTGCCTCGGATATCAGAACTCATTACGATCAGGTAGTACTTGATACAGCTGCTTCTATTAGAACAGACCTGATCTCTGCGATCAATGATTCTACTGCCAACGTTCGCGATGCGCTGCTCGATTCTGCTTCGGCCATCCGTACCGACTTAGGTAACATCGAAGGGGATCTTTACAATGCTATCTCCGATACCGCTGATGTGGTCAGGTTGTCACTGGCGGATTCGGTCATTGCAGTTCGTTCGGCTTTGGTGGATTCCGCTTCTGACATCAGAACACATTACGATCAGGTAGTACTTGATACAGCAGCTTCCATTAGAACAGACCTGATCTCTGCGATCAATGATTCTACTGCCAACGTTCGCGATGCGCTGCTCGATTCTGCTTCGGCCATCCGTACCGACTTAGGTAACATCGAAGGGGATCTCTACAATGCCATCTCCGATACCGCTGATGTGGTCAGGTTGTCGCTGGCCGATTCGGTCATTGCAGTTCGTTCGGCTTTGGTGGACACTGCCTCGGATATCAGAACTCATTACGATCAGGTAGTACTTGATACAGCTGCTTCTATTAGAACAGACCTGATCTCTGCGATCAATGATTCTACTGCCAACGTTCGCGATGCGCTGCTCGATTCTGCTTCGGCCATCCGTACCGACTTAGGTAACATCGAAGGGGATCTCTACAATGCCATCTCCGATACCGCTGATGTGGTCAGGTTGTCGCTGGCCGATTCGGTCATTGCAGTTCGTTCGGCTTTGGTGGACACTGCCTCGGATATCAGAACTCATTACGATCAGGTAGTACTTGATACAGCTGCTTCTATTAGAACAGACCTGATCTCTGCGATCAATGATTCTACTGCCAACGTTCGCGATGCGCTGCTCGATTCTGCTTCGGCCATCCGTACCGACTTAGGTAACATCGAAGGGGATCTCTACAATGCCATCTCCGATACCGCTGATGTGGTCAGGTTGTCGCTGGCCGATTCGGTCATTGCAGTTCGTTCGGCTTTGGTGGACACTGCCTCGGATATCAGAACTCATTACGATCAGGTAGTACTTGATACAGCTGCTTCTATTAGAACAGACCTGATCTCTGCGATCAATGATTCTACTGCCAACGTTCGCGATGCGCTGCTCGATTCTGCTTCGGCCATCCGTACCGACTTAGGTAACATCGAAGGGGATCTTTACAATGCTATCTCCGATACCGCTGATGTGGTCAGGTTGTCACTGGCGGATTCGGTCATTGCAGTTCGTTCGGCTTTGGTGGATTCCGCTTCTGACATCAGAACACATTACGATCAGGTAGTACTTGATACAGCAGCTTCCATTAGAACAGACCTGATCTCTGCGATCAATGATTCTACTGCTAATGTCAGAAGTGCTTTGTTAGATTCTGCTTCGGCCATCCGAACCGACTTAGGTAACATCGAAGGGGATCTCTACAATGCCATCTCCGATACCGCTGATGTGGTCAGGTTGTCGCTGGCCGATTCGGTCATTGCAGTTCGTTCGGCTTTGGTGGACACTGCCTCGGATATCAGAACTCATTACGATCAGGTAGTACTTGATACAGCTGCTTCTATTAGAACAGACCTGATCTCTGCGATCAATGATTCTACTGCCAACGTTCGCGATGCGCTGCTCGATTCTGCTTCGGCCATCCGTACCGACTTAGGTAACATCGAAGGGGATCTCTACAATGCTATCTCCGATACCGCTGATGTGGTCAGGTTGTCACTGGCGGATTCGGTCATTGCAGTTCGTTCGGCTTTGGTGGATTCCGCTTCTGACATCAGAACACATTACGATCAGGTAGTACTTGATACAGCAGCTTCCATTAGAACAGACCTGATCTCTGCGATCAATGATTCTACTGCTAATGTCAGAAGTGCTTTGTTAGATTCTGCTTCGGCCATCCGAACCGACTTAGGTAACATCGAAGGGGATCTCTACAATGCCATCTCCGATACCGCTGATGTGGTCAGGTTGTCACTTGCTGATTCGGTCATTGCGATACGTAGTTCTTTGGGTGATACAGCTACCAATGTGAGAGCTGATCTGATCTCTGCTATTAATGATTCAACTGCTAATGTGAGAAGTGCGCTGCTTGATTCTGCTTCAGCCATCCGTACAGATTTTGAATCACTGACCTTAACTGATATTTTATCAAATGATCAAGATGCAAATGCAAACTCCATCAATAACATCAATACACTTGATGCAGATAGTATTGATGCTCGCATAATCACGGCTGATACTTTAGAGGTTGCAGATTTCTTGAACGTTACAGGTCCAATTAACCTTGGAGATGATTCTACTGATGATATAGTCATGAATGGAGAAATAGTTGGTAGTATCACTTTTGAAGGTTCAGCTGGAATGGGTGGAGATGTAGTGGTCCTTGACCCAGGCACACCTACCAATGGATCGTCTACCATTGCAATGCCGGATTTGGCGGGTAACAATGGTGTGATGGTTGTGGACAATGCGACTCAGACGCTTTCTAACAAAACGATGGCATCTGTGACCATTACACCAAATACCGAGTCACTAACAGCTGCTAGCAATTCGGTGACCGTAGGCTCAAGAACCTTAATCAATATCACCGATGCTGATGCTGGGTCAAGCACAGGCTTCACATTAACGGATGGAGTAAATGATGGACAGATGCTCATAATCGTATTTGTGAGTGGTCAAAATTCAGGAGGTGATCCTTGTCTGGTTTTATCTGACAATGTCAATACAAGACTCAACGGAGATTGGGCTCCGACATTCGGTGAAATAGGCTCGACAATCACTCTCATGTGGAATAATGCCTTAGGTGACTGGGTAGAACTAAACAGATCAATCAATTAATGAAAAGGAGTCTTGTCATAGCGTCCCTTTTGTCTACATCTGTTGCAATGGCTCAGGATATGTACCTGCAATCCAATGCAGAGATGACCATTGCGCCAAATGCTATTGTCACTTCGGGAACCAATCTGTATAATGAAGGCCGTGTGGACGTCAATAGTGAGGGGAGTTTTGTGGCCTTAGGCAACATCACTAATCTGGGTTTCTTTATCAATAATGGATCGCTCGAATTATTCAAAAACTGGGTGAACGCAGGGACCTTCAACACTACAGAAGGGGAATTGATCTTTTCTGGAAGCGAATTTCAGCAATTTGCCAATACGTACTTACCCATTTCCAAGCTTACTATTAGCAAACTTGGCAATGTCCAGTTGTCAGCTGATTCGATCAAAATAACAGATGAGTTGAATTTTGAGGAAGGAGTACTATCGGTAAGCGACGGCTCGAGATTGATTGTAGAAAGTAGTGCAGAAATAAACCATGCATCAGGGTCCGAATCCTATTTCGATGGAGCAATTGTCTCACGCGGAACTGGCTACAGAATTTTTCCTGTGGGCGATGGTGGCTATTATGGCACTTTCTCATTTCTGGAAATGCAAGGAACCGGTAGGTCTACCGAGCTGGAAGTAAGTATGATTCACGAACCAGCAACAGGAGCTCCAGGGGAAGATTTGGTAGGTGTATCTGATCAAAATAGATGGAAGGTGCAGCTAAACCAAGGTGCTGTAGACCATGCCATCATGCAAATCGATTTCACCGCAGAAGATCTGGAACAGTTCAATAATGAGAATAACATTAGAAGGAAATATGATTCGCCGGTGATTGCGGTGGCTGATTCCATACAGGGGGTTTATCATTCACTTGGTATCGAATCCATCTTTGATACTGATTCTATCACTTTTGGTATCATTTCCAGTAGTGAATCCATTGCCATGCAGGAGTCTGGTCAATCCAAATACTTTGGGGTAGGCCTTGCTCCGACTATCGATCCCAAAGGAGAAATTTATTTCCCCAACGTATTCGCGCCAGGCGCTTCTGACGAGAGGAACCAATCCTATAGGGTGTTTGGGGAGTTGATTGCCAATAGTCCTTTTCAAATTAAGATTTACAATCGCTTTAGTATTCTGGTCTATGAAGCTGACACGTTTGAAGAAGCCAATCAGATAGGCTGGAATGGAATTAATAAAGCTGGCAAGGAAGAAGAAACAGGTGTGTTTTACGTGTTTGTGCAATATGCCTATCAATACGAACCTGAAATCATTCGTGAATACTCCGGCTCTATTTTATTAAAAAGATGAAGTTGAAAAGAATCATATCGCTAATTGCAATAGTCGGAGCTCTTCAAAGCTTTGGGCAGGAACTGCAGTTTTCGCAGTTCTTTTCGTCATCACTTTATCTGAATCCGGCATTTTCGGCTATTTATGTGGAACCGTCGCTATTCGTGAACTATCGTCGACCACTGGACAATGGGATCATCTACAATGAAACCAGCCAAATCAGCATGTCTCTTCCTGTGCTTATGAATGAAGCAGAAAATCTCCCCAGAGGTGGTGTTGGGATAATGGCCTATAACAACCAATCTGGGTATGAAGGTATTTTCAAGATCTCAGGCATATTCCTCAATTATGGACATAACTTCTCCATCGGACGATTGAGTACTGAGGTAATTGCTCTTGGCGTGCAGTTTGGATATGAAAACTATCGAGTTAATTTTAGTGACTTGCGCTGGGGAAGTAGCTATAATCCCTATTATGGTTACGATGACTCCATCACTACTCCTACCAGCGAGTTTGATGATGAAACCAATCATCCCATCGTGAATGCTGGAATTATGTACTATTACAACCGTCAGCGCAACTTCACTTTGTACAACTATAGTGCGTTCTCAGGATTTGCCATTACCAACCTCAATAGACCTGATAAGACGTTTGTAAAAGATGGAAAGGCACAAGCTCCAATGCTATTCAAGTATCACGGTGGTTTTGAGTTTAAGGTGCGGAAATTCAACATCCTTCCCAACATCCTTGTACAGTATCAATCACAAAACTTCACAGCAGATGGAGGAATTTACACCTGGTATAGCTTTCATGAGAATACTTTCGGTACGGGACAAGACATCAAACTGGTAGGAGGTGCGTGGTACAGATTGAGAGATTCGTTTATCTTCCTGGCCGGAATCAACTACAACTCACTAAGTGTCAAGGCTAGCTATGACCTGAACAGCAATCTGTTTTACGACTATGAAGTCGACTATTCCAGAAATACCTTTGAGCTATCGCTGCAGTACGTCCTGAGAAAAGAATCGCGAGTTAGAAAAATTTCTAATCCACTCTTCTAGCATTCACTAGTTACCCCGAATGTAAAGCTGTATTCGCTGGCCTGTTTTTAGCTCAGTAGATTTCAAACCATTCATCTCCATGATCAGCTCCTCTGGGATATTGTACTTTTCTGCAATGGTAATTACACTCTCTCCTGCTTTGACCACATAGACATTGTCAGATAGTGCGACAGACTCATTGAGCTCCACCAGCATGTCTAGGTTTGGTTTCACTCCATCAGGATTCGGAATACGTAAGGGGCGATAAGCTTCCAAATCAGCATTTGGCAACCCATTTAGTTTTTGAATCACCTCTATAGGAACATGGAAGTTTTTACTGATGCTATACATTGTTCCCTCAGGACGAATCAGGTACACTTTTACCGGCACATATGAGATGGGTTGATCTGATTTCAGTTGGATCTCGATGCGTCGGTTAAACTGTCTGCCAAACGGAGTATCATTAGACGCTACAGGATTAGACTGACCCATTGCCAGCCACTCCATGTCTTCCACCTTCACTCCCAGACCTTTCAGGATCTCCAGTGCCTGATCATTTCTCATCTTACTTAAGTTTAGGTTGTAATCCTCCGCTCCCACGTTATCGGCATGAGATTTCAAGGCGATGTAGACATTGTCTCTCTTGTAGTAATCAGCTATTTCCTTTAGTGTAATCAATGCTTCCGGACGTAGCTTGTAAGAATCAAAATCAAAGTAAATATTGGTATTCACCGCATACTTATATCTTCCTGACTCATATCCCTTTACTTCTAAATCTTTCACAAAAAAAGATGCTCCAATTCCACTCGAGTTGCTCTTGTTTTCTCTATCTCCAGATACGATTTTGTACTCTCCTTTAGGAATATCTTCAAAAGCAAACTTTCCCTCCTGATTGGTGATAGTTTTGGCTATAGTCTTGCCATCTTCATCCACTACTTCTACAGGAATATTGGACCTGGGTTTACCTGTGGTGTTGTCTATCAAATTTCCATTAGCAGAAATGTAGTTGTATTCCGGGTTTTCGAACTTGGCTACGGCAAAATTCACCCCACTTGTCATATCATCGTTACGTTCCACCAGCACATTTTCACTGAGGATCCGTTGATTCTCAAATCGCTGAGCTTTTAGCTTGTCGAGAGATAATCTTTGCTGGTCCGTCAAACTCACTCTGAATCGAGCATCTGTAGCGGATATTTTGTACTTGGCCCCGTCTTTGACCAGCGTCTCCCTTGCTACTAACCGATTCCACTTACTTTTCTGTGTTGGTGCCAAACCAGAATAAAAAGCAAACGCTTCATTGGTCAATGAAGCCTCCTCAGGACTTACCACTCCACCGCTCAAAGCAGCCGTTAAAAGTGTGAGATAGGTTTTTTGTGCTGCTCCCAGCGATTTCAAGTAGCTATCATCATCTTCACGAACCTTTGGATCTTTATACTGCTCGTTGAGATACTCCATGGCTATAATTCGATCCACTGTCTTTTGGGTGGCTGAGTCCAGTTCTGTGTAGAACTGCACATCCTCATTTGAAACTACATTAATTTTCTGCTCCGCCTCCACCGTGGGATCTATCTCCGTAGCTACAGTGACCTCTGAATCAACTTCAGACTGGTCTTCTGCCTGTGAGGTCACCTCTTCAGTGATTGGTTCCTCCACTGCTACCAGTGTCGAATTGTCCAGTTCCACACCAGCAGCTTTGTCCACAGGCGGATCATCTGCTTTAGTTAGTGATTCTTTCGGCTCTGGATCTGGGTTCATTACTTCAACCACTTCTGGGCTTGTAATGTCTGGAGAGGTGTATTTCGGATTACTTGGAGTCCATACAGGTGCTGACACAGTCACAAATCGTTTGATCCTCAACTGATCAGCTTCGTCATTTATGGTTCCCCCTTTGCTGATGAAAGTAGACACCTCATCAGCACTAATTTCCTTTACCTGTTGTTTTTGCTCAGTGCTTAGGTTCAGCTCAGCAAAATACATATCTGCCTTAATGGTATTATTGATCAGTTTTGCCAGTATCCGATTAAGACGTTCCCTTTGTGATGAACTGTAGAGCTGATAAAAACTCAAATCCTTCTTGGTGAGGTTCACAGAGATATTATTCACCTGAGATACGATGAATGCAGAAGCAATTCTCCGAAGAGCTTCGAGATGTTCTGTGGACATGTTTTGATAAAAAATGCGATCATCTTCTCGTAATTGATACTTCGAATCATTGGCAAGTATCATCACCTTCTCTTTTACGGACTGATAGATACTGGACTTTTTATCATCATCAATCTCGCGCAGATAATAAGCCATAGTCGGACTCAAGGCCAGTTGATCAATTTCAGCTTTGTTCTCAAAATAACTGTAGGCTAGCTGGTCTACTCTCTTCTGATCGGCAGTAGCCAGTCCCTGATACGTGCGTGGTTCAAACTGGATGGACGAAGCTTGCTTTACACGCGTGGCAAGTAAATGATCCACTCTTTCTCGCTTCTCAATAGTCAACCCATCATAGAACCTTCGCTCGTCACCATCAAGACCAACGCTAAGTGCCAACTCATCCTCTTCGATATACCGCATCACCAGGTTGTCCATGTGGTGTTTATCTGAGCTAGCCAGGTCTTGATAGTAAAACTCATCCTCTATCCTCAGCGCTCGGATGTCATTCTCATTGAGTTTTCTTACACGTGCATAAATGATTCGGTTGATCCGCTCCTTGTCATCAAGGCTAAGACTTTTGTATAACTCAGCCAACTCGTCGGTCATCATCAAGTTCACATCGATGATTTTAGCGGCGAGCATATTAGAGATAATCTCTCTGATATCGGCTTCTCTATCCGAGTCAAAATCATAATCATCGGAAAACAAAGACCCTCGTCCGGCTATGCCCTCATCACTAGAGATCTCTGTGATGATTTCGTTTTCATTTCTGATATCAAACTCGTAGATATCTAACCTTCCGGCTCCCCCTTCCCTATTGGAAGAGAGATATCCTTTGTCTTTGCTCAGAAACATAAACACTTCATCACGGTTGGTATTGAATGGCGATCCTGGATTGAAAATCTCTGGATCGAGAAAGGATATTCCTTTGGCCATAAAGACATCAAAACCACCATACCCGCGATGACCATCAGACGAAAAGAATAGTGCCTTTTGGTTGGAATCGTAAAACGGTGAGATCTCGAAAAATGGTGTGTTCACCTGGTTTCCCAAATTTTCAGGGGTGCTCCAGTTGTTTCCGCCGGCATTGAGCGACATCCAGATATCATACTCGCCATAGCCTCCCGGCCGATTGGAAGCAAAAAACAAAGTATCTCCAGAAGGACTGACATTGGGGTGTCTGGAGTCATAACCAGGCATATTAATCGACTCACCCAGAGGAACCGGCTCACTCCAGGAGCCGCCTTCTTTGGTAGTGACATAGATGTGACATATGGAGCCCAGATCGTCTTTGCAATTGGTGTAATAGAACTTACTACCGTCCCTACTGAAGGACCCTGAACCATCTCCCCACTTGGTGTTCACTACTTTTTCAAGTTTATCTGATCCAGAATAGGATTCCCACCCGTCAGCCGTCTTCTTATATCGGTAGATATCTGCAAATGACTCCCCAAATCGATAATCGATCAGGTTTCCGCGACCATTAGATCTGGAAGAGGTCAAGCACAGGTACTCGTCATTGTCACCATAGACCGATGCTGCAAAATCCATGTATTCTGTATTGATGTCATCACTGCAACGACGAAACTCATGATCAGGCTTTGGGTTAGTTAGGTCATTCAGTGCTAGCAGGCATCCTTCTTTTTCTACGCGGCCTTGTTTGTAATACCTCCGGTAGCGCTCATCCTCATGGAGATTAATTTCCTTCAAATGATCCATAAACTCCTCAAAAGCCTGTAATGCGAGATTAAACTCACCTTCATGTTTGAGCATCTCAGCATAGTAGAACTTGGCTAATGGAAACCGGCTGTCAGCTTCTTTTGCTACGCGCTCGTAGTAATAGAGCGCACTCTCGTAATCAAATGTGAGTCGGTAGCACTCACCCATTTGATAGAGGGCCCCCAGGTGTCCTGGCTCCTGGTCCAGGACATCTTTATAATAGCGCATCGCCTTTACATACTGATTGCTTGCAAAGAGCTTGTCGCCTTCTTTAAAAACTAATGACTTGATTAAATCCTGGGAATGACCAAATAATGGCAACCCCAAAATGAGTATAATAATGGATGACCTGATATTCATAACTAACCTGTTCCTGTAAGTAAAAATGCTCCCCAGATCCTTGGGTCCGGGTATTTTTCACGTAATTTGAGTTGCGCCCGTTCCAGCGATAGGGCTACATCATCTGTTTTGAGAAATTCTTCGTAAAAAGCAGTCATCAGGTACTGAGTGGCCCGATCCTCCACTTTAGTCATACTGGTGATTAGATTTCTGGCACCGGCCACCATCATGGCTCTCTGCAATCCATAAACTCCCTCACCAGTTTCTAAATCCCCCAGTGAAGTCTCGCATGCTGACAGTACCACTAGTCGTGTTTTCTGCAAATGAAGATTGGATGCTTCATAAGCCGACAAGATCCCATCATTGTTGGAGTCCTGAAATTCTCCCAGACGGTAATGAGCGTAGGAGTTAAGCGCTCCAGAAAGAAACAGACCTGACTTGAACATCGGGTTGTTTCCCGGTGTGACTTTTGAAAGCACCGGATCTGAATCTGAGAAATACCCGTGTGTGGCGATGTGCAGGATAGATGGGTTTAAGGTAGCCTTAAGCTTGGATTCTGTGGCGTCTGCATTTTTAATCACATTGACTTTCCATCCACAAGAACTTAGCTGAGTGCCTATTTCCTGCACCTCCATTTCAGCACCTGGTAGGTTTGGCAGTTCCATTCTGGAACGCTTATCATCACCATAAGAAGGGTTACCCATGAGTAATGCATTGTGATCCTCTGTCTGCAGGTCATTCCGGTTTACATATAAATCTCGGGAGCTGGTCAGGTTTGACACATAGTACTTATCTATGAGAAATTCTTTTTTAGAGACCTTTAGCAGGTTGAGGTTCATTTTAAAGTAAATACCATCTGGAGACACCAATACATTTTTCGGTTTACCCAGGATTTCATCTACTGCTTTCCAGTAGTTCATATAGGAAGATCGCAGCTCATATTCATACTGCACCGAATTGCTATACAGTGAAAAGCCTTTTACCTCTAGTGCAGCTCCATTGTCCACTATCACGTACTCAGGATTGACAAACGTATCTGGCTTCAGCACGATGTAGAGGTAATGAATCTTATCAGTGAATCCGAATATCTCCGATTCATCCGTTTGCTGACTGGCAAACTCTCTAAAGCGGACTATTTCTACAAGTGTTTGACCTTCCTTTAGCGACCTCCGGATAGCCCGCCAGTCCACCTGTTCTGGCACAAAAAGACTCGCAAACTCTCTGGATTGGAACATCAGTGATTTTTCCATTTGTTCCACTTTGGCCTCCTCTTCCTTCAGGTCAATACCGTATCTTCTGAGTCGATCTTCACCCAGTTGGTACAATCCTGCCAATCGCAAGGTGGCATCTGTCCAGCGATTATAGTCCCGGATCAGTTCCTGATTAGTGCTATTAAGTATCATATTATGCACCTTCTCAGAGGACGAGAATAGGATGCCCTTAGTGATGATCTGATAGTTCAAAATATTCTGGATCAAATCCGGTCGCTCGCCAAGCATCCGGCTCGCCACAAAAGTGTAGCGTTCCATGTCGGCTTTCATATTTCCATAAAATCGTGCACGTTCCTGCTGTGTGAAGCTTGGGAAAATGGACTTCAGCTGATCTAATTGAATGTCAATGGCTTCTCGGAGGTAACGTTCGGCTTTAGGGAGCTGATTAAGGGCATAATAGTACATGCCCAGATTTTCTAAAGACTTTCCGTAAGAGGGATGATTAATACCCAGTGTTTTACGTCGGATTTCCAATGCCTGCGTGTAACAGACACCCGCGGTGGAATTGCGCTCCATGGCAGAGTAGAGGATGCCCAGGTTAGTCAATGCTGTGGCATACTCGGGGTGATTCTCACCATAGATGATCTTATCTATTTTCAGTACCTCCTGGTAGTGACTTTCTGCTGCAAGATATGCACCCATCACTCGCTCTACACTGGCCAGGTTGTTCAGTGCGTTGGCGTATTTAGGGTGATCCATCCCATAGATTTTCTCAAAAATGTCAGTAGCTTCCAGCAGGAGACGTTCGGCTGCTGCATACTCACCTTCTTCTTTGGCTATAGCTGCCAGGTTATTAATGGCGGTGGCATAATATCGATGATCCTTACCAAGTTGTTTTTTGCTGATTTTATAGACTTCTTCGAAGTATCGCTTGGACTTCACAAAATCCTTGAGCTCATGGTAAAGAATGCCCAGATCATTGAGGGTTTCTAAAAGTAGCTCTTCAGAGATGTTAGATAGCTGTCTTTTTTCTCCTTCTATTCGCAATAGCAGTTTTTCCGATTGACTAAAATCCCCCTTGTGCTGATAGAGGATGGCCAGGTTCTCCAGTGACTCAATAAACTCGATGGAATAATCGTCTCCCAGATCATGATAGATGGTATTGGCCCGAAGCAAGAAAGTCTCTGCATTTTGCAGATCGCCGTTTTTCACAAAAACACGACCTATGTGATTGTTGACGTTGGCAAACTCTGGACTGTTTCCCGGGTGAATCTGACTACTCAGTGTTAATGCAGAATCAAAGTATAAGTGAGCTCCTTCAAAATCTCCGACAACCTCAGCATACTGTCCCAGTGCGACCAATGCCTCCACATTTTCATCGGTATATAACCCGAGATCATTGACAAATAGGAATTGTGACTCTAAAAAATACCGCTCTGCTTTATCAAACTCACCGATCTGCAAGGATAGATCACCAAGCAGCTTAGCTGTCAACGCATAGTCAGCGTTCTTTTCCTTATAGAAACTGAACTTTAGCTGAAGGGCATTTTGCAGGTAGTATTTAGCACCGATAAAATCCTGAGATTCTAACAAACAATAACCAAGATTGTGTGTGAGAGCTGCGCGCGTGGTCCCATCCAAATCGAAATGGCTCAGACAGTATTCAATCCTCTCTGCTGCTGCCTCCCACTCTTCATTGGACATTTGCTCCTCAATCTGATCTTGAATCTGATCAATGGATTGTGCTGCCGAAAAGAAGGATGCTATTATGAAGAATATTATGGCGGAAATTCTTAGCATCGCCTAACTTGGTTGATTTGTTAGCAGAAGTTAAGCACACAGCATACAAAGTCAAAATTTTTATATATGATTAGCTCATTTCTATCGACCAACGCTGGTAAATATTGGTATAATACAATTTAATAGACGTTAAATCTATCTGGATAATCCGTGATCAAACCATCCACTCCCCAATCAACCAATTGCTTCATATCTTCTGGCTCATTAACCGTCCAGGGAATCACGGCTATATCCTGAGCCTGCAGCTCACCAATAGCCTTTTCATCCAATAGTTTGTACCAGCAGCTGTAGATGTTGGGCTTAAAGCCAAGCGAATCCAGATTAGTTTGAATCGGCAATTCGTTCTCAATCAGAAGCGCCAGACGGACATCAGGATAGGTCTCATGGAAATACTGAAGTACTCGAAAATCAAAGGATTGGATGGTGACGTATTTCCAATCGATCACACCCTCTATGGTCTGATAGACCAGATCACCGAAAGCTTGTGGCGATGGGTGATACACTTCATCTCCATCAGGCCGGCTCTTGATTTCAATGTTGTAGTTGACTCTAGCATCTGGTCGTTGGGTTTGAATTACATCTATCACACTTAGAAATAAGGGTTTGCTTACCGTCATTTTTACCTGATCTGGAAACCTTGGATGAGGTTTAGAGCCACAATCGAATTGTTCGATTTCCTCATACGTCATCTGGTAAATGTTGTACTGGTACTGTGCACTATCGGCTATCTCGGTACCAGTTGAATCCAAACAAATCTCGGCTGACATGTAGGGCTCGTGTGACACCAACAATTGACTATCGGCTGTTACCGCCAGGTCCATCTCCAGGGTATTGACCCCCAGGTCTACTGCCTTCAGAAAAGCGGGGATGGTGTTTTCAGGATACAAACCACGACAGCCTCTGTGGCCTTGAAGGTCAAATTTACTATGATTGGAAGCTTCTCTACACTGCAACATCACCGAACATGTAACTAAAACAAGAAAGAGTCTCATAGAAATAAATCTACTAATTAATTGAGACCCAACTACATTCTAACATGATAGACTTTTGAATTGATATTGATTAATTTAAGCCTCTACTCATTCCAGACAATACTAGAGGTTAATCATTGGAACAGTTACTCAACAATCGGGTGAGATTACCTAAAGTTGGATTTGACAACTGGATATTGCCATTACTATCCAGCACACCAGAGATGAAGGTAATATCATCACAACAATTTGGGTTTGCTTTGACAAACTCACCTTCGGGATCCCATATTATTGGATGATGAAAGTTATAATTATCCATGGCTGCTCGTAACAAAGTAGTGTCTCTGCCATGAAAATAAAAAAGAAATGATACTTCTTGGAATTCCGAGTAGTACTTTGTCCAGTTCTGCAATGTAAAGTAATTACCTGATGGCCTTTCCTTTAAATAAGCAATAACTTTGCAGTCTGCTTCGTAATCAATGACACTATCTGGTAAACTATCCTGAAGATGCAAAATAGGAAGACCAGTAACCACCTTTACCTCTGATTGATGTCCCATCCTCCAAAAAAAGTACCAGACTAAAGCGACGACCAATATGGATAAACCAATTTTGATATACATTTTTTAAAGTGAGTATTCGGATTTAACAAGATAGTAGCTGGACTTTGATTCTAAATCATCGCTGGAACCTAATAAACTTTCCTTCAAATTATCAGTGAGAGCATAACCATCAACAAATGAATAAACATAACGCTCATCTATTTGATAGAAATGTGCATAAGCTTCATCTTTTGTCCCAGGTTTCATAAGTAATGTGGAACATCTTTTATTTTCTAAATCAACAACTGTGAGTGTAGGGTATTGCTCATTCATTGATTTTACCCATGTACCCGAAAATAAAAGCTTGGATTGATTCATCAAATAAAACCTAGATTCGTAAAACCCATTGTCGAATGCATAATTTGCTGCTTCCATAGGAGCTTTCTCCATGAATTCCTCTTTTAGTTGTAAAGGGCCATAATCCATAGAAATGAATTGGTCAATATTCAAAGAATCATCATAAAAATGGATAGAAGAACTATATGTTGGCCAGTAACAAAAGCCATCTAAATAGGGAATCAAGGGATAATCTTCCAGAGGCATTTTAGGTTGGTCGGTAGTATGCTTATAAACTCCCGTTAAGTTGTCACGATTAGGTTGATACCTGTAAGTCTGATATTCAAATTCTTTATTATTAAATCCTGTAAAAAAAATAAAATCATCTTCTCCTAGCTGTAGAAAGGAGGAAGTACCCACTGGAATATTTTGAGCTTCAATGAAATCTCCATTTGTACTGTATGTTTTCAGAATAGACACATCACCTGAAGGACGAAGAAACGATATTCTTTCTCGGAAAACGTAGAAATCTCTTACCCTTGTAAGCTCTTGAGGACCTTCTCCAGCTTTGCCAATAATATTTAGAAATTCACCAGTCGGCTTTAAACGAACAAGAAATTGCTGATCTAAATCAAAAACGTAAATTGTTGAATCAAAATGCTTTATTATAATTTGCCCTGATAAGTCTATGGAATCTGGAAGAGAAACGTTGGTCAAATTCTTTGGGATTAAACTGAGTTCATTATTACGCAAAGACTCGTAGAGCTGAACCTGAACTTCGAGATCTTTATCTGGAGAACACCTTAAGAAAACGGCAGTAGTTAACAGGAATAAAAAAAGTAGTTTCTTCATAACAATAAATAGGTCATGCCAACAAAACATGACCTAAACTTACTTCTCAACAATCTGTACAGGCATATCTTCTACATGCACCTCCAGCAGAATATGCATCGGGACTACATTTCCAGGTGATTCCTGAATTCCATGAGCAATAGGCTAATTCCTGCTTACAGTCGGAACCAGGCCCACCTATTACTTGACTATTACCAGCAATAGAAAACATGGATAGAATCATTCCAAGACAGAGTAATCTAAGAGTCTTTTTCATATTAAATTGGTTTTAATTAAACATAACGCCAATATATATATATATATCGTTATTTACCAAATTATCTATGCCAAAAACTTGATCCTTGTAAAAATATAATCGAGGGTCTCCTCATTGAGTACCATGCGGTGATATTCGGTCCCTTCCAGTTTTTCCGGTTTATAGCCACTTTTATGCAGGTACTTTTTATTGATGCTGGCATCAAACCAATGTACCAACCGGATCTTTCCGTCTTCTATCTCCAGGCAGGTGATTCCTCGCTTCCCAATCACACAACCAGAGTTGAATAGGCACGGAATGTGAAAAATCGTGTTGTAGACATAGTTCTGGTAATTGGTATCCTGATTTTGCTTGTAATACTTTTTCAGGTCTTTTTTCAATGACTTGATGGAGGAAATCACCTCGTCCGTTCGGCTCTTCAAATCAGTAGCATATTCTCGGATAAGCTGCTCTATTTTGAACTTCAGCCGTTCTACTTTATGCAGCGACTCAAACAGCGGTCGGTGCGTATGGCCTATGATGGAGACCACTTTTCGATATGCTGAGTAGTGATAGGCCCGCTTTTCTATGGTGTACTGCTTTTTGCTACTGTGGGCTACGGAGTAATTCTTGATCCCCAATGGATTGGCAAAATACTTCAGCGTAAACCCGATTAGTTCGTTGTGTTTCTGAAATTTCTTGGAGGCCTGATGCCCATGAAAAAGAAACAAATGGTCTCCTTTGTAATCAAATATGAAACTCTCGAGCATCTCATAGTTGAAGGGTAACTCTTGCAAAAGATCCAGCTCCAGGTCATGGTTTCCGATGGTTTTGATCAAGCGTGTCTCAGCCTTGAACCGATCAAAGAGCTTGTAAACACTCTCCCATTGCTTCACGATCTTCTTGAGCCGAAAGCGCTGCATTTCTTCCACATCACCATTCAGCACCATACTATACTGGTGCTTGAGATAGTACTGATCGAGTGCGGTTTTAAACAGGTCTGAATTGGTTTTGAAGTCATCAGTGGACCCACCATCGCCCATGTGCAGGTCACTAAATATGACCCACTTATCCTCATCCTTGAGTTCCAGCTTGGGAGAGGCTTCAAAAAGTTTATCCAGATTCTGGTAAACAACCTTGTTGGTAATCTTCACAATATCAAGTTAGCAAAACACTAAATAAAGGAGAAGATTCCACTTGGTTTATCGCATGTAGTTTAACGAATTATTAAGCCTGATTTTTCCTTAACAAAACGGCTTCCCAGGGGTCCAAAGTCAACTGACCGTTTCGATACCGCAATTCATGGTTGTAATTGCCAATGAGTCGTTTATATCCATCACAATCGAGGTTATATGTGAGTTGCTCTGACGAGAAGTTGAGTACCACGAGAAATTCCACATCATCATCCCAGCGTTTAAAAACATACACCTGCTCACTTTGAGGGTCCATATCTTCAAACTCGCCATATACCAATGATGGATTTTGTTTTCTCACCTGGATCATTTTTCGATAGAAATGAAGCACTGAGTCAGGATCACCCTCTTGCGAAAGCACATTGATCTCCTTGTAATTTGGATTGACCCTAATCCATGGTGTACCTGAGGTAAACCCGGCCTGTGACTGATCGCTCCACTGTACGGGTGTTCGGGCATTGTCACGGCCTTGCTCATGAATTGCCTTCATCAACTGCTCCAAATCCCGACCTTTTTCTTTCCATTCGTGGTAGACATTTTTAGTCTCAATATCATCATAATCATCGATGCTATCGAAAGCGACATTTGTCATACCTATTTCTTCACCCTGATAAACATAAGGTGTCCCTCGCATCGACATCATCATCAGGCAGAGTAGCTTGGCCGCTTCCACCCGGTATTCCTGATCATTGGCATACCTGGAGGTGATTCTGGGAAAGTCATGATTGCCCAGAAAAATACTGCCCCAGCCGACATTGGCTAGTTTTCGGTCCCAGTCAGCAAAGATTTTTTTGAAGGTGACCAGGCTGTAAGGCACCGGAGTGAATTTGCCTTCCTCACCCCAGTCGATAAACATGTGATCAAAATGGAAGATCATATTTAGCTCCTTGCGATCCTCCGCCACGTATTTGATGCCGTTTTCCATGTCTATTCCAGGGCCCTCTCCTACGGTCATCACATCATACTTGTTCATCACCTCCCGATTCATTTCCTGTAGGAACTCGTGAATTCTTGGGCCATTGGCATAGAGTTTTTGGATCGTCTCACGAAACTCCCGATAGGGAGTGTCTTCATAGTGCCGTTTGGACAGCAGTGAAATCACATCCATTCTGAATCCGTCCACACCTTTATCCAGCCAAAACTTCATTAGGTTGTACACCTCAGTGCGTACTTGTGGATTTTCCCAGTTGAGATCGGGTTGTTTTTTGGTGAATAAGTGCAGGAAATACTCATCGGTTAGCTCATCGTAGAGCCAGGCATCTCCACCGAAAAAGGATTGCCAATTATTCGGAGGACCGCCATTTTTACCCGGTTTCCAAATATAGTAGTCACGCTTAGGACTCTCTTTGGATGATCTGGATTCGATGAACCAGGCATGCTCATCAGAGGTGTGATTGACCACCAGATCCATGATGAGTTTCATGCCTCTTGCATGCGCCCCTTTCAGTAGTTCATCATAATCAGCCATGGTGCCAAACTCATCCATGATGCCATAGTAGTCACTGATGTCATACCCATTATCATCATTAGGTGATTTGTACACAGGACACAGCCAGATTACATCAATCCCAAGACTTTTGATGTAGTCCAGCTTCTCAATGATTCCCCTCAAATCACCTATGCCATCACCGTTACTGTCCTTGTAGCTGCGCGGGTAAATCTGATACACCACGGCTTCCTTCCACCAGATTTTATTCATAAGCTATCGTTGTGCTATCCACACAAATTCGTGTGGCTGTAATGTCAATTTATATCCGCTGAAATCCAGCTTAGTGCCAGTCAGCAGGTCTTTCACTCCCTTCTTCATATCAAATCCCATGTAAAACATCATGTCCATCATGAGTTCTTCGGGATGGTCGTTTAGGTTGTGGACTACAAAAACTCGTCTCTTACCTTCACCTCTTACGTAAGCCAGCAGATGCTGATTGTGGCAGTCCACCAGGTGACGAACCTGATCATCTGCCAGGGCTGGTTGATCCTTGCGGATGGAAATGAGTTTCTGCAGTTGGCCAAAAACTTTTCCTTCTATTGTAGTTTTCTTCTTCCGCTTTTCAGCTTGCTTCCAATCCATCACAGGCCGATGCATCCACCGATTGTCATAACTGAAATGCGGATCGTTCTCAAAAGAATAATCATTGAGTCGGGCCAACTCATCTCCAGCATAGATCAAAGGTATACCTCCGTAAGTCATAATGACACTGTGGAGCATCATGATTCGCTGAATGGCTAGCTCCCGAGCGGCTCTATCTTTCTCAACCAAGGCTCGTTCCAGTCCGGCCAAAGAAGCCAAACTACCTGAAATTCGCGCATCCCCTTTCACCTTGTCTTCCATGAACTTGCGTCCTCTGGCAAATGACCATTCGATGTTTCCGGTCAGGAAGTTGATCAAAAACTGCCGGTGATGCCATGGAGAATAGCCCGCCCAGTCAGCATGCTGATCTTCATAACCCAGCCCAATATCATCGTGGCACCGCACATAGTTTAGCCAGGTAGTTCCAGATGGCTTATCAGGTACATTGTGCATGGTGGTCCAGAGCAGGCGATTGTTTTTAGTAGCCACCGTATCCCAGAGCAAAGTCATCAAGGTGGCGTTATAAGCCATGTCGCATTCATTGCTGACCGTGTCCACTTCTCCAAAGTACTTGATGATTTCATCTGGTGAGACAATCGCTTCAGCCAAAAATAAAGTGCCCGGCGCGGCAATGCGAATACAACTCTTGAATGTCTTAATTAGTAAATGCGCCTCCCAAAGATTTTGACTGGTGGTGCCTACTTTTTTCCACATAAAAGCCAGCGCATCCAGGCGCAAAATATCAATCCCTTGATTGGACAAGTACAGAATGATATCGAGCATTTCAATGAATACATCAGGGTTAGAATAATTGAGATCCCACTGGTAATCATGGAACACCGTCATCACCCACTTGTTAACCTCTTCAATGTGGGTAAAGTTGCCAGGTGCAGACTCAGGAAAGACCTGTGGCAAAGACTGCTCAAATTGATCGGGGACCGTTCGGTCATTGAAGAAATAGTAATAGCTCTGGTATTTTGGATCTCCAGACCGAGCCTTTTGCGCCCATTCGTGCTGATTAGAGGTATGGTTCAATACCAGATCCATCATAAGCACTATCTCCTTCTTTTTGAATTCTTTAGCCAGCTCCCGCACCTGCTCCATGGTACCAATGGCAGGATTAATGCTCCGGTAATCAGAGACGGCATAACCTCCATCATTGTTCTTTTCCGGACATTTCAAAATCGGCATCAGGTGAACCAGGTTGATCCCCAATTCTTCCAAATAACCCAACCGATCCTGTAGCCCTTTTAGATCACCAGCAAAACGGTCCACATAGAGCATCATGCCAATGAGCTGCTCGCTTAAAAACCACTTAGGATGACTGGCACGCTTCTTATCCAGCTTTTTAAGATCAGCATCCCTCGCCAGGTATTGGTTAATCAGTACATTGACCAGCTTCTCCAAATGATCCCATACATCATCTCTCATCGGATAGAGCGTGTGGAAGTAATTGAAAATGTCTGGGAAATGCATGGAAAGCCTATTCGCAAAAGCTTTATCGAGCTTTGTTTTCTTGCCAGAACGATCCAATATGTCCTGGAGCAATCTGTTTGACTCAGGGTTGTTCACTTCTTCTATACTACTACAATTACCTATCAAACAAACTGGCTAGCTACCTTCAAGCTCTTTTCCAGCCATGCTTGTTCGAGTCTACGTCGGTCGACCGACCAGTTAAAATTCTTACTCAAATAATCAAAGACGGGCTCGATCAACTTCGGAATTGTGTTGATATTGAAATAGAGCCTACCAGTACGTCGCTCAAAGAAATCCATGATGGAATGAACTGCCTCTTCGTTGACCGTAAACTCCAGCTCAGAAAGTGCCAGTCGTACTTCCGGATCATTTTCGTTTCGGGACTTATAAATCTTGAAGATGTCTTCTACTTGCTTTCCATAGTTACCCACCAGGTATTCTGCATAATAAGGATCCAGCCCCATCTCGGTCACTCTGCCACGGATATACGCTTCATAGTTTTTTACCTCCTGACCATCCTTGAAACCCGCTCCAGCAAGCAGAATTTTATCCGTATTGCAAGCAGGAATCTTTCTTCCTGTCTCATCCTCCATTCGATTACCCAACCGATCCACTATGCGCTCGGCCATTTTGCGGTAGCCAGTGAGCTTGCCTCCGGCAATGGACAAGAGTCCGCTATCTGATTCGAATATTTCATCCTTTCTGGAAAGTTGAGAAGCTGACTTGCCTTCCTCCTCGATCAAGGGCCTCAGACCTGCCCAACTGGATTCTACATCATCAATCGATAAGTTGATGGTTGGGAAAATGTGCGATACCCCCTTGATTAGGTACTCCACGTCTACTTTCTCCGTGCGCACATCGTTGATATCACCATGATAGTCCGTGTCCGTGGTACCAATATAAGTGACCCTGTCACGTGGGATAGCAAAAATCATGCGTCCGTCCGGCACATCGAAATACACCGACTGTTTAACCGGAAACTTTTCGTGTGGCACCACAATGTGGACTCCCTTGGTGGGATGTAGTTTCTTTCCCTGCAGTGAGCGGTTCTTCTGACGAATTTCATCCACCCAGGGTCCTGCTGCACTGATGGTATAGGTACTGTTCAGTGCATGTTCTTTTCCAGACAGATTATCCCTCCAGGTAATCCCTTTGACCTGACCATCTTTATAAATGAAATCGGTCGCCTCCGCATAGTTGATGATGTCTGCACCCATTCGAGTGGCTGTCTTCAAAATCTCCACTGTCAGACGAGCATCATCTGTGCGGTATTCGGCATAGATACCACCTCCTTCCAGCTTATCCGGATCAAGTAAAGGTTCCTTTTCGATGGTTTCCTCCTGGGTCATCATCTTGCGCTGATCTACTTTTTCCACTCCAGCCAGTACATCATAGACCATCAGGCCAACGGACGTTAGTATCTTTCCATACGTGCCATCCTTGATCAGTGGCAACAGCATTTTTTCGGATTTCACGAGATGCGGTGCCAGGTGATGCACTACGGCTCTTTCCTGTCCTACTTCACGGACCAACGCTATTTCAAACTGCTTGAGATATCTCAACCCACCATGAATCAGTTTAGTAGACTTGCTGCTCGTTCCTGAGGCATAGTCATTCTTCTCCACCAGGGCCGTTTTTATACCTCTGGAAGCCGCATCCAGCGCGATACCCGCACCGGTGATCCCACCACCAATAATGACCAAATCGTAGGCGGTCTGGTTGAGTTGTTGGATTAATTGGTTTCGTTCGTTGGCATTGAATGCATTCATATCTCCTTCGTCCAGTTAAACGTTCGTTTCACAGCTTCCTGCCATCCTCTGTACAACCGCTCGCGGGTACTTTCGTCTATCGAAGGTTTGAATTTCTTTTCTGTTTGCCGCACTTTTTTGATTTCCTCCAGGGTCCAAACCCCAGCTGTCAGTCCCGCAAGATATGCTGCCCCGAGTGCGGTGGATTCCGTAATGGCTGGACGATCTACCTCCACTCCAAGAATGTCAGCCTGAAACTGCATCAGGTAGTTATTGTTAGTAGCGCCTCCATCCACCATCAGGCTGGAAATTTTGATTCCTGAATCCTGCTCCATGGCCGTCTTCACATCACGTGTTTGGTAAGCAATGGACTCTAGGGCTGCTTTGATGATGTGATCCTTTCCCGTATCCCGGGTCAACCCAAAAATGGCTCCACGGGAATACTGGTCCCAATAAGGGGCTCCAAGCCCCGCGAAAGCAGGTACTAAAAAGACGTCATTCGTCTCCACTTTGCTGGCAAAATATTCTGAATCCGAGGCATGATCAATGACGCGCAAACCATCTCTCAACCACTGTATGGCCGCTCCAGCAATGAAAATACTCCCCTCAAGTGCATAAGTCAATTCGCCAGTAGTACTACAGGCCATGGTGGTGAGTAGTCCATTTTTGGAATGCTGGCATTTGGTACCCGTATTCATCAGCATGAAGCAACCAGTGCCGTAGGTATTCTTCGCTTCACCAGGTGCAAAACACGCCTGACCAAATAATGCGGACTGCTGATCTCCAGCGATTCCCATAATTGGGATCTTAGTGCCTTTGTATTCAAAATCCCCAAAATGATAGGCTGACGGATGGGCTTCAGGAAGCATGGAAGCCGGAACATCCAACATTTCCATCAGCTCTTCGTCCCATTTGTTGTCCACAATGTTGTAGAGCATGGTCCGGGAGGCATTGGTATAATCCGTGGCGTGCACGGCTCCTTTGGTGAGCTTCCACACCAGCCAGGAGTCGATCGTACCGAAACACAAATTACCTTTTTCAGCATCTTCCCGCGCACCATCTACATGATCCAGGATCCATTTGACTTTGGTGCCAGAGAAGTAAGAATCGATCACCAGTCCAGTTTTCGATTTCACGTTTTCTTCGAGTCCTTTTGATTTTAATTCATCACAAAACTCTGATGTGCGCTTGTCCTGCCAGACAATGGCTCGATGGACTGGCTCACCTGTTTTGCGGTCCCAAACCACAGTTGTTTCCCGTTGGTTGGTAATCCCAATGGCCGTGATCTGCTCTGGATTCACGGACAGGTCATTTAGCAAAGCGCGCATGACCTCCGACTGTGTGGCCCAAATCTCTTCGGCATCATGCTCTACCCATCCCGACTTGGGGAAATACTGGGTGAATTCTTTTTGACGTACTCCAAGAATCTCACCCTTTTCGTTAAAAAGAATGGCTCTCGAGCTCGTCGTTCCCTGATCTAGTGCGACTATGTAAGCCATAATTCTTTGTGTTTTTTGATTACCAGAACATTCCCACCACGATCGCCGTGATGATCAATAAGATAACGGCCAGTACCCGATAGTTTTGATACCACGGCAGGCCGACTAGTTCTTTCGTTTCTGCTTTGTACAAACCAACGTTCCAGGTCAGAGAGTTCACTACTTCTTCACTCGGTGCTGGTGTCATACTACTGACGATCACATGAACCACCATGCAGAATACCATGAGCAATGGTGCCTTGTGCAAGTAATGCAGCCCTGTGAGTCCAGGTGCCCAATCGTACATTCCGGCAAGGATCACAAAAACCGAGAATCCCAAACCGGCCATCAGTGCCCAGAAAGCGCCATGGCCATTGCCACGCTTCCAGAAGAGGCCTATCAGGAATACAGCTACTACCGGTGGAGCAATGAAGCCAAGTACTAGCTGCAGGTATTCCCAAAGTGAATCCGAAATCTGCTCGATGTACTGTGTCCAGAAAGCTGCCAGAAGCACCAACACCACCGTTGCAATTTGTCCTGCTCTTACCAATTGTTTGCTCGTTAGGTTTGGATTGATCTTCGTCACAAAGTCCATGGTGATCAAGGTAGAAGCAGAGTTGAGCGTAGCGGAGATGCTACTACTCATTGCGGCAAGCAAACCAGCAATCACCAATCCCAAAATGCCTGTTGGCAATAGTTGATACAACATCACCGGATAGGTCATGTTTGGGCAGTCGGCCAGATTTTCACAAATCTCTGACTGACCAGCCTCGTTGGTGATGGCATAATTCAAACCGCTAATATCCAGATCGGAAAAGAGCACGATGGCCATCACACCTGGCAAAATCATGATGAAGATCACCGGCACTTTCATGAGCCCGGCAAATAATGCTCCCCAACGTCCGTGGTTCAAATCCTTTGCGGAAAGCACGCGCTGCACCATGAACTGATTGTTGGCCCAGAAATAAAACCCTAATAATGGTACACCAAAGAGCAAACCCGTCCATGGCATGTAGGAGTCATTGGAGGCGGGCCCAGCCATGTCAAATACATCTTTAGCAGGCTTATCCAAATAGCCTGATCCATTGAGTTGGTCCAGACCAGCCATCATTCCTGACCAGCCGCCCACTTCCACAATGCAGAAATAGGTGATGATCACCGAACCCAGAATAAGCAATACTGCCTGGATCACCTCGGTATGCACCACGGAGGAGAGTCCACCCGGGATGGTGTAAGCCGCAGCGGCCAGTGCCAGACCGATGATGATAAAGGTGGAAGAGACTTCCGGAAAAATGATTTTCAGTATGAGGTTACCGGCGTACAGACCAGAAGCAGTATCGATGATCACATTACCGATGATGGTAATGAAGGAGAAGTAATAGCGTGAACGCACATCGTATCTTCTTTCCAGAAACTCCGGCATGGTATAGACCTTGGACCGGAGGTAAAACGGTAAGAAGAAGATGGAGAAGAACACCAGCACGACGGCTGCCATCCACTCGTAGTTGTAGACGGCTGTGTTGGTCTGGTAGGCATCTGAGGTGAGACCGATGAGGGTATTGCTACCGATGTTGGCGGCAAAGAGCGAGATGCCCACTACTGGCCAGGTCATGTCCCGACCTGCGAGGAAGTATTCCTCTGAGGACTGTTGTTTTCCTTTGGAGATCCCATACCAGATGATCCCCAGGATATACACCACGATGATGGTGATATCTATAAAACCGAGCTGTACACTTTCCATTCAGGTTAAGGTTTAGTTGCTGTATCGAATCCCTATAATAGTAAGAAATCGACAATTAAACCCGGTTTAGGCAAGTCTCTTTTGGTAATATGAAAATGAAAACGATTGAATATTGAAAATAATTTTTTAACGGCGTTGGGTTGGTGTTTTTTAGCTGGTTTGAGAATCAGGGAGAAATCTTTTTCGTAAAGCTCAAACCTGGGCTGTTAGACTCCCAACGCTCGCTGATTTTAAGACATTAAATAGATAACATCAGGAGTGTGATTTTATTTCCAACCCTCCCTGAATTTGGGGCTTCATATGACAATGTTGTCTGCCATAGAAATGGAGGAAAGGATGGTGATAGAAAGTCATTTAGACTAGGAGGCCTCATTCAGTCTAATTGCACTTTTATGTAACTTTCCTTAGAGAAATAAGTCTTCTAAAAAAATCCCGTCTATGCGTTTGAGTTTCAAAAGACTATGTGCTTACCTGATAGACAATGCAGTCATTCTCTTATATGCCCTTGTGCTATTTGGAGTTACTATGGGGCTGGTATCGCTAGGTAGCGTTTCTTCTATCCAACGCGGCCCTATTGAAGGACAATTGATTGGCTTATTCACTCTGACCATCCCGATAGTGGTGGCCTTCACCTGGATGGAACTCCGCAACGGACAAACCCCAGGCAAAAGGTTGATGAAACTCCGGGTGAGCAACGCGAGCTGGATGCGCAATGTGCTCAAGTTTCTACCCTGGGAGCTAGCTCACCTTGGGGTGCACTGGATGTATGATTATGCCAATCAGGATATGGATGCTCCACTGTGGGTATGGATGGTGGTGGGCACTTCCGAATTGCTGGTGCTGATTTATGGACTTAGTGTGCTGCTGTCTGGTGGAAGGCTGAGCTTGTACGATCGGGTGGTTGGTGCAGAGGTGGGAGAGGTTTAGGTTGGTAGGTAGTCTTTCATTTCTGTCGCCTTTCAAACAGTCCTATTTTTGGGGAAGCTTACAATATCCACACAAACCAGCCTTAAGCGGATTTTGATGAATATAATCAAGTTTCTGCTGAAATACAGACTGAGAATATAAAGGAACATTCAGAGAATTTCTTTGCCATATCTGATATTTTCGATCTTTCAGATTTACTTTCAGTTCCTCCAATAAATCAGGATAATGATCCTGTAAAAATAATCTAATCCCCGCCTCTGTTGGTGTTGTCCACCAACAGATATGATACAGCTAGCCGAAATGATGCACGAGAAAATTTAACCTATTTATTTCCTGATTAGCTAGCGACATAACGCTTGTTGGTGACAACACCAACAAGGGCTTAAGAGGTGATGCCAGCCCCTCTATAGAGGTAGCTAAAAAAATAGCGGATGCGCTTGAAGTGTCCCTGGATTACCTGGTAGGCGAAGGCGTAAACAGCAAGTTTGATAAACTTACCCTAAAGCGTATTGAAGAGATACAGCTACTTGATGAGGATAAAAAACACACTCTTTTTGATGTGATAGACACCTTTATCCGGGAGTCTAAGGGACGAAAGGCGTTTGCTGTATGATCGGTGATCTAATTATGGAAGTGGTCATCTATCCAGTAACTGATTGGTTTGCATGGGTGGTTTTTAATTTGGGACTTGGTTTTTCCAAAGGATTGATAGCTTTTGGCTCATTCTTAAAAGTAGCTCTCCCCATGTTCATTTTTGGAAAGTGTCTTCAGGTGCTGTTTTCTGATAAACGAAAAAAATACCACTGGTCTAAACTTCAAAAAGCTCCTAAAAAATACTTTGATCATTTAAGTCAGGACAAAGACATAAAAGTCTTCCTTAAAGGACTCCTCTTCTTCATGGGACTGCTGCTATTCACGGTAGCTGTATTAAAATCGTTCACTATACTCATTCCCGATGAAGACGGATTACATATACTGGATATGCTTACAGCCCACAACTTCTCAAAAATATTTCAGCTATTCTCAACAGTTACCGTACTACTGGCAGCTTTCAAAATCACTCAATACAGAGCCTTAGGCATTATTAACTCCTACAAAGATTTTAAACTCAAAATGATCTTCTGGATGTGATACTAAGTTTTGGACACCTCTACTTCCTCAAAGACGCAGCCCTTAATATTATTGACTTCTAATGCTTCCTTAGCCGCCTGAGAGATAAACAATGTGGACGGGGTAAATTTCACTCTAAACAATGGAGGGAAACCTTGATCGGCTTTCTTTAAAACAGCCTTCCTTATTCGTGACGGAATATTTGGATTTACTCGGGATGGTCGATATTCTGAATTATCCAAATCTAAAAAATCATATAATCCATCTGTCAAACGAACAGCGAGATAATCTTCGTTTTTGGGTACCAATGGATCCAAATTACCTGAGTCATCAAACCTTTTGTCCAGATAAGTATCGTCAATCATAATTACAGGGATACCTTCATATTTGATCTCACCTAAAGACAAAAAGACATCCAACATCCTACGGTGCATGACAGGAATATTTAAATCAGTTAACGGATAATCATAGCTCGGTATAAGTTGAAAATTTGCCTGAAAATATATTCGATCTGGTAAAAGATCCGAACCATACATCTCAGTGTCAATCATATATGCCGAGATATTATTATCCCCTTCAAATGGCACATGAAAAGCATCCCTCTCTGGATCTCCTGAGTGATTGTAATCGTGACTTAACTTATATACTTTATCCATTCTTCATTAATTTAATCTGGAAGGTTGCCAGTCTTCTAAAATATCAAGAGCTGCATCTTCTATCTCATCAATCAAATTCCCAATAGTAACATCATCTAGTTCAGAGATTGCATTCTTATTGATACCATTATTAATGAAAACATCGTCAATGGCCAAATTGATTGCATCATCATAATTCGGATGACTACCCAAGTGAGTAGGGTAATTCTTAGAAAGATTACTGGCATCATGAACATAGTCTTCTGCTGTTTCTGCCAAATATCTTCCGTTTCCACCTCTGTCCAAATCGTATAGCCCTCTTTTCACAGCTTCCTGATGCAATGGGCTATTTCTAACAACATTATCAGGCACAAGGTGATGTCTTTGGTGGTTGGTAGGCAATGCCCCGTAAATATCTTCAAGGTTCTTGCTGAATTTTGCCGATACACTCATTCGAGCTGGCTTGGTGTATTTTACAATTACACCATTTTCATCCACCATCAATCTTGGAGTGTAAGGGTTATCACCATCGATTCTCCTAATGTACTTGCTGCCGTTTACCTCATAAATTTGGTATCCATCTGGAGCAGATGCACTACTGATATTGGGGCTGCCATCAAGAAATGGCTCAATCTTTCGATCCCCAAGCCACTTTTTGGCATCACTTGCACTGGAAGGGATTTCACTGGCCACATCATCGGCAGACTTGCCGGATCGATTCATGTAATCTGAAACTATCTCTAAGTCATCTGTACTCCTGGCCAAGTCATCTAGCCCAGCACTTTTAAAACAGTTCCATGCACTCAGTCCACCTTCCCCTTCTTTGGCTATAAACTCCAGGAAATCACTCTTGGACAGATCTGCAATGAAGTCAGCTCCATTTTCAAGACCATTGATTTCATCGGCAAGTTTAAGGAAGTCCACATCATTGTCCATCGTTCTGGACAAACTCAGCAAGACATCCATGCCATCATCCCCATATTTCTCTGCCAACTCCAACAGGTTAGACTGCCAGCGCATCCAGTCTTCACTCATGCCATAAGCAGATTCTACCCGTTTCAACAAAGCTTCCATACCGGCCGCATAATCATCGGATATCGCAAAAATGGCCTCTATCCTTCGGGTGTTCTTAACGATCCTAACCCCCAGTTTGGCTCCCACTACCAGTCCACTGGAAATAATCGCCGCTGATGATAACAAGGCTGCCATCTGATCTCCTTCCACCAGATAAATGACGGCATTAAGCCCATCAGCACCCATACCTATTACAGGAATAAATCCGGCCAGATCCAGAGTAGAGTGGATCGGGTCATTTTTTACAGCTTCCCAAATCTCTGCCAGGGTCAACAGGTTAGGCGGAATATCCAGTTGATTATCTTCACTGAGCTCAAACCGTTCCCAAACCTGACCTGTCCACTTAAAATAGATGTCATTTCCCTGATCATCTAATGTCCTGTAGATGTACCCGGTTGCGTCTCCTGCTTCATAGCCTTCTACTTCTTTGGTGTAGCTAAACATCATCCCATTCGGATCGTCCGGATTAACCACAACGAACCCATTTTTCAGGATGTCCATGTAACTTGGCTCTAATGTGGCCAGCTCTATATCCCGTGTACAGCCTTCATCTATACGGATCCAGCCCTGGGTGGATTGGTCTCTCAATGAAATGGAGCTACTGGTTAGTACCGGACCGGCCGCTTGATAGTCCCCTTCCTGAGAACTGTAGTTGGCATGTGTGTAATAGCCGGAATGAATACCCAAAAAACAGTATTCATCTTCTGCCCCAATCACCACCATGCTTTCAGTTCGAGCTGGCGCATCGGTTACTTTAAAACTTGCAGGATCGCTCCCGTAGAGTTTGTAACCATTGAATACATACTGGCCATCTACCTGGGAAAAATTAGAAATATAGGTCTTATCTCCATCTTTGAATGCCAGCAATACACCTCTAGGAATTCCTAGGTCATACACAGTCCCGTCTTTGTTTTTAACCAAACCAGTAAAGGATGGAATAATGGTCTTTGGCAATTGGATCGGTTTTCCAGCAGGGGAAAGCAACACAACATCATCACCTGTAAACATATCCGGGTGGACAAATACGTCTTTGTGCCCCAGGTAGTCTACAAACAAGGTTTGGGAGGTCATCGCCCCTTCTTCCTCATCATCAAACAAGGTCACCACACTAGCTGGATCGTGGACATAGTCCCACTGGTACTTGTAAAGCTCCCTGCCGCTGGAGTAGTCCATCAGGTTGTCTGTCTGGCCTTTGGGCAGGCCTTTCTCTGCGAACGGATGCTCCAGTCGGTACACGCCATGGCCGAGTTCGTGGGCGATGGTCTTTTTCAGTGCCTCCGTGCTCTGGCCATTGGTGAAGACAAAGCCCCACTGCTTTTTGCGTGGCATGTAGCCCAGCTTGCTGGAGTTCTCTGCTTTGTCCACCAGAAAGATGTAGTAGGCATTCTTGTCCCGATCGTTCTGCCGTTTGAACTCCTTGATCAGGTCGTTCATCTCATCGGTGTAGTTGGTAAACGTGCCCGTTTCCCCATCATCCAGACCATCTCCTTCTGGATCCCAGGCATTGCCCAGGTTCTGGTTCGGGAGTACTTCTACATTCCACTCTGCTACTGCAGGTGCATAAATCGCATTGAGGGTTTGCTTCAAGTCTACGGCAGTGATGCCGCTACCTGCTCCATTCACCGGCACCACCTTCAGGTCGATGGTGGAAATGCTGTAAGTGACCGTGTTGAGTTTGCCGACCGTCGTTTCACCTACTTTGGCCAGTAGCTCGCCTTCACCCTCAGTGCTTCTGTGTAAGCTGAGGCTGTACTTTCCGTCAGACAATGCGCCTGTGACCGGGATGCCGTCCAGTTCGAAGCTCACTTCCTGACCGGAGCTGTCAAGTGCTATTACCTGATCAGAACCGGTCGTCTTCAGTGATTTCCAGGCGGTAGGGTACGACTGACCACCTACTACTATCGTTGGGTAATCCGCCTTCAGTTGGTCATAGGTTTGCAAGTCAAAGCCATAATCTTGCTGGCTATCCGCACGGAAGGTAACCAGGCTGCCTTTTTGGGCTTCAGGGTCTGCCTGCTGTTCTACCTTTTGCAAGGCAGCGATCATGGCATCTACTACCTTGCTTTGCGCTTCTTTGGGTTTGGCATAGCTAGCATCGCCTATCTGTTCTGTACTGGTCTCATCGGCGATTGTTTGCAGATCTTCTGAAGAGATATTCAGCAGCTCATAGACTTCATTGGTTTTTCCTTCCAGTACCAGTTTGGCGGTGTAACCCGTGAGTTTACCTGCTGCATCTCTTTCCGGAAAGAAGAGGATACCCGCTACCAGTGTGTTGTCCGGTGCTTTTTCGATCTTCTTCAGGCTTCCTTTCTTCAGTATTCTGGGCCACAGTTCTTCACTGTCCACATAGCTGATGGTGAGTACGCCTATGCCATTGCGCTCCATGAAGCCGTCCACAAAAGCCACCAGTCGGTCGTCGTTGGCGATGGTTCGGGCACCAATGGAATGCAGGAGCGCATCCACATCCAGCAACTGCCTCATCAGATTGCGAGCTTGATCCTCAGAGATCACCACCTCATTCATAGTACCACCGTCATAGGTGTCGTCTTCCTGGGTCCATCCTATGGAAGCCACTGCCAGTAAAGCAAGAAAGAGAACGTATTTAAGTCTGGTCACTTGGCTCATTGGTTAGTGGAAATCTCATAATCAGGATTGGCGTCAAACCAGTCACGCGCGGTTTGTAAGGCCTGTCGGTAATTTCTGGTCTCCAGGTCTCCACTCTCGCTGACGGCAAGTGGAAACTCGGCAATCTGCGGCGCGATATATTCCAGGATTCGGTACGCACAGTTGATGGGTCTGGTCTGATCGGGGTCTGCAGGCAGGCAATTCCGCTGCTCACTGTTGAGCTCGTTGACGAGCCAGTCATAAAGTGCTTTCTGCTGCGTATAAATAATACCCGGTACAATGTCATATACCACATCGGTGTTGACCTCCAGGTTTTCCATTTTACCAAGTATCGTTGCGACTGCCGCCTGATCACCTAGTCTGGCCATCGCCAGGTAGGCCTTCCACCGCACCGTGGGACTGTTTCCTGCCTGAGCATAGGGTCTGATGGATTCGATTGCAGCTGGTTCCTGGAGCTTACCCACCACTTCCAGCAACACTTCTACATTTCCTGATTGCTGACCTAGCCGATTGGTTAAGGCTTGTCGCTGAGGTGTGGTGTAGTATTGTGGATCTAACTCACTAAGGTTGTCCAACGTGATGGTACGGATCTCGGCAGATGCATCGTCCAGTCCTTTAAACTGCACCCCAGCGATCTGCTGGTGTTCCAGCGTCTCTGTAGCCACTCCATGCAACACATCCAACGACTGATAGCCCAGTTTACGAATGGGCATCAAAGTATCAGATAGTGTCTGATCGATGACTTGCAATGCTCTGGTAACGTCACGCTGCGCTCTCAGCAAATCATAGGGAATGGACAGGTTCACACTCCCAGCAGCTTGCTCACGGGATTCCTCCACGTTCTTCAGATAAGCACGCTCGAAGGATTGAGCCGAAATTTGTAAGGACAATCCCACAAGGATGAATAGTATGGCAAACGTTCTTTTCATAACTACATATTCATTTCAAATTTCTTATCAAATCCAAAGTTCAGGAACAACACTTTTACTTTTCCTTTTACCTGACCATAGAGAATGGTTGGTGGCGGGTTAAATCGCATCAGCGCATCAGCAGCCACATAGATCTCCGCCAGGTTGACCGTACCTTTCTTGATTGGTGTCTTGTAGGATAGGATGATGTTGGCCCATAGCTCCAGCCAGACGCCTGCTTCCATGATCATGAACTCCGGATTGTGCTGCACCAATGCCTGAATACCAGCGGCAGCTCCTGCATCGATAATCAGTCCGACTGCAGCGATTCCTACATCAAGGTTGATACTGGTGTAGAAGGAAAACTCAAGACCAAGACCAAGGAAAGCGGTGCTTTGATTGATATCCAGCCAACCCGTCGGTCCAAATCCGGCACACCCAATGATAAACCTGATCTTCTCTTCTTTACTACCAATGGCAATCCGCCAGGCTCCTGGTTTCACATCTATGAGCAAGCTACCACTGGCACAGAGCGCACCAGTCTTTTTCACCTCAGCTGACGCAAATCCAAAAAAGTGTTTTTCCGCCGAATTGTAGCTTAGCGATAGCTCCGCTTTCACCACGGCATTTTCGTCAATGCCGTTCACCTTCGGATTGGTACTGACAAATTGTGCATTGCCATCAAAATTCCAAGTGTAATCTCCAGTGGCAAATGTGCTCATGGCTGCATCCACTTCAAGGCGCATCTTCGTACCCTGCTTAGGGCCAAACATGATCAGGTGTAGGTACGCTCCGTAGTTGAGGTTAGCATCTGGAGTGAGTTTGCCCAATCCCTCAGCCGACATGTGGTGGTATACACGTCCTCGGATGGCCATGATTTCCAACGGACCTATTTTCAACCCTTTTGGTGGCTCTGCATTGGTTTCTGCCATTTCGCCACCGACATTGGACACATCAGATTTGGGTTCGTCTTTACCAGAAGGTGTGGACGCAGCAGCACCTCCTACTTCAGCCATCCAGAAACTCAGTCCTTCTTTGCGACCATTGATGTAAGTAAGTGTTATTTCAAACGTATTGGGCTTTTTGACTAGAGCCACTACGTCGCCTGCAAAACCATCACCATAGATCGGGTGATCCTTCATGAAGTGGATCAGCCCATTGATATCCAGTGCAGGTGACCGCACTTTGATAGGTATCGGATCAAACAGTAATTCTTTTGGATTCCCTTTAGCCAGAGCTTTAATTCCTGCCACACCAAAATCCACCGGTACTTCGATCCCAATCTCATCACCCAGTGCATTATTGGCTAGTTCTCCAAGTTTTTCCGCCGCAGCATTGGCCACAGCCCCAGCTATGGCCTCCAGAGCTCCAGCCATGATTCGATCGGTGATTCTTTTGGGCTCAATGTTATTGATCGCGTCTGTCCCGAGACTCCTGATCGTTTCCAGAGCCTTTTCCAGATTCACCTTGGACACTACTTCATCCCCAAGCGACCTTAGCTCACCCCCAAGGTTTCCTACCAGCTCGTCCATGACCTGTGAAGGATTCCCTTCCTGGCCCATTGCGCCCATCACGGCGGTCTTAGCAGTCTCTCTGACCAGACGATGAGCTCTTTCCTGAATACTGGTAGTAATAAAGCTGGTGACCGGGAAGACAACATTGTCGTAAGTGGAATTGGCTACAGCTCCGGTGATCTCCATGACGATGGCACGTTTGGTGCTAGCCGCAATTGGCGCCACGATCTCAGCCATATTGGGAGCCTTGTCAGCAAGTGCATTGATCACCTGATTGGCAGCCCGATCGATGACCTGGCCGATGACATTATCCACCTGGCGCTCTACCTCCCCATTTAAATCATCAAATTTTCGGGTAATGTCACCATTGATTTTATTGGTGATGCTGTCTACTTTATTGAGGAACCCATCTCCAAGAGAGGCTACATAGTCCACAGCAAAGTCCTCCCCAAACTTTTTAAGCTGGGCAATGACATCCTGCATGTCATTGGTGTCATCATCCATCTTGCCCAGCTCGTCAATCAGTCGCTGTACTTGTTGCTCTTGCGTAGCCAGCTTCTGCGCATCATCAGTAATCATGAGTGGCAAAAACTCTTTCAGGGTGGACAAGTAAGCAATGAGCTCTTCTTTGATATTTCCAAAAGACTCAGGTTCGTCGGCAGTCTCAGGATCGTCAAAAAGTTCGCTGGCTTCATGGGCTTGACCTCCCAGGTTGGATGCAGCTGCTGACAAAGCATCTGCGGTACTACTTTCCAAAGCTACTCTTTCTTGTTCCAGCTTGGCATTGAGGTCTTCCTCCAATGCTGCAAGTTCTTCTTCTACCTGATCCAGGTTGGTCTGTGCTGCTCCCAGGTCAATTGCTCCCTGAACTTTGGCCGGTTCATAATCCGTGTCAAGTGCTCCATTTTGCACCAGGCTGTACAGATTAAACGCTGGAGCTCCTTCATCGCCACTGACATCTTCACCCATGACCACCTTACCGGAAATAGCAATGCCGTATTGATCCTTGTTTCGTCCGGCACTCAGTGCATCGATGGTTACCGGATAATCACGGAAGTTGGTTGTGATCTGATTAGCAAGGGCTACAATTCCCTCAGGCGTGAAAAAACCAACAGAATAATTTCCCCAAACCATGAAATTGGGAACAGCCTTAAAGGAAATATCCAAAGACGGCCACTCCAGATCCATAGTCATACGGATGCTTTCTTTGTCAACAATCTCCGACTTAAGAATGGATACATTCAGCTTCAGGTCACCACCATCAGCATTGTGGGTAAAAGAGGTTCCAGTGAGGTTGGCAATAGTACCTGGCCGGAAGCCCTGGTCATACATCTGTGTTTCAAAATCAAAGGGTGTAGCATCATCCACAAAAGGAATTAGCAAGTTGCCCTCCAGTGTACTGGCATCACTCACATAACCATTGGTAATGGCCAGGTTGAGTCTGGTGTATTCTGCTGGAAAAGTATTGAAATAAGCTTCAGAGCCGGATAAATCCATATCCGCTTCAAAATTCAGACCTTGTACTCCGATCCAGCTCCTGGTGGTCTGAGATTGATTGTGAGTTACTACTGATTCGATCGTTTGGTCTACCGACAACTGATCATCCTCATCAAATCCATTTGGCAGTTTGACTTTTAATTCATTTAAATAGATCCCTTTCCAAAGCGGTTCGCCAGATTTCTTGCCAGGTGATTCATTGTCAGACAAATCAATGATGCTCTCAGTGGGATGGATCTCAATACCGGCATTAGCAAAAGCCAGGATAGGCTGGGTACGAAGGGTCTGAATGAGGCCCAATTGATTGGCATCACTAAATGCCCACGCTGCCTCACCTCGACTTACTGATAATACCTCCTCGGGAGCAACCATACTTCCGTTTAAAGAAAATTCGAATTTTCCCTGGTTGATAAAAACTTTACTGGTATTGGAGATTTCCAGCGTAAAGCCACTTGGATCGAACAATTCATAGGAAAGCTCGTCCATGTTGGCATTGCCGAATACGCGGTATTTATTAAAGGATAGCCATTTGGGTTGGCTAGTCAGTGTAGTGGGGCTGCCTTCTTCTACAGCAAATGGAACATCCCATTCGAAGAACCCGTTGATCTCTATGCCATTTTTATCCAGCCTGAACTGATCATACTTGAATTCTGCGGGTCCATTGTCTTCCAGTTGCGCTTGTAGTTTGTAAGTCCGCTGCTCAATACTACCGGTGATTGTACCGCTTTCCAGGAAGTACATACCGGATTGTTCACTCACCTGCAAGTCCTTAAATTCTATTTCGTTCCAGTCCTGCTGACTGTCAGACAGCATCACTCGTCCACCTCCAGACAAGGAGTTCAAATCCTTATTGGAAATGTAGTCTACGATGATTTTTGAATTGCCAGCATAAAATTCCTCCACCAATGCCGGACCAAAGAATGTGGATACTTCACTGGCCGCTACCTCCACTTCGCTAGCATAAGCTTTTACCTGCCAGACATATTTTTGCTCTATGTCCAATGAGTCCAGATAGGCTCCCTGATCTCCAGAGGACATGATTTCACCTGTTTTCCGATAATGCCAGGTATCATTGACTATGATGGCATCTTCAGGTTGCTGGGCATCCTGCATTTCCTTCACCAGTAGCTCGTAGCTAATGGAGTAATTTCGGATCCAGTTACTAGGCCTGGACCAGGAAACCCGTGGAGTCATCCCCCGCCTAAATCCAGCGTCATAGTCAGGATATCGGATGGTTATACTTCCTCCTACCGGATAACCATAATGGAAGTAACAGTATTGGCTATAGCCATTGTTTTTATAATAGGATCGCCCATTTTGGTCTACTGCCTGAATCCGATAGATATAGGTTTTTCCAATATCAAGTAACGGCTGAGAAGGACCATAATTGAGAGTGGTGTTGGTCAGTATATCAGACTGAAATACCTGAAGTGCCTGTCCATTCTGCACGGCACTTAATGGGTCAGCATCTGCCTCCAGCAACTCCCAAATGGTTACCTGAAACTCCGGAGTGGATCCATTCGGATTAATGGTGTTGAACAACTGCCAGGTAATGGGAAATTGTACCTGGGTAACTGGATTAATAATGGTATTGCAAGTTGGGTTGACCACTAGTGGCGGATCCTGGAGTTTGATATAGATCCGTGCACAAATCTCTTCTGATAAAGGATCTCCGGTTTCATAATCCAGAACTTGAAGGCAGAAGGAATAGTACCCCTCTGGTAATCGTCCACTATTCACAATCGACTGCACATCTCCACCAATATTGAGATTAGAGAAGGTGAAGTATTCGATCCAATCTGCTCCAGAAAGACGAACTGGCTCTCCGGGCATCACGGTAATCGGGGTGGATGGGGTAAATGTCGGTTTGGTCACCAGGCTTACATCCGGACTCTGAATGGTCATTTTGAGCTTGAATGTCCAGGAGGACTCATTGAAGTCATGGAATAAAACATTGGCAGTAAACCGCTCACTACCGGTTTCAATATAATCACTTAGATATACAGAGGCTGGCTCACTCACCATTGGCATTACGCTAGCTGGATAGACATCAACTTGCGCATGCAGAATGGTGCTAAGGAATATAAAGAATAGCATCAGGGTTTTCCTGAGCATTCCGGTTAAGTCAATAATATGTTTCCAGTTGGCCATCATTACCCGTTAGATTGCATCATAGTTTGTAGGAAGCGACGCGAGTATTACCCGATTTTAAATACAGTTTACCGTCCCAATGATCGATCACAAATGTTGGCGTACGATCCTCTGTCACAATGGTGCTCTTCTCTTTTCCATCACTCAAGCCAACTTTCACAAAACCTATGGCCTTATCTTTTTTAGTCAGAATCAATTTGTAATCTTGAGTACCTACATCAGTTCCAAATCGTAGATTGACCAGCGCACCAAAACCTCCTGAAAGATCGGCTGTAAAGCTAGAGATCGCTGCCTGTTGCTGTGCTTTTTTGGTGTATGCTTCATTCTGCTGAAGTGCTCCAGACAGCCCATAAGCAGCTGAGGACATGCCATAAGCCATAGAGCCAACAGCAGTAGCTACTCCTAGTGATCCTAATGCCAGCTTAGCTGCAAAGCTCTGCTCGGGCTCTGGATAGAACTTGTGATACACTTCTTGCCCATTCGGATCGATCAGCATTACATTCTGATTGCCGGTAATCACATATCCTTCATCTATGATTTGCAGCCCAGAGGGCACTTCCCCATTAAAACCAAAACCAGAAGCAATCTCAGACCAATCACGTGCATTCAGATCTACATTGATGAGCTTCCCTCCAATGTACACCACGTAACTATTATCCGATTTTTGAATGAAATCAACCGGATAGTTGGAGGACAGATACTTGTCCTTTTCCCAGAGCTGTTGGCCATCTTCTTTATCGAGGATATTGGCCTCTCCTGTAGAGATATAGAAAAAGGCATCACCAAGATCTTCCAGCACCATTAACTCTCCATTGATGATACTTTTCTTCTTCCAAAGTTGATCCCCCTCATCATTTACGAAATAGGCATAGGTCCTTCCCGCACCATCAGGACTAAAGTAGATCATTCCTTCTTCAGACTCGAAGATGCCACCGATGGCATCCCCACCAGTACCTAGTTTCTCTTTTTTCCAGAGTGGATCAGGGCTGTCATAGCTATACTGATTGGCACTAAGGGTGTGCAGTAAAAAGAAATCTTCAAGACCCAAAGCCACGCCACTGTATTTAGAGCGAGCATATTCGATCGGCTTTTTCCATTCCTGACCTCCCGTACCCAGGTTTAGGCAATCGATGATGAACTTACCCGTTCCGCCACTGATTGTTAATGACGACTCGGAATTGGTATTGCGAAAGCGATCGGAAGGTGCTCCACTCACGGCAAACACTTTGGTTCCTTCAGGATCAGCAAATACATCGATGAAATCCTTTTTTGTCTCAAACGTCCAGAGGATTTCACCGCTAGTGGCATTGATACTGTACAAGTAGGATCCATTGGCGAATACTATATTCTTATTTACATCCAAAAAAGGCTCGGGTTGGACCAAATTTGATTTGGATTTCTCCACAGATGTTACCCACTTCTGTGTGCCATCCACATAATTGTACAAGGCAATCCCATCACCATTGGCATCCTTAAAAGCGACCAGTAGCCCTTCAATTTCAGGAAGTATTTGTCTGTTGACTATTTTTTCAAATCCCTCTTTTGAAGAATCAAAAATGACTTCTCCTGTCAAACCATTGATCACCACTGTTTTAGCATCAGATCCCTTATCGGCGATAAGTACCAAGGGAGTACCCTCAATACTGTTATAAAAATCTTCATTGATATTCGTCAGGGAGGCATTTTCCCATATTTTCGAACCATCTCTTGGGTCTATACCATACATGCCATTATCACATGCAGCAATCAACACTCCCCAGTCATTAACCTGTAACCACTTGACTTTGCTAGGTAAGTTGACATCCCAGTCAGGCGTTTGCACCTGAGCAAAAGATGAAAAGTGAACAAGACCGCATAAAAGAATTGTGGTTAGGTTTTTCATAGTAATTAGATTCTAAAACTGTAATTCAAAGTGGCTCGAAATTCCTGAATGGTGTTGCCATCCTCGCCTTTCGATACTTTGTAGATGTAAAAAGTATTTAATGAGATATTGTGACGCTTGCCAGGCTGATAACTAGCTGACCAACGGAGGTTGTTGATATTGCTTTCCAGTGATCCATTCAAGTGGCTATTTAAAAAGCTCAAGGACAAGTTGCTTCGAACTTTGTTTTGGAAAAAAGGTCTGGATGCTCCAATTACCGGTCCGTAAGTCATGTTGGTAAATCCGCTGGACTCAGACTGATTGAAAGACATGGATGTGTTGAACTGGATTTGCTTGCCAACCGAAAAGGAGTAACCAGCATTGGCACTTTGGAAATTGGACGCATTGCCCTGATTATCACTGGCATCCTGAAAATTTGTGGTAAGGAAAAGTGCCTTTCGACTCTTTTTACTCAGCTGATAGTTAACAGAAACCATGGCTGATTTTGTCACCTGAAAAAACTCCAAAGTATCTGACAGGATATCTGTTCGGATCAGCACCTGGCGTGTACTCGTACTGAAGTTGGAAAAATTCAATCCAATGTTCAATTGTTCGGTGGCTGAAATATTTGCCGAACTGCTGAAGATAAAACGCTGGACTCTTGCCGCATTTTGGTTCTCCAGATTGTTGTGCTGTAACCCTCCGCTAAGATTCAGATTTAACTTATTTCTAAACAAGGGCAATGAAACCCCCAGGGTAATGTCTTCCATATCGTTGTTCAGGAATGACGACCCGTGAGTAGTATATCCGGGATCTACTCGTCGATAGCGTAGATTGGCTTGAAACTGCATGCCCGAATAGACCAAATCTGTTTTGAAAGCATTGGTGAAAACCGATGAAGCGTTGGGTGTATAGAGTCCCGCAAGGTTGTTGATAAAAGAATAATCGTTGATAAATAGCTCCGGTATCCGAGTGTCTCTGGTGAAAAGGCTATAAGCATACTCCCCTTCAATCTTGAATCGGTCAAACAGTTTGAATCCGGCTTCAACACCCAGCACCAGGTTCTCCTCGGGAGTAGGTGTGGTTTCTGTTGACAGAGAGTCAGACAAGGTGATGGAATTGATATCATCGGCGGCTTTGAAGAACATCACGGCGGCATTGTGCTCCCGGGTCTCAAACCCTACTTTTGCACCAAATCCAATTCTGCGATATGTTGGTTGTGCAAAGACCTGTCCTTGTTGAGAAAATTTTTCCACCGGCTTAGCGAAGCGCCCATACATGGCACTCACCCTTAGTGGATGATGGTCGGGTTTATATTCCAGTCCCACTCCAAAAAACAGATTACCGGCCAACGTGTAGTCTGAAAAGGTTATGGACCGATGACCAAGGTGCAGCGTGAGGCCTTTGTAAGTAGGGCTGATCCCAAATCGGTTGAAAGGCTGGGGTTGAGAAAAGTTTTTATTCTGCTGGGAGATTGTCAACGAAAACGGAGCATTAATAATATCCAGAAATGAAAGGTTTAGGTTGGCATTCAACTGCCAGAAATAGGGATCTCTCTGGCTAGGCGTCCCAACAGAGTGGTAAAAAGTATTAGTTACTGAAATACCACCACTGTATTTGAAGAGATCCTCCTTCTGAATACTCTCAATATCCTGGGCATGAAGCGATACACTTGCTACCCATACAAACAGGCAAGAGGCTAAGAGGCGATATCGTAAGATAATACCGCTCATTCTTCCTTCTTATAAATCCAGGGTTGCTCTATGATGTAAGGCATTGCGGGTCCGGATTTAATCTTATCCAATTGCTTCAGGGCTTCACTGACAGAGTCCGTATCATGAGAGTAAATGAAATACCACGTTTTTCCAGCATTTTGGATTACACGGGTGTCCAGGTCTGCTTCTCTTTTGAGAATTCTCTGAAACGCCTTTGCATTATCAAATTCTCTCAATGCTCCTACTACCACATAAAAACTACTAGCCTTTGAAGTGGTATCTGCAGCACTGGCTTCCAGTTTTTGTATAGCCTGATTCAACTCTTTTTGGTAACTCTCCACTACTTCTCGGAGGCGATCGAGCTCCTGGTTTTGAGTTTCAATTTGTCGCTCTGTCCGGTTTAGCTTGCCACTGACGTGCTCGTTGTGCTGGACGAGTGCATCGATTTTCTCCTGATGGGCCGTATTTTCGATGAGCTCACGCCCTTCTGCAGTCGTAATGGTTTTGGACTGATGAGGTCGATGAATTTTGATACCCAATACGAATTCATGGGTAGAACTGCCGATAATATTCAGATCAGATGTTGGAAACTCATAGGCATAACTGACAACATACTGGTCATCCAGTTTGAATCCGAATGAAGCACCTCCACCAATATCATGTCTATAGATAAGATTGGCCCAGACAAAATCCCGATAGGTCACCTGAACGTATCCATCAAATTGAGAACGCAAGCCCTGAACTGTCCTAACAAATAGCTGAGGCTTGATGGTGACCTTGTCATTAATTTCAAATAAATATTCTGCAGCAGTGTAAAAGTGACGAACCAGCGTATAATTCAAAGACCTGAAAGCTGCTTGTTCGTCGTGCTTGAATGTGTTTTGAAAGAGTTGTTCACCAGAAAAACCAATTCTTAAATTTTTGACATTATATGAAACCCCGACGCTACCCTCAAAAATAGTCTTGGAGTCCACATTCTGAAGCAAGTTTGGATCAGAAACGTCCTCCGCTCTAATTCGATCAAAGAATACTCTGTTGCGTAAGGCCTGAAAACTCAGCCCGAACCGGAGGCTCTGTGTGGAGGTAATTCCAGCTTCATAGGAACCTGTAATGGCTCCACCAGTCCTACCCAAGATATTGGTCACATCATTCATAAATGTAACTCCTAAGCCTACCGGATGATTTTTCAGGTTGCCATCCAGAGTAAAAACCTGTGTTTCTGGAGCACCATCTACTCCAGCCCATTGTCGTCGATATAGGAAATAGGCCGAAGACTGATCTCCATAACCGGCCATAGCTGGGTTGTAGAGGTAGGGGTTGAGATAATAGTGAGCATACAAAGATGTCTGCTGAGCTCTTAGTGAGACGGTCACTGTAATGAAAAGTACAATCAAAGTCCCTCTAATAATTGATGCAATATGTTTCTTTTGTCCACTCATGCTATCTGTTTCTTATGATGGTCAAAGCTCCATTGTATTTTTGATCCGACTCGGAGAATGTGATGACGTAGAAATAAGTACCATCAGGCAGTATATCATTTCCGTAGGTTCCACTCCAATCATTTTGATAGGCTTTTGACTGGTATACCAGAGCGCCATATCGGTCATATACTCTGACATTTACATCTCCGAAGGTTTCCACATTCTGAATGACCCAGGTATCATTCTGACCATTGTCATCTGGTGTGAATACATTATTTGCGACCAATCTGAAGTCCTCCATCACATTTACAAACACCGTATCTTTGTTTCGGCAACCAAATTCGTTGGTAACGGTCACTTCGTAATTCGTAGACGATAGCGGTGTAGCAATTGGGTTGCTGACATTTGAGTTATTCAATCCATCTAGAGGAAACCAGCTATACCTCACACCACCTTCGGCCTGCAGTTGCACGGAATACCCCTTACTCACAGAAGTATCTTGACCAGCACTGACTTCAGGGATTGGGTACATTTCTACCTCGCGGGTAATGACATCAGCACAATTATTGCCAGATGTGGCAGTGAGCGTGACCTCATAGATGCCAGGCTCTTGATATAGGTGAGATGGGTTTCTGGATGTAGCCGTATTGCCATCTCCAAAATCCCATAAATAGGTCATGGTACCTGAGGCTATTTCTGATTGGTTTTCTGGCTGAATCGCAAAGCCAAAGCACACATTCTCAACAGAGAAATTCGCAATTGGGAAGTCATGGACAACCACTTCTTTTGCTGTGTCAGCTTTGCAGTTTTGATCTGAGGTAAGTCTGAGAGTTACCTCATAAGTGCCTGGGTTCAGGTACTGTTTTTGAGGGTTAGCTAAAATCGAATTGGTTTGATCCCCAAAATCCCACAGGTATTCTGATATGGTCCCCGTGTTGATTGCGCTTTCGTCTTGAAAATAAGTCAATGCACCATCACAAACAGATTCTGCCATGAAATCCGGTTCAGGCAAAGGATGCACTGTTACATTCTTCGATTCTTCTACAACACATCCATAATTTGAACTTGCCGTGAGTGATACGAGATAAGTACCATCATTTTGATACGAATGGGATGGTTCCATTACTGTCGAAGCATTACCATCACCAAATGACCATTCATAGGTCATAGAGCCAGAAGTTATGGTGCTGTAGTTGGAATAGTTAACCGTTTCCTCTAAACAAACATCCCTCATCTCAAAGCTAACTACAGGCATTGGAGACACCCGAATCACCTGACGTTTGAAGCTGTTACATCCATTAGGATTCTCAATAGATAGTTCTACCTGATACAAGCCAGGGCCTTCGTATGAGTGTGTTGGGCTTTGCTCAGTGGAACTCGTTCCATCACCAAATGCCCAGGTATAGCTTAGCTCCGATCCCGTAGAAGTATTGGTAAAAGCTGCCACTTCATTAAGGCAAATATTTTCGAATGTAAAATCTGCCGTAGGCTGTTCAAATACCTGTACAGTGACTGTGGTGTCTGTATCACAACCTTTAGCACTTGTAGCAACCAAATTGACATTATAAGTACCCGCGGCATCATATTGGTGGGTAGGGTTGATAGCAATAGCAGTGTTTCCATCTCCAAAATCCCAAGTGTAGGTAATTGATCCGTCGACAATGGAGGAATTATTGGCAAAACTTGTGGACTCTCCCAAACAAACGTCAGTTCCACTGAATGATGTATTTGGAAGAGGATATATCTCTATTTGCCTGGTTACTTCATTGGTACACCCCTTGTTCGTTTCTACTTCCAGTGTTACATCGAATGAGCCATAATCATCATATACATAAGAAAAATCAGCATCTGACTGAGTATTACCATCGCCCATGTCCCAGCTGTAGGTGGTAATACTTCCCAAAGCCACTGTGGACAAGTCAGAAAAGTCCATGCCCTCCTCAAGGCAAACATTGTCTTGGCTGAAGTCAGCAGCTGGATTTGGATTCACTGTCACATCTCTTGTTAGCGAATCAATGCAGCCTTTGGTGGATTCCACAATTAATTTGACAGCATAGGTACCATAAGAATCATAAATATGTGTGGGATTAGCCAAGGTCGATGACTCTCCATCTGCAAAATTCCACTCAAAGCCATCGACAGAACCAGAAGTGACCGAAGATGTATTGACAAAATTTGTTCGAGCTGTTTCACATACTTCAGCAGCAGTAAATGCAACATTTGGCAGAGAATAGACTGTGACCAAGTGTGCCTGGGTGGTCTCTAGAGTACACTCGCCATTTTTGACCTGAACCCGATAGTATCTTGATGACGTAAGGTTATTAAATGATTGTTGGGCAGTGGTATTGGAAATATCCGTCCATGTGGATTGATCTACAGACTGTTGCCATTTTACAATTGCACCATTGTAGTCCACAAGGGTTAATGTGCCAGAATTAAGATCTGAGCACACTTCTTCAATCCCAGTGATGCTTCCAGCTTCGGTGGGTGTATCAATAGTGATTTCAACCACATTGCTGATCTGTTCATCACAAACTCCACTTTTTACAACTACACGATACCAGGTCGACTGGTCTAGATTGTCGTAATCTAAAGTAGAAGTAGTATTATTGATTGGGGTCCAAGGCTGTTCTCCAGTCAAGGAATACTCCCATCGCTGGATATTACCGACATGACCAGTTAAACTAATTTGACCATTATTGTCCCCCTGGCACTGGGTGCTATTTCCAGATAATATCCCGGCATCCGTTTCTGGTATCACAGTGACGGTAGCTACGCTCGAATAATCTGAGCCACAAACACCATTTTGCACTTCTGCACGGTAGTAAGTAGTAGCCGTTAGGTTCGTAGCAGTATAGGTAGTATTGGTTACTCCTACACTGGTCCAGGGGCCACTCGCACTACTTGACTGCTCCCAGTCCAGGATAGTACCAGTATAGCCAGTCACCTCCAACTCCGTAGAATTGGTGCCGCTGCAGACTTCTGCACTTCCAGTTATTTCTCCGCCTTCACTCAATTCGTCGATTTGGATTCGTGAACTGGCAGAGGCTTCCTCATCACAAACTCCACTTTTTACAACCGCTCGAAACCAGGTCGTCTCTTGAAGATCGCTGTAAGTCAACGTCGTGCTGGTCTCATCAATGCTAATCCACTGATCTGTCCCAGTTAGTGATCGCTCCCAACGTATCACATCGCCGGTATGTCCTGAAAGGGTCAAGGTGTAGGCCGCATTGTCATCTGCACAGCGGGTAGTGGCTCCTGATACACTGCCGCCTACCGTTTCTGGTATCACAGTGACGGTAGCTATGCTCGAATAATCTGAGCCACAAACACCATTTTGCACTTCTGCACGGTAGTAGGTAGTAGCCGTTAGGTTCGTAGCGGTATAGGTAGTATTGGTTACTCCTACACTGGTCCAGGGGCCACTCGCACTGCTTGACTGCTCCCAGTCCAGGATAGTACCAGTATAGCCAGTCACCTCCAACTCCGTAGAATTGGTGCCTCTGCAGACTTCTGCACTTCCGGTTATTTCTCCGCCTTCACTCAATTCGTCGATTTGGATTCGTGAACTGGCAGAGGGTTCCTCATCACAAACTCCACTTTTTACAACCGCTCGAAACCAGGTCGTCTCCTGTAGATCGCTGTAAGTCAACGTCGTGCTGGTCTCATCAATGCTAATCCACTGATCTGTCCCAGTTAGTGATCGCTCCCAACGTATCACATCGCCGGTATGTCCTGAAAGGGTCAAGGTGTAGGCCGCATTGTCATCTGCACAGCGGGTCGTAGCCCCTGATACACTACCACCTACCGTTTCTGGTATCACAGTGACGGTAGCTATGCTCGAATAATCTGAGCCACAAACACCATTTTGCACTTCTGCACGGTAGTAAGTAGTAGCCGTTAGGTTCGTAGCAGTATAGGTAGTATTGGTTACTCCTACACTGGTCCAGGGGCCACTCGCACTACTTGACTGCTCCCAGTCCAGGATAGTACCAGTATAGCCAGTCACCTCCAACTCCGTAGAATTGGTGCCGCTGCAGACTTCTGCACTTCCAGTTATTTCTCCGCCTTCACTCAATTCGTCGATTTGGATTCGTGAACTGGCAGAGGCTTCCTCATCACAAACTCCACTTTTTACAACCGCTCGAAACCAGGTCGTCTCTTGAAGATCGCTGTAAGTCAACGTCGTGCTGGTCTCATCAATGCTAATCCACTGATCTGTCCCAGTTAGTGATCGCTCCCAACGTATCACATCGCCGGTATGTCCTGAAAGGGTCAAGGTGTAGGCCGCATTGTCATCTGCACAGCGGGTAGTGGCTCCTGATACACTGCCGCCTACCGTTTCTGGTATCACAGTGACGGTAGCTATGCTCGAATAATCTGAGCCACAAACACCATTTTGCACTTCTGCACGGTAGTAGGTAGTAGCCGTTAGGTTCGTAGCGGTATAGGTAGTATTGGTTACTCCTACACTGGTCCAGGGGCCACTCGCACTGCTTGACTGCTCCCAGTCCAGGATAGTACCAGTATAGCCAGTCACCTCCAACTCCGTAGAATTGGTGCCGCTGCAGACTTCTGCACTTCCGGTTATTTCTCCGCCTTCACTCAATTCGTCGATTTGGATTCGTGAACTGGCAGAGGGTTCCTCATCACAAACTCCACTTTTTACAACCGCTCGAAACCAGGTCGTCTCCTGTAGATCGCTGTAAGTCAACGTCGTGCTGGTCTCATCAATGCTAATCCACTGATCTGTCCCAGTTAGTGATCGCTCCCAACGTATCACATCGCCGGTATGTCCTGAAAGGGTCAAGGTGTAAGCCGCATTGTCATCTGCACAGCGGGTAGTGGCTCCTGATACACTGCCGCCTGCACTGACTGGGAAAACTCTGATTTGTTTGGAATAAGAATCTGTACAGTTGAAATCAGACTGAACTGTCAGCTGCACCGTATACAATCCTGCGGAAAGAAAGGTATGACTTGGATTGGTCGCAGTAGAATTATTGCCATCGCCAAAATTCCAAGCATGAGATAAACTTCCAGAAGTAACTGTCGCATTGGAGGTAAAAGAAACGGCATCTCCAAGACACACTTCAGCAACTGATTCAAAAGTTGATTCTGGCAATGGATACACATTGATCTCCTTGCTAATGACCTCTATACAGCCATTATTTGAAGTAGCCGTCAGCTGTACTGTGTAACTACCTGGATTGGAGAAAGAGTGAGTTGGGCTAGTCGCTGTTGATGTGTTACCATCTCCAAAGCTCCAGTCATAAGTCATGGTTCCAGCAGTAATAGAACTCGTATTCGTGAACGTGGCTGTCCCATCCAGACAAATATCTGAGAAGGTGAAATTGACTGATGGTTTCGCATATACATTCACCGTCTTAGTGACGACATCTTCACACGATCCATCTTCAGAAGTGACTGTTAGGGCTACATCGTAAGCTCCAACAGTGCTAAAAGTGTGCTGAGGGTTGATCTCAGTGGACGTTGACAAATCATCAAAATCCCAGCTGTAGGTAAGGTTACCTGATTCGATAGCACTGTTATTGGTAAACGAAATAGCTTCACCCAGGCATACGTCTCCGGAAAAGGTAAAATCAGCAGTCGGTTCCGGGTAAATGGTAATTTGTCGTGAGGCTGTTTCGGTACATGAATTGTTCGAAGAAGTAGTCAATGTAACAGTATACGTTCCTGGGGTGGAGTAAGTGTAACTTGGATTATTAGCTGTTGAACTACCTCCGTCCCCAAAAGTCCAGCTAGAGGAATAGGTCCCCGAGGAAATGGAACTGGTGTTACTAAATGATTGAGTAACTCCTACACACCTATCAGTGGTCGTAATGTTGAATGCTGTGGAAGCCTTTGGGTAAATGGTAACGGAATTAGTCACCTCAGCACGATCACCATTGTCATCTATGACCGTCAAGGTGACATTTTTCGTCCCGGGGGTAGTAAATGTATGTACTGGATTGCGCACAGAAGAACCTTCGCCATCTCCAAAATCCCATGAGTAACTAGCAAGTGGTGATCCATTTGCACTGGATGTATTGCTAAATGAAACTACCTCTCCAACGCATGTTGGTGTGGTTGAAAAAGAAACATTGGGCTGTGCAATCACAGTAGTCGTCAGCATAATTAGCAATGCAGAAAACAAAAAGACTCCAACCCGATTTACCAATTGCTTCATTAGTTTTTCAAAATCATTTTTTCTCTAAATACCAAACCATCATGTTCAAGTTGAACAATGTATAATCCGGCAATACGCTTTGTCGGAATTATCCGAAACTCATTTCCTATCGATCGTTCTGTTTGGAATGGCACTTCTATCCCATTAGAGTCCCATATTCTGAGTGAATACTCACTTTTACTGCCATTGATAAAGAAGTGATCTTTTGCAGGTACCGGGTATATTCTTGGTTGCTTTGTGAGCCTGGTACCTAGCACCGGTCTTTCATGCACCAGGTCACTTTTCTGTGACAGCAAAACCGATCGCATGTAGCTTACCTGACCTGCGGTAAAGAATGTCATGCAAGCGTCTGGTGCGAGGTTCATAAAATTTTGTGTGGCTGCCAATGTCCCACAAGAATTCCATTCAAGGTCGCACTGGTAAATCGGACCATCTTGCTCCGGTGTATCCGAAATACCATCTCCATCTGCACAGACCTCAACTCCCCAGGGATGGGCTAATCCAAGAAAATGGCCAATTTCATGAGTTAATGTTCTGCCGCCATCATATGGGGATTGAGCAGTCCCTACCGTACCGAAGTATTGGTAATCGATGACTATTCCAGACTCACCGATAGTGTAGTCAGGATAGGATTGGCTGTACCCATATACTTCACCACCCAAATCAGTCACCCAAATATTCAGGTGACTTTCCGGCTCTATAGCATCACTTCCACCTAGTTCGCTATAATGAATGTCTTGATTGACAAATGCGGAATGACCTGTAGATACACGGATGACCCCTATTTCATCTAAGTCCAACCCTATGGGACTACTCAGATAAAACGCAATATCTGCTTTCGTCTTTATCTCAGAAAACTCATCCACTGTCGAGCCATAGTTGGCATTCTGTGCATTGAAATCATCGTTGATAACCTTAATCTGGCTCTTGATTTGATCTGATGAAATGTTTTGCTCGTCATTTTGATAGACAACATGAACGACAATCGGAATGTATAACTTTTCATCGTTCGCTACCTGGAGACGCTCGATTGGTTGATTACGGAACGATTTATTGGCACATATTTTTGCCTGAGCGTTTGCTACAAGAATACCATGTATAGCCATGATGGAAAGGGCGATATGTAACTTGCGATCCATCATTTCATTTTGACAAACCTGAGTTTTTTAATACTGGAACCCGCCTGCATCAACACGATGTAGGTTCCCGATGGCAAAGTGGAAATATCCAGTTGGTAAGAACCAAGTTCTTCATCGAATTGGTGATGGGCCACCTTCATACCGCTGAAATCATAGACCTGCAGGTTAACTGTGGCAGTGGTTGTTAAATCAAAATCTATGGTAACGTATTCTGAAGCGGGGTTAGGATAAATGCTTAGTTTCTCAAAATCAATGAATTGGATTTTCTCATCGCCTAAATCTGCCGTTCGACCCTCTCTAACCTCTATCTGCTTGGTAAGAATATGCTCACAGATACCATTGCTTACAGTGAGTCGAACATCATAAGTACCCGGCTGAATGTAACGATAAGTTGGATTGAACACTTTGTCGTTCGTTCTGCCATCTCCAAATTCCCAAAAGAACCACTCTGGAGCTGGTTCTGTCAATTGAACAAAATTGACTCGCTCACCCACACTAACCTGACTCGGCATCAAAAAGCTTCCTTCAATACTCTGTGTGGTGGTTGTGATATTGATGGCATCAGTGTGGCTACATCCGAACTCGTCTGTGACAGTCACCCAATAAAGTCCAGGTTCCACTGCATCAATAAATTGTTCTGTACCAGTTATTCCTGCATCAGAACCCCACTCATAGGTCAGTCCATCACCAGTAACTCCTGCATCTATCGTAAATTCTGAACCTTCACAGACGATGCGCTCATCCTCCAGGTCTAATCCTAGAGGCTCCCGTATAGTCACTTCTATCTCATCAGTACGTGTACATCCATATTCATTGGTCACGATTAACTGATAAACACCAGAAACTCCAACATCCAGATATCTTCCTCCAGCTATCCCGTTCCATTCATACGATTCGTACGCACCTGCATCTAATGTGACTTCCTCATCGTAGCACAACTCAATGTCTGTACCAAGATCAGGTGGAGTCATTTTAATGATTTCGACGAAGGCAGAGTCTCTAAATGAGCAGCCATTTCTTGTGGTAATTTCTACCCAATAGGTACCTGATTCTGTAATCTCCAGATAAGGCCTGATATCGCCATTGGACCATCTGATTGCGCTACCAGGACTAGATACTTCTAAAGTCAGCTGGTCACAACCCAAATAGCTTTCATCCAAAAGGGATTCAGGTAACTCGTCAAATGTGACCTCAATCTCATCGGAATAGGTACAACCTTCTGCTGTGTATAAAGTGGCACCATAAGTGCCTGAAGCATAGACTTCCAGGTCAGAATCCGTTGATCCATCAGTCCAAAGATAAGACGTTACTACCTCGGTACTGGAGGCTGTCAGCACCAACGTATCACCCTCACACAACTGAGCATCAGCTCCCAGATCAAACTCTGGCAACGGATTGACAATTACATCAATGGTGTCATAACTGATACAAAGATCGGTGCTGATGGTCTGTACCCAGTAAGTACCTGTTTGTGATACATTAATTGAAGCCGTATTCTCACCTGTTGACCATTGATAGGAATCAGCAGCAGCTCCAGCTTCTAATACGAGGTTACCACATACTTCATCATCCGCACCCAAATCAGGCGTTTCATACTCATACAGCTCGACGAAAACTGTGTCCGAGGCAGTACACCCGTTTGAACCTGTTACCTCCACAGCATAAGTTCCACTTCGGGTTACTTCAAAGGTCTGTTGTGAGCTGTTGTCAGACCATCTAAAGGTGCTTCCCGTATTACCAGCATTAAGAACAATTGAGGAATTACAACTTGACAATGAATCCCCAATTGAAACAACCGGAGCAGCACCAACTATCAATGTTTTGGAGATGAATTCTGAGCAAGAGTTATCATTTGACACCTCCAGCCTTACCACATAGGTTCCTGCCTCTGAGTATTGATGGCTTGGCGTTTGCTCCGTCGATGTTTGACCATCTCCAAAGTACCAGTCATAGCTCAGTTCGTCATCGCCGGTGTATACAGTACCGTTGGTAAACTGAACCTGTGCATTTTGACAAACATTATTGAATGCGAAATTAGGCTGAATCCTTGGCGAGACCACTATGGATTTTACAACGCTAGCAGAACAACCAGCACTAGTAGTGACTGTGAGTGTGACTTCATAATTACCGGATGACGCGAATACCTTATTCGGTGAAGCAACAACTGATTGAGTCCCATCTCCAAAACTCCACAGGTAGGATTGAGGAGTCGATGTTCCGGTGTACTCTAAACTGGTAGCAGTTCCAGCACAGCCTTCAGAAAAGCTGAAATCAATAGACAACTCTTCTAGTACCGTGATGGAAATAGTATCACTAACACTACATCCACCATAGCTCACTTCCACCCCATAATCACCAGACTGATCCACCTCTATGGTTTGAGTTGTCGCTCCGGTTGACCATAAGTAGTTTGCTCCTATGTTTTCAGCGTCTAAAGTGATTGTTTCATCCGTACAGATCGTTTGGTCAAACCCTAATTCGAGAGAAGGTGTAGGAGTGATGGTCACTTCAGTACTATCTATTAGAGCACAACCATCGGCATTGGTAATTTGAACCCAGTAAGTACCAGAGTTGGTCACTTCGATAGATGAGGACAATGCCCCTGTAGACCAAACGTAAGTACTACCACTGTTTTGAGCATCAAGAATTTGACTTTCACATGTGGTGTAGGCATCATTTAGTGGGCTTGCAGGTAAGTCCTTGACCTCTACTTCCAGGCTATCAGTGAATTCACAACCTTCAATGGTGGTAAGTGTAACGGAATATGTACCAGTTTCAAATACCTCCAAAGAAGAAGCACTGGAACCATTGTTCCAATCATAGCTTGCAACAGATTCGGATGTTGCAGGAGCTAATGAAATGGTATCTCCCGCACAGATCTCCAGATTGCTCCCCAAATCGAATGCAGGCTCTGAATTGATTACTACCTCAATGGTATCAGTACTTTGACATAAGTCTGCACTAATTGTTCTTACCCAATAAGTCCCACTTATAGATGTGGTGATAGCAGAAGTAGTTGCACCAGTTGACCACTCATAGGAGTCTGCGGTGGCTGCAGGGTCAAGTGATACACTGCCACAGGACTCCAGGTCTTCTCCCAGATTTGGTTGATCATATTCGTACAAAATCACCTCAGCAGTATCTGATGCAACACACCCATTAGCGGCAGTTACTTCGACAGCATAGGTCCCACTTGACGTAACTTCCAATATCTGGGAGGTACTAAGGTCTGACCATCGGTAACTGGTAGCTCCACTGCCAGCATCCAGGAATACCGTATTATCACACGAAGCAACATCATTGAGTGTAACTGATGGAGAAGATAGTACTTCTACCGATTGCGTGATGACTGAAGAGCACCCAAATGAATTAGTCACTTGCAAACGAACGGTATACTCACCAGGCGAAGCGTATTGATTTGTAGGGTTTTCCTCTGTACTGGTAGTACCATCTCCAAAATTCCAATCGAAGGTCAAGTCATCTGTACCCAAATAAGTGCTAGCATTCGTAAACTGCAAGTCTGCATTGGCACATGCATTGGTCATGGTAAAATCAGGATCTATTACTGGGGATACTTCTACAACTTTGGTTGTGCTAGCCGAACACCCATCTTCTCCGGTGATTGTCAATGTCACATTGTGAGTGCCACTATTGAAATATTTGGACGGTGAATCTTGTACCGATTGGCTTCCATCATCAAACTCCCACAAGTAGCTAATATTCGTTTCACTTCCTGTATACTCAAATAGTGTAGCACTACCAGAGCATGATCCGGAGTAATCAAAATCCACTGATAATTCATCAAGTACCACTACAGAAATAGTATCCACCACAGAGCAATTTCCTCTTGTAACCTCCACAGCGTATTCACCCGATTCCGTAATACTTATGGTTTGAGCAGTAGATCCATCAGACCACAGATATTGCGCTCCTGAATTTTGAGCATCAAGAATTAATTCTTCTCCAAAACAAATGGTTTGATCTTCTCCCAACTCCAAAACAGGAGCTGAAGCAACAGTGATGATTACTTCATCCGAAGTGGTGCAACCATTTTGATCCGTGATATCAACGGAGTAGGTTCCAGAAGACGTGACTTCAAGAGTAGCGCTCGTTGCTCCCGTTGACCACACAAACGAAGCTCCAGGAAAAGCTCCAGGATTTAGCACCTCGCTATCACAGATGGTTCTATCTGCACCCAGGTCAACACTAATTGTTGAATTCAAAATAACATCCACCTCCTCTGAGTAAGTGCATCCTGCACCCGTCACTACTTCAATTCCTAAACTCTGATTTGAACTGGCTGTATAAGTCTGACTGGTAGCAAGTGTAGAATTGGTGGAGGCATCATACCATCGATAAGAAGTCATTCCCATACCTGCGTCCAGATCAAGTGATGGCCCACAAGTTGTCAGCACATCAGAATTAAAAATGGTTGGGTTTTCGTACACTTCTATTTGAGTGGTAAAGGTTGCTTCACAAGAATTTTCAAGCATTAGCGACACGTCATATGTCCCCGACTCTTTATAGACATGCGTTGGCTCCTTTTCATTGGAATAGTCTCCGTCACCAAAATTCCAGGTATAGGAAGCATTCCCAACTAAAGTAGAGGCATCAGTAAAAGTGGCTGCCTCACCAAGACAAATGTTACTCGTATTAAAGTCCGGTTGAGGATTATCCTGAATCGTTATTTCCTTGCTGAAGCTATCCGTGCATCCATTTTCAGTTTCTACAGTAAGTGTGATTTCATAGGTTCCTGAGGTGGCAAATAGCTTATCAGGATCAGGCATGGATGACGAACTGCCATCACCAAAATCCCATGAATAATCAATGATGTCATTCTCAGGATCATCAGAAAAAGAAACCTCCTCAAAGTGAACCGTCGAGTTCACACAATAGGAGTTTTCTGCAATAAATCCTGCCACAGGAGTGGAGGCTTCGATAACTTCTACAGTACCCACTGAATTGCAGGATCCTGAAGTAATAGCTAACTGGTAATAGCCAACTTCTGTAATCTCTTGTGAAGCTGAAGTACCTAGATCTGTGTTGGTTGAAAGATTCTTCCATTGGTAGCTATCCGCAACCACATTGCTATTGAGGATGATTGAACCATTTCGGCATAAGGTAACCGTATCTCCAAGATCCACTGCTTCAGCTGCGTCTTGTATGGTTAGATCAATTTGATCCGTATATGACAGTGAAGGGTTACCGGCAATTGCTGTAACAGTGAAAGTAACTTCTACTTCGTATGAGCCTGATTCTGTAACCAAATATTCTGAATCGGCAACATCGATATCTATACCATCCTTGAACCATTTATAACTTACCGTGGCTGACTGCCCTGGATAATTCAGCGGTTCTGCGTCCAATAGATACTCTTCACATGCGGTTAAATCATTTCCAAACTCATTCGGATCAAGAATGTAAACAGGAATAGCTGTCTCGAAAATACAGTTTTGGGGAGCAGGGCTTGCAACCATCACTGAATAAACACCTGAAGTTGTGGCTTCATAAGTTGGGGTTGAAGCCAGTGAGCTCCCCTTACTCCAATCGTAACTGCTACCTACAGGCAGATAGGCAGAAGGGTCATCAGAAGGGTCAAGTAATGCTGATCCTGTAACTGAAATTTTGTAATCTCCCAGGTCAAAAGATGGTTTCCTATAGACATCTACATTTTGTGTTAGCACTGTTTCGCATCCACGATTAGACTCAGCAGTTAGGCTAACGGAGTATTCTCCATAAGTGGAATAGGTATGATCTGGATTCACCTGACTAGAAGAGGTTCCATCTCCGAAATCCCACAAATAGCTAATATTGGAACCTGATGAAATCGTACTGTTATTCACAAAAGAAACTTCTTCACCATCGCAGACATTGCTAAAGCTAAAATCAACATCCACTAAAGGATTGATGGTGAGTGTTCTTTCCTGGATATACACACAGGAGGACACTGTTGTCATCTCAAGAACTATGGTGTAGGTACCCGATGCACTATAGGTATGCGAAGGGTCAGACAACGTGCTGGTACTTCCATCCCCAAAGTCCCAGGAATAGCTTATGGGATCTCCATTTGGATCTATTGTATTGTTATCGAAAAACACCTCCTGTTGACTACAGGCTGCCGTGATGACTTCATCCACATCATTTTTCAACTGAAAATTGCCTTGAGGACGAGGACTAATTGTCACTACCTGACTACTTGAAGCTGAACATCCGTTACCAGAAGTAGCCGTTAAAGTGATGGTATAGTCTCCTGGGCTGGTGTACGTCTGAGAGGGAGTGACATCAGTAGCGTTTTTTCCATCCCCAAAATCCCAGTAATAGGTAAGGCCAGAAGCATCAGCCAGGGTGGTATTATTGATCAGCGCTATTTCTTGCCCCTGACAGGTACTGGTTACTGAAAAACTCACAAATGGAAGGGGATTTACAGTAACCACCTCGCTGTAAGAATCAGAACAACCTTCTGAAGAGGCAACGGTTAATGAAATCGTGTAGGTCCCAGAGCTTGAATAGCTTTTCGATGGGTTTTGAAGTGTTGAAGAAGTACCGTCTCCAAACGACCAATCAAAACTCTCAATGGCATCACCAGGTGCGGATTGCACAATGGAACTTAAGTTAACCGGCTCGCCAACACAAATCTCATTGCTGGAAACTTGAAAGCCAGCCTCCGGTTTAGGAACTGTTGTAACCTTTACTGTCGCATCCGCAGTACAGGTAGACTGATAAACGACCAGTTTGTAGGTATCAGCATCTGATGCGTCATAAAAAGAAGCTGTACTTACCGTATCTCCTGCAGAATTGGTCCAGAATGCACTATCAACAGAGATGTTGCTTTCTAACCTGACCGACTCGGATTCACAAATAACCTGATCATCACCCAAATCCAATACTAATGGCTGATCCACCACCACATCGATTGTATGACTATACGAGTCACTTGCTCCACCGTAAGCATAAGTAACCACTACTGTGAACTCTCCACTGACAGTTGGCGTTATCTCTGCTGATGTGGCATAAGGGATGCCATCCTTTGTCCATGAATAAGTTAGCGTACCATATTCCGGGTAGTCGTCCGGTGTAGCATCAATCGACAGTGACCCACAACCCTGCAATTCTGTAGGGATCGTGGAAGGTTCTACGATTAATACCAATAAATTATCCTCCAACTCGCAGGAGCCATCATTTGTAGATACACTTAGTTTGTAATTTCCCGTTTCCGTGGTTGTCAAGACAGGTGTTGTCGATAGTGTCGCACCATTTCGTGCCCAAAGAAAACTTCCTTCACTTGCTTGCGGAAAGTCACCCGGTTGAACTGGATTATAAGTAACCGAGCCATCCACTGAGATCACAAAATCATCTACCTGTATGTCCGGGATTTGATAAAGGTCTACTGTTACCGTGGTATCATCTGAACATCCGTTATCAATGGATACGGAAAGGCTTACTTGATAAGAAGTCACGTCATCAGTGGTCACATAGTAGGGGTTCTGAAGTGTGGAGGACCCGGTCGACCCAAAGGTCCAGTTGTACTGTACATTATCGGTGAAGTCTGGTGCCTGGGCATAAAACCAAACGGTATCCCCGGCACAAACCTGATCATAGGTGAAACTGGCTACCGGATCAGGGAGCACCCTAAATATGGAGTCATTCTCTACAGTATGGACACAACCCTGGTCTGAAGTGACCGTGAGCTCAATGTCATAATTAAGGGCCTCTGAGTAGGCATGAATTTGGTTTGGCTGAGTAGATGTTAATGTATCACCGTCCCCAAAAACCCATGAATAAGAAGTAATTGACCCGGATGAGATTGATACATTACTTTGGAATTCGAGATCCTCATTCAAGCAGGCCAAATTCTCATCAATATTATCTTCACCAAATATATAAAGCTGATCTCCATCGGGTACCGGATGGATGACAATTGATTTGGTTAGGTCGTCAACACACAATTCATCAGAAGTTAATGTCAAGTGCACATCATAAGTGTTTGCAGGTGAATAGCTCAAACTCGGGTTAATTTCTATAGAGGATTCACCATTACCGAAACTCCAGTCATGATCAGTAATCGTACCATTAGGTATAATTGAAAGGTTATCCATGTCAATTACCGTTCCCTCACAGACGCCATCTGTAAGTCCATCAATATCCCCTCCATCTACCTGAAAATTAAAATTCGGATCAGGAAGTGGGTTCACAAAGATGGATATGGTGGTATCGTCTTGACAGGTAGAGTTTGTTTCAGTTGCGAGCAAATAGATATCTCTATTACCCCACTCATAATAAGTGTAAGAAGCATCTGTCGTAAACGCAGAATCATTGACTACTAAAGAATCATTAAAGACCCATATGTAAGATAAATCACCATCAGTCACTCCGTCATACAGAGTTGATGTACTCGCATTAGTTGTACTAATCATTGTCCCCTCACAAACTTCAGCATCCACCGTAAATGAGGCGTGGGGAAGTGTCTGAATAGTCACATTATTCGTAACAGAGTCAACACAACCATAATTATTCGTCACTGTTAAAGTGACATCAAAACCTGAAGCTCTAGTAGAATTGAATTGATGTGAGGGGTTCTCTGAAGTGCTAGTATTAACCGATCCTGAGGCAGCATCATCAAAGTTCCATTGATAGGAGTTTACTGTTATGTTCGACTCAACCAGATCAGTGGTATTCGTAAAATCAACTACATCACCCTTGCAAATTTGATTCTCGTTTGCAACGCTGAAGCTAGGAATCGGCAATGGAATGACATTAATGATATACCTTCGGGTATTTTCACAGCCATCACGTGTTCGTTCATAAAGTATGTATTCATCATTATTATTCGTTAATTCAATATCCGGTATGGACAATTGATTAGACGCACTCGCACCCCAGTCAACGCTAAGTACTGTTCCGGTACCATCCCGCCATTCGGAATAAAAGGCATTAGACGTGAGTGTCAAAGAGCCAGCCTCACAAACGTCTATGGAGTCTTCATTGATCGTTCCTCCCACTACGGATGGTGGATCAGTTGGAATTGTTTCACAAACAGCTCGTCCGAGCGTGAATACATAAGGTGTAGTTGTGTTAACCGGTACATCAACCGCCTTAACCACATTACTTGTTGAGATATCATCTCCAATCTTCACCCATGAATTATCTAAAGAGTCTATTCTGGCATAAATGGCCAGGTTTTCTCCAGAGAGCGCTGCTGGGATTTCACTATCAAAATAATGGAAATTCAATGTGTACAGAGTATCAGAATCTGTAGCATTATTATCATAACTGAACTCAAAATAACGTGCTGAAGTGTTGTCACTTCCAGCTACAGTGAAGGATTGATCTCGGTATCTCCTCCGAATCTTAGTACCTACTAAAGAACCACTTCCTAAATCAAAACCAAGGCCCATATTCTCCCAGTTATTGCTTGTCTCAATCTGAGCAATAGGAAAATCCAATATTCCTTCACCAGTAAAAGTTGTCGATTCAGTTTCACCTAATAGGTGATCTGTACTGTCTTTTTTAAATGAAATAGTTCGCTCGTTCAAATTGATTGAACCCGTGGTTAGATCAATATAGTCATTGACTCTGAGGTTGGTATTTAGAGTGGTTGTGGAAGATCCAGATACTCTTAAATTCGGTAAATACACGGAACCTCCGTTTATCTGAGAGGATGAGTTGAGGTGAACTGTACCCAATGTAACAGCTGAGCTATCGATTACGGCTGTGGTCCCATAATTATTGAAATTCCCCCCGAGCAATAACTCTCCTTGAAGGAAAACCATCAATGTTGAGGCATCTGTGGAATCAACATAGTTGCCTGATACATAAAGCGTTGCATTAGCATCTACTTTAATCTCCGTATTTTTATTATACAGCAGAGTCTGAGCCATTGCCTGGGTAAAAAAGCAGCTTAATATCGCTATGTAAACTACTCTCCTGATCATGCGCTATGTATATAGAATGGATTCATGTTAGTTTATTCTGGTTTCAATGATATCCGATGCAATCACCTGACCCGTTTGAGTGTAGGCCCTTACCTGATAGAAATAATCCTGATCCCGCTCTACCTTGTCGGTAAAAGTGAATTTTTCCCGAAGTACTCCTGTCAATGGCTTAACCACTCGCTCACTTGGTCCACGAAACACGATGTAACCTTTCACCATGTTGGACTCCAAGGGATCCCATTCCAGCTTATTGGTTTTATTTCTGCGTTTAGACTTGATTTTGAGTTCTAGTTCTTCTGTTACCTCAAAGTTTTGGTACCAATAAGCTTGGGTTGGGTTGAGATTGGAAGAGATATTGCCAGCTTTGTCAAATGCTACTACCGAATAAAAGTACTCCTGATTCGGGCTAGCCGATCGATCCAGATATCTGGTTGAGAAAATAGGAAGAGCATCTACGTTTACCTGTTGTCCTCTACCTCCCGTACTATCACTTCGCAGGATATGATAGCCAGCCAGATCTGTTTCAACATTTCCAGTCCAGGTCAGTTGTATCCCTTCTTCCGTGTAATCTACACTCTCAATAAACGGCTGCTCCGGTGGAGTGACGTCTGGCAGAACCGCCGTGGCAAAGTCTGAATCTGGGCTCCGATTGAACGAAGTATCTACTGCAACTACGTAGTAGAAAAAATCATTCTTGACAACCTTGGGTAATACCTGAATGTATGCATTGGTATCAATGGGGTCGCCATTCATCAGCACATAGTTTTTCCTGTTGTCACTATCTACTGTACGGTAGATATAATACCCCAACAAATCCTTCTCCTGGTTCATTTTCCAGGTCAGAACCATCTTTCCAGTATCCGCTTTTATGGTCAGTCCTTGTGGCTTTGCTGGAGGAAACACATCCTGGGCTTCAACAAATGCAGGCACCGACCGGATTTGATTGTTGGAATGGTCCACCGCCTCTACAGCATAGTAGTAAGGTCCCGGAATTTCCAGTTTCTCCCGAAACTCCCGAGTTTCTGCGGCTAAAATATTGCTATTCACCTTTTCAAAAGGACCCGTACTTTTGGTGGATCTGAATATATTAAATCCTTTGAAGTCAGGAACCATTTCCTGATTCCAGATAAGTCTTACACGAAGTGAATCCGCTCTGCCTCGCACGTTAGATGGCAATGGTGGTGGAGTGGTGTCATCAAACTGTATGGAAACTGACTTGGAAGGCTCTGTTAGTTCTCCAAAATAATCAACCCCTTTGAGGTAAAAGGAATAAGTTTCTAGTTCTTCAAATCCAGAAGCCTTGAACATTGGATCAGGATAATCGTAATTGCCCGTACTATCAGGTACCATACTCAAAATAACAGGTTCCTTATTGAGGAAAAGCGTATCCCCCGTTCCAGCCACCGCATAGATATTGACAGCATAGAAGGACTGTTCATTTTGTTCCCAATTGAGAACAATGGTCTTCTTTTCCTGAAATACCTCTATTCCCTCGATTGGTGCCAGAGGGCCATAATCTGCGGATTCAATCGATCGGGATGGGGTAAGATACGTTTCATCTGCACCCCGAATCACCCCAACACGATACTGGTAAGAAGTTCCATACCGAACTCCCGTGTCATTGTAAAAAATGCCTAAAAAGTTTGCCAGTTGGTTACTCTCAAAAGACTTCAGCAACAGATTCATGAAAAGAAATTCTTCCTTCAAGTCTTCAGGAGCTTGATTCACCACGTCTACTAAAAAGTCTAGCTCTTCATCAGCGGCTTTTATAGCTGCAGGCATCACTCCCTTGGTCAAAGGCACTGAATTGAGTCTGGTCCAATTGGACTCCCCTAATTCCCGTCTGTATAGATTGAACCCTTCCGGATTCAGAATATCTTCCGAAAACCATTTGACTTGTATGACTGGGTTTGATCGTGTTGATGCAGGAGCATTCCTCACAAAAACATAGGATGGTGCTTGTGCGAAAACTTCAAAACTCGCACAAACAGATAGGATCAATAGAAGCAGTAACTTACTAATAACGTCGTTACTCGCCAATGGATCCGGTGTTCTTATGTTAGGACTCTTGGTTAGGTTAGTCATCAGGCGGCTTGGTTGGACGTCAACAACTAAGCTTATTAATAGCTTATTCCGTCACTTATAAAAGCTGGTATTTGCAAGAATAATTGAAATTTTTTCTAAAACAAATACAATCCTGTGGATTTTTCCCAGTGATTCATCAAAATGACCGCATCTATCAATTATTTACCGCTGACACAAAAAAGACAACCGATTGCAATAACTATTGGACCTAATCACCGTTGTTCTTCACCCCCTTCAGCTTCACCGGCACCTTACCACTTTTGATGATCTTTTTCAAGAGCAGCTCCAATGGGAAAATCACCAGTGCAATACACAGATTGATGAGGAAATCAATAAATGGTGAAGTGGCAAATTGTATGTACGAACCTGCAGCAGATTGCAGCGTCTCGATGATCACGACAATCGTCAACACCGTCAAGCCTTCGGTCAGGAATCGGTTGGATGCTTTGCCCTGATTCAGTCGCGTGGAGATCAGCACCAGCGAGGCAAAAAAGACCACCTCTAAAAAGTAAAACCAGGTAGTCTGCCAGTAAGGAGGATCTACCACCAGTGTGATTGGATCAATGGTCTGCATCCGTCCAAACACATCGCGTGAGCGAACCTGTAGTGTGTACTTACCCTCTGGTAGGAAGTTCAGGTTGATGCGGTTATTATCACTCCACTCTGACCAGCCATCATCCATACCCTCCAGTTGGTATTGATATTCGACTTTTAACAAGCCCAGGTAGTCAGGTTGTGTTACTTCCGCACGCAAGTAGTTCTGGTCATAATCCAGACTTACCTGCTGCAAATAGGGTGTATAAGCTGATTTGGCAAATAGGTGCTTATAGAAAATATTGCTGCTATAAAGTCTAGCTCCTTTTTCCTCAGGCGTATAATGGTAGAACTTGTTGTCGCTATTGATAAAGTAAACATGTGCGTCACCATCCTGATGAATGTATCGGAGATCCGGGAATAAACTAAGGTACGGATAGGTGAACGACTCACCCTGTCGGTTGATATGCTTCCACAGCTTGCCATCGTACATCCAAAAACCCCCTTCAGGATCTATTAGGTGCTGAACAGGTTTACCCAACTGAGATTCCATTACAGAGTCAGCTTTTAGAGACTTCTGCTGATAATCATATTTAAAAAAGCCCTGACTGGTAATGAAATAGAGCCCTTTGTCGAGCTCACAGATGGTTGGAGTCTCCATAAACTTATTCGGAAAAGAAACTTCCGATAGAACTGATGCTCCTTGATAGGTAAGTCCAGCTGCCTGCAGCTTATCTGTCCCAACCAGCCAAACCAGAGATTTACGATCCCCAAAGACTGAGACCACTAATTGGTCTTCCAGGCCGAAAGGCAACTCGGTATACTCTCCTTCCGAGTACGTATATCGGCTGACTTTAAAATCATCCACTACCAAAAACTCATTGGTTCGAGGCAGGGAATTGATCTTAGATACCGGATCGCTAACAATCTTCACTAGTTCATCTCCATCGTATGAAAAGAGTCCTTCGTTGGTGCCTACCAGTAGTTTGCCGGCATGTTTTTGCAAGGCGTTCACCTTGTTGCTGATACCTGGTATTCGCTGATATACCCAGCGGACTTCCTTTAATATTGGTTTGGAGGACGTCTTCTTCTGACCTTTGGCCTGAAGCCGAGTTGCGGTTTCTTTCATCTCATATACACTATCCACCACGGGTCGGAATAATCCAGAACTGGTACCCAAAAGCACTTTGCCCTGGTAAACAGTGGACGCAATGAGATTTCCTTCCAATCCTTCTTCGTTGCTCAAACACTCAATAGGCGAATTAGGATCTACCCTGCTGAAACCAAACTGGTGAGCAATCCAGATGCCATCATTCCAGTCCACCTCGATAGCACTGATCTCATTGTCTGGTAGACCTGATTTGTAGTTAATCGTTCCGATTACTTTTTGCGTGTTGTAGTTGAGTAGGCGGCTACCTTCATTTCTGGAGCTCACCACATAGACACTGTCATTGACCCATTTAAAATCCTCAATTTCAAACCCGATTTGTTGAATTGGGGTCAACTTATCGGACCGCATGGTAAAAAGCTTGCCAGCATGAGACAGCATTAATAGATTTCCAGATCGCTCTATTACTTTCACTGGCAACTCACCGTCAAACAACTCCGCCTCACGCATTTCATTTCCTTTCCAGAAATAAGTCGCAATTCGGGTAGTAATGAACAGATCACCATTATACTTCACTACTGCTTCAATAGGCCACTTATCTGGCGAATTAAAATAGAAAATATCGCCAGTGCTGGGCTGATAACTGCAGATCAACTGATCACTGACAAACAATAAACTATCACCTACATCCACTATGGACCTGAATTGATGCTCTTTCAGAGAATCTGGGCTGATGGTGACGTATTGCAGTCCGGAATCCGATAGTTGCAGTTCCCCGAATCCGCCCATAGCACCTATGAATGTATGGTTGTTTTCATCGACCAGCACTGAGAATGTAGCTGCCGGTGTTGTTATAAAATCCCAGTAAACACCATCATATCTCAATATTCCAGAGTTGGTGGCTACATACATGAGGCCGAATTGATCAAATGTCAGGTCATAAGTAGTAAACTCCAGCCCCTTTATATTGGATGTATGATGTGTGATAGGAAAATCCCCATCCTGTGTAAATGCTGGCCTGATACAAAAGATCAACAGGCAGGCGGCGAGTAATCGAAACATAGCGAGTTTTAGTAGGTGGTTAAATTACGCCCCATTTTACCGAAGCATATGCAATTTAACTTTTCTTAGAAAGACTTAAAGAACTGGTGTTTATTAATTCATTATGAAAAGCTCAAACAGGTTCAATATCCCTCTATCGGATATTTCAGGGTATTTTTAAATAAATTCCTATGCACAAGCAACCATTTTCAGTTCAACGGAGGTATAGGTAAAAAACATCTAAGTGACTTGTAGCAACCGTAGATGCATCAGGTGAACGCAAACATCTCAGGCATGATCAAAGGGTGCGCCCGCAACAAGCGCAGCGCACAGAAAGAGCTCTACCGTGAATTTCACGGATACTGTTTGAGTATCTGCATGCGATACAGTGAAACAAGAGAGGATGCCGTGGAGGTAATGAATGATGGTTTCCTAAAAGTATTTACCTATATCAGGAGTTTTGACCAACAGCAACCTTTCAAACCTTGGATAAGGAGAATCATGATCAACAGTGCATTGGATCATCTGAAGAAATATCAAATGAAGATGGAACATCTGGAGATGGAAGCTGGTCTGCGTGAACTTGTCAAGGAAACCCAACTGGACACACTGCACTATGATGAATTACTGGAACTCATTCGAAGACTGCCCATGGCCTACCGCACGGTGTTTAACCTATATGCCATTGAAGGATATAAACATGAAGAAATAGCCTCCATGCTGAATATCTCTGCTGGAACATCCAAAAGCAATTACCACAAGGCCAAAAAGAAGTTGCAGCTATTGCTGAAAGATTACCTGGAAATCAATGAGTGACGATCAAAACCATATTGAGCGGTATTTCAAAAAGCACCTGGATGTGGAGCAGAGTCCATTCATGGAAGAGGACTGGGCCAAAATGGAAGCGAAATTAAACAGCTCACCACTGGCGATTCCTTCTGCCTCAAGCCATGGAGTTGGTTTGACTAAAGGAATCATTATACTGATTTTGGCAACAGGTCTTGCTTTTATTTTAGGCTGGTACCTTCGACCTGTGGGTAAGACTTCCCTCTCCCCGGCTGATCAAACTGCCGAAACACTGACTTACACAGGAGAGCAAGCTGAGAATGCACCCACACCTCAGACCTCCAAAAATGAATCAATCGCGCTGGAAGAACCATCACACTCTGTTGGAAGCAATCGATCAATGAACCCAATCGATATAAAACGAAACGAGACCCCCGGTTCTATAACATCAACCCGAGTAAGTGTAGACACAAGAGAAGACAGACCCACTGGAAAGGATCTAAATGTATCCAAAGCTACGATTCCAGAACACCCTGTATCAAGCATTCCTCCTTTCATGCTAGTGGAACAGAGAGCCTTCCAGCTCAATCAAGCTCCGAACATTAGCACACTTCAAGGAAAAACGACTTGCCTGGATAAAAAACGATTTGATTGGAAACAATTTGCTATTGGTCTGTCATGGGCTCCTGATTTCAACAGCCTAGGTCTAAGTGAAAAACCTACCCCAACGAACAAAGTAGGATTGCGGCTTTTTTGGAAACCTCTTAGTAGACTAGAATTACAAACCGGAGTATTCTATAATCAAAAAAAATATACGTCCTCAGGGGAGTCATACAACCTGTCAGATAGCTACTGGGACTATCAGACCAATGGCGTCAAACCTTCACTGATCAATGGATCATGCTCGGTCATTGATATACCTATTACTGTAGGATATGACATTCTCCAGAGACCCAAGTGGACCTGGAGCGTCAGTGGTGGCCTGAGCACCTACATCTTACTTGATGAACAATATTACTACGAATACGAACAGCCCAACCCTGGGGCAGCAACCAGTTGGGTGACAGATGAGAACAGTACACTCCGATGGTCAATAGCCAATGTTTCCGTCAGTGGTGAATATCACTTGCTGCCAGGTACCATAGTCCGTATAGAGCCGTTTTTGCAAGCACCTCTCAGAGAAGTAGGCTGGGGCAATGTATCACTTTATGGATACGGGGTGCTGTTCACAATCAAACAGAAATTAATACCAAACAAACCGTAGAAATCTATTTTCATCATGCATTTAACAAATCTCCTTTCGAACACCAAATACTTCTGGCAACCACTTCTCATCGTATTTCTTTTGTGGGGATGCGAATCTGAAAAAGTAGAAAAAGTTGTAGACTGCTCAGCGACCAACTTGCAACTTGAAGTCAGCACTACTGATGCCTCTTGCAACGCAGCAGATGGCAGCATCACCCTGTCAGTATCAGGAGGACAAGGCCCTTATACTTTTGAAGTGGGTGCTCAGACTAATGACAATGGAGAATTCAACTCCCTAAATGGAGGCTCTTATACCGCCAAAGTAACAGATGCAAATGGATGCAGCACCTCACAAACAGTGCAAGTAGCTAATGCCGATGGTGTGAATATTGATGCGGTAACTGTAACCGAAGCAGGTTGTGGAACTTCACAGGGCAGTGTGTCAGCCAATGCAGTAGGTGGCACATCACCCTATACCTACATGTTGTCAGACCATGGCACGTCAGCTGATGGAGTATTTGATGCCATTGCTGCTGGCACCTACGAGCTCACCATTACAGATGATGCCGGATGTTCCTCATCTCAATCCGTAGAGGTCCTTTCGGGAGTTTCTCTCGCTTCAGACATTGCACCAATTATAGAACAAAACTGTGCCCTATCAGGCTGCCATGCCAATAGTCAGTCTCCTAACCTAAGTTCGCTGGAAAACATCCGAACAAATGCGTCGCGCATTCAATCTCGTACTTCTGCTGGGACTATGCCGCCTTCCGGCAAATTGCCCGATGCGGAGATTGATTTGATCACCTGCTGGGTAAATGATGGCGCACCAAATAACTAATATCATGACTTATAAAAATTTTACGCTAGCCGTATTCATCTTCGTTGCACCTTGCTTGTTATTTGCACAGCGGCTAATGGATACAGAATCCTACATCAGATTCTTTTCTGAAGCACCTTTGGAAGACATTGAGGCCATCAATGAATCAGCACTTAGTGCTTTGGATCTTGGTAGTGGGCGCGTGGCTGTTTCCATGAAAATGAAGGACTTCCATTTTGACAAATCACTGATGGAAGAACACTTCAATGAAAACTACGTGGAGTCTGAGAAGTATCCAAAAGCCACCTTCTCCGGTACGATCGATGCTTTTGACGCCTCAAAATTCAATAACTTAACCGATTCACTGGTTCAGATGGCTTCCGGGAAGCTCACTATCCATGGAGTGACCCATGAAATCAATGTGCCAGTGGTCTTTAAGAGAAATGGTGACAAGCTAATCGCTCAAACTGAGTTTCTGGTTCGCGTAGAGGACTATGATATTGAGGTACCAACCATGCTGATTAAAAACATCGCTGAAGAAGTATTAGTAACGAGCGTGTTTCGCTTCGATTATAAACCCACAGATCAATGATAAGAACTTTATTTACCTGCATCCTTTTGCTATTAATCCATGTATTGACAGCTCAGGATGATCTTTTAGCTGACTTGCAGGCAGAAGAAGAACCGACTCAAAACATCACTACAGCTACTTTCAAAGGAACACGAATCATCAATGGACATAGTATTGAGACTCGAGATCAGGGTACGTTAGAGTTTATCATTTCGCACCGATTTGGGACGGTTAACTCTGGCGCCTACCAATTCTGGGGGTTGGATCAGTCCAATATCCGCCTGGCTCTGGAGTATGCGCTCACGGACCGATTAATGGCAGGATTGGGCAGGAGTTCGTTTGAAAAGACATTTGATGGGTTTGTCAAGTATAGAGTACTACAACAGCAAACGGGAGTTAAAAAAGTACCAGTCAGCATTACCTGGTTTTCCTCAGCTACCATTAAAACGCTCAAGCGCTTTGATGGCTACCCGATTGACTTTACGGATCGCATGGCAGTCACGCATCAGGCCTTAATAGCCAGAAAAATTACACCCGCATTGTCGTTGCAGATTACTCCATCCTACACATTCTATGAGCTGGTAGAAGAGAATGAAACCTCTGATCACGTTTGGGCACTGGGTGTGGGTGGACGAATGAAAGTGAGCAAACGAGTGACCATCAATGCGGAATACTTTCCACAGCTGGTGGATAAAGGAAGTCAATACCTGGACGCCTTTGCTATAGGTGTAGATATAGAGACAGGAGGTCATGTCTTCCAGCTACAACTGACCAATGCCACAGCCATGATCGAGAAAGGATTCATTGGAGAAACGACCAATGACTTCTTCAATGGGGATATCCATTTTGGATTCAATATTTCCAGAGCTTTCCAGATAGGGAACAGAGACAGATAAAAAAAGAGGCAGATAAAAAAAGAGGCAGTCTCAAAAGCCGATAATGAGTCATCCTGAACTAGTTTCAGGATCTTTAATGCAATGAATTCAGCACTTTAGATTCTGAAATTAACCTGTCTGCCGACAGGCAGGTTCAGAATGACTGAGAGTCTAGGCTTTTGAGACTACTCCTTTTATTTACTTCTTAATGATCTTGAGATCTTTATACTGATCATCTACCCACACTCGAAGCAAGTAGACACCAGACTGCCAGTCTGAAGTATCAAGTGTCTTCGTATTGATAAGAGACTTGTCGTCAATCTCAATTCCCGAAAGGCTATACACCTGTACTCTGGTCACTTTCGAGTTCTGAATGTGCAGTTCATTCATTACTGGGTTTGGATAGACCATAAGCTGCTCATCCTCCACGCCAAGTTCTATCAGATCGATAATGACCACATCAAAGCCAACCGTCAAACTATCTCCTACCTGATCTTTAACAGTTAACTCCACCGGTATGGTGAGCTCCTCATCAATATCAAAAGTAGTGGCAGTAATCATGGTATTACCAGAAACAGCAAACCTATTCGTGTCATCTATAAAGTAGGTGAATGTATTGTCTCCTTCATCTAGATCGGTTGCGGAGAATGTAGCTACAAGCTGCCCTAAATAAGCATCCTCATTGATGGTTTCTAGTTGGATATCAACTGCCGTTGGAGGCTCATTCACATTGTTTACATTGATAGTGGAAGATAAATCCACAGATGTGCCTGAAGCTTCCGTCACCTGAACATGGAAATCAAACGTATTTTTACTTTCGTAATCAGGCTGCTTCACATACAGCATCGCTCCATCCAGAATTAGTCGATCATTGTCTGGCCCCAGGTCATCATTTACTAACTCAAAGTTGTAAGAATCATGGAGATCCTCATCGGTCGGGATGAGCTCCCCAACAAGTACCGTGTCTTCGTTGGCTTCATATACCCAGGAGTTGGATAGTGTGAGTCCCGTCAATGGCTCGTTGACATCCAGTACTCTGATTTCAAAAGCCTGATCCAAGAATGCCTCATGGGAATCGGTCACCCTAATGTTCACATTTAGAATGGAATCAGTCTCAAAATCAACTACATAATCCAAGAATAATGAGTCCTCCTTCAAGTGGAACTTAAAGTTATCTCTGTCATCATCTCCATCTACAAAAGTCAAAGAATACTGTAAATCGAGTGGTTCATCTGGATCGTCTGCAGACAACACTCCAACGAATTGATCTGTTGAGCTTTCCTCCTGGACTGTATCTGATGAGAGTGTCAAGGTTTGTGGAGCTACATTATCTGACAAATTGTACAACCAGAAATTGTCTATCCAGAAGGTAGAGTAGTTATAATGAAGTAAAAACTCCATTTTAAACTGTGTGGTTGCTGAAAAGTCCTGTCCATTCGCAGAAAGGGAATCCGATAGATGATACTCATCAAAGTATTCGATATCACTTCCCATAGCAATCCACTCACTATTGACATCTCCACGGATGTAAAGCGTTAAATCATCTCTATAGGAAGTGTAGGTATTCACCTGCATTTCCAAAATCAGCTCGTCCTGATTGGCAACTGAATAGTCAGACAAATCCTGTGTGAAAACTAACTCTGTATTTGATACTTGATCTTGGGCGTTTTTAACTAATAAACTTTTACCTGTTGGTTCATTTTTCGCTGTATCAATGGCTAGATAAGTAGTTCCCATGTTTTGGTAGCTCCATCCACTCAAGCCCGGTATTTCATAAGAAATTCCATCAAACGTCCCAAGAGCCATTGTATCGAAGCTCTGATAATAAGGTAGGTCCAGCGTGCTATTTGAACGCGTGTAAACTTCAGTCCTTAAGGTATCGTTGGACCTTCTACCGTCTTCCGCAAGGCCGGCATAAACCATCACTTCATACCTACCTGCATCAGTCAGATCAAAGTAGCTATCAAACGTGAAAGTGGCAGTATCCAAAACGGCTAGAGTAGCTGTATAAGCCCCAGTCAGCGTCTGCTCAGTTCCATCTTCGGCTACTGCCTTTGCTGTAATCGGAATCGCTGATACATCCGCACTACCCTTATTGATCAGGTCCACACTCAGTGATGAGCCGGTGTGATCATACGCAATGAGGGTAGTAGCTATATTTGATGGGGCTACATCCTGTGGTGAGCGCTCATAAATCTCCAGTCCGTGGAGATCAAAATAATAGCTAGTACTGGTATTCCTCTCCATGAACTTAATCTGAGTAGTGGTGGAGAAGTTTTGCCCATAGGATCTCAATGAATCTCGCAATGGAAGAAATTCTTTATGAATCAAAGTATTGGACTGTTCTGAGCTAAAGTCATAAAACGGCATCCATTGCGCGCTAGTGTCCCCTCGAACAAAAATACTAGACCGTGAATTGTTGTAAGTTCTGAATTTAAAATCCAAATCAAATACCAGATCATTGGTCGCTGTATCCAAATCCGACAAATCCATCGTCAGCACCAGTGCATTCTCTATTAGGTCAGACTGATAGCTTGATCTACCTAACCTTAAGTAGGTATCTTCACCTGTCTGAACCATCAATTGTCCATTTCCTTTCTTGTAGTCCAATCCCTGGACTCCTCCAACTACTCCACGGGATGTGGTATAAGCAGTATCTGATAATGACTCAAATGTCATTGTTAAAGGTAGTTCACTATTGTAAATAGACTGATTTACCAGGACAGACGTCAATGAATCATTTAGTGCTGTTGTATCTGAGGCGATCCGAGCAACTGCTGAGATAATGTAGGTACCATCTTCTGAAAAATCATAGTCCAGATTAGCATTAACAACCAGTGTATCCCCTGTAGCCATGGGACCAGATACTGTACGGCTGAATTCCTGAACACCTTCTGAGTCTTGTACATAGAATGTCAACGGAATGTCCGATTCGGAAGAGCCTCCCTGGTTGATCAAGGTAGCTGTGACTTCTTGTGATGTGTTTACTTCAAACCCTGATTCTGGAACGGCGAGTGCACTCACATCAATATCATGTCCAGGTCTTTCAAAGACTTCAATTTTGTAAACATTCAGATAGGTATAACTGCTATAGATGTACGTATCATTGCTGCTAAATGAAATTTGGAAGGTCTCAGAAAAGTCTTGCCCGTTGGCACTCAATAGAGAGCTAATATTCAGCCCCCTGAGTTCTTCTAATGTAGATCCTCCATGTTGGTGTTCACCTAAATCTTCCAAAAGCAACCACACGTCCTCACTAGACCCACGAACATAAATTGCTCTCATGGTGTCTGCTTGAGAATCAGAATGAACTATGTCCGTATTCAACAAAAGCTCATTATCAGCTACTGTGTAGTCTGACAGATTGAGAGTCGCTACCATCTGGTCCTGAGATTTACCATCTGAATAAATATGGCTGTAGTAACTCGAACCGCTATATGAAAAATTCAAAACACCTTTATCAGCAATAAAGCTCAACTCAGAAAAAGTACTAAGCTCTGCAGTGGTCGTGTTGAATGAACCAAATCCACTTTGATTAAAATCCTGAACATAGGGCAAACTTTCTGCATACACACCTTGGTGAATCATTTTTCCGCGAACCGTATCGTTCTCAGCAAACTGATCACCGGTAATCTTGGCATATGCTTTCAAGTCGTGATCACCTTTTGCTGAAAGGTCAACATCCGTAGACAATGCGTGAGTAAGTGTATCTCCTGAAGCAAGACTCACTGAAACCGTTTCAGCAATATTCACAGTATCTCCTGCAGGACTGATGATTCTCATTCCAAAATCTACTGAGGTGATAGCATCCGTCCCAAAATTGGTGATGGTGATGGTTGGATGCTCCGCCGTACCAAATGTAGGGCTTATCACACCACCAGTGGAAACCATCGCCAGTTCATTGGCTGGCGTTTCTAGTAAGTGGAAATTGTCCACTTGCACACCCGTTTTGGTAACACTCCCATCGGTATCTAATACAAACCTGAAGACCACTTTTGATTGATCAAGTAATTCCGGCAGGTTTAGAAGAGTAACCTTCACTTCCCGATTGCCATTCCAAAAATCATCCCCTCGATTATAGGCAAGTTGTTCACTCAAAACTTTGGTATATGTTTCCCCTCCATCCAATGAATACTCTAGCCACAACTCATCACAGCATGATTCCAGATTTACCTTTAGATCAAAAGATACCAGAGGCTGACTATTCATGCCAGTCAAATCGAACACTGGAGTCTCCAGGTAAGATAGCTCACTGTTATTGTGCTCACCAGATTCATTTCTGGTCACCCATCCTTTCTGGTCACCGGTGTCTAGTGTGTCATAGACCCAAGACGAATTGGTACCGTAAGCTCTGAATCCTGCTGAATCCGATTCAAAATCTTCGAAGTACGGATAATCACCAGCATAAAAATATTTACGATACATGGAATAGCTAATCGTATCATTTCTATTCTCAGGATCATCCACTAACCCGTCATAAATTTTTAGTGTGTAAGTACCCGCTGTAGTAAAGTCAAATTGTTCAGTAAAGGTGTAGGTGCCTGTATCTAATCTAGCGATAGCAATTGCGGCGGTTTCAGTCACCGTTTGTGAACCATTTGGCCCATCAACTTCTATTGTCAATGGAACTTCTGTCGTCTCGATGGCACCATTGTTAAACAAATCAACACTGATGGATTCAGTTGCGGTCAAATTGGCTGTGACATCTGGCAGTTCTGCCGAAAGCACCTGAACGTCATTATCAGGTCGAACATCTAAAGTAATATTATCTAGTACGAATCCCTCTCCTGAACTATAGTCCATCATCCTAAATCGCACCTGAAACGATTCTGTAAGCGATTGACCATTGGCGGTAAGCAAATCAGAAACAGCAAGACTTCTTACATATTCCCACTCACCTTGAGATGGCCGGTTCGCATACCAGTTGTACAAGGTTAACCAACTATCGTCTTCACTTCCTCGGACATACACACGAGTATATGAGAAGTAATCACTTCCACTGATGTGCGAGAAGTCAAATCCAAGAATGATATCATTGCCTACATTGGCACTCAAATCAGCAGTGAGTATCAGGTTGTCCTGTGTATAGCCACTTGATCCGATGGACATAAATACGGATTGGGAGGTGGAATCTACATGCTGACCTACTTCCAATCTACCTCTATCATCACTATCCGTCTCAAAGGTCCATCCAGCAAATGGAAGTGAATTCGTTGAGCCTTCGTATATCGCTTCACTGGTAGCTTCAAAATCTTCCAAATATGGAAGTCCTCCATCATACCTAGGCAGTTTATTGAAGGTGTAACGCAGCGTGTCATTATCTTGATATTCGTCACCAGCCAAAGCGGTATATAGAACAACATCATAGGAACCAATCTCAGATACATCCAATGAATTCGTCAGATCCACATCTACTGTGTCATCAGCATTTAATGAGACAGTTAGTGTTTCATTTAGTATTTCGCTCCCATTCGGGCCGTTGATCTGAATCCCCATTGGAATAGACGTTTGAGCTTGGGATCCTCTATTGGCGATTGATACATTCAAATCAATCGTACTTTCTCTTGTGGTGGTGATACCAGTCAAATTACTTGTGAATAGATTGATATCAGTGGCTGCAGACTCATAGATACGAATATCATCCAGATAAAGATCCTCATCTGGATAGGTATCATACTCACCAAATTTGATCTGTGTAGAAGCAGAATAGGACTGACCATTGGCGGATAGTGTATCACTAATGCTTAAACCAGTAACCGTCACCCAAGACCTGGATGATGGCAGATTATCTGACCAATTATGAATAACGATCCATTCGTCAGATTCACTTCCACGAACAAAAACCTGATCCTCGGAATGCACCTCTTCACCATACTGTGTATATCGATAGTCCAACAAAAAGTCATTAGTGGACACATCATAAGCACTCATATCTAGGGTAACAATCAATGCATTGCTAGCGGCCTGATAGTCGTCACGTGACATTTTTAAGGACTGACCGTTGTAGGCATAAGTGCTGGAAACTTCGGCAAAAGCCCATTCCTCACTTTTTTGATAGGCAAGCCCTTCGATACCTCCAAGCTGTTGCTGATTTTCGGTATAGGTCGTATCCGAAATGTTGTTGAAGTTTACTGTAAATGGAAGAGCGGTGGCCACTGATAATCTCTCTTTATTCACGGAAAGTGTATCTGTGTCCAAATCAGCATCACCATCCAGGCTGGTGAATACCTTTACCTGATATACTCCTGGTGTAGAAAAGTCAACAGTTTGATTGAAGGTATAGTCGACCGTATCGCTTGAAGCTAAAGTTCCTGCTATAGTCTCAGATGCTTCTACAGTGCCTCCAGGTCCAGTTATCTCGATGTTCACTGGAATATCTGCCACTCCCGATAATCCACGATTCAATATCTGAACGGATATGTTTTCAGCCGAACCTAGCTCCACTTGATTCTGCGGTGTTTCAATAGCCAATACCCTGAGGTCCAAGGCTGGTCTTTCATAAATGTTGATTTCGTCTAAAGCCAGTCCATTGGGATAAACGGAAGACGTCCTTGACCTGAATCTAATTTGAGTCTCCGAAGAAAACTCCTGACCATGAGCAGCCAGCGTATCGGTAATATTTAAGAAGTCCGCAGATACCCATTCTTGATCCACCTTGTTGGCATACCAATCATAAAGCAACAACCACTCGTCTGCTTCATTACCGCGCACATAGACACCTGGCGAATCTGCTGAAGACACGTATCGGCTTCTGAACTTAAAATCCATTATAATCTGATCAGATGCTACAGTCTTTGATGATAAATCTAGATTGATGTAAAGGTTACCAACCACATATAGCGAACTATTAGAGCTGGATAGGAACATCGATTTTCCACTGTAAGAAATGCCACTATAATCATCAATCTGTGCTGTACCATTATAGCCATCTGCTAAAAAACTCAAACCTGATTGAGAACCGACTTTTCCACTACCTTCAAAAACTGTTTGACTGCTCTCCGCATCGAAATTTAGTTCATAGGGAAGGCTTCCATCATATACCCATTGACTGTATACTGGCACATCAGTCATGGTATCAATATCATGTTTGGTGTCAGTAGCCAATGAAGTGTAGGCGGTAACCGCATAATCACCCTTTTTGGTAAAATCAAATAACCCGGAAAGAGTAATCTCAGCGCTTTGTCCACTGTCTAATGCAGTAGTCAGTGTGCCAGTTTCCTCTTGAATGCCATCAGGCCCATCTACCGCAACTACTACTGGAATACTCGTCTGTTGGTTCTTACCATAATTAGTCACCTCCAGGGTAATGTCCTCTGTAGCTCCAAGAGAGGAAGATATATCTGGCACTGTCACATTTGAAATGGCAACATCATTGGCGGCTTGTACAAACACCTTAAAATCATCTAACCCAAAGTAATCCCCAGCATAATCATCCTTTTCAGTAAATCTGATTTGAGTATGTGCAGAGAAATCCTGACTGGCATCCGCCAGCGCCTGGCTGAGATTGAAATAACTTACTCTTTTCCATTTCGAAGTAGGTGGACGGTTATCATACCAGTTGTAAATGGATACCCATTCATCTGACTCACTTCCACGGATCATAATGACATCATCAGTGCCATAGGATGGGTTGAAGGCCGAAAAGGCAAAGTCCAGTAATATCACATCTGATGCTACTGAATACGAAGATCCATCAAATGTCCAGATCAATTCATTGGTGGTTGTACCGGTTCCTGCTCTGGACAACTTCAGAGAATTGCCTTCATAAGATGAGAGACTCTGGAAAATACCCAATCTTCCGTTGCTGGAAGAGGCTATATAACCAAACCCTTTAGCCCCTTCTATTGTATCAAGAGTTGGTTGATAATCACCTAAAGTCACACTTTCAAAATCAGCGGTGTATGGTAGTGATCCAGTATAGGTGTCAATTTTTTTGGTAACAGCTACTGCACTATTGTTTGAGTTATAATCATCCGAATTAGACAAGTCCACCGTAACACTGTAGTAACCAACATCTGAGAATTGAATAGCTTGTGTCAATACATAGCTTACTGTATCATCAGGACTGATCGTTATACTAGCAGTCTCGCTAAATTGTGTAGTGGTACTATCTGGATGAAAAATAGTTATAGACAATGGCACTGAGCTAACACTAGAAGTTCCATAGTTAGCTATATCTATACTGAGGTATTCCTCACTAATGCTTGCAGAATAATCTGTCATTGGCAGTGCAACCAATGCAATATCTGATTCTGGCTGACCGAAGATCTCAAAATTGTCAAAGATGATTCCAGAGGCAAATACAGAACCATCAGATTTGAATGATATTCGAAAACTTACCTGCGATTTTCCAGCCAGAGTATCCAATGTTAGCCTTAAACCAGTCAATTCCCCGTCATCTGACCATCCATCAGCACTGTAGTATCCAAGCTCTGAACTGGAGATTTTTGTGTAAGTACTCCCTCCGTCAACACTTACTTCTAACCAGGCGTCATCCCATCCACGTTCAATATCATAGGAAAGGTCAAAGTGTAGAAATGGATCCTCACTTAAACCAGAAAAGTCCAATACAGGCGACTCAATGTAAGAAGTTTCACTGTTGTTATAGTCTCCATCGAGGTTAGTAGCCCATCCCTTTGAGCCGCTTGTGGTCAGACCATATTCCCAGCTGCTGTTGGTACCGCCGGTGGTCCATCCACCATTGTCCGATTCAAAGTCTTCGAAATAGGGCAGAGTGATTTGAGCAAATGAATAAGTAGAAATAAATAAGCACAATAGAAGTGCAGAAAATCTCTGGTTGGGTACAGATCTTCCCATAAGAATAATGTGAATTAGTGTTTATACTGGATTTTAGGATATGGACGGTGGCAACACGATGGTGAAGGACAAAATACCTCCACCCCTTGAATTCTAAGGAGGGTTGTTAATCATAGCGGTTGGCGTTATGTTAAAACAATTATAGCTGTAACCGCAAGGATAAATGAAATTTATTCTAGAACAAATACAATTCCTGAATAAGTCTGAGGAAATTCTGAAGGTTGGCTCAATATCACCCCACCATCTCCGCCACTTTTTGCAGTCCAACGCTTCGAGACCCTTTGATCAGAACGGTATGACCAGCAAAATCACATTTTCCGATATAAGGCCTTGCAGCCTCCACCGTTTCGAACCAAAACACATTCTCTAGCAATTGCTCTGCTGCTATCATGTGTCGCCCGATGAGAATCACCTGATCAAATCCGGCTTGCTTGATCCATCGACCAACATCCAGATGCCTGTCTACTGCATCCTGGAGCTCCTTCATTTCTCCCAGTATTACTGCCTTTTTGCCCGTCATGGACTCTAGATTGTCCAGAGCGGCTTTCATGGAGGTTGGGTTAGCATTGTAGCAATCGTTAATGATGATCGTGGTTCCTTTTTTGATCACCTGTGACCGCTGGTTGGATGGCGTGTAGGACACCACAGCCTCTAAAATTTGATTATCGGAAACACCAAACTCTCGACCCACCGCCACCGCAGCGGCGATGTTGCCATAGTTGTAGCGTCCGACCAGATTAGTAGTCACCTCCTGATCTCCTAGCCTGATGATGATGTACGGATTCGCCTCGATCAACTCCAGGTCTTTCGGTGGAAACAACACCGGATCATCAAACCGCTTGACCATGTTCTCCAATCGAAAATCATCCGTGTTGATGAATGCCTTACCTCCTGTTTGGCGCAAGTGATCGAATAGCTCACTCTTACCACGGAGGACTCCTTCTATCCCTCCAAAAGTCTCGGTATGCGCCTGCCCAATGTTGGTGATCAGTCCATGAGTCGGGTTCGCATAGCTGCACAGCTGCGCAATTTCACCCACATGATTGGCACCCATCTCAATGATCGCTACCTCCACCTGAGGATGGATGTGAAGGATGGTCAGTGGAACGCCCAGGTGATTGTTGTAATTGCCGGGAGTGGCATGAGTGATGTACTTTTTAGAAAGGACGAGATTGATCAACTCCTTGGTGGTAGTTTTTCCATTGGACCCAGTCAGGGCAAAAACAGGTCGCTTGAATCGGCTTCTATGAAAGATGGCCAAATCCTGTAACGCTTTTTCTGAATTTTCTGCCAGAATAATCCGGTCATTGGTAACATATTCCTCCTCGTCCACCACGGAATAGGCCGCTCCAAGTTCCAGCGCTTTTTCAGCATACTTATTGGCATTGAAATTGGGCCCTTTCAGCGCAAAAAACAGATTATCCTTTGTTATGGTACGGGTATCGATGGATACCCCATCACTTAAAAGGAACCGGGAGTAGAGGAATTCGATGAAGCTTTGCATAGACTTGCAAATATATCCCCATCCGTGGCATGAAAGGAGAAAGCAAGGCGTTGATATTGATTCATTTTCTAAATGATCTGCATAAGTATGACTTTGAAAATCAGCTTGGCACTGAAATTCGGTCTATGTTGCCGGAAGACATGGATTTTTTTGAGTTGGATAATTTCTCCGATCCAATAACTCTCAACTACGCTTCAAAACTGATAAAAGCCGATCAGCTATGGATTATTGCTGCTGGTGAGCCTGATTCCCCACTGGGCAAAACTGGTTCGTTTCTCAATCAAACTATCAGGCATCAACAGGTTACGCTGCTGACGCTCAGTGACATTAAGTGCATTAAACCATTTTTGATAAGACATGAGGGAAGGCTTGTTGAAAAAAGTGAATTATTGGATGTGCTTAAAAGATAACGTCATTCCTTAGTAGACGGGCAGACATCTAATCTACATGAAATAATTATGGTTGCATGTCACATTGAGGCACTCGAAATGTTACATGTACATTACAGAAAGGCTTCGAAAACCTCAGCCTGTCATTCACTTATGACGACCAAATTGCACAAACTATAGCTCTGATCCCTCCCTTCCTCTGTGGTCAAGAAAGCTCAAACTCATCGGCATCCGCCTGGAATGGAAAGCGTTCCCGAAAACTTACTAAGTCGTCTTTGGTGATGGTGGCAGTTAGAATTTCTTCTTTCTCAGAAAAGGCCATCGCATTTCCTTTGTAGTCATACACCGCCGAATGCCCAACGTAATTGGCACCCACGCCATCCTCACCCACTCGGTTGACACCCACGCAATAAGCCGTGTTTTCAATCGCTCTTGCAGCTAATAAAGTGTCCCATGCGTTTACTCTTGGCTCTGGCCAGTTAGCCACATAGATGAGCAAGTCGTATTCGTATAAGGAGTCCGGCTGCTTACGGGAACGAGCCCACACCGGGAACCGAAGATCGTAGCAAACCAGTGGAAAAATTTTCCAGCCGTTTACTTCTAGGATCACTCGTTCCTCTCCCGCAGTGTAATCTTTGTCTTCTCCCGCCAGGCCAAAGCGATGTTTTTTATCGTACTTTTTGAAAGTCCCGTCTGGATACACCGCGTAAAACCGATTATAGTAACTGGTGCCTTCTTTGACAATCATACTTCCCATAATCACCGCCTTGGTTTGCGCAGCTTGCTGCTGCATCCATTTGAAGGTTTTGGTATTGTGCACCTCGGCAAGATTCTGTGGGTTCATGGAAAAGCCGGTGGTAAACATCTCTGGAAGGACAATCAAATCCACCGACTCCCGAATGGTCCATATCTTCTCTTCAAACATGGCCAGGTTCGCATCTATGTTTTCCCAGTGAAGATCTGACTGAATCAGCGCTATCTTTAGCTCAGCACTCATTTCTTAGACGGCACCTTTACGCGATAGTCAGCATCCACTTTGCCTTTGCTGATATTGGCTAGTTTTCCTTTCAGCAATCTTTTCTTAAACGGTGTGAGATAGTCGGTAAACAATACTCCTTCTATGTGATCATACTCATGCTGAATCACTCGTGCGTGGATATCGTCAAACTCCTCAACGTGCTCATTCCAGTCCTCATCGAAGTACTTGATCTTTACAACCTCCGGGCGATCCACATCTGCTCGGATACCGGGTATGCTCAGACAGCCCTCTTCAAATGCCCAGTCTTCCCCATCCTCTTCAATGATTTCCGGATTGATAAATGCTTTTTTAATACCTGTTTCACCCTCTTCCATCATTGGGTTGTCATCCACCACAAACAAGCGGATAGACTTTCCAATCTGCGGAGCTGCAAGTCCCACTCCAGACGCAGAGTACATGGTATCAAACATATCCTGCACCAACTCTTTCACATCCTCTCCCTGTGGGATGTCCTTTGCCTTCTTCTTCAATACCGGGTCTCCAAAGAGCACTATTGGATAAATCATATTTTTGTCTCTAAATAAGATTGTAAAATGATGGCTGCACTGACTTTGTCAACGTTGCCTTTATCTTGACGGTCCTTCTTCTTCATCCCTCCAGCAATCATCGCATCCATCGCCATTCGGGAAGTAAACCGTTCGTCGTGCAAAAATAGTTTCTTGCCAGGAAATAGTTTACGAAATCTGTTGACAGCTGCCTCCACCAGCGGTGTAGCATTGGTCGGCGAACCATCAGTGTTTTTGGGCATGCCAATCACCACCTCGGATACATCTTCCTTTTCAAAATAGGATTTAAGAAAGTCAAACAGATCATGAGAGCGCACCGTCTCCAACGGAGAAGCGATCATTCCTAATGGGTCAGTCACCGCAAGGCCCGTTCGCTTTGCTCCATAATCAATAGCCAGTATTCGCGGCATTAATTCAGTTTAGAAAAGTTGTTGATTTTTTCTTTGACCACCGCTTCCAGAGCGATGGCCTTCGGAAACAAGATTTTATTTTCAATCTCGGCATGGTACCACATTTCCCGATCAAAAGCCTTGATCTCCTTGGCAATCACCTGCCGATGCAAGTCGCTATGTGGTGTTTCCTCCACCAGCGCACGGATTCCCGCCAACTCATCTTCTTCCTTGTGATCCTTATGAATAGTCTTCAAGCAAATGTCTCCATACTCCAATTGAAAAAACTGTGGGTTGACATGCTTGCCTTTTTGAAACTCTAGCAGCGTAGATATATACTCAAAAATGGTGTCTTCCTCCTCGTAGATATGGCTGATAAACTCTTCAATAAATTCTGGGAAAATGAGTTGTAAATCATCCTGATCAGGATATTGGTTAACCAACCGGGCAATGTAGGGAAGTCGATGCTTGATAAATGAATGATGTGTATGCTTCAGGTATTCAATGACAATCTCCAGTGGATATTTTTTCAACTCCTGAAACGAGAATCGATGCGACCGATCAAACAAATAAAATGCATTGAGTACCTGGCTTTTGGTCAACCCTCTTTCAGCGCAGATTTCCTTCAGCTTTCTGTCTGGGTGTAGGTAGAACTCCACACCGAGGTAGCTCAGTGCCCGGGCGTAGATGTAGTTCTCATCCACTAGTGATCTTATGGTTAAATCAAATACCCGCATGATCTTCAAAGATACCAATATGATCCGAAAGTGCCAGTGTCATTTAGATTAGAAACGTTTTTCAATCGTTACTCGTTTACAAATGACCATAAAGGGACTAAATTTAAATTTTCTAAAAAGACGAGAAACGGTGAGCGAGACTAAAAATTCAAAAAGCGCAATTAGACTTCCACTCTTTATTGCGGCGGCTATTTCAATTGGCATCTTCATTGGAGCCAACATGGCAGATGGTGGAAGCAACAACTCTGAAGGACTCTATCAAAGCATATACAAATTCAGACAGGTGGTCTCTCACATCCAAAATGACTATGTGGATGATGTAAGTACCGATGAGCTGGTAGAAACCGCTATAGAAGAAATGCTCACCAAGCTAGATCCGCACTCGGTATATATTCCCGCCGAAGACCTCAAAATCTCCCAGGCACAGCTAGAGGGCAATTTTGAAGGTATCGGAATAGAATTCAACATCTTCAAAGACACCATCAGTGTAGTCACGCCTTTGAGTGGAGGGCCATCCGAAAAGCTTGGCATCATGCCCGGAGACCAGATCATTACCGTCGATGGAAAAACCTTTGCCGGGATCGGCATTACCAATCAGGATGTGGTCAAAGCCCTGCGTGGAGAAAAAGGATCTGAAGTGGTGGTAGAGATCAAAAGAAAGGGAAGCAGTGAGTTGCTAGAATACACGATTACCAGAGATGTAATTCCGCAGTATTCTGTGGATGTATCCTACATGGTAGATGATGAGATCGGCTACATCAAAGTGAGCCGATTTGCTGCCACCACTTATATGGAATTCAAAGAAGCCCTCAATAAACTAGAAAAAGCAGGGATGAAAAAACTGATCCTGGACCTGTCCGGAAACCCAGGTGGCTACATGGATCCGGCAGTGAAAATGGTAGACGAACTACTCGCTGGAAACCAAATGATCGTTTACACTAAAGGAAAAGATGCTCGCCATAATTCACAGTATGTTTCCGAAAGAACAGGTGATTTTGAATCCGGTCCGGTTATTGTCCTGCTAGATGAAGGTTCAGCTTCTGCATCTGAGATTGTTTCTGGAGCCCTACAGGATCATGATCGCGCATTGATTGTAGGTCGACGTTCGTTTGGAAAAGGCCTGGTACAGATGCCAATCCAGCTAAACGATGGCTCAGCCATGCGATTGACCATTTCTAGATACTACACACCGAGTGGGCGATGCATTCAAAAGCCATATGACGGCTCATTGGAAGATTACCACATGGAATTTTACGAACGCTTCGAAAGTGGTGAAGTGTACTCAGCAGACAGCATCAAAGTGAACGATAGCCTCATATTCAAAACAGACAATGGCCGTGAGGTCTATGGCGGTGGCGGAATCATGCCAGACTACTTTGTGGCTTTGGACACTGCAGCCAACTCCACATATATGACGCGTCTGTTCAACTCCAATTCAGTAGCCGAGTACAGCCTGATTTATGCGGATGAGCATCGAAGTGAGCTAGAGAAAATGTCTCTCCAACAATACATTGACAACTTTAATATCACAGACAAAATGTTCCAGGGACTGATCGAAGTAGGAGAGCAAAATAAAGTCACCTACAATGACACGCAGTTCAAGAAGAGCAAGGAACTCCTTCAAATCTACCTGAAAGCATTTATCGCCAGAAATATCTGGAACAACGACGGCTTCTACCCAATCTTTAACCAGCAAAATGAGATTTTCCAGAAAGCGTTGACATTGATGGATGAAGCCAATAGATTGGCACACAAAAATTAACCCCGAGAAAACAACATGACCTACTATCATCGACTTGGAGAAATCCCACCTAAGCGACACACCCAGTTTAGACAACCAGACGGAAGTCTGTATGCAGAAGAACTAGTGTCCTCCAAAGGGTTCTCTGGTATCTACTCGAACCTGTATCACATCACCCCTCCGACTCGGATCAAAGGGATCAAAGACCCTATCCCGTTCGGGTCGAAAATTGCTGAGGGGTATGGATTGAAACAGACACACCTCAATACGAATGGTGTAGGCGTGACTGGTGAAGATTACTTGGGAGCACGTAAAGTCCTGCTCAAAAACAAAGATGTGAGCATGGCACTGTGCAATCCATCTAGCCGAACCATGGATTACTATTACAAAAATGCTGATGCTGATGAGGTCGTTTTCGTACACGATGGAAGTGGATGGTTGTATTCGCAGTTTGGAAAACTGCGCGTGAAGCCAGGCGATTATGTGGTCATCCCACGAACGACCATTTACAAGTTTGAGTGGGATGAAGGTCCGTTAAGATTATTGATCATTGAGTCAGCAGCACCGGTTGAGACGGTGAAGCGTTACCGCAATGAATTGGGGCAGCTACTAGAACACTCGCCATACTGCGAACGCGATATCCGTCCACCATCAGAGCTAGTGACAGAATCTGAGAAAGGCCATTACCTGATGCAGATCAAAAAAGGCGACATGCTCCACCAGTACGAGTACGATCAGTCCCCATTTGATATCGTGGGATGGGATGGTTACCTGTATCCATATGCCTTGTCCATTCATGATTTCGAGCCGATTACCGGTCGCATCCACCAGCCGCCACCCGTGCATCAAACTTTTCAGTCACATGGTTATGTGATTTGTTCTTTCGTACCAAGGCTGTTTGATTACCATCCAAAAGCGATTCCAGCTCCCTACAATCACTCCAACATCGATAGTGATGAGGTGCTCTACTATGTGGAAGGAAACTTCATGAGCAGAAAGGGAATCGACAGAGGATCATTCACACTGCATCCTGGCGGCTTGCCACATGGACCACATCCTGGCACCGTAGAGAAAAGCATCGGCGCCAAAGAAACTGAGGAAATAGCCGTCATGTTGGACACCTTCGGACCGATATATGTGACCGAAGAAGGCCTCAACTACGTGGATGAGAAATATCCCATGAGCTGGACGGAGTAGGCCGATTTCCTCCTTAAAATGAGATCATCAATGGAGACCAAACCAAACACATGTTTGGCCTTCAATCACGTGTGTTTCAAGCTCCATTCAAGAGTGCAAAGTGACACGGCTGAGTCACTCCAGTAGATCAGCTGAGTCACTCGAGTAAGTCAATTGAGTCACTTGCTTGAATCAGCTGAGTCACTTCTATGATGTTATGCCTGATCGCTCAATAGCACTTATGCTATTCTATAAACTGATCAGGCAGTCCCTCAACCTTCTCCGAATTCCCCAAATCTGGACAAATCCAGCCCATCCTGCATACAGATAGCCCGTAAGCTTGCAGAGAAGATCAACACTCGCATGACCTATGAAGTACGGACTAATTGGGCTACTCATTCTGGCAGGAATAGCAGCCCAAGCCCAAAAGGAATTTCAGGGATTCTTTATTGGACTGGACATTAACTACCACTACCTATTTGGTGGGGCACAAGTAGAAGGACAAGAAACCATCGGTGACGGGCTGCGTGCTGCACTCGGTGTGACCGGAGGCTACCGCTGGCACTTTGCCAATGACCTGGTTTTTGGTATAGAGGCCCAGCTTAACCAACCCTTTGGCTCTTTCCAAAACACCACCGATCCTGCCAAAGCCATTGTCAACTACCTGATCAAGCCTCAGTCTGGCTTGCAGTTTCAATTGGGGAAAGCACTTGGTGAGGAAAATAAACATCTGCTGCTGGGCTACTTCGCCTTCAACCAGACCCGCTTTCACATCGACATCACCATGCCGGATGGCAGCCAGTTCAAGCAGACCGATTTTGAAAACTTCGGTCGGGTCGGGCTAGGCTATGAAAACCGCTTTGGTAACCAGTGGTCCACGCGCTTCCAGATCGGTACGAGTATGGATGCACTACCGGACACCAACAATGGCATTGACACGAAAGTCAACGTCTTTTATGCTTTCTAAACAGTAATCAAAAACCAAAACTATAATTATGAATCAAAGACTCAAACACCTCTTGTTGATCACTGCACTTGTGCTATGTGGTCAGCTTACTTTGCAAGCACAGTTTCACACCCTGAAGATTCCTAAAGCGAGCAATTATGTGAGCGAAACACAAACGCTGGGAGTGACCGACATTACACTCACCTACCACAGTCCTGCTACCCGCGGTAGAGACATCTGGAACAACCCGAACATCATCCCACAGAATGGTGACCCGATCGCCTGGCGGGCAGGTGCCAACATGAACACCACCATCACCTTCTCTACCGATGTTCAAATTGAAGGGCAGCCACTGGCATCAGGAACCTATGGTTTTCACATCATCCCGAGAGGAGACACCTATCAGCTATTGTTTGCGCATGCATCACAGCAATGGGGCAGCTATTATTTGGATGTGGATAAGGACGTAACGTTGAAAGTGTCCGTCACAGCAGATTCCATTCCATATTCGGAAAAGCTAGATTATGAATTTCTGGATTGGCAAGAAGATGCTGTCAAAGTCGGACTGGAATGGGGCAATCGGCGAATTCCGTTTACGGTCTCAGTGGACCTGAATGAAACCGTGGTGACCAGCCTCAGAAGTGAGCTGCGAGGCATCAACACCTACCGCTGGGAAGCATGGAACGATGCAGCAAGATGGTGTTTAAACCATGACACGAATTTAGAAGAAGCACTTGCCTGGGCCGAGCGATCTATCAACGGTGGATATCATGGGTTTGCCGCCAACAAGAACGCCTCCAACCTGCAGACCAAAGCAGAGCTGTTGCAAAAACTGAACAGGCAAGCGGCACTGGACCAAACGATCGCTGAAGCCATCGTTATGGATATGAACCCGGATCAAACTAACTACTTCAGCATTTTTCTATTGAAATCTGAGAAGTATCAAGAAGCGGTAACTCTACTGGATAAAACCTTAAGTACTTACCCGGATACCTGGTATCTCCAACTCAACAAGAGCATTGGGTATTACTTTTTAGGTAAAAAGAAAACGGCACTAAAACTCTTCAGCGAGGTGAAAGCACCGGAGTTCTTCGCGCAGCGAATGCAAGAAATCGAAAATGAGATCAAAGACGGCACCTACAAAATCCCGGGTGCTTAGTTGGAGAGACAGCCATTTCAGGCCGTTTTCAACCGAACAGAATGCAGGTATGCCGTTGGGGTCATACCTGTTTCCTTTTTGAAAGCGCTGTAGAAAGAAGAAGTGGTCTTAAATCCAGCAACTTCGGCCAGGTACTCGATAGTGAGGTTGGCATTATCCGGATTGGTAATCAACTCCTGAAAGGCCTTCACTCTAAAATGGATCAACGCCTCAGGGAAGGTCTTGTCATACAGCTCTCGTACGGCTCGAGTGACCTGGTAAGCCGGCACGCTGATCTCGCTTGCCAGCACATTCACAGACATACCATTCTCATGGTAGACATGCTCCTCCTCAAAACTGGCTCTTACTTTTTCCAGCACCTCCTTCGTCACCCCTTGCTTTTTAGCTTTGGCAAAAACAGGTGGCTGCTTCAGCACGCGAGTGAAGAAATAGAAGATAAACCCGGCCGTCACGATGGAGCCATAAGCATAATAAACAATTGTGCCCGCGGCATGCTGCAGTACGAATGATGCCCACGCACCCCACATGAGAATGCTGGCTTGAGTCATCCACTGTCTCTCTTCAGTAGTAGTGTAGTGTTTTCTAAGATGAATTGCCAAACTCCAGATCAGATAACCAGAAAGCAAGGCAGTAGCGGATTGATACAGGGTCGTTTCTAAGTGGTTTGGCGTGATGACAAAGCATGTGACAGCACCAAGTACCGGCACTAAAAAATGTAAATACCAAGAGCTTGTGAGTCGAAATGCTTTGTCCGTGACCATTTTGACGTAAGTCAGAAAAAGAGGACCAATACTAGCCAGTGCGAAGAAGCCGAGGGCGAGCCCAATGGGTGAGATCCCAAAGAAAATGAAGAAGACGATGGACTTGGCCACCCTAAGACCTACAGCCAGAATAGCGAGTCCCAACCAGAGTAGCGCGGGGTTTTTAGACTGCAGCTGGGTCACCAGGTAGTAAGCCAAAAAGCAGGCAATAGCTACTGCTATCCCAGCGAACACTCCTAAGAACCCAATTTCAACCATAAGTAAAACATACGCTCAATTTCCGTTTGGGTTGGGAGTATTCTTTTTGCAGAAAGGAATCAATTGCCAGTGATGTCTCTCTTCATCTAACCGGAAAACGACAAGTGGATACGTCATCACTTTTTTCCAACTTCTACAGTGATTCACTAATTTCCTGGAATGTTAAAAATATCCATCGTCTTCATTCGTCCTACGAGAATGACAACTGGTGCATGTACAAATCATTTTGTTCCTTCATCCGTTTCTGATTGAAAGCATTCCAACAAATCAAATGACCTTACTAAAAAGCAGGCCAGTTAAAATACTGGCCATTGTATTATCGATCATTTTCCTTTTCATCATCGGCGTTATGGCATTTATCAATTTCGCACCGCAGTTTGGCGCTAAGCCAAGTGGTGAACACCTTCAGCAAATTTCCTCCTCCCCCAACTACGGTGAAGACCAATTTGTCAATCAGATCGAGACTATTCAGGACATGAGCTTCTCCAATATGTGGGCTGCTCTCAAAGAATCCATTTCAGCTAAAAACACCTCACCGAAGGAAGCTTTTGAAACCTATTTTGGCACAGAAAAGCCCACTCCAAGTGACTCCAATGTAGTCGTAACGTGGTATGGTCATTCCGCCATCTTATTAGAAATAGAAGGCAAACGCATCTTCCTGGATCCTATGCTGGGGCCGCACTCCTCCCCTGTTTCTTTCTTTGGTAAGCGATTCAAAAACAAGCCTCCATTTGATCTGGATAAATTGGGGCAACTGGATGCGGTGATCTTTTCACACGATCATTACGATCACCTGGATTACTACACCATTAAGCGAATCAAAGAACAGGTTGGCCACTTTTATACGCCGTTGGGTTTGGGTTCTCACCTCCAGGCCTGGGGAGTACCGGCTTCTAAGATCACCGAACTAGACTGGTGGGATTCCGCTCAGTTTGGTCACTTTACGTTTACGGCTACTCCGGCCAGGCATTTCTCGGGAAGAGGCACAGGAGACCGCAACAAAACCCAGTGGGCTTCCTGGGTCATTGAGGGACATTCGAATAAAATCTATTTCTCCGGAGATAGTGGATACGGTCCTCACTTCCAAGAAATCGGGAAGCGGATGGGGCCATTTGATTTTGCCTTTATGGAGTGCGGCCAGTATAATGACAAGTGGGCCAACATCCACATGATGCCCGAGCAAACAGTGCAGGCTGCTCTTGACCTCAAGGCCAAAAAAATGATGCCGATTCACTGGGGTGGCTTCTCTCTTGCTCCACATGAGTGGTATGACCCTGCAGATCGTGTGGCTAAAGCCGCAGCTGCTAAGTCTATCGAGTTGATCACGCCTAAAATTGGCAAGGGATTCAGCTTACAGCAAGAGGACTTACCCAAAGGTCAATGGTGGGAGGCGTATAAGCCTAACTAGTCTTTCATATCTATTGTCAGCTTGTAAGCTTGCTCGTAGTACTTGACCAGGTTGCTCCAGTCAAAAAGTGTGGAAGAACTCTCGGTACGGTTTCTCAAATCAATACGATCACGTCTGCTCAGACGGACATAGTTGTACATCCTGTTGGCCAACTGGCCAGCAGCCTCATCGAATGATTTCTGATTTCTTTTGACGAGATAGATTCCTCTTCTGTCGTGATCTGGCACGTTTTCCTGTACGTAATCTCCAAAACCAGCCAGATCACTGGTGACAGTCGGTACACCGGAGGCAATACACTCCAGCGGCGTGTAGCCCCACGGCTCGTAATAACTTGGGAATACTCCGAGATGACAGCCTCTCACAAACTGGCCATACTCCATGGAGAATAATGGGTTGGTGTAGTTGATGAAATCCGGATGGTAAACCACCTTCACTCTGTCATGCTTGTTATTGACCAGGTTACTGGATCTTAGGAAATTCAGGATTTCATCTGTAGAGTCATCCTGCAGATTGTGTGTGATGATTGGTGGTAGGCTGTCACTTTTCCAGCTCTGGAGCGTCCTACGGAATCGCAGCTTCCAGTAGTCATCTACAAACTTGTTGAGCTCTGGCAGCTTGGTATCCTTGTGATTGACTGCATCGAAAAGCAGACGTTCACTAACCTGCTTTTGAATGGCACCAATGGTATGCCGAAACTCTTCGAGCAGCGCCCTACTCTGAAGGATCTCCGGGTTAATGCTGTAATAAGGTCTCTTGGTAATGAAAAACATGACCACCGTGATATCAGACTTCTCCGTCTGTAGTCGGTGGTTAAGCCTGGCTAAAGCTTCCAGCGTCAAGTCATATCCTTTATTCAGATACTCATACCTACCCGATGTAAAGAAGTAAAGAGTCTTATCCAGATCAAATGTATAATTCGAAAAGAAATGAGACATGGTAAATGAGTGAATCTTATTCTTATTCTCCAGATGCAGGTTTTGAAACTCATGCAATGCCTCGAATCGCTGATTATTGATACCATTAGGCAAAATGATATCAGGATTTCTTCCCAGGAGCTGCCTACATTCGGCAGCCGTCACCTCACTGACCGTGCTGAAAATATGTGCTCCATGAGCCGCCGCACGCTCGATCATCACATTGGACTCAATATTGAAATGCCTGGCTTCTTTCTGCCAGTCCATAAACGGCAGATGGTCATAAAACTGCGGATCATTCATCGCCAAATACCTTCCCAACAGTGTGGCATGAGTAGTAAATACCGTCTTTACCGGCACCTTGTCTCTTCTGAGACCTGGTAGACCTGTTGCGGCCATCCACTCATGAAAATGAGCGATTATTTCCTTATTACCTGCATTCACCTCTGCCAGCTCTGACAGGAAGATTTTTACCATTTCACCAAATGCCAACACATCGTTGAGTAGGTGATCATCACTCGGTGTAGAAATACCATGGTGCTCCCATAGCAAGTATTTTATGTCTCCCAGGCGGTGCATCACGCTGCCCAGATCAAAAAGAACCGCTTTTGGTCTACCCGAAACCAGCCATACTCCATAATGAACTACATAGCCAGCATCACGCATTTTTTTGACCGCACGTCCATAGGGATCGGATGAAGAAACGTCTATTGGCTCAAATTCAGCAGCTACATTTCCTGGCATGTACGGCCCCAATAAGCAGTAATGACTGCCCCACTTGGGCACCACGGTGGGCACCTTAGAGCGGATCACAGTGTAGATACCTCCCACCTGGTTGAGTACCTCCCAGGCGATTTCCACTAATAATGCATTGGACGTTTGAGTTTTGGTCAAACGCTTGGTAGTTGATGATTTGGCCATAAAATCGTAATTCTCTTTGTTAATAAAGAAAAACAATTATTCTGGGTTTTTTAAGGATAGCAATCAAGTATTTCATGAGATCGAGTAACTATCTGCATTGACCAAAGTATTTTTTTTGATGAGGATGCAACAATCCAGTAAATGCATGCATCTAATAAGTGATCATGAGAAAAAATCGAATCATATCGTTGATACTACTGATGAGTTTTTTCGCTTTTCTGATGGAAGCAGAGAAGAATATCAAACCATACTTCTCCTCGCTAAAAGAATCATCTTTAAGTGTCCTTCATTTGTCCCCAGACTCCACTACTGTATCCGCTCACTTCTCATCCAATTTCATGGCTCAAGAATCGTCTAACCTTTCTACTGATTCCTCCGACCATTAATAATTGTATCAATTGATATGGATTTTGAGCAACAGAAATACTTTGATGTTGCGTAAATAAGGTTATTTTAGCGGAATACGAGAAATAATTATTATTCAGCTTATTGAAAAACCCTTATGGAAGAGAACAGTGCATATTTAGCTTTTCTAGACATATGGCACCAGGCCATGTGGTACCTATTTCTCGGTGCTGCCGCCCTTACAGTAATTTTGGTTCTATCCTATTGGATACGCTACGCCTCTGCAGGTTCCTTAAAGGCTAAATTTGATTTAGCCAGCCGAAGTGAGACGAAGACATACCTTAATGCTAATTACGTAATCGCTGCAGGCATCGTATTTATAGTGAACACTACCTATCAGGATGTGATTTCACTTAGTCCAATGTGGGTATTCATCAGAGTGTTTATAGGACTCTGTTTTGGTACACTGCATGGATACATAGCTTACTTGATTTTCAAGTATTACTATCCTGGCCCACTAGACAAAAAGCTCAAAAGGCTACGTTACACACCCCGAATCAACCCTTCCAATGGCAATACCATGAAGCTCCTGAGCGAGGATGAGGAGGATGCCTACCTGGATGAAGGTATGCAAGCAGAAGAGGATGCCTTCTCGGTGGATTACGATGTGTGGATCGATGAGGCCACTGGTGAGACCAAAATTGAAAAGTACAAAGGACATCTCAACGCCCTCGAATGCGATCGTTGTGGATTCCAAACGTTGAAACTGCAACGAGAGGAGATCTTGAGGCAGCCAACCAATACACAGGATGGCGAAATCCTAAAAGAGTACAAGTGCTCCTACTGTGGACGTATCAAGCGTAAAACTCAAAACCTGTCTACCAACGTGGATAAAGAAAGAGATTTGAGTACAGGAAAGCTTATCGCCGATCCGCTTTCTCATGACAATCGTTTGGACCTAATCAAGATAGAGATTCAGGGTACCAATGGAGAGAAAAAGCTCTTCGAATTCCAGAATTTGAAACAAGCTCAAAATTTCCTGAAAGAGTTTGATTTCGACAAGCTCAAAGAAGAAATGTAGCGCAAAATGCAAAAATACAAGAAACGCCATGCCTTACCGTATGGCGTTTCTTATTTGCGCCTGGAGGTATTGGCGATGTATACGCCGATCAAAATCCCCCCAATACCCAAAACATGTGAAAGAAGCAATACTTCTCCATCGAAAAGCCCCCAACATATAGCTACTACCGGAATGATGTACGTCACTGAGGAGGTGAATACAGGATCTGTGAGGCTTACAAGTCGATTGAAGATCAGTAGTGCTATAGCCGTACCCACTACTCCCAAAATCAAAATAAAGGAGGTAGCCAACAGGGTACCTTCCACATGCATGAGTTTTGTGGGGTAATCCGTAAACAGCAATAACTGAATAGCAGCTAGAGGTCCTACAAAAGACAAGGAAACGCTGGTTATTGTCAGCGCTTTGAGGTCTGACAAATGGTATTTTATGATGTTCGTATTGAGCGCATACATCACAGTAGCGGCCACCACAAACAATGCGTAAAAGTTAAAGTTATTCATATCACCCCCTGAACCCGCGAGTACCAATACGGTGGTACCGATAAATCCCACCACTACTCCCACAAATACCTGTGGTCGTTGCTTTTGATGGTAAAAGATCAACCCTACCAAAATGGTGAAAATAGGGGTAAGCGCATTGAGCACACCGGTAATCGAACTCTCCAGTCTGGTTTGGGCTATTGCAAATAAAAAGGCCGGGATGAAACTCCCCACAAGCCCAACAGAAATCAAATACTTGATGTGCTCCCTTCGAATCTTTCGATACTTGCGGAGTGCAAAAGGCAGTAAGAACAAGGAAGCTGACAATATGCGTATAGATCCAACTTCCATTGGCTCCAGACCTAGCAATCCTTTTTTGATCAGGATAAATGAACTACCCCAAATGAGCGACAGGGTAATCAGAAGGCCCCATGCCTTCAAGGGTGTTTTTTGGGTCATTCAGGTATGTTATGCTACAAATTCTACTTCCGAGAAAACAGAAGCGATTTCATCCAAAATTGTTTTCAGCTCCTCGTAAGATTCGGATTCCACCAGACGAGTCCTGAACGGTTTGAAGTTGGGTATTCCACGGAAGTAGTTGGTATAGTGTCTGCGCATTTCAAAAATGCCTTTCAGCTCACCTTTCCATTCCACAGAAAAATCAAGGTGCTGCTTCGCCACTTTCACTCGCTCTTCCAGTAAGGGTTTAGGAAGGTGCTCACCTGTCGCCATATAGTGTTTGATCTCGTTGAAGATCCAGGGATAGCCAATGGCTGCTCTACCGATCATGATCCCATCCACTCCATATTTTTCTTTGTACTCAAGGGCCTTCTCGGGACTATCTATGTCTCCATTCCCAAAGATCGGGATGTGGATGTCAGGATGATTTTTAACCTCAGCAATCCTGGTCCAGTCGGCCACTCCCTTGTACATCTGCTTACGCGTACGGCCGTGAATGGTCAATGCCTGGATACCAACATCCTGTAACCGTTTCGCTACTTCCACAATGCGGATGGTGCTATCATCCCAGCCCAAGCGAGTTTTTACAGTCACAGGCTTATTTACCGCCTTCACAATTTCTCCCGTCATCTCTTGCATCTTGGGGATGTCCAGAAGAATTCCAGCCCCAGCACCTTTACAGGCCACTTTCTTCACCGGGCAGCCATAGTTGATATCGATGATCTCTGGATTTGCCTCCTCAGCAATTGCTGCTGCCTGCCGCATGGATTCAATCTTATCTCCAAAAATTTGAATACCAATTGGACGCTCGTAATCGTAGATATCCAATTTCTCCACACTTTTGGCGGCATCACGTATGAGACCTTCTGAAGAAATGAATTCAGTATACATCAAATCAGCACCATTCTCCTTGCACACCGCACGAAACGGAGGGTCACTCACATCCTCCATCGGAGCCAACAGTAGCGGGAATTCCGCAATTTCCAAGTTTCCTATTTTGACCACAGCCTAATCTTTAAATTTGCCGTAAATTTAGGCCAATTATGCTGAATATCCTTAAAAATGCCACGGGAGGGCAAAGCAGTTTAGCTCCCTGGTTGTTGCTCCTGATACTAATCGGATACGTTGTTGCTTCTTTATTTGCCTTTACCATTCTAGCTCAATTAATGGTCGGCGCACTTTATGGCTATGGTGTGAATGAAATTTCGAGCCTTTTGTTAAATCCTGCAGCGTTTGAAGATGGCAGAGCACCTATTATGCTTATCCAGGGAATCTCATCAATTGGCGCATTCATAGTCGCTCCGATATTCTTTATCTATACCAATCTCAAGCTGAAGTTATCCGACTTTATCTCTGGACCAGCAGAACCGATGAGACCCATTTTCATGACCATTCTGATCATGTTCTGTTTCATTATTTCCAATAGCATTGTCATCGAGTGGAACCAGTCCATCCAAATGCCGGAGTTTCTGTCCTGGTTTGAAAACTGGGCGCAGGAAAAAGAGCTACGTCTGGAGGAGCTGACCGAATACCTCACTTCATTTGTGAGTATCGATCAATTTCTGATTGCCATATTGGTCATTGGCATTATCCCGGCTGTGGGAGAAGAATTGCTCTTCAGAGGCCTCATTCAGAACCTGTTTGCTAAAGCTTTTAAGAATTATCATGTTGGGATCTGGTTGTCAGCCATCATCTTTGGGGCTTTTCACTTGCAGTTTTACGGAGTAGTACCAAGGATACTTCTCGGGGCTCTGTTTGGCTACCTCTACTATTGGTCTGGCTCACTTTCATTGGCTATTCTCGGGCATTTTATCAACAATGGGTTGACACTGATCTTGCTGTACCTTTCTCAGTTGGCCATTTTGGACTTTGATCCAACTGACGCTGAGACATCTCCTCCCACCTATGTGATATTAATATTTTTTGTCGGGGGATCTGTATTGCTATATTTATTCAGAAATTACTTTAGCAAGACCAAAGATGCGTGATTGGCAGAGTGTGTATCGCGATCAGTTTGAATACCGGGCGGAGATAGTCAAAGCAGTCCTCGACGACCATGACATGAACCCCGTATTGCTGAACAAAAAAGACTCTGCTTATCAACTAGGACATTTTGAAATACTTGTAGCCCCTGATCATGTGATCAAAGCCATTAAACTAATAAACGACGAAATCCAATTTGAATAAATTCTCCGAACTATACCAGCGTATTATCTCTGCAGCGGCAGGTGCAGCCATTATCATCTCCTCTCTCATTGTGGGAGAATGGAGCTACTTCATCGTGTTCCTCACCATCTCCTTACTCGCTCAGTGGGAGTTTTACCGATTGATTAAACTGCAGAACTACTTGCCTATACGGTTACTTGGGGTTGTCATTGGATGCTCCCTGTTTATCTTATCGTTTTTCGTGGCTCGCGGTAGTTTGGATGCCAAATACTACTTTGCTATCTTCCCGGTGGCTTCACTCATTTTTCTGATTAAGCTTTATAAGAAAAATGACAACAACCCTTTCCTAAACATTGCGCTGTTCTACCTGGGTCTCACTTATGTGGCATTGCCATTCGCATTGATGAATGTGGTGGTGCACTACCATGGGTATTACAGCTACGAGATCCTGCTGGGTCTTATGCTCATCATTTGGGCTAGTGATACCGGAGCTTATTTCTCGGGAATCCGATTTGGTAGACGTAAATTATTTGAGCGTCACTCACCTAAAAAATCCTGGGAAGGGGCCATCGGTGGTGCTATTACAGCGGTGGCATTCTCCATATTGATTAGTAGATATTCCACAGGTCTTGCCTTATGGCAATGGGTAAGCGTGGCCTTAATAGTAGTGATTGCCGGCACCTATGGTGACCTGGTAGAATCTATGTTTAAAAGAACCATGCAGATCAAAGATTCCGGAGCCTCAATTCCCGGACATGGTGGATTCTTGGACCGGTTTGATAGCTTAATACTAGCCGTGCCGTTTGTAGTCGTTTTCTTGAAATTGTTTTAACAGAAAACCCTATGTTTTGCAACCAGTTAGGCCAATAATCGAAAACATAATAGATATACGAAAAGAGCACCAACTGGCTGGGTTAATTACCGGAAAGAGCTAGTTTTGCTGCCAAATAAACAATAACCCTATTTAATCATTTAATAAGCATGGCTTACATTGAACCGGCTCCTATTAAGGATAAAGGAAATCCTTTCGAGTCAATGATGTCAAGATTTCACATTGCAGCGCAACACCTCGGCCTGGATGATGAAGTCTACAATGTGTTGAAATCCCCCACAAAGCAAGTCATTGTTTCCCTTCCGATTACGATGGACAATGGTTCCATCAAGGTTTTTGAAGGATACAGAGTCATTCACTCCAATATATTAGGACCGTCCAAAGGTGGCATCCGATATGATATGGACGTAAACCTGGACGAAGTAAAAGCACTGGCAGCGTGGATGACCTGGAAATGCGCCGTGGTGGACATTCCTTATGGTGGTGCTAAAGGAGGAATCAAATGCAATCCCCGAGAGATGTCTGCTGGTGAGATCGAACGATTAACTCGTTCTTTTACTCAAGCCATGCATGAAATCTTTGGACCAGACCGAGATATACCCGCGCCAGATATGGGAACAGGACCAAGAGAAATGGCCTGGTTAATGGACCACTACTCTCGTGCTCAAGGCATGACAGTCAATGCGGTTGTTACGGGTAAACCACTTGTATTAGGTGGCTCACTCGGCCGCACAGAAGCAACTGGCCGTGGTGTGATGATCTCCGCTTTGGCAGCTATGGAGAAGATGAAAATCAATCCATTCAAAGCTACTTGTGCGGTACAGGGTTTTGGAAACGTTGGTTCATGGGCAGCTAGCTTACTGGCCGAACGCGGTGTAACGATCGTGTCCGTTTCTGACTTGAGTGGGGCTTACTACAACAAGGAAGGTATCAATATTCAAAAAGCTATTGAATATCGAAATAATAACAATGGATCTCTTGAAGGTTTTGAAGGAGCAGAGAAAATCAGCCCTGATGAGTTGCTGCTTTTGGAAGTAGATGTGCTGGTACCTGCGGCGGTAGAAGATGTAATCACTGAAGAAAATGCTCCTAAGATCAAAGCAAAACTCATTGTGGAGGGAGCTAACGGACCTACTTCTGCTAAAGCCGACGCGATCCTGAACGATAATGGCATCATGGCTGTTCCTGACATCCTGGCCAACGCCGGTGGTGTTACTGTTTCGTATTTCGAATGGGTACAAAACCGCCTGGGGTACAAATGGACTGCCGAGCGTGTCAACAGACGTTCGGATAGAATTATGAAAACTGCATTCGATAAGGTGTATGAGACCGCACAGCAATACAATGTTTCATTGAGAATTGCGGCGTATATTGTAGCCATCGACAAGGTAGCTAAGACCTATAAATTCAGAGGAGGATTTTAACAATGAACATTCACAAAGAAGGATACAAGATCATACCGATAGCAGCCGTCATACTTGGCTTGCTTTATGCGGGACTTTACTGGTTAATTCCATTTCAAATTGTCCAGATCATACTGGCTGTAGCTGCAGTTATTTTCTTTATCCTGATTGTGCGATTTTTCAGAGATCCAGAATTTCCAGTCGAAAAAAATGACAAGTTCATCATTGCTCCGGCAGATGGGAAAGTAGTGGTGATAGAAGAAACCGAGGAAACCGAATACCTGAAGGAGAAGCGAATCCAGGTGTCTATTTTCATGTCTCCGCTAAATGTGCACGTAAACAGAAGTCCGGTGGCTGGTGAAGTAACTTACTTCAAGTACCATCCAGGGAAGTTTTTAGTAGCGTGGCATCCAAAGTCCAGTACGGACAATGAACGGACCTCTATTGGGCTGAAATTGAAATCAGGCGTGGAGATCATGATGCGTCAGGTTGCTGGTGCAGTGGCTAGAAGAATTTGTTTCTATTCGGAAACGGGCAACCCGGTGGAGCAAGGTGAGAAGTTTGGCTTTATCCGATTCGGAAGCCGAATAGACCTCTACCTACCCTTAGATGCGAAGATCAAGGTGAATATCGATGACATTTCCTATGGGGGCAAAACGGTCATAGCCGAACTGCCTTAGTCAACTGATAAGATAAACTCTCAAAAGCCATCATGACGCTTAGGTCATGATGGCTTTTTCATTTTGTACAATCTTCGTATATTCAGTGTGATTTTTAAACCTAACTTAAACAACTATGTCAGAGAAAAAATATGCAGGTTTTTGGCTAAGATTCGTCGCGTACATTGTCGACAAAATCTTGATTTCCACAGTACAATGGATTGTGATACTTCCTGTGCTTGGCGCATTGGGTATTAGTATGGCTTCCATGGAGAATATGGAATACATGTCAGAAGAAGATGCTATAGGAATGGTAATCGGAATGGTCTCCACAATGATTGGTAGTATCCTTGTGGCTTATGTGATTGAGCTAATCTACTTCAGCCTAATGGAAGCAAGTAAATACCAGGCTTCGATTGGGAAAATGGCCCTTGGATTAAAGGTTACAGATACTGATGGCAAACCATTGGATTTTGGCAAAGCACTTTTAAGAAATCTAGGTAAGATTGTCTCACAAATGATTATCTATATTGGATATATCATGGCTGGACTTACCGAGAAGAAACAAGCACTTCACGATATGATTGCAGGTGCTCTCGTGGTGAAAAAATAAGCTTATTGATTTTTAGAGAGGCTGTCCATCAGTCTCTCTAAATATTTCTGATCTACCTCATCAAACGAGTCAAGCTCGTCACTATCCACATCCAGCACGCCAATTACCTCTCCATCCCTTTTGATGGGTACTACGATCTCAGACTTACTATCCGAACTGCAGGCGATGTGTCCAGGAAATTCATCTACATTAGGAACCACCATGGTCTGTGCCTTTTCCCAGGCTTCTCCACAAACTCCTTTGCCCAAATTGATACGGGTGCAAGCAATCGGGCCCTGAAACGGTCCAAGGACCAGTTGCTCACCTTTCACCATATAGAAACCCACCCAGAAGTATCCCATACCAGATTTTAAGGCAGCCGATATGTTGGCCAGATTGGCCACCAAATCTGTCTCTCCGGAAATCAATGCCTCGATCTGCGGTATTAACGATTCGTATTTTTCAATCTTATCGGTGGACGTGGACAGGTGTAGTTCTTCAGCCATTTGAATTCTTGTAAATGTATAATTGATCTTCTAAAACGTCTTGTTCCGTGATTAGTTCCCCTTTAATAGTAGGTGCCGCGATGCCCGTGACAAAAGTATTCTGGGAGATAAAAACTCTTGCTTCGTCCCAAAGGTTGGCAGCTATGAATGATTGCAAAGTCTGACTTCCGCCCTCCACTATTACTGAAGTGATGTTATGCTTGTGTAGTTCTGCAAGTATAACTCCAGGCGTCATTTGGTCTACCTGGATGTATTCCAGGTTCTCTTTGCTCTGGCCAGTAGCTTCCGTAAAGACCAGGGTCTTCACTCGTCCATCAAAAAGATTCAATTCCGGGTTTAACTCCAATTTCCTGTCAAGGATGATCCGTATCGGATTCTTGCCGTCCCAATCTCTGGTGGTTAGTGCTGGGTTGTCGTAAAGAGCCGTATTTTTTCCAACAAGAATTGCATCCTCCTCTGATCGCCATTTATGTACTAGCTGCCGGGAGTATTGGTTGCTGATCCACTTACTGTCGAAGTTTTCCCGAGCCACAAAGCCATCAGCCGTTTGTGCCCACTTCAAAATAACATACGGCCGTTTTTTGATAAAGGAAGTGAAAAAACGTTTATTGAGCTCGTCTCCTTTGTTAGCCAAGATGCCTACTTCTACCTCAATGCCCGAATCGCGTAGTTTCTTGATGCCAGTTCCCGATACCAAAGGATTCGGATCTTCGTTACAGACGACTACTTTCTTCACCTGATGTCTAACCAATAAATCTGCGCATGGAGGTGTCTTGCCAAAATGAGAGCAAGGCTCCAAGGTCACGTAAACTGTGCTCTCTTTTAATAACTCCTTATCTGTTACATCAGCCACGGCATTTACCTCTGCATGTGGCCCACCGTATGCTCGATGGTATCCTTCACCAATGATCTGCTCATTATGTACAATCACACAACCAACCATAGGATTAGGGCTGACCTGGCCCATACCAAGTGTAGCCAGATCCAGAGCACGCTGCATGAATTGCTGATCAGTCATGTCGCGAATTTAGTTGTTTGGCTGAATTATCTATGACTAACTTCGTGTGTGAATTCTGCAATTTCCATTGTCTATCAACACCTGGTGAAGGAACTAAGCTCCATCCACGATGAGGCGGAGGCAACTTCGCTTGCAACTATTCTAATGGAGGACTTGCTGGGTGTTTCCAAAATGACCAGGCTGACCAGACCCAATCAGGTGCTCACGACTGATGAACAAAATAGACTTAATCAAGCGCTGGCTCAGCTACTAAATAATGTACCCATCCAGCACATTGTTGGCTTTGCCTATTTCTGTGGTCATCCATTTAAAGTGACCAAAGACACGCTGATCCCACGACCGGAAACAGAGGAATTAGTCCACCTCATCGCGAACGAAAATCAAGGAAAGCTAAGCATTTTAGATGTTGGCACAGGCACTGGGTGCATTCCAATTAGTCTCGCTTTGAAAATGAAAGAGGTGCAAATTACCTCGTGGGACATTTCCCTGGAAGCACTGGAAATTGCCAAACACAACGCCCAGCAACTTGGAGCTAAGGTTACATTCCAGCAAATGGATGCATTAGACATCACTTCTGACAATAAGTTTGATGTTATTGTTAGTAATCCACCTTATATCCCGAACGCGGACAAACAAGAAATGCATGCCAATGTCCTCGATCACGAACCGGGATTAGCCTTGTTTGTGGAGGATGCTGACCCGCTGGTTTTCTATCGTAAGATCGCTGAATTTGCACAGACGAATCTGAATCCAAATGGCAAGATATACTTCGAGATTCACGAGCGATTTGGTACTGAAACGAAGGAATTACTGGAAAGCTTAGGATATCAAAAGGTGATAGTTTTGAAAGATTTGAACGGAAAGGATCGCATGATCAAAGCCCAGCGCTAGTTGTTGCGATCAAATACCACTTTAATCCTCACTTCAGTATCTATAGGCTCTCCATCGCGTTGGGCTGGTTGCCATTCTGGTCCTTCTTTGACCAAACGGGTGGCCTCTTCATCACAGCCAAACCCCAGGCTCCTTCGAACTTCAATAGGTCCTATCTCACCTGAAGCCAAAATAGTCACTTTCAGAATGACTTTACCCTCCACTTCCTTACTGATCGCCTCTGATGGATAGTTCATTTCAGCTTTCAGATAGTCTTTATACGCCTTCATTCCTCCCACTGGTTCTGCTCCAACAAACCCAATCTCATCATCTTGTGAACCATATCCAACTACTACTACTTCAGATAGTGCCTGCACATCGCTTTCCAATTCCACATCAATAGTATCCCGATCACCTACTTGGATATCTACTGACTCCATGCCAATGAAGGAATAATTGAGGATACCATCTTCAATTCTAGGAATCGTGTAATGGCCTTCTACATCAGAAATAGTACCAGTAGTAGTTCCTTTGATCAAGACATTCACGCCTGGTAGGGGATTGCCATCAGCATCGGTGATTTGACCAGTCACATACGGGCCTGTGTATTCATTTGAACGACTGATCGATGCTGTTCCTCTAATCATTATTTTTTTGCTAGGCTGGACTTCAGTCACACTCCCAGTCACCAAATCCCAAGCAGCAGTACGATTCTCAGGAATCTGGACTCCGGCCACACGTCCAGTGAGTGCATTTTGCATTTCTGGCGTATCCAGTTCGATATCTGTAACTTCTACCTCCTCCAAGTAAGCCTCCTTTCTGATGGATTCTGGTAGTTGTTCTTCTTCCATAGTCACTTCAGCCAGAACAAGATCGTCTTCAATTAGGACCTCCTCCTCAAATACATCATCCTTTGAAGTTGTGCTCTCAGCAATCGGTCGATGGGTTGATTTCGACTTAGTTGCCTCTGCACCTCTCTTTGCTTGCTCTGGATTTACCACTGCTTGTGTCTCTTCTACCAGATTCTCTTGTTTGAGCTGATCCATCTTTTTCAAGTCTTGGGTAGGAGACCCGGTTGGAGACTCGGTGGAAGACTTAGAATTAATTTTTCCCTTGTTGGCACTTTCTTCTTGCTTATAAGATAAGGTGTCTTGATTCACACTTTCGGAAAAGTACCAAACACTACTAATAGCCACGAGGAGCAGAGCAATAGAAGCAGCGATGTAGTAGAAGAATTCTCTTCGTTTTTGTCCAGATACTTTCGATCTCAATAGGTCCAAATCCTGATCAATTTCTTCTTGATCAAAACCCTCAAAACCCTCCATAGCCTCCTCGGCAAAGTCATTCTCCAACAGATACCGCTCCACACGATGAGCCTGCTTACCAGAAAGTTTACCCTCCAGGTATTGCCTCATTTCTTCTCTCGATATGTTGTCTTTATTGGCTGACATGACTCTTCTCCAGACAGATTTTCAAATTTCGCTTTCCATTTTGGATATAACTTTTCACTTTTTTCAACGCAAATGAGGTCATCTTACTTACCTCTTCATAGCTGTGCTCTTTTAGATAAAACAACCTCACACACTGTTGTTGTTCCGCTCGCAACTGCTGTAAACACTTTTCCAAAGCTCCCAAATCATCATCTATTGGTTGCTCTTCCTCTATAGGATGCATCATCACCTCATTTTCCATAAATGCACCATTCATTTTCTCCTGATGGGATGACTTTCTTAGCTGCATCAAGCAGTGATTTTTGGATACCATATACAGCCAGCTCTTGAAATGCTTTACTTGGTGAGTGGATAATTTAGATGGTAAGGACTCGAATATTTCCATCACAGAATCCTGAGCCTCTTCACGATTTTTCAGATACTTCAAGCAAAGACCATAAACCAAATGCACATACCGATTGAACAATTGCCCAATGAGTTGGGAATCGTGCGACTCCTGAAAAGCTTCAAGTAATTCAGCATCGGTTCTTTGGTCAGTATGTGAAGAAAAAAATTTCAACTCTAAAACAGCTGTATATCTGATAGTTACAACATTATTTAATTTTTTTTCGGACTAATTTATGGAATCCACTTCGGTATCACATCTCAACAATACAAATCAAAAATGATACCGACATGCAAAAGCTAATTTTTCTATTCACACTACTGGTCGCTTTCAATGCAAAGGCCGAGACAGTCAACATCTACGGAACAGTGTATGATGATTCAGGGAATGCAATTTCGGGTGTCACCATTGTAGAAATGAGCACCACCAATGGAACGCTTACAGATATAAATGGACATTACTCCCTTCAAGTGAAGGATGAAAAGAGCAAAGTGTCTTATTCATATGTTGGATTTAAAACCAAAGAAATCAAGGTAGGAACCAAACGAAAAATGGACGTAATCCTACAAACCGAGGTAATGGAACTCCAGGAAGTGGTGGTGGACATGATAGCGGAAGAAGAGTATGCTCCAAAAATGTCTAAAGTTGCCATGACAGGTGCAGTATCCCGTGTGGCAGGTTCAGGCCTAATGATGACCCAGCACTTTGAACCCGCTTACAACACTGAAGAATATGATGCCATTGAAGAAAACATCTTTCATACCAGCCATGATAAGCCGCTATCGACATTCAGCATAGACGTGGACGCAGCCTCCTACAGCAACATGCGCCGATTCCTCAATATGGGCACCATGCCTCCAAAAGATGCCGTTCGTATCGAAGAGATGATCAATTATTTCAAATACGACTATAACAACCCAACAGGGAGTGATCCTTTTGCGATACACACTTCCAAAACCAAAGCACCATGGAATAAGGATCACCTTCTGGTAAAAATTGGGATACAGGGAAAAAAGTTGGAAATGGATGAATTGCCTGCCTCGAACGTGGTTTTTCTCCTGGACGTAAGCGGCAGTATGAATGCACCGAACAAGCTGCCTCTGCTTAAGTCTTCTATCAAAATGCTAACAAATGAGCTTCGAGCAGAAGACAAAATCTCCATAGTCGTTTATGCTGGAGCCGCAGGATTGGTACTTCCTCCAACTGATGGCAATGACAAAAAAGCGATACTTGAGGCTATTGAAAAGCTACAAGCTGGTGGCTCTACTGCCGGCGGTGCAGGCATCCAACTAGCCTATAAAGTAGCGGAGGAGCAATTCATTGAAGGCGGAAATAATCGCGTGATCCTGGCTACAGATGGTGATTTTAACGTGGGCGCTTCCAGCAACGGCGAGATGCAGCGACTAATCGAAGAAAAAAGAGAAAGTGGTGTCTTCCTTACAGTCCTTGGATTTGGGATGGGTAACTACAAAGACTCCAAAATGGAAACGCTAGCCGACAAAGGGAATGGCAATTATGCCTACATCGACAATATCATGGAAGCGAAAAAGGTGCTGGTGACTGAGTTTGGTGGCACACTCTTTACCATTGCCAAAGATGTCAAAATCCAGGTAGAGTTTAATCCAAATGCCGTCCAGGCTTACAGATTGATAGGATATGAAAATAGAAAACTCAATGATGAAGACTTCAATGATGACAAAAAAGACGCAGGAGAACTTGGAAGTGGCCACACGGTAACTGCACTCTACGAGGTTATCCCAGTAGGCGTAAAAAGTGAGTTAGCAAAAGACATAGACCCACTGAAGTATCAAAATACAACCACTCATGGCAATGCGGATGAGTTGTTGACGGTGAAGTTTAGATACAAGGAACCTGATGGCACCAAGAGTAAACTAATCACTAAAACCATAGCCAACGATAACCGCATGGACAATGATGAAAACCTCAACTGGGCTGCTTCTGTAGCTGCATTTGGGATGTTGCTAAGAGATTCAGAATTCAAAGGAGATCTTACATTTGATTCGGTACTGACCATGGCAAAAAACGCAGCAGGTGACGATGAATACGGATATCGAGGTGAGTTCGTCAAGCTGGTAGATATAGCCAGTCACCTGACACAATAGTTATAATTCCTCAATGACAAGGAAGGGAGGCCGGTTACTTTGGATGATCAGGTCTCCCTCTTCTTGTTTGGTGAAGGTAAGCTCTTCGAGTTTAGAGTTTATCTCCTGGCCTCTCGCGTCCAACCTCCAATCACACTCACCTGATAAACAGACTAATTTTATTCCGGTGCCCTTAGGAATCCATTTTCGAAATGTCTCGGTTCTGACAATCAATATTCTTTTCCTGGGCGTGAAGACCACCACATCTAGTATCTGTATCCAATCCATTACGAGCTCCACCACTTCAGGATAGGTATCCTCGCTGGTGATGACATTGACGGCACTGTGACCATCTCTTTGCAAAATGGTAAGCCCTGTCATCAAAAATCCTCCATTTTGGGTAGTTACAATTTTTAAAGGCTGCTGAGCACTTAATTTCTCCTGCCAAAAGCTAAAATTCTGAAAACCAATTAGTACCACATCCAGTTTATGCCCCAAACTCGTAAATCGGTCGATGGCTGGTTCACATGCCACCACGGTGGGCGACCACTCCAGAAGAGCATGCAGCGTATCGGTCGGAAATGAGTCCAATTGATGCACAATTAGTGCAGGTTCTTGTTCATCTCGGACTATATGATGTGAAGACATTCGGATTTGTAGAAATTCAATGTTAACTTATAAGACTCTAAGATGATGGAGCTCACTGTCTTAATGAAATATTACTTGCAAAAAAGATGAAAAAATTATTAACCTTAATTCTGATTGGCTTCTCTGTGATGGGATGTGTGGCAGAAAGAGATTTTGTGGTGGAATATGACTACTCCTACCGTGGCAAATTCAAGCAATACAATACATTCAACTTTCTAAACATCGGTGACACCGTAAATTTTAACGGGTTGAGTGATTATATGATTCGTGATGAAATCGAGAGAAGAATGATCTCACAAGGTTACAAACTATCGAATAAACCGTCTCTCTATGTGGCCTACAAAGTGTTTGACAATGACATGAAGTTCAAAGGCTATGATCAGATGGAGCTAGAGAGTTGGGATCAGTTTTTCGCTAAAAAAGCAGAGAACGAACGCAACCTGGAATACATTGAAGAAGCCAAATACAATACAAAGGATTATGAACTGAAAGAAGGAACGCTCCTTATCGACTTTATCGATAGGAAAAGTCATGGAGTGATCTGGCAAGGATATGCCAGCGGTCTCTTTGATGATAAAACTTATTTCAGCAAAGACGTGAAATATGCAGTACGCAGTATACTCAACCAATACCGTCTATTGGCAGCCAGCTATCAGCAGTAGCCTGATAAAAGAATAAAAAACTACAAAAAAGGCTGTCTCAAAAGTCTGAAATTGGTGTCATTCTGAACCTGCCTGTTGGCAGACAGGTTTATTTCAGAATCTATGTAATTGAATATCAATGCATTTTAGATCCTGACATTCCATGCGGAACCAGTTCAGGATGACAAGAGCCCGCTTTTGAGACAGCCTTTTTTTATTGGCCTTTAAAGCTTCACGGCTAATGACAGCAAGAAATTGGTCCCGGCTTGCGGATAGTAATTGTTTTGCTGGTATAGATTACCTTCATCATACCCGTAGAAGTACCCCCAGGTATATCCATTGGACTCGTATAGCTTATTGAAAATGTTATTCACCATGAGTGATACCGATAGCTCTTTTACTACTTTTAGTGCAGTAGAATAACTCACCAATCCATCACTGACAAAGTAAGAGTCGATAGCCCGATCATTATTGCTGGTATTATCCAGGTATTGTTGACCTACATATTTACCCATCAATTGTATACTGAGTCCACTTATCGGCAGGAACTCTAGCTGCCCACCAGCTATTACACTTGGTGAAAATGCAATGTCCGTGTTCTTATGATCAATTGTGATGACGTTGTACTCAGAAAAATCAGCACCGTAATCATAGACCACCTCCGTGAAATTGGCAATCTTGTTCTGGCTAAGGGTTAGGTTACCTCCGAAATTAATCTTTTCTGATAGTTGAAAACCACCAACTAGCTCTACTCCCATACGGTAGCTATCATCCACATTCGTACGGATTCCTGAACCCACATCATTCAGTGCGCCGGTAAGTACCAGCTGATTTTGGTAGTCCATCAGATAGTAGTTGATCGAAAAAGACGATGTGGAAGTAGTTCTTCGATAACCAACCTCTATGTTATTCAAGGTTTCGTGTTCTGGAGTTTCATTATTAGGCGCATCCACAAAGTCGTTTCTTACTGGCTCTCGGTTACCTACCGCATATGAAGCGTAAACATTGGAATAGGCATTGATAATGTAAGTACCACCAAACTTCGGATTGATGAAGGTATAGTCTCCTCCAGTGTCGATATTGCGTAGATCACTATCCACTCCCTTGGTTTTATAATTAATCCTTCTCAATTGTACATCACCAAATAAATTTAGATTTTCAGTTAGCTGATAGTTTGCTTTGGCATACAGGTTAAAATCCGACTTTCGTCCATAGTTGTCATAGTACCTGTCACGAATTTGTGAGTTGCTGGCGTACTCTGTCCAGATGATTTCTCCAAAATGATCTCCATCATAATAGTTCCACCCTCCTCCGAGTGTAACGTTCCAGTCGTTATCGGCATAGTTCACCGAAAAAACCGTTCCATAAAAGTCATTGTCCAACCAACGTCTGCGAATGAGATCTGTAGATGCAATAGTGGTATCTGCCACTATCAAGTCTTGCAATCCATAATCAGCAAAATCATCCTCATTTCGATATTGCTCAAAATACCCTTCACCATGCGTATAATGGAGAGCAACCGTGGCATTAAAGCTTGGACTAAACGTATGACTTAAATGTAACTGATAGTGATCCTGGCCATAGTTGTCCACTTCCTGATCGTAGAGATAGTAGTTGAACCTTCTATCCGAGTTGTATAGGTTGTCGATTTGCTGCTGCGTGGAGTATTCTCCGCCAAAATCAATTAACTCCTGTAGGTCTTCATCATCACCAAAGAGTTTGGCTCCTGGTGTACCATACCATGACTGATAGGTCACTTCCTTTCCCGCAAAGGTCAGTGCCTTGATAGTCGTCTTTTCTCCATAGTATCCACCAGATAGGAAATAAGACCGGAGATCTGATTCGGCCCGATCAATGTACCCATCAGAAGATATTTTAGACAATCTCCCTTGAAAAGCCCATCGATCATTCATCAGTCCAGTATTGAGTTCTACCGTATGACGCCAGGTATTAAAAGAACCGAAACTATAGTTGATCCGGGCATAAGGCTCCTGAGACGGCATATCCGTTTGTAAGTTGACCGAAGCTCCAAAAGCAGCGGCTCCATTGGTAGAAGTACCTACTCCTCGCTGTATCTGGATATTATCTACAGAAGAGGTGAAATCTGGCATATTGACCCAAAAAACACCATGTGACTCAGAATCATTGAGCGGAATGCCATTCACTGTGACGTTGATTCGGGTAGGGTCACTACCTCGTATCCGAATCCCAGTGTAACCAACTCCATTCCCAGCATCAGATGTCACCACCATGGATGGTGTGTACCGTAGCACAAATGGAATGTCCTGGCCCAGGTTACGCTCCTCTATTTCTTTGGATGAAATATTCGTGAATGTGGTAGGTGTATTGTCGTTGGCTCGCGTGGCATATACGATGACCTCTTCACCTTTAATCACACTCTCGGCAAGAGCAATATCCAATGATTGGTCTTCATTTATTATAATCTGATCACTGTAGGACTCATAACCGACATATGTTACTTTCAAGGTGTATTGACCCGATGTGATTCCGGAGATGATGTAATTGCCATCTCCATCCGTAGCACTGGCTTTATTCGTGCCTTCCAGCCAGACATTGGCTCCAATTAATTCTTCTCCCGATTTACTCGTGACTTTTCCCTGCAATGAGGATTGCCCCAAAGCACATACAGACAGCATGACTGCTATCAGCATTGTTCCAAATTTCATGTTTATTAATTAACAAATTCAACCATACGGAAAGCGGGGAACTCCCCTACTGGTTATCATACACGGACCTCATTTGGTCCAATCCCTACGCCGGTACTAACCGGATCAGGTCAATGGGTATGATCTCAGCCCGTTAGAGCAAATTGCTCGTGTAAGGCACCCCTTAATGGTTGCAAAAGTAGAAGAAAACTATCGGCTGAAAAAATCCTCTAGCAGATCTCTGGCGGATTTAACCCGCATGTCCTCAATGCCTGATGCGATACCATATGGCAGATCATGCTCTTTGAGGTAGTTTTCATAGATGTCAAAAAAATGCTTTCTAAGTTTTGGGTGTTCACGTTGAGGATCTGGCCGCCAGATCAAATCAATGTTTCCAAGTATATAGAAATCGTATTTTCGGTTAGCCAGCTCTTCCAATATCCATGGATCGGTATCCCCATATTTGTGGTCGCTCCATACCTTCATGACAATCAGATTGGTATCACAAAAAAGATATTCTCCAGCCTCCTCGGCCTTATCATCCTCCCATGCCATCTGACCCTGAGCAATGGCGAGCAAATCTTCCTTATCATATGGCCGATCCAGTCTATCCAGGTAGAATCGAGCGTATTCTGGCACCCACTCCGTTTCATAAATCCTCGCCAGGTGTTGGCACAACTCGCTTTTTCCTGTTGACTCAGGTCCGATTATCGCTATTCGCTTAGTCATTGTTTTCGTATGATTTCTTCCATGCAAAAAAGCCCCAAAACGCCAGTCCAGTAAAGATCAAAAACTGTATAGCTGTGAATGGCAACCCTTTGTACAAATAAAGTGGTACCGAGATAATATCAGTGATGATCCAGGCTATCCAGTTCTCTACTTTCTTCTTGGCCATCAGCCACATTCCCACCAGTGCAAAAGAAGTCGTCACCGCATCCCAATTGGGCACGTCACTATCTGTGTAGGCAATCAGTACATAGCGAATCAGTAAAAAGGAACAGATTAACAACAATATGCTCAAATGATTTTCGCTCCGGCTGTTCCAGGAAACAGGTATCTGCTGCCTGGAGGCATCTTTTGTATGCACCCAGTTGTACCATCCATAAACGCTCATCACAAAATAATAGGCGTTGATGCCCATGTCTGCATATAGCTTGTATTCAAAACACAGATAGACGTAGATCAATACAGAGACAATCCCAGTCGGGTACACCAAAATGTTTTCTTGCTTGGAATACCAAACACTCAACAAGCCGAAAACGACGGCCAAAGCCTCCAGCCAAGTGGTTTCATAAAATTGCTCCAGTACCAAAGAGAAGAATTCGTTCATGCCGTGAAATTATAAATCACTTTTAGTTTTACAATCTTATCAGGACTAGTTAATTTTGCCCGGCAAATAATAACAAATATTATTTGCATGAATTTCGACGACAAATTTCTCTTTGAAGCACTTACTTACGACGATGTACTGCTGCTTCCCGGTTATTCAGAAGTGCTCCCACGAGACACCGATACAACCACCAAAATCACGCGAAATATTTCTCTGAACATCCCTTTGGTTTCTGCTGCCATGGACACAGTAACTGAGGCTAACCTGGCTATTGCTATGGCTTTGGAGGGTGGATTGGGTTTTATTCACAAAAACATGCCGGTAGAAAAACAAGCCGCGCAGGTGCGTAAAGTAAAAAGATCTCAAAGTGGGATGATTTTGGATCCAATCACACTAGCTCATGACAGTGTGGCAGGAGATGCTGAGAAAATCATGCGTGAGCATAAAATCGGTGGGATTCCAGTAGTTGACAGTCATAAAAAACTCATTGGGATCATCACCAATAGGGATCTGCGCTTTCAGAAAAACATGAAACGGCCTATCAGCGAAATCATGACCAAAGAAAACCTCATTACTGCTGAGGTAGAGGTAGGGCTGAAAGAGGCTGAAGAGATCCTGCAGGAGTACAAAATAGAGAAACTTCCGATCGTCGACAAGGATGGCAAACTCACAGGACTGATCACGTACAAAGATATTCTGAAAAACAAAGATCGGCCGAATGCCTGCAAAGATGAATATGGACGATTGCGTGTAGGTGCGGCTGTTGGTGTCACACCAGACATTAGTGATCGAATCCAGGCACTGATCAACGCCGGAGTGGATGTGGTAAGTATTGATACTGCTCATGGCCACTCCAAAGGGGTGATTGATGCAGCCAAAAATATGAAGAAGCAATTCCCGGATCTCGAGCTGATTGTAGGAAATATTGCTACAAGAGAAGCTGCGGAGGCCTTAATGGAAGCTGGTGCTGACGCTATTAAAGTAGGTGTAGGTCCAGGAAGTATCTGTACCACTCGTGTGGTAGCTGGAGTTGGGGTACCTCAACTGTCCGCAGTATATGAAGCAGCCAAAGCTGTGAAAGGCAAAATCCCAATTGTCGCAGATGGAGGTATTCGGTTTTCAGGAGACTTGGTCAAGGCGATAGCTGGTGGAGCTAGCAGCGTAATGATCGGTTCACTACTTGCAGGAACCGATGAGGCACCGGGAGAAATGATCATCTATGAAGGTCGAAAGTTCAAAACCTACCGTGGTATGGGCTCCGTAGAAGCCATGGAAGAAGGTTCGAAAGATCGTTATTTCCAGGATGCTGAAGATGACATTAAGAAATTAGTCCCTGAAGGAATCGTGGGACGAGTTCCTTACAAAGGAATGGTAGCTGAGGTCCTTTACCAGCTCGTAGGTGGACTAAAAGCAGGAATGGGATACTGTGGTGCAGGCACTGTTGAGGCGCTACATGATGCCAAATTCGTAAAAATAACAGCGGCAGGTGTGGCAGAATCTCACCCGCACGATATCAACATCACCAGAGAAGCTCCAAACTACAGCCGTAGATAAGCATTCTCAACCCTACTGACTGGAATGTTAATTTGGGTTAAAAGGCAAAAGCCATACTGACGATACTGTCAGTATGGCTTTTTTATTACCGGGAAGCCCGTATTTTTGTACTGTTTCGAATGCTAACCAACAAACTCAAAATAAGGCTAAGTCTACTCACAGGAATACTGTCCTGGTTGTTGTTTACATTTTTTGATCTGTACCTACTATTTGTAGAAAAGTATCAACTAAATGTAAACCTCTCCGAGGTATTGCCTCAGGTATTTTTGACTACCTTGGTGGTTAGCACCTTGTTCTTCTATCGGTATACGATCACCAAAGCCGATAGCGTCAATTTCATAGACCTGCTTTGGAGAGTCTTTATCACCGGACTGGTCACCACCATCGGCTCCTTACTGATTCGAGGGTTCTTCTTTGTCTTTGGCAATAGTACCATTACTGAAAATGCCCTGACCATCAACTTCCTTTACAATATTCTTATTGGGCTGGTGGTCATTTATCTGGTTTCCACATTTGTGGTTTGGAAACGACTGATACTGTATCAAAAATCCAAGAGTCTTATTCAACTCTGGACCATATTCGAGTATTCCCTTTTTGCGAGCTTACTCTTTGACTGGTTTGGGTATGAGTTCATGAGCATTAATTTCAACACAGCGTTGATTTTTCTGTGCATTTTCGCTTTGGTACTATCCTTCAACCTGAAGTGGATCGCATATTTGAACTTCAAACAGAAGTGGAAGAGTATTCTTTTCATTCTGCTATCAGGAATCTACGTTTTTCACTTTCTGATCAACTTACTCAATCTGGCCGAAACCGGATTGCTTAGCATCAACTTGCTGGATCGCGTATTTATCGTATCCCTTTTTGTTTTTATCATTTTATATGCAGGCATCTCGGTACTCGTCACACTCTTTAACCTCCCGACCTCCAGTGTATTCGAACGCAAACTCCAGGAAGCAATTGATTTTCAAAAACTGAGCCAATCCATTCCTGCCGGACAAAATGCAGAGCAGACTTATGACATCCTACTAGAGAGCTCCATGAGTGCGGTATTTGCTGATGCTGCCTGGTTGGAAATTCGCCAGGGTCAAGATCCGATTTTGATTACTCGTGGCATTACTGACCCTACTGTTCAGGACATCAAACACAGCGTAAAACAAGAGCACATCCGAAATATTCTCAACTATCAGTTCAATGGAGAATATGCTTCCAGTCGGGTGATTGGCTCATTAAATTACCCGGATTTCAAATCCATTATTGCTGTCCCGGTGATGATCCAAAACCAGCAGACTGGTGCCCTTGTGTTGCTACAGGAAGTAAGCGATGCTTTTAACAGAGAAATGGTAGACATCATTTCTACGTTCGTCAATCAGGCAAGTATTTCCCTTGAGAACTTCCAGTTGATTCAAGAGGCAATCGAAACGGAACGCTACAAAGAGGAATTGAAAATTGCCAAAAGCGTACAGAAAAGCCTGTTGCCCTCTGAGATGCAGCACAACGATCGATTCGATATTTTGGGATTCAGTATGGCGGCCGATGAGGTAGGTGGAGACTACTATGATGTGTTGGAACCAAACGAAGGCATCTTCAACCTGATCATAGGTGATGTGTCCGGCAAGGGTACTTCAGCAGCGTTCAACATGGCACAGATGCGCGGCATATTTCATAGCCTTGCCCAAAAGGACGAAAACCCAAGCGAGTTCATCATACAGGCCAACGCCGCTATGAGCCGCTGCCTGGAAAAATCTTCCTTCATTACAGCCATGTATTTTCGGATCAATACGCATGACAATTCCATGGCTTATGTGCGAGCAGGACATTGCCCAGGGCTTTTTTATTCCGCTTCATCTAAGAAAATCTGTCGTTTAGAGAATAATGGTCTGGGTTTAGGCATTCTGAGAAACTCTGAATATAACCAGTACGTTGAAGAACATACAATCTCTTATAAGCCGGGAGATTTGCTTCTGCTATACACCGATGGTATAGTAGAAGCCAAAAACGCCGACAATCAGCAGTTCGGACTAGAAGGCTTGGAACCCTCACTGCTCAACCACGTTGATGAGCCACTGGAAGAAATGAAAAATGGCATTATCAACGACCTAATGAAATTTTTGAATGGAAATAAACTCGACGATGATTACAGTTTAACCATCGTCAGGTTTAAGTAATGATTATGGTTAGAATAGAAACAAGTAAGGAAAATGACTATCAGCTGATCCAGGTTTATGGAGAGATTGATGCCAGTTCGTCCATAGAATTAGACAATGCCTTGAAAACGGCTGCAGCAGAGTCTTCTCAAATACTGATAGACCTGGAGCACCTGGAATACATCTCTTCCGCCGGGCTTGGCGTATTTATCAGCTACCTGGAAGAGCTTAAAAAAAATGAGGTCAAGTTGGTCATTTTCAGCCTGAAAGATAAGGTTTTGGAAGTTTTTGAGATTCTCGGCTTACAACACTTAATGAATATTAAATCCAATAAAACTGAAGCTCTGGAGTGCCTGAATGAAGCATAAGCTCACCATATCGTGCAGCAAAGTGAACCTGATGCGTATCCGTCAGTTTGTGGCGGAAATGCTCAACGCTACACCACTTACCGAAGTGGAGACCCACAAATTGGTACTGGCCGTGGATGAAGTATGCGCTAACCTGATCATTCATTCCAATCAATGCAATCCGACCAAAAAAATTGATGTAATCGTGGATGTGAAAGCTTCAGAAAAAATCACATTCACCATAAAAGACAGAGGCGTCAGTTTTGATATGAATAGCTATCAGGAACCCTCAATGAATGAAATCATCACCTCTGGTCGCAAAGGTGGAGTAGGGCTGATTCTGGTCAAGAGAATAATGGACAAAATTGAGTTCTCTACCGAGAAGAATTATAATATTTGCAGATTGACCAAAAATCTAGAAAAATGAGATATTGGTGGGTTGCACTGCTTGCTGTTCTCGCAGCCTGTGAGTTCTTTAAACCTAAGGAAGTGACCAATGAGCCTCCTATTGCCAAGGCCATGGAAAGCTACCTTTACAGCTCGGACCTGGAAGGTCTGGTGGCACCCAATACCTCCAATGCGGATAGCACCAAAATTGTGGCTAAGTATGTGGAGGACTGGGTTAAAAAACAGCTCATGATCTCACGATCATCTCAGGCCATAGATTTCAATGAAGCGGAAATCGAGCGAAAGGTTTTAGATTACAGATATGCCCTGATGGTTCACTCTTTCGAGAAGAAGTACATAGATGAAAACCTCAACCGGGTGGTTGGGCCGGAAGACATAGAATCGTACTATAAGAATAAATCGGATAACTTTTTGTTGAAGCAAAACATCCTGAAATGCTTGTTTGTACAAACCCCGAAAGACGCCCCAAATCTCAGTCAGTTTAGACGAAATTTCAGAGCATACCCTGATGGAAACCTGGAGGATCTAATGTCTTATGTGGCACAATTTGCCACAAAATCGTTTATGGAAGACACCACATGGATCATATTTGACGACTTGATCTTAGGAACTCCACTCGGAACGCTTCAGGATAAAAATCAATTTCTATCTAAGAATACGTATTCAGAGACGTCTGATGACAACTACATTTACTTTCTTAAAATATTTGACTACAAAATTTCAGATGAGATCTCTCCGTTAGAGTTCATACGAGAAGACATAGAAACGATCATTATCAACAAAAGAAAACTTGCGCTGAAGAAAGAGCTAGAAGCAAAAATTTATGAGGAAGCAGAAAAGAACAACGAGTTTGAGATATACAGCAATTAGTTTCTTATTATTAATCGCAAGCCTGAGTGTAAACAGTCAGGAAGTAGTGGTTGATAAAATCATCGCTAAAATTGACGATTACATAGTGCTGAAATCGGATCTGGAAAGAGCCTATCTGGAATACCTGTCCAAAGGTCAGTTTCGCGGTTCGAATGCCAAATGCCAGATTTTAGAGCAACTGGTGGTCAACAAGATGCTGGTGGCAAAAGCTCAAATTGATTCCGTTGAGGTTTCTGATATTGAGGTGCAGTCCAGCTTGTCCAGAAGAATGGATTACATGATCTCACAAGTAGGCTCTGAAGAAGAATTGGAAAAATACTATGGCAAGTCCATGGAGCAAATCCAAAATGAGATCTTCGACGATATCAAGGAGCAGCTGACCATTCAGCGAATGCAGGAAACCATTATTTCAGATCTGAAGGTATCTCCAGCGGAAGTGAAAAAATTCTTCAAAACGATCCCAAGAGACAGCTTACCGTTCTTCTCCACCGAGGTAACTGTCGGACAAATCGTAAAGGCTCCAACTCCCGGCAAGAAACAGAAAGAAGAGGTTCGCAAATTGATGTATGAGATCAGAGGACGGATTCTTAGAGGTGAGTCTTTTGCGGACTTGGCAAGGGAATATTCGGAAGACCCGGGCTCGGCGGCAAGAGGCGGTGAGCTCCCCTTCTACAAACGCGGAGATCTGGCTCCTGAATTTGAAGCTACTGCCATGACCCTGGACGAAGGTGAGCTTTCCATGCCCATTGAAACACAATTTGGATACCACTTGATTGAGCTCCAGCAAAAGCGAGGAAACACCTTTAAATCAAGACACATACTAATTAGTCCTAAGCCATCTGCCAGAGATGTGGAAAAGGCAGAGCTGTACCTGGACAGCCTCCGAACGGTCATTCTGGCGGATAGCATCAGTTTTGAAAAAGCTGCCAAAGAGTATTCTGATGATCAGCTAACTTCTTCTAACGGAGGTTATTTTCTAGACCCAAATGAATCCAACCGAGTATCGGTAGAGCAGCTAGACCCAACCATCTTCTTCACACTAGACACCATGCAAATTGGCACCATTACCAAGCCTATCGAATTCCAGCAAGCGGACGGCTCCAATGCATTTAGAATCCTGTACTATAAAAACAGAGTGGCACCCCATCAAGCCAACTTGAGTGATGATTACCAGAAAATTGCAACTGCAGCACTAAACAATAAACAAAACAAGATATTATCTGAGTGGTTTGATGATGCCAGGGACAACGTCTATATTGAGATTGATCCTGAATATGATAATTGTAACCTATTACAGCTATAACAAGATACTGAATGGCGGAAATTGACAATGAAGTTGAGGTAGCAAAAGAACTGAGTGCTGCCTATGATAAGCTTGAGAAGGAAATAAGCAAAGTTGTCGTAGGACAAAAAGAAACGGTAAAACTCCTGATCACCTCGATCTTCTGTGGAGGTCACGCGCTACTGGTGGGTGTTCCCGGCTTGGCGAAAACCCTGCTTGTCCATACCATGACCAATGCACTTGGTCTCCAATTTAACCGCATTCAGTTCACCCCCGATTTGATGCCATCTGATGTGCTAGGAGCTGAAACACTCGATCAGGAACGTAATTTCCGTTTCATCAAAGGTCCCATCTTCGCCAATGTGATTCTGGCAGATGAGATTAACAGAACTCCACCAAAAACACAATCTGCATTGCTAGAAGCCATGCAAGAAGGCGCTGTGACTACAGGAGGTAAGAATTATGTATTGGACAAGCCATTTTTTGTATTGGCCACCCAAAACCCAATAGAACAAGAAGGTACTTATCCGCTTCCAGAAGCTCAGCTAGACCGTTTTATGTTCATGATCAAGCTGGAATATCCGAGTCTGGAAGAAGAGCTCAACATTGTGAAACAAACAACAAGTGGGGATACTACTGAGATTGGTGAAATCATTTCTAAGGAAGACATCCTGAAATACCAGGCACTCGTCAAAAAAGTACCGGTTCCTGACAATGTGTTTGAATACATCGTCAAACTGGTTCACAAGACAAGACCATTTACTCAACATGCTGCGGAAACGTCCAATGAGTACCTGGAATGGGGAGCAGGTCCAAGAGCCAGTCAATTCCTGGTGCTTGCCGCTAAATGCAATGCTTTGCTCAAAGGGAAGTTCTCACCAGATATCGAAGACGTCAAGGAAGTAGCCAAACCAATACTTCGTCACCGTATTGTGCGCAATTTCAAAGCTGAAGCTGAAGGTAAAACGGAAGAACTATTGATTGAGAGTCTGCTATAAAGATTACCAGGTAGACTTGTCTACATCTTTATAGACTTTGGCAACACCTTCTTCCAGTCCAATAGATGGCTGCCACCCCATTTGATTGATGCGGGAACTATCCATGAGTTTGCGAGGTGTTCCATTTGGTTTAGAAGTATCAAATTGGAGTTCACCCTCGAATCCAACTACTTCTTTCACCAGTAGCGCTAAATCCTTTATGGTGATTTCAGACGAGGACCCAACGTTGATAGGACTTCCCTCAGCATAATGATCCATCAGGAACAAACAAGCCTCGGCCAGATCGTCTACATGCAGAAACTCTCTCAGTGGAGACCCATCTCCCCAGATCTCAACTGATTCTTTTTTTTCCACTTTGGCACTATGAAATTTGCGAATCAGCGCAGGCAATACGTGTGAGTTCTGCAAGTCATAGTTATCATTAGGGCCGTACAGGTTGGTTGGCATGGCGCTGATAAAATCACATCCATACTGATCCCTATAGGTCTCACACAACTTCACTCCTGCTATTTTGGCAATGGCATAAGGCTCATTGGTCGGCTCCAACTCTGCAGTCAACAGGCTATCTTCTCGTATCGGTTGCTCAGCAAACTTTGGATAAATGCACGAACTCCCAAGGAAAAGAAGTTTTTGAACATTATTTACTCTGGCCGCCTCGATGATGTTTGATTCGATCATCAAATTTTCATACAAGAAAGCACCTCTATAGGTATTATTGGCGTGGATGCCACCAACCTTCGCAGCAGCAAGAAACACGTATTCTGGTTGCTCTTTTTCAAAAAAAGTCTGGACAGCTTGTTGGTTGGTTAAGTCCAACTCGGAAGATGTCTTGTAGACCAGGTTATCATGTCCAAGAGCTGTTAGCTTTCGCTGAATCGCTGAACCAACCATACCTCGGTGGCCTGCTATGTATATTTTGGCGTTTTTTTTCATCCCAATTACTCTGCCTGGTGCAGGATATCGTGTCCTCCTTTTAGTAAATACTGATCCCTCTCAAATCGCTTCAAATCATGTGCTACCATTTCCTGAATCAACTCTTCAAAGGTGTATTTGGGTTCCCACCCCAGCTTTTCTTTGGCTTTGGAGGGGTCTCCTATCAACAAATCCACTTCAGTTGGTCGGAAATATTTAGGGTCAATTCGCAAGACGATCTGATCTTTCTTGAAGGCATATTTAGGATCAGCCTCAGCAACTATTCCAATTTCATCCACACCACTACCTTCAAACCTCAGGGTAACACCTACATTCTTAAAAGCCAATTTGATCAGGTCACGAATAGAGGTAGTCTTGCCAGTGGCCAACACAAAATCTTCTGGCTGATCCTGCTGCAGCATCAACCACATACCATACACATAGTCTTTGGCATGTCCCCAGTCTCTTTTTGCCTCCAGATTACCCACAAACATCTCCTGCTGTAAACCTAGAGCCATCTTAGCCACACCGCGTGATACTTTTCTGGGAAGAAACGTCTCACCTCTCAGCGGGGATTCGTGATTGAACAGGATGCCATTACAAGCGAACATATTGTAAGCTTCCCGATAATTTACTGTAATCCAATAAGCATAGAGCTTGGCCACTCCGTATGGTGATCTGGGATAAAATGGAGTCTTCTCAGTTTGCGGAACCTCCTGCACTTTACCATATAGCTCTGAAGTGGACGCCTGGTAGATTTTCACTTTGTCAGTCAACCCTAAAAGTCGTACTGCTTCCAATATCCGCAGGGTTCCCGTACCGTCTACATTGGCCACATATTCTGGAGTTTCGAAACTCACCCGAACATGCGACATAGCGCCTAGATTATAGATTTCATCCGGCTGTACCTCCTGTATGAGACGAGTCAGGTTCAGTGAATCTGTGAGGTCACCATAGTGCAGAAACATCCTTGCATCGGTGTTGTGCGGATCCTGGTAAAGGTGATCAATTCTTTCCGTGTTGAAAAGAGAAGCGCGTCTTTTGATGCCGTGTACTTCGTATCCTTTTTCCAATAGAAGTTCAGCCAGATATGCTCCATCTTGCCCGGTGATTCCAGTGATTAATGCCTTTTTCATGAACTTAATGGTTTTAGAACTGACTTAAGAAACGCATATCGTTCTCCGAAAAGAGGCGGATATCATCTATCTGATATTTAAGCATGGTGATTCGCTCGATTCCCATACCAAATGCAAAGCCGCTGTATTCTTTGGAGTCGATTCCGCAGGCTTCCAGCACATTCGGGTCTACCATTCCAGACCCACCAATCTCTACCCAACCGGTATGTTTACAGATTTTGCAACCATCACCTTTACAGATGAAGCAGCTAATGTCGATTTCCGCACTTGGCTCCGTAAATGGGAAAAAAGAAGGCCTAAATCTCACCTGAGTATCCTTGCCGAACATTTCTTTGGCGAAGTGATACAGTGTTTGTTTCAGGTCTTTGAAAGACACCTCCTTATCTACATACAACCCCTCTACCTGATTGAAGAAACAATGCGCTCTGGCAGAAATAGCTTCATTTCGGTAGACTCGTCCAGGCATGATGGATCTAAATGGAGGTTGACCGTGTTCCATCAACCGAATTTGCACATTGGAAGTATGCGTACGTAGTAAGGTATCCGGATTTTTGGTGATGAAGTAGGTATCCTGCATTTCGCGTGCCGGATGATTTTCCGGGAAATTCAATGCCGTGAAATTGTGAAAATCATCTTCGATTTCAGGCCCTTCAGCTACACTAAATCCTTGACGTTCAAATATCTGAATGATCCGGTTCTTGGTCTTCGTGAGCGGATGCAATGATCCTGTGTTGGTAAAAGATGGGAGCGTGACATCAATGGATCCAGCCTCTTCCTTTGAGGAAGCTGTATTCACCACCTCAATCAACTCTTGAAATTTCGATTGTGCCTTTTCTTTCAAGACGTTCAGTTTCGCCCCAAATTCCTTTTTTTGCTCATTAGGAACTTCCTTAAAAGAGTTGAACAGATCGTTCATGACACCTTTTCGGCTAATGAATTTTAACCGGAAAGCCTCCAGTTCATCTTTGGTGGATGCGGTAAGCTCATCGATTTCCTTTAGGTACTGTTCTATCTTCTCTTTCATACAAATGCATTTAATCCTCTATTGTTGAGGACGAACGGCAAAAATAATAAAGCCTAATAGATTCGGTTGATTTTAATGGATTAGATGAGCAAGAAGTTGGGATTAAAAAATATTTCTGTGAATTACAACTTATTGATCAATACTGGAGTTGAAAACTTAGATAATTTGGTTTTGAGATATTGATATTTCTTCGGCCTTACTATCAAGTCTGGCCTCACTCAGTGAATACAATTTCCTTTATCTTAATTGGCCCTACTTTTCCACCGCCTGGAAGGTTGATGAAAAGTAGTCGCAACGGCGAACCGTCAAAAATCTAGGCTCCGCGCCCCGGGGCTGCGTTCATTTATTAACGCTTTTCCAATCAAAAATTGGCGAATAAAAAAGACTCGCCATTTCCTTTTTGTAATATCGATAGAGAACATCCAAAGCTCAGACAGTCTTTTATTCGTTAATCCAATTTTAGTCTGGAAAATCTAAAATGAACGAATGCCCATCCTCAAAAAATTACAATTACTCAACAGTTATTCGAATTGATCCATTCAAAACTATTCTTCTCACACGTTATCAGATTCATCCATAAATTGAAGTTACCCCTCTGATTAAGAAGGTAACCCGAAACTTTAGGACCTATGCCGATTTGGAAATGTAAAAATTGGTGGGCTTAGTGACCTGCTTTTTCAAATGTTTGAGTTTGCTCAATCGGATCTCGAATACCACCAGAAATACCAATACCACAGAGGCAATGGCAATAATTAACTCCCCATTTTTCAAATAGTTATTGAGAAGTATCGATAATCCAAGTATAGTTAAATTGAATACCACCAATGTAATAGTGGCTTGAGCGTGGTTCATACCTAATTTGAGCAACCCATGATGCAAATGATTTCTATCCGGGTCAAGTGGGTTTTTACCGTTGTAAAATCGAATCGCAAAGACCCTTAGCGTATCGAATATGGGCAAAACCAATAGAGACATACCCACACCTACTGAAGCATTGATGGGCAAAACAAATCCACCACCATCAGCCACATTGATAAAGTGAATGGCCATGGAAGACACAATAAACCCAAGAACTAATGAGCCGGTATCACCCATAAACACTTTGGATGGAAACCAATTGAAATACAGAAAAGCAAAGAGTGAGCCTACTAAAGAGATACACATCACAGCGTAGGCCAGTTCTCCTTGAGCCAAAAAAGCCCAGCCAAAAAATCCAAGAATCAAAATTCCTACCGATCCAGCCAACCCGTCAATCCCATCAATGAGATTGTAAGAGTTCGTTAGGGCCACAATGACGAAAATGGAAAAAGGAATATTGAACCACATCGGCATTTCATAAATACCCATCAATCCATAAAAACCGGTCAAGCGAATATCAGAAAGGTAAACGACTATCAAAGCACAGAATAGCTGGATGGCCAATTTGTGCTTAGCTGTGACGGAAGCTACATCATCTCGTACACCAAGCAAAAGCATGATGATGGTACCAAACAAAATGAATTTGATTTCCGTCAGTAAATGAAATGGAACGGTTATCAGAACAGAAAGAGCAAATCCCATATAAATCGCCACACCACCGAGTGAGGGAGTACTGATTGAATGGATCTTGCGCCGATCCGGATTGTCTAACAGATCGATGGACCTGCTCACTTTAATTAGAACAGGCAGCAGAATGAAAGTGACCACAAAGGCCGATAATATTGCAAAAACGATTTGCATAGGTTGCGATGGTATGAGACAAAGTTAGGCAGTCTTTGTTTTTCGGTAGATGATTTTCGTTAAACGGTGTAAAATACTGGATGGGAGTATAAATATGGGGCCTTTCTAGCACAATTCATAGAGAGAATTAAACATTTTTTAGAAGCATAGTTTTCTCAACCTGATTCAAGGAAGCATGAAAAAGATTATCTTTATACCTTCGCAAATAGTTTAAATCACGATTGGATATGTGCGGAATAGTCGCTTACAAAGGAGCAAGAAACCCAGTAGAGGTGATTATTAATGGCCTTAAAAGACTTGAATATCGGGGATACGATAGTGCCGGTATTTCTGGTTTTTCTGATGGAAATGTGCTGACCTGCAAAAAACAAGGAAAGGTATCTGACCTTCAGGGCAAACTGTTGGATGACGGAATATCTTCCTTGGACAGGATTGGTATTGGTCATACCCGCTGGGCAACTCATGGAGAGCCAAATGATACCAATGCGCATCCACATCTATGCAATGATGGGAGTTTGGCAATCATTCACAATGGCATCATTGAGAACTACGAATCGCTCAAGGAGGAATTGATCCGAAATGGATATCACTTTCACAGCGAAACAGACACGGAAGTATTAGTGAATTTCATCTATTTCCTGAAAGAAAAGGAGCAAGTCACAACAGAACAGGCACTTCGTTTGGCATTGAATAGAGTGGTTGGTGCCTATGCCATTGTGATGATTTCGAAAGACCAACCAGATCACTTATTTGCTGCACGAAAAGGGAGTCCCATGGTATTGGGTATCGGAAAGGACGAATACTTTATCGCCTCTGATGCCACACCAATTGTAGAGTTTACCAATGTAGTGATTTACCTCAAAGAAACTGAAATAGCCATTATCAATGACGCAGGTTATACCATTAAGTCACTGGACAATACCATTCAAACTCCGCATATAGACACCATTGACATGGAGTTAGAAGAGATTGAAAAGAGTGGGTATGAATACTTCATGCAAAAAGAGATTTTCGAGCAACCTGAATCCATCGCCAATTGCATGAGGGGAAGGATATCATCAGACAAAGGTGAGTTGGTTCTGGGTGGAATCAGTGAGTACGCCAATGCACTCATCAATGCTAAAAAGATAACACTACTAGGTTGTGGAACATCCTGGCATGCTGGGTTAGTGGCAGAATACCTCTTTGAAGATATCTGCCGAATTCCTGTGGAAGTGGAGTATGCCTCAGAGTTCAGGTATAGAAATCCAATCATCAAGGAAGGAGATGTGTTTATAGCTATTTCCCAATCCGGGGAAACTGCTGATACTTTAGCGGCTATTCAACTTGCCAAAAGCAAAGGAGCCATCGTGTTGGGTGTGGTCAATGTAGTCGGATCATCGATTGCCAGAGAAACCCATGAGGGGGCGTACCTTCATGCTGGACCAGAAATAGGTGTGGCGTCAACCAAAGCCTTTACGGCCCAGGTCACTGTGTTATCAATGATAGCTATCAAACTCGGGTTGATTCGAGGCACGCTCACTCAATCCCAGTTTCAACTACTAATTGCAGAACTAGAGCAGATCCCCCAGAAAGTAAGCAAAGTACTTACAGCAAATGACCAAATAGAGCAGATCGCTCAAGAATTCTATCAGGCTGAAAACTTTCTCTATCTAGGAAGGGGCGCTAACTTCCCAGTGGCTTTAGAGGGTGCATTGAAACTAAAAGAAATTTCTTATATTCATGCTGAAGGGTATCCTGCAGCTGAAATGAAACACGGACCTATTGCCTTGATTGATGAGAACATGCCGGTAGTGTTTATTGCCACTCAGGACGATTCCTACGAAAAAATTGTATCGAATATACAGGAAGTTAAGTCACGTAAAGGTAGAGTCATTACAGTGGTAACGGAAGGTGACAAAGTAGCCCCTTCTATGGCTGATTACAGCATTGAGATCCCGAAATCAAATCCATTGGTGAGTCCACTACTTGCAGTTATTCCACTTCAACTGCTTTCCTATCACATCGCCTTGAAAAGAGGCTGCAACGTAGACCAACCCAGAAACCTGGCTAAAAGTGTAACGGTAGAGTAATATGAACAATAAGGTTAATTCCATCTTGAGAGTATTTGCGATACGGGCAGTCATCCTGTTCATAGGGTGGATGGTGGCCTATCATGGATTCATTAAGCCGGATGGCAGAGCCAATAAATGGTTGACTACCAAAGTGGTGCAGTCAACTAAGCTTGGTTTAAATTTATTAGGATTTAACACAGAATACGCCTACAGAAATGAATATGAAAATGACACATCTAGATTTATAAGCATTGATAATCAACCAGTAGTATTGGTGGCAGATGAATGCAATGGTTTAGAACTCATTGCTTTGTTTATTGGATTCATACTTTGTTTTCCAGGACCATTGAAATTTAAGGCAATAATGATATCTATTGGAAGCCTTATGGTTTTTTTAATTAATGTATTTAGGGAAATAATACTTGCTTTGAATTACAAGTTTCTACAAGAAACTTTTGATTTTAACCACAAATATACCTATGTATTTATTGTCTATTTGCTAATATTTTTGCTCTGGAGGTATTGGTTGAATAAATACTCATCAATTGGAGAAAAAGTATCGGATGCTAAAAATTAGCAACAGAATTCTTACTGGAATTACATTAGTAATTATCATTTTACATGGTATATTAAGAATCTGGATAATAAAAGCATATGCCAGTATTGTAAAATTTTTTTTGAGGCTTGTGAATCAACAGAGTAATCCGATAATTGAATTTTTCAAAAATCAATCTAGAACACCTGAATATAATGATCAGGCCTTAGGATGGTTTCTATATTATCCAACCTATTTTCTATTGCATCTCCTTTTTATTCAATTATTATTCAAAAAACAGAAACGGATTAGATTACTGTTAACTTTGGGGTTGACCTCTTTGCTTACTTTAATAATATTCTTTTGGATTTTTTTCCTTCTAATAGAACAACCCTCAATAGCTTATTTTTTTAGAATACAATTTCGCAACTTATTCGGATTACCCTTTATACTATTGGCTATTGAAGGCGGAAAAATTCTATACAATGACCTCCAAAATCGTTTAAGTTAATATGCGTTTTCGCTGCCTCTCATAATTGAAATCACCGTGAGTAGTATGATTTTGAAGTCCAATATTAATGACCAGTTTTTCACATAAAATCGATCCAATCGAACCCTCCCACTCATATCAGAAAACAAAGAAGTTTCTCCACGAAACCCCTTAGCTTGAGCTAAACCTGTAATTCCTGGTTTTACTGCATGACGTTGAATAAAGCGATCAATTTGTGGTTGGAATTTCTCGTTTAATTTGATCGGGTGAGGTCTTGGCCCAACTACCGACATGTCCCCGAGAAACACATTAATAAACTGAGGCAATTCATCAATACTTGTTTTTCTAAGAATCGCTCCTATTTTGGTTATTCGTGGATCATTTTTAGTGGCTTGTTTGCTATCAGCATCTTTATTAACGACCATGGTTCGAAACTTCCAACACAAAAATGGGTGATTATCTCGACCATTTCGATATTGCTTGAAAAAGATTGGACCAGGAGATTCTAGCTTAATTAATAACCCAATAATAGGGATCAACCAGGAAAAAATGAAAATCATCACCAACGATGAGAATATCACATCAAAAATCCGTTTGACCAATTGATTGGCCCGACTATCCAACGGAATAGCACTAACATTAATAACTGGCAGTCCCCCATAACGCTGAATGGTCAGGTTCCTATTGCCAAGTTTACTAAACTGGGAAATGATCTTGATTTTGATCAGATTGTTTTCTGCAAAATCTATCAAATCCTTGATTTCCCCTTCGATCAAACGCGGCAAACAACAAAAAATCACATCCACAGGGTTGCTCAAGGAATATTCCTTAAGTTGCTCCAAATTGCCCAAATACTTACGTTCAACTGATTCTTTGCGATCATCGAAATAACCTAAAAAGCGATATCCAATCCCAGGATTAATTTTAAAATATTTTTCCAATTCTACTCCTAACTCACCATAACCTACAATTACCACATTTCTAATATTGAACCCTTTCATGCGACTGTATCGGATGAAATAATGCCATACAGTCCTCCAAAAAACAAGTAATAGGGTGAAACATAAATAAGTCATGAAAAGGTGTTGCCTTGAATAATAGAAGGGTTTAGCTACAAACCACAAAGCAAAGACTACGGATAGGTTAACCACCAAGGCAGTCAACAGCTTATTGACGTGATCTATCAATCGACCTTCTCTATCAATTTGATGTAGGCGAGTGATAAAAAAAATAACTAGCCAAATTACATTTAACGCTATTTGTAGCGTCAAATAAGATTCATTGATGTATATCAGAGTCCCAAACCTTTCAAAATTCGCTAGGAGTACTGCAAGATTCAGGCAAAACAAATCAGCCAACAAAAATAAAACAGGGAAATAAGTACTATAACGGTAGGATCTAGCCATGAGTATTGCTTTAAATTTTCCTAAGCTTTCTTCTGAAGACTCTTAAAAAGAATACAAAATTGCCAACAAAATATCTTTTAAACAACCTACCTGGTTCTTGCATAAATCGATAGAACCATTCCATCTTTAATTTATAAAAAATTTCTGGTGTCATTTTCGCATTCCCAGAAATATACTCAAAGACTGCACCGCCGGTTAATGCAATACCGAAATCTAGTTCATTCGCATTTTTAATTAAAAAATCTTCTTGAAAAGGCATTCCCATCCCTAAGATAAGTAAATCAGGTTTCAGCTCGTTAATTTTGTATTTTAGTTCTCTCAGGGTCTTTTCATCCTTAATGAATCCATCGTGGCAATCAAGTAAATCTAATTTCGGATACTTCTTTTTTAGAACAGAGAAAGCTGCAGCAATTGTTGGCGCTTCCGAGCCAATTATAAACCACGAATGACCCTTTCTACTTGAGCGTTCTGCCAATTGCCATATCCATCGGTTATATGTGATCTTCTCTGGAATTTTTTGACCTAAAATTTGACCTGCAATTCTTACACCTTCACCATCACAAAAATTAACATCAGCATTATTTAAAAAAGATTTGAACCAATCTAATGTGTTAGCTATATTCATAGCGTGTATGTTCACATTAGATATTATCAAACGTCTATTTCTTTCAAAAATCTTGCTATCTATGAAATCTAATAACTCATCGGACGTGCAAGGCGTTATTTGGACATCAAGAATATTTACATGTTTAAGCATTATTCATCTCATTCATAATGTAATCTAAAATAACGGGAAGTGATGATTGGTGATTGATGAATGTACCCACTGAAGTAAAATCCAAATCTGCATTTATGGTGTTTTTTAGAGTTTGAACATCCAGTTGCTTGAAATCCTCAACGGATTGAACGTGATTGAAAAATTCATTTTTACAAATCATTGTGGAATACTCAATTTTTTCGTGCTTAACAAACAGAATAGGTATATTATCTCTCATGATTTCGAATAAAACAGTTGATGGCACTGCATAACCAATTACCATATTGGCCCTTGAAATAGACTCCCCTAGACCTTCTTCTAACCCATTAATAAAATTAAGACTCTCAAGTTCCGGATATTTGTAAAAATCTCTTGGGTGTTTTCTAATCAAGATTTCCACTGCTGGATTTGATATTGAGAAGTCATTGAGATATTCGAAAAACTCTTTTTGAGCTTCCTGCATTGAATTAAGGTTATGCCAAGCAAAAGCCTCACCAATTACAACAACTGTCAGTTTTTTATTATCATATGGTTTACTCTCGAAATGAGAATTATCAAAGCGAGGTATTCCGGTCGCATAAACTTGCTCTGGTCGAGCACCGCTTAAAATTAAACTTTCCTTAGTTGTTTGACCAGAACAGAATATGTAACTACAAAAAGAAAAACGATTTCGAAAGCCATAGTAAAGATATCTAAGCCTTCTGGTCAAATTCATTTTCTGTTTCCTTAGAAGAAGTGCATCTTGAATGAAGAAAACCTTGGTTACTTTCAAGGTTTTGATAATTGTGCATTCGACCATCCCCAAATCACCCGTCAAAATAATATCAAATTTCTTCGAATTACTTTTTACCACCTTTCGTAACGCCTCAAGAATTCTTATTTTCCTAAGAATATTTGAGATATAAAATGGTTTTGATGAAGATATGCCCGTAATAATACGGGTGAATTTTGAAGGAACTTCAAACCGTTGATGGTATAGACTTTGGGTATCAAGATAACTTACATCTATCCCTTGATATACCAATGAAATACCAACCGCTTTCACATTAGCAAAACTTTGAGGATTCGCAGATAATATCAATACTTTCATTTATCCTCCATGATTAAAATCAATGTGTTCAATTCCAAAGGCAACCCCATAAAAGGCCCATGTAATTGTTTCTGACTCTAGAAAATAGAAATTGTTTTGAAGGAAGCTTAAGACGTCAATTCCAAGGAATAGCGCAAAAGCCACATTTATGAATGGGTCATCCTTATTCCATTTAATAAGTCTCAATAATCTAAAAAACAAGACTATTTGAAAGCCTAAATACAATATCACTCCCAAATAACCTGATTCAACAAAGAACATCAAATAATTATTGTGTGCTGCGATATCTTCACTTCCCGTAACGTCCTGATAAAACTTTGTAAACCCTCCAAGTCCTACACCCATTAACTTATCCAAATCATCTAATCCTTGATATGCATTAATGTGTATCGCAATCCGACTTGCAGTAGAGCCGTCTCCCGTCTTATCATCACTGACAATCATTCTGGCAAGTCTGGGAGAAATATTCAAACTTACGATTGCTATTGCACTTCCTATTGAAATTATTACCGCTATGGAAGATATCAACAGTTTTTTTCTAAATGAATCTGTCTTAAGAAAAGCCATCAGAAAGTAAACCAAAAACACAATTACAAAAAGCGCTCTCGACCCTGTTCTAATTAACAAGTAAAAAAGGAGTAACCAGATAAAACCATAAAACAACTTCCACCGTAAGGTTTTCATTTGTCTGAAAAAGACAAAGTCTGTAATCATCATACAACAGAAAAGGAACATGGCGAAAGCTAATTGATGCCACTTGAATGGTCCGGCCACACGAAATGCACCATTTAAATATTGTACATTACCGGTAAATATTTCAAGGAAACCAAAGAATATGGAAATGAGAATGCAAGCTAAAGAAAACCACCTCATGATAGAAAGGACAGTCTCTCTACTTATTTCACTTACAATCAAATAAAATAAATTGAAAGTAACAATATAAGTGAAATACCTAAGGAGTGAAGGTCCATATTCTCTTGGTGAATTCAAGATCACAGATACAATAGTGGAATAGATAATTAAGCCTAAAAAGATTAAAATAGGTTTTGGAAAAGTCAATTTCAATTGAATAATAATCCAGATAACATACAGTGCGATAATTGCACATAATAGCATAAATCTGAAAAGTTTTACTTCAAAACCACGGGCACCAATTCCACTTATTTCAAAAAATGCAAACGACATTGAACTCATTAGCAAAATGACCAATGTCAAAATAGCAATAGAGAGATGAATATTAAACTTCAATTTCCCTGAACTCGGCATAAGTTCTCACATTTGATTTATTCTTTAAAGCATTATCCCAAGTTCCAAGTCGAGGTGAAACAAAATCACACTCGATTTGAAAAAAATCGTAAAGAGCATATACTTTATGATCATTCATTAGTGATGCATATACCAACAAAGATGAACCAATTCCATAAATATTGAGCCCTTTATAACTGAAAAGAACAACTTCAAAAGGAACATGAGATTCATATTCAACAAGATCAATTTCAAACCTTGAAAATATTTCGACCAAGGATCGTTTAACCTCTTCAGATTGAATTGGATGATATTTAACTAATACCTTACTTGATCTAAGTTTCTCAGCAATTTTTATCAACAGCATGCTAAGGTGCTCGAGCTTAGCTACCTTTTGTTCTACCACAGCATCTAAAAGTAGAATGTAATTTTCTAGCTTTAAGGAATCGTGTTGAAATGAAGGCACGTAATACTTACTTTCAATTAACACCCTATTTTCTCTAAATTCAAATGCCTTTTCTGATAATACATAAATTCTCGAAGTAGAGATTCCAATATTCCTTAACGGGTCAGCAAATGGCTTTAACCGAGAATAACAAAATATTTTAATATTTCTAAAAAGAAAGTAATTGACAATTTTGTGAATAACAGGTATTTCGAATGGGAATTTTGCATAGTACCCTTCTCGACCTAAGTAACCATCCATTCCATCTTCAATATAATTTACTCCAGCACAACCTGGATGACTTGCATAAACTCTGTATATAGAATTCCTCGAGTGAGGAGAATAATAGATAAATTCTTCGCCTTGAGAAGCACTTTCTATCATGGCGTCTATTTCAGAAATGATTTCTCTATTTCGGATCCAATGAAAGCGATGCAACTTCTTGAGTAAATTATAAGGGTGATAATATATTCTATCTGGAATTGTAGTCACTTTTATCTTTTCTTGGTGGATTTTTATTCCTCGCGCAATAAAAAAAACCACATCGTCATTGTTCAAAGACAAATAGTTTTTAATTCCTAAAGCACATATGTAACTTGAATTATTATGTATGTGGAAGAAATGTTTCATACAGCAGGTTACAGTAAGGTATTCAATAGTTCAAAAGCCAATAAAACAATCATTAAAACAACGACTGGAACAAAATGGAACTTCTCGAACCGAAAGAATGAAGAATTAAAAAACCTATAATTTCTATATGCAACATACCAAGAATAAAATGACAAATAACCCATAGTCAATCCAATAGGAAAAATGTAAACCCCCAGTTTGTCAAAAAACAAAATAACCAAAACTAAATTTACCAAAGACGAAATAAGAAGGGCTTTATGAGACAAGACCATATTTCTAGTGAATAGCACCATTTGATTATGCATAGAGGTAAACCTCTCAATTAAAATTGAAAATCCAATGATCAACCAAAGATCCCGACTTACAAACTTTGTTGAGGAAGATATCAGCTCTAGAATTGGAGCGGAAAAGAGATAAACCAACAGTACAGTTATTAGCAATACCCCATAGCTAAGAGTCATACTTCTTCTTATATCCCCAAACATGGATGCTCGATCTTTCACAACACTCTGAGCAAACTTTGGCACCTTGGAGTAAAAAGGTGCTCTAGAAATTTGTTTTATTTGATCTGCAATTCTTAAAGCCAACATATACGAAGACGAGCTTTTAGCATCAGAGATGTTCGCATAGAAAATGGCCATAATCTGTGCCAATCCCATGCTCAACAATCCACTGAAAAAACTTTTCAATGCCCTTGGCCAAATTATTCTAAACACATATAAGTCTACCTTAGGACTTGTTGACTCATAAATTCTTATTTGATATTTGTGACTCAGTTTAGCATTTCTATACACTATCACCATGTGCCATGAATAATAATTTATGAGGAGGTACCAGATATTATTGAAAAGCAGCAATAAACCAAGTGAGAAGATAATTTGGACAAGACTCAAGAGAGTATCCCAGCGACGAAGTAGTGCAATTTTATTATAGCCTATCAATAGAGATAAGTCTTTGTTTCCATATATCCATAGGCACATCGCTAACACATGAAAGAGCCAAGCAATCAATTGATCCAATTGCGAAAAATCAATAAAATCAAGAACAAGGTAAGTGCCTACAGTGCCGACTATTAAAACTGAGAGCAATAATAGTCCAAAATAGAGTTTGGCAGATATTTTATGTACCGAATTTAGCAGTTTCTGATTAACGGAAATGGTCTCTTTATTCTTATCAAGATTTCTAATATTATAGGCCCCTGATAACGCATATGAATAAAACCTCGCAATGTTATTAAGAAAACCAAGATCAAACATATCCTTAATTGAAAAGAGAAGTAACAAAAACAAATAAGTGTTCACTTCCTGTACTCCAAATCCGTTAAGTATTAGTGGTAGTATAAATACTGTGTTACCTCCTTTAACAAGGATACTCACCCACGATGTGAATGTTGAAGAATTATAAGCCCTTTTAAAGAGTGAAAGTATTCTATCTTTAATCAACCTTTATTGAATTTACCTTACTAGCTCCTTTTTGCTCCCTTTTAATGACTGTCATACTAAACTCCAAATCACCGAGTATATCCATTTCCCTCATACGCGGACCGCTCACTACCAAATCAGGATATGATACTTCAAGTCTAGTATGTAGAATGATTACATTCCTTAAAGTACCGATTAATCAAGTTTTTGTGCTTTCCATCAGGTGTAGATTCTATACACTCCACTTTTTACTCTGATGACCCTAGAAATACAAGTTAATTACTATTTTACATCTTATTTCATTAACTGATCCTCATAGATATCAGATATTGGTTTTAGTTTAGGGTTATTATAACCCACAAACTTAATGCCATTAGCATGGGCAGCATCTAGATCATTCACTGAATCACCAATCAGGCAAGTTCTCTCCTTCTCGTAATTATGGTCTCTTAAAATTGCTTCTACGAGTTCTACTTTGGGAGTGGGGGAGCCATTCACACTTATGAAATAGTCATATAAATCTAACTCAGAACAAATATTTCTAAGTTCGACTTGATCAGAGCCTGAAGCAATGTGCATTTTTTGTTTGTTACTATTCAGCTTGATGTAACTGTGGGCGTCTTTAATTAATAAACGCTTATCCAACAACAACTCCATCATTACCAGGGAGAATTTACGAGCTAGTTCTTGAATCTTTTGTTTATCAACTAGCTCACATCTGATAGTTTCAAAAAAATATCTGAATTTATGGTACCTTGACAATCCTCCGTTTTGATTATGGTATTCGATTAAGAGATCAATTTCAGATTTAGGATAACCATCTAAGGCTTCAACAAAACCAAGCCTTCGGATTGAATCACTGTCCAGAATCACCCCATCAAAATCCCAGATTATATTGTCGAAATCTTTAATTCTCATTACTTAACCATGCTAAAACCTTATCAACATCACTTGGGTGATCTACAGCGATGGATTGACCTGACAACTCAATCATCTTCACCTTCACCCCTGATTCAAGAAATCTCAATATCTCAATATCTTCGGCTTGCTCCACAACCCCTTTCTTTTTACCTACCCCAAAGTACCTCAGCATTTGACTAGGAAATGAATAAATACAGACCTGCCTATAAGCATCTCTAAATACACCCTCTTTATTCCCTGGAATAGGAGATCTTGACATGTACATCAGGTCATTCATATCATTTAAGACAACTTTCGGAACACTCAAGCTAAAATAATCGCGTTCGTCTGATATTTTGGCATAACCATTAATAACTGCATTTGGATTTATCGGAATTTGATCAAGTATATTCTTTATATCCTCAGGGTTAATAACAGGCTCATCTCCCTGAACATTGATGTAGTAATCCGCCTGGTGTATTTTAGCAAATTCTGCGATCCTATCCGTACCTGTAAGACAATTCTCAGGAGTCATCTCAACATTCAAATTATTGCTGATGCAATGATCATAAATCTCTCGACTATCTGTTGCTACAAAAATTTTTTCTAGATCAACTGCCTTGGCACACTGTCCATATGTACGCTGAATCATTGTTTTCCCTGCAATATCTGTCAATGGTTTATTTGGGAACCTTGTTGACTTCCCTCGAGCAGGTATTACGACCAAAAAATCCTCTGTCATATTAATGAATAAATAGACGTTGTCTTTATATCATATTTGGTTGGGCTCAGGCTTACTATTTTCTCAATGTGTTCTGATGCCAAATCAAAGAGCCTTTGATTCTCCAAGAATAATTCCTGTTCCTTTGTGTTTATCATGGTATTCGGGTACCCATCATATCCAGCTATGTAAAGGTTTTTAGCTTGTAATTCAATCGCAATCTGAATTGCGAGACTCGTGTGAGAATCTTCGTAATCCTCAACAAAATTTATTGATTCAATTTCATATGACCTTTCTTTAAAAATCTCAGGTAAATAAGTCCCCATCTTTCTTGGGTAAGGAGGCAGCAAACAAAAGCTCTTGTTAGTAAATTCTTGGTTATTGAAAATTGACTCCAATCGATAACCCTCATTCCCAATCAAACAAAATATTTGTGGGTTATCAAGGTCTCTAAAGTGTAATCCGTTTTTTGAGCTAGCGTGAATAACAACTATATCATCATTTTCCTTTAAAAACTCTTTTATTGCTAGTTTGTGTTGTATAATTGAAGCCCCTCCTCCTACAAGCAGAACGTCGGAATTCTTTAGCCCATCAAATTTATATGTTGCCAATTTAATATTGTCCTGTCGCCCGACAGATTGATTCTTTAACGCACGTAAAATACTGTTGAACGAATAGAACCTCTTTGTTACCCATTCCATTACAGTTTTCTGAGGTAAGCTATTAGCCCCAGAAACCATGTAAGGAAGATTAGTTCCCCAGTTATATTCTTCCTGAAGCTCAGCAAATTTATCTACCACTTTACTCAATTGATTGAAGTCAATCTCCAACCCATTTTTAGAATTTAAATAGGTAAGTAGCAATTCAGTTTTTAAATTTCCAGCGCCTCTTCCCATTCCAAGTACAGTGGCATCAATAATATCAGCCCCTAATTCAATAGCCCTTAGGGAATTGATTAGCGCTAGTTCAAGATTATTATGCCCGTGAAACCCGATTTTACAATTCAATACAGGCCTTATTTGGTTGTATATTTTCTCTATTTCATTAGGAGTTACTCCTCCGAATGAATCAACCATGTAGAAATAATCCACAGAATCTTCAATCAAGGATAAGTTTTTTGCAAACCCTTTATCACCTGTCCATTCAGACATGTACATTACATTGAAAGCAACCTCAAAACCAATTTTCTTAATCTCTCTGGCAAGACCCACAGCACGAACAATGTTTTTAGGATCAACAGCAATTCTTACTAAATCCAAAATGCCCTTGCATTCATCTAATAGATTATGAACATCCTCTTTTCGTACATCTTTTTCATTCAGAATGATTGCTAATTTTTTATTGGTAATATTTTTGATTCTAATTAATTCAGGAACTGGGCAATAAAAAAATTTACCTAAATATTCCGTCAAGGGATTACTTCTGTAACCAATTTCCAAATAATCAATTGGTAATTCATTAAATGATTTCAAATAGACATCAACAACCTCATCACTGAAATCCCAATTGGTATAATATCCACCATCTCTAATTGTACAATCTAATATCTCAAAATCCATTTTGGTAAGTTATTTAAACTAATAAGCTAATCATAGAAGTATATCATCGGTTGACAAAAGTAAATGTTGATTTGAATATCACTGTCACCACAAACCATGTCCGAACTTAAAATACTATCTATGAAATAGCCATTAAAATAAAAAGATTCTATTTTGTGGAAATTCTTAAACTTCTAACTGAGTCCAGGATAAAGGTGTCCCTTTCAAAATATCCTGATTCGCTATTTTCCCAATTACAGAAGTGAATTCTTTAGGATGAATACCGTTACCCGGCCTAATACTTCTTATATTATCCTTTGTAAACCTTTCACCTCTTTTAATATCGTTTGAAACGAATAAAGACCTTCGTCTTAGTTTACTTTTTTCAGATACCTCATAATTGATCCTACCTAAGGCCTTTTCTGCATGCCTTACATTTTGTACCATTTCGGTAAACTCTCTTGGTTCCATAGAAAAAGCAGAATCCGGACCTCCAAGAGCTCTATCCAAAATAAAATGTTTTTCAACCACAGACGCACCAAGTGCCACTGCAACTGTTGGCACTATGCTTCCCATAGTATGATCAGAGACTCCTACTTGTACACCAAACCTTTCCTTTAAGTCAGGAATAGTATTCAAATTAGCTTTCTCTATTGGTGCAGGATATTCTGATGTACACTTTAACAGTGTTATGTCAGTATTACCAACTTTTCTGCAGGCATCAACTGCCAGTTGAATATCTCTTAGCTCTGCTACACCAGTAGATATTATCATAGGTTTACCTTTTGAAGCTGCATACTCAATTAATGGGATATCCGTAATCTCAAAAGACGCAATTTTATATCTTGGAACACCTACTTCATTTTCAAGAAAATCTACACTTTTGAAATCGAATGGTGAACTGAAAAATTCCAGGCCCAATGCATTAGTAATTTTTTTCAATTTCGGCTGCCATTCAAAAGGCATTGAAGCTTCCTTAAAAACATCATAAGGTTTCAATCCCTTCCATAACCCCTCCTTTCTAGGTCCAAAATATTCATTATCTACATCTAAAGTAAGAGAATCGGCCGTATAAGTTTGGACTTTTACGGCATCTGCTCCTGATTTGGCCATTTCCTCAATTGTCTTGACTGCCAAATCAAAATCGTTATTATGATTAGCTGATAATTCAGCTATTACATAGATGTTAGAATTCATATTTCTCTTTAAAGTCTTTTGTTAATCCTATATTTTTTGCTGGAACTCCCCCAATAATCCATCCATCTGAGAATGACTTAGTTACCACAGCCCCACTTGCAATGAGGCATGAACGTCCAATAGTAACACCTGCTGTAATTGAAGATTGACTTCCAATCCAGGTTCCTTTTTTAACTGCAATCTTCTCAGCATGAAATCCTCCAAACCTAAAGCTTTCACCTTTCATCAAATGATTAGATGCAGTCAAAGAAACAAAATTACCAATTAGAACCTCGTCTTCTAAATCTATTTCACCCTGACCTAAATAACTATTAAAACCTATATAAACATCATCTCCAACACTTAGCCCATTTGGATTAAAAATAAATGCCTGCGCACCTACTTTGAAATTTTTACCATATGACTTTAAGAATGGTTCATAGAGTTTTCCCCTTGCTCTATCACCATAAGGTCCATCTGGAATCGTCAGGGACTTCCATTTCATAATGAGACGATTCCATTTAGTTATTTTTTTCATTAAACTCCCTTTTTATGATATGATATATTCTTTCTGATCCAAAATCATCAAGAATATTGCTCATGTTTTCAACCATTTCATTGTACAAATTTGGCATACTTATTAATTCATGAACTGATTGACTAATTGCTTCTGTTTCCAGATTACTGTGTACTCCCAAATTTACACCAACACCCAGATTAGTTAGATTTTCAGTTATTGAATATTGTAAATCATGAATTGAGATGGCAATAAATGGCCTTTTTGCCAAACATGCTTCATATCTTGTAATTCCACCATTCAATAATAAAACTCTAGACTGTCTCATCAATAATGGCAAATCATTTGAAAATTCAATCAAAACAAAATTGCTTTTTCCTTTAATAAGTTCCTGTACCTGATGAAAATGTTCACTTTTACCTGACAAAATAATACCTACTTTATAGGAACTTGATTGCAAGGCTTTCACAGCTTTGACCGTAATTCCGAATGGATCTGTTCCTCCCATTGTTATTAAAATATCATAAGTGGGCACAATATCCTCCGACGAATATTCTTTGAACTTATCACTAAAGACTAAATAATCTTTACCAGAATAGACTTTCAACTTTTTTCTATCGTTTCTAATGACCTTAAAGTCAATAGGGTTGAAGGAAGGAAAAAATGACAAATCTTCAAACCTAATTACCTCATCAAAATAAAAAAGTGTAATTGAAACAATAAAAATGTCTGGTAATAAGATACGTAAAGCACTGAGTTGTTTGAAGTCGGACTCAACGAGATCAACAATTATGCAATTGATTTCATTTTTACTTATAAAATTGAATGCTTCCTGTAGCCCGTTAGGGTCGTTAAAGGATGTAATCTGAAGAAGCTTATCGGATTTTAATTTTAGCTTCTCTGAATAAACATTAGACTTGAGTGTGAGTGTAAATGCTACGTGATTGTTTCTTTTATATTGATTAATTAACGATAAAGTTCTTGAAACGTGACCAAAACCTATACTAGTACCCCCATTTACACAGAACAAAGGGCGAATCTTCATATTAATCTATTTTAAATAATACAGAGTTAGCTACATCAGTAGTAGTTTTTTCTGCATCAATTGCATTTTTCCCATAAGCTAAAACTTTTCCAATTCGATCCGTACCTTTTTTAAGAGTCGAAACTACATCTCCTTTTTTTGCAGTACACTCAAATTCAACGACATTAGAAGGAAGGTTTCGCATTAAAGAATATTCCTGAAAAATTCCGTCTTTATCTGCAGTTAAAATTGTCGCTGCAACAGGCTTACTAAACTTTTTCTGTAAGAAAATTTTATTGGAAGTTGCATTTAAAATTGTAGCACCGACCCAATCAATACCTGTATGATACTCCACTAATTCAGGGAGGCAAGTAGCACCAATTCGCGCCCCTACCTCTATTACTTTGATTTTATTTGATTTTTCATCAAGAATTAAATCAACATTTGCGGGGCCATCTTTAATTCCCAAAGACTCTATTGCTTTTTTTATATCTAGCTCAGCTGCTTCCTTCTGCAATTCATTCAGCATGTAAAACGGAAAAGAATGACCAACTGGAATCATATAAGGAGGTTCAGACAATGTATCGTTGTGCATGAGAACAATTTCACATTTACCATTTATTGAAAATGTTTGAGCGCCAAACTCTATCCCTTTGATAAATTCTTCAATTAATATACTTCCACTTCTTGAATATTTTTTTGCTTCTTTAAATGCCCCTGGAATATCTTCCTCATTATCTGCTTTTACTACTCCCCTGCTTCCAGAACTATCAGGTGCCTTAATGATACACGGATATCCGATTTTATCAATTATTAGTAAGGCCTCATCTAATTCATTTACAATGCCAAATTTTGGTTGTTCACAATTAAATTTCTCCAGTTTTTTTCGAGTTGCAACTTTATCACTGCAATCCATAGCAACTTCAAAGTTTACACCGTTTAATCCTAGTTTTTCATTAACAAAACCGATTGTTGGAACGGGCAAATCACTTTGCATAGTCATCACTCCATTAACAGCATGTTTTTCTGCAATTTTTAAGGCTGCCTCCATGTCAACAACATCTATTTCATATGAAAAGTCTGCCAACTGCATACCGACAGCATTTGGATTTCTATCTATGCAAATAACCGCATAGCCTAGTTCTTTTGCTTTTCTTATTGCAGGTAATTGACCAAATCCTGCACCAATAATTAGAATTGAATTCACTTTGTTAATGTATACTTTAATTCTGCAAGTACCCAATCTTCTAGCGTATCGATATCCTGAACCAATAATTCAGATATTACAATAGCTGATCTATAATTACCATTGCTACCGTTATGTTTTTTCCAATAAAACTGACCAGCGTCATGATAGGCTTCAACTAAATCCTGCGACCTGGTCTTTGCATAAGAAGGATTAATAAAATCTAAACTTCCAGATTCGTCTATTTTTAAAGCTCTTTGAATTGGATAGTTATACTTAACAACTGGGCTAATTTTATCAAATTCAGAACTTATTAGCTTATTGTATGCATCTACCAAATTTTCAACCTGAACAAGTGGTGCAGTTGGCAGAATCAAACAAGAATTATCAAATTCCACTCCGCTTTTTCGGTAACTATCTATGACCTCTTCAGCTACATCTGCCAGAGTGGCAAAATCGCCCGAATTCTTCTCAGATCTTAAGAAAGGAACTTTCGCACCATAATCTTTTGATACTTCAGCAATTTCTTCATCATCTGTAGAAACCATAACCTCATCAAAGAGATCGCTTTTCAAGGCAGCACGAATTGAATAGGCTATAATAGGCTTTCCATGGAAGTTCTTTATATTTTTTCTTGGTATTCTTTTACTACCTCCTCTTGCCGGTATAATACACAGGTTCTTCATGAATAATACTCAAGAATTCTTTCTATCACATAATCCTGTTCGTCATCTGTAAGTGTTGGATACATTGGTAAACTCAAACAGCTCCTGTAATATTCTTCCGCCAATGGTAAATCACCTTCTTTCCAACCCAAACCCTGATAATAGGGCATTAAGTGACAAGGAATGTAGTGAACTTGAGCATATATGTCGTGTTCTCTTAAATGATTATATAAGCCAAGCCTATCCTCTACCTCTACAACATATAGGTGATATGCATGTCCTTCTATTATCCCGGATTGGCCCTTTATAAAAGACTTATCCTTGAAAGCCTTAAAATAATTGGCAGCAATTTCCCTTCTCCTAACCAGTCCTTCCTTTGCTCTTTTCAATTGGCTAATTCCAAGTGCTGCCTGAAAATCAGTCAGTCGGTAGTTGTAGCCAAGTTCCTGCATTTCCATATACCACCCTGGATAGGTCGCCTTGTCCGAACCGCCCGTTGCAAACTCTCTTGAGTTCAAAAAGCTTTCGCTATCTCTTGAAATCCCATGAGTTCGTAATTTCAACAACCGATTATACAACTTTTCATCATCAGTTGTGATCATACCTCCTTCACCTGCGGCAATATGCTTAACAGGATGAAATGAGAAAATAGCCAGTTCGGCAAACTTTCCATTCCCGCACATATGATTTTTTCCTTTACTATCTTTAAAATAACCTCCGGGTGCATGGCAGGCATCCTCTAGAATCCAAAGACCGAACTCATCTGCAAGCACTCTAAAAGATTCAAGATTTACGGCCCTTCCCGCAAAGTCTACTGGAATAATTCCCTTAATACTACCTTTCGGATAACTTTCAAGAATTCGCCTCGCACTTTCAATATCTAAAAGGTAAGTCTCAGGATCAATATCACCGAAAATAACTTCTCCTCCGCAGTATCTGATGCAATTTGCCGACGCTGCAAATGTGATTGGAGTAGTAATTACCTTATCTCCAGGCTCTAAGTCCATGATCATACAACAAAGATGAAGTGCAGCTGTTCCATTCGAAACCGCTACTGCATATTTTGACCCAACGTACTCGGCAAAAGACTCCTCAAATTCTTGAATTTTTGGGCCTTGTGTGAGGTAATCAGACCTTAGCGTAGCGACAACATCGTCAATATCCTCTTGAGAAATTGACTGCTTGCCATAGGGGATTGCACTTTTCATACACTAAAATTAGGATCAACATGATCTATTATCAACGCCCTCAATGAATCAACTGTTTCCCATTCAGTATTTTCACCTGAATTATATCTAAAGCCTTGAGGTACTTTTTGAGCATTGTTTGTTTTGACGTATTCATCAAGACTCCACTTGTGAGTGGCGGGTAAAATGGCATAATACTTACCTAAATCATAGGTGTAAAACGAGTCCGAAGCAGTAATCATTTCCTCGTGCACTTTTTCCCCAGGGCGTATACCAACAACTGGTTTTTCACAATTAGGTCCAATTGCTTCTGCCACATCCAGAATTTTATAGGAAGGAATTTTAGGTACAAACAATTCTCCTCCCCAAGCATGTTCTAAAGCATGCATAACCATACTGACTCCTCCTTGCAGTGAAATATTGAAACGTGTCATTTCAACATCTGTAATTGGCAAAACTCCTTCTTCCTTTTTCTTGATAAAAAAAGGTATTACAGATCCATTTGAACCCATGACGTTTCCATATCGAACAACAGAAAACTTGATTGGATTGTCTCCTTTAATATTATTTGCTGCAATGAAAAGCTTATCAGAAGTTAGTTTGGTAGCTCCATATAAATTGATCGGGGCGCATGCTTTATCCGTAGATAATGCTACAACACGTTCTACATTCGTCTGAAAACAAGCATCTATGACATTCTGAGCTCCTCCAATATTTGTCTTAATACACTCGTCAGGATTATATTCTGCAATAGGGACATGCTTCATCGCCGCGGCATGAATAACATAATCAATTCCTTTCATTGCTCTGGTCAATCTTTCCTTATCTCGTACATCACCAATAAAAAAGCGGATTTGAGGATATCTATCATGAGGATACTCCTGAGCCATTTGAAATTGTTTTTGCTCGTCTCTTGAGTAAATCACCAACCTCTTGATTTCAGATTGCTTCGATAAAATAAATTCAGTAAGAGCTTTGCCCAATGAACCAGTTCCTCCAGTGATTAGAATTGATTTATTTTTTAAGTTCATTTGTTAATAAGAAGTTTTGTATTAAAACATATGCAATTGCAGCGATAACTCCCAAAAAAGCAAAGATGAATATCATTAGCTTCCTTTTAGGAGCACTTTTATAAACAGGCACCTTAACGGGCTCTAGAATAGTGAAAATTGGAGTATTTTTATTTACTTGCATCTTTATGGATTCCCTTTGTTTAGCCAATTGATCATAAAGGCTAAAAGCCAAATTGTATTCTGATTGCAAGCGCTCTTGCTCCGTATTCGCCCTTGCCGTGTTCACATTTTTATTCTGGTCTCTGAAGGTAGCTAAAGCCAATTGTGCCTGTATAAATTCCTTCTTTCTTTCTTCAAACTGTAAATTTACAAAGTCCAATTGTTCTTTGCTTTTTGAAATCGAGTAATTAGTCACGTACCGAGTGATGTATTCTTGGGTAAAAGAGGCCATCTCGGCAGCAACGAGAGGATCCTGCATTTCGACTTCTATAGTCACGATGTTCAGGTCCCAGTCCATCGTTACCAAAATACGCTCTTTTAGGTCATTCACCACACTCTGCTCACTTTTTGATAAAGTAACTAGGTTGTTAGCTGTATTATGAATCGTAGTATCCTCAGCGGTTTTTGGCTTCAAAACAGCAATTAACTTACCTGGCAATCCAAATAGCCATGAAAACAAATCTGTTTCTAAATGTTCAGAATAATACTCGGAAATGGTCATCTCTCTATTCAGTTCCTTAAAGAAGAAACTTTGATTCATTATTTCAAGTAGAAAGGGCGTACTTTGTGCTACGCTACGATACAATCCGGGGTTGATTGTAGAGCCGGTTCCAGAATTAAGACCTCCAATGTCAACACCAGCCAAAGAAGCTAATCCACCTAAGGAGCCTCCCAGCTTACCTTGCCCTGACATTGCTTCTGGAATCAATGTACAAGACGTTTCATACTCTTTTGGACTTGTAAAAGCCAAAATGACACCTACAATAACAAAGAAGAATGAAATTTTAATTATTACTGATTTTCGTGACCAAATTACCTCACCTAACACCCGTAAGTCAATTTCATCTCCATCTAAATACCTCTTCGCTCCGGAATTTTCCATCAATTACCTTGTTAAATTATTAACAATAATCGCCAATGAACCCACTCCGGTTGCCAAGGTAAGAATCTCCGTAGGACTAAGCCTTCTCCTATCCGGTTTCTTCGGAATAATTACTTCAGCTCCAGGCTCCACTTTTGGGTAATCCTTAAACCATAAAAACGATTTGGTTCTTTCAGCGCTTCCATTGGGGTATACGACATAAGACTTGCTTTTCTTCGCACTTTCTGAAAAGCCTCCGCTCTGAGAAATGAATTGTTTGAAACTCTTAGCGTCATCGAACCTTACTGTACTTGGATATAACACCTCTCCTCTAATTCTCACAGTCTGCAGTTCGCGAGGAATACTCAAGACATCTCCTTCTTTTAAAATCAGGTCATATTTGGACCCGGGATTTGCAATTATTTCATCTAATTTGATTCCGATGGATTCATGCGTTTTGAATGCTCGCTGAGACTTATCCACCAAGGTATCTCTTTCCAATAACGACTTCAGTTCCTGTCTTCTAATGCTGGCAGCTGCATCAGTTTCATTTTCATCTTGATCATTCACAAAATATTCCGTTCTTCGAATCAGCGTAGCTCCTTTGATATAGGCATATTGAGTTGGTCCTCCGGTTCGTTTCAGCACATCGGATATCCGTTCATTTTTACTGGCCAGGGCATACTTTCCAGGATACTGTACTTCTCCCTCCACTTCTACGATTGCTTGCTTCTCATAAAAAGGAGACTTTCGGATGACCACCAAATCAAACGGCTCCAGAACGAACCGCTCATCACCGGCTTTCATCTGAAGGTTTCGATCAATCGGGAAGTTGAAAATGGTCGCTGTATTCGATCCATCACCGTCTTCATCGGTTACGCGTCGTGCTACTTCCACAAAAGATTTGGCAGCGGTTTCTTTAAATCCGTTCGCCAGGTAAATCAAATTCTCTACCGTCATACCCTCCGCGTAGGGAAATTGACCAGATTTCAGTACTTCTCCCTGAATGGAAACCGTGAAGTTCTCCCGTAAATCAAAAATGGATTGGACCCGAATTAAATCCTCAGAATTTAAGAGTATATCCGATGTTCCATTCAATACTTCTTGCGGATTAAACGCCATATTACTCAACGACAAATCATCATTCTGGCGAATAATCACACCGCGCTGCAAAAAAGCATCTGCTCTTAGTCCATCGGCCAGATGAAAGGCATCTGAAAGCTTCATACCCTCCTTCAATTCAAACTCTCCCGGATGATTGAAGGCTCCTTCTACTCTTATCCTACCGACAAATTGATTAAGAATACCACCCACATCAATGGCGTCTCCGTTTTGTAATGCCACTGATTCAAAATCACCGAATCTAACTGTTCTGACTGTCTTTCGGTTGCTCAAGTTTCTTCTTATGGATAAGCTTTTGGTGTAAGCCTGTTCCGTAAACCCTCCCGCATAGGTGATGAGTGTCCCAAGAGTTTCATCACTCTTCAATTCGTAGTAGGCAGGACGCTTCACCTCACCTTCAATAGCCACACGGTTCAGGTAAGGTTTTACTATTAATACATCCTGATCTTGCAGCATGATGTTTTGTCCTTTCCCTTCTATCAGGAAATTGTAAGCATCCAAAACAGCCTCCTGTTTGCCTGAGCGGAAAACAGTGATTTCTCGAAAAGACCCGTTTTTAGTGGGTCCTCCTGCACTATACAAAGCGTTAAACGCAGTGGTGAAAGAAGAAACTTCATACGTGCCAGGTCGCCGCACCTCACCAACAATATTGACACTAATAGTTCTGATCTGACCTAAACTCACCTGAGCGAAGGTGTTTTCTCCAAGTGTACTGTAAATGTTCTTCAGTCGCGCTTTGATTCTACTTTCTGCCCGCTCCATGGACAAGCCATTCAAATGAATAGGACCGAGACTTGGAATAATGATAGCTCCCTCTGGAGAAATTTCTAATTGATAATTTTGCTCAGAAGCACCCCATACATCGATAATCACCTGATCACCGGGGCCGAGTTGGTAATCCTTAGGTGTGGCAATATTAAGATTAGAGCTAAAAGCCAGATCGGGATTATTGAAAAACTCCAAACCGAACACCTTCAAAGCTTCTTCCTCTAAAGTGTCAACTGGAAAAATGGTGCCAAAGGGGTCGAAATCAGAAGAACGGTCACTCGTTGCCTGTGTTTGATTCGGTGCTAAGCGTTCTCGACTATTCATGGAAACTTTACCACCACCAGCTGTTTGACCGGATCGCACTGCCGCTATCCGCTGACGCAGTTTGGCAATTTGAGCAGCTGACATACCACGTGCTTTGGCCAGTATTTCCAGCTGCTGTTCGGAATATCCACTAGATTCCGCCTGATCTAAAAATTTCTTGATTTGATCATCAGACAATTCATCCACATTGACCTTTCCCAGGTTTTGAATCGTCTGTGTATTTTGAGCTTCTGATAGAAACACAATGCCGATCATAAAACACAGCATTAGCACTTCCCGCAACTTGTTCATTAGCTAGTCATTAAAATTTAGTGGGCAAAGGTAGATAATTTGTTGCTATTCAATCCTTCTATTAAAAGATATTCAGTCATTTGGCTTCCTGTTCATACCATCGAATAACCCGTTCAATCCCTTCGCTAAAGAATACTGAAGGCTTGTAATTCATTCTATTCTGAATCTTTGAAATTTCTGCGAGCGAATGCTTCACATCACCAGCGCGCTCAGCCCCATAGATAGGAGCAATATCAGCACCTACTGCTTTGTTAATCAGCCTCACCAACTCATTCAATGAAGTTTGCTCTCCACACGCCACATTGTAAACCTCGTTGATGGCCTCTTTATTGTCCGAAAAGAGTGATTTTAGATTGGCTTGAACTACATTCTCCACATAAGTGAAATCTCTGGATGTCAATCCATCACCATTGATGGTAGGTTGCTCACCCCTCATCATAGCTCTACAAAAAATAGGAATGACTGCCGCGTAGGGATTATCCGGGCTCTGTCTGGGGCCAAACACATTGAAATAGCGCAAGCCAATGTAATCCAGTCCATAGGTCTTCTGAAATACGGCAGCATATTGCTCATTTACTAACTTGGTCACCGCATAAGGACTCAGTGGATTCCCTATCCTTTCCTCAACTTTCGGCAATTCCTTGGAATCTCCATAGGTGCTGGAAGAGCAGGCCAAAACAACACGTTCAATCTTATGGTCTACTGCAGCTTTCAGTACGTTGAGTGTTCCATCAATATTGACCGCATTGGTAGTGAGAGGGTCATTGATGGAACGAGGCACCGACCCCAAAGCTGCTTGATGACATACTAGGTGATAGCCTTTAAATATTCTGGATAAACCCTCAAAATCCCGAATATCCATCTGCTCGAATTGAAACCTTGAATTGCCCTCATGATGAGCAATATTCTTGAGATCGCCGTTAGATAGATTATCGATAACCAGAACATCTCCCACTCGTTCATCTTCTAGCAATGCATCCACAATGTGCGAGCCAATAAATCCAGCACCCCCGGTCACGATCACGTTTTTCTTCATGGGGTAAAGATAAAGACAAATTTAAGGTCCTTAATAGTTGTCTATCCTTCGAGTCCCCTACCATTGGCAGACAGGCTCACGATGACAACCAACCACAACTTTATCGAAAATGATATCAGGGTGGGTTGGTGAAAAGTAAATCTCTTACTCAAACCACATCCGTCACTCCCCTGTGCCGGGCGCCCCTGAATTTCTATGATTATGTAAGATCTGTTAAGAGATTAGGAAAGAAATTCTAAGGGAGACTTCTTCTTAACTAGGAAATGTATGCCTTCATGAAGATTCCCCTCGTCGAGCACCTATGTCCGAGCGACCCTGGTTGGGCTCCCCGATCTTCACTTCGTTGCGTCGTGGAATGACGAAAGGAGCAGACGTCATCCCACGGATTTCTACCCAACACTTTGGGAGAAATATCGGGGGATCTGAATTAGCATATTGTACTATCGGATTAGTTATTTTCTTGGGTAAAAACAAATCGAGAAATCAAATCAGTTGAATGGTAAGTCTTCAGAGACTTCAAGTGATCTAATAAATAATCACTCAATGATAGATCCACTCGTCGGGCACCCCGATCTTCACCTTGTTGCGTCGTGGAATGACGAAAGGAGCGGACGTCATCCCACGGATTTCTACCCAACACTTTGGGAGAAATATCGGGGGATCTGAATTAGTATATTGTACTATCGGATTAGTTATTTTCTTGGGTAAAACAAATCGAGAAATCAAATCAGTTGAATGGTAAGTCTTCAGAGAACTTCAAGTGATCCAATAAATAATCACTCAATGATAGATCCACTCGTCGGGCACCCCGATATTCACCTTGTTGCGTCGTGGAATAACGGTCGTTAAATTGGATGACATTTGGTAACTACTGTTCCTCACCCGTTGAAAGCCAAGGCAAAATAATTTGTTGAGCAACAAAAAACATGTAGTCTACAGGGTTTGTCATGTTGAGCCTGTCGAAACATCAGACAAACCCGTCACCTTACTTTCCCAGACACCAAAAAATAAGGATTCAACAAGTTCTCTTTGTTGTAAACCACTTTGCGGTCTGAATCCTTCTGCACCACAGTACCTCCGGCCTCTTCCACTATGATCTGAGCAGCCGCAGTATCCCATTCCATGGTCGGGGCATAGCGTGGATATAAGTCTGCCTGACCTTCAGCAACCATTAGCAACTTAAGAGAGCTTCCTTTCGACACAATCTCAGGTTGGTTTAACTCAGCCAGGAAGGATTGCGTCTCATCATTTAAATGAGAACGAGATGCAACTACCTTCAACGCCTTATCCTCTCGACTGAAAGAGTTGACATTTAGCTTCTTACCGTCTTTGAATGCTCCTTCTCCGATTATCGCCCAATACAAATCCTTCAACACCGCAGTGTAGACCACACCAGCTACCACTTCATCTCTGTGGATCAAAGCAATATTCACTGTGAACTCTCCATTCTTCTTAATGAATTCCTTGGTACCATCCAATGGATCAATCATCCAGAAGTAATCCCAGTTTTTGCGTTCTTCAAAAGGCACCGTACTACCTTCCTCGCTTAATATGGGCAAGTTGGTCTTTTCCAGAAACGAAACAATCACGTTGTGAGAAGCTTTGTCAGCTCTAGTTAATGGGGAGTCATCCGACTTAGCCTCTATGGAGAAATCACCACTTTCATATATTTCAATAATGGCTTCTCCAGCTTTAATGGCTGCCTGTTTGGCAGTACTAATTAATTCGTTGATATCCATATGATGTGAACAAAAAGAGGCTGTCTTTAAATGAGTGGAATAGGCGTATTATGTCACATCGAGCCAGCCTGACGGTAGGCAGGCTCACCCTGACAATCTCATTACCTTTTGAGACGGCCTCTCCCAGTTGGTTTTATTATTCTGTTTGATTTAAATGATCATCCCAGCTGCAACCGTTTCATTGGTCGCTTCGTCTACCAAAATCAAGCTTCCCGTTTGGCGATTTTTTCGGTAAGAATCTGCCAGGACTGGTTTGGTCGTTCTCAGTTGTACACGGCAGATGTCATTCATTTTGATCTCCTTATCCTCTTCATTTCTATGAAGGGTGTTGATATCCAGCTTGTACCGCACTTCTTTGATCATCGCTTTCATGTCAGCTGAAGTGTGACGTAAGGTGTACTTTGTTCTAGGCATTGGTCCTTTTTGATTCAGCCAGCACATCATCACTTCAATATCTTGCTTAGGCTCTGGTTGATTATTGGTTCGCACAATCATATCACCTCTGCCAATGTCAATATCATCTTCCAAGGTAATGGTAACTGACATGGGTGCGAAAGCTTCATCAATTTCACCATTGAAGGTATCAATCGACTTTATTTTAGAACTGAAGCCTGAAGGCAACACTGTCACCTCGTCACCTGGCTTAAACACACCACCAGCTATTCGACCTGCATACCCACGGTAATCGTGAAACTTGTCAGACTTAGGACGAATAACTGTCTGTACCGGAAATCGACAATCGATGTGATTGTAGTCACTGCCAATGTGGATGTTCTCCAAAGTATACAATAATGTAGATCCTTCAAACCAGGGCATGTGTTCACTTCGATTGACGACATTGTCCCCCTTCAAAGCACTAATCGGAATAAAACGCACATCTTTCACGTCAAGCTTAGCGGCAAATTTTTCGTATTCGCTAACAATACGATCATAGGTGGCTTTATCATAATCCACCAGATCCATCTTATTGATACAGACCACCACATGTGGTATTTGTAGTAAGGAGGCTATGATCGAATGCCTACAGGTCTGATCTACCACTCCATTTCTTGCATCAATCAGGATTAAGGCCACGTTAGCCGTGGAAGCTCCAGTCACCATGTTGCGAGTGTACTGAATATGCCCCGGAGTATCCGCAATGATAAACTTTCGTTTTGGTGTAGCAAAGTATCTATAAGCCACATCGATGGTTATCCCCTGCTCACGTTCATCTTTCAGACCGTCCGTCAACAGAGCCAAATCAGTTGCTTCCAGGCCCTTACGCTCACTGGATTGCTTCACCTGCTCCATTTGGTCTTCAAAAATGGATTTAGAGTCAAAAAGCAACCGTCCAATTAAGGTGCTTTTTCCGTCATCTACGCTCCCAGCAGTAGTGAAGCGTAGGAGTTCCATGTCTAAATAGCTGTTAGCATTGGCTGTTGGCTGTTGGCTATTACTATTCATATTTCAATCCTTTAATTTATTTCTAAGTGCATTAATTTGCTTAGACTCTAGGTCGAGTTTATCCATCAATTCCTGAGCATCGTTGAAACTGGTAAATCCCAATTTGCTAGCAATGACCAATTGCGTCTTCACTTCAAATGCTGAACCCAATGCAATTTCCAAGTATCGTTTAAACTCTTTCTCACTCGAACGACTACAACCTTCAGCAAAATTAGACGGAATGGATACAGCGGCTCTCCTAACCTGAGAAATAAGCCCAAATCTTTCTTCATCAGGCCAGTTCTTAGTCATTTCATAGATATCCACAACGAAATCAATACCGTTGTTCCAAACATCATATTTAGTAAAGTCTCTCATATCTATTAATTAAATCAAGAAGTGCCAACGGCTAAAGGCCGAAGCTGGGGCCACATCAAAAATATCCCTGTCTTTTCCGATCCTCCATGGAAGTCTCAGAACGCTTGTCATCCTCACGATTACCGCGCTCGGTATTTCTGGCAGCTGCCACTTCCTCAATGATTTTCTCCAATGTATCCGCATCGGATTCTTCACCACCCGTAATCGTGATATCACCTAATGTCCTGAAGCGAATTTGTTTTTCAACAATCTCCTCTTTAGGATCCATTGTGATAAAGTCTGAAACTGGAAGCCAGGTATTGCTTCTGCGAATAACCTGACGCTGATGAGCAAAATACAACGAAGGAATTTCTATTTGTTCTGCCAAAATATATTGCCAAACGTCCATTTCCGTCCAGTTACTCAATGGAAATACTCTAAAGTGCTCTCCATGATGCTGTTTGCCGTTGAAGATGTTCCAGAGTTCCGGTCGCTGGTTTTTAGGGTCCCACTGACCAAACTCGTCTCGATGGGAGAAAAACCGTTCTTTCGCTCTGGCCTTTTCTTCGTCTCGACGTGCTCCACCGATAGCCGCATCAAACTGATGTTCTTCGATGGTGTCCAGAAGTGTCACCGTCTGAATCGCGTTCCTTGTGGCATTTTTTCCTCTTTCTTCAGCGGCCCTGCCATCGTCGATCGATTTTTGAACTGACCCGACAACCAGCTTAGCACCTAGCTTTTCTACCAATGCATCTCTAAAAGCAATGGTCTCAGGAAAATTGTGCCCAGTGTCCACATGTACCAATGGGAAGGGAATCTTTCCCGGATGAAAAGCCTTTCTCGCGAGGTGCGTTACAACTATCGAATCCTTACCTCCTGAAAAAAGTATCGCCGGATTCTCAAACTGAGCAAAGACCTCCCGCAAAACATAGATCGATTCTGCCTCTAATTCTTTTAAATGGGTCAAATTATAGCTTTTCATGCTACTTCAATTTTATCTTCATTTGATCAATCAATTCTTTCAACGACTCTTCCACTGTCTTGCCGGCAGTTTCCAGATGAATATCCGGGTGCTCAGGCCGCTCAAACGGACTATCTATACCAGTGAAATTCGGAATTTTTCCAGCTCGTGCTTTGGCATAAAGACCTTTCACATCTCTGGATTCACAAATCTCCAAAGGAGTATCTACAAATATTTCTATGAAATTTTCCTTGCCAACAAGTGCTTTTGCTTGGGCACGGTCTTCCTTAAATGGAGATATGAAAGCTGTGAGTACCACTACCCCAGCATCTATAAACAACTTAGAAACCTCGGCAATGCGGCGTATATTTTCTTTTCGACTTTCATCTGAAAAATCTAGATCATTATTCAACCCGGACCTCACATTATCTCCATCCAATATGTAGGTATGGTAGCCTTTGTTAAACAAATGGGTCTCGAAGGCTCCGGCTAAGGTAGACTTTCCAGAACCGGATAGTCCTGTAAACCAAAGCAGTTTGGGTTCAAACCCATACTTTTCAATGCGATCCCTCAGCTTGATCTGATGGTCATGAGGAATAATATTTTCCTTATAATCCAAAATGCAATTGTTTATTTTTCAGTTGGGCCAATGGGAGGGCAAAATTGTTGAAATATTTTTAGTTTAGAGACGTGCATCTGATATTTCTTTCGGCAAACAGGCTTTCACATCATAAATCACCGACACGTTCTTACGGATAGCGTTCCAATCCTGGCTAAGGTAAGCTTGGTGAGCAACCGCCAAAATCAGTCCCTTATAATTCGTCAGGTCTGGATTCTTTACCAGTTCAAATCCATATTCCTGCAATACTTCATCAGGATCGGCCTGCGGATCATGCACATCCACGTCAATACCGAAATCAGTTAACTCTCGATAAATGTCAATGACTTTGGAATTTCGAATATCCGGACAGTTCTCCTTAAAGGTAATTCCCTGAATCAAAACCCTGGTATTTGAATCCAGATGCCCACCCTTAGAAAGCAGCTTGATCATTTGCTGTGCTACGTAGGCACCCATACCATCGTTGATTTTCCTGCCGGCAAGAATAACCTGTGAATGGTACCCTAATGCCTCTGCTTTATATGTTAGGTAAAAAGGATCCACCCCTATACAGTGTCCTCCCACTAATCCAGGCTGAAATTTCAAAAAATTCCACTTGGTACCTGCCGCCTCCAACACCTCACTTGAATCAATACCCATCCGATTAAATATCAAGGATAGCTCATTAACGAATGCTATGTTGATATCGCGCTGCGCATTTTCAATCACTTTAGCAGCCTCAGCCACCTTGATGGAAGAAGCCAGATGTGTACCTGCCGTGATAAAAGACCGATAAAACAGATCGATCTTTTCGGCTACTTCTGGTGTACTCCCGCTCGTTACCTTCAGAATGGTTGTTAATCGGTGAACCTGATCGCCTGGATTAATCCTTTCCGGAGAATATCCACAAAAGAAATCTTCATTGTAAACAAGACCACTTTGCTCTAAAAGAGGAACACAAACCTCTTCCGTACAACCAGGAAATACTGTTGATTCGTAAACCACGATATCTCCTTTGGTCAAAACCTGAGCAACTGTTTGGGTCGCTTTCAAAAGTGGTGTCAGGTCTGGTTTATTGTGCCGATCAACCGGAGTGGGGACAGTAATGATGTATAGATTACAGTCTTTCAAGTTGACCAAATCGCTCGAGTAGGTGAGGTTATTCGCCGATTGAAGTTCTGAACGACTAACTTCATTCGTGCGATCAGTTCCTGCTAGTAGCTCATTGATACGATTTTTAGAAATATCAAACCCTATGGTATCATACTGTTTACCTATTTCTACGGCAAGTGGTAACCCCACATAGCCTAATCCAATAATACCTACTTTGTAGTTCATTCCTCCTTAGCCCAGTACTTTCTTCTTAAAATAATCAAGAGTTGGTTTCAAACCCTCCGCTCTCGAATACTTTGGTTCCCAACCAAGAATTTCCTTAGCCAATGTAATATCGGGCTTCCGCTGTTTCGGATCATCTTTTGGTAAGGGTTGATAGATGATTTTGGACTTACTTCCTGTCAGTCGAATGATTTCTTCACCAAATTCATTAATGGTGATTTCCTCCGGATTACCAATGTTTACGGGTTGAGCATAGTCACTCAACAACAATCGATAAATTCCTTCGATCAGGTCATCTACATAAATAAAGGAACGCGTTTGACTTCCATCCCCAAAAGCAGTAAGATCTTCACCTCTCAGTGCCTGAGAAATAAACGCAGGCAATACTCTTCCATCATCCAGTCTCATCCTCGGCCCGAAAGTATTGAAAATACGAACTATTCGAGTTTCTAAGCCATGAAAGGTATGATAGGCCATCGTCATGGCTTCTTGAAAGCGCTTGGCTTCATCATATACCCCTCTTGGACCAACGGGATTAACATTCCCCCAGTAATCTTCCTTCTGTGGATGTACTTGTGGATCACCATATACCTCAGAAGTCGAGGCAATCAACATTCTGGCTCCTTTGTCTTTGGCTAATCCCAGACAGTTCAACGTGCCTAATGAGCCCACTTTCATGGTTTGGATAGGCATCTTGAGATAGTCGATTGGGCTTGCCGGTGAGGCAAAATGCAAAATGTATTTCAAGTCGCCCGATACGTGAACAAACTTGGAAACATCATGATGATGGAACTCAAAATCAGGATGCCCCATTAAGTGTTCTATGTTCGAAATATCACCAGTGAGAAGATTGTCCATCGCCACCACATGATATCCCTCGTTGATAAAGCGATCGCACAAATGTGAACCTAAAAATCCAGCTCCTCCGGTAACTAATACTTTTTGCTTGCTCATGATTTTACCGTTGCTCTTCCTACACTGTAATAGGTAAAGCCAAGCTCTTCCATTTGACTCAACTCGTACAGGTTTCGACCATCGAATATGATCTTATTATTCATCAGAGACTCTAGCTTGTCAAACTCTGGTGTTCTGAACACTGGCCATTCAGTCATGATCATCAAGGCATCTGCTCCATCCAGCGCATCGTATTCGTCCTTAGCAAAGTAGATTTTATCGCCAAATACACCTTCCACATTTTCCATTGCCTCCGGATCGTAGGCTTTTACCTTGGCTCCCATTGACAATAACTTGGTAATGTTCTCTAATGCTGGTGCTTCACGAATGTCATCCGTGTAAGGCTTGAAGGCCAATCCCCAAATCGCAATGGTTTTACCTGACAAATCATTATTGAAATATGCCTTTAACGGATCAATCATCTTTTCCTTTTGCGTTTGATTGACATCCATTACAGACTTCAGGATTTTGAAATCGTAGTTCACCTCACTAGCGGATTTAGCCAATGCCTGAACGTCTTTTGGAAAGCAGCTTCCTCCATACCCGATACCAGCAAACAGGAATCGCTTACCGATACGCGTGTCGGTGCCCACTCCTTTACGAACCATGTCCACATCGGCACCTAACAATTCGCACATATTGGCGATTTCATTCATGAACGTGATTTTGGTAGCCAAGAATGAGTTAGCTGCATATTTGGTCAACTCTGCAGATTTTACGTCCATAAAAATGATGGGATTGCCCTGACGAACGAACGGACCGTAAAGCTTCTCCATTACTTTCTTAGCTCTTTCTGACGCAGCCCCGATCACCACGCGATCTGGTTTCATAAAATCTTCTACAGCTACTCCTTCTCGAAGGAACTCGGGGTTGGAGACCACATCAAAGTCCACTTTGGCATTCTTAGCAATAGCCGCGTGTACTTTGTCAGCTGTTCCAACAGGAACGGTACTTTTATCAACCACCACTGTGTAATCTTCGAGTATTGGACCCAGATCATCTGCCACTTTGAGCACGTATTTCAAGTCAGCAGAGCCGTCTTCACCTGGAGGTGTTGGTAATGCCAGGAAGATGATTTTAGCATCCTTTATTCCTTCCTTAAGATCAGTGGTAAATTCCAATCTCCCTTGACGGATGTTTCGCTCAAAGAGCACTTCCAATCCAGGTTCGTAAATGGTGATCTTACCATTTTTGAGTTTTTCCACTTTGTTCACATCAATGTCTACACAAGTAACGTGATTCCCTGTTTCTGCAAAACAAGTACCTGACACCAGGCCAACATACCCTGTTCCAATTACCGCAATTTTCATAGCTTATCTATTATGTCAATATTTTATTTAAAACAATGTTGCCGCTTGAAAAGAACTCTGTTTTTGATCCTTTTCTGAAATAATGGGCAAACCTATTAAACCCCAGTCAATTTTGAGCTCTGGATCTTTGTAAAATAGACCAGTCTCAGCCTCAGGATGATAGAAATCGTCAACCGCATAATAAAAGGTTGTATCGTCTTCTAAAGTGTAATATCCATGAGCAAACCCTTTTGGAATTAACAAAAACGTATCTCTGGAGCCAATTTCCAGCCTAAAATGCTTGCCAAAAGTCGGAGAATCCTGTCGTAAATCCACTGCCACATCCACCACACTACCTGAAATCACACCGACCAATTTTGTTTGGGCATGTGGTGCTTTCTGATAATGCAGACCTCTCAGCACATTTTTGCCGGATCTCGCAAAATTAATCTGTTTGACCTCAAAATCAATTCCAGCTTTTGCCAACTCGCGTTGATTAAAGGACTCCAGGAAAAACCCACGATCATCTCCATGGAGCTGTGCTTTGATGATAAAACAATCTTTGAGAGGTGTTTCAATTATCTCCATTTGAGTACTTGCTTTAGATAAGAACCATATCCACTTTTCATTAATGGGTCAGCTAATTTCTCTAATTGACCAGCATCGATATATCCCATTCTATAAGCAATTTCCTCGATACAACTGATCTTCATTCCCTGACGGGTTTCAATTGCATGAACAAATGCCCCTGCTTGCTGTAACGATTCGAATGTCCCGGTATCCAGCCAGGCTGTTCCTCTATCTAAGCGCTCCACTGACAATTTGCCCTTTTTTAAATACTGGTTATTCACTTCCGTTATTTCCAGCTCGCCTCGCGCACTTGGCTTAATGGATTTGGCTATAGACACTACCTCATTGTCATAGAAGTATAGTCCTGGTACTGCATAATTTGATTTAGGTTCAGTAGGTTTCTCTTCAATTGACAAAGCCAACCCTGACTCATCAAATTCAACTACACCGTATCTTTCAGGGTCGTTTACCCGATAGGCAAACACTACTCCTCCATCAGGATCGACACATGACTGAAGTTTTTTCGACAAACCTGAAGCATAAAAAATGTTGTCACCCAAAATGAGAGCAACCGAGTCTTCCCCAATAAACTGCTCACCTATAATAAATGCCTGAGCGAGTCCTTCAGGTTTTTCCTGAACGGCATAGGTGAATTCACAACCCAACGATTTACCGTCTCCCAATAGCGCCTCGAACTGTGGAAGGTCTCGTGGAGTAGAGATGATGAGAATTTCCCTGATTCCTGCCAACATCAACACCGATAGTGGATAATAAATCATCGGTTTGTCGTAAACAGGCAACATCTGCTTGCTAACCGCGAGTGTCAGCGGGTGCAGTCTTGTCCCTGAACCTCCTGCTAATATGATTCCCTTCATGATTGATAATGCTCTTTGTAATAATTCTGATAATCTCCTGAGGTGACATCTTCCAGCCACTTTTCATTGGACAGATACCAATCTACAGTCTTCTCCAACCCTTCTTCAAACTGTAATGACGGCTCCCATCCCAACTCATTCTTTAGTTTAGTGGCATCAATAGCATAGCGCATGTCATGTCCTGCCCGGTCTTTCACGTAAGTGATTAGCTTTCGAGAAGTTCCTTCTTCTCGGTCCAGTTTCTTATCTAGAATATCACAAAGCAGATTGACCAGGTCAATATTTTTCCACTCATTGAACCCTCCAATATTATAAGTATCTCCTTCAGCACCTTTATGAAAAATCACATCAATAGCTCTGGCATGATCTTCCACAAACAACCAGTCACGGATGTTTTCACCTTTGCCGTAAACAGGAATCTGCTTGTTGTTTCGAATATTGTTTATGGTTAATGGAATTAGTTTTTCCGGGAAATGATAAGACCCATAATTATTAGAGCAATTGGAAATGACCGTAGGTAATCCGTAGGTGTTTTGATAAGCTCTTACGAAATGATCAGAAGCTGCTTTCGATGCAGAATAAGGTGACTTAGGATCATAAGGCGTTGTTTCTGTGAACAATCCGGTGTCTCCTAAACTCCCATAAACCTCATCGGTAGACACATGGTAGAATCGTTTGCCTTTAAAATCAGACCAATGAGATTTGGCTACATTGAGCAGTGTCACTGTCCCAATAACGTTGGTTTCCACAAACGCCATCGGGTTGGTGATCGATCGGTCCACATGTGACTCGGCAGCCAAGTGAATCACACCGTCTATTTGATGCTCAGAAAAAACCTGATCCATCGTTGCTGCATCACAAATATCCCCTTTGATAAATTGGTAGTTCGGGGCGCCCTCAACATCTCTGAGGTTCTCCAGGTTGCCCGCATAGGTCAATTTATCCAGATTCACAATCAGGTACTGTGGATAGTTTTGTACAAACCGCCGCACGACATGTGAGCCGATAAAGCCGGCACCTCCAGTGATTAATATTTTTCTCTCAAAATTCATGTTACAAATCTAGAAGGACCAATTCCAGACATTCTTCATTTTAGGTGTTCTTGGTCAATGGACCGTTAACTAGTTGAATTCCTTCGATTTTTGGAAAGGCAAAGATGACCCAAATTAATGAAAGCTTTCTAGTCAAAAAAAGGAGTTGGATTAACTTTGCAGTATGCTGAAGCAACTCCAATGGCTCATTCTCAAAGATCTTAAAATTGACTGGCGTACAAAATACCCTGCCGCTGGAATTTTACTGTACATCACCTCCCTGATCATTACCAGTTACCTGGCATTTACTGGGTTCATTGAGGCTGAAACGTGGAATGCGCTTTTTTGGTTGATCCTACTTTTCATATCCATCAATGCAGTAGCTAAAAGTTTTGCTCAGGAAGATGACCGCTCCAGCTATTATTTTTATCTCATTAGACCTTCCCAAATCATTGTCGCCAAGCTACTATACTATGGAGTATACCAATTGGTCTTAATCACACTGGCTCTCCTGGTTTTTTCTCTTTTCTTAGGATTTCCAGTAAAGACAACAGGTCCTTTCCTGCTAAACCTTGTTGTCGGCTCCCTGGGCTTAAGCTCGGCTTTTACCATGGTGTCATCCATATCTAGCAAAACCAACAACAACGCAGTGATGATGGCTATCCTTGGTTTTCCAGTGATTATTCCTATCCTGTTGCTTTCTATCTCCAATTCTAAAATACTGGTATTGGGTGGCTCAATCGCCGACATTAGTACAAATTTGATCACTCTTCTCAGTGTGAATGTTATTATCATTGCACTCTCATTCATTTTGTTTCCATTTACCTGGAAATCATGATGCTAAAAATGGTTGGAAATACGGATTTCAGAACCAATTAAAAAATGAAATACCTAATACGGACGAAGTGGTGGAAATGGCTAACGATGGCAATCTTAGTCTATGTGGTGATTGGTGGGTTTCTGTTTCAGGTTCCGAGACTGCCTATTCTGAATGAAACCATACGAGTATTGCATTTCCATGTTCCTATGTGGTTTGGCATGCTGTTTTTATTTCTAGCATCTGTGGTTCATGCCATCAAGTACCTTTCTTCTGGTAAGCTAGAAAACGATATCATGAGCAGTCAGCTGGCTGTAGTAGGTGTGGTATTTGGAATATTGGGGATGCTTACCGGGATGTTCTGGGCCACCTTCACCTGGGGCGAACCATGGAGCAATGATCCCAAACAAAATGCTTCGGCCATCGGGCTTCTGATCTATTTTGCTTACTTCATTTTGAGAGGCTCTATTCAGGACGAGCAACAAAAAGCCAAAATCTCCGCGGTTTATAATGTCTTTGCCTTTGCTGCATTAATACCTCTATTATTCATTTTGCCAAGGATGACTGATAGCCTACATCCCGGTAATGGAGGAAATCCAGGGTTCAATGCTTATGATCTGGATAGCAATCTTAGAAAAGTCTTTTATACAGCAGTGATCGGCTGGTCCTTACTTGGATTTTGGATAGCCACCATCAAAATAAGGTACAAGCTGCTCTCTGAAAAAATGGATGATTAATGTCATGAATATACTTGCGAACTTATTCTTAAATATCACGGTTTTCTTCAACGATCTCCTACTTCAAATACCAATGGCGGACACCTTTAGAAGTGAAGGCAAAATCTATGTAGTGGTTGGAATCGTTTTGATCCTGTTAGTAGGTTTCTTCATTTATCTATGGAGGATAGATAGGAAGATCGACAAGTTGGAAGAGGAGCTTAAAAACAAATAATATCATGAAGAAAAGTCACATTTTTGGAATTCTGGTTATTGCGACTGCAATCGTTGTGATCATGTCTACTGCTGGTGATGCGAGTGCCTATGTATCATTCCAAGATGCTAAGGAAATGGCCGAAAAAGGCAATGACAACAAAATTCATGTGGTAGGTACACTGACCAAAGATGAGGCTGGTCATGTAGTAGGTATAGAACCAAGTCCTGATATGATGTCATTCAAATTTCAGATGGTAGATGAAAACAATGAGACTCAGGTTGTATATCACCCGAATCCTATGCCAACTGACTTTCTTCGTTCGGAGCAAGTAGTAGTAGTCGGTGGTTATCACAATGGCAAATTCGTTGCAGATAAAATATTACTAAAGTGTCCTTCCAAGTATCAGGAAGAAGGAGTTAACACCTAATTTATGATTCATTACATTCCCGGTAACCTTGGGCATATCCTGGTTATTCTGGCATTTGTATCGTCCATTGTGGCAACCTATGCATTTGCCAAAAGCATCAACGATGATCGCCATTCATGGGCTCGCTTTGCAAAGGGAGCCTTTTATGTTCATGCCATTGCCATTTTTGGAATAGTCATTACTCTTTTTGTAATGATTTCCGGGCATATGTTTGAGTACCATTATGTGTATCAGTACACATCCAAGCTCCTACCTGTCTACTATCAGATTTCGAGCTTTTGGAACGGACAGGAAGGATCTTTCCTTCTTTGGATGTTTTGGAATGCGGTCTTGGGATTGATCCTTATACACACCAACAAGTCCTGGAGAGCCTCTATGATGGCCGTTTTTACCTTTACTCAGGCTTTTCTGGTGAGTATGATCATGGGCGTGGTTATTCCCTACCTCAATATCAAAATTGGTAGCTCTCCATTTATGCTGCTAAGAGATGTACTCAATGATCCTATCTTTCAAATGCAGCCAGACTTCATTCCTGAGGATGGCAAAGGTCTGAACCCACTTTTACAGAATTACTGGATGGTGATCCACCCGCCAACGCTCTTTTTAGGATTTGCGACCACCGTCATCCCGTTTGCTTATGCCATGGCTGGTTTGATCACAGGTCGGCTAAAAGAATGGATTCGCCCCGCACTTCCATGGGCACAGTTTTCAGCTGCAGTACTTGGCGTAGGGATATTGATGGGTGCCTATTGGGCCTATGAAACGCTGAACTTTGGTGGGTACTGGAACTGGGACCCAGTGGAAAACGCTATCTATGTTCCCTGGCTGATTCTGGTGGCGGCTTTACACACTATGATCGCTTTCAAGAAAAGCAACGTGGCGTTAAAGTCCTCGATTATTCTGGTGCTTGCTACTTACATTCTAATTGTTTATTCCACTTTTCTTACCAGAAGTGGTGTGCTAGGAAATGCTTCTGTACACTCCTTTACCGATCTCGGTTTGTCCGGACAGTTACTGATCTACCTATTTGTATTTATCATTTTATCAGTGATTCTGGCTGCCCGAGTTTGGAAACAAATCCCTGGAAGCAAAGAAGAAACCTCCGCCTATTCTAGAGAATTCTGGATTTTCATGGGTGCCACAGTACTTTGCTTGATGGGCTTTCAGGTGATCATCCCGACCTCTATTCCTGTGTGGAATGAGATAGTAGAAGCATTTGGTGGTAGCTCAAATCTGGCACCGCCTGCAGATCAGGTAGAATTTTACACCCAGTTTCAGCTATACTTTGCCATTTTAGTCGCACTACTATCTGGAACAGGACAATTTTTCTGGTGGAATAAAATGGATAAGGAAAAGCTCAAGCAAGAACTCTCCATTCCGATAATCCTTTCTTTGGTACTTTCTGCTGTCATTTTCATGGTAGCGGAAGTCAGAGATTTTTGGTACCTGCTCTTGTTAACAGCTTCAGTGTACTCCATTGTGGCCAACTTGAAAATCTTTATTTCAGTGGCCAAATCCAACATCAAATTATCAGGCGGAGCGGTCGCGCACATTGGTGTGGCCATGATGCTAATAGGCGTGCTATTCAGTTCAGGCTATTCCAAAATACTCTCGAAGAACAACACCGGTCTGCTTTGGAGCAAAGAGTTTCCAGATGAGATCAATCAAGATAACCTCCTCCTCTTTGTCAATGAACCGCGACAAATGACGGATTACCAAATGACCTACAGAGGGTTGAGGAAATTGACCACTGATCATGGCTATGTGGATTTAAATGACATTAGTGATGCGGCTAGTCCTCTAGAGTTGATTATTGGCAGAAAGACGATTTCCAGTACAGGAGAAATACTGGAAGCAGGCGATACCGTGCAAATCATCAATGCTGAGAACAGCTACTTTGAGGTTGTTTTTGAAAATGCAAATGGTAAAACATTCACACTATACCCCCGCATTCAGATCAATGAGCAAATGGGCAATGTCTATTCTCCAGATATCAACAGAACGCTTACTGCTGACCTTTACACCCATGTAAGAACATTTCCGGATCCAGACCAGGAGGTGCAGTGGAGTGAAATTGAGGAAATCACCGTCTCTCCGGGATCACAATTCTTTATTAATGACTATGTGGCCAAATTCATTAACATCGAACCACTATCAAAGCTGGATGGAATCACTTTGGGACCAGGTGACATTGCGGTGAAAGCGATCATTGAGATTCAAGGAGAATTCCAAACTTATACTGCTGAACCAATCTATGTAATTAAGGATAAAATGGCTGGAAGAGTACCAGACGTAATCAACGATTTAGCTTCAAGAATCACCATACAGTCCATCCAGCCTGAGAACAACAGTTTTGTTTTCGGATTAAGCACTACCCAAAAAGACTGGATTATTATCGAAGCGGTGGCTAAGCCGTGGATCAATGTCCTTTGGTTGGGGACTTTGCTTTTGGTGGTAGGTTTTGGTATTGCGATTAGCCGACGATACACCGAGTTCCAAAAGATGCGTGATAAAGGAATGGAATAATGATGCCGATAAAAACCACCATTGTAGGAACAGGGAATGTGGGGTTTCATCTGGCAAGCCAGCTAGGCAAGTCTAAAGACATACAGCTCACACATATTGTGAGCAGAGAAAAGTCACGTGCTGAGACATTGATCAACCAATTGGGTCTGGCGGATTCAGACCCGCTTCAAGTCAATGAACTCCCCAGTATAATCAGTGACCTCATCATTCTATCAGTTCCGGATCAAAAGCTACCAGAAGTAATTGAGGGAATAGATTTCCCAGCAGATACCGTAGTGGTTCATACTTCTGGTTCACAGCCTATGGAAATACTCACGAGCCATACAAGTATTGGGGTATTGTATCCATTTCAAACCTTCACTAAAAGTCAACAGGTCAACTTTTCAGAGATTCCTATTTTCATTGAGAGCAACTCTTCTGAGTCGTTGGAGTTAATCCAAAAAGTGGCGTCTGTATTAAGCCAAAACGTGAAAGTAGTCTCCTCGAAGGATCGGCAAAAAGTACATCTGGCTGCAGTCTATGCCTGCAACTTCACCAATCACCTCTACCGAATCGCGGAGGAAATACTGGCTGATGCAGATCTCGACCTAAAGGATCTGGAACACCTGATGAGGGAAACAGTGAGTAAAGCTGTTTCGATATCTGCCGCCAAGGCCCAGACCGGTCCGGCAATAAGAGGTGATGAAAATATCATTCAAAAGCATTTAACCCTCTTACACAACCAACCCGAGAAATCGGAAGTTTACAAGCTTTTATCAAACCAAATTGCTAGCTTGAAGGAGAAATGAAGCGCCTGATTAGATATGATTTTGTTGGTTTTCTGATTGCAAGCCGCATTCCCAACTTAATCATTATTGGTGCTACACAATACCTTACCGCCATTTTTCTGGTCTCAGAATATCCGGTAAAATACCAACAGATCACTTCTCTGGGTTTTTTAATGATGAGCGTAAGTACGGTCATGATCGCTGCTGCCGGATACATCATCAACGACTACTACGATCAAAAAATTGACATGGTCAACCGTCCAGAAAAAGTCGTGGTAGGAACAATGTTTCGTAGACGGCTGGCCATGCTGGCGCATATAGTACTCACTTTTGGAGCCATTGGCATAGGCTTCTACCTCAACATCAAAGTAGGGGTGGTTCACATCATCTCTTCTTTTTTTCTCTGGTATTACTCCAATCAGCTCCGCAGAATCACGCTTATCGGTAATCTGGTGATCGCATTTCTCACTGGGCTTACCCTACTCATGGTTTGTGTCTATTTAGGCAGAAATGAAATTCTCGTGTACATCTATTCGCTCTTCGCCATGGCCATCACATTGGTCAGAGAAGTGCTCAAAGACATTGAAGATGTGAAAGGAGATTCAGCATTTGGATGCGAAAGCATCCCGGTGATCTTTGGAATTAGAGGGGCTAAACTTTTCATCTATCTCGTGATCGGGGGAAGTGGAGCATTTCTATTATCCTTCTTGATCACCATTGACAATTGGCTGGTGAGGTATTATTTCATGGCGTTGCTGCCCATTTTTCTTTGGTTCATTTACAAACTGATCTACGCCGACCGTCAAAAGGATTATCAAAGTCTCATTAGATTTACCAACCTAATTATTCTATCAGGTCTAATCAGCATGATCCTTTTGAAACCATGGCTATAAACATTGCAATTTTTGCCTCAGGTAGTGGCACCAATGCCGAACAGCTCATTAAACACTTTGATCAGGTAGATGGAATCTCCATCAATGCAGTCTTCTGCAACAAACCCGATGCTTACGTGATCGAACGAGCTAAAAAGCTCAACGTTTTACCATTCGTTTTCAATAAGTCAGAGTTTGCAGATACGAGTTTCGTGGACAAACTGAAAAGCCTGAAAACGGATTTCATCGTTTTGGCTGGATTCCTATGGAAAATCCCGGATTTCCTGATTCAGGAGTTTCCAAACAAAATCATCAACATCCACCCAGCACTCTTACCGGCTTATGGAGGCAAAGGGATGTACGGTTCCCGGGTGCATGAAGCTGTGATCAACAACAAAGAGTCCAACTCCGGAATTACCATTCACCTGGTGAATGAAAACTATGATGAAGGACATATTCTGTTCCAGGCCAGCTGTGAGATTTCATCGGATGACACCCCTGATTCACTCGCTGGGAAAATTCATCAACTTGAACACCAATATTTTCCGTTGATCGTGGAGGATTACATTACGGAATACACGTCAAAAAACTGAGGAATCTTTAGCTTTGCAGCTTATTTTCAGGCACATGAGCAAAGTACAGATCAAATCAGCACTTATTTCGGTTTTTTACAAAGATGGGTTGGCCCCAATCGTGGAGCAACTCAACGAATTGGGTGTAAAAATTTATTCTACTGGAGGCACACAAAGTTTCATTGAAGAGCTGAATGTACCCGTTACAGCAGTAGAAGATGTTACTGACTACCCATCCATCTTTGGCGGTCGGGTGAAAACGCTTCACCCAAAAGTATTTGGTGGAATCCTGCACCGAAGAGACCATGAGGGAGATCAGGCTGAAAAAGCACAATATGACATTCCAGCAATCGATTTGGTCATTGTAGATCTGTACCCGTTTGAAGAGACGGTGACAAGTGGCGCCAGCGAAGCGGATATCATTGAGAAAATAGATATCGGAGGAATAGCGCTCATCAGAGGAGCAGCGAAGAATTTTAAAGATGTGTTGATTGTGTCTTCAAGAGAATACTACAGTGACCTTCTTGAGATTCTAAAAGAACAAAAAGGTGAAACGACTCTAGAAGACCGCAAGCTTTTTGCGACCAGAGCATTTGACACTTCTTCTCATTACGATTCGGCCATCTTCAACTATATGAATAGTGAAGGTTTGGTGCCATCTTTCAAAACGAGCGCCCGAAACGGCAAAGTACTTCGTTATGGTGAAAACCCGCATCAGCAAGGTGTTTTCTATCAGGAGACAGAGCCCTATTTTGAGCAGATTCATGGAAAAGAAATTTCCTATAACAATCTGGTGGATATTGAAGCAGCTATACAGCTCATTGGTGAGTTTGGAGATGAAACAGCATTTGCCATACTCAAACATAACAACGCCTGTGGAGTAGCAACTGCCGATAACGTCAAAACCGCTTACGAAAAAGCATTTCAGGCGGATACCATTTCAGCCTTTGGAGGCATCCTGGTGACCAACAAAGAAGTAACTAAAGAGGCGGCAGAAGAAATGCACTCTTTGTTCTTCGAAATCCTAATTGCTCCATCCTTTTCTGAAGGAGCTCTGGAAGTATTGAAACAAAAGAAAAACCGAATCTTGCTAGTGCTGAAAAAGGGCTGGGATCGCAAAAAGATACATAAGAGCATGCTCAATGGCACCTTGGTACAGGATTATGATCACGTCACTGATAGTGCTGACAACTTACAAGTGGTAACGAAAGTGGCACCAACAGCAGATCAGGTAGACAGTTTGATCTTTGCTTCTAAAATCTGTAAACAGTCTAAGTCGAACACCATCATTCTGGCCAACAATGGTCAACTCTATGCAAGTGGAGTAGGTCAAACATCTCGTGTAGATGCACTCGAGCAAGCCATTGAAAAAGCAAAGAAATTTGGTTTTGACCTCAATGGAGCGGTTATGGCTTCAGATGCGTTCTTCCCATTCCCGGATTGTGTGGAGATAGCTGACAAAGCGGGAATCAAGGCTGTGATCCAGCCAGGAGGTTCTGTGAAAGACCAGTTATCCATTGATTATTGTGACGAGCACGGCATGGCCATGGTGTTCACAGGTACCCGTCATTTTAAACATTAGTATAACCAAACAATACATATTAAATTCGTAGCTTTCCCAACAAAACACACAGCGAGTAGAACATGGGTTTTTTCGATTTCTTCAACAGTGATATAGCAATAGATCTTGGTACTGCTAACACCCTGATCATCAGCAAGGATAAGATCGTGGTGGACGAACCATCTATCATTGCCATAGACAAACACAACAACAAAGTGCTGGCGATTGGTCGTGAGGCGATGCAGATGCACGAAAAGACTCACGAAAACATTAAAACCATCCGTCCATTGAAAGACGGGGTAATTGCCGATTTCCACGCTGCAGAGCACATGATCCGTGGCATGATCAAAATGATCGACAATGGGAAAAGCAACTGGATGCCATCTTCGCACCGAATGGTGATTTGTATCCCTTCTGGAATTACCGAGGTAGAGAAAAGAGCGGTACGTGACTCTGCCGAGCACGCTGGAGCTAAGGAAGTTTACATGATCCATGAGCCAATCGCGGCAGCCATTGGTATTGGCATCAACATCGAGCAGCCTGTTGGGTCTATGATTGTGGATATCGGAGGTGGTACCACGGAGATCGCTGTGATTGCCTTGAGTGGTATCGTATGTGACCAGTCAATTCGTGTGGCAGGTGACTCATTTAACAAAGACATTCTTGATTATATGCGTAGACAGCACAACCTCCTCATCGGGGAGCGAACAGCTGAACGTGTCAAAATAGAAGTTGGATCTGCGCTGACAGAGCTGGATGATGGACCAGAAGACTACGAAATCCGAGGACGTGACCTGATGACCGGTATTCCTAAGGTTATTAAGATCTCCTATTCCGAAATTGCTTTTGCCATTGATAAGTCTGTTTCGAAAATCGAGGAAGCGGTATTGAAAGCTCTTGAGATTTCTCCTCCAGAGTTGTCCGCTGACATTTACGATAATGGAATTTACTTAACAGGTGGTGGAGCTCTTTTGAGAGGATTGGACAAGCGTCTGTCTATGAAAACTAAGCTTCCGATTCACATTGCAGAAGATCCATTGAGAGCGGTAGTGCGTGGCACCGGCTTGGCATTGAAAAATCTAAATCAGTATAAGCCTGTATTGATGACCTAAAAGTGAATGCAAAACCTACTCAACTTCCTTTACCGGTTTAGAACCTTCGGGTTATTTCTGCTATTGGAAGGGGTTTGTGCTTGGTTGATCATCGCCTACAATCAAAGGCCAAACGCTGCATTCCTGAATTCCTCCAACTCCCTGGTAGCAGGAGTGAATCTATTGACCAGCAATACCACAAACTACTTTCAGCTCAAGCAAATCAACAGCCAGCTAGTGGCAGAAAATCAACTCCTGCGAGAGCAACTAGCTAACCACTCTTTGGGGAAAGTGGAATTAGACACCTCAAAAGAACGCTACATCCTTAAGAAAGCTCGAGTGATCAACAGCACCTTTAGGCGGTCCATGAACTACATGACCCTGGACGCGGGCCTGGACCAGGGAATAAAGCCTGGCATGGGCGTAATCTCTGGATTTGGAGTAGTTGGGCAGGTAAAGTCAGCATCAAATAGCTTTGCCACGGTGACCTCACTCCTTCACCGAAACCTACTGATCTCCAGCAGTATTTCCAGAACGAACACACTATGTACTGTTCAGTGGGATGGCGAATCACCCTTGCAAGCAGAACTGAAGTATGTACCAAGGCACATCCCAATAAAAGAAGGTGATAGCATAGTCACCTCTGGATACAATGCTATATTTCCAAAGGATATATACATTGGAAAGATTGCGTCCTTCGAATTGGAAGACAATGATGTTTTCTACAATGCGAAAATAGACCTGGCTGTAGATTTTAGCTCTGTCGACTATGTCTTTGTGATTGAGAACCGAATGAAGCAAGAACAAGACAGTTTGGAATTAGAAGCCATTACCGAATAATGCTTAGGATCAATTATCAACAGCAGGCCTTACATTTAGTGGTATTCCTTATACTGCAGGTGCCGTTTTTATATAAACTGGTTCTATTTGATTCTGCTTTTGGTTTTTTCTACGTAGGATTCATTTTATTCTTACCATTCGGACTTAACAGAAGTCTTGCAATGGGAATCGCATTTCTTACTGGCCTGACAGTGGATATGTTTAGCAATACACCTGGCATTCATGCTTCCGCTACTATACTGCTGGCATTCATCAAAGACTTTTGGTTTAGAGTAGTCATTGACCGATCAGATGACGACATACAGCTCAGCTGGAATGAATTAGGTATTTGGGGTTCTGTAAAATATTTGCTCCCATTAATATTTGTGCACCACGCCATCATCTTCTCCATTGAAAACGGTGGATTTAATTCGTTTGGATTTTTGTTCATAAAAGTGATGTATAGTGCGCTCTACAGTTTTGTGATTGTGTTCGCACTCAGTTTTCTCATTGCACCAAAAACCAGAAGAATATGAGCGGAAGATCATTTATTATTCAAGGCGTGATTGTATTGATAGCACTAGTCTTTTCTATCAGGCTATTTTCGATTCAGGTATTGGATGATGAATACAAACTGGCCGCTCAGAATAATATCCTCCAAAAAATTGTTGATTACCCTTTCAGAGGATTGATCTATGACCGGGACGGAAACCTACTAGTATACAATACTCCGGTTTATGACCTGATGATTGTCCCAAAGGAAGTTGATCTAAATGATTCCGCGGAGATCATGAACCTACTGGAGATCGATCATGCCACTTTCGAATCCAAATACGAGAAAGCCAGAAGATATTCCAGCATTTTAGCCTCCAAATTTATGGAGCAGATACCCAACGATATGTTTGCTCGCATACAGGATCGACTTGTCAATTATAATGGGTTCTATCCACTACCAAGGACTGTTCGTGGTTATGAAAAGAATATTCTTGCCAATACCCTGGGCTATATTGGAGAAGTAGATCGCAGAGAATTGAATCGTGACACCACCAACTACTATAAAAGTGGTGACTACATTGGCAAAATTGGGATTGAAAAACAATACGAAGATAAACTACGTGGCAAGCGTGGCATTCGCTACAAAATAGTAAACGTACAGGGAGTAGTCAAAGGTGAATTTAGAGATGGAGAATATGATACAGCGTCCGTTCCGGGGCAAAGCATTCAACTCACGATCGATACCGAACTACAAACCTATGCCGAAAAATTACTCAAAGGGAAAGTTGCCGGCCTTGTGGCTCTGGACCCTAAAACGGGTGAAATCATTGCCATGGTTTCCTCTCCAAGTTATGATCCCAACCTACTCAGTGGAAGAGATATCGGTAAGAACTTCAGTAAAATTCAGGATGATTCATTGAAACCTCTGTTTAACCGACCTTTGCAGGCTATGTATCCACCAGGGTCCATGTTTAAAACCATACAGGCGCTCATAGCCATGCAAGAGAAAAAGCTCTATCCCAATGAGAAAATCATGTGTGAGGGCAACCTGATTGGTGACCATGCTCCCCCAGGGATATATGATGTGGAGCGCGCTATTAAACTATCTTCGAACAATTACTTCTACAAAGTTTTCAAAAGAGTAATCGAGCAAGGCGATCACGAAAACCGATACATCGATGCACGCATCGGAATGGAAAAGTGGAACGACTACATTTATAAGTTTGGACTCGGACATAAGCTTGGCGTAGACATCCCTAACGAAAACAATGGGTTCATCCCAGATATATCCTATTACGATAAAGTATACAAAGGTGCCAATACATGGGCATTTAGTAATATATACTCACTCAGCATTGGTCAGGGTGAGCTGTTGGTGACACCACTACAAATGGCCAATCTCGGAGCACTGCTTGCAAACCGTGGACACTACTACACCCCACATATCGTCAAATCCATAGATGGCCAAGGTCTCATAGAACCCCAACGAAATGATGTAGGAATAGATGATCAATACTTTCCTCCAGTAATTGATGGAATGGAACAAGTGGTTCGGGAAAACGCCTTCCGTGCATACATCCCAGATCTACCAATTTGTGGTAAAACTAGTACTGTAGAAAATCCACACGGAATGGACCACTCCGGATTCATGGCTTTTGCTCCAAAAGATGATCCACAAATCGCCATAGCAGTGTATGTGGAAAATGCCGGTTGGGGAGCTCGAGCTGCAGCTAGTACAGCCAGTCTTGTTATTGAGAAGTACATCAAGGGGGAAATCAGTCGACCTTGGGTTGAAGAGTTCGTGTTGAAAGGGGATTTTCTGGATGAGCGTCAGAAACGTGAACTGGAAGCGATGAATAAAGCCAAAAGAGCAACTCAACCATGAGAAATGACCAGCTAATTTATAAGATAGACTGGATGGTCGTTTTAATCTACCTGGTGCTGGTTTTCAGTGGGTGGCTAAATATCTATGCTGCAGATTACGACCCAGATGTGAACCAGGGAATTCTTAGTTTTAGCCAAAGTTCAGGAAAGCAGCTCATTTGGATTGCTACATCGATCATCCTCATTGTGCTGATCATGATGGTAGACTTCAGGTTCTATGACTCATTTGCTTACATTGTTTTTGGAGTATTTATCTTTTTCCTTTTGGCTGTACTGCTTTTTGGACAAGAGGTAGCTGGGTCCAAATCCTGGTTTCAGCTTGGATCTTTTAAGTTTCAGCCTTCAGAGTTTACCAAGTTTGCCACAGCGCTGGCCCTGTCCAAATACCTGAGTAAGTCCACCCGAAAATCCTCAGAAATGCGTTCGCAGATCATTGGATTCCTATTCTTTCTGGTTCCACTGGGACTTATCATCCTACAAGGAGACTTAGGTACAGCCATGGTTTTTGGAAGTCTGATACTTGTGATGTTTCGGGAAGGAATGCACCCGATGATTCTGGTCGTTGGCTTTTCGATAGCCGTGTTATTCCTTGGCACACTCGTGTTGAGTCAAACAATCCTTCTCATTGGAATTGTAGTGATGACCTTATTAGGCATTGGTTTGGTCGCTAAGGCTCCGGGAAAAATAGCCGTGGTGGTAATCGCCGGTGTTTTGGCAGCTGGATTTGTACGCAGTGTGGATTTCATCCTGACGGATGTCTTAAAACCCCACCAGCAGCAACGGGTGATGCAACTTCTAAATCCGAACCGAGACCCACTTGGAGCGGGCTGGCAGGTGACACAATCAAAAATCGCCATCGGTTCTGGAGGACTTACCGGTAAAGGGTATCTGGAAGGGACTCAAACGAAGTTCAACTTTGTGCCGGATCAGACTACTGATAACATCTTCTGCACCGTAGGTGAAGAACAAGGTTGGATTGGGAGCTTCTTTCTCCTCGCGGCTTTTACGGCACTATTCTTAAGGCTGATATTTCTAGCTGAGAGACAGAAAAGTCCATTTGCCAGAATCTATGGCTATGCCGTGGTATCCATTCTCTTTTTCCACTTTGCGTTCAACATAGCCATGACCATTGGATTGTTTCCCGTAATCGGGATTCCGCTTCCATTTTTTAGTTACGGTGGGTCTTCGTTGTGGACATTCACCATTCTGCTGTTCATCTTCTTGAAGCTAGACGCTCACAGAATGCAAGTATTGCAGAGACTTTAATACTATCTAAACCTTCTAAAAATTACTTTTAGCAGCTCCTTCACTTCGTCGCTGTTCATGTCCCAACCGAGTTTATTGGCATAGCGCTGAACCAACATTTCCACTGCATCATCAAAGGACTCCTGTGATTCAATGTTCTCTATGGCTGCTGTAAATGCCTCACGATTGCCATCAAACAATTCTTTGGTAAACATGTAGCGGTGATTCACTGAAATGGCCTCCATAATGGTACTAACTGGCTTTTTCTCCAGATTTCCAGCCACAGTATCATCGTCTTCTTTGGAAAACTTATCATTGATGGTTGGAGACTGTTCGGCAAACTTTTCATTGACAGATTCATCATCTTCAGAAGCTGGCCCATTTGGTACGGTTTCATCATCAGCTGCGGAGACACTGTCTTCCTCTGACTCGTCCGAGATTTTCTCTTCTTCTATGGTTCCATCCTCATTTTCTTCATCATCCTCATCGAATGTTTCTTCAGAATAAGAGTCACGACCATCCTCGGCCAGGTACTTCTCCTCATCGTCATCATCACTGGCTTCCTCGGAATCCTCCGACTCTTCCTCGGAATCAACTAATTCTGCCGACTCTTTTGATTCACTCACCTTTTCATCAGTGCCCTCCTCGTCAGTATGGTTCAGTGTTTCCGATTCCTCTTCTTCCGGATAGTCAAAACTCACTTCTTCGTCACTATCTTCATCCTCTTCAGGCTCTATGGCTGATTCATCGTCCTCATCATCCAGAATGGAATCATCTACTTCAGGAAGCTCATCCTCCTCCTCATCAAGATCCAATTCATCCTCTTCCTTGAAGTATAGATCATCCTCGGATAGTGGCACAATCTGAGACAGCAGTTCCAATTGGTTCTGAACAATATCACTGACCTCCAAATCATCAAAATAGTCTGAAGCGTTCTCCACAAACTCATCAATGTCCGCTCCTTCATTTTCTGCGAAAAAGGCTGAAATCTCCTCTTTGTGAAGCTTGATGTACTTCAAAATGGGTTTGGTCATTTTATCAGTGACCTTAGAAACATCCATTGCTTCAAACTCCAGAGAAAGATAACTCCCAGGGTCAACAGCAAGCAAAAGCGTATCAGCTACCGCCTCTTCAGCCATGGAAATGAAGTGATCCCCACTGACCTCTATGTGCTGTGACAGTGTGTTCATGAACTGAACCATTGCCTTTCGCACCTCAGGACTCTTATAGTTGAAAAAAGGACTCTCCAGTTTCTTCATCTCCTCCTGCCACTTACGGAAGAGGATCTTTAAAATGAAAAAATTAAGCTGCTTCGATGGGGAAACATTCAGAATTTCCTTACCCGTAATCCGCTCCTTTTCTGCGAAAAATTCCGAGGTGATTTTTTCAGAAAACTCTTCACTATATTCTCTGATAAATTCATCATTTAGTTTCCTTTGCATAAGATTTGGGAAGATTGAAAATGCCAGAAGTCACTATTGAAAACCTCCATAGTAAAACTATTCATTGCAAGTCTAAAACGGAAAAACTTCTGGATATTTTGCTGGAGGAGACCGATTGGATGCATGCTTGTGGCATGAAGGGCCGCTGTACCACCTGCACGGCGATCATCCTGAAAGGACACCAACACCTCAACGATCCCACAGAAGCTGAAATTAGATTTATTAAATTGGGGAAGCTTGGAGAAAATGAACGACTCTCCTGTCAGTGTCAGGTATCAGGAGATATAAGAATCAGAGTACCTCAAGCTTATCAACTACCTCATATAGATTACTCAGAGTAGATGTTTGTAGAACCAAATATTGGAAGTCAGAGCAAATCCGGTTGGATTGAAGTGATTTGCGGATCGATGTTTTCGGGCAAAACAGAAGAACTCATACGTCGGCTCAATAGAGCATTACTGGCTCAGCAGCATGTAGAAATCTTTAAGCCCAAGGTGGATAAGCGATACTCTAAAGAGCAGGTGGTCTCTCACAATGCTAACAAGATTAATTCCACTCCGGTGAATTTTGCTCAGGACATCTTGCTGAGAGCTACCAACTGTGATGTAGTAGGTATCGATGAAGCACAGTTCTTTGATAAGGAAATTATTGCTGTGGCCAATCAACTAGCTGATCAAGGAAAGCGCGTGATTGTGGCTGGTCTAGATATGGATTTTCTGGGACACCCCTTCGAGCCTATGGACAAGCTAATGGCCATTGCTGAATACATCACTAAAGTACACGCCATCTGTATGGATTGTGGTAAAGTAGCTTCTTATTCACATCGACGAACTAAATCTAAGAAGACGGTCGTTTTAGGAGAAAAGGATATCTATGAGGCACTCTGCAGAAAATGTTTTCATGAAAAAACGAATGGATCTAAGAAGTAACCTACTTTTTCTTTTACTGCTTCCTTTTGCTTGTCTCTCGCAGGATATTCCAATTGAAACATGGCGTACTCATTTTAGCTACAATCAGATAGAACGCATCGTCAGTGGTCCGGCAAGTATAATTGCCGCCGCTGAGAATGGAGTTTTTTATCTCAACAAGAATGATGGCAGTCTCAACCTACTTACCAAGCTAGATGGGTTATCAGATGTGGGCAGCTCTGCCATGGCTTACGGCGAATCTTCCGGTGCCTTGGTACTTGGATATCCATCAGGTCTGGTCGATATTTTTAGAAATGCTGGAGCAATAAATGTCACAGAAATATATGAATCTCAGCTGGTTGGCAACAAAGCAATCCGGGATGTGGAAACTAGAAATAACAAGATCTATGCAGCCAATGGTTTCGGAATTGTCGTCATCAACATCAACACGGGTGAGATCATTGAAAACTACCAATCCATTGGTGAAAACGCCACTGACGTGTCCGCTTATCAGCTTACCTCTACACCTGATTACCTGATCGCGGCTACTAACCAGGGCATGCTAGCCGGTCTACTCAGTCAAAACCTGCTGGATTTCAATAACTGGAAGACACTAGCACCTGCCACTGACAGTTACAGTGATCTAACTGTCCAATCTCCCAATGAGGTGCTAGCCATAGTCAATGACACCTCCGTGGTTTCTTACGATATTCAATCAGGAGATAAGACCTTACTATTTTCTTCAGACCTGTCTGTAAAAGACCTGGAGGTAGTTGACGAATCTATCTTTTTATTAATGAACAATTCGCGATATGAATTGGTTAGTGGCTCTCTTACCAATGCTCAACACTACGATCACGAAATCAATCGTCTTCATTGGGATAATGGCTGGTGGTTGGCCTCCGAAACTCAGGGTCTGGTGGATCCAATGGGGCAGCCTCTCCTTCCCAATGGCCCATTCTCAGACGATCTGACACATATCCGTTTTACCAACGACATGATCCTCGGCTTTTATGGCCCCAATGTGCAGTCTTATACCGGACAAAAGGATAGTCTCGGGTATGTCCTCTTCGATAATCAATCCTGGCAGACTGAAACGCCAAATGGTTTCTTCAACATTACGGATGGCCAATACTTTAACGGAAATCTTTACCTCGCTTCTGCAGGCTATGGCTTGCTCAACGCCACTACCAACTCGAAATTAAACATCCCTGTAAGCTCAACTTCTGGAGAGGTGGTCATACCGGCAATCAAGGCATCTAATTCGCTTTACATAACTTGTTTTGATCACCAGTCACCATTGGTTTTGATGAACCCCGACGAGTCCTTGACCACTTATGACGAAGGCTATACTGCTACCCGATATCCAACTGGGCTTGATATCTCTCGCGGAGAAACACTATGGATGACACGAGCCTCATTTGATGGTGGTGGTATTATCAACCTCGAATTATCAGATGACAATTACCGGCTTCTTACTACGGCTGATGAACTTTCCAGCAATTCCGTCAATGCGGTGAGCATTTCATTGACAGATGAGAGCTGGGTAGGTACTCAGTCAGGTTTGGTTTCCTTTAGTGATGCCACTTATATCTTTGATGATCAAAACGGAATTCCTGCCATATTTGATGCTGACCAACTCTTCAATGGACAAGCTGTGACGGCTCTAACCATTGATGGAGGTAATCGACTCTGGGTGGGCACATCCGATGATGGCGTCTGGGTGTTTGACAGCAACCTAAGCATACTAGTTTATCGGTTTACAGAAAGAAATTCGCCTTTGCCTTCAAATACCATTCAAGAATTCGCCTATAACTCTACCAATGGTGAAGTATTCATGCTTACCGATAAGGGATTGAGTTCGTTTCGGTCAAATTCCTCTATTGGTAGCCCTGTCCATTCCAATGTCAAGATTTTTCCCAACCCGATTAGGCCAGGCTACAGTGGACAGGTAGGTTTTAGCGGACTTGCTCAAAATGCCAACCTGAAAATCGCCGATATCAATGGAAAACTGATTAGAGAAGTACAAGCAAATGGGAGTTCTGCCAGCTGGGACTTGTTGGATTACAATCAGCGACGAGTGGCTTCAGGAGTGTATATTGTTTTTAGCTCTACCTTCGATGGAGAGGAGTCTTACATTGGTAAAATAGCCGTAATCGAAGAATGATAGAAAAGACTCGGGGAATTGTCATTAAATACATCAAATACCAGGAGTCAAGCATTATCGTGCAGATCTTCACCGAAGATCATGGGCTAACTTCATTCATGGTGAATGGTATACGTAGCGCTCGTTCCAAGCGCAGCATTGGCTATTTCCAGCCATTTTCATTGTTAGATCTGGTTATTTATATGAAATCTGGTCGGGAGATCCAACGATTATCTGAATATAAATACCTTACCCCTACTCACAGTATTCAAACTGATATTAAAAAAAGTACCATCGTACTTTTCTTGTCAGAAATACTCTCCAAGCTGCTGTATCATGAGAAAGGTCCTCAGGAAATGCTATTTGGCTTTTTATACACCGCAGTACGGGAGTTTGACTCCATGACTGCACAAATTGAGAATTTTCATTTACATTTTCTCTTGAAAATCTTACCTTATCTAGGCTTGGGTGTGGCTGATGGTGACGAGCTCATCCGAAGTATGGAATTGGAAATGATACATGAAGATCAGCAGCTACTCAATTTTGTGTCTGCGGTCATCAGCAGTGACTTTTCCGATGACATAGGTGGGAGTGGTCAATTGAGATTCAAAGCCCTGGAGCTCATTCTCAACTATTACCATCATCACACAGATGCCATCGGAGAGATCAAATCTTTGAAGGTGTTACACCAGGTTTTTCAATGATTTTTGGTCAAATGAGTTTATTTTTGAACTGACCCCAAAAGATATGAGCGATACTTTATATAGCGAAATTCCTTCGTTAGATCTTGCAGATTTCACCTCAGGTGATGCCGAAAAAAAATTACAATTTGTAGCAGATCTGGGCAATGCTTACCAGAACATTGGCTTTGTGGCCATCAAAAATCACGGACTATCTGATGAGCTGACAAAAAAGCTCTATGCTACTGTACAGAAGTTTTTCAGCCTACCCGATGATGTGAAGCTGCAATATGAGAAAAAGGAACTGGCTGGGCAAAGAGGGTATATCAGCAAAGGTCGGGAGAAAGCCAAAGGTCGTAACACCGGGGATCTTAAGGAATTTTATCATGTGGGACAACCTCCAGAAGATCAGCTTCCCGAATATCCTGACAACATCTGGCCACATGAAGTTGCTGAGTTCAAAGAATACACCACTGAAGCTTATAAGACACTCGAGGCGGCGGGTATACAAATGCTCCGAGCCATTGCCCTTCATCTGGGACTGGATGAGTATTATTTTGATGATAAAGTCAAAAAGGGTAATAGCATCCTACGTCAAATACACTATTTCCCCATCGAGAATCCAGATGAAATCCCGGAAGACGCCGTGAGAGCAGCTGAGCATGGAGATATCAATCTGATTACCCTACTCATGGGTGCTAGTGCTGATGGCCTGCAGGTCCTTCGCAGGGATGGTGAGTGGATCCCAATCACTGCATTGCCCGATCAGATAGTGGTGAACGTAGGAGATATGCTGGATAGGCTAACCAATCATAAGTTGAAATCTACAATACACCGAGTGGTTAACCCACCACGAGATCAGATGGGAACTTCGCGCTACTCCATTCCTTTTTTCATGCATCCGCGATCCAGCATGGATCTTACCTGCCTGGATAGCTGCATCAGCGAAGACAATCCCAAACGGTATGAAGACATGACTGCCGGTGAGTTTTTGGATGAACGTCTCAAAGAAATTGGTTTGAAATCCTAATGTCAGTTCGCAGGGTTAGATACATCATATTTTTGAAGGATGTGCTAATCCTTTCCTTAACTTCCTTTGGTGGACCTACCGCGCACCTTGCGTTGTTTCTAGACATGATGGTGGAGAAGCGTGGCTATCTGACTGAACAAGACCTGATAGAGCTACACGCACTCTGTCAGATATTACCTGGTCCTACGTCCACTCAAACGATCACCGCCATAGGATTTAAAATAGGCGGACCTGGATTGGCTTACCTAACGCTACTCATTTGGGCTTTGCCAGCTATGACCATCATGATTTCTCTCGGGATCATGGTCAACATGTTTGAGGAGCTCAACGTATCACTGGAGTTCCTAAAGTATATTCAGCCTATAGCTGTGGGGATTGTTGCTTATTCAGCTTACAAGATATCGAGTAGTGTGGTGTCCACTCGGACTGGGTTTTTCCTGATGATTATTTCTACCATGGCTGCTTACATTTTTCGGACGCCGTGGGCATTCCCTATCATGCTACTCATTGGTGGTTTTGTGACTGCATTCAAATACAAAAATCAACCTGTTGAGGAAAAAACAACGATCAAGATCAACTGGTCAAATTTCATTTTATGGATTTCAGTACTCGTATTTGCTGCAGTATTGGGTGGGGTAACTCAGTATTTGCCCATTCGGCTTTTTGAGAATTTTTACAGAAATGGCAGTTTGATTTTTGGAGGTGGGCAGGTGTTGGTCCCGCTGTTGTATACTGAGTTTGTTGAGTTCAAAGAGTATCTGACATCAGAGCAGTTCCTCTCTGGATATGGCTTTGTCCAGGCATTACCAGGACCTGTTTTTTCTTTCAGTGCGTATGTAGGTACACTCAGCATGCGTGATACGGATACACTTCAACAGATTCTAGGAGGATTGATGGCAGCAGCTGGTGTCTTTCTGCCGGGTACGTTTTTCATCTTTTTTGTGAGTAGGTTTTGGGAGGATCTTAAGAAGTACCGAATGATCAAGGCATCACTGGAAGGCATCAATGCAGTGAGCTCAGGGATGGTAATAGCAGCCGCGTTTTTGTTGTTTGAACCAATACCTCCATCCACACTTAACTATATCCTCATACTTGGTACTATGTGTCTGATGTTTTTCACCAGGATCCCTACTCCGTTTATCATCCTCACAGGTTTGATTACTGGTATAATTCTCAATTAGGATTGTAAGCTTCGTTTTTCAGGGTTAATTTCGATAAACATTAAGAACTCAGCTAATATGGAAGTAATGACACAGGGACCATCCATGATGGTCTGGCAACTGATGGTGGCGCTTGGCCTCATTGGTGCCGCCATACTCTTTATTCTTTCTACCCGTTCGATACTCCGAACCAATACTTTTGGCAATGCGCAAAAAATCGTACTCTTCCTCCTCACTATTGCCATTCCGGTGGTAGCTCCAGCAATTATGATTCGGGTCATCAATAAGCGAGATAATTCGGCATGACCTCAATCTGAGAGGCATAAAAAAAGCGCCACTCGGGCGCTTTGAATAATCTCTAGATATAAGTATTACTCACCATTAGCTGCCGGTGGAGTAATTCCCAATTTCTTAAGAATCAAATCAGACACATCGTCTTGCTCTCTAGCGTACAACAGTACATCAAATCCTGGAGCACCAGCGCTAAAAATATGCGTGTAGTTATTCTCCTTAGCTACTTGCTCGATTGCCGTACCTATTTTCTCATACACAGGCTGCAGAAGGGTATTTCTCTTCTTAGCCATAGACTGCTCTGCATCTTGCGAGAATTTTTGAATCCCCTGACGAAGCGCTTCGATTTCCTGCTCTTTATCTGTTCTGATCAGGTCATCCCATGACGCTGCGTTTTCCTGATAGTCTGCCATTTTAGTTTGCAGATCGTTATATTTTGCTTGCATCGAATTCTGAAGCTGCTTCTCATATGCCTTTAAATCAGCATCAATTTGCTTTGCTTCAGGTAGCAGGCTCAATACATAATCAGCATTGGTGTATCCAATTTTCAAGTTTTCTTGCGCTGACAATGTAAAAGCACATGCCATAAGAGCAACCAATAAGCTTAAAACTTTAGTTTTCATAATTAATCGTTGTTTCCTAGTTATTTTCTCCGTTATTCTCACCTAACCCCAATTCCTCCAACACATAATCCGTGTAGTCATGAATGGGATCAGTATAAATCATCACCAAATCTCCAGACTTATCGAAAACGATCTGTAACCGGTGGTTTTTGGCAACTTTTTCCACAGCGTCAAATACCTGATCTTGTACAGGCTTTATCAGCTCCTTTTTCTTCAAAAAATAAAGTCCATCGAATCCAAAAATCTGTTTTTGGTATTCCTTTACCTCTTTCCAGGCTCGATCGATCTCCATTCTTCGCTCTTGCATCATCTCAGGAGTAAGCAGAACTTCTTCTGCTTGCAGCGCTGCCTCCTTCTCCTCCACTTCTTTATACTTGGACTGAATTTCCGTCTCCCACCCTTTGGCAAGAGTCTCTATTTCAGCTTGCGCTTCCTTGTATTCGGACATTCTACCCAGCACATATTGGGTATCCACATATCCAAATTTCTGCGCAAATGTATCATTTATTGCGAATAATAACAGAATAACATTGAATGCAAGTAGTTTCTTCATTGGTTATCTAATTTGTTGACCAATAGAGAAATGGAACTGTGGACCACTCACTTCATTAGATCCTGGCAATGCATCCAGTCCATATCCCCAATCTAAACCCAGCAAACCGAAGGCTGGCATGAATATTCTAACGCCCGCCCCTACTGATCGGTATAGATTGTATGGATTAAATCTTGCTATATCACTCCAGTTATTCCCGCCTTCAAAGAACACAAGCCCGTAAATCGTAGCGGAAGGATTCAATGAAACTGGATATCTCAGCTCCATCACGAACTTGGTAAAGGCCGTTCCTCCCTGATACTCTGCATTTGGATCGTCTCCGTTGAGCGATCGGTCATTATATCCTCTGAGACCTATAATATCCGTACCTAGTACAAAATTCTGGCCAGTTAAACCAGACCCTCCCAGAGTAAACCGCTCGAATGGTCCTACACCGACCTTGTCTGTGTAAGAACCAAGGAATCCAAAGTGGGCTCTAGGTGCTAGTACCAAATCTCCTGCCAATTTTAGATAATATCTGAAATCAAGGTTCCATTTGTGGTATTCGAGGAATTTAAAATTGTCCTGACTATCCGTATCGTACTCCCTATCATTGAATAATGAATATGGCGGAGTGAACGATGCACTCATTGATAGTGAAGAACCGTATCTAGGATACATCGGCTGATCGACGGAGTTTCTGGCAATGGTATTATTAAAAGTAAAACTATAGGCATCTCCAGAGATCTTATAAAACTGTTCGTAAGATTGGCCTTGCACATTGTACTTCTGCATGGAGATGGAATTGGACACCTGGAAGAAGTCATCAGGCCATCTCACTCTTCTACCCAGAGATATGGTAGCTCCGCTCAGCTGTAACTTACTGTAGACATCATTTCTATTTCGGAAATTCACATTTCGCTGCACGGAGTGGTTAAAGCTGATCCCGAAGTTGTTTGGTCGTCTACCACCCAGCCAAGGTTCATTGAAACTCACCGAATAACTCTGATATCTTACACCATTGGCTTGAAGCCTCACAGAGAATTTCTGACCGTCACCCATCGGCAATGGTCTCCACTTATCAAAGTGCGGGATATTTTTCACTGAGAAGTTATTAAAACTCAGGCCGAGGGTGCCAATGAACCCAAAGTTACCACCCCAGCCACCAGACAACTCGATCTGGTCATTCGGGCGCTCTACCAACTGCCATTCGATATCCACGGTCTCATCTGCCGGGTTTGGCTTTGGCACCGGATTCACTTGCTCTGGATCAAAATAGCCAAGCTGTGAAAGCTCTCTTTGTGTTCTGATTAGTTCAGATCGGTTGAATTTCTGACCAGGCAGAGTTCTTAGTTCTCGTCTGATTACGTGATCATTGGTCTTGTCATTGCCACTGATTGTTACTTCGTTGATGGTGGCCTGAGGACCTTCATACATTCTCATCTCTACGTCGATGGAATCCTGGTAGGTCCCAATTTCCACTGGATTAACACGGAAGAAAAGGTAACCATCATCCATATATAGTGACGAAATATCCTCTCCTGCCGGATTGAAATTTAGTTTTTTATTGACCAGGTCGAGATCATAAACATCACCTTTCTCAATACCGAGTACTTTATCCAGTTTCTCACTGTCATAGATAAAATTCCCGGTCCATACGATGTTACGGAAATAATACTTTTGCCCTGGCTCTACGTAGATATCGATGTTTAGATGTCTTTTGTCAATGCTGTAAATAGAGTCACTCAAGATCTCCGCATCTCTATACCCTTTCGAGTTGTAAAAAGAAATCAAGGTTTGCTTGTCTTCCGTATAGTCTGTTTCGATATACTTGGCAGATTTGAACACGTTAACGTTGGCATGCTCGCCAAGGTAATCTCTAAGGTCAGCAAAGCTCTTTTTTTCCCGATGAGTCATAAAATGCCATAGATTCACTGGGTTGAGCATCATCACTGTTTTCTCCAGGAGGTCTTTCGGCAACTTTATTTTAGGTGTTTCTCCGGTATTTTTCAGCTTACCTCTAAGACGTGCATTGGCAAACACCGTATCTCCGATAAAAGTGATATTCTTAACTCTAACTTTTTGGTTTTTCTCAATGTCAATAAGGATGTTGACACTATTGGAGCGAATGGTATCCTTGGATTGGAGAATGTTTACTTCTGAATTTAGATACCCTTTGCCTTCCAAATATCGCTTCACGGCTAGTTTGGTGTTCTTAATGACCACATCGGTCAGAACTTTTCCTCTTACCAGCTCTATTTTGTCTTTTAGCTCTGAAATCTGGCTTTTGTTGATCCCTTTGAATTCAAAGTTGGTCAGTCTTGGCCGCTCTGTCAGCTTGATGGTCAACCAGATCTTATCTCCCTCTATTTTATTGGCTACTATCTCTACATTACCAATAATTCCTTGCTTCCAGAGTTTATCGATTGCCTCTGAAATGGAATTACCAGGAATTTTTACTTTATCTCCCACTCTCAATCCAGCCAGGGAAATAAGTGCGTTATTATCCAAAAACTCTACTCCCTCTACCTGAATATCGGCGATTTCATAAACCCGTGGGTTCGAATAGTTAATGGAAAGCCCATCATCAGTAGATTGCTTGGTTTTTCCAAATACTATTTGGCCATGAGTACTCCCAATGGAGAAAATCACTGTACAAATCGCAACTAATATACCTTTATACATTTTCACAGGTTGATCTGTTCACTTATTTTTCCAAACCTTCTCTCACGTCCTTGATAAGCCAAGATCGCTTCATGAAGGTGCTCTTTCCTGAAATCCGGCCACAGGACTTCCGTAAAATACAGCTCGGTGTAAGCCAGCTGCCACAACAAGAAATTACTAATCCTCATCTCTCCACTTGTCCTTATCAACAATTCAGGATCTGGAAAACCACTAGTCGAGAGATGCTTTGCTACAGTTTCCTGGTTGATCGAAGCTCCTTCCAGCTCACCCTTCTCCACTTTCATGGCGATAGTCTTCATGGCATTGGTCAGATCCCATTTGCCACTATAGCTCAATGCGAGAATTAGTTTCATTCCAGAGTTAGCAGCAGTTTGCTCTATGGCATCCTCTAGTTTCCTTCTGGTCTCAGACGGCAAGTCTGACCTATCCCCAATGGAATGAAGACTGATATTGTTTTTCATCAGCGTAGGGAGCTCATCCTTGATTGTAGAGACCAGAAGTGCCATCAAACCTTTCACTTCCATTTCCGGTCTTGACCAGTTCTCAGTACTGAATGCGTACAGTGTCAAGCACTCTACACCTAATTCGGCACACCCTTCGGTGGTATCACGAACGGCCTTGATAGCATTCTTATGCCCAAAAATTCTGGCAGCACCCTGCTTTTTGGCCCAGCGCCCATTACCGTCCATAATAACGGCAATATGCTTCGGTAAATTGTCTGACTTAATATGCTCCTTCATCCCTTTCTACGCCAAAAATGCGAAAGACCACAAAGTTGTGGTTTTTTTTACTAATGAAGAATTATTAAACATTTTTTAACGATTAGTTGGCTCGTATGCGACTAAGGATTGCTCGATTGGGAACATATGGATACGGACATGGAATTTTGTAGAGAACAAAGGTCAGGTTGATACCCGAGTAGAAGTACCAGTCTTTATCATTTGGGTTGCCATACTGGTAGTTTTTAATCCTGGTATCACCATCACTCACACCATCGAGATAATCAAAAAAGGTCTTCCGGGCACCTAACTCTACGCCCAGGGTCAATTGCTTGGTGAGTTCATACTTTACCCCACCACCCATCGGTATCACCACCTGAATCTGATTGAACTCCTCGTAGGTTGGCTCCACTCCCTGAATATTAGCAAAACCCAAACCGAGCATCGCATAAGGAGCCCACTTATTGCGGGTCTTATCTGACCTGTAGCTGAGGAAGTGATACTCAAAAACGGAACTGAGTTCGTAAACATTGTGATTGAATGAGTGCTGTCTCTGCTGGCCCAGTGCATCAATGTAGGAATCGTCATTCCCCACCAATTTCATGTAGGTAAATGCCGTCTTAAAACTGACGATGTTCGAAAGGTTCAGCCTAAGCATGCCGGTGACACCTGGGCGAGTAAACTCAATATGGGGATAATGAACCAAATCCCCGGTGTAATGTGATGCACCAATACCTCCTCCAAACTCAATAAACTGAGCTTGCGAAGTAACACTTGCCAGCACAAAACATAGGAATAATACTTTCTTCAAAAATTATCTGAATTTAGCCGATCTTCTTACCTGGCCCAGTATCATTGTCAGTTTCACAGTGGTCATGAACATCATGTCATTATCGTCTGGATTGCCTCGACCTTTGTCTCCGGCAAGACCACCACCATAACCTCGCGCTGAATAGTAAGTAGTGCCATCAGGCATCTGCTGACCTACAGCACCAGGAAAACCATCTCTGGGAACCTCCTGCCATACTGCGGTAGGCTCTGCACTTCTATCAGACATGATTCGAGCAAGATCGTCATCAAACAGATCGTATCTTACAAAACTACCACTTACGTCATCCAGATAATCGGTAAACAAGTACCGATATCCCAGCTCCACGCTCAAGTTGAATGGACCAGGGAGTCTCATGGTGGCACCAATAGCTAGTGGCACTGAAAATTGAAATGGACTGTAACCTTTAACGTCAAGTGAATCGATCAATTGCCCTTCGGTACCTAATTTTCTCAACCGCACCCACTCACCAGCCTGAGCCACCGGATATTGGGTATAATTGCTTTCTACATCTCCTCCGAGTGTATGATCGTATTCAGGAACTTTTCCTTTGGGTTCATGGTGAAAAACCGCTGCGCCGATCATGGCATAGACGTTGAAATCTGGCCGTACATTTGGACCACCCCAGATGGGAAGTAAAGAAAACTGCATGCCAATATGGAACTCCTTGATATCATTTCTGAAACTCAGGTTTCGCAGATACCTGCCATAGGCATTCTCGTCATTGTAGTCCGAAGTAATATCATCTCCTTTGAGCCTTCCGTAGTTGAAGCCAGCTCTGACCGCCATGTATGGATTGAAACGTGCTCCAATCTCCGCTCCAAATCCTGGTCGGGTAAAAGACACGTCTGTACTTGCAGCTCTGTTCACAGGAGCCAGATCACCATAGTAGTTTAAGGCGTTGACATTGAAAGAAACAAAATTAAACTGTCGGAAACGTCCACCCCCTCTGGAAGTATAATTGGACATTGCCCGATTCTTAGCCTTTCTTCTTTTGTACTTATTTCTCTGCGCATTGGCATCTGTCAATCCAATGCATAGAAGAAGAATCAATGATGGTATTAATATTTTAATTCTCATAACACTCAGAAAACCAGTTGCAAAGGTAATGTATCTGTGGAAATATTAATTTCGCTTATCAAGTCCCCAAGTTAACTTATTTCTCAAGGTATCAAGAAAAGAAGTGCCGCTAATTTTGATTAATCGGGCTGTAAACGGTGCTTTTTCGATGTAAAGGTCGATTTGGTCGGTTACTGCCTCTGATCTTGAATCAAGTGAAACCTGATAAGATTGGTTTCTTGACTCCACCCTAAAATGCAGTTTACTGCGCTCTGAAATGATCAAAGGACGTACATTCAGGTTGTGCGGGCTGATGGGTGTGATGATGAAATTCTTAGTGTCGGGCATAATCACCGGTCCTCCGCAGCTAAGCGAGTATCCAGTAGATCCGGTTGGTGTAGCCACCATCAATCCGTCTACCCAGTAGGTATTGAGAAACTCCCCGTCCAGATAACTCTTTACCGTAATCATAGAAGAAGTATCTTTCCTGAGAATAGCGAATTCATTTAAAGCATAGTTCACCTCTCCGAAAACTCCTTCAGTAGTCGTAAGCTGTATTAATGATCGCTCCTCATAGGTATATGATCCTTCAAAGTATAGTTGGAGCGTTTCAGCGATGTTTTCTCTTGAGATAACCGCTAAAAAACCCAGACGTCCCAGATTAATACCCAATATTGGAACTTCGGAAACAGCTACATGTGTGAGGGTCTCTAATAAAGTGCCATCCCCGCCAAGGCTAAAGATGGCCTCAAATCCACTCATGTTTTTGTCAGGGTTATAATGAGGCAATCCGTCAAACAACGGCTCCTCAATCTCTAGCTGGGCCAGACTGGGACTAACATAAATCTCCCTACCATTATCTTGAATGATGCGAAGAATGTCCTTTACATATTGAATGGAATCTGGAGAGATTCGACGGCCGTGAATGGCAATTTTGCCCATCCCTTTATTATAATTTTAGGTACTTCATGAGGATGTCAATGCGTTCCTTCTCGTCAAAACTTGAATTGGCCACATTGTACGAATTCTCCACAAAGAAACCACTTTGTTCTAGAGAGGCAATGATGTGCGTGATTTCTTCCTTATTTATTTTCAACGTTAGATGCAGGTCATTAGGGTCTTCTGAGTGTGGGCTGAGGTAGCTACTCAGTATTTTAGCTTCATTCGCTTCTATGATCCTGCTGATATCAGATAGTGAATAATCATGAAACTTCAACCTCAAACCAATAATGGCTCCTGGTGTAGAGACTGAAGAGTTCTTGGCAAAAGCTTCGACCACATCTTCTATCGAGACCACACCAATGTACTGATGGAGTTCATCTACTACCGCTACTATCCTAAATCCCTCTACTCCAGAGACCTTTAGCACTTCATAGTAGTGATTACCAGACTGAACTACGCAATTTTGTCCTACCAACGGATAATCTCCAACTACCGGATATTGTAACTCGTCATTGAGAATTAGCTCCTCATCAATGATGCCTAAAAAGCGGCCATTTTCCACTACCGGCAGCTCTGATAAACGCAATTCATCCATCCACTGCCGCACTTTGGAAATGTTATCCTGTGGCTTTAGTGGTGGAATCATGTAGTTAATCAGGTCTTTGGCGTTCATACTAACTCTTTCTCTAAGAATTCTTCTAATATAACGTTAAATTCTTCGGGGCGTTCCATCATAGGTGCATGACAGCATTTATCAATGAACCTAAGGGTGGTATTCGGAATTAACCGATCAAACTCATGGGCTACGTATGGTGGAGTGATGGTATCATTCAATCCCCAAATCAATAACGTTGGCACTTTGATATTTGGGATATCATCTGCCATATTATTACGTTGGGCAGACTTGGCAATAGCCACAATTCGTAATGCTTTTGGGATGCTCTTGGTTGTTTCAAATACTTCATCCACTAACTCTTTGGTGGCTGTTTTAGGATCGTAGAATGTATAAGCTACACGCTCCTGTATGTAATCATAAGAGCCCCTTCGCGGAAAGGACCCACCCATCGCATTCTCAAACAAACCTGAGCTTCCTGTCAGAATGAGTGTATTCACTTTATCGGGATTGGCCAGAGTGAATATCAGCCCAACGTGGCCTCCAAGCGAATTGCCAATGATATTCAATTTAGTCAGACCCATGGCTTCCACGAATTCTTCAGTGAATTTATTGAGCGCATCCAAACCAGCAGTTTTCACAGGCATGGTGTAGATTGGCAGCAGAGGAATGATCACCCGATACTTCTGGGAGAACTTGGTCACCACACCATCCCAATTGCTGAGTGCACCAAATAAACCGTGAAGTAACAGTAGCACTTCACCTTCTCCTTCATCTATGTAACTAAAGCCCTTGTCTTCTTTTATTTGCATCTATCTTAAATTAACAAAAGAATCACAATTATGTGTACACTCCTTTGTGTTTATCACTAATATTTTTCAGCGAATCTATCATATCCTGAATAAACGGGAGCATATTGGATACCCACGCGAATACCGCCGGCCCTAAGCGCTCCACAAAAGGATAAATCAATGAATCATTGGATTGTTCGCCTGGTAACCTGAGACCAATCGAATCAAACACCCAAAAGATCACACTCACTATAAATGCCCACTTAAAGATGCCTGCCAGTGCCCCCAGAATGTTGTCAAACAAACCAAGAAATGTGAGGTCCAGAACTTTCTTAAGGGCTTTGGCCACTAAGTTGACCACCAAAATCACCGCAACAAAAAGTGCGATGAAGACTGCAATGGTCAGAAATTGAAAATAATCCGATGAATCAAAAAATCGATTGGCCACCGGAATGGTCAACTTGATGGCTACAAATAGGCCAATGAAAAATGCAAGAAAAGAGAAGATCTCCACGATCAACCCTTTCAGGTACCCTTTCACCGCTCCGATAATAAAAATAACGATGAAAAATATGTCCAGGTAGTTCACTCAGTTACTGATTTAGGAGCTCCTTCACTTTGATCGAAATGGCCTTCCCATCTGCTCTTCCAGCCAGATTTTTAGTGGCTGCTCCCATTACCTTACCCATATCTTGCGGTCCCGAGGCGCCTACCTGAGAAATGATCGATTTCAGCTCTGCTTCCAATTCAGCTTCGCTCAATTGTTTTGGCAAAAACTCTTCAATTACATCTAGTTCGCTCTGTTCCTTAGCGGCCAAATCGTCTCTGCCCTGCTCTTTGAAGATCTCCAGAGAGTCTTTTCTCTGCTTAGCCGCTTTAGTCAAAAGCTTCAGCTCCGCGTCCTCAGACAGTCCATCTCCACCGCCTTTTTCAGTCTCAGCTAGCAGTATCAGCGATTTGATCGCTCGCAAAGGAGTTAAGCGCTCCTTTTGCTTGTTCAACATCGCTTGCTTGATTTCTGCCTCTATTTTTGATTTTAAACTCATATTCTATTTTTTCTGAACAAATTTGCCTTCCATTAAGGTTGACTATTTATGACCAAACTTAGCGTAAACATCAACAAAATTGCAACCCTCCGCAATGCCCGCGGCGGGAATAATCCCAATGTGATTCAAACGGCAAAAGATTGTGAAAGATTCGGCGCCCAAGGAATTACCGTTCACCCAAGACCAGACGAACGACACATTACCTACCAGGACGTAATGGGGCTAAAAGATGTAGTCACTACCGAGTTCAACATCGAAGGCTATCCTGACGACCGATTCATGGAAATCATTGAAAAGGTAAAACCTGCGCAAGCTACCCTGGTACCTGATGGACCTGACGTGCTCACTTCCAATGCTGGATGGGATACTGTGACTCATGAATCCAAATTGACAGCAATCATCGGTAGGATCAAAAGCTGGGGAGTACGTACATCCGTATTTGTGGATCCAGATCTAAAAATGGTGGAAGGAGCAGCAAAAATTGGTGCAGACCGGATCGAGCTCTATACTGAGCCATATGCCAGTGGCTTTCTCAAGAACAAAGAAGTCGCAACTGGGCCTTATGTAGCAGCTGCTGCCAGAGCCCGAGAGCTAGGACTCGGACTAAATGCCGGACATGATCTGGATCTCCATAACCTCAAGCACCTCAAGCAAAACATTCCCCACCTGGATGAAGTATCTATTGGACACGCGCTGATTTGTGATGCGCTGTACTATGGTCTGGAGAATACTATCCAGATGTATTTGCGAAAGCTACAGGACTAATATTTTATGAAACTCAACTTTAGAAAATACGGAAACGGACATCCGCTTTTTGTTCTCCACGGAGTATTTGGATCGTCTGACAACTGGCAAACACTCGGGAAGTCATTCAGTGATCACTATTCAACCTACTTAATCGATCAGCGAAACCATGGCAACTCACCACACAGCGATGAGATGAACTATGAGGTCATGGCTGAGGATCTGGTAGAATTGATGGAAGATGAAGGGTTAGATACTATTTACCTCCTCGGTCACTCCATGGGTGGAAAAGTAGCCATGCATTTTGCTACCCTTTATCCTGAAAAAGTGGATAAACTCATTGTGGTAGACATAGCACCAAAATATTATCCCCCACATCACCAGCAGATCTTTGAAGGGTTTCACTCCATCGATTTGAAGTCATTGGAGTCACGCAAAGAAGCCGACCAGCAAATGAGTCAGGTGATTAAAAACTTTGGAGTCAGGCAGTTCATCCTTAAAAATCTAGGACGAGACTCTGACAATAATTTTGAGTGGAAACTCAACCTATATGCTATTGAAAACAATATCGAGCAAGTTGGTAGCGGCATTGCTGATAATGCCGTCTATGACAAAGAGACATTATTCATAGGTGGATCAAAAAGTGACTACATCAAAACAGAAGATCAGCCATTAATCACCAGTCACTTTCCAAATGCTCGAATAGAAATGGTGGATGGAGCTGGACACTGGGTGCATGCTGAAAAGCCAGAGGAACTGAACCAGCTGGTAACGGAGTTTTTAGGATAGCCTTCGAATCAGATAAATGATCAGGGAGATCAAGACACTGATCAAAATGCTGGTCGTAATTGGGAAATAGAATCGAAAATTATCTCGTTGGATTCGGATATCGCCTGGAAGCCTGCCTAGAAAGTTTAGCTTGTCAACGAATAACAGGATCACCCCAAGAATGACCAACAGTATTCCCACATAAATCAATATCTTGCCCAGCATGAGTAAAGGTTCGTTATTTCTTATTCCTACGTATCTCTCCGAATCAAACGATGCCTCCTTTCTGGCACCAATGGTATTGGATATCATCCAAAATACCAACCATTATTTGGTGGAGAATGTGCGAACGGCTAGAAGATTTATTAGCAGTTTGAACCTTGGCATTGAAATCCCTTCCTTACAATTTGAAATACTGGATAAAAAGTCTACGGCAGCCGAGGTAAGTAAAAAAATGCAATGGCTGAACCAAGGTCATGATGTAGGTGTGATTAGTGAAGCGGGCCTTCCAGGACTAGCAGATCCCGGTAGTCTGGCAATAGCCTTTGCACATCAAAACAACTTTCGGGTCATTCCATTACCCGGAGCTACTTCAATTCAAACGGCAGTGATCTCCTCAGGATTTAGCGGACAGCAATACACCTTCCATGGATACCTTCCGATTCAGAAAGCAGATCGGGTGAAAGCCATCAAAAAGTTGGAACAAGACCTAAAATCAACTGGTTACACTCAGGTGTTTATGGAAACCCCATTTCGCAACAATCAATTGCTGGATGATCTAATGAAAAACCTGAATGCACAAACACGATTGAGTATTTGTGTAGACGTGTTTGGTGCAAAAGAATACATCAAAACACAACCTATTGCTGAATGGAAAAAGTCCCGAGAAGACTTTCACAAAATACCGGCCGTATTTAGCATTGGCCATTTCTCATAAAAGGTGGGTAGAATTCACCGAAAATCATAAATTTGCAGCCCTTACTAAGTCTAGAAATATGTCATACTTATTTACCTCAGAGTCCGTTTCAGAAGGACACCCAGATAAAATCGCCGATCAAATATCTGATTCGCTAGTCGATCATTTCTTAGCTTTTGATCCTCAATCCAAGGTGGCTTGTGAGACATTGGTGACAACCGGGCAGGTTGTTTTGGCAGGTGAGGTAAAATCCAAGACGTATCTGGATGTGCAGCAGTTGGCCAGAGATGTGATCAAAAGAATTGGTTACAACAAGTCAGAATACATGTTTGAGGCTAACTCTTGTGGCATTTTATCAGCCATTCACGAACAATCTCCGGATATCAATCAGGGTGTGGATAAGCAAGATCCGAAGCTTCAAGGCGCTGGTGATCAGGGAATGATGTTTGGCTATGCGACGGACGAGACCGAAAATTACATGCCGTTGGCCCTGGACATTTCTCATCGCATATTGCGAGAACTGGCTGCACTACGTAGGGAAAATAAAGACATAACTTATCTAAGACCTGATGCGAAAGCACAGGTGACCATAGAATACTCGGATGATAATCAACCCACACGAATTGATGCGATCGTGGTTTCCACACAGCACGACGACTTTGATGAAGAGCAAAAAATGCTGGCTAAAATCAAATCAGACATCATTAACATCTTGATCCCAAGAGTGAAAAAACAACTGGGTGATGACATTCAGAAACTATTTAATGATCAAATCAAATACCACATCAACCCAACCGGAAAATTCGTGATTGGTGGACCGCATGGGGATGCTGGTTTGACAGGTAGAAAGATCATTGTAGACACCTACGGCGGTAAAGGAGCTCACGGTGGTGGAGCGTTTTCCGGTAAAGATCCATCCAAAGTAGACCGATCTGCTGCTTACGCAACACGTCACATTGCTAAGAATCTGGTAGCTGCCGGATTGTGTAAAGAAGTATTGGTTCAAGTTTCTTATGCAATCGGTGTGGTAGAACCTATGGGTATTTTCATTGATACCTATGGCACAGCTAACGTGGACCTGAAAGATGGCGAAATTGCCAAAAAGGTGCAGGAGATCTTCGATATGACACCTTACGGAATCGAAACACGTCTGAAGCTTAGAAACCCGATGTACACAGATGCTGCTGCTTATGGACACATGGGAAGAAAGCCTGAAACAGTAACACGATCATTCACTAACGGTGAAGGAGAAACCAAAGAAATGACTTTCGAAACCTTCACCTGGGAGAAACTGGACTATGTAGATCAGGTGAAGGAAGCATTCGGACTGTGAGAATCTCATTTCTAGTTTTGATTGGTTTGGCTTTTGGCTGCTCTCAGCAGGTAGAACAGCAGGAACGAATCGAAATAGAAGCAACTGCAACAGGTCAATCATTCAATGCGGCTTTCTTGATCATAGATGGAGTTTACAACTCGGAGTTAATGGCTCCTTATGACATCTTTCAGCACACGATTTTTCATACGGAGGGAGGCATTCAGGTATTCACTGTTGCTCCGACAAGGGACACCTTAACCACTTTCGAAGGTCTGAAGCTGATTCCTGATTATGGATTTCTAACTGACTCTATTCCAGACATTGATATTCTCATCGTACCAAGTGCGGAGCATAGTATGGACACGGATCTGGAAAACGAGGAACTTATAACGTTTGTGAAAAATGCAGGAGAGCAAGCTGACTATGTAATGTCGCTCTGTGATGGTGCTTTTCTATTGGCAAAAGCAGGATTAGTAGATGGTCACGAATCCACCACTTTCCCAACTGACATAACCCGATACCGCGAAATGTATCCACAGCTGACCGTTCACGAAAAGGTGAGCTTTGTCCATGATCACAATCTAATCACCTCTGCCGGAGGCGCTAAGTCTTATGATCCTGCTCTTTACCTGGTGCATTTACTCTACGGAGAAAAAGTGGCTAAAGGAGTTGGTAAAGGTTTAGTCATTGACTGGGATGTCAATGATTATGAGTTTGCCATAGTGGACTAGCGGTACATCCGGCGATACAACCTAGGGATCATGTACACCGAACAAAGCGTACCAATAAACAACCCACCTATCACCGCAACAGCCAAAGGCGCCTGTAGGTCTGCTCCAAGTCCTGAAGAAAACAGGAGTGGAAGTAAAGCCAAAATGGTCGTGACAGAAGTCATTAAAATGGGTTTCAAGCGAAGTTCTCCGGCATTGACCACAGCTGCTTCGGTCGGTTGACCATCCTTTCGCATGCGATTGATCGTATCAATTTTCAAGATGCTGTCATTGACGATAATCCCCAGTGTGACAATCATCCCAATCATGCTGCTGATGTTGATGGAGTATGACATTAGATAAAGCCCAAGTACTGATCCTGCCAGGGCAATTGGGAGCGTGATCAGGATAATTAATGGCTGTTTCAGTGACTCAAACTGAGCTGCCAATATGAAATAAAGCAACGTCACCGCCAATATCAAACTAATGATCAAATCGGCCAGGTTTTGATCTGCTAGTAAAAAGGATCCTTCCAGATCAACGATGAACTGATTGTTTCTAGCTTGCTCTTCTATACTAGAAATGATAGCTGCCGGATTATCCACATTCTCGGAGTAACTCACAGATTGGTAAACGCCTGCCAGGTCAGCTGTGACAAACTGGTTCACCGATTGCTCCTTCCAATCAAAAAAGTAGCCAACGGGATAGGCAGCACCCAGACTGTCTTTGGCAAACACGACTGCATTTAAAAATCCTTTGTCCTTTTTTCCTGTAGCATCAAGCTGCACGCGTTCCTTCTGATTGGTGCGTTGGATTTCCGTTACCAGTTGATCCTGATAGTAGTATTTGATCTGATTGATCAATTCCTCAGAAGTGACGCTGACCTGGTTGAGGCGATCTTCATTCACATCCAGGTACAAGCCTTTTTGAGTGATGAAACCGTATTCTGGCTGGGCCTGATTCATCTGTGGTAGCTGCAGCTCAGATAGTTGCAACATGTTTTGACCTGAAGGTCGAAATTTGACCTTGATAAAGCTACTGTTCTGCTCAAACAACTGGTCAAATGGATTTTTGGCACGACTAAACTCCCATTTCGCATGGGCATATTTCTGACGCAGTAACTTATCCGTACGCTCTAGATTCTTGTCTTTGGCGTCCACACCATCGAACTGAAAATAACCAATCAATGAATTGGTAAAACTCGGCTGTGATGGGTCCAGTGAATGGATACCCACTTCAAACTCCGACTGGCTGAGCGAAGAATCTGCCTGATGAATTAGCTCCAGCGTTCGCTTCATGTTCTCATCCAAAGTAATTGGGTCAGACCAGGTAATCTTCAGTGCTGCATCTGATGTTTGCAGTTTGGGCAGGTTGGTAACCGGTATTCGGATCACAGCGAACAGCGAAACCACAAAAACCAATAGGAGTAACCCGTTGATCAATGAAGATCGCTTTTTGGAGGTTTTGTAACTGCCTAAGATGCGCTCGTAAATCTTGCTGGAATCGTTGGCTGGATCAGGCCGCAGCTGCTGATAGATAACCGGCAACAAACAAAAGGCCACCAACAATGAACCAGTCAGCATCGCTCCGAGGCTCATGGCTTGAAACTGAAAAAACGAACCTCCGATGCCTCCGAGGAAGATCAATGGCAGGAAAACAGAAAGCGTAGTAAATGCCGAACTCAACAGTGGAGTGAAAATCTCATTGGCTCCTTTCACACATGCTTCACGCAATGGCATCCCGTTTTGATGGTGCAGGTGGATGTTGTCAATGAGAATGATGGCATTGTCAATGAGCATCCCGATTCCTAAAATCAAACCACTTAGCGTGATGATGTTGATGGATAATCCACTCAGGTAAAAAATCCCAAAGGTTACCAGGATCGTTGCTGGTATGATCAGGCCCATCATGATGGACAGTTTGTAGTTGGCTGAAAAAACAAACAGGATGGCAAAGGCCAAAACTCCTCCTAAGATTAGGCTATTCGAAAGCTGATTGATGCTCAGTGCCAGTAGAGCGCTTTGGTTTTGTGTAACGTCAAATCGAATCTTTGGAAACTCCTCACTGAGCTGATCTATATTCGTCAGCAACTCCGCCTCCAGATCTTGCATGTTGGCGGCTGCCTGTTTGTGAATGTTGATGACAATGCCATTTGCTCCCTGATAAAGGTGTGCTCCAACCGGCTCCTGAGTACCATAAGTTACCTCCGCTACCTGCCCGATAGCAATCTGTCGACCGGAAGGTAAGGTAAAAGCCAGGCCCCTAATGGCCTCTATCGATTTCAATGGATTTTCCACCCGAACGTTGTACTCATAAATGCCTTCTTTAACCCGCAACTGGAACTGATCAAAATTGGCTTGGCGCAAAGCCTCGACCAAATAGCCTTCTGAGATTTGAAGTGCCCGCAAAATGTCCATTTTCGGTTGGATGTTGATGACCTGCTCGGTGAGGCCATTCACCACCACTTTGGCTACTCCATTGATGCCTTCTATCCGTCTGCGCAGAATAAACCGAGTGAGATTGGAAAGCTCAGGTGCGCTCAGCTCACCCGACTGGATCTGCAGCCGGAGGACTGGAATGTCCGTATCGGAGATCCGATGGACCTGCGGTCGAGGCAAGTTATCTGGAAGGAACCGGGTAGCCTGATCCAGTTTTTCATTTGCTTCGATGAAGGCGAGCTTCATGTCCGTGTTGTACTCAAAGGTCAGGTCCAGATGTCCGACATTGTTGGCACTGATGGACTCCACCTGCTCCAAGCCATAGAGTCCAGAAAGTTGGTTGCGCAAGTCAGCCAACACATTTTGTTCGATATACTCAGCGCCGTATCCGGGATAATTTACCACAATGACGAGACGCGGCGTGGAAATGTCCGGCATGAGGGAGACAGGCAGTTTCGAATAGGCCAGAAACCCAGCTATTGCCACGCAGAAAAAGATGGTCAGAACGGCAATGGGCCTGGCGAGAAAATAACGAATCATAGGGAAGCAGTACTGGATTCTGTGGCTGGCTGAACAACTACCGGGCTGTCATGTGCGAGCTGAAACACATCGGTGATGATCACCTCACTACCTGGAGCTACCCCTTCCAACACTTCCACATACTCACCATTCTGATCTCCCAGGGTCACATAGTTCCACTTGGCCAGTCCATCTTCATGGGTGAATACCACTTGCCTGCCAGACCGATTGACCACCGCCTTCATGGGGACGATCAGCTGCGATTGCTCTTTGAGCGAGGCGATGGTGACCGTGGCGCTCATGCCAGGCACCAAACCTTCGGTGGAGTCTTTGAGCTTTATTTTGATGGTAAAATGTCCAGATGCATCAATGGTAGGATTGATCTCTATCACTTCACCGGTATACATTTGATCAAGATTGGCCAGGGCGGTTATCTCCGCTTGCTGCCCGATGGATATTTTTGGGAAATCGTACTCCAGTAAACTCACTTCGATGATGAGGTTATTGGGCTGGTAGATCTGTGCGATGGGTTTATTCGCTGAAATAAAATCGCCAGGCTCTACCTCCAGGTCTGCTATGAGTCCATCAAACGGCGCGTATAGTCTGGTTTGCTCTAGGCTAATTCGGGCCTTATCCAGAGCCAGTTTGGCCTGAGGCACTCCGCTCTTGAGGGCGGTTTTTTCGTTTACTTCCGACCACTTGTCTTTGTAGAATGCCGAGTCGTTTAAGAACATGCGTTCGTCTTCATCCAGATAGAGCGCCTGCTTGTAGGTAAGTTCTGCTTCCTGATACTGGATCAGCTGCTGGCGGTTGGCTAGCTGGGCAATGAGCTGTCCTTTCTTCACCTGCTGACCATTACTGATAGTTAACTGCTCCAGCAGACCACTCTGCTGAAAGGCCAGCTTTTTGGACCTACCGGTTTCGATTTTGCCTGATGCGGTGATGGGGATGGAAAGCTTTTCGGTATCGGCTTTGACCACTTGTACCTCCAGCACATCCTCCGACTGGGTAGCCGTGGAGGTGCTAGCTTCTTCTTCAGAGTATTCAGAAGTTTTGCTGCAACTACATGCCAACACCACTAGTAAGATGCATCCCAGATAGCTGTTTCTCATGTGGCTAAGATAGTGATGAATGGGGAAATGAATAACTAAACTAGTCAGTCATTCTTGCTCCAGCTTAAATTCGGCAATGCCGGGATTTCCGTCCACAGTCAACCCATAAAGAATGCCTCGCTCTTCATCTAAAGTTATATCTATCAGCTGACGATCCATTTGGTAATAAATAAGGGGCTCTCCTTTAAGAGAGAATTTCAGCACTTTATCAAAGGCTTTCGAGTGAAGCCGATCTACTTCATGCCTGGTATAGCCGGAGTATAACGCATAAATAAAGTCATTGGTCACTATTGAAGTGGCATACCCATATTTATTCTCAAAACTAGTTTGAGCCAGAAGTGGATAGCCTCTCGAGTTGTCCACCACTACGCTGGGAAAACTGTTTTCCGGTCCTCTAAGACCAAAAAGCTCTCCCGTTTCTCTATTCAATACTTCCAAATGGTCAATCTTGACAGATGAAAGTACAAAAACCTCTCGGGCTTCATTGGTTTTCAATACACCTGAATAAAGGGTCGAAATCACATTAGGAGGCCAATTCATCTCTACCATATTACTCCAATTCCCCCATTGATTGACCTTCTGCTGATTCATAGTAAATTCATGAAATTTCGATTCTCCATCAGAGAAGGTTCCGAGTAAAGTGGTATCCGATGAGAAGGCAAAATCCATCATGTAAAAAAGACTGTCCTGAAGAAGGTGCTGTCTGGTTGGGTAAGGTGAACTATTCTTAAGATCAAAATAACTTAACAGTTTTTGACCATCTACGCTCAAAGCCCAAAACGCATTGGACTTATTCACATCAGGATAAATTCGCCAGGGCATTCCAATTTCCTTAGGGCCAAATCCATTTACTCCAACATGTCGCATACAGCTGTAGTCCTTTTTGTTCACAATGTGTAGGAACGTATCAGCCTGTTTTTCTCCAACTAAAACGTAATCATTGAGTGAATAGATGGATTTTGGGATCAGGAAATCTCCATTCTCCAGTTTTTTACCTTTCAATTCGATATGATGATTGAAATCACTTGCAGAGAAGTATTTGATGGCGTATCCATCAGCAAACTGCTTAGTATCGTCACTGCATGCCCAAAGCACCAGTATTGACAAATACGGAATTAATTTAGCATAATTCATTCAAAATTATTTAGAAGACCACCTCACTAATAGCAAGGCAGTCTACATTCCCACTTAGCCTCCAATGCCTCCTTCTTCAGTACACTCTGTACACTCATGACCTGTGCATGTATCATCGTTAATCAATGTTGAATAGGTAAAAACCATTCCATTTGGATGTCTGCAATCTCCTGCTGTGGCTTCACAACAAATAGAAGATGATGCTGCAAATCCAATAACCATTGCAAAAAAGAATAGAGAGGTTTTAAGATACTTTTTCATATCAAATTATTGTTATAATTGACTATCTACTCTATTGATAGCTTTTCGATATCCGCTAATCAAAAAAATCCGGCCGGTGAATTTTTGATTTTGACAATGTATAACAGGGGGGGGGGTATTCTGCAAGTCTTTCCGTTGTTTTTTATGAAAATACATACCGTTCTGTATCATTTGATAGTATTTTGTGGCTATTTGCTATCATTTGATATAATGGTTTTGCTTAGTGGAGTTGGTGGGTGTTAGGTGATCTTTCTAGAGTACACCGATAATTGTCATAGACCTGGCACAGAGGTAATGGTAATGGTAATCTGTCCAATTAAATTGAAGTAGCAATGGTCATATACCATCGCTACGAAAGTTCTAGAGCTGATAAACAATGACATTCGGATTGCCATCGTATGTGATTCCATACACTATCCCGTTTACATGATCTACGTCAAAATCAACTAATTGCTCATCGAACTGTATGTACTTAACCGGATCACCACTTAATGAGAATATCAACAACTTATCGAAGGCTTTTTCTTTAATGATATCAACTTCACGCCGGCTATAACCTGAATAGAGTGCATAAATGAATTTTTCTCCTATTACAGCATTTGAATATCCATATAAATTCTCATAACCTAGCTCCATAAGCATCGGGTAGGAACTAGACTGATCCACAGTAACATTTGGGAATTCGTTTATTGGTCCTCTCAAACCAATAGAAGTGCCGTCTGTTTTATCAAAAATTTCTAAATAATCTATTTTGGTAGATGCCAATACGAATTTAGATTTTGCCTGATTTGAAGTAAATGCTCCATTAAAAAGTGACGATATGACGTTAGGAGGCCAATCCTGATCAACCATTCCTTCCCATGAACCCCAAACATTTAACTTCTTGTTGTTCAATGAATATTCGTAAAATTTAGCCATCCCATCTGAATATGTCCCCAGAATTGAGCTGTCAGAAGAAAAAGCAAAATCCATCATTAAAAAAAGACTGTCTCTAAGCTGGATTTGAGTATCAGGATATACAGACGAGGAAGTCACATCAAACCTACTTAGTATTTTTTCTCTACCCATTCCAAGGTACCAAAATGTACTGTCTTCTAGGCTTTTCATTAGAAACTTATAGGGATACTCAATTTCCCTTGGACCAGAACCCCTGATACCTAAGTGTTTAATGCATTTGAAGTTGTATCTACTCAGTACATGTATTAAAGTATCGGTCGTCTTTTCAGCAACTAGAAGTAGATCTTCGTTCAGAATTTTGATTCTTCTAGGTACCATGATATCATTGCCAGTCTGTTTCGTTCCCCTGATATTTATTTTCTCTACAAAATCTGACTCATCAAAATGACGGATAGCAAGACCACTATCCAAATATTCTGAATCCGATTTACATGAAACAACGGATACTGAAATTATTAAATGCCCTTTCATTTACACTTTACCATCGATTTTTAATATAATGCTGTATGTCATTCTATGCGTTAAATTCAGTCTCACCTAGCACTAAAAATCGTATTGTCAAATGGTATCTTGGTTGAAAGTCAGGACTACCACTATTGGATTGTCATAATAATCCCTTGACCGATCGGTGAGCAGGTCGTATAGTATCGGGTAATCGCTATGAATACGCTGCTGGAAGTCATTTGTCTTGTCATCAAACCCAGCAGGATTCAAAAAGGAAATGAACTGATTCGGTCCAAACCCGCAAGGCGCCCAGAGTATTTCAGCAAGCGGATCATTTGCAAGTGAGCTTCTGGCATATAACTCCCCATCATTGTAGCTGTAAAACGCATATCCATGGTTTTTGTCATAATAGTCAAAGACTAAGCCCCAGTTATTACTATAAAATTGAGAACCTAGATAGGCGGTTTCAAAGGTTTCCACCTTTTCCCAAAAAGCATCTAGCTCGGTCTTTCTATCACCAGGCCAAGTCAGAGGGCCGAGATCAAATCGATATTTATGAGAAAGGTTCATATCACTATCAAATTCGTAGATGACAGGGTCGGCCGTTTCTGCATAGAGGAATCCACCATTCTGTATATTAGAAATGCCTCCACTAAAATCAATGCCAAAACGGTAATTGCTTGGGTCGTATGGAAAATATCGATCAACAACCTCGCCTATTCCATCCGTCAAGTATAAGTTATGCGTATCACTGTTGTACCCATTGAACCAGGCCATCTGCTCACCACACTGTGCAAATCCAATGGTAAAGAAAGAGTTGGTTTGCTTGCTATAATAGTTTCCTTTCAAATCATATGCAAAATAGCCAGAATGCGAATTAACCAGGACTTTTAAGCGGCGTGAACGGTCATCCCAAAGAATATCCATAGGTCTTCGGTATTCACCAGGACCGTCCCCATTTTGTCCAATTCTATTTAGAAATTGACCTTGTTCGTCAAAACGAAGTACAGCATTCAAACGCTTATCCAGAATAATCAAATTGGAACCTACTTTTAAGATTTTCGAAGGTCGAGACAGAAGGACACTATCGGAGGTTTCGAGTTGGATAAACTGCAAATCAGCAAAATCGTTAAATTGAATTGGTTCAGATAATTCAGTCGAAATAACAATTTCTCTATCAGCGCCATCCTCCAAGAAGGTTTCCTGGCTTTGCTCTGCTTTTTGAGAACAGGCAGTAAGTATCAAGAACCCCCATATCCAATTTACTAACCCATTCATTCGTTTGACACTTGTATCAATCATCGAACAACCCGTCATTCAACCGATACCTCATCAATACCGGGTTGCTCTCCTGAGTCAGGCTATCCATAATTTGTGCAATGCTGGATGTGGATTGCATAGAACTACCGGGTTCGGCCTGCTCGAGTAACCTCTCCACATTTAAGACGCCAATCAATTGATCTCTATGAGTAGCAATCGGCAAGGCAAACAAACCATCATCCAGATCATTGATCACGTTTTGCACGGCCAATAGCTTACCAGACTTTTTGTGATAGATACATAGCCATGGATCTCCAAAGTCATATGGATCATCCGATACAAAATCTGGATCCCTCATCAGCGTCCATAAGGTGATAAAACCTTCTGTCTCTGTCAGTTGGTGTGACATAGTCATCACATTTCCTTTCCTAAATACCTCTTCCACTGCTTCCGTTTCGCTGGTGAGCTCCTTTCTTGAGATGGGCCAGCCATAAGGCTCAAAATCTACTTTCATTTCAAACTCCTTCTGGCCGTTACTGGAATTAAATTGGTAGTATTCACCCAAAAGTGGTTTGGTGTAAGTCATGTGACCATCATAGCTAGTCATGTACCCGGGAAATGGCGCATCATCGATTACATTTTCATAAGGAAAATAACTTTGCTCAATAGTCGTGTAGGTGGAGTCTAGAAGATAGAGCACCTGGTTGTAAGCTGTATCCGCAATATCATATGGCGAGTAGACCCATCTCCGATTGTTTCCGGCCAATTCCATCTCTGAAATCATAAAAGGTACTTTCCATTCCTTGTCGTAATGTCCAGCAAACGAATACTGAATTACCTTTTGCGAATGTGAATCCGCAATTTCGATCCCAGCTTCGGTAAGGATAAAATCACTAATGTATTGATATTCGCCAACGCCCTCGCCTACCGAACCTACTTGCCCAACAAATGATCCGTCTCCTCGAAAAATGAGTACAGTCTGCAGGTGGTATTTGTCTAAAACATAGATCAACGAATCGGTAAAGGCAACTTTCTGAATCTCCCCGATCAGAGGCGCTTCCTTTGACTGAAGCGGAATATAACTGAGCTCTGTATCAACAAGCTCCGACAGATTGATGGTGCGCTGGAAGGTAACTGGTATGGCTAAATTTTCATCAGATTCTTGTGGAGAATCCGAACAGGAAAAAACAATAGCAAGTAGTAGAAAGCCGGTGGCTTTAAGTAGTGTGTTCATTTGGTTTGGTGAAATAGTTAATCAGAAGCATAACACTGCTAACCATTATAGACAGGTGCAGCAACAAGTAAATTAAAAGCCAATTCATGCTTTAGCAAGGGGTACCGTTATTTATTAATTCCAGTCAGTCGAATCATTTTTCCTTTAGTAATCACATCACTTGATCAGAACCACCAATTCAAACCTTAGATCTATTCTGACAGCTTATCCGAATCCACTACATAAAACACTTCGGAATCAGGATGCTCCATTTTGGACTTAAACAATAGTCGGCCCTGATGATCTACACCTTGAAAAGTCTCGAAACTATTCGGAAGCTTATAAACCTTGCTAGTCCTATTTTCTTTATTAAATACGGCTAATCGATATTCCCTTCGATTCACTCTCTCAGCTTTGGTCTCAAAGAGTGATTGCTCCGGTAAACCCAAACGATATTGCACGTAAATTTTATCATCCTTGCTAGTCAATGCTGTAATTGAAGCATTAAGTATCCTGGCCTTTTGTAAAACTTGACCACCCGGCATGCCTTCTGATAGATTGGTTTTAAACTCAATATTAAAATCAGGCAACTCCAACTTTATTGATGTAGCGGTTTCATTTTGGATATTCAATGAGTGCAACATCAAATCAGGACTGTGCATAAAATAAAGGATTGAGGTGTTCGGATCATACATGTAGAAGCTGCCATAGTCAGGATAATGGTATTGGTATTCAGCAAAAATGGATTCGAGTGGAAAATTCATGACCAGCTCACTCGAGTCCAGTGACGGTTGAGAAGTACGGTAGATCATACCAGCGTGGTAACTTCGATAATACTTTTCAAGAGAACTTGGATCCCCCGGATTATTCGCCGTGAAATCAAAAAATGGCTTTTGAGGATCCATGATGAAAATGGAGTCTTTGTTGATGATATCGACATACAAGGTCTTCCTTGCCGACTTGAATGGAAATTTCTGATGAATCCTGTGCAGCAGTTCACCTTCTGAAGAATAAAACGAAATGCCTCTGCTACTCAGTATGACTAGCTTGTCTTGATGTATCGCAGACTGATAAACAGATTTACCTACGCGATCCATGACTTCACCAGTGAGTGTAAGTTCTCGGATTAGTTCACCTTTTGGAGAAGTAATGACAAAGTCTCCAAGATCAGTTTGGAACACCAAGTCTTCGGCCATCTGTCCAACGAATCTTAGTCTCTCGGCTTTATCTATAACCAACGAGTCGTATTGGGAAAACTTTTGAATACTCTCAAAAGCAATTCCCTGTTCCTTTGATGCATTTTCCTGGGTTGGCTCAGTACATGACACAATCAGAAAACTAAGTCCTAAGACGAAACAATAAACAGATTTCATATTCATAGTGTAGGTGGCTTTGTAGAAAAGAGAACTAAGGTTGGTCTTAAGGAATACGTATCAATTGGAAGAAATATTGTTTAAAGTGATTGGCATACTATTTCTAGGCAGACTATGATGCCTGGACGGGTAGTCACTTCTGATATTCTCAGGGCCACCTTCCCAAGGTCTATGGCAAATAAGACCTCACAAACCAATTATTCTGAATCATTTCACTTCCTCAAGTACGCTTTGATTTTAGGTTCGAAAATCGCATGAGGATCATAGCAGTCTCCCAGGCGCCAATAGAGCACTTGCTCTCCATCTGTGAGGAAACTGAAGCTGGACATCAGATACTTTTTGTATTGATACCGCATCCTGAAATTTGGATCCAAAACGAAGCTCAACTGTGGATACTTCTTGTCCCAGGCAGTCACCCGTGTCTGCTTACCAAAATACCCCAAATTATTAGTGATCAACACAATATCCAGCTGATCTCCATATAAGTCTTTAAGCTCTTGAAATTTAGAGGGACTACTGTCAGGCAGCTCATGTGGTGCCATATACTGAACATAAAGGGTTAATCCTTTAGAATGCTTGAATTCAAAGGGTGATCCGTCTAAGTTTTTGGCATCCAACCCGTCGTATTCTTTGGACCAATGCTGGTCGTAGGCAAAATACAACATCGCCACTAGCTCTGTATTTCCGAGTTGAAGTTCTTCAGCTTCGAGGACCAGATCAATGTATCCACCGTGTTCCAACCGAAAGGTGACCGAATCCTTGGTATAGCTGAGCGGAACATCTTCCCCGTCTGGACCTTTTACCGAAAGGCTCTCTAAAGGGACACCTTCATTAAAAACCAGCTTATGAACTCCGGGCTCCACACGAGCGGTGAATGGACCCTCTTGTAACTCTTGATAGGTGACAAACTGAAAGTCATAAAAATCACTACCTCCCTTCTGGTCAAAAGCATGCCAGTCAAACGGAGCTACCTCTTTGACTGGTTGTTGTCCATAGGCGCATAGACTAACAACGAATGTGAGAAAATAGGTGGCAGTGGGTTTAATCATAAATTGTTTTCATTCCATTTATATCTTAACAAGGGTTCATTCTCTGTATCATTGGTGTAAATCCAAAGGGATTCTGTTTCCGGATCTACGGCAAAATTAGCGATGGTTAGTCCCAGGTCTATCTCAGCAACAGGGTTTCCATCCAAATCGAAAATAAACAATGACCTGGCCTGATTCATCGAGTTGGTTTCAGGATTAATGACCTCATCACCTACGTACTCTGCATATAGGTAGTTCTCAGTGGCCTTGGTATGGCGGTATGCGGCTTTTTTGTCTCTGGGACCGGTTATCTTTAGTTTATCTGGTCCGATAACTGTCCTCAGTTTGAGGCCTTCAGTATTGAGGATTTGCAATGCATCATAATGACGATATGCAAGCGCAATGTTCCCATTTGGTAAATAACAAAAAACATTGGCAAATTGTGAAAAGGCATCCCCTACCACCAAAGCATCATCAGATGGATAACCAGATGCCACATACCGTTTGCTATCAGAGTCAAATTGCATCAGTAAACTATCCGTATCAGCGAAGGTCTGCCCTATGAATTGACCATTGTTAGTTGGCGCAAAACCCATGAGAATTGGTGTATCTGGAGGGTAGGAAATAACCTCAGACCAATGAATAACCGAATCACGATTGACCAAACTCAGGTCATAGCGAACCATCTGGCTTTTGCCATTATCCGTCACCCATATGGAGTGGTTGTCGAGAGCTACTGTTAGGAAACCTGGGCTGGTTATCTCCGTTTCAGATCCTCCACGCGTGACCAAAGAGCCCAGATATTCGAAACTATCCTTACTGTAAACATCAATTAACTCCTCATTTTGCAAATGGACATCATAAAAGACCAAGTAGTCCCCTACCAAATGCATCGCAGGAAGAGACATAAAACGCTGTAAGTCATGCCGGGATCTCAGCTCCAGATCTTCAATTTTCTCCGTGAAAGAGTCAAAAGTGATTTCCCTGGCAGGCTGATTCGTGCAAGAACCAATCAAGTTCATCAACAAGGTTAGTAGACTTAAACGACGTAAAAGTAGGGTGTTAATCATTCAGACTTTCGTGGCAGATTCGTGAATCCACCGTTTGGTTTGACCTATTAAATTAATGACGCAAATCTTATCAATCAAGGGTTTCTATCATTACATTCAAAATAAGCATACGGCGAGTTTTTACCACCCACTAATCACAAATCCAACACATCCAAATAAATACGGTCTTCATCCTCCTCGTGTCGCTGCAGGTAGAGGTCACCGCTATGAATAAAAAAACAGTCTTTTTCGATCAGGTATTTGTTGTATGGAAGTAGGTATTCATTGAGGGTCTCGAAATCTTCGTTCATGACCAAAAGGGTAAATTGTCGAACCTCACTTCGTATCGGGTCCCCATCTTCGATATCCATTTCACTGATCGGTAGACCAACAAATCGATAGTAGTGGCCTTTTTTGGGATTATAGATCAAATCATGATAAGCCCATGACTGCTTAATACGTGACATGACTTCTTCCTGACTGAACTTTCGGAGTTCTCCAAGATCATCAGATTTCACTGTAGGCAAGGGCGGTGCTACTTCATCCGTTTTTAAAGTACTTCTTGCCGACACCTTGTGCGTAAAGTTGAGATCAGCATCATACATATAAAGAGAGTCCGACGCTGGAAAACTGAAAGCATAGCTTTTACTATTTGGGTTATAAACATAATTCCAATAAGTAAAATCGGCCATGCCATAGTATCCTTCGACGACTTCTGGCGGAATGGGATTGAAATAACGTAAACTATCAGTTGACAGATCCACCTCCAAAAGGAGCATCCTGTCTGTCCTATTGGTGTAATAATTAACTGCTACTAACTTATCCCCGGATTTATGAATCAGAGGAATGTGATTGGCATAAAATAGTGGTAATCCCTTCTGCTCTGCCTGCTTGAAAGAATGTCTTGATAAGAATTTCAGGGAATCATCCAGCACATACAAAGTGGAGGATTGATCCAGATAAAAGATAGCATCCGAATTCGGAAAACTAACTGATAGGACCGCACCAACTTTGTTAGGTCCTTCTTTGGCAAACAAATACGTCCGGTCAAGTTGGCCAGTAGCCAAATTATAAATCTTAACCGAGTTGTCTACGACGTTTATGGAAGTCACCAAGGTTTTTCCATCGCGCTCCAAAATCTGAGGGTAAACCAAATGATTGAGCGAGACACTGTCCACCTCCAGTACTTTCTCAGCCTTGACCTGGATGGTGTCGAGCTGTCCATAATCAACACTTGTTTTATGATTGCATTCAGTGAAGACAGCCATCAGTAATACCAAGGTCAAACAAGGGAGGATTGAAGAGAGAATAGGTCTCATTATCAGCATAACACAATTAGCTCGAACAATTAGCAAACTAACATACTTTCAACTTTCTTGCTATTTATTCTACAAGTAATGGTTTGATTTCTCCCTTCCAGTTATCTTTCCGCCATGTCTGCATTCCGCACGGTATTGGTATTTACCATTTTAGCGCTTTTGGGTGTGCTGCTAGCCCCCAAACTAAGCCTGCATTACACGCCAGCACCCATCAGTTCTGCATTCACGATCTCCTACCAGATGTATGGTGCGTCTCCGCTTATCATCGAACAAAAAATCACCTCCATCCTGGAAAATGAGCTCAGCCAGATTGATGGTATTCAAAAACTATACTCACGCAGCGGATATGGTTCTGGATACCTCACTTTGACCTTTGATGCCAATGAAGATTTGGCCTTTAAAAAAATAGAGATCATCTCACTGCTTCGGGGAATTCAAAAGGAACTGCCGCCAGAAGTGGGTTTTCCCCAGGTAAGTCTGCAAACTGATGAGGACGAAAATGACTCCCCTTTGCTGATTTATGCAATCTACGCCGACATGGCTACTTCAGACATTCAGCAGGTCATTGATCAGCAAATGATCGCCAGGCTATCTACCGTAAAAGGCGTACAACAAGTAGACCTCTCAGGTACCTCCACCAAGACTCTGGTCGTCAATTACCGTCAAGATCAGCTGGATCGCTTGGGTATTGCTCCCAGAGAAATCGTACAGGCATTGCAAAGTCAGACTTCATTGGCCTTCCAATATTCCATACGCGATGGGCAGTTGGAGCTCCCGGTGCTGATCGGAGCTGAGAAAAAGCTAAATGAACTCCAATCCATTCCAATCGGCAAAGAACTGCAGCTTGGTGATATCTGTCAGATCATCATGCAGGATCGCGAAGATGAGCGCATTCACCGAATCAACGGAAAAAAAGCCATCCTACTTTCGATCATGGCTGCCGAAGCGGTCAACCGAATTGAAGTGGCAGAAGAGGCGGAGCAAGTCGTGGCATCCATTTCGCCGCAGCTACCCTCTTCAATAAACGTCAGAAAACGCTACGATGACACCACATTTTTAAAGGAGGAACTTCATAAAGCTTCTTACCGGACCATTTTTTCCATCATCATCCTCTGCGGATTCATTTTACTATTTACACTTCGATGGAAGCAACTGGTTATTCTGTTTTCTGGGATTCTCATCAATGTAGGGCTGGTGCTTTTGCTTTCGTATCTCTGGGGCCTGGAAATACACCTGTATACCATAGCGGGACTTACCGTATCGTTTGGATTGCTTATTGACAATGCCATCGTGATGCTGGACCACCTAACCAAGTACCGCAACAAGCAAATATTGACAGGACTTTTGGCCGCTTCCCTCACTACAGTAGCAGCCCTGGCTGTGGTCTTTTTCCTTCCTGCAGAGGATCGGCAAAACCTCTCAGATTTTGCACTCATTGTCATCTTATCTCTGAGCTGCAGCCTCCTGGTGGCCTGGCTGTTTACTCCTTCTCTGCTGGAACTGGTGGGTGCCAGAGTATCGAAATCATCCAGTGGGAAATCAAAGCGAACCATAAAAGTCTACCAGTTCTACGATCGGTTAGTCATCTGGCTGGCGTCTAAAAGAGGTTGGCTAATCACTGCATTGACTTTGGCGTTTGGCCTACCGGTTTATCTGCTCCCGACAAAAATCGAAGGACAGGAGTGGTACAATGATACCTATGGCAATGACTACTATCAGGAGGAAATTCGACCCTATGTAGATCGCGTATTGGGAGGAGCCAGTCGCCTGTTTTACCGAAATGTGTTCGAAGGTGGTGGCTTTCGGGAACCAGGAAAAACGCGATTGTACGTACGAGCTTCATTGCCCTATGGCCATAGCATCGAGCAAATGGATTTTACCCTACAAAAGGTAGAAAAGTACCTGGCTACTGTTTCTGGTCTGGACGTGTTCTTATCCTATGTGTACTCGGGTACTAGTGGACAAATCATTATTGAGTTTGAAGAGAAAGAAGAAAAAGGTGGCCTGCCCTATGTGCTGAAAAACCGTCTTACATCCAAAGCACTAGATTGGGGTGGTGTGGACTGGAGTATCTATGGTGTGGGGCGAGGCTTTAGTAACCAATCCGGTGAGCAGCTGCCCAGCTTTCGGGTTCAGATGAAAGGCTATCAGTTTGACAAATTGGAAGAAATGGCCGGAGTTTTTGCAGAGAAGCTCCTAAAGCACAAACGCATCCAGGAGGTTAATATCAACGAACACCTGAGCTGGAACTCCAAAGACTTAAAAGAACTGCGGTTTCAATATCAGGATCAGTGGAACGCCATCCCTACAGCTGCTATTCACCGTGCCTTCCAGTCTGCAGCCAACCAGTCTTACCGGTCCGCTCCGGCTGGTTACGCCTCTTTAAACAATGAGCGCGTGCCTGTCTATTTAGATCCAGAGAGAGCCTCCACATTCAGTCCCTACAAGTTGCTCAACTACAACTTTGATGAGGTAAAACTCGGACTGATTGGTCATCTAAAAGAAGAAACGGGCAATCCGCAGATCCACAAACAAGATCGTCAGTACCTGCGAATGGTTGGCTTTGACTATTTTGGAAGTCATCGATTTGGTCAGAAGTATTTGGAAGAGGTAATGGAAGAAATGAAGCCAATTCTGCCACCGGGATTTAGTATGGAATCCTCTCGATACAGCTGGTTTGGTGAGAAAGAAAAAAGACAATACTCACTCATCATTGTGCTCATTATCGCTATTTACTTGATCTGTGTGGTCTTCTTCGAAGATTTTAAAAAGCCGCTACTGATCGTATTCATCATTCCACTTTCCTTTATTGGACTCTTCCTGATTTTTGCGTGGGGAGGCTTTTACTTTGATCAGGGAGGTTATGCGGCATTTCTCATGCTCGGTGGCCTGGTCGTTAATGCGGCCATTTTCATATTCAGTGACTACAACCAGCAAAAAGGTCGCATCCAATCCAGAAACGTAACCAAAGCGGTATTTCAGAAAGCCTGGCCGATTACGCTTACGGTAGTTTCCACTTGTGTTGGATTGATTCCGTTCCTAATCAATGGAGATCAGGAGGTCTTTTGGTTCTCGCTGGCGATAGGAATGATCGGAGGACTGGCATTTTCTACGTTACTGGTACTAATAGTGCTTCCAGCCATGATGGTGCGGAGGAAAAGAACTTAACTGCCTTCTTCCTCTACATTGATTTTCTGCATCTCTGATTTCGCCCAGTTGACTAACAGGTCAACTTGCTCTTGTGTCAGACGAGCTTCACTGTGTATCCAGGTGTAGGAATCCAATGGCATTTCACCCTCCTCTACTTCTTCATAAATTTCTTCCAGCTTGTGATGCTTTCTTTTAGGCGAATAAGTCGCCCACTCAGAAAAGTTTAAGTGGCGACTACCATCGGCTATGTGCTCATTGATCCAGAATGAAACAGGAGCTACGCTGGCATACCATGGATAGATCACCTCTGTAGAATGGCAATCGTAGCACGCTGCCTTAAGGAGGTCACTGACTTCCGCATTAATGACCATCTCCTGATGAATGTCATTGGGGTTATCTACTATTGTTTCGGGTCTGTCGGTAGGCCAAAACTGAATGAGGACAAGCACTACAGCCAATCCAATCGATGTGCGTTTGATCCAGATGTTCATTTGGCTAATTTAGCGAAAGTCTTTAGACAAAAATTGGTCAGGTTTAATATTCAACTAAGTGAAATGCTTTAGACTCTTCTTTGTGAATCTTCCAAAACTCCTCAGCAATCATGGTGGGGTTGTACTTAGGGTCTTTAGCCTGCACGTATCCTTTGACCACTACGGTACCAACCTTGATATGAGCATATGACAGTTCAGATCCCAGCTGCTTAGCGAGATTCAAAATGGCAGCTTTACCTATGGAGAGTGATCCATAATTGGGATGTGGCTCCAATGCTAGTCCACCTCCTGTAAACAATATGGTTCCTTTCTTCGATTTCTTCATCGCTCGCACTACTTGCTTCACACTGTGCAGTGCCCCTCCCACATTCGTTTTGATGTCAGAAGCAATGGAAGCAATACTCTCTCGAAGTATGTGTTTGTCCTTAATCCTTGCCGCATTGTAATGCAATACCTCTGGATCCCCTAGTTCTTCTTTCAATTTTCGAAATGCCTTCGTCAGCTGGCTTTGGACAGATACATCCGCGACATAGTATTCACTGGGAATGCCATCCTTGAAGAGCATGTCCTTAAAGATTTTGAGTTTTTCTTCATTGCGAGCAATCATGGCAACTTGATATCCGGCTCTACCAAACCTCAGAGCAACTGCATAACTGATCCCACCGCCCATTCCGGCTATAGCGATGACTTTTTCCATAGTTTAAAAAAATTAAGTGAATAGCCTTAATACAAGACTATTCACCTCCAGATTGTTTATTTCAACAACTTAAATGCATGAGACCATTGATTCTGAGTGAAGCCTGGAATACACCACAACATGCTCAAAGGCTCGATAGCTCGTGCAGCAGTAGCCGCTCCCATATCCGCTACCTCCCATCCGAATTGTTCCAGGATTTCAGTGACCTCTTCTTTGGCTGATAAATGATTACCTGCGATAAACATGGTAGGCTTCGAGACAAAATTTGGATGAACCATATGAGCAGAGCCAATCGAATTGAATGCTTTGACAAAGTGTGCCTCAGGAAATGATGACTGAAGTTGCTCCATTAGGGATTCGTTAGGGCCGGTAAAAAATTGGAGCACTCCATTTTCCGGACCGGCTTGGTCATCTATTGGGTTCGTCGCATCGATAATCGCTTTCCCTTTGAGGCTAACCTCATCCAGACTTGTCAAAACTTTTACAACATGAGCTCCTTTAACGGCCAACACAACTAGCTCACCAAATGTCGCCGCTTCGGCAAATGATCCGACAGATCCACTTTCCCCTGACTGAGCGTTCCAGTCAGCAAGTTTGCTTAAGTCTCTCGTTCCGATCTTCACGGCATATCCTTCCTTTAAAAATCCGTCAGCCAGGGCCTTCCCAACCATGCCTGATCCAATAATTCCTATCTTTTTCATATTTGCTTGTACAACTAATTGTTATTCCAAAATATTATTCCTTTAAGATTTCACTCGCATCATACGCCACTCTGGCCAGGCCGGCTGCAGCTTCCTTACCTATCTTTTCATTGTAACTATTCAATAGTTCATTCCATGATTGCTCCAAATCAGGTTGCATTTCCTTACCACTTTCAGTTGGCCAGAGGGAGGAACTTTTACCCTCAGATCTCCGGGAGATCAACCCTTTGACTTCCAGTTTATCTAAAAACCGAGTTATCGTGGAAGGGGTCATGTGCATCTCCTTCGCCACATCAGATGGATTGGTACCCGGGTTTCTATTAATCGACATCAGTGCAAACGCATGAGATGGCGCAAGCCCTGTCTTAGCAAAAGCCTCCTCTGCTATTCGGGTGAGGTTTCTTGCCAAGGAATTAGCAGAGAAATATAAACAATCACAAAAGTAAGATCTATCGTCAGTCATTATATTTGTATGTACAAGCAATAATACTAAAGATTGAAATAATAGTTATCTTTTTTAAGATTTTTTCAACTCCTACTTCATTATGAAAGCTCGCCTACTTGTCTTTCTGGCTGTGTCTTTACTACATCATAGCGTTTTCTGCCAATTAATGCCAGATAGAAAAGCGATCAAAGTCCTGCTTGAAACAAATGATCAAGAGCAATTAAGAGGATACCTCGCTGACATTACTGAAGACTCAGTCACCTTGTTCTTTCCAGAAAACGGATACGATTCTACCCTTTCCTATGAGGCAATCAATCGAATTGTCCTTCTACAGAAATCGTCTTTTCTCACCGGACTGATCAAAGGATTTGTCTTCAGCGAAACACTGATTGTATTCACCACCTTAGGTGAAAATGACAGCTATTTTGGCCCCTGGTTTTTCTTTGTACTTGGCAATTTTCTCATAGTAGCCCCTACCAGTCTGCTTACCGGACTGGTAGCGATGACTCCAAGCCTGTACATTGACACCACCAGCCCGACCAATATCCTGAAACTTCGAAAGACAAGATTCAACAAGTTCTTCGTTCAGTCGGATAGTATTCGAATTACTGAGAAAGGAATCGCTCGGCTTCATAGATTATCATTTTCAAAAGATCTGGAAAAGCCTTCCAGGCAACTGGGATATAGTCCTCGATTTTACCTTCAACCATTCGAACCGGGCATCTGGTGGACTTCCATTGGTGATCAAATAATTGAAAATTACCAGAGTCAGTTTCCAGAGGTAAGTCAGGATAGAAGAGGTCAGATAGAATCATCCTTTGGTGTTGGCTATAGCCCCAACAGTCACTGGGAAGTAGGATATCAACTCACTAGTTCATTTTACGGCGGGTCCAGCCTAGCCTATTATGACACCAATGTCTCTCATTCTGTGAACTATAACTATGAGTTTGTAATGCATAGTGTCTATTTACTCAGAAGGTTTAGTCCGTATCTCCATGGCGTCAGTGACAACTGGCAATTCAACGCAGGTGTGGCTATTTCGCAAATGACACCAGATTTGTATACCTATATTTATGCTGGTGATGACATGAACGGAAGCTATGAGGAGCGCAACAGTAAGCAATCTCTTTTTGGGTTAGGCGTGATTGGCTCTATCGATCATTACGTGTCTAAGAGTTTTTCCTTTTGTCTTCGCTTCCAAAACTCCTGGTTCACTTCCATGCGCATTGATGATTATTCGAATCAAGAGTTTGGACTTTCATGGAATGAATCTACCATCAACCCACGAACCACTTCCCTTTCACTGGGTATGAGACTACAATTCTGAGATTCTGCGTACAATAACTAAAATTTTAGTTGTATAACTGATTTTTCCGTTATACATTTAACGAATGGAAAAACTCACCAAGGCAGAAGAACCCATCATGCAGCAGCTCTGGAAGCTAAAGCAGGCATTTGTAAAGGATATCATTCGCGAGCTTCCCGAACCCAAACCTCCTTACAACACCGTGTCATCAATTGTCAGGATATTGGAAGGCAAGGGAATGGTGACTCACAAAGCCTATGGCAAAACGCACGAGTACTTCCCTGCTATTTCCAGGCTGGAATACAGTCGCCACCTCATGTCCTCCATGGTGAAGGACTATTTTGACGGCTCGTTTACCCAAGTGATGTCCTTCATGATTAAAAATGACGATTTATCCCCTGATGAAATAGCCGAACTAAAAGAAATGATTAACAGCAAAGACAATGGATAAACTCACACCTTATTTACTAGAAGTTGGGCTGTCCTCGGGTGTACTTTACCTTGGATACCTCCTGATTCAGAAGACGCTCCAACCATCCATAAGACGAATGGTATTGCTTCTATGCCTCCTATCTCCAGCTCTACTGTCTCTAATGAACTATCAGGTAAATACAGCTGCCAGGTGGATCCCTACTCCGCATAAAATTACCCATGTCCTCGACCAACAAGAACCATCCGTGGAGAAAAGAGAACCTGCTGTGAATGCGGCTTCCTCCCAAACAAGTGAGGATGCGAGAGAGATTACCAACACCAGGGCAGTAACTCCAAACAGCACCAATGATTTCCAAATAAACTGGTGGATGCTGTATCTGATGATCTCCGTGTTACTCTTGATCCGCTTCCTGTCAGCCTTGCGCTCGGTTATTCGGTTGAACCGTCAGGCGAGCTTCGATCACGTTTCTGGAATTCACTTCCTCACTTCGGAAAAAATCATTGGGGCGTCTTTTTTTAATAGGATATTCATCTCTTCAAAATATCAAAACTCCGAACCCGCGGAAGTGATCATCGCTCATGAGCAAGTCCATGCGCGTAAATGGCATAGTTTGGATATACTTGTCTCAGAGCTGATCTTATGTGTATTTTGGTACAATCCCATTTTCTGGATCATCCGTCATGAGATTCGCCTCAACCATGAATATGAAGTGGATCTGGAAATGTCAGGTCGCTTTGGAGCCCAGGATTATTCACAAGTGTTGCTTTCACTGGCAAGTCGTCATCTTACCGTGAACCGACTTCCGCTGAATAGCTTCAGTTTTGCACACACCCGAAAACGTATTGATAAACTGCACAATCCGCAAAAAACATACTGGGGATCATTGGCCTTTTTGATTCCATTCTTACTTCTGGCAACCTGGATAGCCGGATGTGATACCACTAACACGACTGCATTTCCAGAAACATTAGTTTATAACGGTGAACCCATCAGAGAGATCACCACTACGTTTGTCAGTCATCAAAATGATACGGAAAACAAGGACATGAAAACCGTGGCAGTCGCACGCTTCTTACCGGATGGTTCGCTAGATGAAGTGATACAGCACATGACCTATCCTTACAACTATGAAAATCCATTCCGGGTCAGTCTCTGGGGACAAACAGATGCAAATGCTGTACCTGTAATTCTGGATGGACTTGAACTGGACATTGCAGAATACAACCTATTATATGGTAACGACTGGCCAGCTAAATATCAGCACTCCTTCGAGAACGGGCATCCAAAGTTTAGCGTGGGATATGAAGGCACAGAATACAGCAAAAGCATTACCACGGCTGGGGCCAACCTACCCGAAAGGATCGTTGTAGACGCCAGCTATCAGTCTTACAACAACCTGTTTACTATAAAAAGCAGTTTCATTGAGGAATTTACTTACGAGGACAACAAAGTAGAATCCTACCATCACCATGGAGAACAGGACAACTCAGAAATAAACAAATATCTAAGACCAGGTCAGCAATCACGTCCTTCCAAATCGGTACACAACAGTAAAGACTACTCGTTTCAATATTCCGGTGAATTGCTCACACAGGTTTCAGATGGAAAGATCACTTACGAGTTTGAATACGATGATTCCAGACTAGTGGCCTCCAAATTCTTTAACAACGGAAAACTCTACAATACCCGAAAGTACTACTATGCCGACAATGGACTAAAAGAACGCACCGAAATCTTCAATGTGTATGGAGATCCAGAATACTCCATTCATTACAACTATGAGTTTTACTAATAGCAAATGATCGTCGGACCACATGATGTGGTCCAACGCGTTTCTAGCCTGCTAAGAAACTAATTAAAACTCCTGCAGCGACCGCAGAACCAATGACACCAGAAATATTGCTCGCCATAGCATATTGCAGCAAATGATTGTTGGGGTCGTGCTTTAATGCTATATCATTTGCCACGCGTGATGCCATGGGTACAGCACTAAGTCCGGTTGCCCCAATGAGCGGATTGATTTTCTTTTTGGCAAACAGGTTGTAAAACTTCACCGCGAAAATCCCCCCAGCGATGGAGATCGCAAAAGCGATAAAACCTCCCAGAATAATCAGGATAGTCTCCAGGTTTAGGAACGCTTCGGCTGTCATGGTAGCACCAACAGCCAGCCCGAGAAAGACCGTGGCTGCATTGAGAATCGTATCTGACGCTGCTTTGTGCAAGCGGCCAGTAGAGGCCCCAATTTCCTTGACCAGATTCCCGAACATCAATAGCCCAATTAAGGGAACAGAGGACGGAACGAGCAAAGCCACAATGGTCCCCACAGCAATCGGAAAAATGATTTTCAAAGTCTGAAGGTTCTTGATTGGTCGTTTAGACGGGAAGAGCTTGTCTTGCTGCTTCATGTTGATCAACAACTCTTTTTTGGTCGTTGTAAATCGCACTACCAAAGGAATGATCACTGGTACCAGCGCCATATAAGAATAGGCTGCAATAGCTATCGGGCCGAGCAGATGAGGTGCCAGCTTAATTGTCGTATAAATGGCTGTTGGGCCATCGGCTCCACCGATGATTCCAAGAGATGCAGCTTCTTTCAGATTAAATCCGAAAGCTACTGCCGAGATCAGTACCGTAAATATTCCAATCTGAGCAGCCGCCCCAAAAAACGCCAACCGGAGATTTCTCAGCATTGGGCCGAAATCCGTCAAAGCACCAACCCCCAGAAAGATTATAGGAGGAAGGAATCCCGTTTTGATTAGTGAATAATAAACGAAGTTCATGATGCCGTGCTCATGGGCTATCTGATAGAGCGTGAGGGTTTCATCTATTTTCTCCACACCCATTTGACCTCCGGGAAAATTGGCGATTAACATCCCAAACGCAATAGGAACCAATAAAAGTGGCTCGTATTGCTTCTTGATCCCGAGATACAGCAAGAAGAAAGCAATCAATATCATCAGCAGAATCTGAGGCGACTCAATGATGTTCTGGATGGCCGTCATCCGGTACAGTTTCTCAAATAACTCCATCTACTTAGTTCAGCTTAATCAACACATCATCGTCAAATACATCATCGCCTTCGCTGATCAGAATATCAATCACAGTACCTTCCTGATCAGATTTAACCGCATTGGTCACTTTCATAGCTTCGATGTAGCAGACAATGTCCCCTTTGGCCACCAAATCTCCCACTTTCAGGGGCTTTTCTCCAGCATCTTTGGTCATGTAGATTTTCCCTTCAAGTGGTGCTGTGATTGCCTTGGCAGAGCCATTGCCATTCATGGATGGTTTGGGTACAGATTCTGCAGTGGCTTGGGGTAGGGCCTGATCAGCTTTCCCTTCTTCTCCATAGCTCACAGACACTTTATAGACCTGACCATTTACGGTGATGTCCATGTCTTTTGGTTGTGCACTTACCGGCGGAGTTGGGATATTCTGAGTTGGAGTAGGGGTCACTTCTGGTTCCTTTCTTTTCGCCAAATCCGTCTCGAAATCAGCTTTCGCTTTTCCAGATTTATAGGCTTCGTACTGCTGTGGATGCATGGCATACTCGAAGAGTTCCTCATCATCCTGGCCAGCATCCCATCCATTCTCCTTCATTTTGGCGCGGAATTCATCCAACGCATCCGGCTGAAGATCTTGCGGATCCCCATCAAAGAATTCACGTCCTTGCTCTTTGGCTAGATTCTTCAACGTATCTCCCACCTCACCTGGCACGCGACCTGACTTGCCTAGCACCATGTCCCAGGCATTTTCATCCAGCATGGACCAGCGTTCTTTGCCTTTTTCCATCTGCATCACATTGACCAAAGCTGCATTTTTAACATACTGGCTAAATGGAGTAACCAATGGAGGATAACCCATTTGTGGCCAAATCTCTTCCACCTCATCAAATAATTTGATTAGTAGATCATCTTGAGAGATTGGAGGCTGGTTGTTTTTTTCTTTCCACTTATTAAGGCTCTTCAGGTTGTTTTCCAAATCAGCCATTAAGCTGCCCATCATACCGCCGGGAAGTCCAGGACCGATGAGCAACGCATTCATCAACCGGTTTTTCGGATTGATGTAATAGCCGAGAAAGTCATCAATGAACTCCTGTGTAAGCGAACGTACTTGCATGTAGGCTTTCATGTTGATATCCGGCAAACTGAACCCGGCATCTTTTAACATTTCATGAACAGTAATTAAATCCGCATGAGCGGTACCGTATGATAGTGGCTCCATGGCTACATCGATGAAGTCAGCACCATTTCTGGCTGCCTCCAGCGAAGAGGTCACGGAGAATCCTGGCCCAGAATGTCCGTGATAAGTCACCGGAATATCCTTCTTCATGGCTTTGATTCCTGCTACCAGCTTACCCATAGACGCTGGTCGGCCAATACCGGCCATATCCTTGATGCAGATCTCTTCGGCACCCATATCGATGAGTGTTTCGGCCATTTTCAGGTAATAGTCTACCGTATGGAGTTTGGAATGTGTAATACATAGAGCAGCCTGAGCAATCATACCTCCCTCCTTGGCATACTCAATAGAAAGCTTGAGGTTTCGGGTATCATTGAGACCATCAAATGAGCGAGCTATATCTGTTCCTTGCTTCTTCTTAAGCTTGAACATCAGCTTACGCACATCTCTGGGCACCGGATACATCCGCAGACCATTGAGGCCACGCTCCAGCATATGCGTCTCGATCCCTGCATCATTAAAAGGCTGGGTCCATTTTCTCACAGAGTTGTTGGGGTTTTCACCATAAAGCAGGTTGATCTGCTCGAAACCACCTCCATTAGTTTCCACTCGTCGGAAGCATCCCATATCGATGATTGGCTCAGCTACACGAACGAGCTGATCCACACGTGGCATGTACTTACCAGAAGACTGCCACATATCACGATACACTAGACTTAAGCCTATTTCCTTAGCCATGACTTTTATTTTTTACGTTCAATACTAGTGATACGCCCTTTGCCATGGGTCACTATCTCCACTGCTGCCGTGATGGCAGCAACAGCCCCTGGATCATCTCCATGTAAAGAAGGTCCCTGATTATCAGATGCGTTGAGCGTATTGACAAACCGAATGAGAAGATTGCCTGTAATGACTACTAGTGAGAGCACCACGAATACGGTAATCATGCCAATACCTAGTAGTGTAAAAGCTGTAGATAGTTGGTCCATTTTTGGGTTAGTTGAGACTTGAATTTAATGAATCCCTTTGGACTGGACGTCAAAACAAAGGTGAAAAACTCCGGAGAGGATGCCGATATCATGAGTCAGGTCTAGCTATGATTTTGGTCAAAGGGTTGATAGACTAAAGATGCTAGATATTAGACACTAGAATTTAGAAGCTTGACATTAGACCTATATGCCATTTGTTGTTTAAGTGTCACTTAAGAACCTAGATGAAAACGAGTGTCTCAAGACACGGCAGTCTAACCGAGTGGATCTCCAAACTTAATGACAGACATGATAGAAAATAATTAATCTGATCGTGTCTGGAGACACTCCAAATCATTCTCGATTTTAGGTCAGCATTTGGAAGATATTAAAGAACAAAATTTAAATAAAGTATTCATTTTTTGATTTTGGATTATTTCAGATGAGTTCTAAGAAAAAATTCACTGATCTGCTATCGTTAACGGTTGTCAATTAATTAACTTGCCAAAATAGTGGCAAGACAAAATATATCAAGTGGATAAGGTGGCAACATTTGGAGAGTTTCTTCGAAAACAAAGAGAATTACATCATCAAACACAAGATACTTTTGCAAGGCAAATGAATCTTCCGTACACCGATGTAAGTAAAATTGAAAGAGGAAAAAAGAAATTTCCATTTGCGAAGCTCAAAGCGCTATCGGAATTATACAAACTTGACTTCAAAAGTCTAAAAGAGCTCTTCGTTGCAGATATCTTAATTGAACAAGCAATGAAATATGAGTGCTCTGAGACAGTTTTTTCTGTCGCCGAGGAACAGGCGATATATATCAAAAATAAAAATGCAAGTCAGGGTCAAATAGATTTTTAACTATCTGTCTATTAAATGGAGCAACTAATATTACCATCATTCGAAAAAGGATCCAGCTCAGATAGAATAAATAACTATCCGTTATTGCGATATATGGGTAGCAAATACAAACTAATCCCATGGATTCATGAGACGCTGAATTCACTTGAATTTAACTCTGCATTTGACGCCTTTGCAGGTTCTAGTGTTGTTTCTTACTTATTGAAATCAATGAATAAAAGAGTTTATTCCAACGATTTTCTGAAATTCTCCTCATTGATATCAAAGGCCGTCATTGAAAATAAATCAGAAATAATAGATAGCACCGACCTCTCAATGCTTCTCAACGAGAATGTAAAGTCTGATAACTTTATTCAGAAGACTTTCAATCAGGTCTTTTACAGTAAAGATGATCTTTTCTTCCTAGACAAAGTAAGTCATAATATATCTCGCCTTTCATCTCCATATAAAAGAGCCTTGGCATATACAGCTTTATTCAGATCATGTTTAAAAAAACAACCTAGAGGTGTCTTCACAATTTCCGGTAACTTAGATAAATACAATGATGGCAGGCGTGATTTGAGACTTACTATTAAACAGCATTTCATTGAACAGGTTGCAATTTACAATAACGTTGTTTTTGATAATGATCAGGAAAACATAACTTTTAATTTAGATATTTTTGACTTCAGTGAAAAAATGTACAAACCAGATCTGGTTTACTTAGATCCACCATATGTTCCTCCTTCAGACGATAATTGCTATATAAAAAGATATCATTTTTTAGAAGGTCTTTCAAAATATTGGAATGGAGAGGAGATTATGGAAAACACAAAAGTCAAGAAGATTAAAAAGAAATTCACTCCATTTTCCTATCGTAAAACAGCAATAAAAGCATTTGATGAGATGTTTGATAAATTCAATGACAGTACTTTAATTTTATCATACTCATCCAATGCTTATCCAGACCTGGAAACCTTAACCTCAATCATGAGGAATCATAAATCCAGTGTAGAGGTCAAATCCAAGCCATATAAGTATCATTTTGGGAATCATTCAACAGTATCCAGATCGAAAGTCAATGAATATCTAATAATTGGTCAAGGATAAGAATGCAAAGGCATAAACAAACTAAACATGAACTGATTCCTAAATTGGGAGAGGTATTAACCGATTGGAAAGACGATTTTGCTAGAACTTTCGTAACATTTCTGACTGACTTCAACGTCGAGAAATCTGTTACAACTGAACATCTTAAAGGCTTATTAGAGAAAAACTTTGATGCCGGAATTACATTGTTCAGATTGGTTCTTGAACAATCAAAAGATGAATTTACCGAAACTCTTAAAGCATTATTTTTTGACAACAAGTATGGACATGGTAAAATATCATTCAGGAATAATCCTAATGAATATTTGGCGGTTTTGGAGAATTACGGTCTGGTAAAAGCAATTAATACTCTAATCTCAAGAAAATACACTTGGAAGGAGGTTATTCAAGAGCGATTAAAAATGGGTAGAGGCAGTGCTATTAAGGGACAAAAAAGAGGCAAGAATTTAGAAGACTTTGTAGAAGTTTTAGTGCAACAAGTATTTGATAAGTTTGAAATTCGAAAAAGCTTCATTGGAGCAAATGGCTTGAGTACCGCAAAAGCTGATTTCTGCATTCCTTCAACCCAACATCCGAGCATTGTCATTGAGGTGAAAGCTTATGGAGCAACAGGAAGTAAGCAAAGTGATGTAATTGGTGATGTCCGAAAAATTATTGATGAAAAGAGAAGTGACACCTATTTTTTCCTTGTAACAGATGGAGTGACCTGGACAGCAAGAATGCGTGATTTTGAAAGACTCATTGAATATCAAAATCTCGGTGATATTTACAGGATTTATACTCAGCAAATGCGAGATGATTTGCTTGCTGACCTAAAACAAATAAAACTAGAATTAGGTATTTAAGACTATCGATGAGTTGTTAGTTGAGATCCTTTCTACCTTTGAAGGAATTATCACTTACTGGTAAACGAGCAATTATTCATTACCAAATGCAATCCAACCAAAAGCATAAAAAAGCAGACCACTCAGGCCTGCTTTTTGGTTAGGTAATCGAAACAAATTAAATTATGAAACAGGCCCCCGAAAGGGCCTGTTATGAAGAAGTATTAGAAAACGCTAATACTCAGGATTCTGCTCCATGTTGGGGTTGGCATTGAGCTCGAAAGCCGGAATCGGGAAGATATTCAGGTACGAACCAGTGGTTGTTCCTTCCATTTCTCCACCTTTCCAAGGCCATACTCCACTATCGGTAAATCTTCCGAATCTAATTAAGTCCACTCTACGAGTAGCCTCCCAGTGTAACTCACGAGATCTTTCGTCAAGAATAAAATCCAATGACAGCTGACCAGAGGTAATATTACCAGAGGCATTTCCATATGCCCGCTCTCTCAAAGCATTGACATACCCAAGTGCAGTACCAGCATCTCCGCCTCCACCTCGCAAATGCGCTTCAGCATACATCAAATAAACATCACCTAGTCGGAACATCGGATAGTCCGTATCTACATGTGTGGTGTTACTTCCTACTCCTCCACTTGCTGTGAGGTTGGTGTACTTAGGTACTGCATAGCCGTTGGTAAACGTTCTTAAGTCCTCAATCTCCAGGGTCTGTCCATCAGAGTAAAAGTTTGCACGAGTATCTGTAGCACCGGTGATATCTGCAAACTTGCTCACAAAGACCTTGGTGGTCCGTAAGCCTTCCCAGCCACCATCTATTCCATAGTCAGCAGGCACCATCAGCTCTCCACCAACAGCGGCGTGTACCAGGAATGTGGTCGATCCCCAGCTCTGTGAGTTCACCCCATCAGCTGGTAAAGTGAAAATAAGTTCATCAGAATTATGGTTGTCCGCATTGAACAGGTCTTTGTATTCCGGCTCAATAGTATATCCCGCACTAATGATCTGATTGCAATCTGCTATCACATCGGAGTAACGATCCTCACCTGTGTAGACTTCCGCATTTAAATAAAGCTTTGCTCGAAGCATCCACAACGCTGCACGATCAGCCCTACCGTACTCGTTTTCACGAGGGGCGGCCATCAGCGGTTCTATTTCGTTGAGCTCACTTTCGATGAAGTTGAAAATGCCCTCTGCATTTGACTGCTCTGGAAAATCACCAGAAATGGTGGTGATCAACGGCACGTTTCTAAACAAATCCAGCGCATGCCAATAGCCTAGTGCTCTTAAAAACCGGGCTTCTGCTCGATATTGCATGATCTCCTCACGGTCTTCCACCGGAACTCCATTGGCATCCATTACACCTTCGGTAGACTGGCGCATGAAGTCGTTTGTGAGTGAAATCAAGTAAAAGATGCGGTAGTACAGCACACGCACAAACTGGTTGTCTGAAGACCAGGTCTGGGTATTCAGATCCTGAATACCTGCATCATTCCATGCGATAACCGCTTCATCAGTTGGCAGCTCCTGTGCTTTCCAATAAGCTCTGATGTAGCTAGTAAATCCCTCGTCATTGATGATGGTCAGGTCACCCTGTCCTGCCGGTCCATCCTGTCCGGTCAGTGAGAGTGAAGCATAGATCTTCGCTATGTACTGCCGGTAAGCTTCGGCATTTTTAAAGATGTTGTTCGCTGTAGTTCCTGTTTTCGGTGCCACATCCAGGTCGGCACAAGAAAACGCTACATATAAAGGTATGATTAATAATAGTATTCTTTTCATGGCTCCTGTCGATTAAAAAGTGATATTAATACCGCCGATAAGGTTCAATGATCTTGGGTACAAGCCATTGTCAATACCTCCAGCTACTTCCGGATCCAATCCGCTATATCCTGTTACCGTCAACACGTTTTGAGCGGTTCCATACAGGCGTATTTTAGCCCACTCCAATGCATCAATGTTGTAGGACAAGGTGATGTTGTCCAACTTCAAGAAAGAAGCATTTTCCACATAATAACTCGACTGAAGCTGTTTGTCTTCAAACAGTGTTTTGAACGCCGAGGTGTGGATATTATTCGGACCAAACTCTTTGATTCGGTTGAAGTATCCTTTGCTCGATGCAACGTTGTTGTACACATAGTTGCCCACTTTACTTCTCAGTGTAAAACTCAGATTGAAATTACCTGCAGTTGCATTGGAAGTAAACCCAAATTCGAAATCCGGATTGGCATTTTTGTACGGAACCAAATCGTTTTCGTTGATGATGCCATCATCGTTTTGATCCACATACATATCCAATCGGCTATTGAGCCCCTGATCGTTTACAGGCTTTCCATTCTCATACTTTTGCTCCAGCACATGGAAGGTCTTCAGTGACTGACCAACAGCTATGATCTGTATGGTCTGACCGACATCTCCTGAAATGCCTCCATCTTGAATGAATCCACTTTGGTCACTACCTCCGGTGATTCGAGTCACTTCGTTTTGGTTATGAGAAGCGTTGAATGACAAGTTCCACTTAAACTTTGGTTTGTCCACAGCTACTGCACTTAGTTCGAACTCTACTCCTTTGTTGACCATGGAACCTACGTTAGTAAGCACCCGATCACCTACGTTAATCCCGGCTGGAATCACTGTTCTGAATAACAGGTCGTCCGTATTTCGCTGATACACTTCCAATGAACCGTAGAATCGACCACCCGAGATGGTATAGTCCAACCCAATGTTGTAAGTCTCTGTAAGTTCCCATTTGATGCCCGGATCTACAGCTGTTGGTCTGAGTGTGGTGACGTATTGGTTGCCAAACTGGTAGCGTGCGTCGTTGGTACCCGGATAGTAAAAGGTCTCATATAGGTACGAACCAAACTCCTGGTTACCTAGCTTTCCATAGCCTGCACGCAGTTTGAAATCATCAAATGGCCCTTCCAGAAATGCTCCGAAAGATTCATCAATTACTCTCCAACCCAGCGCCAATGAAGGGAAGAAGGCATAGCGATTGTCCTGACCGAATTGACTACTTCCATCTACTCGAAAATTAGCCGTAACCAGGTACTTGTTTTGGAACGAATAGTTGATTCGACCAAATACTGACTCTTGTCTGGTCTCACTATACCCCTGTCCTGATTTAATCTCCTTGGCTTGACTGATGTCATAGTAGGTATACAGGTCGTTCTTTAGAGAATCTGCGAAGAAAGCCGTGCTTTCAAAGTTGAATGTCTGTGTGGAGTACCCAGCTGTAAGCTCCAGGTTATTCTGAGAACCTAAATCTGTTTTATAGTTGGCGAAGGACTCAAACAGCAAACTCGTCTTCAGTGCCTCATCGTAGGTGAGAGAACCTCTACCATACACACCAAAAAGGTTCAACGGCTGGAAGAATCGATTTTTGGAAGTGGTCACGTCATAGGAGATGTTGTTAGTTACAGACAGTCCCTCTACACCCGGTATGTTTACGACCACTTCTACTTTACCCAATCCTCGGTAAGATCTACCGATGTTAGTAGACAGGTTTTGCTGAGCTACCGGATTTTGTACACCAAGTTCTCCAATACCTCTGGGCTCGTAGTAGCCACCAAAAATACTGGAGTCACTTCTGACAGGCACAGTCGGGTTGAAATCATAGGCTGCACCTACCTGGTTGCTACCAAAGTTGTTTTTGGTAAAGCCATTCTTCAGAGCAATATTCAACTTCACCACGTCATTGAAAAACTTGTTGTTGTAGTTCAGGTTGAAGATGTTTCGCTCTATCTTATCCTTTCTCACCACACCGTTCAGGGTATGATGCATCATGGAAATGTACAAGCCGTTATTGGACAGTGAAAGGGCATGTTTCATCCCTGTAGCTGTTTGGGTCACTTCATCCACCCAATCTGTAGTAGTGTTTCCCAGGTTTTCTGAGTACTGTGGGTATTTCGAGTTGATCAATGACGTAAATTGGTTAGCACTCATGATCTGTGGCTCACCAATGAAATTACTCACGGAGTAGTATCCATCGTAGCTGATTCTTGGGTCACCTGTAGCTTGCTTGGTATTGATAATGATCACACCTTTAGCACCCCGAGAACCATAAATGGCTGCTGCGGATGCATCTTTTAAGACCGTAATACTCTCAATATCTTCGGTATTGATAAAGTTGAGTGGATTACGCTGACCAGCAGTTCCACCATTGTCAATGATCACACCATCAATCACATAAAGTGGATCCGAACTAGCGTTAATAGAAGAGGTACCTCGAATTCGAACCTGTGGAGCTCCACCGATCCCACCAGCAGTAGTAATGGAAACTCCGGCTACTTTTCCTGCCAGCAGCTCAGTAGGTGAGGTGATGGCTCCATTGTTGAAGTTTTCCTTATCCACTTTAGCAACCACTCCGGTCACGTCCTTCTTTTGGACGGCACCATATCCCACTACGACTACTTCTTGCAGCTCTTCTATATCCAACGACAAATCCACATCGATAGTAGATCGATTACCCACTGGCTCCTCTACACTTTTATAACCAATAAATGAAAAGACAAGTACTGCATCGTCAGATACAGACAAACGGTAATTTCCATCAAAGTCGGTGGTAGTACCATCTGAGGTACCTTTTACGATAACATTCGCTCCGGGAATTCCTGACCCATCTTCTGCGTCGGTTACTTTCCCAGTAATCACTCGCTCCTGCGCGCTAAGCACTGAGCTGATCATCATCAAGACTACAAACAGCGAAGTTTGCAAAGACTTAATGTGATTCGTTCTCCAATTATTCTTCTTCATACTCTTATTGGATTATTCTTTTATCACTTTTTCTGTAAATGTTCCTGAGTTTGTCTCCACTTCTAGTAAGTAGAGACCATGTTGAAGCTGCGATAAATCCATCACTGGCTGGTTGGTAACCATGAGTGTGCGTCCACTTAGATCTCTAAGCGATGCATGGTGCAACTTCCATTTGCTTTCAATAGCTATTTGATCCCTGGTAGGATTGGGATAAACCAACATTCCCTGACTGGTCTCATCCACCTCTAACACTAGTTCATAGGGGATGGTATTGATGTAATTCTCAATAGGTTCTGAAGTTAGTATTTGAAACTCTCCAGACCCCAGGGTCCTTTCATCAGTATCGGTGATTTCGACTGTCTCACCAGTGAAGTAGTCGTACCAGGTACCTGTAGCAAGGATATGCGGGTCACCAGATCGTGACTCGTCGCTGAAGTTTCCAAACGCACAAATCTTCACTCCATCATTGTCATAATTGAGCCATTTGTAGGAAGTGCTCACTCCCCAGCTAAAGGTTTCTGGATCCAGAAGATCCGTCTTGGTCTTTAGGTTGATCAAGGACTGGAAAGCTGCGAAAAGTTTTAATCTCTCCGGATCCTCCATGTATTCCCAATGAGTTGGCTTGATACCTAGCCGATCATTGTTCAGCTCTTCATCGTAGCCCATCTCCCCAAACTGCCATAACATCTTTGGTCCTGGTGTTAGGAAGAAGAATGCTGCGTTGAGTTTAATGCGATCCAGGTTTTCTCTGAGGGAATATCCTGATCTCTTGCTGATATCCCACATGACCCGTTCCTCATCGTGAGACTCCATGTACGCCACCAGGTTAGGTTCATCCCAGCCTCTGGTTTTGTGATAGGACCAGTTCAGGTCCACGCTACGTGCTTCAGCTGCCTGGATATAGGTGTGGTTCATGTTGCCCCAAAGCATCATCCCATAGTTGGCCAGGTCCTTTTCCTCACTATTTTCTGCGAGGTGCTCCAAAATGATATAAGAGTCAGGGTCCTGTGCCCAGATGTAGTCTGCAATGTGTTTCCAGATGGCCACACGACTGGCGTCATATTTACCCCAGGCTTCTACATCTCCCAAGGTATTCTTTTGGGTAAAGCCTTTAGACAGGTCAAAGCGATAACCATCTACTTGGTATTCATCGATCCAGTACTTCACCACACGCTCCACAAACTCCACTGTGTAATCACTTTCATGATTCATGTCGTAGCCTACATTGTAGTCGTGTTTGGGCGAGGTGTTGAACCAGACATTAGCGGAAGTGGGTGGTCCAAACTCACCACTGGCTTCCATCCCGACGAGGGGACTTCTACCAAACTGGTGATTGAGCACCATGTCAAAAATAATGGCAATGCCATGCTCATGAGCTTTATCAATAAGCTCTCTGAGCTCATCTTCCGTCCCATAGTATTTATCTTGAGCCAGCATGTAAGATGGATTATACCCCCAGCTGAGGTTACCCTCAAACTCTGTGACGGGTAGCAACTCAATGGCATTGATCCCAAGAGAATCCAGGTAGTCCAGTTTATCGATGACTGCACGGTAATTTCTGTCTTCTGAAAAATCTCGTACTAAAAGTTCATAGATAACCAAATCTTCTTTGGCCGGAGCCTGAAAATCAGTGACCGTCCACTCATACTCAGGCATACCTACCATCAGAAATGAAGCTTCTTTGGATGTTTTGTCACTTGGATGTGGTTTCAATCCAGGATAACGATTCTCGGCAATGATCTCTCCGTCATCATATATCGAGCTTACTTTCTCTGAATAAGGATCAGCAATAACAAGTTCTCCATCGATTAGGTACTGATAGATGTATTCGGTACCCGCCTCAAGACCAGTTATTTCTAACCAAAACTTGTCTCCATCTTTTTTCATAAGGTAGTCAGTGTCCAGCGACCAATCGTTGAAATCACCAATGACAAAGACATTGTCTTTATTAGGTGCTGTCAGCACCAGAGTCACTGAAGTATTAGAGTCGTGATTCACTCCATTGACCTTACCGTCGGGCAACGTGGCCTCTTGTACCTCTGGAGATGTGGTATATGAATGCAGGTAGGTAAGAGTCTCTGAACTATTACTTGCACTCACTACCAATTGATGTACCAGTCCATCCGAAATCACCTGATGGGTGTAAGCAATCTCATTGGTAGCATCAGCACTGAAAACTTCGTTCCCATCAAGAGTGAGACTAACTGATGCGCTTTCGGACAGATCAATATCAAAAACTACCTCATCACCTTCATTGTAAAAGGAATATCCCGATGAGGGAGAATTGATCAACCAGCTAAACCCATCCTGGATTTCATAAACATAGTCTTCTGATTGACCGTCACCCCAATCATCACCTTTGATGAGCATTCCTACTTTTGTAATCTCAGCAGCAGATTTATTGGTGAAGTCTGTTAACGTGAGGCTAATCGAAAAGTAAGTTCGGCCGGCATCATTGCTTTTAGTGAATTTGGCTTTATCCGTTTTTCCAGGATCGGAACTCGCTGGATTTACATTGGATGGCACATCCACATCGGCCAGTTCTGGCAACCAAAGCCATAGCCATGTTTCGCTCAAACCTGCCAGATTAGTCCCAGTCACATCATAAGTGATAGTGATCTCCTCATCTGGAGAAAAAAAAGTGGGACTGATGGTTGGTTTGATGTCTACTTTTTGGGCAGTAGCATAGCACACAGACCCAAACAGACCTATTAACACTAGTAGGTTTCTAAGCATTTTCCTGAGTATTCTAGAAACTTCTTCTTAAAAGGAGGATTGCCTCAGAATAGAGGCAATCCATAGAGATTTATTTAGTCTTACTGAATGGTAGCAGTACCATCTTTGAAGTTAAGCGAAACGGTCTGACCAGTAGTAACGTTGGTTCTTGCCTGATCTCCGCCTGTTCCACGGTATTCGATTGTACCATCGATAGGAACAAACTCTGCTTGCCACCAATCAACGGCGTCAGTGCTTTCGGACTTGGTCATTGTAGATGCTGTAACGTGTATTCTAAGCTCAGCGTCGGCTACAAATGCCATTGAGTTTAATACCATGTTGTCATTATCAACTGTGAAAAGGAACGCTTCTGTAGCTGCATCCCAGCCGCCAAATGCATCACCAATTCCATAAACCATAGGAGCGTTTACCTCAACAGTCTCTGCTTCAAGGTTCACCACAATTGTGTAGTAACCAGATGCAGCTGGTGCAGGAACGTTATCTGATCCTTTAGCGAATACGCCATCAGTAGCTTCTCCTGAGATACCGAAATCACCATTCCACTCTGGTTGAGGAGCGAATTTCACACCCGGATCCGCAGCATCTGCATCCATCCATACTATTCTCCAGAAAAGGTGCGGGTTGCTATGCACTGGGATCATCTGAATACCGTTAGCTTCCCAATCCCATCCACCGATGGTAGCACCAACCATATACAGTTCATCAGGGTACTCTGGAAGTGGCTCTACATCTCCAGTTCTTTCCAATTTAGCAGTGATACTGTTTCCTTCTCCAGGCTTGTACGTAATAGTGATGGTGTACTCACCTTCAGTTCCATCAAATACGATGTTACCTCCACCATGTACTAATTCATCCACTGTTCCACCGAAGTTGGTGAAGTAGTTCAGACATGCAGTTTCGGCTACATCACAGTCTCCTTCTTCAAGATTCATGCTCCAGTTACCGTCAAATCTGAATTTGAAGTCGCCTTCTCTCAACACGATTTTGGTTCCTTCGAATACTACTTCGTCAGCAGAAGCAGATTTTAGCGCTATTTCCTGACCGGAGCCCCAGCCACCTTCGGTAGCACCACCAATAATCTCCCAGTAGTGAACCGGAATGATTACAAATTGACCGGTAGTTTCATCGATCATCACATGCACCAAACCATCAAAAGGCGCAGAAGCACTACCTCCGTCTGAGTAAGCACCAACGTAAATGTTGAGTTCGGCTGGATCGCCATCCACTACTTCTTCATAGCTACCTCCAAATTCGGTGATTTCTTCACCCGCAACTTTCATAAAGGAGAAATCCCCAGAACCCATGTACACATAAGCCTCGAAAAATCCACTTCTGTCTTGTGCTCCAAAATCAGGACCGTTCACCTGACCCGACACTAGCATGTTGGCATCTGTGGTATCTGCACTGATGGCACTTCCCACGATATAGTACCCATCATCTAGTGATGGACCTTCGTTGATGATGTCATCGATCTCATCTGTTACGTCATCAGCTGTGTCACAAGCTGACATTGCAAAAATCACAGCAAATACCATGATTAGCTTTCCTAAAATTTCATTTAACTTCTTCATACTTAAAATAATTTTATTGATTGATTGTCTTTTTTGGATAATCGATAAATAGCAGCCAGTAATCAGCTGGTTTATTGCGCTTTTTTCAATATCCAGCAACCAAATTGACCCGTAAGAAGAATTGATTGATGGGTTAACCCACCACAATTAGTTATCAAGAAGGATGGAAAAAAGGATTGTCAATTGTACTATAAGCACCCTTAAAAAATGCGTTGAGGGTACTAGAAGACCTATTTTGATTGAAAACAAGGGGTTAACAAAGAGTTAACAAATATAATTTTTAAAGGAAGAATAAAGTTTCACAGGTTTTTTGGTGGTTAACCTTTTGTTAACCTTTTTACTTAAATAGAAAGAATAAAATCAGTGAGGTTTTGGCCTTGTTCGAGCTCCAGTTTCTTCCTAATTCTTGATCTGGACACTTTAACACTATCCGGGGAAATCCCCAAGATAGTAGCACATTCATTGACTGATAAGTTAAGCCGGATCAGCGCACAGTGTCTCAGCTCCTGTGTGGTCAATGCCGGGCAATTAACTTTTAGCTTGGCATAAAATCCTGTGTAGATCTGCTCAAAATAAAGTTTGAAATCATCCCAGTCTTTATCTTGTTTGAAACTGTCATCGATAAGTTTCAACGCCTTTCTAATATCCTGACCTGACACTCGTTGATGAGATTTTATCAATTCTTCCAGTTTATCTTTTACTGACTTTAAAGCCTCGTTTTTCTGGATCAGGTTAAGCGACTGTGTGGTGATCTGTTTATCTCGATATTCGATTTGATCTTTGAGCTGTTTTTCTTTTAGATGCAGAAAATTAACGTCTGCTTCTGTCAAAGCCTGCTGTGATTTGTGAACTGCTTCCGTTTTTGCAAGCAATTCTTCCTTCTGCTGAATAATGTGATTTTTCTGGCTGATGATTTCATTTTTCTGCTCATTGATCTGCTGAGTACGCTCTTCGATGATTTTGCGGAAGCGGCGCTTCTGCAAAATGAGACTGTAGTTATACACTCTCACTACAACTGTTACCGCTATAACAGTAGCGACAGTAAACATGACATAAGCCCACCAGGTTTGGAACCAGGGTTTAGGCACGGTAAACGTCAAAATGACCGGATCACTCCAAAGTGCACCGATCTCTCTTGAGCGAACCTCCAACTGATAGTTTCCCTCAGAAAACCCCAGATAGGAAACCTGTCTATTGCTGGTCGGATCGGACCAGTCGTCGTTTAACCCTATCAAACGTGATTGATAGATAACTTGCTTACCTGGATAAGTCAGTGTGGTATATTCCACCTGCAAAGCTCCCTTATAAGCTACCGACAGATCGCTCTCCGAAGTGATTGCCTGCCCATCAACCGAAATACTCAAAATCACTGGTGAAGGTGTCTTTTCGAACTTCACCAAATCAGACTTAGCCATGACCAGACCCTTGGCTGATGAGATTAATACTCCTTCTTTATAGGGCTTCAGTCCTCGCCAGTTCAGCAGCTTAGATGGAAGTCCATTTTTGGTGTTGAACAGAATGGCATCCTTACCATCGTATGCCACCACCCCAAAGTCTCCTGAAATCCATACAATATCCTCCTTGATAGCCACGGCTTTTAGCTGTACGTCTTCCTCCAGATTAGGTACACGGACCCTTTTGAACGACCCATCTTTACCTGTAAGTAATCCATGATTAGTAGCTAGCCACAATCCATTTGATGGATCAATGGCTATATCTTCAACCGAAAGTTGATCCTCCAAATCAAAATCTAGCTCCAAGGTAATTGCATCAAACTTATCTTCTGATGGTAAGAATCGAAATAACCCATTGGCTCCCCAACAACCTACATAGATTTGCCCATCTGGCGCTTGTCGGACAATGTTTGAAGACTTCAAGGGATAGTATTTCATACTCTTTTGCCCTTTCCCTATTCGAATGAGATGCTCGCTATCCCCGGCAAACCATTTATTGCCTTGTCGATCTATGGTCACATATTTAATAGATGACCCAGTGCTATCCTTGATATTTAACAATTCTTCATTCTTCAGATCATAGCACATGATGGCACCAAAGCTATCACCTATCCAAACTGCGCCACTGTCTGCCTGGATACGATCGAAGTAGTTGGTCTTCGAAGAAATGATGGAAACCCCAGGGCCAGTGTTGTCCCAGGTAAACTTCTTCAACTCCTGACCAATAGAATAGTATATTTCATCTCCAACATTGGTCACAGACTCTACTCGTGATTTTCCAACGCTTTGAAACGAGTGAATCACAGAAAACGAAATCAATCCAACATTTTCGCTACCAACTACCCAAATCTCTGGTACCGAGCGGTCATAGTAAAAGTCGACTACATCGTTAAAGTCCACTTCTTCTATAGATCCAAATCGTTTGCGTTCAAAATCAAAGACCTTAAGGCCACTGTCCCAGGTACCGATGAAGAGTTGCTCTCGAGCCGACTGCAGGGCTGAAATATTTTTTACTTCCGAATAAAACTGCTCAGAAAGGATTTGTTGATCGCTATCCACCTTTAGCTGAAACAGTCCTTCCTTTCCTCCTATCAAGATATAATCTCCCCTGAGGACGCTGATACCGGTTACCTCTGTTACTGGCAGGTTGATGTCGACAGGTAGCACTTCATCTGCATCAGGGTCATATTTCAGCAAAGACCCTTTAAATGGAGCTATCCACAAAGTGCCAAATGCATCTTCTTTAAAACTAAACGTACGGTGGTAACTAATAGACTGATAGGGCTGTCCAAGCTCAAACCGCTTGTACCCTTCACTGTTGATCCTAAGTAAGGCATTGTATTCCCCGATCCAAATATTTCCATTTCGATCTTGAAAGATACTCTTCGGGTAACCCAAAGGTTCGTTGTACTGAGTACCGCCCCACTGGAATGGAGCAAATAGCAAGCTATCTTCCTCCACAATCTCCCGAATACCCAGGTCATTGATGACCAACAGTCGATTGTCAGAAGTGGTAAGAAAGTTCTTCGTGTAGGCACTTTGCAACCCCTCACGAAAAAGCTGTGTGGACTTTCCATCATATTTGAGCACGCCCTGATCGGTAGCAAACCAGATAAAGCCATTCTGATCTTTGATGACGCCTTTGATGACTTCATTATCCACAGCATCACTGAGGTCGTAATAAATGTATTGGTCGGTTTGGGCTTTTGCTGGCGAGGCTAGCAAGATCATACCATACAAAAACAAAGCAACTCTAGTCACTGGCTATGGGGTAAGTGGTCTACTGTGAGATTCTCGAATTTATCAATACCAATCTATTGAAACAAAAAAAGCAGGTCAGATAGACCTGCTTTTGATGAATTATGCGTTAATCGAACTCTTACAACGTTCTCTTTACTTCTTTTTCAGTGAACCCTTCAATGATATCTCCAACTTTGATGTCATTGAAATTTTTAATGGATACACCACATTCGTAACCATTCTTCACTTCAGCTACATCCTCTTTGAATCGCTTCAACTGATTGATTTCACCTTCATAAACCACGATACCATCTCTGATCAACCGCACTTTGTTGGAGCGTTTTACGGTACCCTCAGTCACGTAACAACCAGCTACAGTTCCCACTTTGGAAATTTTAAAGACTTCTCGAACTTCTATGTTTCCGGTGATCACTTCTTCTGTAGTTGGCTCTAGCATACCTTCCATGGCATCTTTCACATCGTTGATCGCATCGTAGATGATTGAGTACAACCTGATCTCGATCTCTTCGTTTTCAGCCGTTCTTCGTGCCTGCGCAGAAGGACGTACCTGGAAACCAATGATCACCGCATCAGAGGCTGAGGCCAACAATACGTCAGACTCAGAAATCTGACCTACTGCTTTGTGAATGATGTTTACCTGAACTTCTTCAGTAGAGAGTTTCAGCAAGGAATCAGAAAGTGCCTCAATAGAACCATCCACGTCACCTTTTACAATAACGTTAAGTTCTTTGAAACTTCCGATAGCCAAACGTCTACCAATCTCATCAAGCGTAATGTGTTTCTTGGTTCTGATAGACTGTTCACGTTGGATTTGCTCTCGCTTGGTGGCAATCTCACGTGCCTCACGGTCAGACTCCATCACATTGAACCGGTCACCGGCCTGTGGTGCTCCATCCAAACCAAGCATCAATACTGGTGTAGATGGGCCTACCGTTTTCATTTTATTTCCACGATGATCAAACATCGCTTTCACCTTACCATAGTTGGAACCGGCCAATACCACATCTCCAACTTTCATAGTACCTGCCTGTACCATCAGTGTAGTCACATATCCACGACCTTTATCAAGCGTCGCTTCAATCACCGAACCAACTGCCGGTTTGTCAGCATTAGCTTTCAATTCCAAAAGTTCTGCTTCCAGCAATACCTTCTCCAACAGCTCATCTATTCCTTCACCCGTTTTTGCAGAAACGTGCTGGCATTGGTATTTACCACCCCAGTCCTCAACTAAAATATTGATTCCGGAGAGCTCCTCTTTGATTTTATCAGGATTAGCGTTTGGCTTATCCACTTTGTTAATCGCAATAACAATAGGTACTCCAGCTACCTGAGCGTGGTTAATCGCCTCTTTGGTTTGTGGCATCACCGCATCATCTGCAGCCACTACGATAATCGCTATATCTGTGATCTTTGCACCACGAGCACGCATCGCCGTAAACGCTTCGTGACCCGGAGTATCAAGGAAGGCAATTCGTTTGCCATTCTCAGTAGTCACATCATAAGCACCAATGTGCTGTGTGATCCCTCCAGCTTCACCTTCGGTTACTTTAGAATCTCTAATAAAGTCGAGAAGTGATGTCTTACCATGGTCTACGTGACCCATGATCGTCACAATCGGAGCTCTATCTTCCAGATCTTCCGGGCTGTCCTCGATTTCTTCTACTTCTACCTCGTCATCTTCAGAGGTGAACTCTACCTCATAGCCAAACTCATCGGCAATTACGGTAATGGACTCTGCATCCAATCTTTGGTTGATCGATACGAACATACCCAGTGACATGCATGTAGAAATCACATCATTCACCGATACGCCCATCAAGGATGCCAGGTCACTAGCCGAGATGTACTCGGTCACTTTTAGCTTTTTAGCCTCTTCCTGCTCTTGCATCAGCCTTTCTTCTTCGGCCTCTGCTTTAGCGGTTCGCTTATCTTTTCGATACTTGGCTCTTCCAGTTCCTCCGGTGTTTTTACCTCCAGAGAGTTTGGCCAGAGTGGCTTTAATTTTATCCTGAATCTCTTTGTCAGAAAGCTCCTCGGTCTTACGCGTATCGCGTCTTCCGCCTCCGCCTCTGTTAGGTCGATCTCCACCTCGGCCTCCTCCGCCGCGGTTTTGATTGTCACCCGGACTGTTGATTCGTTTTCTAGGTCGCTTCTTCTTGCGATCCTTGTTCTCATCTGAACTAGCCACTGGCTTGGCCTTTTTCTTCTCAGGCAGCTCTATTTTGCCCAATACAGTAAGCCCTTTCAGTGAGTCTGCTTTCGCTTCTATTTTCTGATCAGCAGGCTTCTCTTCAGCCTTTTTAGGTTCTTCTTTCTTCGGTTCTTCTTTTTTAGGCTCGTCAGCTATCTTCTCTTCGGCCTTAGGTGCCTCTGCTACCTCTTTCTTAGGCTCTTCTTTCTTCTCCTCTACCTTAGGCTCTTCTTTTTTCTCCTCCGCTTTAGGTTTTTCCTCTACTTTGGGCGCCTCTTCCTTCTTTTCTTCAACTTTTGGAGCCTCTTCTTTCTTAGGCTCTTCCGGCTTTGGCTCCTCCTTTTTAGGCTCTTCTTTCTTTGTTGGATTGAGGTCTATTTTACCAACCACCTTAGGACCTTCTAGCTTGGCCCTGCCGATGATCTTTTCGGCATCTTCAGCCTCTTCTTTTTTAGCATTCTGCTTGGCACTGTTGTCCTTGATAAGAATCTCTTCTTCATCATCAGACGACTTTTCCTGCTCTTCATTGGCCTTGATGACCATGTTATCAGAATGCTTGGTACCAATAGTCAAACCAGAGGCCTCTTCTTTTTCCATGGCAGAAGATGCAAATTCCCTGGAAAGCAAGGAAAACTGCTCTTGTGTGATCTTGGAATTCGGACTACTATCCACCTCAAAACCCTTATCAGAAAGGAAATCGAGGATTGTTCCGCGACCAACGTTGAGTTTTCTCGCTACTTGACTAAGTCTATACGTTTTTTCTTCTGCCATATATTACTGTTACTAATACTTATATTATTATTAGCCTATTATTCAAATTCCTGTTTGAAGATGTTCAGTACGTTCTGAACAGTCTCTTCTTCTAAATCAGTTCTTCTGACCAACTCTTCTAAAGAAAGCTTCAATACGCTTTTAGCGGTATCCAAACCAATTTTCTTCAATTCATCAATTACCCAGCTTTCGATTTCATCAGAGAATTCGTCGATATCCACATCTTCTTCTTGAGTTTCATCCAACTCTCTGAACACATCGATCTCCAAACCTACCAAACGAGAAGCCAATTTAATGTTTTGACCACCCTTTCCGATCGCCAAAGATACCTGATCTGGTTTCAGATATACAGATACACGATCTTTTTCCTCACTTATCACCATACTAGTGATTTTGGCGGGGCTCAGAGCACGAGCAATGAACAGCTCCATGTTGTCAGTGAAGTTGATCACATCAATGTTCTCATTCTGCAACTCACGTACGATGGAGTGAATTCTGGAACCTTTCATACCAACACATGCTCCAACCGGATCAATGCGATCATCATAGGATTCTACAGCCACCTTAGCTCGCTCACCTGGTTCACGCACCACATTTTTGATCGTGATCAAACCATCGTAGACTTCTGGCACTTCACTTTCAAACAAACGCTCCAGGAAAGTAGGTGAGGTTCTTGAAAGAATGATTTTTGGGTTTCCATTAACCATCTCCACACGGTGCACAATAGCCCGTACAGAGTCACCTTTGCGGTATCTGTCTTTAGAAATCTGCTCGCCCTTCGGCAAATTCAGCTCATTCCCTTCCGCATCAATCAACAAAATTTCTCGGCTAAGAGTTTGGTACACTTCACCAGTGATGATTTCACCAACAAGGTCTTTGTACTTCTGGAAGAGAATATCCTTCTCCAGATCCTTTATTTTTTGAATCAGGGTTTGTCGGGCCGTCATCACGGCTCTTCTACCGAAATCTTCTAGCTTAATCTCTTCAGAGACTTCCTCTCCTATTTCAAAGTCGGGCTCTATTTCTCTAGCTTCAGACAAACTGATTTTGTCATGGTCCCAGATATCTTCCGAGTTATCATCTACGATCTCTCTAAATCTCCAGATCTCAAGGTCACCTTTGTCGGTGTTGATGATAATGTCAAAGTTATCATCAGTCTTATACTTCTTGCGGATCATGGTTCTGAAAACATCCTCCAGAATCCTGATCATAGTAGGTCGATCAATGTTTTTGCCTCTGGCAAAATCCGCAAACGAATCAATTAAAATTCCAGTATCCATTGTCTATTTGAATGAAACTAATACCATCGATTTTTTAATGTCACTTACTTTTACTTCGTGATTGAGTACTTCCTTCTTTAGCTTCTCCTCCAACTTAATCTGATCCTCATTCACTTCTTTTAACTCACCAGTCACAGACTCACCGTTTTCCAGATCTATTTTCAATGATCTGCCAATGTTTTTGCGGTACTGTCTGATTGACTGTAGTGGAAAATCAAGACCTGCCGACGAGACTTCCAAAAAATACTTCCCGTCTACCAAATCTTGCTCTTCTAACCATTCGGAGAGTCTTCTACTCACCTTGCTGCATTTATCAATGGTGATGCCCTCATCCCCATCAAGCAGCACAATTAGCTTTTGGTTCCCCTGGTTGCCTTTCAGAATGACTTTCACAATAAAGAGTGACGGGTCATCCGAGATGATTTCTTCGACCATTTGATGTACCTCTTCCTCTATCTTCCTTCCTGCAACCATTTTATTATGAATAAAAAGAGGGGACTTGCGTCCCCTCGAACCTTAATTCTATATTTGCAATGCAAAGCTAAAAGAAAAAATAGTCAATTCAAATTGCGGTTTGAACAAACTATTTGAAGCCAAGTTCGTCATAACTAAGGATTTATAAAAAAGAACTGATGATCGGAAAACTCCGAGTTGTAAACTCACTGACCAGAGAAAAAGAAGTATTCGAACCACTGAATCCACCTCATGTGGGAATGTATGTGTGTGGACCTACAGTGTATAGTGATGTTCATCTCGGCAATGTGCGCACCTTCATGTCTTTTGATGTGATTTACAGATACCTGCAGTTTCTGGGCTATAAAGTGCGCTATGTGCGTAATATCACAGATGTGGGTCACTTGTCAGATACTGGTGAGGACAAAATATCCAAGAAAGCGAAACTGGAAGCTTTAGAACCAATGGAGATTGTACAGAAGTACACCAATGACTTCCACAAAGTGATGGAGACCTTTAACCTGTTGCCTCCGGATATTGAGCCCACAGCTACAGGTCATTTGATGGAGCAGCTGGACATGATCCAGGAGCTGGTAGACAATGGATACGCTTATGAATCCAACGGGTCTGTGTATTTCGACATCAATAAATACAGCGATAAGTTTGACTATGGTAAACTGAGTGGTCGTAAGACAGAAGATCTTCTGAATCAGACTCGTGAACTAGATGGAAGCTCAGATAAACGAAATCCTTTAGACTTTGCCCTATGGAAAAAAGCCGCGCCAGAACACATCATGCGCTGGAAGACCAAATGGAGTGACGGCTTCCCGGGTTGGCACCTGGAGTGCTCTGTGATGAGTACCAAATATCTGGGTGAAGAGTTTGACATCCATGGTGGTGGTATGGACTTGAAATTCCCGCACCACGAATGTGAGATTGCTCAGAATGCCGGCTCCAAAGGAAAAGAAGGAGCCAAATACTGGATGCATACCAATATGCTGACCGTAAACGGCACTAAGATGAGTAAGTCGCTAGGCAACTCCTTCTTGCCACATCAGTTGATCTCCGGAAATCATGAATTACTAGAAAGAGGCTTCAGCCCAATGACCATCCGCTTTTTCATGCTGCAGTCGCATTATGCCAGCACTCTGGACTTTTCTAATGAAGCATTGAACGCTGCTCAAAAAGGCTACATGAAATTGGCCAATGGATTGCGACTGATTAAAAATTATAAATTTCCAGAAGGGATACAGGCGGAAATCAATCAGAAGCAGGCGGATCAGATCAATAAAATCTGTGACAACTGCTATCATGCCATGAACGACGATTTCAACACCGCACTTACCATCGGACACCTGTTTAACCTGGTAAAGAAGGTGAATTCCATTCAGGCCGGTCAACTCAAATTTGAAGAGATCGGTCAAGAGACTTTTGAGCGTATGAAATCTACCTTTATTTCTTTCGCGGAAGATATTCTAGGATTAAAACTAGAATCAAGCTTGTCCTCAGAGAATCTGCTTGAGGTCATCCTGAAAGACTATAAAGATGCCAAAGAAGCCAAGAATTATGACAAGGTAGATGAACTCAGAGCATTGCTTAAGTCCCAGGGAGTAATTGTTAAAGATATGAAAACAGGCATTGACTGGGCTTTTGAGGAGTAGGTTGTGCTGATCCCAATTTGTCAAGTTAGATACTGAAATAAGTTCAGTATGACGAAATGTGTTTTTATTCGAAATACAATAGCAAGTGTCATGCTGAACTTGATCCGCATGGAATCTCAGTATCTACTTCAAAATCTTGACAACTTGAGATTTGATTTCGATCCAAATCAATCAATCTGCCATTTCACGCCCAGGTAAAACTCTCTGCCATGGATCGGTGAATAAGCATATGAGGTGTCGAAATAAGGGCTGAAACCAATGGGGTTATTGGGGTCGTTGAACCCAACCAGTGGTGACTCATTCTGAACATAATTAAACAGGTTCTGCACCCCGGCATAGACACTCAGCTGATTCGAAAACTGTTTCGTCAATTGAATATTCTGAAAGGCAAAAGGTTCTGATTGAATTGGCCGTGGTGAGCTGATAGGCTCTCCTGCTTCATTCAGGTCATACACTTCGGGTAGTGCCATCGGCCCAGTGACTCGTAAGGTATAGCCGATAGTCATTTTCGGTTGCTTCCAATTGTAATTAGCAGTGATGACCCCACTCCAATTGGCCGCAAACTCTACATTTCTAGTGATGCCTTCTTCGGTTTCTGTCACTCTTTGAAGATTTCCACCAATGGAGTACGACAAGGGAAAAGCGAACTCCTGATTCCAATTAAACCCCAGTCCTTTAGAGACAGCATAACCTGAAGAATTGTCGTAAATGATAAAAGCTGGCTGCTCATAGTCTGGGATAATTTTATTGTAGAAATACGAATAGTACGCATCTACATCCAGCATGCCCTGACTGTTGCCAATCGTAAAAACATGATTCAGATTTAATGACCCGTTAACAGATCGCTCTGGTTTCAGCTGCTCAGTGATCTGAACTTCGCGCTGGCCAGTTACAAATGCATGGTCCTCCGTAAACAGATTAACCACCCGAAAACCAGTACCAAAATTACTTCTCAAAGTGGTCCAGTCACCTAACTTCATTTTCGTGGAAAGTCGAGGTGATGGAATGAACCCATGGGAAGAATAATGGTCTAATCGGAGTCCTGCCAGCAAGCTGAACCATTCGTTTAATTCCATTTCATCTTGAACAAAAACACCTGGTATCCACTGATTGTCTGGATTATTATTGATTAGTCCACTGGACTCAATCTCTGTAGCCACTGTGTTATCGTCATACAGTTGAAATCGATTGGTCAATCCACCAACTAAGGTGTGATTAACCAGCTGCTTGTTCCACACCAGGTTGGTGTAAGCAATGGTTTGCTCTGCCTCATAATGATCTGCTCCATAATAGCTATCCTGAATGTGGTGGCTGGCTGAATAATCCATTTTTAGGTTTTCGGAGGTTGGTAACTCGTAGGTACCGAATAGTTCTGCCCTGTAGGTGTAGATACTTTCTCCATAAATAGAATCACTTCCTCGGAGGTTCCGATAGTTTCTGTCTTGCAAATACTTCTCCACTCCATTTCGTCGGTCTTCATAATACAACTTTCCAGCGACAGTCAATTGCTTGCCATTCGCACGCTCCATGCTCCATTTGGAAAACAAAGAGTATCGATCCAGATTGGCCAAATCACTAAATCCATCTTCATTTTCATCATCGAAATCACCGATGATGGCATAATTCAAACCTGTAAACCCTTCCCATTTATTCCCTGACGAGGACACTCCAATATTTCCAAAGCTTTCCAGATGAGTAGTGCCCATGAGGTCGATAGAAAATTTAGGTTGGTTGGCCGGATCTTTAGTAATGATATTAATAACACCTGCCATGGCCTCTGATCCGTAAAGTGTCGAGTTCGGTCCTTTGATTACTTCAAAGCGATCAATCACCTGATTTGGAATGCCATTCAATCCATACACAGAAGCGAGGTTGCCAAACATGGGGCTACCATCAATCAAAACAGCTGTATATGGGCCCGGCAATCCATTGATACTGATACTGTTGGTAAAGCAAACTCCGCATGCCACTACCTCCTGCACACCGTTGATCAATTTGACCCCTTCCATAATACTCGAAGCAGCAGCAGGAAGATAGGTATTGAGATGTTCTGAGCTAATCACCTCTACCTTCACCGGAGAGGCGGTGATCATCGTGGGTGTCATGGTGCCTGTAACCACCACTGCATCCAAACCCAATTCACTTGACTCAAGTGATACCTCATAAAACGCTCCATTCGTTACTTCCAGTCGCTTTTGCTTAAAACCGACGGATCTAATGAGTAATGTGGCCGGTGTCCGCGGGAGTCGCTCAATTTCGAATTTGCCATCGATACCCGAGACTGTTCCTATATCAGAATCTATGATTTGAATGGTGGCTCCAGGAATTGATTCTCCTTTATGGTAGATCACACCACTAACCTGCGCAATCACCGGCAAGAAGCTGATAACGACCAAAAAAAACAACACACCCCTCAAAATCAACATATTGATGCTTAGTTAAACTTAACATCAAAATTAGACGGAATTATTTATTATACAAATCTTATTTAATTTTTAGACATATCTAAATTTACCTCAAGACATTAAAAAAGCCGTCTCTCGCCTCAGAGACGGCCATAGGTTGATGGTTGATTATACCATCTAGTCACCGCTGATACCCTAACCAATAGTATCTGGAACAAAAGTGAGGAATAATTTACTAATTTTGCTGGTTATTAGATAACCGGTTGATTTTGGTCGATTTTTGGTTTCCCAATCACGTGAAACCGCAAAAAAACCCTGATTAGCTGGGCTAATCAGGGTTTCCTTTGACAAGTAGTGCTTATATTAATTATGTGCATAAAGCTTTTCTTTGTGCTTTTTTAGTTGTCTTCTTAAAGACTCCACGGCTTCATCTGCTGCAGCCTCAAAAGACTTGGATTTCTCCTTTGCAAAAAGTTGTCCTCCTGGAATGTTGAGTTTGATCTCCAGAAGTTTGTTCTCTCTATCATCATCCTTTTCTAGTCTCATGAAAACTTCTCCGTCGATAATTCTATCATAGAAGGTATCTAGCTTATCAGCTTTTCTTTGGATAAAATCGACCAGCTTGTGGTCAGCGTCGAAGTGGATAGAATGCATTTGTAATTTCATGATTCTTTTAATTTAAAGGTTTAACCATTTATGCTTTTGGATGGGCCTGATCGAAAACCGACTTCAGCTTCTCCATAGAATTGTGCGTGTAAACCTGGGTAGCTGCCAGGCTCGTATGACCAAGCAGATCCTTCACTGCGTTTAACTCCGCACCTTTGTTCAATAAGTGAGTTGCAAATGTGTGCCTCAATACGTGAGGGCTTTTTTTACTGATGGTAGTGACTTGCTCGAGGTATTTCTTAACTGTTCTGTAGACCATCATTGGGTATAACTTATCACCATTATCTGTTACCAGTAGGAACTCCGTTTTGCCGAATGTTTCGGCCCGCATTTCCCGATAACTTCTAAGTAGTTTAACGAGAAAATCGGACGTTGGTATAAGCCTTTCTTTATTTCTTTTTCCTAAAACTTTGATGGAACTCTGGTATTCGTTGATATCCAGATCTTTAAGATTGATTAATTCTGAAAGTCGCATGCCGGTGGCATAAAGGAGCTCCAGAATCAGGCGATCTCTCTGACCATAAAAGTCTTCGCTAAACTGCACCTGATCCAAAAGGGTGACCATTTCGTTCTCGCGAACAAACGATGGCAATCGCTTTTCCGATTTAAGTGGTTTTAGCCTACCTGTGGGGTTGGTGCTGATATACTCTCTGCCAAGAAGAAATTTGTAATACGATTTGAGCGTAGCAATCTTTCTATTGATGCTACCTGGAGCTATACCAGCTTCCATCAGCTCCACGATCCAACTTCTCAAATGGGGATGTTTCACCTCATGGGTGTCCTCCATTTCAAAAGTGTCTGCTAAAAAATGAGTGAATTGCTCTAAATCCTTTTCGTACGCGGTGAGCGTGTGCTCACTATATCGCTTTTCGTATCGAAGGTATTTTAGGAAGGAGTCAATCATAAGTCAGCATCTACCCTGAACAGGGTAAATACTAACTTACTAATTTCATATGATAATTCCCTAGAGTTGGGATTACTTATTTTCCTGCTCTTGCATGTGCTGACGATAGGCAGCCTTGATCACTTCAGTTCTTCTCTTTACAGATGGCTTAGTGAAATAAGTTCTGCCTCTCAATTCTCTAAGAACTCCGGTTTTCTCGAATTTCTTTTTGAATCTTTTGAGCGCCTTATCGATTGACTCGTTTTCTTTTACGTTTACTACAATCATGTTATTTCGTATTTGAGCCTGCAAAATTAATGGAAAATTTGTTCCTCCCAAACATTTATTTCAATACTTCTCGGGAAATCACCAATTTTTGAATCTCTGAAGTGCCTTCACCAATGGTACACAGTTTGGCATCTCGGTAATATTTCTCCGCCGGATAGTCTTTAGTATAGCCATATCCACCAAAAATCTGTACCGCCTCATTACTCAGCTCCACTGCAATCTCAGAAGAATAATACTTCGCCATGGCAGACTCTTTGGTCATGGGCTTACCCTGCATTTTTAAATCCGCAGCTTGATAGGTCAGCAATTTCGCTGCTTCCAGCTTAGTAGCCATATCGGCCAGTTTAAACGAAATACCCTGGAAAGAACTAATTGGTTTACCAAACTGTTCGCGCTCTTTGGAATACTGCACGGCCACATCGAATGCTCCCTGCGCAATACCACAACCTAAAGCCGCAATGGAAATACGTCCGCCATCCAGAACTTTTAAAGACTGCACAAAACCGTCACCTACTTCTCCAATCAGGTTTTCTTCTGGAATTCGACAGTTGTCGAAGATCATTTCTCCGGTTTCCGAGCAGCGCATTCCCAATTTATTTTCTTTTCTGCCTCCAGAAAAACCAGGAGTGCTACGCTCTACAATAAATGCTGAGGCATTACGTGATTTTCCGGGCTCTCCCGTACGAGCGATTACTACGGCTACATCTCCTGAAATACCATGGGTAATGAAGTTCTTTGCACCATTGATCACCCATTCATTGCCTTCTTTTACTGCCGTGGTTTTCATGTTGCCAGCGTCTGATCCGGTATTGGGCTCAGTCAATCCCCAGGCTCCGATCCACTCCGCAGTGGCTAGTTTGGGTAAGTACTTCGCTTTTTGGGACTCATTAGCATGCTGGAGGATGTGCCCGGTGCATAAACTATTATGTGCTGCCATGGACAGTCCTATGGAGCCATCCATTCTAGCCAACTCGATAATGGCTGTAACGTATTCGTGGTAACCGAATCCAGATCCACCGTACTCTTGGGGGACTAAAACGCCCATCAATCCAAGCTCTCCTAATTTTTTGAATACATGAACGGGGAATTCCTGGGATTCATCCCAATCCATCTTGTGTGGTTCGATCTCATGCTTACCGAACTCCCGGATCATATCAGCGATCATCCGCTGATTCTCCGCCCGCTGTGATGTCTGCGGACTCTCAGTCATTGTTTCAATCATTTGTATTTGGGGTAATGTTGTTCTACAAAACTAACAATCTAACGGGAGTCAAAGCCCATCGTTTGCCTTATTTCCACTGACATGATTATCCGTCAGATGTACGTTATTGCTTGAAGTACATTTGGTTAACTGATTTCCTACACTTGATGTTTGTTCCCCTCCTTATGACTATTGTTCGTTTAGAGTCCAGATGTACTCTTTGTAAGAAATCTCCGTTTGCTCAGTCATTTGCACGTCGGCATATTGATTGATGAAGTCTTTGATGGGCATTACTTTTTTGAAATCACCACCATACCAATCAAAAATTTTGGAGAGTCTGGCTTCTTTTTTAGTGATGTCGTTTCTTATATCTGTGTTGATAAATCTTTTGGCCTGATCATCTAGCTGGGATTCTAACTTGTCAGCCGTATAAGCCTCGCCTCTGAGCACCGGACAAGAATAAGACGCACAGTTTACTGCAAAGTGAATACGTGGTTCTGTCCATTTTTTCCTCAAGATGCCGTGCTCTACGTTGTTGAGATCATAGGCCTCTCCACCGATTTCGATGAACTTGATATCCCATGGAGTGTTTACAAATGGTATTTGAATGGTGCTACCGATATCCTTGATACTTTCAAGCGGATAGTGTTTCAGAATCAGTTCGATGGTAAACGCATTGTAGACATTGATCCAATAGGCGATTTCTTCTTCACGTGACCAGTCAGATCCCGGGGAGGTACTCTGAAGTAAATCGAGGTATTGCTGTAGTTTTGACCGCTCAGCCTGGAAGCCCTTATAGTCTACAAACCCCTGCTCATTCACATATTTCTTCAGCAAAGAATCAAAGATCTCATGAGAGACTGGCTTACCCCCTTCGGAGTTAGATGCCACGGTATTGCAGCTAAGAAGTAAAACAACTACTAGACCAGCCACATATTTCATGTACTTATTGGTTATTTTCATAGATTCAAAAGAGTTTCTCTAGAGGTTTTTAGTAGTTAATTCTTAAGATTAGATCAAAAACCTAGTGCCTCATTTCACAAAACAGTTTAATTTTTGGATTCATTAAGATAACGGGCAATTAAAATGCCTGTTGTTAAAACCAACTATTTCAGCTAAAACAGTCAGCTTGGTAACATTTCTATCTACATACAAAGAACTCATTGGCTTGCTGGCGGGATTTCTGATTATAGCCCTGGCATCCAATCAAATCGCCAAGTCGTTTCAGAAAATACGATTACCACTGATCACTGGATTGATCTTTACAGGAATTATTTCTGGCCCTCACCTGATTGGACTAATTCCTGCATCAGCGAAAGACCACCTTCAGTTCATCAATGAAATAGCCCTGGCCTTTATAGCTTTTGCTGCAGGTGCCGAGCTATATCTACGGGAGTTGAGAAGTCGGTTCAAGAGCATCAAATGGAACACGTTTGGACAGCTGGTCATCACCTTTGTATTCGGATCTATAGCCGTATACTTCTGTGCAAGCTACATTCCCTACATGGCGGAGATGAGCACGCCAGCTAAAATTAGCATTTCTACTATTACAGCTGCCATATTCGTAGCTCGCTCACCAGCATCTGCTATTGCTGTGATCAACGAACTCCGAGCGAAGGGGCCGTTTGTTCAGACCGTGATGGGAGTGACTGTGGTTAAGGATTTTTTGGTGATTATCCTGTTCTCTATTTGCCTGGCGCTGGGTGAATCCATGATCAGTGGTGATGAGTTCAATGCGATAAGTATAGTGATCATTATTGTAGAGCTGATCTTGTCTTTCCTTTTGGGGATCTTCTTTTTTGGTCAGTTGCTCAAGTTGGTGCTCTCTTTCAAGATCATTCGTCCAGGCAAGACTGTATTGGTTTTGTTTGTAGGCTTTAGCAGCTACCTGTTGTCCCATGCGCTAAAGGAAATAACGCTGATCGCCTTTGCTCACAGCCTCCACTTGGAGCCTTTGCTGATGTCGATTCTGGCGAGCTTTTATGTCACCAATTACACAAAATACCGACCAGAGTTTCTGAACATTCTGGAAAAAACCGGCACTCCCATATACATAGCCTTTTTCACCCTAACAGGTGCGACATTAGCAGTCAATGTCATCGGTTCGGTCATCGGCGTGGCGTTGATTCTTTTTGCCATTCGGATCATCACGATGATTATAGGTGCCTATGCTGGCGGAATCATGGCTGGTGACCCGATGAAACAAAATCATCTGGGATGGATGCCTTATGTCACCCAGGCTGGTGTAGGTCTTGGATTAGCAACTGTGATCGCTGATGAGTTTCCAAGCTGGGGCGATGAATTTGCCACAGTGATCATTGCCGTCATTGTGCTCAATCAATTCATTGGACCCCCGTTATTCAAATGGGCCATTTATAAGTTGGGTGAAGATCGGAGCAAAGCCCAAACTCCTGAATTTGACGGAATCAGAGATGCCATCATTTTTGGTTTTGAGAGCCAATCGGTAGCCCTAGCGAAGCAGCTAATAGAAAATGGATGGGAAGTACAAATTGCTACCAAGCTGCCTGAGGGCAGTATCGACGAACCAAAAGGTATCAAAATGACCTATGGAATCAAAGATTTCAGCAAAGAGGAGTTTGACTCGATGCATGCCGATAAGACGGAAGCTATAGTCACCATGCTCTCGGATGAAGAAAATTTACTCATCTGTGAGACCGCTTATCATCACTTCGGCACACGTGATGTGATAGTCAGGCTCAATCACCGGTTCAATTATGACAAATTTCTGGCACTGGATGCCAAGGTGGTAGATCCTTCCACTGCGATGGTGAGTTTACTGGATCACTTCGTGAGATCACCGCAGGCTACTTCTCTCTTGCTGGGCATGGAAAAAGGTCAGGATTCTCGAGATATCGAAATTCTCAACCCGGATATCCATGGACTTACGCTACGAGATTTACGTCTACCCGGCGATGTGATCATTCTATCTATTATTCGTGGTGGGCAGAGTATTATCACTCATGGGTACACACGGCTGAGGCTGAAGGATATCGTCACGGTGGTTGGCTCCATCAAAAGCCTGAATGAAGTGCAGTTAAAGTTTGATAATTGATTTGACTAAATTTGAAAGTATGAAAAAGGGTCAGGTAATAGAAACATTGAATCAACTTCCAAATGAGTTTTCTACCAGAAGAATTAATCGACAAACTGCTTTTCATTGATAAGGTGGAGAAGGGGTTAAATGATGTGGAAGAGGGGAAATCGATGCCTCTACAACAAGCGAAAGACTTATTCAAGTCCAAATGGTCGAAATAAGATTTGCAGAGTCCGCATGGGATGATCTTGACTCCATTACAGACTACATCGCACAAGATTCAGTAAGATATGTACAAGAGTTTGGCAACAATGTGTTCGAAGCAATAGATAGATTGCATGATTTTCCAAGATCTGGCAGAATTGTCCCAGAGTTCAAAAACGAGGATTTACGAGAAGTCATATTTGGCAAATACAGATGTTTACAGAATTTACACAGATGAGTTATAAATAATTCTGAGAATCATTCATGGTTCGAAACTCATCAATTAAAAAAATGGTCAAAAGATGCTCAAAATTTTATCTTTGCGGCTATGGCAAATTCTGGCGACAATATCACACTTAAAAATATAGCCTCACATTGCAAGGAGTACGGTTTTATCTATCCTTCCAGTGAGATTTACGATGGTCTGGGAGCAACCTACGATTACGGTCCCTATGGCTCTGAGTTGAAAAACAATATCAAAGAATACTGGTGGAAAGCAATGGTTCGTCTCAATGAAAACATTGTGGGAATCGACGCGGCGATCTTCATGCACCCGACTACCTGGAAAGCATCAGGACACGTAGATGCTTTCAATGATCCATTGATTGACAATAAAGACTCTAAGAAGCGTTACCGCGCAGACGTATTGATTGAAGATGCCATCGCCAAAGTTCAAGGCAAGATCGATAAGGAGGTCACCAAAGCAGAAAAGCGGTTTGGAGATTCTTTCGATAAAGAGCAGTTTGTTTCCACCAACGATCGGGTGCTTAAATATCAGGGGCAGATCGAGGAGATTGAAAACCGGATGAAAACTGCTATAGAAGCAGGCGACCTGGCAGCTTTGAAGCAACTGATCGTAGACCTGGACATAGCAGATCCGGTATCTGGCTCCAGAAACTGGACTGATGTGCGTCAGTTCAACCTGATGTTCAGCACCGAATTAGGTTCTGTGGCGGATGAATCAGGAAAAATCTACTTGCGGCCAGAAACTGCTCAGGGAATTTTTGTGAATTACCTGAATGTGCAAAAAACCAGCCGTATGCGTCTCCCATTTGGTATCGCCCAGATTGGTAAGGCATTCCGTAATGAGATCATCGCACGTCAGTTCATCTTCCGTATGCGAGAATTCGAACAAATGGAGATGCAATTCTTTATCAAACCGGGCACAGAAATGGAATGGTACGAAACCTGGAAAGAAAAGCGCATCAAATGGCACAAAGCCCTTGGATTGGGTGAAGAAAATTACCGTTTTCATGATCACCTCAACCTGGCTCATTACGCGAATGCTGCTTGCGATATAGAATTCAATTTCCCGATGGGTTTCAAAGAACTGGAAGGAATTCATTCCCGAACGGACTTTGACCTGAGCGCACATGAAAAACACTCCGGCAAGAAGCTTCAGTTCTTTGACAATGACCTGAATGAGAGCTACGTACCTTATGTACTGGAAACCTCTATCGGACTGGACAGAATGTTTCTAGCCGTGATGTCCTCTTCTTATACAGAGGAGCAACTGGAAGACGGAAGTGAGCGTACTGTACTCAAAATACCACCAGCACTAGCTCCCGTAAAAGTAGCTGTACTTCCTTTGCTGAATAAAGATGGGCTACCTGAAAAAGCGGAAGAGATCATGAAGGAAATCAAGCTAGACTTCAATGCCCAGTACGACGCAAAAGATGCAATCGGTAAGCGCTACAGAAGACAAGATGCCATTGGTACTCCATATTGTGTGACTGTGGATCACCAAACACTGGAAGACAACACGGTGACGATTCGGGAGCGGGATAGCATGGAGCAGCAACGCGTTTCTATCCCAGAGCTCATCAAAACCCTGGACGAAAAGGTCAACATCAAGACTTTGCTAAAGCAGTTGTAAGTGGTTTGGTTTCTTCTGATTGTAGCCACAGTTTTTGGAGTAGTGATTTATCGGTCACATACCTTCCAACAATATTTGGCGTCAGAAGGAATTCGTCCTCCGCTTACGAAAAGCGAGTTGTATTCGCTGCAAAAGCATTTTGCCTACTATCGATCATTACCACCTCGATCTCAACGCATTTTTGCCTACCGGGTAAAGCGCTTCCAAAGGTTAACCGAATTTGTCCCCAGACAAATGTCTGAAGTATCTTCAGAAATGGAGGTACTCATTTCGGCATGTGCTGTTCAGATAGCCTTTGGATTTGACGATGTGTTCCTGGCACATTTCGAACGGATCATTGTTTATCCTGATCAGTTTTGGAGTAATGCTGATCAGCGCTATCACAAGGGAGAGGTCAATCCAGCAATGGGTGTGATCGTGATCTCCTGGAAACACTTTGTGGAAGGATATGCCGAGGATGAAGGCCTCAACCTGGGTCTTCACGAAATGGCTCACGCACTCCAGTTGGAAAACATCATCATGAACGATGAGTTTGGCTTTATGGAAGATGGACCAATTAAGATATGGCAGGAATTGGCCATCCGGGAGATGGAAGAAATTCGCTCGGGTCGCTCTTCCTTTTTTAGAGAATATGCCTCCACCAACCACGCCGAATTCTTCGCAGTGGCTGTTGAGAATTTCTTCGAGCGCCCCAAAGAATTCTCCACACATAACTATGCGCTCTACCGTACCCTGGCAGAACTACTCAAGCAAGATCCTTTGCTATTACGCAGATAGGTTATTCCTGCTCAATGAGTTTCTCCAGCTCTTCAGCTTGCTCCAGCAAATCTCTACTTGTTTGCTCCACCACTTCCATAGACACTTTCACATCAGAAGATGAGGTAGCTAATTGCTCAGATCCAGTGGCCGTTTCTTCTGAAACTACCACTATTCGCTCTACTGCCTCCACGATCTTGTTGATCGAAGTGTTTTGAAATTCAGCTGACTCTTCGATGGCCTGTGACTTCTCTAGTGTATTGGTTGTGCTTTTTTCCAATCGCTCAAAGGCCTCCTCAGCTTGATGGGATATTTCCTCACCGGCCTTGACGCTTACACTCATGGTCCGAATGGCTTCATCCGCCTTTTTCACTTCCGATTGCGTGTCGGTAATGACTTTTCGTATTTCATCCACTCTTAATCTGGAGTTTTCTGCTAGCTTCCTGATTTCCTCTGCCACCACAGCGAAGCTTTTACCGGCAGCTCCTGCTCTGGCCGCCTGGATTCCGGCATTTAATGACAGCATGTTAGTCTCTGAGGCAATTTCTGTAATAACACTGAGAGTTCCTGCTATCTCGTGTGACTTCTGGATCATCTGCGCAATAGACTCTGTGACAATATCACTATTGCCCGAAATGCCGTGCATGCTTTCTACGAGTGATTGCAGCTTTATTTTCCCATTCTTAGCCTCTGACACACCCGACTCTGCCGCCTCTTTGATCTCACGTGTCCGGTCTGCTGTATCCGTAGAGGTTTCGCGAAGGTTTATCAGAAACTGTGAAATCTCCTCTAATTGCAGACGTTGATCCTGACTACCTTCTGCAATCTGCTCGATAGCAGAAGACATCTCGGCAACAGACGAATTCATAGCCACGGAACGACCGCTGAGGTCTTTGGAGGAGTGGGTCACTGTGCCGCTGAGTAGCTTTACCTGCTCCATCAGCTGAGATAATTTCTGCCGGCTTTTTACTGCTTCAGTAATATCTGATGCTATTTTGATCACCTTTACCACCTCACCAGTTCTACCTTTTACTGGGGTGTAAGAGGCATAAATGTATTTTTCATCTCCAGCCTTGGTCAATCTTTTGAAGGAGTCCGTAGAAACCTGACCAGCAGCCAGATTTTTCCAAAAACTTGAATATTCCTCACTGCGCGCATAGTCCACGTCACAAAACATCCGGTGATGTTTGCCAAGAATTTCATGCTCTTCGTATCCGAATGTGTTTAAAAAATTATCGTTCGCACCTAAAATGACTCCTTCAGTAGTAAATTCGATCATGCTCCAACCAGTATCTACTGCATTTTTGACCCAGGTCGCCTGATTTCTTGTTCGGACCATTTCAGTAATGTTTGAAGCGATCTTAATCACCTTCACCACCTGACCTTCTATGTTGACCACAGGCGTGTACGAAGCATTGAGCCAAATCACAGCACCATCTTTGGCTACTCGCGGGAATTCATCCGATAGGGACTGACCTGCAGCCAGATTTTTCCAAAAATCCTGATACTCTTTGGACTGGACATGCTGCTTGTCACAAAACATCCGATGATGTTTACCGATGATTTCTTCATTGGTATAACCCATCGTTTGCAAAAAAATAGTATTGGCACCTAAAATCTTGCCATCTGGCTCAAACTCTATGTGGGCCCACGCCTTGTCTATGGCATCTTTTAAATAGTCTTGTTGTGTTCTTTGACTTGCTACTCGATCTTTAAATCTACTGAGTGAACTAAACATAAAAAATGGCTGGTATTAATGAACTTCGAATTTACCAGATCCTCTTTTCCTGTCTTTAGGTGAATTACCTAACCTCCTACTATACAGGGATAAACATCGCATCAATGGGTACGTAGGTCGTGTGAGCAATCGATCAATTTGATGCGATGTTTTTCTCAAAAAAATATCACTACAAGGTGTTTAACCTAAATCCAAATTCGTTTAACAAGATGAACGGGACTTGGTAACTCTCGTCCAAATCACTATGTAGAGAGTTCAGATCCCATCCATCATGTAGCTGTAGCTTACTACCTCAATAAGCCAATACTTTTACATCAACTATACGACCTTCTTCCGTAGCATTCCAGTCATTGACCAAAACCGCTTGACCCTCCTTGTCTGAGAAGGTTTTCTCAACCGAATCAATCTCCTCAACCATCTCTTTACTCAAATCCAGGACCAACATTTTGCGCTTGGCACTATCATGTAGGTAGACCCTGGAGTCGGAAACAAATGCAAGCTCCATAGACGCTGGTTTTTCAGATTTTTCTTCCGGTCGTCTTTTTGAGTAATAGCCTACCCACTTGCCTGTCGGATCAAAAACCAAAAAGATTCTGCTTAGGTGGTATCGATGGATTTTTACTTCCCCAAAAGCTTGACCTTCGGCGGGTGGCAAAGTTTCTTTTTCTTCCTCATAGGTCTCCCCAGCAATCAAGGTACTGCCATCAGGCAGACTTGTGGTCAAATAAGGCGCAAAACCTCTGCTAATGAATAGTCTCAAGGCTGGGTCTGAGTCTCCCTTGAGCATATCTACCATTTGCTGATAGTTGTATTTAGTGGTCTCTACAAAACCATTTTGATCGAATTTGATAACTACATGTGCAGAGTTGTCCTTACCGAGTAAGCGGCCAAACACATAGAATTGATCACCCTGTCTAAACGAAGTGTAGAATTGGATGAACTGCTTATCCACTCCCAGACTAAATTCAGTCTGATACTTCACCGAACCGGACCCATCCAGTAAAACAGCATAGTGTCTGGTCAGGTCCTGATCATTTTTCTTCTTGCCTAGTTGAGCTCGTCCGTAGATGAGTATAGCACCTTCGGTGAATGTTTGGCCCTCTCCAAATCCCCCAACAAACTTCAAATCCTTAGGCTGCTCCAGCTCTATTGACGTGCTGTTTAAAACGTCTCCGTTTGCATCTATTAGATAGATCTGTTTATTGAAATAAGGACTCAATCGATCCCCCAGTTGAGCTTTCAATGGAAAGAGAATCTGTTCTCTTTCACTGTCAAAGAAATACTCTTCAGAACCATATTCTTTGCTAGTGGCTTTTTCAAAACTGACAGTCTGCCAGCCCTGCTTTTCAGCTTTGTAATTACCTGACCAACTATTGTATTTGTGCTCGGTTATCTGCTTTTTCAAATTGCCACCATATGACGGTGCTAGTTCTACTGTCTGATAATCTTCCTTTTCAACAGGAAACGCTTCAGGAAATTCAGTTCGTAAGTCAGTTAGTTGAGTAGTCTCGTCACTATCGATCCATTTCTGCAAGGATTCATAGTCATTGATTACATATGAAGCATCAGCAGGTATCTCATCAAAAACTCCGGATAGATGAATGGGCCTTTCCACTTTGTCTGTTACGGTCCCCTGAGCATCCAAAGTCAGTACTGTAAGAATCGGCTGTGAAACCTCCTCTCCCCGAATCCCCACACCTTGTATAAATTCAAGTTTCTTTCCTCCTTCAGACTCTTTCTTCTCGTTTAGCCAGCCCCTTTCCCAGTTGACGCCATAAAGGGTTACCTGATTATTATCTTCCTGGTATCTCACATGACTGATAGTGTAATCATTGTAGTCTTCACCAAGTGTTTTTTTGAGTTGGAATAGCGTTTGCTGAGCCTCGATTCGGGAAAGGATAAAAAATAGCAAAACAACAAGTTGTGTTCTTTTCATTGTTACTAATGGTTAGGTTCAAAAATTTTAAAACTAAAGAATTTAAATGATACCGCTGATTTGATACTTTTTACCCCAGATTAATCTGAGGGGGTTAACTTGCGGACAAATTCGCTGAATAGAATGAACTGGATACAATTACTTTCACCTAAGCGATTCGGAGATAAGAGTGAGGCAGTAGTGGCCAATGACAGCCGGAGTAGATTTGAGCAAGACTATGATCGCCTGATTTTTTCCCATCCCTTCAGAAAACTTCAAGATAAGACTCAGGTGTTTCCACTTCCGGAAGATGATTTTGTACACACCCGTCTGACGCACAGTCTGGAAGTATCCAGCGTGGGTCGCTCCCTTGGAAAAGCAGTTGGCGAACACTTGCTGAAAAAGTATCCACAACTCGCTGAAGCAGGTTATACTTTTCATGATTTTGGGGGAATCGTAGCAGCAGCCAGTCTCGCCCATGATTTAGGCAATCCACCATTCGGACACTCTGGAGAAACGGCTATTTCGTCTTTTTTTACAGATAATCCTAAGGGCCAGGAATTTCAAAAACTAGTGGATCAGAAAGAGTGGTCAGACCTGATCAGTTTTGAAGGAAATGCTCAAGGCTTTCGGATCTTAAATGATGACGACAATGGAGGTTTGAGACTTACATTTGCCGCTCTGGGAGCATTTACCAAATATCCAAAGTCCTCACATGCTCCCAGGGATAAGAACCGAAAGTCACAAAAGAAATATGGTTATTACCGAAGTAATCTGGAGCAATTTTCTGAATTAGCACAGACCATGGGTCTAAAGCAACTAGGTGATGAATCGTGGGCCAGACACCCGCTCACTTTTTTGGTAGAGGCTGCTGATGATATCTGCTACAACATCATAGACCTGGAGGATGGATGCCGCCTGGGATTGGTTCCTTATGAGCAAACAAGGGATCTGATGGCAGCTATCATTGGAGAAAACTATGATGAGCAAAAACTGGAGCGATCCGATGATGTCAACCAGAAACTAGGGCTTTTACGAGCATTGGCTATTTCTCAGCTCATTCAGCAGTGTGTTACCCTTTTTCTAGAGCAGGATGAAGCGATTCTGACCGGGGAGTTTGACGGAGCTTTGACCGAACATATTCCGGCAGGTGAAGCTCTCAATAAAATCGCTTCTTTGTCCATTGAAAAAATCTACCGCTCCAAACAAGTGCTGGAACGTGAAGCCGGAGGTTTTGAGGTGATTGGTAAGCTGATGGAATCATTTTGCATGGCTTCTTACACAAAGTACTATGATGAAGACGCCCATACACCACGTATGAAATCGGTTTTCAGGCTGCTACCGCAAGCCATCCAAAGCAAGCTGAGAAAGCAAAAAACCGTCTATGAACTACTGTTGGTCAACACAGATTTCATTTCCAGTCTCACAGACTCGTATGCGATCAAATTGTACAAGACAATCTATGGGTTTTCCTTGCCAACGAGTAAGGTTTGAAATCTAAATTTCAGTATTGGTTTCCCCCTCTGGAGGGTGAGAAAGGGGGAGGAAATGAAAGCGAATAAATCCAATAACTTCGGTTACAACAAAAGACTTAAGCTATTTGCTCAGGAGAATCGGAAGCAAATGACCAAAGCAAAAGCTTGCCTTTGGAAATATGTCCTTCGTGCTGGTAAGATTCTTGGATTCACGTTTAGACGTCAAAGGCCTGTGTTAAACTACATTGCTGATTTCATGTGTAAGGAGCTTATGTTAATAATCGAGGCTGATGGAATTACACATTCCTTTGAATCCTTGGCCAGAAATGATAAGATCAGACAACAAAAATTAGAAGATGCTGGATTCAAAGTGATAAGATTTTCAGATGAGCAGGTGTTAGAAAACATTGATCATGTCTATGAAACTGTATTTCAAGTAGCGACAAGCATTGTTGAATCCAAAAATTTGGATTTACCTAAAAGAAGAAATAAACCCTAACAATACCTACCATCTTAATCTAGGACAATTCACACCTCCACCTAACCCCCTCCAAAGGGGGGATATAATCACGAACTAACAGAAATACACCTAACAAACAACTCAGCCTTAAACCGTAATTTTCCCACTCAACCAACAACCTCTTTATCAATCAGTTATTAAGGTCGTCAGAACTGATAAAATCATTACATTTGCAGCTTCATTTTCCATGTGGACACAATTAGCCAATATCATTCTTAAGTACAGGATCACCCTAATGACGGTTTTAGGGTTGATCACAGTATTCATGGCGTACCAGGCACAGTACATCCAGTGGTCCTATGATATGGCCAATATTGTGCCTGAGGACGATCCAGATCAGGTCTATTTCCGACAGTTCAAACAAACCTTTGGTGAGGACGGAAACATTTTGGCTCTGGGATTTAAGGATAGTTCGCTCTATGAAGCAGATAACTTCCGCAGACTTAAATATCTCTCGAATGAGCTAGAAAGTATCAAAGGCGTAAAAGATGTGCTCGGCCTGGCCAACCTTCAGATGCTCTCTAAGAATGATCAAAAAAGACAATTTGAACTAAAACCTGTTTTTCCAGAAATCCCCGAAGACCAATCGGAACTCGACAGTATGCTCCGATTCGCTATGGACCTTAAATTCTACTCCGGTCAGCTGATCAACCCAGACAATGGAGCTACTCTGATATTAGTGACCGTTGAAAAAGAAGCACTCAACTCTGAGTACCGTCATACGATGGTCGCCGACATTGTAAGAGCAGGTGACCAGTTTCAAGAGAATACCGGAATAAGTGTTAACTACGCCGGGCTGCCTTATGTGCGATCGGTCAATACGCTTAAGATCAAAGAAGAGCTGAATAAATTTCTGATCTACTCGGTCATCGTAACCGGGCTGATCCTCTTTGGTTTTTTCCGATCTCTAAAGGCCGTGATTTTTCCATTGATCATCATTGGGGTGATTGTGGTTTGGGTACTAGGAACCGTTTCACTGTTCCAATTCAAGATCACATTGCTAACTGGACTGATTCCATCCATCATTGTGGTCATAGGCATACCGAATAGCGTCTACATGCTCAATAAGTATCACCATGAATACAGCACTCATGGGGACCAAATGAAAGCATTGGGTAAAATCATCCGAAACATCGGTATCGTAACCTTCATCACCAACTTCACTACGGCTGTTGGGTTCTTCGTATTAGTGTTTACTGGTATTCCCATCCTGATGGAGTTTGGTATAGTGGCAGGTATCAACATCATGTGTACGTTCATCGTGAGCACGATCATGATCCCGTCGGTGTTCTCACTGTTCAAACCTCCTTCTGATAGACATCTGAAGCATTTGGATTTCAAAATGCTAAATGGTGCGCTGGTTGGAATGGACGTGCTGGTTCACAAGCATCGCAAACTGGTATTTACAGCCACCATCCTGATCGTGATTGCCTCTGTCTATGGGCTAACCAAGCTAGAATCGAATTCTTACATGGTAGATGACCTACCTGAAGATAGCCCATTGGCCAAGCAATTGGCCTTTTTTGAAGAGAACTTTAGTGGCGTGATGCCTTTGGAGATCATCGTGGACACAGGCACCAAGAAAGGGGTACAGAAACTAAGCAACCTTCGCAAGATCAATGAGTTTGAGCTGTTCCTGGACTCACTGGAAGGTATTTCACAACCGGTATCAGTAGTTAGCTTTATTAAAGCTGCCAGGCAGGCATTTTACAATCAAAGTCCAGCCTTCTATTCCATACCCAATAATCGGGAGAGTGCATTCATCCTCCGCTATCTCAAAGAAGAAAGCGACGAAGCAGGAGTTTCTAAAAATTTTGTAGACAGTACTGGTCAGCTGATCAGAATCTCACTGAAAATGCCAGACGTGGGCTCACAAAAAATGGACTCACTCGTCAATCAGGTCATCAGCCCCCGGATAGACGAAATCTTTGATGAAGGCAAAATGGACGTTAAGGTCACGGGAACTGTTCCGTTGTTCATCAAAGGCAACAAATTCCTGATCGACAATCTGATTACCTCCATGATTTTCGCCTTTTTCATCATTGCGGTGATTATGGCTATTCTGTTTAAAAATTTCCGAATGATTGTCATCTCCCTGGTACCCAACATGATTCCGCTTCTTCTGACTGGGGCCATCATGGGCTACTGGGGTATTCCATTGAAGCCTAGTACTGCACTGATTTTCAGTATTGCATTTGGGATCTCTGTAGACGACTCCATTCACTTCCTGGCCAAATACCGTCAGGAGCTTCATGCGCACAATTTCTTCGTGCCAATTGCGGTAAGCCGCAGCTTGAGAGAAACCGGTGCCAGCATGATCTATACGTCCATTATTCTATTTTGTGGATTTGTGATTTTTACATTATCCGAATTTGGCGGCACGGTGGCACTTGGGAAACTAACTTCCATCACCCTGTTGTTTGCTATGTTCACCAACCTGATCGTATTGCCGTCGTTGCTGTTGCAATTTGATACCGGTAAGATCAAAGAAGAGGATCATCCCTATATCGAGGACTTTGCGAAAGCAGACTATGATGAAGAGGATGACGAAGAAGAGACTGATAAGAACCAATAAAAATTTTAGAAGATTAAGGTGGCTAAATATCCAGAGTACAAGCAGGTCAGTTACCCTCAAATAGCAGAAGAGGTATTGAAATTTTGGACTGACCAAAAAATCTTTGAGAAGTCAGTAACCGAGCGTGAAGGAGCCGAAACATTCACCTTTTATGAAGGTCCTCCCTCCGCCAACGGAACACCAGGTATTCACCACGTGATGGCTCGTGCAGTGAAAGATGTGTTCTGTCGCTACAAAACGCAAAAAGGCTACCAGGTCAAACGTAAAGGTGGCTGGGATACACACGGACTTCCTGTAGAACTCCAGGTGGAGAAAGAACTTGGCATCAAGAAGGACGACATTGGCAAAAAAATCTCTGTAGCTGAGTACAACCAGCGCTGCAAAGAAACGGTGATGCGTTTCAAAGACGAATGGGACCGCATGACTCAGCAAATGGGTTATTGGGTGGATCTGGATGATCCCTACATCACTTTTGACCAGAAGTACATGGAGACGCTGTGGCATTTGCTCAAACGACTCTATGATAAAGGGCTCCTGTACAAAGGATATACCGTTCAGCCGTACTCCCCTGCGGCGGGAACAGGACTTAGCTCTCACGAGCTCAACCAACCAGGTACGTATAAAGACGTGAAAGACACGTCCATCGTGGCCCAGTTCAAAGTGAAGAAAGACGACAAGTCTGCGTTCCTTTTCGATTCAGCTGACGAAGATGTTCGAATCCTCGCCTGGACCACCACCCCATGGACCTTACCATCCAACTGTGCACTGGCTGTGGGCGAGAAGATCACTTACGTGAAAGTAAAAACTTTCAATCAGTATACAGGTGAACCTATTAGTGCCGTATTGGCTAAGGATCTGGTAGGCAATTATTTCTCTGACAAGGCGAAAGAAATCAAATTCGAAGACTATCAGGCTGGTGGCAAGCTTGTCCCGTTTGAAATTGTCAGTGAGTTTACTGGAAAAGACATTCTAGAAGTCCGCTATGAGCAACTCATGCCTTATGTGACCAACGAGGGATTGGAGAAAAATGCCTTCCGAGTGATACCGGGTGATTTCGTTTCTACCGAAGACGGTACCGGAGTAGTACACACAGCGTCTGTTTTTGGTGCAGATGACTTTAGAGTAGCTCAGCAAAACGGCGTTCCAGCTGTACTGGTGAAAGATGAGCAAGGCTACGATGTGCCATTGGTCAATAAGAAAGGTCAGTTCGTGGATGAAGTAACCGACTTTGCTGGAAAGTTTGTGAAAGAGGAGTACTACGATGATGCCACTCGCAACGATCCGGACTTTAAGCCAACTGACGTACTCATCGCCATCAAACTCAAAGAAGAGAATAAAGCTTTTAAAGTAGAAAAATACGAACACAGCTACCCTCACTGCTGGAGAACGGATAAACCCGTGCTCTACTATCCTTTGGACAGCTGGTTCATCAAGACCACTGCACTAAAAGACAGACTAGTTGACCTAAACAAGACCATCAACTGGAAACCAGCCTCTACCGGTACCGGACGCTTTGGCAACTGGCTGGAGAACCTGGTGGACTGGAACCTGAGTCGATCGCGCTTCTGGGGAACACCGCTTCCTATCTGGGTGACAAAAGACCGATCAGAAGAAAAGTGTATCGGCAGCATCGCTGAGCTTCAGGAAGAAGTGAAGAAGTCCATTACTGCTGGCCATATGACAGAAGAGATCGGAGATGATTTTGATCTACACCGACCATATGTAGATGATGTGATCCTCACAGCTTCTAACGGTGAACCGATGTACCGCGAGCCAGATCTGATTGACGTTTGGTTTGACTCGGGTGCTATGCCGTATGCACAATGGCACTATCCTTTTGAAAACGATGAAACATTTAATGCCAATTATCCTGCAGATTTCATTGCGGAAGGTGTAGACCAGACTCGTGGTTGGTTCTTTACGCTTCACGCGATTGCCGTATTGCTCAATGACAGTGTAGCCTTCAAAAATGTGATTGCCAATGGTCTGGTTCTGGACAAAAACGGTAACAAGATGTCTAAGCGTCTTGGTAATGCGGTCAATCCATTCGAAACGATGGACAAGTTTGGTCCGGATGCTACGCGCTGGTACATGATCTCTAACGCCAACCCGTGGGACAACCTCAAATTTGACATAGAAGGAGTAGCAGAGGTGCAGCGAAAGTACTTCGGCACCTTATCCAATACCTATTCATTCTTTGCACTGTATGCTAACCTGGATGGGTTTGATTTCTCCAAAGGCTCCGTACCCATGGAAAAGCGAACGGAATCCGACCGATGGGTGATCAGCAAGCTGAACAGTCTGATCAAGGAAGTGGATGAGGCATTCAATGATTACGAGCCCACCAAAGCTGCCCGAGCCATCCAAAACTTTGTGATGGATGATCTGAGTAACTGGTATGTTCGTCTGAACAGAAAACGGTTCTGGGTAGGCGAATACGATGAAGACAAAGAAGCAGCTTATCAGACACTTTATTCCGCATTGAGCACTGTGGCTCAGCTTTCTGCTCCGATTGCCCCATTTTACTCAGAGCAATTATTCAAGGATTTGAATGCTGTTTCTGGTTTGGATAAAAGTGAGTCTGTTCACCTCGCAGACTTCCCGAAAGCAGATGAGTCACTCATTGACGAGGAACTAGAAAAACGCATGCACCTGGCACAAAGTGCTTCTTCTCTGGTGCATAGTTTGCGAAAGAAAGAAAAGATCAAAGTACGTCAGCCATTGCACAAGGTGCTGATACCTATTCTGAATGAAGCTGACAAAGCTCGAATTGAGAAAGTAGCAGAGCTGATCATCTCAGAAACCAATGTGAAGGAGGTCGAATACGTAGATGATGCATCAGGCATTCTGGTTAAGAAAATTAAACCAAACTTCCGTAAACTGGGTCAAACCTTTGGACCAAAAATGAAGCTACTTGCTCCATTGATCAACCAAATGGGTCAGGAACAAATAAAAGAATTGGAAAAAACCGGTGCCTATGCCCTGGAACTTGACGGTGAAACGATCTCTCTTGGACTCGATGATGTAGAAATCACTTCTGAAGATATTCCAGGATGGCTGGTGGCCAGTGAAGATGGCCTGACAGTCGCTCTTGATATCACCATCACCGATGAATTGAAACAGGAAGGTATCAGCAGAGATGTGGTGAACAGACTTCAAAACCTGAGAAAAGATCAGGGACTGGAGGTGCAGGATAAAATAAACGTAAGCTATCATACAACCGATGACTTACTCAAAAAATCCGTAGAATCGTATAAAAACTACATACAAAAGGAAACCCAGGCGCTTTCATTGGAGTATGTTGAACAAGTGAATAACGGAACTTCCCTGGATATCGACGGTTTGGAGATGAGTGTGGATTTGGAAGTGGCCAAATAGTCAATAGATAAATAGTCAACAGTTTAATCTGGCGTCAATTGACTTTGGCCTATCGACTAACAAATTACAAATAAATGTCTGTAGACTATGGTTTATTGACTACTTACTAGAACAATGGAGAAAAAAAGAACCCCTTTATACTTGTTTTACCTCATCAGCTTGCTGGTGATAGGCATCGATCAGGCTGTGAAAATGGCCGTGCATTTTAATATGCTCAAAGGATCTAAAGGGCAGATTCAGGTCTTAGGAGACTTTTTTAAGCTTCATTACCTGACTAACCCGGGGATGGCTTTCGGCATGGAGATCGGCTTCATTGATAATGGTAAACTGGTACTGACCATCTTCCGCCTTGGAGCCATGGTGGCCATCGGATATTATCTCTACACGCTTTACAGGAAAGAAAGTAATAAAGGATTGCTCATCTGTATTGCCATGATTCTTGGCGGAGCTATTGGCAACCTGGTGGATAGTATTTTCTATGGAGTATGGCTCGACAATGCACCATTCGATGCGCCTACTCCATGGTTTTATGGCCAGGTTGTAGATATGTTTTACATCGACATTTGGGAAGGACGTATTGCCGAATGGGTTCCTTTTATCGGGGGAGACTATATGGCTTTGTGGCCAGTATTTAATGTAGCCGATGCCTCCATATTTTTAGGAATCACCTTCATCCTTATTTTCCAAAAACGTTACTTCGGTCATGAGTCCGAAGAAAGTGAGAAGGCTGAACTAGTGGAATCTGAATAGATCCGGTAAGAGAAGCTAATAGTGCAAAGGCAGATTCTGCCTTTTTTTGTTTCTCATGGTCTAATTCAGTTAGCTTTGGCTTAGTCAAGCCAATAGCCACATGCGATTCCTTCTGATTCTTGCGACCGTGATTTTTAGTCTTGTGCGATCCACAGCTCAGGACTCACCCATAGAGCTTCGGATAGAGGCCGGTCATTACAGCAGCGTATCTGCCATGACTTTTAGTAATGATGGCACCATCCTGGCATCCGGCGGCTATGATCGCAGCATCATTTTGTGGGACATGGCGTCTGGTCGCGAGCTGAGACATATTGACTGTAAAGACAACGTAGAGTCTTTGGATTTTAATCCTGCTGGTGACCTGCTCCTGGCAGTGGTTCAAAGTGGCAAGGCTCTAGTTTTCGAAGTACACTCTGGACGATTACTCAAAACATATGAAGTAACCGATGGATATTTACAAAGTGGCCAGTTCCTCCCCAATGGAAAAGAATTTATAACTGCAGGACCTAAAGTAGCCACGATTTGGTCTATTGATAAAGTAGAACCCGTCGCTACTTTAGATGGAGAGCGCTCCTACTGCAACTATAACTGTCAGCACTCAATGGATGTGAGTCCGGATGGGAAATGGCTCGTTACCGTAGATCGAAATGGACAGGTCAGTCTGTGGAATATCCCCAAGCGAAAACTCGTCAATGAATGCCTGCACTATGAAAGCAGATTCAGTCACTCAGGCATTACCTCTGTTGCCTTTCTACCAGATAGCGAGTCATTTGTCATAGGCTCGCAGGTACAGGGAATAATCCAGTGGTGGGTAGACCCTAAAAAAGAACCACGTGTACTATTGGCACCTCAGGATATTGGTACAGGCATAGCATTTAAGTTCAATGACCTGGCCATAACCAATGATGGCAGTAAGTTGCTGGCTTTATATCTCAATGGAGTCAAAGGCCAATTTGAAAGGGACGATAACCGCGGATATCACACATTTGATTTGCGCACAGGCAAACTGATCCGATCACTAGAAATTGAAAATGTTAACCAGATCAGCAACCTGGTTTTTCATCCCATCACTGATACGCTGGCACTAAATCGGGGAGCTGTCCCACAGCTGGTAAACTCCAACAATCTCAAAGCCACGCGGCTATTCAAAGGACACCTCACAGACAATCTACTGGATTACTGGATCATGAAGTCCACGAAAAAACACCTATTCCTGCCCCCAAAAACCATTATCGAGCGTGTTGGCAAGCAAGTATTGGCATGGGACTACACCACCGGCAAAATCACCAGTAGTTTTCCAGCTCATGACGATATGGTACTGGGTCTGGCCATCAGCGAAGACCAGCAGCTCCTGGTATCAAGTGCAGCTGATGGATCACTGTTTGTACACGATGTAGCCACAGCTGATACGCTATGGTCTCGCCGGCTTTACCAGGGAGTTCTGACGGTCGGGTTCAGCATAGACAACAAACAAGTGATCAGCATAGACATGAGCGGCAGGGTGGTCGCATGGGATTCTAACTCCGGCGCATACCTTCAGGACTTGCCAAGAGCAGCATCAGATGGTTATAACACCCCCATGAGTGTTCACTACACCTCCACGGGCCTGGTTACATGGGGGGAGTCTTTGAGAGATCCAAAAACGGGAGATGTGGTGGTGGAGTTTGACTCACATGAAGATCGGCTACATGACATACAAACCACCAAAGATGGCAAAACACTTCTCACCACAGGGTGGGATGGTCAGGTATTCTTACGAGATCTGTACTATGGTGGCAAGGTTATCCAAATTGGTAAAAAGCTCGCTGATAAGGTTTATTGTGCCACATTCAACCCCGATGAAACCCTTGTTGCGACGGGAGCTGCAGACAATGTGATTCGGATCTATGATCGGAACGGACACCAGCAATTTGAATTTGTCGGCCATCTGTCCGCCATAGTTTCACTTAGCTTTACTGACGATGGACTTCATCTGATCTCTGGCAGTCAGGATGGGACCATCAAAGTCTGGGACATGGAATCTCAAAAAGAAGTGTACACTCACCTCGTTTTGGACCGAAACCGGTGGACCACCATGTTGCCTTCAGGGCATTTTTATGCCACGCAGGAAGGGATGAAAAGCATGTATTTTGTGCAGGGAAAATCTCTTTACAGCCTCGAACAATTTTTTGAAAAATACTTTCAGCCTTCTCTAACTGTAGACCTGCTTGGAAGCAGTCTGCAACGGACCACAGGAAATTTAGGCAGTCAGATCGTCAGTGTACCGCCACCCGTTGTTGAAATCGTCTATCCTCGTGAGCGGGAAATAGCAACTTCCAGGACCGAAGTAATCATCAAAATAACTGACCAGGGAGGCGGTATTGAGGAACTGAAAGTGCTGCAAAATGGAAAACGAGTCATCGCAGACACCGAGTTTGAACCCACACACTCTGGGAGATCATTAGCTAAATCCTACTTCTTGGATTTAGTCCCTGGACTCAACGTCATCCAGGCCTCCGCCTTTGGTCATAACCGGATAGAATCAAAACCAGATGAAGTGCGAATCAACCGTCCGGCTGATGAGCCCACGGCTGCTTGCTACGTATTTGCAGTTGGAATCAATCAATATGCCAATCCCAGGCTCAACCTGAACTATGCTGTGGATGATGCCTTAAGCATCACCAACCTGATAAGTGAGCAGGGCGCGGCGCTCTTCACCAAAGTCGAAACGATACTTATTACAGATCAGGATGCTACGCGAGACCATATTCTGACAAAGCTGGATGAACTCTCCCAAGTGATCAAACCAACAGATGTTTTCTACTTCTACTATGCCGGTCATGGAAATATGCTCAATGACAAATTCTACTTCATCCCGACTAACTGCACACGACTCTATGAGGAAGCAGCTCTGGAGCAAGAGGCCCTACCCGTTCCAGAAGTGGTTGAACGACTAAAATCCATTAAAGCTCTGAAGCAGGTGCTCTTCATTGATGCTTGTCACTCTGGTGGATCCACCCAGCTACTAGCCTCAAGGGGCGCCGGAGAAGAGAAAGCATTAGCCCAACTATCACGTAGTGCTGGAGTACACATTCTGGCAGCTGCCGGATCGGATCAAACAGCCACCGAATTCCAGGAGTTGGGGCACGGTCTGTTCACCTATACGGTGATTGAAGCACTCAAAGGCAAAGCGGATGGTGCTCCTGCCGATGAAAAAGTAACTGTGTATGAGCTCAAGTCATTCCTCGATGATCAGGTACCGGCCTATTCCATGAAGTACAAGAACATGCCTCAGTATCCCAATACGTTCTCAATAGGCCACGATTTCCCGATCGTACTGAAGAAAAAATAAGGTAGTAGAAATGAGCCATGCAACAAGCTTTGAACCGAATGCGCTCAAGAAACAGAACTCATCTATATTTATATAATGGAAGAGACCAAGCGAGGTAAAAAAAGAAAGGCACGCTATTATGCCTTTGAGTTTCTCACGGTATTTGCTGGGATTACTGTAGCCTTCCTCCTCAATACCTGGAGTGAAAACCGAAAAGACAAGCATACAGAAACCAAGATCTTGACTGAGATCAGAAATGGACTTCAGTTGGACACGGCAGACATGCGGGGCAATATTGTTGGCCATCGGCGAGGAATCGAAGCATGCACGTATTTTCGTGATTTAATTGACAATAAAGAGCTCCCTGACAGTACCGCCAACGAACAATTCAGACTGCTACTTCGAGACTTCATTTCCATCCAAAACAAATCTGGATATGAGTCATTAAAATCCAAAGGTCTGGAGCTGATTGACGATGATTCGCTGAGGCTTGAGATCATTGCCATGTATGATTTTCATTTCCAGGTGCTCGAAAAGCTCGAAGAAAGCTATGCAGAGAATCAGTTTTTTGACAATTATTTTGAGCCAATCAGTGAGCTACTAGCTGAGTCGTTTCATTACGACGAGTCTGGTAAATTAGTGCGCTTTGTGCAACCCGTAAAACTGACTGAAGCAGAAAGAAAACTGTTCCTAACCTATTTGAACAAGATAGAATATAACAGGGAGTTCATCATTGATTACTACCACCAGGTGAATAGTGCTGCGGTCAGCTTGATCCAACACATTAATCGTGAACTGGAGGATTAGAAAAGGACCGTCAATTCTCAATGACAGTCCTTTCTTTTGAGTTGATTTTGATCTAAAATTCCAATCGATAATTCAATATCGGAATCAAACCGGCCATGGTGGAGTCTTCCACCTGACCGGACTGTGGGTTGTAGTACTGTGCCCAGGTATTGTAGCGATTGGTCACATTCTGAATATCGAGGGACACGACCTGTTCTTTTCCTTTTTTGAAAAAATGAACCTTCAATCCCAGGTCTATACGAAAGTAATCTTTCGTTTGCAGCTCCCAGGGCTGATCATCCAACACATAGGTTCCTTCTTCTTCCCTGGAGGTTTCCAGATCAATCGGATATTGACGCTTGCCGCCAGTCCACATGACTTTGGAATTGAGACCTATCAATTTATTGTCACCCCACTTCCATTCTTTTCCAAAGACAAAATTATTAACATAGTTGAGGTTGTACCGACCATTGTACCACTTGCCGTCAAGCGGCTGGTACTTGGAGTCAAACACGGAGCTGGTCACCAGGAAGTAATAGTTATTGGCAAAAAAGCGTTGCAAAGTGAACTCCAGCCCAATGTTTCGGGCCTTGCCTTTGTTGACCAACGTATCCACGTCGCTGAAACCGCCAAAGATTGGCGTGTAATAGTGGGATGGATTGTTTGGAACTGGGAGGTTGTTGACTTGCTGATAGTAACCTTCCACCTTAAAGTGGAGTGTTTTTGAAAAGGCCTTTTCATATCCCAAAACATAATGCGATGCCCGAGTCAGATTCAGCATTCTATTGGGCATGTAGATTTGTCCATTTTCTCCATATGTGCGAACGAAATATAGCGGAAGGTGTTCATGACGACTGTGGCGCCCATAGCCAAAAGTTAGTTTCTGTTGCTTTGCCAGCTCCCAGGCAAGGCTCAGTCTGGGCTCAATGGTTTGATCCTGGTTCAGCTCAAAACGAGTGAAATGCAACCCTCCCGTAGCGACCAATTTGTCTGAGAACTTATACTTTCCCAGAGCATAGCCCTGGAATAAATAGGTGTGTCCTCTGGTATCTATTTCTACATTCCAGTCATCCGCGGTATTATCCCATTCTTTAGACTCATAGTCATAGTCAAGGCGACTCAAGATAGCTCCCGATCTCATAGTGAGCCGACTATTGACCTTTCTATTGTAATAAGAACTCAATCGAACGGAACCTTTGTTCAGTCCATCCTGAAACTGAGGATAAAGCGTCCAGGTGGAATCCATCTCCTCGTAGTTTTCTCTGCTAAAGCTTTTAGAATGAGATACTACTGTTTCTACAAAAGAGTTCTGGTCAATGAAGTAATTGTGTGTCACACCATAAGCATACATGCCAGTGTAGGTGTCGTCATGATAGCCATACTGCCAGTCATCCTGCTCGATGCTGTCTGGCTCAAAATGCTCCACTGCCTGGCTCAAACCTCCAATCCCCCAAACAGAAAAGGTGCCTGCTTTTTTAGTAGGCAGATTCATTTTGAACGACAAGTCCTGGTATTGTGGTAGCGCATTTTCTGAAACTTCAAAGTTCAATGCATTCAGCAATCCCAAAGTAGAATAGCGATAATTGAATAGGTAAGAACCATTGTATCCTTTTTTGAATGGACCCTCTGACGCAAAATCTACGCCTAAAACTCCTGCCTGAAAAGTGTGCTCGTATTCCTGATTGTTACCATTGCGTAATTTCAGATCAAATACACCAGATAGAGCATTGCCATAATCGGCTGAAAAAGCGCCGGTATAAAAGTCCGAGTTGCCCAGCATATTGGCACTCAAGATGCTGATCGCTCCAGAAGAATAACCCTCCTCGGCAAAGTGATTTGGACTTGGGATCTCCACACCTTCCAGCTTCCAAAGCATCCAGTTGGGAGAATTGCCACGGATCACGATCTCATTGGAGGCATCATCTGTAGTGGCTACACCCGCAAATACCAGCGCCATTCGTGCTGGATCACTGATACTTGCTGCGTATCGTTTGGTCTCTTCGGCATTGAAGGATTTGGCACTGACAGTAGCCATCTCGTTGATAGGCAGTCCGTTAGAGGCAGTCACCACCACTTCGTTTAGAGAAGTCAATTGCTCCGCTAGCGCCACTTTAATTACGGTCTCCTTACCTGTACCTAACAGGATGTCATTGACATATGCATCTTCATAACCAACGAATGATACTTTTAGTGAATGCCTACCGATTGGTAAGTTGGGAATGGCAAAGTTGCCATCAATATCGGTAATGGCACCTTTGATTGTCTCAGAAGTGATCACCTGTACTGTCGCAAAGGATAACGGTGCCTGTGAGTCCTTGTCATAAATCGTACCGCGAAGCGTCTGTTTGAAGCCCGGAGTGTCTGATTTGGGGATCTCCGGCCTGGGTCCGATGACGATAGTCTCATTGATTTTTTTGTATTGGAGTTTCGTGTCGGAAAGCAATTGGTACAGGGCTACTTCCACAGTCACGTTAGACACTTTCAACGTGATTGCCGTCACGTCTTTGGTTTCCTCTTCATTGTAAATAAAGTTGATCTGGGTTTGTCTGGTCAACTCATCAATTGCCTCTGAAAAGCTAGCTTCTTTTAAGTCCAAACTAATCAGCTGCTCCTGCGCAAAAGCAGAACGATACAGCAAGGATAATAGAACTGCCAGCGCTATGATGAGCAGCTGCCGGAACCTGGTAGTGTGAATTTTGATTAGATTTTTCATACCTTTAATTGATTGAAAGATTGTCACGTCTTTTGATTAGAAATAAAATGGGAGATGTTGCCGCATTTCCCATTTTTTTATTGAATAATGATCCGCTTGTCAGTGTATTCAAAGCGGACCGTAGTTGTTGCCTCCAGCATCTTCAGGATACCAGAGATTTTTTGTCGATTGTCTATACGCCCGGTGAAATGAAGTTCCCGAGACTGCTCGTTTTCAAATTCATATTCGAAACTGTACCAGCGCGCCAACCTCCGCATTACCTCATCCATGGAGGCATTATTAAATTGAAATTTGCCTGACTTCCATGCGGTATATTTCTGTGTGTCCACCGATGAAACCTCCAGATTTTCCGCCTCCAAAACAGCTTGTTGACCAGGTTTGAGTAATCGCTTTTGTGAATTGGTTTCAACCTGCACACTTCCTTCGACCAGAGTCGTTTGAACCAAAGTCTCATTGGCATAAGCCATCACGTTAAACTCTGTGCCTAAGACCTGCACTCGCTGCGATTCGCTTTGCACAATAAATGGACTGCCGGTGTGGGTTACCTCAAAGTAGGCCTCACCTGAGAGATGAACCGTACGTGTAGAGTCAGAAAAAGAGACTGGATAGCGCAGGGATGATTCCGCATTCAATGTCACACGAGTCCCATCAGCAAGTTCCAACTGGTATGTGCCTCCTGTTGGTGTCTTGAGTACATTGTACACCACTGCCAAGGGTTTTGCCTCATGAGTGATGGATTCGTACCGGATGGTTTTGTTTTGATTGGTGACTTTAGTTCCTCCCTGTGCGATGGTTTTGGTGGACTGATCAGGCACCAACTCCACCTCGCTCCCATCTGCCAGGATCAAGGTAGCTTGTTCCTTACCAGGTAGGATCGAATCATCTACTCCTGCTAGTGGTTCAGTGCTCTCTTGAAGGATGTAAACCACGGCTCCTACAGCTAGGATAGGAAGCAGAATGGCTGCAGCATATCTCCAAAGACGAGTGTGCAAAGTGATCACTTTTGGCTTCTCCAGATGAGCTTGCATGGCTTGCCATGCTTGGTCAGCATCAAACTGCTGGTAGATTTCCCAGCGGGTCAGGGCCTGCTGATGATCTTTTAGAGATTCGAATAGTGCCTTATTCTTATCACTTTGCCCCAACCACTCCAGGAATCTTGACTCATCATCCGGTGTGAGTTCACCCTTGAAGTGTTTGTGGATCAGCTCGGCTATGTCAAATCGGTCGTTCATGGTTTTCACAATTACGGACATAAAACAATCGAGTTTGCGAAGTGGGTGAAGTGAGGGAGTGAGTTTTTTTGATATTTATTTCTTCGCCTCAAACTCTATTCGACATGACTCAAGATCCCCCGGTATTTCCCCCAAAGTGATCGGGTCAGAAATCCGTGGGATGACGGCTGCTCTCTTCGTCATTCCACAACACAACGTAGTGGAGATTGGGGTGCCCGACTAGGGGTGCCCGATCAGGGGAATCTGCCAATGATAGAATGATTCATCTTGTTTCTTAGTTTGCCTGACACATGTAAAGTTCTATTTCAGATCCCCCGGAATTTCTCCCGAGGTATCAGGTAGAAATCCGTGGGATGACGACTGCTCTCTTCGTCATTCCACGACGGAGTAAAGCGAAGCGCAATGGAGATCGGGGAATCTGCTGAGTATCCAACCCCTTTCTTGTTCCTCTTGAAACGGGGAAAGTTGATTAGGTTTATCAAACCATCAATAACCAACTAAACAACATCGGACTGAGACGCTCTTTCAGCTTGGCATAGGCGATCTTCTTTTGGGTCTTGACAGTGTTTTCGGAGATGTCGAGTTCGTCAGCGATTTCTTTGTTTTTAAGTCCTTGTAATGCTAGCAACATCACCTTCTGACTTCCCTCTGGTAGGTTTTTGATTTCATTGTAGAGGTGGCCATAGTACTCTTCTTCGATGACCGCTTGTTCTTTGTCCGCGTTTTCCAGTTCGTAGATCAGTCGGCTTTCATGCTCTCGGATGACTGTTTGGTGCTTCAGTGAGTTGAGACACTTGTTTCGAACGGTCGTGTAGAGAAAGGACTTGATAGCATTGATATGCTCAAAATCGGTGCGTTTGTTCCAGAGCGTAATGAAAGCATCCTGCACTAGATCTTCTATCTCCTGGCTGTCTGTGAGGTAACGATGGCTGTAAGCACAGACCCTTTGGTAAAGCTCACCAAAGATGTACTCAAAGCTACGCTTGTCTCCATTCTGAAAATCCTGAATCAACTGCATGTTAGGTCGGTGCTGAATAACCTACGCTAATTTACAGGAAGTGTTGCTCTTTAAGATTATTCTCCGATCCTACAAGCCTCGTCTATTGTCGAAAGTCACATTTTGATTATTCGGTTACGGTGAGTGTCACTCCGCCCTCAAACTCTTCACAGGATTGATTCTTGTCGCTTTCCAGCTGTGGTAGCTGATGACTAGCAGTGCAATCACCACAGAAAGCAGCGTGCTCACCACAAACATGTCCACGCCGATGCTTACCCGATAGGCAAAGTCTTCGAGCCATATACCCATCAGCCAGATGGTCAGCGGGATGGACAGGATCACGCCTAAGGCTAGCTGCCAGCTAAATGTTTTGGCCAGCAAGCCAAAGATCTGTGCTGGAGAGGCGCCAATCACCTTACGGATGCCTATTTCCTTCTCACGGCTGTTGACCACCAGAACAGTCAGGCCCAACAAGCCAATGGACGCAATCACTATTGAAATCAAGGTTGCTACGCCAATAAGCTTGTTGAGGCGCGCTTCATTTTCGTACTGGCGTGCGATGTTCTCATCCATGAACTCATAGTCAAGATTACGATTGGGAAAGGTGCGCTTCCACTCCTCCTGCAGGATGTCATTGACAGTAGTCAGCTGAGTCCCTGTATACTTAAACAGCAGCTTGGGAATGGGTGAATCGGTAAAGTCTGCATCGGAGATTCCCTGAAACACCGGAATCAGGCTCTGCGTGATCACCAGCGGCTCTATCTCCTCATGCAGAGAAGAATAATGAAAGTCTTCTACCACCCCGATAATCCGGTGCTCCCCAAAGTCAGCGCCTGGCAGCTTCTCTTCCAGTGGGTTTTCCAACCCAAAGTACTTTACAGCAGTTTCGTTAAGTAAGATCGACTGGCGTTCATCGGCCGTGTTGTCCGATTCAAAATTTCGCCCCTCCACTACCTTTAGGTCAAAAGACTCCACAAAGTCGGCATCTGTTCCAAGCAATCGAAACCACAAGAAATTGCCCCGAATGTCCTCAAAGGCGAGGTGCATCCATCCATTGGTGCCAAACGCATGACTGGACGTGGTAAAGTTGGTCAACTCAGGATGCTTTTCGAGATTTTGCTGCAGCAGTCGAGCATTGTTTTGTGCACTCATATAGCGTTCCACAAATCGGCCGTTTTGTTCGGCAAACAAAGGAACCGAAATCACCGCTTCGTATTCATAGCCCAAATCTTTGCTCTGCAAGTAGCCAATCTGCTTCTTCATGATCAGCGTACTGCTAATGAGGAGCACTGTCACTAAAAACTGAAATGTGACCATCACTTTGCGTACCCAGTGCTTGCCACCTGAAGTGTTGGACGACTGCATGATGGTCATGATACGGATATTCGTCAGCACAAAAGATGGGTACAAACCAGCCAGTGTGCCGATTAGCAATCCGATCAACAGGAACAGTCCCACATGCCACCAGGCAAAGTCATACACCAGAGATACGCCAGTGAGTCGGTTAAAGGTTGGGATGCTAAGAATGGCAATGACAGTTCCAATTACCATCGATACTAGCGCAATTAATATACTCTCCGTCAGGTACTGTCCCACAAGAAGCTTCTTGCCCGCTCCCAGGATCTTGCGCATGCCTACTTCTTTGGCACGTTTGATAGATTTGCCAATGGACAGGGTGGTGTAGTTCACACAGGCGATCAGCAGCACCAGGAATCCAATGATCCCCAGCACGTACACATAGGTCGGGTTACTCACCGGCGCAATTCCAGCTGGTATTTCGGGATTTAGATGGATGTCCGTCAATGGCTGAAAGCCTATCGTATACTGGTCCCGCTCAAAATCCTCACCGAGATAACTCATCAATACATCCTGTGATTTTTCATTGACGGTTTTGATGCTCGCATTTTCACTCACTAGCACAAACGTCTCCTGGCTCACAGAGGTCCATCCGGTCAATGCCCCTTCACCAAAAATCGTCTTGTTCAGCTCATTAGAAATCACCAGGTCAAACTGGATGCTGGAATTTTCGGGAATGCTAGCCGATACTGCGGTGATGGTGAAAGCGGTTTCTTCTTCATTGATATTGAAGGTTAGTGTTTCCCCAACAGGATTATCCCGACCAAAGTATTTCTGCGCATAATCTTCTGAGATGATCAGATCGTACCTGCCTTGCAAGGGTTGATTGGTATTTCCATGAATGAGTTCAAAGTCAAAGACCTCAAAGAAGTCAGGACTTACCACTGCCACACTCTCGTTGATCCAGTTTTCACCTTTTTTGGTGACGGCAAAGGTGCGTTCTGTTCGTTGTACCACCGATTGGAATTCTGGAAACTCTGCCTCGAAGAGTGGCTCAAAACGAATGGGGGTCACGGAGTTGAAGAAGATCCGACCATCGCCATAGTCTTCATAAAGATAGGTACGATAAATCCGGTCTTTTTTGGTGTGCATGTGGTCAAAGCTCAGCTCCTGTGCTACGTAAAGTCCCATCTGCACAAAGCATAGTATCCCGATAGTCAGTCCCAACACATTGAGGAAGGTATTGAATTTATCTCGCCACAGCACTCGTGCCGCTACTTTGAAATTTTGTCCTGTAATCATGGGTATTTGAGTTTTGAGTTTATGATTCTTTTTAATCGCCGACCACCGAAACGAACGCAACACCAACCAGGTGAATAGTCGGTTGGCTGCCCGCACACCTTTGGCTTCCACCTTCCGGTCGTAGAGCTCCAGCAGGTCGCCTTCCAGGTCTTCCAGCAGCTCTGGTTTACAATACCAGTGCAGGAAGTGCATGGCCCATTGAGGTGGGTCGGTATGGTTGGTTTTGTTAGTCATTTTTTTCTAACCGCAGAAGTTTTCTAACCGCAGAGAATCGGAGAGATCAGAGGTTTATTTACTCCGTGCTCTCTGTGGTTAAGCATTCTTATCAATTAATTTCTATCTAACCGCAGAGAAATGGAGAACTCAGAGGTTTATCTACTCGGTTTTCTCAGTGATCTCCGTGGTTGAGCAATCTTAACTTTCACTTTCTTTCTTGTCGCATATTCTTCTAAACGCAGAGAATCAAAGAACTCAGAGGTTTATATACTCTGTTTTCTCAGCGATCTCTGTGGTTCCGTCAAATACCGAAGAAAGTCAGTTTCGGCAGCTTCTGATACAGCTCTATGCGCACGGCCATGTTGTCATCCAGGACAGCACGCCCGGCTGGAGTCATGGTAAAGTAGCGTTTGCGTCGACCACCACGCTCCTGTGTCGCCCCACGCATTTCGGATTTGACCAGACCCTTCTTTTCCAGTCTACGAAGCACCGAGTGAATGGCCGTCACGTCCATACTACGTCCAGTCTTCTCAATAATTTCATCAAGTATGGCTACTGCATAAGCTTCCTCTTGCAGGGATCCTACTGTGAGAAGTACCAGCTCTTCCAGTTCGCCTATGGTTTCTCCTTTCATAGTTTTCTTTTTACCTAACCACAGAGAAATGGAGCAATCAGAGTTCTGCTTCAGCTCGTCCATGATTCATATTATTCTAATTCAATACGAGCTTCATCAACTCTAGATCCCACTTGTGTTCCATTAGCTTCTCCATTTCTAAGAAATTCAGGTAGTCAAAGGTCAAATCAAACGAAGTTTGTTGTACAAACGTACAAGTTATATATTTTGTTGCTTTGTACAAGAAATGACTCAATAATTACTTTCCGTGTAAGGAGATATATCCCTATTTTGCCAACCAAACTGACCCATTCCAATCAATTAAGGAGAATTTCAATCTTTCATTAGTAATTCAGGGGAATAAAGGACCTTGACACCAAACATACCACTCTATGACCTGAGTCATACACTTTCCAACCAGCTCCTATTTCCTTTGATCCAGTTTTTAGCCTAATCATAAACTTCTCTATCTGATGTCTGATTTACTCCTGGAAAACTCCACTTACTCACGCGAAGATGTATTGGAAGCCGCTTTGCTCTATTTCGGAGGTGATGAGTTGGCCGCTACTACCTGGGTCAACAAATACTGCATGATCAATGAAGATCATCAGTTTTTGGAACTTACCCCGGATGACATGCATGAGCGTATGGCTCGTGAATTTTATCGAATCGAACACGACTACCAGCAGGTAAAAACGGATAAATCCAATCTCAGTGAATACGGCCAACGACGTAAACCACTCAAGGAATCAGTCATATTTGAGTTGTTCAAAGACTTCAAATACCTGATCCCTCAAGGTAGTGTCATGGCACTACTGGGCAACCCACACCTCACCGGATCGCTTAGCAACTGTGTGGTGATTGATTCGCCTGTGGATTCCTATGGAGGTATTTTCTACACGGACCAGCAAATCGCCCAGCTCTGTAAACGCCGCTGTGGGGTAGGTTTTGATCTATCCACCATCCGACCAAAAGGTCTGGCCGTACACAATGCAGCAGGAACTTCTTCAGGTATCGTTTCATTTATGGAGCGCTTTTCCAACACTACACGAGAGGTGAGTCAGAATGGTCGCCGTGGAGCACTCATGCTGACCATCGATATTGCCCATCCGGACATTGTAGAGTTCATCACCGTCAAACAGGATTTAACGAAAGTCACAGGTGCGAATTTGTCCGTACGCGTTTCCGATGCATTCATGCAGGCGGTACATAGCGGCGATGACTTCACGCTGCATTGGCCAATCAATAGTGAGAAGCCGATCATTTCTAAAACGATCAATGCCAGAGAACTTTGGTCTACCATCATCAAAGCTGCACACCATACCGCAGAGCCTGGGATCATTTACTGGGACAAGCAGCACATCTATAGCACCTCTTCCGTTTACCCGGAATTTGAGAACGCTTCCACCAACCCATGTTCGGAAATTGCCATGCAGCCCAATGATTCTTGTCGACTCATGGCGTTGAATCTCTTTAGTTTTATCAAACAGCCATTTACCTCTGAAGCACGGTTCAACCACGATCTGTTTTACGAAGTAGTCTATGAAGGTCAGCGTTTGATGGACGACCTGGTGGACCTGGAGTTGGAGCATGTCAACAAAATCATTGAAAAAATCGCGAATGATCCGGAGCCCGGGCATATCAAGCATGTGGAGGCAGACACCTGGAATCATCTACACAGCAATGGCAAGAAGGGTCGCAGAACGGGACTTGGCTTCACGGCACTGGCTGATACCCTGGCTGCTTTGGGAGTAAAATTTGATAGCGACCAGGCTTTAGATCTAGTCCAACAAATCATGGCTACCAAATGCAAGGCAGAGTTTGATAGTTCGGTGGATATGGCCATTGAACGGGGAGCTTTTGAGGCATTTGATCCTGAAATAGAGAAGACCTCTGCCTTTGTGACGTTTTTGGAAAAAGAATTCCCAGAAACCTATGAGCGTATGATGACTCATGGCCGCCGCAACATCTCCATATCAACGGTGGCACCAACGGGGACTGTTAGCTTACTGGCTCTAACCTCTTCAGGAATCGAACCGGTGTTCATGCTTTCATACAAGCGTCGACGCAAAGCCTCAGAGCAGTCTGACAAAGAATCAACTTTCATAGATGCATCCGGAGATCGCTGGGAGGAGTTTGATGTCTATCATGCCAAGCTGGAAGAATGGAAAGCTCTCTATCCGAAAAAGTCCATAGAAGAGAGTCCGTATGCCGGAGCCACTGCTCCTGAAATAGACTGGCAAAAACGTATTGAACTGCAAGCGTTAATACAGCGATATGTCACTCATTCTATCAGCTCCACTATCAACCTGCCAGCCTCGACCACAGTAGAGGAAGTAGACGAAATTTATCGACAAGCCTGGAGACAAGGTCTCAAAGGAATTACTGTCTATCGGGATGGGTCCAGAACAGGAGTACTGGTCAGCCAGGATGAAAAAAAGGAAGAGGACATCATCGAGACCAAAGCGCCCAAACGTCCAAAGGAGCTGTTGGCTAAGGTCGTTCGTTTTCAAAATGAAAAAGAGAGCTGGATGGCTTTTGTGGGGTTACTAAACGGAAAACCATATGAAATATTTACTGGTCGGGCTGAGGATTCCTTTGCTTTGCCCGACTATGTGAAAGATGGCTGGATCATCCGTACCAAGGATTCTCAAAACAGGACTCGCTATGATTTCCGCTTTGTAGATAGCCAGGGCTATGAGGTATTAATAGCTGGTCTTTCCCGTTCTTTTGATCAACAGTTTTGGAATTATGCCAAATTGATCTCGGGTATCCTGAGACATGGGATGCCCCTGGTAGACGTGATCCATTTGATTGACAACCTCAATTTTGACCGCAACCACATCAATACCTGGAAAAATGGAGTGAATCGTGCCTTAAAAAAGTTCATTCCAGAGGGCACACATGCAAAGGATCACCTCTGTCCCAAATGTGGCGATGAAGAAGGTTTGATCTTCGAGGAAGGTTGCTTAAAATGCAAAAATTGTGGGCATTCGAAGTGTAGTTAGGCTTTTGCTGTTGCAACAATTCACTTGATCAAGATTTTAGTAAATAGATACGAATCAAACTCCCCGAGCTAACAGCAACATATTAGGACTTGTTGGTCTTCATTGCATTTTAAAACCTCTTCATTCATATGCGAGTGACAGTCATCCCAATTGACTTTAGATCTACAATCTGTCTAGAGCACTCGATTCGTGTACGAATCCAAGTAAGCATACGTTAGTCCTCTAGTGTTAATGTAAACGTGTTATGCAAAGAATCACCTTGATAGCGCTGCTCCTGGCAGTACAGCTAGCCTATGCCCAAAATCCTGATTTTGTCCAATTCAAACCTTTCCATTTTGGAGTTGTCCCTGGGTTTGGTAGTACGGGAGTCTACGGCCTTAAGTACGAACACAATGTCTCCATCAATCTCTTCTCAGGCCATGCCTATGCCAATAACATCCTGAGCATTGCCGGTATCAGTCACTTCCAGGTACAGAGAAGTCAGGGCATCAACATCGCTGGAATTTCCAATATACTGGGAGCATATCCCTTTCTCAAAGTTCGACAGCACCGCGATAGCCTGGCAGAGTTTGGGGCGATACAGGTGGCTGGACTGATCAATGGCGTCAATGGTGGGGGATTCGGAGGACAATTAAGCGGTGGCATCAATCTTGTCACAGGTACACTTGATGGAATACAAATTAGTTCCATTCATAACGATGTAAACAAAGCGCTTTCTGGAGGACAAATCTCGCTGGTATCCAATCGAGTCGGAGACATGGCACTTGGCTTTCAATCAGCTTTAGTGGTTAATCGCGCCAGGATGATGTCCGGCACGCAGCTCTTTGCCTTGTTTAATTATGTGAATCATGAGTTGGATGGATTGCAATTTGGTGGGTTCAATGCAGTATCTAACCGAAATAGTCACATTTACCGCGAAAACCGCTTCTATTGGATGCAGCTAGGACTGTTCAACCTCGCATTTGAAAACGGAGATGGTTATCAGGTAGGTTTGGTTAATTACGGTAAGGACATTGGTTTTGCACAGCTTGGACTGATTAATATCTCCGACAAGATTCCACAATATCCAGTCGGACTATTGAACCTCGCTGGGGATATTAATGGATTTCTTCGTGCACATACCAACCGTATGTTTCGCTACAATATCGAGATGGCGACAGGCTCCAAAAAGCTCCTGAGTGCTCTGACTTACAGTTGGGATGGTCAGCGAGATCGCAATGGATACAGCTATGCTCTAGGCAATCAAAAGAAAAAAGGTCCGGCAGGACTGGCTCAGAACCAATACTTCTATGAAGCATTCTTGCAAGTAACTAATCTGGTGGAAAACGGAGATTCATTTCTGGACCCCAACCTAATCTACACGGCCAAAGCACAGTTTGGATACAATCCATTCCGCAAAACTAAAATGATGGACCTCTACTTCTTTGTAGGTCTGACTGGTAATGCTACCTGGATAGATTCAGGCGATCCATCAGTGGTGGAGGGACCACTGGTCAGCCAAACAAATAACCATACTTTTTGGGCGGATCTAAACTTCGGGGTACAACTTTGACGTATATTCCTATGAACCAATCTACGAGATGATGCCGACTGCTGGATATTCAGGAACTCCCCTCGCCAAAAAACTGGGTATCAAACCCGATTTCAAAATCAAAATATTTGAAGCTCCCAAGCACTATTTTGACCTGTTTGCAGATTGGCCGGAAGGCGTGGAGCAAGTGGCGCATCCTGATCCTGAGAGCCTCGATTTCATACATGTCTTCACGCTCAACAGTGAGGCATTGGAAAAGTACGTACCAATGGCCAAGCCTTTTCTCAAGAAAAATGGAAGTCTGTGGGTATCCTGGCCAAAGGGTTCCTCGGGCATGCAAACAAATATCAACAGGGAGTCCATCAGAGATTTTGTGTTGAAAATCGGGCTGGTGGATGTTAAGGTGGCAGCCGTAGATGAAAACTGGTCTGGTCTCAAGGTTATGTATCGGACGAAAGATCGATAACCTTACTTTAAGACAAAAAACATTAGATTTCAGAGATTAAATCTGAATCCAATTCAATTACTCTACCTTCTGAATCCCGATGTGGCAACCCTCTATGCAGTAGACATACTTCAGTTTGAGCAAGTTGTCTTCAAAGGACAAGTGGTATTTGTAAACCAACTGCTCACTCATATCATCTGTCGGTTTGCTTGGATACAATTCTAATACAGAGATCCCATTGTCTTCAAGGATCCGGTAGTAATGGACGTCATTGAGTTCCTCATAGTTCGATTGGAAATGATGATCCGTACCAAACTGGATAAAACTGGACTGGTCCTCCACATTATCTGTGATGTAGCCAGCACCTGGGGAATAACCGACCTCTACTACTCGCCATTTACCAATGAGATCCTGACCGTTTTCAAGTTCATGGCAACAGTCATCACAGCCAATTGCCAACACAATAATTGCTATGAATAATAGATGTTTCATTTAGTAAATCATATACGATGCAAGTAATAGACCCAGTTTTTAGAAAATTCGTTGGGATCATCCTGTGTGAAAATGATATTCTCAATGAAATGGCTATTTTGTTAGATTTTATATTGACTATTTATCTTTATATTGATATATTCACACCCATATTGATCACTTATTAAAATTTTACCGATATGACACTTCTCAGGGTACACGACTTTCAGCAAGAGCTTGTATTCCAATTCATCCAAAAAGCCAAAGCGACTTTGGAACTTCAAAAGAGTGAAAACGAGAAGCGTCAAATGATCTTTCTACAGGGCCAGGAGCTTGGATTCTGCAATGATGAGATCGAAGTGTTGCTAGAGGATGTCAAGTAACTAGTCGTTTCCAGAAAAGAGCCCGGAGGTCTCATAGACAAGACCTAAGGAGAAGATCGGACCCTGGTAAATGTTGCGGCTCTGTTGAGGGCCATCCAGGTAATTAATAAAAGTGAAGTCCACTCCCCAGCTTTCCGTGGCGCTGTAATAAGCACCCAAGTAGTAGGAGGTAAACTCAGTTCCTTCACCTCTCACGAAACTTACAGCTGTTTCTGAGTCATTAAGTGTCTGTTGTAACTTCAGCCCAGCTTTCAACCATAGAGCTCCTACGGGCTGATAGCCTACCTCCAATCCTTCCATCATCTGGTCGGTCAACTGGACAGACTCATATGATGTACGAAAATTATAAGTTGAAAAAAAATTAACGTAACCAGGGAGTGGATATAAAGAGGTAGACACAGCCAATGTGGAATAGACATTAAACTCTCCATCTCCAGTAGGCAAGTTGATCGATCCAAAAGCAGGATTGTCATTCCGAGCATATTTGTTGGCTTGAGCAATGGGTAGCTCAGGCATGATGGTGAGTGAGATCGGGATCTTTTTCACCAGGGCATACTTAGCCCCTATCCTTATATCTCCAGTTCCCAACACCGTCTCTGTAGATTCAAACCCCTGCCACTTCAGCAACGGCCAGTCCATTAGTAGGGTCAAGCGTTCCGTTACACCATACTCGCCGTAGACTCCAACTTGTTGCTGACGGTAGGTAGCGGTGGTCATGCTTTCACCTGATAGGTTGTGGTACTCATCCGAGGAAAAGTGGATGTATGACAGCTTAAAGAATGCTTCATCTTTTCCTTTGGTCCATCCGCTCTGAGCCTGCACTTCAACAAGAGATCCACCCATCAGCGACAGGTGGATCAGCGGAAGTAATAAACCGATATATTTATTGGATTTCCGCATAACCAAAAGGTATTCCTGCAGAAGCACACCACAGTATCACGTGGGTATATTTAGCCGCTGGAGCTTCGTTTAGTCTGAAATACTGTTCACCGTTCATGGAGACATTGCCGATTAGCAATACATCTGGATTGCCACTCCCAGGATCAAATGATGCCTCACTTGAAGTGGATAAAAATACAGTTACTGTTCCTGTAGCCAATACAGTTTCAAAATCATCGGCAAAATGAACGAAAGAGGTTCCTTCAGAATCAACTCCAGTCTCCACCATACCCGAACTGCCAGTATCATTTTGTGCAACAAAATTCCCTGATGCTGACACGGCAAAATCACCTTGTGGCATGCTACTATCGATTATTTCCGGGTCTTCTTCGCTGCACGAAAGCAGCACGACTCCTAATGTCAATACGAATGCTAGTTTTTTCATGATATACATTTCTTGATTTGGTTATTATAAATTCCTTTTTACAAATCAAGCAAGCAGATATCTCTATTTGGTCACAGAGAATTCACATTTGCGTCAAATCGACTAGTGACCGCATTATTCCTAGGAGAGCCACTTTTTAGTCTTAAATAATGTCGTGGCAGTTCTATTTGGTCCTATTTATCACATAGTCTGTACCTCACTGTGATACTTCTGTGATACTTTATCGCTTGTATTGCTATGAATAAATTATGAAAAAGGTATTGGTTATAGAAGACGATCAAGAAATCGTCAACCTGCTGGAAATTCACCTGAGAGATCTCGACTGTGAAGTATTTAGAGAATATGATGGGCAGTCTGGTCTCTATCGGGCACTCAACGAAACTCCAGACCTGATTATCCTTGATATAGCACTACCTACTCTGGATGGTATGGAGGTGTGCCGTCAGATTCGATCTAAAAGCAACACACCAATTATCATGCTTACTGCAAAATCAGAAGAAATAGACAGAGTACTAGGCTTGGAACTAGGTGCGGATGATTACATGACCAAACCGTTCAGTATTCGAGAGTTCATAGCTCGGGTAAAGGCAACATTCCGGCGAGCATCCATGATTCGGGAGAGTATCGACATAGAGAATAAGATGTTGATGTCTTTTGGCAATCTGCTGATCAATGTAGAACAACGCAAAGTGACGATCGACAAGCGCAAAGTAGAGCTTTCGCCTAAGGAGTTTGAGTTACTATCACTCATGGCTACACACCCTGGCAAGTGCTACTCTAGGACAGACCTACTGAGACTCATCTGGGGCTATGATTTTGATGGATACGAGCACACTGTCAACAGTCATATCAATCGGCTAAGAGCCAAAATAGAAGCAGATATGAACAATCCACAATTCATCATCACCGCCTGGGGAGTGGGATATAAATTCAATGAAGAGGTTGTATGAAAGGAGCCATCAACAATCGACTGATCATTAAACTATCACTAAGCTTCTTTTTATTACTTGTAATAATAGGAGCGGCATTTGTGGCGCTATCGGTCTTTATCACCAACAAACATTTTGAGGAGGTGACACAGCGATTGAATGGTGAGGTAGCCAGTCATTTGATCAATGAGAAATTTAAAGATACCTCACCATTTCTAGAGGACGGGTCTGTGAATAAACCACTCTTTGGTGACATCATGCACGACATGATGGCAGTAAATCAGGGCATAGAAGTTTATCTTTTGGACGAAAAGGGCAAGGTGCTCTATTCGGTAGTTTTGGATCACCATCCGGGTGAGCCCGTAGCCCACATTGCCACCGAACCAATTCTCCAATTTCTACAGTCCGACAAGAAGGCTCATATACTTGGAGATGATCCCAGAAACCCTGGCCAAAAGAAGATCTTTTCCGCTGAGCGATATCAGGTGGAAGATAAAGCCGGCTTTATTTATATCATACTTGCTGGTCAGCAATACCAGATGGTGAATACACAGCTCTTTTCTAGCTTCTTCTTGCGGCTAGGAGTAGGAGCAAGTATTCTGATTGTGTTGTTTGCTGGAATCGTCGGGTTCATCAGCGTATGGTATCTCACCAGAAACCTGCGAGAAGTAATCCATCATGTAAAGCGCTTTCAGGAAGGAGACCTTAATGCACGAATACCTCAGGCGGAGACTAAAGATCTGAGTACGCTTGCTTCCACTTTCAATGACATGGCTGATACCATCGTCAGCAATATGGAAGAAATCAAATCAGTAGATACCCTGCGACGTGAGCTTATCGCCAATATCTCTCACGACCTGCGTACACCACTTGCTATTCTCCAGGGCTACATAGAAACATTGGAGATGAAGAATCAAGAGCTTGCGGATCAGGAACGACAACAATACCATAAGATAATCTGGAACAGCTCTGAGCGTCTATCACATATGGTCGGGCAGCTTTTTGAATACTCAAAGCTGGAGGCTCAACAGATAGAGCCACATAAAGAACCCTTCCAAATTACAGAACTTGCGCTGGATGTCCGCTCCAAGTTTGAACTACTGGCAAAGGAAAAAAATATTGGTATAGAACTAGAGAGCACGGACAATATTCCGTTGGTATTTGCTGACCTGAGTCTGGTGGAGCGAGTCATTCAAAACCTCATGGACAATGCACTTAAGTTTACACCTCCGGGTGGGGTCATTACCATGGAGGTAAAAGCAGATGAAGATCATGTAGCTATTTCTGTGAAAGACACTGGGCAAGGTATTTCTGAACACGACCAGCAGCATATTTTTGATCGGTATCGTAAGTCTAAGAGTCCTTCCAATGGACAAGGCTCAGGTTTGGGGCTGGCCATAGTGAAGAAGATACTGGAGATCCATGACTCCACGATAAGGGTGATTAGCCAACCAAATCTAGGAACTACCTTCCAGTTTGATCTACCGATTTATGCTGAGCGAGTGACATAAAACCCACAGCTGCGTTAACTTAGCCAGCTGAAATCAGCCACCTTGAAAAACCAAACAACACTAGGAGTTATCCTTGCCGTAACGGGCATTCTGCTTTTTTCCAGCAAAGCAGTGATGGTCAAGCTCGCCTACTTATATGGAGCAGATAGCATCTCCATCCTGCTACTTAGAATGGTTTTTGCTTTTCCATTTTACCTGACTATAAGCCTGATCAAGCGCCCCCAGCAACCGATAGCTCGCAGGGACTACCTATGGCTTTTTGCACTGGGAATGATCGGCTACTATCTGGCTAGCTATTTCGATTTTCTTGGTCTGCAATACATCAAAGCAAGTTTGGAGCGGCTCATACTCTTTATCTACCCCACACTTGTCCTGTTACTATCCTATCTCATTTTCGGTAAAACCATCACCCGAAAACAAGCGATCGGCGTGGTGGTAACCTACATAGGAGTGGTCATTATTTTTTCTGGAGAGTTGGCAGTTAATCAAAGTGATCAGGTAATATTAGGAGCAGTGCTCATCTTTTTCAGTGCGCTGACCTATGCCAGCTACCTAACTGGCTCCGGTTGGATCATTCCAAAATTTGGTGCCACTGTGTTCACATCATACGCCATGATGATCTCCTGCGGCTGTGTAGTGATTCATTACTTGCTGACAGAAGAAATAACCATACTGGACTTTGACGCAGAGGTGTACTGGATCGGGTTGGCCATGGCATTCTTTGCTACCGTCATTCCCTCTTACTTGATCAGTTATGCGATCAAAATGATAGGCGCTAATAGCTTTTCTATTTTCGGGAGTCTTGGACCAGTTTCTACCATTGCCCTCGCCTATCTGTTTTTAGATGAAAGTTTGACTTTGATCCAATTGGTAGGCTCTATAGTAGTCATCGGCGGAATCTTTCTAGCTGAAAAGAAGAAGAAACCTTAACACGCAAGTAGAGGTGTAGTATTGCTTGATTGTTTAGATAATAGTAAATTCCAGTAACCAATTTTTTATACCATGCCTAAATTTCACGTTGAGAAGTCAATCCTGATAGATGCTCCAGTGAGCAAAGTTTATGAATGCGTCAGCAACCTGAACCATTGGAACAAATGGTCTCCCTGGTTGGTCCTAGAACCAGGAGCCACATTTAATGTGGCCGATGATGGCCAGTCCTACTCCTGGGAAGGAGAGCGAGTAGGTAGTGGAGAAATGAAAATCTTAAGTACAGAAAAAAACAATTCAGTTGATTTTGACCTGCACTTTTTAAAACCATGGAAGTCGCAGGCAGATATCCGTTTCGAAATTTCTGAAAAAGAAGGAAAGACCGAGGTGAAGTGGCTCATGGATAGCAAGTTGCCATTCTTTTTGTTCTTCATGAAAAATATGATGGTGGCCATGCTCGGAATGGATTTTGATCGTGGGCTGAAAATGTTGCAAGATTATGCAGTGGATGATCAGGTACACTCTAAGCTTGATTTTATTGGCCAGACTGATTACCCGGGCTGTACCTACATTGGCATCACTCGATATGTATCTATGGACAACATGGGTCCTGCTATGGAGAAGGACTTTGGAACGCTCATGGAGTTTATGGCAGATAAGACTGACATCATTTCCAATGAGCCCGTTTCTATTTATCATAAATGGGAGATAGTCAAAGGGATGGCCAGCTACACCGCGGCGATTCCCGTATCTGAAGTGCCCAATGGCTTACCGGATGGGGTTGTTACGGGTAGCATACCTCAAACCAGGCTCTATAAGCTACGTCACATTGGTAAATACGACCACCTGGGCAATCCATGGAGTGCCATGATGATGATGCAGCGAGCCAAGGTTTTCAAGCAAAAGAAAGACATTCACCCGTTTGAAAGCTACGTGAACTCACCAGCTGAAACAGCTCCAAAAGAGCTCATCACCGATGTGAATTTCCCGATCAAATGATTTGAACCAGGTCTGGAGCTATCAGCATGACAGGTCCAGACCTGCTTTCCACCTTTGCAGCGCCATGTCGATGAAAGCAGGCAGTGAGGTTGCTTCCAGGTCAATGCTTTTTTTAATTCGGATACATCCTTTTCCCAGATCAAAATCTTTTAAGAGTGCTCCTGAAGGATCTATTTTTTTCGTATCTCCCACATAGAGACTGACGTAGTTTTTCTGAGCGTTTAAGTGGAACAAAGAAGATTTGTCATTGCCATAGCGAAGCATCTTATACTCCATCCCTTCGTCTAATTCCGAGTAGCCCAGCAGCAGTTGTCTGATCCACAAAAGCTTCTCTTTGCGCCAGTCATTTTGGAGCTGGCCCAGGTAATCGTCAGGGTTCGTAGCTTCGTATTGCATTACAGTCTCACTCTAATTCCAGGACCTATTAAAAAGAACATCTTCTGCTCACTCATGAGATAGCCTCCTCCGGCGTATAGTGGGAAGGTCAGTTTGTTGTCACTGGAGGTTGGGTACAGCGACCCGATCACCACCAGTCCGACATCCCGGTTGCCGCCGCTCTCAGAGAAGTTAAATGCGTCAATGGCAATGAAGCCAGCTCCAATTTTATAGGGCTTGTATTTAGCAATCTTGCCCTCCTGGTAAAAACTCATCTGCGCAATCATGGCAAAGCTCACCCCACCAAAATTGGTAAATGCCTTCGTACCAGACTTAAGAATCAGCAAACCAGCAGGAAAGGATACGTCAATGTCAAAATTGTAATCCCGCTTCAGGTGGATCAGAATTTTCTTAGTCTTGCCAGCGCCTCCATATTTGCTTTTGATATGACTGATCTCCAGCTCAATCCGAGACCACTCTTCTAACTCCGAAGTTTTTTTAGAAATAAAATTATTAAGGTTGATGTCATCTCCTCTGCAGTCCTTGCTTTCATAGTTGACGAACCTCGGCGAGGCTTCATTGGGACAGACCACCACCTCATCAAATTGATAGAGTTCGATCAGGTTTCCTTTCTTATTGGAGATCTTCACTTTAATAGTCAGGTACTGCTTACCGTATAGGTCACCATCATCGATTTTGGATCGTTGAAAATCAAAAACCAGATCGGTGAGGGTCTCTTCATAATAAATTGGCTTATCCACATTGGCTACATTCACCTGTCGGGTACCAAAGTCAAGATCGATGAAATCAAGATCACGTGGACGCTGGTATTCCTGCACACGTAATGAGGAGCCTGTTGACTCGTTGTGATTGAATATTTCTATGCTGTTGGAATTGATCGTCAGCGGTATTTTGATGCGAAACAAGCTGATCTGTTCATTTTTAATCAAAGAATCATAATCCAGATTATTGGCACCTGGGAAACTGAAATTGGCTTTGTGTAGACCTTCACCTTCCAGCTTGATGTTGATGGTTTCTCCTGGGTAAACCACATTGGACTTTTGCCAGTCTTTACCCTCACGCTGCACGTAGATCGATTGGATACTTGTTTTGGGTGTGATATCGACATTAGTAACAAACCATGGGTCATCACCTTCTTTGATATACAGGTAACCTTCTGACTGTCGGTGAAAGGCATAAGGTCGCAGTAAACACAGTACTTTATCGTTGTTGAGTCGAGCTTTCGTGTAGAGCTCCGCTATCAGTGGCCCTCCAGATTCTTCCTGATTTTCGATCCGATAGGTTTTGTCTAGTCGTAAAAAGCGGTTGTTATCGATCTGGACTTCAATAGGCTCAGTCTTATCCTCTTTGGGTGTGACCTCTTGTTGGTCAAATTTCAGGAAAACCAGCCGACCTGATTTAACGCTGAACTCTACTTGAAGAGGCTCCAGATCGTATATAAATTGTCCATTTTTCCGAAATGGCCGCTTCACTTTGAAAGGGACCTCCAGCTGTTGGTTACCCAGCTTATTGGGCAATAGGTGTAGCAATAACCTCGGTCCATCGCGCGTGGTACGATAGTTAATCGGCAAACCTTCTGTCCAGCGATTGTCGGGTACTATGTTCTCCACATTGTTGCTGGTAAGCTCGAAAACCTTCTCCTCTCCTATATACAGCTCATCAGTATTGGGATATAACTTCACGTAGATTTCTGTATATGGATACAATGGTAGCTCTACGATCTCTTCGGTGCTGTCTATGTTCACTCTGAAGGTGAATTTCAAAAAATCACTATTGGTGAGGCTGTTGAACTGCACCTTGAAGCGGGCATAATCCCGAAAAAGAATCAAAGAATCTACCTGTGAAAAATCCCCTGAAGGGACTAGTGAAATACCGGTCACTGGAGACTCTTCGTCGAACATCAGGTACACCTCGGCTACCTCATTTTCCTGGTCATAGCTAAACCGAAGCATTTCTTTATTGTTCCTGGTCACCACATCCTTTGACCAGCGGTATTCCATGGTATCTACAAAAATCCGGGCATCTAAAAAATAGCTATCGTTAAAATCCTGCTGAGCGACAGCATTTAGTGACAGCATCATGACATAAATTCCAATAAGAACCTTTCGCTTCATATAGAGTGGTTTGGAAACTGAAAAATGGCCAGGTGAGTGATTGGCGGCAAAGTTAATAACCTAGCTGGCTTCTTCAGTGATAATTTCCGGTTTACCTTCCAGCGTCTTATGGACAGGACACTTTTCGGCAATCTCAACCAATCGTTTCCGCTCATCAGCAGTCAGGTCTCCTTCCAGATGAATGATCCGTTTGATCTGATCAATTTTCCCTTTGGCAGATTCAGATTGCTCACCATCTTCTACATGTATCTTGTCGTGAGTCAGTCGGACTTCCACTTCCTCCAGCTTCAGCTTTTTGTAGTTGGCGTACATACGCAGAGTCATAGCCGTGCAGGCACCCAATGCGCTCAGCAAATAACCATAAGGTGAAGGTCCCAGATCAGTTCCCCCGCTGCCTTCTGGTTCGTCAGCTATGAGCTGATGCTGGCCAGCGGTAATTTCCGTCACAAAATCGTTGCCTGATAACCGGGTCCACACTTCGCCCTCTGGAGCCAGGTTTTGCTCCTCATCAAAATCCACATACCGTTTGGCCCAGGGACTAATGATACTGCCTACATATTCTGAGTCCCCAATGTCCGACATTAAATGATCCGCTCCGTCCAATGAAATAAAGCTCTTTGGGTGCATGGCCGCATCGTATATTTCTGCGGCATTTTCGATCCCAACGATGTTGTCTTGAGGAGAATGGAGAATCAACAGGGCTCGATCGAGTTCGTGTATGACCTCTTTGGAGTTCTTCTCGGATAAATCATCCAGCAACTGCTTTTTGATCTTAAATGGCCGACCGCCAATGTTGACTTCTGCTACTCCAGCATCTTCAATGGATTGTTGACTGTCTTTGAACAGTCGCTTGACATGCTCTGGATCGGCTGGAGCACCTATGGTCACCACTGCCTGTACTTCCTGTAGTTTGCTGCTCACGTGAAGAACAGCCGCTCCACCCAATGAATGACCGATCATAATCTTAGGTGGCTGAAAATTCTTAGACAGAAAATCATAGGCATCTTTCAGATCACTGAGGTTGGATGAAAAATTGGTCTCCTCAAAATCTCCCTCGCTCTGTCCAAGTCCTGTAAAGTCAAACCTGAGCACGGCTATCCCCGTTTGGGTAAGTGCTGCTGCTATGTTGTCAACAGCTTTAAGGTTCTTGGAACAAGTGAAACAATGAGCGAAAATGGCATAGCATTTCGGCTGACCGATTAGGGGAAAATCGATAATCCCTGAGAGTTTTTTGCCTTCATTATTATCGAAAGAAATTTTCTGGGAGCGCATGGTACGGGTGATTGCGTTTTAAATTGATTAATTTAGATGGCCATCTGTAATGAATTTAACGAATAACCACTATTGAAACCACTTCTAGTTACCTCCAGTTTTATTTTCTTAGTCACATCGTCACTTTGGGGACAATCACTTATCTATGATGTGATCCGAAATGGCGAGTCCATGGGGGTCACCAAGGTCAACCGACGAGTGCAAAATGACATCATCTCCTACGAGCTAATAACACAAACCGAATTTCGAATCCTTTTCAAATTTGAGGTGGAGTATGAACTGGAAGAGAGCTTTCAGGGAAGTGTACTCACTACCGGATCAGGGTTTAACACCCTGAATGGGAGCCGGCAAAAAACGACAAAACTCAATAAGAAAGACCAGTACTACGAACTGATCATTGACGGTATCCACACGAAAATAGATGAAGTGGAAATTCGAGATTCTGTATCTGAGGTCTACTTCGAAGAGCCTTATCACAACAAGGAGGTATTCTCTGCCTATTTTGGCAGGTACCTCACATTTGAGAAGTTGGGTGAGCATAAGTACAAGCTCACCTCACCCGATGGAGTAAATGAGTATACCTACGAAAATGGCATTTGTACCTATGTAAAAGTTAGTCGAGACTTTGCCACATTTAGCCAGGAACTGAAACCTGATCTGCTGGCAGCCGTGAGAAATAATACGTTTGCCAAAAGCATTTCCAAATGATCAGATCCATTAAAAAGCTGTTTATCCCTTTGAGTCTCCTGGTGATTTTGGGATTTATCCTCTTCATGATCAACCAAATATCAGGTGTTTATCTCATAGTGCGAGCCAACAGCGAGATCATGGCAAACATCTTATTGGCTGTGATGGTGCTGCTAACGGCTGGTTTAGTAGCCTGGCCCTTTCTACTCTATCTAAAGTTACCTCAGCCACTGAAGCTGCCAAATGATGAGGAGGAGTTGATTGTCTATCGCAAACGGATGCTCAAAAGGCTGCAACGCAACAAGACCCTCAAACTTCAAAACCACGTGCCAAAATCAGTAGATGACTTGGAGGCTAGTCTGACCAGGCTGGACAAAGAGGCATCTAAAGTGGTGCATGAAACGGCAACAGCTGTTTTTCTGACCACTTCGGTTTCACAAAATGGAAAACTGGATGCATTGACCATCCTGGCCACTCAATCGCGAATGGTATGGAAGATTGCACATATTTACTATCAGCGACCTACACTTCGGGAAATGGTTTACCTCTACGCCAACGTAGCTGGAGCTAGTTTTCTCGCTTCAGAAATAGAAGACCTGGACATCTCTCAGCAGATAGAGCCAGTCATCAGCTCTTTCCTTCGAAGCTCAGCAGGTAAGTCCATACCTGTGATTGGTCCCACTGCGCACATTGTGCTAGATTCACTACTGGAAGGATCGACTAATGCTTTCCTTACACTACGTGTGGGACATATCACCAAAAAATACTGTGGATGCAACCAGGTAGCTTCTAGATCCAAATTGCGGAAAGAGGCCTTTTTTGGTGCAACCAAAGAGCTTCGAACGATCATTGTCGAGTCTTCTGGCAAAATCATCAGTGGACTAGCCCGCGCTACTCGCAAAGCTGGTGCAGATACCATCCGCTCCGGATGGGAAGGAATCAAAAATGCTGGATCCAAAGTGGCTGATGGAATCACTGAAGCAGGCAAAAAGGTCAACCCTTTCAAGAAAAAGGACCAACCTTCTCTACCTGAAAGTGATTAATTTTCCTTTCTTTTCACATAAAGCCCATCAAATCCTGCAGTCCAGGTTTCGCCTCCATCGGATGAGTTTTCGAATAGCTGACGTACGGAACCATCCTCATTAGCGGTGAAGGTCAGTCGGGATTTCACCACCTGGCCAGCAGGGTTTAGGAAATCAGCTACGAACTGAATCATTCCCTCTTCTTTGTCCACTTCGGTGTAGTCTAGTACATTACCACCACTAGCCACCCAGGTCTGGTGCCATTTCTTATCCAGTGGATTATAGTAATTAATGCTTTGACCGGAGAAATTACCCGGGGTGGTGTAGCTCTCGTGCAGCGCACACCCTCCTTCCGCCAGAGTGATGTTGTTTTCACCCACTTTTCTGCCGTTTACCATCACATCCCATTCGCCTATCCAAAAATCAAAGTGCCTCCTCACAGGGTCTGCAAGGCATGGGAAAGCATTTTCCTTAACTCTTTGCAGCGCTGCAACAAACCTTTCCTGTTCTCTAAATGTCTTCCACTCATCTTCATTCTGAAGCTGTCCAAAATTGTTAAAGCCCTGTTGGGCAGCAGTCGATAAGGTTTCGTACATTTTTTCAGTATTGCCTTGCAGAGCATAAACCTTGGACTTGTTGTACAGTGTGTAGCCAGGGTAAAAATTGGTCTCCAGTGCCTTGTCAAAATTCACTAGAGATGCTTCGTAATCACCCAACTTCATCTGACAAAAGGCAAGTCTATACCATGCCGAAGAATCAGCGCTATTCTTCTTTACGTATTTTTTATAGTCTTTTTCTGCATCGGCCCATTGTTGGTTTTGATAGTTTGCATCAGCAGTTTGTTTCAAGTCCTGAGCAACACCAGTGAAACATGATAGCATTAAAAGGATTGCAAGAGTTTTCATGATCTTTTTGAATCAATAGTATTCATGAAATTCCTCCAGGTGGTAAAATCCTATGATATTTTACCTTATTGCAACTGAGGATCCTGACTTAGTACAGCATCTCTAAACTCAGATGGTAAGAGGCCTGTAAATTTCTTAAAAGTGTTGTTGAAGGTGACCTTATTGTTGAATCCGGACTGGTAGGCGATTTGAATCAGTGTGAGATCATTTCCCTGCTGTAACAACCGCTTACTTTCATCCACCCGAAACCGGTTGACAAACTCTGAAAAATTACACCCTTCTAACTCATTCACTACCTGAGAAATATGATTGGGGGAATGTGATAGCGCATTGGAAATATCGGAGAGTTTCAGATCACTCTCCAGGTAAGGTCGGTCTCTCTCCATCATATGGATTAGTTCCTGGTGAATTGCCCTTGCAGAAGAGGTGGTCAGCCCGGACTTATCATATCTTGGCTGCTTATAGTGCAGAATAGAGCGATCGATGAATGCGCTGTAGCCAATAAAATAGATGAAGAAAGACGAAGCGAAGGATACCATGTAGTCATATTCCAATGTCAGTACCCGCGTCCAAACCAATACAAAATAACCCAGGAAAGTGCACGTATAACCGAGATAGCTCAAGCCAATTGCTTGCATGCGTTTGGAACTATGTCTTAACTCGAAAATACCTACAACTGCATATGCCAATAAGTGGATAATTTGACAAATCACCTGAGCCTGGATCACTATGGGACGAACCTCCACTACCAGATAAGGCAGCAAGAAGAAGTACACAGTATAGATGAGGAAAGGTGCCCAGTGAATTGGGGCTATTCGTTGCTTTTTGATCCAATAGAGAAATAGTGGTCCCAGAGTATAAGTAAGCCCTTGCGTTACTGCAATTGCTCTCGGCAAGACTGAGAAGTACTTCGTCCAGTAGATCACGTAGTAGATCATGATCAGGCTAAAGCTTGCCATCATGAATGCAAGTAGGTTTGACTGCTTTGTTTTTTTCGAGAACAACCCCACAGCCAGTATCAAACCTTGCAGTCCGACGACTAAAAATATTACGGTCCAGTGATCAAAGGATGGATTCATCTTGATAGAATAACAAGAGGAAGATACGAATCCCTAATCAAAAGAGAAATCCAATAAAAGCCAGCTCAACTGTGAACCGGCTTTTATAGCTTATTGTACGATTACCTTTTGTGATTGACTGACTCCATCAATGGAATACTTCACAAGGTAGACACCTCTTTTTAGGCTATTTGAATCCCAAACAACCTCTCGGTTACCTCCTGTATTTATCACATCCATTCGTTTGCCATTAAGGTCATACACCATCACTTCTGAAGGGACCGTACCTGCAAACCTGAGCGTTGCTTCATTCACAACCGGATTAGGATATATGGATAGATTCTCTTGTGACTTCCCTGTACCTAAGATGGATTCTGTCTGAATGCTGAGGTTATCAATGACCCATCCGTAGCCTGATTCTGAAGTATTCGAATGAAGCCTAAACCGGATCATTATCGTTGAGCCATTGGCAAAATAATTGACGAGCGGAACCGAGTGCGACTTAAATAGGGAAGAGGTCACAGTGCCACTTTGGAAGGCATCGGTCCAATCATCATGAAGCGAAGCATCATAACCTGTCCCCAATGGAATCCAGTTTTTACCATCAGATGACCCTTCTACGACGACATAGTCATTAAAAGCATCGTCACCAAAAGCACTGCCAGCAGCACCTGGTTCTACCAAAGCAATGTCCTCATAGCTGAAGTCTGATCGATTGAGTTGTACCCGAATTGGAGTACGCAAATAAGCATAGTGATCCACTCCGTCAGCATATGGGTGATCTGAGTGAAGAGCTGCATCTTCTAGTTCATCTGTAGCTGTCAGTACCAAGCCTCCAGACACAAAATCCGCCGCAGCACTGGAAAAATCGGTTTGGTAACTGTCTGCTACCTCACCCAGTTTTACAAAATAGAAATCTTGCTCATCGGTCTCATATGGTGTACCATTGAGATATCCAATCACTTTAGTAGACTTCAAGCCATCCACAGCTTGCTCTGCAAAAGTCAAAGTGGTTTTTCCGGCAGCAACCTCTCGGTCTGTCAGAACCAATTGGTCGTTTAGAAATACCAGAACCGAATCAAAGGAAGCCGCATATTCCGTTTCCAAAAGCCACTGTCCAGAAATATTGGTGTATCCATTGGTCACCAAAGGCGCCGAAACAATGCCCGATACAGATACCGACCAAATTCCACGACCGTAAGTAGCAATCACAATTTGGTCATCGACCTGCTTAAAATCATAAATATTAACAGGAGGCATATTGCTATCGAGTAATGACCAGCTAGCACCTCCATCCATCGATTCGATAATGCCTATTTCCGAACCTACCCATATTCGATCGGTATTGTTTGGGAATACAAATAGGCAATTGACAGCCACATCAGGAAAGCCTCGATCACTCGCTGCTCCTGTTCCATCAAAGCCTGAGATATCTTCCCAGTTTTGGCCCAGATCTTCTGATTTGATCACTTTTGGAAATCCAGCGAAAGAGAACAACGCATATACCACCTGATCATTGACAGGATGCGTGCCGATTCCTGATACCGCTCCAAGGTTGAAAAGGTCATAGTTGGCACATGGTGCAAAGTTGGTTCCTCCATTAGTGGAGACAAATAGCCGAGCTCCGCTATGCAGTGCACCTCCTGCCCAGACCACATCTGGGTTGGCATAGGAAACCTCTACATCAGCGCTGTTGGAAAAGCTCCATAGTTCTGGATTTTCCATAGCTGTTGTGGCCCAGTTTCCACCAAAATTATTGGATTTCCAGACACCCTTAGTCCCCACTGTAAATAGTCTATCAGGTAAGTTTTTGTGATGTGCCAGACGAGTGATGAACGGACCATCATCGTTGAAACCTGATGTAGCGCCGGTCCAGTTAGAGCCACCATCCACTGTTCTGCGAAAGTTATTATACTGTGAGCCACCAATGATTCTGTCTGGGTCTGTGCCATGCCACAGAGTTTCAAATCCATCCCCGCCGATACCAAACGTGGCATCAACAGCTGCTCCACCCTCTACTCCTGCACGATGATACCAGGTGCCATTATCCTGCATACCACCAGCATATCGATTTTGACCTGGTGCTTTGTCAGCGCTGTAAAACTGCGTGGTATTATAGCCGTAGCTTATAAACTCATAATGACCTTCTACAGGACCTGGATTAGATGAAGACACGGTACGATACACGCCTCCGTCATTTCCCACCAACATGCGGAAAGTCTTAGCATTGTCATTAAGATCATACATCACTATGTTGTGTTGATCAGGATGAAGACCCTGTGATCGTGTAGCCTGAGGAAAGCCATTAGGCCCATCAAACTGACCATAGGCATCGGTCACGCTAGTGGTTACTTTAGTGGTTCCAACAGTAATCTGGAAGTTTACTTGAAGATTACTTTCTGGCAATGAAGCAGCATTAAACGATGCTCCGGAAGCCAGAACTGGCCAAAAGAAATACATTTGATTGGTCTCATGACCCCCTGTGACCGAGATAGAAGCATCCGCCGATTCACTATAAGGCACATTGTGGATATACAGGTATTCTCTGGAATGATTCTGTGTAGCCCCTTCTGTATTAGGAGCGATTAAGTTCCAGTTGCCATCTTCCTGCTGGTCTCTAAATGAAGCCATTAGCTGTACGTTGTTTTCTGTATCCCATACCTGAAACGGTACTTCTACATAATCTTCATACACATAGTCATTCTTAGGAACACTTGGTCCCTGACCACCTACTGTGAAACGATGCGCTTTTTGAGTGCCCTGACCAAACCTGATTTCTACTGGCAAAAGATCCTCTTCACTGACAGTGCCCACGTCCATTCCACCGCCTAGATAAGCTCCCCCAAAATTGATGAAAGACATAAAACTAGCCGTTCCACCCTGTTCAGGTTGGATCGATCTAATCTCCGTTCCCTGTCCGCCATTCAGCTCAAACTTCCATGTATTTACTCCGCCCACATAGACTATATCCTCGTCAAAAGGATGAGCAGTAATGATGTTGTCATACCATCCCTGTCCACCCAGAAAGTCTTCATTGCTACCAGATGAATTCACTGCCAATAGCCAGCTTTGCGCACCATCATTACTCACATACAGATCTGAACCATTCCCGCTGAGACCGCCCTCTACAGAAGCCCAAATGCGATTGGTATTGACTGGAGATACGGTAATTTCCACACGACCAGAAGGGACTAAGCCCTCGCTGGCATCAGTCCAGGTAGCTCCACCATCAGTGGACTTGATAACACCCAAAGCTCTCACTGCCACATACAGCGTATTGAAATCTGAAGGATCATAGTCTATATCGTCATAGCGCTGAGAGGTAGAGCTCCGCACTCTTGTCCAGGAAGCGCCACCATCAGTAGTCTTGTAAATGGCAGCTCTAAAACCACCCCAAACGGTATTTCTTGTAGTAGCCAGCACGGTGTTCTCATCATTAGGGTCCACCACGATGCGTGACACATTCTTAAAATCGGGCATCTCAGATGGATCGGCTATTTGCGTCCAGGAGAGACCTCTATCCGTAGATTTGAACATCCCGGATCCATCAATATCACTGGTAAAGTGCTCGCCGGTACCCGCATAGATCACATTCGTATTGCTTGGGGCCATCACTAATGTGTTCACTCCCAGATTTGGAATATCAGAGGAGATGTATTCCCAAACTTGCCCAGCATTAGTCGTCTTCCAGATACCGCCACTGGCTGCCCCGGCATAAAAAGTCTCTTGATTGGGATCATCAGGGTCTACTATGAGTGCTCTCGTTCTTCCACCTACGTTACCTGGTCCACGTTCCACAAAATCAAGAGAATTGGTTCGGTACTTTCGAGCAGACTGAATCGATTTCTTAGCTTTTAAAAACTCTTCCATCACCTGGTTGGGCCCATAGTTGGGAGACTCCTCGCCTATTCTGGTTCTCAGCTCACGCTGTATGATACCATGTAACTCGGGTGCGTCAGTTTTCGGATCACCATTACGCTCTTCTTGGATCTTGTGCTGTGCATACTTCTGATATGCAGTAAGTGATTGTTCTTCACTTTTAGTAAGAAGATATGCAACAGCTACCAATAGTATAAGGATAGCGGCACCTCCAAGTGCTTTGAGTGTTTGGGTTGTTTTCATAGTAGTTGAGTGCAATTAGCGGGATTCCTGTAGGGTGGATGTTTCACCGGAATCTACATTGACTAGATAAGTATTCGTTGTGGAGTTTTGTTTATCTGAAATAACTTCTGATTGAACCTTAATGATCAATTCTCGATCTGCATACCAATTGATGATGGCATTTTTTCGTTCCGGACCATACAACACCTGGCCGGTTGCCGTATCAATCACCAGAAAGGTCTTCCATTCGGACCCGACCACTTCTGGTTTGGACATGCACAAGGCCAGTTCGCCACGATCTACCTGCACAAAATCTTCACCCAGTTTATCGGAGATTCGATCTTTGAGTTCAGTTTCAGAAATGGATTGATTAGAGCCTCTGCAACTCAGCAGTAGCACCAAAATGGAAAATAAATACAACCGGTACATCAATCAAAACTAGCACATATTGACTTGAAATAGTGTAGTCTCATTAGAGTAAAATCAACGGTTAAAACATTGTAAGGAAAACACACAGCATTTGCCTGCAACGTTTTGCAAATCAGTAAAATACAGGATTTTATTCTGAGTTGAAATGAGGATTTATCGAGTGAAAAAGGAGTCTACAAACTCCACCTTGTTAAAGACCTGAAGGTCTTCCACTCGCTCACCCACTCCAATGTATTTGACAGGAATCTTGAATTGATCAGAAATGCCGATCACTACGCCGCCTTTGGCGGTGCCATCCAGCTTGGTTATTGCTAATGAAGTCACATCCGTGGCTTTTGTAAACTCTGTGGCCTGTACAAAGGCGTTCTGCCCGGTGCTACCGTCCAACACGAGCATCACCTCATGTGGTGCTTCGGGGATAAATCGCTGAATCACTTTTTTGATCTTGGAAAGCTCATTCATCAGATTCACCTTGGTATGCAAACGGCCGGCAGTATCGATGATCACCACGTCCGCGTTGTTGTCCACACCATATTTAGCAGCGTCAAAGGCTACAGAGGCAGGGTCAGTATTCATTCCTTTGGAGATGACGGGAACACCCACTCGCTCGCCCCACATGATCAGCTGATCCACAGCTGCTGCACGGAACGTGTCCGCTGCACCAAGCACCACATTTTTGCCAAGCCCTTTCAGTTGAGCGGCTAACTTGCCAATAGTGGTAGTCTTACCTACACCGTTCACACCGACTACAAGTAGGACATATGGGCCATCTACTTTCGGCAACTCAAAACTCTTAAGATCTTGTGTGTTGTTTTCTTCTAGCAGGCCAGCTATTTCCTCGCGAAGGATCTTATTGAGTTCGGAGGCATTGAGGTACTTATCCTTAGCAACACGCTGTTCGATACGGCCGATGATTTTGATGGTGGTATCTACTCCGACATCTGAGGTGATGAGCACTTCTTCCAGCTCATCCAACACTTCATCGTCTACTGTTGATTTACCAACAACTGCCTTACCCAGTTTATTGAAGAAACTCTCCTTGGACTTTTCGAGTCCTTTGTCCAGAGATTCCTTCTTCTCCTTGCTGAAAAATGATTTTAGGCCCATAGTAACGTTCGAAAAAGCGAGGACGGAAAATAACAAAAAAGTCCCTACACAGAGGGACTTCAGTCAAAGAATATCTTTAAAGTAAGACCTAATTAGTCTTTCTTAGCCAATACGTTTTTTACCTCTGCCTCAGGAACCATCTCCTCACGGTAAGCGTATCCGCCTTTATCGTTCTTGATGGCTCTGATTACTTTAGCGAATTTTGCTCCGCCGGGCTGCTTTAGGGTTGCAACTACTTTCTTAGCCATGGTTATTTAATTTCTTTATGTACAGTATATTTTCTCAAGATAGGATTATACTTCTTAAGCTCAATACGCTCAGGAGTATTTTTCCTGTTCTTTGTAGTGATGTAACGTGAAGTACCCGGCTGTCCACTGTTTTTGTGTTCAGTGCATTCCAGGATTACTTGAATTCTATTGCCTTTCTTTGCCATATTCTTCGCCCAATTATTAAAAGGAGTGCAAATGTAGTATAGAAAATTGAAAAATCAATTATTCTATATAGTATTCCACTGTAATTTTTCTCGAAACCTTGGATGGCTCTACATTAAACCCACCAAACCTGGAAGATCCATAGCCAATATCTACTTTTTCCTCTACAGCTTCAGCTGCGAAAACATCCCTGTTAATAAAACGCTGTGAGAAATTCACTTTGGCAATCTCCTTCAATTTAAACTTCCCTGACGTAGCCAGTAGATCCGCCTTACTTCTGGCATTATCAAAAGCTCTACGGGTTAATTCCTTTTCGATTTCATTCGTTCTCTGCTCTGAAAACTTTAAGTCCAGTTTGTAACTGGCTTCAATATTAAAGTCTTTGAGAATATTTAAAATCGTCAGAATCTTCTCTTTATCTGTTTTGAACTTGGTCGTTAATGTTTGTGAAGCGTCTACGTGCTCTTCATTGGTTTTATAATCTATCCTTTTGTTACTCTCAAAATAAGAAGTCAGTAAATCCTCCTTTACTAAAAAGGAGTTTTCGGTCAATACTTTTACCGTTTCATTTAACGCCTTATCCAAATTGGATAAAGCCTTTTCTTGATTCTCAGCTTTTTCAGAAAATCTAAGGGTCAACTTGGTAACATCTGGAATGTAATAATCAGAAGCTTCTCCATCTACAATAATAGAGCGAGATTCCTGTGCCTCTGCTTGCCACAAAGTGAGTAAAAGGATTAAAGAATATAGCGCCGACTTCATCAATTTATTTGTCATTTAAGGAAGGTAAAATAAAGTCATCCAGCGGACTTGGCTCTTTCATCAATTTTTCAATCTCCTCACTGGTGCGAGGTGCCAGATCAGATAACAATTCGCATCCATCCTCAGTGATTAGGAAATCATCTTCTATTCGCACGGCGATTCCCCACCATTTTTCATCACATTTGGCATTTCTTGGAATATAGATCCCTGGCTCAATCGTGATGGCCATGTTCGGTTCCAGGTATTCATACTGCCCTTTATCATGCACATCCAGCCCAATGTGATGCCCCAGTCCATGCGGATAATACCAATGTCTTTGGTTCACGCTATCGATGATCCCAAGCTCTACCAACCCTTCATTGATAATTGGTTTGACGATGCTTTCATTTAAATCTCTGGAAATATTAACTCCCGGTTTGCAGGCCTCAAATGCCGCTTGCTGCGCTTTGTAAACCAAATCATAGATGGCCTTTTCCTCTTTAGAAAACTTACCATCGATAGGTATGGTACGAGTCACATCCGCCGTATATCCATGATATTCGGCTCCCAAATCCATAAGGATCATCTCATCACTCTCTATCTCCGGCTTATAGTTTTCAATGTAGTGAAGGATGCATCCATTGTGTCCTGCTCCAACTATAGAAGGATAACCTTCATATTCTGCCTGGTATTTCTTAAAAATGAACTCGTGTATCCCCTGCACTTCTCGTTCGGACATGCCAGGACGCATGGCTTTCATGACTTCACGCTGAGCAATACAAGAAATATCTACGGCCTTTCGAATCAGCTCAAGCTCTGCTTCGGTTTTTACACCTCGCAAAGACACCATGATCTCATCCAGAGATTCAGTATCCAGGTTTTGTGCTTGAGGTTCCAGCTCCAAAGATTCCGAACTCGGGTAGTTAGCCTTTTCCTTAAACCACGAAATCAGATCAAACAAATCTCCTTTGACTCGTGTATCACGCACATCATTGTCAAAGTCATAGAACAACACCTTATCAAACGAGGAGAAGTCGATGTTGTACTTTTCAAACTCGCTGTTATTGAATGCCTGGTTGATGGCTAGTTTATCCTGGACTCCTTCAGTACCCAATCTCCTGCCAGTCCAGAGTTCTGCCATAGCGTTTCTTGGTTGGATAAATACAATTTCATTGTAATCTTCACCATCAGGACTTTGCTGATTGTCTTTGAAGATGAGCAGTACCGCATGCGGTTCGGTATAGCCAGTCAGGTAATAAAAATTAGGGTCTTGATGATAGACGTAATCAACATCATTGGCCCGGTTTCTCACCGGATTAGAAAAAATCACCGAAACACTGTTTGGAGGCATTTGCCCACGAACCAATTCGCGTCGTTCCTTATGGAAATCAGAAGATAAAAAATCAGATGGAAGATCTGGCTTTTGTGCCTGTACCAGCGTGACAACTAATACAGCCAGAATCGATAGGCATTTTTTCATAATTGTTTCGAGTTGTTGTGTCCTTCGGATGCAAGGTATTCAATTCGTCACTGATCTGGTATGCAAGTTTGACGAATGGCGGAAAGCATGTAGAATAGCATGCAAATAAGAAAAGCCCAATTCCACAAGGGGAACAGGGCTTAGTTTCTATATTAACAGGTAAAGACTCGAATTAAAGAGAAGTAGTTCCCTTAACTCTTGCTTTCTTGATCTCGTTGTAAATTCCGTTTTTGTTGATTGTTCTCAACATAGAAGTAGAAACGCTGATAGTCACCCATCTGTCCTCTTCTGGAATGTAGAATTTCTTTTTCTGAAGATTTGGATTGAATCTTCTCTTCACTTTGTTATTTGAGTGAGAAACATTGTTACCTACTCTTGGTCTCTTACCTGATATTTCGCAAACTTTTGACATGATTTCTCAGTTTTTAAAAACGGACTGCAAAGATCGCAAGAAACTTGAAAATAGCAAACACGGAGTCTAATTTCTTTTGAAGTCATAGGGACAGTGCCTACAGCCACTCTTGCAGCAATAGCCTCTTTTGAGGTGGTACTTCTCAGTGAAGACCAAAAATCTCTCCGGGGTATAATAAAAATCTTCCTCCTGTAAACCTTTAAACTTCTTTCCTTGCGCCATCTCCGTGCGAAAACATTACTTTTGGAACCTCAAATTTGAGGCTTTGTTTTAGTACCACAGCAGAATAAAGAAAAGATTTATGGCAACAGATACCAAAAAGAAATCAGCCAAGGAATATATAGACCTTGAAAGCAAACATGGTGCGCACAACTACCACCCCTTGCCAGTTGTACTAGCCAGAGGTGAAGGTGTACATGTATGGGATGTAGACGGCAAACAGTATTATGATTTTCTATCGGCATACTCAGCCGTAAATCAGGGCCACTGTCACCCTAGAATAGTGGACACACTAAAGTCACAGGCCGAAACACTCACACTAACCAGTAGAGCCTTCTTCAATGACATACTGGGACCCTATGAAAAGTATGTAACGAATTACTTTGGGTTTGATAAGGTACTCCCGATGAATACTGGAGCAGAAGCTGTGGAAACAGCCATTAAAATCTGCCGCAAGTGGGGATATGAGAAAAAACGAGTGGATGAAAACAAAGGTCAGATTGTTGTATTTGATCAGAATTTTCACGGGCGAACTACCACGATCATCTCCTTTAGTTCAGATCCTGATGCTAAGAAAAACTTCGGGCCGTATACCCACGGCTTCATCAAGGTGACTTACAATGATATAGATGCCCTAAGAGAGGTCTTTGCTGATAATGACAACATTGTGGGGGTGATGGTAGAGCCCATACAAGGAGAAGCCGGAGTGATGGTGCCAAATGACAATTTCATGGCAGAGATTGCTAAGTTGTGTAAAGAAAACAATGCACTATTCATCGCTGATGAGATACAAACCGGGATAGCCAGAACGGGAAGTTTGCTTGCCGTATGTGGTGATTGCACTTGTTCAGGCCACTGCGAAAAGCAAAAAACCTATGTGCAACCGGACCTGCTTGTATTGGGTAAAGCACTTTCTGGTGGAGCTTATCCAGTTTCTGCTGTTCTGGCAAATGATCCAGTGATGGAAGTAATCACTCCAGGGACACATGGGTCTACCTTTGGTGGTAACCCGCTTGGTGCTAAAGTAGCTATGACTGCTCTGGAAGTGGTTAAAGATGAAAAACTGGCTCAAAATGCGCGTAAACTGGGCAAGATCTTCCGAAAGCGCATGGAAAAACTAATTGAAAAAACGGATTTGGTCTGTGTGGTAAGAGGCAAAGGCTTACTCAATGCGGTAGTGGTGAACGACCATCCTAGCAGCAGCACCGCGTGGAACATTTGCGTGAAGTTGAGTGAAAATGGGTTGCTGGCCAAACCAACTCATGGCAACATCATTCGCTTTGCTCCACCTTTGGTAATGACTGAAGAACAACTACACGAATGCTGTGATATCATAGAAAAAACGATACTAGCATACAACTAGTCGAAAATAATGAGCGAGCCATCAAAAAAGCGACCTGAATTCGGGTCGCTTTTTTTATTTTCATACCACCGCCACTAATCACCAACTTATGCTCAACACCTTATTACTCGCCAGTGCCTTGCTACTGCCCTCTCAGAAGACTGATGATATTGCCGGCCTCATAGAAGCTTCCAAACAGCTAAGAGAAACAGATTGTGATGGTGCATTTATTCTTCTCGACGAAATAGACCCGGGATCACTCGAACAATCCGAGCTCAGCATACAGGCAGAAGTACTTCTCCAAAAAGGGCTATCTAAGTATTGCCTTGGTGCCTATGAGGAATCACTCATTTTGTACCAAAATGCGGTTGACTTATTCGACTCTGCCGGCATGAATGAAAAGACAGTGCTAACGATCAACCTGGTAGGTACACTTCAGAAAAAACAAGGAAATTTTGACAAGGCGATGGACTATTATATGGAGGGACTCACTATTGCCAAAAGGTCCAACGATCTGGTGGGAATTGGTAATAGTCTGAACAACATGGGATTGGTACACTTTCAGCAAGATGATATTGATCAGGCCAAACGCTTTTTTCTGGAGTCAACCGAGTACAAACAACTCGCCAATGACACAGTAGGGCTGAGTTATAACTATGACAACCTCGGTCAGGTTTATGGACAACTGAAGATGCTGGATAGCGCCATCTATTACTTTGAATTAGCAGCTGATTACAAAAATCGCATTGGTGAGCAGATTGGAGGAGCAATCGTCCAAAACAACATTGGTGAGACTCTTTTAATCAATGGCATGGCTGCCAGGGCAGAGCCTTACTTTCAAATGGCTCTAGAGGTAGCACAAAAAACACAATTCACTGATTTTGAGAAACATATTTTACTTCAGCTATCGAAAGTATATGAGCAATCGGGCAATGTGACCAAAGCTTTCGAACTCTACAAACAACATGTGGCGCTCAGCGATAGCCTCTTCAATATCGCCAAAACCAAAGCAGTAGCGGAGTTGGAAACTAAGTACGAAACGGCTAAAAAAGAACAGCAGATCCAGCTGCAGGCTGCAGAAATCGCAGAAAAAGAAGCCCAAAACCAGCGAAATACAGTGTTGATTCTTGGTCTTATCGTGGCATTATCACTACTGACGGCTTTGTTTTTGCTGAACCGCAACCGTCTGATGAAGAAACAAGCACTGCTCCTTCAAGAAGCCGAAATCAAGCTACGAGAAGCGCAGATAGAAGCTGCCATATCTAGTCAGGAGAAAGAACGTTCGCGTTTTGCCAAGGACCTTCACGACGGGTTTGGACAGATGATTTCTCTGCTTAATCTCAATCTGAAATCATTAGAAAAGGGAGAGAAGGATAGAAACGAAGTGTTTGAAAACTCCACCCAGGTACTCGATGAGATGTATCAGGAACTCAAAAGTATTTGTTTCAACCTGATGCCTCAAACCTTGATCAAGCATGGGATAAAAGCTGCTTTGGAGGAGTTTGCAGGTCGTATCAATGTGGCAGGTAACCTATATGTCGAAACAGATTTTTTCGGACTGGATGATCGACTAACAGACGTACAGGAAATCTCTCTTTACAGAATCTCGCAAGAGTGGATCAACAACGTCATCAAATACTCGGACGCGACGAAAATCACCTTGCAAATCACAAAAGACGATGAAGAGATCACACTGATGATCGAAGACAATGGATCAGGTTTTGAGCTTGATCTGCTGCGGCAAGGCACGGGTAACGGCTGGAAAAATATGAACTCCCGTGCCAACCTCATCAATGGAGAATTGGAAGTAGACACCACACCAGGCATCAAAGGCTCTGCACTGATCGTAAATGCCAAAACTCAGCATGTAGACAAAACGGAGTACGCAGTACAGAGTTGATTGCGAAATAAAGTTCTAAATTCCCCAAAACAATACCTCTACCAAAACAGAGAATGAAAAACCTATTCATAACCTTGTTAATGGTCACGTGTGTGAGTGCATCTGGCCAGGGACTTGACTCCATCAAAGTGGCTGACTTGCTGAAGTCTGCTAAAGAGAAAATGAATCAAAATGCAGATAGCGGATTGCTGTATTTGGACTCGATCAAACCGATCTTGACCAATAAGGATCACAACCTGTATCAAAAGGCGGATTACCACAAGGCTCTGGGCATCTGGCTTTATCGAAAAAGCCTGTACGATTCCTCCAGCTTTCACTATGAGAAGGCTCTGGAAACCTTCGAAAAAGGTGGATATGAACTGGATATTGCCAAAATAGCTGTCAATCTGTCGATCAATTACAATCGGCTGGGGAGGTTTGAAGAAACCATAGAAAGTGCCACCAAGGCGCTCAAGATGTTTGAAAAACTGAGTGACAGAAAAGGAATAAGTGTAGCATCCAACATCATCGGTCAGGTGTATTTTTATAACGATGATTACACTAAAGCCATGCTATACTTTAACAGGTACCTGCAAAATGCTCTAGATGCGCAGGACAGCACAGAGATCGCAGGAGGTTTCAGCAATCTAGGGGCTGTTTTCAGTAAACTGGAGAGGTTTGATTCTGCTATCTTTTACAACCAAAGAGCTCTAGAAATCCACCAGAAGTTGGGAAATCAGTACGGTATAGGCAATGCCCATCAAAACCTAGGGATGAATTACCTCAGTCGATCCATGCCCGACTCAGCTATCTTTTTTTACCAGCAAGCCTTGCCTTTTTATCAGACCACTGAGAATAAATCTGGCCAAGCCGAGGTTCTTGTAAACCTGGGAAAATGCCACTTTTCAATAGGTGATTTCCTAAATGCGATTAATTTCTCGATCAAGGGTCAGCAGATAGCCCAGGCAATCAATGAGCCGGTACTAATACAGGAATCGTCCCTGGTTTTGTCTGAATGTTATGAATCAACAGGAGATTTTCGACGTGCACTCTCCGCCTACAAGCAATACGATTCCCTCTCACAGGAGATCTTTAATGAAGAGACCAGAAATAATATAGAGGAGATCAATGTGCGCTACGAAACAGAAAAGAAGGAACAGCAAATAGCTTTGCAGGCGGCACTCCTATCTGAAAAAGAAGCACAAAATGAGCGTAATATTGCTATGATCATCGGTTTAGTGATCGTGATTGTTTCATTGGTACTAGTGGTAATGCTCAACAGAAGTCGCTCAAGGAAAAAACAACAGCTCCTACTTCAGGAAGCACAAACCATCCTAAGAGAAGCCGAAATTGAGGCTGCAATCTCCTCTCAGGAAAAAGAGCGATCCCGGTTTGCAAAAGATCTGCATGATGGATTTGGGCAAATGATCTCCATTCTCAACCTCAACCTAAAGTCACTGGAAGATGGAGCTAAGGACAAGCAAGAAGTGTTTGAAAACTCCACCAAAGTGCTGGAGGAAATGTACCAGGAACTCAAATCCATCTGCTTCAACCTGATGCCTCAGACACTCATCAAACATGGCATCACTGCTGCGCTCAATGAATTTGCCGCAAGAGTAAACTCCACGGATAAGCTTTTCGTGGAAACGGACTTTTTTGGTCTGGAGGAGCGACTGACCGAAGTACAGGAAATCTCCCTCTATCGGATTACTCAGGAATGGGTCAACAACATCATGAAGTACTCAGATGCAAGAAAAGTCACCATCCAGGTCACTCGTGACGAAGACGAAATCACCTTGATGATTGAAGATGATGGACCTGGTTTTGATCTTGACCTACTCAGGAAGGGTAAAGGTAATGGATGGAAAAACATGAATTCCAGGGCTAACCTGATCAACGGAGAACTAGAATTGGATACCACTCCGGGTGTAGCAGGATCTACGCTAATAGTGAATGCCAAAGTATTTGCGCAGGAATCAAGACAGGAATTGGTATAACTCAATATACCATGCAGAGGGTATGGATTGAGCAAATCGGGTTTTCTACTTTGCTGAAAAAATACTCCAATGTTGAAATACCCAATCACACTATTTCTGGCTGTCGGTTACTTTTTATCTACATACGCTCAGCGGACCAATCTTGATAGTTTGCTTCAGCTAAATACCCAACTTACGGGAGACAAAAAAGCATATAACGAGATACGTATTTCCAAATTCTCCATTGATGTTGATAGTGCTTTTCTCTTTATCGAAAAGGCCATAAAAGACATGGAAACAGACACCACCGAGGTGTTGGCTTTGAATCAATTGGGTTGGTTGCTTAAATCGGAAAAGCAGGTTGACAGTTCCAGAGTCGTTTTAGAAAAAGCCGAAAGGTTAGCAAAATCTATAGATTATCAGATTGGTTTAAGTGACATCTATTTGACCTACGGAAGCCTGCTCAGGAGCTTATCAAAATTTGATTCAGCACTCCACTACCAGGGTATGTCATTGGAAATAATGAAAGAACTAAATGATCTGAATGGAATCGCCAGTTTGTTAAACAACATGTCCATCATCTATCAGCAAATGGGCGAATACGATAAGAGTAAAGCTGCTCTAATGAACTCCATGGAGATCAGGAAAAGTCAAAATCGGACCAAAGAGATAGGTGACATCTACTTAAACCTGGGCAATGTATTCTATTACAAAGGAGATTTAGACTCCTGCATCTATTCCTTTACCAAGGCTTTGGAAATATATGAACAAGAGCAGTTACCAAACTTTCAGTCGTACGCACTTGCCAATCTAGCCTACATCTATGCTGATGAATTGGATAAACCAGAAAAAGCCCAGCGGTACTTTAAAAAAATGCTTCAAATCGAGCAGAAGCTCAACAGCAAAAACCTTGTACTCAACGCCTATGACGGACTGGGCCTATACCATACTGGTCAACAACAATATGACAGTGCCGAATTTTACTTTAAAAAAATGCTCGAATTAGCCATTGCTCATCAGAACCCTACGGAAGAGTCAAGTGCGCTGGGTAGTCTGGGGCGTGTTTATTTAGAAACCGGTCAATTGAAAGCGTCAGCTGAATACCTGGAAAAATCCCTTGCCATCAAGCGAGAAGTTGGCAACCCGTCCGGAATGCTGCCGACACTGACCAATTTAGGAGAACTGGCCATTATGGAACAAAACTGGCAAAAGGCCGAAACATACCTGGATGAGGCCTATGAATTGGCCGTGGCGATAGACAATAAAATTACATTGAAAGATATCCTCCAAAGTCAAATTGCACTTTATAAACACTTAGGCGATTACAAAAGGGCTGTGACCAGGTATGATGAGTTCACGATTCTAAAAGACTCCATCCTGAATAGTGATAAACTGGCCTCAATAGAAGAAATAGAAACGAAATACCAAACGGAAAAGAAAGAACAACAATTGGCGCTGCAAGCCTCTCAAATTTCCGAACAAGCTGCACAGAATCAACGCAACGTGATTGCTATCATTGGTTTGAGCATCATCATTCTTTCTTTGATAGCAGTAGTCCTGCTTAATAGAAGCCGATCTAAAAAGAAACAAGCATTGCTTCTATTGGAAGCGCAAAACATACTTCGTGAAAAGGAAATCGAAGCGACCATTGCCTCGCAGGAAAAAGAACGCACCCGATTTGCCAAAGACCTTCACGACGGGTTCGGGCAAATGATTTCCATTCTTAACCTGAACTTGAAGTCACTGGAAACGGACGATGCTGATCGGCATGAGGTCTTTTCAAACTCCACTAAGGTGTTGGAAGAAATGTACCAGGAGCTAAAGAGCATCTGTTTTAACCTGATGCCTCAAACCCTGATCAAACATGGGATTACTTCTGCCATAAGCGAGTTTGCGGTTAGAATTAACAGCACCGGCAATCTTTATGTAGAAACAGACTTTTTTGGACTCGACGAACGGCTAACCGAAGTACAAGAAATCTCGCTTTACCGTATCACACAGGAGTGGGTCAACAACATCATGAAATACTCAGATGCCAATAAGGTGACCGTACAAATCACTAAAGACGAAGTAGAGATAACACTCCTGATCGAAGACAATGGGAGTGGATTTGATGCCAATCTCCTAAAGTCGGGCAAAGGAAACGGATGGCACAACATGAACTCTCGTGCGAACCTACTTCATGGAGAACTGGAGGTAGAAAGCACCCCAGGAATCAAAGGAAATACCTTAATAGTAAATGCTCAGGTAAGAGAACCAATGGTCACTGCCGAGGCAGAGGCGATCTAGGCTTTGTTTAAAATCACATGAAAAGTGGAGCCAATACCAGGGGTACTATCCACGCTAATGGTGCCGCCATTCATTTCAGCATATTGCTTACAAAGAAAAAGACCCAAGCCTGCACCGATCTCACTTCGGGTGCCTGTAGATGAGTTGCCCCTTGACTGGAAAAGCCTCGAAAGTTTTTCTTTAGATATACCTATACCATTATCTGCTATATCTATGGACAGTTGAGAGCCAAGGTCCTGATAACTAATAATTATCTCTCCTTGCTCATTTGTGAATTTTATGGCATTGGCAATGATGTTTCGCACAATGATTCTGAGGTGCTCTCCCTCTACTAACACTTTGTAGCTAGACGTAGGCTCATGAATAATCGACACTTTTTTCTGTTCGGCATCATAACTGCACAACTGAATTTGCTCTTGGATGATCTCCTCTGTATCTATCGGCTGTGGTGGTGAGGTCAGCTCAGACTGAAACTGCCTCAGAGACCACTCCAAAATACTATCCAGGCTTTTAATGACGGTGGAAATGCGATGCTGTACTCCATCTAGCAGCTCATCCATCTGCACATGGTCTGGTTTGTTTTTAATCAGATAAAGCATGGCCCAAACGGTGTGCATAGGACTCCGCATATCATGTGCAACGATAGAAAAGATTCTGTCCTTCATTTCGTTTAATTCTTCAAGCTTTTGTTGCTGGGCCTGAAGCTTTCGGGTGAGTCGGCTCTTACTTTTGATCACATAATACAACCCACCGGAAATCACGAGGAGTAAGCCTATGAGTGATGACATAAGAATAAGTTCTTTGCTTTGTCGCTCCACTAGCTGCTTGTTCAGCTCGTTCTCATTAGCCAAAGCTGCCTGTACCTGAGCTGCCTGTTCCAGCTGCAGCTGATGGATCTTCTTTTCGTTGCTTTCACTGTAGATACTGTCGTTGTAAATCTTGTAGAGCTTATAATAGCCGAGTGCCTTTCGATAGTCACCCTTTAGTTCATAGGCCTGATAGAGGATATCAGCCACATTTTGAATATCCCACTTTACACCCATTGACATAGCCAGATCTATACCCCGCTGACCATAGGCGATACTCTGGTCCAGGTCTTTCAGTCCCAGATAAGCCTGAGCAAGTCCGGCATAGGCAAAACAGCGCTCCCAGTCATTGTCATCACTCATCACCTCCAATGCAGCAGAATGATTATTCACAGCTTCCTGATATCGATTCAGATCACTAAGGATGTAGCCTTTGCGATTGAGTCCCATGGCCTGAAAGTAGGAATTGTTGATCTTTTGGGAAAAGGTGATGCACTCATTCACATCTGAGAGTGCTCGCTCGAAGTTTTCCATTCCATCAAAATTGATGCTTCTATTGAGGTATGCTCTGGCAATGGACAGTGAGTCTTCCAACTCCATGGCGAGTAATAAATACTTATCAAAAACCTTTATCCCTTCTTCAAACTTGTCCTGCAGAAGATAAGCCAGCCCCAGATATAGCTGTCCGTTCAGCATCGATTTCTTATCCCCCAGCTGCTCAGCCACTCGAATGATTTGCTCTGAATAATCATAGCACAGTTTAGCATCACTGGTCATATAGTAGGCTGCAGTAATGGTCTTATAGGCCTGAAGCCTGATCGTGAGTAGTCCCGAATCGGCCAGTGTTAAAACGCGATTTGCTAAGAGAATCGCACTGTCCGGATGGTTGTTTCGGTAGGAGGCGGCCAATTGATTCATTCTGTTGAGAGATGCCGTATCTGCTGTGGTCAGCGCTCCATCTAGCTGCTCTGGGAGAGGCTCTTGATCAGTAGAAATACCCTGGCCGATGACCAGAAAAGGCAGCAAGCTTAACAGAACAGAGATTAATATACGGAACAATAAAAATTGTAGCATAACTGGCGGTGGCTATATTCAATCCAAAATAGTTTCTTAAAAATACGGGCAACCCAGGTTAATCAAGACAACATCTAGACAAAAGAGGTCATAGACACGATCAACTACAAATAAATGGGACAGAGATCAGTACGCGAAAGGCTTACATTCGAAATACCCTGTACATGGTATGGTTTGCTATGGGTGTCTACGCTTTTTTTACTGCATAATTAACAAATCGTTATTTGATGCTCAAAGTACCTGTTGCTTAATGAATTTATTATCTTTCCTACGCAAAAACACTGTCAATAGTCACATGCGGATATTTTTAACGGATGATCATGCCGTCTTGATCGGTGGTCTGCAAAAGATCATCGAAGCGGAGCATGATTTGGAAGTCGTAGGAACGGCCGGTGATGTACAATCCACCATGGATGCACTCACCCATACCAAGGCAGATTTACTCATCACAGATTACAACCTGCCTGATGACGATGGTCTTACCCTGGTCAGAAAAGTGAAGCGCAAGTATCCGCATCTCAAGGTATTGGTGCTCAGTATGCACGATGAGGCTCATTTAGTGAAAGAAATCTTAAAAGAAGGTGTAGATGGCTATCTCATCAAGAAGGATTCGCATAACGAACTGATCAATGCTATCTATTCCATTAAAAGCGGCAAAACCTATCTTAGCTCAGATGTAAACAGCATACTGATCAAAGGGCTAAATGGTGAAGGCGAACAAAAGCTACTCACTGACAGAGAGCGTGAAATCCTCAAATTAATTAGTAAGGAATTTACCAACAAACAAATAGCCGAAGAGCTATTCATCTCGGAACGCACCGTAGAAACCCACCGCAAAAACATCTTTCGCAAAACGGGAACCAATAACTTAGTGGGCTTAATCAAATATGCTTACGCGAACAATCTAATTTGATCGAGCTTTTCTCCTTTCATTTGAGTCACAGCGACCTTGGATTACTACTCCTGGTGGCTTTGTTAATTGGTATGTCTAAGACTGGTGTACACGGAGCTGGAATGGCTGCTGTACCTTTTCTAGCGATGATTTTCGGAGGTAAGAATTCCACTGGCCTTTTGCTTCCCATACTGTGCATGGCAGACATCTTTGGCGTCTCTTACTACCATCGTCACACCAAATGGTCACACCTGTTCAAGCTGTTTCCCTGGGCTGCTTTGGGTGTGATTGTTGGTACGTATGTGGGTGATCGGATTGATGATAGCTCTTTCCGATTGATCATGGGGGTGATCATACTGGGAAGTTTGGTGATTATGATCTGGCAGGAACGGAGTAAAAACAAACGGATCCCCGATGGCTGGTGGTTTGCTGCTCTGCTCGGAGTGCTGGGTGGGTTCACGACCATGGTGGGCAACCTGGCCGGATCTGTGATGGCGCTTTACCTGCTGACCATGCGCTTGCCCAAAAACCAATACATTGGCACTGCAGCCTGGTTCTTCCTGGTGCTGAACCTGTTCAAAGTACCCTTCCATGTCTTTGTCTGGGAAACCATCTCGTGGGACAGTTTTTTACTGGATCTGACCACACTCCCTGCAGTAGTAATTGGTGCTTTTCTGGGAATCTGGATCATCAAGAAAATACCCGAGACCTACTATCGGTGGTTTATCATTGCCACCACAACTCTGGCAGCCATTTTGATGGTTTTTTAGCAAAAATACCCTGCTGACGGTATGTAAAATCGAGTACTCACGGGATTACAATCCTGGGGATTCTGAGAGACTTTTGGCATCAAAAATCTCACATGAAAACCATCATCGCTCTTATAGCATTCACTTGCCTGGGATACCTGGCACAATCGCAGCAAATCTCCTATCAGGTATTGGAAGATGATCCCGACAAAGCTTACACTAAATTCATTGCTCCAGAGTGGGGAGCCGAAAGCAACACGACCAACCTGTCCATCTTTCTCGGTGCAAATGCTCGGTTTGGACTGACTGATCTGATCACTCTGGAAGGCACAGCTCGTGTGGATGTCTACCAATTGAATGGATCAGGTATCGGATTCCTGCTGGAAGCTGGAGGGTTTTTACCTCTGACCACCAAGATCAAAAAGAAAGATGTACCCATCATACTAAGCTACAACCCTTATGCGGGCACCGAATATAAAGACGGTAAAAAGTACAATGTAGAAGAGACACGTTCTATAACAATCCCTAATGGTCAATACAAAAACCAACTGGGAGTGCGTGCTGGTCTGCACAACCGCCAAACAGCGATCGTCGACAATGGAGCTGGAGGCTCTATCTTCCTATCCGGTATTTACCTGGGTGGCCAGTTCACTTCTCAGGCATTTGTCAAAACTAAAATTAACAATGATGTAGAAAGGATCGGGGCGGGATTCACCAGAGTATATGCTGATCTGCTGGTGCTGCCAGTTTCCACCCCTGATGCAGCAGCCAACACCGGTGATGTCAAAAGCGATGGAATACTCGGATGGAGACTTGGTTACTCCTGGTACGTAAGCCCCCATGATGGCGACTACAAATTTTTAGGAAACTCGGTCTTTGCTGCCGAGATCGGTCACCGTCCACTCAGTGGGTTTTTGTTCAACGTTTCCTGGGGCTTTGCCTTTATGAACAGGTAATATCCGTGCTAGACGGTAGATAGATTGCCATTTGCAACGGATTGAAACTCCCATAGTAGAAAGTGAACTTTAAACTAAAAAATCGATCATGAAACAATTACAAATTACTACCCTATTGCTACTGATCGCGCTAATGGGGTATTCCCAGGAATATGAATTCAACAAGAAAAATGTGCAGGTAGTGGATATGAAGGCCAAAAAAATGGCAGATGCACCAAAAAAGGTCTTCTTGAAGTCCTTCAAGATTTACTACCAAATGATAGCTGAGGCTGAAAAGACTGTCTATGGTGGACGTCAGCTTGGAGGCGGTTCTTACACTGGAGACGCTACAGCCAGACTCGCCGTGGGTGTGGAGGGAATCGCTCCGGAAGATTTGCAAGCCATGACCAATGACATCTACAATGACTATGTCTCCAAACTAGAAGGAATGGGTTTTGAGGTGTATACCTCAGACAATATAGGTGATATTGAGTTCTTTGAGGGTTGGGAAAAGGTGAGTGGGCCTACCATCAACGAAGAGCAGCTAAAGGGTAGCTTAATGGTCATCCCGGAAGGGTTCTCCTATATGGTTAAAAGAATCACGAACAGCGGAAAAGAAAAAACGGGTGCATTCATGAGTGGCGTCACAGGCAACGACGGGAGCTTTTCGTCTTCAGCTTATGGACCAAACCCAAAGATATCCAAAGAGCTTGGTGATATGTGTGTAGTGGAAATCGCATTGAACGTACCAAGTATCTATCTGGATGCTAAATCACAGCTCGGCACGGCCAAAGTAAAAGGTGGCGCCTATTTAAGACTACATAATGCCAAAGCTTCCTACATTCAGGGAAAAGGAAACAAGCCGGGTGTTGCTTATCCTGATGCTGCAGTAGAAACCCTGCTAACCAAACCAGTTCAAATCAACGGAGTATTTGAAAGTCAGGAGTTCAAATCAGTGGCCAACAAATCCAGAACAACAGTACCATCATATGCTTCCTTCTTTACAGTAGAAGACAAGACCGTAGCCCTTTCCAACACGATCGAGTGTGATGCCAGTGTCTACCAGGCTGAGGTAAAAAAACCTATTATAGAGTTCCTAGACATGTCCCTGGATATGGTACGAAAAGGAATGCAAGGAGAAAAGGCAAAATTCTAGCGTGACTCTGATCCTCTGATACCAGCCTGAGCACTTGTGTTCGGGCTTTTTTGGTCCTCACTCAGGGGTTCATGGTATGGCAATATGCCCTCTAGCACTTATGGCTTCAGAAAGCGAATGAATAGAACTTTATTATCTCACCAAACTAATAAGTGCCATGAAAAAAATTTTTTCACTTACTCTTGGATTACTATTGACCATCTGCTGGGCAAATGCCCAAACTGTCAGTCAGGAAATCGAATTCAAAACTGGAAGAGCTGCCGGAAACTTTGCTGAAAAGAAAATGAAAAAAGCTCCAAAGAAGCTTTACATCAATCGCTTCAACGTGAACTTCCAACTCATCTACATCGACTCAGAACAAACAAGAGAAGGCGTCTACCATGGAGCTACCTCCTCCACACTCACTGTGGGATTTGAAGGAGTACCACAGGCGGATCTACAAGCTATCACCGATGAGCTTTACAGCAACTACATCACCAAAATGGAAGCTGCCGGATATGAAATCCTTACTGCAGACGATGCATCTGGTATCAAGGAGTTTGAGGAATACACGCGCATGTCAGGAGGCAAGATGAGCGAGGTACAGAAGCTGGGCTACGGGACTATCACTCCTACGGGCTTTGACTACTATGTAAAAAGGCTAGGCAAAGACGGTAAGGAAAAGGGAATTGACAAGAGCCACAAAGTTTCTCAACAGCTTGGAGCAGTAGTGGTCAATGTGGATCTGGATGTGCCTTTTATGGTAGAAAGCGAATCTGGTGCCAGCAAGTTAGCCACCGGTATCGTAGGAGGAGTGTCAAAAGTAGTGGCCAGTCCATACCTAAGAGTAGATCAAAGTAGCAACATCAAGTATCATTTTGAAGCACAGAGTTACCTCAATATCCCCCTGAAAAAAAACATCAATATCAGTGGTGTATTTAAAGACGAAAAATTCAAAGCCGTAGCTGGGGCTGAAGCAAATTCCTCCTATAGCATGGGCTATCATACCATAGTAGTATCCAATGATGTGGATGCTAAAACGGTGCAAGTGGCGGAGTGTGATGCGAATAAATACATAGCGGGTGTTAAAGAAGCGGCGACTTTGTATCTGGACAAATCAACTGATTCCTTCCTGGGGTACGCTGCTGGTAAATAAACTTGAATACATCCTGATTGCGAACACACACGGTGTATTTCGCCTCCTGGTTATCTCAATCAGGAGGTTTTTTTGTGGGGTTTGCGTAACTTCTATCATGTTTTGGAAAAAGAAACCAAAGGGGCCCACCAAAAGCTACATCGCTTACATGAGCAAAATGGCCAAATACCGCGTGGTGATGGCTCATTTCGCTGAATCACCTGGTCAGCAGTTGCTCGTCTATTTTTTTGACCAAACAAGAAAGGAAATAGAGCAGATGGCTGGAGTACTGAATATTCAGCTAAAAAAACCCGGCGAACTTGCCTCAACAGATGACCTGATCCTTTGCTCGGCTTACGACCTTGCCAATCATACTTTCGCTGGAATAACCAAAGCAATCGCCATGGAGGTCCATCCATTCAATTCGATCAATGAGCTGCTGGAAAAACGCTTTCAGGAAACGTCTGACATGCAGATCGAATTTCACCTGGGGATGGATGAAGTGGCTCTGGCTTCTTTTGGGATGGACCGGATCATCCATGTGATGCAGCAGATGGGCATGAAGGAGAATGAACCCATAGAACACTCCATGGTAGCTAAAAGCATAGAACGGGGACTACAACGGCAGGAAGAAACACTAAAAGCTACTCATCAGGATGTCCGCACTTCACAGGAAGAATGGATCTCTGCCAACAAACTGTGAACCAAAAGCATGAATGATGGTTATCTAAGGCGGATGAAAAATTTTGCTTACATCGTCATTGGCTTCTCTCTGGTGATTGGCTGTGCGGAAAAGGAACTGGTCCTACAAACCAAAGAAGTGACGCTTAAATCTCCCGATGGTATTGTGGGTTTGGGAGATTCCACTGCACAAGCCATACTATACCGAAATATCCCAAGCTTCGAATCACTGACTGTAGATGAATCCAAACAAAAGTTCATTGCTGCAGTGCTGCCAGCCATTCTTATTGCAAAGTATCGCCTGGAGCAGGATAGAGAACAGCTCAAATCACTAATTGCCAAAGAGGATTGGTCCCCAGAAGATTCCTCTTTCTACAAAATACAAGTTGCCCGTTTCAATACAGAAGACTCCACAAAGCTCCTTTCCAGAATGCTCACTCATCCCAATTCCATCATCTTGGCACAAGCTGCTGTGGAAAGTGGCTGGGGCTCTTCACGGTTTTTCCAGCAGGCCAACAACCTTTTTGGTATCTGGTCCTACAATGCCAATGAACCCCGGATCAAAGCCAGCTACAGCAGAGGTGACAAACAGGTCTATTTGCGAAAGTATGCAGACGTTTCCGAGTCCATAACCGACTATTTGGAGACTGTAGGAAGATCCAGAGCATACAGACGGTTTAGAAATGCCCGTGCTGAATCTGATGACGTGGACGAGCTACTTCCCTATTTGAAATACTACTCTGAGCGCCGGGATGCGTATGTGGATCAACTCCGAACCATCATCCGCCAAAACAATCTCACCCAGTACGACAGTTATACAATAGATCCCACCTTTTTTGTAGAACAGTAATACAGCTAAAGCAATGAAATTTCTAACCACGATCCTGTGTATCATAGTATCATCTGGATGTGTACGCTCCGAAAACACACCAATTGATCCCCAAAAAGAAGTGGTGTGCTTCGTCTATCACCGCTTTGGTGACGATCGGTATCCATCTACCAACATCTCCCTGAGTGACTTTGAGGCTCACCTGAAATATCTTCAAAGTGAAGGGTTTCAAGTACTGACCTTTGCTGATGCAATTGACTATTTGCAGTCGGATAGCCCTCCGCAAAAAACAGCCGTGCTCACGATTGATGATGGCTATGAGAGTTTCTATAAAAATGGGCTTCCACTCCTTAAAAAGTATAGTTTTCCAGCCAGCTTGTATGTCAACACAGAAACGGTGGGGGGTACTAGTTACATGAGCTGGGAGCAGCTGAAAAAAGCTGCAGATGCTGGTGTAGAGATTGGCAATCACACACATTCACATGCCTACTTTCTCAATCAACCCGAGAGTGAGCGGTATACCAACTTCAAAGAGGAGCTGCAACTCACCCAAAAACTGATCAAAGAAAAAATTGGGAAAGAGCCCCAAACATTCGCCTACCCATATGGCGAATTGGATGCAAAAATGCTTTCCATTGTCAAAGAGACTGGATTTAAAGGCGCTGCTGCACAGAACTCAGGCGTGATCGGCTTGAGTACGGATTTAATGAGATGTCCTCGCTTTCCAATGTCCGAGTCCTACGCCCCTCTTGACAAGTTCAAATCAAAAGCAGGAATGCACCATGTGGCAATAAGCAAAGAAGATCCAGGTTCATTCATCGCAAAATCCACCAGTCCCAAGCTCACCTTACTTGTCAACTCGGACTCACCTTTAGCTGGTTCGGTGAACTGTTTCATACAGGGGAGTGAATGTAGTGTATCCAAATCACCAGAAGGGGATCAGGTCAAGCTCACAATCACGCCGAAAAGCGATATCACAGGAAGGCGTAGATTCCTTTACACACTTACGGCTCAGCAAAATGGAAAATGGTACTGGTATAGTCATCTTTGGATCAGGCCAGAGGTGAAGTAGTCACCAACAGATTCCCCTGGTCGGACACTCCTAGTCGGGCACCCCGATCTCTAGATTCCCCTAGCCGGGCGCCCCGGTTTCCGCTGCGCTACACCGTGGAATGACGATAAGTACAGCCGATCCACGGATTTCCACCCGACTCTTCAGGTGAAATACCGGGGGATCTAATTAGTTCAAATCATAGGGATTCATGAATTGACATTTTTGCCGTTAGAAGCTATTTTGCAGATAAAATCACCGTTATGCAAAGAACTTATTTACTCGGCATTCATAAGCACACAAAAGCTGCCACTATTTTCATGGCAGCTCTTCATCCACTTATGGGACTCTTCTGGATTTGGGGTGCCATAGTAGAAGGAGACTCTCTGATGAAATGGCTTCTTGGGTCCGGTATGACTCTGCTTGGTATTTATTATCTAGTCTCTTTTTTCCTGGGTTTTAGAAACAATCGAATGGCTCCTAAACTGATGCTCGATGACGAAGAGATCATCTTCAAGCCTCGGATGAACAATCAGCTTGTAAGGCTCCAATGGGATGACTTGAGTTATCTCAATGTGGTCACTGATCAACTTTATATACAGCTGAAGAAGAGTGAACAAAACATCAATTACCGGACAGTAGGTATATTCAGTAAAGAAGCCATAAGTGATTTAAAAGAGACCGCTGAGTCTAAAGACATTCAGTTTGGTGAGAAGAAGAATTGGGTGAAAATAACCTCATAATTCCATGCAAAAGAAACACTATCTTGGTCTTACTAAAATGAAATTGTGGCATGGAATGCTACTTTGGACAATACAGCTGATTTTAGGATTGAATTGGTTGTTAGAAACCTGGTCTAACCCAAGCGAAAACTACATGCGGTTTTATATCGCCTTGTCGATGGTTTTACTAGCTATAATCTTCTTTGGGCTCACTCTTTTGGGTTACACCCCAAACCGATACGCCACCAAACTGCTGATTAACGATGAGGATTTTTGGTTCAAGCCCATGATGCTGTCTGAGTTCATCAAAATCAAATGGAAGGACATTCGCTATTTGAAAGTGAATCATGATAAACTACAACTACAGTTAGCTAATCACAATCAGCTAATCACTTACAAGACAAGTGGTGTGTTTCCCAAAGCCGCCATCAACGATCTCCGTGAAAAAGCACAGACCGAGAACATCGAGTTTGTTGGGTAATCATCGGCCAGATCATTATGATCAGCAACAGATTCCCCTGGTCGGGCACCCCTAGCCGGGCGCCCCGGTTTCCGCTGCGCTACACCGTGGAATGACGATAAGTACAGTCGTCATCCCACGGATTTCTATCCGACACTTCAAAAGAAATACCGGGGGATCTAATATGACAGTTTGAATGGTGATGCTCAATGCTATCATAAAATTACTTTACCCTTTTAATCCCGAACGGTAATCGGATAGAAATCAATTTCGTTTTTGATCCTCCCAACTTTCCCCTTATCAACTCTCGAGCTGCATTGATCAGATTCCTCTATCTCCACATCGTTGCGTCGTGGAATGACGAAAAGAGCAGTCGTCATTCCACGGATTTCTGACCCGACACTTCGGGCGAAATACCGGGGGATCTAAAATTACCTGCCCAGAACCAACAGTGTCAATCCAATCAGGATTCCAATCAGGTAAACTCCCTTCTTTTTTATGTTATGTTCCTTGAAAAACAATGCCCCAAAAATGAAGACAATCAGCACATTGGACCGACGAACCAGGGCTATAATGGAGATGAGCGAATCTGGCAGAGAAATGCTATAGAAGTACAAATAATCCCCAATCAGCAAAAACAAACCAATAAATGGAATGGCCCAACGCCACGAAAAAGGAGTGGATTTGGCACGCTGTGGGTACCAGAATATGGCCAAAACCGGAATTAACAGCAATGTCTGGTAAAAGGTGAAATAAGCCTCCACTGCCATCACATTCATTTCTCGCAGTAGGTACCGATCATATAACGCACTGACCGAACCAAGCAAAGTACCTGTGATCATCAGCCAGACGTACTTATTGGATCGGAAGGAAAAGCCTTCCAGCTTCCCCGCTGTAGAAAACAAGTAGAAGAAAACAAAGATCAGCCCTCCACCGATAAACTGCAAAGGCGTAAGCCGCTCTGAGAAGATGATGAATGCACCAAGAGTAGTCCAAAGTGGACCGGTGGAGCGAATCGGCGCGAAAATCGTAAGGGGTAAATGCTTCAATGCGAAGTAGGTACAGATCCAGCTGCTCAGTACAATCACCGTCTTCAGCACAATCAGCCAATGTTCACGAGTGGTCATCCGGGGCACATAAGCTAAACTATCTGCAGCAATCCACCCGCTCTCTGATGCAATCACAAATCCTAGCATAATGATGGAACCTGCAACAGTAGATAGAAAGAGTATTGGCAGCACCGCATTGCTATCCAAAGAGATTTTTTTGAAGATATCGTAAAAACCAAGAAATATTGCTGAAGCAATTGCATGGAGTAGCCACATAATTTGTCAATTTCGCAGGTTGGCAAAGGTGAGTATCATTTGGCGCATATTCTAGTCAAATCGACTATTTATTCGGAAAGTCGTTCTGCCGTATCAAGCGGTGAGACAACTCGGGAGTATTATTTCCTAATTCTAATAGAATAAAAGATTAGTTTTATTCATATGATCATTGACCTACTTGAAATCCAGAATACGCTACAGGAACTCTTAAAAGCTCACGTGCCTCCGTTGCAGATCCGAAAAGACAATGAAAACGTGTTTGAAGTGGCTGGCACTAAAGAAGCCATGCAGGGTAAGCAAAAAGTAGACGGATTTTATTTTGCCAGTGTAGTACCCAAACCAAAGGACATCCGGCTGTACTATTTTCCCATCTACACCCATGTGGACCAGTTCTTCTTATCAGCTGAGCTTCAAAAGTGTCTAAAAGGAAAAAGCTGTTTTCACATCAAAAAGTTAACACCAGAGCTTCAAGTGGAAATAAAAGCGATGATTGAAAAGGGAGTTCACGTCTACGAAAAGGATGATCTGATATAATTGATACTTGACAGATTCAAGGATTTTGGCGAGATTCATATATAATTCTACTCTAAAGTGGCATGAAACAACTGTCCATATCTTGTCGTCTTCTGTTCGTTTTACTGGCTCCCCTCACCTTGATGCATTGTGCCTCTTACTCTAGTTTCCAAACGGCAAAAACGCTAGAGAAAGGTGAACTGAGCGGGTCTGTGGGACTGGGCAATAACTACCTGGGGGAAGAGCCATTTGTTGATATTGCCCTGCGTACCGGTGTGGCTGATGACATGGATGTAGGTGCTAAACTCAATGTGACCAACTATGGCAGCAGCATGGCTTTGGTCGATATGAAAAAGCAGCTGAGTGCAGGCGACGGGCCAGTGTATCATGCGGTTGGCCTTGGTGCAGGGTTCATTTTCTCGGATGACAAAGGGGTGGCAATTCATCTTCCATATTATCTCAGTTTACATTCTGCCGACAATCTTTGGACTTTCTACACTAACCCAAGAGCCCTTTACTTTATAGATGGAGACCAGGAAGACGAATTTCAAAACACTGGTCCGGGGCTGGGGTCCTCCTTCGGCATCAAGGTGGGCCGTAAATTCTCTCTAATGCTGGAGTATGGCTTTGTATATGGACAATACGATGGTGAAAATCATTTCAATAACCTACTCAGTGGTGGCATAGGTATTAATATCAAGTGATTAATCCTGCATGATGCGCTGACGGTGATTCATGCCCCATTCTGCCAGGGCACCAATGACGGGACGAAGCGAACGACCATACTCTGTCATGGTGTACTCCACAGTCACCGGAAAGGTATCATAGACGTGCCTGCTCACCAGCTGATTCATTTCCAAATCCCGCAGTTCTTTGGATAGCATGCGATCTGTAATCTTTGGTATCTCCCGAGACAAGTCCGAAAACCGCTTGACACCATGCATCAAAGCTATGATTATCGGGATTTTCCATTTGCCACTCAACAACTCCAATGAATCCTGCACCGGGAGCATCACTTGTTTACAAGCACCAGATTCATATTCTGAACACCTCTTTTCCATGCAGCTAAGATACATCCTGAGCTAAACTATACCAAAGTATAGGACTATACTCTAGTATAGTACTTACTAAAGTATAGCATCTAAGTATATGTTTGTACACGAATTATTCATCAATAAACTATTACACATATGAAATCAAAAATTATCTATTGGGTTGCCACTGGGCTCATCGCGTTGATGATGGCATTTAGTGGAGTTGCCTATTTCACTAGTCCAGAGGTTGCGTCAGGTCTTGAAAAAATGGGCTTCCAGGATTTCTTCCGGGTTGAACTGGGAATAGCCAAGATAGTGGGTGCCCTGGTGTTGTTGATTCCTGCACTACCCACCAGAATCAGAGAATGGACCTTTGCCGGATTTGTAATTACCTTTATTTCGGCATTCATTGCTCATCTAGCGGTTGGAGATCCGATCGGAACTGCCATGTTTCCGCTAATTGCATTGGGGGTTCTTACGACCTCACACTATTACTACTTCAAAGTGTATGGTTCCATGTGAATCATACATTTTGAATTGATAGATGTGGGCTCTTATTTTGAGCCATGCAACAAGTCATCATCGCTTCTAAAAATCCGGTCAAAATCAACTGTACCCGCGAAGGGTTTGAAAAAATCTTTCCCAAGACAGCTTATGAGTTTGTGGGCGTCTCGGTTCCTTCCGATGTTTCTGATCAGCCGATGAGCGACGAAGAGACGCACCTGGGAGCAATTAATCGAGCAAAAAATGCTCAAAAAGAAAATCCTAACGCCAGCTACTGGGTAGGGATAGAAGGTGGAATCGATGAAGACGATCGCGGTATTGCTGCATTTGCCTGGGTAGTGGTTTTGTCAAAAGATACAATCGGCCAATCACGAACCAGCACCTTTTACCTTCCACCAAAAGTCGTGGAACTTATTCATCAGGGAATCGAACTTGGTCATGCCAACGATCAGGTCTTTGGCGAAAAGAATTCCAAACATAAAGGCGGAGCAGTTGGATCACTCACTGGAGGTGTCTTGGGGCGCACAGAATACTATGTGCAGGCCGTCATGCTCGCTTTGGTACCATTCAGGAATCCTGAGATTTATTAAAAGAAAGAAGCATGCTTTCGCACACTTCTTTCACCCTAACCAACTAAATATGCAACTTAAAAAACGTGTAATTCGGTACCATTGAGCTCCGTTTGGTACACCCGAATTCCTTTAGATCCATTCCCATTAAGCCCTTTGCCTGACAGTGAAAAACGGGCGCCGTGTGCTGTGCAGTAAAATTCTTCGCTACTAGATCTGTAAGTAACCTGCTTTTGACCCTCGTGGCTGCACACTTGTGTGACTGCTACATACAGATCTGTATCCACATAGGCAATCACCACATTGTTCGTTTTTACCCATCCTCCCACTGTTGTCAGACTGGCATATTTGGAGTCGGTGAGATCTAATGTAAAATCCACATCGGCCGCAGGAGATACATCTTCTCCACAGCTAGTCATCAGTCCTCCCAGACAGTAGGTGGCTATGATGGCGCTCCCTGACAAACCCATTCGCTTCAGGAAGTCCTTTCTATTCATAAACTCTTCTTTGGATGCTTTTTGTAATTGACTCATATTGAATAAATCTTAGTTTTTAATAAATGGGACCAGGTGCACAGATACCGATACACTTATTGTATCAGCTATTTTTTGAAAAAGGAGTGTAGGTACCTCTATTTGATAGTCTTCCAGTGCCACATCAAATTTTGAAACGATCTCAAACTCCTCAGACGTTTTTATGATATGTAAAGGCAACGTACTAGCTTGTTCTGTTCCATGAATGTTCAGGACTCCTTCTACCTGCGTGTCTACAGAGGTCTCGGACCATGTAGAAGTATCAATATTCCCTTTGAACGTAGCCAGAGGATATTGCTCACTTTCCATGTAGTTCTCATTGAAATGCTCCTCCATGAGTTCATTTTCGAAATGAAATGAGGTGATCGGTACTCGAAAGAAAAACGCTCCTGAACTTAAATCAAGCATCCCTTTACCCTCTGTAGACCTGGCAGAGATGTCCTCCAGTGGAGCATCTGAAAAAAACTCAACAGCCATTTGATCAGAGATCAGCTTCTGCCCGATCAGCGGTAATTGGCTAAGTGTAATTAGTGCAACACTTGCTGCTTTAATCCATAATTGTTTCATTATTTTTTGTGTTTAAGGACAAATTCTCGCGTGATATTAAAGCCCAGATGGATACCTCCTTTTTTCCACTGGTCTGTAGTTTCTGTCAGAAATCCGGTCTCTAACATAGGTAGCGAATTGGTCAGCTGAAATTGAAATACGTGCCCGCCGGTTTCAATATCCACTCCTACAGAAAGGCTGTTCGTAAAATCATTCAGATTTGCTGCATTGGTTTTGGTTTTTACCCGGTAGCTGTATTCGGCATTGATGGAAACCCGTTTAGATACCTTCATTCTACCACCTGCGCTTATTACTGGGATGTCGTTTTGATCTTCGGCTGTGGCTACCAGGTTATAGTGCACCCAACCGGGCACCAGCTCAAGGGATAATTGGTCACTGAACTTTCTGGCGATTACGAGCTGGTTCACGAAAGTCATTCTGGAACTAAACAGATTGTCGCGCGTAGGATCAGCAAACTTCAGTGTGCTGACGGCCATGGAAGAAATTCCCACCACACTGACTGGCATGCTATTGTTCGATTTCTGTTCTGTAAAGGCGTACTTGACAAAACCGTCGTAGTATTTCTTGTAAGAGCTTCTTCCAATACCCACGTTGAGTCGGTCGGATAGTCCATAATCCAGCCCGATGCGGATGGTGCTCTGATCCAACCCCCAGAGCTGATAGGCTCCACCATTCAATCGACCAAACCTGTGGGAAATACGCAATTCCAGATTGCCAGCTGCCACTCTTTCGTTGGTGTGTAGGTTGATCACCCGACCAGACTTGAAAGTTGCCTTCACCGGCTGGACAGTTACCGGAGCTACTTCGTCAAGGAGTGCTACCAAATCATCTTGTGCTAGCAGCTGTATACTACAAAAGATGAATAACACTAATATCAGCGTGTATTTCTTAATCATTTTGAGCTCCATTTTGGATCCAGGTTTGTATGGTGAGGATGTCGCAGGTAGATAACTTAGCGGCTGATCGAGGCATGGCATCATATCCCGACTGGTGTTTGATACTGCCTAGCAGACTTCCATTATCCGCATATTTCTTGAGTAGAGGATACTGATCCAGTACAATATTGCCTCCGATTGCAGCAGCCGACTCAGTGCTATGACAGCCGTTGCAGTTGTAATCGAGGATGGGCATTACACTAGCCGTAAGTGTAACGGCACTGACATCACAAGTGGAATCTGTGCTGCCATAGAGCGTTTCTTCATTGTCCCAGTAGCAGGAGCCCAATAGCAATAGCATTCCTAGCGCCCCAAATACCATTCGGTTTGAATTCATGTTATTAGTTGTTTTCTGCCACCTGGTTGATCCAAGCAGTTATTAAGTTGATTTGATCCGTAGGCAGTCTATCCAGTGGCGATGGAGGCATCCTGTCTCCCGAGGTTTTCACTAGTACTTTGTATAGTTTACTTCCACCTGCATTTCCTTTTTTTATTGCTTTGATGGTGGTGGAGTACTCACTGAAATCATATCCATCGGCATGCGAGGCAGGATTGTGACAGCCAGAGTAGGCACAGTTTGCATCAAGGATCGGCTGAATATCGCTGAAATAGTACACGATACGATCTCAGTCTGTGTGCTATCCGAGGGACTCTGTGGTGATGAATCGTCATCATCCTCTTCATTATCATCATCCTCTTCATCAGAATGATCCTCTCCCTCGTATTCATTGTTTTGTTGGTCCTGATTGATGTCAACCAGGCTATCATGCTCGCAGGCAGTCATCATGAACCAACTCATTAGAATTAACAGATAATATGTTTTCATGTAATCTTATGGCTTGTGGACAAAAGGAAGCACCGCCTCCTACTTTCATTTACCCTTTCGGAAGGGACGAACAATTGGTTGGTTCGCAGGTAAAAAGTTTTTTGAATACTTCAGGAAAGTCGTCCTAATGCTGGGTGATTAGGCTGTGTTAACCTGTCGATCAAGAAATGCTCAAAATTGACTTCTGGAAAAACGCAACATGAATCCTAGCTGCTGCCGTTTCTTAATTGGATCAGTGTCTCCCAAACCGTACTGATAGTTCAAACCTGTAGACCAGAAGAATTTTGACCTATTGATGCGCCTTCTGTAAACCAGCTCAGCATAGAGTGAATTGTTTATTCCAGCTTTGGGTTTGTTGAAGGATTCTTCATAGTGGTGGTACTCCACTTCATATTCAGGTTCCTGATGCTCCTGCTCAGGTACTTCAAGATCAAACTGGGCCAATTGCATGATACGTAGGTTCGAAACCAGGCCGGCTCCTAATGACCAGCGCGTCTTATCACTAACCGGTAAATGATATCGAGCAATCAAAGGAATAGAAATAGTGCTGGTTCTGTATGTATGATCGGCAATCAAACTGTTGGCAGGTCGGCTTCCATCATAGAGATCCCACTGATTTTGCATGGTTGTGCTATCATTGGTGGTCCAATGGTTCACCGAAAATCCAAGGCCTGATTGAATCGACCAAAATGGATTGAGCCACATATTGACAAATGCATCAGAGCCCAAACCGATTCCATGATAGAGATTATTACTCATGTTTCTGCCACCATTAAGCTGTAGACCATATTCCCATTTGACCGACTTTCCAAACCTGTTTCTTTCCATTTCTGCCACCGTAGAAAGTTTCATTTGATGATTGGTGGTTGATTTACTGGTCTGCTCTGTTTCTGGTTTCTTCATTCGGATAGTTGGAGACAGAACCAACGGGAAAATGGGATCAACAAGGTTGTTCGTAGCCAGCAGCCTGGGTGTATGCCACAGGATATCATAATCAGGAATCACTTGTTGCTCGGGTTCTACTGAACTTGTCGGTAAATGGTCATTACCAGCATGATTTATAGGACTGGAAGGCAGACTTGGATTGGTCGCAGCAGGCATCGTCACATACCGATAGACCGTATCTGAATAAATTACCGAAGGTTCTACAGTGGATTCCTTGGTTGCTTCTAACCCCTCAATGCGCTCACCAAACTGATGCATCTGATAATAGAGAAATGGCACTATGAGAAGCAATAGCACATTGACAATGACTGAGCTCCACAGCCACTTTCTGATCACACGGGTGCGGTCTGTCGGAATGCTGAATTGGTTCCATCCTACTGAAGCCGGTGTGGAATCCTCATAGGCTAGAAGTCCATCGCGAATACGTCGGTCAAAAGATTCGTTATCCATGGCGCTTAACAGTTTGGGTGTCGGTGACTAACATTTTCTTCAGCTGGGCACGTGCCGCAGATAAGTTGGATTTGGAGGTGCCCTCTGATATTTTCAGCAAAGTAGCTATCTCATGATGCTTGTATCCTTCTACTACATATAGTACAAAAACCGTTCGGTAACTTGGTGGCAACTTCTGGACACACTCCATAATTGCTGCTTCATGCAGTTGACTGAAAACAGATTCTTCTTCAGAAACTTCCAAATGCATATGGCTTTCCAATGTGCTGTGCTGGTATCTCTGGTTTTTTCGAAACGCATCAATGGCAGTATAGATCACAATTTGTCTTAACCAAGCCTTCAAAGGCTGCTTTGGGTCATATCGGTCCAGTGAATCAAATACCTTAAGAAAGGAATCATTGACGATTTCGATGGCTTCATCCTTGCCTGAAGCATAGCGCATAGCAATGCTCATACTATAGTTGAAGTATAGCTCGTAGAGGGCCTTCTGACCAGAGGGTTTCCGCTTGAGGCATTCTTTGATGATGTCCTCTTCGGAATGCTTTGTCTTTCGAAAGAACAATTCCTTTAAACTTTATGAGCCTGTTCGTAGGGAATGAAGAGATGGTTGGGTCAGTAGCAAATAAATTTAGACAAAAGAACTCGATCAGCATTCAAATGATCTCTCGATGATCTGTCTATTTAGCCAATTTGGAACGATTCTAAGCTGGCCAAAGGTCCTGACGGACAAATGACGGGTAAGTGACGGGCACTTTTAACGTCTTCTTTTTTTGGGTCGCGTTAACCTTGCCATGTCCTTTTGACAAAACTTCTATTACTTTTAAAATCATGATCCAACAACCAACACTGGGAGAACTCCTGGTAAAACTGCGTAAGAAAAAAGGCTGGACTCAGGAAGAGCTGGTGGAAGCTTGCCACGTCAGTGTGCGTACCATTCAGCGGATAGAGTCTGGTGAAGTAACACCACGCACTTCCACGATTAACCTGCTTTTGGAGGCATTGGATTATGATACTGAGGAGTGGAAGGAGTTTGCAAAGAAGGACGAATCAAATCATTCACCTTTTAAACTCTTCAAAACTATGTTTGCATTAGATCTGCCAGAAAACCAGTTAAAAAAATCATTTCACGACGCATGGATAGCAGGGATACTATTTCTGCTGCTGTTTATTGTAGATGCTGCAATGGAATTCATCCTTGCTGAAGATAGGTTGCTCATCGGTGAGATAGCCTATGTAGCCATCAAAGTAGCCACCATGGGGGCTTACTTACTATTCATGCGGGGCTTCATTTCTTTGGCCATTCTGTTTGAGAATCGTGTGTTACGGATCTCTTCCTATCTGTCAATAGGGACACTTGCACTAGTCTATGTTAGTGACATTACTTTCATGATTTTCTTTCCTAGCCTGGAAGAGTTTGAAGGTATCGTCGGTGCTTTGGCAATACTAACTAATGGAGCGACAGCTTTATTCTACGGAGTAGGGCTGAGACGATTGCAAGACGGTATGGGTAAGAGTGCCAAGTACGCGGGGATCATCGAGATCATCATGGGGATATGCTTGCTTACCCTAATTTTTTCTCCTTTCGCATTGATCCTGTTTGCACCTGCTATGATTCTGGAAATCATGATCCTCTCTAAAGCCGACGAACTGGCAAGTAAGAACTTGATCTAATCAAGTGCCACCTCTTCAGCATCAAACCCTGTAGGCATTGCCCTTCAGGGTTTTTTATATTCTGTAGTAAGTACACGAGATTAGGAGAATCCAACAAAAACTTTTAATTTGTATGTACGTACATTCATATGTTCGAAACAACAGATGAACAGAAAAGATTTTTAACCCGGATTATTCAATAGGATATTTATAGCTTAAAAAGCAAATATTCTATTGAATATTGACGAAATAATTCTGTACTCCAGAATTATTTGTCAGGGTAACCCTGACAAAGCGAAAGCTTTCGTCAGCCCGGAGGGCAAATTATGCTTTATAATGCATAATTTGGGTTTAACCACACTATTTGGAGGAGTTGCAGCCATGTCAGCACTGAAGTTGAAATCATTCGGAAGTCTATCTCGTGAATTGCCCACCCGTGACGTTAGGATGCCGGTCTTGTTTATGGGCCATGGATCGCCCATGAATGGTATAGAAGATAATGAGTTTACTGCGGGATGGGAGCGGATCGCCCAAGAGATCCCGACACCAGCGGCAGTATTGTGCATTTCTGCTCACTGGCTCACTCGAGGCACACACGTCACTGCCATGGACCTACCCAAGACCATTCATGATTTTGGAGGGTTTCCGCAGGCACTCTTCGAGGTGCAGTATCCAGCTCCTGGTGATCCCAAATTGGCGCAGGAAACAGCCAGTCTCATTCAATCAACTGATGTGGGACTTGACCATGACTGGGGTCTGGATCATGGATGCTGGTCAGTAGTGAAGAAAATGTACCCAGATGCGAACGTCCCTGTGTTACAACTCAGCATCGATTACCACAAACCGGCTTCCTATCACTATGAGCTGGCTAAAGAACTCGCTGCCTTACGTAAAAAAGGCGTCCTCATCATGGGTAGTGGCAATATGGTGCATAACCTGCGCATGGTGGATTGGGCCAATATGAATACTCCAGACTATGGGTTTGACTGGGCACATGTGATCAGCGAAAAGTTCAAGACCAACATCCTTAACAAAAACCACAAAGCACTGATCGACTACATGAGTTTAGGTCCTGAAGCCAAACTGGCCATACCAACTCCAGATCACTATTATCCATTGATTTACTCCCTTGGATTACAAAGTGATAAAGAGGAAGTAGAGATCTTTAATGATAAGTATGTAGCGGGAAGCCTAACCATGACCTCACTGAGGATTGGTTAAACTAGGCCTCTTTGGTAGAAAGAAGTTCTGTTTCGATGATTTCCTTCAAAGCTTCTTTGGGTAGCGCACCCATTTGCATTTTTGGCTGACCGTCTTTAGGTATGAATAGAATACTTGGAATACTTCTGATCCGAAATGCCGCTGAGAGTTCTTGCTCTACTTCTGTATCGAGTTTGTAGATTACCACATCATCAGCATATTCTTCTGACAGCTCCTCAAAGATTGGGGCTACCATTTGACATGGTCCGCACCAGTCTGCATAGAAGTCGATAATCGCTGGTTTATCTCCTTTGAAGTTCCATTCTTGTCCTTTTGTATAATCAAACACTTGCTCTTTGAAGAGCTCGGTTGTCAATTTTACTGTTGCCATAATTTCATTTGTTTATGTAATAGTACGGCTAGGAATTGCCTTTGATTGTAACAAATGTTGCAGAAGTAATGGTCCCGACACTATTTCACTTTTGAGATAAAAAAGTTAGATTCATAACATTAATCTAACCTTTAACTACTTTTTAAAATGACAACAGACAAAGTAAAAGCCCCGACCTGGTTTATGGTGGTAGCAATTATCCTGCTCATATGGGATGCGATTGGCGTATTTAGCTTCGTGATGTCCCTGATGATGACTGATGAAATGATCGCCACTTTGCCACCAGAGCAGCAAGAAATGTACACTTCCACGCCAGGTTGGATAAACGTATTCTACGCCGTGGCTACCATCGGCGCTTTATTAGGCTGCATCGGATTGGTGATGAAAAAAGCCTGGGCAAAAATGCTATTTATAGCCTCACTTGTGGGAGTGATTGTACAGTTTGGATATAGCTTCCTTGCCTTGGATATGCTGAGCGTGAGTGGACCAACATCTGTGATCCTACCTCTAGTAATCCTGGTAATTGGTATTTATCAAATCTGGCTTTCCAGCAAAGGCCAGAAAGAAGGCTGGTTGGTTTGATATAAAAGACCTTCCTGTGAGCACATCCAGGAAGTCAGGGGTGTATTCAGACTTTGAATCCACCTTTGACTTGGGTCTGAAATCAAAGATCTTGTAAAGAAGCAATTAGGATTATACCAAACACTCCTCAGCACCTTCTGTTTACCGCTGTAGACACCACTGCAAATGGATCTACAGCAGGCAATCATTTTTTTCCTACTGGCAACAATGCTCATTGCCATATTCGGCACCAGACTGACCAAAGCAGCAGATCAGCTGGCCGATATCACCGGAATGGGCGAGGCAATGTTTGGAGCTATTTTTTTAGGTAGTATCACTTCACTTCCCGGTATTATTACCTCTGTGGTGGCAGCTGGCAACAACCACCCACAACTAGCCATCAGTAATGCCATTGGCGGAATCGCTGCCCAAACATTCTTCCTGTCCATTGCTGATATTACCTATAAGCGGGTTAACCTGGAGCATGCGGCAGCATCTCTGACTAATTTGATGCAGGGTGCACTACTCATATGTCTACTGGCTATTGTTATAATGAGTGCTTTTGGACCTGAAATTGATTGGATGGGTGTCCATCCATTTTCTATCCTTATGATTGTGGTTTATGTAGTTGGTTCGCGCATGATCTCCAAAGCTCAGAAGAGCCCAATGTGGTCACCCAGGATCACTTTACAAACCGTACAAGACAAACCTGAAGAGCAAAATCAAAAGCTAAGTTTGACCAAAGTCGGCATCAAGTTTACCATTTATGCCCTTTTAGTGGCTGGATCCGGCTACATGGTTGGTTACACAGGTATTCAAATCGCCGAGCAATCGCCTCTGAGTGATGGACTAGTGGGTACCTTGATGACGGCAGTGGCAACTTCTTTGCCTGAGCTGATTGTGTCAGTAGCAGCTGTGCGCCAGGGTGCACTGACTCTGGCTGTCGGCAACATCATCGGAGGCAATTCATTTGATGTATTGTTTGTGTCCATCTCTGATTTCGCTTACACTCCAGGGAGTATTCTTCATACGGCCACCAACGAACAATTCTTAATTATCGGCGCCACCATACTCATGACAGGTATTTTATTACTCGGGATGTTGCACCGTGAGAAAAAAGGATTTGGGAAAATAGGCTGGGAGAGCCTGATGATCATTTTGGTTTATCTGTTGGTCAATGCACTGCTTGTCTATTAGCGTTGGATCAGCCTCACAAACTCTCGGATCACTCCTTCATCTGCTACCTTATGGATGTACTCCTGACTGGCTAATGCACCCATTTGTACTTTCTCATTTCGAAAAGTCATAGCACTCTCTTGTGTTTTTCGGCCACTCACGTGGATTTCAGGAACACCTGTTGCTGCGATCAACTCCTGGACATTGTGAAGTCGAACACCCCCTCCTGCCAATACGATGATGCGGCCATCAGCTTGCTCAACTAGTTTTTTAAGCATGCTCTTGCCAGAGATGACATCCGGCTCCAGTCCAGACGTAAGGACTCTATCAATGCCCAGTTCGATTAAATCTTCCAGAGACTTTATAGGATCTTTCACCATGTCAAAAGCACGATGAAAGGTGATGTTCATAGGTCTTGCTAATGCGATGAGTTCATCACATCGCTCTTTGTCTACCGATCCATCTGGATTCAAGAGACCGAAGACCACTCCGTCCGCTCCCAGATCTTTGGCTATTTGGATGTCCAGCTTCATCACCTCAAACTCTTCCTTGGTGTACAAGAAGTCTCCTCCTCTTGGACGGATCATGACCTGCAACCCAATTTGGATTTTTTCTCTTACCAACCTGATCATGCCAGCGCTTGGAGTTGTTCCGCCTTCCACCAGGTTGTCACACAGCTCCACACGATTAGCGCCTCCTTCCTGAGCGGCCAAAGCTGATTTTACTGAGTCGATGCATACTTCTAGTTGGGTGGGCATGAATGCAAAATACTATTTTCAAAATCAATTCGTTGGGATAACTTAGCATTATAAAAAATGACAAATACTATCAATCGTATCATGATCTGATTTTGTGGTTATTGGTTCATTTCGATGATTCGGACAATGCGCTTGTAGAGCCTTTTGAGTTCGAGCCAGTAGATTTCTTTACCGCTGGTACTGACAAACTGGACTACTACTGCGTCAATGTCCGGATGGTAACGAGCGATGCTGGTATAGCCTGGCAACCAGCCAGTATGTTCGTAAGTGTATACCGATGTATAAATGGCCTGCTCTTCAGGAGACAATAGCGAACCATCAATAAGTGCTCTTAAAAAGATACTCACATCTTCAGCAGTTGCCACCATATTTCCACCTGGTAGCGGAAAATCCCATGATTTTAAATCAGGATCCCAACCGATTAAATAACCACTCATTACCCTGTTTGTATCAGATGCATTGTAATCCTTGTAGGTGTTAATTAAGCCAAGTGGGTCTAAGATTTCCGCTTGTATGTAGTCTTGATGGGAATACCCCAATGTTCTATCCATGATCTCTGCTAACAACAGATAGTTAGAGTTAGAATAGCTATAATTTTTATTGGGTTTGAACTCGGCATTCTTATCGTAAACTCTGGCCATAAAGGACATATAGTTATCAAATGTTTCTCCTTCAACCTCAGGCTCACGAGACCAGTCTTTTATTCCGCTGCGATGTTGCAACATCATTTCTAAAGTAATCTCTTTTGCATGTTCAATTCTACCTTCTACCTCTGGCAGCAAGTCAGAGAGCTTAGCATTTGATGTTAATCGGTCACTAGCGATCAATTTGGTTGTAGCTGCGGCAAGATAGAGCTTGCTGATACTTGCAATCTTGAACAACGCATGCGGGTCTGCTGGAGTCTGTTCTTCACGGTTATTCCACCCCGCGGCGTATAGATCTATATCATCCGGGACGATTGACACACACGATGACACCATCCATACCTTGTTCAACCGCATCGTTTAGCTGCTCCTGGACACTGTCAGGCAATGGCTGTAATCCAAAGGAACAGCCCGATAAAATAATGGCAACACATGCGAAGGCCATTGATGGAATAGTTGGTAATAATCGCTTTTTCATAGATAATATAGTAGTGTGCTTTCAATTGCTCCGACAAAAACGCTTAAAAGTATTTCCTTAATGGATAGTCTTTTTAGACCAAATGAATTTGCATGAGCAACCCAGAGAGCTGCAATGGCAGAGCATCCAAACAATAATGTTGTAGTGGTGCCCAGGTTATTGGATAGTATTCCTAACCTTTCCAGAGCGACCAATTCGAAAATCGTATACCCAAAAATGGCCATGGCGAAATTCGATTTTGAATTATTCGTAATCAAATAGAGGCCACAATAAAAAAGCATAATGCTAATGACATATGGGGCAAACTGCATGTAATATTCGTAGCTAATCCATACCTGGATTTGATTACTGAATTCAGTTTGGGTAATGAAAATGCCGATACTAATAAGTGATACCACTAAGAACACTAGTCCAATGAACTTTCTTATTTCCATATTTTGATGATTTTACTTTAACTGGGTTTGACTTCCTTTATCCTGGAACCTTTGTTTAGGTACTATTACAAATACCATTTTTCTCTAATCAGGCACTGAATATTCAATCAATTCCTCTACGTAATGGAAATCACCTTGATTTTGAGTCAGTTTAATAAAGGTTTTTACAGCCGGAGCATACAGCCAGATCTCCTCTTCATCAGAAATATATCCTCTCGAATTCGTGGTTTTGCCGGCATATTTGATGGTGTAAGCCATGAAGGTTCCGGCTTCAACCGTCTCCTCTTGATACGATAATACCTCAGCATCCTGACTTTGCTTTCCCGTAGTACCGTCCTGGCTGGTCCAACTACTCTCGTATTTCCATTTTTTACCCACTTCCAGTGGCCAGTCATACTTAGGTGTTTCGCTTTCATCCGGTTTCACGATTTCAGTAAGAGCAATAGTGTCATTACCTATTGTCATGCCTAAGCCATCACTCATACGCACGATCATTCTTGTGTCCTTTCCATCCGACCGTACTTCTCCAGCAGTCGTTACGCCCTTGTATTTCCAAACCCATTTTTCACCCACTTGATAATCATTTTGAGTCGGTTGGTAGGTGGCATCAGGCTGGATTTTGCAAGCATAAAGTGCCAAGAAGCAAATAAATACTACATTTTGGATTTTCATGTTTAGGTTGGTTTTTGTATATGTATTTTCTAAGAATACTATTCCAATAATCTTTCCTATTTCCATGCTTTGATAATTCTACTTTAACTGGGTTTAACATCCCTTATCGCTGAGCCTTTAATTAGAAGCCAAAGCATAAATACTAACTCGCCTAATGCGGTAAACATACTGAAGCTGGTATTGAGCTGGGGAAACAAAAACACTTTTAAATGGCCAATGACATACCCCATACCTGCAATGATCAATAACCAACCCATTATTTTCGGTATATATCCTGCTTTCAAAACCAAATAACCAAGAAGAAGCAGATAAATACCAAAGAGCACTAATCCGAAGAACCATTCGTATTTATATGATTTGATATAAAAAAGGATGAGCTCTGAGATGCTTTCTGGAGAATTTGCATGAAAATAGGAGGCTCCTTTCGTCAGGGTAAATACTTTTATCAAATTCGTTACAGCCACAAGGTAAACTCCAGTGTATAGCAACCGAAACCAAGCCGTAAGCAATGATAGACCTTTATTTACAGGCTTTAAAAACAGGTAAAGTGCCCAGGCTACAACTATATCGCAAACTATCGTGATGAAGATCAGAAATATGGCTCCATTAAATAGGAATGTATTATTGGTGATATTAGATGCAGTTTCGGATGCACTATCTGGGTTTACTAAATCTGGAATTATTTTGAATTCAGCGAATGGAACCGTTAATGTCATAATTAACAATCCGATTCCGGCTATTAGAGCAGCTTTTGAAAGTGAGATGTCTTTATTCATGTTGATTAAAATTGGTTGTAGGCCTTAGTAGCCTGTGTAGTCATTTGTCAGTTCATTGGTGGTAGCGATTGCTACTTGATATTAAATGAATCCGATTGTCAGGTGAAACATATTTGAAGTTGTACTCTGAGTCTAACAAGCCAAGATGTGAATCCTGGCTCGTCAGACTAAGTTCAAAATTTCCACCCTATGTAAAGGTTTGGTTCAAAAAGAAAGACGTTTCCGTATTTATCATCATGTTCTTTGAAGCCTGCTGGTGAATTGTTGTCAAACATCCATTGGTTAACATGAACCTGAGGTTCGATGAAAAAATGCTTTTTCTTACCAAAGTCGAAATGATAACCTAAGTGATACGAATTATAAACCTTAAAACCATTTTTGATTTTATTGCCATCTAAATCCGTATATGTTTGAATCTGCGGTACAACTTCAATAGAGGCAAAGAGCCCTTTCCATAACATACGCTGATAGGAAACACCAACTCCAGTTTCTCTAAGGTATCCATCATAATATTCACTCCCTGACTCGATCTTATCCAATAAGCCTTGCCACCATAGGATTCCCATGGGTTGAAATAATCTCCAGGTGACAAACTTTACCCCAATGATGTTCTTATTATCCAGGTTGCGCTTTACATGAAGCTCTATCATTTGTGTACTTCCTCGATCGTCCCAGTCTCCAAAGTTCTTTCCGATACGATCCGTTATGATAAAATAAGGTGTGCTTACCCTCCACTTGTGGGTAACTTCGGTTTCTTCACTCTTCGATGAGTTAGTTTGAGCAAAAGCACCTAATGTGCATAGAAATAAAAGAATTGCAAATAGATTTTTCATGAAGTTAGTTTTTAGTGTTTGTAGTGATTAATTGATTTTTACAAAGTTCAGGAAGGAGTGAATGAGAGGCCTATGAGCTATGAAGCCAAATCCATAAGGTTTAAGGAAGTCATAAAAACTATGCAGCCGAGATATAAATTATGCAGCCGAAAACTGCATGCTTCCTCTTTATAACAAGAATCCGTCACTGTAGTATTGCTGAAAATATTAGTTAGTTTTAAACCGCCTAAACGCTATGTCAGACACGTATTCAAATACCGGTAACTTTGTAGATCAGGCGGAATTGACCATCCTTGAGAATATTTCCAATGAGCAATTCGGCGTTTCGGAATTGGCTGATGCAATGAATACGAGCCGTTCCAACCTGCTCAGAAAGATCAAGCAGCATACCAAGCTTTCAGCGAGCCAGTTCATTCGTCAGGTTCGGTTACAAAAAAGCATGGAGATACTTGGGCAGACGTCCCTGACTGTTTCAGAAGTTTCCTTCAAAGTTGGCTTTGGCAGTACTTCCTACTTTATAAAATGCTTCAGAGAATACTATGGATATCCACCAGGTGAGGTAGGTAAACGAGGAGAGGTTGATAAAAACCCACCTTCCAGTCAAAGAAAGTTGATCGCCATTATGGTTACTGAAATGGAGGGATATACCTCCCTCATGCAAACAGATGAAAAGAAGGGCACTGCCTACCGAGATCGACATAGAAAAGTATTTGAATCTGCGACCAAAAACTACAACGGCCGCATTCTGCAGTATGATGGTGAAGGCACATTGAGTACTTTCCCAAGTGCAGTTGATGCTGTGCGATGCGGCATTGACATGCAGCTTGCTTTTAGAGAGGAACCGAAGATCCTGGTTCGAATTGGAATTCATACTGGAGATATCACAGTAACAGAAGAAGAGATTATTGGGGATGGCGTAAATGTAGCTGTCGGCATTGAAGCACTTGCGAAGACAGGTAATGTTTATATCTCCGATAAGGCGTATGATCAGGTTAAAAATCAAGATGACTTTATAACGGCATCCATGGGCGTTCATAAACTGAAAGATGTTACAAGACCCATGGAAGTTTATGCGGTTTCCAATGACCATCTTGGTGGTATGCAGACGTCTAGTGCGAGCTTGGAAAAAGGAAACCCAATGGTGAAATGGCCTTTATTTGCTGCTGCTATTCTTCTTATTGGGTTCATCGCATACTCCCTTGGTTTATTCAATGGAAAATCGAGATCCGGTTCAGTCGCAAGCTCTAGTGATAAGTCCATAGCCGTGTTGCCATTCATCAATGAGAGTAGTGATTCGTCGAACCTGTATTTTGTGAATGGCCTGATGGAATCAACCCTGAATAACCTTCAGAAGATTAAAAACCTGAGGGTAATTAGCAGATCTTCGGTAGAAAAATTCAGAAACACCAACAAGACAATCCCCGAAATAGCTGAAGAACTCCAGGTCACTTATTTTGTGGAAGGTAGCGGCCAGAAGATTGGAGACAAAATTCTACTTTATATTCAATTGATTGAGGCGTCCACTGATCGGCATCTCTGGGCCGAGCAGTATAATCGGGAAGTAGTTGATATTTTTGAATTGCAGAATGAAGTGGCTCGAAATATTGTCAGCTCTATTGAAGTTATTGTCACTCCTTCCGAACTCGAACGTATAGAGAAACAGCCTACGGATAACCTGGTGGCCTATGATTATTACCTTCAGGCGCTTGACCTTATTAATTCACGAACGCCTGATGGACTTCTTAAAGCTGTCAGGTTGCTTGAAAAAGCGATTGAAGAAGATCCTGAGTTCGCCCTGGCTTATGCCAATATCGCTATTTCCTATTACCTCCTTGAAATCACCCAGATGGAGAAGCACTACACCGAAAAGATTAATAGCAATGCAGACAAGGCAATGCTTTATGATCCAAAATCTGCTGAGAGTCTGATCGCCAAGTCTTTTTACTACCTACAAACAAAGGAATACCAACAAGCCCTGCCACACCTCGAAAAAGCTCTGGAGTATAATCCAAATTCCTCTTTTGCGATACAGATGCTCGCGGATTTCTATTTTCGAATCATTCCAAACTCTGGTAAATATCTTGAGTATGCCTTGAGAGGGGTGCAGCTAGATGGTCCAGCCCGTGATTCTGTTACCCTGAGCTATCACTACTTAAACCTTAGCAATGCCTTCATCCAGAATGGTTTTGTTGATGAGGCGATAGTGTATATCAATAAATCACTTAACCAATTTCCAGGTAACTATTTTGCACCGTATGTAAAGGCATTGATCATGTTTGCCAAAGAATCCAATATTGATCTGACCAAAAAATCACTAATAAAAGAATGGCAAAAGGACACCACGCGATTAGACATCTTACAGGAAGTGGCGAAATTCTACTTCTACGAGGAAGACTATGACAGTGCATTTTTTTACTACCAAAAGTTTGTCACTATCAGGGAAATAAATGGGCAGGATTTTGCTCCTCAGGAAGATATCAGAATTGGTAAAGTGTATGAAAAAATGGGCTTGAATGAACAGGCGAAGGATTTTTATAAGTCTTATGCGGTTTACTGTGAGAATGATCAATCCATCTACAGAAGTGCGAGTCTAGCCATGAAATTTGCTAATGAGGGAAAAATAGACCGGGCAATTGAACAACTAAACATCTTTGCGACTCAGGATAATTTTCAATATTGGATACTCGTATTTTTGAAGGTTGACCCGCTTGTAAATCCTTTGGAAGATCATCCAGCATTTGATGATGTCATGCAAAAGATTGAGGATCGGTTCTGGGAAAACCAATCCAGGTTAAGAACCTCGTTGGAGGAAACGGGACTCATCTAGATCGAAATGGATTGAATTTACCTTGGATTTCGCCTATTCTATTACCGCCTATTTAGTTTGTTTAGTCCGGTTTTGAGAGCCCTGATTCTGGTGTTTCAACTTTTGATAAGTAGTCCCCAGAGATTACGAATGAATTCCGAGTTCCCCTGTAAAAAATGTTGTCCCGCCTTCCATTAGGTTGTCACACAGCTCCACACGATTAGCGCCTCCTGCCTGAGCGGCCAAACCGGAGACTACTGAGTCGATGCATACTTCGAGTTGGGTGGACATAGAACAAACATAATTCCATTCTCAGAAAACATTACTTTTACCTTATGGAAATGAGCAAAACCGTAGAAGAGTATCTTGAGAAGAACCCTGAATACACCAAAGAACTCACCAAACTGCGCGAGATTATTCACAAAACGGAGCTGGTGGAAACGGTCAAATGGGGCATTCCAACCTATACCATTAACGGCAAGAACGTAGTAGGAATTGGAGCTTTCAAAAGCTATGCGGGTCTATGGTTTTTTCAGGGCTCGTTTCTAAAAGATCCCCAAAACCTGCTGATCAATGCCCAGGAAGGTAAAACCAAAGGCATGCGTCAGATGCGGTTCGAAAATGCCGAGCATATTGATGAAAGGATTGTAAAGGAGTATTTGCTGGAAGCCATTGAAAATCAAAAACAGGGGAAAGAAATCAAGCCAGAAAAAAAGAAGCTGGTCATACCTGACGAACTCAAAGAAGCACTCAGTACAGACAGCCAGCTTGCTGAAGCCTTTGATGAACTAACTCCGGGCAAACAGAAAGAATACGCCGAATACATCCATGAAGCCAAACAAGCTAAAACCAAACTTACCCGACTAGAGAAAATCACTCCAATGATCAAAAGTGGTGTAGGCTTGAATGATCGGTATAAGTAATTAAGTGATGAAGACAGCAAGACTGCCGCTCACCCTACGGAAAACCCATCAAAAATCCACCACAATACCCAAAGTAGGCAAAACGCTGCTATTGTCGACCTCTTGAATACGAATCAAGTTACGTGGCTCTACGATTTCTCCCTGCTCATTCCGATCCAGTCCATAAGAAGGCTCTGATGGCAGGTTGCTGGCTAACACATTCTGTACATCGAGGAAGATGTCCAATGTCCAGTTCTTAAAGTTGAACTTCTTATCGATACGGACATCCGCCTGGAAAAATGGATCCAGACTTACTGTTCCAAGCTGAGAATAATCCTTGATGATCGCCGGATAATTATCAAGAGTGGCCTGTCGATCTACCGGAGCGAAAGGAGTTCTGCCCAAATAACGCGTTCGCAAGCCTAGCTCCCAGTTGTTCCCAAACTTATAACCACCTGTGAACGTGATCAGCTGGCCATTGTCCCAGACACTTGGCAAGTACTCATCCTCATCAAATCCGGTGTATTCACTCTTGTATAAAGTGATCGCCAAAATGCCGTATAACTTCCCGGTGAACTTCTGCTGATAGAGCAGCTCCACTCCATAAGTCCTCCCCAGGCCAACACTGGCAATCGGTTCATTTCCCAACACTTCAAAGCCACCACCGAGATTGGCGAGTGAAACACTGTCCACCAGAGAAACAGGGTAGTTACCATACTTCTTGTAAAATCCTTCCACCGATATTCTCGAAGATTTGGTCAGCAAATATTCCAATCCCAAAACCGCATGGTCTGAGCGGATGTACTCCGCCGAGCGATTAGCAAAAGATCCCAAAGAATCCGTAAATCCTAAAATGGTATAAGGCGGCAACTTATAGTACCTTCCTAGAGAAGCATTCAGACTCCACTTTTGTGCCTCGTCTAATTTGTAGCTGGCAGAAACCCTGGGACTAAAGGTCCTCCATATATCATGACCCGAATCCGTAAACGTGTTCCCATCCACTCGGAAGCCAGCAGAAAAGCTCAAAGCTCCATTTAAGAAATCCCGAGAAGCCTGACCATTGACACCATACTTGATAAACGAATATCCGATATCGTACTGAAAATCATTGACCACATCCGTGGTGATGTTGCTGTAATCTGCCAGCTGTACCGTACCTCCTGCAGCAAAGGTCCAGTCACCGGCGAATCGGGTGTAGTTGTGGCGGAGCTTGGTTTCCCACTCCCGACTATCATTGTTGAGATACAGTCCGGTTTGATCTACGTTGTTTTCATACTGCTGAAACTTGTTCTGAAGGATGTTGGTGCTCAAAGTGGTCTGAGTATATCCACTAAAATCCTTGAAGCGGTGTTTCCAGCTAACTCCAGAAGTAAAAGTGTTTTGCTGGATGATTGGGATCTGATCCAGAGTAGCCTGCTGTTCTGGACTGAAATCGTCTGGAGCATTGATGGTGAGGTCATCAATAGAACCAACTCCGGTTACAATCAGCTCATCGTATTTGGAGAATTTGTGACTGATCTTGTATTGATAATCCCAATAATCTGGTAAAAATGGCAAATCGATCAGCTGAAATAAAAACTGCAGGTAAGAACGCCTGACAGAAGCAATAAACGTCGTATTAGCAGCTTCCTTTTCCCCTTTAAACAAAGGACCTTCCATAGTCAACGCGGTTTCACTTCCACTTACACGTAAGTTGGTCTTGAGCTCCTGATCATTTCCATTACGCTGGTCGAACTGCAGCACGCCAGAAAGTGCATTGTCATATTGCGACTCGAATGCTGAAGTGCTTAAAGTCACTCCTTCAAAAAAGGAGACGTTGAGCAATCCCACTGGTCCTCCCGCACTGCCTTGTGTGGCGAAGTGGTTGATGTTCGGGATTTCGATACCGTCCAGATAATACACATTTTCATTCGGGGCACCTCCTCTGATGATCACATCATTGCGAAAGCCACCGACTGATCCGGAAACACCGGGAAGCGACTGGACCACTTTGGCTATGTCATTGTTACCACCCGGATAGGTAGCCACCTCTTCCTGCGAAAGCTTCTGAATAGATAGCGGTGTTTCCATGGATTTTTCAAATGGGTTAGCAGTCACAGTGACCCCTTCCAGTTCTTCCACCGTTTCGCTCAGCTCGAAATTCACATTGGGGTTACCTCCAGACTTGACTACCACGTTATAAGTAGTCTTGGACTCATAGCCCACATAGGAAGCTGTCAGGTTGTAACTCCCTGGTTCCAAACCAGCAATAAGGTATTTACCATTAATGTCCGTGGTGGCTCCATCACTTGTGCCTTCAATTAGAATCGTCACTCCAATGAGCGCTTCTTCTGTCTTTGCATCACGTACCTCACCTGCTATCTGACCAGATTGTGCCAGTAGTTGAACTGATAGGAATAGTGCTATTCCCAGTAAAAATAACCTCATGCTTCTGCGTTAAAAAAGAGTTCATGCCATGAACTATAGAAACCGTATTTTTGATTTGAAAAAACTGAAAAACCTAACTCAACATGCTAAAAACGCTACTCAACCAACTACTAATGGTTGCTTTCCTATGGTTGATCTCCTGTAATCAACCTCAGTCTCCATCAGTGACTTCAACCACTCTTGACTCCAATACCAATCGATTGATGCAAGCCATCAGTATTGTCGATGAGAACATTGCCTGGATCAGCGGTCATCGTGCCACATTCATTCAGACAACTGATGGAGGAATGAGCTGGAAAGCATATGGATATGATCAAATCGACTCCCTTCAGTTTCGTGACATCCACGCTTTTGATGATAAGAATGCTGTGCTCATGAGCGCAGGCCCGGGCAGCATGTCTAGAATTCTGCTGGTCAATCTGGATTCGGGCTTCACAGAGACCTATGTGATGCCTCATGAAGAGGGCTTTCTCAATACCATCGAGTTTTGGGATGACCAAAATGGTCTGGCTTTTGGTGACAGTTTCAATGGTGAACTATTCGTCTTAAAAACCACCGACGGAGGCACGAACTGGGACCGGATAGACCCATCATTGCTTCCACCTGCTGGAAAAGGTGAAGGAGGATTTGCAGCGAGTGGCACATGCATCAGCACCCGACCTGGAGGTAAGGCTTGGATTGGCACCGGAGCAGGAGGCAATGCTCGAGTACTGTATACAGAAGATTACGGTGATAGCTGGAATGAAAGTCAGGTGCCTATTATCACTGGAGACGCCGCAGGTATTGCTTCAATCAATATGGCCACTGATCTAGTGGGAGTGATTGCAGGAGGAGACCTGGCCATCTCTGACCAATACACTGATAATGTAGCCATCACGCAGGATGGAGGAAAGAACTGGACACTGACCAGCCAACCTCAAACCAAAGGAGCTTTTTACGGAAGTGATGTGATCCCCTGGAAAGATGGCTACTTCCTGATCTCTTCGGGACCAAAAGGGATTGATTACAGCTTTGACCTGGGAAAGACTTTCAGCAACCTGGATACGCTAAACTACTGGGCAGTAAACATGCATGAAGCAGGTTTTGGCTATGCAGCCGGCACGGAGGGGAAAGTGATTAAACTCGAAATAGTTGATTATTAAATAAGAATGCTTTATTATTGTTTTTCAATAATTATTAATTGAAGAACAATGAATAAACTTAACTATATAAAGAACTTCCTCACTCTTGTTCAAGTTTCAGTGCTTGTGGCAGGGTTAATAGGCTTTTTCCTGGTATTCAATATGGAGAACGGCACTTATGTGGATCTTCTCAACCCTCATTTTGAATTCGAACATGGAAGAAACCTCTTGCAAAGCGAGCTCACTAATTTTCTTAATAGTGAATCGAGCATGAAATACTCCGGGCCAGAATCTGTAGTATTAGAAGTTTCGAGGATTTCTTTAGCAACAGAAGTTACTACTGGTTGGAAGTGGGGGATGATCACTTTTATTGCTCTTTACTCAGCGATTGTACTTGGCACCTTCCATTTTGTCAAAAAGATTATTTCCAATATCGCAAACCAACAATCATTCTCCTACAGGAATATCCAACACATCAAGTTACTTGGAGTAGTCCTATTATGCATTCCCTTATTGGAGTGGGTTTTTGACTGGCTGATCCTTCAATACTACTCAACACAGTACTCAATGAAATATATGAACCTGGAAAGTAGCGGTAGCTTCGATTGGTCACTGTTTAATATCTCTTTACTGATTTACACGCTTGGCTTTGCTTTTGACCAGGGTCGAAAACTTCAAGAAGAAAATGAATTAACTGTATAGCTATGAAACTCACCTTTATCAATACTTCCAAATTTATGATCAAGGCTTTTCAGGCAGTGCTCCTACTAGTCTGCCTGTTTGGGCTATTCGTCGTGGTATTTGTCAATGACACCAACTATGAATTTTCTGTAGGACCATTACAGCTAAAAGACCCGATAGATGTATCTCAACTTGCCGGGATATCCATCAATCCATTGGGCAACAAGTCCGCTCCTGACGTATCTATCAACGAACTGATACTGGAGTACCCATTGAACGGTGATGGCATTGGCTATTTTGCTGCGCTCATGCTGTTGATCTTGACTGCAGGTAGTCTATATGGCCTGGAGCAGCTCAACCGGATGATCGCGAGCCTGGAGTCTGGTGACCCATTCATTCGTGAAAACGTATGGCGAATCTACATTTTAGCCACGTTGATATGCTGTATTCCAGTTTTGAGATGGATCTACTTCTTTTTCGCTAAGCAGTGGATTGAAAGCAATTTCCAACTGACGGGTTTACTAGTTGAAACCAACGCCAACAATACCGGAATCTACGTGCTTTTTGGCACTTTGCTCATTACCATAGGCAAAATATTCGAGCACGGAATTAAATTGAAAGAAGAACAAGAACTAACTGTCTGATGCCGATAATTGTCAATTTGGATGTAATGATGGCCAAGCGCAAGATCCGCTCCAAAGAACTGGCTGAGCAGCTAGGCATCACTGAAGCGAATCTGTCAATCTTAAAAACAGGTAAGGCAAAGGCGGTTCGGTTTTCCACATTAGAGGCTCTTTGCAAAGCACTGGATTGCCAGCCCGGTGACCTGCTGGAATATCAGGAATAGCTATCATTGCACCCATGAACATTTCCTATCCTAACCTCAAGCAATCCTGGGGCTTATTTGGACTGAGCATCGTGACCCAGATAATCGCTGGACTTACCATCACCCAGATGCCCGGCAGTATTGGTATCCTGTTAGGCCAGATCTTGTCCTCGGCACTAATAATCGCCATGGCATTAAGGTTCAAGAATGCATCCGTTGGCTATCTCTTCCGTGAGAAGAAGAAGGTTAGTTTCCTGGTTTTTCCAATTCTAATCGTATTCAACCTGGCTTTTCTATGCGTCAATGATCCTATTGTAGAGCTCATACCCATGCCAGACATTTTCGTGGAAATGTTTGAGCAGATGTTTGAAAAAGACATTTATACGTTCATCACCGTAGCTTTGATAGCGCCTGTGGGTGAAGAGTTACTCTTTAGACGAATCATGCTCCCAGGACTGGTGGCTAACTATGGGGAGCGAAAAGGCATTCTTTGGTCAGCGTTCTTCTTTGCCATTTTCCACCTGAACCCATGGCAGGGAATTGGTGCATTTTTCATTGGTGTTTTCCTGGCGTGGATATTTCTCCGAACCAGAAATATTTGGGTGTGTATCTTCCTGCATTTCTTTAACAATGCGCTATCCTATTTAGGGTTTCTTTATTTTGATGATGCTATGATGAGCATCACTGATCTGACTGGGTATGGCTATGAATTAGCGATTTTGGTCGCATTGTCATTGATCTGTATGTACTTTTGCATTCGATTCTTAAGACACCTGTTTACCAATCAAGATAACACAACATGGAGCGAAGACCCAGACGAAACCGAGCATCCAAAGCCATCAGAGACCTAAGCCAGGAAACACTGGTTACCGCCAATGATCTGATCTTTCCATTGTTCCTCCTTGAGGGAACCAATCAAAAGACGGAAGTGGCCTCCATGCCGGGGATTTTTCGCTTAAGTCTTGACTTGATGTTGAAAGAGATCGAGGAATGCATGAAGCTGGGTATCCAGGCTTTTGATATTTTTCCAGTGGTGGAGGAATCCCACAAAAACCAAATGGCTACCAAGAGCCACGATAGCTCCTTCTTTTACCTGCAAGCACTGAAGAAGATCAAAGAGGAGTTTCCAGAAGCTCTGATCATCACCGATGTAGCCATGGATCCGTATAGCTCCGATGGACATGATGGCATAGTCCGTGATGGTAAAATCCTGAACGATGAAACACTGGAAGTACTGGCCAAAATGGCAATTGCCCAGGCTGAAACGGGTATAGACATGATTGGGCCTTCTGACATGATGGATGGTCGCGTTGGTTTCCTAAGAGATTCTTTAGATGATGCGGGCTTTTCCAATGTGGGCATTATGTCCTACACAGCCAAATATGCCAGCTCCTTTTATGGGCCATTTCGGGATGCTTTGGATTCTGCACCGAAGTTTGGAGATAAGAAAACCTACCAAATGAATCCAGCCAACCGCAAGGAAGCGCTCATCGAAGCTGAGCTGGACTACATTGAGGGAGCGGACGTGCTCATGGTGAAGCCTGCCATGGTTTACCTTGACATTATCTCGGATCTGAAGGCCAACTATGACTTACCAATTGCTGCTTACAATGTGTCTGGAGAGTACTCCATGATCAAAGCTGCTGGATTAAAGGGTTGGTTGGATGCCGACCGTACCAGAGATGAAACGCTCACGGCCATCAAGCGAGCCGGTGCTGACATGATACTCACCTATTTTGCTAAGGAATATTTAGTGGCTCATCGGGTGAAATAAGGCGTTCACCGATTCATCGAGAAGTGGGTGGCATTCACCTAATCAGAATTTGCTTCCTCTGAGATTATCATCAGTTTTGAAGTATTAGTAACAGCTACTATTACCAACCAAGATGAACGACAGCAAACCAACCACAGCACAAGAAGAAGCAATAGCACTGAAAATAGCTATGCATCTGGAAAGAAACATCATGAAAAACCATCATGACACCTTGCTTGTGAAAAGATTAAGCGACATGAGCAACCACATCCAAACCAATTATTTAAACACCATAGACAGTCTTTAAGTAATTGGATTAGTCAAACAGGTCATCTTCACGTTCCAACATGAGTATCGAACTCTGAGGAACGATGAAGTACTTTTCCCCTTCATACATGATCTCAAAAGCTCCTTTCTGGAGAAATAGTGCCAAATCCCCCTCCTTCGCCTGAAGCGGGATATATTTGATTTTTTCTTCCTCCGGTTTCCAATCATCGTCTCCATCACTACTCATAGGGATTGGATAGCCTGGACCAGCTTTTACGATGTAGCCACTCTGTACTTTCTCCTTTTCCTGCACACCAGGAGGTAGGTATATCCCACTACTGGTTTTCTCATTCTGCTGCTTGGGCTTGATCAGCACCCGATCACCCACTACAATGATATTTTTCAGTTTATTGTCTGCTGTCAACTGCATGGTCATTTGTCCTCCGGTATTAAAAGAATCGCAAATTTAGAATGGATTCAGAATTTCAACCAAAAAGATTGGCCGATGGATTTTGTGGTAATTGCTTCTCCTCGTCTTTGATGTTTTGTGAACGATCCAACAGTCGCTGGTCAATGTTCTTACTCGCCTTAGCACCAAGCTCTTTGAGTATTTCGGTTCTACGAACGAGGTTGCCGTTTCCTTCAGAAAGCTTTTTCATGGCTTCCTGGTAAGACCCCTGTGTCTGTTTCAGGTTCTGTCCCACTTTTAGCAAATCTTCCGCAAATGACACGAACTTGTCATAAAGCGCACCTCCTTGCTTGGCGATCTCCAGCGCATTTCTGTTTTGGTACTCATGCTTCCAGATACTAGCCACCGTTCTTAATGTCGCGATCAAAGTGGCTGGACTCACGATGATGATATTTTTGTTGTGCGCTTCATTGTAGAGCTCCCCACCATGCTTCACGAGCAGCGCAAAAGCAGACTCTATCGGCACAAACATCAGCACATAGTCCAGAGTGCCAGTATCGAACAGTTTATGGTAATTCTTTTCACTCAAACCTTTCACGTGTGCTTTGAGCGATACGAGATGTTCTTTAAGGTATTGCTCCCGTTCGTTTTCGTCATCCGTACTGGCATACTTTTCATAAGCTGTCAGGGATGCCTTGGAGTCGATGACCAGGTTTTTGTTGTCAGGAAGCTTGATGATGACATCCGGTCGCAAACGACGACCCTCTTCACTGGTAAAGGATTCTTGTAAGAAATACTCCCGATCTTTTTCCAAACCAGACCGCTCCAGGATTCCCTCCAGAATGATCTCTCCCCAATTACCCTGCACTTTGGTATCGCCTTTCAACGCCTTGGTCAGGTTCTCAGCTTCCTTAGACATCTTTTGATTTAGCTCACGAAGGGCCAGTAGTTGCTCGCGAAGTGCGGTGCTGCGCTCCAGACTGTCTTTGTTGGTCTGCTCTACTTTACGCTCAAACTCCTGAAGTTTGTCACCAAGAGGCTTAAGCAAATGATCCAGATTGGTCTTATTCTGATCGGTGAATTTCTTGCTCTTTTCTTCGAAGATTTCATTTGCCAGATTTTTGAATTCCGCTGCAAATCGATCCTGCAAGGTTTTAACCTCTTCCTTCTGTTCGTTCAGTCGCTCCTGCAGGTTTTGGTAATTGGCCTTCAGGCTGGAATGTGCACTACTGAGGTCGATGAATTTCTCTCGTTCCTGACGTAGTTCCTGATTGAGTTGTGAAAATTCTTCTGATAATTTCTGTGTGCGTTCCTGCTCTAGTTGCAGTTCCATTTTGAGCTCGGGAGTTCGATCTTCTGGTTGTTTGGTCTGCAACTTGGCCACCAAATATCCGATGGCAACTCCTGCCAGCAAACCAATCACTAATACCATTATTGAATCCAACTCCATAAACTTAAATTTACATCAATCTTTGCAGATACCCGAATACTTCCATGCTCCAGGCCACGCCCAGGTGAATAATGATTCCTCCCCAGATATTCTCTGTTTTATAGGAAACCACACCAAGGAGATATCCACCAAACACTGAACTGATCGTTTCTGTGAGCGGCTTGCCGAAATGAAGGAACACATAAGTGGCTACCATAGGCAACACTGCATACCCTCCGAGCCATTTCACAAACGCATGGATGAGAAAGCCACGAAAGAACAGTTCCACCGCTACAAAATCACTGCCATAGGCCAATTCGTAGATGAGAACTGACACCCAGACAGGAAAACCGTGTGCCTCGGCAAATTTGTCACCTCCGGATTTGGCATATCGAGGATAATACGACTGGATGTCAGAAAAGAATGACCCTATACCTATGATCACAACTGTGATCAAGAGTAATTGAAAATAGGGCCTGAAATCCGTTTTTTGAACCGACAACCCGTAATAACTCCTTGGCTGCTCAGATTCAAAAATTCGGTAAACCATGAAGATCGGTAACACGTTGACCAGCAAGCTCATGGACCAATTGACACAGCGGTAGGCAAATCGATAATCCACGGTGTCCAGAACGTAGGCTAGCTGTCGATGAAGATTAAACGTTCGATCGGCGGCCAAAATAGCAAAGCCCAGAATAGCCATCATCCAAAAACGAGCATCACCGAGCACATTGGGAATCTTGCCCGAAAGTGCCAGAATGCCCACCACCGATAAAAAAGGCATCAACATCCAACCGAACATAGCTGGCCAGTGATAGAAGCTACCTCTCAGAGGATCCAGATAACTATCTTCAAAATCCAGCAAATAGTTGAAAGCTATCCAACAACTAATAAACAGCGCCGTTAAGAGGTAGAGTCTTAGATCAAAGTGTTTTCTTTGAAACTCAATTAAGTAACCGTAGAGTTTTTTCATAGCTATTAGTTGACCCCAATATGTGCTTAATCGCTCTTGCATGGGACATGCACCCCAAATATAAACTGATCCTTGCCGCCAACCGCGACGAGTTTTACCAGCGACCAACTGCCAAAGCTGCTTTTTGGGAAGACCAACCCAACTTACTTGGTGGACGAGATCTCCAAGCTGGAGGCACCTGGATGACCATTACCAAAAATGGACGATTCGCAGCTGTTACTAACTATCGGGATCTGGCTAATATCCGCGAAGATGCCGCATCTCGTGGCGAAATACCGACGGATTTTGTGAATGGCCAACTAAGGCCTGAAAAATTCATTCAGACACTTCATGAGCATGCAGAAGACTACAACGGATTCAATGTGCTGGTCTCGGACCTTAGAGAAATGGGTCACTACTCCAACTATGAGCGCAAAATCAACATCCTGAAGCCAGGCATTTATGGGCTGAGCAATGCACTATTGGATACTCCATGGCCCAAAGTAGAGCTCGCTAAGATGAACTTTGAAACTGCGATCAACAATAGTTTTACACATGAAGAGTTATTGGAAGTGATGACCAATACCACGATAGCGCCGGACGAACAGCTTCCAGACACGGGGGTACCCAAAGAAATGGAGCGTCAACTTTCAGCTATGTGCATCCGGATGGAAAACTACGGCACTTGCTGCAGCACGGTGATTACTGTAGATCGGGACGGAGTGGTTAATTTTACAGAGAAATCTTTCCCTGTAGGGGAACGAAAGGAAGGAACAGCGCATTTTCGCTTCAAAATAGCATGAGTAAACTACTTTTTGGGTTAGCAATCATTTCACTAGTGACCATCGGCAGCTGCGATGATAAAGTCAACCAGTTTGATCTGGACAAAGATCCGCTCAAAGGCAAGATCGATGGAGTGGAATGGGAATATACTGGCGGCAGAGTGGACTACAGCAACTTCTCCAACCAGGCCGTAGGAAAGATTTTCAATGAAAACCTGACAGATCCTTGTGCTCGAGTGAATACCATCTTTGCTCATTTGGATGTGGCCTTTCCCACCGAGCGAGGCAACTATAACCTGCCGTTCATCAACAATACCGGGTTTATCAAATTCGTCACCCCAAATGGTGGTCCTATCTACACAGCAACTAGTGGTTTCCTAGAAATTGTAGAGGTAAACGGCTTTGAAATCATTGGTTTTATCTCTGCAGATTTTGATGAAGACAACAATGTGCAGGGCAGCTTTTTGGTACGGATTTGTGACTAGGTTGGAAGCTCTATACTTAAGAGGCTAACATTCAAACTTGGACACCTTCGATATCTTCCCATCTATGCTTCTGATGACCATGGAAGTGCATTCCAATGGTAAGTCTTTCAGTTTTAGATTAATGCTGACAGAACCTCGTTGAAGGATTTCAGGAAAAACTTCTTGAATCTTTTGTTCATCATCGCCTATTCGAAAAAACTGATCAAATCTACCTAGAGCAATACTCCCGTCTTGGAGTTCCCATGAATAAAGTGAATCCTCTTCAATGTAAATCTTGCACTTGCCATACTGAAGAAGATACCCGGTCGTGCCCTTCATTTCATATTCGTAAGGTTCGCTGGAAGTAGGAGGACCAAATGCCGCCAGTACCTCCTCGTAGGTGGCTCCAAAGTTTACAGACTGGTCATTCCGCATCAGCTGGATTTCATCCAGAAGAAAGGTCTGCTGCTTAATTAAAGAGTCTAGAGAAAAAGCAAAAGACTGAAAAGCTAAGAGGATTATGGTGAGCATTACAATTTTCATAATTGTAAGAAATAGTTTCGACTGATTAATTAAAAAGTCCAACTTCTCAGCCTTATTGCCTTCTAAATAAAGTATATCCACCCATATCTACTACCCTCAAAGAAAGATGCTCCTCTGTAATTCCATTGATTTCATAACACAACGGCTCTGGATCATCGTATTTGCTAATTGTGTGGTCACCCAACTTTTTGATGCTTGGTGTCAGTTTCAAATAACTTGTGTGCATGTCAATTGGCACCTTAACCCCACACTGCGGGCTAGAATTCGAAATGGAGTAATCGTAAGTTGCAACTAATTGGTTGTCATAATACGAATAAACCAAACCAGAACTTTCAAAAACATATTTGTCTTTTGCGTCAGATTCATTGACCCATGTACCTACAATCGAGGGGTTTTGGACTGATAGACCCAAGAGATATGACATTCCAACAAAAAGAATATTAAAGACAATGTTCATTGAGAGTCAACTTCTTTCAAGTGAAAAATCCTCCTTCATAACCATTTTCGCAAGTATCAAATCGGAATAATTATACAGTTAACTAGAAAATACCAGAAATAGGGTAGCCCTATTAGCTAAAATCCATAAAAAAAGTCCGACTGCTCAGCCGGACTATTCTATTTAATTTAATGTAGTTATCAAATTTTTAAGCCAACTCAGTAGCCTCCAGATATTCCTCCACAGGCACACAGCTGCACATCAGGTTTCTGTCACCATACGCACTATCGATGCGACTGACAGATGGCCAGAACTTGTTGTACTTCAGCTCAGCCATCGGGAAGGCTGCTTTTTCCCTGCTGTAAGGAAGCTCCCAGGTATCGGAAACGATCACACGCTGTGTATGCGGCGCATTCTTTAGCACGTTGTTTTCCTTATCTGCAGCTCCAGTGGCTACTTCTTCGATCTCCTTTCTGATCGAGATCATCACCTCACAGAACCGATCGATCTCCGACTTGGTCTCACTTTCGGTAGGCTCGATCATCATGGTACCTGCCACCGGGAACGATACCGTAGGTGCGTGATAGCCATAGTCCATCATTCGCTTGGCTATATCTTCTACTTCCACTCCAAACTTTTTAAAGTCACGGCAGTCAATGATCAACTCATGCGCATTTCTTCCTTTTTCATTGGCATACAATACCGGGAAGTGATCCTTCAGTTTCGCACCAATGTAATTCGCATTGAGGATCGCGATTTTCGTTGCGTTGGTCAGGCCCTCCGCTCCCATCATGGCAATGTACGCATGAGAAATTGGTAGGATACTCGCACTGCCATAAGGCGCGCTTGATACATTCACCTCATCGATATCCGCCACTTCATGACCCGGCAAGTACGGAGCCAGGTGCTCTACTACCCCAATTGGACCCATACCTGGTCCACCTCCTCCGTGAGGAATACAGAAAGTCTTGTGCAGATTCAGGTGACATACATCAGCACCAATCATCGCCGGTGAGGTCAAGCCAACCTGCGCGTTCATATTCGCCCCATCCATATAGACCTGACCACCGTGCTGGTGAATTACCTCACAGATCTCCATGATACTCTCTTCGAACACGCCATGTGTACTTGGGTAAGTGACCATCAGGGCTGACAGATTTTCACTGTTGGCTTTTGCCTTTTCTTTTAAGTCATCCACATCGATGTTGCCATTTTCGTCACAGTTCACGATGACGACTTTCATACCGGCCATCACTGCGCTGGCTGGATTGGTACCATGGGCTGATGAAGGGATCAAAACGACATCCCTGTTGTGGTTGCCGTTTGCCTGATGGTATGCTCTGATCACCATCAAACCGGCATATTCTCCTTGCGCACCAGAGTTGGGCTGGAAAGATACTGAGTGAAATCCTGTGATCTCGGCGAGCCAATCATGTAACTCACTGATCATTGCTTTATACCCTTCTGTTTGCGATCCAGGTGCAAACGGATGGATATTTCCAAACTCGGGCCAGGTCACCGGAATCATCTCGGTGGTGGCATTGAGCTTCATGGTACATGACCCAAGTGAAATCATGGAGTGAACCAGGGAAAGGTCTTTGTTTTCCAATCGCTTCATGTAGCGAAGGATCTCGTGCTCACTCTGGTTCTCATGAAATACTTCATGCGACAGGTAGTCTGATGTCCTGCTCAACCCTTGTGGGTAAGATATATCCACTTGCGAGTCGAAGGTGATTGCTTCATGATCCAAAGCCTTGGTAAATAAGGTGATCACTTCCTGAATGTCTGCAGGAGTAGTGGTCTCGTCAAATGAGATCATCACGGTCTCCGAGTTTGGATAACGGAAGTTGATGCCGTTGGCTTCAGCTAATGATCTGATCTCAGCCACTGTTGGTGCTGCCAGTTCATAGCGAAGGGTTTCAAAGTATTGTTCGTTTTTATTTCTCAACCCAATTGTTCCTAAAGCCTTATCCACCGCAATAGCAAAACCTCTTACCCGAGAAGCAATGCGTTTGAGCCCTTCAGGACCATGATAAACGGCGTACATAGAAGCCATGACAGCTAGCAATACCTGAGCCGTACAAATATTGGATGTAGCTCGCTCTCTTTTAATGTGTTGTTCACGAGTTTGTAAAGCCATCCGATAGGCGGGATGTCCTTCGTCATCTTTAGACACACCGATGATTCGTCCCGGTACGTTTCGCTTGTACTCCTCACGAGTGGCGAAGAAGGCTGCATGTGGCCCACCGTAGCCCATCGGCACACCAAATCGCTGTGAGGTTCCCACGACTACATCTGCTCCCCATTCTCCAGGAGGAGTTAGTAGACATAGGCTTAGTAGGTCAGAGGCTACAGCTATGGTCACATGGTTTTCTTTGGCTGCAGCCACAAAATTCTTTCGATCAAAAACCTCCCCATAATTATCAGGGTATTGGAAAAATACTCCGTATAGCTCTGGATCCGTCAGGTCAATTTCTTCTATTTTGGCCACTTCCAACTCGATTCCCATTGGCTTGGTTCGGGTCTTGATGATGTCAAGTGTCTGTGGAAAAGTGCGCTCATCCACGATGAACTTGTTGGCTCTTTTCTTTTCTTTCTTTCTAGTGGCATGAAGCATGGAGATAGCCTCTGCAGCTGCCGTTCCCTCATCTAGTAGCGAAGCATTGGCAATCTCCATTCCGGTCAGGTCAATGACCACTGTTTGAAAGTTGATTAATGCTTCTAATCTACCCTGAGCGATCTCTGCCTGATACGGGGTGTAGGCAGTATACCAACCTGGGTTCTCCAGGATGTTTCTTTGAATCACAGCCGGGACTACACATGGATAGTATCCCTGACCGATGTAAGACTTGAAGATGTGATTTTTGGAAGCCGTTTTTTTCAGCTTGTTGATGTATTCGTATTCATTGAGCGGCTCACTCAGTTTCAAACCATTTTTCAATCGGATTTTGTTAGGGATGGTTTCAGCAATCAGATTGTCAATGGAGCTTTGACCTAATGCCGCCAACATGTCTTGAATATCGGCTTGCGAAGGACCATTGTGGCGGGATTCGAATGCCACTCTTTCTTTTAAATCAACAGTCATACCGGGTATTTATTTGAATCGATTTTTTGAAGCTGCAAATGTATAATGAAAAGCCCACAAACGATAGTTCCAAATGATCCATAATTCTCAGAAGACCAAAGTTTTAGGCCAATGAAACCGGTCCACTTTTATGACCAATAAAACACAGAATCGACCGATTAAATGGATCGTTCATGGCAACCAAATGAAATCCATTAATTTGCGAGCTTGAAATTTCTTTTGATATGAAGCATACAACAACATTAACACTGCTTTTGGCAGTAGTCCTTTCGGGTTTCGCCCAGGACAAAAAGGCACAAAAGTTTGCCAAAACCATTTCAGCGGATGACCTGAAAGGATACCTGTCCGTACTGGCATCTGATAGTCTGGAAGGTAGAGAAACGGGTGAACGCGGACAAAAAATGGCAGCAGCTTACATTGCTGGCAAGTTCAAGGAGTTTGGCCTGGAGCCACCGGTTGAAACCGCTACTGGAAACTCTTATTTTCAAAAATACCCTTTGCAGAAGTCGACTTACCGAACTGCTTATTTGAAAAAAGGAGATGAGAAAATGGTCAACTTTGAAGACTTTGTTTACTTCTCACGCACTGAGACTAAAGGTGAAGAGTATGTGAACATTGTCTACGCTGGCGATGAGACCATCGAATCCTTAAAGGAAAAAGACCTGGCAGGAAAGTTCATCGCTATTCCTCAGAAGGACATGTCCAACTGGCGTAAAGTATTAGCCGATCTTGGTGACATTGAAACGGAAGGCATTGTGTTGATCGTGGAAGATTCGTCTTCGTACGATTTCGTGAAACAACGCTTTTCTCGATACCTCAGTGGCACACGTCTTTCCACAAAATCAAATGATTCTGGAACCAAAGTGATCATCGGTAATCCGAAACTAGCTACCTGGATGTTCAACACAGAATATGACCAATTGGAACCAGGAACGGCTTCTAAAGATTTGATCCTGAACTCTGACCTACTGATAGAGGACATTGAAGTGGAAAACGTGTTGGGATTCTTGGAAGGGACAGAAAAACCAGAAGAAGTACTGGTAGTCACTGCACACTATGACCACATTGGTATTGGCTCTGACGGTCAGGTAAATAATGGAGCAGATGACGATGGATCAGGCACTTCCACTGTAATTGAGTTGGCTCAGGCATTCTCTACAGCAGCTAAAAAAGGCAGTAAGCCGAGAAGAAGTATCCTTTTCATGACTGTTTCAGGTGAGGAAAAAGGATTGCTTGGTAGCGAATACTATTCCAACAACCCGATCTTCCCACTAGAAAACACTGTCACCAACCTAAACGTGGACATGGTAGGACGAATCGATCCTGACCATGAGGAAAATCCAAATTACGTCTACGTTATTGGAGCAGACAAGCTATCATCTGAGTTGAACGAGATTTCAGAAATGGTCAACAAGCAAACGGTTAATTTAGATCTGGATTATACCTACAACGATGAGAATGACCCGAACAGATACTACTACCGATCAGATCATTACAATTTTGCAAAAAAGAACATTCCGATCATTTTCTACTTCAACGGTACGCATGCAGATTATCACAAACCCACAGACACCATAGAAAAGATCGATTTCAAGACGATGGAAAAGCGAGCACTATTGGTTTACTACACCGCGTGGGAATTGGCTAATCGTGAAAACCGCGTGAAGCTAGATTGATCAGCAAAACATCCTTAATTTTGAGGGGTTGACACCAAGCTGTCAACCCCTTTTTTATGCAAAACAGATAGCCATGTCTACCAAAAAATACCTGATAAAAAATGCACAGATTGTCAATGAGGGGAAAATCATCTCTTCAGATGTTTTAATCTCAGATGGACTAATCGCTAAAATAGGTTCGGGATTGTCAGATCCTGCAGCTGAAGAAATAGACGCCAATGGAAAACACTTGATTCCTGGCCTAATTGATGATCAGGTACATTTCAGAGAGCCAGGTCTCACACACAAAGCAGAAATCTACACAGAAGCCAAAGCGGCGGTAGCTGGAGGAGTGACCTCCTACATGGAAATGCCCAATGTAGTTCCTCAAACAGTCACTCAGGAACTGCTGGAAGCTAAATACGAGATTGGCAAAGCCAAATCCCTGGCCAACTACAGTTTCTTCATGGGAGCCACGAATGATAACCTGGATGAAGTGCTCAAAACCAATCCGAAAGATGTCTGCGGTATCAAAGTATTTATGGGATCATCCACTGGAAACATGCTGGTAGATGACAAGGACACGCTCGATAAATTGTATGCGAATGCACCCATTTTACTGGCAACCCACTGTGAAGATGAGGAAACAGTTCGCAAAAACCTGGCGATCTACCAGGAGAAGTATGGGGATAACATTCCCTTTGAGATGCATCCAATCATCCGAAGCGAAGAGGCGTGTTATCTATCCTCCTCTATGGCAGTAGAACTGGCGAAAAAGCATAACACCAGACTTCACATCTTGCACATCTCCACCGCCAAAGAAACGAACCTCTTCACCAACGACATCCCGCTGGAGCAAAAGCGGATCACATCAGAGGCCTGCATTCATCACTTATGGTTTAGCGATGAAGACTATAAAGAAAAGCAGCAGTGGATCAAATGGAACCCAGCAGTAAAAACAGCCGCAGATCGTGATGGCATTTGGAAAGCCCTATTGGATGACCGAATAGACGTGATCGCCACGGATCACGCCCCACACACTATCGAAGAAAAGCAAGGTCCATACACCAGTGCACCTTCTGGTGGACCATTAATTCAGCACTCGCTTACAGCATTATTGGACTTCTACCACGAAGGCAAGATTTCACTCGAGCGAATTGTAGAGAAGGCTTGTCATGCAGTAGCCAGATGCTTCGAAATAGAAAAAAGAGGCTACATCCGTGAGGGATATTTCGCGGATTTAGTATTGATAGACCTGAATAAACCATGGACGGTCTCCAAGGAAAATATTTTGGCGAAGTGCGGCTGGTCACCATTCGAAGGACACCAATTCAAATCCTCGGTAGAGAAAGTTTGGGTCTCTGGCCACCTGGCTTTCAATGAGGGGAAATTTGACGAGTCTAAAAAAGGTGAAAGACTTACTTTTGATCGCAATTAATTTTTTGCAAAATTCATGAATGCAGTTAACTTTGCATTCCCAAATCAGAGCCTTGAGATCTGAGATGGGAAACAGTGGTTGTAGCTCATCCCGAAGTTTCGGGAGGTTAGAGCGCCACAACCCAACAAACGGTGGTTGTAGCTCAGTTGGTTAGAGCGCCTGATTGTGGTTCAGGAGGTCGTCGGTTCGAGACCGATCTTCCACCCAAAAATTTGGAACAAATTTTTGCCCTGACAAGCTTGTCTTCGTCAGGGCTTTTTGTTTCAAACGCATCATGCTAAATTCATAGCAATGCCTTTCTTCGTCTACATCCTATACTCTGAATCCGCTGACAAATACTACAAAGGACAGACTAACAATCTGGAAGATCGTCTGAAAAAACATAATGCCGGAGCTGAGGTGGCGACCGTCAAAGGAAGACCCTGGAAAGTGGTGTGGTCCACTGAAAAGGAATCTAGAAGTGAAGCTATAATTCTGGAGAAGAAGTTGAAGAATATGAACAGGCTAAAACTGAAATCCTTCATAGATAAGTATTCTTAGGTTCGAGTCAAGACGAAAGCTTTGATGCTGACCGCAGCGTCAGCAACCGATCTTCCATCAAGACACTACGGTCTTGACAGGCCCAAAAATTTGGAACAAATTTTTGCCCTGACAAGCTTGTCTTCGTCAGGGCTTTTTGTTTCAAACGCATCTTGCTAAATTCATAGCAATGCCTTTCTTCGTCTACATCCTATACTCTGAATCCGCTGACAAATACCACAAAGGACAGACTAACAATCTGGAAGATCGTCTGAAAAGACATAATGCCGGAGCTGAGGTGGCGACCGTCAAAGGAAGACCCTGGAAAGTGGTGTGGTCCACTGAAAAGGAATCTAGAAATGAAGCTATAATTCTGGAGAAGAAGTTGAAGAATATGAACAGGCTAAAACTGAAATCCTTCATAGATAAGTATTCTTAGGTTCGAGTCAAGACGAAAGCTTTGATGCTGACCGCAGCGTCAGCAACCGATCTCCCATCAAGACGCTTCGGTCTTGACAGGCCCAAAAATTTGGAACAAATTTTTACCCTGACAAGCTTGTCTTCGTCAGGGCTTTTTGTTTCAAACGCATCTTGCTAAATTCATAGCAATGCCTTTCTTCGTCTACATCCTATACTCTGAATCCGCTGACAAATACTACAAAGGACAGACTAACAATCTGGAAGATCGTCTGAAAAGACATAATGCCGGAGCTGAGGTGGCGACCGTCAAAGGAAGACCCTGGAAAGTGGTGTGGTCCACTGAAAAGGAATCTAGAAGTGAAGCTATAATTCTGGAGAAGAAGTTGAAGAATATGAACAGGCTAAAACTGAAATCCTTCATAGATAAGTATTCTTAGGTTCGAGTCAAGACGAAAGCTTTGATGCTGACCGCAGCGTCAGCAACCGATCTTCCATCAAGACACTACGGTCTTGACAGGCCCAAAAATTTGGAAGCAGTTGCAGAAATGTAACTGCTTTTTTATTAACTGATCTCCAAGTCAATATGCGAAGAAAGTAGCCGTCAAACCATCTGCTTTCTCCAAAGTCAGAAAGTTCTCTTCTATAGCATAAGTCAATGAGCACTGCTCTTCATGGCAATATAAAAATGAACCAAACAAGGATTCAAATTCGCGTAACGCTTCGGTCTGAGGAAGTGAAAGTGTACAAATCTTATCTGTGGAAATCAACATAGTTTGTCCATCAATTGATAGCTGTCCCAGACAAGAATTATCACCCAAAAAAGCATTGATCATCAAAACACCATCAGAATAGAAAATCTCGATAAATGGCTGACCCGCTTCACATGGAGGATAGATCATTTGCTCATTCTTTATTCCGAAGAGATTCCACTTCCCAAAGATTTCAAACTGCGCATTGGCCAACGTGTCAATAGGTGGCAAACAGAAGTCTATTACGCTTAAATCATCGATTCTAATTCTTCGGTAAGAAAACGTGTCCACGCAACTTTCTAGGATTTGACCTTGAATTACCACTCGTTTACCCACCTCAAGGTTGTTCTCAAACGCTGTATCACATGCTACTAATTCTTCCTTGCCAATTAACCTCAGAGGCTTCACACCTTGGACGGAATAGACTCCAGAATCGAGCACTTCTAGTACTTCTCCATCGCATGACCCACACTTTGCTGGCTCACTTTGTTCTTTACACGAACTGATGCAAATGATGAAACTAACAACTAACCAGAGTGGAAATGAATCTTTCATAAACTCATTTGATCAATGTAGAAGTTAATCAGGGATTTTAACTCAATAAGCCCTTTATTGATTGTAGATTTTAACAAGCTGAGGAATATCAATATCCTTTTTTTTCGAAGATTGGATGATCTCCATACAGCGCTGATTATCTCCAATTACTTCCAGCAAGGACTTTTTATCTCGTGAATAAACCCTTACTAAACCCTTATCCTTAGACCAGAAGTACACTTTATCAAACTTAGGGGCACTACCATTTGGTGTCACAATGTATGACTTAACGAGTGAAGTGAACAGATTGACCCTACCTTCCAATTCAATTTTCACAAACAATAAATCATCTAGGACATTTTGACCTGAAAAGTATCGATCAGTTCCAATGGTATATCCTTTGATTTTATTGGCCTTGAACTTCTTATACTTCGAGTCATTTGATTTGAACTTTACATATCGATAAAGAATATCAGGATTTTTAGGCGCCTCAAATTCCCCTTGAATCGTATCCTTATCCATTGTAATGATGTAACCTTTTCTTTGAGCAAAAATTGAAAAAGAAAACCCCAGAAAAAGAATAATGAGAGTACTGAACTTATTGAAATTAGTCATATCCGCAATTTGTAAAATCCGTTATAGGTGTTGATCGATTAGTTCATTCAACTTCGTTAATCCACAACTGCCTGCGGCAATTGATAAGGAGCATCCAATGAAACCATTTTACCTCCTCCATCACAGGGAACTGGAGGTTTGAACAAATCAGGGTTGAGGATTACGTCATAGCTAATTTCACTCACCGCAATGGTCATGAAAGGCTCGCCACCTCCTTTCAATTCTACCTTTCTCGGCTCCTTAAACCCTCCAGAACTCTGGTATTCCTCAAATGTAAACGTCCAGGGAGTCATGGTAGATTTGGTTACATAGCTTCTCCTTTTGATCAGGAAAGTCTCTTTGTCAAAAAACAAACTCTGTACACCTCCATCCTGTCGATCATCCTTAAAATCCACACGATACATCCCATCTTCCTCTTTCACTTTTTTTATGGGTTCCAGATTCAATGCTTCCATCAGATATGTTCTCGGAAATTCTTTCGCAAACGTAATCGGTTCTGGTTCGAAGAAAACAACGGAGTTGGTATTGCTGGTATAATACCATGCACATGTTCTTATCTTGAAGAGTATCGATTCAGAATGATACAGATTCTTTGTGGAAAACGTATGCTCCAAAAATTGATCGGGAGATTGGTAATAGATAGTTTGAGCTTTGATGCTTTGGTTTACCCCAAAGGATCCATCAGTTTCGTATTTGGTAATCAAACACTTTTCAACTCTGGAGTCCAAATTGAGCCACCTTTCCTTTCCACCTGTAGCTTCTAAAAACCGCCCAATCACGTCTTCGGCGGTCAGCTTCTGTTGAGTCCATCCGGAAATAGAGAGACCAATAACAAGCCAACAAAGCATCACAAATCTTTTCATACATATAAACCTAACGGATTTAGAGAACTTACCGGGACTTCCCAACAATTCATCCCTCCTGCTGTTGCTATTATTTAAGCCACTTTTTTATGCTAAACGACTGGATCAACAAACTGATAGAGCTTCCTTTTCCCGCTATTAATCTGATAATAGGCCTAGTGGTAGGCTTGGCCATCAACTGGCTGGTACACATCAGTCTGAGCATAACAGTCAGAAGATCCCGGTCCAACGATCTGCTGATGCTGAGAAAGCAATGCAAGTCAGCTTTCAATTTCATGGTCCCAGTCCTCACCATTTTCATAGGATTGATGTATGCAGATGAGTCCATATACCGAGAGGCTTTGATCATGACCATTCGAATCCTATTGATCATTGCAGTGATCAACTTGCTGGTCAGACTGGTCTACACTCTGGAGGACATCTTTCTGGACCGATACAACATAGACAAGGAGGACAACCGTAAGGAACGTAAAATCATCACGCAACTCAACTTTCTGAAGCGGGTAGTGATCGTTTCCCTGGTGCTCATAGGCCTTGCTATTATCTTGCTGAGTTTTGATGAAGGCAGACGCTATGGGCAAACCTTGCTTACCTCAGCTGGGGTGGCCAGTATTATCATTGGTTTGGCTGCTCAAAAATCCATCGCCAATTTCTTTGCCGGAATCCAGATAGCGTTCACCCAGCCTATCAAAATAGATGATGCTGTAGTAGTGGAAGGTGAGTGGGGCTGGATAGAAGAAATCAATCTGACCTATGTGGTGGTGCGAATTTGGGATTGGAGGCGGTTGATACTTCCGATCACCTATTTCGTAGAAAAACCGTTCCAAAACTGGACAAGAAACAAAGGAGAAATCATCGGCTCGGTCATCCTTCATCTAGACTATCGTACACCCATAGCACCACTCAGAGCTAAACTCACCGAAATACTTCATTCTGAACCACGCTGGGATGGAGCAGTGGACTCACTACAGGTGGTAGATACCAAAGAGTACACCATGATGGTCCGTGCGCTGATGTCCGCCAAAAACTCCCCTACAGCCTGGGACCTTCGCTGCAGTGTGAGAGAAAAGCTACTGGAGTATCTTCAATCAGAATTTCCTGAAAGTTTGCCTGTGCAGCGCGTCATGCTGGAGGATCAGAAATAATCTGGTTTTGATTAGCTTTATCTCATGGCGGATCAACCTAACCAATGTATCAACTGTGAAGTAGAAGCAACCGGCAATTTTTGCTGGAATTGCGGACAAAAACTCCACCTCCAAAAAATCACCTGGAAGTATGCTCTTTCAGATTTTGCGGATCGCTGGTTGGGAATGGACACCAAATATGGCAGGACAATCGTAGACTTGTTTAGACGCCCTGAGCAAGTAATTGAAACCTACCTTCAGGGTAATTCCATTCGATACATTGGGCCTCTGGGCTACTACCTGGTGATGACAGCACTGATGCTCTTACTCTTTGAATTCCTTGGAATTACCGTTAACGAATTCATGGAAGAAAGTAGCAAATCAATGGGATTCGTACCCGAAAAACCCTCTGAAAAACAAGTGGCATTTCAAGCCCAATACATGCAGTGGGTCGCTGATCACTTCAGAATGTTTGCTGGTGTGCTGATCCCCTTTCTAGCGCTCACCGGCAAGATCTACTATCGCAAAAGGCATACATACCTACACCACCTCATTCGGTTTACCTACATTCAGGCCAATGGTGTATGGTTCACGATGGCAATGGTTACCATATATTATTTTACTGGCCAATTGTTCACCGGCTGGGGTATGGCTATTTCTACCACTTACATCGGTTGGGCAATCATGAGAACTTATCCACAGAAAAACAATGTCTGGGGGTTTCTAAAGGGCTTATTAGTCTGGATCAGCAGTTATTTAATCTTTATGATAGTTATGGCTATTGTAGGGGTTATCATTGGTTTGGTACTGGTGAAAATGGGATACTTTAATTGATCCTTGCGGCATGTGAGATCCTGGTTAACTATCGGTACCTACATCTTTTTAGGATTTTTAAACCTTTCCAGATGTTTTTCGTTACTTTTACCTAAATCAATCACTTTTCTGAAGCGGTTATTCACCATATCACTAACTCTACTGGGCCTGTTCATGCTGAGCAGTGATGTCTTGGCGTCTACCAATGGCTCCAACACCAACTCGGATAAAGTCACGAATTCTACAGAATCCACTAACAGTACGACCTCTACCAATAACAATACGGAAGACAAAAAAGAAGCTACAGAGCCTGCCGTAGAGGAGTCGTCCCAGTTGGAAGCTCCAATAGAGACAGAGGTACAGCAAGCCAATGATGGCGCCATGTTTATTGGTCAAAAACCAGACAGCACCAGCATCAATTCCGTGAGCAAGTTTAACTTCATCTTTTACTTCATCTACAAACTAAAGTACGATGAAGACCCCAATTCTATTGGGCACCTCAACTACGAATTTTAAAACCTATTGGTGAAACTGAGCCAGCTCCTGTAGCGTGATTTGGCCCTCATAGAAGGCTTTCCCGAAGATAACTCCATAGACTCCGATATCCTGTAATTTTTTGATATCGTCCATATGTCGAACGCCCCCACTAGCGAAAATGCACAACTCTGGGAATCGCTGAGTGAGACGCTCGTAAAGCTTAAAAGCAGGACCTTCCAGCACGCCATCTTTCGAAATGTCGGTGGTCTTTAGATACTTCAAGCCTCTGTCATAGAAAAACTCAATGTGATCTTCCAACTCGATTTTGGTGTCTTTTTGCCAGCCGCCCACTTTGATCATTCCATCCAAAGCATCCGCACTAAGTGAGATCTTCTCACGACCATAAGACATGATCCAATTGGCAAAGAGCTCTTTGTTGTATACGGCAATAGTTGCTGCGGCTACACTCTCGGCACCGTACTCAAACGCCTTGAGAATATCTCCATCGGTGTGTAGACCTCCGGCAAAATTGACGCGAAGATCTGTGTGACCTGCGATCATTTCCAGTGTCGGATAGTTAACTGGAGTCCCTTTTTTAGCCCCCTCCAGATCAATTAAGTGAATTCTGGATATGCCATGATCGGCAAACTGCTCTGCCACATCAAGCGGACTCTTGTCGTAATGCTTCTCCTTGGTGTAGTCACCCTGAGAGAGACGAATGGTCCTGCCCTTGATTACAGAAATAGAGGGTACTAATAGCATAAAAGAAATAGTTTAGGTCAATTATTGTCTATGCTTCTACTAAATATAGGGGATGAAGCCGAGCAAAGATATAAGAAGGGTGGATTAATTTAAATGCACCAACTTAAATCCTTCACCATGGACAGTAAGGAGTTGAAGAGACTCTTCTTCCTTGAGGTATTTGCGGAGTTTGGCAATGTACACGTCCATGCTTCGCGCATTAAAATAGGAATCATCCCTCCAGATTTTCTTCAATGCAATGCTGCGGGTGACTGTCTGATTTAGGTTCTCCACAAAGAGCTTTAACAGCTCGTTCTCCTTGGTTGTTAATTTGACCTTGCCTGAAGGTAGCTCCAGCATGTTGGAGGCATACTGGTATTTCAATTGGCCAATGACGACCTCCTCTGGTAAGGACTTATCCGACTCAGACTTCATCGTGCGTTTCAGCACCGCCTTGATCCGCATAAGTAACACTTCCATGCTGAAAGGCTTGGTGATGTAATCATCCGCTCCAATTTTAAATCCTTTGAGCACATCTTCCTTCAGTGACTTGGCAGTAAGGAAAATGATGGGAATATCGGGCTCAATTTCCTTGATCTCGGTAGCCAACTGAAACCCGTCTTTTTTTGGCATCATCAAGTCCAAAATACACAGATCAAACTTTCCCGGTTTGAAAGTCTCGGACCCCTGCTCTCCGTCGCGGCACAGTACTGTCTCGAACCCTTTGAGACCCAGGTATTCATTCAATATCTGTCCCAGGTTTTCGTCATCTTCTGCTACCAGTATTCTAGGCTTATCCATTTTTTAAAGGTAAGGTGATTGTAAATTTACTTCCATTTCCGGGTTCACTGCTTACCTGGATGGTTCCGTGATGCAGTTCCACCATATTCTTCACATACGCCAGGCCCAGACCAAATCCCTTCACATTATGAACATTGCCAGTAGGTACCCGGTAGAACTTCTGAAAAATATGACTGATTGCTTCTCTGGTCATCCCTATACCTCGATCCTGCACGCTGACATTGATGGTTTTGCCGCGATTATATACTCGAATGGTGATATCAGGTGACTCTTCCGAATACTTGTTCGCATTGTCCAGCAAGTTGGTAAGGATATTTACTAAATGAGTGCGATCCCCCTGAATTGTGGTATCTTCTGCATTGTCGATTACTTTGATCGTGCCGTTCTTGGATTCTACCTGTAGGCTTGTTTTATCCACAGCACGGTCCACCAGTTCTTTCAGGTTCAATTCTTCTTCCTTCAGCTCAATATCCTTTCGATCAATGGCTGCCATCTGGAGCACTCGTTCTACCTGCTCTCCCAACCGTGAGTTTTCTTCGCCTATCATCTTCAGGTAGCGCTCTCGCATGCCTTCCATCTGCTTTATTTCTTTGTCACTGAGTGCCTCACACGCTAGAGAAATAGTAGCTATAGGAGTCTTCAACTCGTGGGTCATGTTGTTGATAAAGTCATTTTTCATCTCTGACAGTTTCTTCTGACGTAAGATGGTATGGATCGAGTAACCGAAAGAGCCCACTATGACCAGCACTAATAAACCCGAACTAGCCATGGTGAGCCAAATCTTTCGGAGAAGAAACTGCTGCTTGTTTGGGAAATCCACGACCAACCAGTTTTGATCTCCCACCAGATCATTGGGGAAGAGACTGGCTTTTAGCTCGCTTTTCTCCAGGTCCGTTTTGGATTGCTGGTTGTTGATCAACTCAAACCGCTGACGCATTGGAGAGATCACTCCATAGTCAAAGGCGATATCTATACCGCGCTCGTTAAACTCATTTGACAATAAGGAATCCAACTGCGCAGGATTGAAACGAGCCGTAATGGATCGCTCAGGAGACAGGACGTTTTCAATAACCTGAACCACCATCTCTGATTTCTTAGTTGCCTTTTCCATTCGCTCTTCTAGTAACTCCAACTCCTTTTCTGGCTTCTGATTATTATTTTTCGGTCTCACCTCATGCACTTGAGACTCAGTAACTAGCTCCATGTATCCGCCAGAGGTAGTTGCCTGGAAATCAAAGATGATGTTGAACCCCATTTGGTCACTTCGGACGGTGTCTGAAAAGGCGAGCGTCTGGGGGTTGTTTGGATCAATTTGTCGCAGACGTAGTGGTCGGGATTGACCAAATGGCTTGTTGTATACCCAGGTCTGGTTGAATGCATAAAGCGCTTCTTGACGCTCCAACTTATCAGAAACGGTATGAAGTGCCTCTATTACATCCTTCTTAAAACGCTCTTCATTGGCCCTGATGACAGAATCTATCCAATACCACTGGAAGCCAATCAGGCCCAAAAGCGCCGCACTCATCATGCCTACAACCCAGAATATAGTTGATCTATTCATGTCGGATTATCATTCAACTGGTGTCAAATTTACGCCAAAAGTAGCCCTACAGTTCCCTATTAACCTTTTTTAACATTGATTAACCGCGTTTTAACAGATGCAATTACCCCGTCCTCGTTGGTATCCTCATCTAGCATTTAAATGATCAATCTGATGAAAAAGAATTTTACACTACTGATGGGGTTACTGCTGATGCTCACCACAGCTGCATGGGCCCAAGACCAAGTGAAAGTGGAGATCTCCCGCGAAGTGGATGGAGAGAAGCAAACTTTCAAAAAGACCTATGACTCCAAAGAAGCCATGCGTGATGATGAGGAGCTTTCAAAGTTTATGGGTGAGGACCAGAAGATCAACTTTTGGTTTGGGGGTGATGACCATGCGTTCAGCATAGATAACCTCAAGAAAACACAGCAACTATTTTTCCAAATGAATGATGATGAGGAAAGCAACCACGCATTTTCGTTTATCAGCTCTGGAGATTCGGCGTTTACTCGGCAGTTTGAAGTGCAGATGAGACAACTCGACGAGCACATGAAAAAATTGGATATAGACATCTCGGAACACCTGAAGGACATGCAGGAAAACATGGCCATCAAAATCGCAACAGGACCCAACTTTAACTTTGCTTTCGGAGATTCTATAGAGGACGCTTATGTGATCAGTCTATCTGACATGATGGATGATGACAAGCACGAGAACAGAGTGGAAGTAATTATCAAAAAGACAGTGAAAATCAGTGATGATACCGAAGAGTTTGGCCAAAAAGGAAAAGTCAGTGCATCGAACAAGCTGGAGCTGGAAGACCTTTCTTACTTCCCAAACCCAGCTCCCAATGGCAAATTCAATCTTCGTTTCAACACTGCGAATGAAGGAGAATTATCTATCAAAATCTACAACCTGGATGGTAAGGAAGTTTTCAACCGGTATTTCGAGTCGTACGGTGGGCTGTATTCTGAGACGATAGACCTGTCCAGGCAATCTGAAGGAGTCTATTTGCTCGAAATCCAGATGGATGGAAAGCGACTAACCCGCAAAATCGCCATCAATTAAGGAAAAGCCTACACCATGATGGTTGCGTAATTCCAGTGCGGGATCGTCTTTTAAATACTTGCGTAGCCTGGAGATGAATACATCCAGGCTTCTTCCTTTGAAGTAGTCATTTTCGCCCCATATTTCAATCAGGATATCTTCCCTCCGAACGAGTTTATTCTTCTTTTGGAGAAGCAGTTTAAGCAGGTCTGCTTCCATTTGAGTGAGGCTAGTGACTTTATCACCAGACATGATCTGGAGATTTATCGGATGAAATACCAACTGACCAATGGAAATACTACCGGATGGTGCGGTGGACCCAACAACAGGCTGACTCCTCCTGATAAATACTTGAATCCGATGGGTCAACTCCGCAATGGAAAAAGGCTTGGTGATGTAATCATCCCCACCTATTTCAAATCCTTTCAGTCGATCCTCCTCCATGGATCGGGCAGTTAAAAAAAGTATCGGTACAAACTCATCTCGATCACGTATCTCTCTAGCCAGTGTAAACCCATCCATTCTTGGCATCATCACATCTACCAGGCACAAGCTAATCTCGAAGAGTTGAAATTTCTGCAGCCCTTCTTCACCGTTAGCCGCTGTGATCACTTCAAAACCCTCATGAGCCAGGTGGTCAGCAATGACAAATGAAAGATTCTGATCATCCTCCACTAGCAACACTTTGACATTATGCTTCATCGATTGGTATCTTTAGTGTGAATGTTGTTTCATTATTTTGACTGACGAGGGTCACTTTTCCTTTCATCGACCTGGCTCCCTGCTTTACAAAGTACAAGCCAAGACCGAATCCCTTTACGTCATGAAGGTCGCCTTGATGTATGCGATAGAATTTATGGAAGATTTTCTTTCGTTCCTGAGGAGGTATAGTAGGGCCATGATTGGTTATGGCTATCAGCACCGATCTTCCCTCCCGTCTCACGGTGAAACCGACAGCAGCCGTTCCATACTTAAAAGCATTGTCGAGCAAGTTGTAAACCATGGTCTCAAAAACTACCCGGTCACCTCTGACAGCCGTTTTAGGAGGTAAGTCGATTTGTACATGGAGCTTCCCAGGATGAAGCCGTTCGAACTTCTGACCCATTGTCTCCAAACAATTGATCACTTCTATCTGCTCATTAGCCATGACCTGGTGATCAAGCATGGAAGTCTTCAGTAGCTGATGCACATGCTGTTCTAACCGCACCAGTTCCGATTTGATGATCTCCGTATACTTCTGCTGACGAGGCTCTTTCACTTCGTTACCCAGCACCTCAGCTGACACTTGTAGAGTTGCCAATGGTGTTTTAAACTCGTGGGTCATATTGTTGACAAAGTCTCGCTGAATTTCACTGAGGCGTTTCTGCTTCAAGATCACAAAAAGTGCATAGGAAAAAACTATGAGAATGATGAGAATTAGGACTGATGTGACTTTCCAGATTCCCAGCATATTCACCAATCCAGCCGTTTTTCCCGGAAAAAAGATCCCAAAGTAATATTCATCGTTCACCAGTTTCGGGAGCTTCCCGGCTGGCTGTACTTTGCCCTGTTTGCTGTTGAGCTCCACAAAATCCCCATACACCATTCGGTCCGACTGGCAATCATACACGCCATATTCATAGTCCAGATCAATGCTCCGTTTCTGGAGTTCGGCCTTCAACAGATAGTCTAAGGAGCTCAGGTCTATCTTATAGTTGGTGCGAGCAATGAAGTAATTCTTAGAAAGTTGATCAATGGGGTCGTTGCTTGGAATGTCATTTCCGTTGATTTCACATAGAGATTCCACCACGTTACGCAGGGCCATCTGGACTGACCTATCAAACATCTCCTCCTGTCGGTCCATCACCTGGGTGATCCAGAATATCTGGACTACCACTATAGCAGCCATGGACAAGGCGCCAACTATCACCAGTATTCTGATGGGTAAGTTTTTCATCAGTCTAAAATAAGCAGATATTTCAGCCTTTCAGGAATCTTTAACATCTCATTAACATTCATTTGGAAGCTATTAACAGTGATTTGGTGTGTAGATGATCAGCTTTGGACTCAACTAAATTTCTAATAAAATGAAAAAAGTCTCTCTAATTATTATGCTGGGTATAGCGGTAGCCGCTTTAGCAGCGATTAGCCCATCAATCACTTGGAAAACTACCTTGCTGGATCTTGGTGAAGTCAAAGCCGGAATCAGCCAAGACATAGCTTTTGAGTTCACCAACAATGGGGATCAACCGCTCACCATACTCGAAGCAAAAGGGTCATGTGGATGCACCAATGTAAAATTCCCAAAAGAAGCTATCTCACCGGGAGAAACAGCCTCCATCACTGCCACTTTCTTATCGAAGAAAGAAGGAGTGTTTAAAAAGAACATCAAGATCAAAACTTCGAGCTCTGAAGAATATACGTACCTATTCTTTAAAGGAGAGGTTGTTCTTTAAGATGAAAGTAGACGAATGATTAAAGTCCGGCAGAGCCGGACTTTTTTATTGGCAATAGTTAATATAATTTTGACCTGCAGCAGGGATATTAGCTCAGTTGGTTTAGAGCGCTGCCTTGACAGGGCAGAGGTCACTGGTTCGAATCCAGTATATCCCACATATTCCCACCTTTGAGTTTTATGTCGATACCCGTTGGTTCTGCCAAAGGCATCCCCATGGGAGAATCCAATACACTCCACTTTTTTTAAATCCTGTACTTTTTTCTGAATCATATTCCCTGGTTCTGCCGTAGGCATCCCTAAGGGAGAATCCAGTATATCCCACATATCTCCCCCCTTTGAGCTTTATGTCGATACCCATTGGTTCTGACAAAGGCATCCCCATGGGAGAGTTTCCAATGCTCTCCTCTACAATTCCTATTTTAGTTAGTGATTCAGGACAAGGGTTGTTGGGTGTACGCCACTCCGATCAAATCCAATACACTCCACTTTTTTACCTTATACTTTTTAGTTCTTAAAGAACCATTCCGGTTCTGCCTCTGGCATTCCTAAGGGAGAATCTAACTCGCCTTTTTGATATTTATCCGTTTACTGTAAGAACACCTTTTTGTTTCGTTAGATTGGAGGGTGTCCTTTGCTCTTTAAAAACTTACTTCTATGCATCGCGTTTTAATAGCCCTTATTCTCGCTTTTATTGGTGCTTGTTCCAATCCTCCAAGAGAAAAAATCATTCAGGAGGTGCTTTCAGTAGAAAAAGCTTTTAATGACTATGCTCATGAACATGGGGTAAAAGCGGCTTTCCTTCATTTTGCAGCCGATGATGCTGTGATTGTTCGCAACAATAAGGTTTACCAAGGACATGAAGCCATAGCATCTTATTTTGATTCATCCTCGTTGGTCGGTGTTCAACTCATCTGGGAACCAACTTTCGTGGAATGTTCCTCAAGTGGGGACCTGGCCTACACTTATGGTTCGTATGAATTCCAGGCATTGGAGATTTCAGGAGACACCATCAACGCAACGGGCATCTTCCACACAGTCTGGAAAAAACAGAAAAATGGGGAATGGAAATTCGTGTATGACTAATTTCGCTTTTAGAAAAACAACCCAACGCTATGCTATACAACCTACTTACACCAGCTATCAAGTCTTCATCGGTTAACTGGGCTTCTCTCATTCTCCGTGTCGGGATGGGAGTTCTAATGATTCCACATGGATATGGAAAACTGGAACGTTTTGAGGGGTTGAGCACGCGATTTATGGACTTTATGGGACTAGGGAGTTCTACTTCTCTGATACTCGCTATTTTCGCAGAACTAGTCTGCTCCATTCTACTGGTGCTTGGGTTTTGTACTCGAGCGATCATCATTCCACTGATCATCACCATGATCACAGCAGCTTTTGTAGCACATGCAGACGATCCTTTGAGTGACAAAGAACACTCTCTAATGTACCTTACGGCCTATCTTGCCATCTTCATTCTGGGCACCGGCAAATACTCTATAGATGCCTTGCTCTTCAAAAAACGTGCTTATTAAGATTCGAAGTGATATAGGAGAATCATAGTGGCAGTAAAAGCCGGTTTTTTCTGACCTTCAATCTCCATTTTAGCTCCAACCTCTGCCTTGCAAATACCTCGTAGATTGGTCAGGTTTTCCAGATGTGCAGAAAGTAACAGCTTGCTACCAACGGGAACAGGTTGATTGAACTTGAGATTATTCATCCCGTAGTTAACCATCATTTTCAGATTTTTAGCTTTAAGAATCTGCTCCCACATGTGTGGCACAAGTGACAAAGTAAGGTAGCCATGTGCGATTGGCTGTCCGAATGGGCCTTCCTTTGCTTTTTCTAAATCCACATGAATCCACTGATGATCTAGAGTTGCATCAGCAAACTTGTTGATTTGTTCCTGGGTGATTTCTAGTGGTTCTGAAGTTCCTAAATCCTTACCGATGTACTGCTGGAACTCCTCGAAGCTACCTATCTCAATTGGCATGACTAAAAATATTTCGAATTAGAAGGTGAAGATAACAGGTTTCATTTGAATAAGAAACTGAAAAATAGTCAGCAAGTCGTCAGGCCTCGTTTCAACTGAAAAAAGTCATGCACATGAACCTCCAATTTCGTTGGGAAATTGGCCGAGGAAGGTTACTTTTATTAACAACAACAAGTCTAAGAAAGATGAACATCAAAAATATTCTCGTACCAATTGATTTTTCAACTTGCTCAAAGAACGCCTTGAAATCTGCGATCAAGCTGGCTAAATCATTTGACGCCAAGATTCATATGGTTAATGCGGTGCACGTTCATCACCCGCACCCAGACTTTGTGGGCGGCAGTCTTATAGACTCAATCATGATGGACTATGAAAGTCAGGTAAAGGAGAGTTTTGAGGAATTAGAATCGGAAATCATTGAACTCAAAGAAGTGCCCCACGAGGCGGATCGATTTATCTCTTATCTGACTGATGCGATCTACTCTGAGTCTGAACAAAAAAACATTGACTTGATCGTGATGGGAACACGCGCCGAACACGATTCCATTGAGCACCTCATCGGTACAAGGGCCACTGACATCATTGAAACCAGCAAAGTGCCAGTGATTGTGATCCCGGAAAATGTGCATGATTTCAACCCTAAAAAAATCGGCTTTGCTTCAGATCTTTCTGAGATCAAAAACACCAAAAGACTAGATCTTATCGGTATGATAGCTGCGATGTTTGACGCCAAAATCTATGTGTTCTCCATAGTAGATGACCCAGACAAGTTAAGCGCTCAGGACCAGAAACTATTGAAAGATATAGCTGCCAGATTTAAAGAGCATGAGTGCTCAGCACGTACCGTTCAGGCTGACTCCATTACAAGAGGAATTGTCGATTTTTCTAAATCACATGATCTGGACATGCTCGCGATGATCCCAAGAGAGTACTCATTTTTCCAAAAATTGTTTAGAAAATCAGTGACCAAAAACATTGCCATTGATATTGACATCCCACTACTAAGTTTTCATGAATAAGCCTTAATGAGCATTGTATTTAGCGCTTACCAGGAAGAGCACTTCCAGCAACTTCATGATGCTTTTATCGATGCCTTTTCCGATTACCTAGTCACGTTCAAACCAGATCAGGCCGCATTCAAGCGAAGGATTTACTCCAAACTGAATCTCCACCAATCGCTCAGTGGGCTAGCCTTGGAGGACCATCAGGTGGTCTCCTTTATTCTTCACACCTTCAACACGTATGAAGGGAAGCAAACCATCTATAACGGAGGAACCGGGACTCGAATGAGCCATCAGGGGATGAACCTGGCATTTCAACTGTATGAATACCTGTTTCCTAACCTTAAGAAAACGGGTGCCGAACGGATATTGCTGGAAGTAATAGACAAAAATAAGAGAGCCCAGCGGCTCTATGAAAACCTGGGATTTGCCTTTACCAGAGTGATGAAATGCTTTAAACTCACCAAGGAGCTTGATGGCAAGCCTGGCTGTGCTATTGAACAACATACAGGATGGTGCGAACGGTTTTCAGAAAACATGAGTTTTGAGCCATGTTTTATGGACAGCACACCCCAGTTAGTACATAATCTGGAGCATGAGCTAATTTTAGAAGCCAAAGTCGATAATCAACCAGCGGGTCACTTGATTTTTCAGCCAGACCTGGGCAGAATTTCACAGTTAGCCGTCCATCCTGAGTATAGACACATTGGTGTGGGTACATCACTGGTCATGGCATGCCAGCAACGTTCCAGAAATCCCTTCCTGACGATTCTTAATATTCCGGAAGCAGAGGTAAATACCTTGGATGCATTAGCTGCTATTGGGTTTGTCAATGAGATCGATCAGTTTGAGTTGGAATTGATAATTTAGCGTTATGCACATAAGCCAGATCGCTACCATCGTAAACGGAAGATTGCTCCAAAGCTCAGATGATCTGGAGATCCAAACGATCGTATATGACTCCAGAAAGGCAACAGGAGCACCGGATGAGCTGTTCATTGCTCTACCCGGCAGCAATCATGATGGTCATGACTATGTGGAGCCTCTGATACGGAAGGGCGTCAGAAATTTTCTGATCTCAAAGTCCATTGCACCTAGCCAAGCCAGCCTCAATATCATCCGGGTAGAGCATGTGCTCGAGAGTCTGCAGCAGCTGGCTGCCTACCATAGGCGGCAATTTCAATTGCCAGTGGTGGGGATCACAGGCAGTAACGGAAAGACTATTGTCAAAGAATGGCTGAGCACACTACTAAGTCACCAATTTCAGGTGGTGAAAAGCCCTAAAAGCTTCAATTCACAGCTCGGCGTTCCACTCTCAGTCTTAAGTATCCTTCCCCATCATGAAGTCGGTGTCTTCGAAGCAGGAGTTTCGAAGACTGGAGAAATGACTCGACTAGCACCGATAATCCAACCGCAACTAGGCATTTTCACCAACATTGGTGAAGCCCATGCAGAAGGATTTAAGAGTTTGAGCGCCAAACTAGAAGAAAAAGCGAAGCTCTTCGAGAATTGCCAGCGGGTGATCTGTAAGTATCAGCATAGTGCGGTAAAAGAAGAGCTGGAAAAGCATGCATTTGAATTGATTACTTGGGGAATCAATACGCCAGAAGCGAGCATCAATTACCATCAGGCCGGAAACCAATACACTACGAGCTTACCGGGACAAAACTTCACATTGGAGGTGAGTTGGCAAAATGAGCAAGACCAGGAAAACCTGTTTCACAGCATTACAGCAGCCATTGTACTTCAGGAGGATAATGCACACATCCAAAAAGGTATCGCTGATCTCAGACCTGTGCCAATGCGGCTGGAGCTAAAGAGAGGACGAAACAGCACACACATCCTGGATGACTCATACAACAACGACCTGCTTGGCTTGCAAGTGGCACTTGATTACCTCAAACAACAACCTCATAAACAAAGAAAAACGGTCATCATCTCGGACATTCTACAATCCGGTAAAGAACCGAAAATTCTTTATAGTAGAGTGAATGAGCTGCTGAAAAATCACGCCATTGATCGAGTAATAGGAATCGGACCAGACCTGGTAGCCCACAATGCGCTTTTCTCTAGAGCCTTTGAATACTATGAAGACGTCTTCAGTTTTTTAAAGACAGCTCCAGACTTCAACAATGAGATTATCCTGGTAAAAGGTGCCAGAAATTTCGGTCTGGAAAAAGTGGTAGCCTATCTGGAGGAAAAAAGTCACGGGACTGTACTGGAGGTAAACTTTGAGGCGATTACACACAACCTTAACTTGTATCGCTCAAGACTCAGTCCAAACACCAGGCTCATGGTCATGGTCAAAGCCTTTGCCTATGGAGTAGGTGTGGAGGAAATCTCCCACTTATTACAGTACCACCAAGTGGATTACTTGGGTGTGGCTTATCTGGATGAAGCCATCAATCTTCGCAGAAAGGGAATCCAGCTTCCTATCATGATCATGAATGTGGACTGGGACAGTCTGGGATTGCTTTCCGCGTTCAACCTGGAGCCTGAAATCTACAGCCTGTCCATGCTACAAAAGCTTCTGGACGAAGAGGAAACGCCCCCACCCGTTCACATCAAAATTGAAACCGGCATGAATCGACTTGGATTTGATACCGAAGCAATCGATTCGCTGATAGATCTACTGTCCCGAAACCCGCAAGTGAAAGTTGCTGGGATATTCACTCACTTTAGCAGCTCAGATAATGCCAACGAAGATGCATTTACCCGGCACCAGGCGGCGCTGTTTGATGTGGCCTATCGGCGTCTGGCAGATCACCTTGGTTATAGCCCCATCAAACATGCAGTAAACTCTGCTGGAATCGTGCGCTGGCCAAATTATCACTATGACATGGTTCGGTTGGGGATAGGCCTATATGGATTTGATAGCTCTGCTGAACTGGATGGATTGAAACCTATCAGTCAACTCAAAACTAAAATATCACAAATCAAACAGGTGAAGGCTGGAGAATCAATAGGCTACTCCAGGATGGGCAAAGCGAAAAGAGACTCACTCATTGCGACCATTGCTTTAGGTTATGCGGATGGCTATACCCGTCTTTTTGGTAATGGCCAAGCATACGTCATGGTCAATGGCCAGCAAGCTCCCACCATTGGGAATGTCTGTATGGATATGACCATGATCGATGTAACTGGTATCGAAGCGTCAGAAGGTGATGAGGTGATTGTATTTGGTCAGCAGCCTACCATTGAAGAGCTGGCTCAGTGGAGCCAAACCATCCCATATGAAATTCTCACCAATGTAAGCCAGCGAGTGAAACGAGTCTTCGTGAGTGAGTAGGCCATTTGGTAAGGAGGTGAAGATTAGCACCCTCAAATAAACTGAGGGTGCGGCTCCTCAGAAGTTCTCAAAGCCACATCGGAGCAACTGTGGCTTTGATACATTTACTTAATCTTGACAGAGGTCATTTGATATTTCTTGCCGTCATATCCGTGTAAGAATGCTGTTCCATCTTTTCCAACATACATACCGTATGCACCAACAAGTATTTCATCATCAATGACCAATGGCTCAGCGATGGCACCGGTTTTCTTATTGATAAGAACGAGTTTAGCAAAGGCAAAAAGCTCGTCTATTCTCACACTTTTAGTATAGGTGGTTTTGATCACACCATTACTAGACGAGGAAGTTGAGCTGACGGATGACCCTGGAGTCATACCCAAATTCATTTTCCGATAAAGAATGTAGTAATAATCCCCATGTTCTTCTACGGTAACAGGGTATTCCAGAAATCCTTCACTACTTCTCGAAGATTTCGTCTTACTCCAACCCCTTACTCCAAGTGGAATGGTAACTCCCTGTTTAGGTACCCAGTGCTCACTGACTATCAACTGGTTGAGGCTCCCTGTATTGGCATCAAGTCTGATGACAAAATTTCCGATTTCCTTGATGGATCCCAGAAATAACACCTCATCATCAGAAGCAATGATTTCATCAATCACCGGAACCTCTCGCTTTTTGATTAAGTACTTCACTTTTTCACCATCAGGAGTCACGAAATCATTCAAATCATCTGTTAGGAATTTCTTTTTAAAATCAATTTGACCATCCGTTATTTTGTAAATGTTCAATGATTCAAACTGAGTCCCTCTACCAAATCCTACAGCAGAAACATAATAAGAGTCTTTGACTTTTCGAATATCAAATTTGGGAGGAATTGTATTGCTCAGTGATGTTCCAATTGGTGGAAAATTGAAATCTCCAAAATCCAGGTCAAGCTGTGAAGTAAGTTTTCCTTTGTTATCAAACAGCAGCATCACCACACCTTTATACACAGAATCATTGAAGCGAACCCTGTTATTTTCAATGGTTCCTTTGCTATCCTTTCTAAGTAATACCGCTACTCCATCATCCGTTTTTAGGGAAGTGAGTGTATGCATGGTATAGTCAAATTCAATGAAGTTCTGTTCTTCCCACTCCATGGTTCCTGTATTGTAGGTACCCACTAGATATCTGGTAGTTAACCAATCTGGACTGGCATCGAGACCGATCTTCACTCTACCGTTCATTAGCCCACCGATAATGACTTTATCTCCTTTAGGAACGAAAGCGTAAGTAGACAAAGAAGACAAACCGAGAAAACCTTGTGAGAGGACTTTAGAGCTGTATTTTTCCACCATGGGTCCATCTGCCAATACGAAATCGAGCATCAGACTTTGATTTTCATCACCCATCAATCTCGTCTTATTGGATTCTTTTTGAAATTCGTAACCTACAAATCCGTAAATGTCAGACTGAGGTTCAAAATACCCGTCAAAAGCTACTGCGTTCCAACCCAGATCAACTCGTTTGATCCAAACCATTTCCTGGTCGAAGTTTTCGAATTCATCTTCCTCAAGAAGCGTTTCATCTATCTGTAGGTCCAGTTTTGAGATATTATCTGGAGTTAGTAGCTCAGTTTCAGGACCTGTAATTTTTCCATCTAAACTGACATTGATCAAGTCATAACTCCTGGGACTTTTCCTTTTTTCACGATAGGTGTAGATGGTTTGCAACTTTTCACCAGAGACATCCCAATAAGACCCGCTGTACTGACCAAATTTCCGTGCTTTTTTACTGATTGGAAGTGCTTCGGTATTAATATCGAGTTTCTGTGCGGATGCATATCCTACTGATAAGACCAAAACGACTAAAATGAATACTTTTTTCATGGCTTTGAGATTTATTATTTGATATCCCAAAGCTCTCTTAGTATTTTCAGGCGACCAGTCGTGGTATCTCGGTAGATCCCTCGTGGTTTTTTGGTATTTTCACCCGTCAACACAGTTCGTCACCATGCCAGGAAAGTTTCTTTCTTCTTTAACTCTATTCATATTGTTCCATTCTGCTCTCTCCCAGACCGTCACCAAAGACAGGGTAGATAGCATCCTATCACATGGACAGGAGCTACTCAACATCAGCTCGGAAAAAGCCATTGATAGGATGCAATATGCACTGAAAGCTGCCGAAAAGAATGAATGGACCCAGGAAGCCGCACAGGCTTACAAATATCTGGGCATAGGGCATTTTTACCTGGGTAGCTTCGACAAGGCACAGGAATGCTACCTCACCAGTCTGGCGCTTTTCGAAGAGGTCAACGATCTGCAGGGAATGGCTCAGGTATGTAATGAGTTGGGCGTATTTTATTCCAAACAAGAGGACTATGATGCCTCTAGCGACTATTATGCCCGAGCTCAGAAAATAGCCACTGAAAACAGTTTTCTGAAGGAACTGGCCATTAGTCTTTCCAATCAGGGTATGACACTATTCAAGCTCGGTGAGCATGATGAGGCCTTTCCGCTGATGAGTGAGGCTTTGGAGGTAAAGCAACAACTCAACGACTCCATTGGTATGGGTTATGAACTCAAGCGGTTGGCCACTTACTATTTCGTCAAAAAGAAGTTTGAACTGGGCATGGACTACCTAAACCAATCCTCTAGCATACGTGAAAAGCTCGGAGACCAAAGTGGGTTGGCAATCAATACCGTAACCTTAGCAGAGATGTACCAACAGCGTGAACTATACTCACTAGCCATTCCCCAATTCAAAAAGACGCTACAGCTAGCCAGTGAAATTGGTTATGCCGATTTGGCCAGATATGCACTGGACATGCTACATCAATGCTACTCCAGTATAGGGGATTTTACCAATGCCTATCAGTATCAGACACAGGCCAGAGAGCTCGCCGATAGCTTGTTTAATGACCGAAAGTCCAAGGCCATCTCCGAGTTACAAACCAAATATGAAACCGCCGAAAAAGAACAACAGATTGCTAACCAGCAGCTGGAACTGGAAATTCAACGTGCGAACGTTGCTGAAAAACAGAACTTCATTGTCCTGTTGGTAGCGGGATTTGGAATAGCCATCCTTATTGGTATAGTCTATTACAATCGCAACAAGGCTGCACAAAAGGCTCAACTACAGGCAGCGATTCTCAAAGAGAAAGAGCGTGGCTTTGAAAGTGTCATCATTGCTACAGAGGAAGAACGCAAACGAATTAGTAAAGACCTTCATGATGGCATTGGCCAGCAACTTAGCGCCCTTAAAATGGCACTCAACAATCTGGTAGGTAAAGTCAGCGACGACCAGCAGCGAGAGGATCTGGAGCTCATTTCTGAGCAGTTTTCCAAGTCAGCCGAAGAAGTGCGGCAAGTTTCACATCAAATGATGCCATGTACGCTCATGGATTACGGTCTGATTGGTGCCATAGAGGACCTCCTCCAAAACAGCTTTAAGTTCTCTGATATTCAGTTCGAATTTGAGCACCATCATGTAGATCAGCGGTTTGATGAGCGAATTGAAATAAGCTTGTATAGAGTACTGCAGGAGCTCATCAATAATGTGATTAAGCATTCGGAAGCCACTGAAGTCTCCGTGCAGCTACTCAAAAACAAAGACCGCCTGGTCCTATTTGTAGAAGACAATGGCAAAGGTATGGATGGAGCCAAAACGAATGGTCATGGCTTTTTAAACATCAAGAGTAGACTGGATATGGTCAAAGGATCCGTAAATTACACACCGAGTCCGGACAGTGGCACATCGGCAACAGTCAGTATTCCTATCATATGAAAAAAAACATTGTCATAGTAGATGATCACGAGTTGGTAGCTAAAGGTGTGAGCCAGTTTTTTACTAATCACCCTGATTTTGAGGTGATCAGCATCATCAATGATGCCTTGGAAGCCGCGGATAAGCTCCCGATCATCAAACCAGACATTGCACTTCTTGATCTGGATATGCCCCGACTCAACGGCCTGGAGCTTCTGGAAAAAGTGCACAAACTCCTCCCTGACACACACTTTGTCATTCTTACCATGCATGTAGATAAGAACACTGTGAAAAAGGCGATGGACCAGGGAGCTATGGGCTATGTATCCAAAAATGCCGATGAAAACGACTTCATCACTTGTGTAGAAAAAGTAGCTACGGGTCAAAAATACTTTTCTCAAGATGCCATGCAAGCTCTTTTAAACAACTCCAGCACTATAGGTAAGTCCAATGTAGCCAAACTCAGTGCACTTACTGCCAGGGAAATCGAAGTGTTAAAGCTGGTAGCTGAGGGCCTTTCCAACAAAGAAATCAGTGAAGAACTGTTCATAGCAGTACGAACTGTTGAGACACATCGCAAAACAATCATGGAAAAGCTACAAGTCAACAAAGTAGCGAGTCTCGTGCGGATCGCTGTGCAAGAAGGACTGGTTTAAATTAGAACATCCACTTTATCTGACAAGCATTGTTAATTGGATTACCTTTGCATTCATTAGAAATGACATTTTCATGAATTGTCATCTCAAAAACAGTTTATATGTCATTCAATCATCTGGGTTTAAACGAATCCATCCTCTCGGCCATTCGCAAAAAAGGGTACGAAAAGCCATCGATCATTCAAGAAAAAGCCATTCCGCAAATCCTAGCTGGAAGAGACCTACTTGCCTCTTCACAAACGGGAAGTGGCAAGACAGCCGGGTTTACACTGCCCATTTTGCAAAAGCTATCCAGCCAGCAGCCATCCAAACAAAAAGGTATACGCGCGCTGGTGCTCACACCCACTAGAGAGCTCGCTGCTCAGGTAGCTAGTAATGTAGAAACCTATGGCGCCAACCTCCAACTGAAATCTGCTGTGATTTTTGGGGGCGTCAATCAAAACCCTCAGGTACGAGCCATTCGAAATGGCGTGGACATCCTGGTGGCTACTCCCGGCAGATTGCTAGACCTCCACAATCAGCGATTGCTATCGCTATCAAAAATCCAAATCCTTGTATTGGATGAGGCCGACAGAATGCTCGACATGGGTTTCGTACGAGATATTAGAAAAATCATGGATTTGCTACCTCACCGGAGGCAGACACTGCTTTTTTCAGCAACATTCTCCAAAGAAATCAAAAAGCTCACCGAAGAGTTTCTGATCAATCCAGCAGTGGTGGAAGCCACTCCAGAGAACACCACAGTAGAGAAAATCAATCAAATAGCCTATCAGGTAGATAAAAAGCGAAAATCTGACGCCATCATAGACTTGATAGCTGGGGGCCGGTGGCAACAAGTCCTTGTGTTCACCCGAACGAAACATGCAGCAAACCGGCTAACAGAAAAAATGAATAAGTGTGATGTTTCGGCCTTGGCCATACATGGCAATAAAAGCCAATCAGCCCGGACAAAGGCGCTTGCAGCACTGCACGAAAAGAAGATTCGCGTGATGGTAGCCACTGACATTGCTGCTCGCGGACTCGATATCCCTCAGCTACCACATGTGATCAACTATGAACTTCCTAATGTTCCTGAGGATTATGTGCACCGCATAGGCAGAACCGGAAGGGCTGGAGCTGAGGGAGAAGCCATTTCATTGGTCTGTTTGGATGAAGTAGAGTATTTGAAGAACATCGAAAAGCTCACTGGCGTTTCCTTGCCACTTCAGGTGATCGAGGGTTTTGAGCCGACCGAAAAGCCTGGAGATGTGAAGAAACCTGCAAGCAAAAAACCGAATTCCAAAAACAGGAATAAAAAGCACGGCCAGGGAAAACGTCCTTTCAGAAGGAAACCAAAAAATTAAAAGATTGATGTAAGAGGTGGTATTATTTTTGTGCTAAGCAACCGAAAAAGCACTCATGAAAGCACTCCTTACCACTCTTCTCTTCGTAGCGTCAGTTTACTGCTACGGACAATTAGGCGTTTCTTACCACCAATCAAACTTGTCCTTTGCCGGGGTTAATTACCAGCTGGGCGAGCGGTTTCTGCCCGAATTTAGGATGGGCGCCAACGTCCTGCTAGATAACTTTGCCCCTGAGTTGGTAATCAACTACCAGTTTGTAAAAAAAGAAGACTATCAGGTTTATGCAGGCCTAGGTGGCCGTCTCCAGATAGATGAAGGAATAGTACTCCCGCTAGGAGTAAATATCTACCCACTCGAAAACAAGCAATTTGGTTTTCAAACAGAGCTTGCCGCGGTTTTTAGTGACAATCAAATATTTAGAGGTTCATGGGGCATACGCTATCACTTTAAGTAGCTAACCACCGCAGCCCATATTCTTTCTGAAGGCATCTCTTGGGATTTCTGTGCTCTTTTGGTCAGATCCCTCGTGACCCTTTTCAGTTTCCCGGGCTTTCTTCTTCATCTCTTCCAGGCGTTTTTTGGCTTCTGCTTCTTTTTTCTTGTCCATAATATTAGAACATCCCCAGACTTGGATCAGTTTGCTTATCTAAAAGATAATTTAATCTAAAACTTCACATCTTTGCCAGATTAAAGGCAGTCCCCTGAGTTCAAGAATATCTGAACACTGCAAAATTGACAAGACATGAAAAAAGACATAACTGACCTCAAAATAGGTGTATTGGGTGGTGGCCAACTAGGCAGAATGATGCTCCAGTCTGCAACTGACTTCAACCTGGACATCCACATGATAGATCCTGATCCTAATGCACCGTGTAGCAAAATGGCCAGTTCGTTTACGCAAGGAGCGCTGACTGATTATGATACGATCATGGCATTCGGATCAGACAAAGATGTGCTGACCATAGAGATAGAAACAGTCAATTCACAAGCATTGAAAGAGCTGGAGGCCCAAGGCAAAAAGGTTTTTCCACAGCCTGCCATCGTCGAAATGATCCAGGACAAGCGTAAGCAGAAAACTTTTTATAAAGCCAACAGAATTCCAACCGCTGACTTTATACTGACCGAAAACAAAGAGGAAGTCATGCAACACAAAAACTTTCTACCAGCGGTGAACAAATTGGGAAAAGGCGGATATGACGGACAAGGAGTTCAAATCATTAAGTCAGAGGTGGACCTGGACAAGTCCTTTGATGCTCCCTCATTACTGGAAAAACTGATTGATTTCAAAAAAGAACTTAGTGTCATTGTGGCTAGAAATGAAGCGGGAGAAGTCAAATGCTTTCCGTTAGTAGAAATGGCCTTTCACCCCACGGCCAATTTGGTGGAGTTTCTTTTTGCTCCAGCAGATGTAGCCAAAGCAATCGAAGACAAAGCCTACCAACTGGCAGAAGAGGTCATCACCAAACTGGATATGGTGGGGCTACTTGCCGTGGAGATGTTCCTCACACAAGAAGACGAGATTTTGGTCAATGAGATCGCTCCACGCACCCACAACTCAGGCCACCAAACGATTGAGGCAAACATCACCTCCCAGTTCGAGCAGCACCTAAGAGCCATTCTTAACCTACCATTAGGATCAACCGAAATGATCAAGCCAGCAGCCATGGTCAACGTACTCGGCGAAGATGGCTATACAGGTAACGCACAGTATGAAGGCCTGGAAGAGTTGTTAGCATTACCAGGAGTGCACTTGCACTTGTATGGCAAGAAACTCACCAAACCATTCCGCAAAATGGGTCACATTACCATCACCGATGAAAACACGGTATCTTTAAAAGAGAAAGCATTGAAAGTAAAAGAAATATTAAAAGTAAAAGCATGAGCAAGCCACAGGTCGGAATTATCATGGGTAGCCAATCGGATCTTCCAGTGATGTCAGAAGCTGCAGATATTTTAGAGGAATTAGGTGTCACTATTGAAGTCACCGTAGTGTCTGCCCATCGGACACCACACCGTATGGTAGAATATGCCGAAAAAGCTGCATCCAGAGATCTCAAAGTGATTATTGCTGGAGCTGGGGGTGCGGCACACTTACCTGGGATGGTTGCATCTCTGACTACACTTCCTGTGATAGGCGTACCAGTGAAATCAAGAAATTCGATTGACGGATGGGATTCAGTGCTATCCATCCTACAGATGCCAGGGGGAATACCTGTGGCTACAGTCGCTCTTGACGGAGCCAAAAATGCAGGAATACTAGCTGCTGAAATCATTGGTGCATTCGATCAAAAAATCGGTAAAAACCTACAAGACTACAAAGAATCACTCAAAGAAAAAGTGCTCGAATCTGCCAAATCCATGGAAGAAAATGGGTGGAGAGGAAATAAAATCGGTTTTAAGAAGTAGGCCTTAAGCGTCTACTTCTGCCTCTACCATTTCCGGTTTTTTCGGGAAAATCAATGAGAAGATTATTGATCCGGCTAGCACCAACATGATTACTCCAAACGATAGGAAAATAGGTATCTGGACGTGATCGGTCCCAAAAACCCAGCCTAATCCTTTCTGAATAATCTCCATCTCCAGCATCATTTTAGCCCCGATGAAAATCAAGACGATAGAGAGACCTTTCTGCAATAAATAGAACTTGTCCAAAACGTTGGCCAGCAAGAAGAACATGGCTCTAAGCCCCATCACTGCAAAGATGTTGGAAGTATAGATGACAAACTCATTCTGAGATATGGCGAAAGCTGCTGGAATAGAATCTACGGCAAAAATCAAATCGGTAGATTCAATCAAAATGATCACTAAAAACAGAGAAGTGAACAAGCGCTTTCCATTTTCTTTAATCCAAAACCTGCCCTCAGCCGGTTTATCCGTAAATGGTAATATCTTCTTAGCCCATTTGAGCAATGGGTTTTTCTCTGGTTCGAGCTCAGGATCTTCTTCCTCACCAAAGATTTTAATTCCAGAGTAGATAAGGAATGCTCCGAAAATGTAAAGAATCCAATGAAACTGAGCAATCAAGAATGCCCCTACAAAAATGAAGATAGCTCTAAATACGATAGCTCCCAGTATTCCCCAAAATAGGATATTGTGGTAGTATTCTTCCTTTATGTTGAAGTAACGAAGGATCAGAAGAATGACGAAAATATTGTCTACTGATAAGGCTTTTTCTGTAACATAAGCAGAGAAAAATTCGAAACTCGCCTGTGGGCCATCACCATAAAAATAGATGACCATACCGTATACCACCGATACTGCCACCCAGAATAATGTCTGTAAAAGTGCTTCGCGTTGAGAGACCTTGTGGTGCGCTTTGTGAAAAACACCCAAGTCAACCAAAAGAAAGGCGATGATTACTACTCCAAAGACTCCGAACAGAAGTCCTTCATTTTCACCAGAGAACAAGGTTAACAGCATACGTCACGAATAATTTTAGGGCGTTCCCAAAAGCTGGCATTTTTTGGAAGCACAAAGTAAGTAAATATATAGGAATTAGAAAACTAGCCCATCCATTCCGTTTATTTCTACCGAACAAAGTGATGAAATGGACGTTTTTTGATTAACTTTTATCGAAATCACTATTTCATTGAGGTCAATCTATGCTTTGGGATGTCATTCTTTGTGGTATACTTTACACGATTCTGATCGTTTTCGTCTTTGTGCGCACGAACAAAAAGCGAGGCAACAACGACTCAGATGGTGATGATGAGGGAGGATTGCCTGTATCTTTGCCGCCTGATATCGATCTGCCGCCAGGTATTTGCCTGCCAGATGATAGGCCAAAGAATACACAACCCGAAACCGAAGAGGTCTTTGCATGAACAATCCATTAAACGAACTCAAAAAGCTTAACAAGCTTAACCCCATCAAATACGTTCCCCTATCAGTCAGTCGCAAACGACCAAAAACCGGACTAGCTCCGGGGAGCCTCATTTACACTGGTAAGGTTTACAGTGATGAAATCAAAATCCAGGTGATTGACTACACAGATGACTATATCAATGAGGTAGAAATCAATGACGTCACAGAGTTAGAACAATTCAACCACCCCAACTCGGTTACGTGGATCAATATCCAGGGATTGCATGAAATCGAAACCATCTCCTCCATCGGCCAGCTCATGGGACTGCATCCGCTTACCATGGAGGATATTCTGGACACCAACCAACGTCCGAAAGTAGAAGAATTTGAAGATCATCTCTACATCTCCATGAAGATGATCAACCACATCGAATCTCACAATAAGATTGATATTGAGCAGGTAAGTATCATTGCTCACAAGCATTATGTGATTTGTTTCCAGGAAAAACCGGGTGATGTCTTTGATGACATCAGAAACAGATTGCGAAATGGAAAAGGTAGAGCGCGTAAACGTGGTGCTGATTACCTGGCATACATGCTGATGGATGTGGTGATTGACTTTTACTACGAAACGCTGGATCAGGTTTGGTCCAAGATCGAGCGATTGGATGATTTGGTGGTGAGACGTCCACAAAAAATTGAATTGGCAGATATTCAGGTGATCAGGCGTGATCTCATTCAGCTCAGGAGATACATGTATCCGGTAAGAGATGTCATACACTCACTTTCCAAAGATCAAAATGCACACTTTTTTAGTGAGCAAACATCCATGTTTGTCAGAGACTCCTACGATCATGCCGTGCAAGTGGTAGAGAATCTGGATACCTACCGAGAAATACTCAACTCTGTGATGGACCTCTACCTCTCGCAACTCAGCAACAAGATGAACGAGGTAATGAAAGTTCTGACTGTGATGTCGTCCATTTTCATACCGCTCACGTTCATTGCGGGGATTTATGGAATGAACTTCGAACACATGCCAGAGCTGGGTTGGGAATGGGCTTATCCGAAAGGGTTTTATACTTTATTGGGAGCTGTGGCGCTCTTCATGGTCATTTTCATGAAAAGCAGGAAATGGCTCTAACCAAGCATCTTTAGTCCTGTAGCTGCAGCTCAATAAAACTCTTGTAGGCTCCATCCTGTTGAGCAAGCAATTCTTCATGGGTACCGGACTCCACAATTTTACCCTGGTCTAAAACATAAATTTGATCGACACTACGAATAGTGGCCAATCGGTGTGCGATGATGATGGTGGTTCTGCCTTTCATTAACTCATTAAGTGCCTGCTGCACCAGATGCTCTGATTCCGCATCAAGGGAACTAGTTGCCTCATCCAAAATTAGAATATCCGGATCCTTGAGCACGGCTCGGGCAATGGCTATTCGCTGACGCTGACCACCACTAAGCTTGATTCCTCTCTCACCAACAGTCGTCTCAAAGCTTTCTGGAAACTGCTCTATAAAGTCAAGCGCATTGGCTTTTCTCGCTGCTTCCACCACTTCTTGGTGAGTGGCTTCCGGTTTACCATATTTGATGTTTTCTTCAATGGTTCCTCCAAACAATATCACTTCTTGCGGCACAATACCAATATGTGACCGCAACGACTGTACATCCAAATCTGCAATGCTTTTGCCACCAATGCTAATCTTTCCTTTATCCAAAGGATAAAACTTCATTAGAAGCTGTACAATGGTAGACTTCCCAGCTCCACTGTGTCCGACCAAAGCAGCCTTCTGTCCTTTCTTGATTTTCAGACTAATAGAATTTAAGACCTGCACTTCTGGACGCGTCGGGTAAGTAAACTCAATGGACTCAAAAGAAATATCTCCTTTCAAATCAGTGCTCTCTGCAGCCTTCTCTTCCCACTCAGGAGTTTCATCCTGTATTTCCAGGATGCGCTCAGCAGCTCCAACTGCCCTGGCTACTTGTCCGAATAAATCTCCGAGACCGGCAATAGAAGCCCCAATAAATGTGGTATACAAAATGAACTGCAACAGGTCACCAACAGTCATCTCACCAGACTGAACAAGCTTAGCACCGTACCACATGATGGCCACTATCCCGCCAAACAGCATGAATATAATAAAGGAGATGAATGCCCCACGCCAATTGGCAACTCGCAGTGCAGTTTTCACCACCTGATTCATCGATTTGCCATATCGGGCTATTTCGAACAGCTCGGAAGTGTAAGACTTCACCGCATGAATGCTCTGAACCGTTTCTTCTACAATCACATTGGCAGCAGCCAACTCTTCCTGGGTTTGCTTGGACAGTTTTCGAATAAATCGGCCGAAGAAAATGGCTACTAAAATGATTACAGGAAAGGTAGCCAACATGAACACACTCAAAGCCGGAGTGAGATAAAAAATCAACCCAACACCGGTGATGAGTATGATGAACTGTCGGATCAACTCGGCCAGTGTAGTGGAAAAGGTGTTTTGCAATATGGACACATCATTGGAGATGCGACTGATCAAATCCCCAGCTCGGTTCTTATCAAAAAAAGTAATCGGCAAAGCCATGAGCCTTTCGTAAAGCTCCACCCGAATGCTCGCCATGGCATTTTCAGTCACTCGGGCAAACAAAACCACTCTGAAAAAGGAAACAACACTCTGAAAAAAGAGTACACCAAGCAAGACTAAAGCCGCAGTGCCTATGTTATCAATAAACCAATCCTGATCACCGGAAGCGAGATCGATAAGCTTTCCCGAAACATATGGGAAAACCATAAATATTGAACTGGAAACTATTAATAAAATGAGGCCAATGATGAATGAGGCCTTGTATGGCCACATGTACTTAAAAATGCCCAGCAGGTTATTAAACCCATCCCTGCTTATCCTCTTCTTCTGCTCTTTGCTCATTGCACACTGATCGACCCGGATATCACATAGTCTACTTCATCTTGCAAAATCATCTTCTGACTTCCATCAATCTGATAAGATTTGAGTAGACCCTCTGCAAACTCCATGGTCAATTTTCGCTTGTTGGTATAAATGTATTTTTCCTCGTCGAGAAATGATTCAATGCGAATCAGCTCATCTTCAGAGTAGGTTAACTCAAACTGAGTAACTGCCAAATCTTCACTATTCGGCTGAAAGATGACTTTACCCGCCTTTTTTACCTCATTGAATGAACCTACGTAATACGGCTTATTGATATTGAAATCTTTGATAATGGCAAACTCATCACGCCACTGCGAGGTATCCGGCACAAACGTTCGCACCTCCTCTTCTCCATCCATTCTCACCACTTTTTGTACTTCGGCTCCCCTATCATACAAAACAAATACTTGCTGCTCCAGAAGGGAATCCAGATTGAAATATGCATGAAGTTGGCGGACTGATTCCTTGTTCTCTTCACAGCTCGCCAAAGCCCCAAGAACAATCAACGCCAGAAGGATTTTTCTCATGTTATAGCAATTCATCTCCAGTCATCTCGGCTGGCTTAGGCACTCCCATCATTTTCAAAATAGTAGGGGCCAAATCTCCGAGTTTTCCATCTTTGAGAGAACCAGTGTACTCATTATCTACCAAAATGCAAGGCACCAGGTTTGTGGTATGCGCTGTGTTTGGAGAACCGTCAGGGTTGACCATGATGTCAGAGTTTCCATGATCGGCTATGATAATGCTACTGTAGCCATGTTCCAATGCAGTTTCTACCACAGCTTTGGCGCAAGCGTCTACTGTTTCACAGGCCTTTACGGCTGCTTCAAACACACCCGTATGACCTACCATGTCAGGGTTGGCAAAGTTGAGACACACAAAATCAACCTCTTCTTTCTCAAGCTCAGGAATGATTTTATCACGAATATCTCCTGCACTCATCTCTGGCTGCAAATCGTAGGTCGCCACTTTTGGTGATGGACACATCAGCCTGGTCTCACCTTCAAACTCCGTCTCGCGACCACCTGAGAAAAAGAAAGTTACGTGAGGGTATTTTTCAGTTTCTGCAATTCGGATCTGTTTTTTGCCATTATTGGCCAACACTTCACCTAAGGTCATTTTCAAGTTGTCCTTGTCAAACACGACCTTCACATCTTTGAACGTATCGTCATAGTTGGTCATGGTGAGGTAGTATAGATCCAGTTTCTTCATGCCATGATCAGGAAAATCGTCCTGAGTCAATACCTGGGTGATCTCACGGCCTCTATCCGTACGGAAGTTGAAGCACATCACCACATCACCTTCTTCGATCTTTGCTCCCTTGGTATGAATAATTGGTTTGATGAATTCGTCAGTGACATCCGCATCATAGGAAGCCTGAATAGCGGCCTGTAGGTCATCTGATTCTACTTCTCCCTGAGCATTCACCATGGCATCATAGGCCAGCTTTACTCGCTCCCATCGCTTATCACGATCCATGGCGTAGTACCTTCCAGTGATGGAGGCTATAGTGCCTGTCGTCTGGTCCATATGCTCCTGAAGTTCTTTTAAGAAACCCTTACCACTTTTAGGATCACAATCACGCCCATCGGTGAACGCATGTACAAAAACATTCTCACAATCATTTGCTTTAGCCGCAGACAACAGCCCTTTCAAATGCTTGATATGTGAGTGCACTCCACCATCAGAAACTAATCCAATGAAATGTACTTTCTTGCCGTTAGTTTTAGCATAGTCAAATGCCGCCACTAGTTCTTGTTCCTTCGCCAGAGATCCATCTTCCGCGGCGTTGTTGATTTTTACCAGATCCTGGTAGACGATTCTACCCGCACCTATATTCATGTGGCCTACTTCTGAGTTCCCCATTTGGCCTTCCGGCAAACCCACCGCAAGTCCGGAGGCTTCCAGCTTACTATGAGCGTATTTGCCATAAAGGCTATCTACAAATGGAGTATTGGCTTTATCTATTGCTGAGACGGAAGTGTCCTGGGCAATTCCCCAGCCGTCAAGGATCATCAAAATTACTTTCTTATTCATAGGGCAAATATAACATCCATGACTCAAGGCATTTACAAGAAAACCGGGTTATCCGGCTTTTTGCTACAGATTATTTGATTGGCCAATTCAAGCACTTGGCGTGAATTTGGGTTAAAGCGGAACAATAATTCAATTGTGGCATAATTTTCGATAACTTTATCTCATGATCAATGCATCACTCATTTGGGTTGCCATCACTTTAGGCTTATTCAACATACAGCAAGACCAAATACTGGCCAACATCAGCACGGCCATGAAAGCGGGCAGTTCCAAAGAGCTGATCAAATACTGTAATGCCAACATGGAAATTAAGATGGATGGCAAAACGTCCAATTACAGCGTGGCACAGGCAGAGGTCATTCTGAAAGATTTCTTTCTCAAAAATCCTCCAAAAGGATTTCAATACATTCATCAGGGAGCCTCTCCTGAAGGACTGAAATACACCATAGGTACCTACAGTGTGGATGGCGGTAAATTTCGTGTGGTGATGGTCATCAAAAAGGTGAAAGAGGAGTTCAAAATCGACACGATCAACTTCAGCAAAGAATAAACGGTTTAAATGAGCCGTAAAATGGGTTTCTTTCCTAATTTTGCGGTCTTATGACGGGACCGTACCTCACAGAGCAAAACATTCGCTATTTCATCAAGACCGCACTATCAGAAGATATTGGTGATGGCGATCATAGTTCGCTGGGCAGCATTCCTGCTGATCAGGTGAGTGAGGCGCAGTTACTCATCAAAGATGAAGGCATCATTGCTGGTCTTACTCTGGCAGAACGGATCTTTCATTACGTTGACAAGAAGATTGAGATTGAGTTTTTTAAGAAAGATGGAGACTATGTGACCAACGGGGATATAGGGTTCATCGTGAAGGGTAATGCCCAGGCTATATTGAGTGCTGAACGTCTGGCACTAAACTGTCTGCAGCGGATGAGTGCCATAGCCACTTACACGCGCCGAATGACCCAGCTGATCAAAGGGTCGCGCTCTCGGCTACTAGATACACGAAAAACCACTCCGAATTTCCGACTTCCTGAAAAATGGGCCGTAGCAATTGGTGGTGGTGTCAATCATCGATTTGGTCTGTTTGATATGGTGATGCTCAAAGACAATCATGTGGACTATGCAGGTGGCGTGCGAAATGCTATCCTATCCACAGTTGATTATCTGAAAAGTAACCAGCTCGATCTGAAAATTGAAGTGGAAGTACGGAACCTTAGAGAGCTACAGGAAGTAATAGATACGGGACATGTAGATCGAGTACTCCTTGACAACATGTTGCCATCTGATATTCGAGAAGCCATCCGCATGATAGGCGGCCGTATGGAAACTGAAGCTAGCGGCGGTATCAATGAAAAAAACATCAGTGAGATAGCCGAAACCGGAGTAGATTTTATTTCGGTAGGAGCGCTCACACATTCCTATAAAAGTTTAGACATTAGCTTAAAAGCGATTAGATAGAAGATGATTGTAAGAACTAAAAAGTATCAACTCCCAACCAATACCTACATCAAAACGGCCCTTGGCTCTGTGCTAAAACAGCAGTGGTGGGTGGGGCTTATCTACCTGGCCATCTGTGCAGGATACCTGTGGATCCCAAATTGGTGGTGGGTCATCGGTGCCACCATTGCCTTGGCGCTGTACATATTGTTTTGGTTGATCCAGTTTGCTGGAGTGACTCAGTTGGAACAGGGCAAGTTCATGTTTCAAAAAATGAGCTATGAGATTTCCAGCCAACAGATATTGCTGAAACTCAACCCTAAGCAGGGAATGCCGATGAAGTGGGATCAAATCAAACGAGCTAAGAAAGGCAAAGATCACTTTGTGTTATTTGCTAGTAAAGCCCAGTTGCTTTACTTCCCTTTCAAAATCTTCAACAACGACAATGAAATTCGTTTCATAGAGACTGTCCTTAAACGAAAAGGCTATCTCAAAGAATGAGTACAGAGCGGTTAGTCAAGCAAGCTAAGGCTAAAGCCGCCAAATACTGCTCCTTACGAGAACGAGCGCCCTCTCAAGTGATGGAAAAACTCCTGGGATGGGAGCTAGAGGAAAACGTGGCACATCAAATACTCACTGAGCTGGTTCAGGAAAACTATGTCAATGAAGAGCGATTTGCTCGTGCTTACTGCCATGACAAGTTTGAGTTCAACAAGTGGGGGAAGCAACGTATTCGCATGGAACTCAGTCGACTGAAAGTTGGTGAGGATCTCATTCAGGAGGGTTTAAACAGCATTGATCCTGATCACTACTGGGAAATCCTCCAAGGTCTTGGTAAAAAAAAGTACGAATCACTGCGCACTGAAACGGACCCTTGGAAGCGCAAACAAAAAACCACTGCTTATTTATTACGTAAGGGATTTGAAATGGACTTCTGTATAGAAATTGTGAACCGATTGTCTGACAGCCAACATTAAATGAATCGCTTTAGTCAGATATTTTATAAATTAAGTCCTTAAATCCTTACAACTATGCTAAAATTAATCTGTATCCTGGCAATTCTATTCGTGCAAGACACGGACTGGAATACCAACAAAAAAGGAGTGGTAGCCGAAGGCTATGACGTAGTTAGCTACTTTGACGGTACGCCCAAAAACGGCAATGAACAGTTTGTGACCACCTACCAGGGTGGCAGGTTCTATTTTAGCAACCAGGTCAACCTGAATAAATTCAAAGAAAAACCAGAAAAATATGCCCCAGCATATGGTGGATGGTGTGCATATGCAATGGCCGAGTCTGGCGACAAAGTCTCCATTGACCCTGAAACCTACACCATCACTGATGGTAAGCTTTTTTTATTTTATAATCGGCTTGGAAACAATACACTGAAGCCCTGGAAAGAAAATGAGTCTGAGTTGATCAAAAAATCACTAATCAACTGGCAAACCAAGTATCAACACTAGCGGCTAAGAGAGTTTATGTCAATCAATCAATCTGCAATCAACTTATTGGATCAATTACAAGATGTAGTGGATCAATTCTCAGCAGAAAGTTTTTCTAAACCCGTACCAACTCTAAGCAATAGCAGCGTTGGCCAACATGTACGACATACCCTGGAGTTTTTCATCTGTCTAATGGATGCTGAAAACGACCGTGCCATCAACTATGACCAGAGAAAGCACGACCCCTTCATCGAAAAAGACCCAAAACTGGCCTCTGACATCATTGATACGGCCAAGGACTTTTTTGCTCAGGAGTGTGACGATTTTGCACTCGTGATGGAAGCCAACTATGAAATAGACAAGGATGAGACCACCAGTATTCCATCCAGCTATTTGCGCGAGTTGGCGTACAATATTGAGCATGCCATTCACCACATGGCGCTGATCAAAGTGGGCGTCAAGTCATGTTTCCCTGGCATCAATCTGCCCGATCACTTTGGGGTGGCCAGCTCCACGGTTCGTTATCAAAAATCTCAAAATGCCTGATGACCTCAGGCTTTAGTAGGTTTTGGCATAAATTAACTCATTGGGAATACTGGCCCTTTGGCGTGCTTTACTTCCCTGTCTACTTTTACTTTACGTGGCTCGCAATCCGGTGTAGATCTTTTTTCTTTTTCACAGCAGCCAATCCATCCATCGATTTTGGTGGAATGCTCGGTGAAAGCAAAGACGAGATCTTCAAACTGATACCGAATCGGTTCATTCCTGAATACAGTCTTGTGGAGCCTGGAGACTTGCCTACAGCACTATCGGTAGGTGAAAAGCTGAACTACCCGCTCATTTGCAAACCCGATATTGGTGAGCGTGGAAATCTGGTGGAAGTCATTGGCAGTGAAAGCGAACTAGAAAAATATCTGGCCAAATGCCCTGTTCCTTTCTTAATGCAGGAGCTGATTGATTATTCCATTGAGTTGGGTGTCTTTTTTGTGAAAATACCTGGTGAGTCAAAGGGAAAAATCACTTCCATCGTCCAAAAGGATTTTTTACATGTTATCGGAGATGGGCAAAATTCAGTTGAAAAGCTGCTTCGTAGAAGTGAAAGAGCCATGCTTCAGCTGGACATTGATCATCCTCGGTTTCAGGAGCTTCTAGATCAGGTACCAAATGAAGGTCAAAAAGTGATAGTGGAACCCATCGGCAATCACTGTCGCGGCACCACTTTCCTCAATCAAACTGGCCAGGTCACTCCACCGCTCAATGAAGCCTTCAATCAGTTAGCGAATGAAATAAATGGTTTCTATTTTGGGCGGTTTGACCTGCGATGTAAAAGTTTTGAGAAGCTGGAACGACTCGAGAGTTTCAAGATTTTAGAACTAAACGGAGCTGGAGCGGAACCAGGCCACATTTATCAACCGGGCTACCCGCTATGGAAAGGCTATCAAGCCATTTTGCAGCACCTGAAACTATTGGCCAAAGTGAGTCGCGCCAATCACAAAAGAGGTGTGAAATACTGGACATTGAAACAAGGAATCACTAAAATGCGAGCGATTAAAGCGTACAACAAAATCGCTCAGAAAAAATGAGTTTACAGGTTCTGATCGTGGCTTTTGTGGTAAGTTATCTGGGATCCATTCCTCCTGGCACTATCAATATCACCAGCATGCAGCTGTCTGTGCAGGGGTTGAAGCGTCCTGCCTTCTTTTTTGCACTTGCGGCTTCACTCACTGAGTTTATCTATGCAGGTATCACCGTGAGATTTCAAATCTACCTGAGCAAGCATCCTGCATTTACAGAAAACTTCACCATCATCACAGCCATAGCCATGATAGTGATTGGTGTGATCAACATGTTCAGCACCACCGACACCAACAAGCTGATTACCAGAGCCAGTGAAATGAAAGGCAGGAATGGCTTCAAACGAGGTGTAATACTTGGAGTATTGAATCCGCTAACAATTCCTTTCTGGCTGGCAGTGACTGCCTACTTACAAGCCAACGAATGGGTCGACCTGGAAGCAAGCCATTATTGGTTGTATTTGGTGGGAATCTCTACAGGAACGTTTTGCCTTCTACTGACTGTGAATAGCCTGGGTCAGAAATTTACGAGCATTGCCAGTAATCAGTTTCTTGTTCACAAAGTGCCGGGAATCGTCTTTATTGGTCTTGGGATTTACAACTTATATCAATGGGCTAATTTTTAGGCAAAGTGTCTGCCTTTGCTCGTTTCTCTAACTGCTTTTTTAAATCAAAATAAATATAAAACCCGCGCAGTACCATAGTGAGCACCAATGGAACAAGTGCTTCGTGTAGCGGCTGAGGCAATGCTGTCCACAGTAAGAGTAGCAAGAGGTACCATGCACTCACGATTAAGAAAAATCCGCTCAGGAATTTCTGTAACTTTTTCACATTAAGCATGTAAGCGAAAGGTATAAACACCGGTATCGCCCAGAGCACATTCATGTTCTCTTTGGACAGATGCTCAGTTCCGGCCCAAAGGAATACCAACCACCAGCCGATCACTCCAGTAAGTGTAAAAACAATTGGATCAATCCATTTGGTACGTTTCTCTTTTTTGAAATCTCGATTGGTGATAAAACCAACCACAAAAAACAGGAACACAAACACATTGAAAGGGGTAAAAACACCATTGGATAAATCCTCTGGAGTCGGCTCATATACCTGAATGGTTTCGGCTATTAACGGAACAGATACCGAATCTCTGGACAATGTGGCCCCTTCGAAACCACGAGCGATATAATCCGGTAGGAACATGTATTCTGTCGCTGTGGCTTCCTTATCTATCTGCATACCCAAACCGATATCAATGATCCAATCTCCCCATGGCTGATACTGTAGATAATCATCCATTAGATCTCGGATAGTTTTGCCTTCCTCTACATAGCTGGTATCGAACTGAATTCTCCCGGGAAAGTTATCAACGATCACATCCCGGATCTTCGTTGCACAGTTGTCATACACATAATTGTAGTAGTACTCCCTGTTTTCGGGTTTATAGTTTTCAGCCAGAAAATCCACTAGTTGCTGTTTTTCTGCCTGTGTCAGATTCAGTCGCTGCTCAATGATGTACCGATTGTCTTTTTCGTAGGCTCTTCTGAAATTAGCATACCGCGACATGCCGAGTTTATATAGCATCTTACCCCGAGCAAAATTCCAATAGAAATTTTCCTGATCGAAATCAAACACCCCATAGTTATAGACCCAATCAATTTTCCGAACAGGATCTTTCAGATGAATAGCGCTGTGTCCGAAAGCAGAATACAACTCTCCCTGATATGGTCCCAGAGTCATCACATAAATCTCTGCCTGATCCGACAACTTGACGTCTTGTGCCAACAGCACCGTTCCACTGAGAAGAAAAATCGAAAAAAGGAGTGTTTTCCAGTTCATGTCCGGGTAATGATTTATAAGTTTATCCTATGTATATCAATCTGAACGATAGTGTCCGATTGGCTTCAAAGCTAACCCTTAAACGGCTAAATAACGCATGGAAGGTATACAGCTCGTTTCAGAAAGCGCGGAAAACAGGCGTTCCGGAGATTACAGGTTTGCCAGTCAGTATTTCCGTGGAGCCAACCACTGCCTGCAACCTCCGCTGCCCGGAGTGTCCTAGCGGTCTTCGATCTTTCACCCGACCTACCGGAAATCTGGACCCAACGCTCTTTTACAATCTAATAGATGAGATTGGAGATACGCTCTCCTATTTGATTTTTTACTTTCAGGGAGAGCCCTATCTCCATAAACAACTGCATGAGATGATCCGGTACGCCAGTGACCGTGGCATCTACACAGCTACTTCTACTAATGCCCACTTTCTCGATGAAGAAACGGCCATTAAAACGGTGGAGTCTGGTCTGGACCGGCTAATCATTTCCATTGATGGCGCTACTCAGGAAACTTACGAGTCTTATCGCAAGACTGGTAAACTGGACAAAGTACTCGAAGGCACTAAAAACTTGGTCAAGGTCAAAAAAGCGCTTGGGAAGAAAAACCCACACATCGTTTGGCAGTTCCTCGTCGTGCGGCCAAATGAGCACGAGATTCCCACCATCAGGGAAATGGCTAAAGAATACGGTGTAGATCAACTTGGGTTTAAAACAGCACAGATTTACGACTATGAGTTTGGGAATGACCTGATTCCAACGATTGAAAAGTATGCCCGATATGAACAGCTGGATGATGGCCGCTTTGCGATTAAAAACGCCATGAACAACGAATGCTGGAAGATGTGGCACTCCTGCGTAATGACCTGGGATGGTCGGGTGGTTCCTTGCTGCTTTGACAAAGACGCACACCATGTGCTCGGCAACACATCAGAGAACTCATTTTCAGATATCTGGCACTCGGAAGCTTACCAGAATTTCAGGGGAACACTACTCCAATCCCGAGATCAGATAGACATGTGCAAAAACTGTACAGAGGGAACGAAGGTGTGGATTTAATTCTTCTTGAACAGGTCAAAAAGATCATTCTTACAGTTAATGAAAATAGCTCGTTGCTGTGTAGGTACAAATCTTTGTCGCGGTTCTGGATTGGTAACTGAAATTAATACTCTTGCCGAATCATTTATCATCTCAAACTCATAGCTTGACCCATCAAAAACTGAGATGGTGAGCATCCCACCATTAGGATTAGCCTTAGAGTCTAAATTCAAGGAATCACCACTAAAACTCCAAAAACCTACTGAATCCATGTAATCAATAACTCGCAGTACTTTCTTTGTATCTATGTTTATTCTCTGTGATTTAGTTCTACCCAGCCTAAAATTCTTTCTTTTCTTAATACTCACCTTAAAGGACTCAATATCCTTATCTCGCTGTTTAATCACATAATATTCACGGCTTTTAAACCAAAAAGATATCTCATTAAATACAAAGATTCTCTGAAAATTAGCCTCAAAAAGTGTCTTTCTTAGTGATGTCTTAGAAAGTATGATATCAGAAGGGGATTTCAAATACTGTCCGTGAACTACAAAGGACAATAAGATAAGATTTGAAGCAATTAGAAATTTTGAAATATGGGTAATCAAAACCAATGCTTCTTAATCACCTTTAGTAGTTCCGCATGAACAGGCCCTGCAGCGACCATTTCCTTTCCAAATAGAAAGTCATTTTGGCCTTTGAAATCGGTGATGGTACCACCAGCTTCCTGCACGATGATCACTCCAGCAGCTACATCCCATGGGTTGAGGTTGTACTCAAAAAAAGCTTCGTATCGACCACAGGCCACATACGCCATGTCCGTTGCAGCACTTCCTACGCGTCGCAGGCCGTGTGCATCTTTCATCAGTTCATTGAGGATGGCCAGGTAGTCATGCAGCTTTTCGAAGTTATGCACTGGGAATCCTGTGGCAAAAAGACTTTCATCGATAGTAGACGCTGGAGTCACTTTGATGGGCTCATCATTTAGAAACGACCCTCCACCTTTCCAGGCATAAAAGCATTCATCGCGATTCACCTCGTAGACCACTCCGGCTACTACCACGTCACCTGCCATCAGCCCAACACTTACCGCGTAGGTAGGCAAACCATGGACGAAGTTGGTTGTACCATCTAGTGGATCAATTACCCAGGTGTACGCCTTTTGATCTTGTGAGATCGTGTTTTCCTCTGTAATAAAACCTGCTTCAGGAAGGATATTCTTCAGTCCTTCCACCAGCTTTTTTTCGGTTTCCTTATCCACATAGGATACCAGATCACTCTTTCCCTTGAGCTCTACCTGATCTACAGAAAATTTTTTTGATTCTTCTCTGATGAATTCACCTGCCACCCGAGCTAATGTGGCCGTAGATAATGTGATTTTTTGAAGGTCAATCATTTCTCCCTTCTAAGATAATGACAAACTCTCCTTTTACCGTATGATTGTTGAAATGATCAATCACCTCTGGCAACGAGCCTGTTACCGTCTCTTCAAATTTCTTGGTGAGCTCCCTGGAAACAGAAACTTTTCGTGCTGCTCCCATGTACTCCACGAACTGCTCGAGTGTTTTGAGTAGCCGATGAGGAGACTCATAAAATACGATGGTTCGCTCTTCTTCAGCCAACAGTTTCAATCGGGTTTGACGCCCCTTTTTATGAGGTAAAAAGCCCTCAAAGACAAACTTATCAGATGGCAAGCCGGACTTCACCAATGCCGGCACAAAAGCCGTAGCACCCGGCAAGCACTCTACCTTTAGGTCTGCCTCGGCAGCAGCTCTGGCTAATAAAAATCCTGGGTCAGAAATTCCAGGTGTACCGGCATCAGTGATCAACGCCAGCGTTTCTCCATTCTTCAGCCGCTCAATGATTGCATCGGTTCGTTTGTGCTCATTGAAGGCATGAAAGCTTTCTGTTGGAGTGGTGATCCCGTAGTGCTTCAGCAACACTCCAGACGTGCGGGTATCTTCCGCCAATATTTTATCTACGGTATTTAAAACGTCTACAGCACGGTATGTCATATCAGCCAGATTGCCAATAGGCGTGGGTACCAGATAGAGACTCGTACTGTTTTCCATAAATTAATTCACCAGTTCATCGATTGCTGCTGCTAACTGTCGGTCTTTGTCAGTGACCTTGTCACCAGCGTCGTGCGTATTGAGCTCAAAGGACACCGTATTGTACACGTTGCTCCAGTTGGGGTGGTGATTCATCTTTTCAGCGATGATTGCCACTGAACTCATGAAGCCAAACGCTTCGATGAAATTATTGAATTCAAATGTCTTCTTCAGCTTATTGTCTTCTTCTTTCCACATAATGTTGTTCTTTTATAGTGCAATACAACCTTCTATCTTGTTTGCTTCTATGTAAACGTCCAACACCCCCTGACTTGTTTTCATTTCCGCAGATGCGGTCACACTAATGTACTTCCCATTGGAGCTTTCGCGGTATTTGATATCCGCAAAAGGCAAAATTTCTACCACATCATCACGCTTCTCATGAGGCACAATGAACTTGAAAATGTAGGTTCCAGGAAACGTATGCTGATCTTCAAGCTTTTGACGAAATGACTCGATATCCCAACTCATAATCTGAAAGTAAAAAAAAGCCAGTGAAATTCACTGGCTTCTAAATTGTTATTCGTATTTCTTATTTAGAAGAATTTGTAGCGTTTGTCTTCGATCTCTGCAAATTCCTTGACGGCATTGTCAAGTGACTGTGGTACAAATAGAGGAGTAAAACTCAGTGGGAAGTTTGCAATAACAGCTTGTCTGGATCTTCTCTCACTAGCCACAGTTGCTTTGTAGGATTCATAGTTCTCCTGATCTGCAGCCAAACTCTTGGTAGTAGCAGAAAGCACTAGGACACCATTTGTAATTTCAAAAGGAGCAGTTTTCTCACCTTCCTCCAAAGAAAAAGCTACACCCACCGCCTCAGGAGCAAACCCAACATTAGGGAACGAGTTGCTGCTCAATGTAAGATCTGCAGAACCAGTTCTTGCTTCAGAACCGTATGCTTCTTTCATTGCATCGAAGTTATCAGCGCTAATTCCTGCCAATTTATCCTTGATGTATTTTGTTTTCTTCTCGTTAAGTACTTTGCTTTCAATCTCGTTTCTCACCTGGCTAAGTTTCGCAGTTCCTTCCATTTGACGTCCGGTCATCACGGCCACCACATAGCTGTTTTCTAGTTCGAATACATCAGATACCTTATCTACATCTCCCTCATTATATAGCCAAAGTGTAACCGCTCTAGCATCCGTGATCGTACCAACTCTGGAGTCATTTTTCGCCAGGCTGGTAGCGTTTCTCACCTTCAATCCAGCCTCTTGTGCGTTGCTAGTGAATGATTCCGTATCGTCACTGTTGGCAGCAAGAAGGTCTGCTTGTCTATAGATCTCATTGAGTGTAGCGTCACTCTCAAACAATTCTTTTTCGATCACAGCTACTTTGTATGTAGTGTATGTCTTAGGCTCGTCGATTCTGATAATGTGGAATCCGAAAGTGGTCTCCACTGGCTCCGCTAAAAGACCAGTACCTCGGTGAGCAAATACAGCGTCTTTAAATGCCTGCACAAAACTTCCATTTTCACCAAACCACCCAAGGTCACCACCGTTGTTAGCGTTTGACTGGTCGGCACTATTTGCCGCTGCGAGCTCATTGAAATCAGCTCCTCTTTTCAGCTGTCTAAGGATGTCATTTGCTTTTGATCGAGCTTCAGCTTTCGCTGACTCTGATGTGCCATCTGATTCGATCAGGATATGTCTTGCTTTCACGAAAGCCTCATCTCCTTCTGAAATATCAGATAACTTTTGAATGGTATATTTCCCTGCAGAGAGTACTGGCTCACTTACTGTTCCTATCTCTGCGCCTACCAGGCTCACCGGCACTAAACTTGGGTCGCTGATAGATCGGTAATAATTGGCACCATCAGAGTTTCTCATTGCGAAAACAGAATCATTCTCTGCGTCTGCCAAACCTTGAGCCAATGACATGATCTCTTCTTTCACGAAAGCACTATCATCTGCAGAAGGCTCTATCGGGAAGGAAACATAGCTGATGCTTCTAGATTCTTCTCTTTGGTATTCCTCACTATGATCCGAAAGGTATGATTGCAGCTCTGAATCAGAAACGCTAAACATGCTATCGCTTACGCTGAAGAACGGCACGTAGAAGTAGTCCACTGACATGTTGCTATTCTGAGCTACATATTTTCCTTTGGCCTCAGCAGTAGTCACATAGCTGGTGAGGTCCATTAGGTTGCTGTATTTCTTGGTCAGTCTGCTCTGAATCAGACTTTGCTCGAAAGTCAACCATGACGCTCTCTGTGTAGCCGGAGCAGAGCCAAGCGATGAAAGGAACTGGGTTACGTTGGATCTGGCAAACTGTCCGGTGTTAGGATCTGTGAAAAATTGCTTGATCTGTGGATCTATATTGTTTCCCTGTACCATGTCTACCTGCTCGGTTTCTGTCACTTGGATACCAAGCGCTGCGAATTGTGGGTAATATGCATTGTCCAGAATCAAGGCATTCCATGCTTGCTCTCGAATGGTTTTTTGCTCATTGGCCTGAGGCTCTCTACCATTGTTAACAGCAAATACGTAAGAAAGCTCGTCTACTTTAGCCTGGAACTCTTCATAAGAAATGTCCTTTCCCGCTATTTCAGCAATATTTCGATCGTTTCCACCGAATAGGAATGAATTGGATTGGAAAAGATTCGTTAGAATGAATGCAAACATTGAGAATGCGACGAAAGCCACCACTATCTTGCCCATTCTCTTCCTTAATGTGTTTATCAGCGCCATATTTTCTTATGCGTAGTTTTTTTGAAGACGGCAAAAATAACCACATGTGCACTAATTAAAAAATGATTCTAAACCTTTGATTTACAAGGCTTCTTCCTTGTCCAGAATGGTAAGCTTCACCTTATCGATTCGATTCTCCTCCATGGTGAAAATGGTGAAGTGAAATGGCGGTATCAGAATGGCCTCATTGACCGATGGAATGTCTTCATGAAATGCCAGTATCAGTCCTCCCAACGTATCGTATTCGCCAACAGGAAGCTCCCAATTATACTTATCATTAAGGTAGTCCACTTCGTGTCGCGCACTCAAGATGTAGTTGTGATCATCTATCTGCTCCTCTTCCAGGTATTCATCATCGTGTTCGTCACGGATCTCCCCAAAAATCTCTTCTATGACGTCTTCCATAGTGACTATCCCTGAGGTACCGCCATATTCATCTACCACGAGCGCTATGCTTTTCCGCTCCGTGATGAATTGGATTAGCAGCTCATTGGCCAGCATGGTTTCAGGCACAATCAAGATTGAAGTAAGGATGTCTTTGATTTTTTCTGGTTTTTTGAACAGCTCTAGAGAATGGCAATAACCAATCACCTCATCTATGGATTCTTTATAAACCAAAATTTTCGAATGCCCACTTTCAATAAACTCCTCCTTCAACTCCTCTATGTCATCATTCACATCCACGGCCACAATCTCAGTCCGCGGAATCATGCACTCACGCACCCTAATAGTTTTGAATTCAATGGCATTGTTGAAGATCTTAGCGTCGATTTCTGGCTCTTCCTCCTGTTCGATGTTTAGGATATTCTTTTTGATGTAGTTGTTAAGGTCAGTGAGTCCATATACAGGTTTATCTTCCGAGTAATCGAACCTCAGGCCTTTGGTAATGATGAATCTCGAAACTCCGGTGATCAGCCATACCACAGGAAACAGAATGAAGTAGATGGCTGCCATCGGTAATGCAAACACTGTGAGCATGGTATCCGGGTTGAGCATAAAAAGACTCTTGGGTAAAAACTCCGCAGTAATTAATACAATGATGGTAGACAGCAAAGACTGGGACACCAAAATCACCACATCGGTGGAAAGAGTAGGTGGCAGGACATCATAAAGCCAAGGCTCCAGCAATTTGGCCATCAGGATACCATAAAGCACAATACTTAGATTGTTTCCTACCAACATCGTAGCCAGGAAATGCGATTTTTTCGTCACAAACTCAGAGAGGATCTTCCCCGTGAAGGTCCCCTTTTTGCTCATTACTTCGATGTGCAGCTTATCCGCAGAGATGAAGGCTATCTCAATACCTGAGAAAAATGCAGAGAATAGTAGGCAAATTAAAATGCCGATGTAGAGGGAGGGGTCTTCCATTGGTGACTAAAAATACTATTTATTACGCTCTCTTTGACCTTTTCGATACCAAAATACAAAAAGTAGCCCAAGGGATACCATGAAGATTCCGTAGGCTTCACCCATACCAAGAACCATTACCTCGTAGATGCCAATAACAAAAAAAGCAACCGCTAGTGAAAAAAGGATGTAATCCAGCAATTTCATAAGTCCTCAATGAAGATGGTTCCCTGAGGCTTCAGTATTCGATAAGACGAGAAATCCTGATCAGCTCTTAAGCCTTCTCCTTTATGGATTTCGTCTCCAGATTGGATGGTTACAAAGCGCTCTGTAAAAAACTCTTCGTCTTCAGGGCTCCAATAGAGCTCTTCGGTATTTAGTTCATCGCCAGTTTCAGTATTGGTCACTACCACGTTGCCCTCGGACTTATACAAGTTGTCTTTAGAGTTATAATAAACAAAGTCAGCTTTGAACGTAGAAACAATAGTTCCCTCATCGTCGAGGTATTCCAGGTACAGACCATTTGGCCACTCTCTATCACCTGACTCATAGTTTCGCTGCTTTGGAGCCTTAAGGATCAGTTTTATTCTTGCCGAATCACTCATTTTGGTATGGATACTGTCCATTTCCAGCAACGGTCCATCGTACAACTCATCGTTCATGATTTCTTTGCGATCCTCACAGGAAACCCAGCCCAGGCTTAATATCACTACAGCCCAAACAAAAAAACGGTCATGAACCATCGTCATGACCGTTTGAATGTATGTTCTTACCTTATTAATTAGCAGGTCTTCTTTCAAGTTTCACTGTTTCGTTGATCCAGCAGCCCACAGTCAGACTTTGTCCTTCTTCCATGTTCTCATTGAAGATCTCCTCGATGGACGGAAACTGTGCTTTTGCAGAAGCCATCCGCTCAGAGTCACCACCTTTTTGATACATTTCGTATGCTGCCAGGAATACGCCTCTATCCGTTACTCTACTTTCACCAGCTTTGCATTCTTCAAAGCTATTCATGTACAAGTCGCCGATGAAGACATAGGCCTCCTTATTAGAAGGATCAAAGGCTAGTGCTCTTCTGGCACTTGCTCTAGCTTGTGATTTACTTGCAGCTGACTGAGTTCTTGCCAATGAAAGATAGACTTCCGATTTTTTAGAATTATCGTCTGTTAACTCTACCGCCTGCTCAAAATATTTCTGTGCCTTAGCTTTGTCACCATCAGCTGCTGCTTTCTGTGCAATAAACTTGGCAATACCATAGTCAGGAGCTTCAACAATCACTAACTCAGCAGTTTCCATTGCCAGCGGATTGTCGGTACATTTTTGCTGAATCATCAAAGCGAAGATTTTTCTTGCCAGCTTAGGATCTTTTGTTTCTCTGAACTTAGGTCCAAGCTTCTCCACGATAAAGTCACAATCTACATCTACCGTAGCAGTCAATAGCTTGTCCACGTATTCGGAAATTTTATCCAGACGGTCCGCGTTGCCACCACTAGCCTTTTGCTCTGCAATTACATCAGTTATCTGAGTATATTTTTCAAACACTTCTTCGTCGGAAATTTCACCTCCCGTTAACTTATAACGTCTTATCACGTCCATGTAAGACACAAGATTAGAAGAGAAGAAATCTGCTCCGTTTAATTCAAAAGCTCTATTAAAGATTTTATAGAGTTCAGGATACTTCGGCTGATCATCCTTATAATATTTATAAGCAGTGTTCGCCTTTCTATTCATCACCTCTGCTTCATTATCGAAGTATTTGATCCTCAGATCGTACATCTCCAGTGCCTTAGCTTGATACTCCAGTGTTTGCTGTTTATCCGGCGTGTTATCTGCTAACCCTTCATAAATTTTCGCACCATTGATGTAAATGGAAGCATTGAGGTCTGGCGTGTTTTTCAACAACCAGGAGTGTGGCCCTATGGCCGCTTTCCAGTTCTCTGCTTTTACAAAATCTGCGTAAAGTGCATTCTTCTCCTTAGCCTTATCTACAGAATCTCCCCAGTTCCAACCAGGCTGCGCAGTAGCTATCACCGCAACTGAGACCACAAACACAAGACTTAAAAGGTGCTTAGTAATCGAATTCATAAGCTTACTTTTTAATCAATCGTATAGTACTTTTCTAAACCATCTGTCGTTAATCGTTGCACCTACAACCACCTGAAAATAATTTTCCCTAATCAGGTTATTATCTGTGGTGCCCCTAAACCCATATTTGAAAGCAACATCCATACTGGAATAGCCACTTACAGGAAAAGAAGCACCAAAATTAATACCAAAATCATTAATTTCTGTACTATTCTCCAGATAAGGTAGCTGCTTAAAGTTGAAACCAAGACGATATGACGTACGACTCAGGTAACTGTTTACACTCTGGTAATCTGGTATAAACTCCGCTCCTGCTGCCACTAACAGCGTATTTCGAACCTCATTTGCATCTGAGTCATCTGCATTTACCCAGTTGGTATAAGTAAAATCTAGTCCAACTCGTAATTTGTTTAAATTTTCATAAGAAATTCCTCCGCCAATATATTGGGGCAAGGTAAATTCTGTCTGCTGACCATCAGCAATCACCTGTTGCTGAACGATGGTACCTCCAAAACTCAAACGTCTTAATGTAATGTCCTGTGTGCCTTCGATTGCTTTGGATAATCCAGAGACAGCACCGAAGGTCATTAGGTTTCTTTCTTTCAATTTCATCTGATAAGAAACACCTAAGGAGAAATTGATGTCTGAGTACCTGGAAGTCTCATAATACGACACCAGATAGTTAGTAGATAGATCCTCTCCTGAAAGTGCTACACGCGAGTCTTTATTGATATTGCCGAATATGTATGCAGCTTTCACCCCCACATTCAATTGATCAAATAGTCGAAAACCATTTGCCCATACTACTTGCGTAAGTCCGCCATCACCAATATACTGCACGGTCCTGGCGACATTGTCCAGCGTATCTCGACTAAACGTGTTATACTTGGTAGTAGTCAAAGGCAGCACGGCTAGTGCTGAGGACCATTTGTTTCTCACGATAGGATAACTCATCGCCAGGTAACGCAGGCTGATTGATTCAGTGTGGGAGCTCGCCTGCTCAGTAGCATATCTTCTGAAATCGGTCTGAAGACCTACCTGGAAGGTGCTGAAAGTGTTGTAAGTCAGCATGGCGGGATTCTGTAAATTGATATGCCATGGAGTAGGAGTACCTATACCCACCTGACCCATTGCATAGTTATGCGGCAGCCCTTCATAGAGAAACTCACCTACTCCATAGTTGGAGTACGGAGAACTAATGGACTGAGCACTCAAAATGCTGGAGAAACAAAGAGTTAATCCCAGTAAGCCAAGTTTTATGATCTTCATTGATTCTTTATCAAAATTCTATTTAAGCCGGTCAGCACCAAATCAAAGTCCGCAAAGATGGGTGCTTTTACTTTGGATTCAAAGTGGTTGGTATCTCCACCGGTCATCATAACGACCAATTGGTCATATTCTTTCAAAAAGGAGGAGATAAAACCGTCTATTTCGTGAACTGAAGCCGATAATGAGCCCGCTAACAAACATTCTCTGGTAGACTTACCCAAATTTTTTAACATAATTTGTGACATCTCACCACTTATGTCTGGCAATCGTCGAGTGTAGTCACTCATAGCTTTCATACGCATGGTCAATCCTGGAGCAATTACTCCGCCCTGGAAAATACCCGCCGAATCAATGATATCATAGGTGATGCAGGTACCACAATCGATGACAAGCACATTTCTTTCAGGAAACTGATAGGCAGCGCCTGCTGCTGCCGCTAATCGATCAACACCGAGGGTTTCTGGAGTATCATAGTTGACCCTAATGGGAAGAGGAGTATTGTGGTCCAGAAACAAAACATCCTCGTCAGAAAACACCTCTTTTAAGACCTGCTGATCATCGCTGACCGAACCGAAAATCCATTGATGTTCCTTGCGTCCATAATGATCCAATAGATCCTCATATCCCTTGCAGGTGTATGTTGGCTCCTTGGCAGATTCTGCAAAAAGGGCAGATTTAATTCGCGTATTTCCGATATCTACAGCTACATTCGGCATATTTCCGCTCTTGTGGAAGTTTAGTGCAATGACAAAAATAAGAATAGCTTGAATCAATACCATGTTTTAGGTGTCATGTCGGGATCATCCCTGGATGGACTGGATGTTTGCTTGTGTGAGTTTGACCATTCCGATCACGGCTGGAACTATAAGCTATTGAATACAACTACGTTAGAGCTCCCACAAACTCTAATGGAGCAATTGAGGACTGCTGATCAGCTTAGTGCAGAGGAATTGACAACTCTAGATCTGAGCTATGGATCGTGGATTGGGGAAGTGTTGAAAGTATTTCTCAAGACCTGTCCGATACGTCCTGAACTCATCGGCATTCACGGGCACACTGTTTTTCATGACCCAATTGATAAAAAGATTTCTCTACAAATAGGCAATGGAGTGGTTATCAGTGAAAGCACTGGTATTGCGGTGGTGGATAATTTCAGAATGGCAGACATTTCACTTGGTGGTCAAGGGGCACCTCTTGTCCCTGCAGGAGAACACCACCTGTTTCCACAGCACAGTATCTTCCTTAACCTTGGTGGTATTTGTAATTTATCCATTCATAGTGCAGATGGCATCACTGCCTGGGATATTGCTCCATGCAATCAGGTATTCAATCACTTTGCTCAACTACAAGGTCAAAAATATGATTCTGGCGGAAATATGGCTCGATCTGGTCAGTACCACCGAGAATGGTCGAAGTATATCCGATCGCTCGACTATTTTAAACAGCTTCCTCCCAAATCACTAAGTAATCAGTGGACGCAAAAAGTACTGGCACATGCCCCTCAAAGGGCTGAAGATGCTCTACATACCTATGCCGTTACCGTGAGCCAGCTCATCGCAGATGCCATACACATTAGACAAGCGGAAGAGGTGAATGTGCTAGTAACTGGAGGTGGCGCCTTGAATCAATTCCTAGTGGATCAGATCAAATCCAGGTTAATTGCCGGAGAAACGCTCACCATTCCTGATCCTGGGTTGATAGCCTACAAGGAGGCACTCATTTTCGGATTTCTGGCTCTGTTAAGGAAACTTAATATTCCCAATGTGTACGCGTCAGTAACTGGCGCTCAGCGAGATAGTGTATCCGGAGACCTTCATGATGTCGGTTAGACGCACAGAAGACCTTTATTTGATTAAATTTGCGGCCGATTCATGTACAAACATCAATTGCCCCAATGAAAGAATTACTAAAAAAGTTTGAAGACAAAACCCCTGAAATTGTTTTTGAATGGTCTGATTCTGAAACCGAAGCAGAAGGCTGGGCGGTCATCAATTCACTAAGAAACGGTGCTGCCGGAGGTGGAACCCGAATGCGAAAAGGCCTGGACCGACGTGAGGTGGAATCCCTCGCCAAAACCATGGAAATCAAGTTTACTGTTTCTGGACCTCAAATAGGTGGTGCCAAGTCAGGTATCAACTTTGACCCGAAGGATCCTCGCAAAAAAGACGTACTCAAACGCTGGTACAAAGCCGTATTTCCATTACTCAAATCCTACTATGGAACTGGTGGAGACTTGAACGTGGATGAGATTCACGAGGTGATTCCCATCACAGAAGGGTTTGGCCTTTGGCATCCACAAGAGGGGGTAGTTAACGGACACTATGATCCACCAAAGCCTCAGAAAATCCATATGATTGGCCGATTGCGTCAGGGTGTTTCTAAGATATTGGAGGATCAGAACTATGTGCCTACGTCTGATACCAAGTATACCGTTTCAGATATGATCACTGGGTTTGGTGTGGCTGAATCGGTACGTCACTACTACGAAATCTGGGGTGGCGATCTTTCTTCCAAGCGTGCAATTATTCAAGGCTGGGGCAATGTAGGTGCTACCGCCGCTCTTTATCTGGCTAAATATGGGGTGAAGATCGTAGGGATCATAGATCGGGAAGGAGGTATCATTGACACCAGTGGTCTAGACCTGGAGGGAGTGAAAAAACTGTTTTTTGATCGAAATGGTAATCAATTGGTAGCAGATAATGCTATTCCCTTTGATCAATGCAATGAGCAAATCTGGTCTACTGGAGCAGAAATCTTTATCCCTGCGGCGGCTTCCAGATTGGTATCTAAGCAACAAGCTGAAAGGCTCATTGCCAACGATTTGGAAGTAGTGGCCTGTGGTGCCAATGTACCGTTTGAAGACCGTGAAATATTCTATGGACCAATTGCCGAATATGTGGATCAGCGAGTCGCTCTCATTACAGATTTTATCTCCAACTGTGGTATGGCAAGAACATTCGCTTATTTGATGGATCCAAAAAATGACCGGAAGGTGACCGATGACGAGATCTTCAGTGACACCTCGCAAACGATTGAAAAAGCGCTAAAAAAAGTTTACGATAAAAACCCGGAAAAAACTGGGTTGGCACAGACTGCTTTTGAGATTGCGCTCTCCCAACTAATTTAAATTCTGGCTTGTTTTTCAGCCTGCAAATGATAATTTTAGTGATATAGATGACCCGAAAGCCTTGATGAATAGAACAATTTTTACATTTCTTATTGCCTTTTCTTTAATTGGGAACATAGGACATGAGGCTTTAGCATCTGATCGTGCCAACGATGACATGGAACTGGTGGCGGACGACACTTCTGAATCTGAAGCCATAAGTAGCGACAGTGAAGAGGGCGAACACCACGGACCAGCAGGATGGAGCGTGATCCCTTTTGTGGTTCTACTCCTGATGATTGCCACCGGACCTTTGTTTTACGAACACTTCTGGCACAAAAACTATCCGAAAGTTGCTGTTGCTCTTGCCGCTATTGTTGTAGGCTATTATTTATTTGTATTGCACAACCATCACGGCCCGGTACATGCGTTTTTTGAGTACTTTCAGTTCATTGCGCTACTTACTGGTCTCTTCGTAGCTTCAGGGGGCATCATGATCATTGTAGACAAGAAATCCACACCGGGTGTCAACATTGGCATTCTTGCCCTGGGTGCGGTTATAGCAAACATTATCGGAACTACAGGAGCATCGATGCTGCTCATCAGACCATTCATCCGTTTAAATAAAAACCGGATTAAGGCATATCACATCATTTTCTTCATTTTCGTGGTAAGTAACATAGGAGGCTCGCTAACACCTATTGGTGATCCCCCGCTGTTTCTAGGCTTTCTAAAGGGAATTCCATTTTTCTGGACGCTTAGTCATAACCTGCTTCCTTGGGCTTTTGCGATCATTCTCTTGCTGATAGTGTTCTTTTTTATGGATAAGAGCAACAAGGCAGACTATTCGTTTGGTGAAGAAATAGCCGAACCTTCTGGAAAATTGGGCTTGAGAGGTACCCGAAATTTCATCTGGCTTGGTGTGATTGTAGCCGCGGTATTCCTGGATCCAAACGTATTTGATTGGGTGCCTGGTATCATGTACGAAGGACAGAAGTTCTCCTACATTCGAGAAATCATCATGCTCACAGCTGCCTATTGCTCCTATAGATTTGCCGACAAACAGGCATTGAATGGTAATGATTTTAGTTTCGAGCCGATCCGCGAAGTGGCCTTTATCTTTATTGGGATATTTGGCACCATGATGCCGGCACTAGAGCTCGTGGGAGCTTTTGCCAAATCACCAGCCGGCGTAGAGTTGATCACGCATAACACCCTCTACTGGGGTACTGGGATGCTCTCTGGTTTTCTGGACAATGCGCCAACATATGTCAATTTCCTCACTGCAGGAATGGCTGCAGATGGAGCCAGCATCAACAGTGTGAGTGATGTGGTAGGTTATGCCTCTGGCATGTTTAAAGACTCCATCATCGAGTTAAAAGCAATCTCGGTTGCCGCGGTATTCTTTGGTGCCATGACCTACATCGGTAATGGACCCAACTTCATGGTGAAGTCAATAGCTGAGCAAGTCGGTATCAAGATGCCTTCCTTTTTTGGATACATCATCCGATTCTCCATCCCGTTTTTGGTGCCTCTTTTGGTGCTGGTTTGGCTGGTGTTTTTCTACTGGGAAATTCTATAAATAGTATAAAAAAAGGCCGATTCAAAAGGTTAATAGATGGTCAGGGTAAGCCTGCCTGACGGTAGGCAGGACTCTCGAACCCTATTTATTGATCATAAGACCACATTTCGAGAACCTCAATGTGACAAAATGTTCCTATTATTTTCCTTTTGGGACAGCCTCCTGCTCTAGGTGAAGAGTGCCTTGTGCAACTTGATCAGTGAGTCCTTTTTGTACTCCTGGGGAACAAGCAGAGAAATGTTATTTCTACTACCACCGTAGGAGATCATCCGTATTGGAATATCATCCAGTGCCTCAAAAATGGCAGAACCTACTCCTTTACGTTCCGCAATTAAGTCTCCGACTATACAAATGATCGTTTGGTCCTTGTCAATCTCTACTGTAGCGTATTGAGCGATTTCCTGCTTGATCTGACGCAAGTGCTCGTCATTGTCTATGGTAAGTGAAACGGCAATTTCCGAAGTAGTAATCATGTCAATAGGAGTGCGATACTTCTCGAACACCTCGAAAACCCTCTTCAGAAAACCATACGCCATCACCATTCGGTTGGATTTTACTTTAATCGCAGTGATGTGGTCCTTCGCCGCAATGGCTTTGATTGCAGATTGGGTGTCCTTCTCTGCTGATATTAAGGTTCCATGTGCCTTCGGGTCCATGGTGTTTTTGATTCTCACTGGAACCTCATGCATTTGCGCGGGAATGATGCAATGCGGGTGCAGTACTTTAGCTCCAAAATACGCTAACTCACTGGCCTCCTCAAAACTCAAGTTAGCCAATGGGTGTGTTGGCTGTACCACCCTAGGATCATTATTGTGCATGCCATCAATATCCGTCCAGATCTGGACTTCTTCTGCATTGAGCACTGCTCCTATGATGGTGGCAGAATAATCGCTTCCCCCACGACGTAAATTGTCGGTGCCACCGGCGGCATTTCTGGCAATATATCCTTGAGTAATGATCACATTTTGATCCACGGCAGCAAGCTGATGCTCCAGTTTGGTACGAGTGGTTTTGAGATCTGGTTCAGCAAAGTCATCGAGCGTCATGAAGTCCAGGGCTGGCAGCAGCACCGCCGACTTACCAATAGATGTGAGGTATTGGGTAAACAAATGAGTAGAGATCAACTCACCTTGTGCCACAAACATTTTCGCCACTTGCTCTGAAAATTCCTCAGTGATGAGGTTTTTAATGTCTTGAAACTTCTGATCTACAAATGCGATGTTTTCGTCAATGTAGTGCTGATCACTAAACAACCTTTTGATGAACTGGTGGTACGACAGATGGAGCTCTTTCGCCACTTTTTCGGCTTCCTTTTTCTGATCATTCGCACTGTAGTCGGAAATACTAACAAGCGTATTTGTAGTTCCTGACACTGCTGAGAGAACTACTATTTTCTTACCCTGCACTCCTGCAATGATGTCAGCTACTTGCATCATTCGCTCTGGGGAACCAACCGAGGTGCCTCCAAATTTTAAAACCTTCATGGTATCTTTTGAGATTTATGATTTGACAATTGTGGGGGTAATGTTGTTGATCAACTAAGCTCTGGCTAAGAGCATTTTCACTGCCGTAGCAGCTGCTTCGTCACCTTTATTGCCGTGTTTTCCACCAGCACGATCCATCGCCTGTTTTTGATTATCTGTGGTGAGCACACCGAAAATAACCGGTTTGTCATATTTCAAGCCCACATCAGTAACACCCTGAGCACATGCCTGACAGATAAAATCAAAATGACGTGTCTCACCTTGAATCACACAACCCAGCGTGATCACCGCGTCGATATCTTCTCTCTGGGCCATCCACTGTGCACCAAGACTAAGCTCAAAGCTACCGGGCACATCCATTCGCACCACATTTTCACGCACCGCACCCAGACCTATCAAAGTACCCAATGCTCCAGAATAGAGCGCTTCGGTCACCTCTTCGTTCCACTCAGATACCACGATTCCAAATTTGTAACCCGAAATGTCCTTGATCCCGGAAACCTTATTGTCGCTTAGACTTTTTAGTGATGTTGCCATAAAATAAAAAAAGGGATGATCCTTTACTGGCTCACCCCTTTAGATTTCTTTATTGAAAATTCTAAATATTATTCGGCAGCCAGTCCTTGTAGCCTGGCCTTGTGTTTCTTTGCTTCTTGTACCAAAGCAGCGTTTGGATACTCCTCTACAATCTGAGCGTACGCCTTTGCAGCCTCTCCATAGTTGCCCAGGTTTTCCCGAGCAATAGCTAATTTTTGCAAATAGATAGGTGTGTATTCCTTATTAGGTTTATGACTAGCAGCCTGATCATATGCAGATGCCGCTGCAGCATAATCTTCTAGTTCCATCTGGGCGTCACCGATCAAAGCATAAGCTCTAGCTTGAACCAGATAATCATCACTACTGAAAGACTCCAGATAGTTGATGGCATTGTCAGGATTACCAAGCTTCAGGTAAGTAGCTCCCACGTAAAAATTAGAAAGGTTTGCAGCATCCGTACCACCATAGTTGTCTATAATGTCCAGAAAACCATAGTTGATTCCATCACCATTCAATGCTTTACCCAGGCTATCTGCTTCAAAGTAGAATACAGCCTGAAACATCTCCTGCTGTGCTTCTGCATTTTGCCCAGTGATGTAGTATTTGTATCCAAGGAACGCCAAAATTGCCACGGCGATTACTCCTCCGATCCCAAACACGAGGTTTTTGTTCTTCTTATTGTTGAAAAACTCCTCAGCTCTGCCAGCAAGCACATCTGGATCCTCGAGTATGTCGATCCCCTCTTCCTTCTTGGTTTTTGTGTTAGCCATTTCTCAAATCAAAATTTTAAGGACGCAAAGATATACTTTTTGCATTAATCCGTAACGAACGGATAATTTTCTTCTTCGTAAACGTCTGTGTATGCGTCAGATGCAGGAGGCCAGTCAGATTCTTCTGCAAAATCTACACATTCCTGTACCTGAGCTTTTAATTTTTTATCCAAATCCTTAAGCTCATCCTCAGTTGCCCACTTTTTCTTTAAGATGACAGCACGAACCTGCTCAATTGGATCTTTTTGCTTGTACTCCTCCAGCTCTTCCTTGGTCCTGTACTTAGCAGGGTCGGACATAGAGTGTCCTTTGTATCTATAGGTTCTAAACTCCAGCAATGTAGGTCCGTCACCTTTTCTCGCTCTTTCTGCGGCTTCAGCTACTGCATGGTGTACTGCCTCTACTGACATGGCATCAACTGGCGCCGATGGCATCTCATATGCTTCACCCAGTACGTAAAGATCCGTCACATTTGACGTTCTCTTTACAGAAGTACCCATCGCATATCCATTGTTTTCAATACAGAAAATCACTGGAAGTTTCATGGTCATAGCCAGGTTTAGCGCTTCATGAAATGCTCCCTGACGCACTGCACCATCTCCCATGTAGCATACACACAGGTTGTCAGTGCCACTGTACTTTTCAGCAAAGCCAATTCCAGCTCCTAGCGGAATTTGTCCACCAACGATCCCATGACCTCCAAAGAAACCATTCTCTTTGTCAAACATGTGCATGGAGCCTCCTTTTCCTTTGGAGATACCAGTTACCTTTCCGAAAAGCTCAGCCATGATGGCTTTCGGGTCACTACCCAATGCAATCGGGTGTGCATGATCTCGATATGCTGTAATGTATTTGTCCCCTTTTTTCAATGCTGATACCGCACCAGAGACACATGCCTCTTGTCCTATATATAAATGACAGAATCCACGGATTTTCTGCTGACCGTATAGCTGACCAGCTTTCTCCTCAAATCTTCTCATGAACAACATAGACTCAAACCAGTCCATGTACTGCTCTTTGCTGAATTCTTCCTTTTTTGTCTTTGATTTGGCTGCCATGTGCAAATAAGCTTACTATCTAATGTTTAGTTTTGCGCCTTCAGTATTCTTCAAGCCTTGCGAAATTAACCGAAAAAGGCCGTGCAGCAAAATCTATGAAGCTCTTAAGTCTGAAACTCACACATTTTAAAAACTATGAGGCGCTGAACATCGCCTTTTCGGCCGGAATCAACTGTGTAGTAGGTAAAAATGGCATGGGTAAAACCAACTTACTGGATGCCTTACATTACCTGTCCATGACGAGAAGTGCACTCAACTCAGTGGATCAGCAAAACATCAGCTACGACCAGCCTTTTTTCGCTATCAATAGCAAATTGGAGATTAATAAGAAAGAGCATTCCGTAAACTGTTATTTCGAGCAGGGCAAAAAGAAAATTGTGAAGGTTGACGGCAAAGAGGTGGACAAACTCAGTGATCATATTGGCATGATCCCATCGGTACTAATCACCCCTGATGATACGGAGATCATCAAAGAAGGTAGTGAAGTTCGGCGCAAATTCTTTGACAGTGTGATCTCTCAGCATGACAGACATTACCTGGAAGATCTGATGGCCATGCAGCGTCTGCTCAAGCAACGAAATAGTTTTCTGAAGCAGAATCAGGGTAGAAGAAATATTAATAAGAACTTGCTAGCGGTTTATGACGAATCATTGGTCCCACTTTTCCGAACTGTTTCTGAAAAACGGAATGAGTTCATAGCAGCTTTCGAACCCTACTTTGCTGAGAATTATCAGCAGATCTTTCAAGGAAATGAGCTTCCGGTGATTAGCTTTCGATCGAGTGTGCAGAAAGAGGATTTTGAAAGCCAGTTCAAAGAGGCGCTCGAAAAGGACATCATACTGGAGCGCACCACATTGGGAGCGCATAAGGATGACTATATTTTCAAACTGAATGAACGTCCTATCAAAAAGTTTGGATCCCAGGGTCAACAAAAATCATTCATCCTGGCTCTGAAGCTAGCCGAGTACGATTACCTCAAATCACTGAAGGGCTTCAATCCTCTCCTCCTTTTGGATGATATTTTTGACAAGCTGGATGATGAACGGATCGAAAGTCTGGTAAATTTGCTAACTGACTCAACCAGATTTAGTCAAATATTTATCACTGATGCCCGTGCAGAGCGGTCGCGCGCCTTTTTTGAGGGAAAAGATCAAGTGAGCTTTTTTGAAATTGAAGATGGAGAATTAAGATGAGTGAAGAATCCAATTCATTTACCAATGCGTTTAGGAAGTTTCTTGTTAACGAGAAACTTGATAGCCGCTATCGGGAAAAGCTACTAGCTGAATCATGGGGCGAGCTGGTTGGAAAACCGATTGCCTCAAGAACCAGCAACCTGTACATTTCCAATAAAATCCTGTTTGTGAAGCTCACCTCGGCTCCACTCAAGCAAGAGCTAAATAATAATAAGGAGAAGGTGAAAGAACTACTGGATAAAGATTTTGGCGATCTGTTTCATGAGATAAGGTTCATTTAGCCTCTGGAGGAAGCTCTTCGTATTTCTCTCTAAACTGGATAGCCCAGCCAACGTAATAGTTGAACCGAACGCCTGTATTGTCTTCGTACAATCCAAAACCTGTCACATCATAAGGCGCCATATCTCCGATTCCTTTCACATGTCTGAGCACCTTGTACCGCACGGTATAGCCCATATATAGATTTTTCCAGACTTTAGCACTTAAACCCAGTGTCATCTCCATCCAGTTGGCTTTGAGGTTGGGGTTCCCATTGGAGATCAATTGAGGGTCAGGTCCTCCAAAATAAGTAGAGTCTCTGGTAAAAGAGAGCTGATCACTAAACTCCGCATGTCCATAGCGCAGGCCAAAGATGATTCCATGCCCTTCGGTGTTGAGTCTTAAGAAATTGACCTCCGGACCAAAACTGAAATAAGTACCATCACTTCGGTAATCAAATGTTTCACCTCTTCTTGTGGATTCCTGCCCATACTCAGCGGTGAAAAAGAATTGGTCAAAATCAATACTTGCCTGGAATGCCTGCCCAGTCCGTTCAGCTCCAAATACAGAGGAAAATGCTGGTACCATGTCATAGTTGATCTTGAGCATGGATGGCTTCCAATCTCTGGGGATTTTCACCCTATTCTTTCGCAATTCGGAAATGGATCGTGGCTGATTGGAAGACTTACTGCCGGTTGCTCCCTGTATCTGATTGACTCTCCCTTGTAAACCCTGTGCACTCAAGTCATACACCCATAGGAGTAAGCAAAAGATCAATATGGTTTCTTTTAACCTTCTCATCAGAAATAAACCTCCACGTTGGTTGGTACCGCGAGATCCAATACACGATTGGCGATAGCCACCGAATCAAAATTGGGACTGTACACCGAATCCAGCTTGAAACTATATACTGGATCACATTCGTCATAGTAAATTCTCAAATGCGGAGTATAAAGGATTTTCAACTCATAGTCGATTGAATCTGTGGTCATCACATAGTTCACCTCTGTACCCTGAGGATTTAACCACAATCCCATTACTCTCACCGTGTCATCGTCGATGGTATCTGCCGTGCTGGAAATATAATATTCACTCTGAGGATCCGTAACCAGGGAAAAAGCAACCTCCTTGGTAACTTGTACAGAGGTGTCTGCACGATAAAACCGTACGATGGCAAATTCTCTGCTACTCTCCAGCTCACAATCCTTGATCTCCTGGCAGCTTATTGCCAACCACACACCCACAATAATGAAAAACCCTTTTCGCATATTTTCAGAATGGCCGTAAAGTTATAATAACCGATAACTATTGAACTTATTATCGGGCTCAATTTGTATTAGCTTTGCAGATTATCAACTAAGTTGAAATAATTCAAGAAAGGATTTGGCGTAACTTATTTACTTTCAGTGGTTTGCCAAAATACAAGTAGGGGCTTAATTGCCGGTTGAATATTCTAAAGGACGTGAAGTGAAGACGAAAAAGATCAAAAAAGATAAGGTGAACATTGTGACACTGGGCTGCTCCAAAAACCTGGTGGATTCTGAGGTAATGCTCACTCAGCTCAAAGGAAACAACATAGATGCGTCACATGAGTCGATGAAGGATGATTCCAATATTGTGATTATTAACACATGTGGGTTTATTGACAATGCCAAGCAAGAATCCATTGATACCATTCTGAGGTATGTGGATGCTAAAGAAGAGGGTATTGTAGAAAAAGTATATGTGACCGGATGTTTATCGCAGCGCTATCGTGAAGATCTGGAAAAAGAGATTCCGCAGGTAGACTCCTGGTTTGGCACTATGGAACTCCCATTACTTCTAAAAAAATTCAAGGCAGATTACAAGCATGAGCTACTGGGTGAGCGAATCGTAACCACGGATCAGCACTATGCCTATCTCAAAATTTCTGAAGGGTGTGATAGGCCATGTAGCTTTTGCGCCATACCAATCATGCGGGGCAAGCACGTATCCAAACCAATTGAGCAAGTAGTGAAGGAAGCCCAATCCCTGGTTAGAAATGGCACGAAGGAAATATTATTGATCGCGCAAGACTCTACCTATTATGGGCTGGATATCTATAAAAAAAGAAATCTTGCTGAGCTATTGGACCGATTAGCTGATGTAGACGGACTGGAATGGATTCGTCTTCATTATGCATTTCCCACAGGGTTTCCAGAAGATATCCTGGACGTGATGGCCAGGCGTAGCAATATCTGCAACTATCTGGATATCCCGCTTCAGCATGGAAGTACAGAGATGCTCAAAATCATGAGACGGGGAACTACTCGTGAGAAAACCGAACGCCTGCTCAATACCATTCGCGAAAAAGTACCCGGGATTGCTATCCGCACCACATTGATAGCTGGTCATCCTGGTGAAACAGAGAAAGAATTTGAGGATATGCTTGATTTCGTAGAGAAATCACGATTTGAGCGACTTGGTATTTTTCCTTACTCACACGAAGACAATACCCACGCATTCACCATGGAAGACAATGTGCCGGAAGAAATCAAACTTCAGCGGGCCGAACGCGTTATGGAGATACAAGAAAATATTTCCGAAGAGATCAATAACCAAAAAGTGGGTAAGACTTTTAAGGTTTTAATAGATAGAAAAGAAGCTGGGCAGTTTATAGGCAGAACAGAACACGACTCTCCTGAAGTAGACAATGAAGTACTCATTGACGCCAACAAACACTACTTGAGGATCGGTGACTTTGCCAATATTAAGATAGACAGTGCCAGTGCTTTTGATCTCTATGGTACACCAGTAGAATAACCTTTAATAGCCAACGATCAGGACAAAAGCTGATGAAATTAGAAACGGTAAATTTTGATGAAACGGAGTGTTTTGCTCCGATTTTTCTAGACTATATCAATCAACAAGACGCTCTTAAACCATTCTACAATGCTTTTCCGAGTATTGAGAATTTTGATGAGCTGATCAAAACCCGAAGGTTATCTGATGACCACCGCGCCATACTGGTGCATGTCTTAAACAGGCAATACGGTGCCTTGGACAACCACGAAGCGGTCGATTTCAACATTCATAGCCTGGGAAATGACAAAACGTTTACGGTAACAACCGGGCATCAACTCAATATTTTCACCGGTCCGCTCTACTTTATCTACAAAATCGTGACAGTGATCAATGCCTGCAAAGCATTGAAAGCTAAATATCCAGATTACCATTTTGTGCCGGTCTACTGGATGGCCAGCGAAGATCACGACCTGGAGGAAATAAGTCACTTCCACCTTTTTGGTAAAGACTATAAGTGGGAAACGGATCAGAAAGGTCCAGTGGGGCGCATGAAACCTCATTCACTGAACAGTGTGATCGATCAGCTGCCTGAAGAAGTTCCGCTTTTTGAACAAGCCTATTTGGATCACGATACGCTCGCGGACGCAGTACGGTATTATGTCAATGAACTATTCGGTGATCAGGGATTGGTCGTCCTTGATGCAGACAACCCCAAACTCAAGCGACTCTTTAGTTCGGTTATTGAGCGAGAGATATTTGAGAATACCTCTAATGGCCTGGTAGAACAAAAATCTCAGGAGTTGGATGCCGCAGGGTACAAGAATCAGGCCTTCAGCCGGGAGATTAATTTTTTCTACATGGAAAAAGGTCTTCGCGAACGGATCGTGAAAGAAGGCGACCAATTCAAAGTATTGAATACGGACAAAGTCTTTTCAGCTGCCGAAATGGAGGCATTGATTAAGACCAATCCAGAATGTTTCAGCCCCAATGTGATCATGCGACCACTCTATCAGGAAACGATCTTGCCGAACCTCGCTTACTGCGGTGGACCTGCTGAGGTGGCCTATTGGCTGCAGCTCAAAGGGGTTTTCGATCATTACAAGACCTTTTTCCCGGCGTTGCTACCTCGAGTTTTCAGCATGATCGTGAACAAGGCCAATGAGAAAAAAGTGGAGAAGCTCAACCTGACGAGCAAGGATATTTTCAAATCCGCACATGTACTCAAAGAAGAATACCTCAAAAAGCACGGTGAGAATGGATTTGGCCTGGAGGAAGAGCGTGCTGAATTGGCCAAAGTATTTGAAAAAATAAAGAGCAAGGCCGAAACTATTGATGGCTCACTCACTGGGTTCATTGGAGCAGAGGGTGCTAAAGGCTTCAAATCTCTGGACAACATCTCCAAGCGACTGAAAAAAGCCGAGGAAAACAACAACGAAACGGCCATGTCTCAGATAGACAACATCAAGGATAAGCTTTTTCCAAATGGAGGCTTGCAGGAGCGACATGATAATTTCTTAAATTTCTATCTGAATCATCCTGAATTTATCCAGGAGCTACTTGAGAAATTCGACGCGTTTGATTTCCGCTTCCATGTACTGCATGATGCCTAAATGTCTGATGCTAAATCTAAAATAAGAAAAGGAGTTCTTTTTAACCGACGCTTGCTGTCTGATCGTGTATTCGAAGAGCGCAATGCACTTTTGATAAAGCAAAGCCTCAATTGGTGCTTAGAACAAAAGGTGAAACTAGCTCATTGTTTTCTACCTATCACCCGTAACAAAGAGGTCAATACCTGGCCTTTGATTGAACAGCTTATTCAGGCAAAGGTGGAAGTGGTTGTCTCAGCTACCGATTTTAAGAAACAGACCATGTCTCACTTCATGTATTCTCCAGAGCTGATTTTTGAAAATGATGCTTTTGGCATACCCACCCCCACTAATGGTATAGTAGCTGAGATGAGCAAGGTCGATATGGTCATCATTCCACTATTGGCTGCCGATAAATCCGGCAATAGAGTAGGCTATGGTAAAGGCTATTATGATCGCTTACTAACAGAAATGGCACCAGGCTTGTTGAAAGTTGGGGTTACTTTGGGACCTTTGTTTGATCACTTTAGTTTTGCTGAGCCCCACGACATTAGCCTTGATTTTGTAATTACCCCGTTTGAAACTGTGAAGTGTAAATGAATGGTCGGGTATGGGTTATGAGCAGGTTAATAACAAACAAGAATTAAAGGACCCAACCCCTCCTAAATAAGGAGTGGCGAAGGGGTGGTCAAAACATAAATCATCCCTCAATTCAATCTTTAGAAGAATAAATAAACGGAGAATTAGTAATGACTAAACCAACAGATATCTTGATCATTGGAGCCGGACCTATAGGGCTCGCATGTGGAATAGAGGCAACAAAGGCTGGTATGAGTCATGTCATTGTTGACAAAGGATGCCTGGTCAACTCGCTGTACAATTACCCGAAGAACATGACCTTCTTCAGTACTTCGGATAAACTGGAAGTTGGGGAAGTACCGTTCATTTCACATAATCCTAAACCCACAAGGGCCGAAGCACTGGAGTATTTTAGACGCGTCGCTTCCTCCTGGAAGCTCAATACAAGGCTATATGAGTCTGTGAGTGCGATCGACAAAATCGATGATTTATATAAAGTCACCACTTCAAAGGGAGAGTTCCTGGCAAAGGCCATTGTGATTGCCACTGGTTTTTACGATTTGCCATTCTTACTAAACGTGCCGGGAGAAGAGCTGCCAAAAGTGAAACACTATTACGACGAGCCGCACCCCTATTATGACATGGATGTGATCGTGGTAGGTGCTGCCAACTCATCAGTGGATGTGGCATTGGAAACATGGCGCAAAGGAGCCAAGTCTGTAACCATGGTCATCCGCGAAGAAGAGATCAATCCAAGAGTCAAATACTGGGTGCGACCAGATATTGACAACCGCATCAAAGAAGGATCGATCAAGGCATACTTCCAGTCGAGCATTTCGGAGATCAAAGAACGATCAGTAGAAATCATCACTCCAGAAGGCCCTAAGACTCTGAAGAATGATTTTGTATTAGCCATGACTGGATATCAGCCAGACTTTAGTTTCTTGAAGAAAGTAGGTGTAGAAATCGGATCAGATGAATTTATGACTCCACATTACGATGATGAAACCATGGAAACCAATGTGGAAAACGTTTATCTCGCCGGTGTGATCTGCGGAGGGTTGAAAACCAATATCTGGTTCATTGAAAACTCCAGGGTACATGCGGAGATGATCGTGGAGGACTTGAAGAAAAAATGGGCTGGGGTTGAGGCTTAAGCCACTGCCAGCGAATACCTCTTTTCTCCCGCAGCCCTGTTTAAGTTGGTCAAAATCTTCTCGGCAAATCGCTGTTCATCTGCTTCAAACTCATGAACGATAGTCACCTGATGCATTGCTAGCTCAATTTTCATATTCTGCTCATTCCCCATTTCGTAAATCCCGGTGTTGCTGTTGTGCCAAAGGTAAATCATGTCTTAAGTGTTTTTGTGTTGTATGAATGTATAACGAACCCTTAGACAAATACCCTACCAGTCGGTTTAAAGTTGGCTTATAAATTTCTTTTACAATTAGTTATACAAAACAGCAACTAATACATTACATTCACGTTTGTATAACAAATAAAACAAGCATCCATGAGCAAAGGAGAGCATTTAGGAGAACTCGAAGAACTAATTCTTTTGACTGTAGGGTCGCTTCATGACGAAGCATATGGGGTGTCTATAATGGACGAAATCAAAGCTCAGTCTGGAAGAGACCTCAATGTGAGTGCTGTACACGCAGTGCTCAAGAGACTAGAGACCAAGGGTTTTCTAAAATCCTGGATGGGTGGTGCCACTCAGGAGCGAGGTGGTCGGCGCAAGCGATACTTCACTTTGACTCAAGCTGGCAAAGCCGTACTTGATCAGTCCATGAGCTATCGCATGCGACTGTACAAAAATATCCCTGACATTTCATTCAACTTCTCCTCATGATCAACCCTCCACATTGGGCAGAGAAATTTCTCAGGTGGTATTGCCATCCTGATCTATTAGAGGAAATCGAAGGAGATATCTACGAACTCTTTGACCGTAGAATAGAAGAAAAAGGCGTCAGCTATGCCAAACGGAAATTTGTTTGGGATGTCGTCCGTTTTTGCCGATGGTCAAATTTTAAAAGGACTCAATCAATCAATCAAAGATCAAACTCAATCCCTATGTTTACTAATTACCTCAAATCCGGTTATCGAAACCTCACCAGAAACTGGACCACATCGGTCATTAACATTCTTGGACTCGCGCTAGCCTTAGGCTGCCTGATCACCTTGTTCATTTTCATTGACATGCAGCGCAACATGGATAGATACCATTCCAACGCTGCTAATATCTATCAGGTCGTCAATCAGGTAGAAAGCGAAGAGGGCAATCTCAACACCTGGGGCGACTCGCCCATTGCTCTTGGGCCTGCTCTTTTAGCAAACCATCCGCAAGTCAGAGACATGTTTCGGATAGAATTTCAGTATGCCAATGTGAAGTATACTGATAAGGTATTCAGCGAATTACTAACTTTTGTTGATCCTGGATATCTCTCACAATTGGACTATGACTTTCTAAGCGGAAACCATAGCACCCTTGACCTAAAAGATCAATTGGTCATTTCTTACAACATGGCAGAAAAGTATTTTGCTGATGAAGATCCAATAGGAAAGCAATTCACACTCAAGTTCAATAACGGTCGTGTGAAGACCTTCACCGTTGGGGCCGTTCTGGATAAATACCGATATAACACCAGCATCCGTTTCGATTTCATGTTACCCATGGCCAACTTTGAGGATCTTCAACTTGTGGAAAAATTAGATTGGTCCTATCTGACTGATGCCACTTTTATAGTACTCAGTGATGGATCAGACCCAAATGTTTTGAAGTCTGAAATGGCAGAATACGTAAAGATTCAAAACTCTTACGATCCAGAGTGGAAGGTCCAGAACTTTGACTTGATCTCTTTGGACGAACTTGCTCAGCGAAATTTTGAGATTATCAGCCCAGTGGCGGGTAGCTCGCATCCATCCGGACAGCTTGCTCTTGGCGTCATCGCTATCCTCCTCACAGTACTAGCATGTTTCAATTACATGAACATTGCGGTGGCTTCCTCCACCAAACGGCTCAAGGAAATCGCCTTGCGAAAAGTCATGGGAAGTGAACGCCGAGGGATTACCATCCAGTTTTTAATAGAAAACTTCCTACAAGTCTTCTTGGCATTGATCATGGGCAGTTTGATTTCTTACTTCCTGTTTATGCCTGGGTTCAACAGTGTGTTGCCTTTCACCGTACCTTTTCGGTTTGCCTCTATTCCTTTGATGATGCTATTCTTTCTGGGTATTTTGCTTTTCGTTGGACTCATTTCCAGTTTATACCCTGCACTGTATGTTTCCAGATTTCAACCTGTGAGCATCTTCAAAGGCAAAACCAAGTTTGGTAGCCGCAACCTTTTTAGTAAAATTCTCCTTGGTTTTCAGCTCACATTTGCATTCTGTACGGTGGTCTCCTGCTTTCTTTTTAGCGACAATGCCATTCATTTAAAGAACCAGGACTGGGGCTACGATGGTGAAGACATTCTGAGTGTATGGGTGAACGATCTTTCGCAGTATGCTGCGCTTCGGGAGTTTGCAGATCACAATACCAATGTGAAAGAAATGGTTGGTTCGAGCGGCCACTTCACCCAAGATTTTGACGTAAAGTCCATCAAGCACCTCGATACAGAAATCCGATCAGTGGTAATGGGCGTATCCCCTTCGTACCCACAGCTGATGAACATGCAGCTCGTTGAAGGACAAATGATCAATGATCAACTAGATGATCAGGTAAATCGGGAAATTCTCGTCAACCAACACATGGTTGATAAAATGGACTGGTCAGATCCTTTGGGCCAAAAACTAACAATTGATAGCACGAAGTATACTGTAGTTGGGGTGGTGAAAAACTTTCAGTATCAGGTCTGGTTTGCTTATGATCAGATGCTGCCGGCTGTAGTACGAGTGGTTCCCGAGCAAGAATACCACTATGCGGTTTTTAAATCAACAGCTGGTAGTCTATCTAAACTAGATGAACAGCTGAAAGCCGCGTGGCTGTCCATAGCACCGAATGATCCGTACGATCGTGTGATTCAAATGAACGCATACGATGAATTCATGAACGAAATGGACAGTAACATCATTATTATTAGTTTCATTTCCGTTGTAGCAATCATACTGGCATGTCTCGGATTGTTTGGCTTGTTATCCTTCAATATCCAGAGTCGACTTAAAGAATTCAGTGTGCGAAAAATTCTTGGTGCACAGCTCGCCGAAATCATTCGAGTTGCCTCCCGACAGTATTTGTGGGTGATTATCATTGGGTTTGTAGTTGGGGCCCCATTAGGATATTTATTGATCAATTCGATGATACAAAGCATTTATCCCGATCCCAAGCCCACAGACTGGGTCCCGTTTGCTCTTGCCATTGTCATTATGCTAATCACGCTCTCTCTGAGTATTGTCGGCCAACTGTTGAAAGCCGCTCATGTAAATCCGGCAGAAAACCTGAGAAATGAATAAACCAAGAACATTGCGGTAGCGAATCAGGTTGCTTAACTTAATTCACTAACGTATACGTTCATGTCCAATTCAGATTTAATCATTGAGGAAAGAAGTCGGGATATCGGTGACTTTCTGGTAGGTCGCTTGCTACCGTTTCGCAAAAAACGAATGGTGGGTCCATTCATCTTTATCGATCATATGGGTCCCAGCACTATGGGTCCAGAAAAGTATCTGGATGTGGACCAGCACCCTCATATGGGCCTTTCTACTCTGACGTTCCTGCTGGAAGGTGAAATATTGCACCGGGACAGTATGGGTACTGAGCAAGTCATTAAACCGGGTTCAGTTAACTGGATGACTGCCGGTAAGGGAGTGACCCATACTGAGCGAACACCTGAGCAACTGCGAAATGGACAGACGCACAGGGTCCATGGTTATCAGATATGGGTTGCTCTCCCAAAGGAAAAGGAGTTCATGGAACCGGAGTTTCATCATGTAGATCGTTCTGACTTGCCAGCCTGGTCGGATCAATCTGCTCAATTTGTGCTGGTGGCAGGAAAAGGGTTTGGACACGAATCCCCACTTCCTGTCCACTCTGACTTATTCATGGTGGAAGTAAAAGCGGAGAAGGACTTTGAGCTAAATATTGAGGGACAATTGGAAGGTGAAATTGGTGTCTGCATTGTAGAAGGATCTATTCAGGCATGTGAGCATCATGTGGATGCTGGCAGCATGCTGGTATCTAAATCTGAAGATGCATGTAGCCTCACAATGTACGCCGGCACACATCTCTTTCTTTTCGGAGGAAAGCCATTTGAGGAAGAACGACTGATCTACTGGAACTGGGTAGCTACCAACAAGGAGACGCTAAAGCAAGCAAAAGAAGACTGGCAAAACAAGCGATTTCCCAAAGTTCCGGGAGACGAAACGTATATTCCTTTCCCAGCAGATTAACTAACTTACCCACATCAAACTTCCCGTACAGTTACTAATGACTAAATATTCTCTCCTTTTTGGATTTGTCCTGAGCCTCCTACTCACAGCATGTCAAGACAATGAGACATGCGTCCAAAGAACCTGGTTTGAAGATCTTGACGGAGATGGTAAAGGGAATCCTGACATGACTGTTGAAGACTGTGATCAACCCACCGGCTATGTAGATAATGGTGATGATGACAATGACTCAATGGGAGACTCTTCCTGTGAAAACCCAACAACCTGGTTTTTAGATTCAGATAATGACGGCTTAGGTGATCCTGACACTTCTATAGAAAGCTGTGATGAGCCTGAGGGTTATGTGCTTAATGGTGATGATCCAGACGATAGTGATTGTCAGAAAACCTGGTATCTGGACAATGATGGTGATGGTTTGGGTAACCCAGAGGTATCCAAGCTAAACTGCAATAGGCCCTTGAATTATGTAGATAATGCAGACGATCCAGATGATGCTAATGGGTTAACAGCCACAGAAGAATTGATCCTATACAATCCTGATCTGGCTTATGAAGGATATGTTTTGCTAAATGAATTAGGAAGCAATACCATTCGACTCATGTCAAAGGACGGAACGGTGAAAGCTTCCTGGGAGTTCACGGAATCTGAACAGTTAGGCAATGATGCTGAATTGCTCGAAGATGGCAGGCTTCTTTCTGCACATAAAATAGATCCGGCACCATTTACTCAAGGTGGGTATGGAGGAAAGGTAGTAATAAGGGACCCCAACAGAAATGTGACCTGGCAATATTCTCTATCAACATTGGATGGATTACAGCATCATGATCTGGAAGTGCTACCAAATGGCAACATATTGGTGATGGTCTGGGAAGTCCGTAATCAAGAGGATATAATTGATAAAGGTTATGTAGGGACAGCATCTACGCTCAATACGGAATCCATCTATGAAATCAACCCTGAGAGCGATGAGATCGTATGGGAATGGCATGTATGGGATCATTTGATTCAGGATCAGGTGGAAACATCAACTACTTATGGCCAACTGGTTGAAAACCCGCAAAAGGTTAATCTCAATTATGTCACTGATACGCCGGAATTCATGCATTGCAATGGCGTAGATTATGATGCTGAAAATGACCTGATCTTTATCAGTGCACGTATGTATAGCGAAATATGGGTTATAGACCACAGCATCACATCTGAAGAAGCACAGGGTTCTGACGGTGACCTGGTTTATCGATTTGGAAATCCTGAAACATGGAATGGCCCGGGCGAAAGAATTTTATTTAAACAACACAGTCCAAACTTTCTGGATGGAGATGTACCCGGTAAAGGGAACCTCTTGATCTTTAATAACGAATACGCTGAATTAGAATCAGCAGTGACTGAAATCGCTCTTCCAGATGACTTATCATTCGATAATCCACCCCAAGTCCTTTGGCAGTATGTCAGCTCAGATATTAGCTCACCAATACTATCCGGTGCAGAAAGACTACCTAACGGTAATACGCTTATCGCGTCTGGAGTTCAGGGGTTAATCATAGAAGTTACACCCAATGAGGAATTGGCATGGCAGTTTGAACTAGCAGCTTCCCCGTTTCGAATTTGGAGGGCTTATAGCTACGACAAAGACTACTCTGGTGCTGAGGCACTAGGCCTTTAGATCAAGAGCCAAATCCACATAAATGGGCAAATGGTCTGAACCACAGCTACGCAAGCAGCGCATGCGATTGAGCTGGAAATGATTCGAACAAAACAAATGATCTAACGGCCATCTGAGGAAAGGGTATTTTGCATGAAAAGTACTAAACATCCCTCGCCCTCGCCGGGGATCATAAAGACCTGATTGGTGTACAAACTCCTCAGTGGTGAAGCTCCACGCCACGTCATTCAGGTCTCCGGCCACTACCACTGGTCCCTTAATCTGTTTCGCTTCTTCGGCAACTTTGGCCAGTTCTTTGTCACGGGCAGTAGACTTCAGGTTCTCACCTGGAACGGGCGGCTCAGGGTGCACCGCAAAAAAGGTGATTTCACCCACCTCATGCTCCAACACGCACCGAAATGATGGAATACCCTCTTTAATCAGGTACCTGACTTCATGTGATTTAATTGGCAATTTGGAGAAGAGTAACATGCCATAAGTATTGTCAATAGGACGTAGCACCTGATGTGGATACTGATCGTTCAATGCTGCTTTGAGTTGATCCTTCCACCAGTTGTCAGTTTCCACAAACACCATCAGCTCACTCTCATATCGGGTAACTTCAGCTATCAACTTGTGCTGCTTTCGGTTGTATTGATACACATTGCTGATGACAAATCTGATGTTCGGCTTATTGGGGTTTTTGTTGCCTCTCAAGTGCTTTTTGGCAAATGGGGTGAAGGGGAAGATCTGGTAGCTGAGATAAACAAAGACCAGGGTTTGGGTGCCAAAAAGCCTACCTACCCAGATATCATTAGAATCAAACAAATAGGCTAGAGTTACCGCCATCAGGATGCCACAAATCCACCACTTCTGATACCGTGGAAATTCAAATACTCGGAACACCCAGTAGTCATTACGAACCAGCGGAAACAATACAGTAAGGAAGAGAAGGCATGAAAAAATTAAGAGTACAGTCTTCAAGTCAAGTGGTTTATTTAAACACCAATACTTAAACCAACCCACCAATCACTACAGTGTTTGGCAAATAGTTATGTCTCACAAGATACATCAGTATAGGGGTAAATCATGGTTCTGTTTTCTATTATGTAACAAATGCTAACGGATTCAGTCTTCAAACGTGGACAGCTGTGTCCTTAACCTTTTCTTCATGAGAATTTTTTCAGAATTACAGAACTTCTTTAGGCAATGCTCGTTTTTTACGAAGATCAATCTAAACTCAAACCGCTCTTGAAAAATTTTTACCTAACCCTCCTGTTCGTTGGAAGTCTTTCATTTCATCTTCAGGCACAAGAAAAACTAACGCTAAGTGGCTATGTGAAAGATGCCGAAAACGGAGAAACACTCATTGGAGCTACCGTAGTGGTGACAGAACTGAGTAGTGGCAATATTACCAATGTCTACGGCTTCTACTCCATTACCATACCACCAGGAGAGTACACTGTGGACTTCAGATATGTGGGATATGAAACCATTACCAAAGTCATCAACCTCAATTCCAATCAACGGCTGGATGTAGAGCTCTCGGCCGGAAGTCAGCAACTTCAGGAAGTAGTAGTCAGTGCCAGGGCCGAAGATGCCAATGTCTCAGAAGTGGAGATGAGTACGCAGGAGATGGATATCAAAACGATCGAAAAGATACCGGCCTTCCTGGGCGAAGTAGATGTGATCAAAAGCATCCAGCTATTGCCAGGTGTGTCTTCAGTAGGTGAAGGTGCTTCAGGATTTAATGTGAGAGGGGGAAGCGTAGGACAAAACCTTATTCTCCTTGATGAGGCTCCAGTTTATAACTCTTCTCACTTACTAGGATTTTTCTCGGTATTTAATCCTGATGCTGTCAAGGATGTGAAATTGTACAAAGGTGGGATACCCGCCAAGTATGGTGGTCGGATCTCCTCAGTGCTCGATGTGCGGATGAAAGAAGGAAATAGCAAGCGATATGCCGCAAGTGGGGGAATCGGCACCATTTTTAGCCGTTTTGCGGTAGAGGGACCTATCGCCAAAGAAAAAGCATCATTCATTATTGCGGGACGAAGATCTTATGCTGATGTTCTTTTTAGACCATTTGTAGAAGCATTGCAAGATGGAGCACAGCTATACTTTTATGACCTTACACTCAAGACCAACTACACCTATAACGACAAGAACAGAATCTTCCTTTCAGCATATCTTGGTCGGGATGTCTTCATGTTCGACAAACAACAGGGATTTACATGGGGAAACAAGACAGCCACTTTGAGATGGAATCACCTGTTCAGTGACCAGCTGTTTTCCAATCTAACCTTACTGGTAAGTGATTATGATTACTCCCTGGCGTTTGGTGATGATGACGAAGATCTGTTTGAGTGGGACTCCAATATTATTTCCTATCAGCTCAAGCCAGAATTCAGCTACTTCATCAATACCAATAGTGAGTTGACTTTTGGCGGTGATGCTATCTTCTATCGGTTCAAACCTGCAGAAGCTCGTGGTGTCAGTGTAGGTGAAGAAATAGATATCTCCCTAGACGAAAAACGTGCTTTGGAAAGCTCTGCTTATGTGGGATTAGAGCAAAAAGCGGGCAATTTCACGGTGCAGGGAGGTCTTCGCTACTCCAATTTCAATTATCTGGGAGGAGCCAAGGTGTTTACATACGGTGACACGATTCCTGGCTATAAAAAGCCAGTAGAGTCAGTGGAAGAAACAGAGCAAGGCGACATAGTAAAGACTTACCATAACCTGGAACCTCGCTTCTCCATGAAGTACCAGCTGTCTCCCACTTCATCGCTCAAGGCTAGTTACAATCGGATGGCACAGTACATCCACCTGATCTCAAATACCACGGCATCCAATCCACTCGATCTTTGGACCCCAACGACCAACAACATCAAGCCGCAGATCGGGCATCAAATAGCATTTGGATACTTTAGAAACTTCAAAGACAATGCCTATGAAGCCTCCGCCGAAGTGTATCTAAAACGAAACCAAAATCAGATTGATTACATTGATGGGGCCATCCTCTTTTTCAACGAGACATTAGAAGGCGAGCTGCTATCCGGAGATGGTCGAGCTTATGGTCTGGAACTGTATGTCAAGAAAAACAAAGGAGTTTTCACTGGTTGGTTAAGCTATACCCTGGGCAGATCTGAGTTGAAGGTGGATGGCATTGGTGATGAATGGTACCCAACCCGATTTGATCAATTACACAATGTCACGTTTTCCACCTTCTACGAGCTCAATAAATGGTGGACACTTTCTTCCAATCTTAGTGTGATCAGCGGCACACCATTCACCTCACCGAACGGTCGATTTACCCAGCAAGGCTATCTGGCATCCACCATTGATACGCGAAATGCTGGCCGAATACCACCCAGTCACCGATTGGACGTTTCCGCCACCTGGACCTTCAAAGATGTGAAGCGCAATGGCAAACCACGAAGAGGAGAACACAGTATGGTGTTCACCGCTTACAATGTGTATGCCCGTCAGAACCCATTCACCATCTACTTCCGACAAGGTAAAGAAACGCCGCAGGAAGGTCAGCCCTACACTACTGAGGCGGTACAGGTATCCATTTTTGCTGCTCTGATACCGGGCATCTCTTACAACTTTAAGTTCTGATACTGATGAAATCTAATTACATACTATCGATTGTAGCCGCACTTTCTCTTTTCGCTTGTGAAACCATAGTGGATGTAAAAGTGAATGAAACTGAGACCTATCTGGTAGTGGACGCATGGCTCACAAGAGGACCCGGGGATCACACCATTAAGCTCACTACCACCCAGCCTTATTATGATAATCAGCTACCGCCAGTAGTCACAGACGCCTCTGTACGTGTGATGGATTCCAATGGCAATAGCTATGACTTCATAGATCAGGACAATGGCGAATACATCTACAACTCGCCAGACACCTTTGGAGTGGCTGGTGAGACCTATTACCTCCAAATAGACTATGATGGACACACCTATGGCGCATCCGCGACACTCCCAAGGCATGTGAGCATCGACAGCATCACTTATACTTATGAACCTAAGTCTGCGTTCGGGCCGGCTTACTATTACAGTCAATTCTACGGATTAGATCCAGATGGCGTTGGTGATGCCTATTGGTTAAAAGCCTGGAGAAATGGTAAGTTTCTCGGTGAACCTGAACAGATCTATTTATTCTTTGACGCTTCGTTTTCAGAAGGAAATGGAGATGGCATTCCGTTTATTTTTCCCATCAGGACTTTTGCAAACCCATTCCTATCAGATATTAATGGCAACTTTATTCCAAACTATGATGTGGCTGATACCATTGCTGCGAATAATGATGGCACCTTCACTATCAATGAATCCAAAGTGGAGATGAGTGGAGATCATTTATCGGTCATTTTAGATGGCGAGAAGAACGATGGAGGAGTCTCCAGGTATCCACTGGATGGAGAGCCATACTTCCAGATAGATAACAACACGATTGGTAAAAAAGCCGATTCACTCTATCTGGAACTACATGCAATTTCACCAGAGGCGTGGTTCTTTCTAACCAGACTGCAGCAAGAAGCCAACAGACCAGAAGGGTTCGGAGCATTGTTTGCCACACCTCCTGCAAACCTGCCGACCAATATCTTGGTGGATGATGAAGAAATCTCTGTGGCGGGTTTCTTCAATTTCTCCAATAGCAGTAGCTTAGGCCAACGCTTAAATGAACAGAGTGTCAGGTTTGATGAATAGATAAGCAATGAGATGAAGTCCGTCATTAATCTATACAAAAATGCATTTGGCGGACTATCACCTGCCGCATGGATGCTCGCTTTGGTCATCCTGATCAACCGTAGTGGCACCATGGTCATTCCCTTTCTGAGCGTGTACCTGACCAGCTCTCTTGGTTTTACACTGGTGGAAACTGGTTGGGTGATGAGCGCCTTCGGACTAGGAGCCATATGTGGTTCCTTCCTTGGTGGCTGGCTCACTGATAAGATCGGCAATTTTAAGATACAGACGTTTAGCCTGATAGGTGGTGGTTGCTTGTTCTTTGCGCTATCTCAAGTCAAAGAGTTCTATCCGCTGACAATTTTCATCTTTTGTGTGAGTGTGGTGACTGAAATGATGCGTCCGGCCAATCAGATATCTGTGGCCTCATATGCCAAACCGGAGAATGTAACCAGAGCCTTCAGCCTCAACCGCATGGCTATCAACCTGGGGTTTTCTTTCGGACCTGCTCTCGGTGGACTGTTAGCTGCCATATCATATGACTCTCTATTCATAGCGGATGGAGTTACATGCATCAGTGCCGGTCTGGTGTTTTTCTTTTACTTCCGTCATAAACAACCAAGAAATACTCCTAACAAATCGATTGAAGAACCGGCCGAGCGGAGCGTCTGGAAGGATTACCAGTTCTTACTCTTCATCCTACTAGTGATGGGTTTTGCGATGATGTTCTTCCAGTTATTTACCACATGGCCAATCTATCACAGAGAACAATTCCAGCTTTCCGAACAAGAAATAGGTATTCTACTGGGACTGAATGGATTCATCGTCTTTTTCTTTGAAATGATCCTGGTCTACAAAATCGGTGAACGCATACCAATTCACCGGTTGATTGTTTTTGGTACCGTCTTGAATGCTTTGGCATTTTTCTGTCTGTTCACCATTGATGCAAAGATTGGTCTTTACCTGGCATGTGTAATTATCTCCTTTGCAGAGATCTTTGCCATGCCGTTTATGGTTACTCATACAGTCCATAGCAGTGGTAAACGCAACAAAGGAGCTTACATGGGACTTTATTCTGTTGGCTTTGCGAGTGCATTCATGTTTGCGCCATTGGTAGGTACTAATCTTGTCGCCAAAATTGGCTTTCATGAATCCTGGCTATATGCAGGAGTGTTTGGCTTATTCGTTGCGATTGGGTTCTATTTTTCTTTAAGAAGAAAGAGGTCAAAGGAAAGTTAAGGGATCAGTCCGTGAGCGTTCCCAACAGGATGATCAATAGTTAAATAATATCTTGTTCCCTTTCTCTCACCTTTCCTTACCAAGGCTCCTAGATCGACTAATTTTTGCAAGTCTCTTGTTGCCGTAGAGGCAGATGTTCCACTTACGGACATATAGTTATCGGCACTCAATCCGCCTTTAAAACCATTCACTCCAGCCCTGAAAACACGATCAATTACTTTTTTCTGCCTTTCGTTTAATTCATGATCGTACATCCTGTAGTATTTACTCTTCTCAATCAGAAAGTCTATCATACGCTGAGTATATTCTTGTGCTTTTAAAACCAGCTCACAGAAGTACTCCAGCCAATCCGTGATTTCCAGATCTGAGCTGTTCTTCTGTAGCTTAGAATAGTATGCCTTTTTATCTTGTTCAATCAATGAGGAAATCGCAATTAATGTAGGCCTTCCAAGACTCTGAGATAACACTTTCTCTGAAATGGCTCTACCGATCCTGCCATTCCCATCTTCAAAAGGATGAATACTTTCAAAGTACAAATGTGCAATCCCAGCTTTGGTAAGTGGCTCTATTGATTTCGTTTGATTGTACCAATTCACAAAGGCTTGCATTTCCTTTGGAACCTGGCTGGATGGTGGTGCTTCAAAATGAACCTGAGGTAAATCCACTCGGCCCGAAACGATCTGCATGGGGTCTTCATGTGTTCGGTATTTACCAATAGCAAGCAAATCTCTGCGACCAATCGTAATCATACTATGCCATTTAAACAGCTGATCATGGGTCAATGGCTTGTCATAAGTACGATATAGATCTACCATCATTTCAGCGATTCCATGTTCAGCTGGAGGTATTTTTCGATGATCTGATCTAAGTCCAAAATGTCGTTTTATAGAAGATTGAAGAGAGGCTCTATCGAGAATTTCTCCCTCAATTTCTGAAGTTTTGTATGCTTCATTACTCATGAGGTCGACCTTCAAACTTTCGTGCTCATCTTCACTGATATGCTTTAGACTACCTGAAAGCTCGCCTGCTTTACGAAGAAATTCTCTTTCATAACTCTTAAGATGGTCACTTGAAAAACTAAAGTTTGGCCAATTACGACGCTTCCAATTCCACAACATGGGCTATATCGACAACTTTTATAGCTCAAATATAGCTAATTTTTGGGCTATAAATGAAGTTGATATAGCTCATCGAGCAACCGTAGAGATTGTGATTTCTTGAAAATGCTCCATTGGATGAAACTGGCCCAATTATTGTTTTAATCCAATCATGAAGCCACTCTTTTACTCCCTTGTACTCTTGAGTTGTGCTGCCTGCAACTCCCAACTAGTACCGCTAGATTTTCAACCTGAGCTCGACAATACCCAATCATTTATAGAAGTGGGTGATGTCTCCTACACCATGGAGTTCGTCAAGGCTACCGACCAACTGGTTACCTTCTGGATGCACATCGACAATCAAAGCGAGGACACGGTATTCCTCAACGATCGTCGGCTCATGAGCTACACGAGTCCCACACATTTTGAACCCGACTCTGAGATTATTGCCGAGGGAGTTTTATCAGAAAAAGACATTGAATACTTCTATCAGGAGAAAGTGAGAAATGCACGGACACTTGCGGTAGCTTCGGTCATCTTTGGGGCCGTATTGGTGGTGGCCGATGCTTCTGCAGATATCCGAGACCACAACAAAGAAACCTGGACCAGGAAAGATGAGCGCAAGTATCAAACCAGAAATGCAGTAACCGATCTTGGTTTATTTGCCAGTGATGTGGCTTTTGCATCAGCACAGGATAGCAAGCTATCGGCCAAAGAAGAGCTTCGGTATCTTCCTTCTGAAATGTTTCTGCTTCAGGCTATACCACCGGGCGAGTCGCACTCGGGAAAACTGCTTTTCCGCAATGAAGTCATTATGAAGTATTACCAAATCCATGTAGAAGCCAATGGGCTGTCACTCCGTTTTGATTTTAGGAGAGCCAATGGTCAGGAGAAAGCAGCTTTACGAAATCAGTAGTCGACGCAAAATTCTTACACACTCCTCTAGTTCTTCCTCATTACTCGACGCAAAGCCCAATCGGGTAGCGTTGAACTTCGCACCAGCTATCTGTTCTCCACTGGTAATGAATAGATCCCGTTTCAATGCTTGGTGATAAAGCTTTTTCAGATCTATTGGATTGTGGAAGTGGGTCCAAACAGACATTCCTCCGAGAGGTAGATTAAATCGAACGTAATCACTGAGATATTTGAGTAATAGTTGGCCAAAGTGGTCTCTGCGCTGTTGATAGATTTTTCTGTTTTTGCGGAGGTAACGCTGGATCACACCTGTATGTAATAGATCACCAATAGCCAACTCCAACAGTCCATCACCCTGCCGGTCTACCATTCTACGTATTCGTGCCAGGTAGTCTATTTGATTCTCATTCGCCACGAGATAGCCAACACGAAAGACCGGTGAAATCGCCTTAGTAAAGGATCCCGCATACAAGACATAATGACCATTTTCGGCTGAAGCCAATGGCATCACGGGATGTGCAGAATAATAGAAGTCATAGTCATAATCATCCTCGAATAAGTAAACCCCATAAGCTCTGGCCAGCTGAATCAACTTGATGCGTCTCGCTGCTGGCATGATCACCGTGGTTGGATACTGATGGTGTGGCGTGACGTACACCATTTTGATCTCATTCTGGCTCATCAGCTCCTCCAGGTGATCAACGTCCAGACCTTCTTCATCTACACGTACTTTAATCAATTCCATGCCGTGGTGGAGAAAGTTGGCATTGGCAGACTCCCAGTTCAATTCGCCTACGACCACCTTATCGCCAGGTTTTAGTAAACCATTGATGCATAAATACAGCGCCTGCGTAACGCCTCTGGTAATGAGGATTTGATCTGGGGACACCTGCATCCCTCGAGTTTCCTGCAAGTAGTCACAAAGTTGTTTTCTCAGATATAGCTGTCCTTTGGTATCACCGTAGGAGAATCGCGGGTAGGCATTGCCACCTGTGAGATATGATTTGTAGGCTCTGGCCAATTCACCAGAAGGTGCCAATCTCGGGTCTGGAAGGCCATCATCCAAATGGTATCGCTGAGTAGTAAGGTGTAAATCGCGCTGCAGCGTAATAGGAATGTTCAAATGCGGTGCCTGACCTTTCCCGCAACTTTGTGAGGCGAATTCAACCGGTGTAGTATCTATTTTTTCCGCCACAAAAGTTCCTCTTCCAGGGGTGGTTTCCAACCAACCCTCGATTACCAATTGGTCGATGGCCGATACTACCGTCTGCCGATGCAACCCCAACTGCTCCGCAAGCTTACGTGTTCCTGGCAAGGCATAGCCCGGCTTGATCACTTCCGTCTTGATCAGGTCCGTAATCTGCAATGTCAACTGGCGAAACAGTGGCTCCTCAGTATTTTGCCGATCGATCTTTAGTAATTCAATTAACATAAGTGGACTAGTCAGTATTTAAAAAGTGGACTAACTCAATAGTCCGATGAATCTCTACATTTGATTGATCAAAAACAATAAATATGAATCGAAAAACGCCTAAGACCATACCAAGCCGCATGGCCAATCAGCGTGCGCACTATGACGATGAGACCATCTACAGCATCCTGGATGAAGCCCTTTTTTGCACCGTTAGCTATGCGGAAGACAACCTACCCTTCAGCATTCCTCAATCCTTCGTGCGTCTGGATAATTACATCTACCTGCACGGATCAGTTGGCTCCCACCTGATGCGCACTCTCAGTGATGGACGGATGGCATGCGTGAGTGTGATGCTCGCGGATGAACTGGTAGTAGCCAAAACGGCCTTCCACCATTCAGTGAATTATCGGTCGGTAGTTGTCTTTGCCAAGGGTGAGTTGATTGAAGATGAGAACGAGAAATTCAAGGCTTTCAAAGCGCTGACTGAAAAAATGGTTCCCAACAGCTGGGATTACTTGAAACCAATGACACTAAAAGAAATGGCCAAAACCACTGCCATTCGTTTCTCATTAGATGAGGCCTCAGCCAAGTGCCGGCAAGGCCCACCAAGTCATGAAGAAAGCGAAAAAGATTTACCTATCTGGACCGGGCTGATTCCTATCAAGCCTCAGAGACAAGCGCCGGTTCCTGATGAGCCAGGGAAGGAAGTTGAATTGCCGAAGCATCTTAGATTCTAGGTTTTAGGTTGGAAGTTTTAAGTTCTATGTATGATCTACTAAAACTTAAAACCTAGAACTTAAAACTTCAACCCTCTTACCATTTCCTTTTTGCCCATGGCGCCTTTCAGCGTTTCTACTTCATAGCCCGCTGCTGCCAGGTTGCGCTTGAACTGGCCCTGGGCGCAGTAAGTGGTTAAGTATCCACGAGCATTGGTCATCTCGAAGCATTTTTGGAGGTTTTCCAGGTTCCAGACTTCAGCCTGTTTGCTTGGTGCAAAAGCATCAAAAAAGATCAGATCAAATTTTAAGGACGACCTAAATTCCTCCAACGTTGAGGTGTATTTGACTAAAGAAAAGTGGTCATTGATATTCTGTAAACTATCCCAGGGAACGTCATGAAGCTTTTGCAGAAGCTGATTGCCTTCCTCACTCTGTGCATAATTGAATTGCTCGTATAGTTCCCGAGGAACAGGAAAAGGTTCTACTGAATGAAATTCAATGGTCACCTCTTTTTTCACGGCCCACTCTGCTGCCAAATAAGCATTCAATCCGGTACCAAATCCTACTTCGAACACTTTCAGTGATTCCGAATTTCCTTGCTGTGCTCTCCAGTCAAGACCTTGCTCAATGAACACATACTTTGACTCACCCATCGCTCCATGAAACGAATGGTAGGTTTCGTTCAGGTCCTCACGCATCAGGCTATGAGAGCCATCTTGTGTTGTTATGAGTTTAAGCTTGGGTCGTTCTTGCATCACTTTTTATATATCAATGCGACCGCATGTGCAGCCACACCTTCTTCCTTACCTACGAAACCGAGTTTCTCGGTAGTTGTTGCCTTAACGGACACATCTTCAACTGGAATATCCATGGTCTGCGCAAGGGTTTTTTTCATCGCCTCAATGTGTGGGCTTAGTTTGGGCAGTTGCAAGCATACCGTCGCATCGATGTTGACAATGCCATAGCCGGCATCATTCAGCAAGTCAACCACTTTGCGAAGAAGTATTTTACTATCTATTCCTTTGTATTGTGGATCCTTGTCCGAAAAATGAAAGCCAATGTCACGCATGTTGGCAGCTCCCAAGAGTGCATCACATATCACGTGAATGAGCACGTCAGCATCCGAATGTCCAAAAGCACCATGCGTGTGTGGCACTTTAATTCCCCCAATCCAGAAATCTACACCCTCAGCAAGCGCATGCACATCATATCCGTATCCAATTCTAATATTTGGTTTCATTCTTCTGACAAGTAATAAAGTGTGGTACTGTTTTCTTCTCTTAATATCTTTTTCGCAGCAGCTACAATGTCATCTTTCGTTACGGACTTGATCAGGTCGAGCTCCATATTGATCAGGTCGATATCACCCAGGAATGAAGCATAAGCCAGACCCATCGCTCGATTGAGCAAGTCTACTTCAGCAAACACAGTAGTCGCTTCTGCCTGGTTTTTCACTTTTTCCACTTCCTTTTCCTCCAGTGTATCAAGAGCTGAAGCAAGTAGCTGGGTTAGTTCGGCATCTGCATCTGCTATTTGAACTCCTGGCAACAACTTGCCTGAAATCACAAAAAGTCCAGGGTCTAAACTTCCAGTCACATGTGCAGAAAGTCCCGAAAACATCGGGTTTTTCTTAACCAGCTGCTGATGCAGTATGGATGACTTACCTCTTCCCAGCAAATCACTCAACAAATCAGCGGAATGGTACTCTTTGCCTATTCGTCCGGGCATGTGGAAGACTTTGTACAGCGCATCCGCAGGTACTCTGGCTTTAACTTCCATTTTGCGGGCAGCTTTTTGCTGTGGCTCTTGCTCCACGGAAGCCACTGGCTGATCCTTGCCAGGTATTGGTCCAAACCATTTGGTGGTAAGTTCCAATGCTTTTTCTTCTGTAATATCTCCTGCCAGGACCAGGATGGCATTACCAGGATGGTAGTGGGTCTCAAAAAAACTCTTGACATCCTCCATGGTGGCCTCCTCAATATGACTGATCTCCTTACCGATAGTGGGCCAACGATAGGGATGCTTCTCAAATGCCACTGGTCGTAGTTTCAGCCATACATCTCCATAGGGTTGGTTGAGGTATCGCTGCTTAAATTCTTCTATCACAACTTTGCGTTGCACCTCCAGTACTTCCGGATCAAATGACAAACTCATCATTCGGTCAGACTCCAACCAAAAGGCGGTTTCCACATTGGCCGAAGGCACGGTGATGTAATAGTTAGTAATATCGGTATTGGTAAAGGCATTATTGTCCCCACCCACAGCTTGTAAGGGTTCGTCAAAATTGGGTACATTCTTGGAGCCACCAAACATCAGGTGCTCAAACAGATGTGCAAACCCTGTTTTGTGTGGCAGTTCATTTCTAGAGCCTACCTTATACAGGACATTTAGGCAAACCAGTGGAGTATCATGATCTTCATGCACTATGAGCTGAAGGCCATTGGGGAGTTTATGTTCTTTGTAGTCAACCATAAAGAGTCAAAATTACAGAATGTGTCGGCAATGAAAGGTGGAAGTTATTGGGTTCTTTGCAAAGGGGCATGAGCGGCTTGCATATCACTAAAGATTTTTGAGGTAAGCAAGGTAAAAACATTCTGCAGAAATAAGATTCCTTATACCTTTGGGCAAATTTTTTAACCCCACCCGTCAAAATGGGACCCAAAAACATCACACCCCTAAACAAAGACAGAACCGATGAATTTTGTTCGCAAAAAAAGAACCGATAAACAACTATTGGAGATCTACTCCGAGCTGGTAACTCCACGGCTCATTGAGGAAAAAATGCTAATTCTACTCAGACAGGGAAAGATTAGCAAATGGTTTTCAGGAATTGGGCAAGAAGCCATCTCCGTAGGTGCTGCCCTGGCACTCACCAACGACGAATACATCCTACCCATGCACAGAAACCTGGGGGTTTTCACATCAAGAGGAGTTGAGTTTACTCAGCTATTTGAGCAGTTTCAAGGGAAAATCAACGGCTTCACTAAAGGTCGGGATCGTTCCTTTCATTTCGGATCCAAGGCTCACAATATCGTGGGAATGATCTCACACCTTGGTCCTCAGCTTGGTATAGCAGATGGAATAGCACTCGCCAGGCTTCTAAAAAACGAACCAAAAGCGACCATCGTCTTTAGTGGTGATGGTGGGACCAGTGAAGGGGACTTTCACGAAGCAGTGAATGTGGCCTCTGTTTGGAACCTGCCAGTTATTTTCATCATCGAGAACAATGGTTACGGACTGTCTACACCCAGCCACGAGCAATTCAACTTTGAGTCCTTTACCGTAAAAGGTCCCGCTTATGGAATAGATGCTGTCAGCGTGGAAGGCAACAACATTCTGGAGGTTCTAAACGAACTAGAACCCCTCGTTGCAGACATCCGAAAAAACCCACGCCCGGTCATCTTCGAAGCTCGAACGTTCAGAATGCGCGGACATGAAGAGGCTTCAGGTACCAAATACGTCCCCAACGAACTCATGGAATACTGGTCCAAAAAGGATCCGATTGAAAATTACGAAAGGTGGTTACTCAAGGAGAAAGTAGCCACTAAAACGGAACTGGATAAGGTCAAAGAAAAAATTAAGAAAGAGATCAATGCCTCAGTAAAAAAAGCATTTGACCAACCGGATGTAGAAGCACATACAGAAATGGAAGTGTCAGACTTGTTTGCTCCATTCTCTCAAAAGGTCATCCACCCAAAAACCAGGAAAACAACTGCCAAACGTTTTGTAGATGCCATTTCTGACGGCTTAAAACAAAGTCTTGAGAAATACCCTGATCTGATCTTGATGGGTCAGGATGTGGCTGACTATGGTGGCGTATTCAAAATCTCTGAAGGCTTCGTGGACCTGTTTGGTAAAGATCGAATAAGAAATACTCCACTTTGCGAATCTGCTATTGTGGGCACTGGGCTGGGACTTTCCATCCGCGGAATGAAATCTGTAGTGGAAATGCAGTTTGCAGATTTTGTCACCTGTGGATTTAACCAGATCGTCAACAACCTGGCCAAGATACATTACCGATGGGGCCAAAATGCAGATGTGGTGGTACGAATGCCTACTGGCGCCGGTGTGGGTGCTGGTCCATTTCACAGTCAGTCCAATGAAGCATGGTTTTTCCATACTCCGGGGTTGAGAATTGTTTATCCATCTAACCCAGTAGATGCCAAAGGCCTCCTCAATGCAGCAATCGAGGATCCAAATCCATATTTGTATTTTGAGCATAAGGCGTTGTACCGCTCGTTGAGTGCGGAAGTACCAGATGACTACTACACCACTGAGGTAGGAAAAGCAGCTCTGGCAGCCAAGGGCGATGAACTATCCATTATCACTTATGGTATGGGAGTTCACTGGGCACTAGAAGCCGTCAAAGAAAAAGGCATTTCAGCAGATATTCTGGACCTACGCACTCTCCTACCATGGGACCAAGAAGCTGTAGCCGCTTCTGTACGAAAAACAGGTAAAGCAATCATTCTTCATGAAGACTGTCTGACAGGCGGAATCGGTGGTGAAATAGCGGCTTGGATTAGCGAACATTGCTTTGAGTATCTGGATGCACCGGTCATGCGTGAAGCAAGTTTGGATACGCCTGTGCCCTTCGCTAAAGCACTGGAAGAGAATTTCTTACCAAAGAACCGAATTAAAGATAAAATCGACCAACTGATACGCTATTAGTCGGGATATACCGTTAATTGATTGGGATTACGAAGTAAATTTGAAATCTTTGGTATGAATGTAAGTTTGTGTTGAAAAGATTTCTAATCATATCTTCCTTTTTCCTGATACTTATAGCGTATTCTGGGAATGAAGCCTACGGTCAGTTAATCACTGATTCTGATAAGCGGCTGAAGACTCAGAAAAGCGACAAGAAAGGATGGCTATATAACCTTTTTCATCAGGATAAGGGTAAGTCGAGCAGTAGAGGTGCTTTGCAACGACGCAAACGAGGCACCTCTCCACGATATTCATCAGGCTCGCCATTTGCAGCATTTAACAAACGGAAAAGTACTACACCAAGATCTGTAACATCGAAACGAAGAGACCTCTTCAAAAAGCAGCGGTACACCTCACCAAGGTATTCCTCATCTGGATTGGCAGGGCTATTGTCAGGGAAAAAGAAACCAATTCGCACCAGTGGATCCCGACCTCCTTTCACCAAAAAGGATAAACGCGTATCTCCGCGAACTTCCAGTGGCAAGCCTTTTCAACAATCACTTTTTGCCCAGTTTTTCAATCGGGATCGCGGGCCACGATATTCTTCTGGATCTCCCTTTACGAAAAAGCAATTGTCAGTGGCGCCAAGATATTCGGCTGGATCACCCTTTTCCAGAAAACAGAAGTCTGTAACTCCCCGCTATTCAGCAGGCACACCATTCGAGCAAAACTTTCTGAGCCAATTGTTTAATAGAAACTCAGGCCCAAGATCAGAATCAGGTTCACCATTCTCCAAAAAACAACTTTCCGTAAATCCAAGGTATTCGGCAGGGTCACCTTTTACGAGCAAGGATAAAAAAGTAGCTCCTCGATACTCTCAAAGGAGCTCTGAGGGAGACACCTTCCTGGAGCGACTGTTCAGCCCTAAGTCTCAAGTCAGGTATTCTGCTGGGTCACCATTTACCAGGAAACAGCTATCCGTTACTCCACGCTATTCAGCAGGATCTCCATTCACCAGGAAGGATAAGAACATCACGCCACGTTATTCTCAGGGAAGCCCATATGAACTCAACTTGTTTGAGAAAATCTTTCATTCAAAACCGGATGTGCGCTACTCAGCTGGATCACCTTTCACTCGAAAACAAAAATCCGTCACACCTAGATACTCCGTTGGTAGTCCAGAGTATCAGTCTGTTCTCGATCGCCTATTGAACAAGAAGACCCAACCGCGATACTCACAGGGGTCTCCTTATGCTAGTATGAAATGGAACTGGATTAAGCCAAGATATTCTACCAACAAACACCGCTTTGACGGGAATGACCGACAGAAAGAGGCAAACAGGCCTTATAACTTCTACAGCAGTAAATACAAAGGAACTGACAAAGGGCGATCCAAAGTTGGATTTACCATAAACAACCTCTGGACCTCTAATCAACAAAAACGGTATGAAGGCAACGAAGTACCCAGGTTTGATCCAAAGCAGAGCCCTTCGGCTAATTTCTCTGGCAACTTCAAACGTAAATGGATCAGTGAAAAAGACATGCATCCAAGCTTCCGCAGCAACAAGGTAAACAGTGACAGTGAGCTCATCAGAAAGAGTATGCGCAAGTGGAATATTTTCTGGACACGATTTAACTGGAACAAAGCGCAGCCAGATGCTGTTACTGATAAAATTTCTAAACCAAAGTTTGATAGAAAAGAAGCAGAAATCTGGAATAACTGATATGAATTGGAAGCAACTTACTGATTTGTCCCAGCTGGAAGAGATCACCGAAATTTCAAAGAAGCGACCCGTACTTATTTTTAAGCACAGCACACGATGCTCCATAAGCGCAGCGTCACTGAACAGACTCGAACGCAAGTGGAACCCTGACAAAGCGCATAACCTGGAAGCGTACTTTCTGGACCTTATTGCCAACAGAGCACTGTCGAATGCTGTAGCCGAACAATTCGGCATTGACCATCAAAGCCCGCAAGTGCTATTGATACAAAACGGCACATGCGTGTATGACAATTCTCACTTTGGCATTTCCTTTGATGAAGTGGTGGGTAACATTAAACCAGTAGCCGCCTGAGGGTAATCTTACCCTAAATTGTTAACTTGATACTTATGAAACTGAAGTCCCTTTTGTCCCTTACATTCCTGTTTTTGTTTCTGGTAAGCCAGGCGCAAAACGATGAGGACGATTACAACACAGAAATAATCTGGGGACTCACAAAAAATACCAACAGTGGGCTAATAGGTGGTGGTATTTTTAAACTGGCCAGAAGACAGAAAGACAATGTATTTACCACCTATGGTGTAGAAATTGTCAATGTAAAGCATCCTAAGGAATACCGATATCCATCTCCATCGGGGACTTATTTTACGTTTGGTAAGCAGAACTTTCTCTATTCGATCCGAGGTAATTATGGACGAGAAAAACTCTTTTTCAAAAAAGCTCCACAGCAAGGGGTACAAATCAGTGGAATTGTTGCTGCCGGACCAACCATCGGGATCATCGCACCCTATTACGTGCTGACGAGCTCGGGTTATGAGCAATATGACCCTCAGAAGCATACCAGCAGAGGTTCTATCCAGGGATCAGGCAAGCTGTTTCAAGGGTTGGGCGAATCCAATATTACTCTGGGTCTGAATGCAAAAGCCGGCCTTTCGTTCGAATTTGGTGCTTTTAAAAACAATGTGGCGGGCGTAGAGGTAGGCATATCTATGGAAGCATTCCCGAAAGAAATCGTCATCATTCCCACCCAGGATAACCGTGCCATATTTACAGCACTATACTTTAGTATGTACTGGGGAACAAGGAAGTAAATTCCTCTGTTTGGAACTTTAACATAGCGAAGCTTTCTTTGCACAACATTTTGAAGGACATGATCGAATTACCTACTATATCTCAAGACAAAGCACAAAAAGTAAAAAAACCTAACTGGCTCCGTGTGAAGCTGCCGGTGGGAAAGGAATATGCTCAAGTGCGAAAGGTTGTGGATGAAAACAAACTTCACACCATCTGTGAGAGTGGTAACTGCCCCAACATGGGTGAGTGCTGGGGAGCTGGTACAGCCACCTTCATGATCCTGGGAAATGTGTGTACCCGAAGCTGCACATTCTGCGCAGTAGCTACCGGAAGACCACCTGAGTACGATGAGCAAGAGCCACAGCGCGTGGCAGAAGCCATCAAAACCATGGGCGTAAAACATGCCGTACTTACTTCTGTAAACCGTGACGAACTTAAAGATAGAGGTGCGGAGATTTGGTACCAAACTGTGGTAAAAGTGAAAGAACTAAGCCCAGAAACGACCATTGAAACCCTCATTCCTGACGTGAAAGGTAACTGGGATGCACTTTACCGCATGATAGATGCTGGACAGGAAGTGGTCTCACACAACATGGAAACAGTGGAGCGACTGTATCGTAGGGTACGTCCACAGGCCAAATATGCCAGAAGCCTGGAACAAACCCGACTGACCAAAGAAGCAGGCAAAAGAACCAAATCCGGAATTATGCTCGGCCTGGGTGAAACCCAGGATGAAGTACACAAAGCAATGGATGATTTGGTGGCTAATGGTCTGGACATCCTGACACTAGGCCAGTACCTACAACCTACTAAGATGCACATAGAGGTGGCAGAGTTCATTCATCCAGATCAATTTGATGCATACCGCGAAGAAGGCCTAAAAAGAGGATTGAAATATGTAGAGTCAGGCCCTTTGGTTAGATCATCGTACCACGCAGAGCGTCATGTGGACGTGCCTATCCAAGCCATTAGATAAAGGCTGGATACTTATCCCATACTTCTCGTTGATTGGAGTATATCTCGGATTTGAAGTTAAATAGCTTCAGCATCAATCGAGCGGAACCTCTTATCAGTACCGAGTCAGAAATGACCAATACCCGATCGATTCGATTGCTGAGTAACTGCATGTATTTGAGCCATTCCCTGCGGGCCGACATCTCAAAACCAGTCATTTGTGAGCAATCCCAGACAAGAATATGCTTACTGTTGGACTTATCGAATACTTTTTTCCATACTTGTGTAGACTCCTCACTCGCCAGTTGTGTAAACTTCCCTTTGAACGTGAACACCAGGCATGGAAGATCAAATTGATCGTTGTAGCTCAGGTCGACGTTAGTTGATTTTAGTAACATGATATTATTTTAGGTCGATTGGTTTATTAGAATAAGCATATCATATGACACACTCACTAAATTGCTTTTCGATTAACTAAGTGTTTTACCTATTGTTTAGAGTAAGTGATATGCCTATGAGTGTTCCTTATGCCAGGTAGCGCCCAAACGGACTGATCATGAGTTCTTGATTGGATTTGTAGATTTCTACCTGCACATTCAAGAGCTTCAGCATGAGTCGGGCTGAGCCACGAATAAGCATATTATCTGAGATAATAATTACCTTTTTGATGTGACCAATAGTTTTGGTAAGCGCGGATAACCACTCCCTTCTGGCCGCCATTTCGAAACCGGTCATCTCCATACAATCCCAGATAAATAAATAGGATGTGGTAGCATTTTCTTCAATGAACTGAGACCAGGCAGCTGTAGCTTGTCTGCTCATATCCAGTGAAAGTTTCCCTTTAAAATAAAACTCCAGTGCAGGGGCACCGATGAACTCCTCGGATTTTATCTCCAGGCAAGGTGATGAATACATGATGAACTAGGCTTGATGATTACGTGTACAAATAACACATTGTGTAGGCAAATCGCCTATTCATAATCGACGAACTTAGGTTTTTTACCTATATACTCTGTCAGCTGGTGTCCACTATTGGACAATGATGTGTACATAAGGGGACTGTTTCTGATACAAAAACCACCAAAAAAGCTGTTAATGACTGTTGGCACATATATTGGTTACCAGAGATCATACAATTTGACTGCTCATGTTTAGAAACTACCTAATCACCGCCCTTCGCAATCTCAAGCGGAATAAAGTCTACACCTTATTGAATGTTTTTGGCCTTGCCATGGGTATTGGCTGCTCACTGGTGATTTATAAGGTAATCAGCTATGAGTTTAGCTATGACAAGCACCATGAGCATTACGGCGAAATCTATCGGGTGGTCAATGAGAACATCTATCCAGATCAGGTAGTCAAGGGTATGGGCACACCGCATCCGGTTGGTCCTGCCATTCAGGCTGACATGTCGAATGTAAAATCCGTTGTGCGAACCAACTACGTGTATGGTAACCAGCTCAATGTCTATGACGGCAATGGTGAAATGCAAAAATTCATGATCGATGATGGAATCGCTTTTACTGAGAACTCTTACTTTGAGGTTTTCACAGTGGAATGGATTGCTGGAAACCCCCAAACCGCACTTACCAATCCTCAGTCTGTGGTAGTCTCTGCTTCCGAGGCAAGAAAACTCTTCAAACTGCCAGAAGGGATGGAGCAGGAAGCACTCGGCAAACTCATCAATTTCAATAACCTCAAAGATTTTAAGGTAGTCGGTGTGATCGAAGATCCTAAAGAACCTACTTCGCTCCCCTTTACATACTTGTTTGACTATGAAAGTCAAGACGAGGTAAACCCCTATTTTGGTGGTGGCACCAGCTGGAATAGCACCAGCTCCAACACCAACACCTATTTCATTCCTGGAGATCATTTCAATCCGACAGCATTCAATCAGGAGATGATCGCCTTTGTAGAAAAACACCATGGTGAGGGAAGGTCAGAAGATCGAAGGTACTTGGCTCAGTCCTTCAGTGAAATTCATTTCGATCAGGAGTATGGATCCTACACGGGAGCCACTTCACTACAGTTCCTGTATGCTTTGGGGCTGATCGGTATTTTTTTAGTGTTGACCGCCTGCATCAACTTTGTGAACCTGGCTACTGCTCAGGCATCCAACCGGGCTAAAGAAATCGGCATACGCAAAGCTATAGGTAGCATGACCTCACAACTGCTGGTACAATTCCTTTCGGAGATCGCTCTCATCACCTTTTTTGCCGTGGTGATTGCCCTGGCCATCGCCGAGATGATGTTTAATTTGCTGTCAGATATCATCGGTTATCAGCTCTCAGTAGATCTTTTTGGAAATCCAGAGACGTTTCTCTTCTTGTTTATCCTCTTTATTGTGGTCAGTCTGTTGTCGGGGTTTTATCCGGCGGTATTATTATCCAGAATGAACACGGTGCAGGCGCTCAAAAAGAAAATCACCTCAGAAGCCCATTCTGGTGGATTGAGCTTGCGCAAAGGACTGGTCATCGTCCAGTTTGCGATCTCCCAGTTCTTGATCATCGGCACGCTAATCGTGTCTTCACAGTCAGATTATTTTCTAAACAAAGATCTGGGCTTTGCCACCGAAGCAATCCTGACCACCTACTTGCCAGAACGGGATTTGGTGAAAATGGAACGCTTTCGACAGGCTATGTTGACTTCCCCTGCCATCGAAAGTGTCACGTATGGGCTAAGTGAACCAACAGGAAACTCCGATTCTCATAGCAACATCAACTATGCTCCGCTGGAATCAGAGAAGGATTATCACGCGAATTTTAAACCTGTAGACCCTTATTATACAGACTTCTTCGATATTGAGATTTTAGCCGGAAGAACCGTACAGGAAGGAGACTCCAACAATGTGGTGATCAATGAAAAAATAGCTCGATTAATGGGTTTTCAAAAAGGAGAATATGACAAAGCCATTGGTGAAACCCTAGAGACTGGTTGGGGCGGAAATAAAACAGTAGTCGGCGTGATGGAAGACTTTCACACCTACTCTCTGGAGGAAGACCTGGACTTTGTATTATTATTTCATTATCCAGAAGCTTTTTATAGCTTGTCTTTCAAAACACCTAGCCTGGCAAGTATAGATGAGGCCAAAGCTCATTTTGAAAGTGTTTGGAACCAAGTGTATCCAGAGTATGTGCTGGATTATGACTTCTATGACCAATCTCTTGCCGAGCGCTATGAAGACGTTCAAAACATCACAGCGTTGATGCGCATTTTCGCGGTGATTTCTATTCTCATTGGATGCCTTGGATTGTATGGTTTGGTATCATTCATAGCAATGAACCGCATCAAGGAGATCGGTGTGAGAAAAGTACTCGGAGCTACTCCACTGAACATCCTGACTATCTTTTCTAAAGAAGTGGTCATCCTGATGGTGATTTCCTTTGTAGTGACAGCACCACTGGCCTTTTATTTCTTGAACCTTTGGTTGGACAACTTCTCGTTCCGAATAGATATTGGTGTGAGCTTCTTCGTAACTGCGCTGATCACTACTCTGGTGATAGCGCTCCTGACCATTAGCCATAAAACAATCGCCGCAGCTTTGATCAATCCAGCAGAGACACTGAAGGATGATTGATTTATTGATCATCCAACTCTCATATTCCATTCAAAATCCTGTGTGCAAATGCTTTGAAAAAAGTGAGTGTCATGCATCATTACCTTGGTCTCACTCTAAGGCCCCTATGTATGCAGAATCTCCGACACATTGCGCTTGATTTTCAGTGCCAGGTCATTCAGCGGCAAGTCATTGATGTCATTACCAAAAGGATCTTCAATCTCCTCGGCAATCAGCTCCACACTCACCAGGAAGTAAAAAGCCAACATCACTACAGGTACTGTCCAGTAGTGCAGCTCCCACATGAAACTCACTGGCAGGGTCAGTGAGTATATGAAAAGAAATTTCTTGATGAACATGCTATACGAATAAGGAATCGGTGTGGATTTGATTCGCTCGCAAGCTCCGATAATGTCGGTAAAACCTTTGACTTCTTTGTCCAGAATGAACAGCTGCTGGTCGTTGACCAGTCCCTCCCGATGACACTGCATTACACGTTCCATCAGCAGCTTGTTGATCATGTTCGGCCGATGCTTGCTTTTGATTACCCGCTGTTTGATAGGCTCATCGATCAGGTCCATCTCGCCCACGAGGATACTATCTCTTAGGTGTTCCTTCATGGAAAATGCCTCATTGGGGATCATGCGTCGAAAAAACTCCCGATGCTCTTCTGCTTCTTTGGGCAAGAAAGCGTGAATTTTGATCGCCATCTGTCTGCTGTCGTTAACGAGTTGTCCCCACAGCTTGCGACCTTCCCACCACCTATCATAAGCAGTATTGGTCCGTAAGACCAAAAATAAACCAAGGATTACCCCAAGTATGGAGTGAAAGGCAATGGTACCCGCAAAGTGATAGTCAAATACCGTCAGCACCAGAAAACACAAGCCCAATGAAAATACCCCCACGAACAAGAGCAACGGGAACAGTAACTTGATGACATACCGGCTATACACATCAAAAATGAGCGAAAACCAGGTTTTAGGGTTGTACTGGATCATAGGTTAGGTGACAGTTCTAGGGATTTACTAGTCCCAGGTCTTTCTTCAAAGTTATGATTCGACGGTAGGATTGCTCAATGCGATCCCTACTAATATCTCCATTTTTAACGAGATTCTTAACGATTGCATGAATTTGTTGTGCGGTAACTAATTCATAGTCTGGCACATTGTTGGCAAACAACAGCACATCCACTCCTGCTAGCACAGCCATCTTAATGCCCTCTTCTAATCCATACTGCGCACTGATCGCCTTCATCTGCATGTCATCGGAGACCACCACTCCCTCGTAGCCCATAAATCCTCGCAGTACCTCTGAGATGACTTTATCCGAAAGAGTCGCTGGTAACTTGCTATCATCCAGCACATCATTCACTATATGGGCCGTCATAACGGCTCTGACTTTTCCAGAATCCATCAGTGCTTTATACGGTAAGAGCTCCTCAAACTTCCAGGTGTCGGACACATCAGTCAGGCCAAGATGTGAATCACTCATGGAGCTCCCGTGACCAGGAAAATGCTTCAAAACAGTCGCCACGCCAAAAAGCTCGTGGCCTTCTACAAAAGCCTGAGCATGTCTGGTCACCACCATTGGGTCTGCAGAATAGGATCTCCCGATTTTCCCTATCACAGGATTATTTGGGTTAATGTTGACATCTACTGAAGGAGCAAAATTCATGTTCACTCCTAATTTATACAGAATCCCGGCGGTTTGCTTCGCATAAAAGGAAGTGCTGTCCAGGTTGTCTAATTCACCTAAATACTGTGCCGTAACAGTCTTGGGAAATCCATACTTCGTCTTCAGCCGATTCACCCGACCACCTTCCTCATCGATACTTATGAAAAGCGGTACCCTCGCTTGTTTTTGTGTAAACCTCAAAATTCCTTGAAGATTCTCTACCGTATTATTTGGTGATAGGTTTTTCTCAAACAAAATCACGCCTCCTACTTGTTCGGCTCTAATCGCTTCAAACACTGTAGCCTGCTGATCGAGGGTATTGAAATCACCAATACCTACCATGATCATCTGGCCGATCATCTGATCCAGGGAATCTTTCACCGTCAACGAATCTGTTTGTGCTGATACTTGTAGGATCAAAAAAACCGATCCGGCCATTAATAAAAGCTTTTTCATGCTTCTGCTTTGTTGAACTTGTTGAGTTTACGACCAGCCAAAGATACATAGTAACCCTGAAGGTCAGCTGTCAGGCAACTATGCACAGGCAAAATCCCTACCAAACTGCCAATCTCTAGCGAACTGAGCAACTCATCTGAAACCCGAAGAATACCATGCTCTTGAGAAAGACGCACAACAGATGCTATAGGCTCGGTACTCCAACCATCATCTGATAATGCAACCACCTTGCCATACACTCTTTCGCCATCCGGTTCGATAAAGTCCTTTGACAGGTGAACACCTCCACCGTACACTACCACCTCGTTTCGGTCTTCGTGGATGGCTACCACCGGACATGCCATGCATACGGCAATATCGTCATAGGTACAGCTGTTAAAATATTCCTGCATGATATCATAAAAAACGAAGTTACCCGGCCGCCATTCGTTTACTCCAGGTAGGTCATCCAATATGGAACACGAAGGTGTATCGCCATAGGAAATGATCAGGTCATGGCGTCCGATTATTTCAGAAACCGTTCTGAACGCCTTCATCGATTGCATGAAAACCTTCTCAGCACTGGATTTGGTCATAGGCTGGTACGTATGTCCCGCGTGAGCGAGCAGCCCCACCAAGTGATGGTTAGGGTTTTCGCTGAGGCTCATTTCTTTTATTTGTTCCGTTTGGGAGGGCAGTATCCCCGTTCGGTGAGTCCCAACATCTACTTTGATGTAGTAGTTGATGGGAGCAGATACGTGCTGGTTTAGATGATAAAGCGCCATTTTGGACACGATAGTCACATTTAGCGTGACTCTCTTAGCCAGTTTTTCCACTTCTTCTGCTTCCAGTGGGTTGTAGGGAAAGGCAATCGTAATGTCGTCCCAGCCCGCATCCGCAAAATACCGCGCCATGTCAACCGATGAAACAGTCGCTTTGGTAATCCCTTCGTCTTTGAACCACTCCCCTACATCGGCTGATTGATGCGTTTTAAAATGAGGCCGCAATTCAGCACCATTTGAGCGGGCCTTTTGCAGCATTTTGCGAATGTTCCTTTTGGCTTTCTGCTCATCGATGAGCAAGGTTGGTTTGACTATTTTCATGTATTGTGTGAATCAATCGTGAGACTATTTCTGATAGATATGAGCCGGTATCAGGGCCGTACCAGCTCATGGTTCTTGCTTCATATTTATTCAAGTCATACCATTCATCTTTGATGACATAACCGGCATAGCCGCCGTTAAAAGAAGTAATGAAAAGCTGGTACCCGAGTGCTCTGGCCTCCTCATAAAGTGGCACTGCCAATTCGCCAGAAAAGTCACACGGCAGTCCAACAAAGATGGCTTGGCCCAGCACCATCACATTGATATCATTACTGTAATTGCCAAAAGCATTTTCAAAAAGGTAAGGGCGCAAAGCCAGGCGATTAGTGAGCTTGACATAGGGATCTCGCAAAGGCAAGTGCAACCTGAAACTGGTTAAAGTCTGTGGTGGCTGCTGGCTCATGCCAATAAGGCTGAGCAGTTGCGTTTGCTCGGTGAGTTCTGTTGCAAGAGCGTTCGCAACCTCTTTTGGTGTTTCTCCTGACACATTTACAGCCATGCTACCTACAGCTCCAGCTGCAAACGCGGTGAAGTCAAATGTGTTATTCAACGAAGCTACCAGCTGTGCCGGGTAATCAGATGTGAGCCGGTGATTTGCTGCGCCATAGCAGGTGGCGTGTGCACTAAAACTGATCAACTGCCCAATCAATGTGTCTTGCTGAATGCGGACGACCTTCAGCCATGGATCCACAATGCCCCGGTCTTTAACCAGCCGATTCCTAACCAAATTATCCAATGAAAGCTCTCCAAATTGAACGGTTCCGGGTTTCAGTTTGCTGTAGGCCACTTCTATTGAATAGGAAATGTTTTGCGAGAGGAAATCCAGCTCATCTTGCTGAAATGATCCCGCAAAAAGCTCACCTACCACTCCCGGGGCCCAACCGCCTTGTCCACTGTGGGTGTGAGTGGCTGTGAAGTAAACTTCATCTGGACTCCAGCCTTCCGGGAGTGATTGAAATACCGCATTTCTGAGTTCCGGGTGAATGATGAGTAAGTCTGCTGTAACTATTGCCGCCTTACGCACGCCGAGCTGGAACACGATAGTACGCACGTAGCTCGAATCCAGAATTCCCTCCATCAATTTGGGGTCTCGCGCTCCATAGCCCGCGAGTGGTAGTAGCTCATTGGGAGTGATATTCACCTCTGCCCAGGCCACTTGCAACTGAGAGGAATCTGATCGAATCACCAGATTTTGTTCCAGTGAATCAAGGCGCTGGTCCATTTCCTGATAAAAGGCTTTCTGAGCATAGGGAGTAGTGTCCACTACCGTAGTGACCGACAGGACGATCACGGCAAAAAAGGCGAACAAAACCATTACTATTTTCAGGATGATCCGAATCATTTAAGGCAAGTTAGCAAATATCTTTAGCCCATCTTCCTTAGTTTCGCTCATTCAAAAAACTGACTATCGTTGGAAAAAGTAGCATTTGAACTGTTTGGGCTGGAATTGCTGGAGCCACTAAGTACCTTGATGAACTGGGTGCTGGCCGCTCAGTCCTATGTTTTCTATAAAAAACTCTCTGGTTGTGACACACCGTTTCAGAAGAGTTGGAGGTGGTTCTTTTTAGCATATGCCGCAGCCTTCGTGTTCGGGGGCTTTACACACCTACTCTACAACTATACGGGTCAATACTTCAAGATCACCAACTGGGGACTGGCCATTGTGGGAGTGGTAGCCTCTGAGCTGGCCATGGTTCTGGATGTGGAAGACCCAAAGAAAAAACAAATGCTCACCACCGTTATCCGGGCTAAAGTCTTTGCCACATTCGCCATGTTGGTTTTTGATTTTTCATTCAAGTGGGTCATGATTCACAGTGCAGGGTTTTTTATCCTGACAGGCATTCTTTCCTACGGTCGTTTCAAAGCAGGTGAGCACAGTTACAAATACTTCTTGTATGGCATTGCGTGCCTGTTGGCCATCGGCATTGCCAAAATAGGTCAGGTGGACATTCACCCGGCGTGGTTTAACCGTGACGATGTGGCACATGTGATCATGTTGGTGATGTATTGGATGTTTTTTAAAGGGGTGAAAGGATATCAAGAAAGCTCACTCAATAGCAACACGGCGACAATTGATCAAAATCCCAGGGAAGCATAGAACCAAATGTTATGCATTTTGATTTACTAATCAGTCTCACCAAAATGAAATCAATGAATAGTTTGTCAAAAATCATCAACCAGGCAATGGAGCAATCCATGAGTTATGAAGAGTACTTAAAACTCATGACTTCACTGACGGAAACTGGTCGTGCCTCTGGTCCTACCCAGTCGGAGAGCTTGATACATTATACCAAGCTGAACAACCAGCGAATGACCCGACTGATCAAAACGACATCTGTGGATGAGTATGCCTTACCTGCAATAGATAAACCACAAACCTGGCTGACCATTACAGAAAGCTGGTGTGGTGATGCTGCACAAACTGTACCTCTTATTCAGAAATTAGCCGAAACTAACGCGCTTATTGACACCCGTTATGTCTTGCGAGACGATAACCTAGAGCTGATGGATGAGTTCCTTTTTCGTGGTGGCCGATCTATCCCCAAACTGATCATCCTGGACGAAAACCATGAAGTACTTGGATCCTGGGGTCCGAGACCACAGGAGGCACAGATGCTTTTTGATAACTGGAAGAAAGAAGAGACTCCCAGACCATATAGCGAGTTTTCAGTAGAGCTGCAGAAATGGTATCTAAAGGATAAGGGACGGAGTACCGTTGATGAAATAAGTGAAATAGTCAACCATTTCATCGAATCGACAATGGAAAAGTGAGTGCTAAGAAGTGAGGCATACAAACAAATTCGTATTCCTTGATCGAAATTCAGATTCATCAAGTCTGTGAATATCCCTTCAAAACATTGTATCAATTATATTCGCATTTCCACAAGCTATCAGCATGTTCAAAAAAAGCCGATTTCAGGAAATCATATTGGGCAATGCCAGGGTATTCTCAGAAATAGAGCGTTCCCGCATTTTATTTTCAGCAGGGACTATTGTCGTTTACATACTTATCTCCCTACTCTTTCTAGCATATGACATTTACCTTGGATATCCGAGTAGCTTATTCGTCTATCTTCCTTTTGTACTGCTTTTTGGGTTTGCGCTGTACTTGTTGAGGTTGGGCAAGTATGATGCAGGACGTTCAGTCCTGCTGGTCGCCCTTAATTTCTTTGTTTACATTGTCATGTCCAGCATTCCCGAGGATTCCATGTCGGCAATCTTCTATCTCTCCATCATCGTGGTGGAATATGTGCTAATGGGTCATGACCAGAAGTTTAGGCTCTTCTCATTATTGAGCCTCACGTTTGCACTCTATCTATTGGATTCTTTTGTTGATTTTTCTCTGCTCCCTACACGGGAGTACGATGAGAGCACCCTACAGGTCAACAAGATTGTTGATTTTGTGCTGTGTGTGGTGGGTGTGCTTATGACTATTAAACTGCTGATTGATTACCTGCAAGACATCATTGCTGAGAGGACCAGGACCAATGAAGAACTGAAACAGCTCAACAATGAACTAGACCGATACTCCTATACGATCACTCATGATCTCAAAGGTCCCATTCACTCTATGCTTAACTTGATCCAGCTTACATCGATCGATAAAGTGAATCGGGACCATTATTTAGATACTATGGGGCAAAGCCTGCAGAATCTATGGGGCCTGATAGAGGATGTATCCGAACAAGCCCGGACCCGAAATTTTGAAGTAAAGAAAGAGGAGTTTAACATTTCTGAAACGGCAGAAGTCATCTGGGAGCTCATTAGACATGCACCCGAGGCTAAGGGAATTGATCTAATATTGGATATGCCAAGGGATCTCCAGGTAGTCACCGACAAAAGAAGAATTATCGGCATGCTCAATAACCTGATCACCAATTCTATCCGATATCATGACAAAGCCAAAATCAAGCGGTTTATTAAAGTGTCAGGCAGAGTGGATAATGGCTGGTTACACCTCAGTGTGGAGGATAATGGATCAGGAATAGAGCCTGAATTTCAGGACAAAGTATTCGACATGTTTTACCGAGCATCCAACATTATGGGTGGCTCTGGTCTGGGACTGTTTACTGTCAAAGAGTCGGTGGATAAACTTTCCGGGGAAATAGTGCTTGACTCCACTTTTGGCAAAGGGACCATTTTCAGAGTTAAGATTCCCTTGGAATCTTAAGGAAGAATAAAAATTGTGAACGGAAGTCTTAGTCCAGTCTAATTCTTCAAATATCTTCCAAACCAGTGCTTCACTTCCTTGTCTTTCTCCATTTGATATTCTCTCAAACCATGGCTTCCTTCTTCGTAGACCTGTAGAAGGCAGGAAATGTCTAACAATAAAAAATCCAGCCCGGCCGGCTCGATTTTTCCATGGCTCTTTTTAGAAAAGAGAGCAAAATTCATTGACAAACTTTTCTTTTTAAAAAAGTTATCCACATTTTTCATTGAAACTCTTTTATCCCTCTAATGTCAATTATAGTAACTTACTATAGTTTTTATCCACATTATGTATTACTAATCCACACTATCACTCGTTGGCCTGAAAGGCAGCTCCAGTTATCCACACGAACTAGCTTTTTCAATTATTATTCAGCAAAAGAAAATTGAATTTTGTTTTTTATCTTTGAAAAAGATCAGGTTATCGGTCTGATTCTTCTTACGAGCATAATGTAAACTTTGGCTAAGCTCGCTTCGTGTTGCGAGGTTCTAGTCTAGGAAAGGCTCAAATAAATAGAAGAAGCTTAGGTTAAATTCTGAGAAGTAAAGACATAAAAAAACACGATTGCTGGAACAACCGTGTTTGTCTTTAAGTGCCTCAGTTGCTATTGCGCCATAGCTTCTGATCTGTTCTTTTAAAAGCGAGCCAAAGCTCGCTTTTTTCTTATCGTAAAAGTATGTTATAATCTTTTTAATTAAAAATATTTTAATTTAATCAGGTATTCCTTCAAGCTCCCATACAGTTTTTTCACTAGCCTCTGGATTATTTCCAACTCCATTTTTTCCTGTGAGCATTGAGACGGTGTGATATTGTAATTCTTCCATTGGGTATGGCTCTTCAGGTGTTTCTTGTCGACTACTTCTTCTTCAAAATGGTCGAGCCAATCCTGCTTTAATTCCTCTGGAATTATGAGCGAACCGGAATTCAGGCTTATCAAAGAAGGTCTCACCCATAGCATTCGGCGTGTTCCTTGCAATCTTGGCAGCTCCGGCTTTATCCTTTGTCCAAAATGGTACAAGTCCCCATTTCAGGGGCTGGATCTTTTCTGGCTGGCCATCTAGAATGACTGGTAAATCTCTTCTGGAGAAAGCAAAGGCATGGTGCATATCTTTAGGAAACTGATCTGGATCAACTTCCAGAACATGTCGCTTGGCACACTTTATTACTCGTTCTTTGGTATATTTAGTATAGAACACATGCAATATGATTAAGGAAATTCTGAAGTTAGATAGACCTAAAGAAGAAAAGATTGAGATTTTAGCCAATATTTTAAATAGAGAATCGGCAGTTAATAATGAAGATCTTAGAATTCAATATAATCGATTTCATACTTATACGATTCTAATCGCCTCTGCGCTATTCACTTTACTGGTTACAGAAAATCAATATACAGATTCTTTTATCGGCAAATGCATCTTAGCAACTTTAGCAGTATCAATAATTTGCAATCTGGTTTCAGTAAAGTATGAATATTCTCAAGGTAAGAGAGATGCTGAGAATATTTCTGAGATTCTGCAGTACATTGACGCTAGAGAATATGATCATGCTTTAGATCTCACAAAGAAATATTCAATTACCACATTTGACTATGCCCACTTATATTCCAATATTTCAGATACATCACTGACTGCCTCCATTATGGCATTTGTTTATCTGCTTTTTACGAATAGTTAACAAATCAAAGACCAATTCACGCGAATCAACTAATAAAAAAAATCCAGAATTACGGCTAGGTTTTTCTATTGCTCTTTTTAGAATAGAGAACAAAATTTTCTAACGTTTCATTTAGATATAAGTTGAGGACAGGGACTAGAAATTTGAAATGGCACGACTTTTCTTCTGAACTCCATCGGGACAGTAAAATGTCTTCCAATACTGATACAGGTATTGATATAATCAGCTTCCTTATTATGATAGTAAACTTGGAAGCTCTCAAAATTTTCGTGCTGAAATATTTCCCTTAGTAAGGTACTATCTGTTATTCCACAAGAATGTCCAATGACGTTGACTTTGAATTTTCATTGGTTGTTGCAAGTTATCATTAAGCCAATGTCTAAACGCAATGACTGTTGATAAAAAGACTGGTTTTCTAAAAAGAATATTTGGAAAAAAATGACACAAGTCTAGCCCGCCCAACCTTCTCGGTCCAAACTTCTATACTGAATCGCCTCTGCCAGATGCTCGATTTTGATGTCCTCACTTGCCGCCAGATCAGCAATGGTTCTGGAGACTTTTAAAATGCGATCGTAAGCCCGCGCCGATAATCCCAGTCGCTCCATCGCCGTTTTCAAAAGCGTTTTGCCTGCCTCATTGATCTTGCACATTTCTTTGGTGGTATTGGAGCCCATCATGGCATTGTTGAAGATCTCAGGGGTTTCTTTAAATCGTTCTTTTTGAATTTCCCGGGCTTTAATCACCCGGTCCCTGATTTCCAGACTGGACTCAGATTTGCGGTCAGAGGTCATTTCATCAAAAGAGACTGGAGTCACTTCCACATGCAAATCGATCCGGTCGAGTAATGGTCCACTCACCTTATTCAGGTAGCGCTGTACGACTCCCGGTCCGCAAACACACTCCTTCTCCGGATGATTATAGTAGCCACATGGGCATGGATTCATGCTCGCCACCAGCATGAAGTTGGCAGGATAGTCAATGCTCACTTTGGCGCGGGAGATGGTGACTCGGCGCTCTTCCAGTGGCTGGCGCATCACTTCCAGTACCGTCCGTTTAAACTCCGGCAATTCATCCAAAAAAAGAACTCCATTATTGGCCAGTGAGATCTCTCCTGGCTGAGGAATACCTCCTCCTCCTACCAGAGCCACATCCGAAATGGTGTGGTGCGGATTACGAAATGGCCTTTGCGCAATCAATTTCCCGTTTTGTCCAAGCTTGCCTGCCACCGAGTGGATCTTGGTAGTTTCCAACGCTTCGTGCAAAGAGAGTGGCGGTAGTATAGACGATAGTCGTTTGGCCAGCATGGTTTTCCCTGCTCCCGGAGGTCCGATCATGATGACATTGTGACCTCCTGCTGCGGCAATTTCCATCGCACGTTTAATGTTTTCCTGACCCTGCACATCCGCAAAGTCTGCCTCAAACTGATCAATATCGTAAAAGAAATTATCTCGGGTATCATAGGCAACCGGCTCGAGGGGCTTGGTGCCATCCAGGTGCTCAATAGCTTCTTTGATCGTTTCTACGCCAATTACGTCTACATTATCCACGATTGCTGCTTCGATCGCATTTTCTTTGGGTAGTATAAAGCCTTTATATCCTTGCTTTCTTGCCTCAATGGCAATGGGTAATGCACCCTTAATGGGTCTTAAGATTCCATCAAGTGACAACTCTCCCATGATGATGTACTGTTCCAAATCAGAAAAAGAGGCTTGTTCGGAAGCCTGAAGAATCCCCAAAGCAATGGGTAAATCGTAGGCTGAGCCCTCCTTTTTGATGTCTGCTGGTGCCAGGTTAACGACCGTCTTCTGTCGGGGCATTCGGTACTCATGGTACTTTAGGGCAGACTCCACACGCTGTTCGCTTTCCTTGACGGCAGAGTCTGGCAATCCCACCATGTGAAAGCGAGTCCCCTGGCCAACATTTACTTCTATGGTGATGGTGTAGGCGTTGACACCATATACGGCACTTCCAAAAGTCTTTGCGAGCATGGTGTCGAAATTACCATTTTCTCAAATAACTGTGCAAAAAGTGTCGGATAAATTAAGATTGGTGCTTTGAAGAGTGTATCAGCCGGGCAAGAGTAAGGACACCAAACAGTGCATTACTTATTAGAAACAAGGTGATGAAAAGAGCCATAACTTTTGATTTTTTCTTCAAAAGTGTCCAGCAAAAGTAGTTGTCGGGGATAGTTTTCGTTAGTTGGTGAACTATTCTGGTCGGTGGGATAGAATCAAGCGATTTTAGTCATCATCGTCATCGTCATCACCCAGGTCAAACTCTGGAAGTCTGGGTTTTTGTTCTTCCTCCCCCTCATCATCATCTTCTTCGCCTTGAGACTTGTCATAGAGTTTGGCTTTGTACTTCAGCACTTCCTCCTCTGCTCGTTTAACTCTTCGCTTGAGTGAGATCAGTTGAAAGTTTTCCACCACCAGTTCGATGAGCATGAGCAAACTAAGTAAAATAAAAGCCGTCATGAGGTACACTGGAAGCTTTCGTAGGGCGAATGTCATATCGATTCGTTCTTTATAGCTCTCCATGTTGGTAAGGATATCCACGCTATAGTAGAGCACCAAAAAAGCTGCGATTAGGTAGATCGGGTAAAAAAATAGCTTGAACTTTCTCATCTTTTATTTTGAATCTTGGCGAAAAGTTAGGCAAAACTCCCTGAGCGAGCCAATCTTATTGGATGAACCGGTCAAAAAGACTGCAATCGGGTCATCTTGCTATATAAGCCGTCAGCTTGCACCAACTCGGCATGTGTACCTAACTCTACTAATCCTCCATTATTAAGAACTAATATTCGGTCGGCATGTTGGATCGTACTCATCTTGTGCGCTATCAACAGTGTGGTCCGGCCGTTCATTACATTCATCATCGCCTCCTGCACGTGATGCTCAGATTCTGCATCCAGTGATGAGGTTGCCTCATCCAGGATCAGCAACTCCGGATTGCGCAGAATGGCCCTTGCAATGGCAATCCGCTGTTTCTGACCACCAGATAGCCGACTGCCGTTGGTGCCAACTCGAGTGTCTAAACCATGCTCCAGCTTCGCGGCAAACTCATCCACTCTAGCCGCAATTACGGCCTTTTGCAGCTCATCGTCAGATACCTGATTCATTCCAAACAGGATGTTTTCACGAATCGATTCATCAAACAAAACAGACTCCTGACTTACAAACGATGTTTTACCCCTCCATAGATGTATATCAATATCCGTCAGGTCAGAACCGTCAACCAAAATACTACCACTAGTAGGTCGATAAAAGGCACAGAGCAAATCGGCAATAGTCGATTTACCTGCTCCAGAAGGACCTACCAGGCCCAGTATTTCTCCTTTTTGTAAATGAAAACTGAGTTGGTCCAGCACTTTCTTTTCTCTATAGGAAAAGCTCACGTTATCAAACTGAACCTGATGATCAAAAACAGGCTGTTTGGTTTCGCTGGCATCAGACTCTACCGGCTGATCCAAGACTTCAAATATGCGCTTTGCAGAAGCCAATCCTTTATTGATTTGTGAGCTGGCAACGGATATGGCCTTGGCCGGATTGAGTAACTGCGAGAAGATCACCAAAAAACCAATAAATGTAGAAGCATTCATGGTCTGCTCCACCAACACCATGCGCCCACCTAGAATCAGCGTCACCACCAACACCAAAACTCCTGTGATCTCACTGATTGGAGAAGAAAGGTTGGATTTAGTGGCAATTTGATAGGTCTCTCTGGCGTAGGAGTCAAGACTTTTACCGAAGCGATGGCTCACCCACTCTTGCGCATTCAAGGCTTTGATGATTCGCATCCCACTAAAGGTTTCATCCAACACCCCGCCTAGCTGACCCACGGATTCCTGAGACATGCGAGACCACTTACGAATGCGGCGAGCTACCAATGAAACCCCAAAACCGGCCATGGGGATCAGAATAAGGGTGTAAACCGTAAGTTCAGGAGAGATGCTAAACAGGGCCAACAGGTACCCAAACAGCAGGAAGGGTTCCTTGATCAATGCCTTCATGGCACTCACCACTGATTGTTCTACATCCTGAACATCCACCGTGAGTCTCGAGATAAAATCACCCTTGTGTTGCTGGTGGAAATACCCCAGATCAAATCGCAATACCTGATTAAATGCACTAGACCGAAGGTTACGAATTACTCGTACACGCACTTTTGCCAGGATTAGCTGCGAACTGTAGCGAAATAAATTGGCCAAAACAACCGACACACCAACAACCCCACAGATGAAGTAAAGTGCTTGCAACCGCCCTCCATCCTCTATGAGCCGTACCATTTGCTGATAAAAGAGGGATTTAAGATAGTCCACACTCCAACTGGAACTAGAGGCAGAAACAACACCAGGTTCTATCTGGTCAAACAGAACCTGCATCAGTGGTATCAGTGCTGAGAGGTTGATGACGCTAAACACCGTCGCTCCCAAAACCAGCAGCAAATAAAGCGGCAGGATACCGCCGACTGGTCTGGCATATTGCAATATGCGCCATAATAGTCGCATCAAAAGAGATAGCTTCTAGCTGGAAAGTTCCATCGAAGAGTCGCTCCGAGTATTACATTTTCTTTTGAAGTTGTCTCAGAGGTTTCTGTGCGATAAATCGCATCCAAGTCTATCATGGCATTGTGCCAAAATTGGTAGGAGACTTTCCCTTGTATCATGGTCAAGTCCGTTTTATTTCCCTGTAATAAATCGACACCATAGTCAGAGGGACGTCTATTGTAGGATTTCATGATATCTCGTCCGTAGCTAGCTGAGCCCAGATCGTCACCATAGCTAGCTAGCAATACATCGGCACTCACCCGCCACTTGGTGAATGGGCGGTAATTTAGAGAAAGCAATACCTCCTGAAAATTAGCGCCAAGAGGATGCGCCAGCGCCATGTTGTAATGACTGTAAGATGTGAAATTGTTTTCATGAGTGTAAACATATGGTCTTACCCTGTTCAGTTCAACCTGCGCATTGAGGTCCTGGATACCCAAAACATCAAAATACTTTGCCCCAAGCTGAAATGCTTGTTTGTTGCCCCACCAGCCTGAATCACCAAAAGCCTCACTCACGATCAGCTCATCGATGACCAGCTGTCCATAGAGGGACATGGTGTGAAACAAGTTCCATTTGAAATCAAGGCCTAAAAGGACATTATCAGAACTACCATCTTGCTGCTCCAGTGACCTGTAGAAAATGATCGGGTTTAGGTATTCGACCTTGAGGTTTTGAGTAGAATCTCCATAGATCACTGATTCAAACAAACCCACTGTCAGATTAGGAAGTACCTTCACACTAAGATGGTGATTGGCTAGATATTTTTTGGTGAAAGAACCCGTGCCCAACAGCCCGAAATCACCTCCCTGAGTTTCACCTACTAATTGAGCAAAAATATTGGTGTACTGGATTTTCCAGATGCGGGTATTGAGGCGTAAGTACGGATAATTATTTCCCACATCAGAGAGTATTAAAGATCGCCTACCATCTCCAATGAAGTGTTTGCCATACCCAAATTGGGCAGAAATGTGCTTCGTAGCATTGATGTCAATGTACGCCTGTGCACGCAAAAAATCCACTCCAGTGGTTTCATACTGCTTCCAAAAACCTTCATAAGGAACCGCAATGGTCGTGTCAGTGACATCCTGAACATAGTCTGCATACCGCGCCTGGTTTTCAGTGAGCATGGTATAGAAACTCACCTTATCATCTATGGTGCCTCGGAGCTCTAGCCCTCGGTAGTTCTCAAAAAGCAACTCATCCAATCTCCCCTGTTGATCTTTAGCCGCACCAAGAACCACCACTGGATTGACATGTAAATCGAAATCCTTATCTGAATAACTATAGAAATCAGCTGGATACTTAAAAAAGGTATTGAACAGAGGATTGGGCAAAGCCGCTACGGAATCCTGAAACTCATGTGTCTCCTGTAAAACGTACTGTTTATCAAAAAGATCAGCCTTGGTCTCAACCCAAGATGTTTCTTTCAATTTTTCAGCAAAATATCTTCTGCTTATAGGCTTAATTTCCGTAAAAACTCCAGATTCACTCTTGACATCCCACTCATCAAGGACCGGATAGGCCCAGCTGTTTAATGGAATATCAGTAGATTGTGCAGATAACTCACTGAGAGTCAGAACAAGGACTAATGTTAATGTAATTCTCACGGAGTAAAAATATTAAAAAAGAGGCTTTTGATTATCACAGATTTTACTCTATCTTTGCAATCCTTTTTAAGAAAAGCATCTAAGAAATTATGAGAAAGGACATACATCCAGAATACAAAGAAGTAGTCTTTCTAGATACGACGAGTGACTTCAAATTCCTCACCAAATCTACGATGACTAGCGACGAGACGATCAAGTGGGAAGATGGTAATGAGTATCCTGTGATCAAGATAGAAGTGAGCTCTGCTTCACACCCATTCTACACTGGTAAGAAAATCTTCTTGGATACTGCTGGTAGAGTGGAGAAATTCAATAAGAAATACAAAAAGAAATAATTCTTTTCAAATACATGAGTTTATAAGTCTTCGAGCGATGCTCGAAGACTTTTTTTGTTTGTGGGTACTGTATCTCTTGAAAGCCATTAATTTTACTTCATGAACATCCTGTTTGCAGAAGCGCCTGAAGCGCATCAAAAACTTCTTCCACTTACTTACACCCGACCGATAGCTAATCTGCGAGTAGGGATATTAACCCTGGATGAAAAGTGGTCCAAATATCTTGGAATAGACGAGTTTAGCTATGAAACGCAACAGTACTTACAGTCAAAATTCCCTTCTGGTTCTCCTAATGAAAATACCATCTGGATTATCAATGGCATAATTCCTTCGCAAGAACTTATCGATGCTATCAAACAGCTGAAACCAAATGAGGTCCTGACTTCTGATCATCAGTGGATAGCGGCGCGTGGTGCCACCAATCCGATACAAGATGCTTCAGCGTATTCAACTAAATCATTTGGAGAAAAATATGACCAAATTACCCACACGTGGGACATCTTTAGGCTGAACGGCCAGGAAATTCGAGCAGACTTCACGTTGTTGACTTCAGGAAAAAAATCGGAGGCCATCACTGACCCACATACCATCGTCTATGGTGCTGACAATATTTTTATAGAAGCAGGAGTCACCATCAAAGCAGCAGTTCTTAATGCTGAAAACGGACCTATATATATCGGAAAGGGTTGCGAAATACAGGAGGGCGCGTTGATTCGTGGGCCTTTTGCTATGGGTGACCACTCCGTAATAGGGATGGGAGCCAAGCTCAGAGGTGATACCTCAGCGGGTCCTTATTGCAAGCTGGGGGGAGAAATCTCCAACTCCGTATTCTGGGGATACAGCAACAAGGGTCATGACGGTTTCCTTGGCAACTCAGTAATCGGTGAATGGTGCAACTTCGGTGCTGGCACCAATAACTCTAACCTGAAAAACAACTATGATCCCGTGCGCATGTGGGACTTTGCATCAGGTAGTTTTACTCATACGGGGCTTCAGTTTTGTGGCTTGATCATGGGTGATCATAGTAAATGTGCCATCGGCACACAGTTCAACACCGGCACCACCGTCGGCGTGGCTTCCAACATTTTTGGGGAAGGTTTTCCTCGCACCATCATACCGTCTTTTGCCTGGGGAGGTGCATCTGGGTTCGTCACACACAACCCACGCAAAGCATTCATCACCGCTGATATCGTCATGAAAAGACGAAATTTAGACCTCTCCCAACAAGATAAAGACATCCTAAACCATATCTTTGAAGACTCTGCCCAATACCGAGTTTGGGAGAAAACAGATTAAGTATGCAATTTGCTGAGATCCCCGGACTTGATGAGCTAAAACAGTCTCTTGTAGCCTCCTACAAGAACAATCACATAGCGCATGCCCAGCTTTTCAATAGCGCTATGGGAGGAGGTGGACTGCCCATTGCTATGGCTTTTGCTACCTACCTGCTATGCCAGAACAAAGGGGATCAGGACTCTTGCGGACAGTGCGCCAACTGTCAGAAAATGGCCAAGTTGATTCACCCGGATGTCCACTACATTTACCCAAAGCCATCAGCCTCTAAAAGCTCAGACTATGAGAAGCTGCAGGCAGAAACGCTCAAGAAGTGGAGAACTTTTGCGGTAGAGAAGCCCTATAGCGACATTGATGACTGGATCAGCTACAACGGATACGAAAACAAAAATGTGCTGATCTCACGAGAAGATAGCCGAAATATCATTCGCACGGTGAGTATGAAATCCTTTGAAGGGGATTTCAAAATACTAATCATTTGGTACCCAGAGTTCATGCACCCTGCCGCTGCGAATGGAATTCTTAAAGTACTGGAAGAGCCACCGACTCAAACTATTTATCTGCTGGTGAGCTATGCTTATGATAACCTCCTGGCAACGATCAAGTCCCGAACACAGATTTTTAATGTTACTCCATTCAAGGATGAGATAATCAAAAACTATTTGATTGAAAAGAAAGGAATAGATCAAACCAACGCTGAAAAGGTATCCAGACTAGCCAATGGTAGTCTGGGCAAAGCATTCTATGAGCTGGATCATGCTGACAACATGGCTTACGAATCTTTCAGGAACTGGATGCAAATCTGCCTGAAAGCTGATTATTCTGGTATGCTACATTTCACTGACGATTTTGTACGAAGCTCCAAACCTCAGCAGCGAAACCAACTGGAGTTTGCGCTAACGCTCATAAGAGACGCCATTCTCAGTAAAGCAGACAATGACCAGCTTGTCAACCGTGAAGGAGCAGAAGGCGAGTTTATTAAGAAATTCGGAGGATTTGCCAGTTTAGCTGCTTTGGAAAAAATCTATACCAACATCAGCGCAGCAATGGGCCATCTGACGCGAAATGCGAGCCCAAGAATCACCTTCATGAACCTTTCACTACAATGTAGTAAATTTCTAAGGTCATGATTGGAACAATTTAGCCTGGCAACACCCTAACTGGATATCCTGGTTTAAGCAAAACTGAACTGATGAAGAATAAAAAAATCATAGGACGTGCAGACAAAGTAGACCTGCCTGATCTAGGAATCATGGATGCTAAAGCCAAAGTGGATACTGGAGCCTATACTTCTTCTATCCATTGCAAAAGAATCAAAGTAAACGAAAACGTGTTGAGTTTTCAGTTACCCACCGAAGTGCAGGGCAAAGCAGTGGTCAAAAACTTTCAGACTAAAGATTTCTTTCAAAAATCGATACGTAGTTCCAATGGAGAGACTCAAAAACGCTATATCATTAAAACGTCCATTGTACTGTTCGGTAAGTCGTATCAGGCGGAGTTCTCACTGACAGATCGCTCACGCATGAAAAACCCAATCCTCTTAGGTAGAAAGCTTCTCAAAGAAAAGTTTTTAGTGGATGTCTCCCAAAAGAACCTGTCTTATGACGAAAAGAAAACTTCATAGATCGTTGACCCGATAAGGGCAACGCATCGAGTATTTTACCTTAAATTGAACAAACCCAAATCAACAAACAATTCGAATGAAACTAGCCGTACTGTCTCGTCAGTCTAATCTATACTCCACCAAGCGCCTGGTAGAGGCTGCCGTAGAACGTGGGCATGACGTTCAGGTGATCGATCACCTTCAGTGTGACATCATGATTGAGCAAAACGCCCTCTCCATGTATTATAAGGGAGAAAAACTAGATGGTTTTGATGCGGTCATTCCGCGAATAGGTGCTTCTGTGACTTTTTATGGTACCGCTGTTTTGCGTCAGTTTGAAATGATGGACGTATTCAGCGCCAATCGATCCATAGCCATCACCCGCTCCAGAGATAAACTAAGAAGCATGCAAATGCTGGCAGCAGCAGGACTTGGACTTCCCAAAACAGCCTTTACCAACTACTCTAAGGAAGAAAAGCAGATTGTCCAAAATATGGGCGGAGCTCCTCTCATTATTAAGCTCCTCGAAGGAACACAAGGTCTTGGTGTGGTACTAGCTGAAACCATCAAAGCGGCCAAGTCGGTAATAGAGGCGTTTCATGGATTGAAAGCCCGGATTATCGTACAGGAATTTATCAAAGAGGCCAAAGCCTCCGATATTCGAGCCTTTGTGGTCAATGGAGAAGTGGTAGGCGCCATGAAGCGAACAGGCAAAGAAGGCGAGTTTCGATCCAACCTACACCGGGGTGGTACTGCAGAACTCATCAAACTGAAGCGCTCAGAAAAAGCCGCGGCTGTTAAGGCTGCAGATGCCATGGGACTGAGCATTGCCGGAGTAGACATGCTCCAGTCAGACAGAGGTCCATTGATTCTGGAAGTGAACAGCTCACCTGGACTGGAAGGAATTGAAAAAGCCACTGAAAAAGACATAGCAGGGAAAATAATTGAGTACGTGGAGCAGAATTACCAAAACAAACGAGGCAGAAAGAGAAACGCGTAGTGGAAAAAATCAGAATTGGTACACGACAAAGCAAGCTAGCACTGTGGCAGGCAGAGTATGTGGCAGAAAAACTACAAGCCGCCGGATATGAAACGGAGCTTGTACTAAAAGAAACAAAAGGAGACAAAGTCCTGGATGTCTCCATTGCCAAAATTGGTAGCAAGGGGGTGTTCACGGAAGAACTGGAAGACCAGTTAGCATCTGGAGAAGTGGATATCGCTGTACATAGTGCTAAGGACATGCAGTCCCGTCTGCCTGCAGGTTTTGAACTAATTGCCTTTACCGAGCGAGAAAAAATCAACGATGTGATCGTCTCGGACCATCCGATCGATTTAAACGATAAAGACTTGGTTTTAGGAACTTCTTCCACCAGGCGTGTTGCTTTGTTCAAACATTTCTATCCACACATCCAAACGGTAGCTGTGCGAGGCAACCTACAAACGCGAATTGCAAAAATGCGCGATGGTCTGTGCAAGGGCCTGGTACTTGCCTATGCCGGAGTGCATCGAATGGGTTATGACGACATGATCCAACACGAGCTAAGCACCAATGAATTCATTCCCGCTGTTGGGCAAGGTAGTGTCGCCATCGAGAGTCATGCGAACATTCCTGCTGCGAAAAGAAACGCCATTCGGGCTGTGATCAATGATCCAGAAACCGAACGCAGACTACTGGCTGAGCGTGCTTATCTGGCAGAACTAGAAGGAGGTTGCAGCATTCCCGTTTTTGCACTGGCCATCAATCAGGGCAAGGAAATCTGCATAGAAGGTGGCATTGTGAGTCTGGATGGAAAAACACGAATTGTCAAACGACTCACCCATTCAGAACCAGAAACCTTAGGTCAAAAACTAGCCGCAGCGGTTCTAAACGCTGGTGGCGACAAAGTCCTGGCGGAGATCAGAAAACACCTCGATTAGGGTCTTTTAAACTACCATGATCTTGTATATTTGAGGCGAAATCAAGTGAACAAATGAAGAAAATATTTATAGTAGCCCTTATTTTCACAGTGTTCTTAACAGCCTGTGATAAAAATAAAGATTATCTCGTGGTGATCCATACAGAGTTTGGCGATATGAAAGCCATCCTTTACGACGAAACCCCCTTACATAAAAAGAACTTTATCAACCTAGTCAAAGAAGGCAAGTACGACAGTACTCAATGGCACCGTGTCATCAAAGACTTCATGATCCAGGGTGGAGATATCTATGCCAAAGATGACACGCGTGAGCCAGAAGCTGCGCGTATCCCGGCTGAGATTGTAGATGGATTCCAACATACTAAAGGTGCATTGGCTGCAGCCAGACAGGGTGATCAGGTGAATCCGCAAAAGATGTCCTCAAGCTCACAGTTTTACATCGTGGATGGCCGTACTTTTAGTGAGGCGGAGTTGACCACTGACCAGATGAAGCTTAACCAGTCAATCAGCAGCATGCTTCAAAATCCAGAATATGATAGTCTAAAGCAACTGTTTATGGATCTGCAGCAGAAAGGTGATTACCAGGCCATGAATGATCTGGCGCTTGACTGCAAGGACTATGTGGAGTCTTCTCTTGGAGTAAACCTGGACAAAGAAGTGGATCCAAGATTAGTGGAAACGTATACAAAAATCGCTGGAGCACCACATCTGGATGGAGAATATACGGTGTTTGGTCGAGTGGTAGAGGGCATGGACATCATCGATAAGATTGCTGACCTGAAAACGAACCGAGAACGACCTGTTGAACCATCCTACATGACCATGGAGCTGGAAATGGTTCCGAAGAAAGAGATTACCAAAAAATACGGGTACGAGTATCCAGAATCAGAATAACAGACATTGATGAAAATATTGGTAACCGGTGCAAATGGACTTCTTGGCCAAAAACTGGTTGCACTGCTTTCTCAGGAAAGAGATATTGAACTGATAGCCACTGGACGGGGAGTCAATAGAAACCCTGATGGTGGCTATGCTTATTTATCAGCAGATCTGCACAATCTCGAGGGTATCCGAGCTTTTTTGGAGTTATCACCACCTGATGCGATCATTCACTGTGCCGCTATGACTCAGGTGGACGAATGTGAAGAATACCAGGACCTTTGCTGGAAAATCAATGTGGATGCTACCCAAAACCTGTTGGAGATAGCCAAAGATCTGGGCTCATACTTCTTGTATGTTTCCACTGACTTTGTGTTTGATGGACTAAATGGCCCATACTCTGAAACAGACAGCCCCAATCCAATCAGTCACTACGGCAAATCAAAACTTGCCGCAGAGAAGCTCGTGTTGGAAAGTGACGTAAAACACGCCATTGTCCGCACGGTACTCGTTTATGGCACGTCTCATGATCCCAGCCGCTCCAACCTGGTGCTTTGGGTGAAAAATTCGCTGGAAGAGGGGAAAGAGATCAAAGTAGTAAACGATCAGTGGAGAACACCCACACTGGCAGAGGACCTGGCCCGTGGGTGCTATGAGGTTGTGAAAGGCCAGCATGAAGGGATTTATCATATCTCAGGAGAAGGAATGAGGAGTCCTTATGAAATGGCACTGGAAGTAGCACGGGAGTATAGCCTGGACGGCTCGCTCATCCAGGAAGTAGACGGCAGCACGTTTACTCAAGCTGGTAAACGACCACCGAAAACAGGGTTCAACATCGACAAGGCAAAAAAGTCACTTGGCTTCCGCCCCACATCATTTGCCGATGGGCTCAAATTAGTAGCACAGCAGCTCTCCGAAATTCAAGCGAAATAAATTAACTTCAGTGTCCACTTGTACGGTAGCCATTCGTCATGTAGCTGTACTAAAGACATACTTCCATGAAAAACATTTTTACACTCGCACTATTGGCGCATTCTATTGCCACTTACTCTCAATCAGATTTTAGTTGGATCACAGGCCGGTGGGTTGGGCCTGGGTTTGGTGGTTCGTTTGAAGAGGTCTGGTCCGAGCCAGATGCAAATGGAGACCTAATGGGCATGTTTCGCTATTCGGATACGGCAGGCGTTGTGCAGTTTTATGAGTTTTGGATCTTGAATGAAACCGGAATGAAGCTACGCCACTTCAACCCCGACTTTACCGCGTGGGAAGAAAAATCGGACTATGTTGATTTTGAGATGATCGAGGCAACTGAAAATAAAATAACCCTCAAAGGACTCACCTATGAGCTAATATCAGAAAATGAATTGGAAATACATCTGAAAATGAAACATGGTGAAGCAGTGACCACAGAGGTGTTTAAATTGAAACGGTATTAAATGTGTTTGTATCTGAGTCTATCAAATTAACAAGCTCTGAAATCCATTTTTTAAGTGAATCGGGCAATTCCGTTCAAATTCCCTTTGAACAAATCCAGTATACTCAATTCAAAAAAGAGTCCTACAGTAAAAACCCAATAATTTCGGTCATTTTAGGTGTGATCGCTTTAATATACACTAATCACTACATTTCAATTAGAGATTTTGTCTGGCCAAGATTAGGAACAGATAATCCCAAACCTGCTCTAATCCTCCTCATTTTGTATCTGATTGCCACACTTTTCGGTGCCTCTCTTATTTATATTGGTATCAGAAAATATTGGGTATTAAGAATCGTCCTAAATGATAATCATCAAGAAACCATAGGCTTGAAGCACGTTAAACAATCTGAGCTACATGAATTATTGGATATCATGAGGCAGAACGTTTCCCAAGTGAAAATTTGAATTATTAGCACTATCTAATGATAATAGTATGATCATCTGATTAAATTTGGTTAAAGCCAACGACAAGAACCTTGAAGTACATCAAATTCAGTAACGGAGACGAAATGCCCATGATAGGGTTGGGCACTGCAGGTATCCCCGCAGACCAAACCTACGACGTGGTGAGGAAGGCACTGGAAATTGGATACCGCCATTTTGACTGCTCGCCCATCTATAAAAATGAAGCTGAAGTCGGTCAGGCGCTCAATGACGCCATAGACGATGGAGAAGTAACTCGTGAAGAACTTTGGGTCACCTCTAAACTATGGAACTCCGACCATCGGTACAACGATGTAGAACCCGCCTGTGAAAAATCCCTGGAAAACATGGGGCTGGATTATTTTGACTTATTTCTCATCCATTGGCCAGTGGCGGTAGAGCGTGGGGTAGAGTGGGCACAAAACGAGGAAGACCACTTGGCCGAAGAAGAAGCTCCACTAGAAGACACCTGGACCGGAATGGAGGACTGCATGGCAGAAGGTACCGCCAAACATATTGGTGTGAGCAACTTCAACATTGCCAAACTCAAGCTCATACTGGAGGAATGCATGGACCCTCCGGAAGTCAACCAATGTGAGTGGCACCCCTACTTGCCGCAGCAAACACTCTATGACTATTGTAAAAGCAATAAAATCAAAATGACCGCCTATGCTCCGCTGGGGTCCCCTGGTAGACCTGAGAGCTATCGCAAATCAAATGATCCGGACCTTCTGTCTGAGCCAGCGATAACTGAAATCGCCAATAAACACGGCATGACACCAGCACAGGCATTGCTGGCATATGGTCTCACTAGAAAAATGGCGGTTATACCTCGCTCTTCCAACCCCGATCGACTGAAAGAAAACTTCGAAGCACAAGATTTGAAACTGGACCGTGAAGACCTCAGAAGCCTCATTGTATTATCAAAATTTCGATACTTCAAAGGAGAGGAACATACCAGCCATGGTTCGCCGTATAAACTCACAGATATTTGGGAGTACTAACCTAGTCAACTCGTGACCATTCCTTCTTCAGAAAGAGAGTTTGAAGCATTTTTTAACCTTCACTATCCGGCAATGGTGGGATTCGCCATGAATTATATATCTGACAAAGACCAGGCCGAAGAACTCGTGCAAGAAGTGTTTACCAATGTGTGGGTAAAAGCAGAAAGCATCGAGATCAAAACATCCGCAAAATCCTACCTATACACTGCCACCCGAAACGCTTGTCTGAATTTTCTGAAACATCAAAAAATTGAGATGGCCTATGCCAAAACAAATGAAGGATTATCTACAGCATCTGACTACCGGGAGTACGACGAACTGCTGAGCAGACTGGAGCAGGCTATGGATAAGATACCAGAAAAATGCCGTGCCATATTTGAGTTAAATCGATTTGAAGGCATGCGATACAAAGAGATTGCCCAAGAACTTGATCTGTCCCTGAAGACGGTGGAAAATCAAATGGGTAAAGCGCTAAAAATCCTGCGGGAAGAACTCGGAGATTACCTGCCGTTGATTTTGTGGGTGTTCCTCTATGGGGGTAAATTTTGAATTAGTTGTCAAGTAATAGATGGAGCCAAACCAGACATATCGACCAACTCATGAGGCATTTGCCAGGTACTTTGCAGGTGAAAGCACAAAGGAAGAGTCTGACCAAATCAAAAACTGGGCTGCTCAATCTGGGGATAATCAGACGGAACTAGAGACTTTCCGCTCTGTGTGGCAAGATGTAGGAACACTCAAGCTTGTAGAGCCAGCTGTTGATTCCGCTGCTGCATTTAACAAGGTTAAATCGCTTAAAAATGCTCGAGAAATCTCCTCGAAATCTACTTTTTGGAATGCCTGGAAGGTGGCGGCCTTATGCGTACTGGCTGCCAGTTTAGTCTTTATTCTATTGCAAGAAAAGAATCAGCCCGAGACCATCAGGTTTCAAGCGAAGCAAGTAGATCAAGTCACACTGCAGGATGGATCTACAATTGCGATCAATGCAGGCAGCGAGATCTCGTATCCGGAGACTTTCAAAGAAGAGGAGCGGGTAGTACAACTTAAGGGTGAAGCATTTTTTGAAGTAACTTCTAACCCGATGCAGCCATTTAAAGTAAAGGTTGGAGGAGTGACTGTCACTGTACTAGGGACAAGTTTCAATATCAACGAAACGGGAGAGGCGGTGATCGTATCTGTGGTGACGGGTACGGTAGAGGTAAAAAGCACGTATGGCGTAGAAGTGTTACAACCTGGAGATCAGGTGACTGCTAGCGCTTCCAGTCAGCAATTAGTAAGGACGAGTACCTCAGTCTCTGGTACCGAACAGTTTTGGGCCTCACGTAAACTCTCCTTTGAGGGGTCATCCTTGAGAACTGTTATCAGCGACCTGGAAGAGGTCTACCAGGTAAGCATCAACGTCTCAGATCAAAAAATACTCAACTGCAAGCTCAAAGCAACATTTGAAGGGCAGAGCATCGATGAAATCCTGGAGATTATCAGTATTTCAAATAACCTTACAGTGGAGCAAACGAACGATAGCTATTTACTTACTGGTGAGGGATGCGAACCTTAATCTCCGTATTCATTCTGCTTCTTTCCGGGTGCATTCATCAGGTCCTTGCCCAGATCACCTTGAGCTTAAAAGATGTGCCCGTAACTGTGGCCATAGAGGAGTTCTCAAGTGTCTCAGGTTATCGGTTTGCGTATAATCCCGATATATTGGCGTCAAACACCCTAACCGCCTCTGTGAAGGAAGCTCCACTGGAAAAAGCAGTTGATATCGTATTTGCAAACCACTATGACTACAAAATCCGCGGAAGCTATGTGATTTTACTTCCAAAAAGTCAGACAGCAAGCCAAAACAGAGGCCCGTCTTTGACTATTAGTGGAGAGGTTTTAGATGCTGGGACTAACAAAAAACTGGAGGGGGTATCCGTCTATGAAGTGCATACGCTAAAGCCGGTTTTGACCAATGCCACCGGAGACTACAAGCTGGATGTCTCCCTACCCGAAGAGCTGGCCTTTATTGCTATCAGCAAAGAAAACTACCAGGATACAGTGATTCAAGTGCACAAAAATGAAAAGTGGACTGTGGCATTGAGACAAAAACTTTTTCAGGAAGAAGATACGACTAAAGTCAAGGACAAAGTATTTGCCTTTTTCAATGGCAAGCAACTCGACAAACACGCCAAAAACATCAACCTCACTGAGCGACGCTGGATGCACCTGGCTCTCACACCCGGTCTCAGTACTAATGGGTTTTTATCCGGCCAGTTTACCAATAAGTTTTCAGTCAATATGATCGCAGGATACAGCTATGCACTGGAAGGTGTAGAACTGGGCGGTTTCCTAAATATGGAACGCTCCTATGTCGAAGGGGTGCAGCTCTCCGGGTTTGGAAATATCAATGGAGATTATACGGATGGCATCCAAATGGCTGGCTTTTCCAACATTACACTTGGTCCGGTAAAAGGTGTACAGCTAGGTGGTTTTTCCAACCATTCTGAATACATGAATGGCCTTCAGATGTCTGGAGCTATCAATACAGCCAGGGGAGGTAAAGGCAGCCAATGGGCTGGAATGATGAATACCAGCAATGGTCTCTACAAAGGCTGGCAAGTATCAGGTGGACTCAACTATGCCAAAGTCCTACAAGGTGTTCAATTTGGAGTGGTCAATGTGGCTGACAGTGTGAGCAGTGGGTTCATGGTTGGTGTAGTCAACTGGACTAAAAATGGACTCCATCACTTTGAAGTGGGCACCTCTGACATTACTCCATACACTATTTCATTCAAATCAGGAGTATTTCCTTTCTACACCATCCTGAAGGCCGGTATCAATCCACATGAAGGCCAACTGTGGGATTATGGTATGGGTTTTGGATCCTTCCACTCCATCCGCAAAAAGGCTTCCATTGATTTTGAAAGTACATATCATGAAATCCAGTCATTGGACAAAGGCTACATCGAAGGGAACAGCTCCGAGATACGATTCCAAATTAGGTTTGGCTATCGTCTGGCCAATCATCTCCAGCTGTTGGGCGGCCCTGTCCTCCATTACTTTTGGTTTCATCCCGACAATCCCGATGATTTAGCATTCGCTGATCGGTTTGGGAAAAATGCCTTTGCTGAATCGAACGATGGCAACCGGATTTCAAAGGCCTGGCTGGGATATGAAATGTCGGTTAGGTTCTAAGGGTGGACTAGTATTTCTTTTGTCTGATTGAATTAGAATCAATAACAGTCAATGCTCTTTCTAGCTTTATCTGCTCATTCTTGATTAGGTCCTTAATAATTCTTCCAGCCTGTTCCGGATCAGTAGGTGGCAAACGAATGAAAATGACTCCACATTGAGGTTGATAACCATGTCTAAAAATGAGTTCTCCATAATCGCTATCATACATGATAATGCAGCACTCCTCATCTACGGCTATCTTCATAACTTCTTCGTCAGAAATGCCGAAACTTCCTTGACCAATCGATTTGATACCAAAGTCATGCAACTCGAGATAGTTAATGCTGGCTAATGGGATATTTTCGTTAGCTAAAAATTTCACCAACTAAGCCGTAGAATGAAGCAATCCATCTTTCAGGCAGTCTTGAATATAAGCAAACACTGCCTGAAGCGACTCATTGGATAAACGTGGATGATTATCCAAAATATCTTGTTCTGATCAACCCTGAGCAAATAATCCAATAATGTGCTCAACTGAAATTCTTGTCCCCTTTATCGTTGGCTTACCTAGAAGAACCTCTTGATTAGATGATATGTGATCCTTCCAATCCATAGTTAAAGTCAAGTGAAATGCTCAAATATGTTAAACACTACACAAATCAAAGAATTACTGGAATTGCACGAAATCTTTATGGGGGTAAATCTCGAGTTGGTTTTCCTATAGGCGAAATCGTCTTAAAAACTAAACTCAGATGAAACGACAAATCAATTTTTTACTTGCATCTTTTACTGTTTCCATTGCTTTTGCACAGACTCAGGTGGTCCGAGGCACCGTGCTCGATACTGATTCTAAAAGTCCACTAATAGGAGCTACCATTCAAGTGTTGAACCATGAGCCACTAATCGGCTCTTCTGCTGACTTGCAAGGCAATTTTCGATTGGACAAAGTTCCTTATGGTCGAGTAGATCTACTCGTACAATCCGTCGGATATAGTGAGAAGGTCATTCCAAACATCCTGGTGACGGCTGCCAAGGAAGTGATCCTAACGGTCGAAATGACCGAATCCATTGAAAAACTGGAAGAAGTAGTGGTCACCGCCCAAAAGGACAAGGCTGAAGTACTCAATGAAATGGCACTGGTAAGCGCACGCTCGTTTTCAGTAGAAGAAACACAGCGCTATGCTGGAGCATTCAATGACCCAGCTCGTTTGGTGGCGTCCTTTGCGGGGGTCAACAGCAATGCCGAAGGAAATAACGACATAGTGGTACGTGGCAACTCGCCTAAAGGGATCTTGTGGCGACTGGAGGGAGTCGAGATTCCCAACCCGAACCACTTTGCCAATGAAGGCTCTACTGGCGGCCCTATCAACGCGCTGAATAGCAATATGCTCGCCAACTCTGACTTTCTCACTGGCGCTTTTGCGCCTGAGTACGGAAATGCCCTATCTGGGGTGTTTGATATGAAGTACAAAAAAGGAAACAATCAAACCAGAGAATATACTGCCTCCGCCAGTACGCTCGGTATTGACTTCACTGCAGAAGGTCCTTTTCAAAAAGGATATAATGGATCATACATTGCCAACTACCGCTATAGCTCACTGCAGCTTCTTGACGAAGTAGGCATCGTGGATTTCGGTGGAGTGCCTAAGTATCAGGACGCGGCCCTCAATGTGAACCTGCCACTAAACAAAGACAATCACTTGAGCATTTTTGGACTCGGTGGGATTAGTAGCATCAATGCCGAAGAGTTTCATGACAATGGAGACCGTGCATACCGTGGTAAACTAGGTAGTAAACTAGGTGTATTTGGTGTCTCACATGTGCGCTTCTTTAATGAAAAAGCCTTCCTGAAAACCACATTAGCCTATACGGGTACCGAACTGGAATCGATAGATGAACTGGTCAATGAACAAATGGAATACTACGAAACCGAACATGCCAACATCAATAAAAACACCTTGCGGTTGCTATCTACGTTCAATTACAAGTTCAATGCTCAGCACAAAATAGAATCTGGTGTGATCCTCTCCAGACTTGGCTATGTGGCTAATGCAAGGAGTTACAACTTTGACATCAACGAAATGGAAGATGTGCTAAAAGACGAAGGAGCCACAGAAACGGTTCAGGCATTCACCTCATGGAAGTACCGACTCAATGATGACTGGACCTTTACCACTGGGATTCATTCACTCTATTTTAACTTAAATCAGGCAATCTCTGTAGAGCCACGAGCGGCTATGAGATGGAAAATCAATTCCAGAAACTCAGTAAATGCTGGTTTTGGAATTCATAGTAAACTCAACACCATTTCGACTTATCTGGCGAGAGTTCCCCAGCCAAATGGCTCCATACTCCAACCAAATAAAAATTTGAAACCGTCAAAAGCAGCACACTTTGTAGTGGGTTATGACTACCTGGTCAACCCGCAAACCCACCTGAAAGCGGAGGTATATTACCAGCATTTATACCAGGTTCCGATCGACAACACACCTGGATCCAGCTATTCCATTCTCAATGAATCAGATACGTACGGAACTATTCCGCTTACTAACGATGGCACTGGCAGGAATTATGGTTTGGAACTCACATATGAACGATTCTTTCATAATGGACTGTACTACATGAGCACCATCTCACTGTACGAATCCTTTTATACAGGAGCTGATGGTATTGAGCGGTCTACAGCCTTTAATGGAAATTATATTGTCAACTTCATCGGCGGTAAGGAATTTGCCATTGGCAAGACAGAAAAGAACCGAGTAATGTTTGTAAATACCAAGTTGGCTCTATTAGGTGGAGGTCGATACACTTCTATTGACCTACAGGCAAGCAGAGAAGCTGGGTACACCATCTATGATGAGTCTGACCCACTTGGTCAGCAGGGTGAAGACGTCTTTTTCCTGAATTTGTCTATCGGGATTCGCCGCAACAAAGGCAATACCACACGCGAGTTGAAGCTGGATGCTAATAACATTACTGGCAATCAGGCGCTGGTGCGAGAGTACTATTTGCAACCAACAGAAGATATCGAGAAAAGCTATCAGCTACCAATGATTCCTAACCTGGTATATACTTTCAAGTTTTAACGATTAGTCACACCCGAATCCCGTTCCTACAGTTGGGTATTTGGTCACCTCGATTATGAGTGTTCTCGGGGAGTGAATCAAGTTTATTCAAACAACCCCTCCTTATCCAGGAGGGGTTGTCTTCAATCGCTTACCTCCACGATCATTTCTATTTCCACGGCTATGTTTCTGGGTAAAGATCCCATTCCAACAGCCGCTCGTGCATGTTTGCCCCGATCACCGAATACATCCACCATCAGGTCAGAGAAGCCATTGATTACTTCAGGGTGATTGGTAAAGTCTGGAGAGGCATTGACCATACCAGTGACTTTGACTATACGGACCACTTGATTCAAATCTCCAACTTCCGCTTTTAAAGCCGCCAACTGAGCAATACCTGAAAGACGAGCTGCCTCATAACCTTGCTTTATCGTCAGGCTGTCACCAACTTTTCCCGTGACATTCCCTCCTTCAGGAAGTCTAGGCCCTTTTCCTGCCATGAACACGAGATTGCCACTTCGTACGGCATTGACATAATTGGCCACCGGTGCTCCAGGCTCCTTGAGTTCAATCCCCAATTCTTTGATCCGCTCCTCCACATCATAGTGGTATAGTGGTTGCTCCTCCTGGGGAGATGCACACGCAATCAAGAATAACAGTACTATCGATAAATTCTTCATGGTGATATCATTTTCCACCACCATCTTTTTTCTTCTTGCCAAACAAGTCCTTTACAGCATCTTTAGCTTTGTCTTTTACCTCTTCTTTGGCTTCTTCCTTCACCTCTTCGGCTTTTTCTTTCACTTCAGTTTTAGCGGAATCAACTTTTTGAGTGACTACTGCTGTTGCAGAATCTTTGGCTTCCGTCACTGCTTTTTTCACCTCCTCTTTTTTCTCTTCCACCTTCTCTTTGGCTTGCTGCTGAAGGGCTGCTTTTACTCCAGTGGATCCACCTCCACCACTCGGTCCAGCACTAAGTAGTTTCACCTTAGGTTCGTCATAGGTACCAGCAATTCCCAGGTTAAGGGTAATATCCTTACCTACCGCATTGTCTATGCCGGCGAAGTTAGAAATGGCACTATTGAGTGCTTCACCTACCTGACCCGAAGGAACATCCATGGCCATGGCATAATCCAAACTTCCATCTACACCTGTACTTCCACCAACAGTGGCTTTTCGGCCAGCAAACTTGATATCAAAAGGCTCTACCCATAGTCTGCCGTCATGGATTTCTGCAGACATGATGACATCTTTCAACGAGACCTCACCATCTCCCTTATCCAACTTGCTTACACTGGAAACGGCAGATAACAGCTTTACATCTTTTAAAGCAGCCTGAGCTACTTTCACCAGACCAGCTCCCTGCATGTCGTCATAGTTAGGCATCATCCCTTCTCCTATCGAGCCGCCTATTTTAAAATCAGTGGAGAACTTACCGGTCATCTTCTCAGCCACAGGCACCAATTGCTGAATAGTGGTAAAGGATTGGAAAGCAGAAGCAATCGACATCCCCTTGATGCTAAAGTCAAAGTCATAAAGTGGATCAGTTAGGGCCATCGCAGAATTGTACGCACCACTCATTTCGAACTGTCCATCCAGCAGGTTAAAGCCCACTTTTTCCATTCGAACGGCTCCATCGCGCACGATCAATTTTCCATTGAAATTTTTCAACTCCAAATCATCATATAGAATGGACTCAATGTTAGAAGCCAGCACAAAGTCTACGTTTTCGGGAATTCGAACAATCTCTAGTGCTGCAGTATCTTCTGTTACCTCCTCTTCGCTTTCCGTCATCCACTCGTTGGCATCTACCATCGCCGAACTAAAGTTTAGATTACCATAAAGCATGGCGCTATCGTTCAGCGCATATGCCAGGTAATTGGAAATTTTTCCATCCATGTTGAGGTCTGTTTTACCTGCATTTCCTTTGAAGTTGGCCAGGGTAATTTCTTTTGGGTCCAGGGTCATCTTGGTATTGGCAATACCAAACCCTTGCGGAAGATCTGGACTTTCATAATAAAAATCAGAAATTTCCATGCTTCCGGTTGTTGGCAAATTGGCATAGCGCTCTGCCTCCAGGTCAGACATTCTTCCTTTAGTGTTCAGTTGCGCATTAACCTTACCCTTTAGGATGGTTTCTTCCAGCTTGACCACCTGGGTGATCTTTTCAAGATCGATGTTTCCATTCATACGGAAGTCCCAGTAATAGTCCTCCAAGTCCTTAAAGTCTAAGTAAGCAGTCAGCTCTTCTCCGTCAAGAAGCATGTGGAATTTGTCCATCAAAAAAGACGTCTCCCTCAAGTTCGCCGATGGCATATCGAAAGTGGCCTTTACCTCTATTTGCTCCATTGGCACTGGGTATTCAGCATAGACAATCTTACCGCCTGAAATACCAAAGTTGGCCAGTACCTGAGGCATGCTGGACTCATTGTAGGTACCGCGAACGTATCCATCAAAGCCCACTGTACCTGAGGCCGTGACGCCATCCAGATACTCCTGATAGGTTCCTGGAATTAAAGAAAGAACACTAATCAAATCAATTTCTTTACCGGCAAAGGAGATGTCCATGTCAATATCCTCAGCTGGCAAGCTGATGAAGCCATCAAACCCAAAACCAAAATTGCTGAGACTAACTTGGTTTTCCTTAAATGTAAATTTCATGTTGGCCAGATCCATGGCCATTGTGATATCGGCATTTAAGGACTTTTTATAAATATAGTCCACACCATCGTAGCTGAACGTCATGGCATCTACTGAGGTAGTCGTGATCATGTCAAAAACATCCTGCGAAAAATCTCCTGATCCGGAGTGGTTAAGCCCAGAAATAGCTGCTACCATAGGAGTGGCTGCATCCGCATAAACCACATTAGCGTTGACAATTTCCCATCCCTGAATCTTGATGGACAAAGGAGCGCTTTCGCTGGTTTCCTCTTCCTCGGTGGGTTCCTCAGATGGCTTAGCAATGTCGTAGTTGGCTGTGCCATCTTGTAGCACCAGCACATTGATGGTGGGTTCCAGTAAAGACACATTCACAATCTCAATCTGATCACCGCTAATCACAGACATGATGTCCAATGTCAAACTAAACTCCTTGATATCCGCCAGAGTATCCGTTTCGAAAGGTTCTATGCCCACTATCCCAAAATCACCGACTGTGACAGAGATATCGGGAAAGCTTTTGAAGAGTGTGACACTGAAAGCATCCGTATCATAGTATACTTTGGCGTTGAGTGCATTGTCCAGCTCCTTATCAATAGCAGCCTGAATGTCGTCCTTAAATAGGATCGGTAGGGCAATCGCTGCAATCAGGATTAACCCAATGAGAGATGCGAGAATAATGAGTACTTTTTTCATAGCTTGTGGTTCGTATTGTATGCTAAAAAATCTTCTAGTAAGTGGAAAGTGATTGCCGGATATGGCTTCATATTTCCAAATTTGCTATACCAAATTACTTATTTAACAGATACAAGTCGAGTGTGTTGTCAAGAATTAATAATCAGGTGATCTAATAGTGCGATCTGTTACTTTACTGCATTTTTATCAGGATGAACACTGATACTAAAGAAGTGATAACAATGTAGACAAGATTGGCTAGCACATAGGCCAGAATGTTTTTGAACATAAACCAAAAACCACGCTTGTGCATCCATGCAGCCAGCATCCAAAGGTAATAAGTCAGCGAGATGACTAACATTACATATAAAATCCAGGAGGAAGATGTGATAATGGTCAATCCCACTAATAAGATAGTGATGACATTAATAGCACAAATCTGATAAGTCTGCATTACCAAATGTTCCGCATAATTGTATCCAGCCTTCCTGTTGAACAGGTATGAAAACAGGGCATAAACCGGAATAGCGACCCATAATATAAGGTTATACCAGTCCAGGAAAAAGTTCTGAAGATTTTTAGGATCGATCTGATCATCACTCCCATAGTCGTTAAACCCCTTAGAAAAGTCGGTAAAAAACGTTTCAGGAGCTAGCAAATACAATAGAAACAAACTGAGACCAGTAGTCAGCAATAACAGTCTAAACGCGTTAAATATCCGAAATCGCCCATCATGAAGATATAGACTCAACAAGCGGCCTGGTTTTGTAAACAGTAGTTTAAGTGTATAAATAAGTCCGCGCTCAATATTGAACGCACTAATTGCATCTGTAACAACTCCTGTAACAGTAATGCGCTGAATGGTTCGCTCTTCACGAATAGTGATGGGAAAGTCTGGTCTTTCATTTTCCATAGATTAAAAATAGTCCATTCCAGAGATTATTTCAGCCGTGCTGTTATACCTAGTTCAAAATGTCGTTATTACTACCAGATGAACGGAGCAAAATTCAGACAAGACATTCTTCCTCTTACCCAAAAGATCTATCCAATGGTCTACCGAATGCTGGGCAATAAGGAAGACGCTCATGACGCAGTACAAGAAGTAATGCTGAAACTCTGGGACAAACGTAAACAGCTCAATAATCACCCAAACGTAACTGGTTTTGTGCTGCTGACCGCCAAAAATCATTGTTTGGATTTACTAAAAAAACGGCATCCCTTGTTTGTGAATGCGGCTGACTATGAATCTGCGGACCACCACAATTCACAAAAAGAAATAGAATGGAAGGAGCTGAATGGAATCATCCGAGAGATGCTAATGGAGCTGCCTGAAAGTCAGCGTGAAGTGCTCGCCATGCGTGACCTGGATGGATTGGAGTATTCAGAAATTGCTGATACAACAGGTTTAAAAATCGAACACGTGCGGGTCTTGCTCTCCCGGGCACGAAAACAGATCGGGTCAAAACTCAAAAAGATCTATAGCTATGAGTGATAAGGACATCTATAAAAAATACCTGGAAGGTGAGTCTTCCATTCCCGAAGAGGAAATACTGCTCAACTCTGACCAAGCAGAGCCAGCCCTAAAGCCATGGGCAGATTACATCAAAGGAAACAAAGTACAAGCACCTGATGGAATGGAGGATACCATTTGGCGGTCCATTCATCAAAAACGAAAAGAAAAAAAACGATGGATCTATGGGCTGTCTGGGGCTGCAGCATCGATCACCATCATTCTGGGTTTTTGGTTCAGTACTACCAGCGAGTCTAGTGAGATGAGCGTCAGCCAAAAAGAAGCACTACTAAACGATGCGAGAGCCATGTTCCAGACCAAAGAAAACGATCAAAAAGAAATTCTCTACAGCGATGAGCTGATTGAAATATATGTAGCTACGAAGTAATCCAATTGTTAAAAACGAAAACGAGTAAAAATGAAATATGCAATCATAGTAATCAGTTTATGGACTTTGTCTTTGAGTTCTTTGTATGCTCAGGAGCCAAGTAGTGACAAGGAAAATGAAAAAGAAGTCAAGGTCAGTTTAAAAGATGGTGCCAAACCAGATATCTACATAGATGGCAAAAAGTATGACTATGAAATCATGGAACTACTAGATCCAGATAAAATCAAAGCGATTAACGTCATCAAAGGGGATGAAGCAAAGAAAGAATACAATGCGCCAAACGGCGTAATCCTCATCACCACCAATCGCGAAAATCCTTCCATAAAAGTGGACATCAGCAAAAGCGATGATCAACAGGACACCAAAGTGATGATTCGCAGTGGTGGAAGTGATGACCCTTTGGTAATTATTGATGGCAAGGTTTCATCCAAGTCCAATCTGGACCAACTCAAACCGGATGAAATTGATGTAATAGAAGTGGTAAAAGGTGAGAAAGCGGCTAAGGAATACCAGTCTGCCAGTGGGGTGATCATTATCACTACCAAAAAGAAAAAGAAGAACTAAACAACTATCTAACCCTCTACAAGCCTACTTTTTGATCGACAGGTATTGTTAGAGGGTTAGATACTTTTCGTCTTCCATCGATTCTTCCTTACCTTTGGAGAATCAGAATTTACAAGGGGGTGCTCCTCAAAACAGGAGCTGAGATCATACCCGTGACCTGATCTGGATAATGCCAGCGTAGGAATTGTAGTCATCACCAAGTGATATATAATCTACTATTTTCAGGGCATTACTCAGGTTTTCAAAAACTGAACGACCAATGAGTAATATTCAAACAAAACAAAAGTTTGACGTGGCTACCGGCGAGCTGCGCAACTGGCAAGGACGTAAGGAGTGGTTTTTTAACCGTGACGACACGGACCACTATGAGGACTATTACGAAGGTCCCTACAAACGACAGGAAGTTTGGCAAAAAAGAACCCTGGAGCAACTCATCAAAAAGGATACGCGAGTCAAAACACTGCTAGAGTTTGGGTGCGGAACAACTCGATTCACCAGGTGGTGGCATGAGATCGGCATTGAAGCAACCGGTGGAGATATTTCTCCTTTCATGCTGGCGCAAGGTGTGCATCTGTTTGACGGAGATCTGGTGCTGGCAGATTCTCATCACATGCCTTTCAAAGACCACTCCTTCGATGCGCTGGCATTCGTCACTACGTTTGAATACTACAAAGATCCAGTGGCAGTCATTCGAGAGGCGGTTCGGGTAGGTAAGTACGGTATCATCATGGGCATGATGAACCGAAATACCCCGAAACTCATCCGCCGCAGGGTACAGCAAGCCTTCAACAAAAACAATTACTATGTCACTGCCAATTTTTATACTCCGAAAACACTAAAGGAACTAGTGGCCAAGGCCCTACCAGACAGAGATTATACCATTAGCTGGAGTGCAACCGGACTTCCAAAGTGGTTTCCAACTCAGCAATGGCAAGTTCCTTATGGTGACTTTTTCGGTTTTCACATTCAGTTGAACGACGTATAAGTAATGGGAGCATTTGATTCCAAAAGTGGTAAAGTAGGTGAAATTGATTTCAAGGAATTATTGCTGGGATCACTCGGGGCAGAGCGTCCTGAAGTAATCCATGGGGCCCAGTTTGGAGTGGATACGTCCATCATCGATTTGGGAGGTGGGCAAGGTCTGGCCATATCCAGCGATCCGCTCTCACTCATTCCATCCATGGGTATGGAGGTTTCAGCCTGGCTCTCCGTACACCTGTTGGTCAATGATATGGCCACTACGGGCTTTTGCCCGCAGTATGCACAGTTTGTGCTGAACTTGCCCACCAGCTTATCCAAAGAAGATTTCTCTTCCTATTGGTCACACATACACAGCTTGTGTAAAAAGCTGGGCATAAGTATCACCGGGGGCCATACTGGTCAAATACCCGGTCAGGAATCGACCATATCTGGCGGGGGTACTATGTTCTTACACGCTCCCATCCATCAAATGATCACTAGCAACCGAGCCCAGGCAGGTGATAAGCTAATCATGAGTAAAAGTGCCGGACTTTCTTCTACTTCGCTATTGGCTATGGCGTTTCCAGATTCGGTGTCTGATCAACTAGGAAGTGAAATTCAACAAAAAGCCGCTGCTAACTTCTGGCAACTTTCAGCTCTTCCAGAAGCACTGACTGCACGCAGGGTTTTAGCCAATGACGAGCTTCACGCCATGCACGATGTGACAGAAGGTGGGATCTTGGGCGCTCTCTACGAACTGGCACGCGCATCAGAGTGTGGATTTCAAGTAGACCTGAAGGCCATCCCACTTTACGAAGAGGCACTATCTGTGGCTGAACTTTTTGATATCAACCCATTAAAATCGATAGGAGCAGGATCTATGATTTTTGCTGTCAAACCAGGAAGTGAGCAAAAATTAATTGCTTCATTAGAAAAAGAAGGAATAGATGGTGCCGTGGTGGGAGAGCTTACCGATGAGTCTGTATTTCAATGTACGGACTATCAAAATCAAGAGAAAAAATATCACCCCACAGGGATAGACCCGTATTGGGAAGCTTTTTTTACAGCGTTGAATAAAGGATGGAAATGAGACGACTACAAGGAATTTATCTAGTGATAGATCCCTCTGCCGAACATGTGCTGGATCAACTATCCAAAGCTTTGCTGGGAGGCATTGACCTGATTCAGGTTTGGAACCATTGGCCAGCAGACTTTAGCATTCATCAAAAGACGGCTCTCATCCATCAAATCAAACAACTTGCTGGGATACATAACGTTCCCGTGCTGATGCATGACGACTGGAAATTGTGTGTGGAACTAGAACTGGATGGCGTTCACTTCGACAAGCTCCCAGTTGACTGGCCTGATGCCAAAGAATATACCAGAGATAAAATAACTGGACTCACTGTGGGCAACGATCCACACACTATCGAGCTGGCCGAAAAAGAAGGATTTTCATATCTCAGTTTTTGTGCGATGTTTCCCTCCACATCTGCTGGCAACTGTGAAATAGTGACACCAGAGTCGGTTAGGAAAGCTCGTGAGATAACGTCACGTCCCCTATTCCTGTCTGGGGGAATAAAACCCGAAAACCTGGAACTACTAAGAGGTCTGGACTTCCAGGGGGTAGCGATCATATCAGGAATAATGAGTTCTAATGACCCTGAAACTGCCGTTAAATCATATAGGAATAGACTAAATAAAATACAAAAGATACCAACAGCATGAGAAAAGCATTACTCGATAAAATGTGCTGTCCATTTGACAAACACGATCTTCAGGTCACCATTATTTCGGAAATTGACGAGGAGATCCATGAGGGTATTATGTTATGCCCGGACTGTCAGCGTTACTTTCCAATTATCTATGGAATACCGATCATGACACCAGATGAATACCGGCAAAAAGGTCTGGAAGCTCCCGTTATGGAAAAGTGGGGACTTTCTGTAGATCCTCATAACCCAGACAGGTTCAGGTTGGAAAACACTCAAAAGGTAATTGGGGATTGATTGCATTACCAAACCTCCAGTATCAACCCCTTTAGATATTCACCTTCTGGGTGAAAGATATTGACGGGATGGTCTCCTGGTTGCGATAAGCGCTCCAGCACTTTTACAGATCTACCTGACTGAATGGCCGCAGCGACTATTGCATTGTAAAACAATGTCTTGTCCACCACCTGCGAGCAGCTAAAAGTGAACAATATCCCACCTCGTTTGATCTGGCGAAGAGCCATTGCGTTCAGTCGCGTATATCCTTTTAGTGCATTGTGTCGGGCACTCATGTGCTTGGCAAAAGCCGGTGGGTCCAGCACGATCACATCAAAGTCTTCACTGTTTTGCTGCAAATACTCAAAAGTATCCATAGCAATGCACTCATGCTGTAAAGGATCAAATCCATTCACCTTTAAGTTTTCTATTGTTTGATCGATGGCGGATTTTGAGACATCAATGGACACCACATTGTCTGCACCAGCATGGAGAGCACATAGAGAAAAGCCCCCATTGTAGCAAAAAGTATTAAGCACCTTCTTCCCACGACTGTATTCGCCAAGCCGCTTCCTGTTTTCCCGCTGATCCACGAAAAAGCCTGTTTTTTGTCCATTGAGTAAATCTAGCTGATAAGTTATCGACCATTCCTTGGCTTCATAAACTTCTCTAGACTCCCCAAAGAGCACTTCTGCAGCCTCTTCCTTTGCATGACTTGGGTGTTTGAGAATGCAGGTTTTAAGTGAATCACCCAGCACCTCTTTAAGTGCCTCGGCAATTGCTCGAGACTGGAGATACATACCTTCGCTGTGTGGTTGCATGACTGCAGTATCTCCATAGATATCTACCACCAGACCAGTAAGCAAATCGCCCTCTCCATGTACTAATCGATAGATAGTTGTTTCATCAGACGGCAGGTCCAGTCTGGTTCGGGTATCGTGCGCCTTTTGGATGGCGTGGACCCAAAACTCATGATCTATTGATCGATCTTCAAATGAAATAATTCTAACTGCAATGGAGGCATTTTGATAATGACCTATGCCCAGGAACTTGCCATTCTTGGAGGTAATTCTTACCAGCTCACCATCCGAAATTTCCTCCTGCTTATTCAGCGCACCACTAAACACCCACGGATGTTGGCGTTGAAGTGATTTTTCTTTTCCCGGCTTTAAGGCTATTGTTTTCACAAGGCAATATTAAATGGATTTCCCTTCTTCTTGCATTCTGGCCTTTTTCTTAGCCAACAACTTTTTCTGATATTTTCCCTGCACTATATCAATTAACACCAGAATCGCTATCACAAAATAAAAAGTGGTCTTGCTCATTGGGGTAACCTCACTGCCAAAAAATTCCAGATGTGCCAGGTGGCCTCCCTCTGACAGAAGCATCACACCTACTAGAAATAATATAAATAGCCCTAAAACCTCATAAAGCCTGTTTTTGGCTAAAAACACCGAAACCTTGTCTGATAGCCAGATCATGAGCAATCCACTGATCACGATGGCTGCCGCCATTACCCAAAAGACATCACTTAATGCCATTGCACTCAAGATGGAATCAAATGAAAAAACCAGATTCATAATGACTATCATGGTTATGATCTTAGTCACTGATTCCTTCTTACGTTCTTCTTGGTCGTGTTCTTCAAGATAAACGAGATGCCAGATTTCCTTGAGGGCAGTATAGAGTATAAAACCTCCTCCAAATAGAACAATCAGACTATGCCCATTGAAAACACCATGCAGCCAGGCCGTGTCCACTTTAAACAGAGTATCCTGAAAGTACTTGATCAGGTTCACAAGGATAAATAGTAGACCAATTCTCAATACGATCGCGATGGCAATACCAGTGGTGCGAACCATTTTTTGTTTCTCTGGAGGTGCTCCTTTTGACTCCAGTGATATGTACAACAGATTGTCAAAACCAAGTACAGCCTGAAGCAGTATGAGCATGAGTAGCGTAATGATATTCTCGATCATGATGGATTGTTTTTATTGGGGTTCAAATATATGGATAGTGAAACAGACCCCAGAACTATCTTCATCTGGAATAGTACTAAATTGTATGACCAACTTCGTCTTATGAGATGTATCCTCTTGGTTTTCGTGATTCTAAGCAGTTGTGGCCCCATCCCGCGATTAATGAGAACCGTGCGTTCCAATAAGACGGATTGGATTTTGCAAAGCAACCACGAGAACCTGAAGGTCTACCTGCACCAGCAATCCCTAGCATCAATTGACACTAGTGAAAGCCTGGAAACAATAACTCTTGCTTATGAAATAGCCTTAACTTATGTAGCACCGAGTGCTTTCGAAGAGTCAGTCACCGTGTTGGTAGTAAAGGACGCTGATCATATGCATCAGCTAATCAAGAAGAAATCTAGTGGCATGGCATTCCCCAGGCAACACTTGGTGGTAGAGGTAGTAGGAGTAATCCAAACCAGTCATGAACTATTTCATCTTCTTTCGGAGAACTTTTGGGGTAAGAGTGCTGCCTGGATTGAGGAAGGCATGGCCATCCACTGTGACAATCAGTGGTGGGGCCACAATTTGCATGATCTTGCCGCGTATCTGAAGCAACAAAACCGCCTATATCCCCTGGAGACTCTGATGGACAACACATCATTCCATTCAGCCAATTCATTGTATTCCTACCCCCAGGCGGGAAGCTTTGTGAAGTACCTGAGCGAAAACTTTGGCAAAGACGCAATGTTCACCCTCTGGCAAACCAAAAACTTTCAAGAGACCTTTGGAAATAGTGCGTCGTACGTCTATCATGACTGGCTGCGATCATTAGACTCCCTGTCGGTCGTGCAGATTGATTATCCCATCCAGGACCTGTAAAACTCTTTTGTTCATCATAGGTTTAGCAACCTATGAAGGTTTTGCGCTTAATCCTCGGTGACCAACTCAATCACCAACACAGTTGGTTTGATTCCAAAAATCCTGATATACACTATGTATTGATGGAAGTCCGACAGGAAACAGATTATGTTCCACATCATATTCAAAAGGTCGTGGGGATTTTCGCAGCGATGAGAAACTTCTGCGAAGAACTCCGTGATCAGGGGCATCAAGTGCATTACTTCACTCTGGACGATGCTGCCAATGAGCAATCCATCCCAGACAACCTGGATAAGTTGATAAAAGCGCATCAAATCAATCTATTTGAATACCAACTACCTGACGAATACCGTCTGGACGAACAACTGCGCGAATTTTGCCAGACGCTAGATATTCAATGGAAGGCTGTGGATTCAGAGCATTTCTACACAACCCGCGAAGAACTCGGTGACTTTTTTAAGGGCAAGAAAACGTATCTGATGGAGTCCTTCTATCGGCACATGCGCAAAAAACATGATGTCATGATGGAGGGAAAAGAACCCGTCAGCGGTCAATGGAACTATGATAAGTCCAATCGAAAAAAGTTACCTGAGCATGTAGACATCCCTCAGCGAAGCTCACGAAATCATGACGTCTCTGAGTTGGCTGACTTGATCGAACAAGCTGGAGTGAAAACCATTGGTAGCATGAATCCTTCCAACTTTCAATGGCCCATTACCAGACGAGAGGCGTTGGCAGATCTTGACTTATTTTGTAAGCGGTTTTTGAAGAGCTTCGGCGACTACCAGGACGCTATGACCAGCCGCACCCCTTTTGGGTTCCATTCGCTTCTATCCTTTGCTATGAATGTAAAGCTTATCTCACCAAAAGAAGTGGTGGACAGAGTGGTAGATCACTGGCATCAGTATGAACAGGAAATAGACATTTCGTCGGTAGAGGGATTTGTGCGTCAGATCATTGGCTGGCGTGAATACATGCGGGGTATTTACTGGGCAAAAATGCCCGATTATGCAGAACTCAACTCTCTGGATCATACAAACAAATTACCTTCCTGGTATTGGGATGGCAACACCAAAATGAACTGTCTTCACCATGCCATCGGTCAATCTCTGGATCATGCTTATGCCCACCACATCCAGCGGCTGATGATCACTGGTAATTTTGCCCTATTGGCCGGTACAGATCCAAACGAAGTGGATCAGTGGTATTTGGGCATTTACATCGATGCGATTGAGTGGGTGGAAATCACTAACACCAGAGGTATGAGCCAGTTTGCAGATGGTGGTATTGTCGGCACAAAGCCCTACGTCTCCTCCTCCAACTACATCCACAAAATGAGTGACTACTGCAAGTCTTGTCACTACAGCCAGTCCAAAAAGGTAGGTGAAAAAGCTTGTCCCTTCAATTCACTCTACTGGAATTTCTATGACCGTCACCGTGAGCAGTTAGAAAAGAACCCGCGAATAGGGATGATATACAGGACCTGGGACAAAATGGACCATGAGACGAAAGAGGCCATCTTACAGCAAGCCTCAAACTATTTAGACCATCTGGATGATCTGTGATTCTCTCTATTTTTTCTCCAGTGTCAGAAAAATGTCTTCCATCAGCTGCAAGCGCACCTTACTGTCCAGTTTCTCCTTGATCAAAAACACCATACCTGGTGTCTCCTCATCGTTTCGGGTGATTAGTGAGTCATTGCTTACAGTCCATGACAAGGAATGATCCAGGGTGTCCTGGCTGAAAACGCACCCTTCAAAACCATAGGCCTTGATATTCAAACGATCGTCCTCAAAGGTGAACTGTCCGTTCATAGTAAAATCTGTGATCCCATCTATCCCTTCAAATGAGGCTGGGTCAGTTTCCCAGGTGGCTTTCCACGCACCATCCCAGCCAGCAGGTTGCTCACTGTTGCCAGAGGAACATGCATACATTAGGGCTGCGAAAAAAAGAAAAGGTAGTATCTGTTTCATAGCAATGCGAAAATAACACGCTAGAAGTACTTAAGCATCAACTGAATAAGCTTCTTTTTTAAGTTAGAGTACGGAGGCCGAACTGTTGAGGCGATCGTGAAACCAACCATTTGCCTCATTACGGACTTTTGGTGGGTGAATTCGAGGAATCCTGCATGTCCATGCGCTTTACCAATTCCACTGTTATTGACACCTCCCATTTGCAATTGGGGATGCCCAAACTGAACGACACTGTCATTGAAGACTAAAGAACCAGAGCTGGTTTCGTTTAATATGCGTTTTTTATGAGGGGAGCTTTTACTATAAAGATAGAGTGCGAGAGGCTTTGGTCGCTGGTTGATGTAGTCAATGACCTGATCCAGGTCCTGATAGATTATGATGGGCAGCACAGGGCCGAATATTTCTTCCTGCATGATGCGCATGTCGTCATTCACATTCCCCAGGATAATGGGTCCTATACTGAGTTCTTCTGGGGAATTACTACCTTCCATCAGCAGGTTAGCTCCTTTCTCAAGGGCATCGGCTAAAGTGTCACTCAGTCGTTCGTAGTGCTTCACATTAATAATAGATGTGTAGTCTTTCTTCTCAGCGTACATCTTATCAGCTGCTTTCTTTAGCTCCCCTATAAATCGCTGTGCCACTTTTTCATGAACAAACAGATAATCAGGTGCTACGCAAGTCTGACCAGCATTTGTCCATTTGGCCCAGGCCACTTTTCCTGCGGCATCTTTCAGACTAGCTGTTTGATCTATGATGGTTGGAGATTTTCCTCCAAGCTCAAGTGTAACAGAGGTCAGGTTTTGGGCAGCAGCAGCCATCACTATTTTGCCTACCTGTGGACTCCCTGTAAAGAAAATATGATCAAAAGGAAGTTTTAGTAAACTAGCAGCCACATCGGCTTCTCCCTCTATAAGTAGTACCTCATCCTGAGTAAAGACCTCCCGAACCATCTGACTGATCACCTTATTGGTGGCAGGAGTAAACTCAGACGGCTTCAGGACTACCGTATTCCCTGCAGCCACTGCTGATATCAGAGGACCCACTGCCAGGAGCAACGGATAATTCCAGGGAGAAATGATTAGCGAAGCGCCTTTGGGCTCATAATGAATATACGCTGCGGTACCCAGAAAAGTCAAACTGCCGCCTACTGAATCCGGCCTGGTCCATTGATGAATTTTGGCGATGGCATGACCTACTTCTGTTAACACAGGATACAATTCCGTAACATTAACTTCATCTTGGGGTTTCTTCAGATCGAGGTATTCTGCTGCTCGAATTTCATCCTGATGATTCAGTAGCCATCGCTTAAGCGCTTTCAATTTTGCCTTTCTGGCTATTATTGGCTGTTTTTTCAGCTTCACAGCAGTCCTTGAATGCTGCTCATACAAAGCAGAAAAGTCAATGTTTGTCGAAATCAGAGGCTCTGACATGATTGGGCAATGTTAATAATTAGTTCGTATGTTAACAATTTGTTAACTTTAGCGTAATATTAGAACACACATCCTTTCAAACGTTCGTGAAAATCAGACTCACCATAGCTCTTTTAATCATCTCCCTGGCTTCCTCAGCCCAGGAAAAACTGAGTGCAAGTCTATTTCATTCTACATTTGAACAGCAGGCTTTTGCAAATGCCGACCCATTACAGATCATGCTTGCAGCCGACCCGGTAGTTGATGCAACTAAATATAATGAGTATCTGGCGGACTTTCAGATTCACCTGGAGAAGCTGCACAAAAAGACTGACAAGCTCCATCCCAAAATGGTACTACAGTCGGTCTTCTATTACAGTCATCGCAAAAAACTAAGCTGGTACAATAACGAGGTATTGTTTTCAGATCTTTTCGAATCCGGGAAGTACGACTGCCTAACAGGCACAGCTTTTTATGCGGCTATTCTTCGTGAAATGGATATCCCTCACCAAATCTACGAATTCAACTACCATGTATTCCTCATTGCTCAGTTTGAGGACTCCCGGGTCCTTATCGAACCAACCGATGCGATCAATGGATTCATTACCGATGAAAAAGAGATAGCAGCGCAGATCGAACAGTTTAGCCAACTGGAAGGAATCACCGATAACCTTGAAGCTGTTTCAAATGAGATTTCTTTTAAGGACCTGGCAGGTTTACAATACTATAATATGGGTATAGATCTGTTTAATCAAGGTGATTACAAGGAGGCCTACACCAATATAGAAAAAGCCAACTATCTGTACCCAAGCAAGCGAATCAAAGAAATGCAACGCATTTTTAAAACCCAGGCTATGCTGGTTACCAGCAACTAGTTCACCTACTCCAACACCTTAAATTCAACCCTTCTGTTCTTGGCCCGATTAGCATCTGTGTCATTTTTCACGACTGGTTTGCTCTCACCATAGCCTTTGGATACCAAGCGATCGGAATCAATACCGTTTTCGCGGAAGAAATTGTAGACTGCTTTGGCTCTTCGTTCAGACAGCTTTTGGTTGTAGGCATCGTTTCCTACATTATCCGTGTGCCCACTTATTTCTATTCTCTTAATGTCCTTGTTTTCGAGGTATTCGAGTAAGCGATTAAGCTCAGGATATGAAGCGGTCTTGAGCACTGACTTATCAAAATCAAAGAAAATGTTGTTTAGAACGATAGTTACACCAGTTTCAATTTTAGATAGCTGCAGATCCAACTCTCGTGTCTCATTGGCAGCTAAAGTATTCAAGTCAATGTTCTCATCCGTACTGAGGTATCCTTTCTTCTCGGCGTGCAAGCCATACCGGGCTCCACCACGAATACTCATCTCATAGCTGCCATCCGCTGCGGTTTCTGTTTCACCCATTGCTACACCATCAGGAAGCCTCTCCACAATGACCGGTACGCCAGCCATTGGTTGCTTGCTCGTGGTTTCTATTACTTTTCCCTTCACCGTAACGATGTAGTCTTCAGGTCCTATAGCCAGATGCCCTACCGATGACATTAACTTACTGGTCTTATCTACAAAAAGCTCATTGGCCTTGAAACTGAATATATCCGTGTTTTCATCCACATCTCCTCGTGAGAAGTAGATATGTCTACCGGAGGATGGAATGCTGAAATACTGATCATCAGCTTCAGAGTTAACACTTGCTCCCAGGTTCTCTGGTGCAGACCAGCGCTCCCATGTGTTGTCAAGCCGTATAGCTACATAAATATCTGAGCCTCCATATCCGCTGATTCCACTTGTGGAATAGTACAAGGTCTTGCTATCCATTCCTAAAAAAGGTGAGTAGTCATCTGCTGCGGTGTTTACCTCATTTCCAAGGTTTTTTGGCTCGGACCATGTTTTGCCTTCTTTAAAGCTCACATATAGATCTCTCCCTCCATAGGAGTCATCGCGTTCGGCAGAGATTACCATTAGCTCTCCGGAGTTACCCATGAAGTAATCCACTTTAGGAGCATAGTTGTAGTCGTTGGATACCTCTACAGATTCAGGATCATCAAATTTATCCCCTTTACGAGTGGTCATGGACACACCGGAATACATTCTACCTTGTTTACCATATCGGTTACCCAGAACCAAGGTTTCCTTTCCGTCTACCATGGTTATGGAACTTATAAAATTTGGTCCTGCTGTATTTAATGGTGGGCCGGCGTTTTTAGCTGGTAGCCATTCGCCAGTTTCTTCATCCAGCTCCGAGTACCATATATCCTCCACATCATCTGCACCACCGACGTTGCCCGGGTGATACCTTCTACTGAAATAGAGTCGCTTACCATCTGGTGAAATGATCGGGCTGTGTTCAATATACTGACTGTTGACGTTTGCACCGAGTTTTTCCGCTTCCACATTTTGAGCTAAACCTGGCACCAGATTGATCAGCACAGTAATGGGAAGGTTAGATGCTGACACTCCAATGGCATCAATAGCATTGTAGCCAGGCACTGCATCTCCGTCTATTTCCACCCTGATGGCATATATATCATAGGGTGTTGGGTCGAAAAACAAGTTGAGCAATCTACTCTCTAATGGGATTGGTCTGGCTGTAAGTTCGAACAGTAAATACTCGTTGTACTCGCTATCATAAGCGAATACTTTGGTAACTGCTCCTGGATTTTCAGACTCTGCAATGGCTACCTGACGAGCTTTTATGGGCTTGTCAAAAGAGACCATTATGAAATCCTGATTACTTTCCGTTTTTGGTCGCCATGCATTCGGATTGTCTCCTCCTGCCGGTAATACGTTTGGCTTATGTAATGCCTGAATAGCAGAATATTCCAGAGGTGAATATTCACTGGAAACGTCAACCACGTCTGTACCCCAAACGATGGTTTCTTGTGCATTAATCGTGAAAAACGAAGCAATTGCTAGCAACGAAAGGGCTAATGTCTTTTTCATAGTTTCGATTATCTTCTGAGTACCCTAACTTCTACTCGTCTGTTTCTGGTCTTGGCCTCATCCGTCCGCTCAGTTGTGAGTGGGTCGGTCCCACCAAAAGCTTTGGTAAAAACTCTATTCTTTTTTATTCCTTTATCCACCAAATATTCTTTGACGGCTTCTACCCTAGCTTGTGAAAGAGCCATGTTGGCTTCAGCATTCCCAGCAAAATCCGTATGTCCTTCGAGTTGTATGACCATGTTGGGTCGTTCATCTAAATAAGCCACTAGCTCGTCCAGACTGGAATAGGAGCTTTCAGAAATGCGATCACTTCCTCGTGAGAAAATTAAGTTTTCGATGGTCATTAGCTCCAGCTCTTCGTCTGGTTTGAGATAGAGATCCATCTGCATCTCGTCATTGCCAACGGTTATCTGCTTGGTCAGTTCTTCGTATCCAGACTTAGTTAGTTTGAAATTATAATCTGTACCGTTTAGTAAGTAGAGTTCGAAGGCTCCTTCGGCTGTACTCTTATTCATCCCCATATCGTCATAGTATGGCAGCTTTTCATACAGCATGGAAGCAGCCGCTACTGCGGAAGAGTCTTTGGCACTGAGTATTTGACCATATACACGAACGTACTGATCTGATGCCTGACCAAAACATAATAATGTAAATAATGCTAGGCTGAAGGTTAACGCAATCTTAGGCATTCCGTAAATTTTGGTGACAAGGCCAAATTAACGGAAAATATGCTAATAAATAAAATTAGTAGTTGGGTCTTTAATGCTGGTTTAGAGGAATTTGCGCCAATACTGCTTTCTTTTCAGGTTGTTTGGACTCCAAATGCATCAGTTTGTTCATCACCACATTTTTAGTGTGGAGGTAGTCATTAAGCTTGGATGGGTCGATTGGCTCCGAAGGTGGCAGCTCCACACGCTGAGAATCAACTTGTCTTCCGTTCTTCCAAAATCTAAAACAAAGGTGAGGTCCAGTCGCCAAACCAGTGCTGCCTACATAACCGATCACCTGGCCTTGTTCTACGGTAGTGCCCGGACGAATGCCGCGCTTGATGCTCTGCATGTGTAAGTACTGGGTGGTGTAATTGCTATTGTGCCTGATTTTCACATAGTTTCCATTGTACTTACCGTAGGTAGCTTCTAACACCACTCCTTCACCCACTGACCAGATGGGAGTTCCCGGATTAGCTGCGTAATCTGTGCCTAAGTGTGCCTTGTATCTTTTTTGCACTGGGTGAAACCTCCTGGGGCTGTAACTAGAGCTTATTCTTTTGTAAGAAAGTGGGTCTTTCAGGAAGGTTTTGCGGAGGCTGTTGCCATCCTCATCAAAGTAGTCTGAATCTCCACCTTGTTCATAGTGAACTGCATAATACTCCTTTCCCCAATGTTTAAAGTAAGCGCCGGTGATTTCACCAATACCAACTACTTTATCTCCAACTCGCTGTTCCTCATAGATGACTTTAAATTCATCACCCACCTGAATATGAACGAAACTGACCTGCCATGCGAATATTTCAACTATTCTGTTTTCCAATAGTATACTGCCTCCTGCATCGGCGATGGTCTGGCTCACGCTTGAACCTTCTTCAATTGTTGCTACGAAGGTTTTTTCTTCTGTGATGACTTCTCTTTTGACGTTTTCAGCAAATATGGTGTCTGCCAGGTTGAACACTACAAACTGCGTAGGATCTGGCTCAAAAATCATCTGACGTGCTTTCTTGCTGGAATCACGCTCATGTATAATCGTAAATGGATAGCCTGCCTTTAGTAGTCTGACATCAAACACGCCTTTAGCTTTATTGGCCAGCTCGTAGATGTCTTCATTCGAGACGTCAAATTCTGAGAGAATATTGGACAAACTCTGTCCCCATTTTACCTTTCCCTCATATACATCAAAAGAATCGATAGGAATTCCGTATAGCAACGTTGGCTCTGGAATGGCAGCCAAAGCCGCTAAACTGTCCTGTATGGCCAACTCGCGTTCGCTAGCAAGTCTGGATTTTTGTGTAAAGAAATACGCAGCAGCTATTGCCGCTCCAATCAAGATGATAAAAATTCCCTTTTTCCACATATCAATAATACACTATCTCTTCTTCAAGGCCGATTTACCTTTCTTCAAAAACGACACAAAGTTATCAACATTTAAGTCATAAGCGGTAGGTTTCGTTAAAAGGTCGCCCTCAGGGCTCACAATTACATAAAAAGGCTGGGCATTGTTGTTGTATCTAGCGATCTGGAAATCTGCATTCTGCTTACCTATTGTTTTTTTCACCTTATCGTCATATGAGGAGGTATACCACTTGCTTTCTGGGAGCTCTGTTTTATCATCCACATACAATGCTAGAAGCACAAAGTCTCTTCTCAATAGCTCTAAAACCTGTGGGTCAGACCAAACTCTGGCCTCCATTTCCCGACAGTTAACACAGCCGTGACCAGTAAAGTCTATGAAAACTGGTTTATTGGTCGCCTTGGCACAAGCAAGTGCTTGTTCATAATCAAAGTAGCCCTGAAGGCCATGTGGCCAATGTAGAAAATCGTCGTAGAGGGGTTCTTCGCATTGCTCATTCACAGGCTGAGCTGGTGAACCACCAGAACTTCTGATCGCATCTACTAGACTAAAGTCATGGGTAGACATGGGAGGTAAGTAACCAGCCAGGGCCTTGAGCGGGGCACCAAATAACCCTGGGACCAGATAAATAACGAATGTGAAAGTGAGCATGGACAGCACCATGCGCGTGACCGAAACTTTGTTGGTGTCACTATCACCAGACAGCTTGATTTTTCCCAACAAGTACAAACCCAGGAAAGTGAAAATAACAATCCAAATAGCCAGGTAAATCTCTCGATCCAAAATCCTCCAATGGTAAGCCTGATCAGCAATACTCAAAAACTTGAATGCCAGAGCCAACTCGATAAAGCCAAGAACAACTTTCACTGAATTGAGCCAACCGCCGGATTTTGGAAGGGAGTTAAGCCAATTGGGAAACAAAGCAAACAAGGTGAACGGAACGGCAAAAGCTGCTGAGAAAGCAATCATACCTAAAACGGGCTTCAACGCCAGGCCACCGGCTGATTCTACCAATATACTTCCGACGATCGGGCCAGTACACGAAAAAGAAACTAACACCAGCGTAAGCGCCATGAAAAACACGCCTACTAACCCACCTTTATCTCCCATGGCGTCCACACTATTGACCCATTTGTGGGGAAGAGTAATCTCAAATAGCCCGAAGAAAGACAGAGCAAATACTACAAAGACCGTGAAGAAAATCAGGTTTGGTATCCAACCGGTCGCCAAATCATTGGCCGTCTCTGGTCCCATAAAAGGTGCCAGTACCAACCCAATGAGCGAATAGATCAGGATAATCGAAAAACCATAAAACAGACTATTTACATATCTCCCTTTTTTGTGATTGTCCTTTCCAGTGAAGAAAGTCACGGTCATAGGAATCATTGGGAAAACACATGGAGTAAGCAAAGCAGCTAATCCGGCAAGGAAAGCCACTAGCATAAATGACAACAATGAATACGGATCATTAGAATCGCGCTGGTTCAGGAGGCCCTGGTCACCAGTAGAAGAGTCCGTCGTTGGAGACTTCTTCTTGGTTTTCTGAGCTTGAATGGAGAAGTCATCGTCAAATGGAATGCACTTTCCATCCACATCCGTACAAACCTGATAACTATACGTTCCATTTATTTGATAGCTCGGATCAAGAATCCTAACCTTCTGTTTGAACTGTGCCTTTTCATAAAAAATGCTCACTTCGCCTTCCCAGAGAGAATCATACTTCCTCTTAGGGTTAACAGGAACAACCTCTCCTACTAGCTCGAAGCTCTCGTGCGGGGTGAACTCAAACTCAGTAACCATCGGTCCAAGATCCGGGTCGAAATCTGTCGAATACAAGTACCAATTAGGATCAATTCTCACATCAAAGGTGACCGTGACCTCCTCGCCAACTTCAGGTGTTTTGTTGGACAGGCTTACGTTCCAGCTAGCTGGCTCCAGCACCTGCGCGTGGGCCGTGAAAAATAGACATACGGTAAGGATAAATCCTGCTAATCGCTGCATGTAGCTAAGGTTGTGTGATTTTAGTTTATCGCTCTAACTCTGAGAAAAACTGATAAAAATGACAAATCGTTTCTATTCCCTTATAAAAGTTGAACAAACCGTAACTTTCATTAGGTGAATGGATCGCATCTGAGTCCAAACCGAAACCCATTAATATTGGATCAAGCTCCAACTCTTGCTGGAAAAGCGCCACAATAGGGATACTTCCACCCTCTCGTGTAGGTATTGGGGTTTTTCCCCAAGCTTTCTCAAAAGCCTTACTTGCCGCCTGGTAAGCAGGAGATTCGGTGCTAATCACAGCTGGTTCACCTCCATGATGTGGTGTCACTTTTACCTTCACTGATTTTGGGGCTATTGCTTTGAAGTGTTTATCAAACAACTCGGTGATCTCATCACTCACCTGGTGTGGCACCAATCGCATGGAGATTTTTGCGTGGGCTTTTGAAGGCAGTACTGTTTTGGCTCCTTCGCCAATGTAACCGCCCCAGATACCATTTACATCCAATGATGGGCGGATTCCGGTGCGCTCTATGGTGGAGAAGCCTGCTTCTCCTTTGACATCATCGATCTTCAGGTCTTTCTTATACTCCTCCAGGTCAAAGGGCGCCTTAGCCATCTCATCACGCTGATCACGGCTGAGTTCCTCCACTTTGTCATAAAATCCCGGAATGGTGATTTTGCCGTTTTCATCCTGAAGGCTATTGATCATTTCACACAGCACATTGATCGGATTAGCCACCGCTCCTCCGTATACCCCTGAGTGTAAGTCTCTATTCGGACCAGTAACTTCCACCTCTAGATAGCTCAAACCTCTTAAACCTACCGTAATCGAAGGGGTATCATTACTAATGATCGAGGTGTCGGAGATCAATATGACATCCGCTTTTAACTTTTCCTTATTGTTTTTAACAAAATCTTCCAAATGAGAAGAACCCACTTCTTCCTCTCCTTCTATCATGAATTTGGCGTTGCATGATAATGAATCCGTCTGCATTAATGACTCAAACGCCTTGATGTGCATGTACATCTGGCCTTTGTCATCACAGGCACCTCGGGCATAAATTCGTTCGTTTTTGATCACCGGCTCGAAGGGTGGTGAGTCCCACAGCTCATAAGGATCGGCCGGTTGCACGTCATAATGACCATATACCAAAACAGTAGGCAAAGCCGGGTCAACGATCTTTTCAGCATAGATTATCGGGTGACCGGGAGTTTCTACTAACTCTGCTGTGGCTCCGGCAGCTTCTAATTTGACTTTTACAAACTCTGCTGCCTTTCGCACATCGCCTTTGAATTTGGAGTCGGCACTGACAGACGGAATTCTTAGAAGGTCTAATAATTCGTTGAGATAGTTTTCCTTATTTGCTTCGAAGTGTTGGATTGGGTCCATGAGGTGTTTTTTTCGGCAAATATACCGATTGGATCAGAACCCGAACCCATCGTCATCATCTTCTTGAATGGTCTCGAACTCTTCGTCTTCTAAACTAATATCATCTGGAGAGACCAGATCATATGGTTCGGTGATGCCGAAATAGGTCTCACGGAAGTTGTTGATAAAGGTGAGGGTTTCCGATTCATCACCAAGCACTAATACCAGCTCATCAGGTTTGGCCTTGCCATAATTAGACGCACCTGCAACCGCATCGTTAAAGGCACTGTTGGAAGAATACATCAACAGGGTGTTGCTAGCATAGCTGATGAAGTACCAGGTACCGGGTGCTGGTGTGATGAATAGATTCAGAACATCATTATTCGATTTATCCTTTTTGATTTCTATAAAGCCATCAAGTTTAGCGTTGATGTCTGTTTCATAAATATTAGACAAAGCCAGTTTGGTCGTATTGTACCAGGAGGCATTGGCCTGCGACCATTTCATCTTCACTCCAGAAACTACCAATGACTTCACCAGGTTTTCGGAGACTGTATAGAGTGGCTTGTAGTCTTTGAGACTTGCCGTTTCATAACCTCTGGCCTGCTTATCAGAACTGAGGTTGGCCAGTTTGTAAAGAAGAGGCAGAGAAATGTCGTTGGCCAGAGGAGGCCCAAGCCGCTCCACAATATCTGTCAGGTCAGCAGCCATCAGTTTCATAAAACTATCTGAGTTTTTGAAATTGATGCCAAGAAAAGCATCAATGTCATAGGTGTTTTCAGCAGTATTTCCAGTGCCTAAGACTGAAGCGGTGACTGTGACCTCCTGAGCATAAGGGTTAAAGAAACTCACCGGCCCCTCAAAGATGATGTTCTTAGTGCTGTCATTATAGATCATGGAGTGACCATCATAGCTTTCACCAAATGTCTTGGATGGTTTCTCGATTCTATAGCTCAATGAGGCAGTATCGTATTCCAGTACTCCACTGGCTTTAAAAAATGTCTCATCCGACTCGTTTTTCTTTTTGTCCACAAAACTGGTGTAAACACTGCCACGAAGATCAAAAAACAACCCGGCATTGGCAGGCTCTTCATCATCAAACAGAGCATTGTCAAAGTTTATGCTTACTTCCGGATTATTATCCTTGCGGTCATAGAGTACCCAGCGGTCATAGCTTGGATCATTGAGTGTTAACTTTACTGCCCCGTTCAATTCCAGGGCTTCTTTGTAGGCAAACATTTTCACTTCGCCCTTGTAGTAGAACCCTGGTGCAATTTTCAGATTTTGCTTAGCCAATACTTCTCCACCAGAAACGGTCATTCTCTTTGGCTTTTCATCCACAAATACATCCTCCAGCACGAACCGATCAAATTTAATGGCGAAGGTGTCCTCTCCGGTTATCAGCTGGTAAAGCGCCGTACCGATAAATGCATTTCTCGAGAGGATTTTGATTTCGCCATTGTACAGATAGTGGTATTCGTTGAGCGTATCTATTATGACTTCTGCGTTGTTGAATGATTGCAATTCGGAATTCTCCAGAATGGTCGTTTGATTATCCTCCGGAATTATCTTGGCGTCCGCCACGATGATGTAAGGAATCCCCGTAATGTTCAGCTCTTTGGTGTTGAGGTCATAAGTCGCTTGCTCCGCATTAAACGCAAGTGAATCGAGCTCTTTTCTTGTGGTATAAAAATAGGAATTCTCAATCGGCACGTTCCTGGGCTTGGTCATAGTAACTACCGAGTCTTCCAGATCCCAAACAGCCCGTGTGATGGAAGTCTTCATCTGGGCATATGGAAATGAGATTGCAGCTACTCCTTGCTTTTCAGGTTGGATTACTGCGGTGTTATCATTTAGATCAAAATTCAAACTGATGTCATCTCCTGCCATTGCGGGTTTTTGTGGGTTATCAGTCAAAACTTCAAAGTCTGCATGGCGGGCACTGTAGGAGAACTGCTTAAACGTGAGCTCATCAGACACTGATCGGGATCCTCTAGTGAGCATGGTTCCTATTCCATAAACACCCCTGGAGGTAATGTTCACTGCGCCATCCAGAGTTGCGGTGGCGTTGTAAAACTTAAAGGGTGATCTGAGGTTTCTCAGGTTCATGCTATCGATACGCGGTTCCCAGTGCATTCGATAGGGTCCAAGTACCGCTTCAGGATAACTGGCCCCATTTACTTCGCCAGGCTTGATTACTCCGCCTTTTCCATAGGAAGCAACTGAGTCTGGATAGTACACAAAATCTTCTGAATAAATGGTGGACGTAATGAAGTCGATTTTACCTCCTCCACGTATCCCCTGGTTGCTGAGTCTGATTTTTTCATAGGTGCGAGCCTCAGTGCCATACAGATTGTATCCAGTAGGTGGGATCTGGTGAGTGAAGCCCAACGATTGATCTGGTTGCAGTTTCAGTGTTTCATAGAAAGTTGGGAATATACCTCCGGAGTTGAACGTACCATCAAATGAGATAGCCGACTCGCTTTCCAGACTATCAGTGTCAAATGGTGGGATAATAAACTTCACTGATTTGTCATAAGCTCCATTCAACACCTCAGGACCATCAAAATAGACCACCGCCTCTGACTCAGAAACAAAGTCTGGATACTGTGGAGAATCTTGAACACCGGACTTATTATCCGGGTAATCCAGGTAAAGAGTGCCGGAGGTACCATTGAGGTGATTGGACAATGAACTCTTGGGGTCCGCCCCTTCTGCTAAAAGTGAATCTGGGGTGTTGATTTGGATCCTGATCGAATCAATGGTGGGCATGTTTACTAAAAAGGCGTCATAGTCAAAGAGGTGATCTTGCCCTCTATATTGAAATTCTCCTGCATTGACCATCCCATTAAAGCGAATATTTCTCCTGCCCTGGAGATATACAATACCGCTATCTGGTTCGGCATACACTTTAAAGTCTGAGGTAAAGAAAAATCGGTCAACACCATTAATCTGCATTTCAGAAGAATCCAACAACCAGATCATGTTAGGTCTGTCTGGTGTAAGTGAAGGAATCATTAAGTTATCAAAATCCACCTCATTGGAAGATGCATCATGGTAGAGGTAGGCTTTATCATTCAATGTGACAAGACCGGTTTCATGATTGTATTTGGCAAAGCCATATCGCTCCAGGGCTCGCATCGCTCCTTTGACCTGATTGATATCGGTCTTGAAATAGTCCGCTATCTCCTGATCTACAAACTCCCTGGTTCCAAACTTATTGGCATAATATACACTGGTGATGACAGGGTGAAAGGAAAACCCAACGCCTATTTTACTGAACCGTGCCTGGTTAAAGTAGTCCTTGGACTCCACAGTAGCGGCAATTAATTCCTTTCCGTTCATGATGTTGAATTCAATTTCACCATCATCCAGTCTCCATTTTATGGCTTGTGCATTAATGTTTACATCAAAGTAGGTACTGAAAAAAGGAGTGACATTGTATTCTTTGGTACGAATGGCTACCACTTCATTTTTTTCAGGGTTGTAATATAGCTCCACCGACGGGTGGTAGGTAGAGTCATTTCGGTTGTGAATGACCACCGCCGCATTGGAGGCATAGATGCTGCTGTCTCCGTGAAACTCAAAACGTTCTGCTTTAAAAACGGCCTTATTTCCCTTCCCATCCAGGAAAGTAAGCCGACCAGGTTGCTGTGAAACTGCTGCACCAAACAGTTCATTTCCACGCATCTCGATTCCACCCCGATATTTTATTTTATTCCCTGGCATTTTGAGATCCACATCTGCATTGTTAGACCTGAATATGGGATAGTTGCTCAGCTCTCCAGATGGTCTCCGCACACTTTTAAACTCAAAATAGCCCTCCACACTTCCAGAAAATAATGAAGGGAGCTTAATGGTGGCATATGGAGTCCAAAAACCGTAGTGATCTGCCAGAATGTAGAATTGCTTTAGGTTAACCACTGCACCAGCAAAGTTTTTATTTTGTGCTGGCCAGTTGATCACGGCATTCTCGCCGGCATAAACACGTCTCTTCATCAAAAAGGATCCGTCAGTCTCTTTGATATTAAAGGAATCATAGTTTGTGATGATCTGCATGCTATTGTTTTCCATCTGAATGACCGGACCTTCCAGAACTGGGTGTCTGTATCGGGCTCGAAGATTGGAAACGTAATCCTGCGCAACAGCAGAAACAAACTGACGCTGTTCGGTTTGTGGTTCTTGTTTGATGACCTCTCCCGACTGATCAAAATCCCAGGACTTATCATCCTGTACCCAATTGTCCTGATAGGTATCATTGGAGTTCCCCCAATCATCGCCCCAGCCGTCATCGCTTCCCCAGTCGTCACCCCAGCCGTCTTCACTACCCCAATCATCATTGCTTTCTTCCTCCACAATCTCGGGCTCAGGTTCTGGCTCAGGGATGGATTCAATATACGATTCCACAGGGTCTTCTTCTACCGGGACATAGTCATCCAGAAGTTTGAATTGATAGGATCCATTGTCAGTAGCTATGGTGAGGTTTTTCGTTAATGTAAGGTAACGACGAGCCATATAGATATTCATGCTCAACAAATAGTTGGTATAGTCTTCTCCTTCGAGTGTCTGTACCATTTGCTCATTGATGTTGAGCACTTCAGTGACTTGATCACTGGTCAGGTGTGCCTGTGCATCGGCAAAGGCCAGATAGCTAAAGTAATATCGGAAATGAGGGTTGAATGAATATCCCTTGCGTTGCATTTTTAATGCAATCTTGTGTATCAGGTCTTGCTGAGCAGAGGTAAATTTTCCAGTCCAGGCATTATTAAAATCATAGGCCACTTTTCTGGCAGATTCTGTACCATAGGAATTCAGTTTGGACATCACCTGACCAAAAAATTCTTGTTTGTCCTCAGAAAAGGATCGTTGGGCACTTAGACTCCAGCCCAGTGCCAACAGGAATATGGTCAACACACAAATTCGCTTCATCATATAAATGTAGCTAAATGCTTCTTATTTACCGTTTTGTGAATGCGAGCATCGCCCAGCGATTTCTTTCGGACTGGTCCATATACTGCAGCCCCAACTGCTCTGCAGCATCTCTCAAGTCTGGGATATCCTCCTCATAAAATCCACTGAGTATCAATACGCCATCTGCGGCTAAACGTTGATAATAATCGCCCATTTGCTCTAACAAAACGTTTTTATTGATATTCGCCAGCATGATATCAAACTGCTCCGAATCGGGAATTACTTCTATTCTTCCCAGCTTCAGCTTGATCTTCTCACAATTATTCAACGTAAAATTCTCCGCGCTATTTTCTATACACCAGTCGTCAATATCAACTGCTGCTATCTCTTTGGCGCCTCGCTTATGCGCCATGATGGCCAGAGCTCCCGTACCACAGCCCACATCAATCACTTTTTTTCCCTGGTGATCCAGCTTGAGCTGGTAATTGAGCACCTGCCAGGTGGTGGCATGGTGTCCCGTTCCAAAGGACATTTTAGGAGTGATGATGATTTCGTATGGAAACTCTGGTTTAGGCTCATGAAAGGTGGCCCTGACAATGCATTGATCACCGACGACAACTGGGTCGTAGTTTTTTTCCCATTCCAAGTTCCAGTTGACGCGCTCAACTTCGTCCAGCTGATAGTCTACCTGGTAGCGGTCAAGCACTGATTTCACATCCTCAGGATCATACGCCTCCTTCTCACAGGAAGCTAACAAACCGATTTCCGTTTCTTCGAATGCATCAAAAGGAAAAAGAGAGAGCTCTGCAAGCAGTAACTCTCTCTTTTCTTCATCACAGGTGATGTTGAGTGTAATAAAACTCATTAAAATGCCTTGATAATGTCAACAAAGTCTCTGCTCTTTAAACTTGCTCCACCTACAAGTCCTCCATCGACATCAGGTTGAGCAAAAAGCTCCAGAGCATTGCCTGGCTTTACACTTCCTCCATAAAGGATAGAAATGCTATCGGCAGTCTCCTGATCGTACTTTTCAGCAATCAATCCACGGATGTATGCATGCATTTCTTGTGCCTGGTCAGAGGAGGCTGTCACACCTGTACCAATTGCCCAAACAGGTTCATAAGCGATGACCACTTTCAATAGCTCTTCTTTCGAAAGCCCAAAAAGCCCTTTCTCTATTTGCTCTTTATTTACAGCAAAATGTTGCTCGGCTTCTCTGGACTCAAGTTTCTCACCACAACAAAAGATTGGTAACAACCCTCCGTCCAATACTGCCTTGGTTTTAGCAGCTAGCAATGCGTCATCTTCTCCGAAAATCTCTCTTCGCTCACTATGCCCAACTACCACATACGTCACTCCTGCAGATTTTAGCATCTCTACGGAAATCTCGCCTGTAAAAGCGCCGCTTGCTTCATTGCTACAGTTTTGAGCTCCTACATAGATATTTTTAGCAGATCCGGTCAGCTGTTTTACACTGGTTAGGTGCACAAAAGGCGGGATCAAGATGACCTCTGCATCGTTACTTACTTCATCTGCAGTCATATTGATTACCTCTGAAGCCAGCTTCTTACCAGCATCCAGGTCCAAATTCATTTTCCAGTTTCCAGCCGCAATGTTCTTTCTCATTCTAAATTGTGTTTGTTTCTAAATTCGTTTTCAATCCTTGGGTTAATGATTGCTTGCGAATTAGACTTTCTCTTTTAAATACTTTGCAGTATGATTTTCGGCTAATTTAACCATATCCTCTGGCAATCCCGCAAAACACAGCTTTCCGCCATTATCCCCGCCTTCAGGTCCAAGGTCAATGATCCAATCAGCATTTTTCACAATCTCCATGTTGTGCTCAATGATCAGTACTGAATTCCCTTGATTAACCAGCGCATTCATGGCGTCCAAGAGTTTCTTTATATCGTGAAAATGTAGCCCAGTAGTTGGCTCATCAAAGATGAACATCACATGGTCTTGTTTGGCTTTGCCTCCTTTGCCCAGGAATGAGGCCAGTTTCACACGTTGTGCTTCTCCGCCAGAAAGTGAGTTGGACGATTGGCCCAGCTTGATGTATCCTAGCCCCACGTCATAAAGTGGTTTGATCTTATTAACAATTGCTGGAATCCCCTCAAAGAAATCAATGGCTTCCTCCACAGTCAGATCAAGCACATCGGCAATATCCTTGTCCTTGTATTTGACTTCCAGAATTTCCTTTTTGAATCGACGGCCTTTGCAGCTTTCACACTCCAGGTGCAAATCCGCCATGAACTGCATTTCTACAGTCACAGTCCCTTCCCCTTCACATACTTCGCAGCGTCCGCCATCAACGTTGAAAGAAAAATGCGCTGGTTTGAATCCATTGTTTTTGGATAGCGGCTGTTCGCTAAACAACTGCCGAACGCCATCGTAAGCTTTCACATACGTCACAGGATTGGAGCGCGAACTTTTACCAATTGGGTTCTGATCTACAAATTCGATTTGGGTGATCTTCTTATAATCACCTGAAACTTTCTCGTGCTTGCCAGTAGCCTCTCCTGTGATGCCAAGCATCTTGCCAATGGCCGGATACAGAATCTTTTTCACTAAAGTGGACTTGCCAGATCCACTCACACCCGTAATAACCGACATGACCCCAAGGGGAATTTCCACGTTGATGTTTTTCAGGTTGTTTTCTCTTGCTCCTTCGATGGCGAACGACTGGTTCCACTTTCTTCTGCGAGTGGGTAGCTCAATCGATTCCAAACCTTTCAGGTATTTGGCGGTAAAGGATTTAGACTCTCCGTTCAGTTGATTTACTTTTCCCTGATACACCAACTCTCCGCCGTGCACACCGGCTGCTGGTCCTATATCAATGATTTCATCAGCTGCCTCCATCACCTTTTCCTCGTGCTCCACCACGATGACCGAGTTCCCCAGGTCTCTCAGATGAAGCAATACTTCAATCAATCGATCGGTATCACGCGGGTGGAGGCCAATGCTAGGTTCGTCCAAAATGTACATGGACCCAACTAAAGCACTTCCGAGTGATGTAGCGAGCTTGATTCGCTGAAACTCTCCACCAGAGAGGGTGTTGGTAAGTCGGTTTAAGGTCAAATATCCTAACCCAACCTTGTCTAGGTAGGAAAGTCGGTTGGTAATTTCGTTTAATATCCTTTTGGCAATTTTTTGCTGGTGCTCAGAAAGCTTAATGGTCTCAAAAAACTCACTCAGTTTGCTCACCGGCATCAGTACCAAATCAGAAATCGATTTGCCATCGATCTTCACATAGCTCGCATCTTTTCGCAATCTCGTTCCGCGACAATCGGGACATACTGTTCTTCCCCGGTAGCGGGAAAGCATCACCCGATACTGGATTTTATGGGTTTTGGATTCCAGATGCTTAAAGAAAGCATCCAGTCCATCAAAGTATTCATTGCCAGTCCACAGTAAGTTGTATTCCGCTTCCGTCAATTCATTGACCGGACGGTGAATTGGGAAGTCAAACCGAATACCATTTTTAAGCAAGGGTTGTAACCACTGCTGCATGGTTTCGCTTCTCCACGGAGCAATCGCCCCTTCATAGACGGACATGTTCGGGTCGGGAATGACCATTTCTGGGTCTATTCCAAGAATTCTCCCAAAGCCTTCACATCTACGACAAGCGCCATAAGGGTTATTGAAAGAGAAAAAATTGACCGATGGCTCTTCAAAACGAATACCATCTAATTCAAAAATATCCGAGAACTCCCGAATTTCTTTCTTGACCATATTGACTTTACAGCGACCTTCTCCTTCAAAAAAAGCCGTCTGCACCGAATCTGATAGCCGAAATTGGTTCTCTTCGTCATTTTTAACTACGGAGCGATCAATCAATATTTCAAACTGGTGCTTCTTGGTGATCTTTTGCTCAAGCAAATCTTCGATGAACCCCATTTCATCATCTATCAGCACACGGGTGTAGCCTTTGCTCATCAAGATCTTCAACTCATCCTCCACCGTACGTCCTTTCTTGATGTGCAGCGGCGCAGAGATCATGAGTTTAGAACCTTCCTCATGCGAAAGAATGTAATCGACCACATCACTCACACTGTCTTTCTTCACCGGTTCACCACTCACCGGAGAGTAAGTGACGCCTATTCGAGCGAAAAGCAGCTTCATGTAATCATATATTTCCGTAGTAGTGCCTACCGTCGACCGGGGATTTCGAGTGGAAACCTTCTGCTCGATAGCAATTGCCGGAGCGACACCTTTGATATAATCCACTTCTGGTTTTTCCATCCGACCAAGGAACTGGCGAGCGTAGGAGCTCAAACTCTCCACATATTTTCGCTGGCCTTCGGCAAAAAGGGTATCAAATGCAAGCGACGATTTTCCGGATCCAGACAGACCGGTAATCACCACCAATTTGTCCCTTGGGATGGCTACATCGAGGTTTTTGAGGTTGTTGACTCGTGCCCCTTTGATGATGATAAAGTCTTTCGGATCGTATTGGTCTATGGTTTTCGGCATGTTCTTTGCGTCTTCAGCAACTACTACAACTCGTGTCAGCTTCCTTTGATTCAGAAAGTTGGGCAAAATTAGAAATTAGATGACGGATTTGCTTGTAAAATATTATTCATATACATTTGGTTTTACACGAGTAGAAAAAAAATTGATTTTCCAATCTAACCCTGACAATATGCAATAAACCTCTACGTTAACTAAACAGGTGATTTTTAATGCGAAAGACTAAATTGACCGACGGCCAATTGCTGTCTCAGTACAAGAACGGTAACGAAGAGGCGTTTGCAGTTTTACTCGAACGACACAAAGACAGGGTGTTTACCACGATTTATTTGATTGTAAAAGACCGCTACCAGGCAGAAGACCTGATGCAGGATGCTTTTATCAAGGCAATCAAAACCATCAAATCGGGCAAATACAACGAAGAGGGCAAGTTTTTGCCATGGATGCTACGTATTGCGCACAATTTGGCCATTGATCACTTCAGGAAAGCGAAGCGTTATCCGGAGATTGTGATGGAAGATGGGAGTAGCGTGTTTAATACGCTGGAGTTTTCTGAGGCACCTATTGAAAATGAACATATCAAGCAGGATACTCATAACCTGCTGAAGCGTTACATACAGGAGCTCCCTGAAGCTCAGAAAGAAGTACTGGTCATGCGCCATTACATGCAGATGAGTTTTCAGGAAATAGCAGATGCTACAGGAGTAAGTATTAATACCGCATTAGGCAGAATGAGATATGCTTTGATTAACTTAAGAAAGAAGTTAAATCATTCAAATATTGCCTATGACCAAAACTTTTACAGAAAATGACCTTGTAAGGTTTCTTTACGACGAATTATCCAAAAATGAAAAATCCGCACTAGAGCAGGCTCTCCTCACAGATACTGACTTGCAAACTCAACTCGACCAACTTCGAGCTGTGCAAGGGGACTTGAACAACGTGCAGTTTTCACCTTCAAAACGCAGTGTGAACAAAATCCTCGATTTCTCGAAAGGATATCACAAACAGTCTGTCTAGTTTTGTCTGTGACGAAAAATTGGCTACTTGTTAAATAATAAACCAATTTTTTCAGAATCTGAAGATTCAGATTTTCACGGACAAATCTATCAAACATGACGAAGAAAGAGCGTTACGAAGCTTTTGTATCTTATTTCTCGGAAGCCTTTCCCGAACCTCAAACAGAGCTCAACTATAGCAATCCATTCGAATTGGTGGTTGCAGTGGTTTTAAGTGCTCAGTGTACTGACGTCCGGATCAATAAAGTTACGCCCGCGCTATTCGAGGCTTTCCCTACACCGGAAGCCATGTCTCAGGCGACCTTTGATGAGATTTTTGCGCTCATTCGAAGTGTCTCTTATCCCAACAATAAGAGCAAGCACCTGATCGGACTGAGCAAAATGATCATGGAAGAATACGGTGGCGAAGTGCCCGAGAAGCATGCCGACCTGAACAAGCTGCCAGGAGTAGGACGTAAAACAGCCAACGTCGTAGTATCTGTCCTTTACAATCAGCCAGCCATGGCGGTGGACACGCATGTATTTCGTGTTTCCAAACGACTTGGCCTGGTGACACAAACAGCCAAAACACCTCTTGAGGTTGAAAAGCAGCTCATCCGTCACATTCCCAAAGAATATGTACACAAGGCACATCATTGGCTGATTCTACATGGCAGATATGTCTGCCTTGCCCGCAAGCCCAAATGCACCGAATGCAAAATCACCCACTTCTGCCGGTACTGGGACAAGCTGGAAGCTAAATAGTCAATTGTTGTTCGGCAGTTATGCTCTTGCAGCAAAATGAGATAATCCTTATCTTCCGGTATATACCTCCATTTAATGCTCTTCCTCTTCCGAAAACTCCGCCGTAAGCTGCTCTCAGGAGAATCTAAAGTACTCTCTTATCTGCTCTACGCCATTGGAGAAATCATCTTAGTGGTCATTGGGATCTTGATTGCTGTGGCCATTGACGATTGGAATACCAACAGAACCTATCGCATTAAAGAAAAAGCGGTCATCGAAAACCTGCATCATGAGTTCATGAAAAACCAGCAATCGCTGGATTCAGCTATTACTCGCCACCAGAAAATTCAGAAGTCCATTGCTAAAGTGATGAGCTTGATTGGTGAGACTGAATCCATTCTGAACCAACAAAACATAGATAGTTTATTGTATCTGACTCTGGATTACTCAGACTACATCCCGAGTGAATCGGTCATATCAGAATTGATTGCATCTGGTAAAATGGATTTGATCACATCGGACTCACTACGTATGTTGCTGTTTGACTGGGTAAGTGGGATGGGCGAAAAAGATGAAGGGTATACCACCATGGATGAAATCTCGCAGACGCAAACTTTGGCATACCTAACCAGAAATGGATCGATGAAAAACATAGACCAATACGGACTGCTAAAAGACAATGGGCAGTCAAAATTTGCCTCTCGCAACCTGCTGCTGTTTAGCCAGGTAGAATTTGAAAATCACATGGATAATCAGCTCTGGGGAGTTACCAATTTCTTACTCAAGCTGGAATACCTTCGGACTATTATTGATCAGATTCTATTGGAAACCAGCCAATCTACTAACAAATCAAGATGAAGAAGCTATTGATCACTCTCTCCCAAAAATGGCCCGAATACCTCATTGAAGGAGTGGTGATTGTGGCTAGTATCTTAGGAGCTATCGCCCTGGAAAACTGGAACGAACATCGAAAAGAACGAGCAAAGGAACAGGAATACCTCACCGAGCTTCAAGCGGATTTGATCACAGACCTGGAAGACATTACCTATAACCTGGATTTTACAATAGACAAAAAGAAGTCAAACGACAAAATCATTGAGTTCATCAACAACCGAGAAGAAATAACCGATTCCATTCAATATCACCTGGCCAATCTATTGGTTCCGGTTCACTTCTTGTCCAATACACAAGCCTTTGAAGCGATCCAAAAAGCAGGCATTGACATCATCCAAAATGACTCCCTCCGAAGAGAAATGGTGAACTTATATGATTTCTATGAAAAGCATCTACAGTATTTCGAAACCAATGATGACCATAAAACACAATATGACCTCTTAGTACCTATTTACTTGCGAAAAGTAAGGGTCCACGAACTTTGGCAAAGAGCAGAACCTATAGATCCGGAGGGCATTTACAGTGATCCGGAATTCTACAATGTGCTTACGGTTAATCGGTTTTATCGCTCCTACATGATCAGCCAATATGAATTGACAGGAAATAAGATTGAATGGTTGCTGCGTATGGTTGAATCAGAAATTTTGGATCAATGAAACGAATACTATTTGTCCTAAAAGAAGAATGGCCAGAATACCTCCCAGAGATACTAGTACTCATCATCGGAATTTATGGAACACGTGAGAAGCATTAAGAATAAAGCAAACATTCTTAGCTACGGATTCACCGTTTTGGTAATTCTTGCTTTATCGAGTTGTCATTCAGAAATCTCAGAAAACAGCACAGCTAATTTACCCGATCCACTTGAGGCCGGCTGGAATGGCGAACGTGTATGTGAGGTGTTGAAAGAAAACGAAGAGTTACGGATTCTTAAATGCATTTTCCCAGCAGGCGTAGGACACGAAAAGCACTTCCATTCGCCGCATGTTGGTTATACGTTTGTTGGTGGAAAATTCAGAATGATCGATTCTAGAGGAACTCGTGAGGTTAATGTACCAGAAGGGTATGTATTTGGCAGTGATTCCATATCTGTTCATGAGGTTCTCAATATTGGAGATAATACAGCTGAGTTCTTGATCATTGAATATAAATAAAAAAGCCTCCCCAATATTGGAAAGGCTTATCCTCTTCATAACAATACTACTCCTTAAAAATTGATCGGTACGCTAACCATCGTGTTTTCCCAACCAATCACCATGTTGGCTCCCGTGTCTGTTCCTTCAAATACAATCGCCATAGCCTCTACCATTTCAGGGGTTTTTTGAGTGGGTACGGTGATTTTAGCTACCGTGCTTTCTTCTGGTTTGAAGGCATACTGGCCCCAATTATCCTTATCCGTGCTGAAGTGGACTTCCCAGTTTTCCTTCTGAGGAACTGCATAAATGGTATATCTACCAGCCTTCAGCTTGGTTCCACCTACAGTTACGTCCTGGTAAAAAAGGATTTCAGTCGACTCATTAGCCCCCACTCTCCAGATTTCACCATACTTTACCAGGTTGCCAAATACTTCTCTGTCTTTGGCCTGAGGTCTGGAGTATAATACACGTATTTTTGGTTCACCCGCTTTTTTCTCTTCCTCTGTTTTAGCAAAAGCGCGGAATGCTGCACGGTTAGGGTAATAGGCAGCATCCATCGGGCTAGCATCCATTTTTGGAAACTCCTGCGCATAAGCAGATCCAATGATCAAAAAAGCCGCAATCAATAGTAAGTTTTTCTTCATCAGTGACATATCGTTTTAAATTGTAAGGTAAGAACTACCAAACAAATGGTTTGTTTGTAGGATGACAAATTGCCAACCTTGTGTATCAATAAAATGCAACAATGAAACCCAGTGACTTCAAAACCCATGTGATCCAGGCAGTGGATAGCTTGCTACGACTAAACGAAGACGATTTACCCGTTCTAAAAAGCAATGATCCTAGGCAAGTCAAGCAAACGATTACAGAGGCCCTACCCATTCACTCCCTATCTTTTGATACATTGATGGATGATTTTGAACAGAAAATCGCTCCTTATCTCAACCACAATAAAAGCCCAAACTATGCGGCCTACATTACTGGTAGTGGAAACCCCGTTGGTGCCATTGCCGAACTGATCAAAGGGTACCTCAACCAAAACGGCCTCAAGTGGAATAACTCCCCAATTGCCGCTGAACTCGAGCAGCTGGTAGTAAAATGGGTCAGTGATTTTTGCTTGCTTGCAAATCACAAAAAGGGAGTTCTCACTTCTGGAGGCTCCATGTCCAACCTAATGGCCTTGCATTTTGCCATGGCCAGCAAGTTTCCAGAAAGAGAACATCACGGGTTATATGGTCAAAAGCCCTTTACGGTTTATTGCTCAGAGGAAACGCACAGCAGCATCGAGCGAGCGATGGTTTTTCTGGGGCTGGGGCGGAGTTATCTTAGAAAGATTCCTGTCAATGAGCAATTCCAAATTCGTGTGGACTTACTTGAACAGGCCGTAAAAGAAGACATACGTTCAGGCCTTCAGCCGCTGGCTATTGTGGGAAATGCGGGCACCACCAACACGGGATCCATTGATGATCTCGCAGCACTTGGCCTGTTGGCCAAGAAATATAAGGTGTGGTATCATGTGGATGGAGCTTATGGATTGCCTGCAATCCGAATCTCAGAGCTAAAAGAAAAATTCAATGGAGTCGAACTAGCTGATTCAATCATCGTGAATCCACACAAATGGATGTACGTCCCCTTCGAAGCAAGCTGTGTTTTGGTTCGGGAAATTCCCAAAGCCATTCATTTTGCTCCCAATTACTTAATGACCGAAAATGCGGAAGCACGGTGGGAATCCTCGGAGCACACCATTGAACTGTCCAAAGAATTCAGAGCACTGAAAGTGTGGTTTACGCTGAAATATTATGGTGCTAAAAAGCTGACAGAGTTGATCCAGCAAGACATTCATCATACTGCATTATTCGCTAAGGCACTTACAGAAAAGGGTTTTGAGGTGGTTCCATTCCATGACTTGTCCATTCTCTGTTTCCGAGCAAAAGGCGATGATGAATCCATTGCTGAAAAGCTAAATGTCGAATTGTTAAGTAAAGTAGAAAAAGATGGCAGCATCTTTTTAACAGGTACTAAGCTCTATGGAAAAACCTATTTACGGACCTATTTTGGAAATCCGGAGAGAACAGCGGCTGATGTCGAATACATGGTTGACCAATTGATCAAATTACTGCATTCTGTCACAACAAATGAAAGATGAACTCATCAAGCCATGGTCGCTACCTCATCCGATAATACTTGCCATCCTGAAACTGGTAGTTGATATTTTCAATGGAAATACGAGTCTTGCTCAAGTCTTCGATATCTGTATCCAATGTATGAAGGGTGAAGCCGTATTTCCGGGCCAGCGTCAGATAGTCTGTATTGATTCCCTTATCTGTATGACAAAGAATGATTCGTAGATTCCCCGTAAACCTTGCCAGCATAGCCTCATCTCGAGGAAACGAATAATTATCGGCTATCATGACAATCTCTCCAGTCGGCCGGGCTTGGTTCATTCCAGCCATCAGGGCTTCAAAGTTATTTTCTGGCAAATCTCCTCCGCCTCCATTACGCATGGCTTCAAACATTTCAGTCCTGACTTCTTCAAACGATGAAGTATATGCATAATAGAGCCCTCCCGTCTGACCAATTACTTTTTGGTTGGTGGGCTTATCATTTCCATCATTGAAAAATACGTAGTGCTTCGGGATGCTATCATTCTTCAACTTGAGCCATTTCAGCAAATCCGCGGTAAACGGATACATGCTAGCAGTGACATCTACTACATACAGTTCAGGGTTCCACTGGTTGCGCTGGAGTGTTTTGGCTACTACACGCTTCTCTACTTTCGGAATCAATTCAGCAAAAGATGTATCCATGTCATAAGCCACGCATTGGGAGTATTGCTGCAGCATTTGGTATTCTTTGATCAGGTTTTCAGGTATTTCAAACCCGGTAATGTTTACACTTTCTCCACGCAGTGGAAAACTGACATAGCCTTTGGCCTTTACACCATACTGCTTGCGCCCAATGACAATACCCCGATTCCATTGCAAAACATACTGCAGTCGCTTAGCCAAATCATTCGGACATGGAAACAAGGATCCTTTCACCAACACATTGGTCGGCCTGCCTTTGTAGTCCATGTCTGCTTCGAAAAACACCCGACCTTTATAGTCTTCGTTACATCTGTAGAGCTTGTCTAGCCGATCAGTGAGGTATTCACTCGAGTAATTTGACTCTGGATAGAGGCAATCAATCCGGTCATAATTGATTTGAAGGCTCTCCTGGTTTTTCACGATCAACCGATTCAGCTCCCTCAGCTCGGATTGGATGCTATCTATTTCCTGCCTCGTGGTTTCTTTGGTGAAGTAGTCTTCATAGTAAATGACAAAACCATGAAAGAACTTTCCACACTGAGATGAAGAGCCACACCCTGTCTGGCCAATAATGTTCCACTCGAAAAACTGATTCTCAACTATGCGTGGATTAATTCCAATAAGGGCCTGAAGTCTGGCTAAGTCCAGTTGCCTCTGATCAAACTGGTCGCTCTCTCTGAAAGTAGTGTAAACCAGGTCTATACGAATGATTCTTCTATCTGTAAATGGAATTTGCTGGACCGTCTCCTTGGAGAAGTTTGAAGCCAACACCAAATGCTCGTAGATTTCATCTGGGGAATAGGTAGAAACCGTGCTGTGTTTTGCTGACTGATAAACATATTCGGCATCCGATAGCTGCGCTTTGACCACTGAAAGCGGGAATGTACACCATATACAAAGAAGGATATATCGCAAAAGAGTGAATATTTGATGTCTACGTCGAAAACTATCAACGAAATTATCAAACCAAAAATTCTGTTCCCATCTTTATAAGGTAAAGTAGTAGCTCACCTTGGTATGAAGATATTATATGTACATCAGTATTTCAAAACACCTGATGAAGGTGGATGTGTCCGCTCTTACCACCTGGCCAAAGGATTGGCTAATGCTGGCCATGAAGTATTGATGCTTTCTGGACACAATAATAAGTCTGGCAGAGAGGAGCTAGATGGTATCCAGATACACTATTTCAAAATTCCTTATCGGAATGAATTTGGGTTTGTCAGAAGGGTTTGGGCTTTTCTCCGGTTCGTTTGGAAATCAAAACAATTGATCAATCAACTATCTCAGCGATTCGATCTGGCCTACGTCATGACTACTCCGCTTACCACCGGCCTTATAGCCATGCATGCCAAATCCAGATTAAATATCCCTTATTACTTCGAAGTAGGCGATTTGTGGCCGGAAGCCCCAATCAAAATGGGCGCGGTTAGAAACGAATTTTTAAAGCGATTCCTTTACCAGTTTGAAAAAAAATGCTACTTCGAGGCACAAAAAGTTATCGCATTATCACCAGCCATCCGCAACTACATAGAAGTAACAGCGCCGGAGACCAAGGTTCATGTAGTCACCAATTTTGCCGATACTGATTTCTATGAGGCTACCAGAAAAATTCAGCAGTTCAGTACTGACAACCCATTGAAAGTCGGGTACTTTGGTACGTTTGGTCCAGCCAATGGGTTGAATGCGTTACTCTCGGTGGCCAAAACCTGTCTTGAGTTAAAGGTTCCTGTTGAATTTACCCTTATGGGTGACGGTAAAGAGTACGACACCATTAAAAAAGCTACTAAAAGATTTACCAACGTCCGTGTCATTCCATTTGGAAATGCGGAGCAGGTGAAAGAAGAACTGGAAACTCAAGATGCGGTTTACGTCTCATTCAAAAACCTGGAAATCCTATCAACCGGTAGTCCAAATAAATTTTTTGATGGGTTGGCTGCAGGCAAATTGATCGTGATGAATTTTGGTGGATGGATTCGCACTTTAGTAGAAAGAAACAAATGTGGCTTTTACCACGACCCATCGGACGCGATGGAGTTTATTCGAAAACTTAAGGTGTTCATCCAGGACCCAATACTACTCCAGCAATATCAGAAACAAAGTAGAGCACTCGCCGAATCCTACTACAGCAAAGAACTACAAGTAAACAAGCTGCTGAAAATCCTCAACAATGAGAAGCACCTCAGTGTCAGCGACTCTGAGGTTTATATCCTGACTGCATAAAAATCTTTTCATTGTCGGTCTCCATTAGCAACGAGTTGATATCTACGTCATTCTTCTCCATGTAACTATTGACTATCTGCCAGCCAACCCATGCTCCAACTCTTCCCGGGCATTTCTGGTTGATTTCATAGATGTTTGGTCGCTCACCCAGGAACTTTCTTTTGGTAATGTGGCTGGTTTCGTAGAGAATTTGGTTTTCCAGCAATGTGGCCCAGATCACCGCTTCATTGTCATTGATCAGCTCCATGTCTTGTGGCGTATAGCCAAGCAAAATGGAATCCGGCGTGCACGGCAGCAGCCTTTGGGCCAGATAGTAGGTTTTCCCAAAATCGATCATTTCAGAAAGCAGGGTTGGCTTTTTCCCTGGTAGAACCAGCTGGCCAGAGAGGTACTTAACAATGATGCTCGACAGATGCTCTTTGTCATACCTGCTCAAAATATAATAAGGGATCTGCTGTGGTTTGTACGTGGCTTCATCACCGATAAAAAAATCCAACCCGACCACAATCAAGGTGTCAGTAATGTAAATGTCTTTGTACAAACCAGTAACGATTGTTTCTAACCGTGGAGTCTTAGTTTCTGGATAGATCGCTTGCAGCTTCCCAAAGGCCAACTCCAGTTCCGTTACCATTTCATTGATGCTAGCAAACTCCGCAGATGCCTCCTGATACAGTGTATCCATTCCCGGATTTTGAACAAGCGTCATGAGCTTTTCGGCTAAAATGGTATTAGATGGGTATTGTTGGGCGTCCAGAAAAATATCCGCCACGCTTTGGTTTGCATCAAGAAAGCTTTCTATTTCTTCTACTGATTTGGACGAAAAGAGTCGCTCTTCCAGCCGACCAACCTCAATGTCCACCGGCTGTGCTACCACATCATTATCATGCTGACAAGCATCATCACCACAACCAATAAATAAAAGGCCAAAAATCATTATGATTACTGAACGCATAGGTCTTAATTTTAAGCTGTCAAATTTAGCACTTCTATGGAGTCCATGAGGATTCCACGAGTCAGGATTTTAAATAGAACCGCATGAGAAAGATTTTAGTACTTCTGGTAATGATTGTTTTGAGTTTTCAATATGCCAGCGCACAATCCAAACTCGGTCTTAAGTTTTCTCCAGCGATTTCCTCGAACAGGGTTTCTCTCATTGACTCACTCTATGATGTGGAGCCATACAATAACACATTTAAGTTTTCTATTGGCCTGATTTACGATCATGAACTCACCGAAACTTATTTTCTAAGCACCGGATTGGTTTTCGTTCCCAAATATGTTGGGTTCCAGGTGAGTGAAGAGCAGGATCAGCCAAGTGCCAACTATACCAAGAACAACATTGAGGAGTATAGACTCAACTACCTGCAGGTTCCTATTTCTCTTAAATTGTTTACCAATGAAATTCAGCCGGATACTCGTATATACTTCCAGGTAGGAATGGCTCCAGAAATCAAAGTGTTTAGTGAACCTCTGGAAGAAGACTATGACCTCATTGAAGAATTTAGAACCATCGACGCTACCATCCTATTTGGCGGAGGTGCAGAATACCGGGCCGGTATCAACACCACCTTGTTTGCAGGGTTTACTTACCAGCGAGGCTTGGCCAATGTGATCAAAACCGAGACTTTCGGTTTCCAGGAAGAACTCTTTCTCCGTAGTACGCTCGTATCTTTAGATATCGGAATTAAGTTCTAAATCAATAAAAAACCCATCCACAATCAAGTGAATGGGTTTTCTCTATAGTATTATCTTCTCTATTTAGTTTCAATCATTTCTCCGCGATTGTTGAGTACTTGGTACTCAGTCAGTGCCAATGAACTATCCTCAATCAGGTTGACCCACTTGAGATATTTCAAATACCACTTCACTCGCTTGGAGAAAATTCCTTTGGTAAAATAGGCATGTAAGTATGGATGAAGCGTCACGTTAATCTTCTTCTCGTTCATGGAAGTAAGAATGTAATCCAGAGTCTTCTCCACCTGATCGGCTATAGAGATAGCAGCTGAAATCTGACCCGTTCCACCACATGCAGGACATACCTCCCGGGTGGCTATATTCAATTCAGGTCGTACTCGCTGACGAGTGATCTGCAACAAACCAAACTTAGACAATGGAAGTACCGTGTGCTTGGATCGGTCGCTCTTCATCTCCTCCTTGATGCGGTCATAGACCTTGCGTCGGTTCTCCGACCGGCGCATATCAATGAAGTCCACCACGATGATTCCACCCATATCTCTTAGACGAAGCTGTCGAGCAACTTCTGCAGCAGCTTCCAGGTTCACTTTTAGAGCAGTAGTCTCCTGATCATCCTCTTGATTAGACTTGTTACCACTGTTCACATCGATCACGTGCAGTGCCTCGGTGTGTTCTATGATCAGGTAGCCACCATTAGCGATGCTCACTGATTTGCCAAAAGAGGTCTTTAGCTGCTTTTCTACACTAAAGGATTCAAAGATTTTGACCTTGCTCTGGTAGAGCTTGAGCAATTTCTCTTTGTCCGGAGCTATTTTCTGAATGTACTGCTTGATCTCCTCATGGAGGGTCTTGTCATCTACGACAATGCTGTCGAAAGATTCATTCAATACATCTCGCAGGATAGAATTGGCTCGGTTCATTTCACCGATTACCTTATCTCGAGGCTTAGCTGCTTTCAGGTTTTTTATACCATCTTCCCAGATTTGAAGCAGGTTGCGCAGATCTTTATCAAGCTCTTTGACGTCTTTCCCTTCAGCAACAGTCCGGATGATTACTCCAAAGTTTTCTGGCTTGATTGAGCTTATGAGACGGCTCAGCCTTTTGCGTTCGTTGGAGTCTCCTATACGTTTCGATACATTCACCGCTTTGGAAAACGGCACCAACACCAGGTATCTACCGGCTATTGACAACTCGCATGAAAGTCGAGGCCCTTTTGTGGAAATTGGTTCTTTGACCACCTGCACCAGAATCTTCTGGTTTTTGGTGAGAACCTGGTTGATTTTACCAAGCTTGTTGATATCCGGCTCATGTTTGAACCCCGTCAGCTTCCAGCTAACGTTTTTGTTCAAGCCGATCTTGGTAAATTTATTGAGAGACTGGACCTGTGGGCCCAAATCCAAATAGTGTAAAAATGCATCCTTTTCGTACCCAATGTCAATAAATGCAGCATTGAGTCCCTGGACTACTTTTTTTACACTACCTAGATAAATGTCTCCAACGTTGAATTGGTTTCCATCTTCTTCGTGATGGAACTCAACCAGTTGTTTATTCTTAAGAAGGGCAATCCGACATCCGTTTTGAGTTGAGTTGATGATTAGTTCATTACTCACTTCACTCAAGTTTAGATGTCAAATAATTACTTCTTCTTGTGTCTGTTCTTTCTCAGTCTTTTCTTTCTCTTGTGAGTAGCAATCTTATGTCTCTTTCTTTTCTTACCGCAAGGCATAATCTTAATGTTTTAGTTACTTAAATATTTTCTAATTCTTTTATCAAACTTGATGCAGTAGCCTTTAATGCAGGGTCAGCATCCGAATTACTGATTAATTTTTCGAAAACGTCTTTGGCCTCAGCTGCTTTGCCGCCCTCAGATAGGGAAACACCGTAGTAGAAGAGTGCTTCATAGTCCGTGGAGTCAATCTCCAGAAGGTTGGTAAATCGCTCTTCAGCTCGGTCGAACTGTCCTGAACGAATTGCTAGCAACCCCAGATTAAGAATAGCTTCTCTGTTTTCCGGTTCTGCTGCCAGAACTTCTCTCAGCATCTGCACACCCGCCATTGGGGTTTCAGTTGTCATGAGGGTCATGGCCAATTTATTTTTCAAAAAGGTATTCTGTGGGTCATCTACCAACAGATCTTCCAAATTCTCTCTAGCCTTCAATGCCAGCTCTTTTGACACTTCAGGATCTGTGGTCGACTGAAATGCCTGATAGTAAATCAAAGCTGCTTTCTCTACCGCCTCTCGTGATCCATCCAATGACAAAATCAGTCGTGCATATCTCGCTGCACTATCTGCCATTTGATACTTCAGCGATAGCCTGGCCAAAGAGTCCGCAAAGTTAACACTTTTTTTTATTTCCTCCGACTCCTTAAGTTGCTGTCTTAGAGTCGCAAAGCGTGCTTCATCTTCACTGGTGATGGAGAAGTCGTGAGTCTCTACTTCTGTAGTGGTTTCGTTTTCGACCACTACTCTGGGAAGCTGATAGATCAGAACGACTGCTAATACCGCCCCAACGATCAAAAAAATCTGCTGGCGATTCATCTAAGCTACTTCAGCTTCGAGCTGTTTTTAATTTTCTCAGTAAAGATTTTTGATGGTTTGAAACTTGGTACGTAGTGCTCGTCGATTACTATAGCCGTATTCTTAGAGATATTACGGGCGATCTTCTTCGCTCTTTTCTTATTCACAAAACTTCCAAACCCTCTCACGTAGATGTTATCACCGTCAGCCATCGCATTTTTAACCGTAGTAAAAAATGCTTCTACTGTTGCTTGAACATCCGCTTTGTCGATACCAGTCTTATCTGATATCTCATTGATCACATCCGCTTTAGTCACTTCTTTCTCTTTTAATTAATATTGATCCCTTAATTTTCAGGCGCCCAAATTTAATTTTGGTCAGGGTAAATAAAAAACGAAAGTTCATATTTAAGACAAATACTTGACTCGAACAGAGAATCCTTTCAGTAAAACGCTAATTAGTTGGTATTCAAAGGCTAAGAGGGACTTACCCTGGAGAAACACCAAAGACCCTTATAAAATTTGGCTTTCGGAGATTATCCTCCAACAAACACGTATAGAACAGGGACTGCCGTATTACGAACGTTTTGTAGACCATTATCCGACCGTGGCAGATCTGGCCAATGCTGATCAGCAGGACGTTCTCAAACTTTGGGAAGGACTTGGTTATTACTCACGAGCCAGAAACCTGCATGCTACCGCTCAACATGTGGCTGGAGAACTAAATGGATCATTTCCTCAGAACTATGCCGGACTGATCCAGTTAAAGGGAGTTGGGCCGTACACCGGAGCGGCTATTGCCTCTTTTGCTTTTGAAGAGGCTGTACCAGTTGTTGATGGAAATGTGTTTCGTTTTGCGGCTCGCTACTTCGGCATTGAACATGACATTGCCGAAGCAAAAAACCGAAAGTTCTTTGAGAAGGCTCTTGCTGAGGTGATTTCTCCCAATCAACCAGGAGAGTTCAACCAGGCTATCATGGAGTTTGGAGCCACTGTTTGCACGCCCACTAATCCGAAATGTGAAGCATGTCCTTTTCAGGGAAGCTGTTATGCCTTTGAACATAAATGCCAGACTGCTCTTCCTGTGAAATTGAAGAAGGTGAAAGTGAAAGAGCTATATCTCAACTACATCATCTATGAATACAATGGACAAACCCTTATGAAACGCCGAACTGAAAGCATCTGGAATGGTTTGTTTGAGTTTCATTCAGTGGTATCGCCTGATCGTATGGAGCCTGAGGATGTTCTCAGTCAGCTGCCAGCAAGTAACTTTACTGTGCGTAGTGTAGACGGGCCAGTCAAACATCTCTTGAGTCATAGAAAACTGTGGGTTCGTTTTTATCATCTGGAGCTCAATGAGTCTGCCAATCTGGAAGCTCTAGCCAAAGAATTAGATTTAGCTATTTATAGCTGGGAAGAAGTATTAACTTTGCCTCGACCAAAAGTCATTGTAAACCATTTGCAACGAGTGGTATTTTAATTTATTTTTAGTTCATGGCAGGAGTTAACAAAGTAATCTTGGTAGGTAATTTGGGTAAAGACCCAGAAGTACGTCATTTAGAAAGCGGTGCTGTGGTCACCAGTTTCCCGATTGCCACTTCAGAAACATACAAGGACCGCACAACTGGCGAGCGTCGTGAGCAAACCGAATGGCACAACATTGTTCTTTGGAGAGGTCTTGCAGAAGTAGCTGAAAAGTACCTCAAAAAAGGCGACCAGGTTTACATAGAAGGAAAACTCAGAACCCGTTCCTGGGAAAAGGACGGAATCACTCGATACACCACAGAAGTGGTTGGTGATAACATGACCATGCTGGGCAGCAGAAGCAGCGGTGGAAACTCCGGTGGCATGGGTATGGAAAATCAAGCTCAACCGGCAAGTACAGCAAGTAGTACTCAAGGTGGTAGCTCTTCAATGGATTCTCCGGTAGACGAGGATGCGACTGATGATCTGCCTTTTTGATGTTTAACTAAACTACACCTATTTGGAGACGGCACTAGACGATCCTTATCCCTCGATCATTTTTCTGGCAATTTCACAGCTTCCCATTTCATTCTATCTGATCAATGGGGTCGGGATTCTATTGTTACTACTGGTTTCCGGTTTGGTTTCTGGGTCTGAAGTAGCTTTCTTTTCATTGACTCATGATCAAATACAAGAAGCTAAAAATTCACCGGCCAAAAACGACCAGCACATTACACGGCTGGTTCTGGATCCGAAGCGACTTTTAGCGACTATTCTGATATTGAATAACCTGGTGAATATCTTCATTGTGACCATTTCCACGTTTGCCACCTGGCGAGTGGTGGGAAGTAAAGATGCCGGAGGAATAGTGATAGTGGTACTTACTGTTTCGATTACTGTGCTCATTATCTTCTTTGGTGAGATTGTGCCAAAGGTATATGCCAATCACAATGCTATGAGCTTTGCCAGGTTTACCGCTCCTATTCTTTCTTTTTCTGATCGGATTTTGAGGCCCATCTCCTGGTTGCTTATGACTCTGAGTAATGTGATCGAAAAAAACATCGAGCGTAAAGGGTACAATCTTTCGGTAGATGAAATCAACCATGCACTGGAAATAACAGCTGAGAAGGAAGCCACCGAGGAAGAAAAAGACATGCTGAAAGGTATAGTGAATTTCAGCACACTTTCTGTCAAGCAGGTGATGAAGTCAAGAATAGACATCACAGCGATTGATATTGAGACAGACTTTCACGATCTGATGGACAAGGTGAATAAAACGGGGTATTCCCGAATTCCTATTTATACTGAAACTATCGATAAAATAGATGGTATTCTGTACATCAAAGACCTGCTCCCTCATCTGGATAAAACAGAAGACTTCCAATGGCAAACACTCTTAAGACCTGCATTCTTTGTGCCTGAGAGTAAGAAAATCGATGACTTGTTCAAGGACTTTCAGGAAAAGCAAGTGCACATGGCCATTGTGGTGGACGAGTACGGTGGCATTTCAGGCTTGACTACTCTGGAAGATGTGATTGAGGAGATCGTTGGTGAGATCAACGATGAGTTTGATGAGGACAATGATATTGCCTACAATAAGCTGGACGCGAATACGTACATCTTTGAAGGGAAAACATCGTTGAATGACTTCTGTAAAATTACGGGTGAAGATGCTGCTAGTTTTGATCAGGTGAAACGTGAGAGTGAATCCCTCGGAGGTTTGCTACTAGAGCTGAACACTAAACTGCCCCACGCTGGAGAGAAAATCAACTTCCGCCATTTCTTATTTACGGTGGTAGCGGTAGACCAAAAACGTATCAAACGCGTTAGGGTATTCATCTCCTCTGAGAAAGTAGGAACGGTAAAAGAATTTGAAGACTGATGAAGTACTGGATTGTTATTGTTTCCATTTTGACATTGGTAAGCTGTGGATCCTCCGATTACATGCCCAAGCCAATGGGTTATAATCGCATCGACTTGCCCTCACATGATTACCAAACTCTGGCAGATACCTTTCCCTACTGGTTTGAATATTCCAGCCATGCAAAAATTGTAAAAGACAGTTCGTGGATCTCCGAGCGCTACTGGATCGATGTGTACTATCCTGAACTAGATGCGACTATCCAGCTGACTTACAAACCGATCAAAAATCAGGATCAGTTGATGCAGGAATACTACAGCGATTCCTATAAGCTCACAGCTCAGCACAATGTGAAAGCTTATGCAATCGAAGAAAAAGTACTTCAGCTTCCTAATGGAGATTATGCCTCCTTCACAGAACTAGAGGGTGAAGTGCCAACTCAGCTACAGTTTCATGTCTCGGATAGTAGCATGCACTTTTTGCGAGGTGCCTTATATTTCAAAACGGCCACCAAAAACGATTCGCTTGCTCCAGTGATCCGATGGATGAAAGAAGATGCTTTGCATCTGCTGGAAACCTTGAAGTGGGAATAATTGAAACTATTTATCTAGATGTTCCTTAATAGTATCTGATATAGATCTTTCGCTATAACCACTCTCTATACCTAAGCGTATTTCACTTCTCAAGGACTCAAGTTTTTCCGCGGGAGATTGATGGGGCTTATTAACCTCTTTTTCATAATACTTTAGATAATCAATCTCTTACTCAATTACTTCACTAAAGGTTAATTTAGCGGCATGCAATCTTTTTTTGAGCGAAGTATTGAATTCCTAAAAGGAGTTGGACCTCAGCGGGCCGAGTTGCTCAATAAAGAGTTAGGCATATTTAAGTATGCAGACCTGATCCAGTACTATCCCTTTCGGTACGAGGACCGCACCAAGTTTTACAAAGTCAACCAAATCCGCGAAGACCAGCCATTCATTCAGATCATTGGGAAATTCATTTCGTTTCAGACTATTGGTGTTGGGAGAAAGCAACGGCTGGTGGGTGTTTTTGGCGATGAAACAGGGACTGTAGAACTGGTCTGGTTTCAGGGCATCAAATGGGTACAAGGCAGACTAGGAATCGGTATTCCTTACATCGTTTTCGGAAAGCCCTCTCGATTCGGGAGTAAATACAACATCGCTCACCCGGAAGTGGAACCGCTCACTGAAAAATCCAGACAAGGAAGTTATCTCCAACCAGTTTACAATACCACTGAAAAGCTGAAACGCAAGTTCATTGATAGCAAAACCATCAACAAGATGATGAAGATGCTGCTGATCGATGCGGTCAACCACATCAATGAAACTTTGCCTCCTCAGATTATCCAGCAATACAAGTTGATGGACAAAAAGTCTGCGCTAATTCAGATTCACTTTCCCAAAACCGGTCCGGAACTACAGAAAGCCCGATACCGACTCAAGTTCGAAGAGCTTTTCTACATCCAGCTGCGCCTCCTCAAACTCAAGATTACCCGAATCGATTCGTTTCCAGGCATTCGGTTTAACAATAGTGAACTACTAAACACTTACTATAAAGAGCACTTGCCGTTTGAGCTCACTGGTGCACAAAAACGCGTAGTGAAAGAAGTTTATCAGGATTTCCGCTCCGGCAAACAAATGAACCGTCTGGTACAAGGTGATGTAGGTAGTGGTAAAACGATGGTCGCGTTCCTCAGTATGCTAATCGCCATCAGCAATGGAACGCAGTGCGCCTTCATGGCTCCAACCGAAATCCTTGCGGAACAGCACTTCAAAGGATTAAAGGAATACGCTGATTTACTAGGGCTGCATATTGCCCGTCTTACTGGGTCTAGCAAAAAGTCGGAGCGTAAAGTGATCGACCAAATGCTTCAGAGCGGCGACCTGCCTATTGTCGTAGGTACGCATGCTTTGCTGGAAGATAATGTAAAATTCAAGAATCTTGGTTTGGCCGTGATTGACGAGCAACACCGATTTGGTGTGGCTCAGCGTGCTCGCCTTTGGAAAAAAGGAAATAAAAACCATCCACACATCCTGGTGATGACTGCTACTCCCATCCCAAGAACTCTGGCCATGACGCTTTATGGGGACCTGGACATTTCGGTGATTGATGAATTGCCGGCAGGTCGAAAACCTATTAAAACCTACCACATGCGGGATAGCCATCGACTGAAAATGTTTGGATTCATCGAAAAGGAAATTGAAAAAGGCCGTCAGGTGTACATCGTCTATCCGCTCATTGAGGAGTCCTCTACTTTAGATCTCAAAGATTTGATGGATGGATATGAAAGCATCAGTCGTCGGTTTCCCAACTTGCAGCTTTCTATCGTTCATGGGCGCATGAAGGCGGAAGACAAAGAATGGGAAATGCAGCGCTTTGTGAAAGGCGAAACGCACATCATGGTGGCTACTACGGTAATTGAAGTTGGGGTGAATGTCCCAAACGCATCGATTATGGTGATTGAAAACGCGGAGCGTTTTGGTTTGTCGCAACTGCACCAGCTCAGAGGACGAGTGGGACGTGGAGCTGAGCAGTCATTCTGTATTCTCATGACGGGAAACAAGCTAACCACCGAAGCAAAAACCCGGGTGCAAACCATGGTAGATACAACGGATGGATTCAAAATAGCCGAAGTAGACTTGAAACTTCGCGGACCGGGTGATCTGATGGGCACTCAGCAAAGTGGGTTGATGGATTTGATGATTTCTGATCTGGGAAAAGACACAGAGATTCTGAAACTAGCCAGGTCAGTAGCTACAGAAGTTTTGAACAAAGATCCTGATTTGATCGCTCCAGAAAACGCATTGATCCGAAGGCAAGTGGATGCCCAGCGAAAGGGAACGGTGAATTGGAGTCGGATTAGTTAGTCAGTGAATGGGTAGACCGGTGATCAGTGAATCGGTGTATGACGAGCACTATTTAACATTCACAACTTTCGTCCTCCACGGTTTGAAAGTTAGTTTGGAGTTTGAATTTGATTGGATCATTTCCACATAAGATGTCTCCCACAAAATTAGCTCTTAGCTCACCCGGTGTTGATGCGTAAATACATCCATTTGGATTATTTTCACAGCATTCATTTGGGTTAATATCAAAATCACGAATGGAAAAAGAATGGGTATCAAAGTAACACTTTGAAAAATCGTTTCTATCCTGGACATAGGAGTTTATTGAATCCAGAAGAAATGAATCTTCTGAAACCATCATTTCAATTGTTAAATAATATTCATCTATAGCTAAAAAGTAAGAAAGCTAGATAGTATTCTTGATGCTATCAACTTCAACTGTTTCCCATGCTCTTCCACTTTTTGAGACCTCCCCAACGATTACTGAATAGTCATCAAATTGAGCACATCTTATTTGACAATCCGCTCCATTTCCATTCCACCCGCAGTAACAACTTTCAAGAGCTATCAAGCCTATAAAAAGAAGAATAATAACAATAATCCTCATGCCTTAAAAATAACGGGTTTGCTTAATGTTTAAACAATGTTCAACGATAATTAACCAAACATCTTTAACTTCCGATTAATCACTCATAGACAGTCAGATGAAAAAACAATTCGTCAAACTCCTTGAAAAACAAATCGATAAACTGGAAGCAGAAGACTTTGATCTGGAAGCCTGGAAAAGTTCGTCTATTTCTATCCTAACAAGAATATTTGGAGAAGATAGCCCAAAGGTGAAGCAAATTGATCAGTTAAAGATCGACTATTCGTCCTGGGCACTGAGAGACAGCAACTCCCAATACAAACCGGTGGAGTCGTGCAAACGCAAAGGCAGGGAGATCCTATCCACGGCGATTGATGAGATCGATACTTTTGGTGTGCCCACCAATGGTCCTTCTGATTTACTAAAGGAATATTTTGATGATGAGGAAGTAAAAATCCTTCTCTCTGAGTCTGGAGACAAAACCTCAGTCATCTCAAAACTCAAAAAGAAGGATTTAGAAAAACTCGTTTTAAAATTGTTAAACAGATAAGCAACTGCGAAGATCCCGAAATACATTCGAGATGACTCTGAATTAACGCTTAAAAATTTCTATTTCCCTTTCGTACCCATTAGCTTCTTCATCTAGCGGCAGATGAATATAAAGCTCCTTGTCTTCATACTCGGCCATGATGCCGTCAAAGTCTACACGCTTATCCAATGCCAGAGCCGCCAGCATGAAAGGCAACTCTACAGCTGCAGCATTTTCATCAGCCATTACATGAAAAATGAATAGCTGACCATCTCGAACTTCTATCTTCATTCGCTCAGGACTCACGCCAGGAACACGAACCATCACGGTCCATTCATCCTCTCCTTTATCCACGAGCATGCTCGCCTGGGTCATCCCGCCGTTAATGGTATTGACAATTTCAGCCGTTTGAGCCAGGTTTTTGATTAGTATTCTATCTTCTACTCTCATAGCTTTCTCCTTTCGTTGAATTCAGTACTTACAAATGCCGTACCAAATACTTACGATTATATAACCATGTCAGATTGACTATGTTCGCCAACCTCCAGGTCATTTTGTCGTATTTACACTTCAGTAACAATTTCCAACAGTTCATCACTATAGAATAAAAGATCTAACTTGAAATACCTTTTTTTACAGTCTAACCTAAACAATCAACTCTATGGAAACAAAACGTCGAACCCTGCTAGGCATTATTCTGGTTCTGGTTGGTTTGGTCCTACTGCTGGACAACCTTCATTTGATACCAGGATTGCCACATTATGTTTTTCACTGGGCTAATATCTTTTTGGTCATTGCCGTAATCAACCTGTTTTCCGGCAACCGAAAACCAGCTTTCATTTTCCTGGTCATCTGGGCCTTTTTTACACTGGATCGCTACTATTATGTGGACTTTGAAGATTACTGGCCATTGATCATTGTAGCCGTTGGTATATCTTTTATCATTAAAAACAAAGCCAGCGGGGTAAGTGGCACCAGCGAAAATTATTTTGATGATATCAATATTTTCGGTGGCAGTAACAAACGCATTACCAGTCAGAATTTTGAAGGAGGTAAATCCACCAATATTTTTGGTGGCTCCACCATCGACTTACGCGAATCCAAACCTGTGGATGGCGCTACCATCCAGGTTTTCACCATGTTTGGCGGGTGTGACATCATAGCACCACCAGAGTGGGACATGATCATTGATACCACTTCTATATTCGGTGCCTTTGACGACAAACGCGAATCATCCAACGCGAAGACCGATTACAAAATATACGTGAAAGGCTTTGCCCTATTTGGTGGCGGATCCTTAAAAAGTGCTAAATAAATCGGGTGCCTGATCTGTTGATGACAACTAGATCAGGCTACTCTTTTACCTCCACACCTTTCCAAAAAGCCACATATCCTTTGATTTTGTTAGCCAATTCTTTGGTTTCAGGATAGAACCAGGCTGCATCTTTGTTTTGTTGATCGTTTACCTGCACGGTGTAGTAGCTCGCGGTTCCCTTCCAGGGACAAACGGTATGCGTGGTGCTTTCTTTGAAAAACTCCTGATTGATGGAATCTGGTGGAAAATAATGATTTCCCTCTACTACAATCGTATCATCGCTTTCAGCCAGAAGTGTGTCGTTCCAATAGGCTTTCATAAGATTTTTAGTTGTTGCTTTAGGTGAACAACCATAAGCCCCTAATTGATTCAGACTAAAACCAGGAATGTCCTTTTACTGACCTTTGGGATAACTGAAAATGGCATCATTTGCTCCTGTGCCTAGATAAACTTCATCAAAAACGAATTCCCGATTCTCACCCAACCCTTCAAAAATCACTGAAGTCGGGACCAGCATCGGACCGTAAACTTTATACTTATCAATAACTTTTAGGACAGAGACCGTTTCCTTGCCAAACTTACTTTCGATCAACTCATAGTAGAGCCGGTGATTGTCTCGGTCCAGGTAAAAGACTTTCTTATAATTCCCTTCCTCCAATGTAAATGTGTTATACAAAACGCCTTCCATGTCCATGAGCCCCGTAAACTGCAAATGCTCCCGCGGTGCATAAAGTGGGCTTCCAAAGCTGAAAACATTTCGGACCACAAGTTCTTCACTATCATCCATTCGGAGTACTTCATAGCTATCCTTCCAAGGAGCTATGATCCAGGCCACCAGACCATCGTATGCTTCCACATATTTCTGACCTTTATAACTTCCTTCCAGCCGAATCTTATCAGGCTGCTTCATGGTCAGCTTCATGTCATAAGCATGATAATCCTCATCTACCCACTTACCATCCACTGAAGCAGTTCTTACCTGGTTCCACTCCTCCTGACCGTAAGCTTCCAGGTGTTTTTCAAGTATGCCCATTCCAGTCTGTGCCAAAAGGGACACTGGGGACATGATTAGAGTCAGTAAATATATTCTCAACATACTATCAGAATTGCTCTAAATTTAGTGTTAATAATAACGAGACTATGTGGTTAATAGATGTATTACGTAGAATCAAATTAGCTGGGCTTTTGTTCCTGACCATCATCCTTATCGGAACGGTGGGCTTTGCTTACTTCAGCGGCGGAGACTGGATCAATGCCTTTTACATGACTACTTTGACGCTGACCACTATCGGTTTCCACGAAGTAATCGATCTGAGTGGTTCACCCGCTGGTAGGATGTTTACCGTTTTTGTGGCTTTTTCAGGTATTGGTATTTTTACCTATTTCATTTCAAACCTCGCCGCTTTATTCATAGAAGGTGACATTCGAAGGAGTTTTTATAAAAGAAAAATGGAAAAGAAAATTAGCAAAATGGAGGACCACTACATCGTCTGTGGTCTGGGCAGGGTGGGCCGGACTATTGCCGAAGAACTGGCCATCACTCGCAGAGCCGTAGTGCTGGCAGATATCGAACAGGACAACCTCGAAGACCTACCGGAGGAATTGTCAGAACTACCCTGGTTAGTTGGGGACTGTACTGAAGAGGAGTTTTTGAATAGTCTCAGTATTGAAACCGCCAAAGGAATTTTTATTTGTACACGAGAGGACAATACCAACCTGGTCATTTGCCTTACGGCAAGACAGCTGAGTTCTTCCATCAAGATCGTCGTTCGCTCCAAAGATGTCAACCTTACCAACAAACTCAAACGCGCCGGGGCAGACAATATCATTTCACCCAATCACATTGGAGGCATTCGGATGGCTTCTGAGATGATGCACCCGTCGGTCACTTCTTTTCTGGATGACATGACTAGAAATAGCTCCATCAGCACACGTATAGAGGAAGTAAAAGTGGGAGAAAAATACTCTGGAAGAAAAATTGCAGACCTTAACCTGGAAAAATACCAGCACACACTGCTCCTGGCTGTGCGGGAAGATGGTGCATATGATTACATCCCCCAGCAGGATAGAGAATTAAAAAAGGGTAGCCAACTCATATTGATGACTACCCCTGAAAATCGTCAAGCGATCGAAGACCGAATCAGCTAAAGCTGAAGTGGTTCTGGCGATTCAAAAGCCCCTTTCGGCGCTTTTTTCAACACTTGTATATCTGTCAGGTCTCTTTCGCCACGCTCACCCGAAAGCAAAATCTTGCCGTACTCTTTGTAGTCCGTCCATGGTAGGACAAAGTTAGGCTCTGGGTTTTCGGCCTTGCTGTAATACGCCCACTGCTGCACCAGCTTGTTATCATAGTCGATCCAAACTTCATATGCATTGTCCGGCGTGACGCCTACATTGTCAAACGTCATGCGTACCACATCGGCTTTCACGCCAGCCATAGTGGTGTCTTCACCGACATAAAAAAGTGTTACTCCTGAATCTTTCATTTTGAACGGCATCACCAGCCAATACGAATCGTTAATCCAGATACGTTTTCCCTGCTCCAGGTACTTCGTCACAGAATCAGCGTTTTGTAATTCTTCGCCTCCCTGCCATACTTTACCACTCATGTCATCCATATTGAGAGCCATTACCATCTCCTTTCCGGGAATGTCGATTCTTACTCGATTGTTTTCCTTATCCCACAGTAATGTCCTGGCTCCGAAGAAATTCCAGTAAAGCACGTTGGTCTTGTCCCAGGCCTCACGTCCACCCATCGCATGCATCACCTGGTCTGCAAGCACCACAGCAAACGGTGAAGATTCTTCGGCATTGAAGCCTTCGGCAGGAGGATTGTTGTAAACAACCACTTCCGTTTTTACTTTGTCTCCAAAGTCATCTGAAAACTCACTGTTGCTATTACTAGATTTACAAGATGCTAGAGCCAGGAGTGCAATTAGGGTCAGGAGAGGGAGCTTTTTCATTATTTCTTACTTTTAAATTTCTCGAAACGTGAAGGTTCGTCCACTCGAGGGAATGTGTTATCTGAGGTGTTCACATCAGCAGTTTCCTCAAATGGATCGTAGGTTAAGCTAACCACTTTTTTGTCCTTTACGAAAAGTTTGGTCACTTCCTGCTCATTTCTTCTCCAGATTTCTGCCGGTAATTTCTCCATTTCTTTAGAGCCATCTTCGTAGGTCCACTCCAGTATCAACGGCATCACCAACCCTCCTTCATTCTTAAATGTAACCTTATAGAAGTTTTTCCCAGACATGTCTTGTCTCAGAGCAGCCTCGTCCAGCTTATTTTTAAACTCCCGATATGAGGCATCCTCATAACCCATCGGCTTAGGCACATCGTTGATCTGAGAGTTATTGTTTGAAAGGTCCTTACTGTTTTTGATTTTGGTTTCCAGTTGATTGTCTTCATTAGCCATTTTGTACCACTCCACATTGGCCACATTCACATCCACAGCATCAGTGCTGTAGAACCACCCTCTCCAAAACCAGTCCAGATCCACTGCAGAGGCATCTTCCATCGTTCGGAAGAAATCTGCCGGACTAGGATTCTTAAATGCCCATCGCTCCGCATATTTTTTGAACGCATAATCAAAAAGCTCTGGTCCCATCACCACTTCTCTCAGCACATTCAGTGCAGTGGCTGGTTTTGCATAGGCATTGTTTCCAAACTGTAGAAGTTGCTCCGAGTTAGTCATGATCGGTCGGAACAATCCTCTTTCGCCGCTCATGTAAGGAACGATTTTATCTGCCGGACCTCTTCTGCTTGGGAAGTCTTCACCAAAAGACACCTCAAAATCTTTTTCTGTCAGATACTGTACAAAGGTATTTAACCCCTCGTCCATCCAGGTCCACTGACGTTCGTCTGAGTTGATGATCATCGGGAAGAAGTTGTGTCCTACCTCGTGAATGATCACACCGATCATCCCATATTTCGTTCTGTCACTGTAAGTGCCATCATCATCCGGACGACCATAGTTAAAACAGATCATCGGATACTCCATACCAATAGATGCAGTGTGAACAGAAATCGCCTTGCTGTATGGATAGTCAATAGTGTATTTGGAATACGTTTTGAGTGTCTGTGCAACCACCCGAGTGGAGTACTCTTCCCAAAGTGGATTTCCCTCTTTTGGGTAATATGACATGGCCAAAGGTGTTTTGCCGTTGATGTCTACAGCCATGGCATCCCATATGAATTTTCTGGATGCAGCAAAGGCAAAGTCCCGAATGCTGTCAGCCTGAAACACCCAGGTCTTCTTACCGGTGGCCTTAGTTTGCTCATTGGCTCTGGCCTCCTCCTCAGATACGATCATGACCGGATTGTCAAATGTCTTTTTAGCCTTATCAAGACGTGACATTTGCTCCTTCGTCAAAACATCCTTAGGGTTTTGGAGTGTTCCTGTAGAGCCTACAATAAAGTCTTCTGGTACTGTAATGGCCACTTCATAAGAGCCAAAGCTGAGAGCAAACTCACCTGAACCAAGGAACTGTTTATTTTGCCAGCCTTCATTATCTGAGTAGACAGCCATTCTTGGGAAGAACTGTGCAATGGTGTACAGGTAATTGTCCTCCTCCGGGAAGTATTCCAAACCTGAACGACCTCCATCTGCCATTCGGTCGTTGATGAAGAAGTTCCAGGCTATATCGAAAGACACTTTATCACCAGGTTGCAATGCTTTCGGTAAGTCTACACGCATCATGGTCTTGTTGATCGTATACCTCAAGTTAGCCCCAGTGGTAGATTTTACTGACTCGATATTAAAACCGCCATCAAAACCAGGCGTTCCAGCCAAGCTATAGTAGTCCTTTACGTTGAGCGTGTCATCATAGTCACGTGCGCTTGCAAGAGGCGTGTTCGAATCATCCGCGCGCATGTTTTGATCTAGTTGGACCCATAGATAATCCAGCGGATCCGGGGAGTTGTTGTAGTAAGTGATCGTTTCCTGACCAGTAATTCGCTGGTTCGTGTCATCCAACTCAACAGCCATTTTGAAATCAGCTTGCATCTGCCAGTAGTCCTTACCAGGAGCTCCTGATGCCGTACGGTACGTATTTGGCGTAGGAAGCATTGCTCCCAATTGCTCAAACTTTTGCTTCCACTCAGTGTCTGCCTGTGCAGTAGCCTGCCAGCAGATAGCGAGTGCCAGGGTTGTTATTACGGATAGTCGTTTCAACATATGTTCGTTTATTTTAAAAATAATTCGATTCAATAATGAGAACCAGGGCAATCCCAGCCACTGCGGCAGAAATGGTTATCTTCCAATCTCTCTGGCTCACACCAGCAATACCTACCACTAAAAAACCGGCAGCAAGCAGCACCGCCACAATGATGATCTGCCCAACTTCCAAACCAATGTTAAAGGCGAAAAGTTGGGTGACGATAGATTCATCTCGTCCCAGGAGACTTTTAAGATAATTAGAGAACCCCAATCCATGGATTAGGCCAAAAAAGCCAGCAAATGCATAATTGCGAATGCTTACCTTATGCCCGTCTGGTTTAGTAAACAGGTTGGCGAAAGCCGTGATAAAAATGGTGACAGGAATCAAAAACTCCACTAGGTCAGAATCAATACTAATAATGGAAAAGGTAGAAAGGGCTAGTGTGATAGAGTGGCCAAGAGTAAAAGAAGTAACGAGCACAAGCACTCGTTTCCAGTCCTCAGCCTGATACAGGGCACAAAGCGCAATCACAAAAATAATGTGATCATACCCGTTTTTGTCCAAAATGTGTTCTAACCCAAGTTGGTAGAAAGTTTGAAAGTCTGTCATATGCTAGTGCCTAATGGCACAAATAATCCGCAAAGACAATAAACTGTTTTCACACAGGCATCAAACCTGATCACATCAGTCTATTGAAACATTTGATGCGAAAATATTCAAACTGAACAGCATAGCAGAATTCCTAACTTCAAAATTTGATGGACGGTAAACGGTAGATTTAGGTTGTACTGCTACTGCTTAACTCTTCCTGCTTCATTGTGGAATATAAACTACGAAGGTCAGCTCCACAGAAAACAGTGTTGCAAATTTTACCATCATCTGTCACATACGAGCAGAGATAGTCTTCCCCGTCTCGTTTCTGGATTACTTCTCGAACTAACATGACATGTGCAGGGTTCAGAATAGACACAACAGGTGACCCCACAAGGTGCTTGTGAATCGTTTTAGACATAGAGGCTGATGTTTTAGGCTGGTACTAATCTGCTATCAAAATAATGAATTTTGTGTTATTTAGAAACAGATTCATTCACAGATCAGATTGAGTTGGAATTTTGGCTTGAGGCGCTTTCATTCTAGATTGCCAATAATTAAACGTTGAATATGTTTTTGATCCTATTATCCATATTGCTGCACCCTTATCATGTAAGTGTCTGTGAGGTCGTTTACAATGACTCGTCAAAAGCCGTGCAAATCTCCCAACGCATCTTTATTGATGATTTGGAAAATGGAGTATCGCAAGAAAATGGCGATTCGGATTTTGTGATGATGGAAGACTCCCTCCAAACTCATGAGTATCTCCAGAGCTATTTCGAGAAGAACTTCACGATTGCCGTAAATGGAAATAAAACCAACTATGACTATCTGGGAGGTGAAATAGAAGACGATGTAATCTGGTGTTATTTGGAAGTGACGGCAGTTGCTGAGTTAGAATCAATCTCGCTAGTCAATACAATACTGACGGAAGTCTACGATGATCAAAAGAATCTGGTTCACTTCAAAATAGGTGGCGAAAAGAAAAGCTACATTCTGACAGAGACAGATGTGAGGGCTAGTTATCCAGAGTAAACCCAACCTCCTCCAGTACAGCCCATTCCTTACCGGTATGTCGCAGCAGGCAGACGGATTGACAGGTCCATTTTGCGGAATAATCTCGATTTTCGTAAGTAGGCCACGCATTGAGAAAGTTCGGCTTTTTTAGATCTCTAAAAGCAATGGTCATGTGTGGATGAAACGGTAAGTTCTTATAATCTGCATTGTTGACTTTCAAGTCACGACGCATTTGTCGGACCACCTCTTCCTTTAGGATTTCCAATGGTTCCGTTTTCTCGACATTCACGTAAATCACTTTGGGTTCAAAACAGCCAAAACCATCGTGAATTACCTCAAAAGGTTTCTTTCCCTCCACAGCATGTATCAAACTATCGATGATGCGGTCTTCACGGTCCACCCGAAAGGTAAATGGCATATGCAAGGTCACGTGGGCCATAGATTTCAGGGCTGCTTTCGATCCATAAGTGTCTCTGATTTCCTCCTTCATTTTCCAAACCTCTGACTTGATGGGTTCTGGGGGAATCAATGCAACAAAATAGAGACGCTGGGTTTTACTATCCATAACCTGCCATTCACCTGTTCAATTTTCCGAAAATATAAATCTTCAAGTCAAACAAGCAATTACCCACACGGTTTTTAATGAAACTGATCTTTGACTAGTAAATTATCAGTCCGGCCACAGATGGGTTCAGCTGTGGTTTAGTGATCCATATAAATTCAATTAAATGAAACACTTGTACCTCGCATTGATCGCGATCATCGCTATTGCCTGTTCGCCATCTACCACGCCTTCAGCATCTTCTAGTTCCAGTTCATACTCCAGCACTGTGGCCAAGTACAAAAAGTACGAAGGCTTTTTCAATTTTTACTGGGATGAGAAAGGAGGAAAAGTTTTCCTTGAAATCGACAACCTTGGTGAAGACTTCTTGTATGTCAACTCACTGGCTGCTGGAGTTGGGTCCAATGATATCGGTTTGGACAGAGGCCAGTTGGGCGATACTCGCGTAGTTCGGTTTGAGCGTAGCGGCCCGAAAGTTTTTCTGGTTCAGCCAAATCAGGACTACCGCGCACTAAGTGACAATCAAAACGAGGTGCTTTCTGTAGAGGAAGCATTTGCGAAAAGTATTATCCAGGGTTTCAAAGTTGAAAAAGAAGAAAACGGACGCATCCTGATTGATATAACGGATATGTTACTTTCAGATGCTCACGGTGTTGCCCAGAGTATCAAGCGATCGGGTCAGGGCAGTTATTCACTGGATGCCTCTCGTTCGGCGGTTTATCTACCAAGAACTAAGAATTTTATAGACAATAGCGAATTTGAAGCCACCATCACCTTTAAAGGAACTCCATCTGGATATTACTTGAGATCGGTGACTCCAAGCGCAGAAGCGGTGACCGTCCGCATGCACCATTCTTTTGTGCGGCTTCCCGATGACGGTTACAAAAAACGAAAGTTTGATCCTCGTGCTGGATATTACAACATTTCCTATCAGGATTACGCCACGCCAATCGAAGAGTCATTGGTCAAACGATTTATTGTTCGTCACCGACTAGAGAAGAAAAACCCGGATGCTGAGATTAGTGAGCCAGTAGAGCCCATCATCTATTACGTGGATAAGGGTGCCCCTGAGCCAGTTCGTTCGGCACTCATTGAAGGAGCCAGCTGGTGGAATCAGGCATTCGAAAAAGCTGGATATAAAAACGCCTTTCAGGTAAAAGTGCTTCCTGATTCTGCAGATCCTCTAGATATTCATTACAACGTGATCCAGTGGGTACACCGATCTACACGGGGTTGGTCGTACGGAGCATCGGTAGTGGATCCACGTACGGGAGAAATTCTTAAAGGCCATGTGTCTTTGGGCTCTTTGCGCATTCGTCAGGATTTTCTAATCGCGACTGGACTACTACAGCCATATGAAGAAGGGAAAGAACCTTCCGGTGAAATGTTGGAGATGGCTCTGGCCAGATTGCGTCAGCTTTCGGCGCACGAAGTGGGTCATACTTTGGGTCTTTACCACAATTTTGCGGCAAGCGTCAACGATCGTGCCTCCGTGATGGATTATCCGCATCCTTACATCCAGTTGGATGAAAAAGGTAAAATTGACCTGTCAGAAGCTTACGATGTGAACATTGGAGAGTGGGACCAATTCGCTATTCGCTATGGATACACGGATTTCCAGGATAACGAAGAACAGCAGCTTGAAGGTATTATCAATGAATGGATTGCCGCAGGCTATCAATACATCAACGACAGTGACGCCCGACCCAGAAGTGGTGCACACGCGCAAGCTCATTTGTGGGATAATGGTACCAATGCCGGATTGGAGCTTGACCGGTTGGCAACTATTCGCTCGATTGTGCTCAACAAGTTTTCAGAAAATGCCATTCAAACAGGTGAGCCGATTTCTTCCATAGAAGAAGTACTGGTACCAATGTATTTCATTCATCGCTACCAGATAGAAGGTGCCAGCAAAATGGTGGGGGGTTTAAACTATAGCTATAAAGTAAAAGGAGATGATTTACCGCTTCCATCACCCGTGAGCGCTGACGAACAAAATCAAGCATTGAAAGCTCTGGTGAATACACTATCACCTGAGTTTCTGAGTATCCCCAACAATCTACTCAACTTGCTGAGCCCGAAAGTACCAGGCTACGGTCGAACCAGGGAAAGCTTCAAATCCAATACCGGTGTTACCTTCGACCCGATTGCCGCAGCGGAAACTTCAGCTGAAATGACCCTTTCCTTCCTTTTCACACCAGAGCGAATAGAGCGCATGATTCAGCAAAACCTTCGGTATGATGCTTTGCCGGGTTGGGATGCCCTAATGGTGAGTCTGTACAAGCACACCTGGAATGGCAAGTACACCTCTGGTTTAAATAAGGAAATCAAAATGGTAGTCGAAAAGCGTTTAATCTATCATTTGATGAATTTGGCTGCCGATAAAGGTGCTACAGAAATGACCAAAGCTGTCGCATCACAAGAGTTGGCCAACATCGTCGGACAAATTAAGGGAATGCGAACGAATGACTTACTGGTCAAAGCACACAACAATCACGTGTTGAGTTTGTATGATCAGTTCAAAGAAGAGCCTGGTGACTTTACTATTCCAAACCCTTTGTCTCCGCCAGACGGTAGCCCGATCGGTATGGATTGTGCGAATTAAAGAGAACGTTTCGTCACCTTCTCTTTAGGGATAAGGGGTAAAAAGGTGACCAATCATCTTGATTGAATCATAAACATAAGCCCATAGATACGACATCAAATGAAGCAGATCAAATTTTCCGTTTTCACGGTTTTCCTCCTCCTTTTTCATACTGGCTTTTGCCAGTTCGATTTTAAATTTCGAAACGTTGGGCCTCTTCGTGGTGGTCGGGTAACTGCTGTAGCTGGTACTCGAGTAGAGCCTGGCACTTTTTACCTCGGTGCCACGGGTGGTGGTGTTTGGAAGACAACAGACTATGGAACCACCTGGAACAATGTCTCTGATGGATATTTCGAAACACCTTCCATCGGAGCAATAGCAGTAGATCAGCAAGATCCTAACATTGTGTACGTGGCTACTGGCTCGGATGGTTTAAGGAGTAATGTAATTGCCGGAAAGGGAGTGTACAAATCAATAAATGGAGGTGAAACCTGGGAACACATTGGTTTGCGAAATGCAGGACAAATTGGTGCGATTATTATTCATCCGGATAATCACAATGTCGTTTACGTAGCAGCAGTTGGCTCTGCATTCAATGCGAATCCTGAACGTGGGATTTTCAAAACCACCGATGGCGGAAGAAACTGGAACAAAGTGCTATTCATCTCTGACCAGGTAGGCTTTGCGGATGTGGAATTTTTACCGGGCAATCCCAGCACGCTTTATGCTGCGGCCTGGAAAGGAGAAAGAAAACCCTGGACCATTATCAGCGGTGGTGATGCCGCAACCGAAGGCGGTATTTACAAATCTGTGGATGATGGGAAAACGTGGGATAAACTCACCGCAGGCCTTCCGGCAGATGTGATTGGTAAAATAGATGTCGCGGTAACTCCAGCCGATTCTAAAATCGTGTATGCTTTGGTAGAAGCACCTGAAAAAGAAGGTGGTTTGTACAAGTCTGTAGATCAGGGAAAAACGTTCAAACAAATCTCAGACTTTGGTGGGATCCGTACAAGGCCCTTCTATTACACCAACTTGAGGGTTGATCCTAAGAACCCAGAGGTACTTTATGCATTGGCTACCGGAAACTACAAATCCACTAATGGAGGCAAAGACTGGGATTACCTTCGCCCTCCTCACGGAGACAATCATGACATGTGGATCAATCCTGATAACCCAAAACTATTCATCCAATCTAACGATGGAGGTGCCAATGTGACTTTCAATGGTGGCGAAAGCTGGTCTACACAGTTCAATCAGCCAACCTCAGAAATCTACCAGGTAGAAGTAGACAACCAGTATCCCTACTGGCTGTATGGCGGTCAGCAAGACAACTATTCCACTATTGCCGTACCGAGCAATGAACCTTACAGCATTCAGGCTGACCAAATTGGGTACATTATCAATACCGGAGGTTGTGAAACCGGACCAGCTGTTCCCAATCCAGTAAATCCCAATATTGTTTATGCCAACTGCAAAGGTCGCTTTGGGGTGTTTAACAAATTGACGGGTGAAGAAAAAGCTTATTATGTTGGTGCTTCGTACATGTATGGGCACAATCCGAAGGATTTGGAATACCGTTTTCAGCGTGTATCGCCCATTCATGTTTCGCCACATGATCCGACAATCATTTATCACACTTCACAATACGTGCATAGAACAACAAACGAAGGAGTTTCTTGGGAAACGATCAGCCCAGATTTAACGGCATTCGAAGCAGATAAACAAGTAATCTCCGGATCGCCGATCACCAGAGACATTACCGGTGAAGAATACTACAGTACCATTTATGCCATTCGTGAATCACCTGTAAAAGCTGGTGTCATCTGGACTGGAGCCAACGACGGGCCGATTTATGTTACTCAAGACAATGGAGCTAATTGGTCCAATGTCACCCCGTCGAAAATTCCAAAAGGTGGTCGTGTAGATGCAGTGGAACCATCACCACATAATCCAGCTAAAGCTTATGCCACCATCCTCCGGTATCAAGTCGGTGACTGGAAACCATACATTGTGAAAACGACCAATTATGGTAAAAGCTGGGAGCTGATTACCAATGGTATTCCTGATGATTATCCTGTTCGAGTTGTTCGGGAAGATCCAGAGCGAGAAGGTTTGCTTTTCGCTGGAACAGAGTATGGTCTTTTTGTATCATATGATGATGGGGCGAACTGGGAATCTTTTCAAAACAACCTTCCGGTAGTTCCGATCACCGATATCAAACTGCACCGAAATGACCTGGTTATGTCAACAATGGGTCGCGGGTTCTGGATTCTCGATAACGCCTCTGTGCTCCAGCAATATGACAAATCGAATAAACTAAGTATTTACAGTCCTGATAAAACAATCCGTTACCGAATGCGCAGTTATGGAGATGCTGTTCCGGATTTTGAAACGGGAAGTGTACTGATTGATTATTTTTTGCCGGAAGAAACAAAACAAATCAAACTGGAAATAGTAGATGCTGCTGGAACAGCAATCAATACCTATTACCGCGACACCACAAGTATCGATTTTGAAGAAAGTGTCCAGCGAAAAATGGAAACTAACGAGTTCATCTTTCTTGTCGATAAAAGTTTATCTGGCAAGAAAGGTCATAATCGCTACGCGTGGGACATGCAGCATTTTGGTCCTTGGAGTGATAATGAGCGGAGAAGGTGGAGCTCCGGACCGATGGTAGCCCCAGGTGAATACACCGCACGAATAACTGCCGGTGAAAACACCGTGGAAACGACTTTTGAGCTTGTGCTGGATCCAAGAGCTGAACAAACGGGAATCAATCAACAAATGATCGAAGATCAGATCTTGTTTGCAAAGCAAGTAGGAAGACTATTGGGAGATGCACGCCAACTGGAAGCAACGTTGGAGCAAAAAGTAAAAGACAAAACAGCAGATGTACAAGAAGCAAAGTCCACATTGGCGGAGTTACAAGCCAAAGACATCACTTATCCCATGCCGAAATTGATTGACCAGATAAATTACCTGTATCGCATGACTATAAGTACTGATCAGAAGATGGGAAAAGATGCTATAGAGCGCTACGAAAAACTCAAAAAGGAATTTGAAAATTTGATGAAGTAGCAGAAAGCCGGCGTTTGCCGGCTTTTTGGTTATCATACGGAGTTGATTCGAGTCGGTAATTTTTTTATCTTCATAAACCAAACCTAAGAATCACCACCTATGAAAAATCTGGTCTTCATCACATGCCTCGTCTTGTTATTCTCATGTAGCAACAAAACTCAAAGCACCGAAGAAACTGCCACTGAGGAAGTCGCTGAAGAGGCTATGGAAGAAGTGGCTGAAGAAGCCGCGGAGGAGGAAGTGACAATTAGTGAAGATTATTATGATCTAAAAGAGCTGGATTGTAAAGTGGGCGAGTCGTTTAACCTAAAAAACATCTACCAGCTTACTCCACACGAGGTTGATCAGATAGATCAAGAGCCGTCCTACTATGGTTCCATCCTTAATTTGAGGTATCGATTTGATCAGGCTGTCAGAATGTGCCTGGATCAGAACGATTGGTCGGCGGATCAATACGATAGGTTATTCAATCCGAAAATTCAAGAAACCGGAAAAAGAGGAAGAACGGACCTCTTGCCAACGGTAGAACACGAAATGTATATGGTGCCTGCCTGGCTGCCTTCAGTGGTTTCGAATAAGCTGATCCCAAACCCAAATAGCTCTCAGTATAACGGAGTGGTATATCAGCGCATTTATGACTATTATCGAAATGAATTCAGAAAACTACATCTCGCCTATTTGCTACTAACTAGTTACTCTTCTTTTGAATATGAAATGCGACTATATGCTAATGCTGCACAGCGCGGTAGGTTCCTAAGTGATGGCAAAGTGCAGTTCTCTGATAATTACGATTCCTATTATCAGTTTTGGAGCCGATATATGGAACCTTACTGGTCAAAATTCGAATCAGTGTCTATTAATTCCAACATGCATCACTATTCCGCTTTTTGGTTGCGTAGAGGACTGGACGAATCAGCAGAAGAGCTGAATTCGTTACAGGAGAAAATCATTAACCTCTATGATCCCGAGTGGAAAAATGAGGTCAATGAATACTTTGGTAAACCGCTACCCAAAATCACTTTTGACACAACTGATTATGTAGACTTCATAGACGGAGGACAAGTCATTATCGAAACGGATAGTATCGAACAGTTTTATGAGCAAGCTGAAAACGGCATCCTTATCAAGTTTGATAACGGGAATTCCAGATTTTATGAGCAGGGTGATTATGGCGGGTTTTATATCAATTCCTACCTTCCAGAGTCCAATGCGTTGATCATCACACAGGAATCAGAATATCCCGAATCATTTTACTTAAGCCTGGATAATGGTGAACAAATGCAAATCGGTGGAGCCGTGACGGATCATTACATTTCACCGGATGGAAATTTTATTATTGCCAAATATGCTGATTTCGAAACTTCAGGAATGCTAATATATCAGCTCACCAATGATATGGCTAAGCTGATTTTTAATTCTGGTTACATCAAAACACCAGGAACACCAAGATGGCTAACTGACTCCAAGTTTGTGCTCCCACTGGAAATGGATGGCCAGCTGGTTTTTGATCTGACCATCTTTTAAAGCAAAAAGACCTCCTGTTTGAGGTCTTTTCAATTTCTAACCTATTGAGCACTCTTGTGTTTACTCCGCTCCTTGATGTTCTAGTTTCAATAAATCATTTACCGATTTTACAGGATTAAAGGTGATTGGTGGCACCTCCACAAAGATGGTGTTCCAATCCGCCATGGCTCCATTCCAAAGACCGGGTAATTCCTGAGCTTTCAAGTCTTTTCCATCTTTTGACTTCTGAGTGATGAAGCCCGTATCTGGATCACGGTATTTTAACAGATCAAACTTCTCACCATTCTTGTCTTTGAGCATGCACACCACGTCCACTGGATTGAAGTGCGTAGCTTGATTGAAAACAGCTTTTTGATCTTCAGTAGTCAGATCTATTTGTGCTGTTTCCACCACCTGAAGAGATTTCGAACCGTCCTTACCTTTGACCCAGAACGGCCCGCCGCCTGGATCACCATCACTTCTCACCATCCCACAAACCCGAAATGGTCGGTTTAGCTTTTCTTTGAGCAAGTGAACTCGTTCGCTATCTCCCAGATTGTTGAATGCGCTACCCGGTTCATATCCTAGTTCTGCCAGTAGGCCGGCAGCTTCTGAGAGTCCACTCCCTGATTGCAATGATTCCAGGGCACTGTTTATCCTGGCAGAGTATTTGAGCAAAATTCCAGCAATCACCTTCTTGTATTTGATGGTATCGTCTTTTAGGTGGTCCGGCACCACATTGTCAATATTTTTCAAGAAAACCACATCGGCATCTATGTCATTGAGGTTTTCCAGTAAGGCTCCGTGTCCTGCTGGCCGGAAAAGTAGTGACCCGTCTTCATTTCTAAACGGTTCATTGTTCATATCTACAGCGATCGTATCGGTAGACGGTTTTTGTACACTGTAAGATACTGCCACTTTCACCCCATATTCAGATTCATAGCTCGCTTTGATTTCTGATACGTGCTTTTCAAACCTAGCTTTATGATCCGGTGATACAGTGAAATGAATTTTGACATTGCCATCAGAGTCTTTTGCATATTGAGCTCCTTCCACAATGTGTTCCTCCACGGGGGTTCTGGAGGATTCACCATATTGATGAAAACGAAGCAGACCTTTGGGTAGGCTACCATAGTCCAGACCCTTCTCCAAAAGCAACACTTCTAGAATTTCTATGAATTTGCGTTTTACATGTGCCTCTTCCAGTGATTCTCCGGTGGCTTGTTTGTACGCATCTTTTAGGTCTTCATAAAAAGCGAAGCTTTCTAGCTTTTTGAAGAAGGTAAAAACAGAACCAGAAGATTGATCTGCTTTCATCTTTTCATAGTCGGATTCACTTCCCTTGTATTCATTTAGGAAAGCAAATAAGGTTTTGAACATTCGAGTTGCTGCGCCGGAAGCAGGTACAAATTTGACCAGGTCTATCTTCCCGAGATTGTTTTCGTAAAAGCTGATGTACTCTTCAGCTTCCTTATCAGATACCTCCATTATTCCGTTTTGAGCAGTTGCAGCTCTGGAAAGTTCTGTCGGTGGGAATCCGTTCTTAAATTTATCTATCTGATAGTTGACATCATTAAGGTCCAACTGGTGATCCGCAATTTGCTTTAAGTCTGATTCTGTAAACATTTCTTTATCTCGATTAAGTCCAATAGCTATCTAGTTCAACCAATAGTGCGATCAATGGTTGACAATCAGATGTTCTCTTTTCAATTATAGTGATTAATTTGAAGGGAAATGTAAATTGGAAGATGAATTCTTTATCTAGAAAAAGCTAGATTACATAGTTAGTACGTACTTATTTAATAACGACCAAACCTCCCGCCCATGAGTTCTGACTTAACAAATATCTCTCCGACTTTTTATGGAATCAGTATGGTGCCGAAAAACAAGTGGCGCGAATACGGATATGCATTGTTGACTATCGCTGGATCTGATGGGATAGTCAGTGATCCTGAGCTGGAATGGCTGACCCTGGATATGGCAAGAGAAGTAGGTGTAGATGAAGAAATAGTGGCCGATTGGGAAGAGTTTGATTTTGAATCTGCAGAACTTGACGAGTTATTCAACAGTTTCAATAGTTCTGCGCTGGCAGGATTTAACAAACTGTTGATCTATGATGCCATTAGGATGAGCTCCGCTGATGGCGATTATGCATTAGAGGAAAAAGAGCAGGTTCATGAAGCGGCTAGAATTCTGAAAGTGGCCCCGGAAGTAGTAATGGCTATAGAAGCGCTGGTCGAGTTAGAAAATGCCGCTAATAAACTACGATTGACGATTTTATAGCAACCAGAGGGAGGACCTTTTCCAGATCCTCCTACTGAAAACAATCCTTATCCATAAATTTCATTCAAGACCGCTGCCAGTCGAATGCCGGCTTGTAGCAAGCGTTGGTTGACCAGGTCAAGATGTTCATAATCGTAATCATATGCGATCTTCATATTCTCTGGCAATTCATAACACTCATTTCGTAATTGCTGAGATTCATAAATCCAGTCCATCAACTCATCGTTCTCCCACTTTTCCCGATTGGAGTCTGAAGCGTGATCTATCCAGTCTGCATATTCGGTGTAGGCATACTGCTGGCCATCAATGATTCCAGAGTCCCACACGCGATGCAGGTTAGAAGAACTCCAGAAATAGTCAAGTTTCACATCATTTCCTCCTTTGTCTTCACCATTGCCCACGTGTAGTGGCTGATGGATGTCGCCAATCAGATGTACCAAAAGCTTAAGGGTAAATGCCTCATCTCCTTCTGTGAATTTTTTTGTTCGCAGTTCTTCTGTGAATTTTTGAATGGCAACAATCGCGTCACCTTCTTCGGGAGTTCCTGCTTCCTCATAAGTTTGTCCATCAGGAATGGTGCAGTAATGCCAGGGAGCCATGTGGTCATAGCGGTCATCTGCTCGGATGAAATCCATGTAGTTGCTAACTTCAGCCAGCGTTTCATCCTTCAGTATTTTCTCAATTTGTTTTTTGGCTTTTTTCGATAAGTGACGTTCGGCTATCAGACCAATTACTCGATGACCAGTTTTACCCCAGGGAAGGGCTTGAAGTGTCAACGTCATCAAAAGAGCTAATGCTATTATTTTTTTCATGATGTGAAGATATAGGTACCAGCACTTTTAGAATAGCAAAATGTAGTTAAGAAATAATGAAAGGTGATAAGTGGTGTATATCCGGAATAAAGAAAAGGCGCCGTACCGAGAGTACAAGCGCCTTTATCACCAACCTAACCTAAAAAGTAATGTATGTCTAAAACGACAAATGTCTTGTTTATTGTATTTTAATATACTGATTATTTCTAAGAATGTTTCAAAAATATCTTTAAAAAATTCATTTATAAGTTACAATTAGTCTCCAATAGAGCATTTTGAGCATTTTCCAGAACTCCTTTCCTCAATTGCTGTTTGTCTAACGTAGTTCAGTACCAGATTCGTGTACTTTTGCATCTTTAATCGCAATTCGTGGAAGCAGGAGAAATACTAAAGCACTTTACATCCAGTGACATGATCCGAAGCATATCTGATTCGATCATGAAAAACCAAACGGTTCGGCTCAAGGGAATGGCTGGCAGCTTTGATGCGATCATGGCAGCTGCGCACGCCTCCTTGCAGAAGCAAACCAATATTTTTGTCTTGCATGACAAGGAGGAAGCACAGTACTTTCTCAATGACCTGAGAAACTTTCTTCCTGAGGATCAATTGCTTCTTTTTCCCAGTTCATACAAAAAGCCCTACCAGTTTGAAGAAACAGAAAATGCCAATATCCTACAGCGGGCAGAAGTTTTAAACCAGATCAATTCAAGTAACCGATCAGGTCATCAGATTATCACTTATCCTGATGCGCTTTATGAAAAAGTCATCAATAAAAGATCTTTGCAGGACAACACGTTCACCGCTACGGTTGGTGAACAGCTGAATATTGAATTTCTCACAGAGCTGCTTAATAGTTATGATTTTGAGCGAAGTGATTTCGTTTATGAGGCCGGGCAGTTTTCTGTTCGTGGTGGAATTATTGACATTTTCTCATTCGCACATGATTATCCATATAGGCTAGAGCTTTTTGGTGATGAAATTGAGAGCATCCGGGAATTCGATCCAGAAAGCCAACTCTCCAATAAATCTCTGGATGAGGTAACGCTCATTCCTAATGTGCAAACACGATTGCTTCGCGAAGAGCGACAATCATTCTTTGAGTTTGCACCAAAAAATACGGTGATCTGGATGAAGGATTATCGCGAGACATTGGACCTGATTGAAAAAGGATTCAACAAAGCGGTAGACTCTTTTGATCAAATCATGAAGGTGAGTGGATACACTCAAGTGGTATTCAAACCGGAAGATCTCTTTGATTCAGAAAAATCGTTTGACCTACTGCTGAAAAAATTTCATCGGGTGGAGTTTGGCAATAGATACTACCTAAAGCCAAATGACGAATTCAATCTGGGGATTCGACCACAGCCACATTTTCATAAAAACTTTGAGTTACTGGCAGAAGACTTGTACCAGTTTCAGGTAAAGGATTTTCAAAAGGTCATCACAGCCGAGTCCTTCAAGCAGCTGGAACGTCTAGAAAGTATTTTTAAAGAAATTAATCCCGAACTTCACTTCAAGGGGATTGGGGCATCTTTTCGCGAGGGATTTATTGATGATCATCATGAATTTGTCTGCTATACAGATCATCAAATCTTCGATCGTTTTCATCAGTACAAGGCGAAGGAAAAGTTTTCAAAATCCAAATCCCTCACCCTACGCGAGCTCAAGACTTTACAACCTGGTGATTATGTTGTACACATCGATTATGGAGTTGGTCGATTTGCAGGTTTGGACACGGTGGATGTTGGTGGAAATAAGCAGGAAGCCCTTCGGCTGATTTACAGAGATGACGACCTACTTTATGTGAGTGTGCACTCTCTCCATAAAGTTTCGAAGTATTCAAGCAAAGACAGTCAGCCACCATCGATCAACAAACTGGGTACGCAGGATTGGGACAACAAGAAAAAGAAGGTCAAGAAAAAGGTCAAGGACATAGCCAAGGACCTGATCAACCTCTATGCCAAACGTAAAGCGGCCCCTGGTTTCACTTTTCCAGAAGATACATATCTGCAAGCCGAGTTGGAGTCATCGTTTTTATACCAGGATACTCCGGATCAGGCACTGGCAACCGAAGATGTAAAGAAAGACATGGAGCAGGGCCACCCAATGGATCGTCTTGTCTGTGGTGATGTGGGATTTGGTAAAACCGAAATTGCAGTACGTGCAGCATTCAAAGCGGTGGATTCTGGCAAACAAGTGGCCGTTCTGGTACCCACCACCATTTTAGCCATGCAGCATTTCCACACATTTTCGAAGCGGTTGGAAGATTTTCCTGTCACGGTAGATTACATCAATCGCTTCAAAAGCACCAAAGACATCACAGAAGTCAAGAAAAAGGTCAAAGCAGGACATATCGATATTCTAATTGGAACACACCGAATTGTCAACAAAGACATTGAGTTCAAGGATTTGGGATTGATGATCATTGATGAAGAACAGAAGTTCGGAGTGAAGGTGAAGGAACGATTGAAGGAAATGCGGGTGAATGTGGATGCACTTACCCTTACAGCAACTCCAATACCAAGGACTTTGCACTTTTCACTAATGGGGGCCAGGGATTTATCGATCATTTCTACCCCACCACCAAACAGAAGACCCGTTACCACAGAAATTCATGAGTTCAACGAAGAAGTTATCCGGGACGCGGTGAGTCATGAGTTGAGAAGAGGCGGCCAGGTATTTATGGTCCACAACCGCGTGGGAGATATCGAGCAAATTGGCAACATCATTTTCCGTCTGGTTCCAGATGCGAAAATCGGGATTGCTCACGGACAAATGGACGGCAAACAACTAGAGAAAGTGATGCTCAAGTTCATTGAAGGCGAATACGATGTGTTGGTTTCTACTAACATCATCGAGTCTGGACTTGACATACCCAATGCCAACACCATCATCATCAACAGAGCCCACATGTTTGGCTTATCTGATCTTCACCAGATGCGTGGACGAGTCGGTCGCTCCAACACCAAGGCCTACTGCTACCTGCTGACACCTCCCACTTCTGCACTTTCATCGGATGCACGAAAAAGGTTGACTACTTTAGAAGAATTTTCAGATTTGGGTGATGGCTTCAAAGTAGCTATGCGGGATTTGGATATTCGAGGTGCTGGAAATTTGCTAGGTAGTGAACAAAGTGGATTTATCAACGACATGGGATTTGAAGTATATCACAAAATCCTCGATGAAGCCGTCAGCGAACTGAAAGAAACCGAATTCAAAGACCTCTTCGAAAATGAAATGGATCATCAAAAATTCCATGCTATTAAGGAAGAGTGTGTAATTGAGACCGATCTGGAAATTCTCATCCCTCAAGATTATGTGTCTAACATATCTGAACGACTGAATCTCTACTCCAGGATGGATAGTCTTGAAAATGATGAGGAACTCGAAGGGTTCATCAACGGAATGAAAGATCGATTTGGGCCATTGCCGGATGCTGTATCTGATTTGATGACCTCTGTGCGATTGCGTTGGGCAGCTGTCAGATTAGGATTTGAAAAAGTGACCATCAAAAACGGCATGATGCGCTGCTATCTATCCGATTCTAAAGATGAGGCATACTTCCAATCGGATGTTTTTGGTCAAATACTTCAATACGTACAGAGTCAACCTAGGCGATGTAACATGAAGGATATGAAGAAGAAACTCATCATTTCGGTGAAAGAAATCAACGATATAGAAGAGGGTTTACAGGTGTTAAATCACATGCATTCGACTGTAAGTGTGTGAATTATACCGAGGTTTACACAATAATTGTCTAATTTTCCTATTAATTGAATACAATAAGTTCAAAAGATCGGTCAAAAAGCCTATTTTTGAAATCATTGTATTTATTACTATTTTGGAGCGTTTCAAATAAAAGTAAAACAGGTTATGAAAAATTTGGTTAATGCGCTTACTGGCTCTGCATCGGTGTTAGCAGTAGCAGTAATGCTAAGTTCTTGTGGGTCTGGAACCCCTACAAGTTCTGCTCCCGGCAAGTACAGTACGACTACCGGGTTAGAGTTCAATGAAGAGGGAGGCTTTGTGGTGAATGACTTCAGTGGTCAGCCAGAAGGACCCAACCTGATCTTTATTGAAGGTGGAAGAACCGTTCTAGGTACTTTCGAAGAAGATGTCCTCAATTCCAACGACAATGTTGAGCGTGCTGTAACAGTTGCTTCATTCTACATGGATGAAACTGAAGTTGCTAATATCAACTGGTTGGAGTATGAGTTTTACATCAAACAAGACTCAGACGAATATTACTGGAAAAACAACCTTCCAGATACCACAGTGTGGGCTAAAGACCTTGCATTCAACGATTCATATGTGGATCATTACTACAGATATCCGGGTTTTAGATATTTCCCAGTAGTAGGTGTGAATTGGAGACAAGCCGTAAACTATTGTAAATGGAGAACCAGAGTGGTAAACATCAAACTAGCTGAAGATGCTGGATTGTATGATGAAGTTGCCAATGCAGGAGATCAGGCATTCGCTGGAGCTGAAGGTGATCCGGGAACTTCTGGAACTGATTTCCCGAGAATTCCATTGGAATCTGGCGTGGTTCTGCCTAACTATCGTCTCCCAACTGAAGCTGAGTGGGAATATGCTGCTCAAGCTCTTATCGGAACTCAGTGGTTAGATGAAAACCAAACACACAGAAGACTATATCCTTGGGATGGTCACGCACTCAGAAATCCTTATGGAAAGAGCATGGGTTACTTCCTTGCTAACTTCAAGAGAGGTCGAGGTGACTATGCAGGTATCGCTGGTAAGCTGAATGATGGGGCGATGATCCCGACATATGTTTACGATTATCCTCCAAATGACTTTGGTCTATACAACATGGCTGGAAACGTAAACGAATGGGTGCAGGATGTTTACCGTCCACTTTCTCACCAAATGGTTGAAGACATGAACCCTGTGAGAAGAGATGGTACTTTGGATCCAGAAACTGGATATGATGCAAGTTGGAATTTTATCGGAAATGAGCAACCATACACTGAGGAAGAATGGGTGGCCAATACCGGCCTCCAAAATTCTTATGATACCGAAAATCCTCCAATGAAGAGATTAAGAGTATACAAAGGTGGATCATGGGCTGATGTAGCCTATTGGTTGTCACCTGGTACTAGAAGATACTTGTTTGAAGATTCTGCAACATCAACGATTGGATTTAGATGTGCAATGATTCGGGCAGGTACCAATTATTAAGATAACCTGTTTTAATATTAGAAGCCGTTATGACGTCAAGTTGTAACGGCTTTTTTTTGCTAATACAATAAGGCGTAATCTATAAGTCCTTATTTCCCTGCTGCTAGAGTGATGATGTAAACTCCTGCAGCGCCGGACTCAACCAACAAAGACACCAACTCACCAATTGTTGCTCCTGTGGTGAGAACATCATCAACGATTGCTACATTCTTACCAGTCACTGCACCAGTTCTCTTTAATTTGTATACTGACTGCATATTTTTCCAGCGTTGTACTTTAGACTTTCGTGTTTGACTTACTGTATGTCGAGTGCGGATAGCAATATCTGATACTAATGGCCAACCCGTACTTCTTGAGATCCCTTCTCCAATTCGTTCACTCTGATTGAATCCACGCCTTGCCAGTTTGGATTTATGCAATGGTACTGGAATGATTAAGTCAATAGGCCAATTAGTTTTAGACAAATCGTGACCGTACCATTCGCCAATTAGTACACCAAACTCTGGTTGATTTTTGTACTTTATTTCATGAATGATTTTTTGAGCTACTCCTCCTTTGTTGAAAAATAAATAAGCCGCTGCTTTCTGAACTTTTGGCTCGAACACGAACTTCTTCATTAGAATATTGTCAGGTAGAGTATGGTAGTTGGTTTTTGGAAGAGAAAGTCTACATTTGAGACATAGGTAATTTTCCTGTTGTACCAGCGGTGTCTTGCAATCAATGCATACTGTCGGGAACAGTAGGTTCACAAAGTCGGCGGAAATACTCTTTAGAAAGGCTGCGATTTTCACTTTACCAAGATACAATATTTCAAATAATGGTCTATCAGAAAGATCTTACACTAGAAAAAGACTGGAATCGGCTAATTAAAGGCCTTGAGAATCTCGTAGGGAAAAAACCCAAAGACCTGAATGCGGTTTTGTTCCTTATAGGCGTTCAGGAATTGGGTTTGGGAGCTAAAAATTTCGATAAAGAAGAGAAACAAGACCTCATGCACATCGCAGTTTGTAAAGTGTTGTCGCTTTCTGGCTATTATGAGCTCGATGGTATTGATGAAAATGGCTGGCCACATTGGAAATTGATCAAAGCGTTACCACATTTCGACCTTCTTGAACAGGAGAAATTATTGAAAATGCATATCCTTGAGTATTTTGAGAAGGAGATAGGTATCGATTAATCTAAAAGCCCGGCAATTCGTAAAAGGATTATATGTCAGCAAACAGTCTTAAAGAAAACATCATTAGATTCAAACGAAAGTTTCACGTGAACCAATTGATCCGTGGAAGTCTCATTTCTATCTTACTTTTCGGTGCTATTTGGCTGGTTATCAGTTTATTAGAGGGATACTTTTGGTTTAACCAACCCATTCGTCTTTCACTATTTGTCATTCTTGTTGGACTACTGCTTTACTTTCTTGCTTTTCGCATTGCTATCCCTATTCTAAGAATCATTCAGATTAATCGTGGCATTTCTGATCAGGAAGCTGCCAGGCTGATCGGTCTTCACTTTCCAGATATTGCAGACAAGCTGTTAAATTATTTGCAGCTCAACGATTCTTCACATAACGCGTCTTCACTAGTCTTTGCAGCGATCGAGCAAAAACAAAGTGAACTTAAAGTATTCGATTTTAAGGAAGCCGTTGATTTTAAAGTCAATAAGAAATATCTCTATTACCTCACAGCATTTGTCTTTTTCGTCTTTCTTGTTTCATTTGTTAGTCCAGGCCTGTTTAGTGAAAGCTCTTCACGTATTGTACAATTCAATAAAGCATTTGAGAAACCGGCTCCTTTCACTTATGATGTTAAGAGTGAATTGATTGCCTTCAAAGGTGACAGTTATGATCTTGAGGTATTACTAGAAGGTACAAGTATCCCAGATTACGTGATGTTAGTGTCTGACAATCAGCAGTTTAGAATGAATAAACAGTCTGGTGGTCGATTCATTTTTAGCTATCCCAGTCTCAATAAAAACAAGAATTTTTACTTCTCAGCCGCAGGATTTGATTCCAAAAATTATCACCTGGAAGTAATCAATAGACCCGAGCTTCGGGATTTATCTGTGACAGTAGATTATCCCGCCTACACTGGCCTTAATGATCAGCAGATTTCTAATACCGGTAGTTTTGTCGTTCCGGAGGGCAGCATGCTTTCCTGGGATATCAAGTCTTCTGATTCAGAAAAGGGATATTTTATCGTTGGCCAGGATTCAACACTAATGAAAACCACAAATTCTGGCTTTAGTATTGATAAGCGTATTACTAATTCGATGAAATATGAAATATCTCTGGCTAATGAGTATGCAACCAATAAATCTAGAATTCTATATGATATTTCAGTAATCAAGGATGAATCTCCCCAAATAGAAGTTACCTACCTACCTGATACCATTAGTTTCCGGTCCATCGTTTTCACGGGAAACATCCAGGATGATTATGGATTTACTAGCCTCAACCTATTCTTCAAACGAGGAAACGAGGAACAATTTAGGAAACTCAAGATACCTTATGACGCCAAACTAATCAATCAGCAGTTTTACTATCAATGGGATATTGACAGTATAGATTTGGCGGAAAATGAGTTTTTAGAAGTATATGCCGGTGTAATGGACAATGATGCCGTAAATGGATATAAATCAGCTTATTCACAGAAGTTTTATTTAAAAATGCCAAGTGAGGAAGAAGTAGAATCCATGATTTCAGAGAAAAGCAAGGAATCTGAAGATAACATGGACAATGCAGCAAGTAAAGCTGAAGAAATCAACAATCGCTTGAGAGATTTGGAAGATCGATTGAGAAATAAGAAAGATCTGGACTGGCAAGATGAAAAAATGATCAATGACCTAATCAAGGACAAAGAAAAGCTTGCCGAGGAAATTGAAAATTTGGCGGAACAGCATCAACAGCTTTTAGATAGCCAGAAAGAGTTTGGTAAACAAAGTCCAAAACTTCAAGAGAAAGCGAAACAACTTCAGAAGCTCATTGAAGATGTATTGGATCCAGAGACCAAAAAGCTATATGACGAGCTCCAAAAACTACTGAAAGAAAAAGGCGAAACAGATCAAGTACTGGAGGAGCTTTCCAAGATTCGGAACAATGAAAAAAACATGGAAAAAGAGCTTGAACGTGCATTAGAGCTATTCAAGCGATTAAAGCTCGAAACTGGTCTGGAACAAACGGCAGACAAATTAGAGAAGCTTAGTGAAAAACAAAACGAACTAGGTGATCAGACAAAGGCAGAAGCTGTACTGGATGAAGTGGATCCGAAAACAGAACAAGCCGATAACCAATCCGAATCTGAGTCCAGCGAGCAATCAAAACAATCCGAAGCTCAACGAAAGCAAGAAGAAATCAATCAGGAATTTCAGGAAATCCAAGAGCAACTTGACAGCTTGGAACAGTTGAATCAAGACTTGAAGAATCCTGAACCGATGGAAAACTTCAATCAGGACGAGCAGGACATCCAAGAAAAGCTTAATGAGATCCCTCAAGATCTTCAGAATCAGCAGAAACAAAAGGCCGGTCAAAAAATGAAAAACGCTGGCCAAAAAATGAAAAATATGGCGAGCAGCATGCAACAGATGCAAGCTGGGATGGAGATGACCATGATGCAGGAAAATATAGATCATCTAAGAGATATTCTTGACAATCTCATTAAACTGTCTTTTGCACAAGAAGAGATCATCGATGAGATTAAGGAAGTTGAGCAAATTGATCCTAGATTCATAGAACTATCCCAGGACCAACTCCAACTGATCAGTAACGCACAGGTTATAGAAGACAGTCTACTTTCTCTGGCGGAGCGTGTAGCACAGATCAGTACGTTTGTTACACGAGAAGTGGGAGAAATAAATCGGAATTTGGACAAAACCATGGAGGAATTACGCGACAGGAATAAAGGAAAGGCCGCTTCCTATCAGCAATTTGCCATGACTTCTATGAATAATCTGGCACTGCTACTGGATGACGTACTGGATCAAATGCAGATGGCCATGTCCGAGGCTATGGGTAATCCTCAAAAAGGAAAGGGTCAGAAACAATCGCTACCCAACATGTCTCAAATGCAGCAGCAATTAAGTGAGCAAATACAAGAACTGAAGAATAGTGGTAAATCAGGAAGGCAACTGTCGGAGGAGCTCGCAAAACTAGCTGCAGAGCAAGCAGAACTCCGTCAGCAACTTGAGCAAATGCAGCAGCAACTTGCCGGGCAACAACAGCCCGGTGAAGAGGGTGATGAAAATGGCGGGCAACAAGCAGGTGATAAATTGAGTAAGGCCATCGAACAAATGGAAGAAAATGAGGTGGATTTGGTCAACAAACGTCTTACTCAAGAATTAATAGATCGTCAGCAGGAGATTCTCACCCGTATGTTAGAAGCAGAAGAATCAATGCGTGAACAAAAAGAATCTCCAGAAAGAGAAGGTGAAACCGCATCTCCACAACAACGTAAACTACCTCCTGCAATCGAAGAATACTTGAAAGCGAAAAAAGAAGAAATTGAATTATTAAAAACAATACCTTTGGATTTAAATCCATTTTACAAAAAGGAAGTAAACGACTATTTTAGACGCTTAAGCGGAGACGAGCAATAATGGACAGCATACAAATACAGATTCCTTCACTCTCGGAAAACATTAGAATCATTGAGAGTTTTATTGACAATGCCAAAGAAAAATTTCACCTCGACGATGACATTTATGGCAATATCATGATCGCGGTAACCGAATCAGTCAACAACGCCATAGTTCACGGCAATCAAAAAGCATCTGACAAAAACGTCCTCCTAAAACTCAATGTAGACGAAAACACATTGAAATTTACCATCAGTGACGAAGGTCCAGGCTTTGACTATAACAATCTCCCTGATCCTACTTCACCTGAGAACCTGGACAAACCTGGAGGTAGAGGCATTTTCCTCATGAAGAACCTATGTGACGAAGTTTATTTCGAAGATGAAGGCAGAGCAGTTACACTAATCTTCTACCTGAATTAATGAATAGTATTCATTTCTTTGTTGAGGATGTTGATTTCGAACTAGCACATGAAGAGCAAATCTGTGGATGGCTCACCCATATAGCCACTGAACATCAACAAGAAATAGAAGCCATCAACTACATCATCTGCTCTGACGAATACTTACTAAATATCAATCAACAATATTTGGATCACGATTATTACACTGACATTATCACCTTTGATAATAGTGAACCAAGTGCTCCTATCCTATCAGACATCTTCATAAGCATCGATCGAGTGCGGGATAATGCTTCCCAACAGAGCATAGCATTTCTCACTGAATTTCACCGCGTGCTTATTCATGGTCTGCTCCACTTGATCGGATACAATGACAAACATGAGGATGAGCAAATCTTAATGAGGCAAAAAGAAGACGCCTGCTTATCTTTGCTAAAAATATAGTTCCACGTGGAACACCTTGTGGTGTTTCTGTGTTCGTTGGTCAACTGTTTCACGTGAAACCTTTTACTATCTATGTTTCCAGAATATGACGTAATTGTAGTAGGTGCAGGACATGCCGGCTGTGAAGCTGCTGCAGCTGCTGCCAATATGGGATCGACGGTCCTATTGGCTACTATGAATATGAATACCATTGCACAAATGTCCTGTAACCCCGCTATGGGTGGTGTAGCTAAAGGACAGATTGTGCGTGAGATTGATGCGCTTGGAGGATATTCAGGGATCATCTCTGATAAATCCATGATTCAGTTTCGCATGTTGAACCGTAGTAAAGGTCCTGCCATGTGGAGTCCACGTGTGCAGTCCGATCGTATGAGGTTTGCTGAAGAATGGAGAATGGCATTAGAACAAACTCCTAATGTCGATTTCTGGCAGGAAATGGTCACAGGTATTATTGTTAAAGACCATCGTGTAATAGGTGTACGAACAAGCCTCGGCTTAGAAATCAAAGCCAAATCTGTAGTGTTGACCAATGGTACGTTCCTTAATGGTCTTATACATATTGGTGAAAAGCAGTTCGGTGGTGGACGATCTGGTGAGCGTGCAGCTAAAGGAATAACCGAACAATTAATTGAGCTGGGATTTGAAAGCGGCAGGATGAAGACCGGTACTCCTCCAAGAGTAGATGGTCGGTCTCTCAATTACTCCCGGATGGAAGAACAGCTTGGAGATGAGGAGCCTCAAAAATTCTCTTATCTAGATACAACCACTCCTCTTCAGGAACAAAGGAGTTGCTATATCACGTATACCAGTCCTGAAGTTCATGAAGTCTTACAAACGGGATTTGACAAATCACCAATGTTCAATGGACGCATCAGAGGATTAGGTCCACGATATTGTCCATCCATTGAGGATAAAATCAATCGGTTTGCAGAAAGAGATCGTCATCAGATATTCGTAGAACCGGAAGGTTGGAATACCGTAGAAGTTTACGTTAATGGTTTTTCTACTTCCCTCCCTGAAGATGTACAGTACAAAGCACTCACTAAAATTGCTGGATTTGAGAACGCAAAGATGTTCAGACCTGGATATGCAATCGAATATGACTTCTTCCCTCCTACCCAGCTCAAGCAAACTCTAGAAACAAAGCTGATCGATAACCTCTATTTCGCAGGACAAATCAACGGCACAACAGGATATGAAGAGGCTGGATGTCAGGGTTTGATGGCTGGTATCAATGCTTCGCTTCAAGTCCAGGAAAAGAATCCATTTATACTCAATAGATCTGATGCCTACATTGGAGTATTGATAGATGATTTGATTAATAAAGGCACTAACGAGCCCTACCGCATGTTCACATCAAGAGCTGAATTCAGACTTCTTCTTCGTCAAGACAATGCGGACCTAAGACTTACTCCACTGGCTTATGAAATCGGTCTTGCTTCTGAACATCGCTATGAACTTACGATGAACAAAATGCATGAGACTAAACGTCTCATTAATGACTTAAAACAAAAGAAGCACAAGCCCGCTGATTTTAATCTCATGCTCGACTCTATTGATAGTGCACCTGTCAAAGACACATCTTCCCTGTATCAAGTTTTGAAGAGACCAGATATAACCATAGACAAGCTTGCCAGTATTGATCCTACATTTAAGGAATACATTCAGGACTACAACCGTGAGATTCTAGAACAAGCAGAAATTCAAATTAAATATGAAACTTACATAGCCAGAGAACGAGAGAACTCAGAAAAGATGGCTGCACTAGAAAATAGAAAAATCAATCCTGATTTTGATTACAGCCAAATCTCATCTTTATCATCTGAAGCAAAAGAAAAACTTCTTAAACTGAAACCTGCTACGCTTGGACAAGCTTCCAGAATATCTGGAGTTTCTGCCTCAGATGTGTCAATTCTAATGGTTTATCTAAATAAATAGCATGTACGAAAAGTTGGAGGAATGCCCATCTTGTAAGCATTCTAAGTTTTCTAACCACATCATATGTAAGGATCATACCGTGTCCGGTGAAAGTTTTGCCTTGATGAAGTGTGAAAAATGCGGTTTGATCATTACCAATCCCCGTCCAGACGCACAGCATATAGCGAAGTATTATAATGACAAAAACTATATCTCTCATACTAACAAAGCCAATACACCAATAAACCTGGTGTATAAAGCAGTTCGTTCCATTACCCTGGCACAGAAAAAGAAACTCATACAAAACTATACCACAGGTAAATCCTGCCTTGACTTTGGCTGTGGCTCTGGTGTATTCATTGATTATATGCAGAATCATGGTTATTTGGCAGAAGGATTTGAAACCCATCAAGAAACGGCTAATGCTGCTCATGATCTTACTGGTGTGTCGATACTTTCAGAACTTAAATCAATTGGCAAGGACAAATATGACATAGTCACCGCTTGGCATGTACTAGAACATGTGCATGACCTAAAAACCACACTTAAAACACTGCGTAAATCCTTAACTAATGATGGTGTTCTCTTTGTGGCCGTTCCTAATCATCAATCAGATGATGCCAAATATTATGGTCAGTTTTGGGCAGCATATGATGTACCAAAGCATCTCTATCATTTTGACCAAAATGCCATGTCTACCTTAGCAAAAAAGTGCAAACTAGAAGTGATCGACGTTCATCCCATGGTATTTGACTCCTACTATGTTTCTCTATTAAGTGAGAAGAACAAAACCGGTAATACAAATTATTTAGCAGCTTTGCGATCTGGAATCAGGTCCAATAAAAAAGCTCAGCATACCGGGGAATATTCCAGCCTTATTTACGTACTTAAAGCATGAAGATATTCATTCGAGTCATTCTCATTTTATCAGTTCTTGAGTTCATTGCCTTTAGTTGTGCCAACCCAATTTCACCAACCGGAGGTCCAAAGGATACCATTCCTCCTACACTTTTGGAATCCACTCCAGCGGATCAGCAGCTGAACTATAAAGGACAAACTATTACCCTTACGTTCGATGAGATTATCAATTCAGATAAACTCAAACAAAATCTAATCATTACTCCAACTACAGATATCGACTATAAGGCCCTACCCAAAAAATACAGCATCACCTTACAATTTGCTGAACCATTTGAAGACAGCACCACTTACACCTTTAATTTCTTTGATGGTATTACCGACATTACAGAAAAGACACCCGCAGAAAATCTTATCATAGCTTTTAGTACAGGTAACTTCATTGATTCACTGAATCTTTCCGGACAAGTATATGATCGCTTTACGGGCGAACCTGTCGAAAAGATAACAGTCGGCCTATACACGATTAGCGACACATTAGATTTTGAAGAAAACAAACCCACCTATTTTAGTTCCACTGACGAATCAGGTCAATATTTTTTACAAAACATCAAAGCAGCGAACTACAGGTTGTTTGCTTTTGGTGATGAAAATCGCAATCTCATCTTTAATGCCGCTACTGAGTCCTATTCAGTTTACCCAGATACTATAGATATGAGATCTCAATCTGGAGATACAATTGATTTACACACCATTCAGATAGATGCTAGTCAACTCAATTTTATCTCAGCTCGACCAACGGGTAGATATTTTGAAGTTCGGTATTCTAAGCCAATAGTTGATTACAGCTATCAAAATGCTGATTCTCTATTTCTTCCATCCAAACTGATAGATGAAAACAAAACCATCCGATTCTATGATAACAAATCTTTCCTGGATAGCTTATTTACCATAATCAATGTTAGAGATAGTTTAAGTAACACCACTGTTGATACCGTTTACATTCAATACCGGGAGTCATCACGAAAACCAGAACAGTTTACTGTATCGCTCTCACCAAAAAACCGCACCGCCATTAATTCTGATACCAGGTTTTCTCTTGCTTTCAATAAACCCACGACTATTCTCAACACGGATTTTTTGGATGTGGTATATGATACTATTCTTACCTATGATTATCGACCCAAATCAGTTGCATTTGATAATCAGCGAATGACCCTATCATTTGATCTCCCAATAACCTCATCTTCATATGCTGATAGCTTGCAAGCTTCCATTGATGCCATCGTACTAGACAGTGCCAATATGGACACTACCCAGATGCTGCTCAAACAGAGACTAATGAAAATCAATCCTAGTAGTTTTAAGCTGGCCATTCTTCCACAGTCATTTGTGTCAGTTGAACTAGATTCATCAGATTTAGTCGAATCCAACTATCAATTCATCAAACCTGAAAACTTTGGTATCATCCGTTTGAACTTACAGACAGATCAAACCCATTTCATGGTCCAATTGATGAGTAAATCAACAGTTGCTGCTCAACAATCTAATTGTAAAGAATGTGTCTTTACCAATCTTGAACCTGGGAACTACTGGGTACGTATATTGATCGATTCGAATCAAAATGGGCAGTGGGACATTGGAAACTATAGAACAAACCAACCTGCTGAGCCTATTATCTATTTCAAAGAAGAAACTACTCTTCGTGCCAATTTCGATAATCAACTAGATTATTCATTCTGAATAACCCATTAAATCTGTGGACAAGTGTAGCGTTTCACGTGGAATAATCCGGAGTTATTCTTCAGGTTGCTGATTCAGGTCTAAGCACAATAAAAAGATCATAATAACTCCGGCTTTATCAACTATCTATCCAAACTTCCTTTAGTCAAAACAATTAACAACACATACTAAAGACTTATCGACATAAAACCGTAAATAACAGTAAATCAATAACTTAACCAGGAGATAAACTGTGGAAAACGAATTCCTGAACAATTACTTATGAACATCATAAAAAACCAAATCAAATTTTAATGAATTACCCACATATCCACAGGGTTAATAATAGAAATAGCTTTTAAATTAAAACTTAACTATTCATTATAAGGTAGAAGAATAAAGTGGATAACTTCATGAATATGTACTTCAGATATTTTTCTCTCATATTAATAATTTTCGCCACGAGCCTCCTGCATGCACAGACAGACAAGGCGAAGCTCGCAAATGAATATTTCCAACAAGGAGAATTTGAAAAGGCCCGCGCGCTTTTTGAGGATTTAGAAAAATCTCGCTCGGCCATTCCACTGATCCACTCCAATTATTTTCGGCTTTTGCTAGAAGAGCAGGATTATAAGTCTGCAGAAAAATACCTTGATCGCGTTATCAAATCTTTTGCAGGTAATCTAAACTACCAGGTGGATCTTGCATTTCTCTATCATACCAATGGTCAGCAGGATCAATTAGATAAATATTTGAGTAACCTCAAAAAGGAAAATCAGGACAATCAATATCAGTTGAGTACTGTAGCTCAAAATCTGGTGTCACATCAGATGTACGAACCGGCTATTGATTTTTATAAAACAGCACGTAAAATCAATGGAAGAAACTCGGCTTTTGCACTGGATATGGCTGCACTCTATCGTTTGAAAAATGACAAACGATCAATGACCGAAGAATACATCAATTATGCAGAAGGTAATCCTGCCAATATTGCCTATGTCAAAAACCTGTTTCAAAACATACTCACCGAGCCAGAGGATCAAGAATTTTTAGAAGAAACCCTCATCCAGAAAATCCAAAAAAATCCGAATGACGATCTTTACTCTGATCTGCTCATTTGGCTGGAGCTGCAACGAAAAAACTATTACGCAGCTTTCATACAAGCACGAGCTCTCGATCGGCGAACTCAAAAGCCTGGCGACCAAAGCATGCGCATAGCCAGAATCGCTTATGACAATGAAGCCTGGGATGATGCCATTGATATTTATACTTATGTCATTGACACATATGGCAATGACTACAATTATCCACAAGCCAGACGATTTCTGATCAAATCGAAGGAAAACAAAGTCAAAACCAAATATCCAATTGATACTTTAGCCATTCGTAGCCTGGCACAAGAATATGCCGAATTGTACGAACAAATCGGGCCCAACTATACCACACTGGAGGCTTTGCGCAACCAAGCGCTGCTCCATGCATTTTATCTGGATGAATTGGATACGGCTACACGCATTTTAAACTTTGTAATCGAAAATCGTCGCGCTCCGCGCGTATTAGTATCGGAGTGTAAACTTGATTTGGGAGATATTTATATCCTCACGGGCGAACCCTGGGAATCTACACTACTGTACTCCCAGGTGGAAAAGGACAACAAAGAATCACCATTAGGTTATGAAGCGAAATTGAGAAATGCTCGATTGAATTATTTTACTGGCAATTTCTCGCTGGCCAAAAGTCACCTGGATATTTTGAAACTAGCCACTACACGTGAAATTTCCAATGATGCCATAGCACTGAGTTTACTGATTTCTGATAATACCGCCTTTGATTCCACCGATGTGGTGATGCAACAGTTTGCCAATGTAGAGTTGCTGATATTTCAGAATAAAACAGAACAAGCAAGAGCACAACTTCAAAAAATCCTAAACGAAAACCCAGGACATAGCATCACCGATGAGGTCTATTGGTTGGAAGCCAAACTTGCCCTCCAGGCTGGCTCTTACGATCAGGCAATAGACTTTCTGGACAAAATCGTCGAGTCCTACGGATATGATATTTTAAGTGATGATGCGTTTTACAAGAAAGCAACAATCATTCAAGATTACCTTCAGGATGAAAGTCGAGCCATGACCCAACTACAAGAATTCCTGAAAAACTATCCTGGAAGTATGTATGCAGCAGAAGCTCGACAGAGAATCAGAGCGATGCGGGGCGATTTGATTAACTAAGTCAGAGCATTTCACAAAACATCAATTCCCGCGCTAACTCTGCAGATTGCACTATTTCTTGAGCTAGATAGTGATTCGGTTTTTCTTCGCCATTTTCCCATCGCAATAAGCCATCTATTTTTAGATCCAGATAGTTACCACTGAGTTCTCTACATTGATTGAGCAATACTTCCGCATCCCTGCTGTAGATCTCTTCACCATAATGCACCAGCATACTAGTCAGATAATCGACAAGTGCTTTTTTGGCATTGATGCACGTCAGGTATGCCATCTCTCCTTTGTTAGGAAAATTCATCGCTTCATGAGCCATTTCTAAAAAATGTTCCCCTTGCTCAAATTCGGTATTGATTTTTCGTGTTTCCATAATACTACTACGGCCTGTCTGGTATCAAGGTAGTAACTGGATCGGCAGTCGCCGATGAACCTGATCAGTAAGTAAGATGAGAAATATCAAATAGTATCTACTCAACTATGGGCTGATAGACATTTAAATCCACTTTTTCCATATATACTTTTGGATTGGCAAGCGGAGTAAATCCATATTTTTCGTAAAGCCATGGAGCGGTACTCGACAGCAGAATCCATCTTCTTAATTGCTGTAGGTCATGGTGATTCATGATGACCTCCATCAACCAGTTGCTCAAACCCAACCTACGAAATTGGGTATCTATGAATACATCTCCTAAGTAGGCAATCGTGGAATAGTCCGAAATGACTCGAGCATACCCAATTTGTTGTTCGTGATGAAACAGGCCAAAATTCAATGAGTTTTTAATAGCTTTTTCCACTTTGTCAAGTGGTATGCCCCTACTCCAACCAGACTCAACCGACAAGAAGTGGTGAATAAATGAAATATTGAGCTTGTCAGTATCTGTACTGATTGAATAGTCGCCACGAGTTAGTTCCAAATGTTCCATGAAGGATCAATTTAATAACTCGATAAATCTAATTCACTCATCAATGCTTTCTACCTTAAAAAGCTCCATACTATTTTCGCAATCATACGTTCCTTCAAAAAAGACAAATCAGTGATCAAACGAGTATTTCTTCCTGTTCTACTGCTAATCCCTTCAATGTGGGCAACGGCCCAGATTCTCAAAGTAGATAAAACCAATGTGGATGCGGATACCGCAGGAATTTTCATGGGTAGTGTAAAAGCAGACTTTAACCTTAACAACCGGAGTGCTACTGCAGAACAAAATATTACTTACACAGGATTGAAAGCAAGCGCTGATTTGGTATATCTCGGCAACCAACATGCATATATCCTGATCAACCAGCTGAATTACTTCAAAACCACTGGTGGACCGCTATTCAGTACAGGTTACACCCATTTTCGCATCAATTTTCTACGTAAGAACCAACTGTCCTACGAACTATTCACTCAGGTCCAATATGATGAAGGCCGGAAAATGACTTTCAGATATCTCAATGGCGGGAATTTCCGCTTTCAATTGGTTAATAGTAAGAAAACGCGCTTACATGTAGGAATAGGAGTGATGCACGAACAGGAAAACTGGAAAAATCTGGAGGATGAATCAATGCTCATTAAAAAAGATATTTTCAAATCAACCAATTACATCAACTACCAGCAGAAGCTAAATGAATTTGTCAACTTAAATCTGATTGCCTACTACCAGGGAGGGTATGATCAGGAATCCTCCGTTTTCCGAAACCGAATCAGTGGTGATTTTGATCTGAATGTGAAACTCACCAACCAGCTGGCTTTTAACACCACGTTCACTGCACAGTACGAAGACCATCCGATCATTCCCATCAATAACTGGGTGTATTCATTGACGAATGGATTGAAGTATTCGTTTTAAATCAAAATCAATCTCGGATCGGGTTCAAACATTCCGGGAGCAGGAGAAAAGTGTTTGTTGAAAAATCCGTTAAGCTCGTCTCTGGTTTCATCAGACAGCAACTCTGAGATTTCGTCGAGTATAGGACCGGATACCATGTAGGGCGGCATCTGGAGATTCATTTGGTCACCACGGCAAAAGGCAAAAACCTGGTATTCTTCACAGGCACCTTTATCTACATCCGTAAACATGCATTTAGAATACAGTTCTTCTACATTGCTCAGATCGCGATTGGACAGTTCCTGCTGGCGTTCCATCATTTGTTTTTGCATGTATTCCTGAATTTTCGCCATCGATTCTTTAGACATTCGCTTTTGAATCTCCATCGCACAATCCATACAGATCGCATAATCGAAAATCACATCCTGAGCCTTAAATCCCTGATAATTACGAAAGGCTTTTTCGATCACATAATCACAATCTCCTTTCAACAAATCTCGTTCACATTCTATGCAGTGAGTGAATAGACCCTCCTTTTCAAACGAATGAAAATCTCTGGGAATATCTCGGAATTGTGGCTGCTTTTCTTCCATGTCATTCAAAACTAACCATCCCACGGTAATTAAAAAATAGTATGCATGCATAACAAATTTTGACTATCTTTGATTGACTCAGAAAACTGCGTACCAAACAGTCTGTTGGTACTGCCCAAAAATGATTAGATGAAAAGAGAAGAAACCATCGATTACAACATCAAGGTAGCATGGCACGCCATCTCACGGATGTATAATCAGTACGGTGCGGATATGGATGTTACCGCTTCCACAGGATTTGTGTTATTAAACATTGATCAGGAAAACGGAACGCCCGCTACGAAGATTGCACCACTTATGGGATTGGAAGCTCGATCGCTTACCCGGATGCTCAAAACCATGGAAGACAAAAAATGGATTCGTCGGGAGAAGGACCCTACTGATGGACGTTCTGTTCGTATTTTCTTAACGGAACTCGGCAAAGAGAAAAGAGAGTTTTCCAAAAAAGCTGTACGCGAATTCAATACCAAGATTCGTCAGATGGTTCCAGAGGAAGATGTGCAGGCATTTATCCGCGTCACCAATACTGTAACACAATTAATAGAAGATAAATCTTTATTCGATAAACTAGCAGAAGCCTTTATTTATGAAACGAAGCATTAAGAAAGCAGTAGTATTAGGCTCCGGGATCATGGGATCACGGATCGCTTGCCACTTTGCGAATATCGGCCTGGAGGTTTTGCTTTTGGACATCAGTCCGAAGGAACTGACCGACGCTGAGAAAGCAAAAGGACTAACGCTTGACTCCCCACATGTGAAAAACCGAATTGTCAATTCGTCACTCGATGCGGCAGTGAAGTCAAAACCCTCTCCACTTTATCATCAAGACAAAGCCAAACTCATCAAGACAGGAAACTTTGATGATGACCTGGCCAAGATCAGAGACTATGATTGGGTGATTGAGGCAGTTGTAGAAAACCTGGAAATTAAAAAATCCCTTTTCGAAAAAGTAGAACAGCACCGGAAACCGGGAACTTTAATTAGCTCCAACACCTCAGGGATTCCGATCAATTTCATGCTGGAAGGGCGAAGTGAAGATTTCCAAAAACACTTTTGTGGAACGCACTTCTTCAACCCACCGAGATACCTCCGATTATTGGAGATCATCCCGACACAGAAAACAGATCCGGAGATCGTTGACTTCTTCCTGAAATACGGAGACCTCTATCTTGGAAAGGAAACGGTCCTTTGTAAGGATACACCAGCCTTTATTGCCAACCGAATTGGTATCTACGCCATCATGTCGGGCATGCACACCATTGAGAAGATGGGACTTTCAGTCAACGAGGTGGATAAACTCACTGGTCCAGTTATCGGCCGACAAAAATCTGCGACCTTCCGTACCATGGATGTGGTCGGTTTGGATACTGCAGTGAAAGTAGCGCAAGGATTGTACGAAGGCTTGCCAAAAGACGAAAGCAGAGACACCTTCAAACTCCCGAAAATCGTGCAGGAACTTTATGACCGTAAATGGTGGGGAGACAAAACGAAGCAAGGTTACTATAAAAAAGTAGTAGACGATAAAGGCAACAAAGAGATCCTGGAACTTGATCTGAAAACTTTTGAATATAAATCAAAAGACAAGATCAAACTGGATGTTCTGGACAAAACCAAAAATGAGGAAGATCTAAAGAAAAGATTCCAGATTGTCATTAATGCAGAAGGACGAGAAGGTGATTTTTACCGTCAGTCGTTCTTCGATCTTTTCCGATACTGTACTAACCGTATTCCTGAAATTTCTGATGAGCTCTACCGCATAGATCAGGCAGTAGCTGCTGGGTTTGGCTGGGAAATGGGGCCATTCGAAACATGGGATGCCATGGGTGTGCAAGCTTGTCTGAACAAGATGAAGGAAATGGATCTTGCTCCTGCAGCATGGGTAGAAGAAATGCTATCAGCAGGAAACGAGACCTTCTATAAATATCAAAATGGCAAGAAACACTACTACGACATACCCTCCAAATCGTACAAAGTTGTTCCAGGAACGGAAGGCTTTATTTATCTAGATGCTTACAAAGACAACAATGTGGTTTGGAAAAATGATGGTGCCACGATCTATGATATTGGAGATGGCGTTTTAAACCTGGAGTTCCATACCAAAATGAATGCGATCGGTGCGGAAGTGATCGAAGGAATCAATACGGCAATCACGATGGCCGAGAAAGATTACCGTGGTGTTGTAGTAGGAAATGAATCTTCCAACTTTTCTGCTGGAGCAAACCTGGCGATGTTGTTCATGTTTGCCGTGGATCAGGAATATGACGAAATCGACTTAATGATTCGTCAATTCCAACAGACGATGACAAGAGCGCGATTTAGTTCCGTTCCAGTGGTGGCAGCCACGGCTGGCTTGGCACTCGGTGGCGGTTGTGAACTTTCCCTGCACTGTGACGCCATCCAGGCACATGCTGAAACCTACATCGGTTTGGTAGAATTCGGCGTTGGACTGATTCCTGGTGGCGGTGGTACCAAAGAGCTGACACTGCGTGCAGCAGATAAGTACATGCCAAACGATCCGGAACTAAATATTCTTCAGGAATATTTTATGAATATCGCGACGGCCAAGGTGGCCACTTCTGCTGAAGAGGCCAGAGGAATGGACATTGTTCGTCCTTCAGATAGAATCACGCTCAATAGATCTCGTGTCATTGCCGATGCAAAAGAACGTGTATTGGAGATAGCCGATGCAGGATATACGCAACCAGTACAGCGCACAGACATCAAAGTACATGGTAAAACGAGTATGGCCATGTTTGAAGCTGGAATCATTGGGATGAAGTATGGTTCTTATATTTCTGATCACGATGCGAAAATTGCCAGTAAGCTCGCATTCGTCATGAGTGGTGGTGATCTCAGTGCAGAGACATTGGTTTCTGAGGAGTACCTGCTGGACCTGGAGCGAGAAGCGTTCTTGAGTTTGTGCGGTGAACAGAAAACTTTGGAACGGATCCAGAGCATTTTGTTCAAGGGAAAACCATTGAGAAACTAAGTTTCTCCAGACAAAAGATGTAAGACAAAAGATTTTAGATCATGCACAATTTCCAAGAATTAAAAGTCTGGCAGAAGGGAATTCAACTTGCAGTAGATGTATACAAGCAAACAGATACATATCCAGAATCGGAAAAATTTGGATTGACTTCTCAAATGCGTCGCTGTGCCGTTTCTATTCCATCCAACATTGCAGAAGGCTGTGGTAGAAAAACAGATAAGGATTTATCCAATTTTCTATCTCATTCTTTAGGATCACAGTACGAACTGGAAACACAGATGATCATCTCGAAGGAGGTTGATTTGATTAATCATTCTGAGTTCGAAAAGCTTACATCAGAATTAAATGAAATACAGAAAATGACAAGGACATTAATAGATAAGTTTTCAAGATCTAGTGTCTAGAGTCTCAATACTCAAAATCTTAAAAACATGGATGCATACATAGTAGCCGGATATAGATCAGCGGTTGGGAAAGCCAAAAAAGGAGGTTTTCGATTTTACAGACCTGATGACCTGGCAGCAGACGTAATCAAACATTTAGTTGGCTCGGTAGATGGTTTTGATGCCAAAAGAGTTGACGATTTAATTGTAGGAAATGCTATTCCTGAAGCAGAGCAGGGAATGCAAATGGGACGGATGATTTCCCTATTGTCACTCCCTATTGAAGTGCCGGGAATGATCATCAACAGATACTGCGGATCGGGACTAGAAGCGATTCATCTGGCATGTGCCCGAGTGCACTCGGGTACGGCGGACTGTATCATCGCTGGAGGAACAGAATCCATGTCTTTGGTACCGATGCTGGGATACAAAACCGCACTCAACTGGAAAATAGCCAAAGACAATCCGGAGTATTACCTGAGCATGGGCCTCACAGCTGAAGAAGTAGCTAAGGACTTCAATATTTCAGCTGATGACGCTAACCAGTTTGCGATGGAGTCGCACCAAAAAGCAGCCAAAGCCATCCAGACTGGCAAATTCAAAGATGAGATTGTTCCTGTAGAAGTGGAAGAAACCTACATGCAAGATGGGAAACGGAAGAAAAAGACATTCACAGTAGATACAGATGAATGTGTCCGACCAGAAACCAACATGGAATCTTTGGCTGGTTTGCGACCAGCTTTCAAAGCAGGTGGGCAGGTGACTGCAGGAAACTCTTCTCCTACTTCAGATGGAGCTGCTTTCGTGATGGTGATGTCTGAGAAAATGGTGAAGGAATATAACCTGGAGCCAATTGCAAGAATGGTAAGCTACACAGCTGCTGGAGTAAATCCACGAATCATGGGTATTGGTCCGGTGGAAGCTGTGCCGAAGGCATTGAAGCAGGCAGGGTTGAAACAAAATGATATGGATTTGATCGAGTTGAATGAAGCGTTCGCAGCACAATCGCTAGCTGTCATTCGCGGACTCGATTTGAATACTGACATCTTAAATGTGAATGGAGGAGCAATTGCTTTAGGCCATCCACTTGGATGTACCGGAGCAAAACTTTCCATTACCCTGTTTAATGAAATGAAGAGACGTAAATCCAAGTACGGAATGGTTACCGCCTGTGTGGGAGGTGGCCAGGGTGTTGCCGGGATTTATGAATATTTAGGTTAGATTTCCAAAAAGGGGGCTGTCTCAAAAGCCTGAAATTGGTGTCATTCTGAACCTGCCTGTCGGCAGACAGGTTTATTTCAGAATCTATGTAGCTGAATATCAATGCATTTTAGATCCTGAAACCAGTTCAGGATGACAAGAGCACCGCTTTTGAGACAGCCTCTTTTTTATTACTCGTACTTTCTTTTAATCTTGTTGATTTCAGAGGTGAGTTTGACATTGGCGTGCACATAACCATAAAGATCCATCACCGCCTCCAATGGGTAATTGAGTTTTCTGGCCATGTTCAGGCAATACATGATTTCCTCATCAAAAATCTCACCATCCACCTTCATCAAATGCACCAGATGATAAAGCGTATCGAATCGATCCTCAGCGCTTAATGTATTCAGATCAATTTTTTCCATTGGATTGTCGATGAGGTCACTAATTTCATCCTGACTCATGCCATGAGCTCCACCTATTTTAAAAATTAGTGATTTTTCAGATGCATCCACCTCACCATCAGAGTTGGCCAGGTTAATGAGAACGGAGAGTTTGGTCTTGCTCATACAGCTGTTTGTTGTATGCTCAAATTAAAAAAGTCTCCCATTATGATCACACAATTAGGAGACTTTTAATGATAACCTCTTCAGATTACCTATTGACTTGCAAAAAAAGAAACTCTTGAAAACAAGGTTTCCTTACGACTTATACCTAAGTCACAAGAAATCAACAAATGGTTGGAAGAGAGAATGAAAATTTTTTTGGATGGTTGCTGTGAAGCGTAAAAATGAGAAAGAGCCGAAGCAAATACAGAAGAGATTTTATACCAAAAGATTAAGCGAAATTTCCATAGCACTTCTAGCTCTTTCTGCAACCATCAACCTAGCAGCTAGACAAACTGCTTCTCAAATATACAAATCGGATTCTTTTGCACGGCATGACTAAAAACGGTAGGTGTCGTTTAAGGCCAATGGAAGCCCTTTTGTCCAAAAAAATAGGGAATATACCTAGTAAAATAGGTAAAACTGGAAAGTTGAAAACTACCCAGTTTATGGTACTTATAAGCTCACAATGTGATTTTGAATGGCAAACTTAACCAGACCTACAGCATTCTTAGCTTCTGTTTTACGCATGAGATTTTTGCGATGTGTGTGAATCGTTTGCTCACTGATAAATAGTTTCTCACCAATTTCTTTCATGGTTAGCTCCTGACAGATCAGTTCAAGGATTTCAACTTCTCTCTTGGTGAGCTGATTTTTATCTTCGTCAAAGAATTTATCCGCATTGCCGGATTTGACTTTTTGGTGAAGCGCCTTCGCTACCAGTTGGTTGTAGTAGAAATCATTGTTGATCACTGAAATCATTGCTTTTTGCACCTCTTCTGGCTCGGCACTTTTGAGCAGGTAGGAATGCACGCCTATTTCTATCAGATCAGAAATAAGTTTGAGTGAGTCGTGCATTGAGATCATGATGATATAAGTGTCATGAAAATTCTCAACTACTTTTCTGGAGGTTTCCCATCCATCAAGTACAGGCATTTCCAAATCAAGTAACAAAATGTCCACCGGATTTTCTGACAAATAATCCAGTGCTTTTTGACCATTTTCCACATCATGTACGGACACTACTCCCGGAAAAGTCCTCACCATCATGGACATACCTTTCCTAAAGAGAGTATGATCATCCGCAATTAGAACTCTTATTGCTTTATCATCCATATCTATTCACCGTGCTTTAAATTTAACCAATAAATGGTGATTGCACGTTTATTTTTTTAATGAATCCTGATCATTCCATTAACTCTATAAAGTCATGTATCGGTACATTTTCATCCTTTTGATACTTACTGCCTGTCATCCTGATAAAGATAAACAGGTGGATTCCAATGAGCTTAACTTCAATACTTCTGATGCGTCCGAGCTATTTTTCAAAAACGTGCGCAAATCAGATTATGAGCTGGAAGAGCGACAGCAAGCGGGTTTGGAACTCTACTCGAAAATGGGATTGAAAATGGCCAATGATATGGAGCCGGTGATAGTATTGAACTGGAGATCAGACCTGGCCTATTTTTATTTCAACACGAACGATTCTATTGAGACCGAAATGGTTTTCTCTATTGACTCGGATCGTTTAGTATTTGAACCTGGGAATCACAGAAACCATGCAGAACTGGCAAGAAAACTGTACAATGCCGTTTTAAGTAAACAGACGATCCTACTAAATAACCAGGGGTTTTTCGAGTCTGCCGAACAAGCCAATGAATTTAGACGTATGTTCTTTGATTATCTCCGGCTGGTTGACATTCGGTAAACACAACGGTGAAGAATTGATAACTGGTTGAAGCTTAATGAGAACCCGTTTATCAATTAAACTTACGGATTGTTACTAAGCGCCACCGAATAATTTATAATTTGGATTACTTTTGCGTATCTTTTCAAGACATAATCAAGAAGCAGGCTTCGAATGAGCAATATCCCGCTTAAAACTAGACTCAATTACAAGTTCGACAACTTCATTTCCAAAGGCACCGTAGCGATGATCTACGGCTTGGGAATTCTGTCGTTTATTCTTATTCTCTTTTTTGGAACCATGTTGTTGGTATTCGGGCTGCATCCAGATTCGGATAAAGACTTCACACTCTTTGAGTCGTTGTGGGTAAACCTGACGCACGTTCTTGATCCTGGTGTACTTGGAAACCATGAAGACAACTGGCCTTTCCGACTTTTCATGATGATCACTACTTTCCTTGGTCTGGTGATTGTGTCCACGCTGATCGGTTTGGTGTCCAATGGTATCCTCACCAAAATGGACGACCTCAGGAAAGGACGGTCATTTGTAATTGAAAAAGATCACGTATTGATCCTGGGTTGGTCATCCAAAATCTTCACTATCATTTCTGAAATCTGCATTGCTAACGAAAATCAGAAAAGAGGCGTAATTGTGATTTTGGCGGATATGGATAAAGTCCTGATGGAGGACGAGATTCGTGATAAAGTAGGAAGCACGGGAAACACCAAAGTCATATGCCGTACGGGTAACCCAATAGATGTGCATGATTTGTATATCGCTAACCCATTTGACACCAAGTCAATCATTATACTTGATAAAGACAATGAGAATTCTGATTCTCAAATTATAAAAACCATCGTGGCTATCGTCACGAATCCAGATCGCAGAGAGGAAAACTATCACATCACTGCTGAGATGGAAGATAAGCGAAACTTCGAGGTGGCTAAGATGGTCGGAAAAGACGAGGTAGAGTTGATTCTTTCGGATGAAATCATTTCCAGAATCATGGTACAAACTTCTCGTCAGTCAGGACTGTCGGTGGTTTACATAGAGCTGATGGATTTTGGCGGTGATGAAATCTACTTTATGGAAGAGAGGTCGCTAATCGGGAAAACTTTCCGTGAAATTCTCTTTTCATATGAGGATTCGGCCATCATGGGTATTCAGTTTGCCGATGGACATGTGGAGATCAACCCTCCAATGGATACGATTTTTAAAGAAGGTGACCAGGTAATCGGGATCACGGAGGATGATGATACACTTGTTCCTAATGCTCCAGATCACCACGAACTTGAGGAAAACAAAATTGTCTATACGGAACCTCTCATTCAGGAAAAGGAGAAAATCCTAATACTTGGGTGGAATAACAGAGCCAGATACATCATCAAAGAACTTGACAACTATGTGCCTCCCGGCTCACATGTACGAGTGATCAGTAAGTTTGATGATGCTGCCAAGGCTGTACAGCGTTTAGAGAATCAGGTTGAGAACATTACACTGTCTTTTGAAGTCATGGATACCACGGATCGTGAGACGCTTGAATCAATGAATCTTAGTCAATACGATTACATCATGTTGCTCTGTTATCAAAACTACTTTCCTATTCAGGAGGCGGATGCTCAGACATTGATTACGCTGCTTCATTTGAGAAACTTCACTGAGAAAAACGGGGAGAAGTACAAGATTGTATCTGAGATGCTAGATATCAGAAACCGACAGTTGGCGGATATCACGAGTGCAGATGACTTTATCGTTAGTGATAAGCTCATCTCGTTACTAATGAGTCAGGTCTCTGAGAATAAATACTTGATGCGCGTATTTGAAGACTTGTTTGATGCGGATGGTTCAGAGATTTATATCAAGCCCGCTCGTGAATATGTGAAGACAGGAGAACCTATCAACTTTTATACGATCCTTGAATCAGCGGCCAGAAAAAATGAAGTAGCTATAGGCTACCGCGTCATCAAACAGTCAAAAGATGCTAACAAGGGTTACGGAGTATATGTAAACCCTCCAAAATCTGACCAGTTCACTCTGAGCTCGGATGACATGGTCATTGTTCTCTCTGAAGACTAAGCTGGCTTTTACCAGTCTTTTTCGAGTGCTTCTCGAATTTGCTTCATCGCTTTTCTTCTGTAGATCCTGGTGCTGTGGCTTACTTTTGGTATGTGTTCCAGGTAATCCAGCACGTCAGTTTTTTGATCTCGATTGAGTCGCTTCAGCTTAGTGAAGATCTCATTGTCAATGTTTGTAGTGTACATAAAATTGGTGGTTTATTGTTCACACACCAATATAACGATCAAAGTTTATCCACTGTTTAGTTTACCATCATGGTTAGGTTAAGGAAATAGATCAATGTTAATTATTGATCGATGAATCCAAGCACTATGTTTTTGCCTAAAAATCGCCTAACTTAAAACTCTTAATCCCAAAAATGAAGTAATCTATACTATGTCAAACTTAAGCAAAGAAGTTTCTCAATTTGTAGATCATATCTCCAAAAGAAACCCACACGAGCCAGAGTTTATTCAGGCAGTTACTGAGGTAGCTGAGACTGTGGTTCCTTTCATGGAAACACACAGCAAATACAAGGAAGCCAATGTGCTGGATCGGATGTGTGAGCCTGAGCGTGTGGTCATGTTTCGTGTTCCCTGGATTGATGATAAGAACAATGTACAGGTGAACCGTGGCTTTCGGGTTCAGATGAATTCGGCAATTGGTCCATACAAAGGAGGTCTACGCTTTCACCCAACAGTGAACCTGTCAGTGCTCAAATTTTTGGCCTTTGAGCAGGTGTTTAAGAATAGTCTCACTACACTGCCTCTCGGTGGTGGTAAAGGAGGGAGTGATTTCAACCCGAAAGGAAAGTCTGATGCTGAAGTGATGCGTTTCTGTCAAAGTTTCATGACCGAACTTTCAAAGCACATTGGAGGCTATACAGATATTCCTGCTGGAGACATTGGAGTTGGTGCCCGAGAAATTGGCTATTTGTTTGGACAGTACAAGCGACTCAACAATGAATTTACCGGAGTGCTTACTGGCAAGGGTCTGGATTATGGTGGCTCATTGATCAGAACAGAGGCGACTGGATATGGCTTGATTTATTTTGCCAAAGAAGTCATGGATGAGCATGATGATACTTTAGAAGGAAAGCTATGTGCAGTATCTGGTAGTGGTAATGTGGCACAATATGCCATTGAGAAACTGATCGAATTTGGGGCCAAACCGGTCACCGTTTCAGATTCAGGAGGATGCATCCATGATCCAGATGGAATCGATACCGAAAAGCTAGAGTTCATCAAGGAACTGAAGAATGTAAAAAGAGGAAGGATCAGCGAGTATGCGGATAAGTACAAATCAGCCAAATTCCACGCTGATGTAACTCCATGGAATTTTAAAGTGGATTTTGCCTTTCCATGTGCCACACAAAACGAACTGCCACTAGAAGATGCCAAGACGCTTGTCAAAAATGGGTGTCGGGGAGTATTTGAGGGAGCCAACATGCCAACAACCGATGAGGCTCTCGCTTATATTAGAGATAACAAACTTTTCTTTACACCGGGCAAAGCATCCAATGCAGGGGGTGTCGCTACATCTGGATTGGAAATGTCACAAAACGCCCAGCGTCTCTACTGGACGCGCGATGAAGTGGACTACCGACTGAAAATGATCATGAAAAGCATCCATACCAACTGCGTGGATTATGGTAAGGAGTCGGATGGTTTTGTGGATTATGTAAAGGGGGCCAATATCGCTGGTTTTGTCAAAGTAGCCGATGCAATGATCGCTCAAGGGGTGGTTTAAACACCCCATTTTTTTGCTCGTTTGTACTTCGCGGGCTTATATTTGCTTCCCAATAAAAAACGAAAGATATGGCAATGCTTGGAATTATTATCGGTTTATTCATTTTGGCAATTGTGTGCCCAATGATCCTTCCAAACCATAAGGTTAGCAATCACAAAAGAGATCACGTCTGATCAGTCAAGTTTCTCCTGACCGATCAGCTCGAGAGTATCTAGATTAAGACACAACAACTCCCCCATTCCATCTCGCTCTCCCTTATAGACACAGCCATTGTCTAGCGGAATTACTTTCTGATAAGCGCTGATGGCCTCTTCAATTTCTTTTTTGGTGAAAGGATAGTGACCGTGAACTATGGTTTTGTTCATGGCCTTGGACCCATCATAGTAAAATGATCTAACATTCAACATATCTTCCTTACCCAGAAATGGGTTTTGCAGATTGAAATTGAATCCAGCATGTACTAGTATGAATTCGTCACTGATAAAGTAGTGATGCAGGCTTTCTAAAAACGATTGATATTTTGAGCGGTCCGTTTCGGACAAATCAAAGAAGGAAGAACTGTTCAGTTCTTCTAATCTAAGCTTGTGCCCATTGTCACCATTTTGCAAGTACTCGAGTAGGAGAAGGTCATGATTACCCAGGAGAAAATAGTGATTGGCTTTCTGGTTCAGACCAATCAGTGTGTCTAATACCTTCAGACTGTTGGGGCCTTTGTTGACATAATCACCGAGAAAGAAAACCTGATCTTCATCGGTGATGGAGAGTTTATCTAAAAGAGCATCAAGTGTCTGGCTGCATCCATGTATGTCAGATATGACGAGTCTGCGGCCCTTAGTTTTATCTATTACTTTTCCCAGAGGGTTAGCCATAGATTAATCCTCACTTTTTTGCTGCGTCTTTCTGAAGTCAATCAAAGAGATAGCTGCTCCAAAGGCGACAAGGATCACTACTATGTTCACAAATAAATCTACACCGTCGGTAACTGCAGGGTTGGTAATGTCCATGATTTTGATGAAATTATTTTCTGCGAATATAGCGTATTTGAATCCAAAGCAGAAATAGACTTAGTGGCGATGGCAGAGATCCAACTATTTTCTTCAAAAAAAGAACTTTACAATCATCTCAATGACAGAGGAATAATCACCATCCAAGTGGAGCAAAGCCGATATCACATGACTCGAATTGGTGATAATGTCTTTGTTTTTGAGCCCAAATGTCCACACTTTGACAACTCACTTGCCAACGCGTCTATCAGCCCAAGTGCTAAGATCACTTGCATGTGGCACAATTACCAATTTGATCTTTTGACCGGTCAAGAATCACAAAGGCGATGTAGGCAACTGAAAACAAACCAAGCTACCTGGCAGCCTGATGGAAGTCTCACCGTGGATCTTTAGGAAATGCTGAACCACCGCACCACCGAGACTAACCAGTCGGCGATTGCCTGAGCATATTCATTACCTGATCCCCGGGCCACCACGTAGGCTACAAACAGGAAATACAAGACTAACAACACACCTGCTTTCAAACGTCCGATGTATCCACCAGTAATGAAAATAATCAAAACCAAAGCGGTCAATAGCCACAGTAGAAACCTTAGTTCGCTACTCAGATCTACCATCTCCTGAGACATGGGAATGGGACCATACATCAATGTGAAAATGAACAGGGGAAACCCTAAAGCGAAACAGATATCGAAAATATTGCTGCCCAGGGCGTTGGAGATAGCATCGTCATATTGGCCTCTTTGGGCATCTTTTATAGAAATGATGGTATCTGGGAAGGACGATGCAGCAGATGCAAGAATCAGCGCAACGAACATTACCGGTATCCCCAGTCCATGTAATTCTCCTAGGAATGGCACCTCATAGGTTTCATGACCGATCCACTCACAGGCCAATACCAACAAGTAACACACTGCAGCTATGCACAGTGTAGAGAAAATCAAAAGAGACCAGGCGATCCGATCATTGATCTTCTTTTTTCCAATAAAGACACGTTCTAAATCCAAAGTGACTAGTGCTAAAAGAAAGGGCTTTTGTTTTCGCTCTTCATCTTCAAAATCCTCTTCACTGACGTGGGACTCTTCCAGCATTTCTTCACGCTGTTTTTTGTCCATGGACCAAAACATATAGATGATGTACACCACATAGACGAGCATGAGCAGTAAACCATGGTACCAATCCAGCAGTGAACCACTGATGAGTACGATGAAGATGAGTTCTGCGATCAGCAGGCTCAACCCATCCCGCAGCATTACTTTTTTCGAAACTCGCACGCGCTTTGTCAGACCGATTCCGATAACGGCCAATACAGCAACTGCTGGAATAACCATACTGTTGAAAATGGCTGATCCCGCGGTGGTCCCAATTCCTCCAGAAAACCCCTCGGCATCTTTCATGATAAACAGGAAAAACAGTGAGGTGAACACCTCAGGCATTGAACTGGCCACAGCATTGATCGTAGCTCCACGGACTCCATCAGAGAGATTTCGCCCTACATATTCAGAAGCCGTCATGAACCCATCGCCCGCTCTCCAGATGACTAGACAGCATATACTGATTAGGATTAATGGTAAGATGATCCCCATTTAGGTAAATTATAGGTGGAAAAAATGCAATTAGCTGTGGGTTCTCTAAGATAACAATTTTATCCATACACCTTCAAGTAATTCTTTAATATCAATGATCTGGTCAATTAATCGATTTTGTTGGTTTATGACTTCTTATTGCCGTTTCACTCATATCCAATATGCAATGTGTGCCGTACACTATTACTTTACCATTCTGGTGATCGGAAAGAGAAAACATATGGCGACCGAAAAGAAATTGTCGATCTTTGGCTAATTTTCTTTTAAACTTGAACTCTCATGTATATCAACCTATCTGGTCTTAATATACTCGTAACTGGAGCTAGTCGAGGCATAGGAAAAGCGATAGCCACCAAACTGGCTGAAGCTGGCGCCACTATAGCGATTCATTACAATAAGAACGTGCGCGAAGCGGAGAATCTGGCTCATATTCTTGGGAATGAATCGAAGGCATTTCAGGCAGATCTCTCCAAAGCTGATGAGGCAGCCAAACTTTTTGAGCGGGTATCCCTGGAGATGGGAAGTGTGGAGGTCCTGATTAATAATGCTGGAGTGGCTATTTCAGCTCCGATCTCAGGATCTGATGATGACTGGACCAAAGCATGGGATGAGACCATGATGGTTAATCTGACAGCTTCTGCCATGTTGTGCAAAAAGGCCATTCATCATTTTTTGCAGAGGAAAGCAGCAGGCCGGATTATCAACATTAGCTCCAGGGCTGCATTTAGAGGAGATCAAGCAGAGTATATGGCCTACGCGGCATCTAAAGCTGGCTTGGTTTCATTGACAAAATCCATTGCCAGAGCTTATGGAAAGGATGGAATCAAGGCTTTTGTAGTAGCCCCAGGGTTTGTTCGCACAGACATGGCCAAGGAGTTTATGGATCAATATGGAGAAGAACATACTAAAGGTGATGTGGCCCTGGAACGGTTAACAGAACCGAAGGACCTAGCACCATTGATTACTTTTATAGCTAGTGGCATGGCGGACCATTCTACTGGATCCACGTTTGATATCAATGCTGGAAGCTATATGCATTAAGACCCGAATTATTTTTTTATATTTATTAAAACGAAACTACCGCATGGATAATTTAGAAACTCACTTGAAGTCACTCATACAGCTAGCTGTTACGGACCAGAATTTTACTCAGGTGGAAAAAATGCTGATCTACAGCATCGGCAAAGCACACAAAGTACCAGAAACGCACATTGACCAGCTAATTGAGGAAAACCTGGTAAATAAAGGAAATCAGGACCTGCAATTTTCTGCTTTATCGTTTGATGATAAATTTGAATATCTCTACAACATTATTCAGTTGATGAAAATTGATAACGAGGTGTTTCTAAGCGAAATCAAGTATTGTGAAGACATGGCCGAAAAGCTTGGTTTCAAAAGGAAAGTAGTGAAAACCATGTCCTCTAGAATTTTTTCTGACCCTTCTATTACGTCGGACAGAGAGAAACTCAAAACTGAAGTAAAAAAGTTGCAGGTATAATTTCATTTGTATCTCAGCTAAGCTAAATCTATCTTTAACGCACAAAAAAACTGACCTGACGTTATCATGAGTATTAAATCCCAACTAAGTACACTTATACAGCTGGCCAAAATTGATGGAGAATTTGCAGGCGAAGAGCGCGAGCTCATTTTGATTCTTGGAAAAGCAAACGGCCTTTCGGAGGATGACGTATTACACCTGGTAGATAACCCGGAGCCACTACCGGCACTATCCACTATGACTGACGATGATCGATTTGAGTATTTATACAATATTGTTCAGCTCATGAAGATTGACAGTCAGGTGTACTTGAGTGAAATCAAATACTGTGAAGAACTGGCTGAGAAGCTGGGCTTCAAAAAGGCAGTTATATCCAAGTTGAGTTCTAAGGTGTTTAGTGATCCTTCTATAACTTCTAATAGAGAAGCGCTAAAACGAGAAGTCAAAAAATTTCAGAACAACTTATAAAGCATCAAGGCCTCAGAAGAGGCCTTTTTTTATCTACAATCAGCATGGCTATGGACACGTTTACCTGGAATAAATTCATTCCGACAGATCCGGAGGAGGTGAGAACTGCCAGGGTACAATTACACCAGTCCGTGCAGAATGTGGCCTCAGTCGGGCGCAAGTTTTTGGAGCATTCTGAAAATGATGAGAACGCTACCCTCACATGGGTGCCAGGTTTGCGACGCATGGCAGGTAAGTGGGTTCAAGGAGATGTCTCTTTTCGCAGTTCTATTAGTTTGGAAGAATTCAAAATATACCTGGTAGACGAGAAGGTAATGACTTTGGCTTCATTTGATTTGCAGGGTGCCACTACCACGCAGCTCATGCTGTGGTTGGAAGAGCAAATAGGAAAACTTGGACTTAATGCCCAAAACCTCACGCTTAATTTGCCATATCAGCTTCCAAAGCCGGTTTTAGAGGCGGGCAGCCCTTTTCACATTAGCTCCAGGCGGAGTAGTGCCGAACTGGCTAAGTGCTATCACAATACCTACTTGGTGCTACGAGAGATCAAAGATCAACATGAGTCAGCAGGTACCATTCATATTTGGCCTCATCATTTTGACATGGCCATGGATATTTTACTGAAGGATACCGGAGACCCTGAGACCAACACTCAGATTTCACTGGGGATGTCTCCAGGGGATGATCAATTTGAAAACCCCTATTTCTACATCAATTGTTGGCCTCACGTAGATACAGAGACATTTCCAAAACTTGCTAATCATGCCATATGGATAAGTGATGAGTGGACTGGTGCAGTGATTTTGTCCAAACATGTGCAGTCGGCCTCTAACCAGCAAGAAACCCTGAGGTACTTTTATCAAGAGGCTTCAGAGCTTCTAATCGAGCGATTGACGAAGTAGCTCTCGCGTACGGATACCAAAGTGATGTTCCAGGTTGGCCAAAAACGCATCTTCGTTGAGTATTTCTTTTTCTTCTTTCTCGCCCATTAAGTGAATACTAAGTTTTCTGGAGGTCAGTTTTATCCTACCTTCTTTGAATAACTGTGTGATGAATTTCTCCTGATGATATGGCGATTCGGTGTTGTCCTGGTGGTAATTGCACCGGGGTATGAACTCTATAAACTCCTTTTGCTGCTCATTAAACTGGTATACAGATTGATAATAGGAGTTGTCGTTAGAAACTTTTAGGATCCAGTTGTTATCTATGTCCTTCTCCAACTTATAATACCTGGTGTAATCCAACTGTGAATGGTTGGCTCGGATAATCTTCGGAAAGCAAAAGTGGTCCCCAAAACCCACATCGCACAAATACTGCTCCGTGCCAACTTGTACAAGACACACCACGTGTTCGAATTCAGAGCTGAGATCTTCATTTTTATAGATCCTTGCGGAATGTAGGCTCACCGAATAGCCCAGCTGGGCTAGTAAGTGATAAAAAAGAATATTCAGTTCGTAGGCTATTCCCCCTCTGCATCTGTGAACGACCTTTTCGAAGAGATTCTTTACACTCAACACAATCTTTTTGCGGTAATGAAAATCCAGGTTTTCGTAAGGCACAGAGAGCAAGTGCGCATAGTGAAGGTTTCTCAAAGACTTCACACTTGCTTGTTGATGTTTTGTTCCAATGCGTGCCAGGTAGGCTTCTGCATCAATAGCTTCGGGTTGTCTGGGTGATCGATGCATGACCACACTACCTTTTGAAGGCCTTTCTCAAGTTGAACACAAAGTTGTTCAATGCCTGATCCCAGGACACATCCGCATCCCAAACATCCCCTACATGAATGTCCTTAATAATCGTTTGCTTGATATAGTACTTGGTCACGTTGGCATCTGCAGGTATTTTCTTGAGGATGACTTCTCCATTTACCTTATAGGTTGTACTCATTTGGTGCGTCTCGTTGGAGGTGTTTTGATAATTGAGGATACGCTTAATCGACCTACCGGTGCTTTGCAGAGGCATTAGGGCATATTGAAAACCTTCCCTATACAGCTCGTCTTCATCAGTCACATCGACTAACTCATACTTGTATGGGTAATTTTTAAGGATCTCCTTAAGCAAAGCATTTTTCTGATCCACCTTGCTATTGTAATAATTGATTCGAGACAAGGCCTCTTCGTCCATGTCAGATGAAGGTTTGATTTTTTGAAAGGCTATTACTGCCAGTTTCAAACTTTGCAGTCTGGTTGGGTAGTTTTCATAGCGCGTACCGTTAAACACCGCCAGGTCATTCAAATACTCGGGTCCTTCTGGTATCAGAAAGTTGGATCGTTCTATCTGCTGTCGCAATACTTGTCTGCCTAGACGAATCATCACACGCTCCAATTCCTGGTGGGTTTCTTTCCAGGCTTGCTGACCGCTGGCGATGTATCCATTTTCAGCTTCAGAGAAAGGAGTTACCATTACCATAAACTCCTCATTGGGAAGAGTTCCTGTTCGGGAGACATATAGAATGTTTTTCACCCTGCGCGCTCGCATCAGCTCCAGAAAACTATTTTTTACTTCAGGGCCAGCATTGAGATCGTCCACATAGACATACCCCACCGGATCGACACCAATCTGTCGGAGTAGCTTGTGACTCTTTTGTGCCAGTAACCGCCAGTTGCCTCGAGTGTCATATCCACCTTGCGTTTCAGTTGGTACAGATATGACTACCAGAGCACGCTGGCTGGTTAGATCTGCTGGCACTTCTTCGCTAAGTTGGAGAAACTTTGGACCACCAATATTGAAAATTTCCGTTTGAGCAATAGAATGAAGGCTGCAAACAGCAAGACTCCACAACAAACATATCCGGACAACTAACTTCATAGGGATAAAGAGAAAATTAAATTTATATATTAACCTTCAAAGCACAAGACTAGTATGAGTGAACCTAAAAGATGCGGTTGGGCGGAAAATACTTTTGACCAATACATTAAATACCACGATGAGGAATGGGGTGTTCCTGTTCACGATGATCGGATTCATTTTGAATTTCTGATTTTGGAAAGCGCTCAGGCTGGTCTTAGCTGGAGTACGATTTTGAAAAAAAGAGATGGATATCGGCAGGCCTTTGCTGAGTTTGATGTGCACAAAGTGGCTGCCTATGACCAACAGAAAATCGATGAACTAGTGCTCAACCCGGGGATCATCAGAAACAGGATGAAGATTGAAGCAGCCGTAAACAATGCCAAACGCTTCATTGAAGTGCAAAAAGAGTTCGGTTCGTTCGATTCATATATCTGGCAGTTTGTCGGTAATGAAGTGATCGTAGGACATAGAAAAAGTATGAAGGATGTTCCTGCAACCACCCGGGAGTCTGATGCACTAGCAAAGGATTTGAAAAAGCGAGGCTTCAAGTTTTTAGGATCTACTACCATATACGCTCACATGCAGGCAGTGGGGCTGGTCAATGACCATACAGTAGATTGCTTTAGGTATAGGGAAGTGAAATAAGTGTTCATTATTTCATACACACCCACAGAATCATATTAATAAGCAGTGATCATGATGCTTACTCGCCAACCAGCGAAGCAAATATTTCTTCGCTCAAGTCGGTTGATTCTTGTGACTTTCGGATTGTGTAAGCTGTATTCTCAGCATTTTCTTCCTTGACCAAAACCAGCCCAGCATATGCCAGGTACATGTCGTAATTCAGAGCATTTGGAGTGTATACGTATTGGAATAGTTCACTGAGGGCAGTTCCTGCTACCTCTTCACATAAGCTATTGAATTCTACATCAGTAAACCCTCGGTTGAGCTGATGGTAATAGCGTTGGTAGGCGAGGCGCATCACATCGTCCAAAGACCGCTGATTTTTAGAGGCATGTCTGATGGCCAAATCAAGCAATAACCCGACGATGGGGCCTTTCACGTAATAAGAAATAGATTTTTCTGGATCGATGCCCTCACTTCCAAAGGGTCCGTTGCTCCACGTATAAAAACTTGATTCTGCTAACGATTGGTGAGATTTGCCCGGGCTGTTCTCAAATGAAGTGATGTCTCTGCTGAAATTGGCTAAAAACAAGGAGTCGTTTGAAATGCCTGCTCTGCGGGTTATGATGTATTCATAGTAGACAGAAAGTCCTTCGCTTACCCACAGCAAGTTGGTTCGGTTGCCATTTTCGTAATCAAACGGTCCGAGCTCATAAGGTCGTATCCTCTTCACATTGTAATGATGGAAATATTCATGAGCAAGAAAGTTCAGAACCCGGTTGTAATCTTCAATCGACTTTAGCTGATTGCCATCGAAACTCACCGTGGTGTTGTTTAAATGCTCAATCCCACCTCTGCCGGGTCCGATGGCAATAAAAGTATATTGTTCGTATGGAATGTCTCCGATAATATCAGATGCGCTCTTCACAATAGCTTGTAGGCGATCCATAAATAGCTCACGATCAAAAGAGCCTAATTGATAACCAATAAACCGGTGAATTTTACCACCAACGTCAAAAGGACTAAGCTCTTCCAGATCACCAACTAAGATGGGGCAGTCATACAGAATGTCATAGTTTTCAGCAATGTAGACATGAGTATTGTCGTTTACCAGGTCCAGCCCTGTAGCGATCGTACTGTTGGCGGTTGGGATGACTATTTTTACTTGTGGAGCCAGATTCATTTTATCCGAAACATACATAAAGGTGTTTTCAGGAATGATATATGCTCTGCCTTCTTCCACATAGCTGTTTGCAACGAATTTTCTGTGTGTTTGTATTGCATACTCTACCACCAGATCACTCCTGCTTATTCCAGTCAACTGCCAGGTATTCACCGAGGGATGTTTGACCGTCACCTCTAGGTCTCCCTTTACCCTGAAACCGTGAACATCTTTTCCATACTCCATGATCCGGTAATACCCAGGATGCCACTGAGGCATTTTCAAGGTCAATTGGTCACCAGTTATCCCACTTATTTTCATTGACACCTGATATTGATGGGTTTTTGGGTCAGAAACAGAAAGAGTATAACTAATTGCCGTTTGTCCCCATGCGGAAAAGGCCAGAACAACTTGTATTAAGGTAAAAAGAGCGGGTATTTTCATGGTGTTATTTGTTAATATCCTACAATTGATCCACAACCGTTTTCTTCGGTATGACCAATCGCCACATGCCCCGTAGATCTCCAAGTTTATAACCGGTAGCACTATCCGACGGATAGAGCCCGGTGATAAGTTGATGGTTTTTCTCCGTAAGATCCTCGCCTATTTTACCATGACAGTTGAGGCAAACTCCCGAGCTGATCAGAATGGGTTTAGTAAAGATCAATTCGGTTGGGTTTAACTCCTGAATCTGAGAAGCCGCATTGGCAGGCGCGTATGCATAAGCTTCCCAGATTTCTTTTTCAATTCCAGTTAAACTATCTGCTGGGTTTCTTGGCTTGTCAGTCACTCTTTTGATGGAGATGTTCAGGCTGTCTTCTAGCTTCCGGACAATATCCATGGCATTTGTGTTGCAATAGGTGATTGCTCCCGACACACCTTCACTTTGTATAGCCTTCATCAACTCCTTTTGGAACGTTTGTTGAGTGGCCTCCAGAGCTTCCTTAGCCACTTCCTCCCCTTTAGCCATGATCTCCGCGTCGGTCACTCGCTTTAGTTCGCGGCTTTCCATTTCCTTTTTCACGGCTTCCCGATCCACTGGTTTGTCAGGACGACAACTCACTCCTAAACCCGACAAAATGGACAAAAACGTTAGAAAAAGTATGTTTTTGGGTGTGCTCATAAAAGTCGAATCGCTTTGTATAATTTTGCACACTAAAGTTAAAGGAGATGATTGATAAACTGGAGGCAATCAAAAAAAGGTTTGAGGAGGTAAGTCAGCTTATAGTCCAGCCGGACATTATCGCTGATATGGATAACTATGCCAAGCTGAATAAGGAGTACCGCGATCTGGAAAAGATTGTGGATAAATACAAAGAGTATCAGTTAGTAACGGGCAATATCAAAAATGCCAAAGAGGTTCTCGAGAAGGAGAAGGACGAGGAATTTCGGGAAATGGCCAAAATGGAGCTGGATGAATTGGAGCCTCAGGAGGAGGAACTTGAAGATGAGCTTAAATTCATGCTTATCCCAAAGGATCCCAATGATAGCAAAAATGTCATCCTTGAGATTAGAGCAGGAACGGGTGGAGATGAAGCTGCCATTTTTGCAGGGGATTTATTCAAAATGTATGAGTCATACGCATCATCTCAGGGATGGAAGTTTTCAGTCATGAACCTCAACGAAGGATCAGCTGGAGGGTTTAAAGAAATAGTGGCTAGTGTGGAAGGGGAAGATGTGTACGCCAAACTTAAGTTTGAATCTGGAGTGCATCGTGTCCAGCGAGTACCACAGACCGAATCTCAAGGAAGAGTACACACCTCAGCAGCAACAGTGGCTGTGCTGCCGGAAGCCGAAGAAGTAGACGTGGAGCTGAACATGGGAGATATTCGCAAAGATACTTTCCGGGCATCTGGTGCTGGTGGCCAGCACATTAACAAGACAGAATCAGCCGTACGTCTTACCCACGCTCCCAGTGGATTGGTGGTAGAGTGCCAGGATGGCCGGTCACAACACGCCAACTATGACAAGGCGCTGAAAGTCCTCCGATCACGCCTTTATGAAATAGAACTGAAAAAACACAATGAAGCCATTAGCTCTCAGCGAAAGACCATGGTGGGTTCTGGAGACCGCTCGGATAAAATTCGGACATATAACTATCCTCAGGGTCGTGTGACGGATCATCGAATCAATCACACAGTCTATAACCTGCCGGCGATAGTGGCTGGTGATCTGGAGGAGTTTATCGAAAAGCTTCGTATCGCTGAAAATACAGAATTGTTGAAAGCACAAGGGACAGAATAAAGCCCTTTGCCGATCGTTGACCAATCATGAAGAGAGCTTATTATTTTGTTATAGCTATTTGGGTGGTACTTCTTGTTGCTTGTGAGCCGGAGGAGGAACAGGTAAGTGGTGATCAAAACCTACAGCTTACCTTTAGTAGTGATACGGTTCTCTTTGACACGCTGTTGACCGCTAAAAAAAGTCTGACCAGAAGGTTTCGTATCTACAACCCTAATTCCAAAGCGGTAAGTGTATCAGATATACGATTAGGAAAAGGTGCTGATTCAGACTATTCAGTTATTATTAATGGGAAAACAGGGACCAGCGTTCAGGATGAAGTGATTTTTGGCCGGGATAGCCTATTGGTTTTAGTAGACGTCACCATCGATCCACAAGATCAAAACCTGCCGTATTTGGTGAAGGACTCTGTGATAGTGGAGTGGAATGGAAACTCTGATCATGTGAAGCTGGTAGCCTGGGGACAGGACGCCAATTATATCAACTCGGAGCTGATCTGTGATGAGGTTTGGACCAAAGATCGTCCATATGTGATTTACGATTTGGCATTGGTAGACTCACTCTGTACACTGACCATTGAGGCGGGAACCAAAATATACCTGGATACAGATGCTTCCTTGTTTGTACAAGGTTCCTTAAAAGTATTGGGCGACTCTGGAAATCATGTGACTTTTAGAAATACCCGCTTTGATGAAGACTACCTGGCGGCACCAGGTCAGTGGGGAGGTATATTTTTCCTGGAAGGCAGCAAGAAAAATGAGATACGCTATGCTGATATAGAAAATGGCCAGATCGGCCTGCGGATTGGAACTCCGGATTCGGATAATGATTTTGATGTAGAAATCTCTCACTCCACTATTCGCAACATGTCTTACGCAGGCATCTTGGCGTTTACTTCAGACGTGTATGCCTACAACGTACAGATCTACAACGTGAACCAGTACCTCGTAGGAAATTTTGCTGGCGGCACCTACAAATACGAGCACTGTACCTTTGCCAACAATGCCAGTGACTTTCTAACCGATGATCCTTTGCTGCAGTTTTCGGATAACATCATTTTGGAAAATGGAAACCTAATCACCTCCAATTTGTACCTTGAAATGACGAACAGCATTGCCTGGGGCAAGGGGGAAGAGCAGTTGCTTTTTAGCAATGAAGGTGGTGCAGATTTTGAAGTCTACCTGACTAACAACATCATTAAGCTCTCCGAGGAGATTGATGGTAACTTCACCTCTCAGCAGAGTAATTTTCCGGGTTTTGTTGACCCAATAGCCAACGACTTCCAGCTTGATTCTTTAGCTTTTGCCAGAGATAAGGGCATTCATATCGGAATCTCTGATGATATCAATGGAATGCCAAGGGATGACAAGCCGGACATTGGAGCATTTGAACGAATCGATCCGCAATGACTTTTTTTCAAAAAGAGATATCACTTCCATCTTACAAACGTGGCTTTCACCTGATCACACGGGAAGTATTAGATGCAATTCCTGAACTGAAAGAACTGAAGGTTGGTGTTTTGCAGGTATTTATCAAACACACATCTGCTTCTCTTACCATCAATGAAAACGCTGACCCTACAGTGAGGAGTGATTTTGAGTCTCACTTCAACAAGATGGTACCAGAAAACGCTCCCTATTATCAGCACACCTACGAGGGGCCAGATGACATGCCCGCGCATATCAAGGCATCACTTTTAGGCCCGTCAGTACAACTACCCATTACCAATGGGCGACCGAACCTAGGAACATGGCAGGGAATTTATCTCTGTGAACATCGAGATTATGGGGGTTCCAGGAAGTTGGTACTTACAGCCTGGGGATCTACTACTGAGGACTAAACCAAATAGGTTGACAGGCAGTTGACCTCACATGAAAATATCCATTGTTTGGTTTCGAAACGACCTGAGACTCCGTGATAATGTGACATTATCGGAAGCCATTGAGCATTCCGATCAGGTCATTCCTGTTTATATTTTTGATGAGTCCAGGTGGCGGTCACTAGACCTTGGGTTTAGAAAGACGGGTCCTTTCCAAACAAAGTTCATCCTCGAAGCGGTGTCCGATCTAAAAAGGCAGCTTCAGGAAATGGGATCCGATTTGATCATCAAGACAGGAAACCCACCTGATGAAGTTATAAAGTTGGCTGATCAACATGGAGTGGATTCAATATATGCCACTCAAGAAGTCACCTGGGAAGAAACCCTTCAGGAGGAACGTCTAAAAATGGAGCTGGAAGGTGATGGGAAACAGCTTCACTTAATCTGGCAATCTACCCTATTTCATCTAGATGATCTGGTGATGCCTGTCGGGAAACTACCAGATGTTTTTACGGCTTTCCGAAAAAAGCATGAAAAATATTCGGGCATACGATCTGAAGTGGGCAGACCGGAAGCAATCAATTCACCAAAACTGGAGTCGACAGAGGTTCCATCATTTGAGCACTTCGATTTTACTGCAGAAGAAGCCCAACAAGATGAGCGTACGGCCATACAACTGACGGGAGGAGAAAGTGCCGCCTGGGACCGGCTCAATCGTTATTTCTGGGAAACCGATCAACTAAAAAATTACAAATGGACACGAAATGGCTTATTGGGTGAAGATTATTCCTCCAAATTCAGTCCGTGGCTGGCTCATGGATGCATTTCCCCGAGAAGTATCTATCATGAAGTCCAGCGATATGAGCGGGAGCGTAAAAAGAACATTTCCACATATTGGCTGGTGTTTGAGTTGATCTGGAGAGACTATTTTCGGTTTGTATGCTTGAAGTATGGGAAACAAGTGTTTTTCAAAACTGGAATCAAAGAAGTTAACCTTGGTCTCAAAGATGATCTAGAATCTTTTGAGCAATGGCGATTCGGTAAAACTGGCCAACCATTTGTAGATGCAAACATGCAGGAACTGCTAAAAACAGGCTTTATGTCGAATAGAGGCCGTCAAAATGTGGCGAGTTATCTAGTCAAGGATCTAGGTGTCAACTGGAAGTGGGGTGCCGCATGGTTTGAGTCGCAGCTAGCCGACTATGATGTCTGCAGCAACTGGGGTAACTGGATCTATGTGGCTGGAGTGGGAAACGACCCAAGAGAAAACCGGTATTTTAATGTGCCCAATCAGGCAGAAAAGTACGATCCAAAAGGCGAATATGTCCGCCATTGGCTGGAGCCAAACCTATTTTCCAGTATAGATTAGGCGCATTTTACAATTCAGTACATTTTCTCAACAGTTGAATACATTGATTTTTTTAGGAAGGACTTGAGTTGACATCTTTGGATTATCAAAAACCTAAAGATCTAATGAACTCAAAGTACAAGAACCTTTTAATTGCCCTACTCACAGCACTTTCGCTGGCGGCAATTGCTTTCACTGCCGAGGCGAAGCTGGCTTTCAACATTACCAATAGCAATGGGAAGAATACCTATAAGGTCAAAAACCTGGATGGCTCCTTCGATGTAGAGTACGATGGTGAGATCGACCTATCAGATGACGACACGGACATTGTGGGGATATCAAGAGGTGGCTATTTCGAGCTGTCCAAGTCATCATTTGGCTCTTCGCGCAAAATCAAAATTGAATCAGATAGAGATGGACTGACCAAAAGGTATTTTGTGGGATGGTCCGAGCAGGACTGGGAACCAGAAGGACGAAAGTGGCTGGCAGAAGTGCTGCCAAGCCTGGTGCGGAGTACTACCATAGCCGCTGAGTCTCGTGTAGACAGGATTTATGGAAAGGGAGGATCAGCTGCTTTGGTGAAGGAACTGGGTATGCTGGAAGGTGATTATGTCAAACACACGTATTTCAAACTGGCATTCCAGAAAGACCTTACAGACGCCGACCAGTCTAAAATGCTTGCTATTGCAGGTGAGACGGTTGGATCTGATCACTACCTCTCCCAGATTCTAATGAGCTATTTGGAAAGGTATGGACTGACTGCTCAAACAGTGGACAACTATGTATCAGCTGCTGATGCCATTCAGTCCGATCATTACAAAACGAATGTACTGATGGCCGTGGCTAAGAGTGATGAAATCAAAGGAGCACAACTTACCAAACTAATCAAGGGATCTGATGGTATAGCGTCTGACCATTACAAGTCCAATGCACTGATAGAAATCATGGAAAGAAAAAAGCTGGATGATGATCAAATGGCTGCACTACTTAGTGAGTCAAAGGATATCCAATCTGACCATTACCTTTCCAATGTCTTGATCACTGTCATAAAGACTCAAGAGCTATCCGCTGGCCGAATCTCTCAATTCACCCAGGTATCAAATTATATACAATCGGATCATTATAAGAGCAATGTGTATTCCGAGCTCCTTGGGAGCAGAACGCTCAATGCTAATGCTTTGAAGATGGTGTTGGGCTCCTTCAGCGATATCCAGTCCGACACTTACATGTCCCGCATATTGATAGACTTGTTACAGGATGCGCAGGATGAGTCAACCTTGACTGTGCTGTTTGACCTGGCTGGTAACTCAATGGATTCTGACCATTATCTTAGTGAAGTGCTGAAGACCGCAGTTAGGAGGCAGGATCTCTCCGGCCGATCAATGGAGGCATTCGTTACTGCTTTAGGGAGAATAGGTTCTGATCACTATGCGACGACCGTGCTGGAAGAGGCCGCCAAAAAGAGCCTGACCGAGTCTAACATGGTAAAATTATTAGGTGCAGCAAGTCACATTGGATCAGATCATTACTTGTCTAATGGGCTTATGGCTTTGTCTCGTCAGGTTAACTCCATGAGCGACGAAGTAAAGGAAGCATATAGAAGTGCAGCTAGACAGATTTCGTCGGACACTTACTATGGTAAAGCCATGAAAGCCATTGACTATTGATTTTAGAGTTCGTCGTGGTATCTTGTCTAGAGAGAGCGACTGACTTTGAATACCACTTCATCACATATCAGCCAAACTTTGAAAAAACATCTGGCTATTTTTATCATTGGCGGAGTGATCGGTGTTCTACTGTTCACTTTTCTGTTTTACAATGAGCCCGATCTGTGGTATACTTACCGGCACGTCATCTTTTTATCGGCTGCTGTGGGTGTACTTGTTGCCTATCTGGTCATCTGGCTATCAAAATGGCTTGCTCAAGTTACGCATTGGCACAAGCGCCCGGGCCTAAACCTACTTTGTTCTATAGTTGGAAATACTGCAGTGGTCTTTGGTACTTCAGCGTTGTATTTATTTACATTCCATGAAGGATACTTAGAGCTATCCGTTTCGGATGGAGTCTATACGAAGCTGGCGATTCTGTCTTTTGTAGCGGTTCTTCTTTTTGCAGTGGTCTATTTGGTAATCACTAGCTATCAATATCTGCAACAAAGCATGCTGGATGCTGTACAACTAGAGTCTCGTCAGGTGGATTTGCAGCTTGCTGCATTAAAGTCCCAGCTTACACCACATTTTCTGTTTAACAGCCTCAACACCATTTCGTCTCTACTTCACAAAGGGCCTCAAGTAACAGAGACTTACATCCGCAACCTGGCCAAGGTCTATCAGTACACTTTGCCAACCTATGATAAGAAACTAGTCCCTTTTCTGGAAGAATGGGCTTTTGTGCAGGCAAATGTAGAATTGGTAAAAGAGCGTTTTGGTGGTTCTATCAGTGTGAAGCTGGACAATGTGTCTGAGCTCACGGAGGTTCAGATGCCACCTCTTACGCTACAGTTGCTGATCGAAAATGCTTTGAAGCATAACCAAATTGGCAAGAAGCAACCACTCGAAATTGTTGTTTCGAGAAATGGAGGATGGTGGCAAGTCACGAACAATATCACTGCACCACCAAAACAAGTGACATCCTTCAAGGTCGGTTTGCGAAATATCAAAGAGCGCTACCAATTGTTGGGTGGAAAACCCGTGGAGGTGAAGTCGGCAGAGGAGTTTACTGTAAAGCTTCCCGTGTTATGAACAGGCTCTTCATTCATAAGCCGCTCTTTCGGATCATAAGCCCTCTTTTTAGTGGGACCATTGTGTACCTTTTGATTCTTCTGATCAACAATAATGTGACAGCACTGGATGAGTTGTTTCTGGGGCAAGAGCTTTATTTCTGCATGGGTCTGTCCTACCTGATACACGAGTTTTCCAGACTTATTATCATGACACTGTCCAGAATTCATTGGCTGGCTCCAACATTTATTGGCTTGTCGTTACCCTTCCTGATATGTACTGTGATGGTGCTGGTGGTGGTCACGGGCAGCCTATTTCTTTATTTCGAACAGGTACTCGGGTTCAGCCCAGCTCAGTCAGAACTGATCATCTTCAATGCCATTTTTATGATGATTAGCTGGATTTATCTTTCGTTGTTTGTCATGTATGATATCCTTAAGAAGTCCCACGACCTCAAACTCCAACAGGAGCAGGAATTGAAACAGCATTTGGTGGAGGAATTTAGTCAATTCAAAGACGGGATAAATCCTGCGTTGCTTTTTGAAAGCCTGGAACAGCTGATTGTCCTCTCCCGCACGGACATCAACAGAGCAGAAGAACTACTAGACCTTCTGGCGGTTGTTTACCGATATGTCCTCTCCCGCAAAAAGGAATTGGTGAGCATTGCCCTAGAGGTAGAAGCCCTGAATGGTCTTGTCAGGTTGCTGAATGAGTTGCCGGCCAGGACCATAGAAGCCACCTCATCGGTCCATTCTGATTTTTTGGTGGTACCAGGAGTGTTACTCAAAATCTTAGAAACGACACTCAAGCAGGCGATAGTCAGCCCTGAGAACCCATTGGTTCTGGAGCTCAATGAGGAGGACGAACTGCTAAGAGTCTCGGCTGGATTTATCAAACAACTGGACATGGCCGATAATACAGCTAACCTGATGGACCAACTTCACAAGTCTTATCGACTTTATTCAGAAGAGGAAGTAAAACTGAACAAACAAACAGATAAATACGTCTATTCCATACCCAAACTAACCTTGGCACCATGAAAGTTCTGATCATTGAGGATGAACAACCAGCGATAGATAAACTGGTGCGCTATTTGGAGAAGTACGATGCGGAAATCGAGGTAGTGGAGAAGTTGCGCAGTGTGCAGTCCGCCATAGACTGGTTTCGGCAGGCCGATCAGTTGCCGGATTTACTATTTGTAGACATACAACTGTCTGATGGGATCAGTTTTGAAATCTTCAGCCAGGTGAATGTTCAGCTGCCCATTATCTTCACTACTGCTTTTGATGAGTTTGCTCTGGATGCTTTCAGGCATCATAGTATTGATTACCTGTTAAAGCCGATCACTTTTACGGATCTGTCCAGATCCTTGCGCAAGTTTGTAGACATGAAGCAATGGACCAATTCACCCAACGTATCTGGGGCAATCAAAGAACTGGCCAGACCAACCTACAAAGACCGATTTATGGTCAGGCATGGTCAACACATCCAAACGGTTCCTACCGGAGAGGTGGATCTGTTTTTTGCCGATGGACGCACGGTTTATCTATTGACGTCCGATAATCGTAAATACATCATTGACTACCGACTGGAGGATTTGGAGCAGTTGTTGGATCCAAAAGATTTTTTTCGAGTTAATCGCACCTATTTAGTCAATATTGACGCGGTGAGGGATGTCACGGTCTTCACCAATAGCCGACTGAAGATACAAACTTGTGCAAATCTGGAAAAGGAAATAATTGTAAGTCGGGAAAAAGTAGCATACTTCAAAAACTGGTTGGAAGGCAATAGCTGATTATTTCTTCTTCAGCTTTTTCAGTGGCAGTTTCTTGATCATGCCACCACGGATGTCTTTCACCTTGGACATGACGATAAACGCACTTGGATCAATCTGGTGAATTTCTGATTCCAATCGAGCCAGCTCCAGGCGAGTGATCACAGTGTAAATGATGTTAGTATGTGCTTCTTCCTGTTGCATCACACTAAATCCTTTGCTGCCATGGTAGATGGTAGCTCCACGTCTGAGTGTATTGAGGATCATTTCTCTCACCTCTACATGTTTGTCAGAAATGACCGTAACACCAATGTACTCATCAAACCCTTCCAGCACAAAGTCTACAGTACGAGATGCCGCAAAATAAGTGATGATCGAGTATAGCGCTGTTTCGATAGACAGCAAGTAAGCCGCTACGGAGAAGATAATGATGTTGAAAATGAGAATAAGTTCTCCTACGGAAAAGCCTGTTTTTTTACCCAGGTAGATGGCCAGCACCTCCGTACCATCAATAATTGCTCCACCACGGATAGAAAACCCAATACCCAAACCAAGAAAGAATCCACCGAAAACTGCTACCAGCAAGGAGTCATCTGTTATAACCGGGAAATGAAAATTGTAAATGACAATGGCCAGCAAAGAAATAGTAAGGAAACTCTTGATGGCGAAGAACTTACCAATCTGAAACCACCCGAGTATGAGAAATGGGATGTTGATCAGGAAGATATAGATGGAAGGACGACCTGAAGTAATCATGGCCATCAACAGTGAAATACCGGTTACGCCTCCATCAAGCACATCATTAGGAAGCAGAAAGCTCTCCAACCCCACTGCGGCACAAAACACACCCAGAAGCATTAAGAAACTTTCTCTGGCGATTTGTCTAAAAGAAGGAATATTGAATGATGTGTCCATTGGAGATTTTCTTAAGCGATAAAGATATCATCCAAAAGACGAATAATGACAAAAATAAGAGCGAAGCAGTTATGAATTATTTGGTCAGTCGACTCATGAGTGCATGGTGGAGCTTCTCCTGCTGAATAGGCTTGGTGATAAACCCATCAAAATATTTGTTGTAATCCAGGTTGTTTTCCCCATTTACATCAGCTGTCAATGCAAAAATAGGAACAAACTTGTTGGGGTTATCAGTCTCGCGTATGGTCTTAGCCGCTGTGAAACCGTCCATTATTGGCATGTGCAGGTCCATGAGAATGACATCATAGGTTTTTTCAGAACACGCGTTTACGGCTACTTCACCATTAGCGGCTGTTTCGATTTTCAAGCCCCAGTTTTGTAACAGCTTGGTGGCTACCATAGCATTTACAGCATTGTCTTCCACCAAAAGTACGTTCTTGTTTTCAGTGATTCGGAATTTCTGATTTTCAGGCTTGTTGCTTTTAGACATACTTTTCAGCCTAAGTGAAAAGTAGAATTTGGAACCTATACCAGGCTGGCTTTCTACGCCAATGTCACTACCATGCAGGCTCAGTAGCCTTTTGACTATAGCCAGTCCAAGCCCAGTACCACCTTCGTTGCGTGTGAGCACTGATTTGATTTGGCTAAAGCTTTCGAAAATGTTTTCAAGATCTTCAGCCGAAATCCCCTGCCCGGTGTCTATTACCTCAAAGTATAACTCATCAAAGAGACCCTCACTTCTGTAGCGCTGTACATTCAGGGTGACTTCTCCCTGAGTAGTGTACTTAATGGCATTGGAGATCAGGTTTCCAATGATCTGGCCAAGTTTGATTTCATCCAGTTTATAGACCTTGCCTACCTCCTCTTCAATGTTCAGGTTTAGTGCAAGTCCTTTTTCTTCTGCCAGGGTAGTGTACATCTCCAGTGTTTTTTTCAGTACATCCCTGATTTCTAGTGATTGGAGTTCAAGCTGCATTTTGTTGGCTTCCAGCTTACTGAAGTCCAAAATGTCGTTGACAATAGAAAGTAAGTTGTGTGCTGAATGCTTAAGCAGTTTGTGAAAAGTAAGGCGGTCCTTATGGTTGGGGTTTTCATCCAGCAGCGAAGTGATGGTCACCACTGCGTTGAGAGGAGTTCGCAATTCATGGCTCATTGTGGCCAAAAACTCTTGCTTGACCTGTGAAGCCTTTTCAAGCTCCGTATTGGTTTGAATGAGCCGTTGTTCGTTTTTGATAATGGTCTGGTAGAAGGCAAAGAACAGCACAAAGGCAAAAAAGATCACCATGCTAAAAATGGTGACTTTTACAGCGATGGCTAGTGTTTCTGAGAATACCATCGGCTTGATGAACTGTACATCGCCAAACTCATGGAAAAACATACAGGCACAATTGTAAACAAAAAAAATAGTGGCCAGTACCTTCTCAGTAGGCTTTAAAAAGACAAATGGAAGTGCAAATACCACGATAAAGAAATAACTAATCCCAAACTCCTTGCCCAGCAATGAACTATAGTAGAAGATCAGAATAGGGGAAAAGAAAACATACAACCACCTGGCAAAATCGTATTTGCCCAGATAGTTGAGTGTGATGGGCATGAGGCAGACAAACACCACGGATAACGTGATGTAGCTAGCCATATATTCCTCGATTTGCTGGAATACCACAGAATACACCAAACACACTAGGACAATCACAATTCCGAAAATATTGATTGCAAGAATTCTGGCTCGTTCCTTCTCGGTGAAGTGAGCAGGTAGCTCTCCAGTAAGGATATGTTTTATTTTAGTTAAAATTGTATTATTCGTTGTTAATCAATGTAAATTACTCGTAGATTGTAAAAGGTGCATCACCCTTTCGACAAATAAACCTTCTACATCGTCCGACAGACTCCGAAGGTGTGTCAATCTTTCATTTCTCATGCAATCAACCGTTAAATGACCGGGTTTCAATAACCATATTTTGATGAGAATCGTTAATTTGATTCTCAAAACTCACTAGTGGCACGAAACAAACGCACCAACAATCTTTCCGAACGGTTCCGTGAGCTCGGTCTGGGAACCAAACGGCTTTCTACCGATCGCTTTATTAGTAAAGATGGTCAGTTCAATGTAATCAATCGCGGTGCGGGACTCAGCGGGTTTTCATTGTATCACTGGCTGATCAATATGTCCTGGTCGCGGTTTTTTGTTTTCGTCACACTCTCGTACTTCCTGGTCAACACCTTATTTGGTACCATCTATTACCTCATCGGGATCGAATACCTTACCGAATATAATGACAATTCACTCAATGAGTTTACTCATTGTTTTTTCTTTTCTACTCAGACCCTTACTACGGTGGGTTACGGTCGCATTAGTCCGGTCGGACCTTTAACTAGTTTTGTGGCTGCTGTAGAGGCCATGATAGGTCTTTTAGGCTTTGCATTTGCCACTGGTATCCTGTATGGGAGGTTTTCTAAAGCTCGGTCTAAGATCGCATTTAGTGAGAAAATACTGATTAGTCCGTATCGAGGTGCAAAAGGCCTCAAGTTTAGAATTGCCAACATGCGGGAGAGTCAACTCATCGACATGGAAGCACGCGTGATGTACTCGTTTTTACAAAAGGATGGTGAAGACGTGAAGCGGCGCTACATGTCGCTGGACCTGGAGATCAATTTCATCAATATGTTTCCGCTGCCCTGGACCATTGTACACCCGATAGATGAAAACAGTCCAATATTTGGCAAAGGGATGCTAGATCTGAGCGATGAGCGAGCGGAGTTCCTGATCATTCTGAAGGGGTATGATGACACGTTCAACACCTATGTACATCAAATTCACGAATACAATATGGATGAGCTAGTTTTTGATGCTGATTTTGATCCCATGTTTGATCCGGCGGCTCAGGGCGAAACGGTGGTACACCTCAATAAGATCAGTGATTTTCACAAGGTCTAACCTTCCTTGTCTTCATCCTCTTCCTCATCTTTACCACCGGTAAACTTTTCTTTCTTGGCTTCCAGGCTTTCCTGGACTCCTTCCAGATTGAGGCGGTATTTCAGACGCTTCCAGATACCTTCACCTATTTTGCCTACCAGATCACCGAAGGACTCCACTTTTTCTTCTTCGACCGGAGCGGCCATTTGCTGTTCCTTGTTTACTTCCGCCTTTTTATACGCACTGGCAAAAGAGGAATCCACCACGATCTTCTGCGCAGAAGCTGAGTAGCCAATCGCTATCAAACAGAAGCATACCAGGCAAAAAGTTTTCATTTAGTGGTGCAACCCCTTATTTTCGTTTTGAATCTACCTAAAGGTGAAGGATACCACTAAAATATGCAAGAATTGTGGGTTTCAGTTAGAAACCACTCATCATTTCTGTCCTAATTGTGGACAAGAGCACAAAGAACGCGTCATTTATTTTAAGGAGTTCATTGTGGATTTTCTGGGAGATTATTTCACCTTCGATTCCAAGATCATTCGTAGTGTGGTACCATTACTAATTAAGCCGGGTTTTCTGACCAATGAATACCTGGATGGAAGAAGAGTCCGATACATTCCTCCTTTGCGGATGTATATCTTCATTAGTATTTTCTTTTTTCTCTTCCTCAGTGGTAGTAAAGAACCGATTCAGCTCGAGGGAGAAAACCTGGACGCAGCTTTCTTCGATGCGTATTTTGATATCTGGATGCCGAGACTGTTTTTCTTTCTTCTTCCGCTTTTTGCCTTTTTTACATACATCCTCTTTCGGCAGAAAGGACGGTTCTATTTGTCCTCCTTTATTTACTCAGTCCATTTTCACGCATTCGTTCTCTTGTTGTTTACCCTTTACATTCTCTTGACCACCTATGTCTTCGATTCCATGTATGGGGTAAATCAGCAACTATTGCTTGGCTGTATCGGGATCACGGAAATCTACCTGTTGCTTTCCCTTAAGCGGGTTTATGACAAAGGGTGGTTTGCTACCTGGTGGCGCCTGATCGTGCTTAACCTGTTTTACATATTTTCGGTAGCGGCTGTGTTCCTTGGGATCGCTGTGTTGATATATCAGACGCAGTATTAGGTGTATCTATTTGATTCCGGGTCTTGCCGGGAGTCCCAAAAACTTAAAATAAAAATGGCATCCTGCCGCACTGAGTAAATTATTTGAAAATGACTCATAAAAGTTCGTGCGCAGACATTCGGATAATCAGTCGGTAGACCTAAATGAGGGTGTTTTTTCAAGAGTCTCAGAACATACTTCAAATTACCAAGAATTTTTTTGGGATAAGTCGTTGATTGATTGTTCTTTTTCCAGTAATCAAGAGTTTCTTCCAATTCCTGAATAGCAGTTTGTGTCCAAACTATTCGCTTGACCATTGATTCATTTTGTCTTCGAAATCTTTCTCACTCAGTACCCTACCCTCATTTATATCTTTTAGAGAACTCTCAACACTTGATTTTTGGTGGGTAGTTAATCGGATGACTTCATCTGAACTCTCATCCAGAATAGATAAGATATCTTCGAGAAGTTCAAGGTCTTCACTTTCCTGAATTTTGCCAATGAGTCTTTCTTTGATTCGAGTCATAGTCTAAATGTAATGATAATTCGACATTGAACAAGAAACATTCTGAAGCTGATAAAAATTCTCAAACCCCTGTAACCTTCCTTTCCTTTTCAGGTAACTTATCCGAATTCACAAAAATCTAAACTGAATTAGAACTTGAGCGAAGCAAGTGACGAGCTGTTAATGATGACGGTGCAACGTGGGCAACTAGACATGCTCAATGCCCTGGTGATCCGCTATCAACAGCGTGTGTACAACTACTTTCTGAGGGCAACGATGGATGCGGCCGATAGTGCGGACCTGACTCAGAATACCTTCATCCGGGTGATGAAGTATCGGAAGTCGTACAAAGCCGGAAATAGTTTCGAGACGTGGCTGTTTCAGATCGCTCGCAACCAGGTGAAGGATCATTTTAAGAAAATGAAAGTACACTCTGATCGGTTCAATCCGGTAGAAGTGCTTCCAGAAAAGGAAGACCATCAAGATGAGCTACAATATGAACGCGAACAGACCTTGATGCTGGCCATGAAGCAACTGCCCGATGACAAACGGGAGCTGTTAGTGCTCAGCAAGTTTCAAGGCATGAAATACGAGCAGATTGCCGAGCTGAGGGAAACGTCAGTGAGCGCCATCAAAGTGCAGGTCCATCGTACCATCAAGCAGCTTAAGGAAATTTATTTTGAAATAGAAAAGAACCTCAACTGACCAGAGGATGAGACATATCACAGAAGAAGAAATTATTGAATACCTGGAAACAGGTGAGTTAGAACAGGAGCTAAGCCACCACTTGAACACCTGTGAAGACTGCAGTTCTGAGCTGGAACAGTACCAGCAGGTAATTAAAACGATGGATCAAATGGAAGAGGTACCAGTGCCTGATGCCGTCCAGTTTCAGGTCAGCACGGCTATTGCCGAGGAGGTCGCCAAAGAAAACCGATCAGGATCATTTGCCTGGTGGCAGGTAGCTGCCGCGGTGGCACTGCTGGTTTTGGGGTTTTCCATTGGTAAGTTTTCTGCAGATGATCAGTCTGAGGAGCTGGTGGCTTTGAAGGCACAGCTAGAGATACTGAAAGAAGTGTCCATGGTGAATGCACTGAATCCGGCATCTGCCAGTGAGCGCCTCCAGGTGGTCAACAGAATTGAATCAGAAAAACCTGTTTATAGTGAAAAATTATTGAGCTCATTATTCAAAACGCTGAATACCGATGAAAGTCCGAATGTGCGCTATGCGGCTGCACAAGCTCTGGTGCGCTTCATGGACCAGGAGACTGTGCGGACTCGGATGGCAGAATCCCTGGAAATTCAAACAGACCCATTGATTCAAATTTCACTGATCAGCATTCTAGCCGAGGCGCAAGAAAAACAGGCTGTGAAGCCGCTAAGACATTTGTTGGATCAGGAATCGACCAACCCAGAGGTGAAAAAGCAAGCGAAAATTGCTTTGGACATTCTCATCTAATAAAGCATTCAATTAGGCCAATTGGAATAGATCAAATTTTCAAAACTCAAAAGACAAACCGAAAAGACAATGAAAAAAATAACCATAATATCCGCGCTGATGTGCCTGACTTTTTTGGGCTTCAGCCAAATGGCTAAGGAATACAAGCTTTCTCCTAAAGGAGATGTGTCACAGACGACTATCGTCATTGAGAACCTGTATGCAGACGTGATCATAGAGGGTACGAGTGGTAGTGAGATTAGCATCGAAACTGATGACTATGAAGGGATTCCTGAAAAAGCAAAGGGACTCAAACCTCTGTCAGCTACTGGACCAGAAAATACAGGAATAGGCCTGAGTGTGCAGCAAGAAGGAAACCTCATCAAGATCTCTGGAGCCAGTAAAAAGGCGGACGGAGAGTATTACTTCAAAGTACCCAAGAATATCAAGCTCAAAGTGGATCTTAACTCCTGGCAAGGGGGAGACTTTTCAGCCACAGGACTATCCAACGAGGTGGAGGTAAAAACACAGAATGGGGACCTGGACCTTAAGAATATTACTGGTCCTTTAGTAGCCTATTCATTGAGTGGTGACATTGAGGTTGATTTTTCTACCATCAGTCAAGCTACCCCAACATCGATTACAACAACGAGCGGAGATGTGGATGTGACGCTTCCAGCCAGCACCAAGGGCAACTTTAAGCTAAGCTCCATCTCTGGTGAGATTTACACTGACATGGACTTCCAGTTTGGTAATGACGAAAAAATGAAACGACTGGGTGGAGGAATGTCTTCGGAAGCAACACTCAATGGAGGTGGGGTAGAAATCACTTTGAAAAGCATCAGCGGGGACGTGTACATCCGCAAGAAGTAAGAAACAAAAAATCTAAAATCATGAAAAATCTTTTAACTGCGCTGTTTGTAACAGCTACCTGGGTGGGATTTGCCCAGACCAAAGTGACCGAAAGAGCCACGGTCAGCGATCAGGACCTGCTGGAGTTGAAATTTGACTTTGCTGATGAAATCACTGTAAAGACCTGGGACAAACAGGAAGTTTATGTGGAAGTCAGCGTCTCAATCAACGATGGCGAATACGACCATATTTTCTCCCTGGAGAAGCGTGAAACTTCACGATCCATTACCATCGAAATGGATAAGGACATGTGGGACAAGATAGACCGCAAGGATAACAACTGCAGCTGGCAAACGGACCTCTACTATACAGTGTACATGCCTAAAAACATGAAGGTGGATGCATATACCATCAGTGGTGACTTTATCCTAACCAATTATCCACGAGACATGAAGTTGAAAACTATCTCCGGAGATATCGATATCTCTGTGCCTTCTACTGAGGGTATTGATTTCGATGCAAAAACCATCTCTGGAGAAATTTACTCAGATCTCAATATAGCCTACCCAGAAGGAAAAGACGGCTTGCGACAGATAGTGGGAATGAAGGTGAAAGGTAGAATCAATAATGGTGGAATCCCCATGGAGCTAGAAACAATCAGTGGAGATATTTTTCTGAGAAAAGGATAGGAACCATAATTTTCCAAGTCTGAACCCTGATGCTCATTTGGAGCTCAGGGTTTTTATGGTTTCCAAACAACGAGCTCATCATCCATCACATTACCTATGTAAACCTGGTTATGGAAAGGAATCGCGACGGTGGAGGCAGAAATCAACTCACCCTCATCTATAAAGACAGACTCAACAGAATAGTCGCCCTCCGCACGATAATCAATGATAATGATCTCTGATGGAGAATAACCCGCCTTACCTGAGGCGTATTTGGCGAAAGCCAGCAGGTTGGGATGACACCCAATCCAGAGTTTACCATTTGCATCAAATTCGATGTTGTCCACACCTGTTCCGGTATCAATATCTTCGATGAACTCCAGTTCGCCTGTTTCTTTTGGCTCAAACACCTTTACCAGAAACCCTCTTGGAGAAGCAACAAAGAGCAAGTTTCGGTCCGCATCGTAGTTGATGCCGTTAGCGTAAGCAATATCATCGGCAACTTTGGTATAGTTAGTGCCATCATAAAACCGAACATCCGAAAGCGCCAGACCCAGGTAATCTTCGGCTATTCGCCTCCAGCCATACCGATACTGGTGGTCATTAGTTACATAAAATTGATCTTCGTTGATGGCAATCAGGTCATTAGGGCTCACCAAGGCATCGTCCTCCAGGGTAAGTTCATGAACCAGAGTATCACCAAATAACTTGAAGACTTCTACTGTATGATTTCTCCTTGGGTGGTTGATTACCCAGAGCTTATAGACACCAGAGTCAATTTTGAGCATGGAGATACCATGAGGGAAAAATGGAAAATCTATCGCTCCCGATAGCAGCACAGGAGTTGCTTCAGGGTTCTTGAGATCGAGTTTGTACAGACCACCTTCTCGGTGACGCCCGTGAAACCGCGCCGCCCGATCGTCACTGCTGATGATCAGAAAGGAATCTTCTCTGGAAATTGCCAGGTCTTCGGCTCCTTTTACACCGATCATTCTGCTGATGTTCCCACTATAGCCTGGTTTTATTTCACGAAAAAACCCACCTGATATCAGTATGTGGAGCACTATACCTCCAACAATCAATAGGAGAACTCCGAATGCGATTGGGAACTTCTTCATGGCTATTTCGTCATGAAGTCGTCATAATCCAGCTCTACCACATCACCTAGCTGCCGTAGTTTATCCAGGTTGATGCGGCGTGAATCTCCCAATACGGTAATTGTATACGGCTTATCCTTGATTCGCTCGGCATAGAACTGATAGATGTCGTCCATCGATAACTCCGCGTAGGTATCAAACGCTTTCTTATTGGGGTCCTCATCAAAACCTCTAAGCTCCAGGTTGATCACCTGATCCGGGATATTTCTGAAATCCGGGTATTCAGTGACGGTCTCTAACTGCAGGTTTTTGCGTAAGGAAGGAATGCGTTCTGCTTTCTGCGGCATGTCTTCGATTAGTCCTTTCATCACGGCAATGGCATCAGTAGTTTTATCGGCCTGGCACCCAATATAGGTGAGCAAGCGAGCTTTTGACCCTTCTAAAGGAGCTGTTTGGTACCAGCCTCCTGCTGAGTAAGCAAGTGACCTGTATTCTCGGATTTCTTGTAAGACTAACCCAGAAAAACCACCTCCGAAGTACTGGTTAAAGGCCTGGTGATATGGATATTCCTCCCTGGTGACTGGAGGACCAGGCATATAAAAATACACCTGACTTTGTACCGCTTTTTTATTGTTTACAAAGAGTATTTGTGGTTTGCTCACCGGTTGCATCTCTCGCACCTGCATTTTGTTAGCGGTACCATTTTCAGCTAAGTCCAGATGCTTAATTAATAAATCTGCCAATTCAGAGGTATTTGTCTTTCCAGAGAAGATCACTTCCGCCTGGTAGTTTTTCATGATTGCCAGGAAATCGTTCTTCAGGTCCTCAGCATCCAGTTTTTTGATTTGCTTCTGTCCGAAGCGTTTGAGGTAATAGGACTCCTCTCCATACGAAGCATAATTGAGCAGAGCTACGCTCAAGGACTGTGGAGTGCGCTTTTCTAGTTTGCGTTCGGTCTTCTCACTGTTGTAAAGGACTTTTAGTGAATTATCATCTGGTTTGATATCGGTGAGCAAAATGTTGGCAAGTTTTAGTGCCTCTTCCAGATTGTTCTCGGTACCTGTGATCTCCACCACAAAATGATTCAGTCCGGCGTACACACTGTAGGTGCTACCAATGCTGGCGAATGCATTTTTAAGCTCATTCATGCTGTAGTCCCCGGCACCTGAGAGTGTGCCTATTGCTGCTACGTATTCCAGCTTTGGTTCGTTAATGGTTCCCTTTTTGAACCTTAGTTCCAGGTTGAACACATTGTTGATCGGGTTTTTAGAGACAATCAATTCATGACCGCCTGAGAGCTTCGTTCGCTCTACATCTTCTTCCAGATCGAGGAACTGTGGTTCAAATGGTCTGGCCGGAATCTCTTCAAAGGATTGGGCATAGGCCGATTCTTTTTCCTGCTCTGTTACCACCGGTTTGTAAGGGGGTTTGTCCAGTTTGTCTTTTTTAGGAAACCCGGTTCTGGAGATCATCTTCACACGATTGTCGCCCAGATAGGCATTGGCCACTCGCTGGATATCAGCTTTGGTAATATTTTGCACTGTTTCAGGATAAGCAAGTACTTCCTCCCAACTAAGCCCTGCGTTGAAAGCGCCTCCTATGAGCACACTTCTTTCTTCCAGGTCTTCCAGGCTTTCCTGAAAATTTCTGCTGATTTCATTTTTTGCTGCTTGCAAGAGTTCATCTGAAAAGTCTCCGGTTCGTACTCTTTCCAGTGCTGCCTCTATTTTCTTTTCGGCATTGCCAATACTCTGAATGAGGATTTTGGGAACAAAGAAGATCACAAATGCTCCGGCATCATTGTAGACTGAATTGAACGAGCCAGCATAGATCATTTCATTATTCAGCTCGATCTGATTGATAAAACCCGTTTCCCCTTCATTGTAGAGCAGGTATTCGCAGACATCCATGGCATATCGGTCTGGATGTCTGTAAGGAACAGTTTGGAAACCTAGGAATCCAGCCTTCACCGGGGTGATCCGCACTTTCTCTACTCGCTCACCTTTTATTGGTTGGGCTTGTGGTAGGTTCAGCACTGGTACTTCTCGAGCTTCCCAATCACCAAAACGTGCTTCGATGCTGGGCTTTACTTCTTCCTTATCAAAGTTGCCGCTTAGGATCAATGCCATATTACCCGGCACATAGTTCTTCTCATAGAAGTCGTACATTTTAGTAAGGGATGGATTTTTCAGGTGATCTGTTGTACCCAAAACGGACCACTGACCATAGGGAAGGTTAGGAAAGATCAGCGACTCCATTTTTTCGAACACCCGCCTTTCGAAGCTGTCCTCAGCACGATTCTTTTCTTCGTAAACTACCTCAAGCTCCGACTGAAAGGAGCGAAAAATGGGTCGCTCAAACCTTTCGGCATACAGGTCCAACCACTTATCGATCTCATGCGGAGGGAAATAATTGTGGTAGTAAGTCATCTCATAGTTGGTGAAGGCATTCACCCCTGTGCTACCAATGCTTTTGAGCAACTTATCAAATTCATTGGGCAAACCATAAGTAGATGCAGCGATGGATTGCTTGTTGATTTCTTGCTGGATCGCAGACTTGCGCTCAGGAGTACTTGCATCAGCCAGCTGTTCATACAGCAAGTTAATTGAGTCCAGGTGAGGCTTCTCAGAGGAGAAATCCCATGTGCCCATTCGATCGGTACCCTTAAAAAGCATATGCTCTAGATAATGTGCCATGCCCGTTGCTGTTGGGTCTTCATTTTTAGCTCCAGCGTTGACCATCACCGCCCCAAAGACCTTGGTAGTTGTACTGTCAGGATTGAGAAATACAGTTAGACCATTGGTGAGTTGATAGGACTCTACCTGCAGCAAGTCATTTTTTTGAGCAAAGACGGAGGAACATCCTACCATCAGCAATAAGGCGATTAATTTTTTCATGCGTTGATTGGACAATTTTGATAATGGAAAGATAGCGGATTGACCGGATTAGTCGAAGGTCGTCCATAAGACATTGGTTTTTAAACCGACAAACAAATAAATTGAATAACGTAAACTCCAGTAAAAATCTCATGGCCCCATTAGATCTGTTAAAAGCAGTTGAATCATTGAAGGATGTACCTACCGAGCAACTGCAGTGGCTGCTCGATGAAGGTCAGATAGTGACCTATCAGGAAGGTGACCACTTGTTCAAACCTGGAGATCCGATTGACAAGCTGCTTATATTGCTAGAGGGCAATGTGGTGCTTAAATCCAAGCAAGGAAACCAGTTTCGAGTCATTGGCAATTTTGTACCTGGAAGTATCTCTGGTTACTTACCATATTCTCGGGCAGATGTGGCCAACGGGTATGCACAAGTCATGCAGGAAGCCAGAGTGCTGATTTTGCCGAAGAGCCGATTTCACGACATGATCACTCAGCAGGAAGAGTTGACGACTGCTTTGGTTCATGTCATGAGCTCCCGGATTCGTCAGTTTACCAAAGCTCAGCAGCAGAATGATAAAATGATGGCATTGGGAAAACTGTCTGCCGGACTGGCTCATGAGCTCAATAACCCATCTGCGGCCATCGTCCGAAGTGCTCAATCACTTTCATCCCACTTAAAACTCTTGCCAGAAGGCTTCAAACGCGTCATCAAAATTGACATGACCGATGAGCAAGTGGATGCGGTAAATGAGATGCTTTTTGCAAAGCTTGAGCATCCAAAACCCAAACTATCGATGATGGAGCGTTCCTCACTGGAGGATGATTTGCTGGACTGGTTGGAGGAGAATGAAATAGACCATGCTGAGTCGCTGACAGATACATTGGTCACTTTTGGATTCAACAGTGATGATCTGGATGATCTAACGAATTATGTACAGGATAAAGACCTGGGACCCATCCTCAACTGGCTGGATCAGGTGCTGACTACAGAGCTTTTGGTTTCGGAAATTGAGGAGGCTTCAGGAAGGATCAACACACTGGTCACTTCCGTGAAAAGCTATACACACATGGACCAGGCACCGGAGAAAAAGCCCGTGGATTTGCACGAAGGAATCGAGAACACCCTGAACATGCTCGGCCACAAGCTGCGCAAGGCTAATATTTCAGTTGAAAAGGAATTTTCCCCGAACCTGGCCAAACCACGAATCCTGGTCAGTGAGATGAACCAGGTATGGACGAATCTTATTGACAATGCCATTGATGCCATGGAAAATGCTGAATCCAGAAAGCTCCTGATTAAAACCGTACAAGACAAAGAATTCATTAATGTGATCATTAAAGATTCTGGATCGGGAATTCCCGAGGATATTCAAGATCAGATATTTGATCCGTTTTTCACTACCAAAGACATTGGCAAAGGCACTGGCCTGGGTTTGGAAGTGGTTCACCAGATAGTAACTACACAGCACAATGGTGCCATTACCTTTGAATCCAATGCATCCGGCACAGCGTTTAAAGTTTGTCTTCCTATCACCTAACCGACAAGTATAATCAATGAAACAACCCATCATATTTCTTCTCGACGATGACCCTGCGGTACTCAATGCTGTCAAACGAGATGTCCGTTCGGAGTATCGGAGTGACTATAAAATCATGGCCACTGATTCAGCCAGTGAAGCCCTGGAGGCCCTAAAGGAGTTAAAAAATAAAGGTGAAACCATCGCACTATTTATCTCTGATCAGCGGATGCCAGAAATGCTTGGTGTAGAATTCTTGGAGCGGGCAAGGACATTTTATCCTGAAGCGAAGCGGATTTTGTTGACAGCTTACTCTGATACGGATGCAGCCATACGGGCAATTAATGAAGTACAGTTAGATTATTATTTACTCAAACCCTGGGACCCACCGCAAGAGAAAATGTATCCAGTCCTCAACGATCAGCTGGATGAATGGCAGAGCACTTTCAAACCTGATTTTGATGGGATTAAGATTTTGGGGTATCAATGGTCACCGAACTCTCACGCCATTAAGGACTTTCTCAGTGGTAACTTGATTCCTTATCAATGGCTGGATGTAGAAACTTCAGAAGACGCTAAAAACCTTCTTCAAATCAACCACATAGATTCTAAATCGCTTCCTACTGTATTTTTTGAAGATGGATCTTTTCTGACTAAACCCACAATAGCTGAGGTGGGAAGCAAAACCGGGATGAATGTGCAGGCGAGCAAAACCATGTATGACGTGACGATCATTGGTGCTGGTCCGGCAGGATTGGCAGCTGCAGTATACGGTGGTTCTGAAGGGTTGAATTCACTTTTGATTGAGAAGCGAGCGCCTGGAGGTCAGGCTGGGACCAGCTCAAGAATAGAAAATTATTTGGGATTTCCGAAAGGATTAAGTGGCTCGGATCTTTCCAGAAGAGCGATCAGCCAAGCCTCCCGGTTTGGAGTGGAGTTTCTCTCTCCACAGGAAGTAAAGGCTATTTCTTTGAAGGATAACTACAAACTGATTCAACTAGCTGATGGATCGGAGATCAACAGTAAGAGTGTGATCATCACCACCGGGGTAGATTATAAAAAGCACCCAGCCGAGGGCATAGATGACTTTACCGGAGCAGGCGTTTACTACGGGGCAGCCACCACAGAGGCCAATGCCTGCATGAACGAAGAGGTCTACATTGTGGGAGGCGGAAATAGTGCTGGTCAAGGGGCAATGTATTTGTCGCAATTTGCCAGGGCAGTTTACATCGTTATTCGAAAGCCAGATCTGAGCTCGAGTATGTCACAGTATCTGATCGATCAGATTGAACAAACGCCGAATATTCAAGTGCTGGGTCACACGGAAGTCACCAAAGTGGCCGGAAAGGAACGGCTGGAAAGGCTAACGCTGAAGACCAACGGAACGGAAAAGGAAGTTCCGGCTGGAGCACTGTTCATATTTATTGGTGCTAAGCCCATTACTGATTGGTTGGATATGTCGCTGATTAAAGATGGAAAAGGATTTATTGAAACTGGCAATGCGCTCATGCGCTATCCTAACTTCAAGAAAGTATGGAAACTGGAGCGTGAGCCATTTCTTTTGGAAACGTGCGTCCCGGGCATTTTTGCAGCGGGAGATGTACGTGCCGGAGCGATGAACAGAGTGGCCTCTGCTGTAGGTGAAGGCTCCATGGCTATCAAGTTTGTTCATGAATATTTAGCTGAAAACTAACCGGAAATACTATGTTGACTACAAAAGCCTGTTCGCACCTCGAAAACTTTGAGGTATCACATGAGGCAAGAGCTTACGAATGTGAGGAGTGTATCAAATCAGGAGATCGCTGGGTGCATCTGCGTACCTGTCAGACCTGTGGAGTGACACTCTGTTGTGACTCATCACCCAATAAGCACGCTACGTCGCACTTTCATGAAACAGGGCATCCCGTAGTGATTTCAGCAGAGCCTGGTGAAGAATGGGCCTGGTGCTATGCAGATGAGTCATTTAAAGAATACTGAGATGCAGTTTGATCTGGAAAAGTCTATTGAGATACTCGAACGGACCCCTCAAGTACTTCATACTCTGCTTTCTGGGCTGTCTGCAGAATGGACGATGAGTAACGAAGGACTGGAGACCTGGAGTCCGTTTGATGTGGTGGGGCACCTGATCCATGGAGAAAAGACCGACTGGATTCCCAGAATGCAGTTGATACTGGCAGGAAGTCAAGAGCCTTTTCCGGTCTTTGATCGGTTTGCGCAATTTGAGGAAAGCGCTGGAAAAACTATGCAGGAGTTGCTCCAAGGCTTCAGCCAGTTGCGAGAAGAAAATATAAACACGCTAAAGGCTAGCCAACTATCGGCATTGGATCTGGAGATGGTGGGGATTCATCCAGAGTTCGGAGAGATCACCTTAAAACAACTATTGGCTACCTGGACAGTACATGACCTGGGACACATTCATCAGATTTCGCGAGTGATGGCCAGACAGTATCGGGAAGCAGTAGGACCGTGGATTCAGTATTTAGGAGTTTTGGCTAATCGTTCATAGCCAGGCGATAAGTGTAGTCCATTACTAACTGATCGTCCTCCATATCCAAGCTCATGGTGATGTTGCCGCAATTATTAATGCTGATTTTTTCTGCTTCTTTTGAAGTATGTAAGGGCACCAATAGTTCCCACTGATTATCCACTAGTTTCATAAGCGTTAGTTGGTGAGATGTGTCTTTTTTAGCTTCTTCTCGTCCATCTACGACCTCTTTGACGATCAAATTGGAAGAGAACTTAACTCCTAGCTGCGGATTGGTAGTTATTCCTAAAGAAGTCGGCGTTTCATCATCGGCTGTAATGGATAACATCAATGGTTCTTCCAGAGAGACCTCAAAGTTGTTATAGGACAGTCGAGAAATTTCTAGATTGACTACTTCAGATTGTGGTTCGGTTTTAGTGCTGCAGCTCATTACCACGATCAATATGAGGACGGTACAGTTTAGTTTCATATATGGAAGATACAAAAAACCCCTGACGAGGCAGAGCTTGTCAGGGTTAACCGAAGGAGATGTCCTTTTATTGGTTATCGGCTTTTTCAATTTTGCGGGTAACGAAAAACCCTGTGATCAGGCCAAACCCTCCAAAGACGAACACGCTTGACATGATATATACTTCGCTATATCTTAGTTCACCAAAGGACTCTACTGCTACCCATCCAGTAAATATTCCAATCCCAATTCCAACAAATAGTAGCGCAATGTTCAGAATGAACTTGGCAATCGAGAATTTGGTGCCTTTGCGCTCAAACAAAGTGGCGTCCGCTCCTTTTTCGATTAGTGAAAGGCGTTCTTTGTTTCTAGTAGTTAGGAATACATAGGCAATTCCGAAGATCGTTGCGAAAAGTGCCAGGAATACAATCATTGGTTCCATATTAGTCGATTTAGTTTTTCGTGATTTGCCCTTATTGACTACACGGTTTGGAGATCGGTTACAACATTTAGAAAAAAACTGTAACCGCTTCGTACATTAGGTAGTCTAAGTACTATAAATGCACCAACCTGACGACACCTATTTGATTGAGCAAATCCTGGCCGGAAACCACCGTGCCTTTGGTGAGCTCGTGGATAAGTACCAGGTGCAGGTGTATAACTTCGCGCTGAAAATCTTACGTCAGGAGGAGGAAGCACATGAAGTGACTCAGGATACCTTCATGAAGGTGTTTCGTTCGTTGAGCACCTTTAGGAATGAATCCAAGCTGTCTACCTGGATGCTGCGCATAGCATATTATGCATGCATGACGAGGTTGCGAAAAGTCAAGCCGTCTTTAGTGGATATTGACAAGCATTCCGGACAGTTTGAAGACAACACCGTGCATGAACAGACAGAACTTTCAGATATGCGGGCTGTCCTGAACCAGGCCATGAAGGGGTTGTCAGATGATGAAAAAGGGATTGTGACATTATTTTATTACAATGAACAATCCATCAAAGAAATCATGGAGATCACAGGGCTGACAGATTCCAATGTGAAGATTATCTTGCACAGGTCTCGTAAGAAATTGAACAAAGAACTAACCCGAATGGGTATAACCGAGTGGGTATCATGAAAAATCAATTGAATTCAGAGGACCAGTTTTTAAATGAGCTTTTCCAACAGTCAGCTACCACTCCAAAAGGTAGCCTGAAAGAAGAGATCATGCGCTCTATTGAAGCTCGTCCTGCGTTTGAGTATGAGCCAGTGATCAGTAAAAAAGCCTGGAGGGTCATTTACTCCGTTTTTCTATCCACAATTGGTTACTTACTGTTTGCTTATAAAGGAGAAGGAGGCAAGCCCTATTTCGATCTGGACATCCCGACCCTCGATTTTAGTGCGTTATCAGAATGGTCCACCAAAATGACCAATGCCTTTAATGGATTTTCGCTTCAGCTTCCAGAGGTTTCTTCCATACTGGTGGCATCTTTGGGTGTAATTCTTTTGACGGGAGTGGCTTTTGTGGTCAGCTATAAGAATAAGGTGATGCACAATCTGCATTGATTTTCGCGTATCGACTTCACTGGTTACCCTACAAAATCACCATTTCCAACCACAGAGCACTCGAAGAGATCAGAGTTTGAGAGGTTCATCTCTCTATGAAATCTAACTCTGCTCATTGAGACCTACTGTCACTATCACATTTTTGGAGAAAAAGAGAAATCGAGAATGCTTTATGCTCATGGATAGCGTTCTGCGGGCTTGAGATTTTCACTTGAACTGATTTGAAATCGATCCATTCCAGACCTTTAACATTTCATTAACAGCCTTTCGGCACACACCTTCGTTTAGCTGGTAAACCAAAACCAAACTAAATGAAACCTATTTTGATTTTGGCCATGTTTTGCATGGCATCACTTCTTTATGCCCAGTCAGCAGCAACTTATGTGAACCAGCGTGACGAGACGCACCTCTGCGGCCCCATTACCATTTCAGATTTAGAAGCCCATGGCGATTGGTTCCATGAGTCTTACAATGACTGCACCACTGAGTTGACCAATTACAAATGGAAAAAGAGCTTAAAAGACACGGAAGTTGATATTTACCTCGGCACCTGGTGTGGTGACAGCAAGTACTGGGTACCGAAGTTTTTGCATTTGTGGGATGATCTTGGTCTTGATCGTAATCAGCTGAATTTCATTGCGCTTTATGATGGTCAGGAAAAGTACAAGCAAGGCCCAAATAATGAAGAAGCAGGTTTGGATATCCATCGTGTCCCCACATTTATTTTTAAGGAAAACAATAAGGAATATGCCCGAATCGTGGAGTTTCCTGCCTCTGATCTAGTCACCGATGTAGCACAAATAGCACTAGGCTATCCTCCAGAACCAAGCTACAGAGCGGCCACTTATTTACAGAGTGTACTGAATGAGATGTCAAGTGAAGACCTGTACAAGGATGTGAACGCCCACTTTCAAAAAGTATATAAAGTGGTAGGCAAAAGCTCTGAGCTCAATACGCTGGGTTATGTGTACTTACGGTCGGGCCGTACAGAGGAGGCATTGGTGGCTTTTCACTTCAACACTTACATTTATCGCCATGACCCAAATGTCTATGACAGCTATGGTGAAGCACTGATGGTGGCTGGAGATACTACCAACGCCATTGCTAACTATGAAAAAGTGCTGGAGCTGGACCCTGATAACGAAAACGCCAAGAAGCAACTCGGCTTACTGGGTGAATAATCTAATGTGAAACAAAAAACCCTGACGCTCATTGCTGAGGTCAGGGTTACGATTAATATGAATTTCGCTAATTACTTAGCTAAAAGACTAACGGCAAATCCACCAGCTTCTTTCATGTTCACTGAAATTTCATCTCCTTTTTTCACTTCCATTTCCACAATGTCAATGGCCGTAGGATTATCCAGGTAGTGGGTGTCATCTGCGTCGCGATACACTTTAGCTGTGTAGGTCTTTCCTTCTTCCAGGAAGTCTAGCTTTAGTGTGTAAGGTCTGGCGTTTTCATCGGTCATACCACCCACAAACCAGTCATCAGTTCCTTTCTCCTGACGGGCTGTAACCAGGAAGTCTCCAGGCTCACCGTCTAGCACTTTACTCTGCTCCCAGTCCACTCCCACATCCAGAATAAACTGGAACGCTGGGTTGCCCTTGTAGTAGTCGATCAAGTCAGCTGCCATTTGGATGGGGCTGTAGATATTGACATATAGTCCAAGCTGTAAAGCCAAAGTTGATTTGATCGGGTGATTCTCTTTGTAGGGTTTTAAGCTCAGGTTGAAGATACCCGGAGTGTAGTCAAATGGTCCAGATAGCATTCGGGTGAATGCGATGGTTGGCAAGTGAGATGGAGGACTGGCTCCGTCTCCGGCCCACGCATTGTATTCCTGACCTCTTGCTCCTTCGCGAGAGATGGCGTTTGGATAGGTTCTTCTGAGGCCCGTGGCTTTGATCGGCTCGTGCATATTGATGGCCACCTGGTATTTGGCACCTTTGTCGAGCGTATTCTGGTAATGATTGACCATCCACTGTCCGTGGTGGTATTCGCCATCAGGAATGATGGTACCTACATAGCCAGTTTTCACGGAGTGAATCCCAAGCTTGTTCATTAACTGATAGGCTGTATCCATGCGCTCTTCATAGCGAGCTACGGCTCCAGAGGTTTCATGATGCATGATGATTTGCACTCCTTTACTGTTGGCATAATTGGCTAGGTACTCCAGGTCATAATCCGGATACGGAGTAGTAAAGTCAAATATCGTATCACGCATGTTGGGATCTGTCCAGGTCTCCCAGCCAGTATTCCAGCCCTCCACGAGCACTCCGCCCATGTCGTTTTCCGCGGCAAAGTCAATGAGTTCTTTCGTGTACTCGGTAGTAGCGCCATGGTTGCCAGAGGCGTAATCCCACGTTCTTCTGGCCAGGTGCATGTCCCACCAGATGCCGATGTATTTCATAGGCTGGAACCAGTCGATATCTCCCAGTTCGTTCGGGTCGTTGAGATTGACAATAAGCTTCGACTCCAATAAGTCACCTGCTCTGTCTGTGATTTGGATGGTTCTCCATGGGGTAACAAACGGTGCGGAGGTTTTGACCTTAATACCTGAGTCGTTACCCACTAGCTCACTGACCATAGCCAGGTTAGCAGTGTCTACTTTTAGTGTCATCCCTGCATAGTCTGTAAGGTCTGCCTCGTGAAAACTCAAATAGATTTCATCATCTGATTTCATGGTGACCGGAGTGTTTACCGAGTTACTATTAAGGTACACCTGGCCCAGGTGATCTCCTTCTATGAACTGCTCGTATGCATTGATTTCAGAAAATTTACTTTCAGTGTAGAGGTACTCATAGATATCCCAGTCACCAGGAATCCACCACACTTTGTGGTCACCGGTGAGGTTGAACTCAGTCATTTCTTCTGTGATGACTACTTCTTCACCAAAAGCATCTTGCTCTGGAAACTCGTATCGGAATCCCACACCATCATTATAGGCTTTGAATACTATATCGAAGGTTCGGTTTGGAGCCGCTGTTTCCTGGAGGGTTACTTTCAGCTGGTTGTAGTTATTGCGTACTTCACGCTGCTCACCCCAGACCATTTCCCAGGTTTCGTCAGCTGTAGAAATTTGCTGAGATGTTACTTCAAGGTTTCCGGTGAGTGGAGCTTGCCCTTGAAATTCAAACCCGACGAACGAGGTATCAATTTGCGTATTGCCTTTATAACCTACAGTGTAGGCGGCTTTGCCATTTAGTGTCATGAATGTGATGGTGATCTGATTGTCAGGGGAGTTGACCTGATAGGCTAAATCAGAAGGACCACCACAACTTAGCAGGAGCAAACCTGCCAGGGTTAGGATCAAAAAATTTTTCATACTTCTTTATACTTACTTAACAATATTACGTGGCATAAAACTAACACATTGCAGTGGGAATGAGGCACTAGATAGGCAGATGGCCGTTGAGAAACTTTATGCAAAGGTTTGTATTTTCTGATAGGTGAGTGTGACCAGCAAAAAAGGAGGACAAAGCCTCCTTTTTCTAGATGTTTCTCATATTGATTGATGAATAGGTATTATATGGGAAAGCTTACTACTGGTATATCCATATGGTTGACCACTTCTTCAGTTAAGCTGCCCAGAAAAGTTCTGGACAATCCCTTTCTATGGTGGGTCGCCATGGCGATCATTCCTATATGGTTATCCTTGCAGTATTGCTCCATTCCTTCTTCCAAAAAGAGGCAGTTAACCACTTCACTTTTGGCGAGTAGGCCGGAGGCTAATTTTTCGAAGCTCTCCATTCGTTCACGTATTACCCAGGAGCGTTGGAAGTCAGACGGGGTATTCAAATAAACCAGATGGATCTTTGCGTCAATGACTTTGGCAAATTGTATCACATGTTCGAACGGTTTAGTCATCTCTTCCTGAAAATCAGAAACGAATAAAATGTCATTGACATGGATGCTGTCTAGTTTGGTTTTCACTATAAGTACGGGGATTTCTGCATAGCGAACTACTTTTTGTGCATTGGAGCCAAGGAAAAACTCCTGAATTCCTTTTGCTCCGTGTGATCCCATCACAATGAATGAAATGTCATTCTTTTTAGCATAAGTGGCTACCGCCCCGGTGCTGTTATCAAAGTCCACATAGGAGTAAGCCTTCACACCTTTACCTTCAGCATAGGTCACCAGTTTTTTAATCTCCTTTTGCACTCGGTCTACCTCCTGTGTCACGTCAGGATAGATGGTATTTTGAGCAAAATCCAGATGCACCCAGTCTATCGGGACAGATACAAAGTGGTAAAAATGCAATTCCGCTCCATAGTGCTTGGCGATATCTATGGCTATGTCCGTAGCGTTGTTTGCGCATTCGGAAAAATCAGTTGGAACAAGAATCTTTTTCATGGCTATTAGGCTTGCGCCCTTATTGAGAAATTAAGTTATGCTCTTTTACAGCCTTAGTGAATGACAGCCGTCAGATATAAAAATGATTGTGGTCAAAATCTTATCAGTAAAAACCGTTGGGTGATCTGATTTATTCCATGGTTGATCGAAGACACTAATGGATTTTCACTTGCAATACCTAATTTCATGTTCTTATTTCAAAATGAAGTTTTCCGCACTACATATAGAAGAGAATACGAAGGACTCCCGATTGGTAGAAAGAGTGCTGTTAATGCACTTTCCTGATTGTATGTATACCAATGTGGATAACCTCTCAGATTTTATTGAACACATCGAGAATAGGACTCCTGATATTGTCATTTCTGACTATGGATTGGCCAATCATTCTGGTGAGGTTTTCTTAAAGACCTGCCGCATTGAAATACCGGATGTTCCCTTCGTGTTTTTGACCAAATCATCAGTTATCAATATCCGGTCCAAGTTGATTTCGGACGGTGCTTCGGATGTTTTGAACAAAATGGAAGTAGAGCGATTACCAGATGTAGTTGAACATGCTCTGCTTCAGACTCAGACAAACGAAGAGGCGAACATCCTGGTGACGATTCTTTCTCAGATTTCAGACCCCATTGTGATCAGAAACAATTTTGGGTTCATCACACATATCAGTGATATTGCCTGCCTGCATCTGGGTAGAAGCGCCACAGATGTGGTGGGTACCAGAGACCTGAAGGTGCCAGTGGAGTTTCGCCCAATTAAAGACTCCAAAGGCAACAAAATAGGAGAGATTGGTCACCTGCGCGTCGGCAGTGCCCAAATGAAGAAGTACGAGATGAATTGAATCTACTTTTCCTCACCAGTCAATCGATTATACAAGAAAGATGCAATAAGCATCAACACTCCCAGAATCACTAAAACCACCGTTTTGGACAGGTTGCTTAGGTGCGAAATATCATAAAAGAATACCTTCAACAAGGTCAACCCCAAGAGACAGATGCTTGCAATACGAAGATGCTTTTTGGAGTAGTTGATACCAACTCCTATCCAAACTACCGCACTCACTCCCCATAGGATGCTTAGAGTTAATTTGGTGGTGGACTCTAGTCCAAAAAGTTCCTGCCAGTGTACCAGCTCTACACTAGAGATCCAAAGAATGGTTAAGAACAAAAGGGTATCCAGTGCTTTCTTAATTGGGTTGCTGAGCACATTTCTTTTATACACTCTCCACATTGACCAGGTGAAAAGAGCCATGGAACTAAATAGCAGATATCTCACCAATAAGTCTACTAAACTTCCCTGAGCTGTTTGGTAATGAGCTGTTAAGTCGCTCAATGCCGCAGTGGAGTTTAGTAAAGAAGGAATAATCAGAACAATAACTGTAGGAAATGCATACCACAGTATACGGTTTTGAACGAACATTCGGTTGATCAACTCTAATCCACTCAGAAAAAGAAAGGAATAGCTAATCAGCAGGACCAATTCCATTTCACTGCTGACTCCCCTTGTATCACGGGTCCAATACCCATGAATTTCCAGAGCGAAGGTGACATACAATGAGACAATCAATAAACCTGGAGAAGCATACTTCATGACGTGTTCATACCAGCGAGTAGGTACTCTATGATCCCGAAGACTAAACCAGGTGATCACAGACATACCGCCGGCAAATAGAAACGACACGATCATAAAGTGATTGGCAAAGGGTGCTACTGATGTTGTGATACTACGCTCTCCCCATTCGAGCAAAAGACTGATAAAAGATAACAGGACCAGCCCATGGGACATTCGCTGGTAGGGCAAGCCATTCTTGCTCATACCAGCCCAGGAAAGTACGGCCGCTTCTCCTATCCAAAGGACTGTTATCCAGCCGCCATCTAGCAAGACCGGGATCGTAAGTGTCACATATACGATCGCCAACCCGACAATGAATCGAAACATGGACTGGTTGTCTTTATCGCTCCATCTGGCTACTATCCCCACCAGATAGTGAACCGCTGCATTGACCAGAGTGAAGTAGCCGAGGTAAGCATCAGTGTTGTAATATTTGGAGGTTAGTGCAAATCCGATCACATAAAAGATCAGCGAGTTAGTAGATATCAAAAAGATATCTCCACGAGAAAAGGCTTTTTGATAAATGACTTTGTTGGCGATAAAGGAAGCATAAAACAGCAAAAAGAAAACGAACAGGAAGCTCATGCCCAGGACGAATTCTTCATTGGTATACCTATCCAAAAACCAGGCAGTAACTATCAGCCAGGTAAAAAAGAGCGCTGAGTAATGCAGTGATTGCCAGTATTTCTTGATGCTAACTGCCAGGATACCCAGGTTGATAATGGACATGTAAATAAACAAGTACAAAACTTCGCCACTTCCATCACTGAGCAAAAAGGGCACAGCATAGGAGCCTACCAATCCCATGTGGGCAATGATTGATTTGTTGTAGTGAATGGCAGAATAGACTGTTGCGATAGTCAGTAGTACCATGCCACCAAACGCCGGACCCTTTCCAATGAACCCATAGAAATCGTACGATGCAAAGGTCAGGAAATACAATATGGCAAAGGCTCCGCTTAGTAAAACTGCACTGAACGATTGGTAGGATTTTTTGAGGAACAGAGCAAAGCCCATCAAACTAAAGGAGAACAGATACCCGAGAATGACCCGCGTGGTTGCGTTCACTATTCCACTATCTATGGCATATTTGGTGCCAATTCCCACTCCTACCACGGTTATTAGTATACCGAGTTTGCTGATGAGGTTTTCTCCGATGAATCGCTCCAGGTCCCGCTTGACTTTTTTTACAGGAACCTTTGTGTTTTCCTTGTCAGGCTCAATCAGTTGATTTTTACCAGGGGTGCTTTTTTTATGCTCCTGGTAAGCCAGAGAATCCAGCGTTATCTGCAGATCTCTTATTTCCCTGGAGATCTTGTTTTGTTGCTGGATCAGTTCCTGCACTTTATTTTGCAGCTCCTCTATTCGACGGTCTTCCATAGTCAGTCAGTTGGCAAGGCGGTGGATGTTTCAGAAAGTAACGCCTCTAAAGGAAACTTTATTGAGCTTTTTTCTTCCAATACCGGATGAGACCTGCTACACTCATCCAGCTCGGGTTGGCTGCTTCGTATTGTTTAACTCCGTGTTCTGAAACTCCGAATTCTTTCAGCTGATTGGCCGTGTATGTTGAGAACTGTGGAGTGATCTCATCTGCATTCAAGCCTGATTCCCATTTGTCTTTCACCCAATGAGCCCAGTCATTGAGGATGTTTCGGAGGTCATGAATGTGGTCTCCTATAGCCGTGACTTTGCCGTAATGAGTAAGGTAAAGAGCCTTGGCTTTACGTTCCATCAGGATGTCTAGTGATTGGTTCCAATCTTCCAGATGGATATCTGGCGGAGGACACGGGGGTACCACAGGACCGTTTTCTATCTTTACCCCGGCCACATCTCCGGTAAATAGAATATCATCTAGTTGCCAGGCGATGTGGTGCTTGGCATGTCCCGGACTGTGCAGTGCAGAAAATATCCGATCTCCTATCTCCACTTCTTCCAGATGGTTTGGCGTATAGAGCTGATCCGCCGGTATTTTTTCCATTGCTCCCCAGAGGCGCTCCATTTCGTCACCATAGATCATTTTGGCTGAGTTGTAGAGCTTGGTTGGGTCTTCCATATGTATCTTCCCAAACGGATGTAGGTAGATTTTTGCTCCATGAGCCGCGAAAGCCCATGCCGCACCTGCATGATCAAAATGAATGTGAGTAAGCAGGACATGTTTTACATCTTCTGGCCGGTATCCATGCTTGGCCAGTTGGGCTTTCATAGATTCAAAAGTGGAATGAGGACCTGTCTCAATCAGAATAGGTCCAGCTGAAGACTCTATCAGAAAGGAAGCAATGGCATGGTCGATTCCCTGGAAATTTAGGTCTAGGATGTGTAGCATTTGGGATAACGTTTGTTGGTTCCAAACCTAAAACTAAGTCTCCTCGCGCGTAATCCCATATGGTGCGAGCATCGATTTATAACTAAATGATGAAGATCAGCTACTGTCATAAGCCAGTACATGAGAATTGGAGGCAGTTCTTGTTCCTTCTGGTAATCCCAGGAACATATTGTTAATTTTAGATCATCAATAAACAGCAAAATCAGTAATGAAGAGAGATTATTTTCAAGCTCACATGCCCGAAAACGTGTGTTTTGGATGCGGTGCAAGCAACGAAGAAGGATTGCAGATCAAAAGTTTTTGGGAAGGAGAAGATTCCGTTTGTCATTGGGAGTCAGAGGAAAAGTACCACGGATGGGCCAATTTGCTCAATGGAGGAATACTAGCGACTTTGATCGATTGTCACTGTATGGGTACAGCTATGGCCGATGCCTACAGGCGTGAAGACCGGTCTTTGGATAGCGAACCAATGTATCGATATGCCACAGGAACCATCACGGTTAAATATGTCAAACCAACCCCAAACGATCAAATGATAGAGCTGCGCGCTAAAGTCACTGAGGTAAAGGGCAAGAAAACAGTCATGACTTGTACGGCCTCTGTAAATGGGGAAGTTACTGCAGAAGCCGATGTAATCGCTATCCGTGTGTTTGATAGCAGTACACATAAAGGAGATAATCCGTTTAAGTAAGCTTTAATCTTTAGGTTTTAGGTTTTTAAGTTTTGGGTTTCGAAGTTTTAAGTTTTGGTTTTGAGCTATTTGTGGACAATTCAATAGTAAGATTCCAACGAAACGAAACTTATGAGACTCTCTAATATTTGATTAACCCTGCTTCATGCTAACTTAGAACATAGAACCTAAACAAATTCGTTTTCCATGCATCCCGAACTTTTCACCATTGGCGATTTTACAGTCCATACATATGGCTTCATGATCATGCTTGGAGCCACTCTGGGCTATTTTTACATGTCCACTGTCGTTAAAAAGGAGCTGGGTATTCCAGCTGAGAAGATCCAAAATCTGGCCATCCTCATTATTGTGGCTGCATTTGTTGGTGGAAAGGTCTTCTTCTATTTTGAAGATCCAGGTTATTACTTCGGTACACCTGCTAATATGTTCAAAGGCTTCCGAACCGGGTTTGTGTTTTATGGTTCGTTGCTTTTTGCCATACCTACGGTGATTTGGTACTTCCGCAAAAACAAGTGGCCAGTCCTTCCCATGCTGGACAGAATTGCCATTGCAGGATGTATCATTCATGTATGCGGTCGGTTGGGTTGCTTTTTTGCGGGATGCTGTCATGGGTTGCCAACGGAGAGTTTTTTGGGTGTCACATTTACTGATCCTGTCAGCCAGGCAGAGCCACTTAATACTCCCCTTCACCCAACGCAGCTTTATGAAGTGACCTGGATACTAATCATCATGATCACATTAATCATGTTTAAGCGGCACAAGCGTTTTGAAGGACAGCTGTTTTTTATCTATATCATCATGTACTCAGTGGGCCGTAGCATCATCGAAATATTCCGAGGAGATGTGCGCAGGGGCTTCATCATTGATGGAATCTTATCACATAGCCAGGCCATTTCACTGGTGATCATTGCAGGCACCATCATTACTATGGTGTGGTTGAAAAGGAAGCAAAAGCTGAATTAAGCCTTTACCCGAATTTTTAGCGCATTGGGCAGTATCCCAAATTCGAAAGGTGGAGTGCCAAAGTATTCTCCATCAATATGCGCATTGAGGTCTGGGTTTTCATCAATGTGCAGGTGCTTGCACCGCGAAAAAACTACTTCTTTGAGTTTGTCATGAGTACCTTCTTGTAGCCGGTGGATGTTCATGAAGCGTTTCAGTCCACTCATTTTACCTACTTCGCACACATCCAGTATACTGTCATTGATTTCAGCCTCTGGTGTTAGCTTGAAGCTACCGCCAAACGTTGTACCGTTGGCCACAGTCATTAGTATAAGCTCTTTTTGTTGTAAGCGTTTGTCCTGTGTAAATCGAAAAGATCTTGACTTGTAAGTGGCTAAAATTCTTAACACGAAATAATAGTATTTGGCAGGCCCAGTCAGGATGCTCTTCTTCTTCGTCATGTCGGCCACTATTTGCCCATCAAAGCCCACACCCACTCCATTTACAAACTTTCGGTTGTTACATACTCCCAGGTCTATCGTTTGGATTTTTCCAGACCGGATCACTTGAATGTGTTCTTCGAGACCCTCACCGATATCAATATTTTTCGCAAAATCATTGCCAGTTCCATTCGGAATGATCGTTACAGGGATATCGTGTTTTAAGCCGTTAACCGCTTCATTGATGGTGCCATCACCGCCTACTATCACCAGATCTGTGTAGGACTCATCCAGGTGTTTCTCCACAGTTTTCCAGGCATTCTGGGTGGCAGCAGTTAGAAAGACTTCAAAATCAAAGTCCCGAGCTACACAGAAATCCATCAGTTCACGAAGGATGTACTCTAGCTTTTTGGTACCTGTGGATGGATTGGCTACTATGAAAAGCCGTCTGTTCATGGACTTTCTTGTCGGTCTAGTTGCTGAGAAAGAGGGCAAAATAATAACTGGTCTCCACAAAAACTATGTTTTCTCTGGAGACCAGTCACCTGAATCCAATATTTACAAATTTTCCAATAAAAAGTCTGCCATCATCTGATAGAGGTGTCCACGTCGGCCACTAAGGCTGTGTGCTTTGTCAGGATAATAAAACGACTCAAACTGTTTATCTGCTTTGATCAGTTCGTTTTGAAGAGCGATGGCATTCTGGAAGTGTACATTGTCATCTCCGGTGCCATGAACTAGCAGAAATTTACCTTTTAGTTGATCAGCAAAGAAGATCGGACTGTTGTCATCATATCCAGAGGCATTATCCTGTGGCCGCTGCAAGTACCGCTCGGTGTAGATGGTGTCGTAAAACCTCCAGGTTGTCACTGGAGCCACGGCAATAGCTGTGCTAAAGACATCAGATCCTTTCAAGATGGCAAGAGACGACATATAACCGCCGTAGCTCCAGCCCCAAACTCCAACACGTTTGGCATCAATGAAAGGTTGGCTCGCGAGGAATTTACCTGTAGCAATCAGGTCTTCGGTTTCATATTTTCCTAGTTGCTTGTAGGTGGTTTTTTTGAACGCCTCACCCCGGTATCCGGTACCACGAGTGTCTACCACAGCCACAATGTAGCCCTGCTGTACCAGGTACTGATGGAAGATGAAATGACTTCCAGACCAGCTATTGGATACGTTCTGAGAGCCAGGTCCTGAGTACTGATACAGCAATACTGGATACTCCTTGCCAGCTGAAAAATCCTTAGGCTTCAGGTAGAAGCCATTGAGGCTCGTTCCGTTTTCCGTTTTGAAGGTGAAGAATTCTTTGTCCGACAAACCGTAATCTTCTGTGACTTTGGCTAGATCGGCATTATCTTCCAAGACTTTGATGAGCTGGTTTCCGGCAGTTTTGTAAAGAGATACACTCAAAGGCTGATCTGCAGCACTGTGATAATTCATGTAGTAACTGCAGTCATTGCTCATATTGATATAGCTAGTACCGGCGGCAGCACTTAGCTTCTTTTTGTTTTTACCCTTCAGGTCTATACTGTAAAAGTGACGTTCCAGCGCTGACACCTCTGTGGAAGTGTAATACAGTACAGGTGTTTTTGGAGATTGATCCAGCCCTACCAGAGATACGGCTTCAAACTCCCCAGACGTCACCTGTCTTACGAGACTGCCGTCCATGTTGTACAAGTAAAAGTGCTTGTAACCACTTTTCTCACTACTAAATAAAAACTGCTTGCCATTTTCCAAATAGGTCAGGTCATCGCAGAAGGTAAAATCTATGTAGGTTTCGCTCTGATCTGTGAGGACTACTTTTGAGTCTCCGGTGGAGGCATTTACATGGAGTATGTCTAGTTTGTTTTGCAAGCGATTTAGCCGCTGCACAGAAATGAGGTTGGCATCTTCCGTCCAGTATACTCTTGGAATGTAAATGTCAGTTTCTTCTCCAATGTTTACCGGCACATTTTTAGCATCATCAAGGTGATACACAAATAGCTCGATTACCGAATTGTCTTCACCAGCCTTTGGATACTTATAGACATAATCTTCCGGGTACAAAGCGGCATCATTCCACAGCGGCATGTTGTATTCCTTCACGTTGCTTTCATCAAATCGATAGTAGACGATTTTTTTACTATCTACCGACCATTCGAACGCTTTGGTGATGTAAAGTTCTTCTTCATACACCCAATCACTGCTACCGTTGATAATTTTATTAAACTCTCCGTCGGTGGTGATTGCCACTTCTCTGCCTGATGCCAGATCTTTGTAAAACAAGTTATTGTCTCTGGTAAAGGCGATTTTACTGCCATCTGGAGAGAAGGTAGCATAAGACTGCACGCCATCGCTTAACTTTTGAGACCTACTGGATGTGCGATCGTATACATAGTAAACAGCCGTAAATGATCTCCTGTAAATAGACTTGCGCTCGGTCAATAGGAGCACTTGAGATTCATCTGCACTGAACCGGTAGTCGTTTATAGCTATATCCAACTTCTCTCCATCCACGATTACTTCCACCACCTCGCCGGTGGTCACATCGTATTTCTGCACTTTGTTTTGGGACAGTGCTGAATAAAACTGTCCATCGTTCATCCAGTTTACGCTTCGTACGGATTGTTGGGAGAACGTACGGTCTGTGATGTTGTCTACACTGATTTGCTTCTGAGCTGATGCTATAAAAAGGGCAGCCAGCAATAGACAGGATAAATAGTACTTCATGTCTGTGTGTTTATTTGAAATGTTTCAACTGTATTAGAAAGGCAGGTTGGCCAGGTCCACATTTCCTCCAGTGAGGATGATCCCTACCTGTTTGCCTGCAAATCGTTCTTTGTGTTTGAGCAAAGCCGCAAATGGCACTGCACATGAGGGCTCGATGATGATTTTCATTCGTTCCCAAATCATTTTCATGGCATCTATGATTTCATCCTCCGTGACGGTATAGATGTCACTCACATGGTTTTTAATGATGTCAAAATTCCGCTCACCTACTGTTGTTTTCAGTCCATCAGCGATGGTGTCAGGGGTTTTCACTGGAATAATTTTGCCTTTTTTCAATGACTGGAAGCAATCATCAGCGTTTTTGGGTTCTCCCAAAATCACCTCCGTATTTGGGTCCAGTAGATGAGCTGCCAGCGCGGTGCCTGCCGCTAATCCTCCACCACCCACGGGGGTCATGAGGATGTCCAAATCAGGAACCTCTTCCATGAGCTCTTTGGCCACTGTGGCCTGACCAGCAATGATGCGGTAATCATCAAAAGGAGGGACAAAAATGGCACCTGTTCGCTCGATTACTTCATCACAGGTTTTTATCCTGGAAGCTTCATTTGGCTCACACAGGATCACTTCTGCTCCATAGCCTTTTGTGGCTTCTATTTTTACTGTGGTGCTGTTTTTGGGCATGACCACATAGGCTTTGGTGCCAGAAAGCTTAGCCGCTAAAGCCACTGCCTGGGCGTGGTTTCCAGAAGAGTGAGTGGCAAATCCGTTTTCGCGTTCTTCTGGACGAAAACCCAATATCATATTGGCCGCTCCTCGCATTTTGAAGGCACCTACTTTTTGAAAATTTTCACACTTGAAGAAGATGTCACAGCCTGCCATTTCATTGATCGAGTGTGAGGTCATCACGGGTGTTTCTAAGATGATCTTGGAAATCCGCTGATGAGCGCGTTTGATGTCACTAAGGTTGGGAATGTTTTCCATGGTTGTTGGTAGGTTCTAGGTCTCGAACTCTAGTATCGAAAGTAGGGAAAATATGATTGAAATCTAATTGGACAGTATTAAATGAGTGATTATTGTGAATGAAGCAGGATTACCGAAGGGGGAGGCTTACATCAATGAGCCTCCAGCCAGTTTTTGCCACTTCCTATTCCAATTTCCATTGGGACATCAAGCTCCAGGGCTGTTTTCATGAATTGGTCTACGTTTTCTTTGAGCATTTCCACTTCATCCTTGTGTGCATCAAATACCAATTCATCATGTACCTGCATGATCATTTTAGATTTGAGGTTTTCTTTATTCATCCAGTTATGAATCTTGATCATGGCCATTTTGATCATATCAGCGGCACTACCCTGGATCGGAGCATTGATGGCGTTGCGTTCAGCAAATCCACGTTGGGTAAAGTTTTTGGTGTTGATATCGCGCAAGTATCTTCGTCTGCCGAGGATTGTTTCCACGTATTCATCCTGATGAGCCTTTTCGATGGTTTTGTCCATGTAGGTTTTCACTTTTGGAAACTGCTCGAAATAGGCAGAAATGATGTCTGCAGCTTCTGACCTTGGTATGTTCAGGTTTTGACTCAGGCCAAAGGCTGAGATGCCATAGATGATCCCGAAGTTTACCTCTTTAGCTTTGCGCCGCATAGTTGCATCCACTTCATCCAGCGGAACTTTGAATACTTTGCTGGCTGTATTGCTGTGAATGTCCACACCACTTTTGAAGGCATCTACCATGCTTTCATCTCCTGAGAATGCAGCCATGATCCGCAGTTCAATCTGTGAGTAGTCAGCCGACATAATCACAAAGTCTTCGCTGCGAGGAATAAATGCCTTGCGAATTTCCCTTCCTTTTTCCGTACGTATCGGGATGTTTTGGAGATTCGGATTGTTCGAACTCAATCGTCCAGTTGCAGCAATGGTCTGGCGATAGTCAGTGTGTACTTTACCATCTGCCACACTGACCATTTTGGGGAGCGCATCTACGTAGGTAGACTTTAGCTTATTGTATTCCCGGAATTCCAGAATTTTGGCGGCTATCTCGTGCTCATCTGCCAGTTTGGATAGGATTTCCTCTCCTGTGGCATATTGGCCGGTCTTGGTTTTTTTGGGCTTTTCGACCAACTTCAGTTTATCAAACAGAATTTCGCCGAGTTGCTTGGGAGAGCCAATATTGAACTCCTGCCCTGCGATCTCAAAAATCTCCGTTTGCACCCTCAAGCTCTCTGACTCTAACTCTTTGGACATGGTGGCCAGCGCATCTTCATCTATTTTCACTCCCTCATATTCCATATCGGCCAGTACGAACGATAGAGGTGCTTCCACATCATGTAGTAAACTCTCCAACTTTCTTTCTTTGATCTCGGGCTCGAGTTTTTCCATTAGCTGAAGCGTAATGTCGGCATCTTCGCAGGCGTAGTTTTTCACTTCTTCCTCATCGATCTCCCGTATGGACTTTTGCTTTTTGCCGGTGCCCACGAGTTCGGTGAACTTCACAGGCTTGTAGTTGAGATAATTTTCGGCCAGTATGTCCATACCGTGCTGAGTCTCCGGGTCGATCAGGTAATGCGCCAGCATGGTATCGAAGATCTTGCCTCTTATATGAATGTCGTAGTTTCTGAGTACCTGAATGTCATACTTCAGGTTTTGTCCTACTTTCAGGATTTTTTCATTTTCTAATAGGTCTTTAAACTCTGTAATGATTGCTTTTGCTTCGGCATCACCTTCTGGAATCACCACATAGTAGGCTTCATTCCTCTTTATGGAAAATGCTACTCCGACTAACTTGGCTTCTCTGGTTTCCAGGCTATCCGTTTCTGTGTCGAAGCAGATGGATTTTTCAGCCTCCAGCAATTTGATCAGCTTGCCTCGCTCCTCTTGAGTTTTCACCAAATGATACTTGCTTTTTGTCGGATCAAACGTGTCTTTGGATGTTTCAAGTTCTGCGGGTTCTTCACCACCACCAAAGAGGCCCAACTGTGAACTATCCTTGGCAGGCTTACCAGCTACTTGCTCTACAAATATCCGCTTTGCGATGGTTCGCAACTCCAGTTCTTCAAATATCGGTACCAGCTCATCTTTGATAGGTTCTTTGCGACTGAGGAGCTCTTCATCAAAATCTACAGGTGAGTTAATGTCAATGGTGGCCAATTTCTTGGAAAAGATGCCCTGTTCCCCAAACTCCTGAATCCTTTTCTGTAAGGCACCTTTTAGTTCGTCTACATGAGCCACGATGTTCTCGACACTGCCATATTCTTTGAGCAGTTTGGAGGCTGTTTTGTCTCCCACACCAGGTATGCCAGGAATGTTATCCACGGAATCTCCCTTTAATCCCAGGATGTCGATGACCTGTTCCACCCGCTCAATGTCAAACTTTTCCAGTACTTCTGGAATCCCTAGCACATCAACAGCATTGCCCATATAGGCCGGTTTGTAGAGGTATATGTGCTCCTCCACGAGCTGTGCATAATCTTTGTCAGGGGTCATCATGTATACCTCAAATCCTTCTTTGGCGGCTTTTTTTGCCAGGGTACCAATGAGGTCATCAGCCTCATAGCCATCGAGCTCCAAAATGGGAATATTTAGTCCCTTCAGTATCTGCTTGCAGTATGGAATGGCCACAGCAATCTCCTCTGGTTGAGACTCCCGGTTTGCTTTGTACTCTTTGTATTCCTGGTGGCGGAATGTTGGAGCATGTGTATCGAATGCCACACCTATATGAGATGGATCTTTTTTGGTCAGTATTTCCAATACGGAATTAGTGAAGCCCATAATGGCTCCAGTATTGATACCTTTTGAAGTAATTCGTGGGTTTTTGCTCAATGCGAAGTGGGCGCGATAGATCAGCGCCATTGCGTCTAGTAAAAACAGGGTCTTCTTTTCACTCATGCGAGTAAAGGTAAGAAGTCAAAGGATAATTTGCTCTAAAGATTGGGACTGATGGCAGGGGAGTTTGAGGAAATGTGAATGAATGGCATTGTTTTGTTTTTCGTCGAATCGCTCTTGCAAAAAGTTGCGATTCAAATTAAACTTACGGCCAAAGAAATCAACGCAATGGCCGGACATTCAATCATTACTTATAAAGGGAAGGAAATTTTATATGTGGATTACCAGGGGATGAAAGAAGGTGAGATTCTAGAGGAAATGGACAAAGCCACAGATTTTGCGCTTAAAGAAGGGCGCCCCATGCTGAGGTTGTCAAACATGACCAATGTCTTTGCAGTATCTAGCGTGGTAGAAAAAGCCAAGCAAAGTGGCAAACGGACCAAACACCTCACCATCAAAAGAGCCGCGGTTGGGATTACAGGTGCCAAAAGAGTTTTGTTCAATGCATTCAACCGATTCACCGGAAACAATGCCAGAGCTTTTGATGATCTGGAGGAGGCTAAGGAATGGTTGGTATCATGAGGATTGAAAAAAGGATCATGTCCATGAGTTAAAGATATGACCCTCAGTCGTCATTTTATCTTCTTGCGCTTACGAATTCGAACATGTTCTTGTAAGCATCCGTTGCAGCTTCTTCATTGTATTTAGGGTTGCTCGGATTGGCAAACCCGTGATCTGCATCATAGGATTTCAGGACCAGTTTATTATCCAATTTGGCCATGGCCTCATCAAATTTTGAAGCTACTTCCGGTGTGATCCACTTGTCTTGCTCAGCAAATATCGCCAGTACATCGCAGTTCAGTGTTTTCAACCGGTCCATGTCTTGCTCAGGCATGCCATAAAACATAACAGCCGCTTTGGCCTGGTCACCCATCTCGATAGCGGTTTGCAAAGACCAGCCGCCTCCAAAGCACCACCCCACGGTGTAGATATTTGCATCTGACCCAACAAAATCCTGGGCCGCATTGATGATGGCCAAAGCTCTTTCTGTTTTGACAGATTGCATGTACTTGCCGGCATCTTCGCTATTATCGGCCACTTTGCCATCATATAGATCAAGGGCCAGGACATTCATTTCTGGAAATCTTTCTGCGAATTTTACTGATTCATTTTTAACGTAGGCATTCAAGCCATACCACTCATGAACAACAAATAGGTAGTCATTTGAAGGTTTTGCGGATTTGACCATAAAGGCGTTGGCCTTGCTACCTCCAGGCACTTCATAAGTGATCATTTCCCCTTGTCCTTGAAAAGTAAACGGTAGAGGTTTTTCATGTTCTGCCAGAAACGATGCATCATTACCAAACGCAGCAAAACGCTGCGTGGTGGCATGGCACTGGGTAAGCCCGGCATCCAATCTTGTCTTTTCTGCACTGTTGGGTTTAGGGGATTCTGTGTTGGTAGTAAGACTGCCAAGAATGAATAAGGCAATCAACGGGAATGTTTGAATGGTGAGTTTCATGTTACATATTGGTTTGTTCGATATTAAGCAATAATATGGGGTGTTTGTTTATTGCTTATCCAAATAAGGGAGCATGATTTTAAAGCAGGATCCTTTATCCAGAGCCTCATATAGGATTTCACCATCATGTTTTTTGACAATGCCGTAGGAGATGTACAACCCAAGTCCTGTTCCTTTTTTTTCATCCTTGGTGGTGAAAAATGGTTCGAATATCTGCGATCGATGCTGAGCTGGTACGCCAATCCCATTGTCACACACTTCCGTCACGGCCATTCCTTCTTCCAAATACAGCTTGACTGAGATTCGTGCACGCTTTGATGGGAGCGCATCGAGCGCATTCTTAAGAATGTTTAGCAGGACTTGATTGATTTCAATGGAATTGCCGCTGATATATACTGGATCGTTCAGCTCCAGTTTGAATGCTACGTCTGGGTGAGCATTTTTTAGCAGCAAGCATGTTCTGTTGACCAGTTCGTTGAGGAGGATGGTGCTTATCTGATCATCTTTAGCTCTGGGAGAGATTTTGAGCAGGTTGTTGATTACGTCTGTGGCGCGTTGCGACCCTGTGAGCACATTGTCCAGCAGTTGTTCTATTTCTAGAAACACCTCCTTATTCTTTTCCAGCGCCTCACTGGACATAGATTCCTTGATTTCTTCCAGGTCATTGATTATTGGTTTCACGTTACCACCAATGAAGTTGAGTGGATTGTTTAGCTCATGTGCCAGGCCAGCAGTGAGGCGTCCCACTGAGGCCATTTTTTCCGAGTCGATGAGTTTGGACTGTGTCGATTGGAGGGTTTGAATAGTGTGCTGTTTTTCCTGGAGAGCTGTTTCCAGACTTTGGTTGAGGTATTCCAGATCTCTTCGTTGATAGTGAGCTCGCTTTCGTTCTTTATCGTACTCGGTTTTCAAGTAGTTGACAATGAGTAGGAGGCTAAATAGAATCACCAAATAGTCATATGGCAAGGTGTCATAGTCATTGACCGATTGCCGCACCCAGTCTGTATACCGCTGGATGATGACCAGACTCACCAGAAGTGAGAAATTGAGAAGTAAATAAACATTCCGATGTTTGGACGGAAGTATAATGATGGAAATAATGCCAATGGCTGCAGCCCCGATGCCTGTTGGCCCAACAAACCCTGACAGCCAGAACCAAAAAAAGACCAGACAGGTATTGGTAAAAAGAACTAGTGGTATGCGAAGAGTCTCAAACTTGCCACGATACCGTGACGAGTAAAAGAAGGCTATGGCTATGAGAGAAACCCCAAACTCCACCACTGAGAGGACGGTGAGTCCATAGAGCAGCATACCCTGGATCATTCCATGCAGCATCACCATTAAGATCATCAGACAGATGATTTCAAATAATACTTTTTCAAGCTGGTCTGGTCCAGTATCGTGAGGAGCGGTTTTCAAAATGAGCAGAAGTTATTGGGCAATAACCGAGTTGGATATTTAAGAGATAAAATAAACAAGTCGTGTGGAATACCGAGCCCTTATTTAAGATATTTTCTATATGAATTAATCTTTGGTTGTACCTGAAAAGTCCTTTACCATGAATATGTGAAATACAATCAATGCACTTTCAGTTTGCTTGTTTTGACTTTATCACCAACAACAAATTTTATAATATAAGTGCCATGAGGCCATTGGCTCACATCTATTTGGCTCACACCTGTTGAGATAGAGCATACATAGTGTTTCCTTCCGGCAAGACTAAAGACGAACAGTTCCCCGGCCTGTGATGAGTTGAAGTTAACAGACTGACTACTGGGGTTTGGGTAGAAATCAATGTGATTTGTTGCCACTTCTCCAGCTAGCTCAACGTAAAACTCTAGACAACCAGTTGCTTCGAGATTTTCTTTTTGCCAAAGCGGAAATCTTGTGGGCCCTTGAAGTGCCTCCAGCATTCTATCCACTTGTCCTTCTGTGAACATCTTCTTGCACCGGTGATTATAGTCCATGAAATTCTCACCATTGGTTCTTACTCCACAGCTGTAATCATTGTTGAAACAGCCCTCTAGTTCTATTGTACCACCTAGCGTGGGAGGTGTATCATCTACCAAATCGCCTTCTTCGCATCCGCCACTGAACGTATGTCTCAGGTTAAGCCAATGTCCAGCCTCATGTGTCACAATAGAAGACCAGTCATCGCCTGCTTGGAGTGTGGACTGTTCGCCAAAACCCCACCTTGCTGAACTGAGCACTATTCCATCTTCACCTAGATTGGTCACATATTGACTAGGAAAAGAGGTATATCCCGAAAAGTTTGATCCAGAATCATAAACATATTTAGGGAGGTAAATATTAAAATACTTGTAGTTATCCCAACCGTATTCGAAAGGCTTTTCTTCAATGTTATAAACCAGGTCGGGGTCCTCATGATAGACAATTCCATCCGTTGGGTTGCCATCAGGGTCGATTGTTGCCAACACAAACTGGATGTTCATGATTGCTTTGATACTGTCAAACTCGGGACTGATGGTATTCCATCCATCATTCCTTCCCGCAAAGTCATCATTTAGAATTTTTAAGCCAGACTTCACCTGCCCAATAGAGATTTTCCCGAAAGTACTGTCGTGAAAGACGTGAACTACTGTGGGGATTACATAGACAAATGACTGACTATGTGAAAAGGTGCTTCTGGAAGAGTTGGCTATCTCCTGGTCGGTAAGGTCATATCTTTTCAGAAAGCTGTCATAGGAACAATCACCGTTTTGGCCAATCAGTTGTTGGCTGAAAATTAAAGCCAAAACGGTGATCAAATATTTGATGTGCATTCATTAACCGTTTATCCAGACACCTATGGGCGAAGGAGGGACTTAGTTCCCAATCATCACAAAAGCACCCCAGTAGTAGGGCGATTTCCACTTGTCTTTCAATCGCTTCTGAGCAGTAATGAAAGCAGTCTGTTTGTCACTTCCACTGAGCCACTCCTCGTAGAAATTGGTCATGAGCTCTTGTGTGGCATCATCATCCACAGTCCACATAGACATAATGATGGCATCTGCTCCGGCTACCTGGAAGGCTCGCTGCAAACCGTATACTCCTTCTCCATTTTTCACCTCACCCAGTCCGGTTTCACAAGCTGAGAGCACTACTAGTTCTGTACCATCTAGTTTCAGGTTCATGGCTTCATAGGCAGTCAGAATGCCATCTTCGTCATGTCTTACTTCCTCTGAGATCTGACCCTCGCTGATAAAGCTGTTAGCCCCGGCAAGAATCAACCCTGATCGAAGCAATGGGTTTTGGACATATTCGTCTTGCGTCTGATCATCGTGATCGCTCTCCAGGAAGAACCCGTGCGTAGCTATGTGCAAGGTACGTGGATTGTTTAGGCGCTTGATGCTATCTTCCAATGCCTCATTGCTCAAGTAAGTGGTTGCTGGCAGTTGTTTAGTATTGTACAGGCTATCGATAAGATTCACCTCTTTCTTGGTACCAGGTAGCAATGCCAGCATCTGATTAGAGCGCATGTATCGAAGTAAGTTGCCTCTTAGTCCTCTTGGAATGGTACCACCACGACTGAGTGCTTGCAAGTTGTCGTCAGCACCTCTAGCTCCACGTGCACCACGCACTCCTCGCCCCACGCTACGGTCTTCCTTAGCCGCATTGGCAATGCTGGAAGCATCAGTGCCTCCAGATTCCTCTTGCTTCTGGTCTATGGCACCCATGTTGTAGTTAGGGTATCCGAATAAATAGGATTTGTTTCCTGGGTTGGAAGAAGAGTTAAATGCCACCAGATCTTTGGTGTTGTTGATCACATGGATTTCCATCTCGTCGATAGTGAAGTTACCTGTGTCTGGATTACGCAAGGTGTAGATGCTGATTTGGTTGAATACTCCATCAGGTGAGAAGTATACCTTCTTTATTCCTCTCAGCCTATTGGCAATTGGTCTCCAGAATAATCGATATGAAAAGTCTTCATCCACTTTGTATTTGATGGCATTTCTATAATTGGATAAGTATTTTGTCTCCATCAGTTTACCGTTCCTCATCAAAACCATATCCGGGTAATCCGTGGTTTCAGCGGTCACAATGAGCGCAGCATAATACACCTCATCGGTAAACACCCCTGCTGAGTCAGGTGTAAAATCTCTAAACCGAACCACTTCCACGGCCGCTTCCCCTGGTTTAAGCTTAGACTGTACATCCTTCCAGGTCAGATCCCTATCAGCAAACGTCTGTGCGAAAACAGCTGATTCCCTGCTCAGCTCTCGTTCCAGGCCATCTGCCAATTGGTTTAAGGAATCGATTTTTACATTTCTCACTTCCACCGGCACATCAGTAGCACTGAACAGTTTGGCTAGTTTTTCTTTTTGTGCCACCCAGTTTTCATACTTGTTTACTAGTGCAGTATCTCCACTATTCATGATGGACTCACGCACCTTGTTAGTAGCAGAAAGAATCAAACCTTTGGTGGACAATTGGTAGTTGTACATCTCACCGATTAGCTCTTTGTCTTCACGGCTGGTTTCCACAATGAAGGAGTTGTATTGTTCAAAGGTCGGTCTTAGTCTGTTGTAATAGAACTTAGCTTTTTCTTCTTCACTCAGTATTGGGAAGATCAGGTTGATTTGTTGGAAGTAGTTTTCGAAAGTCTCGTCATATAGTTTTCTGGCTTCCTCTAGCTTTTGCTTGTTCCAATTGAGAATAGCCATTTTGTTGGTGCTCTCCGCATAGTCGGCATGGCTCTTACCCAATCCTTTTGCCCGAATACTCAGGGCTCTCTCATGGTAGTCTGTGGCTTCATCTATCTCGCCTTCTGTATAGTAAGCATCACCCACGTAGTAGTAAGCCTTGCTAATCTGTTGTGGGTCAGAAGATACTTTTTCGATTATGGCCACAGCTTTGAGCCCAGTATCTTTGGCTTTTTCCAGTTCTCTGGTTTGGGTATAAAGTGAAGTTAAGTGCTCCAATACTCTGGCATACCAGATGCTCTCCTCTCCAGTGACACTTTTGAAGACTTCTCCGGCGGTTAGTAGCTGCTCTTCGGCTTCTTTGTACTTTCCAGCTTTTTCATAGCAGGTGCCTAAGATGTAAGAGTCAGTGCCGTAGTAGAATGATTCTTTACCGAAGTACTCTTCATCTACTTTCAAGTTTTCTTTGTAGATGGATATTGCCTCATCATAGTTGCCAAGAGTGTACAAGGTGTTGGCCAGGTTACTTTTGGCGGCAATTTTGTAATCAGAATAATCTGCAGGAAGTCTGTCCAAAATACTTATTGCTTCACGGTAAGCTTCTTCAGCTAGCGGTAGTTTTCCCATGTAATTGGCCACACCACCGAGACTGTTGAGTACACCCACGTATTCCAGAGAGGCATACATGCCCAACTCTTCAAGGATATCCAGGGATTTGATCAAGGTGCGCAAACTCTTGCTTTGATTACCAGACATTTCCAGAAAATCCCCCTCAAAACGTAAAACCATGGCATCATTCAGGGAATTCTTATCGACTGTTCGTTGCAGTTCCTTTACCAGATCTAACCCCTTCTTGTATTCCTGGGTGTAGACATAGTGCTCCATTAGTGATGATGCAGTCACAAAATAACTCTGACTCTTTTTGCCATTGAGGTCTTTCTCAACATCTAATAGCTCCAGGTAGATATCTTCTGTCTCTCGGTAATAACCCAGTTCATCGAGTGTATAACCCAAATTGAAGGCAGCCTGGGTGAAGGCCTCGTCTTTGAAACCAGCTTTTTTGCGGAGTTCATATTCCTTGCGGAAAAAGCCTACACTAGTCTCCAGATCATTGTAGAGAAGCAAGTAGGCATCCCCGAGAAAGAAGTTCATTACTGCAGCTACAGTATCTTCCCGGCCTTCTACATAGGTGAGGATAGCCTCTTCGTTATCGAGAATTTTTTCATATTCTCCATTATTGTAGAAGTTGTCAATCTTAGTGTAAAACTTCTGGTCTTTCTTGTCTTTGAATGGAGATTGAGCCATTGCCAGTTGAAGACAAAAGAGGGTCAGTAGGGTTGAAAATGCTATTCGAACCATGGCGGAATTAAATTTTTTTAATAGAAAATATAAAATAACTAATATTTTTTGATGCAAACAAATTCCAAATCAGACTTTCGACGAGAGTAAATGTAATAAGTATGAACCGATTTGTAATTATGGTCATTGATCGCGTCAGTGGAAGTGTTTATCGAAACATATGGTGGCTAAACGCCTCGTTGCAAGTAATTTAGGTAATAGAATCATGTAAATACCAAGTATATGGTATTCGAATTTTGGAGATGAAGGCCTAATTTTCCGGCATCTATCGCAAAACCGCAACATATCACTGCTATGACCTACACCACAACACCCATCCGCCAGGGGAAAACTATCTTTAAGTCCTTCTTATTTCTGAGTTTGTTCATGCTGCTTTCCTGGAGGGGTGTGGGGCAGAACAGTGCCCTCACTTTTGATGGTGCTACGAGAGTTCAAACCACACGGTCCTCTTTGAATACCGGTCTCAGCTATGAGGCATGGATCAGTACTACATCTACAGCCAGTACACCTAGTTATGTTGGCAACTCTGCCCTTTCTGTAATTGGTGATACAGATAACAATATTCGTGGTTCGTTCGGAATCAATGCTGGTAAAGTACGGTACACTCATTGGACAGGAGTGTCAACCAACTATGATATCATAGAGAGCATTACATCGGTTAACGATGGAAACTGGCACCACATAGCGATTACTCATGATCCAATTTCCTTCGAAGTGAACATATATATTGATGGTGTTCTTGACGAAACGTCCTATACCACCACTTACCAAACGGCGATGGCAGTGAACCGAATTGGATCTTCTTACATTAGTGCTGGTCCGACCGACGGGGACTTTTTTAGTGGACAAATCGATGAGGTGCGAGTATGGAATGAAGTTAGAAGTGCGACAGACATACAGGCCAATTACTCCAATGAGCTTACTGGAAGTGAATCTGGCTTACTTGCCTATTATGATTTTTCTGATGGATCAGGTCCTAATGTAAGTGATAAGACCATCGGAGATAATGACGGAACGATTAACGGTACTCCAACCTGGACTACATCTGGCCCTGCTTTAAATCCAGCACCGGCTATTAATCTATATGATTTACAATTAGAAATTGGAACCAATTCACTCAACGTGACCAATGTGACGATTGATAATTCAGCTACACTATATTATGTGATAACTACTTCACCTACTCAGCCAACAGCATTGCAGATAATTGATAGTACAGATCACACAGGGTCTCCAGCATATAACTGGAAAAACTGGAGTTTAGGTAGTGGAAACTATACCTTCAATGATTTGGGAAGTACGGAACATTCGGGAGGCAATGACCTGCTCTCCGGCACTCAATATTATATATATTTTGTGGCAGATATTGATGCCAATACTGCAACAACTAATGACCAATCAGTAGTACTAGCTCAGGAGTTCACTACCCTCACTCTTGCAGACGTCACATTCAACACCCTTAGCGTTCCAGCTTCAGATCTGGTGCCTGGATCTACTAATAACGTCATCTACGGGTGGCAGATGGATGTGGCTACCACTAGCATTGAAAGCCAGGGATATCTCTTCGATCTGACAGGCACTTTTGATAGTGCCGATTTTGCCCTTAACGCATTCCAGCTTTGGGAGAACACGACCAATGACTTTGGTACAGCCTCGCCTGTTGGTACCCGGTGTAGCATCGATACGGCAGGCAACCCAGGGGGAGCGATGATTGCTCTTATATATAATCAGACGTATACGACAGGTTCCACTACTTATTTCTGGGTGACGGCTGACATGGATGCTGGAGCTACTGCCGGGAATACCTTTTCCATAATAGAGCCGGAGACAAGTAGCTTCAACACCTTCAATTTTACCAACGAGATCAATTACATTGGATCTGGTGTAACTGCCGGTAGTGTGATGACTGTGGGTGAGGTAGGCAACCATTCCCTATACTTCGATGGATATAATGACTTTGTGGATGCCTCTGATATCAAAATAATGAACGATGCTTCGGATAGCTACAGTTATGAAATGTGGTTCAAGCTCGATGGAATTACGGCAGATTATCAAACTATTTTTGGGTATGGCACTGGAGTTTCAAACAATGAAGCTGTCAACTGGCTGTACATCGCACCAACCACTGGTGTGTTGACCTTTTCGAAGAGAAACGATGCTACCACGGCTGAAGTGACGTTAACGGGACCGAAAATAGCCCCAGACAAGTGGTATCATGCAGCTTTGACCAAGTCAGGAGCGGATTACAGGCTGTTTGTAAATGGTAATCAGATTGATAGTGCTATTACAGCAGACATTTCTGGCACCTACACCAATAGAACTCAAGCATTCATTGGAGCACAGGCAACTGGCAATACTCCTGGGCAGCGCATAGAGTACTTCTTCGGTGGAGAGATAGATGAGCTGAAAATATGGAATGATGGCAGAAGCTCAGGTGAAGTGCTGAATGACATGTATGAGCATTATCCATCAGCTGACGATAACCTGGAGGCGTATTTTAGCTTTGATCAGATAGCTGGTTTTACGCTAAATGATGAAAGTCCCAACGGATATAGTGCCAGACTCTTTGGTGAAGTGGGAATGATATCCACGGTCGCTACTAATGTCATTACTTCCAATCCGACCTATGATCGATTTGACTTTGCCAGTGACAACATGGCTGGATTTGTATTAAGGACCTTTGATGAGATAACGCCAGCAGCCTTTGATCAAAACATCACCTCCAATACCACCACAACATTTACGGTAGAAACTGGCTACCCTCAGACACCAGCTACTAATTCGACGTTTGCTATATCCTACAACAACCCCGTGTGGACGCCTTCCACGGCGATGGTTCCAATCACCTATCAGGCCACCAATGTCAGTGAATCAAGTATTAGAATCAATTTTCAACTCATACCGGTTGCTTCCAGCATATTGATTCATGTAGATGACAATGAGGACATGCAGTCTCCATTTGCTTCGGGCATATCCATACCAAGTCCGAGTACGGCTACCAGGTTTACGTTTGGTCAGGATCTGTCCGGCTATGTTGGGCAGCAGCTCTACTATCAAATCTTTTATGATGATGGCAGTGGTTACAGTGAAGGTTCTGATCCAGTCTCCTTTATGGTGCAGCCGGGAAATGCTTTGACTTTCGATGGCAGCCAAACTTCAGAGTACGTGAATGTCCCAAATGCCGCTTCTATTGATGACCTATCTGAGGGAACTGTAGAGGCCTGGATTAAAACGAGTGATGCCACAGCTGGCTTTAAATCCATTTTGGCCAATGACCCAATGTATGGTTTATTTGTCGATGCGGGAGTTTTGGTTACGTGGGATGCGGTACAAATAGAAACTTCCGGTGTATTTGTGGCCGATGGAGAGTGGCACCATGTGGCCATGACTTTTCAGCACGGAGGTACCGGGCAGTTCTATGTTGATGGCGCAGCTGTTGGGTCTGCATTTACTCACAATGGGAACACGGGAATCACTTCCAACCTTAACATCGGTAGAAATGCTGATCAGCAGTATTTTACTGGGGAGATAGACGAAATCCGAATCTGGAATGACCTCCGCACACCTACTGAAATAAGTGATCATACTTACAACTCCGTCCAAGGTAATGAACAAGGATTAGTAGCCTACTACCGGTTTGACGAAACCACAGGGACCTTGCTGCCAGACTTGTCTGGGAATAGCAATGATGGAGCCCTATCAGGCGGAATGAGTGCCGCAGACTGGGTTACCTCTAGTGCCCTAACGGAGTTTATGTCCGTTACCACTACTACTCCCGTACAGTTAGAAAACAACATCGTTGCTAGTGACGATATCATTATCGATTTTGATGCCATGCTGGATGGAGCTTCTCTCACGTCATCTAATATCAAGGTATGGGGTAGTCAATCTGGTCTGGTTACTGCTACTTATGCCGGAGGAGGTACTACTTCGCTCACCATTAATCCAGACAATGACTTTTTAGCTGGGGAAAATGTATCAGTGGTGATTACTTCGGGAGTACTCGGAACAGGCGGCGAAACGGCGAAACCTTTCACGCTATCATTCAAAGTGGAATCTGGTTCATTTGAAGGTGGATTTGTCAAAACCACTACGACTATGGACGGAGTAGTAGAGAGTTCTGCGTCATGGGGAGATTACGACAATGATGGAGATTTGGATGTGGTCCTCACTGGATTTGATTTTGAGTATGGCTCGGAGCTAGCGATCATTTACAACAACAGTGCCGGGGTTTTCACCAATATAGGAGCTTCCCTCACTCCAGTATACAATGGAGCATCTGTTTGGGGTGACTATGACAATGATGGTGATATGGACCTTTTTATTGCTGGAGCCGACGGTGGTGGTACTCCAGTGTCGATTATCTATCAGAATAATGCAGGCACTTTCACGGACATTTCTGCCGGACTTCAAGGCGTCTATTATGCAAGTGCGGACTGGGGTGACTATGATAATGATGGAGATTTGGACCTGGCTGTTCAAGGTCTATATGATGGCGGATCAATTCTCGCCTCAACCACGATTTATGAAAATGATGGCGGAGTTTTCACCAATATAGGAGCTGGTTTAACAGGTCACAACAAAGGTGGTCTTAAATGGGGGGACTATGACGCAGATGGTGATTTGGACTTGCTTTCCAGTGGCTTTACGGACAACAATACTTCAAGAAATGCGATCATTTATAGTAATAATAATGGTGTATTTACAGACATTGCCGCAGGTCTTGAGGGTAAAGCATGGGGTAAGGCGGATTGGGGTGATTATGACAATGACGGAGACTTGGATGTGATCGTAACAGGGTCTGATGCATCATTTAGTAATGAACCTTTCATTTATCGAAATGATGCTGGTTCGTTTATCAATATCAATGCCACTTTGATGCCAAATGCTGAGGGAGATGTCTCATGGGGAGATTATGATGGCGATGGTGATCTTGACCTGGTTATCAATGGAAGCGGAGATACAGACTTTGCCACTACGATTTATACGAACAATGCCGGCACATTCGAAGATGCCGGTTTTACGCTCGACAACTTTGCATACGGTACAGTTTCTTGGGGTGACTATGATGGAGATGGTGATCTGGATTTGCTATTAACAGGTACAGATGATTATAGCGGGGGTGTCACAGCCCTTTATCTGAATACCGTGCCTCCTCCAGCAGCACCAACCGATTTAGTTGGGTATTACCGCGATGCAACCAGCATCGAATTGGCATGGACGGATGTAGCTACCGACAACACCGATTACCTCGTAGAGTGGTCTACCAGCTATGACAACTTCGACGCAAATATTGTGAGCAGTAGTACTGTTGGTGCTGGTACCGCTGTTGGTGCTATAGTGGGTCTTCCTACGAATCAGGGCTATTTCTTTCGGGTGACTGCTACTAATGGAAATGAAGATGCCTCCAGCCAATCAAACATAGAATTTGCAACAACGGAAGCATTTCCAGGGCATGCATTGAGTTTTGATGCAGATGCTGATTATGTAACAGTACCTTCTAGTAACATTCCTTCATCCAACGGTTCTTTCACGTTCGAAACATGGATCAAAAGGTCCAGTCAAACAGGTGACCGATGGATAACCTGGTGGGGAGCGGATACTCCAGTTGCTGACCAAACGCTGATAATTGGGTATGATGGAGCCAGCGGATTAGTAAAACTTCACCGCCTGAGCAGCAATGACGCCACTGCTACTACTGCTTCCATACCTGTTGACCAATGGACACATTTGGCTATCGTTTACAATGGCAGTAACCTGTCGGATGTTTATATCAACGGCAGCTTTGTAGAAACAATTGATAACAATGTTGCGCTAAATACACCAGTCAATCCTAAACTCCAATTGGGCACCTTCGATTCAGACAATGCCTATGTGATTGATGCAGAGCTGGATGAGACCAAAATATGGTTTGATAGTGTAAAAACGGACTTTTCAGATCGCTATGCCTCAGCTCAGGGTAATGAGCCTAAATTGGGGCTTTACTTCGCATTTGATGAAGGACCGGGATCGACAACTTTGATAGATAGATCGGTCAACATGAATGATGGGGTGGTGACTGATGCTACTTACACACCTTCACAAGCTGGGGTATTAGTGGCCCCTACGGTTTACAATGCCACATTAGTTACCACCACTGGCTTCACTGCCAATTGGGAACTTGGATCAGCCACTCAGATCAATGTGGATGTATCGACAGATCCGGGTTTTGGCTCATTTGTTGAAGAGGATCTCTTTATTTCCACCCCAGATGGTTCTGACCCAGTGAGTGTTTCTCTCACACCGGGGACTGTTTATTATTATCGAATCAGCTATACTGATGGATCCGTGTGGAGTGAAGAATCTGATGGTAAAGCCTTTCAGGTTGAACCTGGTGCTGCATTAGGTTTTAATGAAACGAATTTTGTCAGTATCGCTGAAAGTAGTGAGTTAGACTTGTCCAGTTTTACTTTGGAGGCCTGGATTAAAACTTCACAAGCTTCTGGTTCATACAAGAGAATAATTACCAAGCCAGCATCCGGAAATCAAAACTATTCACTAGTGGTTCATAATGGCTATGCGCAAGTACGCTTTGATGCTAGTGGTGGTGTTCAGGCTCAGGGAACGTCTCTAGTCAATGATGGAAAGTGGCACCATATTGCTGGAGTATTTAGTAATAGTGCCAATACACTAACAATCTTTGTAGACGGCGTGGAGGAAGCTCAGACATCTACCACTCAAAACCCTACTACAGGTAATGACGGATTGTTTATCGGCTCATTCAATAGTGGAGCAGGAAGTTTCGATGGCTTGATTGATGAAGTTCGTGTATGGAATTATGCCAAGCTGGATACGGATATTAGAGCTAACATGGACAACACCCTCTCGGGTAGTGAAGGAGGATTAGTGGCCTATTACAGATTTGACGAAGGGATTGCTGATGCAGATAATTCGGGGATTGCTGATGCAGATGCTATTACTGATCTCTCCGGAAACTCCAATTCAGGGACTCTTTCAGGATTTGCCAAAACCGGAACGAGTACCAATTGGGTGACTTCTGAGGCCTTTGCAGTTGGGGGACCAATCATTTATAACGCTACAGATGTTACGACTACAGGGTTCACAGCAAACTGGGAAGTCGGAAGTGTTAATCAGATCAATGTGGATGTATCCACTGATCCAGCATTTGGGTCATTTGTTGAAGAAGATCTATTGATATCTACTCCGGATGGTTCTGATCCGGTGAGTGTTTCGCTTACGACAGGTACGGTTTATTACTACCGAATCAGCGCTAATAACGGCATAGTATGGAGCGCTGAATCGGAAGGAACTGCTTTCATGGTCACTCCTGGTAATGCATTGAGTTTTGATGGATCAGGAGATTTCCTTGACCTTGGAGATTCTTTTGACGAGGTTATCGCTGGAGTGGATAAAAAATTCACCATTTCTACTTGGCTGAAACTTGATAACCTCGACCAAAGCTTTCCGATTTTCGGTAAGTCTGGAAACTCGAATTGTGGAGAAAATCAACGGCAAATTACAGTGCAGTTTGATGCCGCTAACGATGTAGTACTGTTCAGTTATTTAACCTTAAATGGGTCTAGTGAACGGAGAATCAAAATGGACCAGCCACTCCAAGCTAACACATGGTATCATCTGGCTATTTCCTATGATGGATCAATTGACACCAATGATGGTCTTGATCGTGTTCAATTTTACCTCAACGGGTCTGCCAGTACTAGTTCTTTGGATGCATCATCGGGTAGTTTTCCATTTGACATTCAGGATGGTACTTCCCATTTTGGTATTGGCAATGTTTTGAATTCATCAGGTGGAGAATGTAATCCGAATTCCTTTGTTGGAACAATTGATGAGTTTAGAATTTGGTCTGACTCAGTAAAAACTGACTTCTCAGACCGCTTTACTCCACTGGTAGGTAACGAACCAAAACTAGCTGCATACTACTCCATGGATGAAAACGGAGGTGCTGCAATAGTAGACCGCTCTGTGAATACAAATGACGGAACAATCACTGGCGCTACTTTTGTGCCATCGGACTTTAGTACACCCACAATTCAAAACGCCATCACGTTTGATGGATCTAATGATCAGATCGATGTAGCAACTGTCAACACGGACTTCATCCAGCAATCAGGAGTGTTTACCATGGAGTTTTGGTTGCGAATAGATGAGCTCGAAAAAACCGGACAAACCATCGCCATAACAGGAGCCGGCACTTTGGATCACGGATTCTTCCTGGAGTTCAATAATGGTACGAATGACCACAGTCTTCGCATGGCTATTCTTCGAGGAGCATCTGGTCAGTATGTCCTCGATGCAAGAACGGACACCGACTTCATCACAGACACCGATTGGCACCACTATGCGCTGGTAGGTGATGGCACTGGCCTTACCATTTACAAAGATGGCAACCCTACAGATCTTGGTACATTCTCTGCGTTTTCATCATCTCCGGCTACTTATAGTCTAGATATTGGTGCATACGCTGGTTCATTCTTCTTACAAGGTGGAATGGACAACTTCCAGATTTGGAATACAGCAAGGAGCGCTGTGGAAATCATCGAAGATGCCTATACCGAACAGAGTTCGGGGCCTCAACTATCGTTTAGCTTCAATACTACCTCTGGTGATGTGTCTGATATTTCTGGAAATGCTCACAGCGGGGTTGTTACAGGAGCACCTGTCTATAGTGCATCAACAGCCTTTGATTTGGATGTATTTGCTCCAGTATTTATCAATGGTACACCGACCATCTCCAACATCACAGGCACCAGCTTTGACCTGGCTGTGGAGTCGAATGAAGGTGGGTTGGTATTTGGGGTACTACTGATTGATGGTGCTACCGCTCCAACTTCTGCGGAAGTGGTCAGTGGTACTGGCTCAGGGGGAGCTACTGCCGAGACCTTCTTTAATATTGGCACGACCGCTTCTACCAGTATTACGGATTTAACAGAGGAAACTGATTACGATCTATATCTTGTTGCGGAGGATTTTTCCGATCCTTCCAACCGGCAAAGTACACCAATCAAACTAGATATATCTACACTGAGTAGCACCACGGTATTTACCGTGACCTCCAATGCAGATGATGGTGCCGGGTCACTACGAGAAGCAATCTACGACGCTACCGCTCTTGAAGGAAATTCTATCATTGAGTTTAACCTTCCTGGAGATGGAAGTGATGGATCCTGGGAGATTGTGTTGGAGTCTGATTTGCCAGATGTCTACAACTATTATTCTTACACGGTGCAATTGGACGCTTCCACTCAGCCAGGGTTTGATCCGGATAATGACAAAATGGTGGTCATTGTGGGTCAGGGAACAGGTTATGGCTTGTATCTCGGAGGTTACGAAGGCACTGCAGTTTATGGTCTGGGTATTACCGGATTTGACTATGGTATCTATGCAGACAACCTGGATAATGCTATCATCGGTGCGGCCAACAAGCGCAATGCCATATTTGGCAATCAAACAGGGATTAAAATCGAATATGGCTATACCAACACCATTAGTCACAACTACGTCGGACTTGACCCGACTGGTTCTTTTGCTGTGCCTAATGAAATTGGTATTGATCTGGGTTATACTTATGTGGAAGCTAGTGACTATGTGATTGACAACAACGTCATCTCTGGAAACAATGAAATTGGCCTTGCCATCGGCTATGGGACCAATACCATTTCTGGCAACATCATCGGGTTGTCTGCCGATAAATCATCAGCTATTCCTAACGATATAGGTGTTTATGCTGGTGGTCGAGGTGTACTGGAAAGCAACATTATTTCTGGTAATACAACTTATGGTATACTGTTACAAAACCCATACAATACCACCAACGAACTTCATATCCATGGCAATTATATAGGTGCTGATGATCTTTTGAATGCATTTCCGAATGGTATCGGAATAGGCTCAGAGGACGGATCAGGTATTCCTTCTTATGGCGACCCAATCCTTATTGGGGGTACCACGGGCCAGACAAATGTCATTGCTTTCAATGATGGTCCGGCCATCCAATTGGTGAGTGATTCATACTTATATACCAGGATAGAAAACAACAGCATCTTTGAGAATGGCCATGGGATCGAACTGTTAGGGGGCTCTGATGGCGGATTGTTACCGCCAGTGATCGGCACAATCGGCACATCGGATGTGTCAGGTACAGTAGAAGCCTTTGCCGACTCTGCGACCATCCACATCTATGAGGTAGATCCAGTTACGGGTACCCAGGGAAAAACACAACGAGGACAAACCACCATCTACGGCGGTACAGCCTGGTCCATTTCGGGTAGTTTTGATGACTCCCCTACTCTGACCGCTACGGTCACGACTCCAGCTGCGGGTACCTCCTATTTTGATCTGGAAAGTGCCGTAGCACCTACGTTGGAGGATTTTGAAACTCTCAATACAGTGTCGTATGTTGGTGAGGAGCAGTTATCTTCTGGAACATGGGAATTTAGCGATGCTTATGGTAATGCTAGTACGGTTTATTCTGGAGCATCTTCGGTCGGGTTGGAAAGACTCGCTAATGGCTTTATTGTCTCGCCCTATGTAAATGGTGGAGGCAACATTTCATTTTATTACGCTACAAATGGAACTGATGTGAGCTTTGATGTTTACAAATCAGTGGATGGAGGGGCGTTTGAACCATTCGATAATCCTCCTGCTACCAGTACCACAGTAACGTCATCATCTTTTATGCAATTCAGTGGCTCGGTAGAAGCTCCAGGGTCAGCAGTTAGAATCCAAATAGCTGTTGCTGGTGGTACTAGTGGTGATTTGTACATTGATGACTTCAGCTTCGAAAGATATATATCATCTGGAGTGCTCCAGACAGTGCAGGCGGGTAACTGGAGTGACCCAGCTACCTGGGGAGGCTCTGTCCCAATCGAGGTATCAAATGTAGAAATTTTACATGACGTAACCCTGGATGTTGCTGAGGCGCAGATAAACGACTTCACATTATCAGCGGGCACATTTGACCTAAACGCTAACACCCTAATGGTAGGTGGCGATTTCAATAAAATGTCCAGTCCGAATTTCCCAACATTTACACATAACTATGGAAGGGTTATTTTGAATGGAGTGGATCAGACATACAAGCACGCAGGAGATATTACCTATGGGTCGTTGATCTTTGAGGGTACGGGTAGCTTGACCATGGACTTCTACAGCAATAATGTGCTTTTTGTGGCAGACACACTTCGCATTGGAGCGGGGTTAGATGTGCAGTTTACAGACAACTCAGATTTGATACTCACCGAAGATGCCATTTTTGAAAGCTATGGAGATATCACCTCCAGCTATAAATGGAGGCTAGTTTCTGATGGTACGGAGCACACCATTTATGGTGGAGATTTCTATTCGTTTAGTTACCAGAGTGCGAGTACAGTCACGCTTCTCAGTGACTTTAACTATGACTATGAATTTGTAACCAACGAATACGGGTCGATATTCTATCTGGATAATTATGACCTGAATCTTGGTGAATATTTCACTTTCTACAGTGCTGATTCACTTGGTTTTGAGCTAGGTGCGCAGCTGGTGGTAGATGGAAACATGGAGAGTTTTGATGCTACGGATGTTCCTCTTCCTACCATGAGTATGAATATCCCAGGTGGGTACTTCTATGCAGACGCACCAATGACATTCGCTACCAACCAGTTCTTAATTCTGGACGATGGAGACATGAACTTCTACGGAGGTTCATTTGATAGTTCTGGCGGAATAGTTGTCAATGGTGGATACTTTAATATGAACCAAAACTCCCTTGTATTGAACAACGGAGCGCAGATGATCATAGATGGTGGATCGGTGGACATCACCGGATGGGATGATGTAGAGGGTTCTCCTTCATTCATTTTTGCGGATGAAGGGTCGTTCAGCATCACTCAGAATAGTGGGTCTATCAATCTGGATTATGTAGAACTGATCGGTTTGGGTGGAGCGGGACTCGCTTTTTCTGGCGGAGATGTCAACCTCAACAAGCTGTCATTCTCTGGTGGAACAGGTACGGCATACATGACTTTCATTGCTGATTTAGGAGAAAAGACATTTAATGATTTCTTCTTCAATACAGGACCTGTGTATAACGTCTTTATCAATAACGGGATAGCGCAAACTATCAACTTACCTTCTGCAACAGGGCCTTTTGCCGGTTCGGATTTCCACTTTACAGGAGATGCTGGTACCATCAATTGGGACGGAGGTACTGGTGGCGAAGGCGGTATCAGCTATTATGAAGATTTTGACACCTATATTGGAGATACGGGAACGCCTGTTTCGGGTGATTTTGATTTTACCGAAGGAGTATGGACACTCACAAATGCTGAGGTTACTACAGATCCCGGAGAGGTGTTTGGTGGTTCAGGTAACTCAATTTTATTGGCTTCCGCTGGTGACGCACTGCAGTCCTTTGGATTTACCGAAATAGAATCATTTGATGTTGATTATCGATCATTGGGGGGTGCTGAAGCCAGTTTCTTAATAGAACTATCTGATGGTGGATTACCAACACCTGTTGGTCCTATCAGTACCACATCCACCGCTTACGAAACGTATCACTACGATTTCACAGTACCTTTTACCGGCACTGTCAAAGTGATATTGTTGGAGTCTTTTGATGCGGCAATTTTTGATAACTTCCAGTTGACTGCAGCTCAGCAGTCAGGCAATGAATTGGTAGAAAGCTTTGAGTCACTTGGGCAGGTACCATATAATGGAACAGTGGTTTTACCTACCGGTGAATGGGAGTTAATCTTTGCTAATGGTACAATGTCTACTGTTTTTGAAGGCTCTTATGCTGTGGAGCTTAGCTATGTAAACTCTGGTTCATTGATGACACCAGAGTTTGACGGTGAGACATCATTGTCTTTCTGGTACAACACCGTAGGCACAGAGTTTACCATCTATGAGATAGTTGATGGAGGAACACCTACTCCAGTGGAGACGATTTACGAAGAGCAAGGAGAATGGACTCAGTATATGTATGAGCCAAATTATCCGGGATCTACTGTCAAGCTTAGCCTTGTTATTGATGACTTTAACAGTGTAGACAACCTCTTCTTAGATGAATTTGTATTTGGAAATAACGTCACGGAAAGTCCAGCATTTGAAGAAGACTTCAATGACGAAAATCTGGACCTCACTGGCTACACAGGTACATTAACTCTATCTTCTGGTGAATGGAATGCTGTCAATCTTAATGGAAATCTTGATTATGTCTCCTTGATCCAGGGAATTGGAAATTCACTTGAGACACCAACATTATACGGTATGACCTACATCGAATTTACCTACGATCAGGAAGGTACTGATGGGGTAGCTGGAGACATTTTATTTACTGATGATGGAGGTCAAAGCTATTCTGCTATTGGAGCACTCACCTATCCTTCTGAGCCAATAAACTTTAGGTATGACTTTGGTGAATCCGTAAATGGATCCGTAAAAATTGAAACTACCGGAGGTGCTCAAAACCTAATTTTGGATGATTTTAAATCAGATGGAACAACTGAGGAACCGTCTGTTGCACCAGTAGTAGAGAGCTTTGAAGAGCTTGAGTATGTCAACTATGATGAGACGCTTTTACTAAGTACTGGTGAATGGATGTTTGCCACAGCTTATGGAAATGACGGTCCTGTGGAGGATGGTGCTGTTTCATTGGGTCTTTATGCAGGTTCTTCAGGTTCGGTTATCGCACCTGTTGCCGATGCAGGTCACGAAATACAGTTTTTCTATGCATCTAATGGAGCACCAGCCACGGCTTATATTGAAGTTTCTGGTGATGGAATTACTTTCTCTGCCTATGATACATTGCTGATAAACTCGGCATCATTCGGCCCGACGAAAGTGGAAAATGTAGGTGATCCTGGTGAGCCGCTTTACGTAAGAGTTACGGCAGATGATGCCAGTGAAAGTAATATCTTCATTGATAGTTGGTCTTTTGTTCCCTATGAGTCCACTGATATCACAGCACCAACCTTTACTGTAAATACCAATAGCGGATATACCAATAGCACTACACTCACTGGAACGATCGATGACGAAACGGCCACTGTAACGGTGGTTTTAGCAGACCGTGGTGATTTTGCATCGGCTACAGTAACCGGTAATACCTGGAGCTTTGATTTGACTACTCACCCAGATTGGACAGGTATCGGTACTTATGACTTCTTCAGAGTGGATGCAATGGATACTGCCGGCAACATATCTACCATTGAGGAAACGCTAATCATTGATCAAACGGCGCCAGGTGTTCCCACTGTTGACGTGTTGTCTACTACCAGCGACTCACCGACTTTGTCTGGTACTTACGATGATCTGGAGACAGATTACTTAAGAGTTTCAATCGATGCGGGAACGACTTGGGATACTTTGACGGTAGATGCAGGAGTTTGGAGTAATTCTTATTCAGGATTAGCCGATGGAATTTATGATGTACTGGTAGAAGCCAGTGACCTGGCGGGAAATGTGGCATCAGATGCTACCACCAATGAGTTGCTGGTGGATGCCGGGCCAATTAATTCGGGAGATTATGCAATTGATTTTCAGGGAGGCTCAGAGCAAATCAATGTAAATGGCAACCCACTTCATGGTTTGTCTACATTCACGATCGAGTTTGAATTTAACTCCAGCATGGTGCCAGGCAACAACTTCAATGTCTTCCAGTTCGATGGAGAAATTGATTTTATGATGCTAGGCTCTGACCCAGGTGATGTGCAGCTATTCGGAGCACTTGGCAATTACCAGATTTACGAAGCAAACCCTAATGATTCGGCATGGCACCACTTTGCTATAGTGAGTGATGGTGGAGGGATTAGTGCAGTTGCCTATTTAGATGGTGTACCACTTACTATGGGAACCATGTCATTTATGAACTTCGGTGGATTGGGTAACCTGATCCTTGGCTATGCTTCACCTGAGGGTGTTGTACTGGATGAATTCAGAATCTGGTCTATAGCCAGAACAGAAGCTGAGATTAACAATGCAATGGATTCTGTGGATGCAACCACTGCTGGTTTGGAGCTCTACTATTCATTCAATGACGGCCCTGGCAATACAATTGTCGAGGATTTGACTGGAAAGGGATACAATGGAGTGTTGACCAACATGGATCCTGCTACGGATTGGATACTAAATCAAACGGTGATGGACACTGTGCCTCCAGTGATCACTGGACCGACGAATATCACGCGAACAGAAAATGCGACAGCACTTGATGTTTACACCTCCAATGAGATCGCCACCTGGTCCTTGAGTGGTATAGATGCTGGATTCTTTACCATCGATGTAGATGGAAATCTTGTCTTTGCAACAGCTCCTGATTTTGAAACACCTCAGGATGATGGAGCGGACAACATCTACAATGTAACTATAGAGGCAACAGATACGGCTGGTAACGTGGGTACTCTTGCCATGGAAATCACCGTTCAGGATGAGAACGATAATGCTCCAATCATCACTGACCCTGGAGTAGTGTCTATTGATGAGAACAGTGCTTCTGGCACCGAGGTATTAACTCTTACCTACAGTGATGCAGATACTACAAGCACCGTTTACAGCTGGAGCATTGTGTCAGGCAACACGGATGTGAATAGTGATGGAAACTCAGCTTTTGCCATTGCTGACGGATCGATCAGTGTGGCTGACTCTGCTGATGTTGATTTTGAGTTGAATACTTCATTCACGCTTGCTGTCCGACTAACCGATGGAGTAAATGCAGATACTTTAGATGTTCAAATAGATGTGAACGATGTAGTAGAAGACTTGACAGCTCCGACCATTACTCTGGCCGACTTAGTGACAAGCGACCCAAGTCCCGAGCTAGTAGGTACCGTTGACGATGCTGATGCCACTATATCCGTGAATGTAGATGGCTCCAGTTATGCAGGGACTAACAATGGTGATAACACCTGGACTTTAGCACAAGGCACAATTGGCGATTTAGCAGAAGGAGTTTACACCATGGAGGCTATCGCTACGGATGCCGTAGGTAATGCGGATACTGCAACGGCGACATTGACTATTGATCTGACCTCACCGACCATTACTCTGGCCGACTTAGTGACAAGTGATCCAAGTCCAGAGCTAGTAGGTACTGTTGACGATGCAGATGCCACCATAACAGTGAATGTAGATGGCTCCAGTTATGCAGGGACTAACAATGGTGATAACACATGGACTTTAACACAAGGCACGATTGGCGATTTAGCAGAAGGAGTTTACACCCTGGAGGCCATTGCTACCGATGCAGTAGGCAATGCCGATACAACTACAGCTAATTTAACAGTGGACCTAACGGCACCTGATGTATCGATCAGCATTAAAGAAACCCTTCAAGACCGCCCTTCCATAAGCGGGACAGTAAATGACACGAGTGCTGTGGTTGAGGTAATTGTAGACGGAGGCAGCTATACTGCTACAAACAATGGAGATGGCACTTGGGCCCTGGCACAAGGCACGATAGCATCTTTGGCTGTAGGCACTTATGATGTAGCAGTAACAGCTACCGATGTGGCCGGCAATACGGGCAGCGACAGTACGACAGATGAATTGACGATTTTACCGGGTGCGCCTACAGCGATCGCAGCGAGTGAAGTAGGTTACTTTGGCTTCACCGCGCAGTGGAATGCCCGTGCAGGAGTAGAGAGCTACCAGGTAGATGTATCAGCTGATGCAGGCTTTGGCAGTAACCTGAGTGGCTATGACAACCTGAGTGTGAATGCAAGCGAGACTGGCCTGGTAGTGCTAGGGCTGACTTATGGCCAGACGTACTACTATCGAGTCAGAGCCGTTTATCCATCTTCAGACATTTCAGAGAATAGTAACGTGATCAGCGTGACCACCCTATTGGACCCGAACACCGTCCTGGACTCTTTGGCTTTGGTGAGTATCTATGATGCTTTGGATGGATCGAACTGGACGAACAACAACTGGATGAGTGGGGCGAACCTACCGGATTGGAGTGGCGTGACGATGACCGATACACGAGTGACCGGCCTGGATCTGACCGATCAAAACCTGACAGGAGACTTTCCAGAGATCACGGTAGGACTGGAATCGTTAACGAACCTGGACTTAAGTGATAACCAGATCACGAGCATCCCGGCATTGACCAGCTTAACGAGCCTGACAACACTGACAGTTACTAACAACCGACTGGAGTTTGGCTCACTGGAGGCGAATGCAGGAGTAACGAACTTTGATTACCTGCCACAGGATAGCGTGAGTACCTACATAGAGACGTTGGAGCAACAGGGCACCGATTACCTGATCGACCGAACGATCAGTGGTAGTGCGAATAGCTATAGCTGGTTTAAGCAGGATTTGGTTAGCGGAGAGGTTAGTGCAGTAAGCGAGACCGGAGGTAGCTGGACATTGTCGATCAGTGACTTTAGTGATGAGGGAGCTTACTATGCAGAGGTAACCAACAGCACAGTAACTGGCACATTGACGACCCAGCCTATTGTGCTGAAGGTCTCATCACTGGAAAGAGACTTTGCGGCGCTTAGAAACATCTACACCAAGATGAATGGAGCTAGTTGGGACTGGACGGGCAATAACTGGGACGAGGAAACCGACCAGACTGCCTGGGAAGGAGTAGCGATCAGTACGGACCCAGAACGAGTGGTAGGTCTGGAACTACCGGACTTCAACATCACGGGCACGTTGCCACGAGACATCCTGGACATCCAGGGGCTGACCACTATTGATTTGGGAGGCAACCGGATCTCGACGGTACCGGACTTCTCAAGACTATCGAACCTGACGACATTGGACATCAGCGGTAACAACCTGGAGTTTGATGACCTGGAGAAGAACATGGACCTTGCGGCCCCGACGTTCAGCTATGGCGACCAGAGGTTGGTAGGTACAGCAGTACGAGACACGATCCCGGTAGGCAGCACCTACCAGGTAAAAGCGACAGTAGGCGGTACGGCGAATGTGTACAGCTGGACGCTGGAAAACGATCTGGACACAGCCCAACTAGACAACAGCGCTTCTACCATAGACATTCCATCACTGAGCTATGAGACGCAGGGTAGATACCGTGCTACGGTGACGAGCACTTTGGTACCGAACCTGACGCTGACGGTCCGCTCCACGGTGGTGATGGCCACAGCGAACCTGGAGTTCACGGCATTGGATCTGGATGGCCAGCCGTTTATAGACGGAGAGGCCTATGCACTGAAAGCGACAAAAACGAGTTCGGGGTATGACACGATCCAGACGGTACGAGGTGCGGGCACAGGCTTCTTGTTTGAGGAGCTGCTGCTGGCGGACTACCTGATAGCTGTAGCACCGGATGATCTGGATGAGTACCTTCCGACCTACTATTCGAACACCGACTTGTGGACGGAGGCTGACACGATCGAGCTTCGCGAGGACTTTTCAGAAGAGCTGTTGATGGCACAGATTCCACCACCACCGGGGACAGTAGGAGCGAAGATAGAAGGGGGCGTAGAGGCAGACCTACCGGACAAGCCAGTGGATAGTGGAGATCGGATCGATGCACGAAGGAAAGTGAAGCGAGCGGGTTGTTCGGTGAGGCGGTTTGTGCCTAAGGGTAGAACGGATCAGGAAGATGAAGAGGGCGAGTATGTGCTGTATGCGTATGTACAGTCAGATGACGAGGGAAGGTTTGAGTTTACGGGACTGGAAGACGGCAAGTATCGCTTCAACATCGAGTATCCGGGTATCCCGATGGATCCGGACTCGTATGTAGAGTTTACGATTGGAGGCGATGGCATAGAAGATGAGGTGCTGGTGCTACAGGCTACGGTTACCGAAGATGGGATTGTGGTAGAGAAGATCGAGCGGTTGGGCTTTTACCGGAAATACTTCAAAGACCTGAGCGTGTACCCGAACCCAGCAGACAACTATGTGCAGATCAGCTACAGCAAGCTGATGAGTGCTACGGTGGAGGTACGGTTGATCGACCTGGAGGGCAATGTGGTCAGCCAGCAGGTGATCGAGAAGGGCTATGACAAAGAGTTGACCTTTGATGTGAGCGGCGTGAGTGGCGGCATCTACCTGCTCAACTTCGTAGACACCAGCGAAGGGGCAGCTAAGATCACCACCTTCAAAGTCTACGTGAAGCATCATTAGCAAACATTATTAAAACAGGTGATGATATGAAGGGCTCCAATTTCGGAGCCTTTTGTATTTAATGCCTAAATATTTCATACGGTTTACTTAACTCAATTGGACGTTTACTAAAACTCGTTTGCTGGGATGGTCCATATTTTACAATTTCAATATGTTTTATTACCCCCAGCATTTAAAATTTACAAAGCCCTATGAAGTATCAATCGCATCACCCGATCAGGATTGACTGGTCAAGTATTCACCAAAAATTGTGTAAGAGAATTGAATCCAAATATTTAGCTGGTTGGGGATTCAAGGGAAAACCGGTAGCCGGACAGAGGGTTCTAGGGCTACTTCTTTGTTGGCTACCGTTTTCCACCTCTTCTTATACCAAATTCGCATTAGCATGTTTCATGCTGTTCTTAGCGGGCTCGCAGGTAAATGCGCAAAACTCGATGGGTGTTGGGACCACTGCACCCAATGCCAATGCAGTACTACACCTGGTTTCACCTACCAATAATCAGGGGTTTTTAGTACCATCATACACCACAGCAGAGCGTACTGCCACGGCATTTGTTCAGAACCTATCCGATACTGACAATGGACTCCTCGTGTTTGATACAGATGAAAGTGTCTTTTACTATTGGCTTACAGATGATTGGGCCCTTGTATCTGCTGCATCTGGTGACATGCTACAATCCATCTATGATCAGGATTCAAACGGAGAAGTAGATACCGCGACTGTAGCTAATTCATTGAATGGCTATACGATAGAGACTTCCGTACCACTAAATGCAGTCTTCACCGATTCACAAACAGCTGCCGATGTGGAGGTCACTGCAACTGGTGATCTGTTAGCTACGGATGTACAAGGTGCTCTGGAAGAACTACAGACTGAGATTTTAGGAGCAGGGAATGGAGATATGTTGCAGTCCTCCTATGATGTAGATGGAGATGGTTTTGTCGATACGGCCACAGTGGCAAGTAGCTTGAGCGGTTTTACTATAGAATCTTCCGTGCCAGCTGCGGCAGACTTTACGGATGACCAAGCTGCCGCTGATGTGGAAGTCACTGCAACAGGAGATCTCACATCTACTGATGTACAGGCCGCATTGGAAGAACTACAAACTGAAATACTTGGAGCTGGAACGGGAGATATGCTACAAGCGGTCTATGATTTTAACACTGATGGCTATGCCGATACTGCGGAAGTGGCGAATACCTTAAATGGGTTCACTGTTGAAACGTCAGTTCCAGCTGGAGCAACCTTCACAGATTCTCAGACGGCTACCCAAGTAGCAGTAACACCTACTGGAAATCTGACTTCCACAGATGTTCAGGGAGCACTGGTAGAACTACAGGCTGACATTGATGCAGGATCTTCTGGTGGAGATATGTTGCAAAGTGTGTACGACATTGATGGAAGTGGTGTGGTTGACGCAGCTGATAGTTTGTCGGTCAGTTTTGTAGATGGCATTACGCTGGCTTACAGTATAGCAGCAAATGGAATAGAGGTTCGAGACAATGGCATATCTTCTCCAAAATTGGCCAATGGTGCTGTAACTGGGGCGAAGATCGGTGTCTTGGCAAGTGAGGGAGATGCGATGGTTTATACACTTGGATCATGGCAGGCCGGACAACTTCCTTTTACCAGTATTTCTGGAATTCCGTCTGGGCTTTCTGATGGAGATGACGTAGGGATCACTTCTGTAAATACCGGAGATATTGTGGATGGAGCCGTTACGGATATCAAAATAAATAGTGTTGACTGGAGCAAACTATCTGGAATTCCGGCTGGGATCGCTGATGGTGATAACCAAACGGCAACAGAAGTGGCAGTTACTGCATCTGGAAATCTTACAGCCACAGATGTACAGGCGGGATTGGTGGAACTGCAAGGTGATATTGACCTGGCAACTGGAGATATAGCTAACAATGCGTCCAATATTTCCACACTTCAATCGGAATTGAATGATACTCAGACAGGTTCTGGTTTAAACCCAGATGGTACCTATCAGGCGAATGGTGGAGCCAATTATATCTCCGGTGCTTCCAGTTTAGCTAGTGCAGACGACTTACTTGATGCCCAGGTCGGAACCAATGAATCCAATATTGCGACTAATACAAGTGACATAAGCATCATCAACTCTTCTCTTGCCAACACACTTCTGATCACCAATAACCTCAGTGAACTCTCAGGTACCGCAGCATCTGCACGAGTTAATCTGGGATTGGGATCTCTGGCTACTTCCAGTACAGTGGGATCAGCTGAAATCACCAATGGGTCTATCGCCAATGTGGATTTGGATAAGTCCAATATAGCTCTAAGTGGATTTGGTGCTCCCACTACTGATGTGAGTATGGGAGGGTTCAACCTGACAGCTCTGGGCACTCCCACCAACTCAACAGATGCAGCTACCAAGTCTTATGTGGATGGTGAAATTACCTCCATCAGTCTTCAAAGCGCTTACAATGTAAATCCATCAATTGTCACTACTCCAGGCAACAACTTTGCAGTGTCTGGTGATGCAGGAATCAGCCTCGGGACCAACGCACAGAATATTACAGTAAGTGCAGGAGCTGGTTCTGCCTTGTATACCGTCAACTCGTCTAATTATACGCTAAATGGCGCCGGTGATGTAACTGCCACTTCATTCACTGGAGATGGAAGTGGGTTAACTAACCTTACGCTTCCAATTCGTGAGATGGAAACTGAGGGTAACCTTTCTGCTGGTGTGCTATCTGGAAGTTCGTTGACCACTGGTACTTACAATGTGCTCTATGGCCGTGCAACGGGTAATTCTCTGACAACCGAATCTAGCAACACGATAATTGGATGGTTAGCCGGAAACGGAACAACGGCGAACAATAACACCATGGTTGGTTATCGCGCAGGAGTGTCAAATACCATTGGTATAGGTAATACATACTTGGGCTATAATACAGGCCGTTTCAATACCACTGGTAGTTTTAACATCGCTATAGGAACCAATGCTGGTCCATCATCTGGTAATGGAATTTATAATAACACCATTGCAGTCGGAAATTCTGCAATTGCTATTGCTGATGATGCCATGGCACTTGGAGCTGGAGCATTTGCAGATGCCAGCGCGGCAGTAGCCATAGGATCCAATGTCAACGCCAGTACAGCCAACACCATCGTGTTGGGAGATGGACAGCCAGGCTCAACATACAATGTGGGCGTCAACACCAACAACCCGTCAACTGAGCTAGACGTGAATGGCACAGTTACAGCAGCCTCGTTTTCCGGAGATGGGTCCGGCTTGAGCAACGTTACAGCTAGTTCTGTCTTGGCTGCATCGGTGACCTCCTCTGCTATTCTTGATGGTACTATCGCCAATGCTGATTTAAATAAAGCGGCAATTCCCCTTAGTGGTTTTGGTGCAGCTGTGGCGGATGTTAGTATGGGTGGAAATACGTTAACCAACCTGGCTTCACCCTCCGTCTCTACGGATGCTGCCACCAGAGGATACGTAGATACTCAGGTCGGAGCAATTGTGCCCTCACAATGGTCTAATTCGGGGAGTGATATCTATTACAGTATTGGCAATGTGGGCATTAACAAAGTCTCACCTGCTGAGGCTTTGGATGTGACAGGTAATATTCAGCTCACTGGTGATGTGAAGTATGCCACAGCCAAGACGAAGATACTCGCGCTTACTCCTGTTGATTTCAAAGCACTGAAAATCACAGGCTTGGAAGATTTCACGACCACTTATAACTCAGGAGCGGAGGTAGGAACTTACTCGGGCACACCAGGGACTAGCATATTGATAGGAGCTCCTGTGCATTTGCCTGATGGTGCAGTTGTGACACAAATAGACGTTTGGGGAAGAAATACTAATGGTGGCCCGGCAGAGTTCAGGTTCATTGAGAAATCTTATAGTACAGCTTCAACTCCCACGGTGGTTACCTCCATTCCAGGATCAACAAGTGGCGTGACTTCATTTTCAAACAATACATTGAGTATTACGATAGATAATAGCACAGACAACTACTTGGTTACTTTTCAAGCATACTCTTCGCAGGCTAGCCTGACCGGAGTTAAGATATACTATCAGGTTACAAAACCCGATTGAGTGATTAATTCAATTTGCTGATTTTCAAGGATTTAATTAGATTGTAATAAGAAGTGAAATAATTATACTATTTCAATATAGAATTGAATCTCCACCAGATCACCAATACACATGAAACGCTTAGATCTACTTGTACTATTCTTATTATTATCTGCTGCTTCAATGGCCCAAAATTCCATGGGAGTTGGTACAGATACGCCTAACCCAAATGCCGTGCTGGAAATTGTCTCTCCTACAGGGAATCAGGGAATTCTCATTCCCAGATACACAACCGCACAACGCACAGCTACCGCTTTTACTGATAATCTCACCGATACGGACAATGGATTATTGGTTTTTGACACGGATGAAGGTGCACTCTATTTCTGGTATAGTGGTCAGTGGCTGACTATGGCCAACCAGTCACTTAGTGAGCTTCTTACCACAGAAAACAGTGCTGGGGGATTGAGTATCACGGACCTGGCAGCACCTGTAAATGATGCTGACGCAGTGAACAAGCATTATGCTGATTCAATTGTGGCAACAGTTGAGACCCCTACGTTTAGTGAATTGCTCATTGCTGATAATGATGCAGGATCACAAGCAATCATCAATGTATCTGACCCTACAAATGCTCAGGATGTGGCAACAAAAAATTATGTAGACACTTCAGTAGCAGGCATTGCTACTCCTACCCTCTCTGAACTACTAGTGAGCAGTAATGATGCCGGTAGTAGCTCTATTACTAACTTGTCTGATCCAGTCAATGCTCAGGACGCTGCTACTAAAAACTACATAGATTCACAACTAGGGTCAGTTGATACAGCCCTATGGTCTTACAATGGTGGCGATCTTCACTACACTCAAGGCAAAGTTGGAGTGGGTACGAGTACACCTCTTTCTGCTTTCCAGGTGCAAGATCGAATGCATTTCTTTGACTTTCGGGTAGATTCTCTCGGAGTGGATGGCCGAATCATCTCAGATAATATTAGTTATGATGGTGGTGGATTACTGAATGTGGAAGATGGTCGTTCATCATTTATATTCATGTCAGACGGAAACATCGAGTTTTTAACTGGGGATTCTTTGGGTGCTGGCACCGATGCTTTCAATAGCATTAATACCACACTCACCTTAAAAGATAACCGCCATGCTGAGTTTCGTGGGGCTGTTGAAATAGGACAGGTCAGAGACAGTGCAGATATTTCCTCTGGTCTTATCGCCTATACAGGAGGTTCTTTTTATGGCTATACAGGTGGTGAATGGATCAATTTTGGTGGGTTGACTTTCCCATTCAATGCGACTGAAAACTCCGGTAGTAACATGTTTGACCTGGAAAATACCGGCTTTGGAAGTGTGGCTTATTTCAACTCCAGCAATCCTTCTAACACCAATAATGCCGTCAATATTATTTCTAATTCTGATAACAATGGTACCGCTGCACTCTATGTCAATCATGACGGGTTGGGTCCTGTGGCCGAATTCAATATAACCGATGTGACGAATGCTGAGGATGCCATAGCCGCTCGTACCACGGGAATCGGATCTGCAGGATATTTTGAAATAGACAATGGCTCTAACAACGGCTATGCAGTGGATGCTCGGATAATTAATGGAACGGGCAGAGCGATTAATGCTTATACCACAGGACTCGGTCAGGCAGGGAGATTCACTGTTGATAACAACTCCAATGGCTCCATCGCCTTTAGTGTTAACTCAAACGGCACCAACAGTACGGCTTATTTTTCCAACTCAAATACCGGAACCAGTATCTCCACTGTTGAGATTCAGAACAGCGGAACAGGATCTGGATTGACCATTTATAATGGTGGTAGCTCAACCAGTTTTGGAGAGTTTACATCCAATATCTCCGGCGATCTGGCCATAGGAGGCATTACTCCTTCTGCACGTCTGGATGTGGTTGGGGATACGGAACTTAACGGAAATGTTACAACTACTGGTAACCTGACCACAGGAGGAGCGGTAGTGTCCAATTTGATCTCCACTGGAGCGACGGCCTACAACATTTCCAATACTGATCATATAGTAGCACTGAGTAGCAATGTTGAAGGACAGACAGTGACTTTGCCTTTCGCTTCATCCAACACGGGAAGAGAATTAATCATCATGGTCACATCTACCACTACCGTCAGTCATTCTCTGACGCTACAAAGTGGTGATAGCTTTTTATACGAAGGGATGTCCTCCACAACGCCTTTTACCTTGAGTATTGTATATGGGGAGATTGTATGCATCACCCTGCGTGCAGTAGGAAATAACTGGTTTGTAGTAAAAACTGTACTTAGCAACAACGTCTAGAATGTAAAATTCAACCCCTATGCCTAAGCGAATTAAATATCTTTATCTTCTTTGTTATCTGGTCTCAAGTCCATTGATATCACAGGTAGTACTAGAATCCGGACTGCCTGTTACCATCGAGTCAGGATTGCCAGTTAGCATCCAGGGTCCTCTAGCGGTGGCATCTACCCTTACCAATGAAGGCACACTATCTTTCAATGATTCCATCAGTGTTGCTTCCTATACAGGCGCCGGTACATTGCTAGCTAATGGAGTGGATCAGTACCTCGATTTCAATGGGAACACCATTAGCACCATTGAAATGTCACCGGGTAACAAATTTCTGCTTTCAGGATTCACGGTATCAAACCTTACGCTCGACAATGCAATAATCATGGTAGATACTGCTCGATTAGAAGTGACAGGGGACTTATCTGGTTTTGATTCGAATGCCTATATCACTGGACGACTCATTCGATCGGGCGCAGATACTTTATACTATCCAGTTTCTGATGGAACCACCTATACCCCGGTGATGCTCACCAGTATTACCGGCTCCTCCCCGGCCATTGCTGTGGAAGCTATTGCAGCAGACCCTCTGGCTATAGCTGGCAATAGTTTACTTGACGTGTCCAATGAACGCTACTGGAATATCTCTGAAGCCTCCGGCACACTATCCTCTATGAGAGTGCAACTGCCTGTTGTCAACGAATCGGTAGTCGATAACACCACAGATCTTGCCGTGGCTTATGGCGCCTCTACGGATGCTCGCTTTAGGGGTCTTGGACAGCTGACTACCTCTGGTACGCTAACTGAAGGTACTGTGACGGCTAATGAGCTTTCAATGGCAGGAATCTATGCGATCGGTAAACTGTTCGATGAGGAACTTCGCGAAGCTGATTCGTTAGCCTTATTGCAGATTTATGAAAGTACCGGAGGAACCAACTGGGCCGCCGCAAGCGGTTGGCTGGATAACAACCTGGATCTTTGGGGGCAGGTGACATTGGTAGACAAGCGAGTTGCCGAACTGGACCTCTCTAACAACAATCTGACCAATGATTTCCCATCAATTTCAGAAGGACTGGAAGCCATGGTTGCTCTAAACCTTCAGGATAATGAGTTGACTGCTATAGGTGATCTCAGCAATCTCACAGCACTTCAATCACTCGACGTATCTGGAAATGTGCTTCAGTTTGGCACACTGGAAAGTGTATTGTCCACACATCCTGATGCTACCTACGCTCCACAGCAAGAAGTACTCAAAAGGGTTCGTACACTTGAGCAAATCGGGAATACTTACACCATAGACCGTACGGTAAGTGGATCTGCCAACTCATATTCATGGACTAAGAATAGTACAGCCATAAGTCAGACCAGTAGTTCATTTGATGTATCCATCGATGATTTTACGGCAGATGGAAGTTACGTGGCGCAGGTCACCAATACCAATGTGCCAGGGTTGACTTTAACGACCGCTCCGGTAGTACTCAGAGTTTCTAGTACAGAGCGTGATTCGGCTTCTCTTTTGGTCCTGTACGATGCATTGGTCACAGAAAGCAGTACCATTACTGACTGGCCTAATTTGCCTATGTCTGAATGGGATGAGGTGGATATTACCAGCAGCAGGGTGACGTCTTTAGATATGTCAGGTCTGAATTTGTCAGGTGAAGTGCCAGAAGAACTTTTGGATATTCAGAGTCTTGTTTCTGCAGACTTCTCGGGAAATGACATTTTCGGGTTGCCAACCTTGACTGGATCATTACCCAATGTAACCAGTCTGAATTTTGCGGAGAACCTATTGACCTTTGAAGACCTGGAGTCCAATGTGGCATTTGCTCCTTTGGATTATTCCAATCAGAAACGCTTCGGCGTTCGAGTTGCCGATACCATCCGTGCAGGATCAGCTTATGAGATTTCCAAACCAGTAGGGGGAAGTCAAAACGAGTACCAGTGGTACTTGACAAATGATCTTGCTACTGATTCTGTGTTAGCAGGAGCAAATGGTGCTGACTTGATCATTGACTCATTGACGTATGAAAATATGGGTCGTTACGAGCTGCGAGTGGCTAGTCCACTAGTTCCGGATTTGATACTCAAAAGTAGATTTCATCGAGTGATGGCATTTGCAGATTTAGATTTCACGGCTTTGGATCTGGGTGATCAACCTTTCATAGCCGCAGAGGCTTATGCACTTCGGGTTACATTACCGGGAAATCCATACGACACCATCAAAACAGTCAGGGGTGCTGGAACTGGATTTAAATTTGATAAACTCATTTTAGGCGATTACCTCGTTGCGGTAAGCCCGGATAACCTCAATGAGTTTTTACCTACTTATTATCCGAGTACAGATTTGTGGACGGATGCTGAAGAGTTCATTCTACGGGTGGACGCAAGCGATACTTTGTACATGGCAGAGATACCAGATGAGACCAACAACCCAGATGGTGCAGCTGTCAGTGGGACTGTAGAGAGTGACTTTGAAGAAGAGCCTGTTGATCCGGAGGAAGGGCGTATCAATGCGAGGAGAAAAGTGAAACGAGCTGGGTGCAGTGTGCGTAGATTTGTTCCAAAAGGCCGAACCAATCAGGAAGAAGAAGGCGAGTATGTCCTGTATGCCTATGCACAGTCAGATGACGAAGGTCGTTTTGAATTTACTGGTCTGGAAGATGGTAAATATCGCTTCAACATTGAATATCCCGGCATACCAATGGATCCAGATTCCTACGTGGAGTTTACCGTCGGCGAGGGCGGCATAGAGGAAGAGGTGCTAGTGCTGCAGGCCACAGTTACCGAAGACGGGATTGTGGTGGAGAAGATCGAACGTCTTGGGTTCTACAGAAAGTATTTCAAAGACCTGAGTATATATCCAAATCCAGCCCAAGACTACCTGAAGATTGCCTACAGCAAGCTGATGAGTGCAAGTGTGACAGTACGCTTAATGGACCTAGAGGGTCAGGTGCTGAAAGAGCAAAAAATCAAAAAGGGATATAATCAGGAACTCAATATGGATGTGAGTGATATCAGCGGCGGTATTTACCTGCTCAATTTTGTGGACACGAATCTCGGGGCTGAGAAGATTACCACGTTTAAGGTATATGTGAAGCATCACAAGTAGGGTAACTACTTTAGCTTACTGGTGACGAAGGCAACGAATTCATTGCTGTGAAAGGGGCAATTGTTGGAAGTGACTCTGGATATATTTGCTGATTTTGAAGATATAGATTACCTCCATTACTCTTTATTTAATTTCGATGAGCACGCTCATAGTACCCTAAATTGGTGAGAATGAGGCGGTTCCCCATACCCCAATTCAGGTAACTTTCAATAGAATATTGCAATTGGTTCTGGAAATATTGAAATTCGCAATAGGCTAGATTCAACTTTGGTGGAAACTGTAGATGTCACAGCGGATGTAGATGTGACTGACAGTGTCTTGAATTTCGCACCTCGTTTACTAGCTAACGCAACTGAATATTCAATTTTAATTCCTGAAAACGCCGTTATGAGTTTAACTGGAAAAACTTTAGCAGCAATAGCAACCCTATCCGCCTGGTTATTTACTACACAAGTACAAGCCCAAATCTCCATTACCAATCCTTCGGACGCCTCTGATATAGAGATCGCAGAGCTGCAGGATGTGGAGTTTGATGCCGCTGGTTATGCCACCACTGACCTTATTGACATTAGTGTCAGTTATGATGGCGGTGCTACTTACAATTTATTAGAAACCGGAAAGACCATAAATGAGCTCACGCTCAATAACTATCAATGGGATGTCGGAGCACCCGCGCAAAATGGAGTCTGGTTGAAAATTACCAACGTCACCAATCAAACAGGGACTTTTAAAGATTCTGTACAAGTCAATATACTGGCCCCGAGTATTTCTTTTGGCTATACCTACGATCCTTCATGTGGAAGTGTAGATGGTGAGATTGCCTTGGATGGAGGGATATATGGTATTTTCTATGATTTATACTATACTCAGGATGGTATTCCCGTCGGTCCAATATCGATTGAGCAAACAGAGGGAATTTACATCTCAGCTTTACCTTCCGGTAATTATACCAACATATACATAGAATATGATGGGGTTCAATCTAATTCAATAGACACAACGCTTGTTGAGCAATTGCCAGAAATTAGTTACACACTATCGGATAATACCAATTGTAGCTCTTCTAATGGAAGTATTGATGTGAGTGAAACAGGTGGGTTATCTGATTACATAGTTGAGTATTATGTGGGCACAGATACTACTATTGCCCCGTTTGCTAAAGATACGCTTTATTATCTATCCACAGTAGGTGAGTTTAGTCTCGCCCCCGATGTGTATACGATTGTTATTACAGACTTCTACTCTCCTGTTTGTGTTGTTTTAGATACTGTCATAATCAATGATGTTCCAAATGCACCTGTGGTTAACCCTGGGGTAGTTGGTTACATCAATGTCTCCACCACGGGTGGCAATGACGGAGTGCTGGGCCTTGATTCTGCAGTCACTGGAGCAAGTGGCAGTTATAGCTACCAATGGTATTTGGGTTCTGACAACTCTACACCATTGGCTGACTCTACAAGTGTACGAATCGAAGGATTAAGTGAAGGAGACTACACCGTGGAAATAACCGATTCAGAAAATGGTTGTATAACCACAGAGACCTTTACAGTATTGGGGCCGCCTGTACTCTCGGATGTAGCGGTAACTAAACCCTGGAGTGAAAGCTTTGAGTTGACGGCTACTGTGGATCAGAACGTTACACTATATTACGTGGTGACTCAATCGTCGATCTCACCTACAGCTACGCAAATTATTGCTGGGACAGATGAGGAGGATATTGCAGCTGAGTTGAGCGGAAGCTTCTCCAATGTATCAGGAACATCTAGTTTCGAAATTGGCCCCGTTGCACCTGAAACATTTTACAATGTATATGTGGTGGTTGACAATGTAGATAGGCAAGTTTCCGCAGTTGCATCTGACACCCTCACAACTACCCAGCTGCCAGGAAATGCCTTACTTTCTACAGTTCCATTGCCCGGAGGTGAAATATATCAGGGTAGTACAAACAACCTTATCTATCAATATCGAATTGTAGCCAGTGGAGGGCCGATAGAAATACTGGGATTCTTCTTACAAGACACTACACTGAACTACGCCCAATCAGACTTTACCAATTTTACTTTCTATGAATCAATTGGTGTGGACGATTTTGCCAATGCCACTGAACTAGGGACGACGTTATTTGCATTAAATGATCCGCTAGGAATTCCTGACGGCTCTGTTGGTATGACCTACCCAAACAGAATTTACGATGGGGGGGACACTATATATTATTATGTGGCTGCAGATGTTTCACCTACAGCAACAGTTGGAAACTCCATTGATTTTGACCAGCCAGCGGAAGAAGGTTATTTTGCCTTTGAGGAGGCGAACCTATTGGATGCCTTTGACAATGGCTTGGCAGCAGGAAGTACCTTCACTATTGCAGAAGCAATTCCTGATGTGACTATCCAGACACTGCCACTCAGTAATGCGGATCTAGAGCAGGGAGCTCAAGATGCTTTAATCTACAAGTTCAGCTACATGGCTAGTGGGGATACAATTAGCCCAACAGGTGCCGGACTTTACCTGGAAGGGGCATTCGATTCATTGGATTTTGCTCAGGATGGCTTTGAAGTTTTCTATTCGGTGGATGCGGATGATTTTGCCAGTGCCACACCACTAAATATTGACTCCTATGGGGCCAATGTTCCAGGTGGAGTAGGTGTAGCACCGAGTCCTACCCTTCAGGATGGAGAGACGTATTACTTTTATGTCACTGCAGATATAAGTCCTGCGGCCACTGTTGGTAATTCCTTCAATGTGGCGTTACCAGTAATTGAAAATTTTGGTATCGCAGACCCTAAGAATAAGCTTGATGGCGGACTATCTGCAGGAAGCACCTTCACTATAGTGGAGAATGCGATAGATTTTCCGGGTTCTGCACTTCAGTTTGACGGTGTAGATGATCAGGTGGTCCTTAGCAATCATGTGCTTCAGAACTGGGCTGACTTCACGATCGAAATGTGGATGAAGGTACCTGCGGCCAGTTCCAGTCAGTACAATTATTTCGAGCAAGTGGATGCGAACGGATCAGGTCAGCCTCAAATTCTGATAGCTGGAGTTTATCAGGGGTCCCCATACTTTTTCATAAGAACAACAGATGGAGGAAGCGGAGGGTCCATACAGAATGGCACCACAATCAATGACGATACCTGGCACCATGTAGCGTATGTCCGTTCAGACACCATCATTTCGATTTATATTGACGGTGTTTTGGATGGCACTGCAAACATGCTCACAGGTGATATCACCTTCCCGGCTAATGGCGTGGAGGCAAAACTAGCAGGAGATGCTGCATTAGATGAGGTGAAATTCTGGGCCTTTGCCAAAACTGATTTCTCTGATAGAACAACTCCTCTATTGGGTAATGAATCAGATCTTTTGGGATACTATCAGTTAGATGAAGGTTCAGGAACTTTGACTTTGGACCAGAGTACAGCAGCTAACCATGGTACACTTACCAATTTCAACTTCACTGCTGGATCTAACTGGATTACATCAGGTGTGCCATTAGATGGACAACCACCCGTTGTTACGGTCAATCTGCTGGCTACTTCTGAGACCAGTCCTGAATTAGGAGGTATGATTGATGACCCTTCAGCGTCGATCGAGGTAGAAGTAAACGGAAACACCTACTCTGCTACTAATAATGGTACTTCCTGGACGATCGTATCTGGTACTATCGCTGCTCTGGCTGATGGTATCTATGATGTGGCAGTTACGGCTACCGATTCGGTTGGTAATGTTGGGACAGATACTACTACGGACGAATTACTAATCGATAGTACCGCTCCAATAATCACTTTGGGTGACTTACTGACCAACGACATAAGCCCTGAACTAACGGGTACGATTAATGACGTCAACGCATCTATTACCGTCATTGCAGAAGGTGCTAACTATGCTGCAACTAACAACGGTGATAGTACGTGGACCCTGGCTCAAGGCTCTATTGCAGATTTGAGCGAGGGAGTCTACACCTTTGAAGCATTTGCGATAGATTCTTTAGGTAATGCAGATACCACCACAGCTGTGATCACTATTGACCTGACCAGTCCGATTATTACAGCTACAGATATTTATACCAACGACATAAGCCCTGAACTAACGGGTACGATTAATGACGTCAACGCATCTATTACCGTCATTGCAGAAGGTGCTAACTATGCTGCTACTAACAACGGGGATAGCACGTGGACCCTGGCTCAAGGCTCTATTGCAGATTTGAGCGAGGGAGTCTACACCGTTGAAGCAATTGCTACAGACCCTACCGGTAATGCGGACACCACCACTGCTGTGATTACCATCGATTTGACCTCTCCAGCAGTGGCAGTGGACAGTGTGGAAACCCTTCAGGACCGGCCTTCCTTAAGCGGGACAGTAAATGACACGAGTGCTGTGGTTGAGGTAATTGTAGACGGAGGCAGCTATACTGCTACAAACAATGGAGATGGCACTTGGGCCCTGGCACAAGGCACGATAGCATCTTTGGCTGTAGGCACTTATGATGTAGCAGTAACAGCTACCGATGAGGCCGGCAATACGGGCAGCGACAGTACAACAGATGAACTGACGATTTTACCTGGGGCACCTACAGCGATCGCAGCGAGTGAAGTGGGTTACTTTGGCTTCACCGCGCAGTGGAATGCCCGTGCAGGAGTAGAGAGCTATCAGGTAGATGTATCAGCTGATGCAGGCTTTGGCAGTAACCTGAGTGGCTATGACAACCTGAGTGTGAATGCAAGCGAGACTGGCCTGGTAGTGCTAGGGCTGACTTATGGCCAGACGTACTACTATCGAGTCAGAGCCGTTTATCCATCTTCAGACATTTCAGAGAATAGTAACGTGATCAGCGTGACCACCCTATTGGACCCGAACACGGTGCTTGATTCTTTAGCCCTGATGAGTATCTATGATGCTTTGGATGGATCGAACTGGACGAACAACAACTGGATGAGTGGGGCGAACCTACCGGATTGGAGTGGCGTGACGATGACCGATACACGAGTGACCGGCCTGGATCTGACCGATCAAAACCTGACAGGAGACTTTCCAGAGATCACGGTAGGACTGGAATCGTTAACGAACCTGGACTTAAGTGATAACCAGATCACGAGCATCCCGGCATTGACCAGCTTAACGAGCCTGACAACACTGACAGTTACTAACAACCGACTGGAGTTTGGCTCACTGGAGGCGAATGCAGGAGTAACGAACTTTGATTACCTGCCACAGGATAGCGTGAGTACCTACATAGAGACGTTGGAGCAACAGGGCACCGATTACCTGATCGACCGAACGATCAGTGGTAGTGCGAACAGCTATAGCTGGTTTAAGCAGGATTTGGTTAGCGGAGAGGTTAGTGCAGTAAGCGAGACCGGAGGTAGCTGGACATTGTCGATCAGTGACTTTAGTGATGAGGGAGCTTACTATGCAGAGGTAACCAACAGCACAGTAACTGGCACATTGACGACCCAGCCTATTGTGCTGAAGGTCTCATCACTGGAAAGAGACTTTGCGGCGCTTAGAAACATCTACACCAAGATGAATGGAGCTAGTTGGGACTGGACGGGCAATAACTGGGACGAGGAAACCGACCAGACTGCCTGGGAAGGAGTAGCGATCAGTACGGACCCAGAACGAGTGGTAGGTCTGGAACTACCGGACTTCAACATCACGGGCACGTTGCCACGAGACATCCTGGACATCCAGGGGCTGACCACTATTGATTTGGGAGGCAACCGGATCTCGACGGTACCGGACTTCTCAAGACTATCGAACCTGACGACATTGGACATCAGCGGTAACAACCTGGAGTTTGATGACCTGGAGAAGAACATGGACCTTGCGGCCCCGACGTTCAGCTATGGCGACCAGAGGTTGGTAGGTACAGCAGTACGAGACACGATCCCGGTAGGCAGCACCTACCAGGTAAAAGCGACAGTAGGCGGTACGGCGAATGTGTACAGCTGGACGCTGGAAAACGATCTGGACACAGCCCAACTAGACAACAGCGCTTCTACCATAGACATTCCATCACTGAGCTATGAGACGCAGGGTAGATACCGTGCTACGGTGACGAGCACTTTGGTACCGAACCTGACGCTGACGGTCCGCTCCACGGTGGTGATGGCCACAGCGAACCTGGAGTTCACGGCATTGGATCTGGATGGCCAGCCGTTTATAGACGGAGAGGCCTATGCACTGAAAGCGACAAAAACGAGTTCGGGGTATGACACGATCCAGACGGTACGAGGTGCGGGCACAGGCTTCTTGTTTGAGGAGCTGCTGCTGGCGGACTACCTGATAGCTGTAGCACCGGATGATCTGGATGAGTACCTTCCGACCTACTATTCGAACACCGACTTGTGGACGGAGGCTGACACGATCGAGCTTCGCGAGGACTTTTCAGAAGAGCTGTTGATGGCACAGATTCCACCACCACCGGGGACAGTAGGAGCGAAGATAGAAGGGGGCGTAGAGGCAGACCTACCGGACAAGCCAGTGGATAGTGGAGATCGGATCGATGCACGAAGGAAAGTGAAGCGAGCGGGTTGTTCGGTGAGGCGGTTTGTGCCTAAGGGTAGAACGGATCAGGAAGATGAAGAGGGCGAGTATGTGCTGTATGCGTATGTACAGTCAGATGACGAGGGAAGGTTTGAGTTTACGGGACTGGAAGACGGCAAGTATCGCTTCAACATCGAGTATCCGGGTATCCCGATGGATCCGGACTCGTATGTAGAGTTTACGATTGGAGGCGATGGCATAGAAGATGAGGTGCTGGTGCTACAGGCTACGGTTACCGAAGATGGGATTGTGGTAGAGAAGATCGAGCGGTTGGGCTTTTACCGGAAATACTTCAAAGACCTGAGCGTGTACCCGAACCCAGCAGACAACTATGTGCAGATCAGCTACAGCAAGCTGATGAGTGCTACGGTGGAGGTACGGTTGATCGACCTGGAGGGCAATGTGGTCAGCCAGCAGGTGATCGAGAAGGGCTATGACAAAGAGTTGACCTTTGATGTGAGCGGCGTGAGTGGCGGCATCTACCTGCTCAACTTCGTAGACACCAGCGAAGGGGCAGCTAAGATCACCACCTTCAAAGTCTACGTGAAGCATCATTAACAAACCATATTAAAACAGGTGATATCATTAAAAGGCCTCTTTTGGGGCCTTTTTTCGTTTTTGATAATGAAAATTGGGTAAATTCGATTACCCAACTGCCTTATTTATGAGCCCTAGAATTGTTATCGCTTGCATTAGCAGCTTCATTGCTTTGTCCGTCTGTGGCCAATCAATGAAAGAAACACTATCCGCGCTAGACACCGTAAAAAATCCTAATGAACGATTGCTACTATTGAATCAGGTAAATCTGGATCAGAATTACTCTGACTCACTTTTTGGGGAGTACCTTTTGAATTTCGGTATTTCTTATGGAATGCTTGGTTCGGCTGATTCCGCACAGGGATATTTCCACAAGTTGATAGAAGTAGCAGGTGATGGTCAGCACTATCAGCTTGCTCGCGCATACAATGGTCTTGGAAATGTGCAGCGACGAGCAGGTCAAAACCAGGAGTCTCTGGATAATTTCCTTAAAGCCTTAAACATACTTCAGGACAAGAAGGACACGCCAAGTGTTCGTTTTGAGGCGTCAATCATCAACAACCTTTCGGGAATTTATTTTGATATGGGTCAGCTGGATAAGGCTCGTGAATTTACAGAAAGAAGTATTGCACGTGCAAAGGAACTTGACGATGGTGATCAGCTGGCATATAGCTATGTGGGGCTTGCTCTGATTGCGGATAACGAAGGAAAATGGGAAGAAGCTATCTTGGCTCATAAAGAAGCTGCTAAATACATCGACGAACATCACGTGGATTATTTGCGTGGATTCAACAAGCTCAATCTAGCAGAGATTTATGAACGCCAGAATCAACTACAGAATGCAGAAAAAACGTATAAGGAGCTTATCGTTGACCCAACAGTCAACATAGAAGTGAATCTTTCTGCATTGGCAAACTTATCCAAGATGCAAAACCAGGCTGGTCACACCAAGGAAGCTATTGGCCTAGCCTCACAACTATTAGCAGAAGCAACAGAGCGCAAAATGATTTCGCATATTAGGGACGCACACCACCTGCTGTATACGGCGTATCAGATCCAAGGGGATTATAGACGTGCATTAGCCGCGCATGAGGACTATATGGTGTATAAGGACTCTCTGGTAAATACGGAAGCAATCAATGCGCTGAATGAACTGGAGAAAAAATACGAGACTGAGAAAAAGGAGCGTGAAATAGAGACCCTTGCACTGAAAAACGAACAGAATGAGTTACAGCTGGAAAAACAAGCCTCAGAAAGAATGCTGTATCTGGTAGCAATTGTTACCCTGCTGATTGTGGTTGGGTTGGTTCTCTGGCAATTCAGCCAAAAGTCCAAGTTCAATAGGATACTTACAGATAAGAACGGAACGATATCCAAAGCTCTTCACGAACGAGAAGTGCTATTAAAGGAAATCCATCATCGGGTTAAAAATAACCTACAAATCATTTCTAGTTTGCTCAACCTGCAGGCTCGATTCATTAAAGATAAGAGTGCAATAGATGCCGTGCAGGAAGGGAGAAATCGTGTGAAATCCATGGCATTGATTCACCAGAAACTCTATCAGCAGGAAAACATAGAAGGTATTAATATGCCTGAGTACATTGACAATTTGACTCGTGCCTTACTCACTTCTTATAAAATCAAAGATGAACGAATCACAGTTGATAAGAATGTTGCATCTATTAATCTCGATATTGATACTGCCATTCCATTGGGTTTAATTCTGAATGAACTGCTCACCAATTCCTTGAAATATGCCTTTCCTGAAAATGAAAAAGGAGCTTTGAAGATTAGCTTGCTTCAGGAAGCTGAGACATTGATGCTGGAAGTAGCAGACAATGGAGTCGGTATGGACTCATCGCGCAAGTCCGAAGGCTCTTTTGGGATGACACTTATTGATTCTCTGGCAGAGAAACTCAATGCCACAGTAGAGTCCGTACAGGAAAATGGCACCCGGTTTTTAATTCGTATTTCCAACTATAAACTGGCATAATGGCAAGCATTTATATCGTAGAAGATGAACCAATAATTCGGCAAGACCTGGTGTTTTGTGTGGAAGATCTAGGACATGAAGTGGTTGGTCAGGCTTCTAATTATGAAAAGGCAATTGCTGAGATTAGTCGGTTACAACCAGACTTGACGTTACTTGATATCAATCTGGATGGTGACAAAGACGGAATAGACCTGGGTCAAAAGCTATATACAGAGCTCCATATTCAGTTTATTTACATTACTTCATTTTATGACAAGCCTACTGTAGAGCGGGCTAAACATACCTTTCCAGCAGCTTATGTACTAAAACCCTTTGATGAAGAAGACCTGAAAATCAATATTGATCTGGCTTTGCTAAAGAAGCGCAAAACGGTAGAGCGGTTCGAGTCTTCCAAGTTATTTGTCAAAAACAATCAGGACCTGGTGGCAATACTGCCATCTGAGATTATCTATTTGGAGGCGGATGACAACTACTGTCGCGTGTATTCGGACAAGGGACCATTTATTCTGGCGCATACATTGAAAAAGACCGAGGAGAAGCTGGCAGATAAAGGCTTTTTGCGCATCCATAAGTCGTACCTCATCAATTTTGAACGGATTGATATCATCACCGAAGGTATGGTTCACCTTGGAGATCACCAGCTGCCTATTGGTAAGGCTTATAAAGCCGATCTCCAGGCCTTTTTGGTGACGTTATAAAAGAGAAAAGGCCTCAAAAGAGGCCTCTTCAGGTTAGTTGGTAATAGGTAAAATCTTAGTCAGTCCACGTATCTCTTTCCGATCTAGGGATAGGGAGCACAAACTCTTCGTCCCACGGATCGTATTCACTAGCCGAAGTTACAGCACTTCCGATAAATCCTCCCCATCTTTTCAGATCTTCGAGCAGCATTCCTTCGTGCATAAACTCTCTGGTGCGCTCCACTACCAGGCTGTCAAAGAATGCTGCCTGATCTGGGAAGTCAGCAAGTGTCAGTTCAGCTATTCCTGCTCTAGTTCGGATCGCATTGAGGTCAGCTAGTGCCTGTGGAGTTAAAACATCGCCTAGATTGGTATAATTAGCCTCTGCACGTATGAGGTACATTTCTGCCAATCGGATGATAGGTAGTACGTGTTCACTGCTGGTGTATTTAGAAGTGGAAACCGCTTCATCAAAATTATCCACCACACTCTTGTAGTATGCGGTAGTAATCTGACTGCTAGTGGTGTTTTCATCCACGCTCAGGTCAATGGATCCACGCAGATCAGCAGCTTCAAAGTTTGGTGAATTGTGCCAGCTATTTGGGTTAAAGAAAGTAGGGCTAAACAGTCTGTAGACTCCTATTCCACTTTCAGTCAATGAAGAAAAATAAGCTGTTAGTCCATAGCCGCTACTTCTATCACCTACATTGTTGGCCAGGGTTTGCTGGATGGCATAGATGTCTTCACTGCTGTTGCTGTTGTTGTTAAATGCCAGCAACGAATTTGAAGCAAGAGAATACTCACCGCTAGAAATGACCTCATCAGCGTAATCTTCTGCATCGCCGAACTCACCCTTTTGAAGGCTGAGTTTAGCAAGATATGCCTGACAAGCAAAGTAGGAAAGGCTAGTTCCATTGGTGCCAAATGACTCCAATAGACCGGAAGCCTGACTCAAATCCGCTTCGGCCTGATCATAGATCTGATCGATTGTTTTGATATCAGCCGAGCTCAATTTTGGGATTTCATTAATATCTGTAATTGGCTCTGTGGTGAATGGAAACGCATCATCTGAAGCCGGATCTACTCCTGTAGCATCGTATTGTGGTGCCCAGAGCACGACCATTTCAAAAAGCAAAATCCCACGCATTGCCAAAGCTTCACCTTGAATCCTGTTGCGCTCATTGGTATCGGTAATCACATCCACATTGGCCAGGATGTTATTCAGCAGGTTGAAGACTTCAAAAGCTTTACGCCAGTTGGTGGCTACTCGATCATTGCTTTCTATTACCTCCTTATTCACGAAGTTTCGATAAGAGTTTGGTGCTAGAATGGTCTGCCAGGCGTACTCTTGAGCTCCATTGGGCGACACTCTGGCCAGCAGTTCGGGAATGATAATGAAATCACCTCCCATGAGCTCTCCACCTTCGGTCCCATCACTGATCCCGTTAAAAGTGTAGTAGCACCCGGTAAGTGCTTTTTGTATGGTTTCTGCATCAGTGAGCACGTTGCCACTGATGGTATTTTCTGCCTCCACGTCTAGCAGACTACTACATGAGCTGCTCAGCGAGATGATGGCGATGATGATATATGGATAATACTTTTTCATGACTAAAATCCGATTTTAACTCCTGTAGTAAATATTCTAGGTTGCGGCGTAGAGAAGAAGTCTATACCACGGTTGATATTGGCGGCAAATGCCCCACCAGCTGGGTCTGAGTAAGACACATCAGCATCAAATCCCGGGTAATCCGTGATGGTAAACAGGTTTTGACCACCTACATATATGGAAAGCGAACCAAAGTTGACCGGTACATTGTATGATAAAGTGACTGTTTTCAACCGGATGTAGCTTCCATCCACTATCCATCTGCTGGATGGATTTGGGGTTTCCACAGCTGGGTCCAGCACTGGATAATCCGCATTGTCACCAGGAGCGTACCATCTGTTTTCCTGATCATTGGTTTGGTTGTAAAGGCCATATCCGCTATTAGCAATGATTTCACCAGACTCCCAGTAAAGATCTATTCCTTGCACAAACTGAAACATGAAGTTGAAGTCTACCGGTCCGTAGCTCAGGCTGTTGCTAAATCCGCCATAGAATTTTGGGTTGGGATTTCCAACTACCTGCCGTCCACCATTGCTCAACACGAAATCGTAATCCTCACGAGGCAGCCCATTGGCATCTTCGTATTGGGCTTTACCATTATTTGGATTCACTCCAATATATTTTGGCATATAGAAAACCCCAGCTGGCTCTCCTTCTATAAAGGCATTGACACCTGAGATAAGAGGAGTTCCTCCTATATCCTTGATCTCATTTTTGTTGGTAGAAATGTTGAAGCTTGTGGACCATCTAAATGTACCATTGTCAACATTCGTGGAGGTGATGTCAAACTCAACTCCTGAGTTTTGCAACTGACCGCCATTTTTGATCACATTGCCAAAACCTGAGGTCTGGGTGACCGGAACAGGAAATAGTAGGTCCGAAGTGTTTTTCAAATAATAGCTGATTGACCCAGTGATTCGATTGTTAATCAGGCCATAACTTAGTGATAAATCAAACTGCTGCGTGGACTCCCATTTGAGCTGAGAGTTGGCCAGGTTGGAGATACGGATACCACTATTGTTGCCATAGATCACATTGAAATAGTTGGTCCGATACAAGAAATCGTCGAAAGGAGTGTTTCCTAACAAACCAAAACTCGCGTCTAGTTTGAGGAAGCTCACTGTAGGGTTTCCTGCCAGGAATGACTCATTGGAAATGGTCCATCCTGCACCAATGGCTGGGAATACCCCAAATTGGTTCTCTTCACTAAAGCGCGAAGATCCATCAGCACGAGCATTTACCTGTATGGAGTATTTATTCTGAATGTCATATCCCACCGATCCAAAAAACGAGAGGAAAGCAAAAGCAGATCCAGGCACAGGTACTGTCAGCAAGGATGGGTCATTTTCGGTGAGCGACTCCAAATCGGAGATGGAGTTGATGCGTGCAGACCGAAAGGTATATAAAGTGTTAGAATTCTGGTAGGAGGTTCCGACCAGAACTGACAGCTGGTTCTCACCAATTGTTTTGTTGTAATCCAATGATCCGTTGAACAGGTAATTGACGACCTCAGCAGTCGACTGTTGGGAGAAACCTGTTGGAGTGCCTTCTTGTGTGGCTGGACCTTGTCTGCGTTCGTCTCTTAGATCGAGATAATCCAGACCTCCGTCCACACTTAGTGTGAGATTATCAGTAAGATCCACGTTAATGGAAGCATTTCCATTCAATCGATTGGTTGTCTCCAGGTAAGTAGAACCGTAGATTTCTGTTTCAGGGTTGTACTCAGAAGACCTCACTCGCAATACATAATTGTTATTGGGGTCTGATTCGTCTGCAGGTGGCAGCAGTACCATTTGCACAGGGTTACCATCATTGGCTTCATCTGGCACCTTGTTGTTGCTAGTGCGCGCATACCCAAAACTGATATTAGAGCTGATGCGATCGCTCCACTCACTATTGAGGTTGAGGCGCGTCCCAAATCGTTCGTAGGAGTTGCCGATCAGTATACCTTCCTGGTTTAGGTAATTGAAGTTGGTAAATACTTTTTGTTTGCCTGAGCCGCCTGAAAGGTTTACGTTTCCTTTTTGTGAAATACCTGTACGAAAAGCTTTATCATGCCAGTCTGTATCGTAGTTGATTCGGAAAATTGGATTGTTCGTACTGATCGTAATTTCGTCATCATTTGGGAACGCATAGGTGAGTTCATCCTGTCCATTGCTGATGGCAGTCTCACGAAGTGCTACCAGATCATTGTACCAGGTCTCCAGGCTTTGTCGTGATACAAAATCACCCAAGTTGGTAGCTGAAATCTCTCCATCAGGAATGAGAAGAGGATTATTAAGCAGTGCTCTGATGGTATACTCAAAAAACAAAATGCGGTACTGATCAGCGTCCATCATGTCGAGTCTTCTTGGTGCCTGACTGATACCAAACTGATACTCTATATCAGCTTTCAACTTGCCACTTTTACCTTTTTTGGTAGTGATAAGCACTACACCATTGGAAGCTCTTGATCCATAAAGAGCAGTGGCAGCAGCATCTTTAAGTATTTCAATGGACTCCACTGAGGATGGATCAATGTCTGATTGATTATCTGAAGTCAAAGGCACACCATCTACCACATACAGTGGGTCGTTGGAGCCAGTAAGAGAAGAACCACCACGGATTCTAACTTTGGTCCCCTGACCAAGCTGTCCACCACTATTCTGTACAAACACCCCAGCAGCTCTTCCTTGCGTAGATTGCTCCAGGTCTACCACAGGCTGGTTGCCCAGGTCATCGCTACCAAGTGTATTGCCTTGTTTATCGGAATCTGTCGTGGAGGTCATTTGTAGATCCAGAGTGGTTTTTCCTCCAAGGAAAATGGTTTGTGTGGTATAACCTTCGGCAGTGATGGTCACACTTTGGTAACTATCTGTGATGGCCAGCTGGAATTCTCCATTTTGATTGGTCAGCGTGGAGTTGTCAGGACCAGTGGAAACTTTAGCTCCAGCCAAGGGCTCATTGGTCCGCTGATCAATGATTTTGCCTTTGAGCATCATCTCTTGAGCGTACCCGAAATGAGCGCAAAGGATTACAGCCAGGCAGGTGATAATTATTCTCATGTGTTGAATTATTTGTAGGCGTATAAAAATAGCTAGAATAAACACTCCAAAATAAAGTTTTGTCAGCCTTATTCCTAATTAGATGGACGAATCCACGAATTCCTTAGGCAAATCACATCAATTTAAATGAAAATACTTTGCAGTACGCAGGTCATATACCGTGAGCAGGGTATTCCGGTGACTTTCTCGATGGTCTAATTTTATCAACTTGAAATAAACTGTCTATGAAGTCGCTAACACATATAGTATTCGCCGCTGTTTTAACCCTTTCAGCCACATTCGTATTCGCTCAGGCATCTGTTGCTATCACTTCACCTTCAGGTAGTGAAGAGCTGAAGTTTTTTGAGACGATTGATATCACCTGGGAAAACGGCGACCTGGGGGCAAATGATGCATTTAACATCCGCTACAGTCTGGATGGTGGTGTCACCTCTGTCAATATCAACTCCTTCAATCATTCCTCATTTACCAACAGCGGTAGTACGTCTACCTACACCTGGACACTGCCAGACTTTGGGACGAATCTTGATCAAAACATCCAGTTTATCGTGCGAAATACCACAGCAGGTGTTGCGGATACTAGTGCTGCCATGCGCGTTTATTTTGAACCAGACGTGAGCATCTTGTCACCTGAGGGGACCGAAGAGCGCAAGTTTTTCGAGACGATCGATATTACCTGGCTCAATGCCGACCTGGGAACCAACGATGCATTCAACCTGCGTTACAGCCTGGATGGTGGAGTGACTTCCGTGAATATCAATAGCTTCAACCATAGCTTTTTTACCAACAATGGAGACTCGTCTACCTACACCTGGACACTTCCTGACTTTGGGACCAATCTGGACCAGGACATTACCTTTATTGTGCGTAACACCAGCAGAAATATTTCTGACACCAGTTCGGCAATACGTGTCTACTTTGAGCCTGATGTGAACATCTTGTCACCTGAGGGGACCGAAGAGCGGAAGTTTTTCGAGACGATTGACATTACCTGGCTGAATGCCGATCTGGGAACCAACGATGCATTCAACCTGCGGTACAGCTTGGATGGTGGAGTTACTTCCGTGAATATCAATAGCTTCAACCATAGCTTCTTTACCAACAATGGAGACTCATCTACCTACACCTGGACGCTTCCTGACTTTGGGACCAATCTGGACCAGGACATTACTTTCATTGTACGGAACACCAGCCGAAATATCTCAGACACCAGTTCAGCTATTAGGGTATACTTTGAGCCGGATGTGAGCATCTTGTCACCTGAGGGGACAGAAGAGCGGAAGTTTTTCGAAACGATCGATATTACCTGGCTCAATGCTGACCTGGGAACCAACGATGCATTCAACCTGCGGTATAGTCTGGATGGCGGAGTGACTTCCGTGAATATCAATAGCTTCAACCATAGCTTTTTTACCAACAATGGAGACTCATCTACCTACACCTGGACCCTTCCTGACTTTGGGACCAATCTGGATCAGGACATTACCTTCATTGTGCGGAACACCAGCAGAAATATTTCAGATACTAGCTCGGCTATAAGGGTATACTTCGAGCCTACAGTGGATATCCTTTCTCCAGTAAATGGGCAGTACGTACTCCAGGGTTCGGTATTGCCAATCACGTGGCTCAACGCCGACCTTGGTACCAATGATGCTTTTAATCTGCGGTATAGCCTTGATGGTGGAGCGACTTCTGTCAACATCAATAGCTTCAACCATAGCTTTTTTACCAATAATGGAGACAGCAGTACCTATAACTGGACGGTACCAGCAGTGGAAAGTACCTCGGCTAAGTTGATCGTACGAAATACTTCCCGCAATATTGCTGACACCACCTTATCGTTTACAATATGCGCTACTTGTCCGGCAGCTTCTTTGTATTATCCCAATGGAGGAGAGGTATTGCCCGTGGGGAGTTCACAGGAGATTGGCTGGTCGCTCGGGTCTACCTGGCCAGGCACTGACAATGTGGTCATTGACTACTCCACAGACAATGGAACAAACTACACGACTATTTTCGATGGAGCTTATTCAGATCTGACTGGAAACACTTACACCTGGACTGTACCGAATACAGTGACCTCTCAAGGGCTGGTCCGAATTACCAATTCCACACAAAGTATCACTGATGTGAGTGACGCGAACTTTTCGATTGCGGCACCACCATTAGCACCTACAGATCTTTATGTGATAGAGAATACAAACAGTACCCTGACGCTACACTGGGTAGACAATGACACCTCCGAAACGAGCTATCGGGTGCAATATTCTGCTGACAGACAGACCTGGACCAATTACGCCAATAACCTGGCGGTGAACTCAACACAATACACCACATCAACCATCGGTAGCAATGCTGGTTTTTGGTGGCGGGTGGTAGCAGTAAACGCTACGTTGACTACTGCATCAGAGCCGCGTTATGGTACCAATTACATTCCTCCCGGGCGATCACTGAGCTTTGATGGCACCGATGACAAGGTGACTCTGGACAGTGCACAAGCCTTTGACTTTGGTACAGATGCGTATACCATTGAAGCCTGGTTTAAAATAGCAGATTTGAGTTCCAGTAGAATTATTGTTTCAGACTTTAATGGATCAACCTCAGGTTCTCAAGGGATTTACGTACAAACAGACGGTACCATAGCTGCATACATAGGTAGCAATAGCCCAGATCTGACCTCTACTACTTCTGTAGAAACAGATACCTGGTACCATATGGCGCTGGTACGAGCAGGAGACTCAGCTTCTATCTATTTAAACGGAGCATTGGAGGCCTCTCAGTCGGGTCTGGGATCACGAAATCTCCAAAGTACGATACCTATGACCATTGGTCAGCAGCCTTCTGGTAGTTCGTTTTACTTTGCCGGAGAGCTGGATGAGCTTCGGTTTTGGAGTGATGCTCGTACACTTACAGAAATACAGGAATTCATTTCTACTACTGTACCAGAGAACTCCGAAAACCTACTGGCTTATTACCGATTTGATCTGCAAAGTGGTGATTACCTTCCAGACAGAGGATTGTATAATCTGGAAGGAACTTGGACTGGACCTTCTGGTAGTAATACTACTTCATTGTGGCAGATATCTGGAGCCATGTCTAACCTGTCACCGATCATCACTGTCACTACACCTAATGGCGGAGCTACATACACGGTAGGTGATGAAGTGACAATCTCCTGGACCGAAGCAAATATTGAGGACACCGATAGTATTGCTGTGAGTTTGTCCGTAGATGATGGTCCTTATGCACTGATCATCAAAGACATCTCATCCCAATTAGGACAATCTTACACCTGGACCGTTCCGGATAGTGTGAGTACCAGCGCATTGATCAAAGTGGCCAATACCACTCAGGGAGTAGAGGATGTAAGTGATGCATTTTTCACCATACAGGAATTTATCGAACCATCTGTAACTGTGACTAGTCCTAACGGGGGTGAGTTTGTAGAAGTGGGAACTACCGAAGTGGTGACATGGGATGCTGCTCAGTGGGTCAGCACGGATGAGGTGACCATTAGTCTCAGCACGGATGGAGGTCAAACGTACAGCGCCTTGTCATCCGGTATTGCAGGTACTACATATGGTGACAATACGTTTGCCTGGACAGTTGACAATACACCAACAGCAAATGCCCTGATCTTGGTACAAAACACGACACAGAACCTGAGTGACACCTCTGATTCCGTATTTACAATTGGTGTGGTCAACAGATCGCTAACCTTGACCAGTCCAAACGGGGGCGAACAGTGGGTTCAGAATGAGACTTATGATATTGCATTTGAGGTGACCGATTTAGACACGACAGATATCATTACCATCGACTTGAGCATTGACGGTGGTTCGTCATTCCCTTATACTCTTTCAGAAGCCGCTTTGTACACCTATGGAGATTCTTCCTTTTCATGGACTGTTACCCAGCCAGTGACCACATCTGCACTTATACGAGCTACAGTTGCTGGATACTCCGTTGGGGATACTTCTGATGCTGTATTTGCAATCAACGAGCCAAATACTGCGCCTGCATTTCAAGAACTATCTGTGGCTATTGTCGGTGATGAATTGACAGCCACCTATCAGCTGAATGAAGTTGGAAGCATATACATGGTCGTGCTTGAAGATGGGAACAGCCTACCGACTGCCACTCAGGTAAAAGATGCTGCCAGTGGAGGTGCCGCACTTACAGGACAAGTAGCCATTGGATCATTCTCTTATGAAACCACAGATCAGACCATCTCAGAAATGGTCACTGCGTCATTTGAGCGGATGGCTCTTTACGATGTGTACTTTACCGCGGAGGATGCAGAAGCCAACCTAAATCCGGGGCAGTCGGTGCCCAATGTGTTGGCTCAATACACCCCACTGGAGCAGGACTCCATTGCAGTTGCCAACATTTATGTGGAAATGAATGGGGAGACATGGGCTAATACAGCTGCTGACTGGAACACGCTGAGTCTGGCAGATCGCAGTGAGCTGGCTGTAGAGGACGGAAGAATCACAGTGCTGAATCTTGCAGAAAAAGGTATGGAAGGGAGTCTAACCACTACTGTGTTGCAGTTGGATTCATTGATCGTGCTGAATCTTTCAGACAACCTTCTTTCTGGTATACCTACCCTTACTTCTTTGCAGGCATTAAACACAGTGAATGTTGCTAATAATCAGTTGGATTTTGGAGATCTGGAAAGTAATGCCGCATTATTTGGCACATCTGATGACTATGCTCCACAAGCGATAATCGGCCAGACCGATAGCCTTGCTTTGCCGAAAGGCTCTTCTTATACTTTTCAATCGAGCATAGGAGGAGAACAAAATCAGTACCAATGGAGTGTGGATAATTTCAACACGTTTGACAGGCAGTTTAATGACCTGGAGACAGGAACGAGCGCATTCTATCTAGTAGAGTCATTGGACTATGACAACATGGGCAGCTTCAAATTAACCGTCACCAATGAGTTGTTGCCAGGCTTGACACTAGAAACTGCTCCAGTACAACTGTGGGCTACGGCCAATCTGGAGATCGCTGTGTATGGTGGAGACGAATTATTAGCTGAAGGAGCAGCATATGCTCTTCGAAACCGAGGACCTAAATTGCCTTTTGACTCTATCCCGCGATTGGCATCTGGTGGAGGTGATCCTGATGGCTTAAGTTTCACAGAGGGGTATGTCCTGTTTGAAAACCTACTACTAGGAGACTACCTCATTGGTATCCGGTCTAACCCAGATCAGTATTTACCTACCTATTATAAAAACACCTTCTTATGGGAGGAGGCAGACACCTTGGTTTTTCGAGAGGCGTTACAGGACACCATGCAAATGACTGTTATTCCTCCTCCTTTGACACCAGATGACGGTTCAGGAACGCTCTCTGGAGGTGTGGAATCCGACTTTGGTGAGGATGAAACCGATGGGAGAATCGATGCAAGAAGAAAGGTAAAAAGAGCCGGTTGTTCAATACGACGATTTGTGCCAAAGGGCAGGATCGATCAGGAAGATGGCGAATTTGAATTGGTGGCTTATGTGGAGTCCGACGATGAAGGAAGGTTCCTTATTGAGAATATTCCTGCAGGTCTTTACCGATTCAACATCGAGTACCCGGGTATCCCGATGGACCCTGACTCTTATGTAGAGTTCGAAATCGGAGAAGCTGGGACCACCAATAATACCATTGTACTCCAGGCTACTGTGACTGAGGACGGAATCTTCGTAGAACGAACCAATCTGCTGGCCATAGGCTGGAAGCCTGAGGTGTTTGCCTATCCTAACCCGGCAAGTGAACGCATGGTATTTGAATTACCGGATCTACTGGACGGACACCTAATACGGGTACTGGACCTAAATGGACGAGAGCTGTACCGCACCACCTATAGTTCGGAGAACAACGAACCTATCGAATGGGACTGCTCTGAAGTAAGGAATGGAGTTTATTTCCTAAACGTAGTAGATATCACGCATCGAAACCGGGTGATTTCCACTAAACTGGTGGTGAAACACTAACCCATTAAGAGTAGATCAGACTACCATAATAATGGTATATTTAAAAATAATATTGAAATAGTACCATGTATTACCGTTAAATTTTTAGTTTTGGCTTACGTCGAAAGACTGGGGACCTCAACCAGAGACCTGTTTCATCTCTGATGGAGCAGGTAAGCACACTGCATACAATGTGGCCGTGCCCCTTATAAGCCTTGCTAAAGCACTATTCAGGATGCCCTGTAGATAGATTCAGAAAGTGGTAGCAAAGGCATAGATTTTTTGGAGGGCCGGCAGGTATTCAACCTGACGGCCTTCTTGCTTTCCAGGTTATCGAGCATAAGACTCGATTAATCTATTCGCTGATTTGGATGATCAATTTCCAACGAAAGGCCCACTTCCACTTGAGTGAATAGTTACCAATACCCGCAGCAGTGAGAATTTCTTCCAGTTCTTTGCGTTTGAACCCTCTTGCCACGGATACAGCGGCATCATTTCTGACCATATAGGATTTTGAAAAAAGCCTGGTAATCCACTTGATAGAGTGATAAGCCAAAAAATGTCGATGCAGATCGTTAACGATAACAGCCTTTTGGGCTTGTGATTTGAATTGGGTAAAGAGCTGGATTAATTCCTCTTTTGTAAAGTGATGTAAGAACAGACAGCAATGGATGACATCATAAGTCCTTTCTTTGAAACTATCCGAAAAAATGTTTTCGCACACAGTATGAACAGTGTCAAATTGCCTGGTGTGATTGGAGGCATAATCGATGATGTGTTTGTTGGCATCAATACCCGTAAACTCAGTATTAGGACTAATACGACTCATATGAATGAGGATATCGCCGCTTCCACAGCCCAGATCCACTAGTGATCGGACTGGCCCTTTTTTGATCACACTTCGAAAGGCAGACAGACTAATTTGATTGCCACCGAGCAAACGATTGATTACATCTAGTTCATGAAGCGTTTGTGGAACCACATCACCTGATATATTCAGGTCATCCATAATCTCTAGTTCTTCCGATCGCTGCTGTAGGTTCATCTGGTATGAACTTTAAGGAGCATACTTTCTAGAGTAAGGCCGGGCCCAAACGCAAAACTGAGGATATTCTCTCCACTGTTGGCGGTGGTCAGTTGCTCCATGATAGCCTTGATTACAAATAATACTGTAGGCGAACTCATGTTGCCAAAGTTTTTCAAAATCTGGTAAGCCGGTTCGTTTTGCGCTTTGGATAGCGCCAATTCTTCTTCGATTACCTGAAGTATGCGCTTACCTCCCGGGTGTATGGCAAAATGCGCTATGTCCCGTACTTTCAAACCAATTTTATCAAGGAGTTTTCTGGTGAGCTCACCGATGCCCTCTTTGATCACGTTTGGTACTTCACTGGATAGAGTCATTTCAAAGCCGAAATCACTAATGTGCCAGGCCATGGCATCTTTGCCACGTGAGTCAATGTCGGTATAGAAGGAAGCGAGTTCCAAGGAAATCCCAGATGGGTTGCCGGTGAGGTAAACTGCAGCAGCACCATCTCCAAAAAGGGCATTTGACAGGAGGCTATCTTCGGATGTATTCTTCAGCAGATGGATGCTACACAGCTCCACCGCCACTAGTAAGACCTTGCTATCTGGTTGAGATTTAATCAAAGCATCGGCTACTTTCAGCGCATTGAATGCAGCATAGCAGCCCATAAAATTGATGGAAGTCCTCTGAATGTTTGTACTTAGACCAAGCCTTTCGATGATCTCGATATCTATACCTGGGGCGTACATCCCAGTGCAGGAAACCGTGACCAGATGTGTGATCTGTCTTGCCTCATTCAAAGAGATGCAGTCATGAATGGCATTGATAGCCAACTCTACTGCGTTTTGCTTATAGAGGTTCATACGCACGGAGACTGATGGAAACGGCTCAAGCTCCTGGTTATTGGGAAAGAAAGAGTAGTTCCCTATTTCTCTACCAAAATCTTCAATTACCGAATGACGATAGTTAATTCCACTGGCCCGATAGAGTAACTGAATCATTTTGCTTACTTCTTCTGAATGGCCCAGATGTCGCACCATGAATTCACTGATTTGGTGTTGACTGACCCGATTGGGTGGTACGGCTGTTCCGATCGAAGAAATGTATGACGTCATATAAGCTGAAGCTAAGTAATAATAACTAACTTTTCGCAAGAGGTTCACTCAACTTATGAAAAAGTCAACAATCGTCCATTTACGATTTCCGTTCTCCTTTTTTCTGCTGCCAGTATTTCTCTTTGCCGCTGCTTGTTTGCCAGAAACGGACTGGTTGAAACTGGCACTGATATTTGTGCTGCTGCACTTCTTTCTCTATCCAGCCAGCAATGGGTACAATAGCTACTATGACAAAGACGAAGGAAGCATTGGCGGAGTAAAGGTTCCTCCCAAAGTGACAAAGGAGCTGTATTATGTATCATGGGTTATGGATGTGATAGCCATAGTGATCGGTTTGGTGCTCTCCTGGCAGTTTGCGGCCATGATGCTGGTTTATGGACTGGTGAGTAAGGCGTATAGCCATCCATCGATCCGGCTGAAGAAACGGCCAATCATTGGCTGGCTTACTGCTGGAGTCTTTCAGGGGTATTTCACCTTTATGATGGTATGTGTAGGGATGGGATACCAATCACTTCTCTTCTCTCCAATGCTGCAGTGGGCTGGGTTGTTAAGTACGTTGCTACTATTTGGATCATATCCAATGACGCAAGTCTACCAGCATGAGGAGGATGCCCGACGCGGGGATATTACTTTGAGTTTGATTCTAGGTGTTTTGGACACCTTTCACTTCACTGCGGTTTGTTTCAGCATATCAATGGCTTTGTTTTACTGGTTTTTCACTACTTACTTCTCATTCACCATGGCGCTCCTGTTTCTGGTCAGTTTGTCTCCTGTACTCATTTATTTTGGATACTGGTATTTGCAGGTGCGGAGGTCACAGGAACAGGCCAATTTTGAGAATACCATGCGACTCAACCTGGTTTCATCTGCCTGTCTCAATGCTTTTTTCACATGGCTGTTGCTGTACTAAACGGTTCGCCGTGCGTCTGACGGATGATCGACTGGGTGATATTGGAAAAGAACTTTCCGGTGAAGACAGCCACAGAAGAAGAGATTGGGTGGCTAAAAAATATTTTTTGAATTTGCCGTCCTTTCCAGAGTTTGGTCTCGAATGTCTGTTTCCAGGTTAGTTCGTACACTGCGTAGATCTTTTCCAGATCGAACTCACCGTTGTGATGATGCGTGGCAATAATGTTGGATAGTATTGTGGCTGAGCGAATGGCCATGGCCATGCCGTTTCCAGCAAGTGGCGTGATCATACCGGCGGAGTCTCCTGCCATCAGGATGCCTTCATGGATGAGCTCTTTTGGCTTAAATGAGATCTCATTGATTACTGCGGGCTTTTCAAACACAAAGTCCGATGACTCCCATAGGGATCTCAGGTGGGGATTTTTATGTAATACCTGGCGTTCAAAAGTGGATATATCACCTGCTTTTTTTATTTGATCTCTGTGGGTAAGGTAGCACAGGTTATAGAGGTCACCTTCTATTTTACTGAAGCCACAGTAGCCTCCTCTAAAGTTGTGAAGTGCGATCGTATCTGGAGCAAAGTCTGTCTGTACGTGGTACTTCACTCCTACGTACGGAGAATGCTCTTGAAGAAATCTTCGGTTGAGCTTTTGATCAAGTTTGGAGCGTTTACCGTGCGCAGCGATTACTAACCGGCTGCTAAGGTGCTGCTGACCTGCCTTCAGACTCCATCCTTCTGCCGTTCGTTCTACAGTTTGCACGGTGGTGTTTTCCATCACCTTCACTCCAAGCTGTTGTGCACGGGTCATGAGCCAGTGATCATACCGGTAGCGGCTGATACCAAATCCACCAAGCGCCAAATCCGACTTAAATGACCGGCCGTTCGTGGAGCTAATGATCAGTTTGTCAATTGATGCGGGAGCTAAATCTGCAGGGTAGAGGTCGTGCTCTTCTAAAAAAGGAATCACCTCATTGGATATGTACTCTCCACATACCCGATGAAATGGATACGTATTCTTTTCCAACAGCACTACTTCAAGCCCAGACTTACGTAGGAGTATGCTGCTGATCAATCCACTCAAACCTCCACCTATGATGGCGATATCATACATTCCACTTCGGATTAGTGATACACAATATTATATCAATCTCTTCAAGCGGAACTTTAGTTTCATCTTTTTATCATCTCTCCACAGTACTACCCGAATTTTTTTGCCTTCTCGCGAGCGTAGCAATGAATTGATCTCGGTGAAAGTGCTATTGTAGAGTGTTTTTCCATTGATTTTTTTAATGATGTCTCCTGGCAAAATGCCCACTTTTTCTGCGGGAGAGTCGGGGCTGACGCGGCTTACTTTCATAGAGTCCAGGTCCTCACCTACTACAGCCAGTATCATTCCACTCATATTATATTCAAATTTGTCCTTGTACCGGTTGCCCTTGGAGGCGTAGAGCACATTGTTTTGATAATCAAATGTGGCATTGAGGCGTGAAAGGATGTCTCCACCGACCGTGCCTTGTCTGGAGCCTCGCTTGATGGCTTTCATGTAAGAGCCTGACATGGGGATGGACACCAGAGGTTCATCAAAACTAAAATCATTGACCACACAGGCCCCCATGCGACCTATGAATCCGGGGATTTCCCCAGCAAGTCCATAGCCCAATGCCGTTGGTAGGACCTCCTGCGGAACAATGATCTCCTCAGTGTTATCTACATCTAGCAGCATGGCGTGGCTGGCCCCCGAATCCACCATTAGGGTCACAGTGTCTTCTCGGTCTTTTTGCTTGACCGTCATGGAGATGTATGGTTTAGTATTAACGATCTCCATGGGAATCTTGGTGTGAGATCGTCGGGGTTTGAAGGAGTCAGGTTCATATACAGTGAGTACCCGATCGTCATAATCAATACTGATCGTAAATCTGCTAAAAACATCATAACCGATAATGCCGTAAACCTCCTCTCCAAGGTTTTTGTTGAGCTCCAGATAGTCTTCTTTAAGAACGAGCATGTTCATGCCCCGGCCAGTGATGCCTCCAGGCAACGACATGGTCACATTAGTGGCCACAAATGCTTGTAATGAGTCACGCTCCCCGGGTGCATTGATGTTGATCTGGCGCACATAATTCAGTCCTAAAAGATCTCCGAATAGTTTTTCAGTAAGAATGGCTGACTCAGCGCCTGTATCCAAGATAAATTTTAGAGTGAGGGTGTTGTTAATGTGCACGGGTATAACAATAAGGTTGTTATACATATCAAAAGGGATTTCTACCTTTCGAGTCTTACTAGGCATCACAAAACCGATCTTATTCTGACCATTCCCATTGTTGGCTATGGTGACGGCACTCAGCATGAGTGTGAAATTGATCAAAAGACAATATAGGCCTAGTTTCTTCAGCATGTGTTGGATTAACAACACAGGCCAAAGCTTCCCTAATGTGAATGGTGATATTTCTTTCTTTTCGGCGCCCACCTGATAGGTCAGATATGCTACTGAAGATACAATAACACTAGGACAATATCATTGTTTGCTAATCTGACAAAGTGCGGTAGCGAGATTTCCAACTGAGAGTTAACTATAAATCGACTACAAGAATAAGGGGGTTGTCAGTCAAATAGCTTGGTGATATCCTCTTTGGTAAGGCTTTTAACAAAACTCTCTTCTATGGTGATCAAGTCCTGGGCAAGCTGCAGTTTGTTTTGCTGTAGTTTCAGGATTTTCTCTTCTACTGTATCTCGTGCTATGAACTTGTAAGTAAACACTTTGTTGGTTTGGCCTATGCGGTGAGCTCTATCCACAGCTTGTGCTTCTATGGCAGGGTTCCACCAGGGATCTAACAAGAATACATAGTCAGCTTGTGTCAAATTGAGACCAAGACCACCTGCTTTCAAAGAAATTAAGAAGACAGGTACATCATCGCTGTTTTGAAACTTCTCCACCTCTCCTTTTCGGTCTTTTACAGACCCATCCAGATAGGAATAATTGATTTTTTCTTCTTTTAGATACTTCTCTATGATTTTTAGATGCTTCACAAACTGAGAAAAAATCAGGAGTTTGTGATCCTTACCCAAAGCATTGGAGATCATGTGGCAGATATCTTCGAATTTTCCTGAATCTCCATCATAGCCTTCATCCACCATGGATGGATGATTGGCGATTTGCCGCAGTTTGGTCAATCCCTGCAGTAATATCATCTGCGATTTTTGAATGCCGTCGTGCTCGATCACGTCCAGGATTTTATTGCGGTAGTTGTCGCGCTCTTTATCGTAGTATTCACGTTGCTTCTCAGACAGGTCGCAATAGCGAACGTTCTCTACTTTTTCTGGCAGGTCTTTAGCTACCTGGGTTTTCTCGCGTCTGAGGATGAACGGCTTGATCAACGCATTGAGTTTTTTAGTACGCAGTTCATCCCGTTTCTTTTCAATAGGAATCTGGTATTCTGTCTTGAAGAATTTTTGAGAGCCGAGTAGTCCCGGATTGACGAATGACATCTGTGACCAGAGGTCCAGCGTACTATTCTCTATAGGGGTACCTGTGAGGATCAGTTTTCTTCTTGATTTCAGTTCTCTTACCGACTTGGAGATAATGGAGTCTGGATTTTTGATCGCCTGAGATTCATCCAGGATGATGTAGTTGAAATAGAACTCCTGTAGAATGTCCGTATCAATTCTGGTGATACCATAGCTTGTAATCACTATGTCATATCTGGCAAACTTCTCTGGATCTTTATCTCTATTCGTGCCTGTATAATTCAGTATTTTCAAGTCTGGAGTGAACTTATTGGCTTCCATTTCCCAGTTGTAAATCAACGAGGTGGGCATAATGAGCAAACTCGTGGAACCATTGTCCTTTTCTTTTTCACTCTGTAGCAAAGTCAGGGTCTGAACCGTCTTACCAAGACCCATGTCATCTGCCAGGCATCCGCCAAAGGCATATTCATTGAGAAAGTGCAGCCAGTTAAAACCAGCCTGCTGATATGGACGAAGCTCACCATTGAATTTGGCAGGTAGAGTGACGTTTTCTATCGTATCAAAGTCGAGTAGCTTTTCCAGCTTTCGGGTCATTGCTACCTTGGCATTGTTACTGTCCTTGAGGTCTTTGACCAGTGACACGTGCATTTTATTGAGTGTCAGGTTATCTTCTCCTTCCTTGGCAAAGGCAAAGAGATCGCTGTATTCATCAACCCATCTGTCTGGAATTACCGCATATTCTCCACTTGGGAGTTTGAATTCCCGCTGATGGTTTAGGATGTACTTGCGAATGTCAGAGAACGATACTTCATAATCACCAAACCGGATGATGGCTTTGATATCGAACCAATCGATGTTTTCGGAAATTTCCAGGTCGATATTGGTAGTACCCAGAAAGTATTTCTTTACAGACTCGTCTTGCTGATTGATTTCAAAGCCGCTGGCTTTCAAAGCTTCCAGGTTTTCATTTAACCAGGAGATCGCATTGGTTTTATTCAGGGTAGATCTGGAGCTTTTAAGCTGCAGCCCAGTTTTATTTAGGGTTTCGATGAAGTCTTTCTCTTGGGCTGAATCTCGTTTGATCCGATGAAAAACATAATCATCCTCCTTCTTTTCTACTGAGACACTGACTTGCTTTAGCTTATCTGCCTTGTAGGAATAGGTTCCATATTTAAAGCTGAGCTCAAAGAGTATTTTAGAAACTGATGGCTCACCATTTTCATCATTATTAGAGTCAAACAAAGATCCTGTACTTTGGGAGGCTGAAGCCAGCTCTGAGAACGTAAGCACCGGTGTAGGGGTCAGTGCCTCTGATTTGATCTCAAACCCCTTGGCATACACATCAAACGAAGCAATGAGCGGAGCCACAAACTTTTTGTAGTAGGTTTCTTCTACGTTTTTAGGAATGAGAATGAATTTCTTATTGAAGAAAGGTTTGATCTTCTTGCCATTCACCTCTTTCTCAAATGTGAAGAGCGTGTCATTAACGACCAACCAGGCAGGCTCCTTGCACAAGAGGAGGCTATTATTCTGATAGAAATGAACCTTCTCCTCCTTCAGTTTGATGGTGGGAAAGTAATGAGTGTTGTCTTCGTTACGTCTGAAATGAAAGAGTATAGAAGCTTTCTCATCGGAGATATGAATTTGTTTCCACGCCGGTTCCCCGTCTTTGCCCATTTCGTAGAGCTGTTTGCCCGCCATCAGTGAGAGCACTTTTGAGCGTCTTCTCTCCAGGTACCGGTCTATTTCGTCGCGCAGTATCTTGTCAGCCTCATTTTCATTTTTCTTATCGAAGACTTTCAGGAAAAACTCATCCATTTTCAGCTTCTTCTTATGAAAATGATTGAAAACAGCTTTTTGCTGCATTTGATCCATTGTCTTGATCAGCTCATAATCATTGGCATCCAGCCCAGAGTCAAATTCATCGGCATTCTGCGCCGAGATGTTCTGGTGGGAAAAGGTGAGATTTCCTTTCTCGTTGAGCTGGATCACAAAGGATTCAAACAAGAATCCGAGGTATTCGTGCTCAAAGAGAGAATAGACAATTTGAAAAGGCTGATCCGGGGATACTTTCATAACTTTTTATACCGGGCAAATTTCGAAGCTAATAAAAAACCGACTAAAAATCACAAACTTCTTTGGTAAGAGATTGTGAAGTTTTGCACTTTACCATTACGTTATGAATGAAATGTCTATTGTAACTCGCTAAGTCTTACGTTTTTCGCAGCGTTAATGGCGGGTTGGATGGCGGTGATTAAGGTGACTATAATGATGCATAAAATGGTGAAGAAGATATCCGCCCACTCGATCTTGACCGGATATGCATCCATAATAGCCGTCTGCATGCCCATGGTCACCAACCCAAATTCCTGTTGAAGCAGCACGATGGCAAGGCCCAGAAACAATCCGGTGAAGGCTCCGGTAAATGCCACTATGCACCCTTCATACAAAAAGATACTCCTGATGAGTTTACTTGAGGCACCTTGAGCGGTGAGGATGGCTACATCTTTCTTCTTATCAATAGCAAGCATATTGAGTGAGAAGAAGATGTTGATTGAGGCTATGGCTATGATAACTGAAAATGTCAGAAAGACGAAGAATTTTTCATACGACAGTACTTTGTAAAGTCCGCCATGTACTTCGTCATTTGTCAGGACCCGAAAGTCTGCACCGAGTACTTGTTGCAATTGTTCTTTTACAGCCCTGGTATCTGCTTTTGTATCTAACTGCACTTCCAGGGAGCTTCTCTGTCCTTTTTTGTTAAACAGCTCCTCAGCAAATGATACAGGGACATATATGAGGTTTTCGTCATACGATTTCTCGATGGCAAAAACACCTCCGGGCATGATATTGCGCAGGCGGTACATTTTATCTGGATTGAGCTGGCCAGGTTTGATTTCATCAGGAAAGTACATCTGAATGGTGTGGAAATCATTTTTCGGATTAATGGACAGATCATATTGCACGCCTCTGCCTACTATGGCATAATTGACATTGTCTTCCCGCAGTTTCAGTTCTCCAAATACCAGGTAGTTATCCAGCCGACCTTCGTCGATAAAGTTTTCTGCCACTCCTTTGACAGTGGCTACTCGTTTGGCATTGTTATAGCCGATGAGCGCATTGTCTTCTATTACATCTGTGATGTAGGTTACTTCATCAATAGCCGAGATTTGATCCCTTAGGTTTGGGGTGTAGTCAAAGGTTTTACCACTTGAGGGTGTCACCACCAGGTTGGAATCTACATTGCTGTAAAGTCCTCTCAAGAGATCTTCCATCCCATTGAAAACAGAGAGAACAATCACCAGCGCCATGGTACCGATAGCCACTACCAACATGGAAATGATAGAGATCACGTTGATGAAGCTTTTTTTCTTTTTAGACAAAAAGTAGCGTCTGGCTATGAAGTAAGATAGGTTCACTCTTCTTCGTCGTTATCTTCTGCCGGCGGAATGTTCAGGTTGTCTATGAGTTGATCCATTTTGGAGGCTTTTTCTTCTGTATCATCGTGGAAGAAAGCAAGCTCCGGTACGATTCGAACCTGCTTGCCGATGAGGCGACCCAGGTTTCTGCGTACTTCACTTTTCTTCTCATCCAGGTTGAAAAACACCTCTTCAGCGTCTTTTATCGGGAAGACACTCAGATACACTCTGGCCAGACTCAGGTCTGGAGACATTTCCACGCCGGTAATGGTCACCAGGCTGTTGCCAAAAAAGTGTCTTGGATCTTTCTGAAAGATTTGACCCAAATCCTTTTGAATCTGGCGGCCGTACTTAACTTGTCTTTTACTTTGTGTCATCTTGCTGCAAATATCAAGGATTTTGGCTCTCCCAGCATCAATTTAATTTGTTAATTTCGAAACTCAAAAGGCAGAAAACCCGACAGCTTGCTAAAGTTTTTTAGAATAAACGACCCTTATAGAATCATCTTTGTATTCTTAATCCTGGTGATGATCCGGGTGGTTTGGAGCATCGTAGGCATGCCTCTGTCTATTCCTGAGTTGAAGTGGATGCTCGTAGGTCAGCGATTGGGAGATGGGTTTACTATGTATCGCGATCTATATGATTACACGGGTCCTGTGGCGGTGTTCTTCTATAAGTGGCTGGACATTTTCTTTGGCCGATCCCGATGGGTACATGTCATTTTCAGCACGCTATTGATCACTTTGCAGGCAGGCCTTTTCAATAGGATGCTCATTCGCAACAAGGCATATGCTGAAAACAATTACCTGCCAGCCTTTCTATATGTCATCTGCATGTCAGCCACTATGGACTTTTTTGCGCTGAGTCCTCAGCTCATCGCGGTTACTTTCATTTTGATGGCACTGAACCACGTCTTCAGACGGATAGACAATGTAGTCACCGACGAATTGTTTCTATACAGTGGTCTCTACCTTGGCCTGGCGATGCTTTGTTATCTGCCATCTGCGATTTACTTTTTGATTGTCTTGCTCAGCTTGGTTCTCTTCTCATCTGCAGTGACCCGACGCATATTGCTTTTTATCTATGGTGCTGGAGTGGTTTTGCTGGTGGTTTGGGCATATTATTTTTGGTTTGATGCCAATGGTGATTTCCTCTATGACTTTTTTCTTACCCCATTTTTAAAAGAAAAGACCTGGTATATTAATTTTCTGGACTTAACTAAGGTTGGTGGTATGCTGGCCCTGACCATGCTCTTTGGTGTGTCTGTGGTGTTCACTCAGAGAGTAACCAATTTTCAGCAAAAGATGCAGCAAGTGATGTTGTTGTTCATAGCAGCAGGTGGTGTAGTGTTGATGCTAAATGCTGAGTTAACTACCGCAGATTTGGTCTTTTTCGTCCCTTCAATCACCTTTTTTCTAACCTATTATTTTCTTGGTTTGAAAAGACGTTTTTGGAAAGTATTCGTTCCATATGCTTTGGTCATAGGTATGATCATCTATCCGTACTTCTGGCTGAAGTCAGAAGAACTAAAAGGAATCATAGTTAGCTCTGAATCTGAGCCACAGGATCGAACACTGATGGGAATAGGTCTGGAAATCGATGACTACCAGAATAACCCCATAGGAGGCCCTTTCTTAGATCCTTTTGTAAGTGCAAGGAAGATCGAGCAGTTAGATTACTTTGATGGCGTTTCGGGATTGTATCGTGGCATAGTTAAGTCTCAACCAGATCTGATTATAGACCGTGAAGGTGAAGTGGCATCTAAACTATTTCACCGATTTCCTCACTTTGGCGAGCACTATCAACAAACTGCTCCAGAGGAATATACTCGAGTTAGCAACTGATTTTATCTACCCGTCGCTGATGGCGACCTCCTTCAAACTCTGTGTTGAGAAAAGTGTCCACAATCGACTCAGCTAGCTCGTAGGCAGTCCAGCGGGCTGCCAGACACACCACATTCGAATTGTTATGCTGTCTGGTCACAGCGGCCAGGTCGGTGTCCCAGCACAATGCGGCACGGATTTTTTGGTGTTTGTTGGCCGTGATGGTTACTCCTTGGCCTGACCCACAAATCAACACCCCAAAATCATGATTGCCACTTTCGATGGATTGACATACTGGGTGAACGAAATCTGGATAATCCGCAGAGTCCGCAGAATACGGACCAAAGTCCTTCACCTCATATCCCTTAGACTCCAGGAATTCGACCATTTTTTCTTTGTGGTGGTATCCGGCGTGATCTCCGCCTATGGCTATTCTTTTACTCATCTACTTTTTGGATTTCTGTAGTTGCTTCTTTTTTAATCACTCTGGCAGAAATATAAATACTCACCTGGTACAGACCAAGCAGAGGAATCGCTATTAATATCTGACTAAATGGATCTGGTGGTGTCAGCATCGCACCCAATATCAGTATTACTATGATGGCGTGTCGCCTGTAGGTCCTTAATATCTGCGGTGTGATCAGTCCGGCTTTAGTCAGGAAATACACAACAATCGGCAGCTGAAATAAAATCCCGCAAGCCAGGACTAAAGTAATTACCGTTGAGATGTACGAGATGATATCAAATTCATTCAGGATGGTTGGGTCCAGCTGATAGTTGGACAGAAAGTTGATAGAGATTGGTGTGACGATGAAGTATCCAAACACTACTCCCAGGATGAACAGCAAGCTCACAAAGAAGGTGGCTCCTCTGGCTGCCTTTCGTTCTCTCGGGTAAAGACCAGGCTTGATAAATCTCCAAATCTCCCAAAATGCATAAGGAAAAGCACAGATGATACCAATCACAAAAGAAGAAGTGACGTGCATGGAAAACTGCCCGGTCATCTTTCGGCTCTGAATGATAAAGGGCAATTCATCAATACACAAGGCCTCAGATTTGAGAATATCTGAGAGTTTACAAAGCATCTCATAGGTCCAGAAGTCTACTCTACTTGGTCCTAACAAAATGGTGTGAAATACCAATGTTTTTGCAAAAAAGGCCGCCACTGCAAATACCATAATGGCTGCAAGAGACCTTATCAAGTGCCACCTGAGTTCTTCCAGGTGATCCAGAAAGGTCATCTCTATCTCGTCCTCTATCTGATCTAGCGGCATATGGATTTATTGATACAAAGGAAACTTTTTCATCCACTCGTTGATCGCAGATTTCACTTCCTTCAGTTTTGCTTCGTTATCATGGTTGGTAATTACTGTGTCAATAAACTCCACTGTTTTTTCCATGTCGGCTTCTTTCATGCCACGCGTAGTGATGGCTGCCGTACCTACTCTGATACCAGACGTAATGAACGGTGATTTGTCATCGAAAGGAACCATGTTTTTATTGACGGTAATATCTGCACTGACAAGTGCTTGCTCAGCGTCCTTACCGGTAATGCCTTTGCTGCGAAGATCCAGTAGCATCAGGTGGTTATCGGTTCCACCAGAGATCAGATCATACCCTTTGTTGATAAAGGCCTGAGCCATTACCTTGGCATTCTTTTGTACCTGGAGGACATATTCCATGTATTCATCAGATAAAGCCTCTCCAAAGGCAACAGCTTTAGCAGCAATAATGTGCTCCAAAGGACCTCCTTGTGTGCCTGGGAAAACGCCAGAGTCCAAAATTGAACTCATTTTTCGCACTACTCCTTTAGGTGTTTTGATTCCCCATGGGTTTTCATTGTCTTCTCGTACCATGATCAGGCCACCTCGTGGACCTCTTAGTGTCTTGTGAGTGGTGGTGGTCACTATATGGCAGTGATCCAGCGGATCATTCAGTAGCCCCCTGGCAATCAAACCCGATGGGTGAGAAATATCTGCAAGCAATACCGCACCTACTTCGTCTGCGATGGTTCTAAATCGCTCATAGTCCCAATCTCTGCTGTAAGCCGAAGCTCCACATATGATCATCTTTGGCTGAACTTTTTTAGCGGTTTCTTCCACCACGTCCATATTGATTAGTCCAGTTTCTTTTTCTACACCGTAGAAGTGGGCATCATAGTATTTTCCCGAAAGGTTAACTGGAGAGCCATGCGACAAGTGACCTCCATGTGATAAGTCAAACCCCAGGATGCTATCACCCGGTTGGAGACAAGCCAGAAATACTGCGGCGTTGGCCTGGGCTCCGGAGTGCGGTTGTACGTTGGCCCAGCTGGCACCAAAGAGTTCTTTAATTCGCTCAATGGCTAATGTCTCCACCTCATCAACTACTTCACACCCACCATAGTATCGCTTCCCTGGGAGACCTTCCGCATATTTGTTGGTCAGTACACTGCCAGCAGCTTCCATCACCTGGGGTGAAGTAAAGTTCTCCGATGCGATCAGTTCAATCCCTTCGATTTGTCTTTTCTTTTCAGCTTCGATTAAGGCAAATAGCTTTTCGTCTCTTTTCATGTCCTATGTGGTTTTACCTGCCGGGGTAAAGCGGGTAGGTGGTTTAGTAATTGAGCGCCAAAATTAGTGGAACACCCTCACTTTACCAATCTGAATTTTGCTCGTTATTCTTATGGCAAAAGGTTATTTTAGCTTTTCAAATTTTTAGGAGATCGTGATGTTAGATGACTTAAGAAAGCGTATAGATGAAATAGATGATGAACTCATCAAGCTGCTCAATAGCCGTATGGAGATTGTCAAGGAAGTTGGGGCTCTCAAACGAAATGACAAAAGTGCTATTTACAGGCCTGAGAGAGAAAAAGCTATTGTAGACAGGCTTGAAGCCAACAGCAACGGAATACTTAATCGGGCGGCAATCGAGGCGATCTTTTTTGAGATTTTCGCGGTAAGCCGAAATTATGAACTTCCAGAGCGGATTGCCTACCTCGGTCCAGAGGGTAGTTTTACTCACCAGGCAGCAGAAAGTCGCTATGGAGCCATGAGTGATTACATTCCTCTGGATACTATTCCATCTGTGTTTGAGGCGGTGAAAACCTCAAGAGCACGATTTGGGGTGGTTCCTATTGAAAACAATCAAGAAGGGACTGTTCAGGAGACAATAGATCTGCTGGCACAGCACAAACTGACCATAGCCGCGGAAGTGGTGCTACCTATTCACTTTGCCTTTGCCAGCAAAGAGGATAATCTGGAAAATGTGCAGGTAGTATACTCACGAGATATTGCATTCAGACAGTGCAAAAATTTCCTCAACGACTATTTCAAGCATCCAGTGAAACTGGTGCCGGTGAGTTCAACTAGCCGTGCCTGCCAGATGGCGGGAGAGGAAGAAGGTGCAGCTGCCATTTGTGCGCCAATAGCGGCGAGGCAATATGGGCTTCCCATTCTGTATCAAAACATTCAAGACTCGGCGGACAATCAAACACGCTTTTTGATCATCAGTCAAAATTTTGTCAATCAAATGAGTGGCCAGGACAAGACTTCTGTGATTGCTAAACTGCCCGACGAGCCAGGATCGTTGGTGCGCTTCCTTCAGAATTTCCAGAATGCTGGTATTAACCTTTGCAAGGTGGAAAGCCGACCCGCTAAAAAAGGAACTACTTTCAAGTATGTGTTCTTTGTAGAATTCGAAGGACACTTCCATGAAGAGAAAGTTCAGAATACAATCAAACCTTACGCGGACAATCTGATGTGGCTGGGAAGCTACGTACAGATCTGCTAGACCTATAAAAACTAAAGTCATTGGCGAAGACCAAAACAGCTTATTTCTGTCAAAACTGTGGTGCTAATTCTCCCAAATGGATTGGTAAATGCCCTGCATGTGGTGAATGGAATACCTATGTAGAGGAAGTGGTTTCGAAATCAGGAGGAGCTTCCGACAAGGAAGTTTGGCAGGATGATTCGAGACCAAGAAATAAGCCAACCAGGATTCAGGAACTCCAATTTGATGATCAGCGCCGGATTCGTACGGGAAGTATCGAGCTGGACCGGACGTTAGGTGGAGGAATTGTGCCAGGATCGCTGGTGCTAATAGGTGGTGAGCCGGGTATTGGCAAATCCACCTTGCTCTTACAGATGTCCATCCACATGAAGAATGTGAAGACCTTGTATGCGTCTGGTGAAGAGAGCCTGGAGCAGATCCGGATGCGAGCCGAACGTATCGGGATTCGCGCCGAGGATTGCTACTTGCTCGCCGAAACCTCTCTGGCTGATATACTGACACATGCGGCTCAGCTTAAGCCGGATGTACTGATCGTTGACTCCATCCAGACCCTTTATACAGATGCCATCGAAGCGTCGGTAGGTTCTATTTCACAAGTCAGAGAGTGCACAGGCAAATTGATGAAATATGCCAAACAGACCAATGTGCCCGTTTTCCTGATCGGCCATGTCAATAAAGATGGAGCGATCGCCGGGCCAAAAGTGCTGGAGCATATGGTAGATACGGTCTTGCAGTTTGAAGGGGATCGCCATTTGTCTTATCGGATTCTTCGTACGTCCAAGAATCGTTTTGGGTCTACTTCCGAGATTGGCATTTATGAAATGCGAGAGTCTGGCCTCAGAGAAGTAACCAACCCATCAGAGGTACTTATCTCTCCGCGTGATGGTTTTTTAAGTGGAGTAGGAATTGGCGCTACCTTGGAAGGTAATCGGCCACTACTTATAGAAGTACAATCTTTAGTTAGTCCTGCCACTTATGGCAATCCACAGCGAAGTACTACTGGCTTTGATGTGAAGCGACTTAACATGCTTCTGGCTGTTTTGGAAAAGCGTTTGGGTGTTCGTCTGAGCACTCAGGATATTTTCTTAAACCTCGCTGGAGGTATCAAAGTGAACGATCCCGCATTGGACTTATCCATTTGTGCAAGTATATATTCTTCATTTGACGATGTGGCTATTCCTAGTTCGGTGTGTTTTTCGGCAGAAGTTGGTCTGGGTGGTGAGATCCGCGCAGTTAACCGGATAGAATCACGAATTACCGAAGCAGCACGTTTGGGGTTTGCAGAGATTTATGTCTCCAAACACAACATCAAAGGTGTAGATTTATCGAAGTTTGACATCAAAGTAAAAGCATTCACACGGCTGGCAGATGCTTTTCAGGATTTGTTCTCCTAGTTGTTTTTACGACGTTTCTTCTTGTCTTTGGGGATAGGTGAGCTCCTTTTGGTTTTCACCTTGCGGTTACCCGACGGAATTGGATCTGACTTACCCCCTCTTACTTTTTTGCTAGAAGATGGAATCGGATCACTTTGACCTCCAGTTACCTTATTGTCACCAGTAGGGATCGGTGCGCTTTTCACTTCTCCGTTGAAATTCTCATTTTCACTAGGGATGTCTGACCCCGGGTTGGTGTAATCCTTTTTCTTTCTGCGATCTTGTTTCCTTATAATCGTATAGATACCTTCCTGGCCTTTGACTTTTACTTTGCTTCCAAGGAAACTGTTGGAGGAGGCGCTGTTTGTAGCTCTCTTTTGGGTTCCGGCAGCAAATGGAGAATCTGATTTGTCTTTATTGCGCTTGCCAAAAATGAAGTTCATTCCTACTCTAAAATCGAAAGCTTTGGCTTTTGTCAGGTCGAAATTCCAAATGTGATCTACGGCCAAATAGAGCTGAGCTGGCCCACCTTTTACTGCCAGTGCCGCCCCAATATTCATAAACTGCTGTGGAAGTCTGGTCACACTTGCAGATCCAGTGAAGACTTTTCCGAACTGATGTCTGTATCCCACACCTAGTAGGTAATTCAGGCGTCCCTTAATATATCTGGTACCAAGTGACCCTACCACATCGCCTCCTATTGGTGTTTTGTATGACATGCTAGCGTACATTTTTGGATTGAGCATGGTGGTGTAAGTGTCCTGAGTTTTTACCACACGGTCTTTAAACCGGTTGATCAGAGAGTCCTCAATATTCTGTTCCAGATTGGATGGTTCACGTAGATCCAATCCTGAGTAGCGCATCACTGTATCGGGAATGGTGTAATTGGTAATGTCTTCTTTCCAGGAAATAAATCCCAGATCCACGATAGATGCAGAAACGTTCACATACCTGTTGAGCTCCATGGAGAATCCCAGGTCAGTAGCAAATCCTTTGTTAGGGTTGTTGATCAGATGAGATCCAATATCACCAGATTTACCCTGCAATATGTCAAAACCACTGGTTCTTAAAGCTGCGTCCCGTAAGTCTAGGTCCAGCCGATAATCTACGTTGTTGGTGGTAAGCTCTGCTGTATATTTTGAAGTGCTCGCATTGGCAAAACCCTGAAGATATTTCAACCGGGCGCCAACAGAGATTTTATATCTTGGGATCGCACCGGCAAACCCCACACCGATTTCACGAAAATAGGAGGCAGAGGCAGCTGTCTTATCTATACGAACCGCTTCGCCTAGCTGTGACAGGTTTCCGTCGATTCCAAATTCCATCAGCTGACGGGTATAGATGACGTCTGCTTCGACACGTTCGTTGGCAAAGAGTGAGAAATTCAGTCCATTGTCTGTAGAGTAAGCAACATGTAACAGGCTGATGTCCAGACTGGTACTTACATAATTATTCCTCTGAAGAGATGAGAGAAAGGTGTTAAGGTTGATTTGATTTCCGCCAGATTCACCTTTAGTGATGACATCTGAGTAGTCAAACTTGTTGTTGATATTGACATGAACCCCAGAGAGTGCTGGCAGGCCTATAAATACTTTGCCTTCTGGAATGAATGATGGATTGTAAAAACTGTTTTGAAAGGTAGTGTTACCAAGGTTAAAGAAGCTGATTCCTGTCTGTGCACTGATAGTGAAGCAAAAGAACAGCCCGACTATGAACCATGCAATATGTTTTTTTAACCTCATAGTTCAATGTTCAGTTTGCCTACTGCTGATACCTTAATGTCGATCTTGTAGTCAGCCAATACTTTTACAAAAACATCCCGATTGCCTTTTGGTGTATTGAGCGTCAGAATCAGGTTCAGCTTTTTACCGACTTTGAGAGCTTCTATACCATCCTTGTTTAGTGGTACGTCTGATACTTGCTTTCTGCTCTGCGTTACTATCCCTTGTAGGTTCAGGAATGGAATTTCTACAATCAGGTTAGAGGCTACTTCATGAAGGATGCTATCATTTTCATTCAGAATCTGAAGTCCAAGCTGTGCAGAAAAAGGAAATTCATTTTCTGTGACTACTCGTATGCTCACCGAGTCGGTCTCGTCAAAGCTAAGTCCATCACCCAGGTCAAAATCAATCTCTCTGGTGAGATTATCTAATGAGAGCTCTAGTGGCAATTTCATTTCAATGTTGGTGGAGATTCTACTCGTATCCATCACAAAGTTGGATGCTGAAGCGTCCTCGGGGTTGGTCAATGCCGTGAGACTAAAACCAATGGTGTTTGGTGATACTCCTAAGAGTTCTCTAAGTGAGGAGTTTTCTGGATTAAGGGTAACCACAGAAGCCACAAACTGGCCTGGTGACGCTGCTGCGTCTACCACTTGCGGATCCACAGTGGCATCTCCTTGCAAATAAATGGTGTCATTACCTGAGACCGCACTGTCCACAGCATACATGCCATCAAACAAAACACCCATAGGCAGCCCAAAGGAGCTGCTGAAATAAAAATTGATTTCTGGACTGCCAAATCGGAGTCCACTTTCACCAAGATCGGAGAAGAACTTCACGTCAAGGGTTTCATTCCCTACATTGATACGGTCCTGACCAAACTTGCCATAGAGAATTTCAAATTCCTGATCTTCGTAAACCAGCGTTATAGCAATGCTGTCATTCTGAGCGATAGACTCCCCTGGGTTGAGGAAGATAGAAATATCCGCATCTAAGGAAAAGGTGTTGCCCTCAGTTTCTGAAAAAGCCAAGAACGTCTTATGTCCAGAAAGATCAATGGATGAGGAGGCACTTGAGTTGCCTGCAAGGTTACCTGAAAACTGAACCGGCGTGTCATTGGACACCCGGCGAGTATTCTGGATAGCTATATCATAAGAAATGTCCTGTGACAAATACGAACTCACGGTTAGCGTCATTTGGCCAGCCTTGTAAAAGACACTGTCCACCTGCTTATTGTCCTCAGAAGGATAGTTAAATGTGAAGTTATCCAGTACCTGTATCACCTGACTTTCACTGCTGGCAGGGGTAGCATCCACATAGATTGATTCAGAGTTCAGTACATCATCTATGAATATGATGTCTTCGCCAGAGTCAAAACTTGCGGTATCATAATAATTCAATTGAATAAGCGAGGTGCTGTCCTCCTGAAGATCCAATGAAGTATCCCCGATCTTGTCGATCAGTTCTCTCATGGTGTAGGAGATGGTGCCAAGAGGGATGGCAACAGTCTGCTGTAGTTTTGGTTTCTCAAGATCAGAGAAATCAAGTTCGTTTACGTTGCACGCTAGGCACGTAAAGAGTATCAAGGCGGTGATCAGAATGTTCTTCACAACTACAAAATTGGTAATTTTCAACTAAAGCAAGATCTTTTTTTCTGCTTTTTCATTATAACCCGCAATCCCCTGCAAACCCCCAGTATGAAGGACAAGAATCTTTGAATTAAGTGGAAAAAACTGGTCTTTGATTAGTTTACTAACGCCAAAATACATTTTCCCAGTGTAAATCGGGTCCAATTGCAGGCCATTTTTCTGTTTCGTTCGATTAATGAAGTCAATTAGCTCATCGGTTACCTTACCATACCCACCAAAATGGAAGTCTTTGATGATCTGGTAGTTAGTCTCGGTGATGTCAAACTGTTGACACAGCAGCGCAAACTCTTGATCTATCCACGCACCCTTCAAAGAGGAGATACCTATCACCTCTGACCTCCCTTTTAATCCTTTCAGCACACCTGCCATAGTACCACCCGTTCCTACCGCTGTGACCACATAGTCATAGTGCTCCTCCAATTCCCACACGATTTCTTCACAGCCTTTGATCGCCAGGTGGTTCGTTCCTCCCTCTGGCAGCACGTAATAGTCGTTATAATGAGGTATCAGTTTCGGGTCGGCTTTCAATGTGCGAAACAATTGTCTGTCCACAAACCGAAGTTCCATGCCATTAGCCGCAGCTTCCCGCAGTGTATGATTCGAGTCAGTAGAGAGCTCATCTCCTCGGATGATGCCAACAGATGGGAGTCCGCACTCCCTGGCAGCAGCGGCCGTGGCAGCAATGTGATTGGAATAAGCTCCACCAAATGTCACTAGAGTGCTGGAGTCTGACTTTTGAGCCTCGATCAGGTTGTATTTGAGCTTGCGCCATTTGTTTCCCATTATTTCAGGGTGAATCAAATCCTCTCTTTTGACCCATACTTCTACTTCATGTTGGTCAAAATCAACTGACTGGATTCGCTGTACTGGAGACGGGATGCTCACCATAAGACGAAGTTAGATAAATTTGCCCCATGAGTGAGATAGAAGAAGAGTCGCAGGAAGAGGAGTTGTTTGAGCATCACCACATTGTGGCTGACCCTAGGCAAGAACTTTTGCGTATCGATAAGTTTTTAATGGATCGTTTGCCAAACGTGACGCGTAATAAGGTGCAGCAAGAAATTAAGAATGGTTTCGTGAAGGTCAATGGTCAAGCCGTGAAACCAAATTATAAAGTACACCCCGGAGACTCGGTTCATGTCTATTTACAAGAGCCTCCCAGGGAGGATGAGGTCATTCCAGAAGATATCCCCATCAACATTGTCTACGAAGATCAACATTTGCTGGTGGTCAACAAAGATGCTGGAATGGTGGTACATCCTGCCCATCAAAACTGGTCTGGGACACTAGTAAATGCACTTGCTCACCATTTTCAGAATTTGCCCGAAATGAAGGGAAATGAAGGTCGTCCGGGACTGGTCCACCGAATCGACAAGGATACTTCAGGCCTGCTCGTGATTGCCAAGACAGAGCAAGCCATGAATGGTCTGGCCAAGCAATTCTTTGATCATAGTATCGAAAGGACCTATTATGCGCTGGTGTGGGGAGAGCCTGATCCAGCTGATGGTACTATAGATGTACATGTGGGCAGGAGTCTAAAAGATCGCAGGGTGACGACAGCTTTTCCTGACGGAGATTTTGGTAAAAATGCCATTACCCATTTCAAAACATTGAAAAACCTCCGCTATGTATCACTAATCCAATGCAATCTCGAGACTGGTCGGACTCACCAGATCAGAGCGCACATGAGGTATCTCGGACATCCGTTGTTTAACGATGCATTGTACGGTGGAGATCAGGTTCTGAAAGGAACGGTATTTACTAAGTACAAGCAGTTTGTTCAGAATTGCTTCAAAGTGATGCCAAGACAGGCTTTGCATGCTAAGACCCTTGGGTTCGTTCATCCGGTCACCGGCAAACAGGTACAGTTCGATTCCGAATTACCGGAGGATTTTAAGAGCGTGTTAGACAAGTGGGAGAGTTATGTCACCCACCACAGTGAGTCCGAATAAATATTCGTTGACTTAATATTACATTCTTCATAGATGTGATTCTCCTATTCGCTTCTCAATGATGATTTTGAGAATTTATGAGTTGATCTATTATCAGATTCTTAACAATTAACTGATTCAATGCCTGTATCGTGCATTTATTCGCTCTGTGTGAGCTATGATATTTATAAAATTATTGGTAATTTCTGTGCGACTAACCAACCACTAGACTCAGATGTTACGAATTACACAATCTATTCTGTGTGCATCCCTGCTGTTATTTGCATTTAGGAGTAACGCACAAGATGATTTAGCTACTTACAACAAGGCCGTGAAATACATGGATCAGGAACAGTACGATCTGGCAATCGAATCGTTCAGTTACATCCATGATTATAAAGATGCCAACTATCGCTCGGTCTTATGTGCGATGCTCAGTCATAAGTACCGAAACACGCCGATCGACAAGCTCTTGGCATTTGAGGGTGCTCCAGAAGCAGGCTCGTTGTTTCATTACTGGGTAGGCCTTGTTCAGCTAAAACGCTTTTTGCTAGCCGAGGCAGATCAATCATTCAATCGATTTCTAAATGAAGTAGCTTCTGTGGACGGATTGGATGAATACAAGGCAGATGCGAATGCCAAGTTGAAGTTGATCATAAGCGCCTCCGATCAGTCTTCTATATTTCCTTTTGAAGGGCCTATCAATTCGCGAAATGCTGAAATGCCCGGGGTCCTGCTGGCAGACGAAAGTCAATTGGTTTTTCTGTCCGACCGAAATAGTGAAGGCAAGTTTGAAATATTCAAAACCGACAAGACCAAATCTGGCTGGGGAAAGCCGGCGGTTATCTCTACAGTACCGATTAGCACTGAGATGCTCGATGTACTTAGTGTGAAGGAATCTCTTGTTCTTTTTGATCCAACACAGCAGCATTTATATACCGTACAGCTTTCTGATCAGGGATGGGATGTAACCGATGATGAGGATTTGCCATTTCTGAAGGATGCTAGTCATATCTACGTAAATGAATATAAAACAAGGATCATTTTTTCTAAACCCAATGGCACGAATGGTTTGGATCTGTTTGAATCATTTAAACTGAGATCTACGGGAGAATGGCTGCAACCAACACCTATCCCCGGTCTGGCAAACAGTCCATATGATGAGGATTATCCATTCTTGACAGATGATCGAAAGCGGCTGTATTTTTCATCTAACCGGCCTGGCGGTGTTGGGAAGCATGATATCTATTTTGTGGAGAAAGATCCGGAAACCAGTATGTGGAGTAATCCAGTCAATGCAGGAATCCCAATAAACTCAGTAGATGACGATATTAGTTTTTCTATGACCTCTGAGTCTAAGGCGCTGATCTCTTCCGACAGAATTTTTTCGACTGGGGACTTAGATTTGTTTGTGGTAGATGTAAAGAATTAGGCCAACACACCTAGTAAATCGTCCAGGTATTCGCGGTTATTTGATAGGCGAGGAACTTTGTTCTGCCCTCCTAGTTTACCTCTACCTTTCATCCAGCTATAAAAGGTTCCTTTTGGTACCTGATGGATAATGGGTGCAGTGAGAGCCATATCCTTATGACGTTTGGCATCATAATCGGAGTTGATCTCTCGGAGTTTTTCGTCCAGTATCTGCTTGAATCGCTCCAGGTCATCTGGGTGCTTATTAAACTCAATCACCCACTCATGACATCCCTTGGCACCTGCTTGTAAATATCTGGGCCCAGCAGTGAAGTTTTCCATTTCGGCCATGGTTCGTTCACAGGCAGCAGAGATGGCTTCCTCAGCGTTTTCAATGATAAGCTCCTCACCAAAAGCATTGATGAAATGTTTAGTGCGGCCGCTGATTTTGATGCGGTAAGGATCCACTGAGGTAAATCGGACTGTATCTCCGATTTTATATCGCCACAGGCCGGCGTTGGTGGAGATGATGATGGCATAGTTCTTCCCAACTTCCACTTCTTCCAAACTGAGCGTTTTCGGGTTTTCGTTATCCCATTCCTCTACAGGGATGAACTCATAATAAATGCCATAATCTAGCATCAAGAGCATTTCAGTGGAGTCGGTAAGATCTTGAATGCCAAAAAAGCCCTCAGAAGCATTGTAGGTCTCCATGTACCGCATGTTCTCCGAAGGGATCAGGCTTTTAAACAGCTGCCGGTATGGCTTGAAAGCCACAGCACCATGAATAAAGGCCTCCAGGTTTGGCCAGACATCCAGTATGGAATCAACACCTCTTAGTTCCAATATGCGCTCTAGCAGCACAATGGTCCAGGTAGGTACTCCGGAGATAGAGGTCACATTTTCATCGATGGTGTAATGCGCCATTTTCTCAATTTTCTCTTCCCACTCGTCCATCAGAGCAATGTCCAATGAGGGGGTTCGGACCATCTGTGCCCAAAAGGGCAGGTTTTTGATCAGGACCGCCGACACGTCACCGTAGTAAGATTTGGCGTTTTTGTCAAACTGATTGACTTGCTGACTACCACCTATTACCAGGTTTTTTCCGGTGAACATCTTGGTGTCAGGGTAATTATTCACATAGATGGAAAGTAAGTCTTTGCCTCCTTTGTAGTGACAGTCTTCGAGAGCTTCTGGCGATACGGGGATGAATTTGCTTCGGGCATTGGTAGTGCCAGACGATTTGGCGAACCACCGTACCTCTGACGGCCAGAGTACATTTTGTCTTCCTTTCATCAAGCGCTCTATGTAAGGAAAAAGGTCTTCATACGAGACGATGGGTACGTTGCGCTGGTATTCCTCACGAGTGGTGATGGACTCAAACCCATATTTTAACCCATATTCGGTTTTGGCTGCACGGTTGAGCAGAGAGATGCGCAGTTCTTCCTGCACCTCATGCGGATATTTCATGAACAGCTCAATGTCATGAATTCGTTTTTTCATGACCCAGGTCAATATGGAATTGATAATCTCCATTAATTCTTTTTTGGTCGTCTCAGCTCAAAGTTTTTGCCGAGGTAAACCCGCCGAACCTGTTCATCTGCAGCCAGCTCCTCTGGAGTACCCGCTTTGAGCAGGTTTCCTTCGAACATGAGGTAAGCTCGATCGGTGATCGAGAGCGTCTCGTCCACATTGTGATCTGTGATCAATATCCCAATGTTCTTTTCTTTTAGCTGCGCTACTATGGACTGTATTTCTTCTACGGCAATAGGGTCCACACCCGCAAATGGTTCATCTAATAAAACAAATTTTGGATCAACTGCAAGAGCACGTGCTATCTCCGTTCTTCGGCGTTCGCCTCCAGAGAGTACCATCCCAAGGTTTTTCCGCACATGTGTGAGGCTGAATTCTTCGAGGAGAGACTCCATTTTTTCTTTCTGTTCTGCTTTGGAAAGCTTGGTCATCTCCAATACAGCCAGGATGTTGTCTTCTACGGATAGCTTCCTGAACACCGACGCTTCCTGCGCCAGATACCCAATCCCCTTCTTGGCTCTTCGGTACATGGCCAGGCCAGTAATGTCCTCTTTGTCCAGAAATATATTACCGGTGTTGGGTTTGATCAGTCCCACAATCATGTAAAAGGAAGTGGTTTTTCCAGCTCCATTAGGTCCCAGGAGTCCAACTATCTCGCCTTGATTCACCGATACGGAAATATCGTTGACTACTTTTCTGTTTTTGTACTTCTTGACTAAGTGCTCTGCTCTTAATTCCATAATCTAGATTGGCCTTGCAAGATATTAAGCAATTTTTACATCCTTAATATTCAATTGCAGGCTTTTGTTTCCCCTGAAATCATTTTCCTCGATCTGGTAAGCTATGTCAAATGTTTGGTTTTGTTGAATTAGCTCGGCTTTTTCTGCCAGTCCAAATCCTATTGCTTCATAAACGAACTTAGGGTCATCTTGATATATGGAAACTTTAAGATGTTCTTCCTTGACAATTTTTGGAGGGTATTTGAGCGTGACCCCACGGGTCACAAAAACAGGCTGTTGATTGTGCGGCCCAAAAGGAGACATTTGTTTAATAATGGAGTAGTTCTTATAGTTTACAAAATCCAGTTGGACTTCCAGGTCTACGTCTATTTTTGGAGTGAGAATTTCACTGGCGATGGAGCTAGCGACGACTTCTTCAAAGCGCTGCTGAAAGGCAGGTACATTTTCGATTGGCAATGTCAGACCTGCTGCATGAGTGTGTCCACCAAACTGCTCGAGCAGGTCGCTGCACTGCGAAATGGCATCATGAATGTCAAAACCTTCAATGGACCTGGCGCTTCCGGTTGCTTTTTCTGAAGATTCGGTCAGAATAATCGTAGGGCGGTAGTACTTTTCAATGCAGCGAGATGCTACTATGCCAATCACCCCTTTGTGCCAGTCGTTTTTGAAGAGCACAGTGCTCCGTGCAATTTTCAACTGCTCGTCAGCAGCCACCATTTCCAGTGCTTCTTCTGTGATGCTCTTATCAAACTCTTTTCGTTCACTGTTTTTAGCATTGAGCACCTCGGCAAATGCTTCAGTTTCTGAAGTGTCTTTGGCCGTGAGTAGCCTCACAGAGTCATGCGCATGTGTGAGCCGTCCTGTGGCATTAATTCTGGGGCCGATATAGAACACAATGCTAGAGATATCCAACTCTCCCTTCAAGCCACTTATCTCAATGAGCGCCTTGAGTCCCGGGCAAGGTGACTGGTTGAGCTTTTTCAGACCGTAGAATGCCATGACTCTGTTCTCTCCGGTGATCGGCACTATGTCCGAAGCGATACTCACAGCCAGCAGGTCCATAAACTGGAATAGCTCTTCCAAATCAATGGAGTTTTGCATGCAAAACCCCTGGAGCAACTTGAAGCCAACACCACAGCCTGATAGTTCTTTGTATGGATAGTGGTCATCGGCTTGTTTTGGGTCCAACACAGCCAACGCGTCTGGCAATACTTCACCTGGAAGGTGGTGATCACAGATGATCAGATCGATACCATATGATCGTGCTAATGCCGCCTGATCTACTGCCCGAATGCCACAGTCCAAACTGATGATTAACCGTACCCCTTCCGCTTTGGCGTGCTCAATGCCTTGAAAGGAGATGCCGTAGCCTTCGGTGTATCGATCCGGTATATAATAGGACATTTGCTCAGAATACTTACTGAGAAATCCATGGACTAAGGATACCGAGGTGGTTCCATCCACATCATAGTCGCCATAGATTAAGATCTTCTCTTGTGAGAATATAGCGTCACAGAGCCTGTTTACAGCTCTGTCCATATTTTTCATCAGGAACGGATCATGAAGGTGGTTTAGCGAGGGACGGAAAAAGGTTTTTGCTTCTTCAAAGGTGGTGACGCCTCGCTGGAGGAGCAGTTCGGTGAGATCGACACTGATGTTCAGCGCCTTTGCTAGCGATTCTTTTGACTCGTTGTGAATTGGTTCTTTCTGCACCCACCTTTTTTCCATGATGGGAAATTAAGAAAAAATGGCAAGATACCGGTCTAGCTTTTGGAATGATTGAAAGAGGATCAGATCATGTCATCCAAATCCATTTCACCAATGAAATAGTTTTGGTACCAGTATTCGTAATCTTCATATTTCACACAGTCAAAGTCATTCTTCTCACCCAGAATAACAAAATGATTGGGCTGAATCCATCCGGAGAAAAGTGAGGACTGTGAGAAAGGCAAGTCAGATATTCTGACAATTTTGTTCCCTTCATAGTAAATAGGCGATGCTTTACGAGTCATAGAGCTATCAAATTATTATGCAAGCATACTATATTGCTGGTAATTTGCCTGCTTTCGGACATTATGTATTTGTTACGTTTGGTTAGTAGGCAATTTTGAGAATGACTTCCCCTAAGTGGATAAATGATTTATATTGAGGGTCTAAATTGCAGTATGAAGATATCCTTGAGTGAAATATGGAACTTTTCTGATCTCATTGACTCCAGTGAGAAAGGGTGGTCCTACAACCTGGTGGCTGGAGACTTTGTAGTTAGGGACATTTCACACGACATGTTAGTGGAGCTCAAGTCTGATGAGTCTTACGATACGGAGTTGCTCCCAAGCATATTCACTTTTCGGGAAATCCTCTGGCAACCAGATGTGTTTACTGAATCCGTCAGTAGTCTGCCGGGAGTGCGCATCCTCAAAGCGCACTGTGAGGAAACAATAGGCGCATATGAAGAATCAGAAGTGAACACCTTCGCTATCTATAGCCAGCTGCTGCAAGGACTGGCCCAAAGCTGTGAAAAGGCCATCACCAGTCTGGAAGAAGGTAAGCTATCAGTCAACAAGACGTTGGGCATATTTAGAACAGAAGCATTTCCTATTATCAAGTTTTTCATATTTCATCCACAAAACAGACTGGACTACTACCGCGATGCAGTCAACCGATTGAACTATGCGGTCAAGGTGATGCTCACCCAGTTTAACGGCAAATACACCGAATTAACTGATCCATTCTGGGAAGTCATCTACCAGCAGCGTAAAAAGGTCGAAAAGGCGGAGACAAAACCAACTAAGGAGAAAGAAAAATCTTAGTTTTGGCGACCGACTGTCAAACCTTAGATTTAGACACTTCGTATGTTCGAAAATAAACGTTTCCCAACCTTGATCACATGGACGTAAACCCTCAAAGTGACCGCCAGGAGCGCATTCGATTTTTCTTGCGAAATCTATTTCGTGGCATCATTTGGTTGATAGTGGTGGTGGGAGGTTACTTCTACCTGGAGGCCAACTATGATTTCACTCTCAAAGGAGTGTTGGGAGATCTCTACGACCAGCCATTGATCATCTACGGAATATTTTTCGTGTCTGAAACGGTGTTTGGAATTATTCCACCTGAGTTGTTTATGATTTGGTCTCTGAGGGATGAAGTGATGACACTATACATCGCCAATATCATCGGTTTGTCCGTGATTTCTTATCTGGCTGGTGTTCTAGGGTATTATATCGGGTCTCATTTTAGTACCACCCAGTTTTATCAGACGGTTCGGAAGAATTATTTAGGCAGATTCGAAAAACATCTAAACCGCTTTGGTGGATTCTTAGTTATTGTAGCTGCATTGACACCTTTGCCGTTTTCAGGTATTTGCATGCTAATGGGCACGGTCAAGTATCCTTATAGGAGATTCCTCGCATTTTCTACCTTAAGGTTTGCCAGGTTCATCGTCTATGCAATGATCATTTGGGAGGCTCACATCTTGTGAGTGAATTAGAGAAGCATTTCATGAAAAAAGGGGTTTTACTGGTCAATCTTGGTACACCAGATTCTACAGAAGTATCAGACGTAAGGAAATACCTGAGAGAGTTTTTGAGTGATAAACGGGTGATTGACATCCCGGCAGTACCCAGATGGATGCTAGTCAATTTGATTATAGCACCTTTTCGAGCTCCTAAATCTGCTGGAGAATACCGTAAACTATTTACCGAAAGAGGATCTCCATTGAAATATTATACGGAAGATCTTCTGGACCCTTTGAGAAAATTGCTGGGTGATGAGTATGTGGTGGAATATGCCATGCGCTATCAAAATCCATCAGTAAAGTCGGGCTTGCTAAAGCTCAAGGAAAAGAACGTCTCCAGTATCCATGTTATTCCTTTGTTTCCCCAGTATGCTTCAGCCACTACTGGTTCGGTGATTGACAAAGTGATGGATATCACCAAAACGTGGCAAATAATACCAGAGATCAAATTCACCTCACAGTTTTTAGAAGATGACAAGTTTTTGGAAGTCATTGCCAAAAATGGCCGCCAATGGATGGAGAAAACAGCTTACGACCATTTCGTATTCAGCTACCATGGATTGCCTGAGCGGCAGATACGTAAAGGCTCGGTGGGTAACCAATGCCAGCTAGGAAGCTGTTGTAGTAAGTTTCACGAGCGCAACCAGTTTTGCTATCGAGCGCAGTGTTTTCAGACTACTCGTCTGGTGGCTGAGCGATTGGGAATACCGGAAGAGAAATACACGGTTTGTTTCCAATCACGTCTGGGTAAGGACCCATGGATCAAGCCATATACAGAAGATGTGCTCAAAGAACTCGCGAAAAATGGGAAGACCAAAGTACTGGCATTCTCTCCTGCATTTGTTTCGGATTGTCTGGAGACGACCATCGAAGTAGGCCAGGAATACAAGGAAGAGTTTGAAGAAGCTGGCGGTGAGCAATGGGATCTGGTAGAGAGCCTGAATGATGATCCCCTGTGGATTGAGAGTTTGGCAGGTTTGGTGAAGGGTTAATTGATGACCAACTTTCGTTTTTCCAAACCTTGATCAGTATAGATTTCCATAAGGTAAAGCCCTTGCCTGAGTGGTGGTACTTGAAAGCCATGCTCCTCAATGCTGGCGTTATTGTAATATAATTTACCATCCAAGCCAGTGATTTTCACCTTACTTATGGAGCGACCTGTAGCAATGGATAAATCTGAGAGGGCTGAGGTCGGGTTCGGAAAAATGGAAAGCTCATCTCGAACTACCACCAGATGATCATACTCCAGAGTGTCTTGAATGTCTCCGACTATTCCGATCAGCCGGACATCAAAAACACCAGCATAATCATAGGTGACAATACCTTCGCTCCAGTAAGCTAAAGCTGGATTGCCTCCATCAAAATGCCAAATGAAGGAATCATACCCACTGCTAAGATTCTCAAAAGCAATCTGCTCGCCAGCATCAATGGTTTGCTGACTCAAGCTGATCTCGAGCGATCGACCGCATGTCTGAACTAAATCATTTACTTGTGTTCTCAGCATCGCCAATTGATCATAAACATCTTGTCCAGGGCAGAGCGTACTGCAGCCATCCTTATGTCCAGCAATGTGTCCTATAGTCCCTAAAGGATGTGAAGCACTGGCTGTAGGGTCCAGACCCTCTTTTTGCATTTTGAATGCAGCCACTTGCTGTAGCGTCATCCAGGTGTCCGAGGAAACTTCTGCCGTTTGGTAGTTTCCCAACAGGCAAATTCCCATCGTGGTGCTGTTGCGTCCACAAAAATGGGCACCCATCACATTGTCCTGCTCTCCTGCTCCAGGATCCCGACCAGCATAGAGTGCGCCATTCTGAGCGATGAGATAATTGTAGCCAATGTCCGACCATCCATTGGACTGAGTATGGTAAATGTAAATGTCTCGTACTACTTGGGTATAGTTCGTAGCTGTATTCGATCCTGCTGAATGGTGTACGATGACATGCTCTACGTCCGTAAACGTTCTGGAGTAGGAAGGTGCTGGAAGTCCATTCCGCCACTCAGCCTGAGGAATCGGGTCCAGTGTAAAGTGACACACTTCCTGATCTGTACGGGTCGGTTTTTTGAGTTTTGGAGCAGAGGCGGTATTAATCAAGTGAATGGAGCCCGCAGATTCAGAACTGATCGCTTTGATGATTAGTTGCCCATCCAATGACTTGAAGTAAGTGAAGTCTGGCGCATCAGGATCGAAAGGAATGGCTACTTTTTCTCCGTTGATTGTGAGCGTGATGAAGTCACCAAGATCTGCATTTGATTTAAATACAACCGCCGTAGTAGGCTCATCGATCAGCTTTCGGAACGATGGTTCTATTTCAAATTTGGTGATGAACTTCTGTTGACCAAGTGCCCAGAAAGACAACCCGCAAAAGACAAGAAGTAAAGCTGTTTTTCTATACACGAATTGTTAGTATTTCATTCAGTTTACTTATAACGTAATCTACCTGCTCTTTGGTATTGAACCGGCTGAATGAAAAACGTATAGCTCCTCTCATGGGGTCTGATCCCAAGGCTGTGAGCACATGCGAACCCACATTGGATCCACTGCTGCAAGCGCTACCTCCAGAGGCGGAGATGCCATTGATATCCAGGTTGAAAAGCAGCATGTCATTGTCATCACTTGGTGGCAAGCTCACGTTCAGTACAGTATAGAGACTGTTGTCCAGATCAGCCGAAGTTCCATTGAACTCTACCCCGTCAATGTTAATCTTCAACTGATCGATCATATACTGCTTCACCCCTTCAATGTGCTTACGGTGCTCATCCATATGAGAATAGGCTAGCTCAAGTGCCTTGGCCAAGCCGATGATTCCATAGACATTTTCCGTACCACCGCGCATGTTGCGTTCTTGGGCACCTCCATGAATGAACGGATGAATTTTCCTTTCGTGATTGACATACAAGAAGCCCACACCTTTTGGCCCATGAAATTTATGCGCCGATCCAACTATGAAATTGGCTTTCAGTTCTTGCAAATCATGCTTGAAATGACCCATCGTCTGGACGGTATCCGTATGGAAAATGGCTCCATGTTCCCTGGTCAGGTTGGCAATGGCATCTATGTCATTGAGCGTACCAATTTCATTGTTGGCATGCATGAGAGAGACCAGGGTATTGGGATCCTTTTTCAGTAGTTCATCTATTTGATTTAGATCAACACGTCCCTGAGGATCTAAGTCCAGTAAGTGCAGATTAACATCTCCTCTTTTGGCGAGCATCTCTACCGTGTGGAGTACTGCATGGTGTTCCAGGCCAGTAGTAATAATGTTTTTTACCCCATATTCTTCTACAGTGCATCTAATGGCTGTATTGTCTGCTTCCGTGCCACCAGAGGTGAAGAAGATTTCAGAGGGAGAAGTGTTCAGTAGGTCAGCCACCTTTTTTCGTGCCTTTTCTATTGCTGCACGTACCTGCCGGCCATGCGAATGAATGGACGAAGGATTGCCAAAGTAATTCAGCATGTAAGGCTTCATTTCTTCAAATACCGCTTCATCTAAAGGGGTGGTGGCAGCATTATCTAAATAAACTTTCTCCATTGGTTTGGGGTATGATTTAGTAACGTTGCAAAATTAATGATTTAATCTAGCGAAGCACACAGATCATGTCAGATAAGCAGATGAACCGGAAAATATTGGAGTATTTGAAGCGCATCCAGGCGATGGCCAAAACAGGACTGTCGTACACAGAAAACCCGTATGATGTGGAGCGCTATGAAGAAATGAGAGATACCACCAATGCGCTGCTGGCCGAGCTGTCGAATGCCAATTTGGATCAGGTGCAATTTCAATTTGAACAGCTGGATAACGATTACCCCACTCCCAAGGTAGATGTGCGAGGAGTGGTTATAAGAGATCACAAAATATTACTAATCCAGGAAAAAAGTGATCAAAAATGGGCCATGCCTGGTGGCTGGTGTGATATTGGGTATTCGCCCTCTGAGAATATCGTAAAAGAGGTTTATGAAGAGGCCGGATTGAAGGTGAAACCTGTCAGAGTACTGTCAGTATGGGACAAAGCCAAGCACAACCATCCCGATGATTTGCGGTCGGTTTATAAGATTAATTTTTTGTGTGAGATCGTCGAAGGTGAATTGAACGTAGGCCACGAGGCACTTGATGGTGGGTTCTTTGGGTTGGATGAGCTGCCACCTTTGTCGCTTCATCGAAATACGGAAGCGCAAATCAGGAAACTTATTGAGCTGGCCGGGTCCTTAGGGTCTATTGAATATGATTAATAGGCAATGGAGCATTTAGGAACATGTTATCATCAGCGGGGTGTGGCACTGGAAGGCTATGATCCGGTTGCATATTTTGTGAAACATCAAGCTGTTAAAGGACGACCAGCGATCAGCTTTGTATACCAGGAGCTGACCTGGTATTTTTCAGAGAATCGTCATTTGGATTTGTTCAAAGCGGAACCGGAGAAATACCTTCCTCAATATGCAGGTTATTGCGCATTTGGAGCTGCTAACGGCTACAAAGCGAAACCGAAAATGGACGCCTTTACCATTTACCATGGCAAGCTTTATCTGAACTTTGCCAAATACGTGCAGGCCAGGTGGGAAGAAGATAAAGAGTCAAAAATTACATCAGCGGACGATCGGTGGTCTATGACTAAAGACACCATCCCTATAAAAGCAAACAGGTACTTCATTTATTGGAAGTACCTGCTCTTAAAGCTTTTTGGTAAGGACCTATTTGCGTGACTAATGGGCTTAGATCCTATCTCCATTATTGGAGATCAATTCCTTAATATCCATCATGAGCTTTTGGGCCAGGTGATCTGCCGTAGACTGGCTCTCTGACTCTGCGTAAATTCGGATAATCGGTTCGGTATTGGATTTTCTCAGGTGTACCCACTCTTTATCAAACTCAATCTTCAACCCATCAATGGTCGTTGACTTATTTTTTGCGTACTGCGCTTTTAACTTCTCTAGCACTTCATCGAGATTAAGTGTCGGATCGAGCTCAATTTTATTTTTGGAAATGTGATAGCTTGGATAGGTGGAGCGAAGCATCGAAGCACTCTTTCCAAACTCTGCCAAATGAGAAAGGAACAATGCGATTCCAGCCAAAGCATCTCGCCCATAGTGCAGTTCTGGAAGAATCACACCTCCATTTCCTTCACCACCGATCACCGCCTTTTCAGCTTTCATCTCCGTGACTACATTTACTTCTCCAACTGCCGAGGCGGTGTATTGACCACCATGTTTTTCTGTGACATCTCTCAGTGCACGGGTAGAAGACAGGTTAGAAACGGTATTGCCAGGCTTCTTTTTCAGCACATAATCTGCTATTGCCACGAGCGTGTATTCTTCACCAAAAGAAACACCGTCTTCACATACCATGACCAGGCGATCCACATCAGGATCTACGACAAACCCAAGATCATATTGTCCTCCGGCAATTTCATTGCAGATGTGGGTAATATTCTCTGGGAGAGGCTCTGGATTATGTGGAAATACTCCGTTTGGCTCACAGTAGAGCTCGGTCACTTCCACGTTTAGTTTCTTCAATAGTCTGGGAACAGCAATACCTCCGGTACTATTGACAGCATCTACCGCTACTTTGAAATTGGCGGCTTTGATTGCTTCTACATTGACAAGATCCAGAGCGAGTATTTGGTCAATGTGCCAGTCGATGTATGTATCATCTTCGCGATACTCCCCAAATTTCTTTGGGTCCACGAACTCTAAATCGGCAGACTCGGCCCATTCCAATACTTTTTTCCCATCTTCAGCGGAGATGAACTCCCCATTCTCGTTGAGTAGCTTCAGGGCATTCCAACCAGATGGATTATGGCTTGCTGTAAGGATGATTCCTCCCTGGGCCTGCTCGTTGACTACTGCCATTTCTACAGTAGGGGTAGTGGATAGTCCCAGGTCTACCACATCTATTCCCTGAGCTCTGAGTGTGCTTTCCACTATGGAGCGGAACACACGACCAGAGGGCCGGGCGTCTCTACCGATAACTACTTTTGGTGAGTCGTGCCGCTCTTTGATCCACATACCATACCCGGCAGAAAACTTAGCAACATCAATTGGCGTGAGGGTCTCTCCTATTTTACCTCCTACGGTCCCTCTTAGACCTGAGATTGATTTAATTAGTGACAATCGATTATGAATATTTAGGACAAGGCGGGTGAAAGCCTGTCAGTGTTGACGATAATTATGATAATCTGCTACTGGCTTTAGGGATTGACTAGCTGAATTTAGCCATCACTTTATTTACCTCAGAATCTGAATTTCCACATGATTCGTCTCCGGTCATGGTCTTTCCACAATAGCCGCATGTCGCTCCTTCTTTATTCAGAAAAGGGCTCTGAGAAGCACATGTACCTTTAAACTCTCCATTTTTTTTGAAAATGAGGCGTACTGACATCAGCACAAAAAACAACGCAATAAATCCGATTCCAAGTAATACAGTAGCCATAGGGTTACAATTTGACGCAAAAATAAGAATATTTGTGTTCATCAGGAACCATCAGATAGATTTCTATACCCGTTAGACAAATCTTCTTTTTCCTGATCATTAAGCTTAACAATCCTAAATCATTAATGATTTCCCTATGTCCAAAATTCTGACAAAACCTGATCCCAAGAGAGCATCGAAATTGAACGCATTTGATCGGCTGCTCACGATCATGGACGAGCTACGGGAAAACTGTCCCTGGGACAAAAAACAAACGATGGAGACACTACGACACCTGACCATCGAGGAGACCTATGAACTGGGTGATGCTATTTTGGAAAACGATCTGGAGGAAGTCAAAAAGGAGCTGGGAGATTTGATGCTGCATATGATTTTTTATGCACGAATCGGATCGGAAAAAGGAGCATTTGATGTAGCTGATGTGCTCAACGAAGTATGTGAAAAACTCATCAGAAGGCATCCGCATATTTATGGAGATACTAAAGCAGAGGATGAGCAAGCAGTGAAGGAGAACTGGGAAAAGATCAAGCTGAAGGAGAAGGGCAACAAATCTGTGCTGGGAGGGGTGCCTACTTCCTTGCCGGCAATGGTCAAAGCGATGCGTATCCAGGAAAAGGCACGTGGAGCTGGGTTTGATTGGGAGAAAAAGGAGCAGGTCTGGGAGAAGGTAGAAGAAGAAATGAACGAGTTCATGGCAGAATTCAACCTTGAAGACGAAAATCAAATCGATCGTGAGAAGGCACAAAATGAATTTGGCGACTTACTTTTCTCGCTGATCAACTATTCTAGGTTTATTGATATCAATCCTGAGGAGGCTCTCGAGCGTACCAATAAGAAGTTTATCAAGCGCTTCAACTATCTGGAATCTGAATCCAAAAAAGACGGCAAAACCTTATCCGAAATGACCCTGGAGGAGATGGATAAGTATTGGAATGAAGCGAAATCTCTTTAGTTGGAACTAGCATTGTTTACTGGTATAGGGTAAAGTAAACGAAGGAGAATTCTCTTGTCAAACTCCGGGTGATCAAAAGGTCCGCCAGAATCGCGCTTTTTACTTTGAAAATAATTACTACATTTGTAGTATATAAATTACTAGTGTAGTTATGAAATTTAATCAAAGCGAGGAGCAGATCATGAAGTATCTCTGGAAACTGGACACTGCATACATGAAAGATCTAGTAGAGCAATTTCCAGATCCCAAACCTGCCTATACCACGGTGGCAACTATGGTTACGAGGATGATTAAGAAGGATTATGTTGGTTTCTATCAAAGAGGAAGTGTCAGAGAATATTATCCCAAAGTGAAAAAGACTGACTACTTCTCCAGTCAGATAAAATCCATGATGAAGGACTTTTTCAACAATTCTGCAAGTCAGTTCGGATCATTTTTCGCTAAAAAAACAGAGTTGTCAGTTGATCAGTTGGAAGAACTTAAGCAATTGATTGAAGAGGAGATAGAGGCAAAACGCGAGAAATCATGACTAGACTTGTTGCCGTTTCTATGCTACCTATGGCGGTATTCTTACTTATGTATTATCTGCTATTAATAAAAGAAAAGTCATTTGCCATCAATAGGATTTATCTTTTAGCATCTGCCATACTGTCTTTAGTTGTACCCTTAATCAGTATTCCCATTGCCATAGAATCTAGTGATGCAGTTAATGGGTTATCTGAAGCAATAGAGGTTTCCAGCCTCATTAGGGTTGATCGATTTGCAGATGTTGCTTCTGAAAGCACAACTCTTCCCAAAGACAATTTAACCTTAAACGTTCTTCTTAATTACCTCTACGTAGTTGGCATCTTGATCATGCTGGTAAGAATGTTGAGAGGACTAGTATCAATTCGTAAACTGATTATTAGCGGACTAATTTCGGATGTAAATGGATACCATGTGGTTCTTAATGATCAAATCAAACAGCCATTTACATTTTGGAAATACATCTTTATACAAAGAAGAGATCAAATGCAGGATGATGACCTCATGTCTCACGAGCAATCACACGTTTACTTTATGCATAGCGTAGACGTCCTGATCATTGAAATACTGACAGTTCTATGTTGGTTTAACCCATTGGTTTATTGTTATCGAAGGGCAATTAGATTGAACCATGAGTATCAAGTAGATGATCGTGTCATTAAACATCCCCATAAACTGAAGAATTACCTGTCTAGTCTGATAGAAGCCGCTCAGTATAATCCGATCAACATTCCCCTAACTAGTAATTTCTCTTATTTATCACTTAAGAATAGATTGAAGATGATCTACAAAAATCGACCGACAAGAATACTCAGTATATCTAGATGGATTACAGTATTACTGTTGTTAAGCATATTTATTTGCTCCTTTGTAATAAAGCCTGAATCACAATTGAATCGTGATGAAGAATTTGTTGTAGTGTTAGATCCAGGACACGGAGGAAAGGATCATGGTGCGATTGGTAAATCTGGCTTCTTCGAAAAGGACGTGGTTCTTAATGTAGCTCGGTTAGTTCAGCTAGAATTTAAGGGATCTAATGTTAAAATTATCACCACTAGATCTGATGATGATTTCTTGTCACTTGAAGAGCGTGTGAACAAAACGAAAGATGCGGACCTGAACATTTCACTTCATGTGGAAGTCATGCAAGGCACTGATAAGGAGCAGCGGTTATTCATTTATAATGAGGCTATGCGATATGCACAAGAGTCGGAGTACCTGGCAAGAATTATAGCGGCACAGTTTGGCGATGAAGACTACAATGAGGTAGGGTATTCTGACTATTACGTTTTGAAGAATGCCAAATGTCCTTCCGTAATGGCTATAATAGGTGTTTTCTCCAATCCAGAGATGGAAGCCGAAATGACTTCATCAGTAGGGCAAAGGGAGATAGCCCAGCGTCTGGTCAAAGCGATCAAATTAGCAGCGAGGTAGTTTGGCCGGCAAGATTGATCCTATTCCTGCAGCTCAGCGGTTGGGGACTTTAGATTTTATTCGAGGGATAGCCGTTTTGGGCATTTTGATGATCAATGTCGAATCGTTTTCTTACCCGAACCCCTTTTTGCCAAATACCTTTGGGTTTGATGGGCCACTAGATCGAGAAGTTCGATTTTGGGTGTACCTGTTTTTTCAAGGTAAGTTCTTTTCCATGTTTGCACTGCTTTTTGGGGTTGGTTTTTACATCTTCCTGGAGCGGATGGAGTCCAAAAGCATTGGGCTTCGGGGGATGGATATTTACGCCAGGAGGTTATTTTGGCTGTTTATTTTTGGGGTGGTGCATGCCATATTTATTTGGAATGGAGACATCCTGTATCATTATGCCGTGTGTGGACTATTGCTTTTCCCTTTCAGGTTATTCAACAATAAGTATCTGGTGTTAATGATGATGATTATCATCACTACGCTGGGCTATCGGTCCTACCAATCGACTGTGGCACGAGCGGAAAAATTTTACGCTTACGAGGAGGCTTTGACTGTTGACTCTTTAAGCAGAACCCTTGAACAGCTGCAGGCTATTGAAACCTGGGACAGAATTACTTCCATTCCCTCACCAGATGGTGAAAGTATCATTCAGGCGAGATCGGGTGGCTACTGGAGTAATGTTTTAGAGAATCTTGGTCATGTAGAGGTATCAAGTGGGCGGTTTTATTTTCAAGGAATTGTATTACGGACGTTGTTGCTTATGCTACTTGGTATGCTTTTCTATCGTCTAGGTATCTTTCACAATTATCGATTGGTATCTTTTTATTGGCCTGTAACAGTTGGCGTGTTGATACTAGGACTATGGCTAAGCTTCAACTGGAGTTATCATTGGACTTATGAATATTATGAAAAACCCATTATCAAAGTTGCAGATGGTTTTCAGGCGTTGTTTTATAAGGAAGTATTAGCTATCGGGTATGTGCTGATGTTGAACGGCCTTTACCAAGCACTGCTCACCGGTTCTCGATACCAGCCATTCTCCTGTGTGGGGCGTATGGCGCTTACCAATTACATCGGTCAGTCGGTTATTTGTGCCTTTATCTTCTATGGCTTTGGGCTTGGGTTTTACAATGAATTTTCCAGGACAGAACTTTTACCGATAGTGATTGCGATTTGGGTAATTCAAATGGTGTTCAGCACATTATGGTTGAGAAATCATCAGTTTGGTCCATTGGAGTGGCTTTGGAAAAAGCTGACTTATTCGGCATAATACTAGTTAACTGACCGGAAAGGACCTATAGGTGCTCACAAATCATTGATAGCCGCAAACCAATGCCAGGAACGTTAGTTAGTCATGCCATGAGGTTAAAGATTGAGACAAAAGTTTTTGCCAGATTGGATAAAGTAAGTCGTGGATTCAACCAGCAGTTATTTAAAGCACTAAACCCACCTTTTCCCCCAGTGAAACTCCTGGAGTTTGGTGGGTGTGAAAAAGGAGACAGAGTGGTACTGGAGCTAAACTTCCTGCTCTTCAAGCAAATTTGGCAGAGTGGCATTACCGATCATGGTGAAAGTGAGAGGGAGTGGTATTTTGTAGATGAGGGAGTGAAGCTGCCATTTTTTTTAAAGACCTGGAGGCATCGACACGTTGTGCAATCTACCAACACGGGTTCGGTAATTATTGATGATATTCAGTTCTCTACAGGTACTATCGTTACAGACTTCATCATGTACCCTGTTCTATTTGCTCAATTCCTTTATCGCAAGCCAGTCTACAAAAAAGTATTCAAACAAAAAGAGCAGCCTTAGTATGGGCTGCTCTGTTCCTGATCCTATCAATTCTTTTCTATCATGCATCTTTCCACTTGATAGTACATCCGATGGCTCTTTTGGATGTGACTGATGGCTTCTTGCCGCTTAGGAGTGCATCCACTGCATCTTCCACATATTTTTCTTTGGCATCTGCAGCTTCTCTAGGGCTATCGTCGATGGCCCCAATGTATTCCACTTTGTATTTGTCCGATCCTTCTTTATTCAGCACATATACATGTGGTGTTTTGGTAGCGCCATATGCTGTGGTGATTTCTTGACTGTCGTCTCGCAAATAAGGGAATGTGTATCCTTTTTCCTTAGATCTTTCAACCATTTTGTCCATTGAGTCATCTGGCTGCTTAGTGATATCGTTTGGATTAATTGCTATAACCGGAAATCCTTTGGATGCATACTTCTTATCCAAATCAATGATTCGTTGCTCATAGGCTTTCGCGTATGGACAGGTGTTGCAAGTAAATACAACAATGAATCCCTTGGCATTTCCATAGTCAGCCATCGAAACCATTTTACCATCAATATTTTTCAAAGAGAAGTCTTTCGCATAATCACCCACTTCGTATCCGTTGACGTTGGCATCTGTAGCATTGACGAATAAGACTGCTACTGTCACTAATAAACCGGTTATTACTAGAATCGTCTTTTTCATAGGATTACTCATTTTGAAGCTAAATTTTTAACTACTTGAACCAATTCATTTTTTTCAAATGCTTTTTCGTAGAAGTATCTTTTACCCGAAGGCGAAACGAACAAGGTGGCAGGAATTGCGCCGCTCCATGCCTCGCTGATTTTGGGCATGTAATCGTCGTAGTTAGTAGAGTTCAGCAGATAAGTAGTCGACTGAATTCCTTTCTTATCAATCAGTTTTTGTGCCTTGGCGAGATCTTCTGGGAAATCCAGGCTGATGAATACGACTTCTGCTTGTTTGGTGCTATTGACCTCTTCGAAATGAGGCATTTCTTTCACGCACGGCCCGCACCAGGAAGCCCAGAAATTGTACACCCTGACGGACTCACTTTGTTCTGCTAGAAGATTATCAAGTGATTCAACAGAGATCAATTTAATCTCTTGATTGTATGCATAAGTGCCAATACTCAAAAGGCTTAGAATCAAAAACAATCGCATGTTTGTGCATACGAATTTCATGAGAGAATGTTCCATAAATTTTTTATTGCACTATTTCAAGATTGCTTATTGAATGAAGCTTATTGAGGATCATTCTGTGTTAATAAATTAATAAGCATCTTGATGAGGAAATGATGCCTTTTCTGTTGCTACAATATTTATACGTGAATTACCTATCTACTATAGCTCTTATTCTTAGGTTGGGAACTTACAAAAAGATGGTTTTTGGCACAATACCACTTCAAACTATTTATTCACATTTTATGCACTTTATCCACACACCCCTGAAAAACGACTATAACTCTCAGTAATACAGTAAGTTATAATGCTAATCCTCAATTAAAGTAGTGTGGATATCTCTGATTAGAAATGAAAAGTGGAAAAATCACGTTAAACAGAACGTATTCGTAATAAAAACGCTTATTCCTTGGTCTGACGTATAAGTTTCTTGCGATAGGCGTTGAAAATTCGAGATTTTGATACGAACCCAAGATACTTGCCATTGTCAATAACTGGTAGATTCCAGGCTTGTGTTAACTCAAATTTATTCATCACTGATTGCATTTTTTCTTGAGGGCCCACCTGGGCTGGTGGTTTCTGCATGATGGTCTTCACAATGAGGTTTTCTTGTTTCTCCCGATCAAACATGATGTCACGGATGTCATCAAGGGTGACAATTCCCTCTAGCTCACCATTCTCGTTGATCACCGGAAATATATTTCGTTTGCTAATTTTGACCAGGTCTACCAGATCTTTGAGTGGGGCGTTTGGATGAATGGAAAGCAGGTCTTTCTCAATGATTTTTTTGAGATCGATTAGACTAAGGACGATTCGATCCCGATCGTATTGAATCAAGTCCCCTTTCTCGATAAGCTTCTTCGTATAAATGCTGTGTTTTTCAAAGTAGGATATGGTGGTGAAACTGATGGCCGAGACAATCATTAATGGAACGAATAGTGTATATCCGCCAGTGATCTCGGCAATCAGGAAGATCGCCGTAAGTGGTGCATGCAATACGCCACTCATTACGCCGCACATCCCTACCAGAGTAAAGTTGCTAGAACTGATATTTCCAGAAGGATGCAGGACTTCAATCACTCGGGTAAAAAAGAACCCCACAACTCCTCCCATAAATAACGAAGGTGCAAATACCCCACCACTGCCGCCAGAGCCGATGGTCAGTGCTGTGGCAAATGGTTTCGCCAATATGATTAGAAACAGAACACCAGCTATTACCAGATCCTGGTCTGCCAGGGAGTAAAAGAAGCTGCCACTGAAGAACCCTTCATGATTGCCTTTGAGCAAAGACAGAATGGAGTCATAGCCTTCACCATATATCGGAGGAAATATGAAGATAATTAATGCCAGAGCTAGACCCCCAATAGCCGCACGGCCATAGATATTTTTGATTTCATCGATGAAGCCTTCCGTCCAGTATGTTACACGGGTAAAATAGAGGGAAGCCAGACCAGACAGCACACCCAGGGCGATGTAATACCCCGTATCGGATGCCTGGAAGCTATCCACAATCTTAAAGGAGAAGAGTACATCTTCACCGAGCAAAATGATGGAGATCAACTGCCCACTGACAGATGCTATCAGTATGGGGATGAACTTGCTGATTTTCACTTCGGTCAGAATTACCTCAATAGCGAAGATCACACCGGCTATGGGCGAGTTAAAAATGGCTGAGATGGCACCTGCTGCTCCACACCCGATGAGTAGTGTTCTTTTTTTGTAATCCAGATGGACAAATTGACCAAAATTGGACCCAATAGCTGAGCCAGTTACCACAATGGGGGCCTCCAGTCCTACGGATCCACCAAAACCAACAGTGATCGCACTTTTGATCATGTTGCTAAACATGTATCGTCTACGGATTCTGCTGGAGTTTTTGGAGATAGCCCGGAGTATCCTGGTGATCCCGTGTCCAGGTGTGTCTTTAAGTACAAATTTCCTGACCAGAATAGTCAAAACAATTCCAATGGCAGGGTAGACAATGTAGAGGTAGTTAATTTTGGTAAGGTCCAGATTTTGCTGAAGCAGGTGCTGTACATAGTGGACGGTGGTTTTCAAGGTCACCGCAGCTAATCCTGCAATGAGACCAACGAGGCTGGCAACGATAAGAAGGAAATTATTATCACTAATATGCTTCAGTCGCCAGACCAGGAAGCGCATCAAGACGTGCGTTAACTTCTTATTTATATCGGACACCGCGCAAAGGTAAAACTTCACAATTAGGGATAACTTTAATAAAAGCAAAAATTTCATGGATTTCACGCAAATAAAAGAGACCTGTCTATATGTCTCCAAGCTGGGCGAGACCCGGAGATTCTACCATGACCAGCTGGGAATGCCTGTAATCTCCCAGGTGGATGGTAGGCATATTTTCTTTCGGGTAGGTAGCTCGGTCTTGTTGTGTTTTATAGCCGAGGTTACCAAAAATGAGAAGGTACTGCCTCCACACTTTGCTAGTGGCAAGCAACACATTGCTTTTGAGGTAGAGCAGCGAGATTATCTTTCTGTAAAGCAGCAATGCATGGATCGGGGGATCGAAATTACCTGCGAGCAAAAATGGCCCGCAGATTTTGAGTCTTTTTACTTCGAAGATCCAGATGGCCATGTGCTGGAAATTGTTCCGGCGGGCATGTGGGAATAATTCTTAAAATGAGAAGACACACTTCATTTTGAATAGAAGGATCGCTTGTGATTGGCTGTTTTACCATTCTGGTGACATGGTACAAGTTTGGCAAGAGGTGGTGTAGAACCAAATACCACAAAGGATCATGAAAAAACTACCAATACAATTAATGCCTCTCATCTTGTCGTTGACTGTAGCTTCCACAGCCATAATCCTAGGGAGCTGCAAAGCATCCAATGCTAGCAAAGGTGCTGGTATCGGTACCGCCGCAGGAGGAGCTATTGGTGCGGTGATTGGAAACTCCAAAGACAACACAGCAGTTGGGGCCATCATAGGTGCCGCAGTTGGCGGTACAGCAGGCGCACTGATCGGTAGGCAAATGGACAAGCAGGCAGAAGAGCTTAGGCAAGACCTGGAAGGTGCTGATGTGGAACGAGTCGGTGAAGGGATTAAAATCACTTTTGACTCAGGATTACTTTTCGCATTGGATTCATATGATTTGAAATCGGAGACAAGGAGCAACCTCAGCGAACTCTCTGAAACCCTCAATAAGTATGAGAATACGAATATTCTGATAGAGGGTCATACAGATGCCACTGGCCCAGATGCTTACAATCAAACACTTTCTGAGCAACGAGCCAATACCGTGGCCACTTATCTCACTTCTCAGCAAGTGAAAGCCAGCAGATTAACCACCATGGGCTATGGAGAATCACAGCCAGTAGCAGACAATTCTACGGCGGAAGGCAGGGCTCAAAACCGGCGAGTAGAAGTTGCTATCTATGCCAATGACAAAATGAAAAAAATGGCTGAAAATGGAGAGCTCTAAGTGAAAAAAGCTCGTCCCAACAGGGAAGCATATTCGGGTACCTATCTGGGGAAACTCACTTATACAAAAAACTAGAGGCCGTTGAAATTGCTTTTGAGACGGCCTCTTTTATAATGTTCTAGACTCGGTGTCCTACACCACTAGTCCATTTACTTTTTCTAAGGCTTCTTCGATGAACTGGTAGGAGGACAGAATCTCCGGTTTACCATCCACGATGGCCACATCGTGCTCGAAGTGTGCCGATGGCTTTCGGTCGGCCGTCACGATGGTCCATCCATCTGATAGCTGCACCACTCTGCGAGTTCCCATGTTGATCATAGGTTCAATCGCAATGACCAGACCTTCTTTTAACTTAGCGCCACGTCCTCTTTTGCCATAGTTGGGTACCTCAGGAGACTCATGCATCTTCTTACCCAATCCGTGACCAACCAGTTCGCGCACTACGCCATAGCCGAAGCTTTCAGTGTATGTCTGGATCGCATAACCAATGTCTCCGATGCGGTTACCAGCCACGGTCTGCTCAATACCTTTGTAAAGACTCTCTTTCGTTACTTTTAACAACTGCTTGATGTCATCACTCACTTCTCCCACAGCAAAAGTGTAGGCATGATCTCCATAGAATCCGTTTTTTAGTGCTCCGCAATCCAGACCAACTATATCACCTTCCTGCAGTGGTCTTTTGGTGGGCAGACCATGTACTACTTGTTCGTTTACCGATGTGATGATCGTGTTCGGATAATCATACAAACCTAAAAAACCCGGTTCTGCACCTTGATCCCTAATGAACTCCTCCGCTATCTTATCCAACTCCAGTGGCGTGACTCCAGGCTTGATATGCTCAGCCATGAGACCGAGTGTTTTTGACACGATCAAAGCGCTTTCGCGCATGATTTCAATTTCTTCTTTGGTCTTGTAATGGGTCATAATGCTAAATGAGCCTACAAAATTAACACAAACAAAAAACCCTTCGGCATGCCGAAGGGTTTTTGTTGCTTTTATATTGTTCGGTATTTATAAGTTATGATTTGGTCACACCTTCCAAAACTTCTTTGATGTCTACTCGCTGACCATCTTTGTAAGAAACAATGAATGCATCTTTTACGCCCATTTCCCGAAGGTATTTCTTGAACGTATCAGCTTCCCAGTAGTCTCTGAATGCTCCTACAGTAAACTTGTTCAGACCATTCTCAGTTTCTTGTGAGAAGTTTTTAGCCTTGCTACCATATTTGCTTAGATCCTTTGCATTGTAAGCTCCTATCTGCACCTTGAATACCACGCCGACATTCTCATTGATGCCTCCCTGGTCTGCCGCCTGCTGTGCAGGTTGCTTAGGTTTAGAGTTTGCTTCTGCCAACTCATCTCTTAGAGAAGATACCTGCTTTTGCAAAGATGAAATCTGATCATCCTTATCGGCGATTTTATCATCTACTCCAGCAAGTTCGTTTTTCAAACTAGCTGTTTGACTTTTTAAAGATTTGTTCTCCTCTACAAGAGTTTTGAATTGCTCTGGTTCCAAAGCTTTGATTCTTTTTTTCCACTCTTTTTTCTCTTGTTTGGACAACTGCGCATTTGCATTGTATCCCATTGCAACGAACAAAACAAATACTGAAAGTGCGACAATTCTTTTCATACTTATAATCTGTTGATTCATAATTAATTACATAACTAACACTAAAGTACTAAAATAACTAAAAAAAAGTCAAAAATTTACTTTTTTAAACTACCAATCATATCTTCTGGACGTACCCATTCGTCAAACTGTTGGCTGGTAAGTAAGCCTAGCTCTACAGCTGCTTCTCTTAAGGTTGTTCCTTCTTTATGCGCTTTTTTAGCAATTTTAGCCGCATTTTCATATCCAATATGCGTATTTAAAGCTGTCACAAGCATTAGGGATTTTTCCAGTTTATCTTTGATGACCGGATAATTTGGCTCAATTCCCACGGCACAGTTATCATTGAATGACTCACATGCATCGCCAATCAGTCTGGCAGAAGTGAGCACATTGTAAACCATCATAGGCTTAAATACATTGAGCTCAAACTGTCCGTACATGCCTCCTGCGGATACTGCTACATCGTTACCAACGACTTGTGCACAAACCATCGTCAGGGCTTCACACTGCGTTGGGTTTACTTTACCAGGCATAATGGAGGATCCTGGTTCGTTTTCTGGAATGACAATTTCGCCGATACCACTTCTAGGACCGGAGCACAGCATACGGATGTCATTGCCTATTTTCATTAAGCTCACAGCTAATTGCTTCAAAGCTCCGTGAGTTTCCACCATGGCATCATGAGCAGCCAGCGCTTCAAATTTATTCTCGGCGGTAATGAAAGGCAGTCCTGAATTTTCTGCAATTTTCTTAGCGACCAGCACATCATATCCCTGTGGAGTATTTAATCCAGTTCCTACAGCAGTTCCACCCAGTGCTAGTTCACTCAGGTGCGCAAAAGTGTTTTCCAATGCTTTCAGTCCATGGTCAAGTTGGGACACATAACCGGAAAACTCCTGTCCCAAGCTCAAGGGAGTGGCATCCATAAAGTGCGTACGGCCAATTTTCACCACATCCTGGAATTGATCTGATTTGGACTTCAAAGTATCTCTAAGCTTTTTCACTTTAGGGATAGTGTTTTCCACGATCAGCTTGTAAGAGGCAATGTGCATGGCTGTTGGGAAGGTGTCATTGGATGATTGGCTCTTATTCACATCATCATTTGGATGAATAGCTTTTTTCTCATCACTCAGTGATCCACCGTTGATCACATGAGCCCGGTTAGCCACCACTTCATTGCAGTTCATGTTGGACTGAGTGCCCGATCCAGTCTGCCAGATGACCAGTGGAAACTGATCATCTAGTTTTCCTTCCAGGATTTCATCACATACCTGAGCGATAAGATTCTTTTTTTCTTCTGGCAACACACCCAGCTCATGGTTGGCCTGTGCGGCTGACTTTTTGAGGATGGCAAATGCATGAACCACTTCCAGTGGCATCTGCATATTGGCACCTCCTATTTTAAAGTTGTTTCTGGAGCGTTCTGTTTGCGCTCCCCAGTATTTGTCAGCGGGTACTTTGACTTCCCCCATGGTATCGTGCTCGGTACGGAATTCCATATCACTAAATAGGTTTTTATATGAATGTTATCGACCCAAAATTAACTCAAACAGGCTGATTTCAATTGTTTATTCAACCAAATCGCAACCAAATTGTCTATTTCAAGTTAACAAACTAGATTTGCTGTTTAGAATCATTCTAAATAAATGAAAAAGATCAAGGTTCTGATTTCTGATTTTCAGTTTTTGACGCGTGAGGGACTCATCCACATGGTGCAGGAGAAAGATGCGTTTGAGCTGGCAGGAGTTGTAGAAGGTGCGGAGGAATTGATGAAATCAGTGCTGCAGCAGCATCCTGATGTGCTGCTGATGGACTATCAGAGTGATGATCCAGTGCTGAGATCACTGCTCAATCAGGTAGTTGCTTCGAAGGCCACTAATGTGCTCATCATTACCAATGAAGACAAGAAAGAGCACATCAAACCCTTGTTGGATATGGGGATCAAAGGTATCGTCACGAAGAAGTGCAGCCAGGGAGAAATCCTCAATGCCATCGAGTCGGTATCTAAAAACAGTCGCTTTTACTGCAATCGTATCCTGGACCTACTTATTGATAATAGCAGTGAGGAGAAGGAGGTAGACTGTGAACCCACCGACCTTTCTCCCAGAGAGTATGAAGTACTGCAGTTAATCACCAAAGGGCATAAGACCGTTCAGATTGCTGATGAGTTAAATGTCAGTGTTCATACTATCAATAGTCATAGAAAGAATATTTTAAAGAAGCTTAATTTGAAGTCGCCAACTGAGCTTATTGTTTACGCGATGGAGACTGGGTTGGTCAAAGCATAATTCACTAGCATTAGCGATTGTATCTGATTACTCAACTCTTTTATTTTGCATCAATCCAAGAATAAATGACAACACTTGATTTACTTCAGCTGAACAAAACCATGACTGTGAAGAGTCTTTCACAGAATGGAGTCACCTCCAAATTAGTAGACATGGGTTTGTATCCAGGTAAGCTTGTAGAAGTTGTCTTTAAAGCTCCATTTGGTGGACCTATAGCAATCGATCTGGATGGATATACATTGTCTCTGAGAAAAGATGAGGCATCACTTGTAGAAGTGGAGTAATATGAAGATCTCGTTGGTTGGCAACCCCAACTCTGGCAAAACATCACTTTTTAATCAACTAACCGGGCTCAATCAAAAAATCGGGAATTTTCCAGGAGTTACGGTAGATAAGAAATCCGGTAAACTCAAGCGTTCGGAGAGTGCTATCTCCATCCTGGACCTGCCTGGTATCTACAGCCTATATCCAAAAACACAAGATGAGAAGGTCGTTTACGATCTTTTACGCAATCAACAGCACAGTGATTATCCTGACCGAATCGTGGTGGTGGTAGATGCTTCTAATCTGGAGCGTAACCTGTTGCTATTTACTCAAGTGATGGACCTGGGAGTGCCGGTGACCATGGCACTGAACATGACCGATGTAGCTGACAAGAAGGGTTTGGTGATTGACATTGAAAAACTGAGTGAGGTATTGGGTGGTGTGGACATCTTACCGATCATCGCTCGCACGGGCAAGGGGGTAAGTGAATTGATAGATCACCTGAAAGAAAACAAACCCAGCCAGACGCGCGAGCCATTTCTAGGTGGAGAATTTGACAAAGGCCAATTCCTGATCGATGATCCGGAGGTAAGAAAGCAGCGAGTAGAAAACCGTTATAAAAAGATTCGTCAGGTCCTCTCGTTTGTGGTGAAAGAAAGGCCCCTTCCCAAATCTCTCCTCAAGAGACACCGCACAGCGGATAAAATACTGACACATCCCTTTTTTGGATATGTCATTTTCCTGGCTGTGCTATTTATTATTTTTCAGGCGATCTACGCCTGGGCAGAGTGGCCCATGGACCTGATCGACTCGTTGTTTATTTCAGCCAGTAAATGGGCAAAAGACACCATGCCAGCCGGTGTACTAACCAACCTTCTGGCCGAAGGAATCATTCCTGGCCTGGGAGGAGTGGTCATTTTTATTCCTCAAATCACGTTGCTTTTTGGATTTATTTTCATCCTGGAAGAAACAGGGTATATGAGTCGTGTAGTGTTCATTCTGGATCGCTTTATGCGGCCCTTTGGATTGAATGGTCGTAGCGTCGTGCCACTGATTTCTGGTGTGGCTTGTGCAATACCAGCTATTATGGCCACTCGAACTATTGATAACTGGAAGGAACGACTCATCACGATTATGGTCACTCCATTGATGAGCTGCTCAGCTCGACTACCTGTTTATACCTTGCTCATTGCGCTGGTAGTACCAGATACGATGGTCGGAGGAGTCATCAACCTGAAGGGGTTGGTGCTACTTGGTTTGTACCTGATTGGTGTTGTTGCGGCATTACTAGCTGCATTGGCTTTTAAGGTATTCGTGAAAACACGCCAGAAGAGCTTCCTCGTCATGGAACTTCCATTGTACAAGATGCCGCGATGGAACAATCTGGTGGTAACACTTTGGGAAAAGGTGAGGCTTTTTGTGTTTGATGCCGGTAAAGTCATTTTTAGTATTTCCATCATCCTGTGGGTGCTCGCTTCGTACGGTCCTGGGGATCGTATAGAAGAGGCTGTATCCGAAATTCCAGAACCTGCTACGGAATCGCAAGTAGAAGCTTATGAAAAGGAAGTATCCTCTGTTAGTTTGTCCAATTCATACATTGGAATTTTGGGACATGCGATAGAGCCGGCTATCAAACCACTCGGTTACAACTGGCAAATTGGTATAGCTCTGATTACGTCCTTTGCGGCTCGGGAGGTTTTTGTAGGGTCGATGGCCACTATCTACTCAGTTGGGGAAGATTTTGATACCGAAGAGACGCTGCTGGATCGAATGCGGAATGAAAAAATTCGGGGTACTAATGAACCAGTTTACACTTTTGCTACCGGGTTATCGCTGATGATCTTCTATGCCTTTGCTATGCAGTGCATGAGTACTCTTGCGATCGTATTTCGTGAAACTAAAAACTGGAAATATCCATTGATACAGTTGGTGTATATGACCGCTCTGGCATATGTCGCTGCATGGATCACTTATCAATTGATGAGCTAATGGTACAGACACTGATCGTAATCGGATTGTTTTTAGTAGCAGGGTTTCTGCTGGGCAGAAGGCTGTACAATCAGTTTTCAGGGAAGAAGCAGCCCGGCTGTGAGAAGTGTGCCGCTAACGAAATTGCCTCCAAATAATCACTAGTTCGAAATCACTACTTCTAGTGATACAATTACCTACGCATAGCTATTGTAAACCCTTGAAATTTGAGTGATTTTTGCTATCTAGAATTATTCTAAATAATGATCAAGGAAACACCGATAGAGGAGCAGGAATTTCAGTCATTTTGCCCATTTGACAATGGATCGGTGATGGAGCGCACGGAGTGTGTTTTCAAGAAATGCTGCAAGAAGTACAAGAAGAAGGGTAGACACTGCAAGAAGTGTCCGAAGATTTAACCTGGATAATCCAGGAATTTGAAATTGAGAACCGGCATTGGTTATAAGCAGCAATGAATCAATTCACACAATTATTTAGGAATTAGGAAGGATAGGTAGAATGGAAAGTACCAAAGAACTTATTTACGAAACAGCCAATGCCTCCTTGCATCAATGCGATGCTACCGAGCACTACATTCTCCATTTCGGAGGAGATACGGTGACATTTCGTGCCTGTGAACTGATCACCTTCAAACGGAAAATTCAGAAAATAGACCTGGTTACACTGCTGTCCAGTGATACTCCCGATGTGGAGATTGTACACATGCCACACTGCGACCGTATTTTCGCCTTGACCATCCACAATGTAATGGAGCTAAAAGAACTTTTTGCTGGTGCCTTTACCATGCTGGAGCTCAATAGTGTGATTCACAAGCAGCTGGTAAGAAAGGTTTTTTAGGGAAACCGCTTCTTTAGAATAGTTTTAAATTATGGCCTAATAAGACCTTTCACGATCTTTTCGTGTTCCTTTGTATAGTAGTATTAAACACTTTTTGAAGCTATGAAGGATATTTTGAGGAGACATTCAGTACTTCAGGACGAAGTAGTAGATATAATCAACAAACAAATAAAAATGGAGGCTCAGTCCTCGGCAGCTTACCTGGCGATGGCCGCCTGGTGCGACAAAGCTGGCTATGACAACTGTGCGGAGCATTTCTTCAAACAGGCAGATCAGGAGCGTGAGCATCAGATGAAATTTTTCCATTACCTGGTGGATATGGAATGTGACGCTATATCACCTTCAGTGGGGGATTCACAGCACGAATTTGACAAGCTGAGAACCGTTTTTGAGAAACAATTGGAAATGGAAATCGCCGTTACGGATTCTATCCACGATATGGTGCGGGTGGTCAGAAAAGTTGGAGATATCGCTACCGAAGAATTTCTAAGATGGTTTGTGACAGAGCAGATCGAGGAGGAATACGTAGCGAGAAGATGCCTCGAACTATTTGATGTACTGGGAGAGGATAAAATAGGCCTTGGAATGGTAGAGGAGCGAATCCTGAGCATTGAATACAATCCCGAAGCATAAGAATACATTCATACACCTGTATAAAGGAGAACTAGAAATGGTTCTCCTTTTTTTGTGCCTACTTCTAGTGAGGTACTCACTACTACTGGTAGTTACAAAACCCTGATATCTAGCGATTGATTGAGATTCTGGGATTCAGAATCTTTGTATAGATCAACCACCAAGTCATGGACATCCAACAGTTCGACCAATTCTTCACTCAGCTAGAACAGCGCATTGAATGCGATCCCTCAAAATGTGAGTGTATAATCAGGGATGCGGTAAATCAATCTTCTTGTCCTTATCTGAAAGCGCGCATCAAAGAGCTTCACAGGGTATATCAGATCAAAATCAAGAGAAAGGATTCCCTTCCACGGTAGTTAGTGCCGCTACAATCATCACTAGCTAACACTAGGGATGCAGATGGTGCTAGGGTTAGGGACCTAACACTATGAGTAGTGAGCACGCTTAGCTACTACTAGCACCGTAAAAAACCCTCATCAATAGCGATTGACAGGTAAGTGTTGCTGATACACTTTTGCAATGTTGTTTAGAAACATTCTAAATAAGCAAAGTGCAAAATGAAACCAACCTTTTACTTTCTATTCATTTTTTTCCTTGTGTCTTCTGGATTCGGGCAGTTGTCAATATCTGGTAACATCATGGACGATTCTCAGGAAGGAATTCCTGGGATCACGGTACAGATAGCTGAAATAAGTAAAGGAGTATCCACGGATGTTGATGGTCGTTTTCGTTTTTCGGGATTATCAAAAGGGTCTTACACGTTGACCTTTTCAGGTGTGGGGTTTGAGGATCATCAGGAATCAGTTGAATTAATAAAATCCATAGAGCTACCGACTATCCTGATGAAGGTAAGCACCACAGAACTCAATGCAGTGCAAGTGGTAGGTAAGTCTGAGGCGGCAGAAGTCAGAGAGCAACCCTATGCCGTTTCTGTGGTAGATGTGAAGCCTCTAAAAGTGCAGAACCTGGACGTCAATCAAGTGCTAGGTACTGTGTCTGGTGTGAGAATCAGAGAACAAGGAGGACTCGGGTCTTCCTTTGATTTTTCTCTGAATGGATTCACGGGTAAGCAAGTAAAATTTTTCCTGGATGGGGTACCGATGGACAATTTTGGCACCTCTCTATCTCTCAATAACATTCCGGTGAACATGATCTCTGGTATAGAGGTGTACAAGGGTGTGGTGCCTGTTCACCTGGGTGCCGACGCACTGGGAGGAGCAGTCAATGTAACCACCGATCAAAACATCAAAAACTTTGTGAATGCTTCCTATTCTATTGGGTCATTCAATACACATCGAGCCTCCATCCTGGGTAGATATACCGAGCCGGGCACTGGTCTGACATTTAATGCCAACCTGTTTTACAACTATTCAGACAACAACTACCTGATGCGTGATGTGGAAGTCCCCAGGTCCGATGGGTCTGGAAAGTTAGATACTGTGAATGTTCGTCGGTTTCATGATGCCTACGTGTCTAGAACTGCCCAGCTGGAAATTGGTGTGGTGGGTAAGCCATACGCAGATCGACTGTTTGTCGGGTTGATCGCTTCAGGCAATGACAAAGAAGTCCAGACTGGCCTGAACATGCAGGATGTATTTGGTGAAGTGGAAACTGAAGATCAGGTGCTCATCCCTACATTCAAGTACCTGAAAAAGGATTTGCTATTCAATGGACTGGATGTGAGACTCTACGGCATGCTCACAAAGAGGCAGTCTGCTCGTGTGGATACCAGTTCCAGAACCTACAACTGGTATGGCGACTTTACTGAGCGCATCAACAATGCCGGAGAGTTTACTTACAACAAATCACATTTCACCTTTGATGATGAGTCTCAGCTAGTAACGGGAAACATCAGCTACCGCATTGGCCAGAGCCAGTCTGTTTCTTTCAATCATTCCTACAACCGCTTTTCGAGAGTTGGTCAGGACCCACTTAGAGAGTCTTATGAAATTCCTTTCACCACACCCAACACGATCACTAAAAATATTTCCGCACTTGCCTACAACCTGGTCTTGCTTGATGATCAGTGGAAGACTTCACTCTTTGCCAAGCGATTTGCAATGGAGGCCAATACTCGTGTGGAGGATGATTTAACGGGTGAGTTTGAGGAGTTCGAGATGAGTTTTGAAAAATATGGATTTGGAGTGGCATCCACCTACTTCCTCACCAAGTGGATACAACTAAAGCTATCCTATGAAAACACTTATCGGCTGCCAGATGGATCTGAGATGTTTGGCAATGGACTGACCATCACCTACAACACTGAGCTCGAACCAGAGCAGAGCAACAACTACAATGCAGGAGTACTTTTTAGCAAGGTATTCCAAAACCAAACCTTGAGATTTGAAGGGAACTACCTATTTCGCCAGGCTTCCAATTTTATCCGGTTGGATGCGTCCCAGCCGAGAAACTCTAACTACCTCAACCAGGAAAAAGTCAATCTTACAAGCATTGAGGCAGGCGTCAAATACACCTACAAGAGCTTATTGAATCTGGGTCTCAACGTGACCAAGCAAAAGAACATCAATGCCGATGAGAGTGACAGATTGTACAAGGATGACCTGCCGAATCAGCCATTCCTATTCGGCAATTTCAGTGCAGGGCTGCAATTCCACGATGTGGGCTATCAAGGTAGCAAGCTTGCTATCAATTGGCTCAGTGTATTTGTGGACAAGTTTTACTGGAAATGGCCAAGCCAGGGTACGAGGAGATACAAGTACGATATCCCCAGACAGCTATCGCACAATCTGACAGCCTCCTACTCATTTGGTGAGGGAAAATACAATGCTTCGCTGGCATGCAACAACATTACTGACGCGGTGGTCTATGACAACTTCGCCATGCAAAAACCCGGGAGATCATTCAGCCTAAAGCTGAGCTGGTTCCTATCCAATTGACTTTTAGAAATTTTAAATAATACGATTAATGAAAACCAACAAATTCAATATCTGGGCATTGATAGCCCTACTAGCAACAACAGTATTTAGCTCATGTGACAGTGACGATCCGGAACCAGGTGAAGGTACCGAAGGATGGTCTGGCTATGTGGTGGGTTTGAGAGCTACGGAGGGTGATGCCTCAGCGGACTATATCGTTACAGCAGATGATTTGATGTCTGGGACAATTACCTCTGATGGACAGGGGATCGAGCAGGCAGGCTGGTCGTACTACGCTTCATACGGAGACAATTATTTTTCGCTCGGTTACACGCTAAACGAATGTATTGGGTATCGTATAGACGAAGGGGAATTGTACCTAAATTCAAAATTCGTCTTTGAGCGAATCGATGTAGTGGGTGAACTGGATGATGACACCTTCCTAGCCATCGGTGCTCCGTGGGGTGGCGGTTCTTTTGACTGTCAACTGCAGGTGGTGGATGCCAATGATGTTTCCATTACTCGCACAGTTAACCACCCAATCTATGAGTCGTTTTACTATGTGGATTCGCTTGATGCAGAGGTTCAGCTAAACGCGTGGCCTACCAGTGTTCACCGTGCAGGTGACAGAGTTTACGTTTCTCTTTATCCGCTTCACGGCACGTCTTGGCTTACACCCAATGTGGATAAAGCTCTGGTCAGTGTGTACTCGTATCCTGATTTGGAATATATCAAAACCTTCGAAGATGACCGCACCAGCCCGGTCGGCTACTACGGTGGTCAGCCTTCGCTAGTGGTAGATGAAGGTGGCGACATCTACACCATCTCTTCTTCTTCTTTCTTTGCCGGCTTCACACACGTGAGTAAACCATCCGGAATTCTCAAAATCAATGCTGGAGAGACTGAGTTCGATAGCGATTATTTCTTCAATGTGGAGGAAGAATACGGATACAAAATTCTCAATGCGAAGTACGTGGGCAATGGCAAAGCAGTGGCTCGAGTGTCTGAAGCTTCGGAAGACATATCTGCCGATCTACAGTGGGCAGGCTTTGGCAACTATGATGTGTTGAAAGTGGTGATTGTTGACCTGGAGGCTCAGACCATCACCGACGTGAACGACATTCCGGTACATGCAGGTCAGTACCAAACACCATATCTGGTAGAGGATGGCAAAGTCTACATGTCTATCCGACAAAACTCAACGGGTGAGGCCTATGTGTATCTAATCGATCCTGAAACGGCTACTGCAGAAAGAGGCGCCCAGATTGATGGTATAGAACTACAAGGAATTTTTAAGCACAATTAATCGATGTTTTACAATGGGGTGAGTGAGTCACTCCCCCATTCTAGCCAATTCAGACATGATCAACTTAATCAAAAGTATGCTACTAATAGCTGCTGCGTTTACCTTCGGTCCTGCTTCAGCTCACTACCTGTGGGTGCAGACCGCTGAGACTGGTGATGTAGGTAAAGCCCACGAAGTGACCGTTTACTTCGGGGAATATACCTACGGTGTGATTGAAGATCCGGCAGGTGAAAACTTCGCTGGAGTGAAGAACTTTCAACTATGGGCCATAGCTCCTTCTGGAGATAAAGTAGAGATAGTGACTACCGCAGGTAAAGAGGCCTTTGTTGGGGAGTTCATCCCTTCTGAGATTGGAACCTACACCGTCGTGCTCAACAATGACGAGATAGATGTAATCGACTATACGCAGTATGATTTTGGAATTTTCAAAACGCACTATCACTCTACAGCTAAAGTTGTAGTGGGTAAAGAAGTAGAGAGCTCGGCTGCTACTAACAGCAGTGGACTTGTTGTGGTCAATGCTTCCGAAAAAACAGCTGCGAAAGATGGCGAAGTTGTCTTAAAAGTATTGTTTAAAGGTGAACCTATAGAAGGCCAGGAAGTTTCAGTATTTGTCTCCGATCTCTGGAGTAAAAAGCTCCATACAGATGCCAATGGACAAGTAGGCTTCAAACTGCCATGGGCTACCACCTATACTGTAGAGACCACTAAAAAGGAGGAAGTTCCCGGTACCTACAAAGGGGAAGAATATGAATTTATCTGGCACTGCGCCACTTATGCAATAGCTCTGTAGGATGATCTCATTAAGTACTTACCTGACCTTTCTAGGATTTTGGGGTTGCTATCAGACATCCACCAAAGCCGATCTCGCCCCACCCAATAAACTAGAGCAATTCGTTCGCTCAGATGCTAGAGTAGGAAACGTAATTGGTTTGGGTTTCCTACTGATCGGTTTGGTTGGTTTTGTGCTCGTGTTTGGATTGGGATCAGGTCTGTTTGCTTATTTGGTTTTGCTCTCGTCGGTCGGCAGTCTTGTCATTCTGCTAGCCCCGATGGGCTACATATCCCTCCGTTCAGCGAGTATGGTGTGTACCGTTTCATTCCTTTTAGAAATGCTTGCTAATGCCCGCTAACAAGAAATATTTCAGCTCACCTGTTCAGCGATTTGTCAAAATAACCGCCGGCTTTCTGGGTGGTTACTTCGTGTCAGTGAGTTTTTTTATGGCTTTATCACTCTGGACAGATCAAGCAGGCACCATGGTCACACTCATTTTTGGTGGTTTTATTGTTTGGGCCGGCCTCATGGTCTGTGCCTTTCTTTTCAAAAATGGGTGGATAGCCTGGGGTCTGTACTTCTGCCTGACAGTAATATTTTCCACACTCTATTACCTCCACTCATGAGCAATCGCATTTACAACATACTGTTTCACACGCATACAGTAAGCGGTCTGGTTATCAGTGTGGCTCTGTACGTCATTTTCTTTGCCGGTTCGATCAGTTTCTTTAGGGATGACATTATCGCCTGGGAGCGAAATCAAACGGTGGCACCTGGCACACAGATGAATACGGATTATGATCAAATTCTCGATTCTCTAGAGGCCGGGCATGGGAGTCTTTATGGTAGAAATATCAACATTCGCCAACCACATCAAGAGCGCAACATCATGGTATCAATGGAGCCATCGATGGATTCCGCTGCTACTGAAGTACAACTCAAGAGTGTGTTTACCTACATAGATAGCAGCACCTATGAGGAGACCAATTATTTTTCCTCATACACTCTGGGAGAGTTCATTTACCGCCTTCATTTTTTTGCGCAGATACCTTATCCTTATGGTTATCTGATGTCTGGGTTTGTAGCGTTTTTCTTTTTGTTTGCGATCATCACAGGAGTGATCGTTCATTGGAAAAAAATCATCTCCAACTTTTATGTGTTTCGTCCCTGGGCCAAGCTGAAGACAGTTTGGACTGATGCACATACAGCTTTGGGGCTAATAGGACTCCCCTTTCAATTCGTATTTGCAGTGACTGGCGCAGTGCTGATGATAGGTACTACGGTGATGTTAGCGCCTGCCAGTTCGCTTATTTACAAAAATGACCGTGAGCACATGTATCGAGAACTCATGGAACAGCCAGCACCTCAACGGTTCCAAAACTTACCGATATCTGGAAATCTTTCTTTGAATATGCTGATCGAGGAAGCATCTTCATATTGGACTCACAGCAACCTAAGCCGAGTGGTCGTTCAGAACTATGGCGATGCAAGCATGCGTGTCATCGTAGAAGCCAGACCAAATCCAGACCACGCTTTTGCTGGACTAGGCCGAGCAATATTCGATGCTTCTGGCGACCTGATCCGTATCACTGAAGAGGATAATCTCAGCTATGTAGTAGGTGCCGATCAAACCATTCATCGGTTGCACTTTGGTGATTTTGGTGGCCATGGCTTGAGAATCATCTTCTTTACATTTGGTATCATTTCCTGTTTCGTGATTTTATCTGGAGTATTGATCTGGGTAGAAGCTCGGGACAAACGCAGCAATGCTCAGTGGAAACGACGGGCAAACCTCTGGGTGGCCAGTATCTTCATGGCGGTTTCTCTCTCCATGTATCCCGTTATTGCGCTAAGCTTTTCGTTTATTAAAATCTTCAAAGATGCTACGAACCCAATGCCACACCTGATGATCTATAAATTCTTCTTCATTACTTGGTTGGTGGTATCGCTAATGCTTGGCATTAGGCGCGACCATTTTTTCACCACCAGGTTTTGCTTGATCTCTGGTGCTTTACTGGGTTTTATGGTGCCCATAGTCAATGGGTTGGTCACTGGTAATTGGATGTGGGAAACTTGGCAAGACGGACGCATTCAGATCTTTGTGGTGGATGTCTTTTGGAGCATAACTTCCGTCATTACACTTTTTATTGGGGCAATTATGAAAGCACCTGATTACTAAATCACTATCAGGGACTAAAACTAGTAAGCGGCTCATTGCCTCGTGATTCATTACTACTATTAGTCACTAGTCACTACTACTAGTGAATTGCTAATTGCCTATCGATAGCGATTGTCAAGTCTCCTTCGTTGAATCAACTTTGCGCTTATTTAGAATTAATTTAAATAAGCAAACTAGCAATGAATCAGATCAAAGGGATCAAACAATATGTAGTACTTCTGGTGGCCGCTCTATTGAGTGCATGCAATGATGCGGAAGATCCGGAGGTAGTAATGGAAGTACCAGCAACCTATGAATTTACCCGAAACGGCGAGTCTACAGTCAGCTTTTCAGGACAGACTGCCAGACTAGATATGTTAGCTGAGCTGAAGGCTTACATTGGTACCGCCAATGATGGAGCCGAACTTTCAGAAGCCACTCTATTAGATATGTTTGCCAATCAGAATGACCCTTTCGCTAGCACGGAGCTAAATGAAAGCGGCAAACAAGTGGAGAATAAAACTTTCCTGGCTGACGTCACTTTTTTCAAGGATATCTTGTCATCTGCTGCTGCGGCGAGCATGTCAGTAGAACCAGCTACCCAAGGCCAGGCTGGTTTGATTGCTCGAAGTTCAGACAGATTTATCCTCGTAGATGAGAAAGGCTGGGAATACACGCAGCTGATGGAGAAAGGTCTGATGGGAGCCACTTTCTTAAACCAGATTTACAATGAATACCTAACAGATGCCAAAATTGGTAATGATGTGGAGAACACTGAGCTTTCCGATGGGGCAAACTATACGGCGATGGAACATCATTGGGATGAAGCCTTTGGCTACTGGGGTGTCAATGTGGAGTTTGACGAAGATGGTGAAAACCGTTTTTGGGGCAACTATACGTATGGTCGGGAAGCCTACCTAGGCAGTGCGGCTATACTCAAGGATGCCTTTCTCAAGGGACGAACTGCCATTGTCAACAAAGCCTATGACATTAAAGACGAGCAACGTGAAATCATTTATGAGCAGTTTGAACTGATTGCAGCTGCCACGGCCATTCACTACATCAACGAAGGTCTTACGGATCTCAGTAATGGGGAAATTGGCAGTCTGTTTCACCATGCTTCAGAGGGATATGGTTTTGCACTATCCCTGAAATATAGTCCAAACAGGCAGATTACATCAGAGGACCTGGATCAGGTATTAAACAGTGGCTTTGGCACGGATGGAGATTTTTGGACAATTTCTGCTGAAAGCTTCAATAATGCAAAAGAGATCCTTGTTACATCGTACCCTTCATTGGCCGAATTTGCCGACGACCTATAAACACTCTTTCAAAACGATAATTGGCCTAAGCAGATAAAATGAGAAAGCTATTCACTCTACTCTTCCTCCCAGTGATGATTAGTTCATGTTCTTCTGATGGAGACCTACTTGGCAAGATAAATGATTTCGATCAGGGACCGATGTTGGAAAACCTTGGGAATAACCTCATTTTACCTGCTTACCAAAACCTTAAGGAGACGGCAGAAGCACTAAATACAAGCATTCAGGCTTTGGCTGCTGACCCTTCAGTAGTCAATCTCGCCTCAGCCAGAACTAACTTGAAGGAAGCGCGTCTAGCGTGGCAATATTGCAGTCCTTATCAGTTTGGTCCTGCGGAAACCTACGCACTTTCTGGTGTGCTGAATATTTACCCGATAGACCTCAACCAGATCGAAAGAAATCTGAAAGAAGGAACTTACGACCTCAGCACACTCAGCAATGCCGACGCGAGAGGATTTCAAACATTGGGATATTTTATATATTCGTCAGAGATGACCGATGAAGAACTGGTCAGTGCATTCACCTCACAGCAGCTTGAGTATGTAAAAGCCGTATCCAGTCAGATAGCAGCTGCTGCCAGTGCTGTTTATACTGCCTGGACTGCCGAGGGTGGCAACTACATTGGCACATTTACAAGTGAGGATTCCTATGGAGTAAATGTGGGCAGTTCTGTTGGGAAGTTGGTGAACGCCATGAATCTGAATTTTGAGCGAAATACGAGAGATGGCAAAATTGGCATCCCCGCTGGTGTACGTTCGCTCGGAGAACCAATCTTAACAGCCACAGAGGCTTATTATGCAGGCTATTCCGTGGAGTTGTTCGAGGCTAATATGGATGCTTATTATCAGCTGTACAAAGGAGGTGATGATGTAGGTATAGAAGAGTACTTGAAAGCCATCGAAGCAACGACCACATCCAATGAAGATCTTTCGGAAAAGATTGATTCACAGTTCCAGGTGATTCAGGGTGTCTCACTCAATGACCCACTCACAGACCAAATCACCAATGACATAGGTCCGGTGCTTCAGGTATTTGCCGAAATGCAACGGCTCATTGTGATGTTCAAAACGGACATGGCATCCAGTATGGGAGTGGTTATCACCTATCAGGACAATGACGGGGACTAGCGCCTATAGTACCATACTATTTGATCGACTGATCCACAGAAAGGTTACCATTGCTCCGTTGGTAACCTTTCGGATTTTATTTGGGATGCTAATGTTAGCATCCACCATTCGTTTTTGGGCTAAAGGCTGGATCCATGATCTTTACGTTGCGCCTAAGTTCTATTTTCCTTTTATCGACAGTATTCGTCCATTACCAGAGATAGGCATGTATGGAGTATTCGCAGGAATGGTCCTCTGCTCTTTGTTGATTGTGCTAGGCCTGGCCTATCGGGTGAGCAGCATCTCCTTTCTTGTACTCTTCACCTATGTGGAGCTGCTGGACAAGACCAACTACCTCAACCATTACTACTTCGTCAGCCTCATAGCTTTCCTCATGTGTTGGTTGCCAGCGCATCGAGATTTTTCTCTGGATGTCAAATTTGGTTGGACCAAACCACTAGTGGAGGTGCCAATTGCATTCCTTAACATCCTTCGGTTCCAAATGGGAGTACTCTATTTCTTTGCAGGCATTGCCAAGATGAATGCGACGTGGCTATTGGAAGCACAACCGTTGAAAATGTGGCTCTCCGCCAATGTTTATCAACCTGTAATCGGTTGGGTATTTCAGTACAAGCTGACTGCATACATCTTTAGCTGGTTTGGAATGGTATATGACACCACCATCCCATTCTTTTTAGCCTGGAACAAGACTCGTGGGATCGCTTATCTGCTGGTGATAGCATTTCATTTAATGACCTGGTGGCTTTTCCCAATTGGGATGTTTCCATTCATCATGATCGTGATAACAACCATTTTCTTCAGTCCAGAATTCCACGAAGGCCTATTGAACAAACTGAAACGAGTATTCCATTGGAAGCGGAGATCAGTGGTTACGTCAGAGTTAAAACTAGGTGTCAAATGGGTATTCACTATATTCATTGTGATCCAACTGCTACTTCCCTTTAGGCATCTGATGTATCCGGGCAACTTATTCTGGACCGAGCAAGGCTATCGGTTTTCCTGGCGAGTGATGCTCATGGAAAAGGCTGGGCAGGCCACGTTCTATGTTCAGAATAAAGGTTCGGATAAGCGCACGATGGTTGCTAACTATGAGTATCTAACGCCGCAGCAGGAGAAGATGATGTCCACTCAGCCGGATATGATGGTGCAGTATGCCAAAATGTTGGAAGAAGAATTTCAGCAACAAGGAATGACCGATCCCGTGATCACTGCCGATGTGTATGTGACGCTGAATGGGCAGCCGAATAAACGATTTATTGATCCCATGGTAGATCTAACAGAAGTGAAGAATGACTGGAGAACGAAAGACTGGATTCTGGACTATGAATAAATGCCTTTGGACCATCGTGCTGCTAGTGCTAGGCAATGTGTTGTTCGCTCAGTCCATCTCAGGAACGTTAGTGGATGTACAAGGCCAGCCTGTTCAGGGAATGGTGTTTCTAGATGGCACTGGCTTAAAGGCGGAATCCAACGAACAAGGTTTTTACCGCTTTACCAAGGTGAAAGCCGGAAACTACAAAGTTGTGGCTTTTGTGCCAGGCTACAAGACAGCTTACAAGGAAATAGAGGTAGCCAGTGACGATCTCAAGGTTGGCTTCACTCTGTCAGAGCTGGAGACGGAACTAGATGAAGTAACCATCAGTGATAGCCGCTCAGAGGACTTGGGAATAGGATGGCTGGAATCAGTTTCGGGATCTGCCATTTATGAGGCCAAGAAGACTGAGTTGATCGAAGTAGACCGCATCATTGGCAACAAGGCAGCCAATGTGGGTCGGCAGGTGTACTCTCGAGTTCCAGGGTTGAACATTTGGGAGAATGACGGAGCTGGAATCAATCTGGGAATCGGTGGACGCGGCTTGAATCCTAACCGAACTTCTAATTTCAATGTCCGGCAAAACGGCTATGACATTTCAGCAGATGCATTGGGATATCCAGAGAGCTACTACACCCCACCTGTTCAAGCACTCGACCGAATAGAACTCGTGCGCGGCGCAGCTGGCTTGCAGTATGGAACGCAGTTTGGTGGCATGCTCAACTTTGATTTCAAAGAAGGTCCCGCTGACAAGAAGCTGGCATTTTTATTCAATCAAACGTTTGGATCCTTCGGGTTGTACAATGCCTTCCAAAGTGTGGGCGGGACCGTAGGCAAATTCAATTATTACACCTTTTATCAGTACAAACGCAGCAAAGGCTGGCGACCCAACTCGCAGCAAGACCAGCACAACTTTTTTGCTTCAGTGAAGTACAGCTTCACTCCCTTTGTGGATGTAAAGCTTGAGCATACCTACATGACCTATCAGGCGCAGCAACCTGGGGGACTGACCGATCTGGAGTTTTACCAGGACCCAACTCAGTCCAAGCGTGCACGCAATTGGTTTGATGTAGGCTGGAACTTGACAGCTATGGAATGGAACTACCGCGTTTCATCGAGGCTCAAATTCAATAACCGAACGTTTCATCTCTCTGCTAACCGATATGCTGTTGGCAATCTTGGTCGAATAGACCGGCCGGATGTGGAAGATGAAAACCGAAACTTGCTAAAAGACGATTATAACAACTGGGGAAATGAGTTTCGGGTGATTTACCACTATCCACTCTTGGGTCAGCGATCTGTACTGCTCGTGGGTAACCGGCTGTATAGTGGTCGCACACTCCGAGAACAGGGAGAAGGGTCTAATGGCTCTGGAGCCGATTTTACCTTCGTCAATCCTGGTGAACCTGATGATTCGGATTTTGAGTTTCCCAGTAGCAATCTTGCCTTCTTTGCAGAAAACATCTGGAACATCACACCAAAACTGAGTGTCACTCCGGGACTCCGTTATGAGTATATCGATACAGAAGCCATTGGCTACTACTACGATCGACGAGAAGACTTAGCCGGCAATGTTTTGTACGAAGAGCGGATCAATGAAGACAAAGGAAAGGTCAGAAGTTTTGCGTTGGTCGGGCTTGGTGTAAGTTATAAACACATTGAGGTCTTGGAGCTGTATGCTAACTTTTCGCAGAACTTCCGTGCCATCAATTTCAATGACATCCGAGTAGACAATCCATCGCTAGAAGTGGACGAAAACATAGATGATGAGCGCGGCTTCAATATAGACCTGGGAATCCGTGGAGCAAAACAGGGTAAGTTTAGATACGATATTTCTGCCTTCTTCTTGTCTTACAGAGATCGAATAGGAAGTGTGTTGCGTACAGAACCCGATCCACGATTCAATAACCTGGTAGACCGGACCTTCCGATACCGAACCAATATTGCCGATGCGGCGATTGTTGGACTCGAAAACTTCATAGAGACGGATATCATCAAATGGATCAAGCCTACTAGTGAGACGTCACTGACTACTTTTCTGAACCTGGCCGTGATTTATTCGCGCTACATCAGCAATCAGGAACAGGGGATCGAGGGAAATGAAGTAGAGTTGGTACCTCCTATTAATATCAAGACAGGCTTGACCTATCGCAGGGGCAATTTGGGTATCTCTTACCTATACACTTATGTGGCCGAGCACTTCTCAGACGCCTCCAATGCCGATAGCACACCACCAGTCCCAACTGCTGTAGAGGGGATTATTCCATCCTATTATGTGATGGACTTGTCCATGAACTATACCATACGGTTCTTGAAAGTTGAAGCGGGTATTAACAATCTCACAGATCAGAGCTACTTCACCCGGCGTGCTGCAGGATATCCCGGTCCGGGGATCATTCCGGCCAAGCCTAGAAACGTTTACATTGGCGTAGAATTCCAGTTTTAGAGGTCGCTGATGTAGTTGATAGTGACGATCAGGTCCGCCTCTTTTTGCAAGTCAATTCGATTGTCGATTAAGTAATCTTTGATGGTGTTCTTCTGGTCAGGAAAAAGCTTGGCAAACTTACCGTATGCTTTAGGCACTTTGATCAGCTCTCCATTTTGCCGCAGGTAGAACTTTGCGGATTCTTTGTATTCGTCATTGGGGCTGGCTGATTTGTAAGCACCTTCGTTTCTTGCGGGGATAAACGTGACTTTTCTTTGTTTGAGTAGTCGTAAGGATTCATTGGTAACTAGCACCTGTAAAAACACCGCCTCATCATCCAGTTGGGTTTTGATGAACTCTAGTTTCGATCCATCGGTAGTCAAGTCAAAGCTGCTGATGCGGTCTTTAGGAAAGTAGATTTCAGAGGTTGTTTTCTTGAGAATGAGTTCATTTTGATAGAGATCCAGCTTCAACTGAAGGTTTTTCAGTACCTGATCATCTTCCAACTTTACACTACCAGCAGCCCAGTCATCACTGAGGTACGGAGAGCCAACAGTAGTTGAAGAAATGTTGTTGTAGGTGTAAACCATCTGGTAATTATTTGCCTGACCGATTTCCTGCAGGTTTTCCTGCATGAAAGCCTGACCTTGCTGCGCTTGTGCCAGGCAACCAATTGTACAACTAATCACGGTGAAGCTGTATTTTATGAGCTCTTTCATAGTTTTCTCAAATTATCGAATCATGTTATCCAGCTTTTCAAAAGTAATGACGAGATCTCTTTGACTGCTTAAGTCAATGTTTTGATTTTTCAGATAGCTTTTTACCGCCTTTTCCTCTCCCGGAAACAGCTTGCTGAATCTGCCTTTTGATGATGGCAGTTTGATTAACTCTCCCGCTCTGTCCATGTAAAATTTGGCAGACTGGCGGTACTCGTCATTTGGATTACCTGATTTGAAGGTTTGGTCGTACTGATCTGCATCGATGAAGGTCACCTCAGTAATTTTTAACAGATCGAATTTTTCAGACCGATAAAGCAGCTCTCCGTAGACCGTTTCATTTCCCATTTCCACTGGAATGAAATTCACCTGTTGACCATTCAGGGTTAAACTGAATGCTTCCAGGTTGGCTTTAGGCACGGCAATGCTCTTCCCGTTTTTCTCTACGTAGAGTTCTTTCTTATAGAAGTCCAAAACCAACAACAGGTCATCAATTTTCCCTTCGTCTTTTAGAGTGACTGAGCCCTTCGCCCACTCTTCGGCTAAAAAAGGTGAACCTGAATACTTGGAGACCGCATAGCCACGATTGTTGAAAAGTATCCCCGAGTTATTTACTCTGGACAAATCCTGTACATCTCCACCAACGATGGTACTTTCCTGTGCGGTTGCCATCCATGTGAGCATCATTCCTAATCCAAAAAATAGTTTGTTCATAGTTGATTAGTTTTCAAAAGTTCCAGCCTTATTATAAAAATCCCAAACGACGATTCCCAAACTTACAGCAATATTTAACGAATGTTTTGTTCCGAACTGCGGTATTTCTAATACAACATCTGACTCAGCCACTACCCTGTCATTCACTCCAAAGACTTCATTACCAAACACGAATGCGTATTTTTGATCGGGCTTAGGTAGAAAAGTATCCAGCATGGTACTCATATCAGCTTGCTCTACGGCTACAATCTGATATCCATGCTGTTTGAGTTCTTCTATAACGTCTAAAATATCTCTGTGATGCTCCCAGGCAACCGTTTCTGTGGCTCCCAGAGCAGTTTTATTAATATCCCGATGAGGTGGAGTCGCAGTAATTCCACACAAATGGATTTTCTCTACTCGAAAAGCATCAGCGGTACGAAAGGCACTTCCCACGTTGTTCATGCTACGGATGTCGTCCAAGATGATGCAGGCATTAAGTTTCTCACTCTCAGCAAATGCTTCAGGTTTCAATCTGCCCAGCTCTTCGTTTTTTAGTTTTCGCATGCGCTCGTCTTTCTTTAATATTGTGACCAATTTCACGTCAAAACTACCACCAATTCTCCACGATGGCCAAAGCAAAAAAAAGTGCGGAAACTCCCCTGATGAAACAGTACAATGCCATCAAGGCTAAGTATCCTGGCGCCTTGCTACTGTTTAGAGTAGGAGATTTTTACGAGACCTTTGGAGAAGATGCAGTGAAGGCCAGTAAGGTGTTGGACATAGTGCTGACCAAACGCGCCAATGGTTCTGCCTCACACATCGAACTGGCGGGATTCCCACACCATTCACTGGATGCGTATTTGCCTCGTCTGGTAAGGGCTGGTAATCGGGTGGCCATCTGTGATCAGCTGGAAGATCCCAAGTCGGTCAAAGGGATAGTGAAGCGAGGCGTTACTGAGTTGGTCACTCCTGGCCTGTCCATGAATGACAATGTGCTGGAGCAGCGCCGAAACAACTTCCTGGCGTCCATTCACTATGGTGAAAAAGGCTGTGGCGTTTCCTTTCTGGATCTGAGCACGGGTGAGTTTTTGGTGGCCGAGGGCACCATTGATTATGTGGAGAAACTTATCCAGGGCTTCCAGCCATCGGAGATCATTTACTCGAAGGGAGAGCGTGAGAAGTTTGAGAAAGCTTTTGGCAATAACTACATTAACTTCCACCTGGAGGACTGGATCTTCAGCATCGAGTATGGCTATGAAAAGCTCACCCGTCATTTCAATACCAACAACCTAAAGGGCTATGGCGTAGAAGAAATGAAGCTGGGCGTCATTGCTGCCGGAGCGATCTTGTTTTACCTGGAGGAAACGGAGCACCGGGAGGTCAAACACATCGGACAGCTATCGCGAATCGATGAGCAGCAGTATGTATGGTTGGATAAGTTTACCATCAGGAATCTGGAATTGATCCATCCAAGCCAATCCGATGGTACTGCACTGATAGACATCATGGACAACACACAGACCCCTATGGGGAGTCGGCTGCTGCGCAAATGGATGGTGCTACCACTCAAGAACAAAGAACAGATCGAACGCCGACTGGCCACTGTGGAGGCGTTTATGAATGAGGAGGAGTTGCTCAATGAAGTCAATGTTTACCTGAAACAAATTGGTGATCTGGAGCGATTGATTTCTAAAGTGGCAACCGCCCGGATCAACCCACGAGAACTTGGCCAGCTGAAGAAAAGTCTGAACCAAATCAGGCCGATCAAAGAAGAACTAAGAAAGTCTGAGAATGCCGTTTTTGCACAGTACCTGGATCAACTAAACGAGTGTGAAGCGCTTCTCGAAAATGTGGATGCTTCGCTAAAAGATGATGCACCGATAAACGCCACCCAGGGAAACATTATCAAAGATGGAGTGAATGAGGAACTGGACGAGCTGAGAAAGCTGGCCTTTTCTGGCAAGGACTACCTAAAAGGAATTCAGGAGCGAGAGACGGAGCGCACAGGTATTTCCTCTTTGAAAATCGCCTACAACAAGGTGTTTGGCTACTACCTGGAGGTAACCAATGCACACAAAGACAAGGTGCCTGGTGATTGGATCCGAAAGCAGACGTTGGTGAATGCAGAGCGCTACATCACCGAGGAGTTGAAAGTTTATGAGGAGAAAATCCTCAATGCAGAAAGCCAGATTTTTGTCATCGAGCAGAAGCTTTATCAGGAGTTGGTCTCGTTTGCAGCAGAATACATCGAGGTGATTCAGCAGAATGCCCGCACCATTGCATCCTTAGACTGTCTGACTTCTTTTGCCTACCTGGCCAAGCGCAACAGTTACATCAAGCCAAACATTACTGAGGAATTTTCACTCGATATCAAAGAAGGCAGACATCCAGTGATCGAGCAGAACATGCCACCCGAGGAGGACTACATCCCCAATGATGTGTACCTGGATGATGAAAGCCAGCAGATCATGATCATCACCGGACCGAATATGGCCGGTAAGTCGGCATTACTAAGACAGACAGCATTGATCGTTTTGATGGCTCAAATGGGCTGCTTCGTTCCAGCAGGTTATGCCCGAGTCGGGTTGGTGGATAAAGTGTTTACCAGAGTGGGTGCTTCGGATAACTTGTCTCGAGGAGAGTCTACTTTTATGGTGGAGATGACTGAGACCGCCAGCATTCTCAACAACCTGAGCAATCGCTCTCTGGTACTGATGGATGAAATCGGCCGGGGAACGAGTACCTATGATGGAATCAGCATTGCCTGGTCTATTGTAGAGTATTTGCACAATCACGAAAGTTACAAGGCCAAAACCCTTTTTGCTACGCACTATCACGAGCTCAATGAATTGACAAATGATCTGCCGCGTGTGAAAAATTTCAATGTGGCAGTAAAAGAACTGGACAACAAGATCATCTTTGTCAGGAAGCTACAGCCAGGAGGAAGTGAGCACAGCTTTGGTATCCATGTGGCTCAGCTGGCCGGTATGCCCAATCAGGTGGTGATTCGTGCCAATACCATATTAAAGCATCTGGAAGCTGATAAGCTTTCTGAGAGTGAAAAGGAAAAACTGGCAGAGGTGCCTAGTAGCCAGTTTCAGCTCAACTTGTTTGAAAGTGATCCTCGCTTTGAGCAAGTGATGAAGCTACTTCGTGGTATCGATATTAATACCATTTCTCCAGTGGAAGCTTTGCTGAAGGTAAATGAAATGAAGGAAATCTTGAAAAGCAAAGGCTAGAGATGTCTGCATCAATCTGATGGAAATAATACCGAATCGGGTAAAATCTGAATTCCTTCGGGTAATCTTTTATATTCGTTAGCATTGGTTTGCAAGTCTTCCATGTCTTCAGAGGGACCGTGAACTTCTATATGAGTGTCAGTTATGTGATGGATCATTAGGTGTTGATTTTCGCTTGTAGTAATCAGCGATTGCTTGCTATCAGAGTCATATTTTCGGTCTAGTTCATAGAAATTATCATAAATACTATCCTTTACAGAATAGAAATACTGTACCGTATTGATTTTATTTTTACCTATTGGAACCAATCCGATCGAAAAATAGAGGGACGTATCTTCTGTGTGTTGATAGGATCCATATAGAAAATGAATTCGTTGCGCTTCTTCTTGATGACATGAAAAGGCTGTCATTAGAACTGAGATCAGGAGTGGTATCAAAGTTTTCAAATTACTCACGATTAAATTGGACGTATATTCGTGTAGACTCGGAGCAGTTCATCGTATTCATCTATGGAGTTTGGACTCGTAGAATACCATCCATTACCATCTCCATGTTGTCCCCAATTCATACTCCAACTGCTGTAGCTATAATAGCTGCATACATTATTATGACATTGTTCATAAGAGGTCTGTTGGAAACCATCAGCCAACCAAATGTGCCAATTGTTTCCAACAGGACTGGTAGCACCACTAAAAATGACAGGAATCTGATTCTCAAGGTCATTTTGTACATCAAAGAATCGATCTGATAACTTCCCTTTACCATCGTGGGAGTATCCAAAGAAATCTAGCCCATCACCAATATTAGCGGGATAAGTGGCAGTTTCACAACCAAATACACCTCCATAATCGGAGCTCATAACATTGCCTGCTATTCTTATCAACATTGCACTACTTCTGAATCCAACCGTATTGTTACTACAACCACCTGCAAACCTCGGCATATTTGCACAGTCGGTAAATGCCGTTTGTCCATTGAAAGACATATTCATTACTGGAAATTCGTGGTAACGGAGTAACATTCCAATGGCTACTGGTCCACACCCTGCCGCAATCCTGTCACAATCATCGCAGTTACTTTTAGCTGGTAAATAAAAATTGAATGAAAAATCTTGACCCCACCTAGCCAAAGCATCAACAAAGCGGGTAGTTGCTACACTACTGTAGTAATTACAGTTATCCGGATTACATCCAGTTGGTTCAATGATTAGATCGGCCGCTCCACCTTTAGGATTAACCGAAGAAAGCTTTTTCCAAACACCTCCGATTTCGACTCTTTGCTTTTCATTTTTATTTTTGATTTTCTTAATGTTATTTCCGTAGATTTTTAAAAAATATCAGGACCTCTCAATGAAGATCCTATCCAATCATTGTCTTCTGAGTAGGCTAGAATTGGTTGTTCTCTTGAATCAGCTGACATTATACAGAAACCAGATTTGTACTGGATAACATATAGAAGTGGTTTTTGGGAAATGGAATCTCTGATTATCTCAAGATTTTTAACCTGTTTTAATATTTTTTGCTTTCCAAAATATTCAGCTCGAAGGTCAAAATGGTTTTGAGCTATGCGTATCGCATGATTTTGGGCTACCTCATAACCGTGTTCCTTTTGATTTTCAGGAGAATAGTATCTTTTCAAGCGAATTTGCGATTGATTCTGGAGTTTCTATCTCGATTCCTGGAATCTTTTCTTCATTACAGGCACCCAAAAACATAATAATACAGCCAAAGATGATTTGGGAATGTTTAGTTAATCTCATTTTTGTTTTTTGTGAACGGAATTAAATTCCAATTTAACGTTAATTTAGAAGAGCAAAAAATTACATTAACTGAAAAAATGCTATCTGGTCAGTATATGCCATTGAAAAGGTAGTTCTATTGATTAAATTGTGAATGAGATGAAAGAAATCTTGAAGAGCAAGGGGTGAATTCCCTCAAACCAACTTTTCAGGATAATGCCGAATCTGAGCATTAAAAGCACTCGATGACTGTAGACTTGCCCTAGTGTTGGCGCAGGAAGGTAAACCTCCGTGATTGGAAAAAAGAAGCCTTCTCGTCAATGGACAGTCAATTGAGACTTTAGTTGATTGATGGTTGAGTTGATGGTATTTAATCTGCTCAAAGCCTCAGCAGTATTCTCTTCTATGGCTCGTTCGCTAAGTCTGCGATGTATTCTTTGGGCGATTTGAAGTTCTCTCAAACGGTCTGAGTGGTCTGGTTGATAATCCATGTTCTATTTTTTTAAGACACATACGAACCAAAGATTATCCATGGATTTTTGAGTAGTGAAATTAATTCCAACCAGATCTGCGGTTGCCGCAGTTTAGAGCCTCTTCGTATTGTGAAATGATGCTATTGACCACCGTCAGATTTGGTAGGTAATGAGCATTCTGTCTGCAGAGTTTTTCCAAATGAGCCTTTACTTTAATGGCACATACTTTGGCCATTTCCAGTTCATCTGGTTGCAATTCGAGCATGAGCAACTCATGGTCATAGTTGATGGGATTGTTTAAGTTCATGGTTGAGGGCTTTAAAAACATTCGGTTAAAAAATTGCAACGAATCTATATAATATTTCAAAAAATGAAAATCTGTTGATGAAATATATCATGTAATTTGCTAATTACATAATATTATTCTACCCAAGTAATAGTCTTTCTGACTAAAAGCCTATTTTCTTCGATAAAGGTAAAGTTGCTGTTTTGCATGCTCATTGAACTCACTGGCCGTATATAAGGAACCTTCTGAGGCAAAAGTGACCGCTTCTCCTTGTGGCTCCACCGTGTAAGGTATTCGTGAATCAGGTCCGTTGACAAATCGCTCTACGAAAGGCTCATTGCTGGCTGACCAGTAAAACATGGAGTTGTAGTTTTTGAGCACCACTGCACCGGATTCATCCATATCTCCGGCCGTGAACATGCGGAGGTCCACTTGACCTTTCGGGGTGATGTTGATGCTATCACCGGCGCTAAATTCAAACGAATAGATCATGCAAGAATCATCCCGCTTGGAGACGATGACTAATTTACCTGATAGGTAATCATACATCAATGTTTCCGCATCTCTTGGTCCGTTACTATACGAAAGTGTCATTTCTAACCAGTCTTTCACCACCACTGAATCTTCAGACATCCTTAAAGGCTCTTCCAGCATGTAGATTTTGGTGGAAGGTCTCACTGCGCGGTTGTCTCCAATATCAGCGATGTAAAGGTGTTCGCCATCGGAAGTAATGTCTTCCCAGTCATAATTTTCCGCTCCCTGGAGGTAAACGGTCATGCGGAGTGTACCTGAAGTGTCTATCAGGTAGAGTGAGGGCTGACCCTGGCTATCATTGTGTGTCCACAGATGATGCGCGTTTTTGAGACTGTACTCTAGTCCGGATATTTCCAATAGTCGCTGGTCAGTGATGGACCCAACTGCCAGTCCACTTTCATAAGTGCTGGTATTAATTGGGTAATTGCTATCTCGAGGGTCTTTGTTGGACTGGCATGCTACAAGTGCACCCAGCAGGATAAGTTGCCAAAATCTCATGGAATACTGTTTGATCGTGAAAAAGTAAACGATCTTCTCTATACGCTGGTGGTTGGCAAAATAATAAATCTTTTTGAAGATGACTTATGACCTGATGTTAACCTTTCGAGATGAATAATTCCGTGAGTTCCTCTTTGTGTTTTCTGGATATAGGCACTTTTTTTCCATTGATGATGGCGTTTTGACCGTTAATTGCCTGTACTCTGTTGATATTGACCAGATAAGATCGATGTGTTCTTACAAGGTTGGAATGATTGACTTCATCGAGCAGACCCTCTAGCGAACTGCGATGGATGTATTTTTTGGATTCTGTATAGATCTCCAGGTAGATGTTATCAGATTTCACATACAGCACATCATCTATTTGAATTTTGACGGTCATGTCATGATCTCGAATGGTCACGGATTGGCCACTGGGTTTTTGCCTGGCCTTGATCACCTCAATAGTCGCATGAAGATCGCCCTTGGTAAATGGTTTCAAGATGTATGCAGCAGGTTCGGTGCTGGCCGCTTGGTTGATCGTTTTGGGGTCTGAATAGGACGTGAGGTAGATGAATGGTTTTCGGAAATCTTCCTTGATTAGCTGTCCTAAATCCAATCCATTTTTTTCATCACTCAAATTAATATCTAAGATCACCAAATCGAGATCTGGTCCGTTTTCCAGATGTTGTACGGCTTCTTTGTAGTTTTTGGCCGTAGCCACCACCGAGTAGCCAAGCTCCATCAGCATCTCTCGCAGCATCTCGGCGATCATGAGTTCATCTTCTACTATGAGGATTTTGAAAAGCTTCTTCATTTGGGAATAGAAAGTCTAAATATTTTGTCCGAATAAGTCAGTTCCGCATCAGTCTGGCGAAGAAGTATACTGATTATTTTAAAGCCAAAGCCTTTAGAGTTTTCTGGATGGAAACCTTCGTTCAGTCCCTGGCCATTGTCAGCATATTCTAATTTAATACAATCTATGGTTTCATGTACTTGAATGTACACATGTCCTTGCTCCACTTTGTGAAAGGCATATTTATAAGAATTGGTGATCAGTTCATTTAAGATCAAGCCGATAAAAATACATAGCCTCATGTCTAGTTTCAAGCCTGCTGATTCAATCTCAAGTTTCACTTTATTTTCCGTATCGAAGAGGGTATGCAGCTCACCAAAGAGTTCATTGATAAATGATTTGAAGTCCACTTCACTTGTATTGTCGACATCATAGAGGTTTTGATGAACGAGAGCCATTGTTTGTATTCTGGCCTGACATTCATCCAATACCATTTTAACCTCTGCACTCGTGCTCGCGTTGGCTCTCAGATACAAAAGTCCCTTCAAAAAGGTCAGGTTGTTTTTCACTCGATGATGGACCTCTTGTCTCAGTAGCTCTTTCTCATGTAGTTGTTTCACTACCTGCTCTTTTTCAACTTGCAGTTCCTGCGTACGATCCCGGACTTGTTGCTCTAGCTGTATCTTGGCCTCTTTTAAGCTTCTTTCGCGCCATTTGACAATCAGTCCTATGCCAATACCACTGATGATTACGACTAACATGATAAACCATGTCTGGAGGTAAAACGGCCTGTGGATAATAACGGGTATTCTAATGGTTTCTGCTGATCGGTTGGCCGTCCCCTTTCCAGTCAGCACCAGAGTATACTCACCATACGGTAGTGATCGAACGCTGATTTCAGGCTTGTCACTATAGCTCCACTGGGGATCAAAGTTTTCAATTCTATAAGCATATTGGAGCTTTTCACTTTGGTAGTCAATGATGGAGTAAGTCACCTGAAACCCCAAATCAGATGGGTAAATGTGAAATACACTATCCTGATCCAGGAATTCACGAATGCTATTTTCGAATGAACCATCTTCACGGGATTGTTTATTGAAAGCAGTAATGTAGATTTTTGAAGGATTAGAGTTCTGCAGAAAGTCTTTGGGATCTAACATGTTGATCCCATTGATCCCCCCGAAGAACAGCTTCCCGTTCGGTGCCTGATAGTGCGAAATGGTGTTGCACTCATTATGTGCCAGCCCATCGGATTCAAAGTAGCTATTGATCTCAAAACTTCCAGGCATGATTTGCATGATCCCATTGGCACTACTGGCCCACAGGAACCCAAAGTCATCCTGGTAGATCCCATAGGTTTCATTGTGCGTAAGACCATCTTTGGTAGTCCACTGTCGGAAGGAGTTATCGCTTAAGTCCAGTTTTATAATCCCGCCTCCTTTGGATGCCATCCAGAGAATATCTGATTCAAATTCGTTGATATGAGCAATGTGGTCATGTGGGATGAAGCGATTAGTAGCACCCTTACTGTGATAACGGTCCACAATTTTTTGCTCCTGGGTATTCAGTAGATAAATACCCGAAGTAGTGGCCAGCCAGAGTGTATCTCCACGCTCATGAATGTGGTAAACAGTTGAGGCACTCAACTCTGAAAACGCTGGATCAATCGCCAAAACCTGTAGGCTATCCACATCATTGAGATAAGAAATTCCGGATCCATGGCCGATCCATAATTGGCCTTGACTATCCCGATGAATGGCCCACTGCATGTTCGGGTATGGATCTCTTTGTTCTGTTTCTACTGCATAATAGTAATCCTGGTGTATCCTGTTTGTGGGTTCAAACCAGGAGAGCCGAAACCCTTCATCGGTAAACCATAGTTTTTGGTCAGAGTCTAGCCAAAAAGCATGACGCTTTCGCTCATCCAGTGGGTCATAGAGGTTTCGTCTTTTCGTGTAATATTCCGTCCCGGATATGATGGGTTTCTTCTCACCAGTTTCAAGGTGGATCGCAAAGGTGTGACCCAATCCGTTAGTATAGAGTGTGTCACCAATGACTACCATACCACGCGTGTTGTAACTCTGTGTGCCATAAGAGTCTCCATCAGTGAGAAAGGTTCTAAAATTGGACTGAGTGAGTGTGTATGAGAATATTTTGCCGCCCTGCTTGTCCCAAAAATTCCCTGCTTCGTCGATCCAGCTAGTGGGAGCATAAGGATCGTACACTTCATCATTTTGGGCTATAGCAAGCAATTCTCCCTCCAAAGTATAGACTTCCAAGGTTTGAGAAGTGTAAGATTCAATCCATACTCGATTATTATAAATATCTACTCCAAGTACTCGATAAGAAACGGGTGATTCGGCAGGTAGAAAGAAGAGTGGTTGGGTATCAGCGAAAACCAGGCTGTTAAATCCCAGATCCCGATCAAATGAGCTGGATAAAATTCGCCCGTCGGCATCAATGCCAAGCCAGTAGTGGTATCCAGGCCGTGGTAGTTCTTTTTTGATCGCACCTGAGTGATCCAGCTTGATCACTTTGGACCTACCAATAATCCAGATGTGCTCTCCTCGTATAAATACTCTATCGATAGATTCATCATGCTGGTATAGAAAGGACAACTTCAGGGAGTCACCACCACCTACATACACTTCATGATCTAAAGTCGTCAGTAAAATGTCGCCAGCTTCATGGGAGTCTGATATGAGTTTGATAGCTGTTTGTTTGAAGGGAAGTTCATAACCCAGGTAGGTCTCCAGCGAGGTACTCTGGTTAACCCGCGGATCGAAAATACTTAATTCAATGACCTGATTGTTGGGGGGAATACTATGCGCGATCCAGAGATTACCTCGAGCATCTTCGTTGATTTCGCCTACCTGACTATGTAACAAGTGTCCATCTTCTTGTGTAAAGGAGGTCAGCTGGTGCCCATCATATCGATTCAAACCATTTGCCGTACTAAACCAGGTAAATCCTCTGCTATCACGAAATACATCCTGAATTCTCCTGTCCGCCAGTCCATTTTCAACGCTAATGACTTTTTTAGTAATTACATATTCCTGAGCTGAACAGGGCGTCCAACCGCATAAAATGATCACCAGGAAAGCACTCTTCGTTACGAACTTCATTCGGGAAACTTCACTTGCTCTTTGCTCATGAAAAGATGCTTAAAGAAATGCATAATCTCCTAAAGTTCTTAGGTAATGACGGTTTATTCATCGACCAATCCTTTATAATTCTTCGGTAAAATACCTACCCTATTTTGGGTAGATCAGCATCAAGACCATGTCAAACTCATACAAAAAATGGTCAAACTCAACATTTTTTGTATCCGAAACATTTCAAAAGCTAGATTTCAGGTGACTTAATTCGACTTCATCTCAAGTTATGATCTGTTCATAAGATTTATCAGTACCGATTCGCGTGATGGGTCGATAAGAAACGAATAACCGTTTTTGGAATCATTAGATTAAAACCAACCCAATTAATATGGAACGTTTAAAACTCTTTCTTACCGCTGCAGTGTGGACCATAACCACTACCATCTTGGCACAATCTACCTGGAATCAACTGGGTGATGATATTGATGGAAGTAGTGGCGATGGTCTTGGGTCGGCTATAGCCATGTCTGCCGATGGTACAATTGTCGCAATTGGCGCCTCCAGTGCCGATAATACAGGTGTAGTGCGGGTTTATGAAAAATCAGGAGCGAATTGGAATCAGATAGGGACAGATATTTCGGGAGACGAAATGAATGATAGCTTCGGGCTTTCTGTGAGTCTAAGTGATGATGGTTCTGTGGTGGCTATAGGAGCCAATACCAGCGATATCTTTGATGATTTTGCTGCTTCAGGATATGTGAAGGTTTATGAACGAAGTGGCGATACATGGGTACTAAAAGGATCAAAGTTGATCGCATCAAATTCAGGAGAGTTTTTTGGGCAATCAGTGAGTTTGTCATCAGATGGTGAAGTACTGGCTGTTGGCGCACCCGGATATAATGGAGCAGGTTCCTTTAGAGGTGTCACAAGAGTTTATAAGTGGACAGGTACGAGCTGGTCACAAATTGGTGCGGATGTCGAAGGAACTTTCGATTCTGAGAATTCAGGCACTTCTGTTAGTTTACAAGTGTCTGATACTGATAGTTTATTAGTAGTAGGATCTCCAGCTTATGAGACCACTACCAGTGCCTTCGATAATGCTGGGAGGGTGTTGATCTACCAGTATTCTGAAGGAAGCTGGGGAGGTTCCTGGTCTTCACCCGATGTACTCATTGGTCAACCCCACGATTATTTCGGCTGGTCGGTTAGCTTAAGTGCGGACCAGAATCGAATCGCCGTGGGTGCACCACAGGATTTGTTCGCTTCTGACAATTACTATGGCATAGCCAAAATATTTGAATATGATGGCTCGGATTGGTTGCAAATGGGCGACAGCATTCCATCCCTGGAGGGAGATGGTTCTCAGGTGGATGGAGACGAATTTGGTAAGGCCGTAAGACTTTCGAGTGATGGAAGCTATGCAATTATCGGTGCTCCGCTTCAGGAAGCAACTGTTTCTCCAAATGGGCGCGTTGAAATTTACAATTGGTCAGGCACTGCATGGGAAATAGTGGGCGATTCCATTCCAGGTGATGATTCGAATGATGGATTTGGAAGTGCCGTAGCAATATCAGCGGATGGTTTGACTATTGCGGCTACTAGTACTATTCATAATAGCGGTGCTGGTCAAGCCGGAATGTTTAGTTATGGTCCTCGTGATAATACCGCTCCTGTGATTACAGCTTCTCAGAGCTACAATGTCAATGAAGACGCTGAGAACCTAACGGTAGTGGGCACAGTGGCTGCGGTGGACGCTGAGTCAGATAATCTGGTCAACTGGACGATCGCTTCCGGAAATGATGATGGTGTATTCGCGATTGGTACTTCTTCTGGCGAAATCACCGTAGCTGATAATGCCACGCTTGATTTTGAGAACTCTACCAGCTACACGCTCACACTAACTGTAGGCGATGGAATAGCCACCTCGGCGGAAGAAACTATTACGATATCTGTAAATGATGTGAATGACATAAGTCCGGTTATTACTGCTTCTCAAACTTTTGGTGTTTCAGAGGATGCTGAAAATCTGACTGTTATTGGTTCGGTAGTGGCGACAGATGGGGATGCGAACACCTCCTTTAGCAACTGGATGATCACAGCTGGAAATGATGATGGTCTGTTTGATATCAATGCCACTTCTGGCGAAATCACTGTCGCTGATAATACCACGCTTGATTTCGAAATTAACTCCAGTTATACACTTACGCTTACTGTAAGTGATGGTGTGGCCACTTCTGCAGAAGAAACAATTGAAATAACTGTAATAGACATCAATGACAATTTGCCTGTAATCACGGCCTCTCAAAGTTTTACTATAGCCGAAGATGCTGTCAACCTGACCAGTCTGGGAACGTTAGAGGCCACAGATGACGATTCCAATACGACATTTAGTGGCTGGTCGATCACCTCTGGTAATGGAGACGGTGTCTTTGCGGTAAATGCAGTCACAGGTGAACTTACAGTCACCGACAATACCAACCTTGATTTTGAAACATCAACCAGTTATACGCTTACATTGACGGTAAGTGATGGGACGAATACCTCTGATCCGGAGATTGTTTCAGTTATGGTAACCAATGTTAACGAGGACCCCTACTTTACGTCTAGTCCTATTACAGCTGTAGATGACAATGAAATTTATAATTATGTAATACTTAAGGAAGACCCTGATGGAGATGAATTATCGTTATCCTCATCAGCACTACCTGAATGGCTATCTTTGGATTTAGGGGGTGTTATTACAAGCACTCAGGTTGGTGCAGAAATGGGTGTGTCAAGACCATTTGGGTTAGCTGTTGATGATTCAGGCAACCTATACTACGCAGGTTTATTTCAAAGCCGAATCTATAAAATAAGCTCTGAAGGAGAACATACTGTATTTGCAGGCTCTGGTGATCCCGGGAGTCAGGACGGTCAGGGGACTTCAGCATCCTTTGATGGACCTACAGACGTTACTGTGGATGCTTCCAACAACGTATATGTAATAGAGACTGTTGGCAATAGGCTTAGAAAAATTACACCTGCGGGAGAGGTTACAACAGTTGCAACAGGTTTTGACGGACCAATAGGGATAGTCTGTGATGCTGCGGGGAATGTATACGTTTCAGACGGCAACACCAACCGAATCCTAAAGGTGACTCCAGGCGGAGTAGTGAGTACATTGGCGGGATCAGGGGCTACAGCGAGTGTTGATGGGACTGGGACAGGGGCCAGTTTTAATATTCCGTATGGTTTGGGGATAGATGGATTAGGTAATATTCTTGTCACTGAAAAAGGGGGCAATCGCATACGAAAAGTCACTCCTGAAGGAGTGGTGACCACATTGGCTGGTTCAGGACAGCCAGGTTATTTGGATGGATCACCTGAAACAGCCCGTTTCAATTGGCCGAGCGATGTTTCGGTGAGTGCATCAGGTATGATCTATGTTACAGATCGGATGAATCACCGTATTCGGACCATCTCTCCTCAGGGAGTAGTTGGCACTTTGGCGGGATCAGCAACGGCAGGAAATATTAATGGTGTAGGAGAAGAGGCGAGCTTCAATGAACCAGAGGGAATCGCAATTGATGCATCTGGTGCTTTGTTTATTTCAGACAATCGAAATAGCAGTATTCGAAGAACTTCTATTAATGAAGCTGAACTCACTGGGGACCCGGCTGGTCAGTCAGGTGATTTTGCAATAACATTAACTCTTAATGATGGAAACGGAGGTACTGCAAATCAAAGTTTTACAATTACGGTAACGGACCTTACTGCTCCAAGTCTTTCATCTGAAAGTGCAGTGACTTTTGAGGAGAATGCAACCGTGGCAGCCTATTTGGTGGTAACCGATGATCCTGAAGCTACCATTGCGCTTGGCACAACCAAAGATGAAGCTTTTTTCTTATTGCAGGGAAATGAAATTAGTTTCGTCACTGCACCTGATTTCGAAACACCTCAAGATGCTGATCAAGACAATACGTATCTGATTGATCTGGTTGCAATGGATGCAGCCGGTAACGTTGCTACATTTGAAATAAGTATTACTGTGACAGACGCTGATGAAACAGCACCATCTATCACATCAGAGTTGGCCGTTGATTTCGTAGAAGATGGCACAGGAGTAGCCTACACTGCTACGGCAGATGAAGAAGTGACCTTCACGCTTGGTACCGATAAAGATGAAGCGTTGTTTAGCCTGGCCAATGGCAATGAAATCAGTTTTCTGACCATTCCTGATTTTGAGACTCCACTAGATAGTGATGGTGATAATATTTTCAAGTTGGATCTGACCGCTACTGATAATGTGGGGCTGACTAGCACGGTTGAAATTGCAGTGTCCATTACGGATCGCTTTGATTACAGCGGAGGGAATGGAACAGCAGAATCACCCTACCTAATAACCGCAGAGAGTGAGCTACGTCATTTGAGTGTGTCTGAAGAGGACCTTGGTCTTCATTTCCGACAGATGAATGACATCAGTCTGGTTGGGGCTACTGCATTAAACATTCCTGATGGGAGTATTCTATCTGAGGAAGATCCTTTGGAGATTATGTTTTCAGGTATTTATGATGGTAACGGACATGTAATTTCAAACAATAGAAGTAGCACTGATCTAACTTTGACATCCATATTCTTATATACTTCAACCGAGGCTGTCATTGAACGCCTCGGCGTGGTAGACTTAAATAATTGCTATGGTGCTGGCTTAGTTTATTATAATTATGGAACAGTTAGAGAATGCTTTGTTACTGGTACCATTAATCCAGTTGCCAATTCCACTGTATACACTGGTGGCTTGGTAGGGACTAATCTGGGTACCATATCCAATAGTTATTCATTGGTATCTATGGATAATACACTTGAGGGAGCACAATTTGTTGGTGGCCTGGTTGGTGCAAATGCAGGAACGATTGAAAATTCGTACGCTGCAGGGGAGATACTGGATGCAGATTATATGGATTATATTGGTGCTCTAGTGGGTTATTCTGACGGAACGATCCGTAATTCCTTTTGGGATTCAGATGTCAGCGGCGTACCGGCAGGACTTGGTACCGCTAAAACAACGTTCGAGTTATTTAATCAAAGCACATTTGAAGATGTTGGTTGGGATTTCATAGGTGATCCTGACAATAACATTGATCCTGTTTGGATTATGGACAATGGAGTCGGATGCAGCGGGTACCCGCGCCTGTTTGCGCATCAACCAATTTGTCCTGCTGAGATTGGTGGAGAAAGCCTGTTGAGCTGGGAGGAAAACTCTTTTTCGTCAAGCACTTATACTTCCAGCCAGGAGGTAACCTGGGGCTTAGCTGGGACTGATGGGGATCTATTCTCAATCAACACGGAAGGAGTGTTGACTTTTAAGGCAACCCCTGATTTTGAAGATCCTCAGGATGCGGATAAGGATAATGTGTATTTGGTTGAGGTAGTTGCCACAGATAATACAGAAAGACAATCGGTTTTGAGTGTCACAATAACAGTAACTAATGTTGATGATACTGCACCATCTATCACATCAGAGTTGGCCGTTGATTTCGTAGAAGATGGCACAGGAGTAGCCTACACTGCTACGGCAGATGAAGAAGTGACCTTCACGCTTGGTACCGATAAAGATGAAGCGTTGTTTAGCCTGGCCAATGGCAATGAAATCAGTTTTCTGACCATTCCTGATTTTGAGACTCCACTAGATAGTGATGGTGATAATATTTTCAAGTTGGATCTGACCGCTACTGATAATGTGGGGCTGACTAGCACGGTTGAAATTGCAGTGTCCATTACGGATCGCTTTGATTACAGCGGAGGGAATGGAACAGCAGAATCACCCTACCTAATAACCGCAGAGAGTGAGCTACGTCATTTGAGTGTGTCTGAAGAGGACCTTGGTCTTCATTTCCGACAGATGAATGACATCAGTCTGGTTGGGGCTACTGCATTAAACATTCCTGATGGGAGTATTCTATCTGAGGAAGATCCTTTGGAGATTATGTTTTCAGGTATTTATGATGGTAACGGACATGTAATTTCAAACAATAGAAGTAGCACTGATCTAACTTTGACATCCATATTCTTATATACTTCAACCGAGGCTGTCATTGAACGCCTCGGCGTGGTAGACTTAAATAATTGCTATGGTGCTGGCTTAGTTTATTATAATTATGGAACAGTTAGAGAATGCTTTGTTACTGGTACCATTAATCCAGTTGCCAATTCCACTGTATACACTGGTGGCTTGGTAGGGACTAATCTGGGTACTATATCCAATAGTTATTCATTGGTATCTATGGATAATACACTTGAGGGAGCACAATTTGTTGGTGGCCTGGTTGGTGCAAATGCAGGAACGATTGAAAATTCGTACGCTGCAGGGGAGATACTGGATGCAGATTATATGGATTATATTGGTGCTCTAGTGGGTTATTCTGACGGAACGATCCGTAATTCCTTTTGGGATTCAGATGTTAATGACCAGGTACTTGTAGAGGCAGGTACTGCTAAAACAACTGTTGAAATGCAACGTCTAAAGACATTCATTGAGACAGGGTGGGACTTTACTGGAGAAACCATAAATGGAGAAAGTGAAGTTTGGCAAATGGATCAGGAGACGGGTTATCCTATCCACGCTTGGTTCAAAGAGCAAGACCCTGAAATCTTCATCGAGGGTGTAATAGTAGATGAAAATGACGAAGCATTTTCAGCAGGCTATGTGAGGGTAAGAGAAAATCAGAACACTGATCCATTAGATTTGCCACTGGAAGCAGATGGAACCTATTATGCCGATATACCGGCTAAAGAGTACTTTGTCTCGGTTATTCCTACGGCTTTGGATGATTATTTCCGCACTTATCTTGGCAATACCGTGCAGTCTTCTTCCTCAACCAAGCATACAGAAAATAGATCAGAGCAGAACATCAAGATGATTGCGAAAGCCCAGGAGAACCTGCTCAACGGAGAAGGTAAGATCAGCGGTGCGGTGATCGAAGGTGAGAATGGTGGTGGACGAATTGTTCAGGGGCGCATCCTGCAAGGCACGCCTATTGTAGGTGTCTCAGTCTTCCTGATTCGTACTTCAGATGAAAGGATCATGACCGAAGTGGTTACAGATGAAAACGGAGCGTTTGAGATCAATGGGATTCCGAATGGTGAATATCAACTGGTAGTTAATATAGATGGCGTTCCTGTTGATTTAGGTAATTCTACAGTCACCTTTGATGAAAATCAATCATCGCTGGACGTAACGGCTGTCGTGAGTGAAGAGGGTGTTTCTATTACTGTTTCTGTGGTAGAAGTACTCGGCGCTGAAGATGAAATTGAACTATCCGTTTACCCGAATCCGGCTACCAGTTTTGTCAACGTGCAGGTGACTGGTGAAGCTTCTATTCGCATCATGGATCTGAAAGGAACGGTCATTACCGAGCGATCATTTACCAATGAAATAGAGCTGAATGTAGAAACCCTAAAAGAGAGCATCTACCTGATGGAAATCCGAAATGCAGATGGGGTTTCTTTGAGGAAGCTGATTAAGAAGTAATTGATACTAAATCAGTACTCATTGTTTTTCTTTCCCTTTAGTCCCGATAGCTATCGGGAAGGGTAAAAAAGAAAAACTTGTATATAAAACTAAGGCAGCAAGTACGCCAGCTGGCGGATTTGCAAAAGGGCAGTCCCAGGTGGCTGCCCTTATTTTTTGTAGTGAGAGGAATGGCTATTTTTTCTGAGAAAACTGATAGAGTCTGTTTCCCTCATAGCTCACAAACTCAAAGTAGAGCGAGTCTTTGGTGATGGCTGTGGATAAAAAACCTTGAATTGATTCAGCAAAAAGTGAAGACTCCAACATCCCTGTTGGTCGCACTTCCGATCCTGCTCCGGAGATGAAATGATGGGTGACTTTGTCAGCTGGTTTGATGTGCTGCAAGTCATGCTCATGCCCTGCCAGGTAGGCATGCACACCGAACTTTTCAAATCTTGGTTCGAGATGAGGACGCACGAAGTTTTGATCGTCAATCCTTTTGCCTCCTGAGTAGAGTGGATGATGCCCTACTACAATTTTCCAGTCAAATTTCTCGGCTAGCAAACTATCCATCCACTGAAGCTGGGCCGTTGTATCCTGTCCGATGACTTTATCTTTGTATTTTTCCTCATGATAGTATTCGTCATTCAGTGGCGAAGTGTCAATAAATACCAACCGAATAGAGGCACCATCGTCTGTGGTAATGTCTTTATGGAAGTAGCGCGAGGGCATGTTCCACCTTCGGCTGATGTTCGTGTAGTCCACTTCGGCTTGTGGATTGCCCCGATAGTCGTGATTGCCCAGCACTACGTACCAGTCTACATTGAGTGAATGTGCGGAGTAGACTTCCTCATAGGAAGACTGCCAAAGTGGATCTTGTACACTGGCCACTCCATTGGGGTAAAAATTATCTCCTGTGGCAATGATGAACTCTGGCTCTATTTTCCTGGCGGCAATTCCCATCATGTCTGCCAATTCCTGCTGGCCATCTTCGCCATTTCTGCCCCAGTCCCCAATGGTGTAGACATAGTAGGCATCTTCTATTTCCTGGAAGTCTTCCGATAACTGAGGCACGGATTTTTCAGGAGATTTGGTGGGCTGACAGGCGAAAAATGTCAGAATGAGTGTGATATAGATAAGTTTCTTCATAGGAAAGTGGTAAAAATAAGGGCTCCCAAATCAATGGAAGCCCTTTGAGGTATTAGAGAAAAACTATTGTATTGATTGAGTAATGTGCTTTTCCAGATCGCGCCAGTCGTAGATTTCAAAGGTCTTGTTGTCAGACATGGCCACAAACAGGCCTTTCGGAAAATCTTCCCCTAGTGCCATAGAAGTAGCCTCTGATCCATCGCTCGACATAGCTGTGACTGGGATGGTAGCGATCACGCGATGGTCATGAGGGTTTTCTGGAGAACCTTCTCTTGGAAACACCTGAAACTGATTCGCTCCTTGATCTGAAACGAGAATGTAACCCGTCTTAGGTCCTGTTTTATAAATCGAGATTCCTTCCCGATCATCCGCAAACCCATTTAGGGCAAACTGAGCAAGTTCTTCATCTCCTTTGTCAGGGTCCGCAAAGTATTTCCGTACCGCATAGTGTTCATCAGAATAATAGACATAACCAAGTTCGGTATCAACAGCCACAGCTTCTATTTCCTTGGTGCCGCTAAACTGACCAAACTTCCTGACCAATTCTCCATAGATAGCTACACTATCACTTTTCAGTTCATATTGGTACAGGTACTGGTTTGTATTGGCGGTCCCCTCTTTTCTACTCACAATAGCAAAGAGTTTACCGTCGGTGGGTCGTTTGTAAAGGGCGACACCCATTACTTTGTTGTTCACACTGTCATCCACGAATACGGGTATTCCTCCATTATCAAGTGGCGTCAGGTCTGGAAGACTGAACACTCGAATCTGTCCTTTTCCGCGTTCGGTAACCACGGCTACATCGAAGGTATCTGCTCCGATGGTGACATCATAAGCCAGATCCACATTATTGGGTCGATCTAGCGGATACGCTTGTCGATCCGTTAGTTTCTTTCCCTTTAAATCAAAGGCATATAACCCACCGTCCAGTTCTTGTTTGTCTGTTCCAAGAATTAAGCTGTTGGCTGGGTCTTCTTTGTTGATCCAGATGGCTGGATCGTCACTGTCATAGCTGACCGTATCGGTTACATATTTCGGTTGCACCCGAGCAAGTTCTGGTTGTTTAGAACCACATGCTGCTAGCACTAAACCTACAGCTGCATAAATGCAATACTTCATTGAGTTGGATTTTAAAAATGTGGGTATCCCGAGAACGAGATACCCATTTTGGTTAGGTTATTTATTTACTGTTGAACAGGTCGAATTTCACTCCCGCGTTGAAACGGGCATTGTAATATTCCATCTGCATGGTTCTGTCCTGAACACCCTGATAGTATCTCAATGGCTGGTTGGTGAGGTTATTGGCCTCCACAAAGAATCTCCAGTTGTTCGTAAATGCATAAGAGGCATTGATGTCCAGGAACATTTGCTCGTCGTAGTACCTGTCAGTGAATGCTTCACCACCTACTTCATCGATGTAGTCTCCAGAGTAATTCAATGAAGCTCTGATGATCAGCTTTTTGGTTTCGAACGAAAGAGAAGCGTTGAAAAGGTTCTTGGCAGTGCCAGGAAGACCCAGTTCCTCACGCTCTTCGCCATCTTCGTTGGCTACACCATCTGCACTGGAGTTGGTGTAGGTATAGTTGAGGTATACTCCCAATCCTTTTAGCGCTCCCGGCAAAAAGTCTAGCTGACGTTGGAAAGAGGTTTCGATACCGTTAATTGTACCAGTACCGCCATTTTGAGGCTGGTACACCTCAAAACCATCTGCATTTTCAGAGGCCTGCACGTAGATGAATCCGTCGATGTTCTTGTTGAAATAGCCAAATGAAATCAAACCGATCGACTCAAAATAATTCTCAGCCATGAAGTCAATATTCATGGAAGTGGTAGGCTCCAACTCTGGGTTACCCAAAAAGATCTCTTCATCATCCGGGCGGTTGTCAACATAAGGCACCAGGTCGAAGTAATTTGGTCTGGCCAAAGAGTTGGTCCATGCTGCTCTTAGCACCAGGTTGTCGGTAGCGTTGTATTTGAAATGTACACCGGGAAGGAAGTTGGTGTAGCTGTCAGTATTTGTGATGGAGCGCACAAAGTCCTCTTCATTTTCTACTTCGTTTCCAGTGTATTCCAATGAAGTATTTTCAATTCGGACACCAACCGTGGTACTCAAAGTTGGAGTCAAGTCATACTTTGCCATGGCATAGCCCGCAATGATGGTTTCAGTCGCCAGGTAGTTTTCAGCCAGGTATTCGTCTGGTTTGGACTCACTTTCAAATCTTCCAGCATTGCCAAGATCCAGATCACCGAGCCAAATGTTGGAGGCAAATGAACCCGACGCATACTGTTCTCCAGGCAAGAATCCTTTGTCGGTTTTGTTTAGAAGAGGTACCTGATCCAATGTCTCAAACTCATCATTGAGGAAACTGTATTCAAAGAAAGAAGAGTTATTTCTTTCCTTTTCTTTGAATCGATATCTGGTTCCTAGTTTGATGTAGCCTTTCTGTGCGATTGGTAATTTCAGGTCAATTCTTCCGTTGATATCTGTCTCCTGAGTGTACTGCTCTTCTTCAGTGATCTCATCCAGTTCAAATAGTGAAAGTCCGGTTACTTCAGGGTCATTGCCACCATAAGAGAACCCATCACCAGGAGCTCCAGTGAATCGTGGTTTTCTTGGGTTGGATATGTCCTGGTAAAAGAGAATGCCTTGCGCTTCATCTTCACCGTCTACTTCCACTTCTGGTTCTGCAGTATAGACTACATAGCGCTCATTCGGACGTTCTTCAGAGGCACGTGACCAGGCTCCCATCCAGGTAAGTTCTGCGTTTCCAAATAGGTGCTCACCGCCCAATGAGAAGGTTCTTACCCGCTGATCTTCCAGTCTGCTGTAGTCCACACGATCATTGCCGATTCCACCTTTGGTTTCTCTTTCCAGAGCGCCTACGAATGATACACCATTGGCATCAGGTACCTCAATTTCCGCTAATACCAGTCGGTAACGATTTTCCCAGTCATCTCGCCAGTTGTACATGCCATTTAGGAAGATTTTATGCTTTTTGTTAAATTCATAATCCAAATTCAGTGAAGCACTTCTTCTGATTCGCTGGACCTCATAAGTTCTGATCTGAAACTCTTCGATAAATGCACCATTATCTCCTTCTGCCCATTCAGCTTCCACATTGTCGGAGCCAAAGTCGTGGTTGTTGTAAGACAGGGAAGCTACTGCTCCCAGTTTGTTGTTTAGGAATCGGTTACCGTAGATGAAAGCGCCTGTCCAAATAGGCTGTTGAGATAGTGCGTTGTAACCACTGGCCAGAGTTCCTGAGATACGCTCTCCTGAAGGATTCGAACGGGTGACCAAATTCACCGATCCACCAATGGCATCTGCATCCATGTCTGGAGTGATGGCTTTATTCACTTCGATCATCTGGATCATATCTGAAGGAATCAGGTCCATCTGAATGTTTCGATTATCTCCTTCAGCTGACGGAATTCTGTTTCCGTTGATCATAACTGAATTCAGCTGAGGCGCAAGTCCACGGATGATAATGTTTCGTGCCTCGCCCTGATCTCCCTGCATGGTGATGCCCGGGATACGCTTCATGGCATCTCCTACGTTCGCATCTGGAAACCGTCCGATCTGGTCTGCAGCTACTACATTGGTGATGTTTTCATTGGTTCGCTGCTGGTTCAGGGCTTTGGCCTGACCTTTCAGTCGATCACCAAGTACCAGCACGCCATCTCCGATGATCACACCGGGTTCCATATCCGTATCCAATTCGTTGATTCCACTACTTAGAGTTACTTCCTTTTCGATAGCGGCATATCCTATAAAGGAGATCTTTACGGTGTGTGGTCCTTCCGGTAGGTTTTGAATAAGGTAAAATCCATCTGCATCAGAGATGCCTCCCACGTTAGCCAGGTCAGTTACCTGAATGGTAGCACCCGGCAGACCCAAACCATTCTCGTCTAATACGCGTCCCTTTAAGCTTGCCTGTGCGTTGAGCAACACAGCTGATAGCAAGCAAAGTGATGTGATAAGTAGTTGTTTTTTCATCGGTTGTTTGTCAGTGTTTTGTTTCGTGGTGCCAATGTAGATTTGGCGTATTAACTGGGTGTGAAAGCCCTATCAACAAAACAGCAACATAGGGGTAAGTAAGGGTCAACAAAAAGGCAACAAGATTTTGTAACTATCAGTATATCAATGTGCTAAATGTTAATTCTGTATTAATATGACTCTTTTACAAGTTATCTGCGAATTCATGTTTTAGCTGATATTCATGATGAACGAATACAAATTCGAGCCCTTACTCAGTCCAAGTTTTTTGCGGAGTCTGTAGCGGGCTATTCGCAGGCTGTCTTGAGAGATGCCCATAATGGCAGCCATGTCCTTAGAGTGTAGGTTGAGCCGGAGCATCGCGCAGAGTCTTACTTCAGCTGGTGAAAGGTTCGGATAGAGCATTTTTAGTTTCTCAAAGAACACCGAGTGAACCTGCTGGAAAATGGTTTCGAACTCTTGCCAGTCATCATCCATATTGAAGTTAAGTTCGATGGACTTGATAAGCTTTTTGATGCGTTTGTCCTGTAGCTCAGGTTCTCCTTTGCGCACATCTTTCAGTTTCTTGCGGATGTCATGAAGAAACTCGTTTTTTTGAATCATGTGCAGAGCACTTTTAGTCAGTGACTTGCTCTTCAGCTCGAGTTCCTGCTGGAGCTGCTCTTCCTTCAGGGCTATATTCTCTAGTTCGGTTTTTAATTTTAGTTCACTCAATTGAGTCACTTCCAGTTGCGTTTTGGCAAGAGTAGCTTCAGCTTCAAGGAGTTTTCGTTTTTTGATATTCTTGGATTTTTGCTGATAGGAAACTGCACCACCCAGAATGAGAAACAGTAAGACTCCCGTCGATGATAGAATGGTGATTGTTCGGTTGAAACCTTGTTCTTTTTCTAGAATGGAAATCCGCTGTTGCTTCTGCTCGAGTTCGTAGACGGCTTGCGTGTTGGCGATTTCCGCCGCAATCTGCTCGCTGAAAAGGTCGTCGGTGATTTCATAGCTGCGGGTGAGATAAGAAAGGGCCTTTTCTGGCTGTCTGAGTGCCTCATAGATTTTAGATAGATCTCGGCAGGCGCTTTTGATCTGGTAATCGAGGTTAGCAGACTCGGCGAGATCAAGGGCTTGCAAGCTGTAATTGAGGGCTTGTTCATACTGCTCACGCTTGCGGTAGGTGTCGCCAATGTTGTTGAGGTTGACGATTGCTGAGGCCTGGTTGTTGTTTTTTTCGTTGAGTTCGAGTGCTATTTCGAAGTGTTTCTGAGCTTGATCAAACTGATTGAGGTCTTCATAGATACTACCAATGTTGTCATGGATTTCGGACAAGCCAGCGCTCTCCCCGATTTTTTCCAGCAGTGTCAATGCACGTTTTTGATATTGTAGCGCACTGTCGTATTGCTGGGCTTTTTCATAAAAGTGACCCAGACTGCTAAAAACCATGGACATCCCCAACTCGTGATTTAACTCACCAAACAACTGGCGTGCCTGGTGAAGGTAAAGGAAAGACTGGTTTTGGTTGCCAGAGCGCTGGTATACTTTGGACAAAGAGAGATTAACATAAGCTTGTTGCAGTGGGTTGCCCTCAGACTGGTAGAGGCTAAGTGCCTTATTGAGATGTTGGGTGGCGGGACCAAGACCGCCTATGTGGTATAGGAGATCTCCCATCAGCTGGGAACTCCGTGCGATTCCGTGGGTATAACCAATGGATTGGCTTTCTTCCAACGCCTGGCGCACAATAGCAAGAGCAGTATCGCTCTGGGTAAACTGGATATTGTCTGCAAGGGCAAGCAGACCGTCTATTGGTAGGTGCTCCTCATTAGCGGTGTAGTCCCGGCAGGAATAGAGGCCGAGCAAAGCGATTAAAATCGGCAGAAGCCACTGTCGATTCATAGCATAGATCGATGGGTTTCTTACGAAAATAAGCGTCTACAAGTAGAGAATAGCAGATTTAAAAGAAGGATAACGAAGGTTTAATGTGGGGGAAACAAAAAAAGCAACCCAATAGTGAGTTGCTTTTCAAGTACCTCGGGCGGGCCACTAGCCGTGCGCCTTGAACCCGACGACCTTTTACGGTCGTGCTTAAATTCTGTTAAAACGAAAAAAGGTGATCCGTTGCTGAATCACCTTTCTGTACCTCGGGCGGGACATAGCCGTTTCTGGCATTGCATTTTGTTCATTTTTTTTATCTTAAATTCAAATTATGTCTTTTGATTTAATCCGCTTAAATGATGTTAAATGAACTTTTATTTATTCTTTGCCACCAATCTTTCCACCTATGATTAATCTGAGCTTTTACATAAATAGTCAAAAAATTTCTCAGTCCGGATATGCTCCGATCTATATGCTCATTACTTTCAACGGTCAAAGAATCCGGAAAGCAGTGAAGCAGGTACGAGTAAAACCCGGTCACTGGAATACTGCCAAGGAAGTTGTAAAGAGATCTGGATCTTCCGAAGATTACAATGGCCATGAAGAATTTAATGAACGTCTGGAGAATATCCGAGAATCTGTTCATAAGATCAATCGGCATATACTGAAGTTTGGGTCAAAGCTATCGAAGGAGTTTATCCTGAAAAGAATAGACAACCCGAATTTGATCGAGGTAGATAGAAAGTCATTTTTCCAAACGTTTGATGAGTTCATTGAGGTTAGTAAGTCTTACAAGAAGGAGCGAACGATCAAAGGAATTCAAACAGTAAGAAGCCTCCTGGAGACTTATCAGAATGACAAGTTGATTACGATAGACTTTGAGGAAATCGACCAGGAGTTTTTTGAATTACTCCGGAGCTATAGTTTCCAGGAAAAGAAGTGGAGCATCAATTACTTCAAGAAGATCATTCAGGTATTAAAAGCATTTATGCAGTGGTCCAGTGACAGAGGATACCATTCAAATGTCAATTACAAAAAATTTAAAGCAAAGGAGTCGGAGAAGGAAATTATCTACTTGACTATGGAAGAATTTCAGATACTGTTTGATTATCCGTTTGAATCTAAAAGATTATCCCACGTTAGAGATATATATTGTTTTGCCTGTTCTACTGGCCTTCGATTCTCTGATGTTATTAACTTGAAACCTTCAGAGGTTTATAAAGATCATATTCTGAAGCGGATACATAAAACCAATGAAGTCAATGTTACAATTCCACTCAATCGATTCAGCAAACAAATCTTGAATAAGTATAAACAAACCATATGGGATCCTCTTCCAAAGATTTCTGCTCAGAAATTCAATAATTACATCAAAGAGTGTTGTCAGGAAGTCGGCATCAATAAACCAATTACTGTTTATAATGATTCTGGGGGAGTCAGAACACAAGAAACAAAGCCAAAATACGAGCTGATTACAAGCCATACGGCCAGAAAGACTTTTGTGACTAATTCCTTGATTCTAGGAATGCATGAGACAGTGGTTAAGGAGATTACAGGCCACAAGAAACAGGAGTCGTTTAGAAGGTATGTGAAAGTGGCTGATAGTTATAGAAAAAGTGAAATGGCAAAAGCATGGGGTTGACACCAAGTAATAATTTTTTAGAGTTAGCATTGAAAGAAGGAGGAAAACGATCTCTTGATCAACTATCTGAGGATAGAATTAATCAGCTTCATTTATTACATCGAATTCTAAAGTGTTTAACTCCTTCTGGATTTGAAAACTACAAATTTGAATTTTTATATGGAAGTTACTTATGCCAGGTAATTCATGAGATTCAAGTATCAAGAATTGGAGTTGATAATATTAATAGGCACCTGGACTATTATTCAATGAGTCAGTCACTAGCTATTAGATTGGCTAGCAAATTTGAAGCACATGCATTACTAAAACTTGGAATTAGCTTTCAAATGTCTAATTACCCAAAAATATTTCTCAAAACTATCCAAAGAAATGATGATATTTTCCGGTCAAATGATTTGAGAGAGAGGTCAGTTTTCGCACTATCGATACTAGAGGAATATATCAATAAGATAGACTATGAAAAGCTTTCGAAGCTGCTGGGTGTGCGAGTTGCCACATTTGATTTTATCCCTCAGCTTAGTTCATCAGGAAATTGGAAAGGGGATATTTCTGTATGTCGCCGTTTCTATACTAAAAATGCGTTATACCTCAGCCTCTATTATGATCAGTATGAATGGGATAAAACTTTTCCTGATCTGTTTAATCATTCAAGATCAGCCGTCTATTGTGGAAAACCATCAGTTATTAGTCGTTTCATAGAGTATATGAGCAAAATCGAAATGATATACATTGAGAAAAGTGATATAAACTCATTAGTTAGACTCTTATTCGATATGCCAAGCAAGTATTTATCGAAATATCCACTTGAAATACCCAGGTTCAAGATTGTCTCAAACAATTTTGCGAATGATCTCAAATGTGCCCTTAGATATTGGCATAATGATCAGGTGATATCTGGAAGAGTCGTTGATATTGCTAATATGGTCAGTCGAGTATTTGCAATTGATGGTTTAAGCAAGCGTTCAATTGAAAATTCGCTTAAACCAAGTACGAGAATGAAGTTTAAGGAGATAACAGAATCTGAATTCATGGGCGTTTGTCAAATTTTGGCATCCTGAATTAGTGCCATCTAATTTAAATTAAAGCCGATCTTAATTTTTTCCTGGGCGTTTTTGAAGAATCGTTTTAAAGAACAAAGTTGAAGCTGACTTTAGCCAATAAATATTGATTTAATTGGATATGGAAAGAGCAGTTACAATTAGCTTAAGCTTGAGTGAGTTTAAACAATTCTTAAAGGAGGTTTTACAAGAGCAAAACTTGATTCCAAAAGAACTGAATGAAGAAGATGAGACTCTCAACCAAAAAGAAGCCGCTGAATTTCTGGGTGTAAGTCAAACTACCATTATCAAATGGAAGAAAGACGGCAAAGTTCCTTATCAACAAATAGAAGGGAGTTCTCGAATCAGATATTATAAGTCGCAGCTGAGAAAAGTAGTGCAAAAAAACCCGCACCTTTTACAAGCAGCAAGATCATAAAAAAAAGCAACTCAATTTATTTGGGTTGCTTCCTTTTAAAGAACACGCTATGTGCTCCTCAATGTTCTTGCACGACTAAGGTAGCCATAGTGGATAGTAAATCAAAATATCACTATGAACAATTCACAGATGCCTGAATGGGTGTTGGATTACAACATACCTAAACGGGATGCCTTTAAGTCATTGAAAAAATTCAAAGAAGAGAGAATCTCTCCAGGGATGTTGAGAGGATCTCATCAACTGCTAGCCAGATATCTATTGAATTTTGTGATTGAAAACTGGAACCAGTCTAGTTACCAGGATCGAGCATTAGGATTCTACACTTCATCTAACTGTACTTCTTTGGCTCGGCTTTGTGATTGTACACCTCGGAGCATAAGAAATCAATTAATGAGATTAATAGATGTAGGTATTGTATTAACTACTGAAATGACTGGCCGAGGGTTGAAAGTATATATTAATCCGGAGGTAATATTATTCTCTTTTGACCCTGATCGGAAAAAAGATCATCCTTTAGTTCTTGAACCTGATCTTGTAAAAAATAAATTGACAGGTGTTGATAACACAACCAAGAACTCTTCCAAGAACATTGAGGAGCACCGTGTTTCCCGAGACACAAATGACGTTCCGTACGTCAAGCGTCCGGGAACGGGCTCTATTTCTGATCACGCTAAAGACTTTTGGACATTTGCCAAGCGCAAAATTTATTGGGACCGGTCGTTTTCAAACAAGCGGGAATCCGTCATCCTCGAGCTGATTGAGGATTTACTGACTATCAAAATGGCCCAGTCACAAAAAAGCCTTTGGGATGTCTATTTCCGGCAGATGAATTATCTGAGCTACGCTGCAACTTGGTTTGAAAAACATCCTGAGGTGACTCCCCCAGATCCTTATCATTTCTTCTCTTATGAGAGAAAGGGGTTCAGGTTTATTCGAATTGAAGCCTGGGACAATCAGAAGAAGATCAATATTCAGATGCGACGAACCCGTCTATCTCTAGAAAAGGAAGTGAAACAATCCTCTCAAGCCACTTTGGGTAATGGCCTTTCGAGAATGATTGTTAAACATGGCTCACAGATTGGCTCATTCGAGAATGAACGCCTCAATAAATGGTTTGTGTACTCCTACCCGAAATATCTGAAACCATGAGTATCCAGTTCACAGAAAAGATGAAAAGACAAGCTCAGACCAGAATGTGGGTTAAGTGGAAACGGTTAGTAAATGGCTATGGAGAAATGATCTATTACAGTTTTGAGACATCTAAATCTTTGAGAAATCAGGATATAACATACGGTATGGAGAAGCTTGTAGGTTTGGCTAAATCAGATCGTCTATCCTCCATGTATGAGATTGCTATTATCTACAACAATAAGACCGGTCAAGAGATGATGCGATTTAAAAATGGACTTGAAATTTCTGATCTATGAAAAGAGTTGCACAGTTTCTAACGGGCTTTGATTCGGTAGTTTTAGGGTTGATCATATTTGTGGGTTATAGGTATTTTGAGGTACAGTTCCTTTTTTATAATTACCTACCGCTTGATGAAAATGTTAGAACTCTAGCCTCTGGGTTGGTATCTGTTGTGGTTGTTTTTTCACTGCTAGTTTTTAGCTCTCATCTTGACCGATTTAAAATATCTAAGGATGATTCAGGAGAGTGGATAAAATGGGTAATGTTCATTTTTACTTTATTTATTAATGCCTACTTCTGGGAGGTGTGGAATCCCAAAATTGTTCCGGGGAAAGAAATAAGATTCCCCATTCTGTCTTACGCCTTTAAAGCCACAATCTCAGTGTTCTTTGCAATCTTCGATTTTGCCTACAATCACTTATTTATATCCAGATGGAATGAACGAGCCGAACTAGGTAAGGTACATGCGAACATTGAGCAATTGAATGCTCAGCTGAGCGAAGGAAAGCAAGAGCTGAGCCAGGTGGAGCAGAGTCTAAGCGACTATGTTGCCAAATTGAGCCAACTTATTGCCAGAGATGACCCAAAGGTATGCCCACGTTGTGGTCAAGAATTTGAAAACTCAAATCAAAGGAATGGACACCTCAGATCATGTTCCTCATCGCCTGAATTAATAAAAAGTATCACACCTAAATCAAAATAATATCTCTATGAGAAATCTAATTAGTCTGTCGATTCTTAGTCTCCTAATGTTTGGTTGTTCTGAGGAAGAACTTCCAGTTCTTAAGCATAAAGATCCACAAGTTGGAGATTGTTTTTATGAGTCCTCAACTCATTGCCAAATGGCGTTTGATACGCTAAATGCGCCTAGAGATTACTGGAGAAACACAGGTAGATCATGCAACTATTTGAAAATAGGAGTTGAGAATTTAGATGTTGTTTTTCGCGAGGATGCGGACTATGTAATTATGGATCAAGTTCCATTTTGGATGACTGTGACCTGGGAACTCAGAGTCAAGATTAATGACTGGTCTAAATGCTCATATCAGGACGGATCACCTTTTGACTGCCAAACAAATCAATTTCCAGCTTTACCAGATAGAGTAGGTTGTCAAACTATTTGTCCGGAGAATCCAGTTATTAGAATTCCAACTGATGGCTTAACGAGTAACCTGGATTATATACAATACGAAGTGATAGTCCATGGATTTTGTGGAAGGATGGTCCTATTTGGAAGGACTCTTACCCAGTAATACACCCAATAAAACACTGTTAAGACGAATTATATATGTCAGTATTCAATAATACCTCAATACATGGTCCATCACGCGTTTTCGGCTTTAATTAAACCACCCTTCACCCGTGACCCCTCACTCACTACGTCAGAGCAAGGGGTCACGGGTGGGGTGGATGGAGGAGTGAATAACGCGTGATGATAACTATGTAATTGGAAAATATTTAGTGAAGAAATGACCAGAAGAGATACAGAAATACTTGAGTTTATCAATCGATTTGGAAGAGTGAATATTGATCAAATCAGTAAATATTTTGGATTGAGTCAGGTGAGGGCTTACCAGGTAATGAGTCGACTGAAGAAGATAGGTATGGTGGATCATACAAGAGTTTTTCATAATGAGTGTGGGGTCTTTACATGTACTACAGATGGAGCAAAGTTTACTGAAAATGAGAAGTTGAGAGAGCTACATATAGCGACATTGAAACATGATTTATCAGTTGTGGATGTGTTTCTAGGAATGTGTGGAAATGATCGGGTAGAGTCCTTTATGACTGAGAGAGAAATAAGAAAAAATTGTGATTGGGATCACTATCCAGATATGATTTTGAGGCATGGGAAGGAAAGAATTTCACTGGAGATAGAGTTGAGCAGGAAGTCAAAAAATAGAATGGAGAATATTCGAAATTTCTATTTGAAGAATATGGAGATAGACAAGGTGGTTTATTTCGTTCCTCGGGAATTGATGGATTATTTGAATAGCTGTTTTGACGGCATAGACTTTATTGAAACTAGAGAATTGATATGAATTGGGAAGACTATAAGCTCTATGTATTGGTAGGATCAGTTTTTGTTTTCATGGCCTATTTGTTGATCAGATGGGCCAAAAGTTCTTCCAATTCAGTAAGAGTTCAACAGAACAAGGATACACATCTGACAAAAGATAGAGAGGCTGAGTTTTTAATCGGTAAGTCTTTTAAATCTGATTTTCGACTGGAAACTAAGGACATTAGTAAGTTTTGTCTACTGCTAGGGACAACAGGAGCAGGTAAAACTGTAACTATAAAAAATTTCTATAAGGCATTTAAGAATCTTGGCTTTCCAATAATCTATGTGGATGGTAAGTCTTCAGATGATTTAATTGAATTCTTACATACTGAATCTAATGGGAAAATACATGGCTTCAATTGTTTAGATCACTCGTCGTATGATTTTCTGAAAGGCTCTCCTAGCGAAATTAAAGATCGAATCATTTGTATAAAAGACCAGTGGGAAAGTGACTACTACAAAACGCTTGCTAGTGACTATCTCCAGATTACACTCAAATTACTCAAGGAGAAAGACCAAAAGTTTACTTTGGAGACTCTATTGAATCTGCTCAATCCCAGCAACCTTATTAAAGAAGCGAGGAATTCTAGAAGTTCCCTTGTGGAACATATTGTTAACCTAACAGACTCAATCAAGTCCAGTGAGCTGAAGGGCATCTATAATCATCTTTCAATGGTGATTCATAGCGACTTTGGAGATTACATCACCAAACATGACTCCAATGTTATTGTGCTAGAGGACATTATCAGCCGGAATGAATCTGTTTACTTCAAATTGCCAGCACTAAAATTTCCGGAGTTTGCTTCTTTCATTGGGAAGGTGGTGATCAATGATATCAAATCTACCATTGAGCGTGTCAGGAAGCCTGTTCTCTTGATATTCGATGAATTCAGTGTGTTTGCTGGTGGTCAGGTTTTGAACCTCATTAACCAGGGAAGAGAATTTGGTGCTCACACCATTGTAGGAACTCAATCACTAGAGGATCTCAAGGAATGGTCAGACCAAATTTTAAACAATGCCAATCTATTGATATGTCACCGGGTACACAGCAATAATACCGCTGAAAGTGTGAGTAAGTACTTCGGAACCAGGCAAAGTATTCAAATAACTCAGCAGCTTAAAGAGGGACAATCTTTGAATGTAGGGTCGGCCAGAAACACCAGAGAATTCCATGTTCATCCTGATGATTTAAAAAGCTTGAAGGTGGGCGAATGCTTCATTTGCCAAAAGGATAAGTCAAGAATAAAGAAAGTTCAAATCAACTATTTATAATCATGATAACATTAATTAAACGAGCTATCGTATTTGTGCTATGCACGATTTTCCAAACGGCGCTTCCATTATTCTTTTTTTCATTTGTAGCCCTATTGGCTGTAGGATTCTTTATTGACGTGACAATGCTGTATGTCTTTGTTACCTGGGGAGTAATATCTGTTGTTTGGGTAGTGCTTTCACTGTTGTCAGTCATGTTTACACCCATTGTTATTCGCTTTTATGGAGGTAGAAGGCTTTTGGAAAGTGAACGAGAATTACTCCTGCCAGCCATTGAGGAAGTGGCTCAAGAGGTGGATTATCTAAAAGGAATTTATCTAAGTGTGATCGATGAAAATATGGAAGCTAATGCTTTTGTGATTGGACACTATATGGTATTCCATTCAGCATTGATTCAATCTACTTCAGCTGATGAATTAAGGGGAGTCATTGCACATGAATATGCACATATGAAATACCGGGATTCTTATTTCTCAAGTGTGAGATCGACACTTCAAATACCAATGATTTTCCTAATTAAAATTCTTGACTCTATTGTGGGCTTTTGTAAAGGTTTTCCTCCATTGATGATCATTGGATTACCCTTTTTGCTAGTGTTACTTCCTCTTCAGCTTATTACATTCTTGATTAACCTGATAGTGTTGAGTATCTCAAGATACGAGGAGTATAGAGCAGATTGGTTTTCTGCAACTCACGGTTTTAAAGATGGCTTAATGTCATTTCTTCATAAAATGAGTCAACGAGAAACCAAGAAGAGTTGGATTGAAGGGGTACTAGATACACACCCCTCTTCCCCCAAGAGAATTTTAAAATTAGAATCTGTCTTTAACTAATCAATACAAGAGTATGAGTAATCATGAATTAAATCCGATCATTTTTGGGTTGATACAGGATCTGAAAATCGACCAAAATGAAATTGACTACATGGAAATTTATGCTGAAGCCCTTCAGGTTTTCGAGAAGGCTGAAACTAGAATTACCGTTAGCTATCCAAGCTGGAACTATCCTCAGGTGAGGGAGATGGCATTGGAGGATACCAAAATGTACTTGATGAGTACTTATGTTGAATAACTAAACCAACAATGATCATGTCGAATATTTATTTTAAAAAGGAAAAGGATCTGCATCAATCACTATTAGAAACAAATGAAGATGGCATTACTTTATTACAAGACCGTATTCTGGAATACGCACTTGGTCAAAATGAAGAGATCCACGGTGAAGTATCCATTTCATCAGAGTTTAATGCAGGTGATGCTGGCTACATCGATTTACTCTGTTATCACCACACAACCGGTGATAATAATAAGTACTTTGATATTCATATTGTAGAGCTAAAGCGTAATGAATTGAATTTGAATGTTGCTGGACAGGTATTGCGATATCTACATTTTATCGAACGATATCTTCAAACCAACGATATGATAAAGCTGTTCTGTGATAACGGCAACATAAGGTTTCACACCCACGTAGTAGGGCAAACTTACAATTTCAATATTGATACGCTTAGTGTTATGCGTTACTTGTTTGAGAAATTAAACTTTAACATGCACTTTTTTAAGTTTGATCCATTTGATGGATTGGTGTTCAAACAACATAGAACTATAACCCCAATGCATATCGACATCCAGTATAATATGGAGAAATTAATTGAAGCATTCATAGATAGTAAACAGCCTGAGGTGAATTGAAACTTCTTGTCTATAGGTAAACACAGAGAGAGGGTTCAGAGTATCCCTCTTTCAATTTTAAGCCTTATGAAATACACTTTAAGCAGCCATCTCATACTGAAAGAACTAAGGTTTGAATTGTATGAAATCAGGCATACTGGAGAAATTACATTCGAGGACTTAAAAGTTCATCCTCAATTATTGATTCTGATCGATAAACGATTGCATTACATTATCTCTATAGAAAATAACTCCTTCTACTTGCAAATTTTTACTTAGTATTCAAGTGCTTCAGTTATTCTGAACAAACCATATATCTGCAGCAGCCAAATTTCTTTTTGGTTGAGCTACAATTGAGCCAATCTTTTGCTAGAAGCAGCCGGCCGTGAGCCATATGTTAGCGGAATCCAGTTAATCTTGATCCAAGAAGAACTAACAAGTCAATTTACACCCCTTTGTACTTGCAAGTCACCAATGACAACATACATTCGGTAATTTATCATGATGTCAAAGGAAGAGAATAATGGTAAGGTCTTTTTTGATGCGATCCAATCCAAGCCCTTTGATACACATAAATTGAACTGATAGATCAAAGAAACTGAGACAGGAGTGATTCAAATATCTAGAATGGCTCTCTTGTTAAATTGATTATAGTCATCGTGCTCCACATAGCCGAGCATGTTACTATGCATCCAGGTATTACCAATTTTAAATGACTCAAAGTTTATATGTGTGTGGCCGGATATCCAATGATCAATCGCATGCTCTTTACAGACCCATTCTAGATCTGCATGAAAATATGGAGAGAGATCCATAGGAAATTCAGGATAGTCCTTGATCCATTTTTTAGTGAATGGTGGGAAGTGACTTACCACTACAGTCTTGCCATAAAATGGTCTTTCTAATTCAAGTAACAAATAACCCAGGCAAACTTTATGGCAGTGGTTAAATTCATCTATTGAAAGAGAAAGCATAGAGTCTTCGTGGTACCTGGTTCTATGAAAGTCCTGAATTGACTTTTTGATATTGCTTGATTCACTATCAGGAATTTGTGAGAACAATGTTGTGAATAGAATCCTCACATCACCAATTATAATCGTTTCATTATTAACATAATGCATGTTCTCTCGGACCTGTTTCCTGAATGAAGGTAGTGCTGCAGCAATTGGGAAATGCTTTCCGTAGAATTCATGATTACCAGGAATCATGTAGACCTTCTCAAAACCTTCAGATAATAGATCCAAGACCTTAGAGCTATTCACTGTATCATTTAGTAATATCGAATCTCCAGCGAGTAACAAAACCTTTGCGATAGGCTCAATGGGATTCTTAAGGAGATATTGTTGATTGGCAGGAAATTCAAGGTGAAGGTCTGAAGCGTACTGTATAGTCAATAGTCGAGAATTTAAAATCGGGTAGTTGTTCAAATATCGTAAATCAACTTGTCAAATGTTGCGGATCATCAGCCAGTTTACGTTGAACTTGAGCCAAGATTTAAAATGGGTTTAATTACTTCAGCCAAGCTGAACACCACCTCAGCTAGCTAGAGCTAATTTCAAGCCAAACTCAGCGAATCTTGATCTATGCAAAGCTAACATTGGTATAATCTGGACACTGACGAATTTGTTCTAGGAATACTTTGCTTCGAGTGATCAGCGCAAACCAGCCTTATTCTAAATGATTTAGAAATGTTGATGTTACAGGCAGATTTGGTATGGTGTTAAAAGACGGTAGATATCCTTCATGTTTTATGTCCCAAAGAAAATCAGCCTGAAAACTCTACAGGAATGCCAACAAGGAAATTCTCTCGGGAGTGTATGATTCAAGTCCATAGTGCTTTAGAAGGTTGAATATGATTGGGGCTGCATCTTACGGTCTAATTATCAATGGTTAACTGTGATCCCGGGTTTATTGTAAGCGAATTCTCAATGGTCATTTCGCATGCATCTATGGTTAGATTAGCTCCACTTGTTATGGTCAAATTACTATAGGTAACCGCTTGATTACTTATCTGATTATTGGAGCTGTAAGTCTTTGTTCCAAGGTTGCTCTCTGAAATCAGAAACTGACTGAAGTTCGAACCATTTGCTAATACACTCATTATGGCATATTGATCACTTGTAAAGCTTGTTGAGCATTCCCTTGTTCCATAGCTCATGTAATTATTCGTTAGAGGATTGTATGTATCACCATTCGAATCTGTGCAAGTCCCGGTATAGGAGCAACCTGACATTCTCCCTTGCAAATTTGGATCAGCTGGTGTGTCACATATTCTATCGCCTTTTGTAAGACAGTTACTTCCATCGACTAATTCATTGCCTTGAGTGCAACTTAATGAGTAATTACCCTCATGTGTATGTAGTAGACCAAACCTATGACCGAATTCGTGAACGAAAGTTTTACTTTCAGTTTGAACACAAATATCGGTTATTGATATGCCACTGTAGGCAAATGATCGTTCTCCGATGTACGCTTGACCACACGCTCCTGAATTAGAATAGTATACATTAAACGACCCAGGAATACCATAAATTCCATGAGCTTCGGCTAAAAGATTATTGATTAATGAGTTGTTGTATGTGTTACTATTATGATAATAAATACAGCCCAATCGGAACTCAACAGAAATTGCAGTAAATTCTTCATTAAGGTCATCCATTAATCGCGCTATAATTTCCTCGTCCATATCAATTGAGTTTGGATCACCAGAGGCATCGTAAAAAACATGGTGATTGACCTGAAATTCAAGAGTCCCGCCACCGGGAGGAAGTTGAATACCACCTGGTGGTGCAGTTGGAAGATTGTTAATATCGTTTTCAGTGAAAAAATCGTTACACATTTCTAACTCCAAAAGCTGAGCTTTTAGAGTTATATACTGAGATTGAAGAAGAATTAAAAGAAAAATTATCCTGGCCACCATCCTACAGTAATTTCATTTACAATAATGTTAGTAATAGTTGTATCAGCAGTTCCATCGGAAAAATGTAGTGTATCAAGTCTTGCTGAAATATGGAATTCACCCATTTCAGACGTTACTTTCTCTAGATCACTTGATACCTCAAGCGATCCTTTCAAAAGATCATATTTGATCGGCTCTGCATAATTGGGGGCGCAACATGCATCTGAACAAAAATTGAAATAAACGCTGTCCGGATTTTGTTTGGATTTCAAATACAAGACTTCGATCCCATCCATTGGTAATTCAAACCGTTGGCATTCTGTTCCTATAGTTACATCTTCTGGATCAATTGCAACAGCGACGTATCCCGTTCCTGAATTATCAATAGCTTTAGCGAAAAATATATTTAAGCATGCAGAGGTATTGTATTCATTAGAAGCTGAAGGTATGCATTTTGGATAAATCAAGGTGCTATCAATTATCAAAGAAGAATCTACGCTATCAATATCGGTAGTGTCTGCTTCTCGAGGACTTGAAATGTCCTCTTTACATCCTCCTAGCGTTACAAGAGTTGTAACCAGAGATAAAATAATAATCAATATCTTATCATGAGTTGAAATCATCCTAATTGGTCAAAATCATTTTTTTTGTATCAACCTCTTTACCATCAACAACCAACGAATAATGGTAAATACCTGGACTAAACTGATTGGCTTCAATCAGAACTGATGAATTTCCCCGATTAGTAATGGTAAATGATCTTTTTAGTATTCCGTTGAAATCGAAAATATAGAGATATGCAGATATTGCTTTTTGCTTAATGTACAAATCTATTTTTGTTGATTTATTGAATGGGTTAGGATGATTCTGACCTAACCTAGATGTTGGTGAATTGAGCTCAGAGACATCTTCGGTATTTTTCTCGTTTTTTGGTCCCCGAAAAGCAATGATGCTGTCAAGTTTATCAATATGTTTCTGTTGCATTTGTAATGCATGAACCAGAATCGGAATAATTCCCTCATAATTGAGATACATTAGATCCATTTCTTCATCATATGAAGTAAGTTCGGGCAAAACCTCATTAACTTCTTGAGCAATAAATCCATACTGTTTTTTTGTATTAGAGGTATCGCGCATAAAGTATGAGACCGGATTTAGTTTGTTTATGATACCTATTCCATGTTCAATTGGTTTGATTTCTTTTTTGACCGATTTATCTGAAAGTGAATATTCATAGTCACGATATAAATACCTAATTCTTCCCTGATACCATGGAGTACTATTAGAGCCAAGCTGAGCGTTTCCAACAGAGGTGTAAAGATTTCCACTAAGTGTTAAAGCAGTTGTTGAGAAAGAATGATTTTTTACTGTAACGGTACTGCCGCTAAGTGATAGTGACGGAGTTGTACTTTTGAAATAAAAGTTTAGAGCATTAGACCCTGCACAATCAAACAGAATTTTGGCATATTGAGAACTCTCGTATCCGTGATCATAAAATAGTATTCCTGATTCACTTTCAGTAGGGTTACTAATTTCAAGATTTGCAGAAGATCCATGAACGTTTAATCTAGAACTTGGGCTAGATGTCCCTATACCCAAACTAGATCCAGAGTACTTTAATTGAGCAAAGACAATTCCAGAAAGCAACAATAGAAATGTGGTACTTATAGTTTTCATTAGGCGAATAAAAGTTATTAAGATATTGAATAACGCAACAAATAGATAAAAACACAAATATCCCAATGAAAAATTAATTCAATACAAAGCTAACATCAAGCCCTCAAAGTACTCCCATCCCTAAATGCCACTGAAAAGGTTCGCCATAAAGCCTTCCCTTTGGCCTATACTTGTTTATTGCGCTTCCTTTTGGTCATTGAGTTCTTGATGTAGGTGAGGCATAAATCATGTTTCACTTAATGCATATACCAATGTCACAAGAACAAATTATCCAACCATTCAAAAAATCAATCCAGGAAATTCAAATAGTGAAAGAACCAGATGCCCATTTCGAACAGATCAAAATCCACTCTTCAAGGGACGTTGCTGAATTACTATGTTCAATCTGGCCGGTGGCTCTCAATTACCGGGAGGCCTTCATTTCTCTTAACTTAGATCGTGGCAACAAACCATTGTCATATGCCTTAATTAGCATAGGAGGTATATCATCAACTGTGGTTGATGTGAAGGTCATTATGCAGCATGCTTTAATGTCAAATGCGTCATCAATTATCATTGCCCACAATCATCCGTCAGGAAATCTCAAGGCGTCACAAGCTGACCTGAATGTAACCAAAAAGGTAAAGGCTGCTTGTGAAGTGATGGAAATATCACTCCTAGACCATATCATTGTTACAGAAGAGAGAGGTAAGTATTTTTCCTTTTCTGATGAGTGCATGATCTAATGCTCTCAAAAGCGTTAATATTTCACACCTCTACTATCGTTGAGTTTAGCAGAACTTTGCGGCTCCATAACTCATTATTCTAATGAGTAATCTCATTCATTTCTTAATATCTGTTGAAAGAAACTTTTATTTCATAATTGTTCAGCTAAAGCTATTCTTAGGTTTATAATGGAGCTGTTCATAAATGGAAATCCCTGCATATTTAGTAACTTCAACTAAGTAGTTCTAAGATATTTACAGACTGAATTTATGGCTAAAATCCAAATAGAACCGGTTACGATTTATCAACGATTTGAACTTGAACCGGGAAAGACTGAATATAAATTCACTTTTGGTGAGGATAGTTCTAATAGTGAAGAAAACGAAATATTGTTTTCGTTTGGTGAATTAGATATTGTAAGAAAGCTCTTAACCAATTCCACGCTTTGTTATCAGTTTTTTAGATCCGTTGGCATTGAATATCCAAACTGTTGGATTGGAATAGAAATTAAAACCAAAGATCTTATTCCAGAATGGCCTCATAGCAAACCAGGTGACCTAGACATTATTGCTGGAAATTTCTTGAAAGGAGATGGAGCTATCGATACTAATAGTGCAATTGGGTTTCAAGTGAAAATTCGAAAAATAGAAAGTATAAATACTCTGAAAGCATTTTCTACAGGTTTTGGTCGAAAGCAGACCTCAAAAACTGTAGAAATGGGTTTTACAAGAACTTATCTTACACATGCGATTATAAGAAAACCTAGAGCTGTTGAACCAGGACAATCTATAAGTTGGGGAGCTCCACATAACGCAGATTTCAATGACGCAATTGTCAGAAGTTTGGGATCAATATACGATGATATTGAAAACGCTCCATTTGGATATAATGTGTTGGGCTGGGGACAACCAAAGGGCATGGATTGGAGAACTGGAGGTGCTTTCAGTTCCAGCGTATTAAAAGAAGCTCCTAAAATTTTAGATAATAGTCTCAATCCATTCCAGAAAACTCTATTCAATTCTTTAAAAACAATATTTAGCGGACAAAGGGAAGTTAATAAGCCGTTAATAATCGATGGGAGTAGTTTTTAAATTTATAATTTACATTTTGAGGCTTACATCTATTTAAATAGATCTACATATCATCGGCATAGACAACATTTTAATCAGTTATTTAGTGTCAATGAAATATACTGAATTTAATCATTGAAGAGTAACAGCAGATCTTACGTCGCAGAAAATAGTTACCCTCGAGGAGTCAGTTAGAACCAACTAAACGTAGGCTTTTGAAGGCCTTCTTTAAATTGCGAGGGATCATTTACAGTTCATTAACTATCGCCCAATTGACGGTATTATAGAGTAATTAAATCTCTTATCACGAAATTCAAAGCAATCAATTAATCCCAAGGGTTACCGCTCGCAATAAGGGCAAAAAATAGCAAGTCCTTTAGGAAATGCTATCTTTATTTTCTGCTAATGTACGTGCAAAGTGCACTATGTTCGTTAAAACGATTAACCAAAGTTAAAGGTTTCGAACCTGATACTTGGAGTAAATTCTCGCAATAGTTTATAACTAACACCTTGATACTTGGCATTTCTCCTTTTCAGATGAATGTTTACGTTAAGGGGGCTGCAATTTTAATAATACTGCAGATTCGCAGGATCTTAAGTCGCATTTAATTGCTACGCCTATCAAATATTACTCTTCTCTAAATGGATATGTGCCCTCATGTAAAAAGCTCTTGTATTCCTGAAAAGACCAACCTTTTATTAGGTTAAATGGATACTTGTAGAGGTTACGATAGAACTTGTTTGCCAGATTATAGAATTTTCTTTCTAAGCTCTGATTAGCAATTAACATTTTTAATTTTTCGTATTGATCATTAGGCAATACGATTTGATCTTCAAAGATCCACTTGAAATCGGTATCGGATTGAGCTAGGTTTTCAGTCATTATACTCAGTCTCAATTCTTTAGATTTTTCAAATCTTGGACTTGGTTTAATTTCAATATATGAGGCAATGTTGTCTTTTAATGAACGAATGTAGAAGTCAGGCTTATATGAATGAATCTCAGGTGTAAGAATGATTTTACCTGTCTCCAGATCTTTCTGGAAAAATTCTTTAGGATGGGCAGCATAAACGAAATTATGTTCAATGAGTAGAGCAAACTTTAACTCCAGTTGTGAGTCGAAACGAATTCCATTATAGTAATGAGGAATGCTTGAATAATTCAATACTACTAATTTTGACGAGATTATGAGAAGACACGAAAATAAATCAAATATAGCGGTAGAGTTAAATTCAATCATAAAAGAGATAATAAATAATACGCCACCTTATCAAAGGCCAATTAGATCTACAGAAATAGAGGAAAGGCAAAAGATTAAAGTGCTATGTAAGCAGCTAGGATATAAGCATGTTACTAGTCTTTTGAAAGATTTAATACAAAGTAATAACAGAGACTTACTTACTAACCTTGCTGATTACGATATAGATCGGAATGGAAGGTACCACTGGTATTTTGATCTAGGTTCAGACTACTTAGGAAACAAGGTGAAAACTAAGCCAATAGAAAAGAATTATAATTTCAAAATAAATTTAAATGTCCTTGATAATAAGTTCTTCACCAAACAAGAAATAAAGTTCTTGACTTTGTATCGATTAAAAATTGAACAATTGATTAACGGGCAAAAGTCTCCATCTACTGCAGCGCAGAGTAATTTAATTCAGGTAATTAGAAGTTTGATTGATAAGGAATCTCAAAAAATAAGGCCTAACCATTACTATGAACGGATTATTACCAAATACTTTATATACGAGAACTATTTATTGTAATCGCTTCAAGAGTTTAATCCATTAAATTGATCGATCAAGTCCTGTTGGAATTTGGCTAGAGGCCTTTTGTTGATATCTTCTTTTGACATATATGTAGAATATATTAACCTATCAAGTTCTTCTTGTGTCATTTGTTTTGTGTGTACATATAACCTGGTAAGTTCTTTTCTACGTGATGAATTGTACATGATTGATTTAAGGTAGATTTCATCTATATAATCATGGTGTTCATTGTAGACTTCTAGAAGCTTGAAAGTATCTAAATGATAATCTACATTGTCCAGTTTATCGATTATGATATTAACATCCCCCCTTACAGTTCTACCATTGGTATAGAACTTATTAATTGCACTGGGAGAAGCCTTAAATAAGATTTTATCAGCAAAAGAATCGTTGAAAGGGTGTACAAAACTAGCCTCATTTAATACGTCCGTATTTGATTTCATGTGATTGCAGGAAGCACAACAAGGAACTAAGTTGAAATAAGAAATTGAAAGATAGGGGTATAAGTCTTTCGATATTACATGATCGAATTGGCATAGAGCTTTCCCTTCTTTATCTAATGACAATACATACTGGGCATTACAATAAGGGCAAGATTTGATACCCAGGTTACCAATGAAATCTAGAGCTAACTTACTTGATCTAAACTTTTCGTATTTAAGATTTTGTCTAATGAATTTTGAGAAATTAGCATTAGTTACAGGTCCTAGCTTTTTAGCTAAACGGAAAAGTTCCATGGGTTTTGCGACGATGATTTTCTCAAAATCCGCAATAATTTTAGTGATAAACTCTGTCTTCCATTTTCGTTGATGCTTCTTTTTCAAGAACTTTTCGAGTTGTTTTTTAGGGCATCGAAATCCTCCAGAATTATCACTTAGCGATTTTCGATGTTTATAAGCTAGAACATCAGTTGTTTGATTTATTCCTTCCAGTCTTCTCATCTCCTTATATTTCGAATCCGTTTCAATTGATTTTCATAGTATTCTTCTAACTCATCATAACCCCGACTTTCATAGAGCTTTTCCTGGAGGGCTTTACGAAGTATTGGCTCACCGATTAGTTCTATCTCTTTCAATAGTAGATCTATCTCGTTCTCATCTAATGATTTTGCCTTGCTAACCCTTTCAAAAAGCTCATCTATTTTCTTTTTGGCAAATGAACCGATCAAGCCGTCTCTAATAAAAAAAGTGTCTCGGAATAGTGTATGAATATTCGATCCGAAGGTTTCCGAATGCTCGTCTGATCTTATTTGACTTAAGGATTCAGTATTCTTTTGTAAGTAGACCACATGTGATTTTGGAATATCAGAAAGTATGATAGGAGAATGAGAAACAATGAAAATTTGAAATTTAATGTCCTCGTAGCTTTTTAAGAAACTAAGAAGAGTATCTAAGAATTGTTTCTGCCATTGGGGATGTAGCCCATGATCGCCTTCGTCAACTATAAGAAATATGGACTTAGGAACTGTAAATTGGTTGTTTTCGGTATTAAGGTTTTCTATTCCAAAATGGATTCTTGAAAATAGATTTAATAGGCTAAGTTCTCCTGAACTAATATTTCTCCATTGAACGCGTGTTATGCTTTTTCGGTATTTGTTGTGAAAAATTGAAGCATATTCTTCGCATATTGATAAGAACTCATAACCCTGTTCAATTGGTAAAATGAATGTAGCTTCATTCTCTTCCTTTACTACTGCATGTGCTATAACAATTTCAATCAACCTTCTAATTTTGATAATTAAATTGGGTTCTTTGTCTTGAAGTAACTTTTGTCTGTCGAAGAAATCCAAAACGATTTCGCGGTACTGTTCTACACCTATTGTAGGCCAATCAAGAGATTTTTCCACATTAAGATTATTCCCTCTAAAATGAACAAAATCTTCAGACGTTAATCCTAAGAGCTCATCGTCTAGATCCTTTATGTCTGCATAGCAGTAGAAAAAATGGTCAAATAGATTAATTAGCAACCACGTAATGGCTTTTTCCTTCAGAGCCATTTCCAATTTGCTTTCTGAATCTCTGGATTTATCAATATTAGTATTATGAACCCCTCCGGCTGTCAAGGAGCCATATGTTCTTATCAATTCCATCAAAGATCTTGCTTTCCATCCTAGATCACTTTTTTCAATATTATTTGTCTTTAACACTTCGATTTCGAGGCGATCAGGAATATTGATCTGGTCAATAACGGCCAAACTCTCTTGTAGAAGATTCAAAAGATTAATGTTTCTGTGAATATCCTGTGATCTGTGTAAGGCCATCATGTCATAATCTCCAGTATTGCGGTATTGATTGTCATTGAAAAGTAGGTAATTGGATGATACGTCAGAGAAATTACGAGTATCGAAGTGATAAGGGTAGTCACGGAAATCGTAGATAGGATTGAAGTAGATAAGTCCTGAGTCCTCCGGTAGCAGTTCTACTTCATGTGGTTGACCATAAAAACCTCTGCCATTTTCTGATTTTATAACATCATAACGAATAGGGAGGCTTGATTTAACCCTTAATTCCTTGGCATCACCATTAGTGGTAAGGCTTTCATGGATAGATATTTTATCAACACCATTGTAAAAAACCAAGACATACTCATAGCCATAAATGTGCTTATAGCCTGTTAATTTTGAAATAATTGAATACGTCAGATTAGTTTTCCCAGCCCCATTTTCACCAATTATTACGGAGAGATTAGAAACTTGGTGACCGAAGAAGTTAGGGATATAGTCATGGTTTTTTGTAAGGGATAAGCTAGGAGGTTCTCCATTTTCCCAATACAATTGAATATTGAACCTATTGGATAAGCAAATGCCAGGCCCGTAATCGGTCCTTTCATCATTGACCCAATAATAAAGTAATTCCCAAGTAGGTTCTGGGTTCAGCAATTTTTCAAATCGATAGGGTTGAAAGAACTCTGAGATTAATAAGTGATGTTCTTTGTTAAACTCACCAAATCGTGAAGGATAATTTGCAGCAAGATTCGGAATTCTTACTTCTTCCAGGTCTTGAGGTTTGTAAATCCAATTAATAATTAAAGTTGAGCCATCTTGTGGGTTGTCAGTTACAAGTCCAGCAGCAGTTAAGAAAAGGGTTTTTTTCTTTGTAGAAGTGGTTTTAAGAAAGAAAATGGATCCCACTGGTACAGCAGAAACTCCATCTGATTCCTCTCCACCTTGTTCCCAGATACCCTTCTCAATAAAGCGATTTAGTAAACTGTCATGACCATAATGGTAACCTCCAAAATAGACTTTTCGATCTTCCACTTGATTTGAATTTTAGAACTGATACAACGCGATAATTTACTATATTCATAACTCATTCCGCTAATAATGATAATGGTTGTCATGGAGAAAAATCCACTACTTCTAGTTTAATCAGAGTTCTTGGTGGGATTACCCAAAATTTATTTGATTTACCTGATTCACGTCTAAAGTCTGATGGGTTAATAAGAAATTGAAAAAAGGAATATATGACTGCCGCCAACGACCAATTATTATCCACCCTTACGGTAAGAATTAAATCCATTTCGAGTAAGCTTCCTATTGGAACAGGGATTATCTATCATGGCTCTGAGCTATATAATAAAATCTATGTTCTCACAGCAGCTCATAACTTATTTGAAAATTCAGAATCATTTACATCCCCAAGAAAACTAGTTTTAGTTGATTTCCTTGACCCAAACTCCAATAAATATATTTCCTTAGAAAAGGAGATAGATTACTCTTTAGTTTCAACATCTGCAGATGAGGATATTGCTATTCTCGTTTTTGAAAAGGAAATGGTGGAGATTGTAACTGGAACTCTTCCAAAAATTAGAGCTATTAGGGATCGGTTGGATCTAAATGAATTTACACTTAAAGGCTTTCCCAACGCTACCCAAGGAAAGGAATTAGCGTGCATTAACCCCACTTGGCTCCAACAAATGACCGAAAGCAATAGGTTTCAGGTTGAACTAAAAGATGATTATTTAGAATGGTCCGTCAAAGGCTTCTCCGGAAGCGGGGTGTTTCTGAAATCAGATCATGAGGTTTACTTATTTGGAATCTTTACCCGGTATAGGGAGGAAGAGAAAGGTAAGGTTATCTATTGTCAATACTTGGACACAGTCAATGAAATCATAAAAAGAAATTACCTAGAAGAATTATCATTTAGTTATTTGGGCAAGCATCAGTTAACGCCCTCTTTCTTTAGTAAGCACCTTAAAACGGCTATTGCCAATCTGGGTCCAAGATTTGATTCGAAATTAAATTTCAGATTGCCCATAGCTTTGCTATTCAATGATCTGACAAAAGACAGGATATTTAAATCTCGCCTTACCCACTTATTTGATGAGTGGTTAACAGCTCGATTTTACTCATCATCTAAGCATTACGAAACCATTAGAGAGATTGAGTTAGGATACGAGTCTTTAAAAAAGGATTTGATTGAATGGTTACCTACTATTGATTGGAGTCCAGATAAAACCATTGATATTTCAGATTATAAGGATAGGATAAACGCTTTGAGTAAAGCTGCAAGAGAAAAAAGTTATGAACTCTATGATCAGCGCAGGGAAATTGAAAAAACAAATAGACCATCAAAGCAAGACTACAGCTATAACCCTCCTTTTGAAAAGGAAATTCACAAGCTAAATCAAATCCAGAGATTCAATCATACTTTTATCTCAAATCTTAATGAAATCAATATTTCGCTATCGAATCACCCTTGCCTAATTGTTCAAGGGGAAGCAGGATCAGGAAAATCTCATCTGTTTGGGGATATCGCTCATGAAAGAGGTCGTAATGAGCAGCCTACAATATTATTGCTTGGTCAATTATTTCATAATGGTAGAAGTGTGTGGCAGAACATTTTCGATCAATTGGGACTTTCATGCACCAAAGAAGAATTCTTATCTTCCCTGAATTCAATAGGCGAGCAAATTGGTAGCCGAGCTTTAATCTTAATAGATGCTTTAAATGAAGGCGACGGAAAGCGACTGTGGTTCAACGAGCTTTCTGGTTTTGTAAAAGAAGTGTCGGAATTTTCATACATAGGTCTTGCCGTATCAGTTCGTAGCACATACTATTCCTCTATTATTCCAAGTCAACTTGATGCAGATGAAACTATTGCGAAAATAGAACACCAAGGCTTTAAAGGTAATGAGTATGAAGCTCTACGCTTGTTTTGTAAACACTATGATCTAGAGCAACCGAACTTCCCCCTCCTGTCACCAGAATTCACAAGGCCACTCTTTTTGTTGCTAATATGTGATGGCCTGAAACAAGCTGGTCAAAAAAAGTTTCCATCAGGATTTAATGGTATTGGAAAGATTTTCGATCTCTATGAAGAGGCAGTTATCCAAAAACTAATCTCCAAGAGGGAAGAATATGCTCGCAGAAATCACATACTTAAACAAGCCATACACGAATTAGCGATAGCTTGTTTCGATGAAAAGGGAAGAACGGTTTTCAAGCTGAGCGAGGCTGTAGAGTTCTTTGACTCTAAATATGCGAACTGCCCTAATCTATTAGATGATCTGATATTGGAAGGTGTTTTAATTCAAAACCTATATGACGATTACAGTTGCGATCGAAAAATAGAATTTATTTATTTTTCTTATGAACGATTTGGGGATTTCTTAGTCGCAAAAGAACTTCTGGAGCCATATCAGAATTCAGAGGCAATCAAAAAGGCATTTCTCCACGAAGAGCGTCTAGGAAAACTTATAGAAAACGGATCTTTTTATCATAGAGGCACCCTTGAGGCCATTGCCATTATATTACCCGAAAAGTATCAGTTGGAGATTTTTGAGGTATTCAATTGGGTTTTTCATGAGAATGAAGAAAATGACTTTAGTGGAAACAAAGAACTTGTTAGTAGATTATTTGTTGATAGTCTAAGGTGGCGAGAGTCATCATCGATGGATTTGGATAAGCTGAACAATTGGATTAAGAGCGATCTGTTCTACTTGAATGAAGATTCCTGGCTTTTCAGTTTGATAGAATTAACATCTTATAACAACCATCCTTTCAATAGCGACCGATTCCATCGAGGAATGATGGGCATGAATATGCCGGAAAGAGATTCCTTTTGGCAACTACACTTACATTATTTTTCTTCATCTGACGATTATGGCAATGCACATCCTATACGTAGATTAATTGATTGGGCTTGGCAAGATCATATCTCGGACAAAACAGATGATGAAACAGCAAGATTGACAGCTCAGACGTTGGCTTGGGTACTATCATCGACCAAACGATCTCTTAGAGATCAGACAACTAAGGCCTTGGTAAACCTATTGCAGGAACAACCTAAAACCCTCTTGAAAGTCCTTAATGCCTTTGAAGGAATTGATGATCTATACATACTCGAAAGATTATATGCTGTTGCCTATGGATGCGCATTAAGGACCACAAAAGCAGAGTCCCTCAAGCAAATTGCTCAGTATGTTCTTACGAGTGTTTTCTCGAAGAATCCCCCTGAGCATGTTTTACTCAGAGATTACGCTAAGAATACCGTGGAATATGCAGTTCACCAAGGTATTGAGCTGATCGGAGATATAAACAGAATACAGCCACCGTATGGGAGTAATATGCCAGAGTCAATTCCCGATGAAGATGAGCTCAAAACCTATAAGCTTGATTATAATACTCCCGATTTCGAAAAGGGAAATGGGAGAATGCAAAACAAGATTTCGTTTTCTGTTCTCGAGTGGGATTTCGGAAAATATACGATCTCAAGTGCTTTGAGAGGCTTTCAGCGTTCAAGTTTTAAAGTTGACCTGGCATATATAGACTTTCTGAAAAACTTAAGAAAAGATGCGAGACAGGCGATAAGAGCTTATAAACAACTTATTGAACTGAAAAGCATGTACTCTCAAAACAAAGAAAACCTAGTTAGGAGACTCACTCTGGACAAGTACAATGAATGGATACAAAGTTTTGAAGAAGGTACTGAAACAGTGGATGGGGAATTAAAAAGGCTCCTAGATGAAAATGAATATCATTTTTTCAAGACGAAGCTCATAAGTCACTTCCTTTCCAAGCAGAAAAGCCATAATTATCTTCATGATTCATTAGATAGTACACCTATAAAAAGATGGATAGTCAAACGAGTGTTCGATTTAGGATACGATTTAGAGCTCCATGGCGAATATGATCGCATGGCCGAAAGGCGTGCTGAAACAGATGGGGCAAGCATTGAGCGAATTGGTAAGAAATATCAATGGATAGCATTTCATGAGATAATGGCGAAGGTGGCTGACAATTATAAGTTTAAGGAACCATATGGAGAAAAAACTAAATATCAATACTATAAAGGGCCTTGGCAAAATTATTTACGGGATATTGATCCAGCATTTATTACAAGGAAGAATTCCAATGATGAAGATAGAAATATTGAATTATCGAATAACTGGTGGATGGATTGGAAGTATTCGCATTGGCATATTCCTGTTTCTGAATGGATTGTAAGTCATAAAGATCTCCCCGATCCACGACAAATAATTGAGAGAAAAGATGAAGTTGGTGAGGAGTGGATATACTTAAAGGCTAACATCAATTGGGAAGAACCAAAGCCGATAGGAAAGGATAAGTACGAGGCTGACAGAAAGGAAATATGGTACCTGATCCAAGCTTATTTAGTTAGCACTGAAGAGGAAGAGGTTACTTTGACTTGGCTGAAAGAACAAAGTTTTTGGGGAAGATGGTTACCTGAAAACCCTCACCCAAACACTGGTCTTTGCAATAGAGAGAACTATTGGTCTGATGTGTCAAAGGAGTCAAACCAAGGAGAATGGCAAGAACTAGATGATTCGGGCTATCAGGTCATCGTAACTACTTCTGACGCTGTGGGTGAAATGAGTGATGATAAATCAGGCACCCACTTTATTTACGACATGCCTTGCGAAATGATTTTTAAGGAAATGGGGCTTCAGTATTCTCAAAGGGATGGAGAGTTTCACGATGCTAATGGTGAGCTGGTTGTTTTGAATCCGAACAGAAATCAAGTACTTATTAAAAAGCAGCCCTTTTTAAACTATCTCAAAAGCAAAAATCTAAAGATCATATGGACGCTTCTTGGAGAGAAAAACTTTATATCTGAGCGAAAGGGTAGAGACAAAAGTGAGTTCAAAGTAATTAATGGCATATACAATTATTCAGGAAAACGATTAAAGGGATCACTTCGACTAGCAAAAAGGGATTGAAATGGAGGTAACTTTTTATCAAGCTGAATGTGGTGATGCTGCACGCATCCATTTCAAAGGAACAGATAACAAGAGCCATAATGTTTTCATTGATTCTGGCTTTAAACGAACCTTTCGATCCGTACTTTTCAATGAAATAAAAGAAATCCAAAAGAATAGTGAATCGATTGGCTCTTGGATCATCTCCCATATCCATGAAGATCACATTGGAGGTATTTTGGCTTATCTAAAATCAGTAGAAAATGGCGAACAAAATAATTTAATCGAGTCCGCATTCTATAACTCAGCTCGTGGCTTTGCAAGTAGTAATAATACCTCCATTTGGAGTGGTGCAGCAAGCATCAAGCAGGGAGAGCAATTAGAAAGCTACCTTATTGGTTCAAATATTCACTGGCACGACAATGTTGTGAACACCTGGAATGATGTGGAATTGTTTGGTCTTAAAATTATTTTTCTTTCACCCTCTCAAAACCAATTAAATTCTTTGAGAGAAAAATACGGGAACATTTCCACTCCATATGAAAGGATTGAGGGTGAGACTATCAGCAGCACGGTTTCGACCAATCAAAGTGATTACCACATTCCAATTGATGATTTTGACTTGCAAAAGTGGGAGGAAGACAGCTCGGTCGAAAACGCAAGCAGTATATCATTTATCTCAGAGTACCAGAACAGACGAATTCTTTGGTTAGCTGATTCCATTCCTTCAGAAATTATTAATAGCCTACGTAAAAAAGGTTATTCACCGGCTAACCCACTTATTTGTGAATGGGTAAAATTGTCACATCATGGAAGCGTAGGAAATAACAGTGTTGAACTATTTGAGATGATTTATTGCAAAAAGTATTTGATAAGTGCGAATGGAGAAAACAAACATTTATTACCAAATAAAGAATGCCTTGTAAGAGTTCTTAAACACGAAAATCGAAACATAACTGATCATATCGAACTACACTTTACCTACGATAATCCCACACTTCGAAATATATTCCGCGTGGATGGAAAGGACATATATGACAAACTTAACTTTAGCACTCACTTTATGACTGATAATACACCATTCATAGTCAAAGAGTAAATGAATTTACACAGATGTCAATATAATAATCCCCAGAATTTTGGAAAAAAAGAAATACAATAAGGGCAGGTTATAAACCAATGTGTAGAATCAGATGGGCCTACTAGAACACTCTTTAATAAAAAGCCTGCCTAAATCAGTCAGAATATAGTAATTGGCTCTAAGCGCACCAATCCCTTTTAAGCTATTAGTCCTTTGAGACTGGAGAATCCCTAACCTTTCCAGATTATTTGCAATAATTCGACCTTGACTGTCATTAGAGTCTTTTCCTAGCATGCTGTTTAAGTTGCCTGGAAAAAGGTATTGAGTTTTTCCTTCCTCTGAGATGAATTTAGAAAGTAAGGATGCCTCTTGACTCGACAATTCGGATAATATCTTCACAAATACATTATGAAAATTAATTGGGTTTTTTGAATCTGTTGCATTAGCTAATAGTTGGGACCACATATTAACCAAGTTTTCATCTTCTTCCCACGATGCTTCATCAATTAAATTATAGGCTAATTTTAAAGGGATTTTGCGAGGAGCAATTCCGCGTTTTTTATGAATTTTTTCTACATTGGATATAAGCCTAAGTTGATTTTTATATCTAAACATCTTGGCTTGATCGGCAAGCAGACCTCCTAGCTCCTTTAAAGGTGGAGTTACCAACAAATCCAGATAAGAAAAAGCTTTTTCTACAATTTCGTTCATAGAAGAAATATAGTTGTTTGTAATTAAAATTTTGGCTAATCAATATGAAGATCCGGTTGAGTGCTTTCTGGAGTCGAGATTTAGAATATAAAACTCAACCCATTCGTATTTGCCATTATACCTGAAAAAATCCTCGGCTGTTTAGGCCCAAGAGGGAGAGGAATTTGGATTTTTAGAGGCATTTAGAAACTCCGAATAAATATTTAAAAAAAGTTTTACCACCAAATCTGCCACCTATAAAAAACAAAAGCCTGATAATCAATTAGTTATCAGGCTTAAGTGTACCTCGGGCGGGACTTGAACCCGCACGACCTTTAAGGGTCACAGGATTTTAAGTCCTGCGTGTCTACCAATTCCACCACCGAGGCGTCCATCTAGATTCTAGATGTGGCTATTGGCTAGCCAATTTCTTTAATATATGTGATGGCCACTTTCTAACCATCCTTCATAAAAAAGAAAAGCCGCTTTTCTGCGGCTCTTTTTTTTGAGCGGGAGACGGGATTCGAACCGCTGCGGCGGACCGTCCGCGACCCCAATCTTTCAAGGTTATGCTTGTCGTTTTTAATAACGATTCAGCAATTGTTCTTAAAAGCTTCCTATGAGCGGGAGACGGGATTCGAACCCGCGACCCCAACCTTGGCAAGGTTGTGCTCTACCAGCTGAGCTACTCTCGCTTGTCCCTCTCGTTCAAAGGGACTGCAAATTTAAATGAACACTTGAAAATTGCAATGGTCAGGTAAGAAAAATTCTTAAAATGAATTTTAGTTAAAGGTTTGCACAGGGTTTTTACTATTCCTCCTCCAATTCTGGATGATAGGTTTGACTGACGGGTAGTTGAATTTTCACTTTGGTGCCCAGACCTGGCTTGGAGATAAATACAATGGTCCCTTTATGTTCCTGAACGATCGATTTGGCAATGGTAAGGCCTAATCCTGGATTGGAATCTTTTGTGGTGAAAAATGGCTCGAATACCTTTTCATGGAGATGGGTTGGCACACCCTCGCCATCATCTGATATTTCCAGGGCTATTCGTTGATCGTCTTTCCTGTAGTATCGAATGGTGATCTCACCCCGATCTTTAATGGACTGGATAGAGTTCAGCAGGATATTCACCAGCATTTGGTTGATTTTTGCAGGATAACACTCTATCGGTGGGATGTTGCCAAACATTTTGTTGATAATGATACGAAAGCCGATTTCGTTGTTTAGAAGTGTCAGTGAAGTTTCAACTTCTTTTTGCAAATCTGTGAAAGAATAAAAGTTTTGTGAATCGGCTGTAAAGGATCCAAGGCTTTTGACAATACCAGTGCTTTTGTTGGCACCTTCCAGGATGGACTCTGCCAGCATGCGACTCTCCTCCATGATCATCTCCATATTGGCAGGTCTCTTTTTCCACCCATTGAGCAAGACGGTGAGTTCTTCCAGGTTTCGCATGATACATTCGGCACCTCCACGGATGTAGTTGAGTGGATTGTTGAGTTCATGGGCTATTCCCGAAGTGAGATGACCCATAGATGCCAGTTTTTCCGACTGGATCAACTGGCCCTGTGCAGCCTTGAGGTCCTCTATCGTGTGAATCAGTTCACGATTTCTATGTTCTAGTTCCTGGGTTTTTTCAAGTACACGGTTTTCAAGTTCTTCATTTCGCTCCTTAAGTAAACGACTTCTAAATCGATAGATATAAACTAATGAACTGACGATGAAAATGACAAAAACAATCCGAAACCAAACTTGCTCATAGAATGCCGCTTCAATGTGAACTTTTGGACTTCTGGCCACTTTGCTCCATTCACCATTGCCTATATGAGCTTGCACCTCAAACTGGTATGCTCCGGGAGATAGATTCGGATAGCTGACCGTGTTCTGTTCAGCAAAGGGAATGTATTCCCAATCCTCATTCAGACCAAGTAGTCTTACTCGATAACTTAGCTCTTCAATATTGTAATAGGAAGTGGACCTAAAGCTGAACTTAAGACTGTTGATTTGGAAAGAAAGGTCATACTGATCTATTGGTTTTTGATTGGCTTCTATTCCAACAATTTCTATGTTCGGCACTGGAGCTTTTCGTTTATGAGTTGGGTCAATGACGGACATGCCTTCATCTGTTCCTACCAGTAATGACCCGTCCTCAGCAAAGAGAAACGCGTTTCTATTGATCTCATTTCCTACCAGTCCGTTATTTTTGGTGTATTGATAGGTGTTCTGCGGAGTGAAGCAGAGCATTCCCGAACCAGTGCCGACCCAGAGATCTCTATCATTGGGAGAGCTGAGTGCATACACGGGTGATTCTACGGAGTAGCCTGATTCAATAATTTGTTCATTTTCAATTCTGGAGATGCCCGCAGCGGTGCCAAGGTAAAGTTGATTTTGAAAGTTGATGGCTGAATACACATTGTTTTTATACAGATCCGCTGACTGAATGACCGTGGAATCTATGAGGCTGATCACTCCGGCATCCGTCAATAACAGCTGATGAATATCATCAATCAGGATTTTGCGAATCATGGCCTCCTTAATGGGACGAAGATCCAATGCTACGGTCCAATCATTGTCTACGCGTCGATACATCACAGGACCGGCAGAGCAGTAGAGCTCCCCATCAAAACTATGTAGATCTGATGCTCCGATCAATTGCTTGCTTGAGGGAACAAGTTCCAGGCCATCTCCATTGAATTTCATGATACCCTCATAAGAGACACTTAAATAAATCTCTTCATCATGCTTGATGATGTCCATGATTCTGTTTTTGATGGCTACATTGTTAAAGGGATAATGGGTAACGTTTCCATTTTTAGTTAGTACCGATAAGCCGACATTGGAGCCTAAGTACCTATCCCCATTAGCATCTTCATAGATGGCTGTGACTTCATCTTCTATCAGGACCTCTTTATCATAGTTGAGGATGGAAAGGTCTTTTACTCTGAAAGCCCCTCTTAGCGTAGCTACCCATATGCTGCCCTCACTGTCTACCATGGCTGACATGCAGGTGTGGTCGGCAGTGTAGTAGTCAGTCAGTATTTGTTTTCTGTCACCAGTTTTAAGGTTGACTTGGGTCAAGGGTGAATTGAGACTATAATAGAGTTGATCTTGAAATAGAAAGAGACAAGTCTGACCAACCGTGGCATAATTTCCGAGCGGCTCGTTTTGGATAATGTACTGATGTTGGCTACCGTCTGCACTGATTTGTGATATGGCTCTCTCGTGCAATAAATAGATGTATTGACCATCGGCACTCATGGTCATTTTACGGATGTCAGGGTGGGAGTATAGTTTGGATACCTTTTTACCATCGGTTATCCTATAAACCTCATCTCTTGTGGCCACTAAGATTTTGTCCCTGTATTGAAGCAGGGTCACAGCATACTTTTCTGAGGATCCCGGTAGGGAAATGGATTGCCATACGCCGTTAATGAGGAAATAGACCTGCCGCCCAAATGAAAAGGCGGGATAAGAAGGTTTGCCTCCTACCCCTTTCATCATTTGGAAATTGAAGGAAGTTGCCTCACTGATTGCAGCTGGTGGCTGAATAGCTGACCAACTACCCCTTTGAAATAGAGACAGTCGGAATCCATCAGAATTGGAGCTAGCCATGATCAGACTAGAGTCCGCCAGGAGTTCCATCCTCACCTTGCCGACACCGTAGGGAATGGGTAGTGAATCGGGAAAGGTGGACCAATACATGCCATCAAATCTGCTCACACCATCTTGTGTAGCAATCCATATCTCTCCGTTTGGCATCTGAATAATATCTGTGATTCGGTTAGACGCCATACCTTTCTGATCCTTATATACTGAGGCAGGAAATACTTGCGATGAAGCCGAATAATTCGTGAGTAAAAGGCTCAACACGAGTAGTGAATGAAAGAATATTGGACCGATTTTAAGTGACATTCGAGCTATTGAACGTATTATTTTTCAGCAGAAATTGAGAAAAACTTAGGAATTTTCCTTGTAAAAACTGCTTCTATCTACCAAAATAGCTGATTTTTATGAATTGGCAGGATTTTAAAGCACTTTGGCAGGATTGGTTGATAATTAAGTCCCATCTTCGTAATGTAATCAAGACCGCCGACTGATGAAGTATTTGATTTGGTACAGTCCTAACAGTGGTGCTTACAACCACGGATCTGAAATGGATCATAAAGTAAACGAGTCCCTCACCGGAGAAAGTCTCGAAGTACTTTACGAATTAGAAGAATCGGAAATGGTATTAGTAAAAAAAATAGTGGCACAGCTCAACAATGCCAGAAATGAATCACCTGGAAGGATAGCGAGTGCTTGAATAAAAGAGAATAAAAGTAAGTCCGTTGCGCTGCAACGGTCTTGTCTATAGCTGGTTGGGGCCCCGACGTTTACCGTCGGGGTTTTTTAATGTCCAAACTTTTGGCGGGCAGAAATTGAAACTGCATTTCCTGTCTTCAGCAAGCTTTCCACTAACTTGTGCTCGAGGAACCATTATGAATCTGATGAATGACCTACTAAATAAAGAGTTACAACGCTATTGTGAAAAAGCTATCAATAATGCCAATGCCATCAATGAGGACAGAAAGGGAGTTCTTCACCAATTAGTTGACTATTTAAGCAACCCTAGTCAGTCTGGAGAAACACCTCGGCTCAATTTTATCTGCACTCATAATTCTCGCAGAAGTCATCTCAGCCAGATTTGGGCATTTACAGCAGCCTATTACTATCAGGTATCGTGCAATACGTACTCTGGTGGTACAGCAGCCACGGCATTTCACCCAAATGCGGTTGCAGCTATTAAGAAGGCGGGTTTCTCAGTATCAATGGTCGGAGAAAGCAACCCAAGATATACCATTGGTATCAACGAAAGCACTTACCTCACTGCCTGGAGTAAAACCTTTGATGATTCTACCAATCCTCAAAAGGATTTTGCAGCTATAATGACGTGTGAGGAGGCTGATGCGAATTGTCCTATCATTCCTGGCGCAGATGTACGAATACCCTTGCGCTATGAAGACCCTAAACACTATGATGGCACCCCACAGCAGCAGTCTAAGTATGAAGAGCGATCCTTCCAAATAGCTACTGAAATGTTTTATGTGTTTGGGTTAGTGGCCTCATGACCGAACAATACTGTGACATCATTATAGTAGGCGGTGGGCAAAGTGGACTGGCAGTTGCCTATTATTTGCGACGACTAAAACTTGACTATCTCATACTCGATGCTGAAAATGAGCCCGGAGGATCCTGGCAGCATTATTGGGATTCTATTAAGCTCTTTTCGCCGGCTCAATGGAGCTCACTGCCAGGGAGAATTCTGCAGGGAGGAACGTCGCATTACCCCACCAGGGAAGAAATGATCCAGTATCTGACTGATTACGAAAAGCATTATCGGCTGAAGGTACAGCGTCCGATTGAAGTTAAGTCCGTAACAAAAGAAGGAGAGCTCTTTTACCTAAACACTGATGGTGGCGACTACAGATGTAAAGTTTTGATCAGTACTACTGGTAGTTTTAAGAAGCCCATAATTCCGGACTTTACCGGACTGGACAGTTTTAACGGATCAATCATCCATTCAGCGAAGTATCAAAGTCCCACTTCTTTTGAGGGAAAACGTGTGGGCATTATCGGGGAGGGTAATAGTGGGGCGCAAATATTGGCGGAAGTGTCAAAAGTTGCAGATACCTATTGGATTACCAAAGACGATCCTGACTTTCTACCAGATCATGTAGACGGTAAGTACCTCTTTGATGCCGCCTCTCAGCTCTATGAGGCCAAAAAGAAAGGGAAGAAATTTATTCCACCATCACTTGGACATATCGTTATGGTGCCTTCGGTAGTAGATGCACGTGAGCGGGGTGTTTTGAAGCACCATGTGGGTCTGGAGACTTTTACTGCTAAAGGAATACATCTCTCAGACGGCACAACCATACTGCTAGATGCCATCATCTTTTGTACCGGATATTTGCCAGTGATTGATTACTTAAGAGGTTTGAACATTAGCTTCCGCCACAACAAGGTGGATACCCACGGCACCCGATCTCGTGAATTACCAGGACTGTGGATGGTCGGCTATGGAAGCTGGACAGGCTTTGCGTCTGCCACTGTTATAGGCGTAGGTAGATCAGCCAAAGCCACGGCTCATGAAGTAAAGGAGTATCTAAGTTGAGTTATTTGCCTGCGCAATGAACGCACTTAGTACTTTCTGGCATAAACAGCAGCCTTTTTGGATTAATCTCGTTTCCGCATCTGCTACATTTTCCGAATTGATCAGAATCAATGAGGCTTAACCACCGCTCCAGGGCTTTGAGTTTAACTTCTGATTGGCGCAAGTTTGCTTCATCAATGGTTTTGTTGTTAATGTAATCCATCCGACTGAGTCTACCCACCGCACTGTCTAGTCCCATGGGCTTGGTAGCCTCCTGCAAATCTTTGATTCGGCTGGTGAGTTCTGTGATCTTTTCTTCGATGGCCGCTTGTACTTCTCTTTTTTCATTTAGATCCATAAAGACTATTTTAACACTTTTTATGAAACTTCCCGTTAATTAACCGCGTGCATGTAGACGATCATTTTCAGTTTGAACGAAAGGCGGTTATTTTTGCAGCCAATTAATGAGACATTAGTAAAGATATGGAGCAAGTAGATCAGGACTTAAAGAAAGAACACCAGGCCAAGATCAAGCAGGTCATCAGCGAAGTAGGAAAGATCGTTGTGGGACAGGAGTACATGGTCAATAGACTGTTGATCGGATTGTTTACACAAGGTCACATCTTACTAGAAGGTGTTCCGGGTCTGGCAAAAACGCTGACAGTAAATACCCTGTCGGATGTGTTAAAACTTGATTTTAAACGAATTCAGTTTACACCAGATCTACTACCAGCCGATCTGATCGGTACCATGATTTACAATCAACAAAAAGCCGATTTTGAAGTAAAGAAAGGGCCAATCTTTGCTAACCTGATTCTTGCTGATGAGGTCAACCGATCTCCAGCCAAGGTGCAGTCTGCTTTGTTGGAAGCGATGCAGGAAAAAACAGTCACTATTGGCGAGACTACTTTCAAGCTGGACAGGCCATTCCTGGTGCTAGCCACTCAAAACCCGGTAGATCAGGAAGGTACTTATCCACTGCCTGAAGCGCAGGTAGACCGATTCATGCTGAAGGTGCATGTAGACTACCCTACCAAAGAAGAAGAGCTGGAAGTAATGCGCCGAATGGCCAATATGTCTTTCAGCCAGGAGATCAACACGGTATTGACTAAAGATGACATTTTCTCCATCAGAGAGGAGATCAATCAGGTCAGCCTTTCAGAAAGTCTGGAGCGATATATTATCGAACTCGTCTTTGCCACTCGAAACCCTAAGGACTATGGGCTCACAGAAGAAGCACAGTACATTCAGTTTGGAGCATCACCTAGAGCATCCATTAATTTGAATTTGGCGGCTAAAGCGGTAGCCTTCTTCAATGAACGGGATTACGTGCTTCCTGAAGACATTAAAGAGATCGCCGATGACGTGATGAACCACCGTATTTTGCTTAATTATGAAGCGGAAGCAGATGGAGTCACCACACACGAAATCATTCGGAGGATACTGGGTAAGGTTCAGCTATCCAAGTAAGACCCACCCAAATCAATAAAAGATGGCAGCTTTCGGGCTGCTTTTTTATTGTTCATGGTTTCTTAACAAACGTAACTCACAAGTAAAAAATGCAATATTAGTTTAATGATATCGTAACAAGCCAAGCTATAGCAGTTAACATTCCACAGACACCTTTGCATTCGTAATTGATTGAATCTATCAACAACAACGAAACGAATTAAAGGTATTAATTATGAGAAAGTTTTTTGCAATGGCATTGTTCCTATCTGGAACGCTAGTATTCACTTCATGTAGTGATGACGATGACGAACCATCTGATGCAGAGGTTCAGCAAGCTGCACTTGATGCAGTATCTGCAGCAGTAGCAGGTAAAGTATCTACAGACGAGTCAGCTTCTGGTGCTGATGAATCAGTATTCGGATGGACACTTACTAAAGGAGGTACTTACAACACTGACGCTACTGAGCGTGAGATCGTATCTGGTAATATCACTGAAGATATGACTTTCACATCTGACAAAATATGGGAAATCCAGGGAAGAGTAGCTGTTATCAACGGGGCTACTTTGACAATCGAGGCTGGAACAAGAGTAGAAGGAGCTACAGAAGTAGACGGAACAGTTCTTCAAGGAGTTGATGCTTCAGTATTGATGATTGCTAAAGGATCGAAAATCAACGCAATCGGTACTGCCGATGAGCCTATCATCATGACTGCTACTGACGAAGAAAATGGAGCAGCTACTACTAGAGGTAAGTGGGGTGGTTTGGTTGTTCTTGGTAACGCACCAATCTCTGCTGAAACTTCTCCAGCGCAAATCGAAGGTGTTCCTGCTAGTGACGCTAACGGTCTATACGGAGGTAGCAATGCTTCTGATAACTCTGGTACTATCTCTTATGTATCTATCAGACATGGTGGTGCTATCATCGATGCTGATGCAGGTGATGAAATCAACGGTCTTACACTAGGTGGTGTTGGTTCAGGAACTACGATCACAAACATTGAAATCTACGCTAATAGCGATGACGGAGTTGAATTCTTCGGTGGTACAGTAAACGTAACCAACGTAGTAGTTAACCAGGTAGGTGATGACGGTCTTGATATCGACCAGTCTTACGCTGGAACAATCACTAACTACCTGGTATGGGTAGGTGACTCTGACGAAGGCCTTGAGATCGACGGTAGAGAAGGAGACATGAAAGCTTCTTTCAAATTGGTAAACGGAACAATCGAAGCTGTTGGTGGTGCTTCTGTACACTGTGATTTCAAATCAAAAGCAATGGGCTCCGTTACTAACCTGAATGCCAACGGCGGTAAGATCAAATTGGATGCTTCTTTTGATGATGCATTTGAGTCTACGGAGAATGCGGCACAAAACGTAGTGGACGGTACACTCACATTCAGCACAGTAAATGCTACATGGGAAGTATACACTGACGATCTACCAGCTCTTCTTGAAGAATAAGATCATAGATCCACATAATTAAGTAGAATTTTTCGCAAAGCATCCGTCAGTCGACGGATGCTTTTGTTTTTAAGGAGTGTAAAGCCAATGTAACATTTGTTATCCGAATGTTACTAAATCCCCGCCTTCTCAAAATCATTGGTAATCAAAGGGTAAAACTTCTGTAACGATGGGGCTATCCTGCCAATTTACTTTTGCATCAAATTTTATTATGAAGATGAGAAAAACGGTATTAACATTAATCGTGGCGATTGCTGCTGTCCAGGCTTTTGCTCAGGATGGCTTTGTCAGAGGGAAGGTCCTAGAGGAGGCCACTGGAGAACCACTATTTGGTGCGACTGTCGTAAAAAAAGGTACTACTACTGGTGCCTCAACTGATTTTGATGGCAACTACTCCATCAAGCTACCGGCAGGAACACATGACATTGTATTCCAATCAGTTTCATTCCAAACCATCGTGCTAGAAGGAGTAGAGGTGAAGGCAGACGAGCCCACCATCCTCGATGTGGTCATGAAAGAAGATGTACAGCAACTCGGAGAAGTTGTCGTGACGGCCACAGTTGCCAAAGACAATGACATAGGGGTGATGCTAGTACAAAAGAAATCTGTCAATACACTGGACGGGATTTCATCTACCACTTTTAGAAAAATAGGTGACAGTAATTTGTCTTCTGCTATGAAACGTGTAACAGGAGTTTCTATACAAGGAGATAAGTATGTGTATGTGAGAGGGCTGGGAGATCGATACACCCTTACCTCAGTTAATGGGATGATCATCCCTGGTCTGGACCCAGATAGAAACGACGTTCAGATCGATATCTTTCCTACCGGTATTCTGGAAAACGTATTGGTATACAAAACCTTTACTCCTAACCTGCCTGGATCGTTTACTGGTGGTCTGATAGATATACAGACCAAAGCATTTCCTGAAGTACCCAGCACGTCAGTATCCATGAGCTTAGGATATAATCCAGACATGCACTTTAACTCCAACTATCTTTCCTACAATGGCTCATCTACGGATTGGTTGGGCTTTGATGATGGAAAGAGGGATTTGCCGGTGGAGCCAAATACATCCTTGCCGAGAACCAACGAAACAACCAATAAATTCGACCCAACACTTGGAGGAAAAAGGGGCACAAATTTTATGAATAGTAGCTTCTCTTTTTCTCATAGAAATCAAATCGTTGGTAAGAAACTGACTTGGGGTTACAATGCCTTGTTGACTTACAGAAATAGATCTAATTATTTCAAGGATTTTGAAAGACAGCAGTACGAGAGGAACACCACAGGGGGTAACCTTGACCTGGTGAGAGATTATCGCTCCATTGGTGATCTTGCAACTAATGAAGTCCTATGGAGTGGGTTGGCTTCCATTGCAGCTAAATCAACCAATACTACTATTGGAACAACCTTCATCAATATCCAGAACGGACAAAGCACTGCGCTGAAAAGAACCAGAAGAAATACGGCTCTCAATAACCCGGCATTTATTTACAATGACATTCTGAGCTACACCGAAAGACATATGTTTAACAACATTACCTACGGTAAGCATCAGATTGGAGATTTTCGTATCAACTGGACCAATTCTTTGATTCTATCAAACCAATATGAGCCTGATTATAGAGAAACAGGCATCAACAATGACGATGGAGAATATGCATTTAGAAACGGTGGTAAAATCAATCGATTCTGGAGAAATCTGGATGAACTGAATGAAAGCTTCAAGCTAGATTTTGATTATGACCTGAACGAGAAAAATACGATCAAATTTGGATCTATGATCAACTATCGTGACCGTGAATTCTCAGTGTATAACTATTTCTATGACAACCTGATATCTCAAAACGTAGATAGCTCGGACCCAAATGACCTGAGAGATAATTTTATCAGTGCTGACAGACCACAAGGACTGGTAATTCAAAATAGTACCGATATAAGTAACTTCTACGATGGTACCCAAACAATCCTTGGCATCTATGCAATGAATGAGATGCAGGTCACTGACAAGTTAAAATCTGTCTATGGGGTACGAATGGAAAAGGTAGGTATGAACTACGCTGGCGTGATTTCCGAAAATGGTAATGATGTGGAAATCGATGAGAAAACACTTGATGAAACCAACTTCTTGCCCTCTGTGAGTTTGATTTATAACCTATCCGAAAACATGAATGTGAGAGGGTCATTTACCAAGACTTTGGCTAGACCATCCTTTAGAGAAAAATCAGGTGCTTTTATAGATGATCCGGTATCAGGACTAACATTTATTGGTAACATCGATGTGAAGCAGGCTGAAATTCTGAACTACGACCTGAGATGGGAAAACTTCTATAATCCGGGTGAAATGGTTTCTGCATCATTATTCTACAAGGATTTTACTAACCACATCGCAATCGTTTCTTATGAAGTAGCACCAAATCAGGTGACTCCTAGAAATGTGGGCAGCGCGGTAGCTTTTGGAGCTGAATTTGAAGCCCGTAAGAATCTTTCATTCTTGGGTCCATTGTTCAACAATTTCTCTACAGGCGGTAATTTCACCTACACCATTTCAAGGGTAGATCGACAAACTGTTACTGTTGGAGAGGTAGACGGAGTAGAAGTAAACGAGTACCAAAGTGAGGTTGCATTTAAGGGAACTGAAAATGGATTGGATAGATATAGAAATATGAGTATGCAGGCTCCATTCTCCATCAATGCTTTCTTAAACTATGAGACACAAGAACAAGATTGGCAAGCAAACCTTTCTTATAACGTACAGGGCCAAACGCTAACCTATGTGAGTGCGTCTATCGTTCCTGAGGTTTACACTAGTCCATTCCACAGCTTGAATTTCAAAGTATCAAAAAGCTTTGGCAAAGACCTGGGATCATCAGTAAGCCTAAGAATTCAAAATATTCTGGACGATAATAATGAGTTGACTTATCGTACCGAATCTGAAACAGCAGTGTTCCAAAACAGAAACCCTGGTAGAACCTTTACTGTTTCTTACAGCTATTCATTTTAAATAACTCATCTTCATTACATTTAAAATGGATTATAGCCCTGACGGACGCGTCGGGGCTTTTTTTGTTTTAAGCTTTAATAAGCATTGTTTACCTGCATCAGCTGATCTTTCACCGTGGAGATTTGTGCTTCAATAGTTCGGAGCTGGGTCAAATAACGCTTTCTAGAGGCACCATCAGATTTGGCCACTTTCTTACTCGTTTTTTTGGCATCCTTTTCCAGGTCCTCCAGTTTTTCTTCTAACTGATCCACCGCAAAGGAAACTTTGAAAGACTGCATGATCAGTTTCACCTGTTGGTAGTAGGAATCTTGCTTACTCTCGGGCACTCCACTTTTGTCTAGGGTGAGAAAAAATGCACTTCCATTCTTATTAGCCATGGACTTGCTCAGTAGGTTGAGGTTCACATTGCCACTATTCAACTCACTGGGTATGGTCACTTGATAGTATCCTTTCATGTTTAAGGGCCGACCAAATTCGCGACAATACCTCCACCAGGCTTTTTCAAGTTTTTTTGCGGAGACATCAAAACGAGTTAAATAGCCCTTTCGATTGGATCCACCCACTGCCAGTGTGGTTTCCTCAATCCTCGGGTCGAATGCTTGACTCCATCCTGTCAGACACAAAAAAAATAGCGTAGAAAAAAAGAGGATTCGGCTTGTCATATGTTGTCCTAGTTATGGCAAAGATATTAATCACCGGAGGAACCGGCCTTGTTGGTACCCATCTCAGCAAAATTCTTTCCAAAAGTGGTCATGAGATTTCACACTTGAGTAGATCAGCTGATCCAGACGCAACATATCCCACCTTTAAGTGGAATATACAGGAAAAATACATAGACCCGAAAGCATTTGACGGAATAGACCACATCATCCACCTGGCAGGAGCTGGAGTAGCCGACAAGCGATGGAGTATGGAACGAAAGCAAGTGATCATCGATAGTCGGGTGAACTCTACACGCTTGCTTAAAGAACAAGTTTCCAACCTGGGCATAACCTTGAAATCATTCATCAGTGCCAGTGCCATTGGCTACTACGGTATGGATACTGGAGAGGCTCATTTGAAAGAAGACTCCAGTTCTGGCGAAGATTTTCTCGCTCAAGTGGTTAAAAAATGGGAGTCAGAAGCAGACACGTTCTCGGATATTACCTCAGTTGCCAAAGTCAGGATAGGTGTGGTACTGTCTGACGAGGGTGGAGCGATGGCCGAGATAGTCAAACCAATCAAATTTTATGTGGGTGCTCCGTTAGGCACTGGTCTCCAATACATGAGTTGGATTCACATCGAAGATCTTTGTCTGGTTTTTAAGCATGTGTTGGAGCAAAAACTCAGTGGAACCTACAACGCTACGGCACCAAATCCCGTATCAAATGAGGCGCTAACCAAAACGCTGGCCAGAGTACTGAATAAGCCACTGTGGTTGCCAAATGTTCCTGCATTTGTCATGCGTTTGATGCTTGGCGAAATGGCGGAAATGGTACTGGGAGGTAACTACGTGCTCTCAGATAAAATCCAGTCCACTGGTTTTAAGTTTAAGTTTACTGAGGTTGAAGCTGCTGTTAAAGATTTGATCAACTCCTGAAGTTAATACGAAACCACTTATCTTCAGCCCTATATTAACCCTAATACATTTTTTATGACAGAGAAGGAAAGCAAGCAAGAAGAAAAGATCCTGGAAGCCTTCAAGGATCGTGATTGGAATGAAATCAAAAGCTCCGATTCATGGGCTATTTTTAAGATCATGTCAGAGTTTGTGGATGGTTTCGAGAAGCTTGCCAAAATAGGACCATGTGTATCCATATTCGGTTCTGCAAGGACCAAAGAGGACCACAAATATTTCAAAATGGCCGAAGACATTGCTGCAAGGCTAGTTAGGCATGGATATGGTGTGATCACCGGTGGCGGGCCTGGTATCATGGAAGCGGGTAACCGTGGAGCTCACAAGCAAGGAGGTAAGTCCGTAGGTTTAAATATTGACCTTCCATTCGAACAGCACAACAACATTTACATAGATCGAGATAAACTCATTAATTTTGACTACTTCTTCGTCAGGAAGGTGATGTTCGTCAAGTATTCACAAGGCTTTATTGTGATGCCAGGAGGATTTGGCACATTGGATGAACTCTTTGAGGCCATCACACTCATTCAAACCAAGAAAATAGGACAGTTCCCCATTGTGCTGGTAGGCAAAGAGTACTGGGGAGGACTATTTGATTGGGTAAAAAATGTACTCCTGGCAGAGAAAAATATTAATGAAGACGATCTTGATTTATTCAAGATGGTAGATACCGCGGAGGAGGCTGTCCACGAGATAGACGACTTCTACAGCAAGTATCTATTGAGTCCGAACTTCTAAGAACTCGAGCTTAAGAAACCATAGCAGAATGACCCTGGTAAATGCAGAAGTGGATCGCCCGAGCGATTCAGTAGAAAAACAGCAATCCATAGAAATATTTGGTGCCCGAGAGCACAACCTGAAAGAGGTCAATCTGACCATCCCCAGGAATCAACTGGTGGTGATCACCGGCATCAGCGGGAGTGGTAAATCTTCGTTGGCTTTTGATACCATCTATGCCGAAGGTCAGCGTAGATACATGGAGAGTTTTTCTGCCTACGCCAGATCCTTCATTGGCGACATGGAGCGGCCGGATGTAGACAAGATCAATGGACTGAGTCCGGTAATATCAATCGAACAAAAAACGACTTCCAGAAACCCTCGCTCCACGGTTGGGACCGTTACCGAAATTTATGACTTTCTGCGGTTGCTTTATGCACGAGCCGGAGAGGCCTACTCCTACCTCTCGGGTAAGAAAATGGTCAAGCAATCTGAAGATCAGATTCTCGAACACATCCTGAAAAGTTACGATGGAGAGAAGCTAATTATACTGGCGCCAGTAGTAAAAGGTCGTAAAGGTCATTACCGCGAGTTATTTGTACAAATCAGAAAAATGGGCTTCACCAAAGTGCGAGTGAATGGTGAGATCCAGGATTTGGTACCCAAAATGCAAGTAGATCGCTACAAGACTCATGATATAGAAATTGTAGTAGACCGTGTAATTGTAAAGAGTACGGATGAAAAACGCATCCGCCAGTCCATTCAGACGGCTTTCAAGCAGGCCAATGGCATCTTGATGGTACAGGACCAGAATGGTGAGATTGCCCATTTTTCCAAATACCTGATGGATCCAGAGTCTGGTCTATCCTACGATGAGCCAGCACCGAATACATTTTCGTTCAATAGCCCCTATGGAGCCTGCCAGAAGTGTAATGGACTGGGAGTCATTGAAGAGATCTCAAGAGAATCAGTCATTCCTGATGATAAGTTGTCCATCAGTCGAGGTGGTATTGCTCCATTAGGAGAGTATCGGGATATCTGGATCTTCAAAAAAATAGAGGCCATCCTTAAGCGCAACAAAGTAAACCTGACTACACCGATCAAAGACATTCCGGAGAAGGTGATGGATTTGCTGCTTTATGGCGACAGCATTCCTGTGGCGGTGAGTTCTGTGAAATATCCCGGTACCGACTGGAATACCAAGTTTGAAGGAATCATCAAGTTTCTTGAAAAGCAAAAGGATGCGGGAAGCGATAAAATCCGTCAGTGGGTGGAAGAGTTCACTGATGTAGCTACTTGCCCGGACTGTGAGGGTTACCGGCTCAAAAAGGAGTCACTCCACTTCAAAATTGCAGATAAACACATTGGTGAGCTTGCAGAGCTCAACATCAATCGACTGGCTGAATGGTTCGTGGACCTGGAGAGCCGACTGGACGATCGTCAAAATGTGATCGCGGCTGAGATTTTGAAAGAAATCCGAAAACGAATTGGGTTCTTGCTAGATGTAGGCCTCACCTACCTCAGCCTCAATCGGCCGCTCAGAACACTATCAGGTGGAGAAGCACAGCGTATCCGCCTGGCTACTCAGATTGGTACTCAGCTGGTTAATGTACTCTACATCCTTGACGAACCGAGCATCGGATTGCACCAACGCGACAATGTGAAATTGATCCAGGCACTTAAAGATCTGCGGGACCTGGGAAATACGGTTATTGTGGTCGAGCATGACAAAGACATGATGTTGGAGTCTGATTTCATCGTGGATATTGGTCCGGGAGCAGGTCGGCATGGAGGTCATATCATGGCGGCTCAGCCACCTAAGGATTTTCTCAACAATAAGTCCCTCACGTCGGATTATTTGACTGGTAAACTCTCCATAGAAGTACCAAAAGAAAGAAGAAAAGGCAACGGAGAATTCCTGGAACTGAAAGGTGCAACAGGTCACAACCTCAAAAACGTAAACCTCAAATTGCCGCTAGGTGTATTGCTTTGTGTGACTGGAGTTTCTGGCAGCGGTAAATCATCCCTGATCCACGAAACGCTCTATCCTATACTGAGGAAGTTTTTCTACAAATCAAGAGCGGAAGCCTTACCACACAAAGAGCTGAAAGGCTTGGAGCAGATAGATAAGGTGATCGAAGTAGATCAGTCCCCTATTGGGCGTACGCCAAGGTCTAACCCAGCTACCTATACTGGTGTTTTCACGGACATTAGAGCGTTATTTTCAGAGCTGCCAGAAGCCAAAATACGTGGATATAAGCCGGGCCGCTTTTCATTCAATGTGAAGGGTGGTCGCTGTGAAACCTGCCAGGGAGGAGGTATGCGCGTGATCGAAATGGACTTCTTACCAGATGTACATGTTCCCTGTGAAACCTGCAAAGGTAAGCGCTACAACCGGGAAACGCTGGAAGTACGCTTCAAAGGTAAGTCCATCTCTGATGTGCTGGATATGACCGTGGAACAGGCGGTAGAGTTTTTTGAAAACCAACCTAAAATTCTGAAGAAGATTGAGACGCTCAATGAAGTTGGGCTGGGATATATCTCTCTGGGTCAGCATGCGACTACCCTGTCTGGAGGTGAAGCGCAGCGAGTAAAACTTGCGACTGAGCTGTCCAAACGAGATACCGGCAAGACATTTTATATCCTGGATGAACCAACCACTGGGCTGCATTTCCAGGATATTCAGCATTTGTTGGAAGTGGTCCAAAAGTTAGTGTCCAAAGGAAACTCGGTGTTGATTATTGAGCACAATCTGGATGTGATCAAAGTAGCCGATCACATCGTGGACCTTGGACCAGAAGGCGGTGAAGGCGGAGGACAGATCATAGCACAGGGGACTCCAGAAGAAGTGGCGAAGAGCAAAGAAAGTTATACCGCACAGTTTTTAAGAGATGAACTCAAGTGACCATTGGTGTAAAAAAAGGTCTTTGGTTTATCGGAGCTCCCAAATTTTATTTCTTTTGGGAGTTTAGTGTGAGGAGTATTCATGAATAAACGGAGAATTTACTGGGTATGTCAGATTGGTGGGTGGTCCCTATATGGACTTTTACAGATCTTTTTGTACGCCACGGCCAACCAGAACTCTCCTGATATCTATCACATCATTGGTGAGCTATTGCTGGTGCTATTTTATCTCTGGTCAACTCATCTTCTACGGTTTATTGTCATCAATCGCAACTGGCTAAATCTCAGTTTCGTCCAGCTGATACCGAGGCTCTTCTCACTCATTTTCGTTTTGAGTGCGCTCAATTTCATCTTTTTACTTGGCTACTCGTCGCTGATCGATGAACTCAACAGCCAGGATTTTGCTCCATTTACCATATTTTTCAATGTATTGTTTACCATGTTCATATACTTCATATGGACTATATTCTATTTTATCTTTCATTATTTCGAGCGGTACAATAAGTCGCTGAAATATGAGGCTGCGGCCAAAGAGATAGAATTGCGAAACTTGAGATCACAACTCAATCCACATTTTATTTTCAATGCTCTGAATAGCATTCGAGCACTCGTAGACGAAAATCCAATTAAGTCTAAGAGTGCGATTACACAGCTATCCAACATACTCAGAAACTCCCTCACTGTAGATCGCCAACGGCTGGTAACCTTTGCAGAAGAGTTAGAAATGGTCAAGGATTATCTGGAACTTGAAACCATTCGCTATGAGGAGCGTTTGAAGACAAAGTTCGACATTGATGAAAATTCACTCGACTACCTCATTCCTCCATTGATGATCCAAACACTCGTAGAAAACGGAATCAAACATGGAGTGTCTACACTGCGTAATGGTGGAGTGATCGAGATAATATCTCGAGTGGATAACGAACGGTTGCTAATACAGGTAAGAAATGCGGGCCAATACGAAACGGGCAAAACAGATATGAAGTCCGGCTTTGGGCTTAATAACACACGCAAGAGATTGGAGCTGATCTATGGTGATCAGGCTTCATTTCAGATATTTAATGAAAACAAAAAGACTGTATTAACAGAAGTAGTTTTACCGAAGACTTTATGAAAACACTAATTGTAGATGATGAACGATTGGCACGCAAAGAGCTGATCTCCTTGTTAGAGCCACATAAAAAAATTGAAGTAATTGGTGAAGCTACGGATGTGGATGATGCTTTGGAGAAGATCAATCAGCTCAATCCGGAGTTGATCTTTCTGGATATTCAGATGCCTGGCAAAACAGGATTTGATTTGCTGGAGGCGTTAGATTCCGTGCCAAAAGTTATTTTCACAACAGCCTACGACGAATATGCGTTAAAAGCTTTTGAAGTCAACGCCCTCGACTATTTACTCAAACCAATTCAACCAGAACGATTAGAAGAAGCTATTGGCAAATTGAAAGTAGAAACTGAAGATAGTAAGGCCTCCAAATCATCGGATAAGCGAACGTTGGGTAAAGAAGACCAGGTGTTTGTGAAAGATGGAGACAAATGCTGGTTCGTAAAATTGGCTGATGTACGCCTGTTTGAATCTGACGGGAATTACATCAAGGTTTATTTCGCCGGTAATAAGCCGATGATCCACAAATCACTAAATGCTCTGGACGAAAGACTGGACGATCGTACTTTTTTTAGAGCCAGTCGGAAGCATATCATCAACTTGGGTTGGGTGGAGAATATTGATACCTGGTTCAATGGAGGGTTGCTGGTGCAGCTAAAAGGAGGCGAGAAGATCGAAGTAAGCCGGAGACAAGCAGCACGGTTCAAAGAAAAGATGTCTCTTTAGTTCTGGATCACCTCCAGAAATTCTTTTTCCACTTGCCAGTCTTTGGATAAGTTGATCATTGCTGTGGTTTCCATTTCAGTGACATAGCCTTTTTGGTGGTTTTCTTCCCAAGCATCTTGCAGGTGGGCGATTCGCTCTTCATTTGTAAACTTCACTATGATCTTGGCGAAAAAGTCTCGGGACCTTTCAAATGCTGATAAATAGTCTTCTGAGATAAACGAATTGGCCCAATCCAGTTCTTCCTTACTGTCTAACCTCGTAGCAGCATTCTCCAATATCTCTCGCTCATCATCATCCAATCCATGGTAGTGCAGGATCAATGATTTCAAGAGCATAACGGCCTTTTTCTGTTCTTTATCCATTAATGCAAAGGTGGTTGATGCTAAAAGTAAGAATTCTAATCCTCATAAAACAATCTCCACGTGATTTCATCAGCAATCATGAAACCTTTTGAGGTAAGAGACAATCTATTTTCGTTTAATTGGATCAGATGTTCGTCCAGCCACTGGTCGAAGAGGTTTTTGTAATCCATCAGCAAATCCACGCCGAATTTTTTCAAAACTTCTGTACAGTCCAGTCCTTTTTTTGTTCGTAAGTGAGTAAATAAATAGTCATTTAGTCTTTCGGTTTCTGAAAGTGATTCAACACTGGAAGGCAACTTCCCATCCTTGATAGACCGGATGTATTGTGCATTGTTACTTACGTTAAAAGAACGATTCACCCCATCATATGAGTGAGCTCCCGGGCCTATTCCCAGGTATTTCTTATTCTCCCAATAGCCCGTATTGTGTTTGGATTCAAATCCGGGTTTACCAAAGTTGGACACTTCATAGTGTTCATATCCTGCAGCCTTCATTGTTTTGATCGCCATTTCATATTGTCTGGCAGCTGTATCTTCTGAGACTTCACTGATCCGCCCTTTTTTGTGCCAGTTTCCAAATACGGTCCGCTCCTCAATAGTGAGTCCATAAAGAGAAAGGTGCTCCAGGTCGAAGCTCAGTAGTGTGTTCAGGTCACTCTTCCAGTAGCTAAGGTCATCTGGAGGGATGGCATAGATCAGATCAGCCGATATATTATTAAAACCAACTTTTCGAGCATTCACAAGACATTTTTCTGCTTCAGATTGTGTGTGGGCGCGATTGATCAGTTTTAGCCGACCCTCATCAAATGTTTGAATTCCGATGCTCAGCCGATTTACACCGCAGGATTTAATTGAATATAATTTCTGTTCGCTCAGGTCGTCAGGATTAGCTTCCAGGGTTATTTCTGGGTTGGTTATAACCCGATAGTTGCTTTCAATGACATGCAGGAGATGCTCCAATTGGATGTCCGTCAATAGCGACGGAGTTCCACCACCAAAATAGATGGTTTCAATGTGCTCAGAAGAAAGCTCATGAGCTCGCAGTTTCAATTCGGTAGACAAAGCATCGACCATCTCTTGTTGCCGTGAGAGATTGGTACTAAAGTGAAAATCACAGTAGTGGCATGCCTGTTTGCAAAATGGAATATGAATATAAATGCCAGCCATCAATTCGTTCTATATCTTGCAAAGGTACATCGTGCGTCTATGATCTTTCGGTTTATCCATGTCAGTCTATTACTTCTGCTTCTTACCGCTGGTTGGGCACAACGGAGGCGATATGTGTTTCAGGATGCTAAGTTGGTAGACAGTCTTTCAGTCCAGGACACAGTCGGCATTCAGGCCGCAGTGAATGAAAGGTTATTGAATCTCTGGAAGCAAGGCCATCTCTACGCAGGCATGGATAGTATAGTGGGAGACTCGATATACCTGCATCGTGGGGCATCATATAGCATTACCTTAGACGCCATATATTCCTATGACGTTTACTACGATTCACTCGAGACCACCATACCGAAATCAGGCAGTCTTTATTGGATCACGGCCAGGAAGAAGCTGCATGAACTAATCAATGAAGGTCATCCGTTTGCCAGCATATCTATGACCCGAATCCGTCGTGAGTCAGATCTCTTGCATGCGTCCTTATTAATAGATCCAGGCCCGTCAATTGTATATGATTCATTGGTTCTGTTAAATGCGGTGGATGTTAGCGCCAGCTTTCTGCAAAGAGTATTAGATGTTCGCCCAGGAATGCCGTATTCTGAAGATGCTTTTCTGAGCATCCCAAGAAAACTCAAACGATTGCCTTTTGTACAGCTCCGTCAAACTCCAGATGTTACATTCGCCGAAGGCAAGACGACCATTTATCTGGATTTGGAAGATTTACAGCAAAGCTCATTTGAAGGAGTCATTGGGTTTTTACCCAATCAGTCGGTGAGTAATGAGTTAGTGATAACTGGTTATCTGGACTTGTATCTGGCCAATTTATTTCGCTCCGGCAAGTCCCTCGGTATAAACTGGAATCGTTTTGCAGATCAATCACAGTCTGCGGACATTTCGTATACACACCCATACCTTTTTTCATCACCACTTTTTGCCAATTTCAATCTAAACATACTCAAGCAAGACAGCTCATTTCTCCAGCAAATGTGGAAGCTGGAACTGGGAACCAATCTTTGGACCACTTCTGAACTGGTATTGGGTTATGAACAAGAAAATGGAAGTTTGATAGATGCTACCGAGGTTGATTTGCGTAGTGGTATTGCCGACTATCAGTCTGGGATGTATTCTCTGGGTCTGAGGAGTGTCTATTACAATCTACCTTTTTCATTTGGTAAGGAAATGAAGTACCGGATAGGCGTGTCCCTTGGGGACAAAAAGATATCGAAAAACCCAGCCATTGATGTTTCATTTTATGATACCTTATCCTTACAGACCAACAGGCTCAGACTTACTGGAGGCTTTAGATATCAGCTGCCTGTTGCATCTGGTTTAGCCTTTTATCACTCATTATCTGGTCAAGTGCTGGTAAGTGACCAGTTACTTAGAAATGAGTTCAATCGGATTGGTGGACTGAACTCCCTGCGAGGGTTTAATGAGAACTTTTTCTTTGCCAGAAACTTCTTTTTATCCAGAATGGAACTTCGGCAGTATTTCGAACAAAACTCGTATCTAATGCTGTTTTATGATGTATCAGCACAGAGAGATTTAAACTCCAGTAGGTTACCCATGGGTGCAGGATTGGGCTTATCTTTAAATACTTCTTCGGGCTTATTTACCTTTGCTACAGCCATTGGCTGGTCTGAGGACATCTCAGCCGATTTCACAAATGTAAAAGTCCATTTAGGGTACATTTCAAGATTTTGATTAGAAACGCCATTTTACTACTGCTGATTACTTTGGCTACTGACCTCTCAGCCCAGCAGGATACCGTGTTCATAGAAGATTTGTCATCAGCCTGGCAAACCTTTGATGAGGCCGGCAACTCTATCCCATACATCGAGCGCAAAAGTGATATCGTGTTTTTTGAATTACCTCCATCCGAGCCGGGGGTGCTTCTTCGCATTGAAGCCAAAGTGCCCTTCGATATCTGGATCGGAGATCAGATATATCAAAACAATTTCAAAGGTACCGTATCCTTAAACGTAGACTCGGTTAGAAATTTTCATCTCGACAATCCCACTCTCACGTTTTATGGAAAAGACTGGCGGCAGACTGAGTTAAACACTAGGTTGCTGGAGGTGATAGGGTCTTCTAATGGCCTTTTGTTTGGTCGAATAAGTAAAAAAGGTCATCTGGATCAAAACAGCTACTTATTATTAGTGGGTTTGCTGCTGGTGATGGCAGGCGTTTATAGACGCTTTTTTGCGGCTACATTTAGCAAGTCTTACAGTAATCCGCTCAGTTTGAAGTTGCGTGGGTTAAGTGCGGAAGATGCTTATGCTAGTTTTTTCAGTTTTGATAATCTATATGCACTCATGTATCTGGGAGTGCTCGGTTCACTACTTAGTTATTATTTGGGCTATCAACTAATATCACTTGGATTAAATCCGGATTGGATGGTATCCGTACCTCGTGTATTACTGGTTGCACTTATTGGAGTACTTATGCTTCTAATGAAGTTCATTTGGAGCAATGTGGCTGGTTACATCTTTCAGTTCAAAGACCTTCCTAATATCCAAAACCAGGATTTCATTCATTTTTTGATTCTGCTGACATCCATCGCATTAGTCTTGTCCTCAGTTGATTACACCCTCTTCAATTTCACCTCAGAGAAAATTCGTTGGTTCATTGTTATCCTCTATGTTATCCTACTGATATTCTTTCAGTTCTGGATGATATTAAAGTTTGATAAATTCTATTCGCATAGAAAACTAATGATAATTACCTACCTTTGCACCACCGAATTCTTACCATGTTTTGTAATCATCTATTGGTTATTAAAATCGTAAGATCAACAGCCGTACTTTAACAGTATTTGAAAGGAATGAGTGAAGAATTGTTAGTTACAGACAAAGAAAGGCTTAACAAAGTATCGTCTATACTTGTGTCGCAACCAGAGCCTTCAGACAAAAATTCCCCGTACCACAAACTCGCCGAAAAGTATAATCTCAAAATTGATTTCAGACAGTTCATTGAGATTGATCCGGTGGATTCTAAGGAATTCAGAAAACAGAAAGTGAACATCCTTGATCACACAGCGGTGATTTTCACCAGCCGAAACGCAGTGGATCATTTTTTCCGATTAGCTGCCGAAACGAAAGTGGAAATACCAACCGATATGAAGTATTTCTGCATCTCAGAGCAGACTGCTAACTACTTGCAGAAGTATATCGTGATCAGGAAGCGTAAGATTTTCACAGGAGAACGCACTGCGCAGGACCTGCTGGAAGTTATGAAAAAGCATAAAAAGGAGAAATTCATTTTTCCATGCTCAGATATTAGAAAAGATGACATTCCAGAGTTCTTAGATAAGAATGGATACACTTGGTCTGAGCTCATCATCTATAGAACAGTGGCTTCAGATTTGTCGGATCTGGAAAATGTCTATTATGACATCTTGGCTTTCTTCAGTCCATCAGGGATCAAGTCATTGTTTGACAACTTTCCGGATTTCAAACAGAACAAAACCCGGATTGCCGCGTTTGGACCTACCACGGCCAAAGCTGTAAGAGATGCAGGGTTGATTTTGGACATTCAGGCACCTCTACCTAATGCCCCATCTATGACCGGTGCATTGGAATATTATATTAAAAAAGCAAATAACCTATAACAATCTCTAAGTAATAAGGGTATTTTTGTTATTAGCTTTTTTAATGAAAATGCTGTTATGAAAAGATTTGCGATTAGCATGATGATATTTTGGGGAGTGTATTGTGCACAGGCACAGAACACTCCCTTTTTTGGTCATTACATGTTCAATCCAACATACTTCAATCCGGGTTGGGCAGGTGGTGAGTCAGAAGCGTTTGTTGCGTTTCAGCACAGAAGTCAGTGGCTGGGGTACTCATCTTCATTCGATGGGTCTGGAGGAGCCCCAAGTACTCAGATGCTCACAGCACTCGTTCCGGTAAAGAACTTCCCTATTTCCTCTCTTGGGTTCAATGTGATTAATGACAATCTTGGGCCAATTACCAATCTACAGGCAGGATTGCCACTTACCTATACTCAGGAGCTCAGGCGAGGAATCGTTGCTGTGGGAGTGACACCCATTCTGTTTTCACAATCATTAAACACCGACCTGTATCGCCCAAATGAACCAGATGATCCCATTATTCCCGGAGGTGGCAGGCAGACTCAGATTGGGGCTAACCTGAATGCGGGTGTTTTTTATCGAAGCAATAAAGGTTTTTTTGTTGGAGCAGGAGTACAGAATATTCTGGAGCCGGGCTTTAATTATGGCGTGGACGGTTTGGATAACAAACTGGCTATGACCTATGCCGCACACTCTGGGTACACCATCACCATCAAAGACAATCTGTCCATTTCTCCCACAGTGTTAGTTAGATCCGATTTGAAGACTGTGACCTTTGACCTGGGAGGCATCATGACCATAGGGGAGCGAGTATGGGCTGGCATTTCCTACAGACGACAGGAGTCGGCTATCCTATATCTTGGTTATGCATTGATGGAAAACAAAGAATTGAAAGTTGGCTATTCCTTTGACTATGTGTTTGTCAATCAAAATGCAAAAGCAGCCACCACCCATGAAATCTTCGTGAGGTATGATTTGCCGAATTTGGTTTTTGGTGGAAAGAAAAAGGTAAAAACTCCGCGGTTCAGTTTTTAAGAGACCATATCTTAGAGATTCATCCATAAAAAGGGGTATTTTGAAGATAAAATTTGTGCCGAATTCGCAGAAGGTTATATATTTAGGCTTAGGAAGTCACAATATTTTTTGATAAAGTTTGTTTATTTTACATACTTGCAAGTTCAAATAAGGTGTTATGAATAATATGCGTGTTTTAAAGTTTTCCACTTTAAGCCTTCTTGCACTGGGATTTCTATCCCAAAGCTGCGGACTTTTTGGTGGAGGATCTTCCGATAATGGAGAACTAATAGGTGTTCCCGATCGGCAGGGATGGGAAATGACCAGACCATATGGAATGATTGCTGTTCCAGCTGGTACCTTTCACATGGGTCAGGCAGACGAAGATGTAGCTGCCACACAAATTAACCTGAACAAACAGGTTACAATCGGGGCATTCTTCATGGATGAAACCGAAATTACCAACAACGAGTACCGTCAATTCACCCAAGCTATCACAGAAGGATCTGAAGTTGATTTGCCAGCAGGCTATTCAATTGCAGATTTATTACCTGATACTATGGTATGGACGGAAGACTTCACTCACCATATGGGCGACCCTATGGTTGTTTACTATTGGTCACATCCAGCATTTGATGACTACCCGGTGGTAGGAGTTGATTGGAATGCGGCCAAATACTTCTGCGAGTGGAGAACTCAACATTTAAATGAATACAGACAGAGCGTTGGTCTTCCGATCATGCCGGCATTTAGACTGCCTTCAGAAGCTGAGTGGGAGTATGCAGCCAGAGGAGGAAGAGATATGGCAAAGTATCCTTGGGGTAATCCATATATAAGGAACCAAAGAGGATGTCTCTTGGCCAACTTCAAGCCAGGTCGTGGTAATTACTTTGATGACGGCTTTGCCTATACATCTCAGGTAGCTACCTATTTCTCGAATGATTATGGTCTATTTGACATGTCTGGTAACGTGGCAGAATGGTGCGAAGATGCTTACAATCCTTCAGCAATGCCACTGGTATGGGATTTGAACCCAACCTACTACGATGAAAGAATTGATTACAAAATAGTTCGTGGAGGCTCTTGGAAAGATATTGCCTATTACCTGGAGACAGGAACAAGAACATACGAACATCGAGATTCAGCTAGATCTTCTATAGGATTTAGATGTGCAATGACTTATCTTGGTAGATCATCAGGATACGAATTTTAAGATAAAACTAACCTAAATATTATAAGACAATGAGCAAAAAAGGCGGATTTCAGGAGCTTCTCTTTTCAACGATAATGCCGAAAATTTACGGTATTGGTGCTGCGATTGTAATTGTAGGAGCGATGTTTAAAATATCACACTGGCCAGGAGCTACAGCGATGTTGGTAATTGGACTTACTACAGAGGCTGTAATATTCTTCTTGAGTTCCTTTGAGCCAAAACACAAAGAAATTGATTGGGCTAAAGTATACCCAGAGTTAGCTGATGACTATGATGGTCCTGTTGCTGCTCCAAGAAAAGTAACTTCAGGCGGAAACACTGGTGTAGCAGCTGGCATGGATAAGATGCTTGCTGACGCTAAAGTTGGTCCTGAGTTGATTAAAAGTTTGGGAGATGGGATGAGAAATCTTTCTGACTCAGCCAGTAAAATGGCTCAACTAGGAGATGCTGCTCTTGCTACAAACGAATATGCTAAGAACGTAAAAACTGCTTCAGGTACACTTGTAGAAATGAACAAGTCCTATGCTGCCAGTATGGAAGGCATGAAGTCAATGACTGAAGCTGCTAAAGATACTAAAGAGTATCATACACAAGTGCAGAATGTAACCAAGAGCTTGGGCGCATTGAATGCAGTGTATGAGATGGAGTTAAAAGATGCTCAAGGACACGTCAAGTCAATGAACAAATTCTACTCTAACCTGACTCAAGCATTGGAAAGTATGGGAGATGCTGGAAAAGAAACTACAGCATTCCAGGCTGAACTTAACCAACTTACAACCAACATTGCTTCACTTAATAAGGTGTATGGCAACATGCTAAGTGCAATGAAACAAGGTTAATTCCCAACTTAACACGCTAAAAAGAAAAGACTATGGCTGGAGGAAAAGAAACACCACGGCAGAAACTGATTGGAATGATGTATTTGGTGCTTACTGCATTGTTAGCACTGAACGTATCCACTACAGTCATTGATAAGTTCGTATTTCTGGATGATTCTCTTGTTCGGGCTAATAGAGAAACCGATGAGAGAAATGCTCTTGTGCTCGAGAGCATTGTAGATATGGTGAACGAAACCGGTAACCGCCCTAAGGACCAAGCAGTGATGGAGGCAGCTCAAGAAATCCGCGCTAAAGCATCAGAGGTGCTTAAGGAGTTGACTCTATTAAAAGATACGCTTGTAACCCTAACAGGGGGATACGAGGAAGGACACGAAGGAGAATACAAAGGAGATGCTAAACACCTGAAAGGTAAAACAGATTATGACAAAGTAGGTCATTATATGATGCCTGAAGAAGAAGGAGGAGAAGGACATGGTGCTCGACTGAAGGAGGTTCTAAATGGATATGCCCAATTTGTGAGAGAGAAGCTAACAGAAGTTGGAGCTGAGGAATCAGATCTAACGTACTATAGACCTATAGCTTTAGACGCAGATGAGGATCCGATTTACAGTGAAGACCCGAACCAACAAGGAAAGCCATTCTCTACTCTAGCATTTGACAGTTCACCTACCCCAGCTGGACTTGCTACGATCAGTGAGTTCCAATCAAGGGTGCTAAGCTACGAAACTGGTGCGATGGACTTCTTGTCTAAGAAAGTAGGAGCTGGTGATGTGAAATTTGACAGAATCATCCCTATGGTGAAACCAGAAAGTAAATATGTTGCTGCTGGCACTAAGTATACTGCTCAAATGTTCATTGCAGCGTCTTCTTCAGGGATGACACCTACTATGACTTATGATGGCAATGAGATCGAGGTGACTGATGGACAAGGATTGGTAGAGTTCACAGCTAACTCTTCCTCTTTTGATGAGAATGGTCTTGCCAGAAAAACTTATGAAGCAGCCATTACTGTGACACTGCCAGGTGGTATTGATACTACCTTCAAAGAAACTTACGAGTATTTCGTAGTGAAACCTACGATTCAAATCCAATCCACGTCTGTTCAGGCATTATACTTGAGATGTGGTAATAATCTGGATGTACAGGTGCCACAATTAGGGGTAGCTTACAATCCTTCATTCAGTGCCTCTAATGCTAGAACTTATCAAAGTGGAAGCAGTAAAGGTCAGGTTACAGTAGTACCTACCAACGGCCAGGATGTGGAACTGAAAGTGTCTAGTAGTGGCAACTACATTGGCTCAAGAACATTCAAAGTGAGAGGTATTCCTGCACCGACAATCGTACCAGGAACTAATCAGGGTCCGATCAACTTGAAAGATGGAATGGATGCGAAAACTCCAAGAATTTTCCTACAAGCTGTAGCAGATGAAAGTTTCCAGCAATTCCTGCCGGAAGATGCTAAGTTCAGGGTAGCGCAGGCTACAATTACCTTGGTAAGTGGTGGAATTGGTAGAGGGTCTGTTACTTCAGGTCCGCAGGTGAATTTAGGAGCTATTGTATCTCAAGCAAGAAAAGGAGACAATTTGGTGATTGAGATTAAGCAGGTTCAACGTCAAAACTTTAGAGGTGAAGTAGAGGATTTTAACAATTTCCAAAGAATTGTTACGATTCCTCTCAAATAATAAACAGGTTATGAAAAAATTATGTTATGCAATGCTTTTGGGTCTTTTGACCTCTCCTATGCTGCTAGCGCAGGAGATGGATGTGAAGATCCCCGTAATAAAAGCAGAAGTTGAAGAAGCCCATATCATGTTCGAAAGAATGGTATGGAGACGGATGGATTTACGAGAGAAGCAGAATTCTCCCTTCTTTTCTATAAATGGAGAGCTGCCTCGTTTGCTGATTGAAGGCGTAAACGCTGGATTGATTAAGCCATATAGAACTGATTCATGCATCAATTTGATGTCGGATAGTGCATTCCAGGCGAATACATCTATTGAAATTCAGGGTGGTGGATTTGATGGTGGCGGATTTGGTGGCGGATTCGGCGGAGGATTTGGTAACGAAACCAACTCACAGCAGTCTTCAGAGCCTCAGTTTGATCCAATCCCTCCTACTGCAATGGATGTCATTTATCTGAGAGAAAGAGTATTGTTTGATCGAAATAGATCAAGAATGTATTGGTACATTCAATCAATCTCTCTCGTATTACCTGGTAGAGCAGGATCTACTTACAACCCTGCTGGATTCGAGAAACCAGTAGCACATTTCAAGTATGAGGATGTGGTGAACTTGTTCAGAGGACCGTATGTGGATAGAGCTATTTGGTATAACAACCAAAATCAGGCGCAACATCGAAATTATGGAGACGCGTTTGAATTGAGGTTATTCTCAGCACCAATCACTGAGGTGTCTAACGCACAAAGTTTGGATATCAGACAGCAAACAAACGATCCATATGAAGCTGTGATGATGCAGCAACAGCTTGAATACGAGTTAATGGAATATGAAAGCGAACTCTGGGAATACTAGGAGTTTGTGCTTAAAAATACAGAAGAGGGATCAAGTTGTTGATCCCTCTTTTTTTTGCTGGAAGTGTTCATAAATAACTTGCGCCTTTGAAGGCCCTATGATTGATGCCAGTTCTTCCTGAGAAGCATCTGCAATGCGTTTGATGCTCTTTAGGTGGCTCAAAAGTTGCTGTTTAGTGCTAGGGCCGATTCCTTTAATGGTGTCGAGTTCAGATTGAATAGATGCCTTGCTACGTTTTTGTCTGTGGAAGGTAATGGCAAATCGGTGAGCTTCATCTCTGAGATGTTGTATTAGCTTTAATGAAGGAGATTTTTTACTAATGTGTACTGGAAATTCATCTTCAGGAAAGTAGATTTCTTCTAGCCGCTTGGCTATGCCTACAATCGGAATAGCTCCATATAAGTCTAGTTCTTTCAATGACTGACAAGCTGAACTCAATTGTCCTTTGCCTCCATCAATGATAATCAGGTTGGGGTATGGAAGGCTTTCTTCTTTTAGATGCCTGTACCGCCTAAAGACTACTTCTCTCATACTGGCAAAGTCGTCAGGACCTACTACGGTCTTCACATTAAACTTGCGATAGTCTTTTTTGGACGGCTTCCCATTTTTGAAGCAGACCATTGATGATACTGGGTTGGTTCCCTGGATGTTACTGTTATCAAAACACTCAATGAGTTTTGGTAATTCTTTTAGCCCAAGGTCACTTTGAAGAATGGCTAACACTTTTTCCTTGGGGCTGGTAGACTCATTCTTTCTCTTGATCTTTTCTGTTCGGAAGAATGAACTATTCTTAATGGATAAGTCCAGTAGTTTGCGCTTATCACCGATTTTTGGATGGATGATCTCTACAGAGCCCCAGGCTTCTATTTCTTTATTCGTCAAAATCTCATTCGTTTCACTAGCAAACTGAGTTCTTAGTTCAAACAAAAGGACCTGCAGAAATTCGTTCTCCGGCTCATTTAGTTTTGGTTTAGCTTCGATGGTTTCAGAAATACGAATAGAACCGTGTTCTACTTTCATGAAGTTGACAAAATAGCTGTCCTGATCCTTCAGCACTCCAAATACATCTATGTTGTTCAGTTTTGGATTAACGATAAGCGATTTGGACTGGAATTTCTCTAACAGGTCCAACTTGTCCTTATAGAGCTGAGCTGATTCAAATTTTAGGTTACTGGCTGCGTCATTCATCAACTCTTTGTAATTCTGACGAACCACTGAAATATTCCCTTTAAGGATATCTTTGGCAGATTCTATGTCTTTTTGATAGTCATCTTCACTTTGTAAACCTTCACAAGGTCCCAGGCAGTTGCCAATATGATATTCCAGACACACTTTAAATTTGCCCGATGTGATATTTCTTTCACTAAGATTTAAACTGCAAGTACGGATGGTGTAAAGTTTTCGAATCAGATCCAGTACGCCATTCATAGCTTTTACACTGGTGTAAGGCCCAAAATAGGTTCCCTGAGACTGTATGATACGTCGGGTGGAAAATATCCTTGGGAAGCGTTCGTTGGTCACACAAATACTCGGGAAGCTCTTGTCATCCTTAAGTAGGATATTGTACTTCGGTTGGTTCTCCTTGATTAAACTGTTTTCAAGAAGAAGTGCGTCAAACTCACTGTTAACTATGACTATTTCTATGCTATCGATCTCACGAACTAGCTTTACCGTTTTTCGATTATGATCAGAACTTTTGTTGAAATAACTGGCTACACGTTTGGAAAGGCTTTTGGCTTTACCGACATATATGATCGTGTTTTCCTGGTTGTAAAACTTATAGACACCCGGTTGATTGGGTAATTGGTTGTATTCTTTGGTAGAAAACTTTTGAGATTGCATTATTGGAAATCGTCCATACTTGGCAAATCTGCTGACAAGGTATCTGAAGGCTGAGTTAGGTTATCATATTTGGAACAATCCAATTCAACCGTAATTGGTTTCACTGGTCTTGGAAATTCTCCTTTTTCTATTCCCAAAGTTGGGTCAGCATAAACCTTTGTCATGAATCTTTCCCAGATTGGCATAGCCGTCCTGGCACCCTGACCCATGGGCCAGTACTTGAAGTGGATCGATCTGTCGTCACCACCTACCCACGCCCCAGCGGCCAGATCTTTGGTTACGCCCATAAACCAACCGTCAGAAGCATTTTGAGTTGTCCCTGTTTTGGCGGCTATTTCGTTATTTACACGAAGCTCCCGATCTAATGCCATACCTGTACCTCCTGGTTCCTCGGTGGTTCCTTTGAGCATGTGGAGCATGACATAGGCCGTTTGCTCATTGAGCGCTTCTCGAGTCTCAGGTACAAATTGCTGAATGACGTTTCCATTTTGATCTTCGATTCTGGAGATGTAGAATGGCTGAGTATAAACCCCCTTATTCACAAATGTGGCATAAGCTCCAAGCATTTCGTAGAGACTCACATCACTCACCCCTAAAGCTAAGGATGGAACGGCAGCCAAATCACTGTCAATACCCATTCTGTGTGCATAGTCTACTACCGTTTGAGGTGTGACCTTATCCATTACATAAGCGGTGATACTGTTAACAGAACGTGCCATTGCCTGCCGAATGGTCATTGTTTCACCTGAAAACTTGCCGTTGGCATTTTCTGGCTGCCAGGCTTCCTGACCTGGAATAGCTATGGTTACAGAGGCATCCACTACCTGCTGACACGGGGACCATCCATTGTCTATTGCCACTGTGTAAATGAAAGGCTTGAAGGTAGAACCAGGCTGTCTTTTGCCGTAGCGCACGTGATCAAACTTGAAGTACTTGTGATTGATGCCGCCAACCCATGCTTTGATGTGACCATTTTTTGGATCCATAGCCATGAATCCCGCTTGCAGGAAGTGCTTATAATACGCTAGCGAATCGTAAACACTAAAAAGCGTATCCTTCTCGCCTTCCCAGCTAAATACTGTCATGGGTTGTTTGAGATTAAGGTAGTATTCAATGGAGTCATTATTATCCTCAAATCGGTCTGAAAGTCCGCGGTACTGTGATGTTTTTTTAATAGCATCCTGAAGGAATCCCTCCATCTCGTTTCCTTCCTTATCAATCCATGGAGCATCACCTTGTAAATGATTGAAAAATATTTGCTGCAAAGTATCCATCGCTTCTGCCATTGCTTCCTCAGCGTATTGTTGCATCCGACTATCGATAGTGGTGTAGATTTTGAGTCCATCGTCGTATAGGTCGTATCCATGATCCTTGCTCCAGGCAAGAAGATCTCTACCGATGACAGACCTAAAGTAAGTGGCGAGTCCTTCATTATGGTTGTCTACTTTATAATTCAACCCAAAATCTGATACTTTTAAAGAATCAAAAGCTACTTTGTCGATCTGTCCATATTTATACAGATTATACAGGATTTCCCTTCTCTTCGCTTGTGCATTTTCTGGATTGTACACAGGGTTATAGCGAGTAGGTGCATTAATGGAACCGATTAGTATGGCGGCTTCTTTGTATTCTATCTGTGATGGAAGCTTATTAAAGAAGGTGTTGGCTGCCACTTTGATTCCATAGGAATTACTGCCGTACTCTACAGTATTGAGATACATGGCAAGGATTTCCTCCTTTGTATAGGATTTCTCCAGTTGAACGGCAATAATCCATTCTTTCAGTTTGGTGATGAATTGTCCTAACCCATTGATTTCATATAAACTGCCTTGATTGGCGGAAGAGGTTTTATAAAGGTTTTCTGCAAGCTGCATGGTGATGGTTGATCCACCTCCTTGAAAGCTAAAAGTCAATTTACCAATGATGGCTCTAATCAGGCCTTTTAAATCTATACCCGAATGCTTCTTAAACCGGATGTCCTCAGTGACCAACAGTGTATTAACCAGTTCAGTTGAGAGTTCGTCATAGCTTACTGGAGTTCTGTTCTTGCGATAGTATTTACCCAAAGAAACACCATCAGCACTTATTAGCTCTGAAGACAAATCTGGGTCTGGTTTCTCTAGATCTTGCAGGCTCGGTAAACCACCAAACCAGCCATTAAAATCGTTCTTGACCATGGTAAACAGACTGAAGACCGAAACTGTACCTCCAATGAACACTATCCAAATAGCAAGAATTATGATTCGTAAGGCTTTCTTATTCATTATTTATAATGTTTATCAAAGAAGTTGAGGTACGCGTTGACATCTCTCGTCTGATAGAAGATATTAAAGTTATCCTCGGTAATGGCAAAAGTGTAAATCTTTTCACCTTTATATTTATCTGAGAAAGAGATTTCTGCCTGCATCAATTTCAAAAAGTTTTTTGCACTTGATTTTCCAGGAAAATCGTTGATTAGCACCAGGGCATTGGTTTCGTCCAGAATCAAGTTACCTGTAGTTAACCCTAAATTTTTGGACTTAATAAATTCATCCAGGTCAGTAGTGATGCCTTGTGACAGGTCATCTTTGTTAGGGTAAACTATCACAATATAGTGTCTTTGATCAAAGTACTCCACGAACTTAGCTTTGGCACTGTTGTAAAGATTGATTTGATAATCCTCACTAGCTTTCAACAGTGATTGGGCATAGGTCAGCAAATCACTATCTGGATAATTTTTTATAAAATTATTGAGTTCGTACTGGTATTTGTATTGCCCCTCCTGCTTACCAATATTCAGCACACGAAGCAATGCCAGGTTATCTTTAAAATTATTATCTGCTGACGCTTGCAATGCACTGTCTAGAATAGATTGACTCAAGGCATATTCTTCAGAATTGTATAATTCATAGGCTCTCGTGTACACCTTCTTGAGCTTTTCTGTGAGCAATTGGCTGTCTTCTCGGTATCTGGGGTTATCAATCAACTTGGAGTAGATGGAGTCTGGAAATTTCTCTTTTAAAATAGCGGCTTTTTGCTGGGCCAGAGACTCATTGCCATCTTTGTACAGGAGATAAAGTTGATACAATACTTCAGCTTCATACTCCGAATTTGGGAAACGGATCAGCAGGGATTCGAACGTTTGAATGGCGTTGGACTTTTCTTCTAATTGAAAATTATAAATATTACCGAGTTCATAAAGGGCCACTTCCACCTCACCTAGCATTTGATCGATTTGGTCCTGTGATTTTGGTACAGAGGCAATCAACTCGTCAATTCTTCCCTGGATATTATCTTCGGTAGTTTCAGAAGCATCCAAAGTTTCTGTTTCCGATTTGGTGGATTGGGCTACAGCATCGGCTCCACTTTTGGTACTTCTCCTCCAGTTATCCTCCAGTGGTCGATCTCCCCAAAGCCGCTTGAACTCAGAAGCCCCGCGTCCAAGAGCACTTGATGAGTAAAAATACCAGGTTGCACCTGACACTGGATTCGTCCCTATTAGATCGCCACTGTTCGTATCGAATGAAGAGTTTCGGGCTATGTTCTCTTTCCTGCGCTCTTCTTTCTTTCTTTTCTCTTCCTCTTTGGCAGCCTCTTCTTCGGCTACAGAGGTGGCAAGAGCCATGAGTGAGTCAGAGGGCAAGTTGGATAATGAGATCAAGCTATCGTTGGTACGGATGATGGTGATTTGTTTAACAAAGTCATCCAAGACCTCTTGACGTTGCTTAATTTTTTCATAGCCGTCTTCATCTTTGGGCATGCTGGTGACGGTACTGTCATAGTAAGCTTGTGCGAGTTCAAAGTTTTTAAGGCTATCGTAATAGATTTGACCTAGTTTCAGGTAAGAGTAGGCTTTTTGCCGCTGGTTATTAACTGAAGTTTGGACAGATTCTTTGTAAAACCCAATGGCCTCATTCAGGTTACCCTGTTTCAGTTCGAAATTGGCCATCTCGTAGTAGATCTTATCCTTGTATTCTTTGTTTTTTGTGTCTTTGAGTAGTTTCCGGAAATATTTTCTAATCTTCTTGACATCCCCAGAGCTGGTGAGCTCACTAACCTGAGCCATGTTCAATTTGGTGTAGAATTCCAGTTCATATTCTGGTCCGTTTTTCAGACATGACTGGTAGTAATTATATGCCTCAGCTTCAAATCCCAACTGTTGATAGACCTGACCAATGATGAAATCGATGCGAGCCCGTTCTTGTCCTCTATTCATTAGGGCTTCCGCTTCCACCAGATGTTTGACCAGTTGATCCAGGTCGTCTCGTTTCTGATACAAATAAGCCCTCGCCATGCTGAGTTCTCTCCTATTTTTCGAACTAAGATCCTCCTTTTTCAAAAAGTCTGATACGACAATGGCATTGTTAATCTCATTGAAATCCACAAAAGTTTTAATCAATTCGATTAGCGCTTCATGTCTGGCGTCATCGTCTTCACCTTCTTTATTTACATATTTGAATGTTTCTATAGCATCTGCATATTCCAGTGCGTAGTAGCGAGCTTTGCCAACTAGCACGTATGAATCATCCTCCCATCGGGAGCCTTCATGACGCTGGATGGCGATGGAAGCTTTTTCCACACAGTCGTTTATTTGTTCTTCCAGGCTTTTGGCATCATTGGAATCAACCGGCACATAAATGGGTAAGACTTTGTTGTAATTCCATTGAAAGCCTTCGTACAAGGAGGTTTCTATCTCCTTCATGCGCTCATTGGCAATAAAGTAGGCGTTGTAGTGAGCGGTCAGGTTGTGATAGGACGAACCGATTGGATTACTGCTGTATGTGGAACATCCAGCAACTACCACCGTAATAAAGACTAAATAAATGATGAGATTCCTTCGCACAATAGATATTTGCAAATTAACGTATATCCCTACAGAATCTTGTAAAGATAAACAGTCGGGTTTCAATATATTTGAGCCTCATTAAATTTCAGCTATTTGGCACCAAAGAAGACTATATCAAACTGGCTTACCAACAGATACTTACTCATTATTAGAAATGAGGAGAATTTTGCTGAGAAAAAGACCATAAGATTCAATTATGCTCGGGCGTTGTTAGTAGCAACTGCGGGTTTTCTCTTGACCATGGCCTTTTCAGTGTATTTGGTGACAGTAGTGTTGGAAGAGTGGCTGGATCCTCGCTTTGCCATGATGCAATCCAACAGGCAACTGGTAGATCTCACAATGAAGATCGATTCATTAGAGTACGAAATTGCCTTAAAGGATCAGTATATGACCAATATTCGTAAGATTATTGGTGGTGAGGTGACTACTGCTGAAACCATGGAGGATTTTGATGAGAATACCCTATCCAATCCTGAGGTAGGCTTCAGGGAGAGTATCCAACCGATAGACTCACAGTTTCGTGCGGAGTTTGAGCAACAGGATATAGGTGTCTTGACTTATCAAACATCCCGATCCGACGAGTTTAGAGAGCTATTTTTGTTTACTCCGATGGAAGGAATGGTTACTGATGAGTTCAACCCCAAGAGTGATCACTATGGGGTGGATATCGTAGCTAAAGAAAATGAACCAGTGAAATGTGCCGCAGATGGAGTGGTGATTTTTTCCTCCTGGACACTAGATAGCGGTTATGTGATTGGAGTTCAACATCGGGGCAACTTAATTTCTGTGTATAAACACAATTCGGAAATATTAAAAAACGTTGGTAATTTTGTAAGCGGAGGAGAAATTATTGCGATCATTGGCAATACAGGAGAGCTTACATCAGGACCACACTTGCATTTTGAGTTGTGGCAAAATGGAAACCCAGTGAATCCACAGGAATATGTCGCCTTCTAAAGAAAATAAAAAAGAACCCATGTTTAATAAGCAGGAACAGAAAGTAGCAGAAGAATTGAGTAACTCCAGCAATATTATTGGAAAGGGAACCATCCTGGAGGGAAATCTTGAGACCTTTGGAAACATTCGTATTGAAGGAAAGGTGATAGGTAATATCAAGACTAAGTCCAAAGCTGCTTTTGGCCAATCATCTCAAGTGGATGGTAGTGTTTTGGCTCAGAATGCAGAAATAGCTGGGCACATTACTGGTACAGTAGAAGTGACCGAGATCCTGGTCCTGAAACCGACAGCAGTAATTGATGGAGATATCATTACCAACAAGCTGATTGTGGAGTCTGGAGCTGCCTTCAATGGTAGCTGTAAAATGGGAGTGAAAAGTAAAGAAATCAAAATTGGCAAAGCAGAAGGAGAAGACAAACCGCTCCTCAAAGCCCAATCCTGAGGAAGGCTTTAAGTTCAAGCCTGATAACGCCTACATTAAATACACTAGTTTGGGGTTTCAGATGATTGCTACCATCCTTTTAGGAGTCTTTGGTGGCATGTATCTGGATGAGTATTTCGAAATGAGTTTTCCTGCATTTACTGCGGGACTATCTTTATTCTCGGTGATTGCCTCCATGTATCTTGCCATTAAGGAACTAATCCAATGAAATTATTCGCCCGGTTAACGCCGATTCATATCGTATTTACCTGTTTGCTTGGTTTGATCAGCTTTTTCGTTCAGCAAAGTAGTTTGGCCAAATACATCCATGGAGCAGTTTGGGGCACTTTAGCATTTTATTTTATCCAGGGTCTGATCATCAATCTGGCTATTGACTGGGCAAAAAGAAATAGCACGGATAAATTACATCTCTTTCTCCTTGGTTCTGTGGCCTTTAGGCTGCTCACTTCTATTTTTGCTTGTATCTTTGTGCTGCTAATCGGAATCGACGCTCAGCAGTTGTTTATTATCAACTTCTTTGCTGTTTATTTAGTCTATTTAGTCTTTGAAATGACGACTCTTGTGGCTAATTTGCGGCCGAATTTGAGTAGCCAATAATATTTTATCAGAAAACCTTTGAAAATGGGCGTTTCCTTGAGGAAAATCATCGGACTTGCTGGTCTTGTTACCCTTTTGACATTTGCAGGTCTCAATAAATCACTTGCTGCAGGAGGAGAGGGCGAATCTTTCAGCCCTGGGGAGATGATCACCCACCACATCACTGATGACTATGTGTGGCATTTCTTTGATGGTCACTATGGCACTCTTTACTTGCCAGTGATTCTATATACAGACAATGGAGTGGAAGTATTTTCTTCAAGCAACTTCTACAATGACGATCATGAGCAAGTAGCCTATGGTAACTATGAGATTGATCATGGTCACATCAAAACGCTTGACGGCACCTCAGTAATAGATGTATCCATCACCAAGAATGTTGCCTCTATGTTTGTGAGTATCATTCTCATGTTATTGGTGTTTTTATCAATCGCTAAGTCATACAAAAGAAATCCTGGAGAGGCGCCGAGAGGCTTGCAGTCATTCTTTGAGCCAATCATTCTCTTTATTAAAGACGAAATTGCTATCCCGAATATCGGGGAGAAAAAGTATAAGAAGTTCTTACCGTTTTTATTGACTTTATTTTTCTTCATCTGGTTCAACAATTTGCTGGGCTTGATGCCAGGTGGAGCTAACCTCACTGGAAATATCTCAGTGACCTTTGTGTTGGCATTCATCGTGTTGATCATTACGCTGGCGAGCTCTGGTAAGGCTTATTGGCAGCACATCTTCGCTATGCCAGGTGTACCAAAGCCGATCTTGTTGATCCTGATCCCTATTGAACTTATCGGTATATTAACCAAGCCATTCTCCTTGATGGTTCGACTTTTTGCTAACATCACAGCGGGTCACATCATCATCTTGAGCTTGTTGAGTTTGATCTTCATTTTCGAAAGTGTTTGGATTGCACCTGCGAGTGTAGCCTTTTCAATATTTATGAATTTTCTTGAGCTGTTTGTGGCGTTGCTACAGGCATATATTTTCACTTTGCTTTCAGCGATGTATTTCGGTGCAGCTGTGGAAGAAGCTCATCACTAATAGTTTGAATGTTTAATTCTTAATTATACAAATTATGTTAGCTAGTTTATTAATGGACATGAGCTTGGCAATTATGGGCGCTGGTATCGGTGCTGGTCTGGTTGCGATAGGCGCTGGATTAGGTATTGGTAAAATCGGTGGTTCTGCTATGGAATCTATCGCTAGACAGCCAGAAGCTGGAGGTAAGATTCAAACTGCAATGATTATTGCGGCGGCTCTTATCGAGGGTGTTGCCCTGTTCGGTGTGGTAGTTTGTCTACTGATATCGTTCAAGTCATAAGACATTAAGTCCTCCCGGATAGCGGGGGGACTTTGCTTTTTTAACAAACAATCTAGAATAAAGATATGGAACTGGTAACTCCTGGTATTGGTCTAATCGTTTGGCAAGCAGTTGCTTTTATCATCGTACTGTTGATCTTGAGAGCATTTGCATGGAATCCAATCATGAGTGCGTTAAGAACCAGAGAAGGTCTGATCGAAGATTCATTGAAAGCAGCGGAAAACGCCAAAGCTGAGATGGAGCAGGTCAAGATGGACAATGAGTACTTGATGCAAGAAGCAAAAATAGAGCGAGATAAATTGCTCAAAGACGCACAAGCAATAGCTAACAAAATTAAGGAAGACGCAAAAAATGAGACTTCTGTTATCGCTGACAAGATGATCGCTGATGCAAAGGCAACAATCGAATCGGAAAAGAAAACAGCATTGGCTGAGGTGAAAAACCTCGTGGCTAGTTTGTCTCTTGAAATATCCGAAAAACTTCTGAGAGAAAAGCTTTCAGACGACAAGTCACAGAAGGCACTTATTGACAAGTTTTTGAAAGAAGTAAAAGTAAACTAAGATGTCAATCACCAGAATAGCGGTTAGATACGCCAAGCCTTTGTTAGAGCTGGCTGAAGAGAAAGGTTCACTAGAAGCCGTGCGCTCAGACATGCAAGGTTTTACTGAACTCTGCAAAGCTAATCGCGACTTTGTGGCCATGTTGAAGAGCCCGATCATTCCTAACTTGAAGAAGGCTCAGATATTGAAATCCATCTTTGATAAGAAAGTGGATGCCCTTACGGCTTTATTCTTCGACATAGTGGCGCGAAAAAACAGGGAGCAATACTTACCGGAGATAGCTAAAGAGTTCGTTGCTCTTTACAACCAGAAAATGGGATACCAGGAGGCTACTGTTACTACAGCCATCGCCATAGATGATAGTGAACGAAAGACATTTGAGAAATTGGTGGCGGATATCTCTGGTAAGAAACCTTTGTTATCTGAGAAAGTAAATCCAGAGTTGATCGGAGGTTATCGATTGAGCCTTGGTGATCGACAAATAGATGAAAGCATAAGTGGTCAATTGAAAGACCTAAAACTGAAGTTCCAAAAAGAAACGATTTAATCAAACCCCGTCCTTAGGACACAAAAGAATAAAACTATGGCAGATGTTCGACCTGACGAAGTTTCAGCGATATTGAGAGAGCAGCTCTCTAACTCAAAGACAGAGGCTGAGCTGGAGGAAGTTGGAACCGTACTTCAAGTAGGTGATGGTGTAGCGAGAATCTATGGTTTAACTAAAGCACAAGCTGGTGAACTTCTTGAGTTCGAAAATGGCTTGAAAGCAATGGTACTAAACCTTGAAGAAGATAACGTAGGAGCTGTACTACTTGGAGATTCTCAAGAAGTAAAAGAAGGTGACACTGTAAAACGAACAGGCTTGATTGCTTCCATCAAAGTAGGTGATGGTATGAGTGGTCGAGTGGTCGATACACTAGGTAATCCTATTGATGGAAAAGGCGCTTTGGAAGGCGATCTATATGAGATGCCTATCGAACGAAAAGCTCCTGGTGTAATCTACAGAGAGCCAGTAAGTGAGCCAATGCAAACGGGTATCAAGGCAATAGACTCGATGATTCCTATTGGTAGAGGTCAGCGTGAGTTGATCATTGGTGACCGTCAGACTGGTAAAACTGCCGTAGCGATTGATACCATCATCAATCAGAAAGAATTTTATGATAGAGGCGAGCCTGTGTACTGTATTTATGTGGCAGTTGGTCAGAAAGCTTCTACTGTAGCCGGTATCCAGGCGGCTTTGGAGAAAGCTGGAGCAATGGCTTACACCACGATTGTGAGTGCTGCTGCTTCTGATCCTGCTCCAATGCAGTTCTTCGCGCCATTTGCAGGAGCTGCTATTGGTGAGTACTTCAGAGATACTGGTCGTCCTGCATTGGTTGTTTATGATGACCTTTCCAAGCAGGCGGTTTCTTACCGTGAGGTATCCCTACTTCTCAGAAGACCTCCAGGGCGTGAAGCATATCCTGGTGATGTATTCTACCTTCACTCAAGACTACTGGAAAGAGCAGCGAAAATCATCAACAATGATGAGATCGCTTCTAAAATGAATGACCTTCCAGAATCACTTAAAGGAAAAGTAAAAGGTGGAGGATCATTGACAGCTCTTCCGATCATCGAAACACAAGCTGGTGATGTGTCTGCCTACATCCCTACCAATGTGATCTCGATTACTGATGGACAGATCTTTTTGGAGACGAACCTCTTCAACTCTGGTATCAGACCAGCAATTAACGTAGGTATCTCGGTATCACGTGTGGGTGGTTCTGCGCAGATTAAATCCATGAAGAAAGTATCTGGTACTTTGAAGCTAGATCAGGCTCAGTTCCGTGAACTAGAAGCATTTGCTAAGTTCGGATCTGACCTGGATGCTGCGACTAAACGTACGATCGATAGAGGAAGAAGAAACCAGGAAATCCTGAAGCAACCTCAGTACTCTCCTTCTCCTGTAGAAGAGCAAGTGGCGATCATCTTCGCATCTACTAAAGGTTATTTGGATAAAGTACCTGAAAATAAAGTAAAAGAATTCGAATCTGAATTTGTCTCCATCATGAGAAACTCCCACAAAGATGTGTTGGAGTCACTTAGAGCTGGCAAGTTGGAAGATTCATCTACTGAAACAATTGCTACGGTAGCAAAAGATCTAGCATCTAGATACAACTAAGAACTAGACCGAAATGGCAAACCTTAAGGAAGTAAAAGGAAGAATTCAATCTGTCACTTCAACGCAGCAGATCACTAAAGCGATGAAGATGGTGGCGGCAGCTAAGCTGAGAAGAGCTCAGGATCGTATTACTCAGATGCGTCCATATTCTCAAAAGCTTTCTGCAATCATCTCCAATGTTTCTGCAGGTGTGGATAGTTTGCAGATTGACAATCCATATGCTGAAGTCAGAGATGTGTCCAAAGTGCTGATTGTAGTGGTTACTTCAGATAGAGGACTTTGCGGTGGCTTCAACAGTAGCATTTTCAAGGCGACCAAAGCACTAATCGCTCAGAAGTATGCTGATCTGGAAGCAGCTGGAAATGTGGTGTTGATGCCAATTGGAAAGAAAGCATTTGACCATTTCTCCAAGAGAGGTTACAACGTCATAGGGGAGTATGCCGGGATGTTTCATCAATTGGATTTTGGTCATGTGATGGAGGCAGCGGAGCATGCCATGAAATCTTTTGTTTCTGGAGAATTTGATAAGGTTGAAATTGTCTACAACGAGTTCAAAAACGTAGCAACTCAAATTATCAGACAAGAGCAGTTCTTACCTATCCAGAATGAGGAAACTGAAGAAGAGCGAGGTTCTTCAGATGCTATTGATTATCTCTATGAGCCTAGTCAAGAGTTTATCTTTGCGGAGATTGTTCCTAAGTCTTTGCATATTCAGTTTTACAAGACGCTACTTGAGTCCAATGCTTCTGAGCAGGGGGCTAGAATGACTGCAATGGATCAGGCAACAGATAACGCTGGTGAGTTGTTGAAAGAGCTGAAGTTGACTTATAACAGAACGCGCCAGGCGGCTATTACCAAGGAGATTCTGGAAATCGTTGGTGGTGCTGAGGCGTTGGCGCAAGGTGGATAATTAGAGATCCCAATGGATCGTTTCTATAAGTATTTAAGATGGCTCTCATTGGACATTGTCGTGGGAGCCATCTTTTTTTTAGCTTACCTGGAGCGTTTTTATCAGACTACTCTGAGCTGGAATGCCTACTTCGCCCTGGCCAGCGCCATTTGGCTGATTTATACTGCAGATCATTTGCTGGATGTCAGAAGTTTGCCAAAGCCTACTAGTGCAAGACATCTCTTCCACAAGAAACACTTTAAGCTACTAGTATTGATAGCAGGCACTGTGCTTAGTCTTGGACTGCTTAATCTATACTTCGTAGAAATAGAGATCATTCGAAATGGAGCCATTCTCTCTGCAATCTGTGTGAGCTATCTATTGTTGGTTTACTTTTTCAGAAAACTGTGGATCAAGGAAGTACTGGTGGCAGTTGTGTATGCTACGGGCATTTTTATTGGTCCATGGAGTATGCTTGATGGCCTCATCACTTCTGATTTTCTGATTCTACTGCAGCTGGTAGGAATTGCCTTTCTGAACCTAATGATATTTTCTTATTACGATAGAGCGTCAGACAAACAGGATGGATTTAACTCAATCGTGTTAAGATTGCGTGAACGAAATGCACAGAGTCTGATTTATGGAATCTCCCTTCTTATTGTTGTCAGCACCTTGGTAATGGGCTTAGGACACCAAATCCAGGTGTTGTATTTAATGATGACGATGATTCTTGCCATTGTCTACCTTAAGCCCAATCAATTTGCAAAAACAGCATTGTACCGTACGGTAGGTGATGGTATTTTTTACTTACCAGGCCTTTTCTTGTTGCTATGAATTTTGACCGGGTTGCGGGGATTTATGACAGTTTAGCCAGGATCGTATTTGGGTGCAAATGGGAAACCATACAAACCTTGGCAGCTCCTGCCCTCAACGAAAAAGAGAGCATTCTGATTTTAGGTGGAGGTACTGGAGCCGTTTTGGAAGAGCTCATGTGTGAGTCTGTCATGTATGTGGAGTTATCCTCCAAAATGCTGGAGAAAGCAAGGAGGCGATCATCTAAATCAAACGTTACTTTTTATCAAGCAGATTTTTTGGAGTGGAACGCAGACCTTCAATTTGATGCCGTCTATTGCCCCTTTTTCCTGGACTGTTTTGACGAAAAGAGATTGGATCAGGTAGTAACGAAGATCAAAGGTATGCTAACTCCAGAAGGTGAACTGCAGGTACTGGATTTTCAGCGAGGAAATTGGTCTCAACGAATGATTACACAACTCATGCTGTACTTTTTTAGGATGGCTAGCGCACTACAAGCAAAAAAGCTATTGGACATTTCAAAATTCGTCCAAAACTCTGGTTTTATTAAGCGAGATGAGACTACCATGATCTCTGGATGGGTGTTTTATGCGCGATATAATCTCAACTAGCAGGTTTAGCTATGCACAGCTGAGCTCTGTCTTTTAGGTCTCGAAACCCAATCACAAAATACTCACCGCCATCTTTGATCTTCAGTTTCTTTTTTAGCTCCTCAGGCTTCTGAGGATGGTTTTTAGTGATCACATTGGCTATATCCATTGGTAAAATCCGGCCGATACTCTTTTTATTGACCTCTGTTGCCAGTACCTCCCAAACTCGTCCGGGAAAATCATCAATCAATTGATCAGAGGTGTAAAGATGTGTGTTAGTACCAAGTTTGGTGAGGTCAAATCGGTTTCCAATGAGTCTAAAAGCTCCTGCTTTTAAGATGGAAGCATTGGGGTCATAGAGGTATTTTTTTAATTCGCCCATTTGTGACCTGGCACCTAGCTCCTCTTCTTTTTTGAACTCGAATGAAGATTGCTCGGACTCCAAGTTTATGCATTTAATAATTGGTGAATTGGGATGTTCCCTCTCAAAATCTAAAAGAAAAAGCACCTCTTTTACTTCATTTTTCAAACTGACCACATGTACTTCTCTAACTTGATCCAGTTGCTTTATACCAAGCGAGATATCGATCATTGGGGCAGCTTTGACGAGGACCTGTTGAGCCTTTTGCTTGAACTGAGGAAGGAGTTCTAAGATATTGGGTGAACAATCCTCGAATCGGAATACCCGCGACTTGTTTACATCGCGCCTTGCCGGATCAACGAAGAAACATGCCTTATCAGAGAAAGAATTCAGATATGCTTCAGAAGTTAGGTTATATGTAGCAATGTTTTTTCCTAGAACCTTCTTGTTGTGCTCAAATACCTCATAGAGGTCCTTATTCATCTCTACATAATGAACCTGTTGGTACAGTTCTGCAAAAGCCAAAGTATCCACTCCCATGCCTCCTGTTAGATCCACCAGCACCTCTCCCTGAATGAGTCCGGCCTTGTAGGCTGAGGTGGCTGGTGAAGAACACTGCTCTAGTGATAACGGAGGCGGCATAATCAGGTCCCTGTTGGAGTACCAATCTGGCAGCTTGGTTTTAGCTTTTCTACGGCTGATGATTTGATCGACTATGAATTCAATGTGTTCTTTGAACTCTGCTGGAGGGTTGAGTAAGAATTTTTGGACATCAGCGTTCAAGTTGTCTGATATGAATTGCTTGACCTCCTCTCTTATGTAAGCATTGGTATTCACAGAGCAAAGAAAACGTATTATGTCTGGAAACGTGAATTACACTATAGCACTGAAATAGAAAAAGCCTGAGGAATTTTCCCCAGGCCATGAATTGTATTTGAAAACTTGAAAGTTCTTGAATTAGAATACCAGGCTGTTCTCCATCATGAACTCAGCGATCTGTACCGCATTAGTGGCTGCTCCTTTTCTGAGGTTATCAGCTACTATCCAAAGATTAAGTGACTTTGGCTGAGTTTCATCTCGTCTGATTCTACCAACGAACACCTCATCCTTCTGATGTGAGTTTAACGGCATAGGGTAGATATTATTTTTCGGATCGTCCTCTAAAACTACACCCGGTGTCTTGGATAGGATGCTTCTTACTTCATCAATGTCGTACTCATTGTCAAACTCAATATTCACAGACTCTGAGTGACCACCCATAGTAGGAATGCGCACGCAGGTAGCAGTAACCTTCACATTCTCGTCCTGAAGAATCTTAACGGTTTCCTTCACCATTTTCATTTCTTCCTTGGTATAATCGTTTTCCTGGAACACATCAATATGAGGTAGCACGTTCATATCGATCTTATAAGGATAGGCCATTTCACCATCCTTTCCAGCGCGTTCATTCATCATCTGATTCACAGCTTTGATACCAGAGCCGGTTACAGACTGATAAGTAGAAACAACCACGCGATTGATGCCGTATTTTTTATGCAATGGTCCTAGTACCAATACCATTTGGATGGTTGAGCAGTTCGGGTTGGCGATGATGCGATCATCGATTCGCAGTACTTCTCCATTCACCTCAGGGACCACCAGTTTTTTACTGGCATCCATTCTCCATGCGGATGAATTATCAATTACGATGGTTCCAGCTTCTGCAAATTTTGGGGCCCATTCCAATGAAGTGCTCCCACCAGCAGAAAAAAGTGCAATATCTGGCTTTTGTTCTACCGCATCTGCTAGTCCAATTACCTTGTAAGTCTTACCTTTAAATGTGATTTCCTTACCCACAGAGCGCTCAGAAGCGACTAACAACAATTCATCGAACGGTAGATTTCGCTGCTCGATGACTCTCAACATTTCCTGGCCTACCAATCCGGTGGCGCCCACAACAGCAATTTTCATTTTTTCAACTAATTACGACTTACGTCAACAGAATAATATTTTAGTAAAATTAATTTTCGGCGAATTTAATATAAGATGAGGTTAAGAACCACTCTTTTTCCGATAATCCTTCTAATTGGGTACTACGCAGGAGCGCAAGTTTCGGATGACTTTTCTGATGGAGATTTTACAGGCGATCCTACCTGGACTGGCAATGTCACCGATTTTGAAGTGGACGTTGATTTGAGACTCCACTTAAATGCCCCAGAAGTAACCTCCGAATCGTACTTGAGCACTCCAAGTGCCTTGATTGATAAAACTGTTTGGGAGTTTTATTGCACCCTGGATTTCAACCCTTCCAGTAGTAATCAATTGTTTGTGTACCTGGTTTCAGACCAAAGTGACCTAAGTGGGTCGTTGAATGGATATTTTGTCAGAATTGGCAATACGGATGATGAGATAAGCCTTTACAGACAGGATGGAACATCTACGACTGAAATAATTGATGGGACTGATGATGTGGTAAATTCAGACCCAGTGAATGTACGAGTGAAAGTTATCAGAGATGAAAACGGAGTCTGGGAGTTATTCAGAGATGCATCTGGTGGCATGAATTACGTTTCTGAAGGAACGGTGACCGATGCTACTTACACTACCACTGCCCATTTCGGTTTTTTGTGTGACTATTCGTCAACGCGTCATGATCTTTTTTGGCTGGATGATGTTTCTATTGAGCAAGTACAAGTGGATTCGGTGATTATTAATTCTGCAACTGAAATTGAGGTGGATTTTAATCAGCCCATTGCTCAGTCAGATATAGAGTTGCTGACGAATTATTCAATTGATGGATTGACAGTGAACTCAGCCACTCAGAGCGGAACGGATGAGTCCAAAGTCACCTTATCTCTTGACGGGTCAACACCCTTAACTACCTCATCTTATATCCTGGACGTAGCGGCTGCATTGACTAAAAACAATGCAACCAGTTACAACTTCTCCTATACTCAATTAAGCTTGAATGATCTTCTTACTCTTTCTGACACTGAAATTGAGCTAACCTTTAATGATGAGCTGGATCAGATTAGCGCTGAAACCGCGTCCAACTATTCCATTGACAATGGAATTGGTCAACCCACATCAGCTACTTTGGATGCCAGTGATGCTACCAAGGTCACTCTTACTTTGGCCAACCCACTTTTCGAGTCTACTACGTTTCAGCTGACCATGTCAGGGTTGGAGAATACCTCTCAAAACAGCTCCTTTTCTGGTACAGAGGATTTTACTTTTGTAATACCATTGATTATTGATACTGTTGAAGCCACAGCATCTAATGCATGCATCGTACGTTTCAATAAGGCGCTGGATGAAGCTTTAGCTGAAACACTGTCCAACTATTCACTCGATGGTAGTATTGGTAATCCGACATCTGCTACTCTTCAAGCCGATGGTGAATCGGTTGAATTGGTTTTTGGAGCCGATTTTGGTGATGATACCTATACCTTGACAGTTGACAATCTTGAGGATACCGATGGTAATGTAATTGCACCAGGAAGCACCGATATCTTCGATTACTTGAACCTGGCGATCAGTTCACTGGCACAAGTCGATGACTTGTCAATTAAAGTGACTTTTAATCAGAATATCGATAAAGCCACTTCAGAAACGCTCGGTAATTATGACCTGAGTGAAATTGGTGAACCAACTTCGGCGGTAAGATCTGATTCAAATTTGGATGAAGTAACGTTGACCTGGACTCAGTTATATAATAGTTCTTATGATCTCAACGTTTCCAACGTGTCGAATTCCTCAGGGAATTCTACACCCGTGTCATTATCTGCGAGTATCAGTATTAACAAGGCCACCCCAGAGCGACAGCTCATCATTAACGAGTTTTTGGCAGACCCAACACCTTCAGTTGGGCTACCAGAGGTGGAGTACGTGGAGATTTACAATACTTCGGATTTCAGCGTGGAGATGAGCGGCTTTACACTCGACGGACAGTCTGTAGCTTCTTATAAGCTGGAAGGCAAGAGCTATGTCATTTTAACAGACAATGCAAGTACAGGAGACTTTTCCATTTCTAATATTGTTGGAGTCACTTCTATGGGAGCATTGACCAACTCGGCAGATGCCATTGTGCTGAAAGATCAGCTTGGCAATGCAATAGACAGCATTAGTTATGACGCTTCCACGTGGTACGCTGACGATACCAAAGATGACGGTGGGTACAGTTTAGAGTTGATTGACCCGTTACAACCCTGCTCTGATGCAACTAACTGGACTGGGTCAACAGATGTGACTGGAGGAACTCCCGGTGTACAAAATTCTGTCTTTAATGACATGGATGAGATAGCCCCTTCTTTGGAAAGCATTGTAGTAGTTGGTGGTGATTCACTCGAACTTACTTTTTCTGAACCGATAGATGAATCAACTTTGGATATGGGTGATTTCACCTTGCCAAACTATTCTTTTAGCTCTTTACTGAGCCAGTCTTACACCGTACTTTATCTGGTACTTACCTCTGATTTAGAATCTGAAATCAGCTATACGCTCACAGTTGAGAACATCTCAGATTGTTTGGGGAATGAATTGATCAGTCAAACCTATGATTTCTACTATGACACGAAACCTCCAGTACTCGAACGTATAGATTTTGTTACTTCCAGTGAACTGGCACTGGTTTTTGATGAACCACTGAATGAGTCGAACGCTGAGGATGAGGACAATTATTCGATCAGTGGACTTACTGTAGATCGAGCTATTTTACAGGATTCTAGTCAGTATAGACTGCAGCTTTCATTCGATGAAACGTTTACCCGGAATGGGTCTTATGTTTTGAATTACACCGGTCTTGAAGATACCTTATCCAACACCATCAGTACTTCCACATTCGATTTCACCTTTTCCTCGGCAATAGATTCGGCCTATGTGGAGACCGAGAACGTTCTTAACGTCTTGTATTCAGAAGTGCCTTCCAATGCTTTGGTTACTTCAAATTATTTATTGGAAGATACTCAATCCCACCCGGTGGAAGTCCAACAGGATCAAACGAACGGTAAACGCTTCAGGCTACGCTTTGAAGAGAACTTCGAGGAGAATCAGGATCTGCTACTATACGTTTCCAATATTTTCACTGAGGATGCCTCTGCAAGACTGCCCACTCCAGCAACCACATTCATCAGAGATACGCGTGCACCGACCATTGAGGGGCTACAGGTTGGTAGTGATTCTTCGCTCATCGTGATTTTTGATGGAGCAGTTGAGAGCACTACTTCACTGGTTTCTGCAAACTACACTTTGGAAGATAGTGAACAGCCTACAATTGTCACACAGATATCTGCAGATAGCATAGAACTAGTATTTGAGAATAAGTTTCCGCAGGAAAAGACAAAGACTTTGACCGTCTCAGGCATTTCAGACCTCTACGGCAATGTGATGAGCTCTCGCCGAAATCTTGAATTCATTTATGACACCAGACCGCCGCAAGTAGAGAAGGTAAGCCAATGGTCTACCACTGAGGTGATGGTGGAGTTTTCTGAGCGTATCACCTACAATACTGCGATCACATTAACTAATTACCAGCTGGCAAGCAGCAATCCAATAAGCGCGATGGTATTGGGCCCGGATTCAACGGATGTTCAACTGACTTTTACCTCGATTGATCAGGATCCAGACAGTGAACTCACAATTGCTTCAATTGAGGATCATCAGGGAAACGCAAAAATGTCAACAGTCCACCAGTTCAATACATTGAATCCTGCCATTGCTCAGTTGAAAGGGAAAGATGCAAGAACCTTGAGTGTCCAGTTTAGCCAATCCGTAGATGGAGCAGAACAGCTCTCCAATTATCAGCTTGCGGGATATGAGGTGACCGCAGTTTCAAAGATTAGTGATGTTACCTACGTGCTAAGCTTAGATCAAGACCTTACACAAGGAGACTCCATCAACCTCGAAGTTTCCAATGTAATAGGAACAAATGGAGCAAGTCTTCAGTCCGCACAATACCGTACTGTTTTTGAGAATTACTTTGAGTCGTATGAGTTAATCAATAAGCGAAATATTTACCTCAGGTTCACAACTGATTTTACCTCAGTATCCGTTTCGAACTTCACTGTAGAAGACAACACTATCACCTTTGTCAGTATAGACAGTGAAGACCCAGGCTTGATTAGGGTTACGCTTGATTCAGAGTTAGCTCCAGATCAACCGATCACTCTACAATGGTCTGACCTTGTGGATCGCTATGATCGCCAAATACCTGATTTCTCAGAAGAGCTGATTGATGACCAGACAGCCCCCACTGTGAGTAAACTAGAGAGCGATTTTTATAGTGTATTGATGCTCACTTTTTCTGAACCTATGAACGAACCTGCTCTTTCATCTATCAATCGGTTTCTTTTGCAGGGAATTGGTCAGCCAAGGTCCATAAGCCTCATGAATGATTCTTCAGTAGCATTGGACTACAATGATCAACTAATAGTTGATGAGGCATATGACCTGATTATCTTTCCGATTGGAGATGTGTCTGGTAATCAACTAGTACAGGATACCATTCATTTCCAATACCAACCACCTCTATTGCCAACATATCGGCAGGTGATTATCAACGAAATCATGGCTGACCCTTCCCCTTCCGTTGATCTGCCTGAAGTGGAATATCTGGAGTTATACAATGGCTCTGAAAGCACTTTTGATTTGCGCGGACTTGTCTTATCCGATGGATCTGCCATGGTTAGTCTGCCATCCTATACATTAGAACCGGGAGGTTATGTTCTCTTGGTTGATGAAAATCAAAGTACCGCCTTTGTTATTGACAATGTGGTGGAGGTGGATGATTTCCCATCACTGGGAAATACCGGGGAAACTCTGGTGTTGCAATCGGTTTTGGGTGGAATCATTGATTCGCTCACTTACAGCCTGGATTGGTACAGAGAGCCTTCAAAAGACGATGGCGGCTACTCGTTAGAATTGATTGACCCTTATGGAGCCTGTCCACAATCGCTAAACTGGTCTGCTTCTGTCAGCAACTCGGGAGGGACACCAGGGAAAGAAAATTCTGTCTATCGGGTTGGTGCTGATGGCAGGGCTCCATTCATTTCAGAGTTTGGGAAATTGACACGAGATCAGTTCACATTGACTTTCAATGAAGCAATGGATAGTTCTTCGCTGGTGCAATTGTCCTTCAATATTTCAGGATATCCAGTCAGTAATCAGACGATCTTGGGTACTGGGTACAGGCAATTGTCCATAGAATTGGTGGAAGAGTTGGCGCAGGGCACCTACTATGATGTAGCGATCTCTGGGGCTTCAGATTGCTCAGGAACCGTGATGGCTGATACAATCATCACATTTGGGTTTGGTCGTGACCCTGAGCCCGGGGAGTTGGTGATTACAGAGGTGATGGCTGATCCAGATCCGGCAATAGACCTGCCTTCCGCAGAGTATGTAGAATTGTTCAATACCACTGGGGATGTCATTTCATTGCAGAACGTTCGTTTTCGAGATAGCAATTCCTCACGATTGATAGGAGATTATCTGATTGCGGATAGCACCTATGTCATTTTAACAGATGCTGATGATGCTGATCTTTTTCTAAGCTATGGTGAGGTCATTGGATTGGACAGCTGGCCGGCCTTGACCAATTCTGGTGAAACGCTATCCTTATTCACGTCACAGACCATTGAGGAGGTCGTTTATGATTCAGATTGGTTTAGTGATCCAGAGAAAAAGGCCGGTGGATACTCATTGGAGATAATCAACCCTGGAGGGTTGTGTTCAGGTGCGGCCAACTGGGATGGTTCAGTAGATGAACGTGGAGGAACACCCGGACAGCAAAACAGTCTCTTCAATACAGGTCCAGATGATGATAAGCCCATTGTTTCCATGTTTGAAGTTTTGAGTCCGACGACTATCCGGTTCACCTTCAATGAGGCAATGGATAGTTCGTCGCTGATTACTGCCAACCTGGAAGGAGTAGTAGCTGATCAGAGAAGAGTTGAAGGTGTGGATTTTGATGTGTTGACTATTGACCTCATTGCTAGTCTCAATGAAGATCAGATAGTACTAATCCAACTATCTGGTGCGACAGATTGCTCAGGTAATGCCATGGATTTGGCAAGCTTTGAAGTGGGTATTGGTGTTGCACCAGCATTTAACGAGCTGATTATTTCAGAAATCATGGCGGATCCAGACCCGGTCATTGAACTGCCCGGCACCGAGTATCTGGAACTATACAATCGTTCAGAGAAACTGATAAATCTGGAAGGTGTCTCATTAATAGATCAGACCGATACTGTAGCACTGCCATCCGTGGCGATACAGCCTTCAAGTTTTGTGGTGCTTACTACCACTGCTGGTGCTGCCGGATTTGCTGATGCGCTAGATGTAGTTGGAGTAAGTGGATGGAGTGCTTTGAATAACAGCGGAGAACGTCTGACACTTACACACTTTGACAATCTGATATTTCAGGTGACCTATGATCAGGACTGGCATACTCCGGGTTCTGCAGACGGAGGGGTAAGTTTGGAAATGAAAGATTTGAACAATCCATGTGGTGGAGCTGAAAACTGGACCTCTTCTACAGCTACAGCTGGTGGTACTCCGGGAGAGCCCAATGCAAGCGCATCGGGAGTTCCGGATAGCTTTGGACCACAGCTCATCGGCGGACGTGCACTGGGTTCCAGGTCCATTCTGCTGGAATTTAGTGAAGTTCTAAACGCCAGCACTCCCGATAATACGGTGTTCGTTCTGGATCCTGTTAATGTGATCTCACATGTGACATTTGGCGAAAACCAACAAACGCTAGTGGTCTATTTGGAACAGGATTTACAAGAGAATGTGCCACTGGAAGTAGAGGTGTTTGGTGTGGTGGATTGTCTGGGTAACCCGCTGAGCAATGGTAAACTCACTGTAGTCCTACCAGCTCAGAGTGCCGAAGGAGATGTAGTGCTCAATGAGCTTCTTTTCAATCCACGAACGGAGGGAGTTGATTTCATTGAGGTTTACAACCTTTCATCAAAGTACCTGGACTTGTTTGGATGGAGATTGGGGAGAGTTCAGGATGAATCGGTAGACTATGATCAGTTGGACAAGCATCTGCTACTTGGGCCCGGTGATCACCTGGCGATTGCTGTGGATACCTTAGTCCTCAAAAACCAATACCCCAAGGGCATCAAAAAACTGGCTCAGGTCAGTGCTATTCCTGCCATGTCCAATACGGAGGGCACTGTGATACTAGCTGACGCAAATGAGGTAGTCATGGATGAGTTTAGTTATTCTGAAGACTTTCATCTAAGCTTTTTGGAGAGTGTAGATGGAGTTTCACTAGAGCGAATTGACCCAACTTCCAAAACACAAGATGCCAATAATTGGAGTTCGGCCTCTTCAGCTGTGGGGTATGCTACTCCTGGTTATACCAATTCACAATCATATGAAATTCAGCAGACCAGTGCACAGCTGAGCATCGAACCTAAGGTGTTTGTACCCGGCAATCGCAGTGCCGCACATCAGTCATTCACTACTATCAACTATAACCTCGACAAAGCAGGTCAGTTTGCTAATATCACCGTGTACAACCAGCTGGGGCAACCAGTGGCTAATTTGGGGAATGGTATATCATTGGGCACCACAGGGTTCATCCGATGGGATGGCACTTCCGATACAGGAAGTGTGGTCCGTCGGGGTTACTATGTCGTACTCTTTGAAGTGTATGACGGATCAGGCAAATCACAGATGATCAAAGAAACCGTGGTGGTAGGAATGTGATTCATTTTGACAACTTGATTCTAAGATTGATCAAAAATTCTACTTATCCTTTATTGGGCCAATTCACCTACTTTACTGTTAATCAGTGACATGTGTGAAGAGAACAGGTTTTTGGCACAGCAATGGCCTCTTCCAATGCTGAACTAAAAATCTTTGACTATGAAAAGGACAAAATTTAATCCTCTAGCAGTAGCCAGTATTTTTATGGCTTTGGTTTTTGTTTCATGTGATTCTAATGATGACATGGAAGAACCAAACAACTCCAGATCGAAAGGAACAGTCAATGTAGCTGCCACAGATGCCGCAGTAGATGCGGAAAACATCACTGGAGTGTATCTGAATGTAAAAGGTATCAAAGCGGATGGCATGGATGACTCCAATGATGCTGAATTGATGTTTGATGCCACACAAGAGTTTAACCTGATGGCTTACCAAAATGGTGAAACCTATGGTCTCGGTAGCATAGAACTGAACTCAGGAACGTACTCCGATATTTCATTCATATTGGATGATGAAATGCCTGCATACGTGACTTTTACTGATAACACAAAGTCTCAGATAGAAGTTGAAGGTGATAATGAGTATGAAATCATTGGTGAATTTGATGTAATAGCTGATGCGCAAACAGATATAGTAGCTGATGTTGATTTAAGAAAGGCATTTACTGAAACATCTACTGAAGATGAGTTCATGCTGAGGTCCACGGCCAGATTGGTCAATGCCAATGTCACTGGAACGATCCAGGGTATGGTGGATAATTACGAGGAGATGCAAAGTCAAATGGAACCAGGCTTGGAATCCAAGCTCGTGGTATTCGCTTATGCTGAGGGTACGTTCAGCGATATGGAGCGTGAAGATCCAGCTGGATCAAAAGGTCGATTTGAAAATGCTATCAATAGTGCTGTAGTGGCAGAGGATGGTTCTTTTACTCTGGCTTTTATGGACGAATCAGATTATGAATTGGTCATTGGGTCTTTTACCAAAGAAGAAAACGCACCTGAGGAGGAAGCATATGAATTCAACACACTTCTTCAAACTGAGGTAAATGGCTCGCTCGATGTTATACTTGACATATTAGGTGTAGAGGCCAATACGAGCACCGATATTTCTATTATTGTCGACTTAGGTTCATAATACCAAATGACTGCTAACAGCTTTAAGAAAATTTATTTGAACCTTTCATAATACCTATTAGACCCGCCAGGTTACATCTGGCGGGTTTTTATAACATATTCATAATTAACCTGTTACACTTCCATGGAGCGTACAAAAAGCAACTTACATATAAAACATGACCTTCTAGGTAAGATATTTTACATCAAAGTAATGGGAGGTAATGCTGAACTTCACTACGAAAGGCATGGAGATAAGGAACTGGAGATTGTTTCAACTACCGTTCCTGAAGCCTCCAGAAAATTTGGAATTGCTGGAAAGTTGATGGAGGAAGCCATATCTTTTGCCAAAGAGCAACAACTTCTGATTAAACCTACCTGCTCTTTTGCGGCAAGCTACCTGGAGGAGCATCCCGAATATCACTCCCAACTTGCTTAATCGACGCATTTCGCATATCTTACTCCAATCAAATGGCCGAGGGTAATTATGTCAAACCGCATTATGTTTCTACCCCCTCGGCCTTTTTGTTTCCCCTTCTTTAGGGGAATGATCAAACCAATTTGTTCTCTATGTAAATGGCGAGAGTCGTTTCAAGAGAACCGAGGTATATATGTTTAACAAAGCATTATGTTTCAACGCCTCGGTTCTTGCTTTTAATTCCACAGATTTTTTTGCTTACCTTCAAACCCTTATTGGGGCTTATGTGTCTACTAAATAATGCATAAAACCACCTTAATCATCGGGTTAATAGGATTGCTGGTAGCGGGATGCCTAGAAACCAACCTGGATGCTACTGACACATTTGTAGACAATAGACTGACCTATTTACAACAGTCTTTTGAGGATTTAGGTATACCGAATGATCCTTTCGAAGTGACTGCTATTACTCCTAAATCCTCTAAATCCTGGGATGTGATCATCGAACACAGTGGAGGATGTGAGTCACATAGTTTTTACACCTGGTGGGATGAGTCCTGGCAGAGTGAAGGACAGGTCCGTTTTTTCCTAATCCATAATAGCAATGGAGACAATTGTGAAGCGCTAGTAAGAGATACGCTTTCATTGGATATGGATGAGGTGTTTTCCTCCCAACTTCCCGACACCACGGTTATCCGATTGGTCAATGCAAGCAGCGGGGCTAATATTTCTGTAGATCCACAGCTCGCGGCTATCTCTCAGAGTAATAGCTGTAGCCTGAAAGCAGATATTGCTACGAACACCTGTGGAGATGGCATATGGGAAGATAGGTGGCTGCACTTGCAAGACTCTATCAATGAGAAGCCTGTGTGGTTAATTCCGGTTCGTAGTTCGGCAAATGTCAGCTTACTGTTACCGGAGGAGCAGGATTCTTATCGTGTAGGTGTTACGCTACTTTTTGGCTTTGAGTCAAGTCAGCTCAGCAATACCTGCTATGAAACAGACGATGGATATGCCATTCCTGTGAGTGTTAACTGCATTGATGCAGACTGACCAATTGCTAGTTTTGAAACAAACCATTTTTCAGCTGGAGACTTGCTGATCCTTCGATTACAAACACCCATTGGATGAAGTCTTCAGTACATCTAAACTGATACGTTTGTATCTTATCGAATTGGATGGATGGATCCATTTTGTTATTCAAAGGGGTATTGGAAATGCCCCTGACAATCAATTCGTCCAGATCATCAAAGAATGGTTTGGTGTCTACCTGTATCTGACTGCTGAGGTACTCCTCTATAAAGTCATGTGATATCCAGTCGGCCATTTTGAGGAGGTCGTCATCCGAGTCTATTTCATATTGAAAGTCAGAGAGGCTCATAGACTGATTGGCATTTAAAATGGGGACGCCACTTACCTTCACGGTTCCTGTTACATCACCAGAGACTTGCAAGTCGATTTGCAATCGCTGACCATTGGGTTTGGCTTTGGCTGATTGGATGGTAATGGTGTATCTTTCATAGGAAAAAGGTTCATTCTTGAGCATCTCGGTGAGCAGTTGGGAGAGCTGGTTATATCCGATCTGTACATCTGGATAGATGAGGAGTTTGTTATCTGTATTGAGTGGTTCCTTGCGAACAGGCAGAGGTTGAGCTTCTGTAGGGGTTTTATCGGTATTTAGAATAAGCTTGGACCGGTACTCTACATGTAGGGATAAGGTATCTCTTTTGACAGGCATGAGTTTGCCATTAAGAGCGTTTGCTTGTGTATGAAGATATAACGGTTGAGGATTTTTGGCTACTCGGAGTGGTTTTTGAATATCAGCGTAAACTTTAGCAGTGACTGATCTAAAGTCCAGTGATGAACGAACGGCCTGACAGATAACATTTGACAAGTCATCCCGATGCTCATCAATAACACCGTTGATGATTTTCTCCACATTGAACGATATACCCATAAAGGAGAACGTGTCCATTCCCTCCAGGTCGAAACTCTGATATTGACAAGCCACATTCATGTCCCACTGGTCTGAAAGGGATATGCTAGCCGAAGCACGAAGGATTCCTGAAAATGAAACGGGGGTATCTTCATTCGAGAAGGTAATGCCCATTACTTTTTTCTTAATTGCTGCATCCACATCGAGCGGGATAGAAGCGTAGGCTTCTCCATCTCTAAAATTGAGTTTTAAATTTCCCTTGCGCCTTACCTTCAGAAAAAGGGTATCGTCCTTATCCTTCAGGGCCACCGCATCATCAAAAAGTGTTTGTGGCAGTACCCTGTTTACTCCCAGCTCAAGTTCTTTGATGGGAAAATCAACCCGAAAGCTCAGGTAGGAAGGCGGTGTTTCTAAAGGAGTAAGTAGTGCCTCAGACTCACGGGTTAGCTGGTCGCAACCCATGGTCAAGATCAATGCAAGAATCCACAGCTTTTTCATACAGTTGTGAAGTAATAAAAAAGCAGTGGAAATTTGGCTATTCGTCTCTCAAATATTCAATTGGATTGGCACGACTTACTCTGGATATCTGGCTAAAAATGGTAATAGTTGCAACCAGGGTGCCAATAAGAATGGTACTGAGGACTATTCCAATGCTGAAACTCGTGTGGTAGGGGAAATTTTCTAGCCAGGTGATGATGAGCTGTCTACTGATTAGTAGTCCTACTATCAGTCCTCCGAAAATAATCAGGAGGAACCGTTTACCATACAACAGGTAAAGACTGCTCTCCGTGGCACCAAGCACTTTCCTGATGCTGATCTCTTTAAGCCGCTGTGTCAGATTAAGTGCTATGAGACCTAGAAGTCCTGTTGCGGCGAGCAGTATAGAGATCAAACATCCTATTCCCACCAGGCGCATAAGTAGCTTTTCGGATTTGAAGGCTTTTTCGTAGTAGTCCTGAAGAAATACATATTCGGTGGGAAATGGATCAAAGTGTGATCGGGCTATTTCATCTAGCCTATTCTGATCAAAGGCCTCCATTGACCCCAATTTGACATAGGCTGCTCCAATCGGATAGATGTCGCACTGGTAGACCACCAGTGGTTCTATTTTCTGCTTGACGGATTCAAAATGGTAGTCTTCAATTACCCCGATGATTTGTGGGTTTTCCAAATCTCCGTATTTAAAAGGCACCCTTTGACCTACCGGATTTTGTAAGTCCATGGCCTTGACAAAAGCTTCATTCACAATGATTTTGTCCAATTGGTCCGCGGGTAGGCTCGGATCGAAATTTCTGCCAGCGATCAAATCTATTTCAAGCATTGAGAGTAGATCGTTGTGAATTCTGAGGTGACGTGTTTCTACTTCTACGCCATCTTCCAGCGTAATAATGGTGCCATTGTAACCACTGATTCCAGCGGTGGATTGTACCATGGACTCTTGGTTGAGTTCTTGGAGGAAGCGAACTATCTTTTCCTCATCTCCAGGTAGGTAATCATAGTAGAGGACGTTTTCGGGATTGACTTTTGTATCGAAAGCACTCAGATACTGAAGTTGATTGTTCATAGTAAGCATCCCTGTAATAAGTATGGTTGCGATTACAAACTGGATGGCAAGCAATCCTTGCGTGATCCATTTGCCGCTTCTGATTTTTTGTTCTCCTTTCAGCGATTTGACTATCGGAAAGCGTGAGAGTACCAATGCCGGATATGAGCCGCTGACCAGGGCACATACGATTAAGATACCTAAGGCCCCTATGGCGAAAACAGGATGCAAGAGTGATGAGATAGAGTAGCCTTTGTTTACGAACTCAGAGAAATAAGGCAGGATACCAATAAGAAGCGTGACACCCAGTATTGCGGCTAGTGCTGTAGACAAAAACGATTCAGAAATCAATTGGCTGAAAATGCCGGATTTTTGTGCGCCAAGGACTTTTCTAAGGGCCACTTCCCTGGCTCTATTGATGTAAAGACTGATGGTAAAGTTGGCATAGTTGATAACTGATATAACCAGGCAGAAAATCCCAACAGCCAAAAAAATAGTGATCAAACTCTGATTGCCGCCACTGGCTATTCCATTGTAATGTCCATATGTTGTATCAAGGTGGATTTCTGCGATTGGTTGCAGCTTGATTTGGGCGCGATCACCTATTTCTTCATCATTTTCAAGATGAAGTTGGTTTAGCTTTTCAGTTACAGTAGCAACGTCTGCGTCTGGTCGTATTTTCACCAGAGCATTCATGTTGATGTCAAACCATTGGACCAACCGGTTGGGCTTGGCGATTTTTCGATAATGCTCAAAGGAGATCATTGCATCTGTTTGAATAGAGCTGTTGCTGGGTAAGTCTTTATACACTCCGTTGATTACAAAGTCTTCTGGACCAAGTATGCTATTGATAGTGAGGATCTTACCTACAGCATTGCCTCTCAGGTTAAGTTTACTGGCGAGTGTCTCTGAGATGATTAGGTCATTGGGACTATCAAACGCCCCTCTAGCTCCTTCTAAAAACTCGAGTCCCAGCATGTCAATTATTTCCCGATCAACTCTTAGATAGTATTGATTGAGATACTCCTCTCCTTTTCGTATGACTCCATAACCGCTCTTGATATGGGAGATCGCTTCTACCTCAGGTATTTTCTCTTTGATCTGGTCCACCATTGCAGTGGAGCTGCCACCGATGTGATGGACATTGTCTGCGTGTGTGAGATCAATAACTGTGCGATAAAGCTGGTGATACTCTGGGAAATGCTTGTCATAGCTGCTTTCGTCATTGGCATAGAGGTAGGCAAGCCAGCAGCAGGCCAGACCCATGGCCAAACCCAAAATATTTAGAGTAGAGTATAGTTTGTGTTTCTTCAAAAACCTCCACCCAGTGGTCAGATAGTTTCGGTACATCATCATAAATCCTGTTAGTTGGGAGATGGGTTTTAAATGAGACAGACCTATCGATCGAAGCATTTCCCACAGGTAAAGTCTATTTGCTTTTCTGAGACCAAATTGCTCCAGGCGCCAATGATAAGCTTCCTGCAGATCACCCAGGATTTCCTCTCGTTGGTCCGTATGGATCAGAAAGGAAAATAGTCGCTCCGGCCACTTTGGTGGTTTGATCTGCCGATTCATAGGTTGAAGTTTAGTTTAGGTACCAGTTTCCACATTTCGCTTCGTTTCTCTTGTAGATCTCTGGCAGCCTTGTAGCCTTTATTGGTTGCACGGTAAATCCGCTTTCTTCTACCTCCACGCTCGGCAGTTGGTTCTCCCATTTCTGAGCTGACTAGACCTTTTTTCTCAAGACGCTTAAGCACTACATGAATAGCTGGAAGAGATATGGACTGGTCCAGCTGGTCCTGATACTCCTTGGCAATATCTACTCCATAGGTTTCATGTTTAATCAATAGAATGATGAGGATCAGTTCTTCAAGAACTCCAAGCTGTAAATTCATATAATTAACAAATGTTTAAGTAATGAGTACGCATATTATTAACTAAAGTTTAACATATATCCAAAATTACCTACCTCCTTGAGGCTGTGACATTTATTTACATTTCAAATGCACCATTTATTCAAAACTTCACGTTATTGGAATGACAACATCTCCTAACCAATAATGCTGAATCTGGATAATATCCATAAGTCTTACCATCTTGGTAAGCAGTCGATGCACGTGCTAAAAGGGATCAATCTCACTATTGAAGAAGGTGAGTTGGTCTCCATCATGGGCTCTTCTGGCTCAGGCAAATCCACACTTCTGAATATTCTGGGTATACTAGACAGCTATGACGAAGGCCAATACAACCTGGGTGGGCACCTCATTAAGAACCTTTCCGAAGGCAAGGCTGCCAAACTGAGAAATGACCTGATCGGGTTCGTGTTCCAGTCTTTCAATCTCCTCAATTTTAAGAATGCTGTAGAAAACGTGGCATTGCCCCTTTACTACCAGAAAATGAGTCGGAAGAAGCGCAACACTATAGCAGAAGGCTATCTGGAGCGTGTGGGATTGAAAGAATGGTCCAACCATTTACCCAATGAAATGTCTGGTGGCCAGAGGCAGCGTGTGGCTATAGCACGCGCACTGATCACGAACCCCAAAATCATTCTTGCCGATGAACCAACGGGAGCGCTGGATAGCACTACGTCCAAGGAGGTGATGAATATTTTCAAGGAAGTCAATGCCTCGGGAAAGACCATTCTCATTGTGACTCATGAGAATGACGTAGCGGCTGAAACCGAACGGGTCATTATGATCAAAGATGGATTGATTCTCAACGAAAACTATGACTTGACCCATGTTTGATCTGGATAAATGGCAGGAGATTTTTCAGGCGATCGCCAAAAATAAGATGCGAACATTCGCCACGGCATTTGGCGTGTTCTGGGGCATCTTGATGCTGATTCTTTTACTAGGGGCTGGTCAGGGATTACAAAATGGCGTACAGCATAGTATGTTACTGGATGCTATTAACAGCATTTGGGTCATTCCGACACGAACCTCTATGTCCTATGAAGGCATGCCTTCTGGAAGGCAACATCCATTGCAGGAGGAGGACCTGGAGTCTGTGGATTCAGAAATCGGAGGTATCGAGTTCATGTCACCAGAAAACTGGATGCAAGGTAGCTATCTTGTGAAGTATAAAAACCGCGGAAGTGCCTTTGGAGTATACGGTACCAAATCGGATTATTTCGATATTAAGGTGACTATGAAGGTGAGTGGAGGCCGCGCCCTCAACCTGCTCGACGATCGTGAAAAACGCAAAGTTTGTTACATTGGCAGCCGAATTGTAGAATCCTTGTTTCCAGAAGGGGTAGATCCTGTAGGTCAATACCTGGACATCAAGGGGAGTATGTTTAAGGTCGTGGGCACCTTTGAGTTTGAGGCATCTAACCAAATGGATCAGGCATCCAGGGTTTACATTCCTTTTTCGACCTTTCAGCAAATATTCAATCCTGAAAAGTCTGTTTCTCTATTTGCCGTAACCACTGGACCAGGTCGAATGGGAAAGGATCTGGAGAATGACATTGTAGAGCTTTTGAAAATCAGACAGAGTATTCACCCGGATGACAACCAGGCATTTTGGGTTCACAATCAGGAAGAGAATTTCAGACAGGTTCAAGGCCTCTTTGATGGGATCAAGACATTCATTTGGATCGTGGGAATTGGCACGCTCACGGCTGGTATAGTAGGTGTCAGCAATATCATGATCATAGTGGTGAAAGAGCGTACCAAAGAAATAGGCATACGCAAAGCCATGGGTGCCACTCCTAACAGCATTGTTGGGTTGATTCTACAGGAGTCTATTTTTATCACTGCTGTGGCTGGCTATATCGGATTGTTTCTAGGAGTGGTGCTGCTGGAATCTGTAAACTATGCTTTGGACGCTATGGGTGCGGATAGTGAATTTTTCAGAAGACCAGAGGTCAATTTTCAGGTAGCCATTATATCGTTAGTTATTCTGGTAGTGTCTGGAGGATTGGCGGGTCTGTTCCCTGCTTTGCGTGCTGCTAATATTAAACCTGTAGAAGCCTTAAAAGACGAATAAGATGTTTGACCAGGACAAATGGGAAGAGATATGGCAAACCATCAAGAAGCATAAGCTGCGAACAGCCTTGACTTCATTTGGTGTGTTCTGGGGAATATTCATGTTGGTTTTGCTGCTTGGGGCTGGCAATGGTTTGCACAATGGGGTAATGCAAAACTTCAACATTGCTAAGAATGCCGTATTTGTTTGGACGGAAGTGACGTCTGTTCCATATGCAGGCTTTCAGGCCGGAAGGTCAATTGATCTAACTACCGATGATTATGAGTCGCTCAAGCAGATTAAGCAACTCAGAACCGTCTCACCTCGCATACGTGTAAGCTCACGATTTGGAGGAGGTCAGATTACCATGAGTTATGACGATAAAGACGTTTCTTATGCTTTGATGGGAGATTACCCTCAGTATCTTGAGATACAACCACTGTGGATTACAGAAGGTCGTTTCATCAATCAATTTGATATAGATGGGAAGCGCAAGGTGGCTATACTCGGAAAAAGAGTGAAAGAGGACTTGTTTCAAGAGCGAGAAGCAATCGGAGAGTTCATCAAAATCAATGGTGTACCGTTCAAGGTAGTTGGCATTTTTGATTCGAAGGCTACAGGTGAGGACGCTCGCAACGACATCCAGATTGTACACATCCCTGGAACCACAGCCCAGCAGACATTCAATATGGGCAATAGCATTGGCTGGTTTGGCTGTATCCCAAATCCAGGCACTTCAGGCTTGGAAGCAGAGGAAATCATCAAAGCTGAATTGCGTAAACGGCATAAGATCGCTCCGAATGACCGACAGGCACTGGGCAGCTTTAACGTAGAGCAGGAGTTTCAGGAGATGCAAGGTTTGTTTTCGGGGATTGCCGCTTTTAGTTGGTTGGTAGCCATCGGTACCATTCTGGCAGGAATGATCGGAGTTGGGAATATCATGCTCATCATTGTCAAAGAAAGAACTAAAGAAATCGGGATACGCAAGTCTATTGGTGCCCGGCCATGGTCTATCATCAGTATGATCATTCAAGAGTCCATGGTCATCTCCGGATTGTCTGGTTACTTCGGCCTGGTAGCAGGAGTAGCCCTGGTGGAGGGTATTAGCTATGCCATGAAAGAGTTCGGCATGCAAAGTGAGTTTTTTGCCAACCCGGAAATCGATTTTCAGGCGGCTTTTTCTGCCATAATTGTCTTGCTCATTTCGGGTGTTATTGCAGGATTGATTCCCGGAATAAAGGCAGCTCGGGTGGACCCGGTAGTTGCCTTGCGAGATGAATAATAGAATCTAACTTAACTCAGAATAAAGATGAAACGCATTTTAATTGGATTGGTAGTAGTGATCATTATCGCTGCATTTGTTGGGACAGGGTACTTCCTTTATCAAAAATCAGAAGAACCTCCGATAGTATTCGAAACGGATCAGCCGTTTCGTACAGATATTATCAAAAAGACGATTGCCACAGGTTCGATTGTGCCACGCAAAGAAGTGGCACTGAAATCGCAAGTGTCAGGCGTAGTAGACAAGCTTTATGTAGAAGAAGGGGCTAATGTAAAAGTCGGAGACCTTATTGCCAAGATCAAAATCATCCCGAATGTGGTAGCACTTAACAATGCGCAGGCACAGCTGTCAACAGCTCAAATCAACTATGACAATGCCGAAAAGGAACTGAAGCGTCAAAAAGAGCTATTTGACGAACGCGTGATTTCCGAATTTGACTACAACCAGTTTTTGCTTGACTTTAAGCTCAGAAAGCAGGAAGTAGAGGCCGCAGAAAATAATCTGGAGCTCATCAAGGAAGGATCCTCCCAAAAAACCGGTAACGTCTCCAACCTTGTGCGGTCCACTGTAGATGGTATGATTCTGGATATCCCCGTTAAGGAAGGAACGTTCATCATCGAATCCAACACCTTCAATGAGGGAACTTCTATTGCTACTATTGCAGATATGAGTGAGATGATCTTTGAAGGAAAAGTGGATGAATCTGAGGTAGGTAAAATCTCAGAGGGAATGGAGCTGGCATTGAGTGTAGGAGCTATTGAAGGGGTGGTTTTTGATGCCAGGCTTGAATTCATCTCACCAAAAGGAGAGACTGACGATGGAGCGATCAAATTTGACATCAAGGCAGCGGTCTCTTTGAAGGATGATTATTTCCTCCGGGCGGGATATAGTGCCACAGCCGACATCATTTTGCAGAAGGCAGAGAATGTATTAGCCATCAAAGAGAGCAACTTGATTTTTGATGGAGAGGAGATTTTTGTGGAGGTGCAAGTTTCAGACCAACAGTTTGAACGCAGAAAGATCGAAACTGGGCTCAGTGATGGTATCAATATCCAGATTGCTCAGGGCTTGCAAGAGAACGAACAGATCAAGAAACTTTAGTTTTAGCCACTCAAAGAAATTCTGCAACGCCCGGGGAAATCTTTCGTATAGGCTCACATGCAGAAGTTGTTAGTGGTGTTTATATCATTTTCTTTGGTGGCTTGTAAGTACAGTGCAGAGCAAGCACAGAAGGTAGTAGATCAAGCTGTAAAAGCCCACGGTCAGTACAAATTGGATCAAGTGAAAATCTCATTTGATTTTAGAGATAAGTCCTATTCCGCATGGAGGTCCTCTGACCAATATACCTATACTCGGTCATATATTGATTCTTTGGAGTTGATAGAAGATATACTGATCAATAGCTCTAAGTTCACTAGAATGATCAATGGAGACACGATCAATTTGCCAGATAGCATGGTGGTGAAGTATAGTAATTCCGTGAATTCAGTACTCTATTTTGTGCAGCTTCCCTACCTGCTCAATGATCCAGCTGTCATCAAGTCGTATGAAGGTACGCAAACCATCGAAAACACGATCTATGACGTGATCAAGGTGCAGTTCAAGTCGGAAGATGGAGGAAAGGACTTTGAAGATGAATACCGATACTGGTTCAATCAACGAACGCATATGATGGACTATATGGCCTACAATTACTTGACTGATGGAGGTGGAGTTCGTTTTCGTGAGGCATACAATCGTTCTGAGCGAATGGGTATGGTATTTCAGGATTATATCAATTATGAAGTTCCTCTCGGCACCCCTCTTGGGAAGATACCAACCATGTTTGAGCAAGGAAAGCTTAGGGAGCTGTCCCGCATTATCAATGAAAACATCAAAGTAACCAAAAGGTAATTACCTCGGGTCGCCGCTCATTGTTTTCTTGCCCCTGGTCATGAAGATGTACAGCATGACTATACCGGCTAGAGTCAAGGGAATACTTAAGATCTGCCCCATGTTCAGTGCCATGCCTTCTTCAAAGGCCTCCTGGTTCATTTTGAAAAATTCATCTACGAATCGTTCTGACCAGAGTAAAATCATGAACAGGGCAAAATTGAATCCTTGAGGTAAATAGAACCTCTTATTTTTCCAAATCAGGAAAAAGATCACCATCAATACCAGACAGGCAATGGCTTCATATAGTTGAGCCACATGACGCGAAATGCCCAATCCATAGATTTCAGCAACAGCTCGCCCATCCTTTTCATAAAACTTATAGGCGAGCGGTTGGTCTTTCCCAAAATCGATGTGTTGAACCACTTCAGTATATCGAAGCAAGGCACTTCGCAGCTGATTCTCAAAAAAATCTTTATCTGCAGAGGTGAGTTGTACGCCTCGGGCATAGGTAATTTTTGCAGTGATAGGATGCAGCCCTGGCTGGTCTGATACCATGTCACCACCCTTTTCAAAGGTTACATCTTCAATTTTTCGATCATCATACCTGAGCACGTCTTCAGTAAATCTAGCATAGACTACACCCATATTGGAGTTGGTCATGGTGCCCTCCATTTCGGAGTTGAAGAAGTTTCCCGTTCGGATCATAGCACCCGTCAAAGCTGCCACAATCACCAGCCTGTCCAGCATCCACAGCATCGGGTACTGCGGGTATTTCTTGCCAAATAAATAGATCGCCGTGATGATGCCTAGCGCACCACCGTGTGAGGCCAGACCACCTTCCCACACTTTGAGGATTTCAAGCGGATTGGTTAAGTAAAACCCTGGGTTGTAAAATAGGCAATGACCAAGCCTGGCACCTACGATTACAGCCACAACCATGTACACAGTCAATTTCTCTACATCCTTTTCTGGTCTCCCTTCTTGTTTGAAGACCCAAAACATGACTTGCTGTGACAGGATAAAGCCCCCGGCAAAGAGCAGCCCATACCAGCGCACAGGATGGTCTATTCCCGGAATCACGAAGATGTTGGGATCAGGACTCCAGATGAGGAAATTAAGAATAAAATCCATTGATTAATGTGTTTTCCAAAAATATGGTGTAAATAGCATCAGCACCGTAAAAAGCTCTAACCGACCTAGCAGCATCAAAAACGAAAGCAACCATTTACCAGGAGCAGATATACTCGCAAAGTTATCAACCGGCCCCACTTCTCCAATACCCGGCCCGATATTTCCCAGACAGGTAGCCACAGAACCTATAGCAGTATCGAAATCCGCCCCGAAAATACCCATCAACATGGATCCAAAAGCGAAAATGAAAATGTAGATCATGATAAAGGCCAGGATGTTGTAGGTAATTTCTCTTGAAACTGCCTTTCCGTTAAATCTTACGGGTATGACGGCATTTGGATGTAGCTGTCGTTTGATTTCTAAAAAGCTATTTCTAATCAGGATCAGATGCCTGACTATTTTCACACCTCCAGCAGTAGACCCAGCCGATGCCCCAAAAAACATCATGAAGAAAAATAGTGCTGTAATGAATGGAGCCCAACTCGTGTAATCAGCTGTAATATAACCTGTAGTAGTCACTACGGAGACTACCTGAAAAAGGCCATCTCGGATCGATTTTTCAAAGCTCTCATTGCTAACATTGAATACAACCAATCCAACTATGATGCTGGCAGCAAGACAAAACCCTGCATAAGTTCTAAATTCCTCATTGTTCAGGACCTTTTTAAAATTCTTATGTAAGGCAAAGTAGGTCATGGTAAAGTTGGTACCTGCCAGGAACATGAACACAATGATTACATACTGAATAAACGGTGAGGTGAAATAGGCAATACTGGCATTTTTGGTAGAAAAACCTCCTGTTGCCATGGTTGTAAGACTGTGATTAATGGCGTCATAAAAGGACATGCCCCCTACCCAAAGAAGGATGGTTTCCGTAAATGTAAGCCCCAGGTAGATGAGCCAAAGTCTTTTAGCTGTTTCTTTGATTCTAGGCTGGAGCTTATCTGGAGAAATACCCGGAGCTTCAGCCACGAAGAGCTGCATTCCCCCAATTCCTAAAATAGGGAGTATAGCCACTGTGAGTACGATGATTCCCATTCCACCAATCCATTGAGTCAAACTCCTCCAGAAGAGAATGCCTTTATGAACAGACTCAATGTCCGTAAGAATGGTAGCTCCAGTCGTTGAAAAACCACTGAGTGTTTCAAAGAATGCATCAGTAAGGTTTGGGATCGCCCCACTGAGAATATATGGAACTGAGCCAAAGAAAGACATGAACAGCCATCCAAAGGTTACTACAATGTAGCCATCCCGTTTTTTGATTTCTTTGCTTAGGTTTTTCCTGGAAAAGAACCACATACAAAAACCCGCAATAGCCGTGATAACTGATGACCCAAGAATGGCCCACAGGTCTCCCTCCTGATAATACAGGCTAAAAGGAATGCATGTCAGCATAAAGGCCCCATTCAGCATCAGTAAGGTGCCCAGGATGTTGACGATGACGCGGTAATTAAAGAGCATATTAGTTAAAGAACCCTTCCACTTTATGGATGCATTCAGACTTGGAGAGAACTACCACTCGATCCTTAGGCTGGAAGGAGAAATTGCCTCGTACGGTATGTCCCACTCCCTTACGGATCACACCACCAATTATGGCAGTTTTAGGGAAGTCAAGGTTTCGTAGTTCGTGTTGCAAGATTTTAGAGTCAGGTTGTACTTCAAATTCAAGAATTTCGGCATCTACACCATGAATACTCGTGATGTTGAGCACTTGTCCTTTTCGAATATACCTGAAAATAAAGTTCGCCGCAATTAGTTTTTTGTTGATCAGGGTATCTACCCCGATATTCTGAGACAAGTGAATGTAATCAATATTCTCAACCGCAGCGATCGTTTTTTTCACCCCATTGTTCTTGGCTACCAGACAGGAGATGATATTAGTCTCTGAGTTGCCAGTCACCGCAATCACCGCATCCATGCGATCAATTCCCTCTTCTTTGAGTAGATCTATGTCACGGCCATCTCCGTTGATGATCATGGTGTCCGTAAGTTCATCGGCCAGGGTGAAGCACTTGTCTTTGTCCTGCTCGATGAGTTTGATGTTGTATTTTTTGCTGAGTTGCTTAGCAGTGTTAATCCCTACTTTACTTCCTCCCAGTATCATCACATTCTTGATTTCGATACTCTCTTTTCCCGCCAGTGACATCACACGATCGATACCACTTGGTTCGGTGATGAAGTAGGCATGATCGTTCAGCTGAAATTGATTTTCACCGTGAGGGATTATGGTTTGATTCTCACGAAGGATGGCCACAGTAGTGAAATTATGATCCGGATTTAAGTAAGCTGTTTCGGTAAGGGATTTATCCTTCAGCTCGGAGTGCTCATCTACGGTAATCCCAACTAGCGAAAGCATGCCTTTCTCAAATTCGAATGTATCTGTAAGAGCTGATTGCTTGAGTAGTCTCTTAATCTCTCGTGCTGCCAATGATTCAGGTGAGATGATCTCGTCAATACCAAGGTTTTTCAAATCACACTTCTCACGCTGATGGAGGAACTCTGTATTCGATATTCTGGCTACCGTCCGTTTGGCGCCGAGGTTTTTACCAATGATCGCCGTGGTGAGGTTAGTTTCTTCAATTGAAGTAACGGCAATCAGCAAATCTGCCTTAGATACATTGGCCTCTTCTAGCACAGAAATAGAGGTACTACTTCCTTTGATGGTATGCACGTCCAGGTGAGTGGAGGCATGTTCCAGCACGGTGGCATCCTGATCGATGAGGATGATATCCTGTTCCTCAAAAGCCAAAAGCTTGGCCAGGTGAAAACCCAAATCTCCAGCACCTGCAATGATTATTCTCATAGCATTTCCTTAATGGCGGTAAATATAAGACAATCTATAACCAGAGAACCAAACTTAGAGTTCATATTCGACAAGACTTTCGGAAGAAACGTTCGATACCATTATCCAGGTGTTTTTGCTACTTTTCTACTACCTGGCTGAAGTACGCCCTGGAAGCACGCACTACCTTGGGTGCCAGCATGATCGCTCCAATCATGGTAGGGATAGACATGAGTCCATATGCTACGAACACAATATTGACCACCATACTCAGGCTGGACACGGAACCTACGATAATCAAGGCAATGTACCAGTAGTTGAACAACCGTCCATATCGTACTCCTATTAAGAATGACAAACATTTTTGTCCGTAATAGGCCAGACCGAAAACGGTGGTAATGGCAAAGATGATCACACAAATCAATAGGATAATCGGTCCGAAACCTGGCAAAGACTTGGCAAAAGCACTTGCTGTGAGAAGTATTCCGTTGGCTTCTCCTGAGTTCCATACACCAGTGATGATGATGCATAGACCTGTCATGGTACAAATAACCAGCGTATCGATGGCAGGCCCGAGCATGGCCACCAGACCCTCCCTCACAGGTTCTTTGGTTTTGGCAGCTCCATGCATCATGGGAGCTGTCCCTATACCTGCTTCGTTGGAGAAAGCCGCTCGTTTGGCTCCTTCAATGACAATCATACCAAAAGCTCCACCTAGTGCTGCTTTTGCCGAAAAGGCATCTTCTATGATGAACAAGAACGATGGGATCACCTCCGCATAGTTCAGCAGTAGTATCAGCACCACACTACCTGTGTAGAGCAGTACCATCGCAGGGACCAATTTAGAGGCCACATTACCGATTCGTTTAATCCCGCCGAGTATAACTGCTGCAACCAGGACCGCAATGACTAAACCAACCGTCAGGTCAGTAAAGAATTGATCTTTAAATGCCAATCCATAAGGTTCCAGGAAGACGTCTCTAATCACGACCACCATTTGATTGGCCTGAAAGACTGGCGTGGCACCAAAGAAGCCTACCACAGAAAAAAAGATGGCTAGAGGCATCCAGTTTTTCCCCAAACCCTCCCGGATGTAATACATGGGGCCTCCTTGGAGTTCTCCTTCTGAGTCTGGTCCACGATACATGACGGATAAGGTACAGGTGAAAAATTTGGTGGCCATACCGAAGAATGCACTTACCCACATCCAAAAGATGGCTCCTGGCCCTCCTGCAAAGATGGCAAGAGCTACACCACTGATATTTCCCATACCAATAGTGGCTGCAAGAGCTCCGGAGAGTGCCTGGAAATGATTGATGTCTCCAGGATCATCTGGATCGTCGTATTTTCCTCGCAAGACATTTACCGCGTGGCGGAAATATCTAAATGGCAAAAACCTGGAATAGACCATGAAGAAGAACCCTCCTCCAAGTAACAATACCAATAAAGGCATCCCCCAGATAAAATCTGAGGCTGCAGCAAAAAACTGTTCTAGCGTCATGAGTTAGGTTCTTTTTCCAGGAGTGGTTGTAAGATAGGCCATACGTTTTCGGCCACAATTTGATGTCCTTCGGGAGTGGGGTGAATGCCGTCGTTCAGGTTAAGATCAGGGTTTCCAGCTACTCCATCCAGGAGAAAAGGAATCAATTCTGTATTCGACTCTTCAGCTATTTCGCTAAACATACCTTGGAATTTACCTGTATACTCATTGCCCAGATTGGGAGGCACTTGCATACCTGCCAGTATAATTTTGACGTCTGGATTAGCTTCTCGCACTTTGTTGATGATGCCTTTTAGATTTTTCTTAGTTTCATCCAAATCTAATCCACGAAGACCATCATTGGCACCAAGTTCCAGCACAAAGATGTCTGGAACAGTCTGAAGCACCCAGTCAATCCGATTGAGACCGCCAGCCGATGTTTCACCGCTGAGACCGGCATTGACTACTTTATATGTATATCCAAGTGAATCCAATCGATTTTGAATCAAAGCGGGAAATGCATCTTTGATGTCTAGTTGGTACCCGGCAGTAATGCTGTTTCCAAAGAACAGAATAACAGGTGTCGACTTTTCTTTTGGTGCCTCTGTTACTTGGGACTCTGCTGAAGTCTGTTGCTGAGCTTGAGTTTTGTCAGCATTTCCACAGGAGTATATAAAGCTGGTGAATGCCAACAAAATGTACATTGTATATCTTACCATACTGGAGTCTTTGATCTGATCAGTCAGGTTTTGCAAGGTCAAGTCTCGAAATTAACCCAAATTTCGTTGTTTAACGAAATTTGCCTGCTAGGCTGATGAAAACATAGTTTGGTCAAGGTTAATCTAGACAAAAATGCTGTTGAGCGTTTTAGTCATTAAATTCAGGATTAATAAACATGATTTAAGCGATTACGTTTTTATCTTTTTAAACTCAAGATAAATGTCTGCAATACTTGAAGTATCCGCTCTATCTAAAACATTCAAAAGCGGATCAAGAGAGATCAAAGTTCTGGATGAAATTAACTTTCAGCTGGAAGAAGGTAAAACCATGTCTATTGTTGGTCCCTCTGGCAGTGGTAAAACAACCTTGCTGGGCTTATGCGCCGGACTCGATCGAGCTACGAACGGTTCTGTATCTCTAGATAACATCGTGTTAAACAAACTAAGTGAGGATGAACTGGCCCAATTGAGAAATCAGGAGGTGGGTTTTATTTTCCAAAACTTTCAGTTGATCCCCACACTCACAGCTTTGGAGAACGTGATGGTGCCTTTGGAGCTACGCGGTGAAAAGAACATCTCTGCTTTTGCGAAAGAACTTCTGAGCAGAGTGGGTCTTGGTGATCGATATGAGCACTATCCCAGCCAGTTGTCTGGAGGGGAGCAGCAGCGTGTCGCCATAGCCAGAGCATTTGCTAACAGGCCCAAAATACTCTTCGCAGATGAGCCCACAGGCAACCTCGATGAAGAAACCAGTCACTCCATCGAATCTTTACTCTTTGAAATCAACAAGGAACAGGGAACTACTTTAGTGATCGTCACACATGATGATGCCCTGGCGCATAAAACAGACCGAATTTTGAAGTTGAAAGGAGGGAAAATAGTTTCCTAATTTCAGGTTGTAAGTTTTAGGTTAAAGTAGCACTCAGAAATCAACCTAAAACATGGAACCTAAAACATATTCCATGGATAAACGAACCAAAATACAACCTTCTAAGTATTCCGCTACCTGGCCACTAAAGATGGCCTGGAGAGATAGCCGAAAGAGTAAAGGCAAACTAATGCTTTTCATTTTGTCTATTTCTTTGGGTATTGCTGCGTTGGTCGGTATTACCAGTTTCAGAGAGAATCTACTGCAAGAGATTGATAATCAAGCCAAATCGCTGATAGGTGCTGACATAGAGGTGAAGGGAAACCAACCACTTGAAGATAGTTTGATGTTTGCTTTCTATGAGCTAGCTCCTGAGATGTCCAGAGAAGTGTACTTCGCTTCGATGGTCTATTTCCCGAGTACGGATGGCACCCGATTGGCTCAGGTTCGTGCATTATCCGGTAAGTACCCTTATTATGGAGCTATTGAGACCATACCTGAGGAGGCTTCAAGTCAGTTTCAGCAAGGAGAGTTTGCACTGGTAGATGAGAAATTGATGATCCAATACAATGTGGAGATTGGTGACTCAGTAAAGATTGGGGAGGGCAAGTTTAAAATCATCGGTCGGCTCCAAAAGATTCCCGGCCAAACGGATATAGGAGCTACGGCTGCTCCTGTGGTGTATATTCCTTTCAATCACTTGGACCAGACGGATCTTTTAAAGAAAGGTAGCCGGGTCAATTACCTCAATTACTTTCAGTTTAGCAGTGAAGTGGATACTACTGGCAAGTGGTCCAAGCTTGTGGATGTAGCGGATCAAAAAGGCTACAGCATCGACGATATAGAAGAGCGCAAGGAAGATACGGGTCGCGCATTTAAAGACCTGACGAATTTCCTGGAGTTAGTGGCGTTTACTGCACTACTACTGGGCTGCATCGGAGTGGCTAGCTCCATGTATGTTTACACCAAAGAGAAAGTAGGGATAGTCGCTACACTCAGGTGTCTGGGGATGAAATCTGGGCAAGCGATTAGTATCTTCCTGATTCAGGTGGGAATATTCGGATTCATTGGGTCTGCTATTGGTGCGTTGATCGGGGTTGGTTTGCATGTATACCTGCCTGAGCTGGTGAAAGAATTTATTCCAGTAGATCTAGAGCCAACTTTTTCATTGCTATCAGTCCTCAGTGGGATCTCCATAGGCGTTGTTGTGTCTATGTTGTTTGCTCTGATCTCCCTGGTATCACTTAGAAATGTGAGCCCATTGCAAGCTATCCGTGCGGATCTCAATCAACGGAACATTCGCTTTGATAAGGTTCAAATAGGTGTCGGTGTAGTAATCTTTGTGTTTTTGCTGGTACTCGTGTACTTACAGGTAGGTCACTGGGGAGATGCTGCCATTTTTACCTCTGGGTTACTGCTCACCATATTTATACTTGGGTTGATCGGGAGGGGTTTAGCACTAGCCATCAAGAGGCTACTACCAGATACGATTCCTTATGTTTGGCGACAAGGATTGTCCAATTTGTACAGGCCACACAACCAAACTTCTCTGTTGATAACCACACTTGGTTTGGGCACTGCGTTTATTGCCACTCTTCTGTTCATGCAGGATTTATTGGTAGACCGGGTTTCTATCAGCGGAGCGGATGATCGCCCCAATACTGTGCTTTTTGATATCCAAACCCCTCAAAAGGAGGAAATCAAACAACTCACACTAGATTATGACTTGCCGGTGCTGCAAGAAGTACCTATCGTTACCATGCGGTTGGAAGAGATCAATGGAGTGACCAAGCGAGAAGCTGAAGAGGATACCACGGTGAACATTAGGGATTGGGTGTACGACCGAGAGTATCGGATTACTTACCGGGATAGTCTGATTGATTCTGAAACGCTGGTAGCGGGTGAGTGGACACCCAAGATTGAACCTGGGGATAGTATCTTCATCTCTTTTGCAAGTGGATGGGCTGAGAGTCTGGAACTCGAAATCGGTGATGAGGTGCTCTGGAACGTACAGGGAGCTTTGATCAAAACTTACATTGGAAGCTTTAGAGAGATCGACTGGAGACGTGTACAAACGAATTTTTTGGTGCTTTTCCCTGAAGGTGTATTGGAGCGAGCCCCACAGTTTCATGTATTGATCACCCGAATCCAAAACAACGAACTGTCTGCTCGTTATCAGCAAGCAGTGGTGCGTAGTTATCCTAATGTGTCCATCATTGACTTGGAACTGATCTTGAAAACGCTGGAAGACATTCTGGGGAAAATAGCCTTTGTCATTCGGTTTATGGCTTTTTTCAGTATCGGTACAGGTGTGATTATGCTCATCAGCTCTATTGTGTTGAGTCGTTTTCAGCGGATGCGTGAAAACGTGCTTTTGAGAACTCTGGGAGCCTCTAGTACCAAACTGTGGAAGATCATCTTTGCCGAGTACTTTTTCCTTGGAGGACTTGGCGCACTTTCCGGGCTTTTGATCGCCACAATTCTCACCACACTACTCGGCAAGTTTGTGTTTGAATTTGTCTTTGTTCCAGACTTTGGTCAGATGATTTTAGTGACTCTGGCAGTCACTTTCATGACTGTGCTGATTGGTCTGGCCAACAGCCGTGATGTGATCAGCCAGAGTCCTTTGGAGGTATTGAGAAAGGAGATCTAATCAGGCATCCTTATACCAAACCCTCACAATCTGGTACCAATGAGAGCTCGACTCTCCTGCAGTCCACAGTTCGGTATCTGTGCTGCCATCCTCATCTTTTTCATGGATGTTGGGGAGTACCACTGTTTCTACATTAACTACCTTGATTTGCGGGTTCTCAGAAATCCAGGCATTAGCAAGGTCTAGTACTTCCTGGAATGTTTGCATTTTTCCAGACTTGAACATCCCGCCCTTGGTTTTTTCCGGGACGAAATCTTTCGCAATAAGTGACATAAAAATTTGGCGATTTGGTTAATTCATGCTGAAAATATGAAATTTTCCAATACAAAACTAGACTAAATTAAGATCGTCATCTCTGATTGGCATTATTTCTGGTATCCGTATCTTAGTACTCGCTAATCACCTGATCATGAAAAGATATTTACAACTAGCATTGATTCTAATCGTAATGGGCAGTTTGCTGAGCTGTGCCAGCGGTAAAAAGGCCCTAAAAAGAGGCAATTATGACAAGGCAGTAGCACAGGCCGTGAATCGTCTGAGGTCTAATGATGATCATAAGAAAGCTACTGTTACCTTAAAGAAAGCTTATAAATATGCTGTAGAAACCCATATCAATAATGTCAATAGAGCGAAAGCTTCTAACGATTTGTTGAAGTGGGAAAGCATAGCCAGGGATTATCAGCAGATCAACTTCTTGTATGATGAGATACTGAGGTGCCCAGGTTGTAGAGAAGTAGTGCCAAACCCGGTAAAGTATGATGCTGAACTGGCTTCTGCGAAAAGGAATGCTGCTGAAGTGCGGTATGATTTGGGAGTGGAGGCTTTGAAGTTCAAAAAAGACAGAATTAAGGCAATAGAGGCTCATGAGCATTTTCTAGTCGTTCGGGATTTTGTTCCACGTTACAAGGATGTCGAAGAAAAGCTTCAGGAAGCTATGTACTACGCTACGTTACGTGTGGTGGTCGAGGATATTCCATCTCCGGGCCGTTTGCTCAATGTGAAGCATGAGTTCTTTGTCAATAAAATCAATGAATACCTGCACAATACCCGAGTAAACGAATATGTGAGGTTTTATACTCCGTCTGAGGCGGAGGCGGAGCAGCTGGAATATGTGGATCACATCATCCGCATGGAGTTTGATCGGTTTTCACTCGGTAATGTATTTAGCAGCAAGAATACCCGGGAGGTGAGCAGAGATAGCGTGGTGATTGCTACTCGCGACGGAGAGGACATCTATGGCACGGTGAAAGCCAAGCTCACCGTACATGAAAAAGCCATAACCGGATCCGGTTTATTGGACTTCAAGATCTATGACAATGATAAGAATAAAGTGATTACACAGGAGAAGTTCCCAAGTGAATATACCTGGTCCATTCGATGGGCGTCTTTCAATGGTGACGAACGAGCACTGAGTGAGGAAGAACTGGAAATGGTGAATACTTTGGAAGCATCCGTCCCCAATCCACAATGGATGTTTGAAGAGTTTACAGCACCTCTTTATGATCAGGTTATAGCCAAAGTGCGGAATTACTATCGAGGGTATTAGCCTCGATCTAAGAGCCTGATAGACAAGGATAGTGATATCCTGCTGGGAAGAACATCTTCAGTGATGATTTTCTCTTCTGAGTAGATAGAAGTTAAACCCTGAGTGTATTGGGCTCCGAGAGCTATCGATCGTAACAGGTCATAGGTGACATTTATTCCAGCACTGATTTGTAAAGGGTTATATCCTTTTTTGGTGTGGCTAGTCTTTTCACGCACTTCATATGAACCTATAAGGCCCTGATTATACTCCACTATAGAAATTATGCCGTCATTGTTGGTATCCAAATCCTGCAGTGAGTTAAAATTCAAACTGTAGGAAAGCTCATTGGTCGTTTCTGTAACTGCCAGCAATGACGATATTATCAATGTGCCACCTATTCGAATTCGCTTCATTGGAGAAATACTTGCCATTACCGGAAGCATGAGATAGTGTAATTTTGTTTTCCCATAGTTGTCAGAATTTTCAATAACAGGAGAGACATCACCAAATGGATCTGCGAAAAGTGGCTCACCTACAATTGCTGGGTTGTCTGGATCAACGAATAGGTTGTCAGTTTCCTCAAAAAAAATCTCAAGTTGACGTTGATAGGTCAATAGTTCATATCCTAATCCTGCCTCAATCTTAATGGCGTTGCCCAATGCTCGTCCATAGCTTAGGTGAAGACTAAGTCCAGGTCCATTGGCAAAAGATTCTTTGATCGTATAGGCTGCTTGAAGAGATGAAAAGCCTGTATTTCCAGTTACTGGCTGGGAGTTAAAGTGTTTGGTGTGACTGGCAAGAAGAGTATAGTTGCCACCAACATGAAAAGTTACTTGTCCTTGAACCATCAAAATTGAAAAACCCAAACCCAATGTGAGCAATAGTCGATTCATAGCTATGAAGAACAATCTGTTAAGTAAGCTAATGAGTTGTTTAATATATTTCCAAGTAAACAACATTTTAAGTTTTGGAGGCCTGGCCGTTTTGTCTTAGTTGAAGGCCATTAATTGAATTTGATCCTTTATCAGTTAGGCACCGCAGGATTGTTCCCATGCTCACTGTCTAATAAGTCCTGCACCAGAAAAATAATTCTACCTGCTATCATCTTTCGCAAGCCAGACAAGGGAATCTTCAGTTATTTGAGCAGAATTAACTATTTTCAGGCATGAGACAAATGCTCAAAGACCAGGAAGTGGGTTTGGACCCACACTTTCGCTACCGAGGTAAAAATCAAACCCGGGTGGAGGCGTTTACGGATGCCGCTTTTGCACTGGGTATCACACTGATTGTGTTGTCATCTTCAGTGCCGCATACCTTTGATGAACTGTGGGGCTCTCTGAAAGATGTACTTCCTTTTGGGCTTTGTGTAGTGCTGGTGATGGTGATCTGGTATCAGCATTACATTTTCTTCCTTAGGTACGGTTTGCAGGATTTGCGCACTATTTCGTACAACACTTTTCTGATTTTCCTGATTCTCATCTATGTCTATCCGCTGAAGTTTCTCTTCGTTATCTTGTTTGACCTCTATTCTGGACTGCTCACAGGAAACGATCAAATCATCAGATATACATTCAGCGAGGTAATCGCCATGGGAGACACCAAGTATCTCATGATTATTTATGGAGTGGGAGCCATGCTGATCTTTGGTACATTTTGCCTCATGTATAAGCATGCCCTTAAGAAGAGAGACGAACTGGAACTAGATGAATATGAAGTATTCGAAACAGTGACCATGTTGAAGGTAAACATGTTTCTCGCTGTGGTGCCGCTGATTTCGACGCTCATAGCGATTACTGGATTGTTCGGAAACTGGAATTTTCTAGCCTCCGGTCTCACCTACATGATCTATCCACCACTGATGATCATTACTGGTGCAAGGCGTGAACGTCAGCGAAAGGCACTCGTAAAGAAACTGGGACTCGAATAATGAAGCGATTTAGCCTTTTCATCCTAAGTGGGTTCTACATTCTGGCAGGAATCAATCATTTCATCAATCCGGGATTTTACCTGCCACTTATTCCTGATTACTTGCCTTATAATGAGGTGATCAACGTTTTTAGCGGTCTGGCAGAGATTGCATTGGGAGCTGGTCTCCTTGTCACTCAAACCAGAAGGCTTAGCGCAAAGGGAATTGTGCTTCTCTTGGTTTTGTTCATACCCAGTCACGTTTACTTCATTCAGCAAGGCCACTGTGTTGGAGATTTATGTGTCAGTCCATGGGTAGGATGGGTGCGTTTGATTGTTATCCACCCTTTACTCATCTTATGGGCGTACTGGCATAGTAAGAAATGAAAAAGCCTCCGAAGAGGCTTTAATCATTAGTTGTTGTACAAAGACTTACCGGCTTCATAGTATTTGTCCCCCTCTTTCCAGAAAGGTGTCTCTTTCATATTACCAATGAGTCTACCGGCCAGCACATAAGCTCGATAAAAAGTGTACATATAGTCCATGTCCAGCGTTTCAAACTCATCAGAAGGCTGGTGATAGTATTTGAAGATTTCATCATCGAAAGCATCCATTCCTGGGGTGAAGGTAGGAGCTGGAATACCTTTTTTTGCAAAGCTTACATTGTCCGAGCGGTCAAACAGTCCTTGTTCTTTATAGTTGGCATCATCTCCTGCAGTCAACCCATAAGATTCAATGGCCTCAACCAACAAGTCTTCGGCTGTGGTGCGATCCAGCCCAATGACAGATGCCATGGAGGTGTTGTTGTACCCTCCTCCGTCACTGTTAAAGCAATACACCATATCACTTAGAGCCACAGGACTTTTCTCTACAAACCATTCGCTGCCTAACAATCCTTTTTCTTCACCAGTGAAAAACACAAAAAGTGAAGAACGCTTAGTTGGGTACATGCCAATGTTTTTTGCAGCTTCCAGTACGGTCACTGAGCCAACGGCATTGTCCCTTGCTCCGTTATAAATGGCATCTCCTGTGCTGTCTGGCTGGCCAATTCCCACGTGATCATAGTGTGCCGAGTAAACCACATAGTCTTTCTTGAGCTCCGGATCTGTTCCTTCGATGTATCCAACCACATTGAAAACCTCAAACCGATCCACATTTCCTCCAGACATAGTGAGTGTAAGTTGTTTGGCTTTTATAAATGCCTCGCTACGTTCCTGATTTGCATTGTTTACCCAAATGGACGGGAATGAATCATCAGCATCTCCATAATCCAGGGCAACTCGATCACCACTCAGGTAGCGTTTGAGTACGTTCCATGGAATCTGAGCCGAATTGTACAGTTCAATTACCGCCAAAGCCCCAGCATCCTTGGCTGCTTTGCGTTTGTCACTTATCAGCCCAAACCAGGCTCTCGGACTCACATCCTGACCATCACCTGCATTGGCTACAATCACTTTACCTTTCACATCTGCCGATTTGATCTCATCAGGTGTGGCATATTCGAGATATACTACCTTACTGGTCACATCGAAATTACCTCCGTTGATCAACAAAAACTCTTCGCCAATGCGAAGCTCCATACTGTCCACTGCGATCACCCCCTCTGATGGCTTCACTACTTTTTTCATCTGTACCGGCTGGTAATAGTCCGGATACTGATCAAAAGCTTTTACTCCATAAAGCTCCATTTGTGTACGGAGATATTCTGCAGCCACCGCCTGTCCTTTAGAGGGTGTATCTCTTCCTTCCAGAGCGTCGGAGGAGAGAAATCTCAGGTGAGCGGCTATGCTTGCCTTATCTACTGTTTTGTCGGTAAGTTTCTTGTCTTTTTGAGCCCATACTGTCATGGTGCACAATAGCAGCCATGCAAAAAATACGTTCTTCATGATATTAACTGTTGAATATTTGGTGGTGAATATACAAATACTCGTAAAAGACCTGCTCAGTCTTCATATTTGAATTTAGGTTTATTACTTGAGCGGGTGGAGTCGGGGTTTTTATGGAAAGGAACTGCAATGTCCATGATCCCAACACGAATACTATTCCAGAGGTAATTAAAGAAGTCCTTGTTTTGATACCTGATGAAATAGATCTCACCCTCTTTGTATCCCAGGCTATCCTCATGATTATTATTTCTCAGCACCAGATTTCCAAAGAGCGTCTTGAGCCAGTCTTTATCTCTGTCATCTTCATAAATAGAGATTTTCAAATCCGAATACTCACTTGTCAACTTGCCGCTAGAGGCATAGTCATCCCCTTCAAAGTCAAAATCAAGATGATGAACAGTTCCTTCGGCGGTCACTCCTACCAGAGGTGTCATGACTTGGTTTACATAGGTCACAGGAAGTTCTTCTAGCCGACCGTAAACGGTAAATTCACTCGTTGGAGATAACAGATTCATGCGTATCTGCGTAGTGAGTTTTCCCTCACCCATAAAATCGCACTGTACATCCGTTACCAACATCGGGTTGTTTACGACACGCGAACTATCCGACGATAGGTTATAGATACTTGCATACGTCTGATCAAAAAAGATTTTTCCACTTCTAGGGAATAAAACAGGATACTGTTCATATTCAATATAACTATTGGTGACAGTGATGGTATCCAAGGTGATTCCCATTGGGATTTGGCGGATTACCTCTGAAAGCAAAGGCTTAACCACCAGGGGTTGAGGAGGTGGACGCTTATCTTTATAGACTCTTAATTGGGCTTCATCTACTTCCACTTTGGAAGAGCTTACCTCAAAACCATTCTCCAGGCTCCAGACTAAATCCTTTGCAGTGATTTGTTCTACATCCAGGTGGAAAAGTGCTTTTTCATGTGGCAGCTGAGCGACAAACGCTTCACGTGAAAGCGAAGGTGTGAGTTTCACCTGGTGGATAGTCACTGTAGTATCTTCTATCAGAAAATCGGTACCTGATAAAATGTAAAAATCACCAGCCTTCAGGTCAAATGAGTCAGCACTAATCTTGGACCAGCCAAATTCCAGTGGAAAAACATGACTCACTGTGGAAGTATCGATGACAATATCCCTAGCATCGATTTGGAAATTCTTAACCACCAGAAGCGTATCTCTTTTTTGTCCTTTGAGTATCCGAATATTGGTGCTCCGAAACAAAAATCGGTGCAGGTTGATGCTGGTAAATAGCTCTCTCACAAAAAGGTTGATCTCTTTTTTACCTTGTAGGTTTAGTTTGTCCGTTGGCAGCACTAATTCTAGTTCTGCTGAGTCGACACGTAGGTCACCCACACCAATTTCTTTGTTGAGCACCAAATCTAAGAAGCTAAAATTCTCAATAGTGACAGCCCCTGCCCTGGCATCCAGAGACAAGTCTGCCTGCCCTTCGATTGAGTCGAGATAGACCTTTGGAGCCTTGAATCGAACTTGACGACCTAGAAGATTCACTTCCACACCATCTATTTTCACACGGTCACCTAACAAGCCTGAGAGTCGTTCAGAGGCCACAAAGTTGAGGTACCAGTAGGAGCCAATCACCACTATGAGCAATAGGATGAACAGTACGTAACGTAGGATTTTTTTATTCACAGAGGAAGCTTAAAAAAAGGATAGCGCAACAACCATTTGTTACGCTATTGAAAGTCAATAGAGGGGTAATTGTTTAAAAATCATTCGCCTTTGAAGATTTTCACTACTGCTGGTTCCCCTTCTGTTTTGTAGCCTCTAAACATACCTGAAGTATTGAATGGCATGGACACCTGTCCATATTGGTCTAGTGCTATCATGCCTCCATCAGCATTCATTCCACTCAGTTTGTCCATGACCGTTTGAGTGGCTTCCTGAACACTCATGCCCTTATATTCCATGAGGGCGGACACATCATGAGCTGCTGCGGCACGGATGTAGTATTCTCCATGTCCAGTGCCTGAAAAGCCACATGTGTTGTTGTTGGCGTAGGTGCCGGCCCCAATAATGGGTGAATCTCCGATACGGCCCCATCGCTTGTTGGTCATGCCGCCAGTGGAGGTGCCTGCACAGATGTTTCTGTCCTTATCCACAGCTACAGCGCCGACAGTTCCATGTTCTTTTTCTATAGCTCTTGCCAGTTGTTTTGCGCGACGTTCCGTTTTAAAATACTCAGGATCCACTATGTTCAGCCCTTGTTCTTGAGCAAACTGTTCCGCACCTTCTCGAGCCATCATCACGTGTGGAGAGTTGAGCATTACAGCTCTGGCAGCAAGAATTGGGTTGCGCACCGTTTTCACTCCTGCCACGGCCCCCGCATTTAGGTCGTCACCGCGCATCATACTGGCATCCAATTCGTTTTCACCTGTTGATGTGAACACAGCACCTTTGGCGGCATTAAATAATGGTGAATTCTCCATTAGGACAATTGCCGCTGTAATTGCATCGCAACTGGCCCCACCTGATTCTAAAATCGAGTATGCGGTATCAAGGGCAGCATTTAACCGCTCACGGTAGGCCGCTTCAGTTACCGAATCCATGTTTTCTCTTTTTATATTACCTGCACCTCCATGAATAACCACGGCAATTTTGCGCTCCGGCTCGGTGGCCAAATTTTCTTTCTTTTCAGTTGTTTGGCAGGAAAGTAATAGGCTGAGCCACAGTGAGAAAAAGAATGTTGTTTTGAATCTTATTGCATTAATCATAGTTTTTTATGTAATATCGATGTGTTACTTTAGCGCTTATTTTTAAACCGCTCTAATATAAATAATAAACCTATGGCTGAGAAAACAAGATATTCGGAGGATGAGTTGAAGGAGTTTGAAGAACTAATCAACCAGAAATTGGACAAGGCAAGAGAGGAATTGAATATCCTGAAAGGTTCGCTTACTCGAAACACTGATGAGGGGACTGATTCCAATTACAGTTCGGTCAAGACGCTGGAAGACGGAGCGGATACCGCAGAGAAAGAGCAACTCAGCACGCTAGCTGGTCGTCAGCAGAAGTTTATCAATAACCTGGAAAAAGCCCTAATTCGTATTAAAAACGGAACCTATGGCATCTGTGTAGATACGGGTAAGCTTATCAGCAAAGAACGCTTGAGAGCGGTGCCACATACCATGCATTCTATTGAAGCCAAGCTAAACGCCAACAAGTAATTTGGATTACCTGGCTAACCATATTGAGGCATTAATCTTTTGCTCTCCTAAACCTATCACCAGCGAGGAAATCCAATCCTGCCTCAAAGAAATGTTTGAAGCGGATGTTCCACTCAATGACATCATTGAAGGAATTGTCACACTAGAAAAAAAGTATGAAGCTGATGAATACAGCTTTGGATTGATACAAAGCGGAGGAGGCTTTCAGTTTTTGACCAAGCCCGCCTACCAGGCCAGTATCAGTATTTTATTGAAACAGCAGTCTAAGCGAAGGCTATCCAATTCAGCTATGGAGACCCTCGCCATTATTGCTTATAAGCAACCTGTCACCAAGACCGAAATTGAGCAGATCAGAGGGGTCAACTGTGACTATGCGGTGAACAAACTTTTGGAAAAAGAGCTCATCGAAATCAAAGGCAAGTCTGATTCTATTGGTCGGCCGATGCTTTATGGTACCAACCAAAAGTTCATGGATTACTTTGGGATTAATAGCCTGAAGGATCTACCTACTCCAAAGGACTTTGTGCAAGAGGAGAACACAATCGGGAAAGAAGAAGAATGATGAAAGGGAAAAAACCCTCCAAACCACAAGGCAAACCTAACAAGAAGTTTAAGGAGCCAGTATCAGACGAAATCCGTCTGAACAAATACATTGCTAATGCGGGAGTTTGCTCGCGCAGAGAAGCTGATCAGTTAATAGCTGATGGTGAGATCAAGGTAAACGGTGAGGTGATCCGTGAGCTTGGCCACAAAGTGCAGCGATCTGATAAGGTCCAATACAAGGGAAAAGTACTCCAATCAGAAAAGCTTCAGTATGTGCTACTCAACAAGCCGAACGATTTCATTACCACCATGTCTGACCCTCAGGGTAGAAATACGGTGATGACCCTGATCAAAAATGCATGCGAAGAACGCATCTATCCCGTCGGCAGACTGGACAGAGCGACTACCGGACTACTGCTATTCACCAACGATGGCGAGCTGGCCAAACGACTCACTCATCCATCTTACAGTGTCAAAAAAATCTACCAGGTCACTTTGGACCGGCCTATTGAAAACAAGGATTTCGATCACATACTGAAAGGTGTGAAGCTGGAAGATGGAGTAGCTATTCCTGATGAAATGGCCATCGTCTCGGATGACAACATGGTGCTGGGAATAGAAATACACATCGGGAAAAACAGAATCGTCAGAAGAATTTTTGAGCACTTTGGATATAAGGTGATGAAGCTCGATCGGGTCATGTTCGGTCCTCTGACCAAGAAAAATCTCGGTCGCGGAAAATTCCGACATCTTTCACCCAAAGAAGTAATCGCTCTGAAAAATACTACTGGACAAAAAAGAAATAAAAAAGGTGCTGAGTAAGCACCTTTTTTAATGTTTCTTAGGCTCCAAGTTATTTCATGGAACTGGTGAGTACATCCAAACTACTATTGATAATCATGTGTACTGAACTCCCCGGCTCATCATCCAGAGCCACTCGCTTTTCATACGCACCTCTTGAGCCGAACACGTTGATGCAGTCATCACTTACTTTGTAGATCTTATTGGTAAAATATGATTCACTGCTACCAAAAGTTTTCATGTCAGTGATTTCGCCAGCCAGGTCAATTTTCAATGCAAATGTTCGCGTATCTGTATTTGAGCCACCTGCTCTACTGATTTTTCCATCGAGCATTTTAAGCTCGTTGTAGTTACCCACCAGCATGTACCCGTCATCCAGGTTGACCACACTGTTGATGTCTCCTTTGTAATTGATTCGCTGCTGCCAAAGCAAGTCTCCGTAGATGCTATAATTGGCCATGATCAGTTCGGATTGCTGGAGGATGTCATCCAGATAATCCGTGCCTTTGTAAGTGATCATAAGCGTATTGGTGCGTTCGTTGTAGTTGATCGTACGAGGAAACTGGTTCAGAATAAGCCTTTTGCTGAGCGTGACTTCTCCTTTTTCATCTAAAATATACAGGTGATTGTGTCGGGACCCATTGGTATCCAGTCCATGTAGCATGACCGCTAGTCCACCGGGTACTGTTTTCATCGCACCTATACGAGTGTGCGAATCGTACCCGATCGCGCTATCAAACTGAAGTAAATACTCATTGTACCAACCAACTTTTTTGTCTGGTGTCACCCCACAGACGAACGCTTGCACCTTGTTTTCTTTTTCATTTTTAAAGATCCCACCAAGAAACGTAGAGCCATCAAAGTTGTTGATCCTATGAGTGGTCACCGGCCTAGGAGTGAGCATTTCTGCATCCATAGACAGCTGTTCCTGCAGAGGAATCTGCTGGCGTTTATAGGTAATCACCTCAGCCACACTATCACTTCCAAGTATGTCGTACAGCCGATCTCTGATGGTGCCAATGTATTGGGTCACATCATTTTTGTTAGTAGTCCGCTCCTCAGCAATCATGGCAGTGATTCCAGACATCCCCTGATAATGGGTATTGATGAATTCAGGGTATTTGTTGAGGGATGCTTGAGTGTTTCTTCTTCGGATATCACTCAGCACAGTATCCGCTTCTTTGATTCGATTGACCATTTGGCCATAGAGGTAGAGTTTCCGCTCCACATCCAGATTGGTGGCAGTATCTAGCTGCTTACTGAGCATTTCCTGATAAATCAGGTCATGCTTTTTCTCTTTGTAGATGAAGATTGGTTCCACCACAGAGTTCAGGTCATATTTGCGCAGATTAAAAAGCACTTCTTTAGTCACTTTCAATGGTTCGAATTCGTCACGAATAAAGTCTGGTTCTGCTTGCTCAATTCTTCTATTGAGGCGTAGGTTTTCCTTGGCCAGGTCAAGACGAAGTTTGTCTATTTCCGCATGGATTATTCCCCGAGTTTCATCTACCCAGCTGGCATAGTCCCATACTTCAATTCTGCTTTCCAGAAAGTTGATTTTGGATTCCAATCCGTCCAGTCTGTATACTTTTATGGGTTTGCTAACCATCTCCTGATCGTATCCAATGTCAAAAGTATCGGAGGCTGACTTGTACTCTTCCCAGTACTTCTGGCTTTCCAGGTAATCTTTCTTGATTTGTTCGAAACGGGCGTCTACAGATTCATCGAATAACAAATACAGGTCCTTGAAGGTCGGGTATTCTCCCACGATAGCCGTAAATTCCTTGTGAGCCTTGTCATAGTTACTAAAGCTATTGGTGTATTTATCGTAGATGATAGGCATATTGGTCACATACTGCTTCATCTCCGCCACTATGGCATCTATGTGTTGTCGCACCGTATCATATTCTACTTCGATTCGGCCTTTTTCATCCATCTGGCCAAAGTTGAAATAGAGTTCTTCATTTTTTCTGACAGCTTTTTCATCCAGGAAACGGTCAGCTACTGAGTAGGCTTTGATTGCTTCGCGAGCATTCCCTACTTTGTAAGCATAGTCCTTGATTGGATCACTGTTTTTGTATCTCGTTTCGTAGATCACTGCCATCTGAAAGTAAATACTTGGCTCTTCCGGCTCTTCCGGAATGTACCGTTTGAGTTGAGCAAGTGCTCCACTTGGTGGCAATGTCAAAATCCTGGGCAATGCGTCTTCATATTTCTCCAGCTTCTGGCCGAATGAAGACTGAACAGCCGCTAATGTTAGTATGAGTAGTGTTAATTTCTTCATGAAAATTCGCATTTAGACTCCCAAAATTTTTAGTACAACACGTCTGTTTTTGGCCTTATTTTCCTCCGTATCATTGGGTACGATTGGTTGACTTTCGCCATACCCCTTGGCAGTAAATCGGTCTTCTGAGATCTTGTTCTCAATAAGGAACTTGACCACACTCTGTGCTCTTCGGTTAGAGAGTGCTGCATTATATCCTGCTGAGCCTACATCATCGGTATGTGCGGCGATCTCCACGCGCATTTTTGGATTCTGCTTCATGAGCTCGACCACACGCTGTAGTTCATTGTAGGAGACTTCATTGAGCTGATCTGAATTTGACTCAAACAAAATATCCTTCAAAGTCAGGTTCGCACCTGGGAGTAGTGGTTGTAGTTTCAATTCAATGTTTGGCATGGCACCACCATTGGCAACTGATACTCCACCCATTGGGTCATCCGCATCACCGGAAGTAATTTGAGTACCCTCTGCTTTCACATCTATCACTGTACTGTTAAAGGCATAGCCTTGATCACTGGTAGCTTCAATCTCGTATCGATCACCTACACGAAGTGCCACAGTTTCATTGCCATTTACCTCGATTACTTCATCTCGGTTGCGGTTTCTAATTCGTACTCTGGACCGAATCTTTCCATTGTTCACCAAGTCTGCCACGTTGATCTGAAGGTCACGCTTGTGAGGGAGCATTTCCACATCACGAATAAATTCCGGATACACCACCAGATCTGAAACATCCAATGTAAAGAACTTGCTATCAAAGTTCTCTTTGTCCACGATAATCTCATAAACCTTGCCCAGAGGCAAATCCAATGTGATTCGCCCACTTGGGTTGTTCTCAATATCCTGAAGAAAACTGCTAGCACCTTGTTCCTTCACTTTGATGTTGGCTTGGATTGGTTCAAACAAGTCACCATCGTAGATATTCAGGTTAAGATTCGCAGATTTGTATAGCTGAATATCCTGATCGATTTCCTTATATTCATCCTCATCTGTAAGATCAAAGAACAAGGATTTGGACGTATAGCCATCACGTTTGATTTCTATGTTATAATTACCACCCACTGCCAATACCACCGTGTACCTACCGTCATTGGGGTTATTGTTTAGGGTCATGATTTCACCGGAGGTGAATGCATCAGATACAATAATATCAGCTGAGACCCCCTCTCCACTAGAGCCATCTGTGATGTAGCCTTGAATAATGATGTTCTTAAACTGGCGTAGCTGGTAAGGAATCTCTACAGAATAGATGTCGCTGGCATTGTGTACATAATAGAGTAAATCTCCTTGCGCCGAGATGGACGAGAACTGATCTGGCAAAGCTGTGTTTACAAACTCGAGTGCTACAGGCTGAACCCAGTCACCAATAGGCGTAAGTCGAGTCTGGTACAAATCGAAGTTTCCTTTTCCTCCAAGTCTGTTGGATGCAAAAATCAAGGTCTTGTTATCGGCCATGATTCGTGGGGCTTTCTCACAGTCCTGGTTGACAGGATATGGCAGTAGCTCTGGCTGACCCCAGCTACCATCTGGCTGTTTCTTAGATAAATACAAGCTGAAACAGGCTTTGTTTTCCCACTGTTTGGCCAGGTCTTTATCCTGTATAGGGTTAAAGTTTTGACGAACGAAATAAAGTGTTTTGCCGTCGGCAGAAATGGAAGGGAACCCTTCGTAACCTCGAGAGTTGATGGGTTCACCGATGTTTACCGGCTCTGTCCAGTCATCTCCATCCCGCTGGGAGTAATAGATGTCCTCACTGCCTTTGCCTCCTCTAAAGGAAGCAAAGAAAAACAACATGTTTCCATCAAAAGAAACACTTGGCCCTCCAATTAAATCCGTTGTATCTCCAAAATCATTGATGGCATTGATTGGCAATGGCTCGCTCCAGGCACCATTTTCAAATCTCGAGTCAAACAATTCGTACCTTCCGCGCCGATTCGATTCGATGATCATGGTACGCCCATCAGCTGAAATCGATGGTGCATACTCCACTCTGTCCGTATTGAATACATCAATAGGTTTAGCGGTTGTTTTGAAATAGTTCAGTGAATCAGCATAGGTCTTCAGCGAGTCAGGTACCTGCCCAAAGGCATTTATCCCGAACAGGATCGCGATGACAGTTATGACTTGTTTCATATAGTGTTAGTTAGGTATTCTTGGTAATCAGATTATTTTCCGAGCATTACAAAGGCTCCCCAGTAATAGGGATCTTTAAACTCATTCCGCACTGCCGCTATTGCGTTATTAAATGCGTCTAGCTTCGACTGGCCGTTAAACCAGTTTTCGTAAAATCCAGTCATCAGCATTTGTGTCGTTTGGTCATTTACCTTCCACAAGCTCATCACCAGGTTGTCAGCCCCAGCTACGATGAACGACCGCTGAAGTCCATAGACTCCTTCTCCGTTTTTCACTTCTCCCAATCCCGTCTCACAGGCGGACATCACCACCAGCTGTGTATTGTCGAGGTTGAGGTTCATTACTTCATATGCAGTAAGGATCCCATCTTCCTCACCTGCCAACTCTTCATTTTTTACCGTATTCTGAGCTCCTGCGAGTAGTAGGCCAGACCTTAATAGTGGATTGAACTTGGCATTTCTGCTTGTGAGCCCTTCATCTTCTTTGGTCTTGATATCTTCCAGAAAGAACCCATGTGTGGCAATGTGTAATATTTTGGGACTGGCAATTGACTTGACCTCCTCTTCTGTAGCAGCTATTGATAAGTAAGTTTGCACGTTCCAATCGCCACCTGAGACGACCTTTTCTATTTCCTGAATCTCCTTGAGAGTTCCTGGTAATTCAGCAATCTCACTGCCAAAGCTTCTTTCCATATCTGCGGAAGCGATCAGAGTGCCCATAGCTGCTTGTTCCAGATCTGATAAGTAGTATTTAGGATATCCAAACATCACAGCTTCTTGACTACCTTCAGTGTCTGGTTGTTCTTCTATCAGCTCACGCGTGTTACTTAACAATCGCAGGCTGTATCGGTCCAATAAATATTCCTTTGTATCAGGATTATACAGGGTGGCAATGTTGACTTTGTTGAGCACTCCATCAGCTGACAGGTAGATTGTATTGACTGTTTGTGCAATCTCCTGATCGTATTCTTTCCAGAAGACATCATAAGACTTCAAATCTTCCAATTTATAAATAACGGAGTTCTTATAGGTCTTGAATCCTTTGTCCTCCATGTAGATGCCATTGGGTTTAACAATCATTTTTGGCAATTGCTCAGGCTCGAGTAGCAGACCTATGTAAAGGACAGAATCCGTTTTCATTTTCTTTTTGATGCGGATGATTTCTATTGCCGCCTCCCCTTCGTTCAATTTCTCCTGCACCTGATTCCAAGTGGGTTGGTCATTGTCAAACGCACCGGCAAATGCACTTGACTTCAGTGAAAGCTCTTTTTCCTGATTGTTGGCTTCTGTCTCCAGCTGGGCGATATCAATATGGCTACTTTCCAGCTCTTCCTTACTCATGCTGTAAGCTTTTACAATGTTTTCCTTCAGGGCAATCCAATCGTTGAACAGCGCGATCAAGGATTCATCTCCGCTAGACAGGATGGTATTTCGCACTTTGTTGGACGCATTCAGCAGAAGGGCTTTAGTAGATAGTTGCAAATTGTACATACTTCCCACCAGTTCCTGCCGATCCTCTTCAGTGCCTTTCTTCAGTAGATAATAATCCACAATGAAATCATAGTAACTATCGAAAACTGGCTTGATTTTTCCATAAAACGCACTTTTTTCGCTTTCACTCAATGCGGGGAAGTACTTGCCGATAAACTCAAGGTATTGATTGGTTACATCCAGGTAAAGCGGCTTTGCTTCTTCAAATGATCCGGTTTTGTGCAGAACGGAAGCCAGGCCGTACAGAGAGTAAGCATAATCAGGATGGTTCGCACCTAAAATAGCTTTTCTAATATCCGCTACCTGTTGGTAATAGGTTCGTGCTTGCTCGTAATTTTCTAACTCTTGCTCCAGAACAGCCAAATTGTACAGTGTACTGGCATAAGAGGGATGGTTTTTACCAAACACATTACGGTCAATATCCAGTGATCGAGTATAGAGTTCTTTTGCCCGTTCAAAATCGTCATCCTTTTCATAGATAGAAGCCAGGTTGTGCAGTGTCTTGGAGTACAATGGGTGATTCTGCCCTAATATCTGTTCATCGATTTTTAAAGCCTCTTCAAGAAGTTCTTTAGCCTTGTCCAGATCACCTTCCAGCTGATAAAGGGTAGCCAGGTTCTCAAGTGCTGTGGCATAATCGGGGTTTAGCTTACCAATTTGTTCTTCATATACTGCCAGGGCTTGCTCAAACAGTGGGCGTGCAGCTTCCAGGTTACCCATCTTCTGGTAAAGAAGTGCCAGATTATTAACCACAGAAGCGTAGAAAATATGATTCTCGCCATACGCCTTGGTGTAGATTTTTCTGGCTTTTTTAAGGTAAGACTCCGCATCTGCATACTCTGCTAGTTGTTTGTTGACCGAGCCGAGATTAGTGAGTGAATAGCCAATGGACGGGTCATCTGGCTCCAGCAAACCCTTTTTCACGGCAAGGATATCCTCAAGGATCAACTCTGCCTCAGTATATCTTGCTGTATTTAGGTAGAGCAATGCCAAATTTTCATAAGTAGTCAGATAATCCAGATTGTCCTTGCCAAAAGTGTTCAGTTTAATTTGCTCGGCTATTTTCAAGTAATACTCAGCAGTGTAATAGTTTCCTTGCAATTGAAGCAAGCTGGAATAGTTGGCAGCCACAGTTGCGTATTCTGGATGCTGATCACCGTAGGCCTTTCTAAAAATCGGGAGAACTGCCAAATACAGTTCTTCAGCCAAATCATAGTTTCCGAGTTGCGTGTACACACCTGCCAAAGTATTTTTGACAAAAGCAGTTTGTAAGGCCTCTGTTCCGTAGATAGCCAGAGCTTTTTCCAATGCGATCTCTGCTACTCTTTTAGCATCGGCATACTTTGCCTGACTGGTGAGGATTTTGGCTTTCTGATTGTTGAGCGAATACAGCTTCTTATCAATCCCATTCTCAGTGGCTACAGTAAGCGCTGTTTCGATCATTGAGGCAGCTTCTTTTGGATTACCTTCAGACAGCAGCACCCCACTTAGACTTTCGAGAGCACCTATGTAAGTGATGTCTTTACTGACACTATCTGCTGCATACAAGGTTTGCACTTGCTGCAGTTTCTCTTTGGCAGCTGACATATCTCCTTTGCGAATGAGCAGATTGGCATAGTTGGTTAAAGTACTTGCATAGGATTTGGAAGAGCCTTCTTTTTGACTAATCAACTCTTTCATGAGGTTGGCTGCTTCATCAAATCGACCAACCTTTTGCAAGTCAATACTTAGGTTGTTTAGTGCAATTCCATATTCATCTGAGTTTTCCTCGCCCATGGATCGGAAGTTGTCTATGGCCAATTGGTATTTCTCCACTGCATCGTTGAACCTGCCCAATTCATCCAGCACATCACCAATATTGACTAATATGCTGCCGTATTCATAGTTGGGGGTGTCGTAGTTATAGTAGTTCTCCAGTGCTTCATAGTAGGGCAGAGCGCCTGCATAATTACCCTTTTCGGCGAGTAGGGATCCATAGTTGTAAACGATGTTATAATAGTCCGATGTGATCTCCTCGTAGTTGTTCATGGAAGAAATGGACGATTCAAACAGCTCGCGGGCCCGCTCATCCTCCTTCAGGTGAAAGAGCACAATTCCCATATTCCCTCTCAACACGGCCACTTCATAGCTGTCCTCAGAATTGTAGGTTAGCGCGATTTCCAGTGCCTGGCTGAGCAGAGGCTCTGCTGCCTTGTATTCACTTCGGTACATCCTGGATACAGCCAGGTTTTGCAGTGCATTGGCAAAGTTCATGTCCTGATTGGCACCTATCTCAATGAGCAGCTCTACTTCTTCTTTAGCGTAAGCTGTGGCTCCATCATCATCACCCAGATCATAGCAAACTAGTGAGAGTTGGCGTAGGATGACCGCTTCATTTGTTGAAGCGCCGCTGTTCTCATTTCGTATGAGTGATAGTGCTCTTTCGGCCAGGTTTCGAGCCTCCTGTGACTCATAGTTGTTATAGGCATCAACAGATTGCTGATAGAGAGTGGCCCAGTCCTGTGATATTGCCAGTAAACAGGCTAGACTGAAGGTCAAGGTGAGGATCAGTCGCTTCAATGATTTTAGTAGGTTGGTTTTAAAGCATGAAGATAGATAATATTAATACCTCATCTAAATCATTTAAAGAGAGTTTTGATGAAATACCTATTTCGAGGTACAGATATGATCTCCACACCAATAAAACAGAGTTGAATTACTCAGAATAGAGAATCCAGAAAGAAAAATTAGTATGCATGCATACTAAATTGCTGGGATTTTGTATCTTCGACAATGGGTAAAATGGAACCATCCAATAGGAAATTGTAAACATGAAATGTTTAATGTCGATGACGAATCAAAATACACTGATAAATGGTGGAATAGATGCTTCAAAAACACGAGGACTCATGACTTACTGTAAGTTGAGGAATGTCCTAAGTGAATCGCACCTGTTCTACCCCGGGGAGGATTGAGTTTCAGTCAGACACTTTGGAATAAATAGGAATTAAGGATGAGTAATACTGTGGCAAGTTGTAGGAGCATAAATGAAAAAACCCAGACTAAAAGCCTGGGTTTATCAAACGTGGTGCTGAGTGCTAGCCTGCCGTCAAGGCAGGGGCTCTTCCGTAGGAATGCCTTTGGCAGAACCACCGACACACGCCTGCCTGCAAGGCAGGGATTTTCAGTCCGATGCTTTGGAATAAATAGGAATTAAGGATGAGTAATACTGTGGCGAGTTGTAGAAGCATAAATGAAAAAACCCAGACTAAAAGCCTGGGTTTATCAAACGTGGTGCTGAGTGCTAGCCTGCCGTCAAGGCAGGGGCTCTTCCGTGGGAATGCCTTTGGCAGAACCACCGACTCACGCCTGCCTGCCGGCAAGGCAGGGATTTTCAGTCCGATGCTTTGGAATAAATAGGAATTAAGGATGAGTAATACTGTGGCAAGTTGTAGAAGCATAAATGAAAAAACCCAGACTAAAAGCCTGGGTTTATCAAACGTGGTGCTGAGTGGGCTCGAACCACCGACTCACGGATTTTCAGTCCGATGCTCTACCAACTGAGCTACAGCACCTTGTTAAGGAGGTGCAAAACTAGAGTAATTTTTAAAACGTGCAAAAAATATTTTACTTAAAATCGCAAGAATAAAACCCAAAAGAAAATGATAGCTCAACTAGCCTTTGTGGCCGTACTTGGATTTTTTGGATTTTTGCTTTTTCGCAGGATTCAGAGGATCAAGAAAAACATTGGAATTGGTAAACCCCAACCAATCAATGACAATCAATCTGAACGATGGAAAACCATGCTATTGGTGGCTTTTGGACAAAAGAAGATGTTCAAGAGACTCTTGCCTGCGTTTTTCCATTTGCTCATTTACGTTGGCTTTATCCTGATCAACATTGAAGTTTTGGAAATCATTCTGGATGGTCTGCTAGGCACACACCGGCTTTTCGCCCCTTACCTGGGTTCCTTTTATACCGGATTGATTTCTTTCTTTGAGGTACTTGCTGTATTGGTTATCCTAGCCTGCGTAGTTTTCCTATTTAGAAGAAATGTCACTCGAGTAGACCGTTTTCATAAAGTGGAGATGAAAGGTTGGCCAACCCTGGATGGTAACCTCATACTGGTTATTGAGATCGTGCTGATGGTTGCTATTCTATCAATGAATGCCACCGATCAACTACTACAAGAACGTGGTGCTGATCACTACACTCAGACTGGCACCTTCTTAGTCAGTGGTATGATGAAACCTCTATTTGCAGGTATGGGTTACGGAGGTCTTTTATTCGTTGAGAGAGCTGCCTGGTGGTTTCATATAGTAGGCATTTTTGCTTTTGCCATATACGTGACGTATTCGAAGCACTTACATATCTTCATGGCTTTCCCCAACACCTTTTACAGCCGACTTACACCAAAAGGTAAAATGAACAATATGGATGAAATCACCAATGAGGTGAAAATCATGCTGGGAATGAGCACTGGTGAAGATGCAGGAGCACCGCCTGAGGGAATGAAATTTGGAGCGAAAGACATCAATGACCTGACATGGAAAAACCTCATGGAAGCTTACTCCTGTACGGAGTGTGGAAGGTGTACCAGTGAGTGCCCGGCTAACCTCACCGGTAAAAAATTGTCTCCAAGAAAAATCATGATGGATACCCGTGATCGGATGGAAGATGTGGGGCTATCACTGCAGAAAGGTGGAAAAGGTTTGGAAGATGGCAAATCATTGCTTGATGACTACATCACCAGAGAAGAACTCAATGCATGTACCAGCTGCAACGCCTGTGTGGAAGCTTGTCCAGTAAATATCAATCCTCTGGACATCATATTGCAAATGAGAAGGTATGTGGCAATGGAAGAATCCGCTGCGCCACAGTCTTGGAACATGATGTTTCAAAACGTAGAAACCAATTTCGCCCCATGGAAGTTTGCCCCAACTGATCGATTCAAATGGGCAGATGAAATGAAAGAAAAATAAACAACCCAAAATATCAAAATTGAAATACCATGACTGAAGATATACAGATTCCAACCATGGCCGATTTGGCTGCTAAAGGCGAGCAACCTGAAGTACTCTTTTGGGTAGGGTGTGCTGGATCTTACGATGACCGATACAAAAGTGTAACTCGCGCTTTCGTCAAAATTCTCAATAAAGTAGGTGTCAAGTTCGCTGTGCTAGGACCAGAGGAAACTTGTACTGGTGATCCTGCCAGACGCGCCGGTAATGAGTTTCTATTTCAGATGCAGGCAATGGCGAATATTCAAGTGCTGGATGGATACCAAATCAAGAAAATTGTCACAGCTTGCCCGCATTGTTTCAATACACTGAAAAATGAATACCCGGATCTTGGAGGAAACTATGATGTGATCCACCATTCTCAATATTTGCAAGAATTAATCAACGATGGTAAAGTCACTCTGAAAGGAGGAGGCGAATTCAAAGGACGCAAAATCACCTATCATGATAGTTGCTTCCTGGGCAGAGCCAACAAAGTCTATGAAGCGCCGCGAAAAGTGTTGGAAGCATTGGATGCCGAGTTGGTAGAAATGAAACGGTGCAAAACCAAGGGACTCTGCTGTGGAGCAGGTGGTGCGCAGATGTTTAAGGATGCTGAAAATGGCAAAAAAGAGATCAACATTGAACGAACAGAGGAAGCATTGGATACTGGTGCAGGTACTATAGCCGTGGCTTGTCCATTCTGTATGACCATGATGTCTGATGGAGTGAAGAACAAGGAAAGAGAAAGTGACGTGAAAGTTCAGGATTTAGCGGAACTCATTGCGGAAGCAGAGGGTTTAAATGGCTAAATTCGCATCTATGAGCATTATCCATGAAATGCCAGATCATGCCAGAATCTGGGTCTATCAAAGCATAAGAACATTCACTGAGCAAGAGATAGCCTTTATCTCAGAGCAATTAAAGCAGTTTACCGATCAGTGGGCTGCTCATGGTCGTCAGCTTGCAGCCACTTTCAGCATTGAGAGAGACCAGTTCATTGTGCTGGCTGTTGATGAGAGTCAGCACCAGGCGAGTGGCTGTAGCATTGATGCTTCAGTGCACGTGATTCAGCATATTGAGCAGCAAACAGGACTTTCATTACTGGACAAGAGTGATGTTGCCTATATGGTTGGCAATGAGGTGAATGTGCGGCCTTTCACACAGATCAAGCAAGCCGTGGCTGATGGTGAGATTACTGCTGACACGGTGATCTTTAACAATGCGGTTCAGAATGCAGGAGACTGGAAGCAGCAATGGCAGCAGGTTGCCTCAGATTCTTGGTTGAAACGTTACTTTGCCTGAGGGACTGGGATTAATAGATTGTTGATATAACATCATGTGATCAATAATCGTTAATTTTTCAGAATCAAATAGAAAATTCCGGCGTACCCTATGAAGAAATTTCTCCTCGTTCTTGCAGTTAGCGGCCTTGTTGTCTCCTGTAGTCAACAAATGGCTAATAGCAATTTTGATAAAGGTAATTATGAGCGGGTGATTGAAATCCTGAGCAGCAGTGTGAAGCCGACAGATGCTCAGGGCAACTTCATGCTGGCAGAAGCTTATCGCCTATCTAATCGATTAAAAGAGGCGGCACCCTATTATCGGGCTGCCAGAAATGCCGGCTCTGATGAGCCAGGGTTAGATTACTACTATGCACGCGCTTTGAAAGCCAACCAGAATTATGAGGGTGCGGAGCAGATACTTACCACATTTGTAACCTCTCCTGGAGGCACTAAGGAGTTCAAAGATCTCGCTCAAGTGGAGTTGGATAATATCGATCAGATAGACATCTTGAGTAGTGCGGAAAATTACTACCGCATCAAAAACCTGGAAGATCTAAATACCAGGTGGGCAGAGTATGCTCCTGTGTACACTAACAGTTATTTGTACTTCACTTCCAATCGAGATGGAGGCAAAATCTATGGAGTGACGGGTACCCCATTTACTGACCTTTACAGGGTGAGAACTCAAGGCGCCAATGTCAGTATCCGTACGTTGCAAGCACTGGACCCGATCATTAATCACTCAGATATCAATGAAGGATCTATTGCGATCAGCTCTGATGGTACGTCGATTATCTTTGCTAAAGGAAACTCCGGTAAGGCGACCGGAAATAATAACGTTAACCTGTTCTTTACCCGATATAGAAATGGACAATGGCTGGAGCCAAGGCCTCTGGCTATCAATGTTCCAGATGCTTGGGATTCAACACCGGCACTCACTCCTGACGGTACTACGCTTTATTTCTCGAGCACAAGAGAGGGTGGATTTGGTGGTGCGGACATCTACTCTGCTCAGCTAAACCGCAGAGGCCGCTGGGTGGATGTACAAAATCTAGGTCCTCAGATCAATACACCGGGTGACGAAATGTTCCCGTTTGTGTCTGAAGATGGAAAGCTTTATTTTGCTTCTAATGGACATCCCGGGTTCGGCAATCTGGACCTGTTCAGTGCAACCCGAAGAAGAGGGAAAATCAATGTAGAAAACCTGGGCCAGCCAATGAACTCAGCTGCCGACGATTTTGGTTTGTATCAATTTGATTTGACAAGAGGCTTTTTCAGTTCGAACCGACCAGGGGGTAAAGGAGATGATGATATCTACACCTATGTCAACGAGGATCCTGATCTGAAAGTGGTCAACTACTTTGTACAAGGGACCACATATACTACTGATGATGCAGGGAAGAAAATCATCTTGCCTAATACCAAAGTGACGTTAATGGCAGCCGATGACGAAGTGGTAAGTGAAGCCTTTGCCTCGGACGATGGCAAGTTCAAGTTCAGAGTTTATGCAGAGGAGCACTATAATTTGGTCGGAGAAAAGACGGACTACTTCACCACCAGAAAGGAATTTTCTACCATGGATAAGTCCGTAGATAGAAGTACGCTGACCGAGTTTATCACTAATGTGACGTTTGATACAGAAATCATGATGGACAGAATCGTACTCGAAAAAGCAATCGTGCTTAACAACATTTACTACGATCTAGACAAGGCCAACATACGTCCCGATGCTGCGAAAGTGCTGGATAGTTTGGTGCTGATTATGAATGACAATCCAGAGATCTATATCGAACTAGGATCTCACACGGACTCTAGAGCACCCGATGACTATAACCTGGACCTCTCTCAAAGGAGGGCCAAATCTGCAGTGAATTACATCATCAGTAAAGGTATAAAGCCAGAAAGAATAGTAGCGAAAGGCTACGGCGAGACCCAGCTGATAATCCAGAATGAAAAGTCAGAAGAAGACTACCAGAGAAACCGACGAACCGAGTTCAAAGTCCTGCGCTACAATCCAAGGGAACAGGAGGAAGAACTACCACCCACTGAAGAAGTCGATGAATACGATCGCTTTTTTGACGATGATGATTCTGGTGAATAGGGGATAATTGGCTAGATTTCGGCATCCAGACGAGCAAGACTGGATCAGTTAATGGCAACACATCTAAAGTATTTTGTTACCCATCGGGACAGTTTTTTTATTGGGCTGGTCTTCACCTGTAACTCCTTATTATTCGGAAGCTGGATCACTCGCATACCCAACATCAAAGATGCCATCAGGTTGTCTGAGGCGGAGTTGGGTTTAGCATTACTGGGGGCACCAATCGGCTCTTTGTTGATCATGCCACTTTCTGGTTGGATTATTTCGAAGCTGGAGGTTGGTAAAACGACACTTCTCAGTGGCTTGCTACATACTTTTTCACTGGTACTCATTTCGATTGCCAATTCTTTTTGGACATTCACCTTTGCCCTGGTTTATTACGGCTTCATCAATGCTCTCATGAATATCAGTATGAATGCAGCAGTAGCCAGTATTGAGAAGAGCATGAAAAAACCGATCATGTCTACTTGCCATGGCATGTGGAGTATTGGCGCCATGCTGGGCTCAATGGCGGGTAGTCTGACGCTCGGATTAGAATTGGGTACTTCATCACACTTAATTGGAGCTGGGTTGGCTGTAGCACTGTTGTTATTAGGTCTCTCTGGCACACTTTTCCGACTGAAGGAGTCAAAAAATGTGGAAGACAAGGTGTTTGCTTTGCCAAAAGGAGGGCTATTACTGTTAGCCGTACTTGCATTTTGTATTCTCTTAAGTGAAGGTGCTATTGCAGACTGGAGTGCCATTTACATGAGAGACATTATTCGATCCGATCCATATTTAGTAGGGTTTGCCTATGCGGGTTTTGCGTTATTAATGGCCGTTGGTCGTTTAAGTGGTGATGCTTTAATTCCTATTCTGGGAAAGAAAAAACTGGTTTTTTACGGTGGTCTTGTTTCCACCTTTGGATTGTTGCTAGCCATACTCTCTCACAGTGCCGTGCTAGCCATACTTGGTTTTTCACTGACAGGTATTGGTTTTTCATGTATCGTTCCAGTACTGTTCATATCAGCAGCAAATGAACCTGGTTATAGCTCTGGCACGGGTATCGCTGCGGTAACCACACTTGGCACAGCAGGTTTTTTGGTAGGGCCTCCCATGATTGGGATTCTAGCAGAATGGTACGGCCTTAACTGGGGATTAGTCTTTGTGTTATTTTGCTCGTTATTGGTAAGCGTGATGTCTCTTCGGGTCAAGTTCAGATGATTTTGTTTTTCTTTGCCAAAAAAATCGTTCCATGTCTGATAGATACGCCAAACGAGGAGTTTCAGCAACCAAAGATGATGTGCATGCAGCCATCAAAAATGTAGATAAGGGTCTTTTTCCCAATGCCTTCTGCAAGATTGTACCTGATTTACTCACAAAGGATGACGAGTACTGTGCCATAATGCACGCTGACGGAGCGGGTACCAAATCCTCCCTTGCCTACATGTATTGGAAAGAAACAGGAGATCTGTCTGTGTGGAAAGGAATAGCCCAGGACGCGGTGATTATGAATACCGATGATCTGCTTTGTATAGGCTGTACTGAAAATATTCTTCTATCATCTACGATCGGTAGAAATAAAAACTTAATTCCGGGAGAGGTTATCTCTGCCATTATCAATGGTACAGAAGAAGTACTCCAAATGCTGCGAGATCAAGGCATAGACATCATCTCCACTGGGGGGGAAACAGCGGATGTTGGTGATCTGGTGCGAACCATTATCGTGGATAGTACGGTCACCGCCAGGATGAAACGCTCAGATGTGATCTCCAATGATGGCATTCAACCTGGTGATGTGATCGTGGGGCTGGCATCCTATGGACAAGCTTCTTATGAAAGCGAGTATAATGGAGGCATGGGTAGTAATGGATTAACTTCTGCCAGACATGACGTTTTTGACAAGGAATACCGAGAAAAATACAAAGAAGCTTATGATCCGGCAGTGGACTTGGAGCTGGTATTCTCAGGTAGTAAAAAACTAACTGACTCAGTAACTAATAGTCCCTTGGATGCTGGAAAGCTTGTTTTGAGCCCTACCAGAACGTACGCTCCAATCATTAAAAAAGTATTGACAGAGCTACCTGGAAAAGTGAATGGCATGGTGCACTGCAGTGGTGGAGCGCAAACGAAAGTGCTCCATTTCGTCGATAGCCTTAAAGTAGTCAAAGACAACCTGCTTCCGATTCCTCCACTGTTCCAACTCATCCATGAGGAAAGCGGGACTGATTGGAAGGAAATGTACCAGGTGTTCAATATGGGCCATCGTTACGAGTTGTACCTACCAGAGCAGTATGCTCAGGAAGTAATTGATATCTCCAGATCATTTAATGTGGATGCTCAGATCGTCGGAAGAGTGGAAGCAGCTGATCAGAAAGAAGTAGAGATTATCACGGAATCGGGCACATACAACTATCACTAGAATGATTGTTTCTAAGCCAAAGACCCAAACGCTTACGGCACTCACTATTTTTTTAGTATTGATTTTTGCTTCCTTTTTCCTGCTACTCAATAGCCTGTTGAAAGAGGAGAGTTTTTTTATTGCAAAGCTTATTCTGGCGCCAATAGTACTAGTCATTGGTTTGCTTGTTTTGGGCAAATTGCTGGGAGCTATTAAAGTAGTCAAAGTAGGAGATAACAAAATCGATGTATTTTATCCGATTAGTCGATTGCGAACAAGCATCAAAATTGGTGAGGTGCTTGGTTGGCACGAAGAGGTGGTCAAAACCAAAAATGGTGAGTTCCGTGAAGTGAAAGTCCTCTACTCCAAAAAGAAAATCCTGAAGCTATCCAATCGGGAAAACACCGAATATGAGGCGATAGTGAAGTATCTCAAGAAGAAGGTGAAGATCAAAAAGTAATTCCCGGACAGAAGACAGGCTAAACTATCTATTCATTCTGCCTATATTGGAGAATGAAAACATACCTAGTATCCGGATATCGCTCTATCCTAATCGCCCTGTTTTTTTGGTCTTGCTCATCTCCAAAAGACCAGGTTTCCTTTCAGGTTTCTTTCACTTCATCTGCCAGTACTAAAGCGAAAGATGGTCGGCTTTTATTGCTACTCTCCACAGATGATTCCAGAGAACCTCGCTTTCAAATCAACGATGGCCCAAACACACAGCTTGTTTTTGGACAAAATGTAGACGGCATGATGTCTGATCAGTCGATTACATTTGATGCGGAGGATTTTGGATATCCTATCAACAGTCTGAGCCAGCTTAAACCAGGTGAGTATTGGGTCCAGGCACTCCTGCACACTTATGAAACGTTCAATTTATCGACCGGACATACCGTCAAGCTGCCTATGGACAATGGAGAAGGTCAGCAATGGAACCGATCTCCTGGCAACTTGTACAGTAAACCCAAGAAAATAACTATTCCAGAGGGGTCATCATCGAGCTTCCAGGTAGTCATGGATCAGGTGATTCCACCTCTAGAAGAGCCAGAGGACACCGAATGGATCAAACACGTGAAAATGAAGAGTGATCTGCTCACCGAGTTTTGGGGACGTGATATGTATCTGGGAGCGCATGTGTTGCTGCCAAAAGGATTTGAGGAGCACCCTGAAGCTCGTTACCCATTGATGGTTTTTCATGGGCATTATCCGTCAGGTTTTGGTGGCTTCCGCACCACACCTCCAGATCCTGACCTGGAACCTGACTATTCAGCTCGGTTTGATGTAAAAGGATACAACATCATCCAGCAGCAGGAAGCTTACGATCAATACTTGCAGTGGATTAGTGAAGACTTTCCGCGGTTTATCATCATCGAGATCCAGCATCCTACCCCCTATTACGACGACTCATACGCCGTGAATTCTGCTAGTCAGGGACCTTATGGAGATGCCCTTACCTATGAGCTGATTCCATATATTGAGGAGAAGTTTCGAGGAATCGGAGAGGGTTGGTCCCGATTTTTGTATGGTGGATCAACCGGAGGTTGGGAGGCACTGGCTGTACAAGTGATGTATCCCGACGAATACAACGGATGCTTTGCCGCGTGTCCAGACCCAATCGATTTTCGAGCTTATTGCCTTAACAATATTTATGAGGATGAGAATGCTTACTACTATCCTAGTGAACATAAAGAAGTACTAATCCCAGGTCATAGAGACTATCTGGGAAATGTATCTTCCTCCGTACGAGATTACAACTGGATGGAACTGGCTCTTGGGGATAATTCTCGTTCGGGAGGTCAGTATGATATTTGGGAAGCTACTTATTCACCCCAGGGTGAAGATGGCTATCCGGCGAGAATCTGGGACAAATACACTGGAGAGATCAATCATGATGTGGCCGATTACTGGAAAGAGAATTATGACCTTCGGTACATTTTAGAAAGAGACTGGGATCAATTGGGACCGAAGCTCCAGGGCAAAATCAATATCTACTGTGGAGATATGGACAATTATTACCTCAATGATGCAGTCTACCTGATGGAGGAATTTTTGGAGAGTACTACCGATCCGTACTATGCCGGTGAAGTCGACTATGGAGATCGGGCGGAGCATTGCTGGAATGGAGATCAGGAAAATCCAAATCACATTTCCCGACTGAGGTACAATACCATGTATGTGGACAAAATCATGCAACGCATTCGTGAGAGTGCGCCAAAAGGAGCAGACTTGACTAGCTGGAGGTATAAGTAATGAATAAGTTATGGAAGACTTTGGCGGATAAGTGGGTAGAGTACCTGTTGGAGATACTGGTTATTACGCTTGGTGTGGTTGGGGCGTTCGTTCTAAACAGCTGGAATGAAGGGGTCAAGTTTAGAAGGGAGCAACAGGAGATTATCCGAAACCTTAATGAGGAATTCAAAACCAACTTGGAGTCATTGGATGAGCAGATGTTTCGATTGAATCGAAAGATTAATGCCTCGATTCTAATCTATGAACTAATTGATCCGGCCAAGGCCATCCCTGATACCATCGATCTCGATACGCTCGCTAGGCGACTCTATGACAATCCCACATGGAATCCAAGCACCTATGTTTTGACAGACCTTAGAAATTCCGGACAATTGAAGTCCCTGGAAAATGAACAGCTCAAAAGACTACTTCATGAATGGGAGCAACATTATGAAAATCTAAGAGAATGGTATCTACTGGAAACCGCTCAGTATAATAAGTTCATGTCTGTGATCTCCGAGTACGGTTCTGCACGCAATATGCTTTTTAAGAGTAGATTTGGATCCAGTCCTTTTGCTTTGACAAATCAGGAGATGATACAGTCTGCGGTATTTGAGAACCATCTGTCACACAACCTGATGATCAGTGGCGGTCTGCAAAATATTTACGAAACACAAACTGTTCAATTAATCAACAGAATCATTGAGGAAACAGAATTGACTGACTAAATAAGGTTTGGTTTTACCTTGGTCCAGAAAACCTGAAGAGAAGTGCTACACAGCATCAGACCTAATAGCAGAAATCCAGCAGTCCAATATGCTGAGATTTCAAAAATATTGGCTTGCTCGTTACCTGAAAAGAATCGATAAAAGGTATTTACCTGGGCATAATTCATGGTAAGTACAATGAAGGTCCCCATAGCAGCAAAATGACCATTTTTTAATTTACCTGGTAAAGCCTTTCGTTTCTGAAATGCCTTGATCCAAGCATAAATAGCAAAACATAAAGGGAGAATCGCCAGCAGAATAAATAGTGATACCTTGAGGGGTTTATAGGCATGAAGTAAAGGAGCTGCAGTAATGAATACAGCAATCACCACGAACGTGGTAATCAGCTGAGGCCATCTGAAGTAGTTTGTGAAAAAGGTAAAATGCGCTTTTCGCATCTTCCTGGTCAGATCTTTCAAATACCGTTCATTGATCATTTCGATCTTGCCGGGAGTAAATATCTGATCCAATCGAGTGACCGTTTGATCTAAGGTCTCATCCGACTGCTCATAGGCAGTAGCATAGTGATCAAGCACTTCCAGAAATACTTCCTGGTATTTGAATGGCTTCTTGATCAGATGATCCTTTAACAGGTCGATCTCTTTGGGTGAAATAGACTTCATAAAATGGCAGGTTTAAGCCTGTTGAACATTAATGTGAAAGACGTTTGAAACAAAATTAAGGCAAGAAATAGAATGACCGTAGTGAGAGCTGAGTCGTACATTAATACATTGAAGTCCTCATCAAATAGCTTGCAAAGCTGAGGTAATTGAATATAGGCAGTTGAAAAGCCGAACGCCACCCCAAACAATTCTGCATGCGCATTTTTGAGTTTGGTTTTACCTCTGAGTCTTTTTACAGCCCAGTAGAAATACAAATACAGCCCAACGACTGCAGGTGTCACTGTCAAACATGCAAAAGCCACATACACCACCTTACTATTAACCATCAAAAAAGGTGTAATTACCCATAATACAATGGTTGCTATCAGTGTATACATCAGCTGAGGCCACCTGAAATGCCCCATGAAAATAGTGCCGTGACTTTTTCTAAGACTTCTTTTTAAATCGTCAAAATACCTAGAGTTGATGTCTTCTACCTTATTGTCAGAGAAGTCCTTATCAAGTTCGACCCTAACTTCACCAAGCGATTCGCTGGATCGTTCATAAGCTGTAGCATAGTGATCCAGAACCTCATGGTAAACCTCCTCATACTTGAAAGGCTTTTTCATGAGATGACCTTTCAACTGATCCAATTCTTCTGCGCTTATTGATTTCATCAGACAATAACAGGTTTAAACTTCAAACGAAACAATTGGTAGGTGGTCCAGCCCAGTGCGAAACCTATCAACAAAATGAAGGAAGTCAGATACATATTATCCTCTAGAATAGATTCTGCAGGATTAGGAACGACATGGCTGTATAACCAATCTGTTTGGAGGTAAAGTATCCCGAACACTCCAAGCCTTCCAGCCTCGCTCAATCTGCCATTGATGATCTTTCCAGGAAGATTGCTATCCATTTTTCGTGATGCCCCCATCACATAAATCATGAAAACATAAGGCGTAAAGAAAAACAGCAAGAATAACGAAAAAGCAATATCGTGAAAGTCTAAAAGTATTGGCCCAGCCGAGAAAAAAACCAACACAACAGCCAGAGTCATCAACAACTGTGGCCATTTGAAATATCCAAGAATCAATCCCAAATGAGCTTTATATAGTTGTTTTTTTACATCTGTAATGTACTGTTGGTCAATTTGTCTAATCTTCTTATCAGTGAAGTGTTTGTCCTGCTCTCTGATTACATCGTAAAGATCTTTATCTGACCCCTCATATGCGCTAGCATAATGATCAACCACTTCATTGTACACCTCCTCATAACGAAAAGGTCTTTTGCCAAGATATTCCTTAAGCGTATCCAACTCTACCTTAGTGATTGTTTTCATTAGGGGGCTGGTTTTAAATTCAACAACAGACTCAAATTATTCAGAAATCCAGCCAACTCATCTAATTGTGAGGCGACACTTTTTTGACCGTCCTCGGACAACAAATAGTATTTTCGAACACGACCGCCCACTTTCTGTGATTCGGAGGTAATCAAGCCATCCGCTTCTAGTTTATGCAATGCCGGATAGAGCGCTCCCTCGGTGATTTCCATTTCTCCTTTGGTCATCTCTTTCACATGCTGTGTAATCTCATAACCATACATCTTCTCCTGATCACTGAGCAGTTTCAGAATGATTATATTTAGACTTCCTTTGATGAGTTGTTTGTTTTCCACAGGTCAAAGGTAATCAACCATACCTAATTTTCTTAGGTATGGTGATTGAAACTTTTCTACTGAATCAATCATTGTAACTTTATAAGAGCATAAAGATGATTTAGATCAGCTAAGCCATCATGCTAGCGCATCGGTCATTATCTTTGCGGCTTGTAATTCTGGAATTACTCTAATAAGAATTAATTATGGCAAAAGTGTCTCAAGAGCCTAGAGAGCTCAACAAACCCAAACTAAAACAGGAAATCAACTTCTTGCTGATTCACCTTCTTCCCTTAGGTGCGCTTTTCACAGGAGCCACCTTCTTTGACTGGATGGTGTGTTTGGCGCTTTATGTGATTAGGATGTTTTGGATCACCGGAGGGTATCATCGATATTTTGCCCATAGATCATATAAGACATCTCGATGGTTCCAGTTTGTGATTGCCTTCATGGCTCAGACGTCTGCTCAGAAGGGAGCTCTTTGGTGGGCAAGTCACCACCGGGTACACCACCGAACCAGTGATACCTACGATGACCCACACTCGATGAAGCATTATGGCTTCTGGTATTCGCATGTGGGCTGGATCATCGGGCCTGACTACAAAGAGACTGACTACAAACTCATTGGTGATTTTTCTAAATACCCGGAACTGGTTTGGTTGAATAAGAATTATTTGGTGCCTCCGTTTATCCTGGCAATAGCCGTGATGGCACTTGGAGGTATTGTGAATGGAGGCAGCATAATGGAGATGTTCTCTACGGCTGGATTTTCTACCTTGTTCATTGGCTTTTTCTTGAGCACAGTGATCACTTATCATGGCACCTTCAGTATCAACTCGATCATGCACAAGTTTGGTAAGCAGCGCTACAAGTCTGACGATGAATCGAAAAACAGTTTGTGGTTGGCACTTTTGACATTGGGTGAAGGGTGGCACAACAACCACCATTACTATGAGTCATCTGCCCGGCAGGGATTCTTTTGGTGGGAGATTGATATCACATATTACATCCTGAGAGTCTTCGCATTTTTCGGGTTGATATGGGATCTGCGAGGAGTGCCTGATCACATCAAATATTCCAAAAACAAAGAAGAAGCCAAGGAGCTGGCCAAGAAGGCAAAAGCAGCTGCCTAAGTTCATTGATCATTGAAGGTGTTTTTAATAGAAAGCATCTTCAATGTGTTCGATTCCCTCGCCGTGTTTGATGGAAATGATATCAAATCGGATGTCTTTGTGCCAGTTGATGCCAAAGATGTACTCTTCGGCTGCATCAATGATTTTGCGTTCCTGAGCACGAGATACAAACTCCTCTGGCTCGCCAAATTCATCTCCTTTTCGATACTTCACCTCAAAGAAGACCAGCAGTTCGTTGTTTAAAATTCCGATCACGTCTATTTCTCCTCTTCCGTACCTAAAGTTTCGCTCTATGATCTCAAATCCCTTATTGCGGAGGTAAGAAACCGCCAAATCTTCCCCATATTTGCCCTTGTTTTTGGTATTCATAAAATCTGACGTGTAGGGATGAGCCTGTATCCATTAAAATTCAAAACCATATTTAAAGATAAGCTTTGGGGCGGAGAAAAGATCAAAACCATTTTAGGCAAAGATTTTTCGCCATTGCCCAACTGTGGCGAGACCTGGGAACTATCCGGAGTAAAAGGCAATATCTCTGAGGTATCTAATGGTACACTGGCAGGTAAACCGTTGACGGACGTTATTGCTCTTTATGGTGCAGATCTGTTGGGTGAGCGAATCAAAAAACAATTTGGATCAGAATTTCCATTATTGATCAAATTCATTGATGCAAATGATGATTTGTCCATACAAGTCCACCCGGATGATGAACTGGCTCAGAAGCGTCACAACTCTTTTGGCAAGTCTGAAATGTGGTACATTATGCAAGCGGATAAGGGCGCTTCCTTGATCAGCGGATTTTCTGAAGAAGTGGACAAAGAGTCTTACCAGAAGGCATTCAATGAAGGACGCCTGGAGCAAATCCTAAACCGTGAAGAAGTTACCGCTGGAGATGTGTTTTACCTTCCAGCCGGTCGGGTGCATACCATTGGCAAAGGACTCCTGCTTGCAGAAATCCAGCAAACCTCAGATGTGACTTATCGCATTTACGACTTTGACCGGAAAGATGATCAAGGGAATAAAAGGGAGCTCCATATTGAGGAATCTTTGGACGCTATTGATTACCAGAAGTACGATGAGTACAAATCACCTTACCTCGACAAACAGGATGAATCGGTCAATTTGGTCACTTGTGAGTACTTCACTACCAACAAGCTACACCTGACCGGCAATTTTCAAATAAATCATGCCGGACTCGATTGCTTCAAAATCTACATCTGTTTGGAAGGTAATGCTCGTCTCGTGACCGCTCATGGAAGCGAAGAAGTAGCTATGGGAGATGTGATATTGGTGCCCGCTTCAGTGGAGCAATACACTTTTGAAACTTCTACCGGCACCACGCTGTTGGAGTCTTATATCGGCAATTAATTGACAAAGCAAAACAAGCACACGAAGTTCATCAACCTGGGCCTGAAAGATTACAAAGAGACCTGGGACTATCAGGAGGAGTTGTTCAAAGCGCAGGTAGACCGGAAGATTGCTAACCGAAAACTACCCGAAGCTGAACAAACACCTACTGAAAACATCGTGATTTTTTGTCAGCACCCACATGTTTATACATTGGGCAAAAGTGGGAAGCCTGAACATTTGCTGCTGGACCAGCAAGGACTGATTGACAAGCAGGCAAAGTATTATAAGATCAATCGTGGCGGCGACATCACCTATCATGGTCCTGGTCAGTTGGTAGGCTATCCGATCATCGATCTGGACAATTTCTTTACGGATATCCATAAATACCTGAGATATCTCGAGGAAGCGATTATCCTCACATTGAATGACTATGGCATAGCAGGAGGGCGTATTGATGGGCTCACTGGAGTTTGGATTGATTTTGAGGACATGGACAAGGCGCGTAAGATCTGTGCCATGGGTGTGAAGTGCAGCCGATGGGTGACCATGCATGGTTTTGCATTTAATGTCACGGCTGATCTGGATTACTTCAAGAACATTGTCCCGTGTGGTATCGACGACAAGGCTGTTACTTCACTAGACAAAGAGCTTGGGTACGTTCCAAATATGCAGGAAGTGGAAGATCGCGTGAAGGGACACCTGGTGGATTTATTTGAAATGAAAATTGATTAATTTTATCAAATGAACTGGAAAGATCATATTTCTTCGGATCCTAATATCATGCTAGGTAAGCCTGTCATTAAAGGCACGCGAATTCCTGTTGATTTAATTTTGGCTAAGATGGGAAATGGTGAATCAGTTAATGAGCTTCTGGAAGAATATCCACATTTAGTTGCTGAGCAGATTTATGCTGCATTAACATATGCATCTGAATTTATTCAAGGAGAGGTTTCCTATCAGAACGCTTCGTAAAAGTCATGTTTGTTGCTGATGAAAGCGTACAACTCGAAATCATCAAGTATCTAGGAGAGAACTAATTTGAAGTATATTCTATTCAGGAGAATCATCAAGGCATTAATGACACTGATGTATTGAATATCGCATATTCAAGAAAAGAAATTCTGATTACTGAAGATAAGGATTTTGGTGAGCTTGCATTTCGTCAGAAAGAACCACACAGAGGAATAATACTCGTAAGGCTATATGATAAAGAACCTCACACCAGACCCTATATTGTATTTTCAGTTATCAATCGGTTTATTGAAAAATTGAATGGAAATTTTATCGTGATATCCTCCAACAAGGTAAGGGTTAGAAAATTAGTATTGTGAGTACAGCATGAAAAAAGACATCAAATTTCCCCAAATAGAAAACGTTTTCGTCAGTGTTGTTCAGGACGATGAAGGCTGGAAGGTCTACTTACTCAACCGTCACGACGAACAACTGGATACTGTGATGGTCACTAGTAAAGGATACGGTGATAAGAATGGTCAGGAGCAGAAAACATCGGTATTGAGGCACATGATTCCTAAAATAGAGTCTGGTGAATATGCACTGATTGAACCCATCTCTGAAGATGTTTTTCACCTCACTAATGAGTATTGGGTAAGTTTTTTCATCAATGGTCAGCTCTATGATAAAAAATACATTTTCGTGCCTGAAACCATCATCAAAGACAACCTAAGTTTCATTCCAGAGCTAAAACTGCAGGGAGTGCTGCATGAGTGAAATTAAACTTATTTAATTAGGTTTGGTGAGTATTAATTTTTCAAGCCATGTCATTAGGTAATGACCTTCAATCCAAACTTTCAAACCTTGAAGATTTTGCAAGTCTGACAAAAAGTGTACTTCAATATCTGCCAGCAGTTACCACTGATTATTCTGATAAATCACCGTATCGAATTCACATAATCAGTCAAGCTGGTACGACAAAATATATACGGCCAATCAACATGTCCATGTTTGTAACAGATGTGGAGAAATTTGAAAATCAGTTTCATTTATTCACCTCCATTCTTGCCAGAATAGCATCTGGTCAACGAACCTTTGATTTAACAGAATTACGCACCATCGACAATACAATATATACCATACAGCAATCAATTGGTGCTGGACTAGATCTTTTTGTTAATCCAAATAGTGCTAGAAAACATGTAGGAAATAGGTTTGAGGAGTTGATTAAATGTGTTTTTACCGCAATTGGCATTGCCAACAAAAAAGCTGTTCTTCAAATTCCATATCAAACTGATCAAGGTGAAAAAATATATAAGTGTGAAAATGATTTGATTTTATCTCCTTTTGCAAAAGTCAAATCCAGCTCAAAGGACCTCAATGAAAGGGAAGTGGTCGTGTCAATAAAGACAACATCTAAAGATCGAATGGGCAAGATATTTATTGATAAGATGTTACTTGAAAGGTTCGTTAATCATCCTCAAAAAGTTATAGGTATTTTTTTGAATGATGTTCAGAGAAAAGACGAGAACAACATTAGTTATACACTTGTATCTGGCTTGTTCATGGTTTATACCTCTTTTCTTACAGAATTAGAGGGAATATACTACTTGGATGCCCCTCCCAACACAAATAAACAACCTTATTCAGACCACATGAAAAAGTTTTCAGATTTGATAACTCAAGACATTTGGGATCTATTAGCCCCTTAATTTTTGTCTTCTTCTCTGAGACTCGACGCTATCAACTTCGCTTCTAATTCTATTCAGATGTTCATAATCAGAAAGGCGCTCTTTAATAATCTCACAATAGTTTTTCTCTTTTTCGATACCAACCCAATTTCTAGAGTACGCTTCTGCCACAGCATAAGTAGTCCCTGAACCACCGAAAGGATCTAATACTAAATCACCTTCGTCTGAAGAGGCCAGAATTATTCTACGTAGTAGTTCAACTGGTTTCTGCGTTTCGTGTGAATATCTCTCCCAAGAAGCATTGGATATAGTTGGAATTTCAAGGACATCTTTTGGTTTAGCACCCAGTGGATTTGGCTCCCATACGTACTGCTTTTTTTCCTTTCTTCCTTTGGCATATTGTGAAGATTCTGCCTGAGGACGTGATGGATACTTTAAGGTATGTTCATTGTATGGAATTCTAACCTCATCTATATGGAATTTGAAATTCTTGGATTTTCTAAAATGGAGAATACTCTCATGGGATCTCCCCCAATCATTTCCTAAGTTGGCCTTATTTCGATAAAACCATACTAACCATTTGCATCCTTTAAATAATCGAGATGCTGACCATTTAACATCCGCAAGAATTTCTGAAAAACCACATATATATAAAGAACCTGTTCCTTTTAGAATTCTACTAGCTTCGGCAATCCACTCCATACTCCATTCTACATATTCCTTTTGCGATGAAAATGTATCCCATTCTGCCTTCTTTATGTTGTATGGAGGATCAGCAAAAATCAAGTCAACAGATCCAGGTTCGAAAGTTTTTAATAATTGTAGAGAGTCACCTTTATATAGCTTTCCGTAAGAAGTTTTAAAAAAGGTATCAATAGAGTCTTGTGTTATTTCTTTCTTTCGATAGGAGATTTCCATTTGCATGTCCTCAACAAAAGATTCTACTTGATCTTCACTATACACTCGATAGTTGTTAATAGGATGCCGCGAACTCGTAAACTTTCCGGATTTATCCCACCTTCTCAAAGTTTCAGAATTCACATTCATTCTTTCCGCAGCCTCACTTACGGTTAAAAATTTCTTCATCTGATTAAAAGATTACACAACCTTATACAACATTATATTTCAATATTACGCAAATGTTCTTATTTATCAAATTGTCCTTACCAACAAAATACTTTGCAAACCTGCCCTCAAGTTTTGTAATTTGTGGAACTAACCTACAATTATGGATCCACGTTTACGAAACCTGCTCATTCTTGATATTGAAACAGTTGCTCTCACAAAAGATTATCAGAAACTTAATGTGGACTTACAGAAACACTGGGAGAGAAAAGCTAGCTTTCTGAGAAATGAAGATGAGCATACTGCTGACGAACTTTTTGCAGAGCGAGCCGGAATCTATGCCGAATTTGGAAAAGTCATCACGGTAGCTTTTGGGATTTTTCACGATTTGCCTGATGGCAGTCTGGCTCTTCGGGTCAAATCAATCACTGGTGATGATGAAAAAGTCTTGTTAACAGAAATTAAGCAGTTTTTGGAAACAAAATTTGATGTTGAGAGCTTACGATTATGTGCGCATAATGGCAAGGAGTTTGATTTTCCGTATCTTAGCCGCAGAATGCTCATCAATGGGATCAAACTCCCATATGTGCTGGACAACTCCGGCAAGAAGCCATGGGAAGTGAATTTTCTCGACACCATGGAAATGTGGAAGTTTGGAGATCGAAAGAATTTTACCTCGCTGGATCTGCTCACAACCATTTTTAACATTCCCTCCAGCAAATCCGATATAGACGGCTCCATGGTCAACCAGGTTTACTATGAAGAGGAAAACGGCCTTCAGCGGATTGAAAAGTACTGTCAGGGAGACGTCATCGCTACTGCCCAGCTTTTTTTAAAAATGAATGTACTGCCAGCAGTAGCAGAAAAAAATATTACAATAGTTAGTTAAAACTCTATATGAGTAAAAAAAGAAAAAAGCAGAAAGGCGGAAAGCCTTCTAATAATTCCGCACAAGTGAAGCGGCTCAAAGACCAGTTGAGAAGCGTATTTGCACATCACCTGGGCGAACGATTTAGTTACCGACAATTAATCAAGCAATTAGGACTCCGAGATAAAAAATCCAAAGAAGCCCTCAAGGATCTATTGTTCAGCATGGAATCCAAGGGTAAAATAGAAAAGGCGCCTGATGGACGATTTATTAGCTCCGTAGAAGCTCCAGAGATCACCGGACGAGTCGATCACGTCAACTCACGGTTTGCTTACATCATCAGTGAAGAGTCTGAGGAAGACGTTTGGGTGAAATCTGAAGACCTCAAATTTGCGATTGATCACGACATAGTCAAAGTACAGGTGACCCGACCAGCCATGGACGGGTTTCGCCCAGAAGGGCGTGTGACCGAAATAGTCAGTCGGGCCAAAGACGAGTTTGTCGGTCGAATAGAAGTATCAGAGAAGTTTAGCTTCGTGGTGCCGGACAACAGAAACATCCACTTTGATGTGATGGTCTATCCTGAGAAAATCAAGAAAGCCAAGCACAACGACAAGGTGATTGTAAAAATCACCAAATGGCATGATGCTAAAAACCGCAGCCCACTTGGTGAAGTAAAAGATGTCCTAGGACCAGCAGGAGAAAATGAAGCCGAGATCCACTCCATCATGGCTGAATTTGGATTGCCATTCCAGTTTCCCCAAAATGTGGAAGAAGCTGCAGCTAAAATCCCGACGGAAATTACCGATGAGGAGATCAAAGGACGTAGAGATTTCCGATCCATTACGACATTTACCATTGATCCGGAGGATGCCAAAGACTTTGACGATGCGCTTTCGGTGGAGAAGCTGGACAATGGAGATTATGAAATTGGCGTACACATCGCGGATGTATCTCACTATGTTAGACCTAAGTCCATCTTAGAAAAAGAAGCTCTACAACGAGCAACTTCCGTTTACTTGGTAGACCGTACTATACCTATGCTTCCTGAGAAGCTATCGAATGGCCTTTGCTCACTCCGACCGAATGAGGACAAACTCACTTTCTCAGCATCCTTCATTATGGATACAGAAGGCAAGGTAAAAAAGAAATGGTTTGGACGTACCATCATTCACTCTGACCGGAGGTTTACCTATGAAGAGGCTCAGGAGCGTATAGAAACAGGCGAAGGTGACTTTGCTGAGGAGATCAAGTTGCTCAATGGCATAGCGCACAAGCTAAAAGATAAGCGCTTCAAAAACGGAGCAGTCAACTTTGAAACGACTGAGGTCAAATTCAAACTCGATGAGAAGGGGAAGCCACTAGCGGTAGTACCTAAAGTGCGAAAAGATGCGCATAAGATGATTGAAGAGTTCATGCTGCTGGCCAACAGGGAAGTGGCCACTCATATCTACAAATGGGGTCGTGGTGAAAACGGTAAGTACACTTTTGTGTACCGAACACACGACAATCCAGATCCGGAGAAGCTGGATGGTTTTGCGAAGTTTGCCGCGAAGTTTGGTCATAAAATGAATGTGACTGGAAACATCTCCAATAGCTTGAACAAGCTATTGGACGAAGTAGAAGGCAAGCCTGAGCAAAACGTGCTGGAGCAATTAGCCATACGCTCCATGGCAAAGGCCAAATACACCACGGAAGCCAAGCCACACTTTGGGTTGGCATTTGACCACTATACACACTTCACCTCACCTATCAGGAGATATCCTGATGTGATGGTGCATCGTCTGCTTTGGCATTACCTCAATGATGGTAAGCCCGTAGAAGTGGAACCAGAAGAGAAGAAATGTGTGCACGCCTCCGAGCGTGAAAAGAATGCAGCAGACGCCGAGCGTGCGTCCATTAAGTACAAGCAGGTAGAATTCATGCAAAGCATGTTAGGTGAAGATTTTGAAGGAATCGTTTCTGGTGTAACCGAGTGGGGTATTTTTGTGGAAATCGTGGAAACCAAGTGTGAAGGAATGGTCCGTCTGGCCGATCTGGATGACGACTATTACGAGTTTGATGAGAAAAACTATCGAATCATAGGCAAGCGAAACAAAAGAATCATTACGCTTGGTGACAAATTGACTGTTAAAGTAGTTAAGACTGATATCGATCGACGGACGATTGATCTAGACCTAGTGAAACTCGAAGAATGACCGACATCAAAGCGCTCCAAGGCCTAATTGAAGCAGAAATCAGCAAGTTGCAATTTGGGAATGATCCCAAAGAACTTTATGACCCCATCTCCTACATTCTTTCACTGGGAGGCAAAAGAATGCGTCCCCTTTTGGTTTCGTTAGGGTATCAATTAGTAAAAGACAATCCATCTAGCATAATTCGACAATCGCTGGCTGTGGAAGTGTTTCACAACTTCACCCTCATGCATGATGACATCATGGACGAGGCTCCACTCAGAAGAGGAATGCCTACCGTCCATGAGAAGTGGAATAGTACGGTTGCCATACTAAGTGGTGACACCATGTTGGTAAAAGCCTATGACTTATTACTGGAGGTGCCGTCAGATATTCTACCAGAAGCTATTCGCTCATTCAATAAATGCGCAGTAGAAGTCTGCGAAGGCCAGCAGATAGATATGAACTTTGAGTCTCAGGACTCGGTGTCTATAGATGCCTACATCAATATGATACGGCTGAAAACGGCTGTATTGTTGGGGTTCAGTTTGGAGCTGGGAGCCATGATCGGTGGCATGTCAGCAGCCAACAGGAAAAGTCTCTATGAAATAGGTGTGAAAATGGGAATAGGCTTTCAGCTCATGGATGACCTGCTAGACGTCTATGCTGACCAGGCTAAGTTTGGGAAGCAAGTGGGAGGTGACATCATTTCTAATAAGAAAACGTTCCTACTTATTAAGGCTCTTGAGCTAGCCAATCCAAATCAAAAAGCAAAACTGGTAGACTGGATTTCTAAGACAGATTTTGATGCATCAGAAAAGGTTCAGGCGGTTACGGCCATTTATGATGAGATCGGTATCAGAGAACTGACCAGTGGCCTAATGAATCAGTATTTTGATGAGTCATTCAATTTACTGGAATCGCTTGATGCCAGAGAAGAAGGCAAACACCTGCTGAAAGGTTTTGCAAGACAACTTATGAAAAGAGAAAAATAAACATGTCAGTTACCCTAATAATCATTGCCATTACGGTATTAATCAGTCTTAGAGCATTGAACAGTGGAGAACTTCTCCAAAAATGGATGATGAACCCATACATGGTATTTCATCGGAATCAATACTGGCGACTGATCACCTCCGGGTTTATTCATGGGAGTTTCATCCACCTGGGTTTCAACATGTTCACGTTCTACTTCTTCGGGCGCGCTGTGGAAATGGAGTTTGCTAAGAAATTCGGTCCTACTGGCATTGGAATATTTATCTTGTTCTATATCTCGGCCATCATTATTTCTGATCTTCCAGGTGCCTGGAAAAAGAAGGATCAAATAAACTATAACAGTCTGGGTGCTTCCGGTGCTGTGTCGGCGATGGTATTTGCCAGTATCATTTATTATCCGCTTAGGAACATCTATCTGTTTGCAGCCATTCCCATTCCTGGTTTTCTGTTAGGGATTGTTTACATCTTATATTCATATTTTCAAGGTAAAAACATGAGTGACAACATCAACCATGAAGCACACTTATATGGAGCAGTTTACGGCATTGTGTTTGCGATTTTGATTGACCCGTCCTCAGCTTTGGGATTTGTTCAACAGATAAGCACTTTTAGTCTGTTTTAAACCAACATATGGGTAAGTCCGTATAACTCTACCCATCAAAAAGCAATAGATGAGTACGATCCACTTTGAATACCAGACCCGGAGTAAAGAGCAGCTTGACCAGGCTGACCAGCAGCTAATCACAAAAGCAGTAGAGGCAATGGATGGAGCACATGCTCCTTATTCTCATTTCTCTGTAGGCAGTGCGGTGCAAATGGTTGATCACTCTATAGTCACTGGCAATAATCAAGAAAATGCTGCCTATCCATCCGGTTTGTGTGCTGAGCGAGTGGCCTTATTTGCTGCCAAATCTCAGTCTAAACAAGCCATTTCTACAATAGCGATTGTGGCAAGAAACCAGAAGAATAAACCCGCCGATGCGTTTTCTTGCGGAAATTGCCGCCAGGTGATGATGGAATATGCGAACCTCCAGGAAGCTCCGATCAGAATAATTATGGGTGATCATAATGGTCAGTTTGTGATTGTAGAAGATGTAAGACTACTGCTCCCTTTCTCGTTCCACAGCAAATCTCTGGATTAATCTCTTCATTATAGTTTTTTAACACTTCGTTAACTAACCCTACGCAGGATACGCCGTTAGACCAACAGGCTACTCAGACGGAGTAGAATCCTCTTTATATCAAATTATGTTTCAAACGGAGCGTAGCTTACTGCGCTCCGTTTTTTTTGTTTTAGCCTCGAAAGCTCTCATAAACACTCCCTTTTCTCTTCCGTTTCTATTTACTTTGCGACAAATTTTTCAAGACCCATGGAAAACGAAAAACGAGAATCCCTGAACTTTATCGAACAAATGATCGAAAATGACCTGAAAAGCGGCAAGCATCAGGCCATTCAGACTCGTTTTCCTCCAGAGCCAAACGGTTACTTACACATTGGTCATGCCAAGTCTATTCACTTGAATTTTGGTTTGGCTGAAAAGTACAATGGCAAGTGCAACCTTCGGTTTGATGATACCAACCCGGAGAAGGAAGATGTGGAATATGTAGATTCCATCAAGAGCAATGTAAAGTGGCTGGGTTTTGATTGGGATGGTGAATACTACGCCTCAGACTACTTCCCACAGTTGTATGACTTTGCCGTGAAGCTGATCAATAAGGGCAAAGCCTATGTGGATGATCTGAGCCAGGAAGAATTCAATGAGATCAAAGGAACACCAACTGTCCCGGGAAAGGAAAGCCCTTATCGCAATCGCAGTGCTGAAGAAAACCTTAAGCTCTTTGAAGAGATGCGTGATGGCAAATATAAGAACGGCGAAAAGGTGCTTCGCGCGAAGATTGATATGTCTTCACCTAACATGCACATGCGTGACCCAATTCTATATCGGATCAAGCATGTAGATCATCACCGCACAGGCAGCGAATGGTGCATTTACCCAACATATGATTTTGCACATGGCCAATCAGATAGCATTGAGCAGGTAACCCATTCACTATGTACGCTAGAGTTTGAAGTGCACAGACCACTCTACGAATGGCTCATTCAGGAACTGGAGATTTTTCCATCCAAGCAGACTGAGTTTGCCAGATTGAACTTATCATACACCATTGTCAGTAAACGTAAGTTGTTGGAGCTGGTGCAGGGTAAGTATGTGGCTGGTTGGGATGATCCCAGGATGCCTACTATTTCAGGTATTCGACGTAGAGGATTCACACCAGAGTCGATTAAAAATTTTGTAAAGAAGGTAGGTGTGGCAAGGCGCGATGGCATTACAGATGTGGCCTTATTAGAGCATGCCGTACGGGAAGACCTCAACAAAAAAACGAATAGGGTATTTGGTATCCTGGATCCTGTGAAATTGGTGATCACCAACTGGCCAGAGGATCAAGAAGAAACACTTGCGGCAATCAATAATCCGGAAGATGAGTCAGCTGGCACCAGAGACATGATGTTTGGCCGAGAAATTTACATCGACAGAGCAGACTTCATGGAAGATCCTCCGAGTCCAAGAAAATGGTTCCGACTGGGGCCAGACCGAGAGGTTCGATTGAAATATGCTTACATCATCAAGTGTACAGGGTTTGATAAGGATGAAAATGGTGAAATCTCAACCATCTATGCTGAGTATGACCCTGAGACACGTAGTGGACAAGACACCAGTGGCAAAAAGGTCAAGGGTACTCTCGGCTGGGTATCTGTGAAACATGCTGTGAAGGCTGAGATCAGAATGTATGATCGCCTGTTCCAAACAGAGAACCTGAATGACATTGAGGATGATTTCAAAAATCACCTGAATCCAGACTCCCTGGAGGTGAATACTAAAGCTGTATTAGAGGGGTCACTTAAAGATGCCAAAGTAGGTGATCAGGTGCAGTTTGAACGAGTTGGATACTTCCGAGTAGATGAGGATTCCACTTCTGGAAATTTGGTCTTCAATAGAACCATAACACTACGGGATAACTGGGCCAAGCAGCAAGGAAAATAATTTTGTTGGACATTCTGCTCGTATTGGAAAATAGCTAAAAAAGAAAAACCCTGTCCATAATTGGACAGGGTTTTGTATTCAAAATGGACAGTTTACTTTTTCATTTCCAATATGATAGAGATACCAAAGGCTTCATTAGTGCCATCTTCATCCATGTCTTCTTCAAAGGTTTCTGTATAGGAAAGTACCAGCTTACTAGATGTTAGTGTGCTGACGTTGATGATGTCAGATTCCCCATTGCTGGTGAGGGTCAGTTTCGATTTGTCAGCGCTCAAGGACCAGGTACCTGATTCAGTTTCTTCAGGATCTGTTAGTTCGTAAGTACCATCGGCATTGAATTTCCAACTCATCCCATCAAAATCATTCATAGATTCCTCAAATGAGGCTGCAAACTCTACTGCTTGCTCTTCAGAAAGGCCCCATTCTGCCACTAAATAGTCGAAAATATCTTTGTCATTGATGGTGATGTCTACATCTGCTGACTGATACTGCCACTCACCGACAATCAAGGGAGTGAGTGCCGGACCTTCATCTTCATTAGTTCCGCCACAGGATGTTAAGAATAGCGTTCCACTGACTATCAGCAGGAGCGCTAATGGATTTAACCATTTTTTCATGATAGTAAAATGTTTTGAGTTTTTGACCTATTGGTTAGAGGTCAAGCTATTATCTCAAATGAGGTGCCAAACCTATGAGGAGTCCACTCATAGTCCCTCATTTTGACTTGCGATGTTAAACTCGAGGATTGATTTCAGACCGTGGTATCAGTAGATAGAGGCCATAAAAAAAGAAAGGGGTAAGCGCACGCTTACCCCTTTTAAGATCGACCCATAACTGGTTGGGTTCGAATCTTGTGATCTAGTCGTTGCGACTAGACCAAATCACCGCCTAAAATTTACTCGCCTTTGCGAATTAATTACGTAAAGATATACATCTGGTTGATTTTGAACTTGCCATGGCGGACTGGCAGGAATATTCTTGTATGAGCCGGAATATTCTCCGCTCAATGGATATCGAAAATCATAACAAGCATTGAAAGAGAATGTTTTTACTTTGCAAAGGTGTAACAATCAGCTATGAATAAGAGGTCAGTTGGGTATTTTATTATTTTGATGGTGGCATTTGTGACCAATGCGGGGATACTGGATCGCATCCAAAAGGCCTATCTCAATCATGATTTTGAGAAAGTTGAGAAGCTGGTTCTTAAGTCCATCGAGAAAGATTCAATCAACCCCGGAGCGCGGTATTTTTATTCTCGATTGTTTCTGGATAGTTCCTTCGTAAGGAGAAACATTGATTCATCAAGTTTATTCATAGAACGGGCTTTGGATGATTTTCATAGAGCAGATGCCGATGTACTGGACGACTTGCAGGATGTAGGTGTGTCTATGGATACATTAATCTATCAAAGGAATCAAGTAGCCAGAGCTGCGTTTGATCGGGCTGCTGAGGCCAATACATTAGCCGCTCTGGAAGACTTTCGCCAACGCTTTGCCTATTCCGACCTACTTACTCGGGCAACTTATCTGAGAGATGAATTGGCCTATGAAACCACTAGTCAAGAGGACACCTGGCAGGCTTATAAAACATACTTTGAGACATATCCTGATTCACCTTTTGTAGAAGATGCCCGTAAGAGATACCAGGTATTGCTCTTCAAAGACTATACTCAGGACAATCAGACGTCCAGCTACGTTCGCTTCTTAAAAGAGCACCCTCAGACTCCATTTCGCAAAGAGGCTGAGCAGATCATTTTTGAGCGGTGGACTGTGACCAATAATAAGGACGATTACCTCAAATTCATCAAGAATTATCCAAACAGCCATCTCAATAAGAAAGCAGCGGACATTCTCTACCATAAGTTGGTAAACCCAAAGGATAGAATACCTCAAGAGGTTTACCGAATTCATCCTAATGTGGATTCGTTGCAGACTATTCACGACCTTTCATCTCGTGTTTTATTTCCGATTTATGAGGAGGGATTGTTTGGGTTTATGGACACGATGGGTGAGTTAATCATGGCGCCAGTGTATAAAACTGTTCATCCTGATTATGCTTGTGGTGCTATTGACGATAATTGGCTCCAGGTAGGTCCACAGATCAGCAATCAGCTCATTGCCCGAAATGGTACGGTCCTGATAGATGGAGTGGTGAGTTACCGCTCTTTGAGCCCAGCCTTGAAGCTGGTTTCAGAGGATGGTTCATATCTCTATCACGCGTCTGGTTTTAAGGTCTTGGATCAGTCCGTAGATGATGCCGTGGAGCTGGCCAATGGGTGGATAGCTTTCAAGAATGATTACAATTGGGGCGTCTGTGCTCTGAATGGTACCGTTGTTCTTCCTGCTCAGTATGATCACGTGGAGATGATTGGCCCTTTTGTGGTTGTTGAACGGGAGGGGCTTTATGCTATTACTACGCCGGAGCAATTGCAAGGAAACGAAGGTTTGGCGTTTCAGTTTGATGACTATGAGTTGCTACAAGATACTTTGATGCAGGTGTTTAACGGCAGACAGGAAGGGGTGCTTGATGCAAATCTTGATTTTGTAGTACCTCTGGCAGATCATGAAGTATATATCAACGGTGCATTTTGGTATCTGGTGGAGGCCAACACTTACCGGATGATCAAAGAAGAGAAATCAAAGGTGATCCGTCAGGATTTCGATCATATAGAGGTCAATGATGGATGGATAGCTTTGAAAAAGGAAGATTGGATATTACTCTCCAGGCGACCGGATGGTGTCATGCCTACCAACAGTATCGACTCGGTAAAGTTGCTCAACGAGTTCGCAGCATTTATCAAGTCGGGAGATACTTTAGAGCTCATCTTTCAGAATAACGAACGTGTACCACTCACGCCCAATAATCGACTGAGCGTATTCACCAGACCTGGAGGTGTGGCGAGTTATTTGAGCATTCGCGATGGTAATGAGTACAAGTTAATTGATGAGCATTCTGAATTACTGTTTCTTGGAGATTTTGATGAGCTTACTTTGATGGCTGACTCGTTGTTTAAGTTTAAGTATAAGGGGAAAACCGGCGTTAAACGTACTGATGGCTCCAATTTACTCTCACCAGAATATGACGTGATTGATGAGCAGGACGGTTTGTTATTTCTACTCAAGGATGGTAATATTGGCTGCTATGATCTGTATAATGGCGCGCTGATCCCGGCAGAATACAAGGCCCGAATCAAACGAATTCGTGGTAACTATGAAGTAGTGAAGGATGGGAAACACGGTCTTGTCAATCCATTCAATAAAGAAGTGATCGGCTTTGACTATGATGAAATCATCGACTGGAACGATACCTCCCTTTGGGTACGACAAGATCTGGACTGGTCACTGATCAACCTGAATGAAGAAATAATTGTAGACAATATTCAAAGTGTGCGTCCATGGATGACGGTGGCTGGTGAGCTATTGGCGGTGGTGTCTGGAGAGGATGGATACGGCCTGCATGGAAATGTGCGAGGAGAAATCCTGCCGGTCCAGTACAATGAGATCATCAATGTAGGTAATGAGTCCGCTCCGGTGTTCTTTGCAGAACAGCATCTGAAGGAAGCAGCCTTTTATGTAGTGACCTATTTTGCTGCAGATGGATCTACCCTCAAGTCCAAGGCATATCGACCGGAAGAATATGAGCTGGTTTACTGTGAAGATTAATTTTCTTTAGTAAATTCAGGGTATGACCAGAGACCGTTTTTTAGCCCTTACATTACCTGAGAGAGCCAAATGGCTTTACTTCAATGGTCAGTTGGTTACCTCTATTCGGTACTATCGCCACAAGGTTAATTTATACCTACTGGGCAAAGTCTATGTGGAAGTCTTTTATAACCACCAGAAGGATATGGTGGATCAGATCGAACTTCTAGACCTGTCATCCAAACGGATGAACTTCTATGCCGATCAGATCAAGTTACCAGGAGATATTCTAAGATAGTTCGCTGTGAATCTGCAGGACCTGTGGAATGACGAGTTGTTGTCCATCGTTGGTGATCACATAGTCAGATTTTTTCACCTTCTCTGCCTCATCCATCTGGTTGTTGATAATGGATTGTACCTGCTCTTCTGATCGTCCATCGCGACTCATCACGCGCTCCATTCGGATTTGCTCTGGCGCAGTTACAGTAATGATTTTGTCGAGGGATTGGTAAGAGCCACTCTCAAACAGAAGTGCTGCTTCTTTCAGGATGTAGGGAGATTCTTGCTGTTCAGCCCAGCGTTTAAAATCTTTACCCACTACCGGATGAACCAATTCGTTGAGCTGACGGAGGAGGTCTTTATTTTCAAAAGCCTGGGCAGCAATATGCTGACGGTTTAGCATGCCTTCCTGATAGGCTTCTTGCCCAAATAGCTCTGTGATTTGTGTAATGAGTTGCTGATTGGTGTTCATCAAGGCTTTGGCTCGAGTGTCCGCATCATATTTTGGGATACCCAGGACTTCAAAAACCCTCGAAACAATACTTTTTCCAGCACCAATGCCTCCGGTGATACCAACCAGCAGCGGTCTACTGGACTTCATTATTCTTTGGATTAGGAATGACCTTAAGAAACTCTGGTATTACGTCTATTTCAATGATCTCTTCCGGGTGATACACCAGGATTGCCATGACTGTAGAGTCGGCCTCATCCATCAAAAAGAGATCTGTGGTGATCGCAAAGTCTTTTGCAGAGTAATCCTCCTTCTGGCTGGTTCGTATGGTATAGAATACCTGCACTACTTCTTTCTCCACCATGATGGAAGAATCCGCCGGAACATTCTGCACCTCTACAGGCACCTCAATGCTCTGACGCTCAAACTTATCTACATTGAATTGTACCGAGACCTCTAGAGGGCTACTGGAAGTGAGTTTGCCTCCTTCCAGGCGGACCTCCACATCCCGGTTATAGTTGCTGGAAATACCTCTGGTAGGGATGCCTAATGTGTAGGTACTGCCGATGGTATCGATAAAGCTTTTTGGACCAATCAAAGTGATGGTATCAGGGTCGATGATCACAGGGCTTACTATCCGATGGTTTTCTGCTAAATCAATCGACAGTGAGTCCACGATCAATTGGACTTGTTTTTTCTTTTTTTCCTCTATGTCGATGAAGACAGTGTCTGTGACCAGGTAGTTGATCTTTAATTCACTGAGCTGGTCTGATACTATGGGTTGTAAAGAACTCCGTGTGTAGAATCCAATCTCTGTTGGGTTTTCAAGTTCAACTCGTACCGGGGTAGTATTGACGGTAATCTTTCTGAGCAGATTCCAGCCTCCGCTGGACACATCGATCGCAATGGTACTTGCGAGCGGTTTCATGACCACCACGCTATCCCGAGGAAAAACGAACTCTATCGGGTAGCTGATGCGGGCGTCATAATTTTTGTTCAGTGCATTGAAAAACCAGAAGGTAGTCGCTCCGATAAGCGATAGCAAGACTACCTTCCAGTTGTTAAATGCTCTAGACACGTATAGTATTCATTATTATTTTTCTCCAGAAACTCGCTTGCTAGACTCCAATGAGATAGAAGATTTTTCTACTAGCAATTTGTTGCCTCTATCTACATCTAGGGTGATCGTTGAGTCATCTACTGAAACAACTTTACCGTGAATTCCACCTAGAGTTACTACCTGATCTCCTTTTTTAATTGCCTCGATAAACTTCTTTTGATCCTTCTGCTTCTTCTGCTGCGGACGGATGAAAAAGAAATAGAAAATGGCAATCATACCAGCCAGCATGATGAATTGCGTGTAGTTGGTGCCACCTGTGCTGGCTTGTAGTAATAGTGTTTTGATCATTCTGAAAAATTATGAATTATGATGGATTGTCAGCCTTCTGTACGTTGGCTTTGATTCTAAGACGATTGAGCTTAGGATATGTATTAGCCGTGATGGTAATGGTCTTGTTCTGGATACCCGGCTTCTTTTTGCTATCGAATCTTACCTCGATTTTACCTTCTTCACCTACTGGGATTGGCTCTTTAGGCCAGTCTGGCACAGTACATCCACATGATGCAGTAGCTGATGAAATAATCAGAGGCGCATCGCCAGTATTTTTAAAAGTAAAGGTATGCTCTACTACTTCTCCCTCAGTGATGCTGCCAAAATCATGACTTTCTTCGGCAAATTCGAATGATGGAAGTGGACCATCTGGTTTTACCTCTGGCTCTGTAGCCTTGGCCGTTGGTGTGAGGTTAGGTGTTGTGCTTTTAGTAGATTCTAGTTCAGCTACCTTTCCTTCCAACTTGGCAATTCTTGACTCCAGCTCTTTGTTTGAACAACTAAAAGCTAACGCCCCTGCAAGAGCGATCACGAACAGATTGATTGTATTAAGTTTCATTTTAAACACTTTTTGATTTCAAATACTCCACAAACTTATATAAGAATGACGTTATACCTTACTGGTTAATTCCTAATGATATGTTAATGGCGGTTGATTACTTGGTTTTGATCTGATCGATCAATCCATTTACATCGTCCAGAAGCTTTTCCGCTTTCACCTTAGCGTCTTTCACGATCTTTTCACCATCAGATTTGGCCTGATTCTCTGTAAGCTCAGCTCCTTCCACCAAATCATCCACAATCTCTTCAAGTCGTTTTTTGTACTTGTCCAGACGATAAGTCAGCTTATCACGAGTGTTGGTGCCTTTATCAGGGGCAAACAAAATCCCCAGAACTCCTCCAGTGATGGCTCCAAATAAGAATGCAAAAAATGAATTTCCACGACTGCTCATAGTAGTATCTTTATTTATTGTCGATTAGCCCACGGCCACTTTTTCTTATAACACCATCCGAAGTTAGTTCGTTTGCGAGTACATCCAAAATCCCGTTAACAAATTGTTTACTCTTAGGAGTACTGTATTGTTTAGAGATCTCAATAAACTCATTGATGGTCACTTTCGTGGGAATACCGTGAAACTGCATCATTTCAGTCAGTGCCATCTTCAGGATGATACGGTCAGTCATTGCTACTCGCGAGATGTCCCAGTTTTTGATCTTTTTTTCTATCAACTCATCCAGGTCAGTATTCTTCGCTAGCGTTTCATCAAACATCACATTGAAAAACTCCATGTCTTCATCCTCGTTTTTACTAACCGATTTCAGTTCGTAAGGAGGCTCCAGTTCTGCTTCAAAATCCTGGAAAGTCTTGGCTACCAGGCTTCTGAGTATTGGCTTGTTTTCACTCCAGTGCAGATCTGTCTCTGACAGGTACTCGTCTATTGAGCTGTTCTTGAAAATGATCTTTTTGAATAAGTGGAGCAATATTTCCTTGTGCTCTTCTTCGGTTGGGGATTCCTTGGTCTGGTACTCATTGAGTACTTCATCCTTGCGCAGAATGTCCTTGTACCAGGTTCTGAGTTGATCCACCTGATCAGTATCCCATGCTATTTTCTGATCAATCAATGCTTTGTTGAGTGCTTCAAACTTAGTGAGCTCGTCGATCAACGGGTTGTTCATGAAGTGCCATTTCCAGGGGCTTTCTTTATGAATGTATGCCTTGGCTTTTCTCTCCTGCTCTAGCTTTTCAATGTGCGCCAACTCTACTGGCAGTACCAGAAGCTTCAGATACAGTCTGTTGATATCCTCTACATCGGCCAGCATTGCTTGTTTGATTGCCTTTCGCTCTTTGTTCAGTTCTTTGTAATACGTATCAATTGACGCATTTACTGCCTCAATGACATCTTCCTCTACCTCCGATGTTTGCTGAACCTTTCTATCGAGCAAATGATCATTGAATAGATTGGAAGCTTGTTTTCTACGAGCCGCAAATTTGTCTGACTCAGAAAAGTCATCCTTGGCAGGGTCCGGATAAAACTGACTTTCCAGTCTTTCGCGCACCACTTCTTTCAACGATTCTTGTGTCGTGAAATAACTGTAAAGTGCCTGCATGGCTTTGACACGAAGAATCCTACGATTAAGCATAAATTATATTTTTAACTTTTCTTTTCCCTATCAATTGAAAAAGTCTCAGCGACTAATAACAAGCTCGTCTAGCTATGCTTCCTAGTCAATCCGTACTATTGAATAGTTAGTGCCATGAGGCACTAGTAAGCTAACTTGACCTTGCCCACATCACTGATACGGTTCATTGCCAACTGCAATGCCGCTTTGTGCGTGGTAGTGTCGTGGTTATCTGCATACTCGATCACTTCGGTACATACTCCATAGATCCGTTCCGTCTGTTCGTAAACGCGATCTCGGTCATAGTTACCCTGTTGCTCATAGTACACATTGGTGATCCCACCAGAGTTGATCAGGAAGTCTGGAGCATAGATAATCCCTCTATCCTTCAAAGCCTGACCATGTATAATTTCATCATCCAGTTGGTTATTTGCCGCGCCTGCTACGATGGCGCACTTCAACTGAGCGATGGTTTCGTCATTCAATGTGGCTCCCAGTGCACATGGAGCATAGATATCCATATCCATGGCATACAGTTCATTCGGATCGGCTACTTTCACCTGATTGAACTTGCTGGTTACCCCAGCGATTTTATCTTCGAAGATGTCTGATACATACACTTCAGCGCCTTCCTTAACCAAATATTCGATCAGATAAGTTCCCACGTGCCCAGCACCCTGCACAACCACTTTTTTACCCTTCAAATCATCGGATCCGTAGGCTTTTTTGGCACTGGCCTTCATGCCCATATAGACACCGTAAGCAGTGACAGGACTTGGGTCACCTGATTTGCCTGGAAGACCTGTCACATACGGGGTTTCCATTCGCACATATTCCATGTCACGAGTGGTCATGTTCACATCCTCAGCTGTCCAGTATTTACCATTCAGGCTGTTGACAAATTTACCAAACCGGCGCATGAGTGCTTCAGTCTTGATTTTCTTCACATCACCAATGATGACCGCTTTTCCCCCGCCGATATTTAATCCTGCGATGGCATTCTTAAAAGTCATTCCTCTGGAGAGACGCAGCACATCTCTGACTGCTTCTTCTTCCGACTGGTAATTCCACATGCGCGTGCCACCCATGGCTGGGCCGAGCACGGTATTGTGCACCGCGATGATCGCTTTCAAGCCAAGCGCTTCATCATGACAAAAGACCACCTGCTCATGGTTGAGGTCGGCCATGGCGCTGAAGATCTCGCTGTTTTTTACTTTGGGTTGGGTATCTATCATTGTTGTCGTAATTACTACTTTTGCTGCCTTTGGTCGCTGTAAAGCCCATCCGACCAAAAGGGCCTCAAAATTAGGTGTTTTTGATCAAATAACCATTTGCCAATCTAAGCGTTTTAAACCTTGTGAAAGACTTAGCACATCTCAATAAATACTTTCGAAAATATAAATGGCATCTGATTCTGGGGACAATTTTTATCATTATCTCCAATTTCTTTGGCATAGTGCCGGCTGTGGTAGTCAGATATTCGTTTGATCTGCTGCAGCGCAGCTACGATATTTTTCAGGCGTTTAGTGGTTTTGACCTGCAGGAATCGACCTATGCGGTGTTTGCACAAAGCATTTTGATCCTCGGTTTGATGATTCTGGTGTCCGCTTTGCTCAAAGGAGTCTTCATGTTTTTCATGCGGCAGACCATCATTGTGATGTCCAGAAGAGTAGAGTATGACTTAAAAAATGAGGTGTACGAACATTACCAAACATTGCCGCTCAGCTTTTATAGAAAGAACAACACCGGGGACTTGATGGCTCGTATCTCAGAGGATGTCAGCAAAGTGCGTATGTATGTGGGTCCGGCGATCATGTATGGAATCAACCTATTTACGCTCTTTTTCATGGTGATCCCGTTCATGTTTTCCATCAACCCAAGATTGACACTCTATTCGTTGATTCCGCTTCCACTGCTGTCAATTAGCATTTATTTCGTCAACAACATCATCAACAAACGATCAGAAGAAATCCAGCAAAGTTTATCTGGCTTATCGACTTTTGTACAGGAAGCTTTTTCGGGAATCCGTGTGATCAAGGCTTTCGTCAGGGAAGAGGACATGGAGCAGGAGTTTGACAAGGCCAGCGAGGACTACAAGCACAAGTCTCTTGGGCTCGCTTTTGTGCAGGCATTGTTCTTTCCGCTCATCATGGGTCTGATTGGTTTGAGCGTGATTTTCACGGTGTACATCGGGTCGGTAGAGGTATTTGAAGGCGCGATCAGTACCGGTGTGATTGCCGAGTTTATCATTTATGTGAACATGCTCACCTGGCCGGTAACCTCTCTTGGTTGGATCACGAGTATCATCCAGCGAGCGGCAGCTTCTCAGAAGCGTATCAATGAATTCTTAAATACTAAAAGTGAGATCGTCTCCACTGAAAATCTGATCACCGATATTGCTGGACACATTCAGTTCAAGGAGGTATCGTTTACGTATCCTGATTCTGGAATCCAGGCGTTGAAAAATGTGTCGTTTGATGTGAAACCAGGAGAGTCGATAGCCATTATTGGTACCACTGGATCGGGTAAAAGTACCATTGCCAACCTGATCTGCCGAATGTATGATGTGTCTGGTGGCACGCTCAAAATAGACGAAAATGACATCAAGAAATACAGCCTGGAGACGGTGAGAAGCCAGATTGGTTATGTACCGCAGGACGTCTTTTTGTTCTCTGATACGGTGAAAGGCAACATCGCTTTTGGTAAAGACGAGATGAGCTTTGAGGACATTAAAAAAGCCGCTGCAGATGCTGATTTGCTAGAAAACATTGACCGCTTCCCGAATGGCTTTGACACTCGAGTAGGAGAGCGAGGCATCACGTTATCAGGAGGTCAGAAACAGCGGGTGTCCATTGCACGAGCCATCGCTCGCGAACCCAAGATTTTGATTTTGGATGATGCCTTGTCTGCTGTAGATACCAAGACGGAGAATGCCATCCTCAATGCCATGGCTCGAATAATGAAAGGAAGAACATCAGTCATCATTTCCCATCGAGTGTCCTCAGCCAAGCTTGCCGACAAAGTGATTATGCTAGATGATGGCTATGTGCAGGAAGCAGGTACGCATGATGAGCTGATGAACAAAAACGGCGCTTACAAAGAACTCCACGACAAGCAGCTACAAGGCGAGAGTGAGGAGGAGGTTTATTAGTTACTTTAACTAACCCATAAGGGCAACCGACCTAAGAAGATGAAAGAGCCATCTTTATCTGATTTTTTGAATAATAGGAATTCTCCGCCACCGCATTCTATACCACAGTGATTTTCTACATAAAGTAAGATTAAATCTCTTTTTAGATTATAAACAGGTGGGGTTATTCGATAAGTGGTGTAGTCAGAATAGCTTTTATTTAGTCTATTTTTACTTTCATCCTCTTTTATTAGCAGATTCTTTCTTTTGATCCTTAGTTCTTTTTGATTTAGACGGGTTACATTAGAAAGTCTGTCTATATGAGACCTCATTTCGACAAAATCCTGTTTTGAAATTAATGTATCCCACCCTTGTAAAGGTAGTAAGTACTTTTGCATGAACTCCTTAGAGATAATGTCATCTAATGATAATTTTGGCTCCCATCTCATGATGACATCTGAATAATTTAGCAGATTGAGACTTAATTTATCCGTTTTTCTGGCCTCAAAGATCTCACAGAAGTAGTACTCTATAAATCTATATTGATCATTGCTGAGTGGAGATTGTGCATTTGATTTATTAGAAATGCCTAACAAAACCAATACAACTACAACCAATGCAAAATTAATTTTATTCCGTACAGTAGTCTGTTTCACCATCAATCCAAAGAGTTGAGAAATTCTTTATCCATCATTATTTGATCAACTATCAAAATTCCAAATTGAGTTTTGGAGAGTGAAGAAGTCCGAAAAAGGCGATTATATCCCTCCCATGCCAGGTTGTATCTAAAAATGATTCCAAGGGACGGTGTGTAGAAGAGTATTTCTTCGTCATCAGCTATGTTTGGATCATCTTTCAAATACTTAGTAACCTTAAATACTTGATTTTGGATAAACAACTCGCGTTCAGAAATAAATTTTATGTTCTGATACGAGCCATCGTGAATTAGAATAAAGCATTCTTCTTTAAATACGTCTCCATGATGACTCAATAATTCATAACAGATTTTATGAATGCTGTCTCCTGAATGTTGATGGCTTAGAATTCTCGTATCTAATGTGTCCAATTTTTCAGATCCAACAACATAATAACTGTTGTATTGGGCTGTAGCAGTCATTAAGATACTGCTAAATACTGATGTTAGTGTAAATCTTAAAGCTTTCATAGGTTTCCATAACCTATCTGTTCTTTTAATGTCTCAAAATGAATTAGTATTCCGTATTATTTCTATTGAACACCCGGTATAGGGTAGCTGTTTTTTGGCAACTGTCAGGCAACACTAAATAGAAGTCGGTCTGGTCCCAATTGAGCTTTTGCAATAATCTATCCCTGTTACTATCTTGATAATTATGGTATAACCACCAATAGTCTTTAACATCTAATTGAGCCATTGAATCAAATGAAATGGTGCTTTGGTATATGTCGGATGGATAATAGTTGTTTGTGAAACGAAGATCAATTCCTATTTCCATTTTGATAACATAGTCGTGACCAGGATTCGGGTCTTCTCCACCGAGACGTTCGATGGAGAATTTTGAATCCTCAACGTTAAACAGGATAAATACGGAGTCTTCTACTGGTTTCACGAATTGATAATACTGATCGTTTTGAGAAAAAACGACATGCGTATTGATTATCAGGAACAGAAGAATTGATTTTTGTCTCATTTCATGAAGGTCTAAAGCTGTCACGTCCACATCCAATCCTAAACGAGTTTAACTAGTCAATTTTTTGATCCAGATAGAAAAAAGGAATCTCTGAATCATCATAAATTCTCGTTGCCTCGAAATAGCCTTCTTTATAAAGAACCTTTCCATATAAGTTCGGCTCTGGGTCTGACACAAAAAGAAATCGACCTTTAAGAGATTCGGAGCTATTATTAAATGGGGTTTATTTGAGACCAATTACACTTACCCTTAGATAAATCTGCACTTCCGCTTTTATTTTTGATCAGGTATTTTCTTTTTTCTGACCCATGTAGAATCCAACGGAGGTTCACCATTGAGTTTGTTCAGTTCATTGTAAATTTCTATCATGAAGTGTTCCGAGTATGTAGTGTCCATGTGATGGGTGATAAAGACATTATAACATCTGGCAATCCGATCTCGGTTCAACAATGTATCATTCAAATAGTCATATCTTTTAACATCTATGCCATGAATATTATACATCAAGGAATCTATCTGATTTCTTCTTTTATAATAGCTGGTAGGATCTTGAATAAAGTATTTACTGTGAGCATTTGGTCTAATTTGTTTATACCATAACAGTTGGCCATTTTTTACATCACTTTCTGCTTTTCGGAAAGCATCATCACAATCATTTAGCCCATCCAAATCTCTAGTTTGGGAATGACATAGAAGTATTTGAAATAAAAGAATACTAATTACACTTACCTTTAGATAACTCGGCATTTTGTATATTATTCAATTGTGATACACTAATTTGTCCTGTTGCAACAGCCGCTTCAAAAGCATCTGTTCCTTCTAGTCCTACCCAAGATAGTTCCTCATAAATACCCTCATTTACCGGACTCCCATTTAGTGAAATGTCTATTTCTCTCATAAACATGATCATTCCATCTCGGTAGTTTTGTGCCATAGCCTCGTGCGAGGCTCCTTCTGGACCTAACCCTTGAGTTATCCATAAGTCATAAATTAGCGGAAAATTATTTTGAAGATCAGAAAGATCATATTGATTATTGGTTATGATATTCGTATTGCTGTAAATATCTTCCATCATGCTGGCATGTATCAGTTCATGACCTAAAACTGATCCTATAAATATTTGGCTAGCATTAGTCATGTTATGCATGGTCAGGTAAACATATTGCTCTTGAAACCAATCGATTGAAAAACCATAAGTATCCAAAAGATCACCCCACTCGTAAACTTTATCTCCTCCAAACTCTTCATAGATCTCCATATCCGAATTTACAACATCAATTTTCAACTCTGCCATGGGATACTCTTCCAGAAATCCAGCAAGCATTGCGAAAGCAGCATCTGATTCAGTGGCAGCATTCCAGATTTCCATGAGACACGGCTCCCATTTATCAGCTAGGTATTCTTCAAGAGGAACACATTCATTATTGTAGAATATATGATTTTCAACATCACAGTCTATATCTTTTACCGTGCCGACCCTATCCCTGGTAATACCATCTTCGGGATTCTCGTTACCGGAGCCTCCGCCACCACTACCATCTGGATTTGACGGATCGTAGATGACCTCTCCAATTCCACCTCCTCCACTGTCTTCTACGCCTTGATCTGATATTTCTGCTACTTCAGCGCAAGTGCAAACAAGGCCAATTGGAACTAAATATCCTCCGCCTTCACCATATGTAGTTCCTGGTTGTATTAAAGTATATTCATATTCACAATCACATTTCTGTGCCGCTACTCTTCCATTAGATGCATCCTCCAAAGGAACGTCTTCACCATCTACAAAATAGTTCTGAGCAAGCAACTCTCTATTCAGATCTAAAATATTCACGTACCCTGTGTATATGGTTGGGTCATAAATTTTATTCAGAAATTTATCTTCCGTTTGATATTGAAGAATGTAGGTTCGAAAACCTTCTTTTAATTCTATGAGAACCAAGTATTCAACACTGTTTTTAACCTCTTTAGGAGGATACAAGCGAATCATGTAGTTAGAATATTCAGAGTTCTCATCAGCTTTGCGCTTGTAGATCTTGTCAAAATCTAAGCCCCCAAAATTCGACTCATTTATTCGTCCTGAACTAGTAGTGCCTTTACCCAATAAGGTTCTAGATAATTTGGATTCATCCTCCAAGTCTACTTTCTCTATCTCTTCAAGGTTTTCAAGAGGGTCGATTTCCTCTGAACATGAAAAGCAAAGTGTGAGAATGGAAAATACGGTGATAATCGTTAGTTTTTTCATTGTGGCAATTTGAATTTAACTAGGTTAGTTAACTACAATTACAACGACCCACCATTATTTATCAAAATAATAGTTTCAATGACCTATAAGTGGAGAGGTTTCAATCATTCATCCCCCACCCAACTCTCAGCTACTTTGGAGTTGTCGGGGTAGTAAGTAGTCAGCAGGTTACCAATGATTTTTTCGTTGTATTTGTCTGCTTCATCCTGTAGCATGGGGAGATGGTTTTTGGTTCTGGGCTGCACCAGTGGGTGCATGGTCAGGTACATTTTGTAGTAGACTGCAGAGTCGAGTTTCAATATTTCAAATTCTCTCGGGATCTCAGCCATATCTTGGTTGAGTTCGATCCCGATGAACTGCGCCACTTCAGCGCGCTCCAGCGTATCGCTGTTGAAGGTGATCACCGTGAGTTTCCCATCGATTTTATCTTCCTCCAGGAGTGTCCTGCAGCGCTCAAAAAAGAGGCCGGGCTTTTCACTGGTGACAGAGGTGACAAACTGCTTCCCTACGATGGTTCGTTTGCCATCCTCTACCCGATAGATGACAATGGGTTCAAAACCTCCCAGCAGATAATAAATGGATGTTCCGATGGCCCCCAGAAAAACCACAATTAGTCCTAGATAGAGAATCCGTTGCCATTTGATGTTCATGAGGTTGCTACTTCTTTGTATTGCATCTGGTGAAGTTGTGCATAATAGCCATCTAAGTCAAGTAATTCATCGTGGGTACCTTTTTCCACGATCTCCCCTTTGTCTAAAACGAGTATCTTATCCGCATTCTGGATGGTAGACAATCGGTGAGCAATCACGATGGAAGTGCGCCCTTTCATCAGTTTTTGAATGGCTCCCTGGATCAGTTCCTCCGTTTCGGTATCTACGGAACTAGTCGCTTCATCCAACACGATGATTTTAGGATCGTAGACCATGGCCCGCACAAAGGAGATCAACTGACGCTGACCCACAGAAAGCGTAGATCCTCGCTCCATCACGTTGTAGTCAAAACCCCCTGGCAGTTTTTCGATAAAGGTGCGCGCACCAACCAACTCAGCCGCTTCAATCACTTTCTCCTTGCTGATGTTCGGGTTTCGTAGCGTGATGTTGTTATAAATCGTGTCTGAAAATAAGAATACATCCTGCAATACGACTGCAATGTGCTGTCTAAGATTGGATAGCTCATATGACTTCACCGATGTACCATCGATATAGATGTCTCCTTTATTAATTTCATAAAAGCGAGTGAGCAGGTTAATCACCGAAGACTTGCCCGCTCCTGTGGCGCCAACCAATGCTAAAGCCTGTCCTTTTTGCACCTCGAAGTTGATGTCCTTGAGTACCCAATCCTCGTCATTATACGCAAACCAGACTTTTTCAAACTTTACAGAGCCTTCAATCTGCTCGGGAGCATGGTCCCCATTATCGGGTATGTGCTCATCACTGTCCATGAGGTCCAGAATCCTGTTAGAAGCAACAATTCCCATCTGAAGGGTGTTGAATCGATCAGCGATCATTCGTATCGGGCGGAAAAACATCTGAATGTACATGATGAAGGCGATCAACACTCCCAGGGTTAGTTCCTCCCGTATGACTCCTCCAGCTCCATACCAGATCACCAACCCGATACCTGCGGCCTGGATAATCTCCGCCACAGGGAAGTATGTCGCATAGTAAAAAACTGCCTTGATGTTGGCTCGTCTGTGCTCCCGGTTGATTTCTTTGAATTTTTCGTGTTCGCGTTTTTCGGCATTGAAGATCTGCACGATGTTCATCCCCGTGATGTGCTCCTGCACGAAGGCATTCAGATTGGAGACGGCAGTTCGTACCTCATTGAATGAAACTTTAACTTTCTCCTTGAAAATGTAAGTAGCAAAAAGTAATACTGGCAATAAGGATAAACTCACCAGGGAGAGCTGCCAGCTTTCATAAAACATGAAGGACAGAATGACCACCAGTTGTAAAATATCGGCAATGATCCCTGCTACTCCGGTACTGAACACTTCAGAGAGCGTCTCTATATCCGAAACATTTCTAGTGACCAGTCGGCCGATTGGTGTATTGTCGAAGAATTTTAAGCGGAGTGCCTGGATGTGTTTGAAAAGCTTTATCCGAATGTCTTTAATAATGTACTGACCCAGCCAACTGGACAAGAAAGTGTGGTAGTACTGAACGACAGCTTGCACCACAAGTAGTACTATTAAAACAATGATCCATTTGACCAGTCCCTGATAATCATTGTAAGCCACATGATCATCGATGGTCATCTGGATCAGCTTGGGTCGCAGTGGCGTTAATAGTGCCAGGGCAATGGTCAGGAAGGTCACCAGGTAAAATTGTTTGATGTAGGGCTGCGCAAATACAAAAAGCCTTTTTAGGATTTGCACATCCAGGATCTTCCCACTAATCTTTTGTTCTTTTTCCAACGTCTCGCTCTAGTCTAGATAAATGTCTTTTGGATATTCCACGGCAGTCAAAAACAGTCCTTCTGGAGGTGCAGACCTGCCAGCGTTGGACCTCACGCCACTTTTAAGCACCATTTCCAGGTCGGATATGCTCATCTTGTTTTGACCTATTTCCAGCAGGGTCCCAACCATTGCCCGTACCATGCCTCTCAAAAACCTATTGGCACTTACGGAAAACACGTGACTGTCGTTCGGTTCCTGCCAACGAATCTGATGAATGGTACAGTCAAACGTCTTCACGTCCGTATGAACCTTACTGAAAGCCTGAAAGTTTTGCCAGTTTAGCAGAACTTGAGTGGCTTCATTAATTTTTTCAATGTCCAGCTCTCTTGTAAATAAGTAAGAAAGACCTGCCTTGAAGGGGTTCTTTTGCTTGTGAATGTGGTATTCATAGGAGCGGCTGGTCGCATCAAATCGGGCATGCGCTTCGTCTTTTACCCGTCTCACCGCATTGATGCTTATTTCATAAGGCAATAAAGCATTCAACTTGTATTGCAACTGGTCATTGTCCAATTCACTATCCGTATCGAAGTGTGCAATCTGCTGTGAGGCATGCACACCAGTATCCGTGCGTCCACTCCCCAGACATTCAGTTTCCGTTTGCAGTAGTGTGGTAAGCGCACGATTAATCTCTTCCTGCACCGTAATGGCATTGGGTTGGATCTGCCATCCATGAAACGACGTTCCTCTATAAGCTATGTCCAGAAAATACCTCAAGGCTGCAAAAGTAAGCACTTGCTTGTCAATGTGGTCTAGGATGGCCAATTTTGCGACCTAAATCTTCAAAACTATGTTACAGAGAATCCAGTCTGTCTTTTTATTGATCGTGGCGATCGTGATGGTGACCATCTTGTTTTTACCGATGTGGAACAAAGTAGACGTTTCCGCTAAGGAAGTAGTGGAGCTGAATGCGTTCGAATTGGTCTACTCTTCTTTCGATGAGTCGGGAGAATTCACACCCATGGCCACCGTAGATACTTATTGGATTTCTGTATTGGCCATTCTGGCAGCTGCTGTGGCTTTGGTTTCTATTTTTTCTTACAAAAACCGCTTGCGCCAGATGCAGTTGAATACTTTGAATTCCCTGGTGATGGGTGGCTGTCTGTTTATGACCTACTGGTATTCTACCAAAGGCGATCAAATGCTGAATCCAGAGACCGTAGGCAATTTCCAGATTGGGTTTTACATCATTGCGGTCGCCCTGCTCTTCAACTCATTGGGTAACCGTTTCATCCGCAAAGACGAGAAGCTGGTAAGAAGTGCGGATCGGATTAGGTAAAGGAACGATTATTCCTGAATAAAGCCGATTCCAACATTAAATGTGAGCCAATGTCATACTGAGGCACTCGAAGCATGGTATTGGCTTTTGTATTGTAATGTCCATTAAAATGGAAATATGTCAGTAGGCAAAGTCTAAATGACCACATACCGTGACACTTTGACAGTTTTTCACCTCTGGAATAGTATTTGGTTCTTTGGCATCAGTTGAAATCAAAAAACTGAATATAAAGCAATGGCAGAGAAAGGTACTATTTCAATTCACACGGAGAACATCTTCCCGATCATCAAGAAGTTTTTATACTCCGATCATGAGATATTCCTAAGAGAGTTGGTATCCAACGCAGTGGATGCTTCCCAAAAGCTGAAGCGACTGGCTCAGCTGGGTGAATATAAAGGAGAGATGGGCGACCTGATCGTAGACGTGAAGGTTGATAAGAAGAAAAAGACCATTACCATATCCGACCGGGGTATTGGTATGACTGAGGAGGAGATCAAGAAATACATCAACCAGATTGCCTTTTCAGGAGCTACTGAGTTCATCGAAAAATACAAAGACAAGGGCGAAGACCAGCAGATCATCGGTCACTTTGGTCTGGGATTCTATTCGGCCTTTATGGTGGCGAAGAAGGTAGAAATCCACACGCTTTCGCATCAGGAAGGTGCTGAACCAGCCATCTGGATCGGAAAAGGAGATACCGAGTTTGAAATCAAAGAAGGCAAGAAGAAAGATCGCGGAACGGACATCATCCTGCACATTGCAGAAGACTCTGAGGAGTTCCTGGAAGAGCACAGAATCCAGGGCATTCTGGATAAATACTCCAAGTTCTTACCAATCACGATTCGATTTGGAGAGAAAGAGCAACAGGAGGAAGATGGCGAGGACAAAGACGGTAAGAAGAAGTGGAAGACGGTTAAGAAAGACAACATCATCAACAATACCGCGCCGCTTTGGACCAAGTCTCCTAGTGACCTGACTGATGACGATTACAAGGAATTTTACAAAGAACTTTATCCATTTGCGGAGGAGCCACTCTTCTGGATTCACCTCAATGTGGACTATCCATTCAACCTTACAGGTATCCTGTACTTCCCTAAGCTGAAGAAGGAGATGGAAATCCAGCGCAACAAAATCCAGCTCTACTCTCGTCAGGTGTTTATTACCGATGAAGTTAAGGACATTGTGCCAGATTTCTTGCAGTTGCTACACGGGGTGATCGACTCACCGGATATTCCGCTAAACGTGTCACGTAGCTACTTGCAGTCTGACAGCAATGTGAAGAAAATCAACGGCTACATCACGAAAAAGGTGGCTGACAAGCTGGGTGAGCTGTTCAAGAAAGACCGAGCTGCTTACGAAAGTAAGTGGGAGGATATCGGAGTGTTCGTGAAGTACGGTATGATCTCTGAAGACAAGTTTGAGGAGAAAGCCAAGGAATTCACTTTGGTGAAAAACATTGACGACAAGTATTTCAACATCGATGAGTACAAGAAGCAGGTTGAGGCCAATCAAACCAACAAGGATAAAAATGTGGTCTTCCTGTACACCACCGATGAGGACAAACAGCACGGGTACATCGAGACCGCTAAGAAACGCAGCTACGACGTGCTGATCCTGGATGGTCCTGTGGATAGCCACTTTATCAATCACGTAGAGCAGAAGTACGAAGGAGTCACGCTGAAGCGAGTAGACTCAGATGTGATCGACAAGTTGATCGATAAAGATGAGAAGAAGGAGTCGGTACTCTCGGATGATGAGAAAACGAAGGTTGAAGAAGCGTACAAAAAAGCAGTGAATGATGACAAAAACACCATCACTGTGGAGCCGATGGCTACTGACGACATGCCGGTGACCATTACGCTACCAGAGTTTATCCGCAGAATGAAAGACATGCAGGCGCAAGGCGGTGGCGGACCGATGATGTTCGGTGACTTTCCAATGAACCTGTCGATCGCTGTAAATGCGAATCACGCATATACTAAGAAAATTCTGGCAGCTGAAACAGAAGAAGCACAAGTAGAGATGGCGAAGCAGGCGTACGACTGGGCCATGCTGTCACAAGGAATGCTCAGCGGTAAGCGTCTGACAGACTTCATCAACAGAAGTGTGGAGCTGGCCTCCAAGTAATTTCAATCCCGACCGTTGTGGTCGGAATTACATAGATCCCCTGACGCTCAAGGTCAGGGACACCCATTAAGTAAAGCCATCCTGACCAAAGCGTCAGGGTGGCTTTTTATTTGGCGAGTGGATAATCCTGAATGAGAACTTCAGCAGGAAGTTTGAACCGTTCTTGAAGTTTGCGAATCATGGAGAGACTCAGTTTTCGCTTTCGGTTGAGAATGAGTGAAGCCTTTGATTTATCTCCAATAATTTCTCCCAGGTCCGATTGATTCAATCCTTCCTCCTCCATTAAATACTTAATGGCCTCAATAGGATCTGGAGCTTCTATTGGATAGTGTTCATTCTCATAGTTTTCAATAAGCAATCCCAATATTTCAGCCTGATCAAATTCAAGAGTGCCTTTTTGAGCATTAAATAGCTCCCTGAGACTATCCAATGCATGTCGATAATCTTCTTCTGTCCGGATTGGTTTGATTGCTATATCTGTTGCCACTTTATTTATTAATTTAATAGTCCCACACAGTCATTGGCTCTATATTATCGTATTCGCTGTGAGTTCCTATGAAACAAATGAAAACCTGACCAAGGTCATAGTTTACCTGAACAATTAGTCGATAGTCATTTTTATTAATATGGAAAATCACGCGTCCATTTCCAATTGGTCTCGCATGATTAAAATCTTTCGTTATATCTGCAGGTTGTTTCCAACTAGCTTTTTTGACTTTTTGTAACCAAACTTTGATTCCAGTCTCAGTTTCTGGATGTTTTTGATAGTATTTTTTTAAGGTGCTTTCAGCAATGATTCGCATTGGTGCATTCCTTCATAGTTCTTCGAACTAGAGTTGTCAAGGTTTAGAGCATACTTACTCCAAAGATGCTAAAAAGTTTCCAAAACGGAAACTATTAAGATTTATTTCTTGAACTATCTTTGCTCTGAAACGTTTGTTTCAATATGCCTAAGACCATCACATTTGATAGAAATCAGGTCATTGAAGACGTCATGGAGCTTTTTTGGCAAAAAGGCTACAATGGCACCTCTATGCAAGACCTGGTGGATGTGACGGGGCTCAACCGATCCAGTTTTTACAACACCTTTGGAGATAAGTTTTCCTTGTTCAAAGAGGCGCTGAAGCATTATCAAAAACGTCAGGATGAAATGCTTCAGGGCTTTGTCAATGGTGCCCAATCACCTAAGGGGGCGATAGTTGCTTTATTCAAAGGGATCAGTAGCGATATCACCGGGGGCAATCAAAAGGGCTGCATGCTTACCAGCTGTACTTCGGAGCTGGCAGGCCAGGATGAGCGAGTTCGGTCATTCTTATCAGAGAACATGTCGCATGTCGTTCAGCTTTTTTCAGGACTTATTCTTGCAGCTCAGCAAGCCGGTGAAATCAGTGCCGACAAGAATGCAGATATCCTGGCTTTGTACTTGTTTTCTTCTTTGCAGGGATTGCGGGTTACTTCCATTCTAGACAAGCAATTAGAGGAGGTAGTTGATCAGGTTTTAGGATCATTATAATTTTTTTCTCATTATTTGAAACGTTCGTTTCAATATGTCGTTTATTTGAACTAATCGTTTCAAATAAAACCTTAAAACAACTAAACAATGGGAAAATTAGACGGAAAAGTAGCGCTGATCACAGGGGGTAACAGCGGTATAGGCTTGGCAACAGCAAAGCTTTTTATAGAAGAAGGTGCTAAGGTGGTCATCACGGGCAGGAGACAAGAGGCGCTGGATGAAGCTGCTGCTCAATTAGGATCTTCAGTAAAGACTATCCTGGCAGATGCTGGAGATATTTCCACCAGTGAATCAGTCGTAGAGCAAACAGTGGCCTTCTTTGGCAAGATTGATATATTATTCTTGAATGCGGGCGTGGCTTATTTCTTGCCAATTTCGGACATTACTGAAGAGCACTTTGACCAGCAATTTAACATCAATGTGAAAGGTCCATTCTTTTTGATCAAGGCCGCTTTACCACATTTGAATGATGGAGCCGTAATCATCGGCAATACGTCTGTGGTAGGTTCTAAAGGATTTGATGGCACATCGGTTTACTCTTCTACCAAAGCCGCTTTCAGATCGCTATCCAGAGTACTGGCCAGTGAACTGAAATCAAGAAAAATTAGAACCGTGAGTGTGGCTCCCGGACCAATCGCTACACCGATTTATGATAAGCTGGGCTTGCCAGAAGATGCCGTGAAGGCGATGGGCGAAGGCTTTGCCGGTCAGGTGCCGCTAGGTCGATTTGGCTCTCCGGAAGAGCTGGCTAAATCCGTTTTATTCCTAGCCTCAGATGATTCGTCATTTGTCAATGGAGTGGAACTAGCCGTAGATGGTGGATTGAGTCAGATTTAATTATTGGATGTTTTGATTCCATGAAACCATCCTGACCGAAGCGTCAGGGTGGTTTTTTTATTTTGGCAGTATTCCCTTCAGTTTCAAATAACTTTCATCTTCTTTCTTTGGGTCATCTTTAGGTTGGTAATATCCTGTAGGACTTAATTCCCGATAAAACGGGATGTCCGCATAGCTTCTCTTGTGTTCGGGTGGGCTGGACACACGTATGGAATGCAAACCTGCTGGCAAATCCGTAATATCCACATAAGCCAGGAGTCCGCGTTGTTTGGTGTGTTGCTTAAAGTGAAACCGCCAATTCATCTCCTGAAGGAGACTATCATTCAAGTAAATGTGATAATAAGAAGAAGCGCAGTTCAACTCAATTTCTTTTTTGGGCACCTCAGTAGAATCCACTAGAGAATCGTACTGGCAGTATGCTTTGATTGTTTCTTCTCGCCCGACTTGTAGTGCTACAAAAAGGCGAAGTGTATTTTCGGAGATGATGTCTGATTGGATTTGTGCTTGCACTGAGTGAAAGCCTTCATTTTGATCATCATAATAGCCACTAAAAGAACTGGTTCCGAAGGAATTGTTCCAGAGTTCGAGCTGAGTAAGTGACTCCCCTGGGATAGCTGATTCCTGTAGGGATCCTACACCTACAATGCTTGTAAAAGCAAAAAATGCGAGGAATACTCCTATTTTCCACTTTCCATAATTACTGACTATGGTGTAGTAAATGGGCCGATAGAATCGAGACAAAGTGATAGTGCTGACCAGCCAATATAAGGGGTAATATATTTTGCTCAACCATTTGAATCGCTTTAAAAATCCAAGTGTCACAAAGTCTAGCATAGAAAATGCACCAATCAGCAAAATGGTAATGGCGTAAGTACTTACCATGATTTCGACGATTTCATTGTCAAATTCGGTATCAAAAAGATACGCTATGCTTACAAATGGAAACACGAGCAAAATCAAGATGTACAAGTAGGCGCCGATCATGACCATGAAGAGCATGAAGGAGACCGAAAACAATGAACTACTGATCTTTTCCAGATTGATAATGATCTGCTCGATGGTAGGAATTCGCTCCAGCACTCGAGAAAATCTGCCAGACATTTTGAGGTTGTCTTTATTGACTCCTTCTGGAAAAGTAAAACTAAGACCGACCATTCCTACCCAGATACCCCGGCTGATTAGATGCAGGATCAATCCACAGGTGAGCCAATATAGAGCTACTTTTAGCGAATTGACGAGGTTGTCCAAGTCTGTAGTTTCTCCGAATAGGTTGGCATTGCCATACTCCAGGAAACTGTCCAGCATGTCAGGTATTTGAAAGAGACCGTATAATACAATCCCCGAGAGGAGGATTTCGGGCTCCCAGCTTTTTTGCTGGAGCTCAGTGAGCCAGCCAGGTTTGTTGGGATTTTCTGATGCTTCAGACATAGATTAGGCAATTGAGTTGATTAAAAATAATCAGTATCTCCGAATCACTTCATGTACTTTTTAATTTACAACTTCACAAAGCGACCCGAATCAATTACTTCTCCATCTTTAAACACCTGATAGAGGTAAACCCCAGCATCTAGCTCTTCTATGTAAATGCTGTTGACTCGATCCAGTAGCTCTTCTTCCAATACCAGGCGACCGGAACGATCGCTAACTTTGACTTGCATTTTATCGCCATTCGACACGGTGTATATATAAATATCAGCTGTGGGGTTTGGGAAGAAAGTCACTTTTCCGGGCTTGTCCACTAGTATCGAACTGTAATTTGATTGAATCGATGTTCCATCTTTTAAGTTCAGGACCGCAAAATAATCAATTGTGCCTGGATCCAGATCAGGATCACGTATAGTGAATGAGGTGCTGGAAGTAACTGGAATTTCACGGAGAATCTCTAACGTATCATTATACTCTTTTAGAAAAGTGACAGACTCAACATTGAGAACACTGCTCAGCTCCAGATTAATCACGGCATCTACTTCCAGTTTTTGGGCTGAGAAAAAATTAACGTAACAAAAGGCACCTTGAAACGAGTAGTTGAAAGCGAGGTTTCTTAACCCCTCTTCTTTGGAATATACTGGAGCCACCGAATAGAAGGTGCTTTCATTCTTGTTGATGACAAAAGAAGTATCTGAAGTGGAACCGATGAGGCGAAGACTATCGGTTTGCATTTCATACACATGGTATTCCTCGGCATCAGCTATTGTAGTCCATTGCAGTCCAAAGTTGCTCTCACAATTAAAAGCTACGGAGACTTCAGGTATTTCTGAGATCAAAAACTCATCCGATAGGAACTCCTGCCCTCCAATTGTCGCTCTCAGCTGGTAGGTGCCGGATGCCTCTGGATTGTGCCATACATAGCGGGGATCATTGAGGCTAAAATTATTCGTAATCAGATTCCATTTGTTTTCGAAAAAGTACTCTAGTTTACCCACACTTTGGCTGAGGCTGTGTGACCAGTAGATGGACTGGAAGCTATCTGCCCTTAGCTGATCTGAACTGCTTGGGAAGTCAAATTCGAATTCATTCAGATAAGTGAAACACCAAGCAATACTCACTACTTGAGAGGAAGTAGCCAGGTCAGGAGTGCTGAGCTGTAGCTGATAAGTCCCAGCAGTGGGTTGAGCCAGAGTGATGTATTCCACGTTGTTTAAATGATCCTCACCTCGAACAGCCAGTTTGTTTAATTCAGTTGTTGATGCAGTGGTGGACAGTGTCCATGGTAGCCATTCCTGAGTATCATTGATTAGTTTGGTATCTATGTCGTTGATGAGTGCTATTGACGAGCCTTCAGTAGCCGGCGGATCCGCCCAGCTAATAGCTATTTGAACAGACTGTACTTCTTGTGACACATCCAGGTCCAAACTTACCGTTTGGTTGGAAAATAGTCGGCGGGTCATTATTTGCCCCTTTTGAACGCAAGCCAATGCTTTACTGGCATTCACACTGCCATATCCCGTGTAGTAGTCAGGTCCTTTTACTCCAATGTCGTCAGCCGTAGCGATCAAAATGGCCTTGACGGTGGAGGCATCTGGTATGGAATCATAGGTGTTTGAGAAGCTGTTCTGAACCAAAGTGCTTATGCCACTCACGATTGCAGCTGCATCAGAGGTACCACGACCACCGTAAGCCGTCAGTTCAGGTTTGAGGCGACCATCGTAGGCGGGCCCTCGCGAGTTTAAATCACTCACGACCAATGAAGTATCGACAGCACTCACTGTGAGAATATTTTTTGCCTGTTTGAAAGTACCCGTGAGGTTGGCAAAAGGTAAGTCAGAGTAGGTACCATCTGAAGGGAGCACTCTCCCAGCGTTGCCAGCTGAGAAGACATGCATGATTTTTGGGTGATTATAGACCTCCTGGTCATAAGCAGCCGCCTCTATCCCGTAGTAGTTTTCGATACCTAATCCATAGGAGTGATTCTGAGTATAGATCTGATTCTGTAATAAACGATTGGAGTTGTCCGGCAACAGGTTGTTAAAGTCGGAACTGCTTATCGCCAAACCGGGAGCGACTCCTTTATTAAAAGAGGTGGTATTGCCCATGCCGGCAATAATTGTAGCCATATCTGTGGCATGCTGAGATTGGTCTTCACTGGCTGAGCCAAGGTCTAAATACTTACCAGACAAATCAATGTCTTCGTTATCAAACCGTCGTTCTTTGACTGAAACGGCTAACCCTGCACCAAGTACATTAGGGTATTCATTTTGAGCTTTGCGAATGTTATTATACGCAAAGTTTGGGTCGTCAAGGGCAGATTCCTCTGATGGCCTTCGGTGTAGGTCGATGTATTTGATGCTTCCTGAGAGGGGCAGTTGGCGAGCCTGCGCCCAGGATGTGACGATGGTGTAATGACCCTGGTCACTAATCTTTTTCACTTGGATAATGCGTTCATCTGGTGACCAATCGAGTTGAGTCGCTATCAAAAAAGTATCTGTTTCCTGCAGATCTACCCGGTTCTTTAGCGATGTTTCAAAATTTGGAGACATAGTACTTTGGCCCAGAACAATCTCCAGGGACAAAAGCAAGAACATGGCTCCCAATGTCATACGCATTCAGCGAATATAAATCAAATCAGTATTGTCCCTTTGGAGCAAAACTTTACAGTTAATGATCCCGCAATGAAATGTTCTACGGTCAATCAGATTGATGTCTGCACTGATCAGGAATAATTGAAGATTGATTGGGTAAAAAACAAAAGTGAAATCGATTTTTTACCAAATAATCTATTTTGAAAAATACAAATTTCCTCAATTCATATCGAATGCGAATAATGTTTTGTTTCAATAAGATTTTTCAAATACATTCGGTGCATTCTCGGAAGTTTTCGGGGATATGTATAACCTAATTCAAACGACTGTAAAATGAGAAAAGTTAGCTATTTAGCTTCGCTCGCCGTAGCTGCGTGCGTCCTATTCGCTTCATGTTCCAATGAAAGTGATGTAGTTAATCAAGATGAAGTTTCCGAATCTGTACTTTCAGCACTAACCAATGCCGGGTTTGATGTTGTAAATCAGGCTCCAATCAAATTTGAAGACGGATATCTGGTAGAAGGGGATATCTATTTGACAGATGCTGATATTGCCAATCTAAAGGAAGGTAAACGACTACCAATAGAGGAGCAGTATAGCACAGATAATTTGGTTTCCACCAATGGTAACAGAGTGATCACTATCTACGCTCCTGTGGGCGGAAGAAATGGTTACAGCTCTGGTATGATTGCTGGACTTGACCTGGCTATAGCAAGGTACAATGCTGAAAACCTCGAAATTTCTTTTCAACGAGTGTCATCGTCCAACAGTGCGGACATAGTAATGACCAGGTTGAGCAAAAGAGATGAGAGAAGAGGCGTGTTAGGATCAGCTGGTTTCCCAACTTCCTCTGGTGATCCTTATGGCCAAATCAAAATGAGTGGTATTCTTGAGTCTTCCTACGGGCTCAGCACTGCTGGTATTGCGACCATCATTGGTCATGAAATGGGCCATTGTATTGGATTCCGTCACACGGATTACTTCAACAGGAGCATTTCATGTGGTGGTAGTGCATCCAATGAAGGTGATGGAGGTGTAGGTGCAAACCACATCCCAGGTACTCCTACCGGAGCTTCCGCTTCTGCTAAATCATGGATGCTTGCATGTACTGATGGTGGAGACAGGCCATTCAACAATGACGATAAGACAGCACTGGATTATCTCTATTAACTAGATTAAAACGGCATACAAAAAGACATCCGCTAGTGGATGTCTTTTTGTTTTATCTCATTTCATCGTCTAAGACCAGCTTTATTGCTTTTGTATTTTATAACCCAAACAAATAATACCATGAAAAGACTGACTTATTATTCAGGACTAATGTTAATTAGCATGGGCTTCTTTGCTTGTGAATCAAATCAAGTGATCGAGGAGGAAACTATCTCCCAAGAGGTTCTAACCAGACTAACAGACCTGGGATTCGATGTAGAAAACCAGGCACCTATTCCATTTGAGGATGGCTACCTGGTGGAAGGTGACATTTACCTGACCGATTATGACCTTGCTCATATGAATTCGGGAAAGCGACTGCCTGTGGAAGAGCAGTATAGCACTGACAACCTGGTCAGCACCAATGGTAGTCGGACCATTACGGTCTATGCTCCCGAAGAAGGCTCCGGTGGTGGCGGTAATGGTAAAGGCAAAAAAGGTGGCGGTGGATCCGGTGGATATAGCCCTGCTATGATTGCCGGACTTGACCTGGCTATCGACCGATACAATGCGAGAAATCTGGAGATCTCTTTTCAGAGAGTGACCAACTCTAGTAATGCCGATATTGTGATGACCAGACTGAGTAAAAGAGATGAGCGCAGAGGTGTATTAGGATCTGCCGGTTTCCCTACTGCTTCTGGGGACCCATATGGTGAGATCAAAATGAGCGGTGTACTAGAGTCTTCTTACGGACTTAGCACTTCTGGAATTGCAACCATTATTGCTCATGAAATGGGTCATTGCATTGGATTTCGTCACACTGATTACTTTGATAGAAGTATTTCATGTGGGGGTAGCCCTAGTAATGAAGGTGATGGCGGAGTAGGAGCGAACCATATACCAGGTACCCCAACTGGTGCTTCAGCATCTGCTGCGTCATGGATGCTCGCCTGTACTGATGGTAGTGATCGTCCGTTCAACAACGATGACAGAACGGCACTGGACTACTTGTACTAACCGTATTAATTGTTAATCTAGCCAAAGGGAGCGCCAAGTGCGCTCCTTTTTTTATGGTGTTCGTTTGGCCTCCGCTTATATAAATATTCGCTATGAAAACCATGAGCTGTTTGGCTTTGACTATTTTTAGGTAATGAAAATTGCCAATAAGAATGTTACTGCTGCTTTTAAGAGCAGGGGAGCGGAGCTTACCAGTTTACAAAAGGACGATCAGGAATACATCTGGCAAGCTGACCCTGATCACTGGGGGCGTCACGCTCCAGTACTCTTTCCATTCGTAGGAAGGCTAAAGCGCGACCAATACTTACACAATGGTCATACGTTTTCTGTGGGCCAGCATGGCTTTGCTCGGGATCGGGAGTTTGAGATTGTGGCCCATGATTCGGATTCGGTGACATTTAGGTTGACTGCAGACCAGGATACACAAAGAGTATATCCTTTCAAGTTCTCGTTAACTATCCGCTATGAACTAAATGAGCTCGGCCTCAATACAAACTATACTGTGATCAATCATGGGAAGGATGTCATGTGGTTTTCGATCGGTGGCCATCCAGCTTTCAATTGTCCCATGACTGACCAAGAGAAAAGGTCAGATTATTGGCTGGAGTTTGAATATGCCGAAAACTTAGAAGCATATCTTATAGAAGGTGGCCTTCTATCCGGCCAGAAGGAGCCTATAGCAATGAGTGAAAACAAACTGGTTATTGGAGATCACTTGTTTGATCAAGACGCACTGGTGATCAAAGACTTTAAATCCAGCGAGATAAGCCTATGCAGTGCAAAGGGTAAGTGGCTTACTTTCCACATGAAGGGATTCCCTTATTTAGGGATTTGGTCCAAAAGTGAAGATTCGCCATTTGTGTGCATAGAACCCTGGTATGGTCATGCTGATCCGGCAAACCACAACCAACAGTTGGCCGAAAAAGAAGGCATATTGCAACTCAAACAAAAGGAATCCTTTAGTTGTAACTATGTCATCCAATTGCATTAAAACCCATTAACTCAATGCTTAAAAAACTCCAATTAGTAACTCTGCTTACCTGGGTCGGCTTTATGTCCTATGGCCAGGTGGACCTTTCTTATTATTTGCCAACAGATGTCACGTATGACGAGTCGATCCCTACCCCACAACAAGTCTTGGGCTATGAGGTGGGCGAATGGCATGTGAGTCATGATCAGCTCGTTTATTACATGCGCACTCTTGCCGCTGCCTCAGACCGAATTGAGATTGAAGAGATCGGTAAGACCTATGAAAACCGCCAGTTGATGCACCTGGTCATCACTGCACAGGCAAACAGGGCCAACCTGGAGGAAATCAGAAAGACACATGTAGCGTTGACCAATCCAAACTCCGGTGTAAATCCTTCTGATGCCAAAGTTGTGCATTGGATGGGTTATAGCATTCATGGAAATGAAGCAAGTGGGTCCAATGCGGCACTAATAGCAGCTTATTACCTGGCAGCAGCTCGGGGGCCAGTTATCGACGATATACTGGAGAGCACGGTGATAATCTTTGATCCTTCTTACAATCCTGATGGACTGCAGCGCTTTAGTACCTGGGTCAACATGCATAAATCGGCCAATCTGGTATCAGATCCAGCGGCTAGAGAGTTTGATGAAGCATGGCCTGGCGGCCGAACCAATCATTACTGGTTTGACCTAAACAGGGACTGGATGCCAGTACAACTGCCAGAATCCAAGGCTAGAATTGCACAGTTTCAAAAATGGAAACCCAATGTGCTGACAGACCACCACGAGATGGGGACGAACAGTACATTTTTCTTTCAACCAGGAATTTTGTCTCGTAAAAACCCGCTCACGCCTATGGCTAATGTGGTCATGACCGAACGTATAGCTGCGTATCATGCCGACATGTTGGATAGTATTGGGTCACTGTATTACTCGGAGGAAGGATATGACGATTACTACGTAGGCAAAGGATCTACTTATCCAGATCTGAATGGCAGTGTAGGAATCCTATTCGAACAAGCCAGTGCCCGAGGACATCTTCAGGAAAATCAGTTTGGTACTTTATCCTTTCCACAAGCTATTCGCAATCATTTTACTACATCGCTTTCTACACTTCGGGCAGTACATCACTTGAGAGATGATCTTTTGGTTATGCAAAATGAGTTCTACAAGGAATCACTAAGTATGGCAGGTAATGATGCCGTCAAGGCAATCGTTTTTGGGTCAGAGAAAGATCCCATGCGTTCATATCACTTGATGGACTTGATCAATCAGCATGATATAGACATTTATCCTGTGAGAACCCCCATTAGGAAGAATGGTCAAACTTTTAGCGAAGGAAGCTACCTTGTCCCTTTGAATCAACCTCAGTACCGATTGATCAAGTCGATGTTCGAGAAGCGCACGGAGTTTCAGGACAGCTTGTTCTACGATATATCTACATGGACTTTGCCTCTGGCTTACAATCTTGCTTATGCGGAACTTGGGGCCAAGGACTACAGCTCATCCAGTTTGGGTTCACTGATCGAAGAGCCTAAAGCTCCTGTAAGAAAGGTGCATGGTACATCAGATTATGCCTACATTTTCGAGCCTTATGGCTACTATACACAGCGAGCCATCATGCGTTTGCTCGATGCTGGAGTGCTGGTGGAGGTAGCCCACAATCCGCATGGCACTTCGCAAAAAACCTTCGTTCGGGGCTCAGTGATCATTCCTGTGGGTATACAGCGAGATAAGCAATCGATTATAGAAAAGGAGATTCAGACGATTGCCACTAAAGACGGTATTGATGTTTATGCTCTTGGTACAGGGTTATCTACTACTGGTTCAGACCTGGGCAGTAGAGAGCTCGAAGTGATTGAAAAGCCAGAAGTAGCCATTCTGGTGGGAGATGGAGTGAGTAGTTATGAGGCCGGTGAAACCTGGCACTTGCTAGACCAGCGGTATGGAATGAAGGTTACCTTACTGCCTGCCTCTGCTGTTAATCAAGACATTTCCAGGTATACCAAGCTTGTATTTCCTAGTGGATCTTATCGAGACATATCATCCAGAGGAATAGACAACTTAAAGAAATGGGTGGCCTCAGGTGGAGTCATTGTTGCCTGGAAGTCCGGTGGCAAGTGGCTTGCAGAAAATGACATATCAGGAGCTAAATACCTGAAGCCAGAAAATGATACAGACGGGTACAAACGCTACGTAGATCTGGAGCAAACCCGTGGGGCACAGGTCATTGGTGGAGCCATCTTCGAAGCTAAACTAGATCTGGGTCATCCGTTGACATACGGGCTGGACCAACCCACCATGCCATTGTTTAGAAACCACTCTTACATGATGGAAAAATCAACAAATCAGTACGCTAATCCATTGGTATACACCGCATCGCCTCTGATGAGTGGCTACGTGTCTGAAGAAAGGCTGGCAGAACTGGAGGCAACACCTGCCGTCACGGTCTCTCAGCTAGGTAGAGGGAGAGTCATTAACTTTGCAGATAATCCCAATTTCAGGGCATTTTGGTATGGCACCAATAAGCTTTTCATGAATGCGTTGTTTTTTGGGCAGACAATTAGTTCTGCAGCTGCAGAATGATAAAATTTTTCCGTGGATAATTGCGTTAAGTGGTTATGATTGATCAAGTCAAATTGAATCTTGTGTTGTTGGTTTCTCTTTTACTAGCAGGCTTTGTAGCCGCTGCACAAGAGGTTAGTTCTGTAGATGAGTTGTTTCAGACGAAATATGAAACTCCGCTATCCATGGACGCGGAGCAGGATTTGGAGCGTACCGACAAAGATGATGATGAAGAAAAGGGCAAAAAGAAAGAAAAAAAAGTCAACCCCAAGATCTACTACGGCATTAAAACGAAACGGGGCTTTGCCAAGAAAGGATTTGGTAATCGACAGACTGTGGAGCTCTTCCATTACCTAAAGGACAAAGACTATGTAGGCCCTGACCCATATGCCAGAGATTTCTACTGGTACGATTTTAAGAAAAAACAAATAGTGAATTCACTGCGAGTGAAAGAAGACTATGCTGGTGTGCTTCATGGTCACTATGAGAAAAAGATGGGAGATCAATTGCTGGAAGAAGGATACTTCTACAAGGGGATGAAGCATGGTCGCTGGGTCCGATACAACAGCTCGGATATTCTGATGGAGAAAGAAATATATTGGAAAGGTTGGCCGAAAGAATCCCGATTGGCTTATTATGATTTTGAGCGTGAGCGGCTAAAGGAAATTATACCAGTTCATTTTGGTGAGCGCCAGGGAGAGTACTATGCTTATCATGAAAATGGCAACCTGGCTGTGGTAGGTCACTACCAATACGACAACAAAGTAGGAATCTGGAGAGAATATTATGACAACCGACGTGTGAAACGTGAGGTGGTTTATCCGCTAGAGCCGTTTGATAAGACCCTTCCATATATCAGCAAAGAATGGGATAAAGAGGGTCATCTCATCTATGACCGGAAGCAGTACAATGCCCGAGTAAACTAGTACTTGATGAGCGATTGACGAGCGAACATGCTTAGAACCGCAGTAGCCACGAATAACAATCCTGCCTCCCATCCAATCCAAATGGCGCCTACCAGATAGAAGATGATCCACCACAGCAGGTGGAAAATTCCGCCACCAATATATTTTAACGAGACCTTGAACACCGGGTCCTTCACCACTTGCAACAATTTCCGTACTCCAAGAAGAGGCAATAGGTTGAACAAGGTGAAGAACACAATAAATATTCGAGACAGGAAATTTCGGTTTCTTGGTTTGACCTCTTCATATTGATCACTTCTGCCCATGGCTTTGAGCTCTTCAAAGCTTAGAGACTCATGCTTTGGTTGAAAGATCCAGGCTTGCTTTTTTTCATAATGTTCGTCCTTTTCAGGAAGGATGAGCGTGTCTTTCATTGCCTGAGTCAGGTCTTCTTTCAGTTTGTTGTACCCCTTCTGTTTGTGCTCCCGATAGAGCTTCATGTAGTCTTCCAGCTCGATGGCGTCACCGTATACCAGGAATATTTTAGCCAAAGGTCTACTATGGGAAAAGTAGTTGATACCAGTAGGGATAATGTAGATTTTGGTACTAGGGTTTATTTGATCTCTGGCATCCAGGGCAAGTCTGGAGGTGCCTTTGGAGATCGGTCGGAGGTAGTGCTCTTTGCTGTGATTACCTTCTGGGAAAATCAAAATAGCCTTTTCCTCTGATAGCATTCTAAAGCAGGTATCAAATACTGCATCATTTTGTGAGAGGGACTGGATACCATCTCTGATCCGATAAATGGGCATCATGTTCAATGACTTGAGTATTGGATCGCTCCATTTATTGAATACATCCGCTCTGGTGAGAAATGAGACGGGCTTTTTGAAATAAACACCAGACACCACAGCGTCCATGAAAGCTCCCTGATGATTTGGAGCCAGGAGAATGGCCCCATCCTTCGGGACTTTGTCCAGGCCTATAATTTTAATCCCACCAAAAAATATTTTCAGACCAATCCAACCAGTGATCTTTACCAGATAATAAAACCAGTGTGCATTCATTTTGCGGTAACTGTCGAGACTCTATAATTCCACCAATATGCTAGAGACATGCCAGAGATGATGTGCCAGATGCCCCACCATGCAGCCACTATGGCCATTCCGCCAAGTCCCTGAAAGAAGGCAAATATAAGGAGTAATCCGAGTCCTGAGTTTTGAATTCCCGTTTCGATGGCAAGCGATCTTCGGTCAGGCTCTGTAAGCCCAAAGACTTTGCCTAACTGGTATCCGGAAGTAAGGGCAACTGCATTGTGTAGAAATACCAGCAGTACCACCATGTGAATGTAGCTAAGAAAGATATCGATGTTGGCAGTAAAGGCCAGAATGACGATAGCTGCGAATATCAAAATGGAGCCATAGTGCATGTAAGGGTGAAGTTTCTGTGAGGTTTTGGGAAACTTATGCCGAAAGGTCATGCCTAGAATAATCGGGATACCTAAGATGATTACGATGGTTTTCAACACATCCCAAAAGTTCAAGCTAACCTCAGTGAGTAACTGAGCTGTAGGCTGATACATGCTGGCCCAAAATGCCAGATTGATAGGTGTCATGAAGATGGCCAGTACACTTGAAATCGCCGTTAAACTCACCGAAAGAGCAATATTGCCCTTCGCTAATGCAGAGAAAAAGTTAGAAATGTTGCCTCCTGGACAAGCCGCCACCATCATCATGCCTAATGCGAAGCTAGGCCTCGGCTCTAATAACCAGATAATCAAAAATGTAAGAAAAGGGAGAACAACAAACTGGGAGAGTACTCCCACGAAGGTGCCGAGAGGGTTTGCAAGTACCATCTTAAAGTCATCTGGAGTCAGTTTGAGTGCCACACCAAACATGATAATCCCCAGACTGATATTCAGAATGAAAATATTCTCATCAGAGAAGTTGAGGGTGATGTTGTCTATTGATTCCATTTCTAACCCTGAAAGATAATGGTTTCTTCATATTTCCAGTGTATTGTTTATTCATATTGGGAATTAGGGTGTTGGTCGTATTCTCATCTTTGATAACGGAGTAATTGATATATTTATCTATCAATCATGCGAATACCAGCTTACCTTTTCATTATAAGTTTGTGTTTGTCCCTAAGCACATTTTCACGGAGTCCTGCACCCCAAGCGGTTATTGACATTTCTGATCACGACTTTATGGATGATCCAATCCTGGAACTGAGCGGGGAATGGGCTTACTCGGAAGGTTGCTTATATCCGGATGTATGTGAATCCATGGAGCTGGTCGATGTACCTCATGAGCGGCTGGATGAGCTAGGTCTGGGTAGCTATGGATATGGAACCTATAGTGTGACCATTCTACTTGACCATCAGCATTCATTTATGCTCAAAGTACTGGATCAGTTCAGCGCTTATACGATTTATGTAAATGGCAGAATGGTGGCTGAAGTTGGAAGTCCTGGGAAGACAAGGGAGACCACAAGACCAGGTCGTAAGGTTCTCTACATACCACTGCATGGCCTGCAAAGTGATACCTTAAGAATTACGGTCCCGATTTCTAATTTTAGTCACAGTAAAAGAGGTATTGGTGGAGCCATATTCCTTGGGCTGGAGCAGGAAATCTTGCATCAGAAGTTTTTGGATGATTCCTATGATTCCTTTCTTACTGGATTTCTCGTTCTGGCCACATTCTTTTTTCTAGGGTTATTTTTTCATGGTAAGCAGGATTATGCCATTCTCTTTTTTGCCCTGTTTACACTTTGCTATTCGTATCGGATAGTTGGCTGGCACAATTACATTCTTCATGACATGGTCAGTATTTCTTACAGAATAGGGCTGGCTCTGGAGTACAGTACCTTCTACCTTAGTGGTGCCTTTTTCGCCTTGTATCTGGAGCGGTTGTTTCCTGAGGATGCACCGAAGATTCTCACCCGATCATTTGCTTATTTTTCATTGGCCTGGGCCTTACCGCCTATCCTGTTTCCAGTTCACTTGTTTACCCAGCTAAACACAACTTATTTATACGTTTTACTATTTGGTATCTTATTAGTGATTTGGATTTTCACCAGAGCGTCCATCAACAAAAGGCCTGGTTCCGGCTACTCCATATTTAGTGTGTTAGGAATTCTTTTGGTGTTTTCCTTCAAGTCCCTAAGTTACCTGGACGTCATTGATGAAAATAGGTTTTTTAGCATTGCTGGAGAAATGATTTTCTTCACTTTTCAGGCACTTATACTATCCAGAAGTTTTACCGAAAACTGGCGGCAGGCTAAAAAAGATGCAGAAGAACTGGCGCGGGCAAAATCTGATTTCCTATCGGTAATGAGCCACGAGATTCGAACACCTCTTAACGCGGTGATTGGTACGGCATATCACTTAATAGAAAGCGGCCCAAAAGAGGATCAGGTAGATGATCTTGAGCGTTTGAAAGCCTCTTCTGAGAATCTGTTGCTTTTGATCAACAACGTTTTAGACTACAATAAAATTGAGGCGGGTAAGATTGATCTGGACTTCACAGCGGTTTCGCTAAAGTCGTACTGTGAGACCGAGATTTCGTTGCTCCAACCACTTGCAGATCAGCAAGGGATCAAACTTGAGTTAGCGTATGATGCCGCACTTCCTGAACACGTGATGGTAGATAAAGTGAGGCTTGGTCAGGTTCTTACCAATCTGATCGGGAATGCGATTAAGTTTACCCGTGAAGGGAATGTGATTTTCGGCATCAAATTACTGGAGCAGACGGATGAGGAGTTCGTTATACAATTTAGTGTAGAGGATACCGGCAGTGGAATTAGCGAATCTGATCTCAGCAAGATATTTGGTGCTTTCGAGCAGTCCAATAGTAGTGTTTCGCGCGAATACGGAGGTGTTGGTCTGGGATTGGCCATCAGTCAGAAATTAGTAGAGCTTATGGGGTCCACCATTAAGGCGCAGAGTAAACTGGGAGAGGGGTCCTATTTTTCGTTTGTTCTTAAGGTTAAAAATGGGGTTCCTGATTTTCAGAGAAACGAATATTCGGCATCTGTGGACTTATCTCGAATAAAAGTGCTGTTGGTGGAAGACAATGAAATGAATGTTCTCATAGCCAGGCGTCAGCTTCAAAAACATGGAGTACATGTTGCAGTGGCTTACAGTGGTCCCGAGGCAATTAGCAGTGTTCAGTCAGAGGCATTTGACATAATCCTAATGGACCTCCAAATGCCTGGTATGGATGGTTTTGAGACGACCAAAAAGCTAAGAGAACTGAACTATGACGGTCCGATTATCGCACTGACTGCAGCTTCTGTAACGGGTGAAGAACTGAGATCCAGGCGTTTTGATGGCATGCTACCCAAGCCGTTTAGTCCAGACGATTTGATCGCTAAGTTGAGAGAGTTTGTGTAGGATTACTTCCCCTTCATTTGATAGCTTTTCGGTTGAGTAAAGGTACGGATGCCCTGATAAGACAGAGTTGATCCGAGTCCAGAGTTTTTTCTACCTGACCAGGTCGTATTAGGGCTCACCCGGTCGCAGCAGTTCCAGTAGACGGTGCCTACATTCATCTGATCCAAAATCTTTCTGGCTCGTTGCTCATCGGAGGAGAATACTGCGGCTGTCAGTCCATAAGGCGTATCTTGCATTAACCGGAGGGCCTCTTCATCTGATGCTACTTTTTGGATGCCTATCACGGGTCCGAAGGATTCTTCCTTCATGAGCTCCATAGTATGGTTCACATCTACCAACACCGTTGGGTTCAGATAATATCCTTTCCTATCCGGTTGGTTGCCTCCTATCAGTACCTCGGCTCCTTTTGCTGTGGCGTCTTTGATTTGTTCTAGGATTACTTGTAGTTGCTGTGATCGAGTCAGTGGCCCGGTGTAGGTAGCATCATTGGTTGGGTCACCAGGAATGTAGTTCTTCACCTCATCCACGAAGTGCCTCACAAAGTCATCGTAGATACTTTCTTGCACGTAGATGCGCTCCACTGCGCAGCAGCTCTGTCCATTGTTATAAAATGCTCCATCTGCAGCATTGATAGCTGCCTGGTTCACATCTGCCACATCATCCATGACATAGAGTGGATCTTTGCCGCCAAGTTCCAGCTGTACAGGCACCAGTTTGTGTGCGATCGACCTGGCAATGTGTACTCCGGTCTTGTAGGAGCCTGTGAAAAAATACCCGTCCAGATCAGCTTCCAATAAGTATTGTCCCACCTGGCCTGGCCCGATGGCGGTCTCAAAAACATCTTCAGGTACTCCGGCTTTGTGCAGCAGTTCTTTGAACTTCAAACCAGTGAGACTGGCATATTCAGAGGGCTTGTACAAAACGGAGTTTCCAGCTACCAAAGCATATAAAAACACGTTGTAACCAGTGTTGTATGGAAAGTTCCACGCCCCAATATTGGCAATGACGCCAAGTGGTTCGTAGACAATGGATTCTTTGACAGCTCCTTCGGCCATTAGTTCAGGCTGCAGCCATTTATCAGCGTGAGTTTTCAGGTGTTCGATCCGATTAAGTGAACCCGTTACTTCGCCTCTGGATTGAGTGATGGGTTTACCGGTTTCTTTCGTCAGTACTTGTGCGAGTTCCTCTTTGTGCTGTTTGACCAACTCACCAAACCCCACGATGATTTCCAGACGCTCTGCAATTGATCTGGAGGACCATTTCTGTTGCCCATTTCGTAACCGGGCTAATTTTAGATGTACCGACTCGGCCGTATCCACGGTTAGTTCGGCTATTTCTTCTTCGGTGGCTGGGTTGATTACCTGCATTATACGTCTGATTTTAATGATCTAACCTGGGTTAGGAAAAACTCATAAAGCTTGTCCGCATTAACCACTGTTTCTTTCAGTGTATCTGAAAACTCCGGATGCCATTGCACCCCCATCACCCATCCGTCTGGTGCCTTGGTGTATCCGATAGCTTCGATAATTCCATCCTCTGGGCTCTCAGCTAGTATTTCCAGATTTTTCCCTAATGCCTTAACTGATTGGTGATGAACACTGTTTATTCGTCGGTTTGGATCATCCTGATAGATCTTTTCCAAAATTTTCCCTTTGGTGAATGTGATGTCATGATAGAGATAATCATAGGTGTCTGCGTCTCGATGTGTGAGTACATCCTCCAGTTGTGTGTCGGTATCCTGATAGAGTGAGCCACCAAAGTACACATTCATGAGCTGCATGCCTCTGCAGATAGCCAGGATAGGTTTTTTACTTTTCACAGCCAGGTCAAATAGTTTAAGCTCATAAGCATCTCTCACCGGATCACCTTTCCAGCGTCCAATCGGTTTCTCGCCATATGCCTCAGGAGCCACGTCCGTACCACCCTGAAACACGAACCCGTCCATCTGATCGATAATGGGCTGTAATAACTCATCCTGTAAGTCTGGAATCAATACGGGCAGCACTCCTTGTCGAGAGACGTAGCGCGCCATGTCGTTTTCAATATAACTCAGTGTCTTCGGCCCAAATACCGGTCTGTTGGAGTCGGGATACAAGAAGCATGCGGAAATACCAATTTTCAGCATATTAGAAAGCCTTGTGGTAAAGTGATCTGAAGTCTTCCAGGGTCACTGGTTTGGGGTTGTTTGGGTGAGCGAAATCTTCAATGGCAAGTTGAGAAAGCGGGTTCAAATGCTCCTCTTTGACTCCTATTTCACGCAGCTGTGTGGGGATATTCAGGCGTTGGTTGAGCTCGAATAAGTAATCTACCACCCGCTCGCCATCCCCATCGATCACTCCTAGAAATTCGGCCATCTTATCAAATCGAGCTTCAAATCCTTTATAGTTGAATGCCATTCCATAAGGAAGGTTGACGGCATTGGCCAGTCCATGATGAGTGTCCAAAAGGCTGGACAGTGGGTGTGCCATGCTGTGCACGACTCCAAGACCTTTCTGGAAAGCCACGGCGCCCATCATGGAGCCGAGTAGCATATCTGACCTTGATTGGATATCCGGGTGATGTGTTGCTTTTTCGATTGATTTGGCAATGAGTGCCATCCCCTCGAGAGCAATGCCATCGCACATGGGATGATAGTTTTTGGCTAGATAGGCTTCCATGTTGTGTGTCAGCGCATCCATTCCTGTAGCTGCAGTCACATGAGGAGGTAGTTCCATAGTGAGCTCTGGGTCTGCAAATACTTGCCTGGCCATGAGTTTTGGCGCAAATAGAATTCGTTTCTTTTTGCTCTCGTCTTCTGAGATAATGGCACTTCGGCCTACTTCACTTCCTGTGCCAGCTGTAGTGGGTACCGTCACAAAATAGGGAACATCCTCTGTTACGTATTTGTCACCTCCTATCAGGTCGTCATAGTCAAATAAATCACGATGATGATTTACCCTGAGTACAATGGCACGTGCGACATCCAAAGCTACGCCACCACCTATTCCCACTATGCAGTCGCAGACCGAGTCATGGTAATGGCCTCCACCTTTCAATACATCTGATTTGACAGGGTTTTTGTGCATTTCTGAGAATACATCCACAGCCAGGTTTTTGGCTCTGAGCTTTTCCAGGATGTCAATGAAAAAGTCTAATTCAGCTATGACAGGGTCAGTAACTACGAGCGGATGCTTTAAGCCCTGATTGATCAAATGATCGGCGAGTTCGTCAATGACTCCAGGTCCAAATCTGATCGGACATGGAAAGTTAAAATTGAGTCGTGCGTTCATCTCATAGTGAGCAAATAATATCTAGTTAAGTTAGCCGTTTTTGTTGGTAAACTGAAACCATAAATAGGTGCCAATCATGATCAATGCATAGATCCCAGCTAGCTTGAGATTATAGATGGTCATGGCAATAAGAGCAATGGTAGCAATGATTAGCGCTAGTGCAGGAAACAGTGGATAAAGAGGCACTCGAAAAGGACGCTCCATGTCGGGTTCTTTTTTTCTCAGTTGGAAAAAGGCAATCATGGAAATGATGTACAAAGTCAGGGCGCCAAAGCAAGCAATGGTGATGATTTCACCCGTTTTTCCGGAAAGCAAGGCGATGATCCCAATAACCATATTGACCAACAATGCATTGGCGGGTGTGCTGGTTTTGGGATGTACTTTGTCCATACCCTTAGGCAGGTAGCCAACTCTCCCAAACTCAAACGTGGACCGGCCAGCTGCAAGTATGATCCCATGAAAGGAAGCCACCAGCCCAAATAGCCCAACAGTGATTAATAGATGATACAGGAAATGTCCATCTCCCACGATTTTGGCTAGTGCTAGAGGTAGAGGGCTGTCAGAGGGCTCTGAACTGCCTGGTGGGTACACTACCGACTCCCAGCCATCCACTCCCACTGCAGAGACAAAAGTGAGCAGGCACAATACCACCAGGGTCATAATAGCCGATCCGAACCCGATCAAGACGCTGCGTTGTGGATTGCGAGCTTCCTCGGCTACATTGGCCACACCTTCTATAGCAAGGAAAAACCAGATGGCAAATGGAATGGCTGCAAAGGCTCCCTGAAATCCATTGGGGAGTGCATTCATTTCCAAATTTTTCCACTCCATACTGGGTAGACAAACACCAGCAAATATTAGCAGCTCGATCACCGCCAGGATGGTAATCACCAGTTCGAAAATGGCGGCAGCTCTTACCCCGACGATGTTTAACCCAGTAAATAAAAGATAAGCGGCTATGGCAATGTAAATGGTGTCTATTTCTGGTAGGAAAATATGGAAGTAAGCGCCAATCGCCGCTGCAATGGCTGGAGGGGCAAAGATAAACTCCACATTCTGAGCCATTCCGGCCAGAAACCCCAGGTTTTTTCCTAGTGCTCGATCGGCATAGTCAAATGCACCACCAGCCTTTGGAATGGCACAGGCCAGCTCGGTGTAGCTGAAGGTAAAGGTGATGTACATAATGATGATAAAGAAGGTAGCGATAGCCAATCCCAGCGTACCACCCTCTGCCAGTCCAAGGTTCCATCCGAAATACATGCCCGAAATAACATATCCAACACCAAGGCCCCAGAGCATTAGTGGGCCAAGGGTTTTCTTCAGCGTGGTATTAGAGGAAGGCTCAGGCATAGTGGCTTTTGTTTCTAAAAATAACCACCATTAATGCAAAACTCTTAGCTATTCGATGAAAGTTTTAATCGGTTAGCAAATAATGGATACCATCCTTTTCATCATCATAAAATCGCATGGAGCCACCGAGCATTTTGTTGTACGCTTGCATGACCACTCTTTTGGTTGGACTTAGACCAATTACCGCCACTTTTGACGGGATGTGCCCAATGGTTTTGCCCATTTTTCTTAGAAATACACGAAAGGAAGACGAGGGGTCTACACCTTTTACGTGGACCAGACGCAAATTAGGCTTGTTCTCTGCCAGCAGCATTTCCTGGAGAGCTTCTGCAATGGCAAATAGCTGCTCTTCTGGTTTGTTGCGGTAGTCCACTACTATGATTTCTTGTCCTTCTATTGTTTGTTTTATCAGACCATCTGGGTAGCTCATGCTGACTTAATTAGTTAAATATTCAATAGCCTCTTGCTCATCATCGTAAAACTTCATGGTGCCACCTACTATTCGGTTATAGCTTTGCAGTAGTAACTTTTTAGCAGTTGAGGTCCCTACTACGGCAATTTTGGATTGGAGATGTTTCACTTTGGGTCCTATTCGGCGGAGGTGTACTCTCACTGCCATAGGTAGGTCTACACCTCTGGCCTGTATCAGCCGAGAAGTAGGTTTATTTTCCGAAAGAATCAATTCTTCTAGTGCTTGCACCATCACCAGCATTTCCTCATCGGATAAACCGCGATAATCCTGAACGATTATTTCCTTGCCTTTGAGCATTTTTTTATAAAGACCTTTAGGTAATGACATGAGGTAAAGGTTTAATCGATAATAAGTTAACTCAAAAACCCAAAAATGTCATTCGGATTACGATGCATTTACACTGATAGCTCTTAGCGGATGGTAGGCTATAGTAGTTAGGCCACGGCGTGTCATGCAGGTTGTCGTTTAAGGAATACTCATAGATCCACTGCCTTACCATTACTGTGCTTGAGAGAATGAATCATTGGGATTATGACAGATACAGTTAGGAGTAAATCGTGATAAGTATTATTTTGAGGTTTTTTAGCAGATGGCTCCTGGATAACCTGGGAGCTGGAGGAGAATCTATCAAGAAGAATGTTCAAATCGGAACTAAAAAAGGGGAATATCCAAGCGCTTAGAAACGCAAGCTTATGGCTTGCAGTTTTGGTTTCCTGTTCTCCGAAGGAAACTACAGATTCCAATACGACTACCTCTTTTGTTGGGAGTCACAGAATAGTTATTGACACTGTTCTATGTGAAGCGGAGCTGTTTTCAATGGAAGGGTATTTTCGGGTTATCGGAAACAACATAGCTTATATCCAATCAGATCTGGCCAGTGTTCTTTGTTTTGAAGCTGACGGAACCTGGATTAAGCAAACCCTCGGACCAGGAGAAGGTCCAGACGAATCGAATGGCTTGCTTTGGTATCACGGACATTTGCCAGATGGCCAGCATCTGGTTTTTGGTAGTGGGTATGATTTTAGATTATTTGATTCGGAATTTAGTACCGTCACTGATAAATTCAGATTTAACTGGCATTCCAGATTGGGCATTTATGAGACTTCCGATCTTGAGGATCCTGGAATGTATGATTTTCATTATCGGGATGAGCCATTTATTGATAGCCAGTGGTTGCCTGTGATTAATAACAAAGCAGTTGTTCCAGTCACTATCAATGATTATGTCAATCCTGTCGCAAACCTCACCAAAAAGCCAGACGCATTCTTTGGCCATGCCAATACCATAGGTCTTGTAGACTTAGAAACAGGAGAATTGGAGACTGTTTTCAGAAAGCATCCCAAGGGATTTCTTGAGAATAAGTGGCTCTATTTTTACAACTATCCCTATAGAGCTACGGATGCGAAGTTCATTTATGTGTCCGATCGATTGGGTCCAGAAATCGAGGTTTATGATCCTGACAATCTTCAATTGGTAGAGACTTTTGGTCAGCCTGGAAAATATGCTAACCCTGATCTTGATAGGTATGATTCTTATGAGGATTTTTTATCGGCATTGGGGAGTGGATATCAAATTGGGTTTAGCTATTATACTCACATTCATGTTGACTCGATCAACTCTATTTTCTTTAGAAGCTATCACATCAAGGATACTGGTCCGTGGGGCCTGCAGGCTTACAATGCTGAACGAGAGTTGATCATTGACTCAAAAGTCCCGTTCAGGTTTAATGTAATTGGCAAAATAGGTGACTATTATTACGCTGATGGAATCAGAGATGAAGAAAATGAAATACTGGGTATTTATAGATTCAAAATCAAAAATGAGTAGACTACTTGTATTCGTTCTTATTCTGAATGTTAACTGGGTCACAGCTCAATCCAGTTCCTATTCGGTGCATGTAGTAGATCAGCAAAGCAAAGAGCCAGTGCCTTATGTTCATGTGGTTGTATTGAAGAAACAAATTGGAATGATAGCGGATGAAAATGGAGTATTCACGACTGGTGATCTTGAAAATCAGGATAGTATTAAAATCACCCATGTAGCCTATAAGCCAGTGGTGACCACTATTGATGCCATAAAAGATGAACCGGTGATTGAGCTGATATACAATGATCAGGTTTTGGATCAGGTGGTGGTGACCGCAGTTTCTGATCCAAAATTGATACTGGAAAAGGTAGTATCTCACTATAGGAGGAGTAGACGTACATCGCCACATGTGGCCAAGGCTTATTACGCTGAAGAGGTGAAGCGGTCGGATGAACTCATTTTTATTGCTGAAAGTGTAGGGTATAGCGTTTTCTGCGGTGATAGCAGCAATTGGGCCTCCCTTGCCCGACAAAATTTTTACTGTGACATTACCAGGGTTGGTTATCATGATGAATGGATGAGTCTGGGTAAGAATAATACCAAACCCCCAATGGGTAACTATGTTCCGATGAATTACCTGATGGTTGTGGAGAATTACGGCATTTTATCTTCGGATCATTGGCGCGACTATCAAGTTGCATTTGATGACAGCTATGATGGAGATGGCTATGCACTTCTATTTTCTGGAGAAAGGGAGAAAGGTCTCCTTTTGGTCAATGATCATTTTCAATTGAAAGAAATCCGTTTTTTCAGAACCAATGATCTGTGGAGTTCTGTCTTCAACAAAAGATCTAGTGGAGCGATAACCATTCGATATGCCTATTTTGATGACGTTCCAGTAGCACACTCCATATTTTTAACCTACAAAAAAGGTGGATTAACTCATTACATCAAATACGAAAACAAGGCTCAAAAACTAGATGAATTCGACGTGACAAATGAACAGATTGGCGCGTTGCAACGATATGCCCGAAACCCTTTTATTAGTTCGGATGACACTTCGGAAGATTTGTGGAGATACCCAGATGCATTTTGGGAAAAGGTGGATAAGAGGAGAGAAGGAAAATCTTATATAGAAAACGAGGATTACTCCGAATCGGCCCTTTTAATGATTGAGGAGCTCAAACGTTTTTTCTGATGCTAGAAGTAGGGAGGGAAAACTCCCTCCGTTTCCTTATTTGCCTTTCCTAATAATGATGTTTCCATTCATGTTTTTGAAGGTATACTCTGGACCTCCACCGTTGATCTTTCCATAGACCCAGTTGTTGATAGACACTTCATATTCTCCATTCGCACGCTTCACGTTGGTTTTGGAGCGCTCCATATCCATATCAAAGTCTGTATATACATCACCCTGATCAGATCTTAGTTTTGCTGTGGCTTTGGTCGAAGCAGGAAGTGTTATATCCACATTGCCATTTAGCGTCACGAACGACATGGGCTCCCCTGCAGTCACTTTGCCAAGGGTCACTTTCACTTCACCATTCACGGTGTTGGCCACAACAGATCCGCTTACATTAGTCAAAGTAATTGACCCGTTAACACCCGATAGTTCCATTGCGCCATTCACTCCTGTGACTTCCACTACCCCGTGCACGGTGTGTAAGTCCAGGTTGGCGTTGGCTGGCACTTTCATGTCTATGTCTATGCGTCGTTTCCAGGATTCGCTATTGATGCGAATGTAATTGTCGCTCTCTTTGGCACTGAGGCCAACTGAGTTTACCGATACCTTCTTCATCCCCGGAGGTACGTTGCTGTCTTTCTCCGATTGGTGGAAGGCAGATTCACCACTTGATTTGGCGTTGATAATGACTTCTTTGCCTTCATAAGCGGTCACGCGTATATCTCCCTGTACCTGATCCAGTTTAATGGAGACCCTTTCGCCTGGTTTACTCAATGGCACAGTAAATTGCTCTGCAAAGCCATTGTCTTGAGCCATGGCTGCTGCTGCCACGAAGATGCCTAGTAGTATTGTTGCTAATTTTTTCATGTCTTTTATCTATTAAGATGAGCGTTGCTCGTTTATTGTCTTTTTAAGTAAATGTCCCCGTTGAGTGTCTCGAATGATAGTAAGGGGCCGTTTTGGCCGATTTCTATACCGAATGACTCATCGATCTTGTACACAGTAGATTCTCCGCGAGAAGAAGTTGATCTGGTCAGTTGAGGTTTTGTTGCCTCATAATCGAAAGCGGTGTAGAGGTTGCCATTCATGGTTTTAGCCTTGACTCTGGCATTCATTCGGTCCATGCAGTAGAGATTGATGGTCCCATTGATGGTTTTGAACCGTCCATCCGATGTTGGGTTTCGGGCAAAATAGATGTCGACATCTCCATTCACCGTACAGGCTGATTCTATCAGTTGGGCGCTTTTGATTAGCACATGACCATTCACGTTATTGGCAGAGATGGTGCCTGATATTCCTTCAACTATCACATCTCCTTTGTCTACAGTTTGTACGTTGAGGTTAGAATTTTGAGGGATTTTCAGTTCAAAATCAAAGACAAAATCATAGTCTTCTTTGTCTCGATGAAACCATCTACCATTCCGCTGACAACCGTTCCATTTGCTGCACATAAATGGCGCATCGATGTAAAGGATGATGGAATCATTTCGATTAATCACTTTCAGTTGGACTTCATTGATGCCTTCCTGTAAGTCACTATCTGAATCAGCTTCAATGGTTTTAACTACGCTGTATTGAATGGAACTGGAAGAGCTGTTGCTCACTTTGATTTCTCCAAAGATGTTATCAACTATGATGGTTTTTTGCTTTCCGTCCATTCTGATTGCATCAGAGATTTTTATTTCCTTTTTATGTTCCTGAGGCCACCCCATGGTGGTCATCAGGACGAGAATTAGTGTTTTCATTTTTGTCCTTTTAAGTTTTGATCAAATAGAGCGCAGCGTCTCTATGGTTGATTGTATTTTGGGTTTGATGCTTTCGTCCACTTCGCTGGATTCCAGCATTTCGCCAAACTTGTCCACCGCTGCTTTTTCTTGTAAAGCGACCATTGCATCTGCCAAGGCGACTTGCACCAGTGGAGATTGCTGTGCGCTGATGGAGCTGATCAGAGCTTCCCGAACTTCAGGAAGTTTTCCATAGGAGATCAATGCCTCCAGTGCAGCCAGTCGCACATTGATGCTTTCATCATGATTGAGGGTGGAGATCAATGCGTCAGTTACTCTGGAGTCGACTTTAGGTAGTTCCCTCGTGAGGTTGACTGCTTTGATTCGATCCTGAGCCTGAGGCTTTTCAATCATAGTGAGCATCAATAACTCCTTCATGTCCTGAACCTCTGCAGTAAGTTCATGGACGTTGCTGGATTCTCTTGGGATCAGAAATACTCCTATTACCAGACCCATTGCGAGCGAACCAAGACTGACTTGCCAGTGGAGACCGAACCAAGTAGTCAATTGATCTACTAGTGACGGTTTTCTGGATTCCTGTATAGCCTTTCCGAGCATGGATTCGAATCGTAGGTCCATTTCGGAGGAAGGCTCAGGCGTACTGATTTCTGCCATTTGCTGCCAAAGCGCCTCTTCTTTTTCTAACTCGTCAGCCAAAACCGGATGTACTTCGAGATAAGCTTCAAGCATTCTTTGTCGGTCTTCAGTAAGCGGACGCTCTAGGCGTTCTATCCACCATTCTGTTGCTAATTGGTCATTCAGTTCCATCCTTAAAGTCCATTTGTCTTTTTAGAAATATTTCCATCAAGCTTCAGGTAATTTTCCTTTAGTTCTTTCATGGTACGGTGCACGCGTACTTTGACAGCACTTTCAGAAATACCTAATAACTGTCCCACCTGCTCATAGCGCAGCTTCTGAAATCGAGTGAGCTCGATCAGTTCGCGCTTGTCAGCTGGTAATGCCTGAATCGCTCTGGATAAATTATTGAGCTCATCTGTTCGTTGCAGATGAACCTCCTTATTGTGTTCCTCCCCGAGCTGATCCTCCCAGGAGCTCATGTCATCTTGCCAGGCATACCGCTTGTTTTTCCGGAGAAAGTCCTTGTGTACATTCCGGCCAAGGTGAAAAGCCCAGGCTTCAAAATTTCCCGATTCTGAGTAGCTGTGCTTGTACTTGAGCATGCGCATGAAGACATTTTGCACCAGGTCTTCGCTAATAGCTACACTGTTGGTCATCCGGTAAAAGAAGCCAAACAGTCTTCTGCTGTAGCGTTTGTAAAGGAGTCCGAGTTGCTCCACATCCCCGGCCTTTACCTTGAGCATGAGTGCATGATCATCTAGTTGGTCCAATCGTCTTCAGGTTATGCATGGTCATCATTCGGGGAAACTCCGCCTTATGGGAGAGGTTACAAGAAAATTAGCAAAATCTTTTTGCGGAGTATCGGCTGACAACTGAAGGAATTGATGGATTAATTGAAAATATATACGAATGAAAAAATGGAATTGCCAATAAATTGAAAATATGTTAACAAAATGACGCTTTCATTAAAAATATTTGGTGGAAGTTGGGTCAGTGATTAACTTACATATCACATCTGAAGAATGAAGAAGTATGGCAACAAGTAGCATTCCTATTCTTGTTAAGAATGATCCTTGGTTAGAACCTTATGTTGGTGAAATCAATGATCGATTAAAACGCTTCAAAGACCGCAAAAAGGAACTTGAAAAGAAATATGGTTCGTTGGATGAGTTTGCCAAAGGATACGAGTTTCTCGGTTTCAACTATGACAAAAAGAAAAAGGGCTGGTGGTACCGTGAATGGGCGCCAGCTGCCGAATCGCTTCATTTGATTGGGGATTTCAATGACTGGAACAGGGAGTCCACTCCGATGACCAAAGGGGATGATGGTATTTGGGAGGTGTTCCTTTCCGATAAAGACTTTAAGGACAAGCTCGTGCACGAGTCAGCCCTGAAAGTACAGGTCAAGGGAGCGAATGGTATCCACGATCGGATTCCAGCTTATGCTAAATATGTGACTCAGGACGAAAAGACCTATGACTTTACCGCGCGACTATGGGATCCTGAGAAACCTTATAAATGGACCGACAAAAAATACGATGGGTCTGATGCTTACATAAACCCGTACATCTATGAGTGCCATGTGGGAATGGCTCAGGAAAAAGAGGGTGTAGGAACCTACAAGGAATTTGCTGATATCATCTTGCCAAAGATCCATGAGCAGGGTTACAATGCCATCCAGGTGATGGCTATCCAGGAGCATCCGTATTATGGATCTTTCGGTTATCACGTCAGCAATTTTTTCGCGCCGAGCAGCCGATTCGGCACACCGTATGACCTGAAGTATCTGGTTGATAAAGCACATTCTTTGGGTATTGCTGTAGTCATGGACATTGTTCATTCACATGCCGTCAAAAACCTGTCCGAAGGGCTCAATGAATTCGACGGATCAGATGATCAGTACTTCCATCCTGGCGGACGCGGTTTCCATACCCAGTGGGATTCCAAGCTGTTCAATTATGGTAAGGAACAGGTACTTCGGTTTTTGCTGAGCAATGTGAGGTATTGGCTGGAAGAGTTTCACATCGATGGATTCCGGTACGATGGGGTGACTTCCATGTTGTATTTCCATCATGGAGATATCAGTTTCGACCATTACGATAAGTACTTCAGAGATGTTGACTGGGACGTGCTCACCTATTTCCAATTGGCGAATACACTAATCAAAGAGATTAATAAAAGTGCAGTAGTCATAGCAGAAGACATGAGTGGGATGCCGGGTCTATGTAGGCCAGTAAAGGAAGGAGGCATGGGCTTTGACTTCCGATTAGCCATGGGAATTCCCGATTACTGGATCAAGGTGCTGAAACACAAAACAGACGAAGAGTGGAACATTCATGAGATGTGGGGAACTTTGACCAATAGGCGATTTGGAGAGCGAACGATCGCTTATGCAGAGTCACACGATCAGGCACTTGTGGGTGACAAGAGCATCGCGTTCTGGCTGATGGACAAGGAGATGTATACCCACATGCACAAGGATTATGAGAGCATGATCATCGATCGGGGGATTGCACTGCACAAACTGATTCGTCTATTCACGCTGGCACTTGGGGGTGAAGGTTGGCTCAATTTTATTGGGAATGAATTTGGTCACCCGGAGTGGGTCGATTTCCCAAGAGAAGGCAATGGTTGGAGCTATAAATACGCTCGACGACAATGGAACCTGCAGGAGCATCCAGATCTGAGGTATCAGTACCTGTACAACTTCGGAGCGGACATGGTGAAGATGGCCAAGAATCATGAGATCGTAGCGGCACTGCCAGCGCAGCAAGTCAATATGGACCCTGACAATAAGACCATCATTTTCGAACGCAACAATCTATACTTTGCCTTCAATTTCTCACCTACCAACTCAGTACCGGATTACCGCTTCAAGGTACCAAAGCCGGGGAAGTATAGAATCATATTAAACTCTGATAGCGCAGAGTATGGGGGCTTTGACCGAATAGATGACGAGATGGTCTACCCAACGGTAACGTTGTTTGGTGAGCACTTTCTAAGCGTGTACCTGCCGAGCAGAGTGGTGTTGGTGTTGGAGAAGCAGTAGAACCTTTTTCTTGTAAAAACGTTCGTTATTACGTTCGTTTACTGTTGTGAAGAGTCTAACAACCACAAGCCCAAAAGAACGCTAAAAAAGTGGCTTCATCTGGCCTAAAGTCTAAAGTTCAGGAACTACTAGTGATACTTCAAGAAAATCCTTTTCAAGATTATCCACCATACGAGAGCTTAAAAGGCGATTTGGTTGGTGCATATTCACGAAGAATCAATATTCAACATCGACTGGTTTACGAGGTAGTGCAAGAAGAAAAAGTCGTGAAAGTTTTGCGCATGTGGACGCATTATGAATAATCACCGCAACCCATCAAAAGCGTACTTTGCATTCTCCCAAAAAGCATCGAGGGCGATGATACGTGGCTTGAAAAAGGAAATCAAGTCCGACCAGAGGTCTCTATTAAAGACCGATTTGCCGGGGAGTTCTTTGTAGATCTGACTGATGATTTTAGCGTTTTCATCGGGCACATTAAGTTCCCACGCCCATTCTTCTTCTAGTTCTGCATGAAGTAGTGTCTTGAGTTGGAGAAACTGCTCAAAGAATAACTCCTGTATTTCTGGATCACGATGCTCCATGGTGATAGCAATCACTGCAGATTTTCGTTTGGTATCCATTCGGAAAAACACATCTTTAAGTCCGGTGTTGTAGTTGATCCAGTTGACAGATAGGAAGTCCGCAGAAGGCACGGGTTTCATGTACTGACCAAAAGTAGTCCAAAATTCCTCCTTAATGCGCGATGCTTCCTCCCGACTAAACATGCTGCAAATAAGCAATTGTTCAATCAATCAAAAAAACCGAAATATAACTGATTAACGAATGATAAATGTTTTTGAAGGCTGCTGCGTTTCTCTCAACTCCAGCCCATAACTGTTCAGAAGCGTAGAGCGGAGATTGCCAGATCGTTCTAGTTTGAAATCGAATCGTTTGTTTGGTAGATCCTGGTCACAGATGGTTACCCATTTTCTGAGTGGTTCCTCCAACCAATCACCTAAATCTTTCAGGCTGTACTTCACCAAGAAACTAACTCCTCCTTTGGTACTGGATGACTTAAGCATTCCCGGGTTGTTGGATTTTGTGGTTGCCTTCAATAGTTTTTTCTCGTCACTAACATGGAGGCATAGCAGATTTACCTCTCTGATCTCCTCCGTAAAGCTGAAATGGTAATGGTTGGCTAACTCAGTCAGAATCAAAGGCCATAGTTCTTGAAAGTTTTTCATTTCAGCTGAAATAGTGATCACTATTTTAGGGTTGGCTTTTAGTTCCTCTATTTGTACGAAAGCCTTAGCTGATTTTCCAAGTTTCTTAAGTGTTTCCGACAGACTATATCCACCAAACTCGATCATTTCAGGTCCAATACTTGAGAAATGGTCGTTATAATTATTTTCCAGAACTGATTTTAATGTTATCTGAAATTTAGGTTGGACAATAGCAATTGAATCTGAGGATTTCAACGCATATTTTTCCTCGTCATCTTGGCTGTAAGTTTGAATGACCAACAACAGTGCTATAATCGTAAGAAGTGGCTTCATGGCTTTAGATCTATTGAAACAATATAAGTATCCCCCGCTAGAACACTATCAATAATAGGATGAAGGTTTTCATAATCTGGAAGATTCAAGATGTTGTAGTTTTCACTATCAAGTATGCAGTACCACTTTCCAGTACCTTGCATAGATGGAAAGGGAAGAAGTAGTTGTTCGTCGTTGTAGCTCATGACCAGTTTGTCTATTGTGTAGTTGATAGAGTCTTCATGAGAGAAACTAAATTTTGTGGCCCCATTCATGATGAAACGGGTTCCAGAAGTGGGTCCATGCACCAGTCTCTTGTTATTGATTAATGCATATTTATTCAAAACATTCTCCAAAACCTGTTGTGGATTATCCAGATCGATCCCTTCAAGCTTAGACGGTGTTAATCCCTGTTGCACAAATCCTAAAGGTATGCGTTCAATAATGCCATCTTCATTGACGTGTGAATAGTAGGTGGTTAGAGGTGTATAGTAATCAAAACCCTCTTCAAGAATACTGATTGGGTCTGGAAAGTACCTCCAAACTCTTTGAATATTTCGCACAATAGTGAATGGAAAGAATTTATTCTGTACCTCGAATAAATCATTGGTGACAAGAACGTCATATTGATACGAAGAATCTTCATGGTTTTGTATCCGCTGATTTTTGAAGATTAAGTATCCGTCTTTATAGTTGTAAATTCTGTTGCAGTAAAAGTCAGCTGATTGATTATCAATTATTTGCCCGTCATCATCCACAAAGAAGAACATTTGATTGGCTGCATCATAGAAGAATACTGACCCGTCATTTGTGGAAGCAAGACAAACTGGTTGAATGGAATTGCCATTTTGAAGAATGTCACCTTGGAGTGTGCTTAACAAAGCGCCATTGAGATCGAAGATTTTAACGAACTCCATACTTCTATCTAGTATGAATAGTCGATTATCTAGTTCGAGTAGGTCATCCACCTTATTTATAAATGAGTTGAGCTTTACAAGCTGGCTGCTTTTGAATAAGTCTTCTACTGAGTATTCCTGAGGGTTTGAATTGTCAATGATTAATCCATTCGGAATATCCTGATTTGTCTGGCCACAAGACATGCAGAAAATGAACACACCGACTAGTGGGTATAGTTTAATCCTTTTCAAGTCTAGAATCATTGTCGCAAAATGAAAGAAGATTTAGATAGAACACAGTTCTATCTAAATCTCGTTTAGTTTATTCTGGATTTTTAACACATTTGGCATTAAAAATTCCGCACTTAGCGTAATATCCTTCTGCACATTCTACTGAAGTTCCCCATCCGATTCCCAGGATGGATATTTCACGGCTACATGAAGTAGCACCTTCATTAGCTGATACAGTGGAAAGAGCACCAACACTAAGCAGAACAATAGCCAGAGTAACTTTTAAGCGTTTCATTTTTTTAATTTTGGTTTAAATTAGAAAATAGTACAAAGAGCTCTATACGTTGTAAGTAAATAAAAACTGGATTTAAAAGCAATAGAGCAGTCTTTAAAAAATTATGAACAACGCTTGTTGCTGTTCAGGTAGTTTGCAGACTTCAATTAAAATTTTCAGTTTATGAAAAGACTAAGTTTTCTTTTGTTTTTAATAGTCACCATTTCAAGTATGGCTCAAGACCTCAAAGTGATGACCTACAACATTCGGCTGGACCATGCCGGGGATAATGAAAACAACTGGCACCACCGGAAGGATGAGCTGGTCAGGCAGATTCAGTTTTATGAACCAGACGTATTTGGTGTACAGGAAGCTTTACCGCAGCAGATGGATTATCTGGACTCAGCACTCGCTGCTTATGCTTACATTGGTGTGGGTCGTGATGATGGCAAGCGGGCAGGTGAGTTCAGTGCGGTGTTTTACAAAAAGGATATCGTGGACTTGGTGAAGGGTAGCACATTTTGGCTATCATCCTCTCCTGAAGAAGTAAGCAAAGGGTGGGATGCAGCATTGCCAAGAATCTGCACCTATGGATTATTTGAAAGGAAGTCAGATGGACAGCAGTTTTGGTTTTTCAACACGCACTTTGATCATGTAGGGAAGCAAGCACGTGTGGAATCGATGAAGCTAATACTGTCTCAGATCAAGGCAAAGAACTCTAAAAACCTACCCGTAGTACTAACCGGAGATTTGAACGTCACTCCTGACGAAGGTCCGATTATTGAAATGAAAAAAGTGCTGAAAGATTCGCGCGAAGCAGCTAATTTAGCATTCGGTCCGGATGCGACCTTTAATGGATTCAACTTTACCCAGGCACCCCAGCGCAGGATCGATTACATAGCGGTCAGTGAAGGAATCAAAGTGAACAAGTATGCGGTGCTAACCGACTCATTTGATCAAAAATACATTTCCGATCACTTCCCTGTTTTTTGTGTCCTGTCTTTGACGGATTGAGATATTGCGAGATATGAATTTTGAAGCGCTAAGGAAAAAGCTGGACGGAGAACTGTTCACTGATGAGACCACCAGGAGATTGTATGCCACGGATGCTTCGGCCTATCGGGAGATTCCCTTGGCGGTAGCCATACCTAAAACCAATGAAGACATTGTGGCACTTATCCAATTTGCGGATGAGTATAGCACCTCCATCATTCCAAGAACGGCTGGAACATCTCTGGCCGGTCAGGTAGTTGGCGGGGGTATCGTAGTGGATGTCTCCAAGCATTTCAATCAGATACTGGAAGTCAATGAAAAAGAAGGATGGGCCATTGTCCAGCCGGGAATTGTCCGTGATGACCTCAATGCTCAGCTAAAGCAATATGGCTATTTCTTCGCTCCCGAGACTTCCACTGCCAACCGAGCGATGATTGGCGGGATGATTGGCAATAACAGCTGCGGTGCCAACTCTGTGGTTTATGGGAGCACTCGTGAGCACTTGCTGGAAGTGGATGTAGTATTGGCAGATGGCAATCGGACCAGGTTTGCTCCTATGGATTTATCCGCTTTTTTAGCACGGGCTAATGGGATGAATACCTCTGGATTGTTAGAGGCAAGCATCTATTATGAGCTTCGAGAGATGTTGACCAACGAAGAGAATCGGCAAGCCATTCAGGAAGGTTTCCCCAAAGCCTCAGTACCAAGAAGAAACACTGGTTATGCACTCGATATTCTGTCGGACATGATCCCATTCAATGAAAGTGGCGAATTGTTCAACTTTAGCAAACTGATTGCCGGTTCGGAGGGAACATTGGCTTTCGTCACTGCAGCCAAAATCAAACTCAGTAATATAGCGCCTCCACATAAGCGGTTGGTGTGCATCCATTGTGAAACCATAGATGAATCACTTCGTGCCAACCTGGTGGTATTGAAACACAAACCGACGGCAAGTGAATTGATGGATCATTTCATCCTGGAGGCAACCAAAAGAAATCGAACCTATCGCGAATTTCGCTTTTTCGTAGAAGGAGATCCACAAGCCATTCTGGTGGCAGAATTAACATGTGAGTCTGAGGAGGAAGCGGATCAGGCGGCTGAGGCATTGGTCAATGATTTAAAAGCTGCCCAACTGGGATATTCTTTTCCAATTATCAAAGGCGATGACATCAAGAGAGTTTGGGGTTTGCGAAAAGCTGGATTGGGACTACTGTCCAACGTGGCGGGTGATGCCAAGCCCGCACCGGTGATAGAAGATACGGCAGTAGATGTGGAGGATTTGCCTGCCTACATTGCTGAGTTCAACGATATCCTGAAGAAACACGATCTCTTCTGTGTGCACTATGCACATGCTGGATCTGGCGAATTGCATTTGCGCCCAATTATCGACTTAAAGACCACAAAAGGAGTAGCTCTTTTCAGAACCATAGCGGAGGAAATTGCCACTCTGGTGAAGAAATACAAAGGTTCGCTTTCAGGAGAACATGGTGACGGTCGTTTGCGTGGAGAGTTTATTCCACAGATGGTCGGTGAACATAATTACAACCTCTTCAAGCAACTGAAGCAAACCTGGGATCCAAAGAACATTATGAACCCGGGTAAGATTGTGGATACACCTCCTATGGACACTAGCCTGCGATACGAAAAAGATCAGGAGACCCGTGAGTTTGAAACGATCCTGGACTTTTCAGATACCATGGGTTACTTACGTGCCGCTGAGCAATGCAATGGATCTGGTGACTGCCGGAAATCAGAAATCTCTGGAGGTACCATGTGCCCAAGCTACATGGCCACTCGCAATGAAAAAGAAACCACTCGTGCTCGTGCAAATATCCTGCGAGAGATGCTGACTCGATCGGAGCGTCCAAATCCATTTGCTCATGAGGAGATCAAAGAAGTCATGGACCTTTGTCTCAGCTGTAAGGGATGTAAGTCAGAGTGTCCGTCCAATGTGGATATGGGCAAACTCAAGCAAGAGTGGCAATACCAATATTATAAGGAAAAAGGGGTCCCCTTCCGCAACAAACTCATTGGGAATTTCAGTGGAGGGATGAAATTGGCAAAGATGGTGCCATGGGGCTATCGGTTGGCATTTAGCAATGATGTGACCGGCAATCTGGTCAAAGGGATCATGGGCTTTGCCAAAAAGCGCAGCATGCCAGAGCTCTCCAAAGTTACCTGGGAACAATGGTTTAAAAAGGAGTTTAAACCTTCAGCAACTCAGGGCAAGAAAGTTTACCTCTTCATTGATGAGTTGCTCAACTACAATGAGGCTGAAATCGGGATCACTGCAGTCAAACTCCTGGACAAGCTAGGCTATCAAGTAGAATATGTGAAGCACCAGGAATCAGGGCGAAGTTTTTTGTCTAAAGGGTTTTTGGAACAAGCCAGAGATTTGGCTAAGGCCAATGTGGCCGTTTTCAAGGATCTCGTTTCTCAGGACGTACCACTGGTTGGGGTAGAGCCTTCCGCTATTTTGACGTTTCGGGATGAGTATCCAGATCTACTACGCGAGGAGGAAAAGGAAGCGGCAAAATCGATCGCCGAGAATACTTATATGATCGAGGAATTTCTGGCCAAAGAGCTTGATGCTGGAAACATTGATCTTTCGCTATTCAACGAACAGAATCAGTTAATTAAGCTGCATGGCCATTGCCAGCAAAAGGCACTTTCTTCTTTGATTCCAGTCAAAAAGATATTGACCAGATTGGGAAGTAACCAGGTGCATCTGATACCATCTGGATGTTGTGGCATGGCTGGTTCATTTGGTTATGAAAAGGAACACTACGATCTGTCAATGAAAATAGGTGAGTTGGTATTATTCCCAACTGTACGCCAGCAGCCAGAGGAGGTGATCATAGCTGCAGCCGGAACAAGCTGTAGACACCAGATCAAAGACGGCACTTCCAGAAAGGCCAAGCATCCGGTGGAGATTCTTTGGGGGGCTTTGAAATAGCGGATTCTCAAAATTGGCGTAATTTAGCAACCCTTGAAAGCCGGAGGTATTAAAGAATTTTCAAAGTGATGGATGAAGTAATCAGTGGCAAAGTAGCGACAATTGAAAGCTGCCTGGTTTGGATCAAAAAGCAAAATCAATCAGCTGAATGGAAGGAAGATCAGTTGGTAAAGAGAGAGCTGTTACTCAACCTTGAAAAAGCATGTCAGGCCTCCATTGATTGCTCAGCGAAAATCATTGAACAGAGGAGTTTTACGGTGCCCAAACTTCCGAGAGAAAGCTTTTCCATGCTCGAAAGTATTGGCGTAGTAAGCGGTGACACGGTCAACAGCCTGAAGAAAATGTTGGCGATGCGTGGACTCATTTCACATGATGAAAACATCAAATCCACTATGTTAGAATCCATAATCATCAATGAAATAAGCTGCCTGGAAGATTTTTGCAAATCAGTTAAAAGAATCTAAAACCTGCACAACCTGCGTTTCATTTTCATTCCAATAAATTGGTATCTTCGTGTAAAAGGTATGCATGCCGAGTATTTTTTAAGCTTAATTAGTTGAATCACGCATGTCACAGAAAGTTGCTCTTGTTTTATCAAGTGGGGGAGCCAGGGGTCTGGCTCACATAGGTGTTATTGAGGCATTAGAGGCAGATGGCTATGAAATCACCTCCATCGCAGGCTCTTCTATCGGTGCTGTAGTGGGTGCCTTTTATGCGTGTGGCCGACTGGATGATTACAAAAAATGGGCGCTCAACCTGGACCGATACGATGTATTCAAACTCATCGATTTTACTTTTTCAGTACAAGGCTTCATCAAAGGGGAACGGGTTTTCAAGACTTTGCAGGAGTTCATTCCAGATCAGAGAATTGAGGAAATGAACATTCCGTTTGCGGCTCTGGTCACGGATATCAAAAGCAAGAAGGAGGAGGTATTTGATAAGGGGAGTATGTATGAGGCTATTCAGGCTTCTGTTGCTATACCCACGGTGATCAAGCCAGTGGTGAGGAACGGACGGGAATACATTGATGGTGGAGTGACCAACCCGATTCCCATAGACCATGTGAAGCGAACTCCTGGTGACCTCCTGGTGGTCTCTAATGTCAATGCCATTATCCCTTATCAAAAGAAGGTTAAAGACAAAAGAAAGGATTTAGCTGCGGAAGCTTCTTATAACCAGAAGATTCAGTCCTTTTTAAATGGCTGGAATAAATTTCTTCCTGGATCTACTGCTGAAAGCACTGAAAAGAAGCTAGGCTTTTTTGACCTGCTCAATGAATCCATTGACCTGATGCAGGACAGGTTGACGTCTTTACTTATGGAAAAACATCGACCGGATGTTTTAGTCAATATTTCGCGTGAAGCGTGTAGTACTTTTGAGTTTTATAAGTGCCGCGAACTCATCGAAGCTGGCCATGAAGCCTACCAGAAGACAGCTAAGCCAGCGCTTAATTCTGAGAGATAGACAATTTACTGGTCTCGTAGATCAGGATGTCTAGTAGTACATCGGTGAGCAACATCGACTTATGAAATGTTACCATCCCCAGATGGCGCCCTTGTAGGATTTTGCCGGTTTCCATCTGGAATGAAATACAGCTTACCTCCGCCTTATTGGACAGTCGCACAAAGCTCACCTGCATAATTGAATTGTTTTGACCGTCATCATATTGGCAGTTGAGTTTCCAGGTCAGGTCATCATTTGTCTCACAGATTTTGTTGAGCAAATTGACAAGTGTGATTTCATCCATCACTCTTAAGATAATGCATTTGTAGAATATTCACCAACTTTGCCTTTTATGAAGACAAAACAAGAAATAGTAGAAAACTGGCTGCCGAGATACACCGGTCAGGCATTGGAAGATTTTGGACAATACATTTTGCTTACCAATTTCCGCAATTATGTAAACATGTTTGCCTCCTGGAACAACGTGGAGGTGGTAGGTGTAGGTCACCCAATGCAGTGTGCAACAGCAGATGGCATCACCATCATCAATTTTGGAATGGGTTCGGCCAATGCGGCTACTATTAGCGATTTGCTAAGTGCGATCAATCCTAAAGCGGTCCTATTTCTTGGCAAGTGTGGAGGGCTTAAGAAAAAGAACGAGGTGGGAGACTTGATTCTCCCAATTGCCGGAATAAGAGGCGAAGGTACCTCCAATGACTACATGCTGCCTGAAGTGCCCGCATTGCCATCTTTCGCGCTTCAAAAGGCAATTTCCACCACCATTCGTGAGTATGGCCAGGATTACTGGACAGGCACTGTGTACACCACCAACCGCCGTGTTTGGGAGCATGATAATAAATTCAAAAAGTACCTCAAAAAAATCCGGGCAATGGCCATCGATATGGAAACGGCCACCTTGTTCACGGCCGCATTCGCCAATGAGATTCCTGTGGGAGCGTTATTGCTGGTTTCAGATATTCCAATGATACCGGAAGGTGTAAAAACCGATGAAAGTGATAAAAAAGTGAGTGCACAGTTTGTGGAACAGCACCTCAAAATTGGGATCGACTCTTTGCGACAGCTGATCAACAACTCTCAAACGGTCAAGCATCTGAAATTCGATTAGGTACTACAAGGACAGAGATTAATGTCGGTCAATCGTATCATGCAATGATGTGGGTGTATAAAAAACTAAACCCCGAGATAAATCTACCTCGGGGTTAGCAGTATGCTCACATAACACATGTAAGTCTATTCAGTAAATTTTAAAGTGTCTAGTTCGGTGGTTATGTCTACCATCACTTCCACGTCCATTGCAGAAGTACTATTTAAACCACTTTCTTCTGCTGGCACGGCGACTACACTGTACATGCCAGCGTCGAGCCGCTCTACCAGGAAAGAACCATTGTCTTCTGGCATGGTGGATACACTGTCTTCATCTGCATCAATGACATATACTACAGATGACACGCTATCTGGTGCCACTACACCTGAAATTGCGCCATATTCTGGCACGTCTACTTCCATCAGTTTCACTCGGATCACAGGTTTCAATAGGTATTTACCAGAGCCAGTGTGCACAATTGATTTGGCAGCATCAAAGTCAATAACTAACTCATAGTCTGCTCCCTCTTCAATATCACCATCTACTTTTACTTTCAATCCAGATGATTTACCGGAAGGGACGGTCATATCCAGCGTGTCACCGTCTACTACCACCTTATTATTATCACCAAGAATAAGTCTGACTTCTTCAAGATCTCCTACTTCAATGTCTACATCTGCCAGAACAGCTTCTGTCCCATTCTGAAGTTGCAAGATGTCATATACGGTTGGATCAATGTCTACATAAACCCATTCTCCTTCATCATCTAAAATCCGGCTATCAGTCTCATCTTCATTGTCTTCACCATCATCTTCATCGTTCTGGTCTTCTGTATCGAGTTTATATTCTACTCCTTGGACATCTATTAGCACTGCGTCGAAAGTTGCCGGATCATCTACCAAGCTGATTTTCATTGTGGCAGTTCCAGGAGTGTCCATTGAATCAGTGTTGGTATCATCACAGCTTGCCAGTGCCACTACGGCTGCCATTAGAATGGTTAATAACTTCAATTTCATAGCTTGTTGTTTTTGATTTAATGTCTCTAAGCGATAAAAAAAATAGAGCCCCGAGCGCCTTGCCTAAGCAAGTTTTGCCCGGAGCTACTATTACCACCTTGATGCTTTCTGTTTGGCAATGGTTGTGCCACTTAGCAGAAAGTGCCCTAATCAAGCTTAAATGAGGATTACAATGCCATCTGATGGGATCTTTTTTCTCTTTTTGAGAATGGAAAGGTCAGAATGAGAAGAAGCCAGCCTATGAGTATCTCTATTTATTCTTCGAATAGTTAAATCAATTGGTTAGATAAGTTCATTTTTACCATCTATCACGGAGTAGTTTGCGGATGTACGGTATTGATTGCGTCCTTACCATTGATCATCTTGAAAATAAAAAGTCATGATCAAGAAACATTTACAAACATTCGGAATGCTATTCATCTTTTCTCTGGCGTTGATAGCATGTGGGGAAGACGAGGACACTTCTGGAACAGATTGCTACACATGTGATGAATGCACCGGACAATTTGCCAACATCCTCAACGGTCGGGAGTATTGTGTAGACGGTTTTGACAACCGCTCAGACTGGGAAGCTAATAGAAATGCACAGGAAACGGATAGCGGTTGTACCTGTACTGATAGCTAATTAAAGCAGCTCATTTGCCAGATTGGCCAGGTCAGATCGCTCTCCTTTTTCCAGCGTGATGTGCGCATACATAGGGTGATCCTGTATCCGATCGATAAGATATGACAGTCCATTGCTCTGAGAGTCCAGGTATGGAGTATCAATCTGATAAATGTCTCCGGTAAATACAATCTTACAGTTTTCACCAGCACGAGTGATGATTGTTTTGATTTCGTGAGGAGTGAGGTTTTGAGCCTCATCCACAATAAAGAAGATATTGGACAAACTTCTGCCCCGGATATATGCCAAAGGAGTGATCATTAGTTTTTCCTGGTTCACCATGTCGGTGATGGCTTTAAACTCTTTGTCACTCTCTTTATACTGACTTTGGATGAGCTTCAGGTTGTCCCAAAGTGGTTCCATGTAAGGGTTTAGTTTGGATTTGATATCTCCTGGCAAGTAGCCAATGTCTTTGTTGCTTAGCGGCACAATAGGTCTGGCTAGATAAATCTGTTTGAAGTTTCGACGCTGCTCCAGAGCAGAAGCCAAAGCGATCAAAGTCTTTCCAGTACCGGCTACTCCATTGATGCTGACCAGCCGAATGTCTGGATTCATCATGGCATGTATGGCAAAGGTTTGCTCAGCATTGCGAGGTTTGATTCCATACACTGGCATCTTTTCCACTTTCTCAATGGTCTTCTCCTCCGAGTTGTATCGGGAGAGTACGGAGTTTTTCTCACTCTTTAGTATGTAGTAAGAGTTAGCCACGGCCTTTTTGCGAGCCAGCACATTCTTCTTATCAGTGGCTCCTTTTTTGAAGATATCATCAATGACATCCGAAGCAACGTCATCTAGCTCGTACTTTCCGGTGTGAAGAGTGCTGACGTTTTTGATCTTGCCGGTTTCATAATCCTCTGCCTGGATATCAAGACTCTTCGCCTTCAAACGCAGATTGATGTCTTTGCTCACCAGAATCACCTGTCGCTTCTTCTCTACCGCTTTCAGAGCCAGTGCTGCATTCAGGATGCTATGATCATTTTTACGCTCACCAAACACTTTATGTGCATTGACTTCACTATCGGTTTCCATGAGCACTTTGAACTTACCCTTGGTCTTGCCGTTCAGTGGGTTCCAGTCCTGCAGCATCTTGCCGGCGGCCAGTTTGTCGAGCAAGCGGGTAAACTCACGAGCTTCGAAGTTCTTAGTATCGTTCCCTTTTTTGAAGGTGTCAAGTTCTTCCAGGACAGTGATTGGGATGCCCACATCGTGCTCCGCAAAGTTGAGGATGGAGTCGTGAGCATATAAGATGACAGAGGTGTCTAAAACAAATATTTTTTTGTCCTTGGTGGTGGTTTTAGCCATATGAGAAAAGTCTTTGCAGTGAAAAAGGTGGCCTTATGTAATATTATCAATTTGTGGATAATATCACATTGAACACTCAAGAATTTCAGGAAAAATTATCCACAGCCATGTACCAGTCTTCCCGCTCTCTTGGAATGATTTTCAGCGTGTTTGCCAGTACCATTTGCACCATGGTGGAGGAGGCCGCTTTGTAATCCAGTCCGCTCATTTCGCGAAACTCATTGACCGTCACATGCTCATTGTCATGCAGGTAGTTGAACAGGAGTTTTTCGTTGGTTCCGTATTGGAAGTGCACATCATGAGGCGAGTTGTTGAACTTCAAAATTTTACGAATCTCAGGGCTGGCCTGAATGGATCGATCTTTCACCCTGACGAATGCTTTGCCGTACCGATGAAATTTCTTTTCGAAGGCATAATAGGGCTTTTTCTCACCTGGTCGGATGTAATAATGGAGGAGGCTTCTTTTTTCTGTCAAAGGGAATTCAGTGAAATCAAAATCAATATGTGGTCTACAGAGCTCCCGAATAGCCTTTTGTAGGATGTAGTCCTCTTCATCTGAATACTTACATCCGGCTATGGTGCCATCATCGTCCACTCCTACCAAAAGATGACCACCTTTAGTATTGGCGAAGGCTACTACTTCCCTGATAACTTTTTCCGGGTGGTTGATTTTGCGTTTGAACTCTACATATTCATTCTCACCGCCAAAGATCAACCGTTTGATCTCGCGCATTTCCATTGAACCTCCTGTTAATAGATGTCCTCATCGTTCGCGTCATCTTCCGGCATTGAAAACATGCTACTTAAAAGATCCTTGAATTGCATGCCACGCTCCAGTTTGTGCTTGCTGAGCATGCTGTACTCTGCCAATCCATGTAGTGCGAACTCCATCAAAAATAATTGGAATTCTTTGGATTGTTTACCATGCTGGTCAACGACTAGTTCTTTGAGCCCAGGTATTTGCATGAGCTCCGTCTCATAGCCTTTCGCATCGAAATCATGCAGCAGATCGATCATATTGCCTTTTTCAAACCAATCTGTAATTTCTTTATAAGGATTTTTCCCCTCCTTGTTTTTACGGAGTTGCTCGGGATCAGGAAAGTATTCGATAAATAGTTTCCTGATGGCTTTTCCGACTAGGTTTTGTGCTACGATTCCTGGTCCTTCCTGCTCGCCTTCATAGACCAGCTCCACTTTACCCGTTATTGCAGGCAATACACCTATCATGTCTGCTATTCGTACATGGGTAGCTTTTTCTGCATTGATCAATCTTCTGCGCTCGGCAGCACTGATGAGGTTTTCGTATGCTGAGATAGTCAGTCTTGCTGAGACACCGCTCTTGGCATCCACATACTCAGAATCACGAGCCTCAAAAGCGATCTGCTCTATGAGGTCTTTCATCAAGTCAAATACAATTACAGTGTCCTTTTGAACCGCTTCAAGATTAGCCTCTTGCTCAGTGATCTTTTTACCTATATCTATTGACTTTGGATAATGTGTGATGATCTGACTATCGATTCGGTCCTTTAATGGCGTGACAATGCTCCCTCTATTGGTATAATCCTCCGGGTTCGCCGTAAAGACAAACTGCACATCCAGCGGAAGCCTGAGCTTAAATCCACGAATCTGGATATCTCCCTCTTGTAGGATATTGAACAAGGCTACCTGGATTCTTGCTTGCAAATCAGGCAACTCATTAATGACAAAAATGGCACGGTGAGACCTGGGTATAAGTCCATAATGAATGACTCGCTCATCTGAGTAGGGCAGCTTGAGACTCGCCGCTTTAATTGGATCCACATCACCAATAAGATCGGCTATGGTCACATCTGGGGTAGCTAGTTTTTCGGTATAGCGTTCACTACGATGCATCCAGGTAATTGGCGTTTGATCACCATGCTCCTCAATCTGGTCTTTGCCATAGCGCGAAAGTGGCTTGAACGGATCGTCGTTTAGGTCCGAACCAGCTAATACTGGTATATACTCGTCCAGTAGATGTGTCATCATCCGGGCTATTCTTGTTTTGGCTTGCCCTCTTAGTCCCAGGAAATTGATGTTGTGTTTGGCTAAAATGGCACGTTCTATATCTGGGATTACCGTGTCTTCATAGCCCCAGATACCTTCAAATATATTTTTCTTAGCCTGTAGGTTCTTTATAAGGTTCTTACGTAGCTCCTCTTTGATACTGATCGGTTCGTAACTGGTGCTTTTCAGCTCTCCAAGCGTCTTTATCTTTAAAAGCTTGTCCGTAGGTATGTCGTAATAGTTCATTGATTCCCTCTAGAGGTTTTTTCTGCGATTTCTTCTATAATCTTCAAATACCAGATTACCAAGTCCTTTGAGACTGCTGTAGTATGCATTGCCATTATTTACTTCGGTAAACTCTCTCACAAACTGCTGTAAGTATGGATCTGAGGCAATCATGAACGTGGTAATTGGGATATTAATTCGGCGACACTGTGCTGCCAGGTTTAAGGTTTTGTTGAGAATTTTTGGGTCTAGCCCAAAACTGTTCTTATAATATTTGATTCCTTGTTTCAGACAAGTTGGCTTACCATCTGTAATCATGAAGATCTGCTTGTTCTTGTTTTTTCTCCTTCTAAGCAGATCCATGGCAAGTTCTAGTCCTGCCACGGTATTGGTGTGATATGGTCCCACACTTAAGTAAGGCAAATCCTTGATTTCTATCTGCCAGGCATCGTTACCGAAGACAATAACATCCAATGTGTCTTTTGGGTATTTTTTGGTGATCATTTCTGCCAGTGCCATGGCTACTTTCTTGGCTGGCGTTATTCGATCTTCTCCATAGAGTATCATGGAGTGACTAATATCGATCATTAGTACGGTGGATGTTTGGGTTTTTACTTCACGCTCTCGCACCTCCAGGTCGCTTTCAGTGAGTGTAAAATCTCCAAACCCATGATTGATTTGGGCATTGCGAATGCTTTCAGTCAGTTCGATTTGCTCTGGACTATCTCCAAACTGGAATTCCCGAAAATCAGCGCTAAGCTCCTCGCCCCGGCCCGAGTGGTTGGTCTGGTGATCACCTCGACCTGATTTTCTTAGTTTACCAAATATCTCCTCCAGAGCGCTCTTGCGTATGGACTGTTCACTTTTAGCTGTTAGTTTGAACTCACCACCAGGGGTTTTGTCAGTGACATACCCTTTTGATTTTAGATCTTCTATGAAGTCTCCAATACCATAGTCCTCATTGGAGATGTTATACTCTTTATCCAGATTGGTGAGCCAGCTGAGTGCTTCACTCACATCTCCTGAGGTGATGACCATCAACTGCAGGAAAATATTGAGCAAATTATCGAAGGTGTTTTGCTCAGGGTTCTTTTCTGGAATGAATTCTGTAAATCGGTTTCCAATCATGTTGTGGTCTTTGGTCTTAGTAAACTAAAAAATACCAAGAATGATTTCCACTTTTTCAGGATTGATGGAGATTTTTATTCGATTGGGCTGATAAGAATCTGCGTAAGTAAAAATTTCATTTTAAATTGGACTTATACCAACTAAAGTTATGCCTGGACACAAGCCTATATTCGCTTCACTGGTGGTCGATCTCTACACATTTTTGAGAGATAGCTTATACAAGGCACTATTGGAGCCCGCCTCCGCATCAAAGAGACGAGCCAAACGCATGAAGAAAAATAAGAAAAAAGCAGAGGAATGACTCTCTGATTATTTCTTTGGCATGGTGCGGAATATTACATCCCAAAATGGAGATGACACTCCGAATGCGTTGTGTGGATCTTTGTAATGGTGGATACCATGATGTACCCACAGTACTTTAAAGAAATTCTTTGGTGGCTTAAATGCATGAACCATGTAATGGACCCATAGGTAAGATGCATAGCCCATCAAGAAGCCAGGGAGAAAGCCAAAAACAAAATTGCCCATGATCACCCAGTAAATCCCAAAGAACAAGGCACTGAGAATCAAACTAAGTGGTGGTGGCATGGCCAACCGATCTTTGTCTTTTGGGTAATCATGATGCACACCGTGCACTGTATAAGCAAACTTTTCTTGTTTTTCAGTCTTCGGCTGTAAGTGAAAAACAAATCGGTGCATGATGTATTCGATCAAAGTGAACGTCAGCAATCCACCTAGAAACAACAAAGGGGCATTGATTGCATTGATGTAACCATGCTGAAAGCCATAGATTAGCAATCCCGTGGAGATCACTCCAAATAAAACTAACGGTATGGCAATGTGAGTTCTTGTTAGTTTTTCAAGAATGGGATTTTGAAATAGCGCTTTAGTGCCTTTAGTGTGCGGTTTATTCTTGAGTTCCATACTGATTGAAAAATTCTATTAGTTGCCTAAGCTTTAAGTGCTGCAAAGTTAAACGGAAAAACCCGAAATCTAGATGATTCAAGCAATGGTTGAGATGCTATTTTTAACATTCTCCATTGTTTGTTGGTAAAATTTAACATAAATGGGCAAGATATTGGACACATCGAAATCCTTCGCTCGATTCAGTGCGCCTTGTTTAAACTTGGCCAAATTTGCTTCATCCAGAATATGGATGGCCTTGTTAGCCATGTCTTCCACATCCCCAACATCACAAACAAACCCAGAAGTTCCATCAAGGTTGAGTTCTGGTAATCCACCCGCATTAGAGGAGATTACTGGTACTTCGCAAGCCATCGCTTCCAGGGCAGCTAACCCAAAGCTTTCTTTTTCTGAAGTCATCAAAAACAAATCGGCCACCGAGAGTACTTCTTCCACAGCTTCTAACTTACCGAGGAAGCGCACATCGTCGTGATTGCATAGTTTACGACAAAGCTCCTCCATTGGGTAGCGCTCAGGTCCATCTCCCACCATCAGTAGTTTAGCGGGTAGGACCTTTCTTATTCTGTTAAACACCTCAATTACATCCTGTACTCGTTTTACTTTTCGGAAGTTGGAGGTATGCACTACCAATCGCTCACCTTTTGGGCAGATGGCTGTCTTAAAATGATCCTTCTTCTGTTTTTTGAATCGCTCCAGATCTATGAAGTTAGGGATCACCTCAATATGCTGGGTGATGTCAAAGTGGTCTTTGGTATCTTTTTTCAAGTCATCGGAAACGGCCGTTACCCCATCAGATTGGTTGATGGAAAACGTTACGACAGGTTCGTAGGTAGCATCCTTACCCACAAGGGTGATGTCCGTACCATGAAGTGTGGTGATGACAGGAATGGTAATGCCTTTCGTTTTGAGGATCTGCTTGGCCATATAGGCTGCAGAAGCATGAGGTATGGCATAGTGAACATGTAAAATATCTATTTTTTCATGCTCTACTACATCGACCATTTTACTGGCCAACGCCAACTCGTAAGGAGGATAGTCAAACAGTGGATAAGACTTTACGTTTACCTCATGGTAGTACAAATTTTCACTGAAGAAATCTAACCTCGTGGGTTGGGAGTAGGTGATAAAGTGGATCTGGTGACCAGCTTTAGCAAGTGCCTTGCCCAATTCTGTGGCTACCACACCACTACCACCATAAGTGGGATAACAAACTATGCCTATTTTCATAACTCTTGCAAAAGTAAACCTGCATGGTTTCCTTTTGTTCTCAATTCATCCATTTCGCTAACAATGCCTCGTAGACGACATCTTGAATTCTTGTACGGATGTTGCGCCGAATAAGTTGGTAGTTATTCGAATTTGGATGAATCCGGTTGGATAGGAAGACAAACAATAAATCATAAGCCGGATCAGCCCATACCATAGTGCCCGTAAATCCTGTGTGTCCAAAACTGTGCTCAGACGAGAGAATCGACGCATTGCCTACCCTTACGTCTGGCTTATCCCAGCCTAATGCTCTTCGGTTGTTCTGGTAAAACTTTTGATTGAAATATGCCACAGTCTCGGGCTTCAGGTATTGAGTACCTGAATAGGTGCCATCTTGAATGATCGTTTGGAGCAGGATCAGTAGCTCATGCGCATTCGCAAACAATCCAGCATGTCCTGCCACGCCACCAAAGACTGCAGCATTCCGGTCATGCACTTCCCCCCAGACCAGCTCGTCTCTGAAGTAGTAGTCATGTTCAGTAGGGGCTATTTCAAACATCTCAAATCCCTGCTGCAGCGGATTGAAGGTTAGCCGCTTGAGTCCCATTGGACCGTAAAAACTCCTTTGCAGATAGCTATCCATAGGTTCCCGGGTAATGGTTTCTACCACCTCATGGAGGATCATAAAGCCAATATCACTGTAAGCATAAGAAGGTATGCTGTCAAACTGCAGAAGTGGTGAATGCACAATCCAGCTTTTCAGTGAGTCCAGAAGCATTTGATCTGGCTTTAATCCGTAGCTGCGTTTGTCATTTTTCAGATCCTCTTCTGTCTCGTAAACAAACGCTTCCACAAAATCCCCATTCAGTGCTTTTTGCCAAAAAGGCACATATGGTTTCAAGCCAGCATTGTGAGATAATAATGCCCTGACCGTAATGAAGTTCTTGTTGGACTTGGTGTAGTTGGGTAAATATTGATCGATGGTAGCGTCCAGGTCCAGCAACCCGTCTTCGTACAGTTTCATGGTGGCAAGTAGTGTGGCGGTTACTTTGGTGACAGATGCCAGGTCATATAGGGTAGATCGCTGAACAGGTATCAGGCTGTCATAAGTTAGGTATCCATAGGCCTCCTCCAAGACTATGGAGCCATCCACTGCTATGGCCAATTGTGCACCGGGCGTACTTCCTGAATTGATGGCTTCCTGCACGATTTCCTCAATCCGCTCTCGTGCTTTACGGTCCAGGCCGGTCATCTCCGCTGGAGCATAGCCGAGTTTTTTTAAACCAGCTAATGGGACGTTTTGGAAGCCGGACAAATAGGCTTCCTCAACGGGCAGTACTCCACTGGCTCCATGTGATCCGAACAGTTGCTGTGGCAGCAGATAACTGTATATGTCACTGTCTATGCTGTAGATCAGTGCTGCATCTACCTGATCCACAATCTGAACGAGGTTAGTACGCTCTCCGGCAAAAATGACCTCCCGGTCAGTCAGGTCAATTTCAGATGGGAAGAATGCATCATTGTCGATGATAACAGCTGCCCCACTCCTGGCAATGTCCTCATATTCGGTGATGACAAAGCTGTATTTGCGGAGCATGTTGGACATTTCTCCATAAGGCTCATTGGTAAGGAAACAAACCGTGTCTAACTGTAGGGGGAGTATTGGCTTTTTAGACAAAGCAATCACCGATTCGCGACCAATCTCTACTGCTAGTTTTTGGGGAAGGGCAACTTGCTGGTGTGGAAGATCATGCAGTGCGTTGAATAGGTTTTGTTTGATCCTTTGGTCAAGTGCCACCTCATCCATTAGCCGATCAGCATATTTTGGCAATTTTTTGGATACTGACGAGCGATAGGCTTCAGGAATTACCCAAAAGGTGTTTTTGTCGAGCAGCTCGGCCACCTGTTTTCTCCGTTTGGTTTCTTCGAATGAGAGCGAGTTTTTTTCAATAAAAAAAGAGGGATCATGGGCATGCATCTTTCGGATCAACAAGTTAATCCGGTCGTACTGACCTTCACTGGGGAGGATAAGGTAGTCAATGTTGTGACCTTTGGAGTAGCTCTTTAAGAAGTGAAAATAGGTGCTCAGTAACTCCTCATTTGTAAGCGATGATAGCGTAAACATGTCAGGCAGATTTTGGCTGTCTGCCGTGAAGGGGTTCAATCGCTCATCGAGCTGAACAGCGATTGTTTTGTCATAATCTTCAGGTTCATGACGAAGTGGCTGATCAAAGTAGTAACCTCCAAATTCTGTTTTTTGAAGATCCTGATGGTCATCTGGAGCTACCCAGATGAGCTGACTGACCTTCTGAAAATCCGACATCTCTGAATACAGACTATCCACCCTGGACCAGGCAAAGTTGCCTGCGCCAAAGCCCACAGTCAGGCTAAGGGAACTAATCAAGTACAAAATATTTTTCAAGAAATGCATTGTGTCAAATTAATTTAACTTTGTCAGACTCTGTAGTCAGTCGGTTAAAATATCGGTTGATCAAAGGAAATTTCCCATTAAATGACTCGTTTTACAGGTCAATCTGTTGGAAATTGATGTTTAACCCTTAACAGAAGCTTATGAAATTCCCTTCTATCATCAAAACAGCACGTTACAGAAGGTTCGAAATGGAACCGCGCTACTACGATCCGATCAAAGAAGAGATTGAAGAGAGGACAGAACGTATCAAACGTGAGATATCTGGGGAATATAGCGGAGAATACACTGGTGCTCGCATCTCGTTTGACCGCAAAACCAGGAAGACAGCCAATACCTCAATGTTGCAATTGCTCATTGCGGCAATTTTGGGGTCTGGAGTGGTTGGCTGGTTGTATTTCGGCAATGAGGTATTTTATGCCTTATGGTTAGGGGTGCCTGCATATCTCTATTTCAGGTTCAGAAAACCCCGACGAGATTAATGGAAGATATTGTCCACCTACTGCCGGATAGTATCGCCAATCAGATAGCTGCCGGTGAGGTCGTCCAACGCCCGGCTTCCGTAGTAAAAGAACTTCTAGAAAATAGCATTGATGCAGGCGCCACTGAAATCAAATTAGTGGTCAAAGACGCCGGTAAGGCACTTGTGCAGGTAATTGACAATGGTAAAGGAATGAGCGTGACAGATGCCCGAATGAGTTTTGAGCGTCATGCCACTTCTAAAATCCGTACAGCAGAGGACCTATTCAAGATTCGTACGATGGGCTTTCGTGGAGAGGCACTGGCTTCCATAGCTGCCGTGGCACAGGTGGAGATGAAAACCAAGCGTGGTGATGATGAGCTTGGTACACTGCTGCAGGTGGAGGCTTCCGAGATCAAAAAACAAGAACCAACGGCTACCAAGGATGGGACGTCCATTAGCGTGAAAAACCTTTTTTACAATGTACCTGCCCGAAGGAATTTTTTGAAGTCAAATCCCGTGGAGCTACGTCACATTACGGATGAATTTCAACGAGTGGCACTGGCCAATGCTGAGGTAAATATGACCCTGCTCAATAATGATCTGGAAATGCATCAGTTGGACGCCGGAAAGCTCAGCAAACGGATTGTTCAGCTGTTTGGTCGAAACTATCAGCAGCAATTGATCCCGTGCCAGGAGGAGACGCCACATGTGAAGGTGGAAGGATATGTAGGCAAACCAGAATATGCGAAAAAGACTCGTGGGGAGCAGTTTTTCTTTGTGAACGGACGATACATTAGAAATAATTATCTGAACCATGCCGTCAATACCGCCTTCCAAGGTCTTTTAAAAGAGGATTACTATCCATTCTATGTGCTGTTTATAGAGATGGACCCACTCCATGTAGATATCAACGTGCACCCGACAAAAACGGAGGTCAAATTTGATGATGATCGCATGCTCTATGGGATCATCAATTCATCGGTAAAGCAGGCGTTGGGTTCGTTTAATGTAACGCCTTCTCTGGATTTCAATACAGATGTGAACTTCGAGCAGTTTACCAGTCCGGATCGATCAACAAGCTATTCACAAACATCCAGCACCAAAGACAATCAATACGCCCAGTTCAAAAACATTGATGCCAAGCGCGACATGGCCAAAAACTGGGAGTCGCTGTATGATTTTGCTCGGAAAGAAGATATTATACCGGATGATCAGTTAGAGCAGGAAATGCCGAGTCCTACCGTAACATTCAGTAGCCGCATAGATGATGAAGTAGATGAGGACCAGTTAATGCCAAGCAAGATCTATCGTCTGCACAATCGCTACCTGATCAGGCAGGTAAAATCCGGGATGACTATTATTGATGAGCGCGCGGCTTTTGAGCGGATTTTGTTTGAACGATACGATGCACGACTAAAATCCGACAAGGGGGCATCACAGAGTACGCTCTTCCCTCAGCAGATTTCTCTAAACCCATCTGATTATTCACTCGTTATGGAGATAAAATCTGAGATCCAACAGTTGGGGTTTGAGTTTGAGGAGATGGGGCAGCACATGATTGTGATCCAGGGTGTACCTGCAGAACTGTCCAACTGTAATGAGAAAGAAATATTTGAGGAACTTTTGGAGCAGTATAAGTTTAACCGCAGAGAGTTAGGACTGCATCAAAAAGATAATTTGTGTAGAAGTTTGGCAAAACGAACGGCAGCCATCAAATGTAAGAGCATGGGAGATCAGGAAGCAGAACAGCTGATCGACCAGCTGTTTGCCTGCAAGCAGCCCAACTACACACCGGACGGTAGTCCGACCTATAAATTAATTAGTTTAGACAAAATAAAAAGCTGGTTTAGCTCATGATGCGATTAACGCCAATGGTGAAAAACATCCTACTGATCAATGTAGTGATTTTCATCATTCAATCTTTTTTGAACCTTCCACTTGAGCACTTTGGCGGCTTGCGAGTTGTGTTTTCTGACGAGTTCGCTCCTTATCAGTTTCTCACTTACATGTGGCTTCATGCAAATTTTGGACACATTCTGGGAAACATGTTTGCGGTCTTCATCTTTGGTCCATTACTGGAGCAGGTGTGGGGCCCAAAGCGCTTCCTCACCTTTTACCTGATTTGCGGAATTGGAGCGGGAGTGCTGTTTGGTGTGGCAGATTTCTTTGAAAAGAATCAGATCAGGCAGGATTACAATTCCTTCGTGGAAAACCCCGATCCGGGTGCTTTTGAGATGTTTATAGTGGAGTATAAGGTCAGTAGCCAACACACGCAGATGCTTGCAGAGTTTTCTGAGCAGTACTATGACTCCCCAAATAGCAGGTCTTATCAAGATCAGGCCCTTCAGTTTGTCAATCAGATCTACCACTTGTATGTAGATGGTGTTATGGTTGGTGCCTCGGGAGCCGTGTTTGGTATTTTGATGGCATTCGGGATGCTATTTCCAAACACTCAACTGTTTTTGTTGTTTCCTCCCATACCGATTAAAGCCAAATATTTAGTTCTCTTTTATGGACTATATGAACTTTATAGCGAATTTAGTAGGATGCCAGGGGATAATGTGGCGCACCTTGCACACCTTGGTGGGATGTTGATTGCCTACATTCTGCTCAAGATGTGGAAAGAAGATAGAAGACGCTTTTACTGATGAACAATAGCATACTGGACGATTTTAAAAATGCCTGGAACAAACCGAATAATGCACCAGCCCAGCTGATCATTATTAATGTGATCATTTTCCTTGTATTAGGAGTTTTGATGGTGGTGAGTCGTGTGTCTGGGATTGATCCAGTTTTTCAGGCTGTGTACAATCAGTTCTCCATTCCTCCCATGATTGGAGATTTTATTCTTCGTCCCTGGACCATCATTACATATGCTTTCGCCCATAGTCTGACCGGGATATTTCACATACTATTCAACATGCTGATATTCTACTGGTTCAGTAAATTGATCCTGGAGTTTTTAGGGAACAACCGGGTTATCAGTATCTATGTGCTTGGTGCTTTGGCCGGTGGTCTGGCCTATTTGATGGTCTATAATTTGATTCCTTTTTATCAGGAGCAGGCTCCGGCTATCAGCGGCATGGTAGGCGCTTCTGCAGCTGTATATGCCATAGTAGTCGCGGCGGCAGTTTTTATGCCCAACTATACCTTCTTCCTGTTATTTCTAGGTCCTGTTAGGATCAAATATATTGCTGCTTTTTATGTAGTGATTTCATTTCTGGGAAGTGTGGGAGGTAATGCCGGAGGTAACATTGCCCACCTGGGTGGAGCACTGATGGGGTGGCTGTTCATAGCTCAGCTTCGCAATGGCAATGATCTCGGTGCATGGGTCATTGGTTTCATCAACTGGGTCAAAAGCTTTTTTGTGGCTACACCAAAAATCAAGGTCACCCACCGATCAGCTCCTAAAAAATCCAAACCACGTAGTAAATCATCTGGAAGTTCTTCCAAAACGGAGCAGGAAGAGATTGATGCCATTCTGGACAAAATATCTCACTCGGGATACGATAGCCTTACCAAAGAGGAGAAGCAAAAACTCTTCAATGCGAGTAAGAAATAAGCCCAATCACATTAAACTTATCCCTTAACAGTCGGTTTCGTTCACATGAAACCAAAGGTGTTCATTGCCGGAGCTACCGGATTTATCGGTCGGTGGTTCATCGAGCGCTTCTCTGATAAGTATGAGATCATAGCCCTGAGCCGGCGTGAAATGAAATCATCCCTACGTGATGGTGTGGAGTGGCGCAAGGTGGATATGTACTCTGTTTCCAGCACAATTAAGGCATTGGAGGGAGCTGATTTTGCTTTGTATCTGGTACACTCGATGCAGCCATCTACCCGACTGAATCAGGGAACCTTTGATGATACGGACCTACTCCTTGCTGATAATTTTTCCAGGGCAAGTGAACTTGTGGGAATCAAGCAAATCGTATTTATTGGTGGTATTCTCCCAAAAGAAAAAAGTAAATATTCGCGGCATCTGAGGAGTCGCTATGAAGTGGAACAAACGCTAGGAGCACGAAAACCTGCACTCACGGCACTAAGAGCTGGAATAATAGTCGGGCCTGGGGGCTCTTCTTTTCAGATTGTTGAAAAGCTGGTACAGCGTTTACCAGCCATGCTGTGTCCAGAGTGGACCAAATCCGAAACACAGCCCATTGCACTTAGAGATGTCCTAACGATCATCGACCATTGTATTGGAAACGGAGAGACTTACGGCCAGGCCATGGAAATAGGAGGAAGTGAGAAAACTACCTACATGGGAATGCTCAAGAAAACAGCCTCAATTCTTGGGAAAAGACGACCCATTGTTTCCGTTCCTTTTTTTTCTCTGGGATTGTCCAAGCTTTGGGTGGCACTGTTTTCAGATAGCAGTACCACGTTTGTGTCACCTCTGATTGAGAGTCTCCGCCATACCATGACCGTGAGTCCACATCCACTTATTGAGCGGCTAGATCTTCAGTACATGACCTTCGAGGAATCGGTACATGAGGTGTTGGCACAGCGGGATCACTTACCCAAAATGCCCCATGGCACCGCTTCCAGAAGGATCAAAAACACGGTGAGAAGTGTACAACGGTTGCCCAACAGGTCAGGAATGAATGCCATAGAGGTGTCAGAAGAATACCTCCGGTGGCTACCCAAATCATTTGGGTCATTGATTCGGGTAGCAGAAGAAGGAGAGTTTGTTAGTTTTTGTCTTTTGGGGAAGTCACTTTTGAAACTGCAGTATGTTCGTGACCGCAGTGATGAGAAGCGCCAACTGTTCTTTATTGTTGGCGGAATGTTAGCCAAGCGTACCGATTATGGTTGGTTGGAATTTAGATCTGTACTGGATGGCCAATATGTCATTGCGGCTATCCATGAGTTTGTTCCCAGACTACCGTGGTTTGTCTACATCAATACTCAGGCATTACTTCATCTATGGGTGATGAAACGGTTTGGCAAACATTTGGCAAGGATGTAAAAGTAAATCATTAAATTTAGTGGGAGCTTCCAGTATGATCAAATGACCAGGGTCCTTCTACTTTTTGTACTGCTATCAATGGTTGGTTGCAGTGTGTCGCGCCAAACTTGTTCAGATCTGTATTCCTCTAAGCAGGAAAAACTACCTTTTAAGTATCGCCGTGTCACCAATGCTTCACAGCGAGTGCCGCAGAAGGGAGATGAGCTTGTGGCCAGCAATATTGCTTTGGATACTACTGCATTGGAGATACCTTTTGTGGCAAGTATTACTCCGGAGGCATCGTTAATCAAAGAATTATCACCAGTCAAAAAGGCTGAAATCAGTAAGCTCATTGAACAAGTTAATGATGAGGAAGTACTGAAGGTTGAGCATAAACCACAAGGCAAGATTTCTAAAAAGGACCTGAGGAAGAGTCTCAGGCGGGCAGTTAAGGATTCTAAGCAGCTGGGCGATGATCCAGAAACTTTGCGAAAAGCCAAGACTTTGGGGTTGATCTCATTTATTTCCGCTATTGGCAGTTTTCTTTTCTTTCCACTCTGTATAGTGGGTTTGGTAACAGGTATTCTTTCACTTAAAAAATACGAGAAGCTTCAAAGCAAGGAACAGCGTGTGTTGGCAATTCTAGGGGTAGTCTTCAGTGGCCTTTATCTATTACTACTATTGATTCTTATTGTTGTACTTGTGTACTGGTACAGTTCAGGATGGTCATAAATGATTATTGGCAGAGCACTTTATATACCAGGTAACCCAGCACCAGAGTCCTGATAGACCAGCAGACGGTTCGCCACCAGTTGATGTTTACCAGTTTTGCTATAAGATCAGTATCCAATCCGTTATGCAGTAATTGGTTGTGGGCCGGGATAGCCCAGAAGGCAGTGTTCAGCCAAATCACAGCTAGAAGTGCCAGCGATAGATAGTAAATCCACGTGGCGCCAATATCCTTCAGATAGAATAATAATCCGAGTGAAAGGAATAGTTCGAGGAGCATGGAGGGTGCCACAATATAGCTAATGGTGCGCATGTGAAACTCCTGATAAACCCGATAAGCATCTTTACCTACCTGGGCAAACCCAGGATAATGGACCAATTGTACCAGCCATACCAAACCGGTGTTGAAGGCAGTAAGGATTAGTGCTAAGGTGAGTATTGCTTTCATGAAGCAAGAAACACTTGTACACAGATTTTGTTGATCAGGCCGCTTTATTCTTATTAGCTAGCTGTCCGCAAGCGGCATCAATGTCCTTCCCTCTGCTCCGGCGTACGTTCACGATTATGCCATTCTTTTTCAGATGATCTGCAAACTTATCCAGTCGGTCAGCTTCCGTGTTTTTAAAATTGGCTTCTGAGATTGGATTGTACTCGATGATGTTCACTTTGGAGGGGATTTGCTTAGCAAACTTGAGCAGCTTCTCAGCATCCTCTATGGTGTCATTGAAGTTGTAAAATAGAATGTATTCGAAAGTGATCTTGTTTCTGCTCTTGTCGTAGAAGTACAGCAATGCCTCTTTCAGTGCTTCTAGTGTGTTGGTTTCATTGATGGGCATGATCTGGTTTCGCTTGGTGTCATCTGCGGCATGTAACGACAGGGCAAGATTGAACTTTACTTCATCATCAGCCAGCTTTTTGATCATTTTGGCGATACCTGCTGTGGAGACTGTGATTCGTTTTGGAGACATGTTCAAGCCATCTTCAGCCGTGATTCTGTCTATTCCCTCCAGGACGTTTTTATAGTTAAGTAAAGGTTCGCCCATTCCCATGAATACGATGTTGGACAATGGGAGATTAAAGGATTTTTTAGCCTGACTATCAATCGCTACGACCTGGTCATAGATTTCACCCGCTTCCAGGTTGCGTTTGCGATCCATGTATCCTGTGGCACAAAACTTACAGCTGAGTGAACAACCCACCTGTGACGATACACAAGCTGTCATCCGGTCATCTGCCGGGATCAGTACTCCCTCTATCAATTCATCATCAAATAATTTGAAGGCAGATTTGATGGTGCCATCGGATGATTTTTGCTCTGTGGCTATGGAAATCGGACGAATTTCGAACTCTGCCTGCAGCTTTTCCCGTAAAGATTTGGAGAGATTGGTCATCTCGTCAAACGATCGGGCAGACTTTTGCCAAAGCCACTCCCAAACCTGACGTGCTCTGAAGGCTTTTTCCCCTTCGTGGGTAAAGTATTCGGTGAGCTTTTCGAGATTGAGTTTACGAATGTCCTTTTTTTCCATGACGCAAAGTTAAGTCCAATTTATACACTAACAATAATTCGTCTATTCTGCTACTTTTATCACTCAGATTTGGTTTTGGCCCGATTTATGGTGGTTGATAATCAAGCACTTGCCTAAATACTATGAAGACTTTCCTATTAAGCAACTTGATGGTCATTTGGTTCCTACCGGTTATTGGTCAGACCTCTGACTGGGATGAATACACCCCAAGACCGGCTGGTTATCTCTCCTTACGCAACGATCTCAACCACGAAGACTATCTACTTGGCATGGAGCTGGGCATGGTCAATGCGAAAAGAAATATCGTTGGATTTGTGACGTTTGATGCACGGCCTTACCGGAAGAAAATATTGGAATACCAGGGAAATAATCTTTTTTATCAATGGAGAGAGGAGCGCTTTTTCATTGGAGCTGGTGCGGAATACTTCAAAGGGTTTGAACGAGTCCCACTGGCTGGGTTTGTGCAGCTCAATGGAGTATATACCTGGGGCCGATATGCTGGAACCGAAAGCCGGCCAGATAATGGATGGGAAATTGTGCCCCGGATAGGTGTCGCACTTGATTTGAAGGGCTATGGATGGTTGAAAATGGGGTATTCTTACCTCGATGCTCGTTCTTACAGACTGAGCAAGCACCATCTTTACCTTGCAATTACTGGCTTTTTAACGGGAGATTGATGAAAAACATACTAATTGGATTACTTCTAGTATTACTGACTACACTTTCAGCTTGTGATGACGGCTTGTGTGATTGTGATAGAGGACCATTCTTTGGGGAACTCCAAGTCAAGCTCACCATCAATGATGACAATCCTGAGGTATTATTGACCATTATGGAGGGAAATATTGAGTCAGCAGACACGGTCATTTCTGAATACGTCAATGAAAAGAATGTGTACTACGATTTAGAGGCGGACCGGTATTACTCTGCAGTGGTCACCTACAACCAAGGAATCAGGAGAATAACAGCAGTGGATGGAAAGAGGATGCGGTTGACTGATGATGACTGTGGGTGTGACTATGCCAAAGATATCACGCTTAATTTGAGGTTGGCGAACTAGTAACAACTGTGAAGGTCCTCCTTATGGATACTGGCTGGCCATCATCAGAAAATCCCTCTATGGAAATCATGTAATCACCTTCCAAATCTGATGTGTAAAACTCTAGCTGTACGTTACCATTTACCCTTAAGTTTGGATTCCAGTACAATGTGCTCCGATAATCAGGTGAAGTAGTTTTTTGCTCTTCATAGTTTGGAAATACATAGTTCCGAGTAGGCTCCACATGTTGATAGCTGAACGCTACGGAGTTGGCATCAGGCTGATAACCATACAAATCACCTGTAAAAGTCTCAAAGGACACGAGCCCATCAGCCACTAAACTTCCGAGAAATAACCGATTTTGATCAATTGCTATTCTTTTGATTTTATATGGACTGAAGCTGAGGATTTTCTCAGGAGTAGTAGGTAAGCCATCAATTAGAATCAAAGGAGGTAGGTCTGTGGCAAGTAGGTGTTTTGGGAGTACTCTGAGCTTGGATCTGTTCTTGTTTTGACGTGCAACTACCTCTGGGATGTACTCCACAAAATGTGCGTTCATTTCGGGAAATCTATTGAACTCATCCAATTCATATTTTTTGTCAAATTCACCAAACTGATATGGTAGTATGGGTTGGGTGATAGAGTTGCCTGGTGGTCGGTAGTAGGCATTTTCTATTTGATTGTTGACGCTTCTTTCGGCAAGTTCTTCAGCTTTGGCAGAATCCAGAATCACTTCAGGAAAAGTGAGGTCATCGAATTGGGAGATAAATGGATCCTCTATCGTTACACTAAATGTACTGTCACTATCCAAGAGGCTTAAATAGGCATCTTTATCCGCATACATTGCCTCAATCTGGATATCAATTTTGCCGGTTTCAGAGACGCTTGCGGTTCTTAATTGGTAGGTGGTGTCTATTGTGGAAAAGAGCACTGTCTGACCTGCATGAGTCTTACTTGTCTGGGCTGAGATGATCTCTCCACGGATTTCTGGAAGGTGGCTGACCTCAGAAGGCAACTTGTCTACTCCCCGCCAGTTAAGAACTTGTCCAGTTTGAGATGTTCTATTGTACCATCCTGTTTCTTTACTCGTTGGCAGGTCTGTTTCATTGGTTGGGGCCACTGATACGGAAAATCTTCCACTAATACTAATTGGGACACTTACTTTTGATCTGGTAGCAAAGGTGCCAGTGGAAGTAGGAGCAGTCTGAGGACTGGCAGTACTGAAAACCTGTGAGGAATTGCCGAATGCCGCCAGGTAGGGACCATCACCAGGTAGCAGATCTTTTGAGATTCGAAAGGCTTCGTTGGTGGGATGTTCCTGCTCCAGGATTTTCTTGGTACCGTTATATATCTGCAGCACCCCGCTGGGATCATTTTCACTCATCAAAATCATCTGGAAAAACCCAGGATATTCGGTGATAGAAATGCCTGAGGGGACAAATGTCAGCGGCAGGTTGATGAACTCAAACTCTTTTTGGTCATTTTCTACAATCAACTGGTAACTGCTCCCTCGTTTCGGTATCAGCGAAAATGACGCAAGTCCAAACTTATCAGAAGTAAAATCAGCAACTTTACTTCCTGTTTCATCTACTATCCTTCCTGTGATTTCCAGAGGTTTCCCATCTTTTGTAATAGAGGCTTTAAGGTCATTAGGGTGATTGGCCACTACCCGCTCATTCATTAAGCTAACAGTGATACCAGTAGATGAAGGGATGTCATATTCTTCGAATGGATTGATGATAGTAACCGGCATGCTGAAGTAACTATCAAAGTTTTTCATCCATCGAGTGTAGGCCACAAGCTGGTAAGTGCCAGTGGAGATCAGTGTGGGCACAAAGAATTCGCCATGGGCTTTACCACTCGTTAGCTTAAGCTTGTGTTGAAATACACGCTGATTTTCTGCTCCGATCAATTCCACATAGACGAGCGTACTTAACTCGGAAGGAGTTCCGGCATTCATTTGATTGACGTACGCAGCATAATACATTGTCTCCCCTGATAGCAAATAGTTACTATTCGTATGGACAAATACTTCCTCTCTTATTGTTTCGGTTTGTCCGAAACAAAAAAGGGATAGTGTCAGCAATATGGTGCTTAGGCTAAACCTCATTCTTCCCAATAGTTTGGAGGTGTGGTGTCGGCATAAAAAGAACAGTCGGTACAGCTAATACTTTGGATTTGCACCTCGTTCAGGAATGGATCGTACGAAAAAACATTACCTCCTTGCCTGACATAATAAAGAGCGCTATCGGCTGATGTGACAATCGTTAGACTGTAGTGACAGGCGTAAGGAAATCTGGGTCGATCAAACTGTTCGTCCAGGTCTTCGTCGTTGAAGAATGCCCGTTTTTTGGAGACTCCAGCCGCCTCGAAGTAGCCAAGTACGTTTTCACCAGAGTTGCTGGTACTGCTGATATTCCCTATTACCGTACCGTTTTGCTGATCAAATAGTGATCCTCCAGATTCGTTGTTTTCGTCAAGTTGTTTGTAAAAAAGATAGGCGGATTCATTGATAGCATACTGCTTTACCAGAATACTATATCGGACCCTTAGCTGTTGCTGCTCATCAGATAAATAGCGAATAGGAAACTCGACCATTCGATTGACTGTGGAGTTATTGGTGGTGCCATAGATGAGTTCAGTAGAAAATCCCTCTTTGTAGCAAATCCCGATACTCGTATCCATCAAAACCAACATCGAATCATCGGTCACCATATAGCGAGCCGGGTACGGTGTTTCAATCTTGTAACCCTCCTCCCACGAATACCGATAGTATGCGTGATCACTTGTTTCAGAGTCTATGAAAAACTGAATGCCTCCGGTATTTTGATCCCCTGCGCTGTTGGCCTGTTCGGTGTATTTTCCATAGACCGCATCAATGGCCGGAGCAGCCTGTAGTAATTCCGAACTGGATTCATAAGCAGACCCATCTGGCAGCTCAATATGGAGCTGGTAGGTCTGCCCCACCTGTCCTGCAAATGCTTCCGGAGATTGATAAAAACCACCCTCTATCTGAACAAAAGGAGTCCTGACCCCATTGCCATCCTCCACCCACACGGTGGCCCCACTCACGAACTCGTTCAGCAAGGTATCCAATGGATAGGTATAGGTGATGGAGATTCGATGAGGGCCTTGCTCATCGGATATTTGACCTTCTATGACCAGTACCCTGTCAAAGTTGTCCGGATCAAAATCATACGGCTTAACGCAGGATAGCGCCAGACCCAGGATCAAAGGTGCGATATAGTTGGTAAGACGCATCTAGAACTTAAAATTATAGCTAAGTGTAGGTATTGGATCTCCAAAAACTACGAGTTGAGAACCTTTTATCTCTCCATCTTTTACATCAAAAAACACAGAAAATGGATTGTCTCGGCCGGTCAGGTTGTAAATAGACAATGACCAAAACGAATGTGAAAGCTTTTGAATTTTGTGATTCCCTTCCAGGTTGATCCCTAGATCCAGACGGAAGTAATCTGGTATTCGGTAAGAGTTTCTATCTGAGAAATGAATGTTTTGAGAACCCATGAAGTTAAAACCGGCTACAGGTATGGTTACCGGGCGCCCGCTGTTGTAGGTGGTGTTGATGGAAAAGCTGATGCGTCTGGTCAGCTTGTAGTTGGCCACCAGATTAACTGTATGAGGCTTATCATAGGCCGTAGGGAAGAACAATCCATTATTGACTGTTTCTTCGGCAGAGTTACCATCCAGTTGGATAAACGTACGGGCATAGGCATAATTGATCCAGCCATTGAGTCTCCCGGACTTGTTCAGTGACACCTCCAGTCCATAGGATTTGCCGGGGCCTTGAAGTGTTACCCGTTCTATGTTGGCATTGAGCAGGTAGTCCGCGCCTGTCTTAAAGTCTACGAGATTCTGCATCCATTTGTAGTAGCCTTCCACCGAGATTTCAACTGTGTTTCTGAACAGGTTTTTGAAATAACCAAGTGAAAACTGATCTGCCGTTTGTGGTTGGAGGTAGGTTCCTGATAGTCGCCAGGTGTCTGTAGGCGATAGCGATGCGGAGTTGGACAAGCTGTGAATGTACTGACGTGTCCGACTAATTCCAGCTTTCACAGAGCTGGTTGGGTCCAGGGTATATCTTGCAGAAAATCGCCACTCTGGCCCGTGGTAGGTTTTGATGATGGCTCCAGATGTATAGCTGGAGGAGTCAGTTAGCGTTTCACCATTTTTTGGACTGTTTGGTAGATAATTGTACACTGTCTTAGGGCCCAGTTCATTGAACACTCCATATCTTAGTCCTCCATATATGAGTAAATCTTCATGAGCCTGATATTGTGCAGAAGCGAATATGGCAGATTCTAATCCTTGTTCTGTTTCCAATATGACCGGTTTGACAATAGACTCATCACTCAATGGAGATTTGCTGCCCGGATTGATGTGGTAATACTTGCTACTGATTCCACCTTTTAGGGTCAGATCTTCTGTTGGGTAATAATCTACTTCAGCATTGATAGATCCTTCATTGAGACCAAAATCCTGCTTAAATCCATTGGGTATCGACTCATCATAGGTGATGGCGTAGTTATATCTGCTGAAGGTGCCAGAAACTTTGCTTTCCAGTACAGTGGAGATTTCTCGATCCCAGCTAATGGAGGAAGCAAAGTTGGTATAGCCAAAATTGGAAAACGAGAACAGCGTATCTGAAGAGAGTCTGAAATTATCGCTGCTTAGATAACTGGAGAAAGTGAGTTCATTTTTATCATCAATGCTGTGATCCACTTTGGCAATCACGTCGTAAAAAGAAACTTTGTTTTCGCTAAAAGAAGCGCTCTTGGCACGCTTGAGTATCCAGTTGGAATAGGTGGTTCTGCCGGAGAGCAGTAAGCTGGTCTTTTCCTCCTGAAGCGGAACTTCAAAAGTCAATTTGGTCGTGATTGGGCTGATCCCCCCTTCACCTTTGAAGGATGTTTTGCTAGGTGCTTTGGTTGATATTTCAAAAATGGAGGAGAGTCTTCCTCCGTATTTGGCTGGAATGCCACTTTTGTACAGCTCCATGTTTTGAATGGCGTCTGAGTTGAAAACAGAGAAGAATCCAAAAAAGTGACTGGTGTTGTAAATAGGGGCTCCACCAAACAGGGCCAGGTTTTGATCGGTTTTACCTCCTCGCACATTGAAGCCAGATGCTCCTTCGCCCACGTTTTGTACCCCCGCTTTGGTGGTAGCAATTTTCATGATGTCATTTTCTCCAAGTACAATCGGCACGGTTTTCACTTCTTCGGTGCTTATTTTGCTCACGCCCATTTGCACATTGCTGATATTCTTGTCACGATCAGCCTCCACAGTCACTTCTTGCAAAGCAATGATGTCGATCTCCAGTTTCACATCCAGCTTACCATAAGAGAATAAGATGATATTTCGCGTGGTAGTTTTCATTCCATGAAACTGGATGAAGATCTGGTGCTTGCCTGTGGGCAAAGTGAGAGAGTAAAAACCATCTGCATCGGTGGTAGTGCCAATGGTAGGGTTTTGGACATAGACAAATGCTCCTTCTACAGGATCCCCGGACTCTACATCACTGACATATCCGGCCAGTGTGGCATTCTCCGTTTTGTTGGATCGGCTGCCAATTTCAAATACATAGTTTTCCAGATCACTTTGATCGCTCGTTTGATCGGCGTACTCTCTTGAAAAAACAAGGCCTTGCGTAGATTGGGAATTGAGTTTTTTCTTTCGAAAGTTGTTTAAAAAACTTGGCTGATCTATGATGACAACATTGTTTAGCAGAATGTATTTTCCCTGATCCTTGTAATAAGTAAGAGTGGTTTCTGCAAACAACTCATCTAGCGCCTCACTCACTGTAAGTCCAGAAAGCGACTGATTGACGGTCACCGTATCGATCCACTTTTGCTGGTAGAAGAATTCCACTCCGTGTTTTTCAGAAATCTGAGCGAATACCTGGGTTAATGGTTCATTTTCATAGCTTTCTGCTAAGACCAGCTCGGATTGTGCAAACAATGTACACCCCAGGATCAGTAAGCTTACGGTAAGCCAAATTCTCATTGAGTGAGTAGTTTTTGATCGATAAATGCCATCAACTCAACAATATCAGAGTCATTGCCCGGAGCGATTTGAAGGTCTTGATCTTTGATAAAAGATCGAATCTCTGCTTTTTGATCACTAAAGACTCTCAGTACGGAGCCTTTGCGTTTGATTGGATGATAGGATCCATCTAATTGGAAATAGTAAGAGTCATCCTGTTCGAATACGATGGTTCGTTCCACCAGTGTCTTTTTATGCCTTTTAGCAATCACTTTGATGTTCTCGCCAGATGCAATCACCTCAAAGAATCCTGATCGAAATTTATCAATTTGCTCGTCAAAATATTCGAAATGACTACCTCTTAGATTAAATGCTGATACCTGCGATTGGATCGGCTTGATGGCTTGATTGTGGTAGATGTAGGAGGTCGGGTGCCTAATCAGAAGCAAGTCCTGGTCTATGTCATAGCTCATGTATACACTGTCGTAGTGCTGTCCCCTGTAAGTCAGCTGACCTATGTGCCACTCATCGCTGACAAAAAACTGATGTGTGCCTCGTGATATTCGTTTGATTTCTACATATTGTCCGTTAAGAAGCCCAGATTGGTCTAACCCGATTTGACCATCATACCAGCCAGATGCATCTGCTAGCAGCTCCTCCGACTCCAACAAATACTGAGCTTGTATGGCGTTACCTGCCAATATGAACAAGCCCATCAAAATGGTGCTGCTTAATCTCATTGCCGCAAGTATATTGGACAAAAGCCTCAATTGCCATATTATCTATTGTCGATTATACAATAAGTGTAAATATTTTGTACAAATGGTTCCATATTGATTTATAAAAACACAAATTGATAGATTAGCAGTAGAATGAAGTTGGTTGTCAATATCGAAAACAGAATAGATGAGCTGAACCAGGCTGTTGGGAAGGTTACCAGTTGGCTTACGGTCATACTGGTTGGGGTTATCATTTTTGATGTATTTATGCGTTATGCTTTTGCCATTACATCCGCTGCTTCATTCGAGCTGGAGTGGCACTTGTTTGCAGCCATCTTTTTGCTTGCGGCCGGTTGGACATTTCAGCAGGACCGACATGTTCGGGTAGATGTGTTTTACAACAGGTTTTCACCTAAAACGAAAGCATGGGTCAATGGATTGGGGAGTCTCGTTTTGTTGATGCCACTTTGTTACATTGGGGTGACTGAGGGAGCCCAGTTTGCATACAATGCATACGCCCTTAATGAAACAAGTCCCGATCCTGGTGGGTTGCCTGCTCGCTTTGTGATTAAGTCGGCGATTCCCCTTGGGTTTTTACTATTAGGTCTACAGGGAGTTGGTGAAATACTCAAGTCTTTTCGTGCCATTTTATCGGTATCAAAGCCATGATGGAATACCTACCCTTGATACTGTTTGCATTGGTTTTTTTGTTGATCCTTCTTGGGTTTCCGGTAGCTTTTACACTGGGTGGCTTATCCGTTATCGTTGGCATATTCGTTTTTGATGTAGACTTTTTCTACTTGTTGTCGCTAAGGGTGTATGGGACCATGCAGAACTTTGTGCTACTGGCTGTGCCGCTGTTTATCTACATGGGGATCATGCTGGAAAAATCGGGCATAGCAGAACGGCTACTCGAGACCATGGCGCTAATGTTTGGTAGGTTTAGAGGAGGTCTGGCGATTTCCGTCGTGGTAGTAGGAGCTATGCTGGCAGCCTCCACTGGGATTGTTGGTGCCACTGTGGTCACTATGGGTCTTATCTCCTTACCCACTATGCTGAAGCGCGGGTACGGACCCAGACTGAGCACTGGAGTGATAGCGTCCTCAGGCACACTAGGACAGATCATTCCTCCATCGGTAGTGTTGGTTTTGCTCGGTAGTGTACTCAATGTTTCCGTGGGAGATTTGTTTGTAGCAGCTATTCTACCCGGTCTTGGTTTAGTGGCTTGCTATCTATTATATATAGTGGTTTATGCTAAAGTGTTCCCCCAAAAGGCTCCTGCCATGCCATCTGAAGAAATTGCGTCTTTCAGAGCTAAGGGATTTACTCGTGAAGTGGCCAATTCGTTCGTCTTTCCTTTTCTGCTGATATTGGCAGTATTAGGCTCCATTTTTGCAGGCATTGCCTCACCTACGGAAGCGGCAGGTGTCGGTGCCTTCGGAGCGATGGTCCTGACACTGGCTGATGGGAAATTAAATCTCTCCATGCTCAAGGAAGTCATGAAGGAAACCACTTTACTCACCTCTATGGTATTCATGATATTGGTTGGTGCTACTGCTTTTTCTCTGGTCTTCAGAGGATTGGAAGGGGACAAGCTTTTTTTGAGCGTAATTGAAACAGCTGACCTTAGCCCTACAGCATTTCTGCTGTTAGTGATGTTATTAGTTTTTGTAGCTGGATTCTTTATTGATTTTATCGAGATAGTATTCATCATCGTGCCAGTAGTTGCGCCCATAATGGTGGCAATGGATATTGATTTGATTTGGGTAGGTATTCTATTGGCTATTAACCTGCAGACCTCATTTTTAACGCCTCCTTTTGGTTTCGCTCTTTTTTATTTGAAAGGAGTGGCACCTCCGGAAGTCAAAACCATCCATCTCTACCAGGGAGTGATACCTTTCGTAGTTATTCAGTTATTATTTCTGCTCTTACTTTTCATTTTTCCAGATATTGTTTCTTTTTTGTGAGTAGTTCGGTATAGCGGGAGCAGTTAGACTGTATGCTATGAACTATCCATTTTAAACCTAACCGTAATGAGAAACCTAATTCAGCTATTACTAATAGTATTCATTTTTGCAGTACCCTGTTCTCTTTTAGCTCAAGATGGAGTTGGGATCGGAACTGTACAAGTTAGTCCTGATGCCGTTCTGGATGTCAGTTCTGAATCAAAAGGTCTTTTAGTTCCCAGGGTTAGCACCTCCGATAGGTCGTCCATGACTGCTGTGTCCGGTGGACTTTTGGTTTATGACAAGAATTTTCAAGCTTTTTTTTATTACGATTCGGTCAACGTCACCTGGAAGCGACTGGTGGAGGAAAATAGTTTTGGTACCATCCCCGTAGGAGGAATAATCATGTGGAGTGGACAGATTGCTGACTTACCTGATAACTTCAAACTCTGCGATGGCGGCAATGGCACACCTGATCTGACAGATAGGTTTGTAATAGGTGGGTCATCAGCAGGGGATTTGGATACCCGGGTAATAGTTACCGATACGGCAACCTATAACTATCAGGAAAGTGGCACAGAATGCTCTCCTCACGAATTTCTTTATTCAGGAACAATCACGATTGTTGAACCTCCTGGAGGCTTTCCTCCAGAGCCGGCGCCAGGAGAGCCTGAGGATTTATGTGGGCCACTGAGAGATAGAGTTGGTGAAACCTATACCATCGATAATGTAGCCATGGATAGTTGTGATCATTTTATAAACGATATTTCAGTAATAACTGAATTAAACTTCAGAATTGCTATAAGATGTGATGCCTACGAATTATCTGGTTGCTCCTCAATACCCAACCCAGACTATTACATCAATAATGAGGCCTGCCGAACCGCCGCTCAATTGTATAAAGTGGCCTTCATCATGCGTGTAGAGTAAGACAAATTGACGCAATGATCCCTGCATTCCCCTGAAATACAGACATAATGACTGAATAAATAGATTGGCTTGTCGTTTGAACACCCTTGAATGAAGGGAAAATCAGAAGACGACAATGAATTTTAATAACTATACAATCAAATCTCAGGAAGCTTTACAAAAGGCTACAGAAATTGCCAGCAGTAAAGAGCAGCAGGTTATAGAAACTGGTCATTTGATGCAGGCAATACTTCAGTCTGACCAAAACCTGATCTCCTTCCTCTTGAAAAAACTGGGAGCCTCTAAAGAGCTGCTTACAAACAAGTTGGATGAACTTATTGCCACTTATCCCAAGGTTTCCGGCGGACAACCTTACCTTTCTTCTAATGCGCATCAAGCATTACAAAAAGCAGAGAAGTACCTAAAGGATTTTGGAGATGAATATGTTGCCGTTGAGCACATCATTTTAGGTCTGTTGGCGGGAAAGGACAAGGCTGCTCAGATCTTGAAAGATGCTGGTTTTGAAGAGAAGGGTCTGATCCAGTCGATCAAAGAACTACGCGGTGGGGATAAAGTAACTGATCCTAATGCAGAGTCTAAGTACAGAAGCCTGGAGCGATACTCCAAGAATCTAAATGAACTGGCGAAAAAAGGAAAGATTGACCCGGTCATAGGGCGGGACGAGGAGATCCGCAGGGTGCTGCAAATTTTGGCGCGACGCACCAAAAACAACCCGATCTTGCTTGGAGAACCTGGAGTAGGAAAAACAGCTATTGTAGAGGGGCTGGCACAGCGTATTGTAGATGGTGATGTACCCGAGAATCTGAAAACCAAAACACTCATTTCTCTAGATATGGGTCTCTTGGTGGCTGGTGCAAAATACAAAGGTGAGTTTGAGGAGAGACTCAAAGCGGTCATCAAGGAAGTGACCGACAGTGATGGTGAAATCATTTTATTTATAGATGAGATTCACACCTTAATTGGAGCAGGAGGAGGTGGTGAGGGAGCAATGGATGCTGCCAACTTGCTCAAACCTGCCCTGGCTAGAGGGGAGTTGCACGCCATTGGAGCCACTACACTGAAGGAATATCAGAAGTATATAGAGAAAGACAAGGCTTTGGAACGACGGTTTCAGGGAGTAATCATAGATGAGCCGTCCGTTGTAGATGCCATATCTATTCTCCGAGGGATCAAAGATAAGTATGAAGTGCACCACGGTGTGCGGGTAAGGGATGATGCCGTTATTGCTGCGGTTGAGTTGTCAAACCGATACATCTCTGACAGGTTTCTGCCAGATAAGGCCATAGACCTGATGGATGAGGCTGCTTCCAAATTGCGAATTGAGATCGATTCACTACCAGAAGAACTGGATGAACTCAACCGTAAGATTATGCAGCTGGAAATAGAGCGTGAAGCCATTCGCAGAGAAAAGGACAAGCAAAAAGAAAGCGAGCTGAGCAAAGAAATTGCGGATCTCACTGGTAAGCGCAATGAATTGAAAGCCAAGTGGGAAAATGAGAAATCGGTGATTCAGGGAATCCGTCAGGAGAAGGAGAACATTGAGAACTTCAAGCATGAGGCAGAGCAAGCAGAACGCTCAGGAGACTTTGGATTGGTGGCTGAGATCAGATATGGCAAGATCACTGAGGCAGAGAAGAGACTCGAGAGTTTCAAAAAGCAGCTTGAAGAGATGCAAGGTGAGGCTTCCTTGCTGAAAGAGGAGGTAGACAGTGAAGATATAGCTGAAGTAGTAGCTAAGTGGACAGGTATACCGGTTTCGAAAATGCTCCAAAGTGAGCGTGACAAACTGCTAAGTTTGGAACAGGAACTAGGTAAAAGAGTGGCCGGTCAGTCAGAGGCGATTGCAGCAGTTGCTGATGCAGTACGCAGAAGCAGAGCTGGCCTTCATGATCCTAATCGTCCAATTGGGTCTTTCATCTTTTTGGGTACAACAGGAGTAGGAAAAACGGAACTGGCTAAGGCACTTGCTGAATATCTATTCAACGATGACAATGCCATGGTGCGCATAGATATGTCTGAGTACCAGGAGCGTCATGCTGTCAGCAGACTAATAGGAGCGCCTCCCGGATATGTAGGATATGATGAAGGTGGTCAGCTGACCGAAGCTGTACGGCGTAAACCATACAGCGTGGTATTGCTCGATGAAATCGAAAAGGCTCATCCGGACGTGTTTAACATTCTGTTGCAGGTGCTGGATGACGGTCGGTTGACCGATAATAAAGGACGTGTGGCCAATTTTAAGAATACAATCATCATCATGACCACCAACATAGGTTCTGGTCTAATCCAAGAGCGTTTTGAAGCACTCAATGATGATAATGCCGATGAATTAGTGGAAGAAACCCGAAAAGAGGTTTTTGAACTCTTGAAGAAATCGGTACGTCCGGAGTTTCTCAACAGAGTAGACGAAACCATTATGTTTAGACCTTTGAGCAAAACGGATTTGAGAAAAATTGTGGGAATCCAGTTCAAAGTCATCCAGAGACGTCTGGAAGAAAATGGGATCAAAATCGAGGCAGACGACAAGGTATTGGATTATTTGGGTTCAATAGGTTTTGATCCACAGTTCGGGGCACGTCCGTTGAAGCGTGTACTGCAACGTCAGATTCTCAATGAGCTGTCTAAGGATATTCTTTCGGGAAAAATCTCTAAAGATGCTGTAATAGGCGTTACTCTGTCAGACGACAAGCAAATAGAATTTATCAACCTCGATGAGGTACGAGTAGAATAATCAGGTTGGAGTTGATCTAAAAACCGGGATGTAGGTCCCGGTTTTTTTTATGGTTTGGTTTTAGTACCGTAGAAATAGCTAAACTCTCCATCATCAAAAATCAAGGTGTCATTTCGGAAAGAGCAGGACATGCTCCACATTTCTCTGGGAGTGCCGTCTAAATAGGTGACGTAGGCATGGCAGCTTTCAGGAATGCTGTCTCGCTCCGCTCCACACAAGACATGTCTTCCAGAAGTATATGCGCAGTTGATGGGAATTCCTCCAGCAAGCGTGATTTTGTTGATGGACTTGTTGTTGACCCGTTGCACCCAGTTGTCAGGAGGTTCGGGCCGGTTAGCGTTACAGGCATCGAGCAATAAAACGACAAAAAGGATAATAAGTAGGTGAATGATTTTCATGGCATATAGACGTTAGGTTATATACAATTTAATCAATTCCTACGGTATTAGTGTATTCGAAAGAGATTGGTGGTCAGTAAGTTGACCACCAATCAGAGTTAAGCGGTCTGGTACAATTCAGTGTTTTGCAACAGTACTTCATCAAAGTTAATGCCGTCAATAGGCACAATTTTTTGAGAAGACTGATCCCACTCAATGCGTCGGCCAAGTTTGTAGGATAACCCACCCATGTGTGCAGTGATGGCTTCTTCAAAACCCTCTTGAATGCCACAGCTCGGAGCACCACCATTGCGAATGCAGCTGAGCCATTCCCTTAAATGCAGATAGGTGCTGTCTACTCTTTTGCCATCTCTGTAAGTCCATAAGAGACCTTTGTCAGCAAAGTATTTGGAAGTGGCGGAGGTTATGCCATCTACACCTTCAGCCGCCGAGTCATATTGGTAGATAGGGGTGTTGGTGTCCATCTGGCGGGATTCCAGCATCTCTTTATAGCGAGTGGACTGGGGATCTGCATGGATGGTAATGCGGTTGCCAAGTTCCATGGTGCCATCATGTCCCATGAGCAGAGTTCCTCTATTAAACTGGTTGCCAAGTGTGGCACTGTAGACCAATGTCATCCCCTTTTCTTTGCCTTTTACTTGGCTACTGCCCGTACTAAATTCAGGAAACTCCATGTTGATATGCATGACATCTGGCACATTCCTGCCATCTCTGTGCGTATATATCCCTCCACTTGCAGTGACGTTAGCAGGTATTCCCATATTCAACACGCAGTTGATGCGATCATAGTCGTGTGTCATTAGATCACCTGATAGGCCGCTACCATATGCCCACCACTTGCGCCAGCGGAAAAAATGCTCCTTGTTGAAAGGCTGGTAAGGTGCGTTGCCCAGGAATTGCTCCCAGTCAATTGTCTTAGGACTGGCTAATTCATGGATGTGATACTGCCAGGCTCCATTGTCATCATTGCGGTTAGTATTAGCCTGGACCAGGGACACATGACCGAGTACGTTTTCCTTGATCACACTCTGTGCGGTCAGGAAGCTTTGTGTTTGTCGGTGTTGGTGCCCTACGGCGAAAACGGCGGTGGATTTCATGGCCACCTTACGGAGGTCGTAGGTTTCCTGCACATTATGTGTCATCGGTTTTTCTACGTAGACATGGATCCCAGCATTAAGCGCATAGATGGAGATAGGAGCATGCCAATGATCCGGCGTGGCGATCACCACAGCATCCACTGTTCCACTATCTATCAGTTCCTGGTGTGTGCGATACCTGGTGATCTTGTTATCATTAGAATTGAAAGAGTTCAGAGCCAGCTCAGCTTGCACATCAAAAACATCACAGATGGCAGTTAACTTCACATTTAGATCCTCTTGATCCATGAAGTCCTTCAGGCGAGTGTCTTTGGGGTTTTTGTCGGACTGTGCTTTCATCTCTGCTAGCCACTCATTGTCTGCAAATCCCAACACGCGACACAGATGACTGCCTCTACCACCATAACCAATGATTCCTACCCTTACAGGATCCCCACTCATCGGGCCAGTAGCTGGTGGTCGTTCAGCGCTGATGTTCAGACTTTTCAGGATTTGATTGCGTTCTTTCTGGCTACCCAGTCCTTCGGAAGCAGCGGCAATTAGCACACCTCCTGCGAACGGTACACCTGCCAATCCCTTCAGTATGGATCGGCGAGACCATTTGTTGTTAGATTCTTCAGCCATGACTCTGTAGGTTTTTATTGGGTGATTTCGACTTCTTCAGGAGCATTTGTAACCCAAAATAGTTGGCGGTGGGTATACGGTAGATGACTACAAGAGCCACAGCCTCGATCAGGTTTTTATTCACGATCCAGTAGTTGCCTTCTGTACCTACTTGTGTCAAGGTAGTAAAAGGAGGATGTGATAGGTAATACAGTGTAAGGATGATTACTCCCAGTAGTGCGGCAGGTTTTTCCCAATACCCTACAATCAAAGCAAGGCCGATGGCGGTAAGTCCCACCATATTTAGAAAATCGATTACTGGCAGCACATTTTCACTTGCCATCCAGGTAAATAGGTTTTCAAATGGTCCTTGCGAACTCAGCAGAAAACCTCGAGCGGTCCACGTGGGGTTGAAAAGCTTCAACGCTCCCTCGTACAAGAAATGCCATCCAATCAAAAATCTTAAAAAGACTATGGCATTCAGCTGTTCATTGAAAAATTTAGATGAATTCATGACGTCATTTTATTTGTAGGTTAAACTACTAGACGTCAATGGTTTATGCTATGACCTAGCTCACTGATAGATGTAACCTTTGTTATGCCAGAAGAGTGAAAAAAGAAGCCGCTAACCTTGCGGTATAGCGGCTCAACCTGTTCTGCAATTAGTAAGGTAATTTGAAAACAATCGGGAGTGTTTGCTTCACCTTCACGGCCCTGCCTCGTTGTTTTCCTGGTTCATAGAGAGGGAGTTTTTCTAATACTCGGATGGCTTCTTGATCACATCCGAATCCTATGCCTTTAAGTACTTTGATGTCTGTTGCTTTACCCGTTTCGTCAATGATAAACTGCAGAATAACTCGACCTTCCACACCATGCCTGCGGGCCTCTTTTGGATATTTGAGGTGATCTGAAATGAACTGATAGAAGGCTTTGTCACCTCCCGGAAATTTTGGCATGGACTCTACCACGATGAAGACTCCTGGGTCGGGATCGGGTGCCGGAGGAGGTGGAGCCATTACATCATCAAACGGTATGTCTGGGATCTCACTTTTGGGCTGCGGTTTGCTGTCTGGTGCTTCATCTACAAAGATGGGTGGTTGTAGACTAGGTTTTTCGATAGGCTTGATCGCTTCAGGTTTGGGTGGCTCTGGATCCCTGATAGCCGTAAGTGGCACGATATAACTTTCAGGAAACTCCTCCTTTATTGTAGGAAGTTCAATGGGTTCGTATGCGGCCTTCCACTCGAATGCAGCAGTCACGCAGATCAACGCTACTACCAGACCGATGGAGTAGAATAGTGGTGATTTTCGTTCTAAATCGTATCGTATATTTTTCTTGGGTTCCATAAGGCAAAATATTAGTTGGAATAAAGGTTGTTTGAAAGAATAACGAGTCAACTTACTTTTATTGTGCGATATCTTGTTTGGATGTTTTCTATTGAGTCCGCACTCCCGCTATTTTTGTGGAAAATAATATTGGATGTATCTCATAGAATACTTGAAATCGGCGGATAGTTTGACCATTCAGCTGTCATTGACGCTCCTCTTTGTGGTGGTTTACATAATAGTAACCAAGTTGACTGATCGTATCATACGAAGATTTGGGAGAAAAAATGAAATTGCCTTGCCGCGTGTGGTCTATACCATCAAGTATTTCCGATTCGTGCTGCTAGTGTTTATTCTACTGCTGTTGGGCATTACCTGGGATATCTCATTTGAAGGGTTATCTGTGTATTTCTTATCCTTCTTCACAGTGGCAGGTGTGGGTTTATTTGCGTCCTGGTCTATTCTGAGCAATGTGACTTCAGCCATCATATTGTTTTTTTACTTTCCATACCGCATTGGTGACCGCATTCGTATAGTGGATGGTGACAACTCTATCGAAGGAATTGTTTTTGATCTGAATATGTTTTCGATTGTGATTAAGAATGAGCACGGCCAGAAGGTGACCTATCCTAACAATGTGGCTTTGCAAAAGGCAATTATTATGCTCAAATGAACTTTTTGATATGGGCAAACGTATTTAGTACATTTATTGACCAACCATCAATTATCAACGTATTTTGAAATTAGACAGACCATGTACAGCGAAAGTGAAAGGCTATCTGCTTTGTTGCAATTTGGGCTTGACAATTCTAAGGAACCCATATTTGATGACATAACCCGGTTAGCGGCTAACATTTGTGATACCCCGATTTCACTAATCACCATCATCGAACATGACCGACAATGGACCAAGTCGAGGTATGGACTCAGTCTGTTGGAAACCTCCAGAGACAATAGTTTTTGCTCACATGCGATCATCCATCCTGATGAGCTGATGGAAGTGACCAATGCATTGGAAGATGAGCGTTTTAAAAACAATCCATTAGTTCAGGAAGATCCCAAAATGAGATTCTATGCTGGTATGCCCATAGTGACCGATAAGGGATTGCCAATTGGAGCGGTTTGTGTAATAGATGGCGAGCCTAGAAGGCTCAGTATGGATCAAAGAGCTAGTCTGACAGTCCTGGCTAAGGTGACCATGCAGCTTATTTATGCTCGTACGGTCAAAAGAAAATTGCTGGAAGTGGATTGTCAGTTTGATGACGAAATCCACATCCTTTTGAATAATTTGCCTTAATAGGCTATACATTTTTGAAACTAATCCAATAACTTGAGTGATCGTTAAACCCTATAAACTCTCTTCATCATGACAAAAGAACAACTAGAAGTCGAAATCAAATCACTGGAAGGTCAATTGACGGGTGACATGTTTCAGGACATGGACCTTCGAGATAAGATTCACAACCTCAAGATGCAGCTTAGTGGTACCAAACCAATGAACCAGCAGATTGAGTGTGTGGGCTGCGGAAGCTAATACCCTAGTTGGAAAGATATAAACCCACCCTGGCAAACTTGTTTTGTCAGGGTTTTTTATGGTCAAAGAAAAACCCTGAGGCTATTGGCCTCAGGGTTTAAGTTTAGAAACAATTGTTATAGTAATAGTAAGTCTTAGTTCAAATTGATTGGGTCACCGACATTCTCTAATTGGCCTCCCTTTTGACCACCAAATTTGAAGATCAATCCAAAGTTGATCAGGTAATCTGCAAACGCAGCATCTCCATGTCTTCCCGATTGTTTGTCTGAGTAGCTCTTTACGCGGTTACGTTCGATGGCCACTGGCACTGTGAGATTGAAGGAGGTGTTGCGGATGTTATAGGACAGTCCTGGCTCTAGCGAAATGGCATACCCAGGTCTGCGGAATCCTTCGTCTCCTCCAATGAGGTCACTGGACGGGATCCCCTCTAACCTACCGCCTCCATAAAAATACAGTCCATGTATTGGCAACATTGCCAGTGCTCCCAGTCTTGCAGCATATTGATCGGGTACTGAAAAATCTCTTGTCCTACCTCTGGTTTCCAGCGTGTAGTATTCACGTGGGTTAACCAGGTAGTAGAAATTACCACTGAGTAGGATATTATCTGTGATGGGATGGAATCCTTGCAGTTCTAGTGTGGCACCCAGCCCACCATCTCCAGGCTGAATGGACTGGTCTACTCCAGAGTGGATGGTCTGATCATTGGCATCTCCCTGATTGTAAAAGTTGTCCTGTGCTCGATAGTCACCACTTGGCAGTTTCACACCTAAGCCCACAGATAAGTTACTAGATGAAGTGGTTTCGAATAACCAGTAGCTCACGCCCAGCCGGATGTCGGCGAGACCTCTGCTGGAAGTAGTATGTCGATCTCCGGGCCAGAACTCGTTCTCAGGAGTGTTTGGGTCATCCGGATCGGGATTGCCACCGTGCTCATACATCGAGGAGCGGTTGTGATAAACAAAAGGAAGGGTGAGGTTAGCGGACCAACGATCACTAATTCCATAGGAAATTAGAAAGTCGAGAAAAAATGAGTCATTGATAACTTCAGACCCTTCCTCTACACGGTAGGTTTCTTCATGCTTGCCACGAAAGTGCTTGTAAGAATGGAAGTAACGGAAATTGGTACCGGCCTGCCATTGGTTTTTTTGGAGGAGTCCTCCGCCATTTACATTGGCTCCACAGCCAGACCGAATAGCTACACATCCTTGTCCTGTGGACAGAGTAGTAGATAATACAATAGTGCATACCGCACCTAGTGCTTTTAAGTAAAATAGTTTCATAAGTAGATAGATTAAAAAAAGTTCAGACACACAGGCAGTGCTACTTATGAGTAGTTGCGCATGATCTGGATAATAAAAAAATGAGTATAGCCTAAACGGGGAGCTTAGGCCTGTGGAGGTGGTGTGGTTACTTCCGAGCAATGAGATCTCACAGCAACAGTTGGTTGTACCCCAAAGGTTTTGTCAAGCGTAAGAGCGACTTGTTCGGAGGACCAGGAGCTGGCAGCTACAGGAACGTAATCTTTCACGGCTGATTTGATCAGGTCAGAACCTCCTTCGCTATTAGCTTCACCGTCGGACATAGCCCGAACCCAATCTGCAATGGAATGATTGAGTTTTTCAGTATCGGTATCTTTTGCGACAATAAGGTGAATAGCCTCCTGATCGTACTTCTGCATTACTTTTCGGTAAACTGAGCCGTTAATGACTATTTTACCATTGGTAACCCGGTACTCAGACTGAGCGGTCCAGTAAGGCAAAGAGATGGGAATAGACACGTGTTTCATATCAGGAGTGATCTCCACATGTGCCATCCATTTTTCATTGATTTTTTCTGAGCTATACCAATAATAGCCTAAATATCCCACCTGATAGAGGAGGAATAAACATAGAAAAAATATGGAAAACACTTTTCTCATCGCCTCCAAGTTAAATCGGATTATTGAGAATAATAAATATTATAGTGATCAATATTCTCAAATTCGCCAATTCCAGCTTATCCTGGGCTTTGATTTTGAAATTTTTCCAATTTGGCGAGCATATCTTCCTGTATGAGATACAGAGGTGTACGATCCAGGTAATCGAGAGAATAATCACAGAAGTAAATAAAACTCGTCAGTTTGTCTCCTTCCAGTCCTGTAACGTTCTGCACCCAATCTCTGGTGAACTTATGATTGACACGGTTGGTAATGGACTCGCGCTGAGTGATTTGATGGTATTTTCTCTTTTCCTTGGCCTGCTTGCTGAATTTCTCATAGAGAAAGTTTGTGGGCTGAGTGATGGCATATAGGGGATTATTCACTTGTTTTTCCGTGAGCGGAGAGTTGTCATACGGCTGAGGCTCTGGCACTCCATGATACCAAAAGCCTGTATCCTCAGGCACGTAATTGATGATGCGCTGTTTGAATACTTCTTCAGAAGGCAAGCTGGAGATGGTGATTTCATCGAGGAGCTGGGTGTCCTTGGGTAATTTCAAGGTGAGTTCTTTCGTCAACCAGTCGCCCTTCACTTCCCAACCTACCTTTTGGTATCCTACTATGGAGAACACGAGGGTGTCACCGATGGTCGCTGGGATTTTAAAAAATCCTGCCACATCAGTAATCGTCATCTGCTCAGTGCTTAGATTACTAACATGTGCAAACTGCACCGGCTCTCCTGATAGAGAGTCTACTAATTGACCTTTGATCGGTTCATTAGTTTGCCCGAAAAGGGTAGAAGAGATCGTTATAAACGTGAATAGTAATAGTGATTTCACAACCTTAAAGGTGAAAAGAAATTAGCTCAATAAGCAGGAATTAAGGTTTTTTAACACTTAAAGAGAAAGTGCTCTTACCTGATCGAGTGTGATGCTAGGTTGGTTGAGCATGGTGGTGTCAGTCCCAATTTCGATCGCATGAGCCTTCCACGAATCATGGAATTTTGAAGGAGTAATTTCTTTGATTGGTAAACCATTGTTGATCAGAACGTAGGATACGATCTGAAGATCTTTCAAATCGACACTGTCGCCATAAAAAATAGCATTGGACTGATAGTCCAGGTATTCCGCAGCTACCTCCCTCTCATGAATGTAGTAACCCAGCTTGGCTAATGTGTAGGCACTGTTGCCATCAGGTGCATGGTGATAGTATCGGATGACAATATCTTGTCGAGCTTTATTTTTATCCAGTTTGGCTACCACTTCTTCACGATAAGTCGCAAGTAGTTTCTCAAAATAGCTTTTGGTTGAAGTGCTTTCGGTGGTTGCTAGTTTAGCTTCTTTGTTGGCAGGCTTCTTAGTTTCCTCTTGTGTAGTTTCTTCAGAGGAAGCCGTTTCACTGACTATTGAGGTGTGACCCGTCGACTGCATGGTATCTGCCTCCTGATGGCCGTATGCCAGATCGTCTACCAATTCAGGTTCTTCATTTACTTCCTTCGCCAGGTCATGGTCTATCGGTTCATAATGAAAGCCAAAAACACGATCTAAAACTACGAGGGAAGCAAAAAATGCAACGGTGAATGCTAAATACAAAAAGGGTTTTACTGGAAACCTTGACTTCATTAGTTGGAGATGAGTTTCCCTAAATTTAACAATTATCTGATTATGTTGAATTCTACTAACAAAAAAAGCCCGGATGAATTTTCGCCCGGGCTTTTTTCTTTTTTCATTCTGAAAATCAATTACTCCTTTTTGCTGCCATCCAGATCAATCACTACTGGAGTAGCAATGAAGATGGAAGAGTAAGTACCAATGAGGATACCAACAAGTAGTGCGAATGAGAATCCTTTCAATGCCGCACCACCAAAAATGAACAACACGAGTACTACAATCAAGGTAGTAATAGACGTGATCAAGGTTCTACTTATGGTGCTGTTGAGTGATTCATTGAATACTTTCTTCTTCTCTGTGCCTGTTTTGATACCCAGGTTTTCACGAATTCTATCAAATACAACCACCGTATCGTTGATAGAGTAACCAATGATGGTCAAAATCGCCGCAACGAATACCTGGTCCACTTCGAATGAAATACCGAGTAATCCGGCAATAGCGAAAGCTGAAAGAACGAACAATGTATCGTGGAAGAGTGCGATGATCGCACCTAGACCAAACTGCCACTTGCGGAATCGGATAAGTATGTAGATGAAAATACTGATCAGCGCAAATAGCGCAGACTCGTAAGAAGAGTTTTTGATGTCATCAGCTATGGTGGCTCCAACTTTCGAAGAACTACTGATAATGAACTCTCCTGATTCTGGTGCAGTAGTTATATCCGAATAGGTAAGCCCCATAGAAGAAACTCCCTCGATCAAAGCTTCCTTAACTTTTGAATCAGCTTCATCTGTTTCATCACCTATCAGGTAAGAAGTAGTGATTTTAAGTACATTGTTGGCACCATAAGTCTTCACCTCAGTACCTTCGTTATCAAAATAAGGCGATACCGCCGCTTTCAGTTCTGTTGGTGTTACTGGCTCATTCAAAGACACCACAAAAGATCTACCACCTTTGAAGTCTACTCCTAGAGTCAAGCCTTTGATAAACATGGCTACAATACCTATGGTGATAAAAATACCACTGAAGATATACGCCATTTTTCGCTTGCTGATGAAGTCGATGCTCAATCCAGTCAATGCATTTCTTGAGAATGCATTAGCAAAAGAGATCTTCGCTTTGTCCCCTTTCTTAGAGAAGGCCTCAGTGATCACTCGAGTGATAAATACCGCACTAAAGAATGAACAGGCAATACCAATCATCAGCGTAATTGCAAACCCTTTAACTGGTCCCTGACCGAGTGTGTAAAGGAAAAGACCTGTGATAAAGGTAGTAACGTTCGCATCTATAATGGAGCTGTATGCTTTAGCATATCCGCTTCCAATTGCTGCTTTTAATCCAGATCCATTTCTGAGTTCTTCCTTGATACGTTCGAAGATCAGAACGTTCGCATCAATGGACATACCGATGGTCAATACAATACCTGCAATACCTGGTAATGTCAGTGATGCACTTAGCTGTGCCAGAATTCCCAGGATGAAGAAGATGTTGAAGAACAAAGCCACGTTGGCAATCAAGCCACCTTTCGCGTAGTAGATGACCATGAAGATGATCACAATAGCCAAACCAGCTACAATAGATATAATACCTTGTTGCTGAGCAGCTTTTCCAAGCGTCGGTCCGATTACCACATCTTCTACGATCGTAGTAGGAGCAGGTAGTGCACCAGCCTTCAAGATGTTGGCAAGGTCTTTTGCTTCTTCCATGGTAAAGTTTCCAGTGATGGACGAGCTACCATTAGGAATCTCACCTTCCACATTAGGTGCAGAGTACACATAGTTGTCCAGAACGATGGCAATTCTCCTGCCCACGTTGTTACCAGTAAGTCTTCTCCAGCTTTTTGCACCAGCAGCGTTCATCTGCATGCTGATGGCCGGGCGAGATCTTTGGTCCAGGTCTTGGCGTGCATCAGTGATTACTTCACCCGTAAGAGGTGCTTTACCAGTTCGGGTTGTTTTGATGGCATGAAGCTCCAATAGCTCAGGCGCATTTACTGCTTCGTTTTTGATCGGCTTCACAGACCACAAAAACTTCATGTTAGAAGGAATCAGTGACTGCACGTCTTCTCGCTCAAATATTCTGTTGATGGAAGAGGTATCTTTTACATCGTAGACCAGACCATACTGACTCTTAATCAATGAGAACAATGGCGAAACCTGAGAGTTAAACGCAGAGTCTAGTTGACTGTCTGTAGAATCTTCTTCAGCCGTGAGACTATCAGTGACTGTGCTATCAGATGCATTGTCATCTTCGGTAAGCAAGCTGGATAAGTCGTCATCGGCCGACTGGTTTGTTTCACCATCTGTTAAACCGTCAACATCCAGATTAGCCTTTTGCTCTTTTACCAACAGATCGTTGATAGCCTGAAGGGTAGGCGAGATCTCATTGATTTCAAATACTTCCCAAAATTCTAGTTTAGCTACGCCTTGAAGGAGTTTTCTGACTCTTTCAGGATTGTCCACACCTGGTAGTTCGATTTGAATCCGACCAGTTCCTTGCAGGCGCTGGATGTTTGGTTGAGAAGTGCCAAATCGGTCAATACGTGTTCGGAGGATATTGAATGATCGGTCTATGGCACTTTCCACTTCTGTACGGATGATATCCAATACTTCGTCATCCGATGAGTTTAGACTGATACGTCCTCTGTTGGTCGCATTAGAAAAGATATACGCTAAAGACTTATCTGGTGCTTTTTGCTGAAATAAGCGATAAAACTCATCCACGTAGCTAATCTGGGTTCCTCTGATATTTGCTTTTGCTTCTGCAAGTGCTGCCTGGAAATCGGGATCCTGATTGTTGCCGCTCAATCCTTTGAGGATATCTACTGGAGATACTTCCAAGGTCACGTGCATACCACCTTGAAGGTCAAGCCCAAGGTTTAGCTCGGTTTCTTTCACATCCTGGTAGGTATATTCCATGCCCAGGAGGTTGTATACTGGTTCGTTCCATACAGAGTCCAGATATCTTTGTTTTTCAGCATAATCGATGCTTCCATCACTATCCTTGGTAGCTGCTGTAGCTTCCTTTTGTATAGACTGTGCCACAAAAGTGAACGACAGATAGTAGATACAAAGCAAGGAAATGACTATAGTCAATAGAACTACAAATCCTTTGTTTTTCATGATTCTAGTAAGTTTTCTAAAATGAATTTGGCTTCAGAGATCAGTAATCACTGAAGGTTGGGTTTAAATAAATGGTATTGTGTAAATAGTTGGAGAAATGTGGGGATACTAAGGAGCATTCGGGGATATGATCCGCCGAAATAGTATCTTCAGCACCTTGTCACTAGCAGGAAGTCCTTCTTTGATTACTGAAAATTCTTCCTTCACCTCTTCCACGTCAGGGAGGACGTCAATTAAGGTAAACGAATGTTCCAGACTCACCTGTATACTGGAGGTGATCGCATCGAAGGCTTTTAACGCCACATCGGCCTCTTCGTTCTCATCGCCTTTTTCAGCTTGCTCCTGAGCGTTAGCTATTGGCAATGGTGTGGAACTTACCGTGATGGAAGTGATCCCCACCAGTAAGCCCATCATTGTAGCCATGATGAAAGTAAGAGTCGATATTTTGTTTCTGCTTGTTTTCAAAGCGCGACAAAACTACTGAAATACAATTAATTACCTGAACGAATGAGGAAATTATTCTTGAAGCTGATTTCTCAGGTAGGTGATGACCACATCGAGTGCCCTGTCAAATCCATTGTGATTGGGGATGATGATGTCAGAATCGTATTTTAATGGCTCTATGTACTTTTTAAAAGATGGTGTGACGTGATGTTGAAAGCGGTAGAGTACATCACTGAGGTCGTATCCACGCTCTTCTGCATCTCGGGTGATCCTACGTGTAAGCATCAGGTAGTCCGGTGCTTCGATAAAAATCTTGAAATCCAAAAGGTTATTGATCTCCTCATAGTAAAAGGTGAAGATACCCTCCACAACAATGATTGGTGTGGATTTAATATGGATGATTTCAGGAGTCTTATTCTCGTTGTTGAACGTGTATTCCTGTATGGTAATATCCTCACCAGACTTGAGCTTTTTCAAATCTGCCGAGAACCGCTCTCTATCCAGTGACTCTGGCATGTCAAAGTTCTCGATACCTTTTTCGTCTATAGGCTGCTCGTGTCGTGGTTTGTAATAATTGTCAAGGGACAGTAAACTCACCTGGCTGGCATCAAATGCCTCCATCAGCTGTTTCAGAAACAAGGTTTTGCCGGATCCACTACCGCCTGTGATGCCTACAGTTATAGGTTTGTTCATTGTTGTTTCAAATAGTTGACTAACTGCTCAAATGCCTTAGCTCTGTGAGAAATACGATTCTTTGCCTCTGCACTCATTTCAGCAAAGGTAGTGTCGAATCCATCGGGTTGGAATATCGGGTCATAACCAAACCCCTCTTGTCCACTTTGAGTTTCGGTGATGATGCCATTGGCTATTCCTGTAAATTGATGGGTCGCACCAGTTTCGCTAATGTAGGTGATCACCGTCTTGAAGCGAGCCTTACGAGATGCCTTACCTTCAAGTTTGGACAACAGCAGATCCATATTGTCCTGACTGTTTTTTTGGGGTCCGGCATATCTGGCAGAATACACACCTGGTGCACCATCTAATACCTCTACTTCCAGTCCGGTATCATCACCAAAGCAAGCCACACCATGTTTGTTGTAGACATACTGGGTTTTCATCAAAGAATTGCCCTCTATGGTATCGGCTGTTTCAGGGATTTCTTCAGTGAGGTTGAGTTCATCTAAACTGCGAAGCTCCATACCATCTGGCAGGAGCTTCGCAATTTCTTTTACTTTGTTTTGATTGTGAGTGGCGAAGTATATGGTCATTACTTTCTCACTTTTACCGGATAGATGTCATATACCACGGGCTCATTGGTTGGGATCGAACGACCATTCAGGTTGCCAGTGGATAGCAGCGTTGGAATAAAAATCCGGGCATGACCATTGACTCGAAGTTTATCCAGTGACCTGGTAGTTCCATCTACAAATCCACTCACTGTTGTCGCCTGCCCCATTGCCCATCCACTTGCTGAATGTGTAAAGACTACCGGATTGTAGTTTTTAGTAGAGTCGTAAGAATCATTGTTAAGGTCCACTGTATCAATGGATGTATAAAACAATAAGTCATCCAGATACCTGCCGGCAAAGTGAAGTGTAACGATATCATTGTATTCGATCAACTCACCATCTCCCTCATCTAAAATGACATACCGAACTCTGGATTTAGTGGTGTCTACATTCTGATAACCTTTTTCCTGAATGTACTCCTCTATTTTCACCAGATCCTCTTCGATTCGGTCATTTTGAGTCGGTACCTCAACTATACCATCATCACCGCACGCCACTACTACCACACACACAATCAGGATTAGTAGTAATTTTCGATCGAATACTTTTTTCATCATTAGTCTACACTTGTCCCTTGTGGACTTACTTTTATTACTTCTACATCAAACTCCAGAATACTGTATGGTCCTATGACTGGCCCACTACCTCTGGCTCCATAACCTAATGGACTTGGGATGTATAACGTTCCTTTACCGCCTTCTGGTATTAGTAGAAGTCCTTCATCCCATCCTTTGATGACCTGGCCTCTGCCAACAGTAAAGCCAAATGGATTGTACCCAATTTGGATTGCCCTCTGTTCGTTGTAGATGCCTTGTTCTCTGGCAACTTCTTCTATACTGGTATCGAAGTACGCTCCTTCCAATATTTTGCCTGCATAATTCACATATATACTGTCACCACTCTGGGCAAAAGTTCCGTTTCCTTCGTCCGTAATTACATAACGAAGACCTGACTCTGTAGTTTGAGCATCAATACCTTGCTCGGCCAGGTATGCATCGATGGCTTCCACATCTTCAGTAAGTTGAGAGGCCATTGCTTTTTGCTGTTGCTCCATGGAGTATGCCTGGAAAGCCTGTCTGGACATCATATCCGTAGCTTTCATCATTACTTTTACTTTGTCAGCTGCATTAAGCGTATCAGGAATTGGTGTCTGATAGGTTTCTGAATACAGGTTTTCCACTGAAGTTTCGAACACCACGCTATCTCCCACTTCCATGTTTGTCAATACCTCCTGAATATCACCGGCAGGTCGCTCTGGATCATAGAGTAACGGCATAGGGTCTTTCCCACTTTCTATTAAGATCTGATCATCAGCGGTGGTCACTTTTAATCGAAGTAAAAGCACGGAGTCTTTAGCAAAAACCTCACCATCTCCTTTTACTACACATGCTACTTCTACTCCTGATTCTGTTATGAAATCATTGTTTTCCTGACATGCAAAAGCTGCCAATCCCAGGATTACCATCCAGATGTTTTTCATTATTTCTTTGTTTAAGATTGTTGCTGAAAGTTTGGTATCAGCGATTTGAATTTTTCTATTGTTTCATCTAGCGGCAGGTCAGATATTCCCCCCGCTGCATTTTTATGCCCACCACCATTAAAGTATTCGGAAGCAAAATCGTTCACGGCATGATCGCCAACAGAGCGAAAAGACATTTTCACTTCTCCATCTCTCTCCATGATTATTGCGGCCACCATGATTCCCTGAATGGAAAGGGCATAGTTTACCAATCCTTCTGTATCACCAGATTTCAAGTGAAAGCGTTCGTGCTCGTCTGCATTGATCACAAAATAGGCTACTTTGTTTTCCGCATCCACCGTTAGCTTTTCCATTAGGGCGTAACCAATAAAGCGCAGCCTGTTCAGAGAGTTGGTATCATAAATCAGTCGACTCACCTTATTAATATCTACTCCAATATCCATCAGTTCAGCTACAGTCCGATGAATCTTAGCGGAAGTGGAGTTGTGCTTGAAAGATCCTGTATCCGTCATGATCCCAGCATACAAAGCTTCAGCCATACCAACGGTGATCTCTTTTTTGCCATCTAGCAGCAAGATCAAGTCATAGATCAATTCGGCTGTTGCAGCTGCTTTGTTATCCCAGAGAGCAAAATCAGCAAATTCCTCAGGATTTAAGTGATGATCTACGAGGAGTTTTTTTGCGTCAGACGCTTCCACTAGAGGACCCAGGCTTTTGATCCGTTTCATCCCATTGAAGTCCAGGCAACATATGAGATCGGCATTTTTTACCAGTGTGCCTATTCTTTCAGCTTTGGAATCATCATAGATTATCACGTCCTCATTACCGCTCATCCAATGCAGGAACTGCGGATAGTCAGTAGGAGTAATCACTTCCACAGAATGTCCACGTCCCTTCAGGAAATGATACAAACCCAACGAAGAGCCCAATGCATCAGCATCAGGATTGGCATGGGTTGTAATCACAATTTTCTGGGGAGAATCGAGTAATGCTTTTAAAGCGTTTAATTCCTTCATTGACTAATCTGGCCTCACCGTGGCTATTAGTGAATCGCAAAACTCACAATAAATCAAGTAAATACAAAATAGCAGAATTGGTGGTGAGCAAGGATATAATACTTATTTTTGCAGCCGATTTTAGGAACTCAAATAAATAACAATCTAAATGGCAGGAAATAAGACCTTCACAATGATTAAACCGGATGCTTTTGCTGCGGGTAATAGCGGAGCGATCATCAAAATGATCGAAGAAGCAGGGTTTAAAATTAATGCAGCGAAGCTGACCAAGCTTACTGAAGAGAATGCAGGTGCGTTCTATGCAGTTCACAAAGAGCGTCCATTTTACGGGGATTTGGTGAAGTACATGTCTTCAGGGGCCATCATTGCGATGATTCTTGAAAAAGACAATGCAGTAGAAGATTTTAGAAAACTAATTGGTGCGACCAATCCAGCTGAAGCAGCAGAGGGAACCATTAGAAAACTATTTGCCAAGTCAATTGAAGCAAACGCTATCCATGGCTCTGACTCTGACGAAAACGCAGCAATCGAAGGTTCTTTCTTCTTCTCTCAAACAGAGAGATTCTAAGAGATAAGACCAGGAAAAGTATTAGGAAAGTCTCGTGGGTTCTTACTCCGAGACTTTTTCTGTATCTAGTTTCTCCACCCAAAAGTTATTGAAGCCCTCACCTATGTGTAGGGTGATGAGGTTTAGTTGGAGCAATTCCAGAATAGCCAGAAAATTGTAAATCACTAGAATTTTCTCCGGCTTTTCCTCCACCATCTTGCTGAATGAAATTCGTTGATTACGGCTCTTTCTAAGCTGATCAAGAACATATTCTTTCTGTCCTCCAATAGTGTATGGATACTGCACTACCTGATGAGTAGGCCTGGACTGTTCGTACTCATAGCGTTTGAGCACCTTCTGAAACACTTTCATCAGTTTGTACAGATCCAGATCCTGAAGTTCCGCCTCCACATCTACCGTGGAAGATAGCTTCTTGATTTCCTTCATCAGGTTGCCACGGCTTTCCCTGTCTAGTCTATCCGACTCCAGTTTGTTCAGCTCAGCGATTACTGATTTGTAGCGTTTGTATTCAAGCAGGTGTTTGACCAGCTCCTCACGTGGATCTATTTCATTACCTTCTTCATCTAGTACTGGACGTGGGAGTAGCATTTTAGCCTTGATTCGCATCAGCGTGGCAGCTACCAGTATGAACTCACTAGCCACTTCTACATTCATGGTTTCTAGCTGATGAACATAGTCCAAAAAATCAGCAGTCACCTTGGCTATAGGAATGTCATATATATCCAACTCGTCCCTTTCTATAAAGAACAAGAGTAGGTCAAAAGGCCCTTCAAACAAGGGAAGCTTGATCTCGTAGGTGTTGGATGTATTTGATTCACTCACAGTAACTTCAAAGCTACTACAAAGTCTTAAAAGTAATCTGTAAAAACATGTAGTTTTGCAGAATACTTCAAGGTGAATGATGCAATGGATTAAACATTTAGATGGTAGATTCGTTCTTCAAACATCCCAATAATTTGGCGTATGGAAATCAACCAAGGTAAACTACTGGCTCAGATAGATAGCCCTGAGGATCTGAAAAAGCTCAACGAATCACAGCTGGCTCAGGTTAGTGCGGAATTGCGTGAATACATCATCGATCATGTATCGATCTATGGTGGGCATTTTGGCGCCAGCCTTGGGGTGGTGGAGCTGACTGTAGCTCTACATTATGTATTCAATACGCCAGACGATCAGTTGATATGGGATGTGGGTCATCAGGCCTATGGTCATAAAATATTGACTGGAAGAAAAAAACAATTCCATACCAATAGATTGTATGGTGGGTTGTCTGGTTTTCCCAAAAGAACAGAAAGTCCTTATGACGCTTTTGGTGTTGGTCACTCGTCTACATCTATCTCTGCAGCATTGGGTATGGCTTATGGTTCTGCTCACAAAGGAGAAATGCAACGTCAGCACATTGCTGTGATTGGAGATGGAGCAATGACCGGAGGGATGGCTTTTGAAGCCATGAACCATGCCGGAGACAGCAATAAGAACCTGCTGATCATCCTCAATGACAACTGCATGTCCATCGACCCGAACGTGGGCGCGCTAAAGGACTATTTAACAGATATTACCACCTCACATACCTATAACAGGTTGCGGGATGACGTCTGGAAAGTTCTAGGAAAAATCTCCAAATTCGGGCCAAACGCTCAGGAAATAGTAGGTAAGGTAGAGAATAGTATCAAATCCTTTTTGCTCAAACAAAGCAACTTGTTCGAGTCACTCAACTTGAGGTATTTTGGGCCGGTAGATGGTCATGATGTAAACCATCTGGTTCACGTTTTGAAGGATCTGAAAGACATCCCAGGGCCGAAGATTTTGCATTGTGTGACGGTCAAAGGAAAGGGGTACAAACAAGCTGAGCTAGATCAAACCAAATGGCATGCTCCAGGCAAGTTCGACAAGATCACTGGTGAGATAAGAAAATCAGTTCCAACAGAACCTCAGCCTCCAAAGTACCAGGAGGTTTTTGGCCACACAATCGTGGAGATGGCCAAAGAAGACGATCGCATCATGGGTGTCACTCCAGCCATGCCATCGGGTTCTAGCATGAACATTATGATGAAAGAAATGCCTGATAGGGCATTTGACGTGGGTATTGCCGAACAGCACGCCGTTACCTTTTCAGCTGGATTAGCAGCTCAGGGAATGGTGGCTTTTTGTAACATCTATAGCTCTTTCATGCAGCGTGCTTATGACCAGGTAATCCACGATGTGGCTATTCAGAAGCTGCCGGTGGTATTTTGTCTGGACAGAGCAGGTGTAGCTGGGGCAGACGGCCCTACACACCACGGAGCCTATGATATGGCTTTCATGAGATGCATTCCGCATATGGTGGTAGCGGCTCCTATGAATGAACAAGAGCTAAGAAACTTGATGTATACTGCTAGCCTTCATACAGAGGGTCCTTTTACCATCAGATATCCAAGAGGAAAAGGAGTCATGACCGAATGGCGAACTCCACTGGAAAAACTGGAAGTAGGATCAGGAAGAAAACTACATGATGGTGATGACCTGGCTATCTTATCAATTGGTCACATCGGCAACTACGCGGTGCAAGCATGCGAAAAGCTTGAGCAGGAAGGTTTAAGTGCTGCACATTATGATATGCGCTTCGTAAAACCACTTGACGAGGCACTGCTTCATGAGGTTTTCTCTAAACACTCCAGAGTTCTTACGGTAGAGGATGGATGTCTTCCTGGAGGGTTTGGTTCTGCTGTACTTGAGTTCATGGCAGATCATGGATATCAATCTAAAGTGGTGAGATTGGGCATCCCGGATCGCGTGGTGGAGCATGGTGAGCAAGATGAGCTTTACAGCGAATGTGGCTATGATGCTGAAGGTATCAGAACTGCGGCGATTAAAATGCTCGACCCTCAAGTTGTATTTCAATAATCCTTCTTATTGATTATCTTCTGATTCCAAAGATGATCCATGAATCATGAGATTTAGAAGACTCTCCTTATTGTTATTGGTAGTGGCTGCTGTGATATGGCAGAGTTGTACCTCCACAAGTAGTAGTCGCAAGTCCCCTAGTCCTGAGGAAGAACCGCCAGAAGAAATAGTGGAACTAGACCTGGCCAATATCATAGAGAGAGGTTACATCACAGCCATCATGGATAATAGCTCCACTGGTCTGTTTATCTACCGAGGCAAAACGATGGGCTATGAATACGAGCTTTTGCAGGTTTTTGCTAAATCTTTGGGCGTGGAGTTGCGGATCAATATTACTCCAGGTTTAGAAGAGGGATTTGAGAAATTAAACGCTGGTGAGGGTGATATTCTTGCCTATAACCTGACAGTCACCAAAGAACGTAAGAAGAGAATCGCATTTACCCACTACCACAATCTGGTGGAAATGGTTCTCGTCCAGCGCAAGCCGGCAAACTGGCGGGATATGAAACTCCACGAAATTGAAAACGCACTGATCAGGAATCCAGTTGATCTCATTGGAAAGGAAGTGGTGGTAAGAAACAGCTCTTCCTATGTGGATCGGCTGCAGAACTTATCCAATGAAATAGGCGGAGACATTCTGATCATTCAGGATGATCCAGAGGTGGAGACTGAAACCATCATTAGAAAAGTTGCAGAAGGTGAGATAGACTATACAGTAGCTGAAGAAGACATTGCATTGGTAAACTCCACTTACCACCCCAACCTGGATGTAGAAACTGCTATCAGCTTTCCCACACAAATAGCATGGGGAGTGCGCAAGAATGCTCCTGATCTTCTGGACACGTTAAATGCGTGGATTCTGGAAATGCGAAAAAAACCGGACTACTATACGATTTACAACAAGTATTTCAAAAGCCGCAAAAGTGCTCTGCAAAGAACCAGAAGCGAATACTTCTCCGTGGGAGGCGGTAAGTTGTCTCCATATGATTCCCTGTTCAGAATACATGCCGATACTCTGGGGTGGGATTGGCGATTACTCGCTGCTCAGGTATATAAGGAGTCCAAGTTTGACCCTACCAGTGAATCCTGGGCAGGTGCCATAGGGTTACTTCAATTGCTACCGGCTACTGCAGAAGAGTATGGAGTCAAAAACTTAACTAACCCTGCACAAAACCTGTATGCAGGGACCATGCATCTCAAATGGTTGCAGGACTATTTTGAGAAACACATACCAGAGGATTCGGAACGAACCAAGTTTGTATTAGCCGCTTACAATGTAGGTCATGGGCATGTGATGGATGCCATTCGACTGACTAATAAATTTGGTGGAGACCCTCAAAGCTGGAACGAGGTAAGTGATTTTCTGCTTAAGAAATCTTCGAGTAAATACTTCAATGATGAAGTAGTGCAGTTTGGCTATTGCAGAGGGATAGAGCCAGTAACCTATGTTTCCAACATTCAGGCCATTTATGAAAGTTATTCTGCTTTGTTCCCGAATCAACCCAAAGAAGCTGTTAACTAAAAGAATCGGCCATGATTTTGGCTGAAGATAAACTCATGGGGATTCCTCCGCCAGGATGAACACTGCCTCCACAGAAATACAGTCCTTTGATCCTTCGGCTTTTGTTGGCATGTCTTAAAAATGCCGCGAATAGATTGTTTGAGCTATTGCCATAAAGTGCCCCTTGGGCGGAACTTGTCTTCGATTCAATTAGTCTCGGGTCCAGGTAATCTTCACATTCAATGAAGTCTTCAATTGGTGTGCCGAGTTGGCTGGACAGTTTCTTCAGGATTTTTACCCGGGCTTCAGTGATCAACTGGTCCCAATTCTGCCCCTGGTTATTGGGCACATTAATCATCGTAAACCAGTTTTCACCATAGGTAGGAGCGTCTGACGCTTCGCATTTGGATGAGATATGAATATAGACTGTAGGATCATCCGAGATGGTCCCCTTTTCGAATAGATGTTCAAACTCGTCCTTGTAGTCTCCAGAGAAGAAAATATTGTGGACATCTAGCTGTTTAAATTGCTTTTTGATGCCCCAATAGAAAATCAACGCTGAACTCGATTTAGGTTGCTTCAAAAGAAAACTAGGTGCTTTTATTTGGGGCATCAGCTTCTTATAAGAGTTGACAATATCCATGTTAGATACTACCCGATCATATGGGAGCCGATTATCTCCAACTCTGATACCGACTATTCTCTTTCGCTCAATAAGAATCTTATCCACTCGCGTGTTGTAGTGAAACACCACACCTTGTCTTTCAGCCAAAGCAACAAGAGCCTTTGTAATCGCATACATTCCACCTTGTGGGAAGTAGGCACCAATTGACATCTCCAGGTGAGGGATGATGTTCATAGTAGCAGGAGTTTTGTACGGAGAAGATCCGTTGTAAGTGGCATAGCGATTGAAGAGCTGGACCATGCGTGGGTCCCTAAACAAGGCTTTGTTAGCTCCATCCATGGTTTGGAAGAAACCCAGCCGGGGAATTCGCAAGTATGCTTTGAAAGCCGTTTTATTAAAAAAGGTCCGGATATCCTGTAGTGAACTGAACATGAACAACTCACTCAGGGTATCATACAATTGCCGACTGTTTTCAATTGCTTGATCAACTGCCTCTGGAGACTCACCGGTCTTCTGATGAATTTCTTGTTTTAGTTGCTTATGATCAGCGAAAGCCGTGAGCTCTGTTCCATCAGAGAAGAAGTATTGGCAATTGATCGGCAATTTGGAGTAGTGAAAGTGTTCGCGTGGATTTTCTCCACAAAGGGAGAACAATTCGTCGACAAGTTGTGGAAGCGTGAAAAGCGATGGACCTGCATCAAATCGGTACTTGCCCAAAGTAATTTCATTGAGCTTGCCTCCTGGCTGTGACGCTGCTTCAAACACTTCCACCTGATGACCCCTGCGAGCTAATCGAATAGCCGAAGCGATTCCAGCTATACCACTACCGATAATTGCTACCTTGTATGACATTGGATAAAAAACTTTTTTGCCATCACACTGTTTAAATTTTTTAAAATCAACGATTAGTTACATTTATTGACAGAATAGTTATATTTGATAGTGCCTGAGGGTAACTCCATAGCTGCAATTAGTAATTGCTTTTGTATATTTAATCAGTCGCCCATGATACACGCCGAAAAGTTAATGAAATCACAAGCCGAACAACTTTTAGAGGAATACAAAAAGACGCGCAATGTGGAAATCACATTGGATCAATTTCTCTACATGCTCAATCTATATCCTTCGTTAATCGTGTGTATGTGTGATGGAGTACTGGATAAGGAAGAATGGGACGGAGTGCTGCGTCTCGCCAAGGGACTTGCCCTGGAGTATGGCGATGGCATGAACGACCAGGAAATGGAGCAATTGGAGCAATCTTTTCGGACTGAGTTTCGCTACTTGCTGGATAACATTGAAAAGTGGCAAAAGAAATTCTTAAATGCCTTGAAGAATCATATCGGCAATAATAAGGCTGATAAGGAATTCGTATTGGAGTCCATGTATCTTTTTGCTAATGCGGCAGATGGGATTTCAGAAGTAGAGCAGGAAACCATTCACGTCCTTAGTGAGCGTCTTGCATTAGATTATTGAATCGGTCAATCAAGGGCTGAAGTTCCACTCGATCGGGATCAAATCCCTCTTCCAATGTATTCATGACCTCTTTTTGGAGTTTTCCAATTTTATAAGCCTGACTGTACGGCATATCACTGAATGTGACCATACTATAAAGTGGTAGCCAAATATCTGGATATGCCTTTTGTAGGCGAGCTTCTACCTTTTTGATATTCAAGAATCGCTCGTCTGCCACATGATCACGCATTTCTATAAAGTTATTGAGTGCCAGATCTGCTATAGCGTCTGCATCTGCTTTTCGGTGCTGTGAAAAAAACACCAGTAACTTGTCCCAATCAAAACCAAGTTTTTCGCCCCATTCCATAAACAGTCTGCAATCTTCAAAACCTGCATTCATTCCCTGTCCATAAAATGGTACGATGGCATGTCCTGCGTCACCTATTAACATTGAATTGTTGTAGCACCAGGGGCTGGTCCTGATCGTGACCAATGAAGAGGTAGCGTTTTGTTGGAATTGCTCCAGGTAATCAGGTATTAAGTCGATGACATCTGGAAAGTAATGCTTGAAGAAACCTTCAACTTTATTTGGTTCCCGTAGTGATTCAAAAGAAAGATGGCCTTCAAATGGGAAAAACAATGTGCAGGTGAAGCTACAGTCTGGATTGGGCAAAGCGATCAGCATGAAATTACCTCTTGGCCAGATATGCAGGAAGTTAGGCTCCATGGCAAAAGTTCCGTTCCTGGGCTCCATTCGGAGCTCTTTGTACCCATGCTCTATGTAGTGCTGTTGGAAGTTAAACCGATCCTTGTGCTCCATTTTTTGCCTGAGCATGGAATAAGCACCATCCGACCCTAAGAGTACTTTAGAATGGACCGATTTGCCGTTGGTAAATGAGATAATAGTTTCATCCAGATTGATGTCGGTACACTTGTGATCAAAATGAAAATTTACACCACGATTTTCCGCATGACTAATGAGCAGCTGATTGAGGCCATTTCTGGAAACAGAATTGATAAACTCATGCTCTTTGCCATATGGCTGAGTGTAGAGTTCCCCATTCAGGTCATGCATGCGGCGGCCCTTCATAGGGATCAGTTCATTCTTTATTTGATCATATACTCCGGCAAGTTGCAGTGCGCGTATTCCTCTATGACTGAGCGCCAGGTTGATAGATCTCCCACCCTTTACCTCGCTGGATCTTGGGTCTGTGCGCATCTCGTATACATCAACAGAAAACCCTTTTTCTTTGATAAGTGAACCAAGTAAGGAGCCGACCAGGCCGGCACCAAGTACGGAGATCTCATTTTGAGGCATGTTGTTGGATGAGTTTCTTAAAAATGTCACAGAAGTTCCAAACATCTGTGAAAGAATTGTATAGTGGTGTTGGAGCTACCCGAATTACATTTGGCTCGCGCCAGTCCAGGATCACTCCGGCTTCTATCAGCCCATCGAATATCGCTTTTCCATTTTGATCAATAAAAACGGATAACTGACAGCCACGTTCTGCTGGGTTCGATGGGGTGAGAATATCTATGTGCTCTGCTATGATGGGGTCTGTGAGTAGGAGATGCTCCAAATAGCCTGTCAAATTGATGCTCTTCGCCCTTAATTCCTGCATGGATGTTTGATCAAATACAGCCAATGACGCTAGATGGGCAGCTGAGGAAATAATGTTTTGATTGCTGAGCATCCATGCGTCTACTCCTTGGTTTGGCACAAAATGGTTGTCCATTTTAAACCGGGTTTTGCGATCATGGCCCCACCAACCTGTGAGCTTGGGGAAGTCAGGGTCATTGCTGTGTCGCTCATGCACAAAAATACCAGACATTCCACCAGGTCCTGAGTTTACATACTTGTAACTACACCACGTCGCAAAATCTACGTCATCATCATGCAAGGTAAGCGGTAAATTTCCCACAGCATGTGCCAGATCAAAACCCGCATAGGCGCCTACCTCATGTGCAGCTTTAGCAATGGCCTTCATGTCAAAAAACTGGCCAGTATAATACTGCACCCCAGGAAACAAGACGAGTGCTAGCTCCTCACCATATTGTCTGACAGCATCCTCGATTTCTTGGGTGCTAAAAATCGCTCCTTTGGCTGGTTTGAGCGTAATCAGGTGCTCTTTGGGATCTACACCCATGCGCTTCATATGACTCTCTGCAGCATAGTGATCAGATGGGAAAGCACCACCTTCTATCATGAGCTTTACCCGTTTGCCTTTTGGTTGGTAGAACGAGGCAAGCAACAGGTGCAAATTGGTGGTCAGGTTGTTCATGCACACCACCTCGTGCTCTTTGCCACCAGTCAGTCTGCTGAGTGAAGCTTTGGATAGATCGTGATAGTTGACCCACGGACGATCCTCACTAAAATGACCTTCTACACCATTCGCTTTCCAGTTGTCTAGTTCCTGCTGTATGTACTGCTCGGTTAGTTTGGGCTGTAAGCCAAGTGAGTTGCCGCAGAAATAAATGCAGTCTTCACCATTGCGCTTTGGAATGTGAAACTGTGATCTAAACGTATTTAATGGGTCTATTTGATCTTGTGCTGCAGCAAAAGTTGGGGTGTTTTCGTAGTTCATTTAATCGGTAAATCTTGAGTCTGTTTCCATCACTTGCCCACAGTTGTCGCAGGTTCTCAATTCCTCTGAATTGTAAAACTCTTTGAATCGGGGTAAGAAGTCCTTTTCAATATTGGAAAGCTGGAAATAGGTTTCGTGTAATTTATGGTTGCAATTATCGCAAAACCATAGCAGGCCGTCTTGCATATTTGGTCTTTTTCTTTCCACCACTAACCCGACGGAACCAGCGGAGCGCATTGGAGAGTGAGGCACTTTGGCTGGCAGTAAAAACATCTCCCCGGCTCGTATGGGAATATCCACAGCCTCACCATCTTCCTGGATTCGCACATTGATATCTCCTTCCAGTTGATAGAAAAGTTCTTCGGTTTCATTGTAGTGGTAATCTTTTCTTGCGTTAGGACCACCTACAATCATCACAATGTAATCACCAGCATCTGCGTATAAATTCTTATTTCCCACTGGTGGCTTTAGTAAATCCCGGTTGTTCTCAATCCATTCCTGAAGATTGAAAGGTCTGCTGATACTCATGTTATGTTGTTTTTTAAATGAATTACTTTAGTGATGTAAAATAAACAACGAAGAGCGTGTTGCAAAGGCAGGCGCCAGAACGAATTGACCTTAAGGATATGGATTTACAATTAGAAGGTAGGCATGCATTGGTTTGCGGTGGTTCCAAAGGTATTGGAGGTGCCATAGCCAAAAGTTTGTCAAATGAAGGAGCACGTTTGACCATCGTGGCACGAAATGCAGAGGAACTTGCCAATCATCTGGGAGAACTATCCGGGCAAGGTCATCAATATCTGGCTGTGGATATGAGCCAACCAGAGGATATCCAGAGACTCTTGGGCTACCTAAAAAAAGATCCAATGGAGATAGTGGTCAACAATACCGGTGGGCCACCTCCAGGACCAATTGTGGAAGCTGGTTTAGAAGAATTTCAGAAGGCTTTGGAAATGCACCTTTTTGTGAGTCACCAGATCATGCAAACGGTTCTTCCCCATATGAAGCAGCAGAATTATGGGAGATTTATCAACGTTATTTCTACCAGTGTAAAAATTCCTATTCATGGTTTGGGAGTAAGCAATACCACGCGAGGAGCGATGGCTTCCTGGGCTAAAACATTATCCAATGAAGTGGCAGCCTATGGCATCACCGTTAATAATATATTGCCTGGTGCAGTGAGTACCACTCGCCTGGATGCCATCATTGAAAATGGGGCCAAGAAAAAGGGAGTCACCAAAGAGGAATCAGCGCAAAGTATGATGAATACCATACCTGCCGGAAGGTTTGGTCGTCCTGAGGAGTTGGGAGATCTGGCTGCTTTTTTGGCCTCTAGCCGAGCTGCTTATATCACCGGGGTAAGTATCCCAGTGGATGGAGGAAGAACAGGTTCATTATGATCACGCTTAAAAATTTCATTGGAGGTGAATTGTGCGATCCTGCACATGGCAACTATCTGGACAATTACAACCCTAGCATAGGTGAAGTCTACGCACAGATTCCAGATTCTTCTCAAGAGGACTTGCATGCTGCCGTCAATGCTGCGAATGCAGCGTTTCCAATGTGGAGTCAATTGCCTATTGGAGAACGTTCGAAACACCTGATGAAGCTTGCAGATTTGATAGAAGCCAATCTGGATCAGCTGGCTGCTGCTGAGAGTCAGGACAATGGCAAACCGGTTAGTCTGGCCAGAAAGGTGGATATCCCTCGTGCAGCTGCTAATTTTCGGTTTTTTGCCGCAGCTATAGTAAATGATGGCACCAGTGCGCACATCATGGAAGGTCAGGCGGTCAATTACACCCGCAGAGCTCCACTGGGTGTGGTGGGGTGTATCTCTCCATGGAACCTGCCACTGTACTTGCTCACCTGGAAGATTGCTCCTGCGTTGGCAACTGGCAATTGTGTTATTGCTAAACCATCAGAGGTGACTCCATATACAGCTCATTTACTTGGTGAGCTGGTACAAGAGGCAGGTATTCCCGCCGGTGTGCTGAATATACTTCATGGACGTGGAGCTGGTATTGGCCAGATGCTCGTTGACCATGCAGACATCAAAGCAATCTCCTTCACTGGAGGTACATCCACCGGAAAGGTCATCGCCAGATCTGCTGCAGAGCAGTTCAAAAAGGTCTCGTTAGAGCTTGGAGGAAAAAACCCGGTGCTCGTTTTCGATGATTGTGAATTTGAAGAGGCGGTGGCTACGAGCGTGCGGAGTGCGTTCACCAATCAGGGGGAGATTTGCCTCTGTGGCTCTCGTATTTTTGTGCAAGAATCCATCTATAATGAGTTTAAGGAAGCCTTTGTCAGCAAGGTGCAAAAGCTCAAAGTAGGTGACCCCAACACCACTGTAGATATGGGTCCTTTGGTTTCACGCGAGCACTTGCAAAAAGTAAAAAATCATGTAGATCAAGCCAAAAAGCAAGGTGCTACTATTTTAACAGGAGGTGAGAAAATTGAGCGTAAGGGTTATTATTTTGAACCGACGGTCATTGAAGGAATGGACGAATATTGCGCCATCAACCAGGAAGAGGTTTTCGGTCCTGTAGTGACATTGGTTCCATTTCGAGATGAAGCAGATGCCATTGCCAAGGCCAACTCTACAGTGTATGGTTTGGCCGCTGTTATCTGGACCAATGATCTCAAGTGTGCGCATCGGGTAGCTCATCAGATCCAAAGCGGGATTATTTGGGTCAATTGCTGGATGCTCCGTGACTTACGAACACCATTTGGTGGGATGAAAGCATCAGGTGTAGGAAGGGAAGGTGGAGAGGAGGCTTTGCGCTTCTTTACTGAGCCTCAAAACATCTGTATCAAACTCTAGGCATAAAAAAAGCCTCTCAGAGGGAGAGGCTTTTAAATATCTTTTTTGCTTCCTCAGACTGGTTCTTGACTTCTAAGTCGAGCGATGTTGAAGGACTTTCTTTCCTTATGTCCACAATACCCGCAAGTGAAGTACTTCATCAATTCGCCTTCTTCGGTTTCAGTAGCTTCCTGAACCACTTCTTCCTTATCCACTTTCAATGTCTGGTAGTTACACTCAGGGCACTGAAGTGCGTGAAGACGACCATTGTACTTCTCGATTTTGGTGTAACCTGACACTTCGTCGATCCACACATCGTAATCCACTGAGAAGGCATCTTCCTCTGCCTGCATCCCTTCATCGAGGTACACATCTTCTTCTTCTTCACTGAGAAGCTTCATTTTGCGACCTTCAGGAGATACACGTGGTGTATATCTTAGTTTCTTCAATCTTTTTTCGATGAAGAATGGGTAGTAGAATTTGAGAACGTTTTGAACAATTACGCCCACAATCATTGCCACCATGATGCTCACGAACACCCATACAAAGAACCACAGCCAGGTTGTTTTGTCGTGGAATGTATTGACATACAGAGCTGCACCAATCATGATCAACACAAAACCGTACCACAGCAGGTTGATTTCATGCATGTTGATATAATCGTATCGTGATTTGTAGTCTGAGGTTGTCAGGAGTTTTAGGTAATGACCTATTAAGATCAGCACCCCAACACCGGCGATTGCATAAGCTAAGTATTGCCCATAAGTATTCCAGGCTTCGAGCAAACTAGGTGAAATTGGATCGGTCATAGCAGTTTTTTCTGTTAGATTAAGCGGTTATACTCCGTTTACAAAAATGATATAATTCTACGAAAATACAATATCTCTTTTTCAAGAGACCGTACTGAGTCGAAAACAACCATTAAAATATGAAAATTAATACTTTCTGGCAATTAAGAGATCAATTTATCAATAATCCACGTGATTCCAACCCTTTTTAAAAAAAAGGTGTCAAGCAGGTGTATCAAACTATTTGCACCCTGCGTTGTTGACAAAACGTTATTCTTATCAAATTTAGTTTTTCTAAGATTTTTTTAGAAGAATTTAATGAAAGGTGTGTTTATTTTGCGCTGAATACATACGAAATCGTCTAAAACTAATAATCAATCAAAAATCGAAACAAATGAAAAATTTACTTAAAAGCTCATTTATCTTATTGGCCGTAGCGTCAATGACATTTCTAGCCAGCTGTGGTGATGATGACACAGAAGAACCACTACCGGATTTGCCTTCACTTACTCTTTCTGGCGAATTATCATCTCAAACTTCCTTTGAAGTTGGTGATTCAGTAGCAGTGGCTGTTACTTTCGCAACTCCTGGTGAGTTAAGTGGATTCAATTACCAAGTAACAGTTAACAAAGATTCTGCCGATGAGTCAGTGCAAACAAAAGTATTCCAAGGTCCTACAGACATAGGTTACACTGATACCGATGTTAGTGGTGGTTTCAACTTCATTTTTTCTTCTGCTCTTTCTGAAGAACTAGGAGGCAAGACTGTAACAATTGATTTTGAAGTAGTTGATAAACAGGATCAGTTAGGCACAGCCTCATGGACTTTCGAAGTTACTTATAACCCTATTGTAACACACGAGCAAACTTTACTTGGAGGTCAATTGAATCCAGATGAGGAAAGTTTCTATAATGCAGTCGACAATATGACTTACGGTTATGCTAGCTTCAGAGATGAGAACTCTGCAAGTACGGATTTCCTTTTCTTCTATGGAAATACGAATGGATACACAATTTCAGCAGTTGATGATGCTGATGCTAACACAGCTTTCTCATCTGCTATTGATGGAACTGATGACGCACTTGGTGCAAGTATCATTGAAACAAGAAACGAAACTAGATTTGTCACTACAGCGTTGAGTCCTGAAGAATTTGATGCGATCAGCAATGAGTCCGCTTTATTAGATGCTTATGGAGACGTTTCCGCTTCATCGACTAAAGTGAATCAGCTAGCAACGGATGCTGTATTTGCTTTCGAACTAGCAGAAGGAAGAAGCTCTAAGAAAGGACTTGTGAAAGTGGTATCTACTGGCGGAACTGCTGGTGCTGACAGAACGATCACTATCCTTGTTAAAATTCAAGAGTAAAATATTCTCACAAGAAAATTTGAAACCCCACCCAAACTCGATTTGGGTGGGATTTTTTATTGAATTGTTACTGCCATCCACCCCAGCTTCCGTTATACACTCTAGTATATAAATTTCCATTATCCAGAACGAATACCACTTGATATCTAATTGAAGAAGTTACCTGATAAACTATTGAGAGCATATTACTGTTGGAATCTGTTCCAGGGGGTCGATTTGGAGTGGTATTGGTCTGAAAGACTCCCATCAATCCGGGTTCCTGAAAAATAGAGGTATTGTTCCAGCCATTTGTTAACCCTGATACAACGACGTAATCAGTAGTCAAAACACCTCCATTCCTCTCTTTTGATACCTTAGTTGCATCTATGCTTCCGTTGGCGATTTTAGCACTGGTTATTGCTAGATCAGCAACCTTTGCAGTAGTCACTGCATCGGTTTGAAGTTCTGAGGTCCCCACTGATCCTGATACCAATTGATTTGCACCAATGCTATTTGCTGCAATGGTCGGACTTGGAAATGATCCAGTTAGAGAACCACTTGCTGGGCTATTCAGGATGGAATTTCCGTTCATATTAATATCGCCCGTCATGGTGCCACCGGATAAATTGAGTTTTGTGTCAAGCTGTCCTTTATTGACAGCATCCGAAGAGCTCGTGCCACTAGCTAAGTTGACAATCTTTTGAGAGTTAAGGTCCAGATCAAGTTTTGAAGGAGAGGCAATCAGTCTAATCCAGCTGTTTCCGTCGTAATAATAAAAAGCCCTAATATCAGAATCATAAACTATTAGTCCTGGGGAAGAAGGGTTAATAAGTGAAGTTCTTGCCGTTGTAGTTACTCTCGGAATAAGCATTCCTTTGTCTTCGGCTTCCACTTGTAGGATTGCATCAGGTTCAATGGTGGTGGTGCCGATTCCTACTCCATCATTTTGTGCATTTGCCTTTTGGATAATTGCAATAAAAACTAGGTAAAGAATACCTTTGGTAATCGAAGACTTGTCAAAACTCATTTTCATAGCTGAGGTTGGTTATCTGATACTTAAATCTAGTGATTATCAGTTGTATATCAATAAGTCACTTTTTTTATTTCCCCTCCACTGTATGTACTTTTAATTCCTTAAACTTCAGTCAATGAATACTACCAGTTCCTTTCTGGCCAGTCTGCTGGTCATTTTCTTGCTGATCACTGGGTGTAAAAAAGATGAGGGATCCAGTGAAGACCCAATTCCGGAAGACCCAACTCTAACAGTCTTGGTAGATAGTCTGGATAATCCTGGGGAGTTGACAGTAGATCTCAATACAGTGGTCAGGTTCAATGCGAGCATGACTGCTCCAGCAGGTATTAGCTCTTTTCGTGCTGAATACACTGTCGATGACGCTTCCACAACAATTGATATCTTCGAGCCAGATACAATCACCACCAGTTATATCATGTCCACTTTTCAGTTTCCGGTAGACTTTACCATGGCTGGAAAGACGATCACTTTCTCCTTTGTTCTCACCGACACACTTGGAGTCAAGGATGAGGAGGTTTTTAGCCTTCAGGTAAATGAATCTCCAATTGTTCAAAGGCAGGGTAAGGTGGCATCACCGTATAATCAGCTGACCTACGGCAATTTATACGATGTATCCTCGGACACGCTCTACTTTCCGATCAATGTGAAAAGCAATACAGATAATCAGAAAGGGGTAGACATCATTTTTGCCTATGATGCAGCAGCGGGCTATTTGCTTCACTCACCCAATGATGTGAATGCAGATAGCATCTGGAATCACAATGTTAATTTTTCCTGGCCTTTTCTAGAGATCAACAGTACTCGAATGATTGAGCTGGATACTGGTGCGGTGAAGTTTGACGAGATTGTCACAGCCGCACAAATGGCCGATTTTTTTGAAGGGACTTCTAGCAGTGTAGTGACTGGCCTGTACCAAGGGGCGGTAATCGCTCTGAAATTGGATGCCGCCAAAGGGAGTAAACTTGCCTTGATGCACATCACTAGTATTGTAGGGGACAAGAGAAAGGAGCGCTTGATCACTTTTGATCTTAAAATAGAACAATAACCAAAATCAGTAACCATATCATTATGTACAAAACGTTAAGTTTTTGCCTGGCCCTTGCTTTGCTTGTGGCCTGTACCACACCGAAGGAGACTCCCAAAGAAAAAAAGGATGTCTCCACCATGACCGAGGATGAACTCAATGCATACGCCAAGGAACTGGCAGACAAGTTTATCATCGTGGACGGTCACGTAGATCTACCTTATCGAATGGAGGTTAAAGGATTCATGCTGAAGAAGCAGGTGGAAGATGTTTCTATTGAGACCGAAGGAAATTTCGATTATCCTAAAGCAAAGGCGGGAGGCCTGGATGCTCCATTTATGTCCATCTATATTCCTTCGTCATATTATTTTGATGGAGGTGCTAAGGAGTTTGCAGATTCATTGATCACCATGACTATGGATGTGACTACCACCTTTCCAGATAAATTTGCGCCTGCCAACACACCAGATGAAATCAAGGCCAATTTCGAGAAGGGGCTGATTTCTCTTCCTATGGGGATGGAAAACGGTGCTCCTATTGAAGACGATCTGGCCAATGTAAAATACTTTTTTGAGCGAGGTATCCGATACATTACTTTGACTCACTCAAAAGACAACCAGATCAGTGACTCTTCTTACGATACCACCTATACCTGGAATGGTGTCAGCCCATTTGGTGAAAAGGTAATCGCTGAGATGAATAAGTACGGTATCATGGTCGATATCTCACACGTGACAGACAGTGCGTTCTATGACGCCATTCGACTGAGCGAAGCACCGGTGATTGCCTCTCACTCCTCATGCAGACACTTCACTCCTGGTTTCCAGAGAAATATGTCTGATCAGATGATCAAGGATTTGGCAGCTGATGGCGGTGTTATTCACATCAATTTTGGCTCCACATTTTTGTCTAAAGCGTCTAGAGATAAGTTTGACTTGATGGATTCAGTAATGACCAACTACCGGGCAGAAACCGGACTGTCTAGAAGAGATTCAGCTTATCAGGCTTACGCTGAAAAGTTTGCTGCGGACAACAACGTATTTGCTGACGTGCCGATCGTGGCAGATCACATCGACAGGGTGGTAGAGCTGGCTGGTATTGACTATGTAGGGTTCGGTTCGGACTTTGACGGTGTAGGTAACAGCCTTCCTGTAGGACTTAAAGATGTGTCTATGTACCCGAATGTCATTGCTGAGTTGTTGAAAAGAGGATATACTGAAGAGGATATCGAGAAAATCTGCTACAAGAATACCTTTAGAGTGTGGAATGAGGTAATTGCCACAGCAGAGAAACTGCAAGGGTCTTAAATCCCCCGGCACACGAGATAAATACCAGAAAACCCTGATACCACTGTCAGGGTTTTTTTATTTCTTTTTCAGACTTCTAATGAAACTAGCCCATGAATAGGGGTTAAGGAGGTTATTGGCAGGCAGCATGTAATTATCCTGATACTGACGGCCTTGCATTTGTTCATAGTATTTGCGTTTGGCCACATCAGGAGTCATGGGCATGTACGAACTTTTCATATAGTCCGCGCTGATCCATTCGTTCAGGTTGTTGTAGTTTCTTTGATTGGGTAGCTCCATGGACAGAATGGCCGCTTTGAACATCTCTTCGGTTGGATAGGGAAATACCTCCACTTCACTAAGTAAAGTGACGTCTTCTTCCATCGTGAATATTAGTTTCAGGCTGTTGTCGTCCTTGTGCTCCGGCACGATGTAATACTGCCTTTTGAAGCCAACAGAACTGAAAATCACGCTATCTCCTTCTAGTACTGGCATAGAAAAATAGCCATAGGGATTGGTGGTGGTACCACGACCTGCCTTGGGCACGTAGACGTGTACACCGGGAATCACCGACGAACTATCAGGGGTGAAAATAACTCCAGTGAGCTGGACGATTCGCTTGCCATTGGAGGTTGTAAATTCCTGCGCATTGGCAGCTAGTCCAAAAAGGATAAGACTTATATATAGTATTGTTCTAATCAAGATGATATTGCTCCTGTATTACAATAAGACGCAATAAACGTAAAAAGTTTTCATAAATTAGACCTCCTAACGTTTTTTAACGTCTGTATTAAGATCAAAGGTAATCACGAAAAAGGACTAGCCAATTTGGAACTATGCGTCTTAAGAACTTTAGTTTAACCTATGGAACTCAAATCTTCAAATCCTTCGGCGATGAGTCAAGGGTACGGATCATACATTTATTATACAAAAATGATGAGTTAGCGGTATCAGACCTGGAAGCTATTCTGGACTATACCCAGACAAAAACTTCACGCCATATCACTTATCTAAAGAATTCTGGGTTGGTCAACGCCACCAAGAAGGATCAGTGGATCTTTTATAGCATCAAAGATGAGGTGTATGATATGGTAGCTCAGATTTTTGAGTTTCTCAATAAGGATGTACAACTCCAAAAAGATCAACAAATCTGTAATGTCATGAACTCCAATCGAGAACTAGCTGCCAATAAGCTGGCTGCAAAAGGATATCGATCTTGAAACAATTTTCATACTTATTCTTCGATCTGGATCATACATTATGGGACTATGATACCAACGCCCGTAAAGTATTAACGGCACTGTATCATGAGTTTGAACTGAACAGCCAGATCAAACATGGTCCTGATCGCTTCCTGGAGATCTATTTCAAAACTAATGACGGTCTTTGGCACGATTACAACCAGGGTAGGATCACCAAAGAAGTGATTCGCAATGATCGATTCAAAATGGTATTGAGTAATTGCGGTGGGGCTGATCATTCCCGAGCACTGGAGATGAGCGATTATTTTCTAACCAATTGCCCCAGACAACCAGGAGTGATGCCAGGAACCAAAATGACCCTGGATTACCTGAAGAAGAAATATCCGATGAGCATCATTACGAATGGTTTTGATGACGTGCAGGAGGTCAAGTTAAAAGCCTGCGGGCTCCATGGTTACTTTGATCATGTGTTTACCTCTGAGACTATCGGTGTGAAAAAACCCAACCCCGAAATATTTGAATATGCATTGCAGGTACTAGGCATTCCCAAAGAATCGGTATTGATGATTGGTGACAATCCTAAGACGGATATTCAGGGAGCAACCAATGCAGGAATCACACCTGTGCTCTACAATCCCACCGGTCGGATCAAGTCTGAATGTGAGCTGGAGATCAAAAGTCTGTCAGAATTAATGACTTTGCTCTGAAAAAGAACCATGGCTTTTTTAGTTTTGTTGGCCTAGTAGAAACAAATAAACGACGAAAAATATGCCTAAAGGAAATTACTATATTCCGGCACCATCCAATGAGCCGGTGTTGACCTATGCACCGGGTACATCAGAAAGAAAAGCTCTGAAGGCGGCGGTTGCTGAAGCTCGCAAAGAGGAGAAGGACATCCCGATGTACATTGGTGGTAAGGAAGTACGCACAGGAAACAAAATACCCATGTCTCCTCCATATGATCACCAACACTTGTTGGGACATTTTCATGAAGGAGATGCATCTCATGTGCGGCAGGCCATTGATGCCGCTATGAATGCGAAGCAAGCCTGGGAAGACATGGCCTGGGAGCACAGAGCAAGTATTTTTTTGAAAGCTGCAGACCTGATCGCTGGTCCATACCGGGCAAAGATTAACGCCGCTACCATGCTCGCTCAGTCCAAAAATGCCTTCCAGGCAGAGATAGATGCGGCTTGTGAGCTTATTGACTTTCTAAGGTTCAATGCATCCTACATGCAGGATATCTACATGGATCAGCCAGAGTCGTCTCCAGGCGTTTGGAACCGCATGGAATACCGTCCGCTCGAAGGATTTGTATTTGCAATCACTCCATTCAACTTCACAGCTATTGCCGGTAATTTACCTGCAGCTCCAGCCCTAATGGGTAATACGGTGGTTTGGAAACCAAATTATACGCAGATCTATTCAGCACAGGTCATTATGGAAGTATTTCAGGAAGCTGGTTTGCCTGATGGTGTGATCAACTTGATTTACGTAGATGGTCCAGTAGCTGGGGATGTAGTGTTCAAACATCCGGATTTTGCGGGCCTGCATTTTACTGGAAGTACCGGTGTTTTCAAACATCTCTGGAAAACCATCGGCCAAAACATAGACCTGTACAAAGCTTATCCGAGAATCGTAGGGGAAACTGGCGGTAAAGACTTTGTGGTAGCGCATGAGTCTGCTAATCCACAGGAAGTAGCCACAGGTCTTATTCGAGGAGCTTTTGAATTCCAGGGGCAAAAGTGTAGTGCCGCCTCCAGAGCATACATTCCTTCCAATATCTGGAAAGATGTGAAGAATCATATGGAAGCAGCACTCAAAGAGATCAGCATGGGTAGCCCTGAAGACTTTTCCAATTTCGTGAATGCGGTCATTGATAAAAAGGCGTTCGATAAAATCACGGCTTACATAGAGCAAGCCAAGAAGGATAGCGACGTAGAAGTGCTGTTCGGTGGTGATTATGACGATTCTGTTGGATATTTTATTGAGCCGACAGTTCTTTTGGCAAAAGATCCCAAGTATACTACCATGTGTGAAGAGATCTTTGGTCCGGTGTTGACCATCTATGTATATGAGCCAAAGGATTTTGAGGCAACACTTCAAATGGTGGACGAAACCTCACCTTATGCGCTGACCGGGGCGGTCTTCTCCAAAGATCGTGAGGCAGTAGAGCTTGCGGCAAGGAAACTTAGAAATGCGGCTGGGAATTTTTACATCAACGATAAGCCTACAGGGGCTGTAGTTGGTCAGCAGCCTTTTGGTGGAGCAAGAGGCTCAGGAACCAATGATAAAGCCGGGGCTGGTATGAACTTGTTGAGATGGGTGAGTGCTCGGACAATTAAGGAGACGTTTGTGCCTCCAAGAAATTATCGATATCCATTTTTAGATAAAGAATAAGCTTAATTCCATAGTTAGGAATAACAAAAGCCATCGGACCGGTCGAAACAAAATGCTAATTAGTATGAAGAGGTGACCAGCCGATGGCTTTTCGTGATATATGGGATAGCTTATGAATGCGTACTCAACCAATATTTGTCTAGAAGCGAAATAGTTCCTAAAAGAATGAATCCTATAATAGTGACTAACATGATGCTAAAAGTTTAATTGATAGGGTAAAGGTATGACGGGTTCTTACCAATGTAAATACCAGAAAAGGGGTAATCTAATTGCACAAAAGAGGTATTTTTTAGGAATTTATTGAGATTGACATTTGTTCCTGTGGTTGGTTAACTTTACCCGAAAATCATCTAACAAGGAGAATGTATGAAGAAGTATTTTTTAATTGCACTGGTGGCAATTGCTTTTTGGGGATGTAAGGAAAATACCGCTCATAAGGCGATTTTGAATGATCCCGAGACCTATCAGCGAACAATTAAGCAATTGACAGATGTAATCGTTTACGACATTTTTTCACCACCTGTTGCTAGTCGCGTTTATGTTTACCCAAACATTGCTGCATTTGAGATTCAAGCAGCTTTCAAACCAGATACCCTGGTTTCACTGGGTGGTCAGCTGACAGGCTTTGCCACTCCACCAGCACCACCAGCTGGCCAACGGATTGAGCCAAACCTGGCTAGTCTTCATGCCTTTATGAAAATTGGGCAGACCTTGATCTTTTCAGAGGACAAGATAGAGGAGTATCGAAATGCATTGTATACCAGACTGGAAGAAAGTGGACTTCCAGAAGAGGTGAAGGAAAACTCCATTGCTTATGGAGAGCTGGTAGCCGACCATGTATTGGCCTGGGCAGATAAGGATAATTACAAGCAAACCAGGACGTTTCCGAAGTACACGGTACAAAATGAAAAGTTTCTCTGGAAGCCGACCCCACCGGATTATATGGAAGGGATAGAGCCTCACTGGATGAAGATTCGCCCGATGGTCCTGGATTCTGCCAATCAGTTTCCTCCGCCACCTCCACTGGAGTTGACCATGGAAGAGAACAGCGAGTTCTATAAGCAGTTGGTGCAGGTATATGAAGAAGGTGGAGGACTGGACGATGGCAAACGGGCTATAGCAAAATTTTGGGATTGCAATCCGTATGTGTCTCACCATAGAGGACACGCCATGTTTGCAACTAAGAAGATAACCCCGGGAGGTCACTGGATTGGGATTGTGGCGATTGCTACCAGAACGGCAGGAAGTGATTTTTCGGAAACTGTGGAGGCTTATACGCGCACATCCATCGCGTTGTTTGATGGATTTATTAGCTGCTGGGACGAGAAGTGGAGAAGCATTGTGGTGCGTCCAGAGACCTTGATCAATCAGTACATGGATGAAGAATGGGTGCCACTATTGCAGACGCCACCTTTTCCAGAGTATACCAGCGGACATAGTGTGATTTCCAGAGCTGCGGCTGTGACACTGACAGATTATTTAGGTGATAATTTTGCATTTACAGATACCACAGAAAATGAATATGGACTGCCCACCAGGGAGTTTGATTCATTTTTGCAGGCTAGCGAAGAGGCTGCCATCAGTCGCTTATATGGAGGAATCCATTACATGATGGCAATCAAAAACGGTGTAGAACAAGGAGAAAAAGTGGGGGATTGGGTAGTGAGCAACGTTCAAACCAGAAAGAATCAGGCAATAGCAACTAACTAATAACCCATGAAATCATCGAACTTACTCAAAATAGCAGGCCTCATGGTACTGCTATTTTTTTCTTGTACAAAATCGAAGGAGGTACCAGAGCAGGAAGGTTTCTATGAGCCCTGGGAGTCCTTGGGTCCTTTGTTTCACGATGTGCAAATCGCCGGGGTATTTCCAGACTCTAAGACTTTTGTAGACTGCACACCCAGGAAAAACCCCTATGAAATAGCCGCTGAATACGAGCAGGTAAAGAATAGTCCTGACTTTGATCTGGCCGGTTTCGTCAAGGCAAATTTTGACGAACCTATCGCCCCAAAAGTAAAGTCTGTTGAAGAAAATGAGTTTTTCGAAGAGCACCTGGACAACATGTGGGTCAACCTAACGCGTGAGGCCAGTGACACTTCTGGGACTTCCACCCTGATAGCACTGCCAGGCAAATACGTAGTGCCAGGTGGTCGTTTCCGTGAGATTTATTACTGGGACAGCTACTTCACCATGATCGGCTTGGGAGTGTCTGGACGTGATGACCTGGTGAAACTGATGGTGGATAATTTTGCCTACCTGATTGATTCAGTTGGGTTCATCCCTAATGGAAACCGCAGCTACTACCTGGGTAGAAGTCAACCGCCCTATTTTGCACATATGGTCAATCTATATGCTCAGCTCACCAGTTTGGATGATGCCGTGCGGTACTTACCGATGATTGAGAAAGAGTATGAATTCTGGATGAAAGGCGCAGACCAACTCAATGCTACTAACCAAGCGGTGAATAGAACAGTTCTTTTAGGCGACACGCTTATCCTCAACAGATACTATGACTTTCTGGATTTCCCTCGTCCAGAATCCCACAAGGAAGATTTTGAATTAGCAGAAGGACTTAGTGCGGATGAAAAGAGTCAGCTGTACAGAAACCTGAGAGCCGGAGCAGAATCTGGCTGGGACTACAGTACCCGATGGTTTGAAGACAAGGATAAGTTTGCTACTATTCGCACTACGGAGATACTTCCCGTCGATCTAAACTGCCTGCTGCATGGTGTAGAGATCATTCTCACCAGGATGTATGCTCATACAGGAGACATGGATAAGGCCACTGAGTTTGCCGCAAAAGCAGCCGACCGTCAGGAAGCACTACAGCAGGTCTTTTGGAATGAAGGCCAGGGAGCGTTTACTGATTATGTGTGGACAGAAGATAGGTTAGAAGATCAGGTTACCATGGCTACAGCATATCCACTTTATTTCCGTATTGCCACAGAGGAACAGGGGATTCAAACGATGAGTTACATTGAGGAACATCTACTGATGCCTGGAGGACTGGTTACTACTACTATTGAATCGGGACAGCAGTGGGATTATCCAAATGGCTGGGCTCCGCTGCAATGGATCGGAATCAAAGGTATGGAGCACTATGACAATGCAGAGCTTGCCACGGATATTGCCGAGCGCTGGCTTTCCGTCAACAAAAAGGTGTATACCAATACCGGCAAAATGATGGAAAAGTACAATGTGGTAGACACCACGCTCACAGCTGGTGGCGGAGAGTACCCCACACAGGACGGGTTTGGATGGTCTAATGGAGTGGCATTGGGATTGATGGCAAAAAAACCTGTATATTAAAGATTATGAAAGCATTGATGCTAATAGGAGGCAAAAGCGAGCGTATGGGTGTGGAGAAACATCTGCTGGAAGTTAACGGTAGAGCGCAATACCATCACTTGTATAACTTGCTTGCCGAAATGGGGTTGGACGTATGTGTCTCATGTAACATTGAGCAATATCGAAGTTTACCCGAAAGCCACTACAAGCTGGTAGATCAGTATAATGCCATTGGTCCAATAGGTGGATTGGTAGCGGCCATTAATCACCGTCCGCAAGAGCCTTGGTTGGTTGTGGCTTGTGATTTGGTGAATGTGACCAAAGGCACCATTCAGAAGTTGTTGGATGCTATGGATGATGCTCATGACATCATCACCTATCAAAAAGAGAATATTGACTATCCGGAGACGACAATCACTATTTACCAACCAACGTCATTCCGAAAAGTACTGGATCAGGTGGAAATGGGTTTGTATGGTTTGCAGCGTATTTTGGATGATTGTAAAGTGAAAAAGATCTCTCCGGAAGATTCATCAGAGCTTAAGAATGTGAATACTCCAGAGGATCTCGGTTAAGCAATGCTCAATTTCTGAAAACCATCCTTCTTGCCTCCACAGGTGGGACAGACATAATCTCCCGGGAGTTCATTGAAAGTAGTTCCTGGAGCTACTGCGGCTTCAGGGTCTCCATATTCGGCATCATAAACAGTCTGGCAGTGTATGCATTGATAAAGCTCCTTTTCGATGTTGTCCCGGATGGATTTGACTTTAGGAGACTCCTGAGTTTCTTCGTTTAGGCTTTCATAATAGACCAGGCTCAGTTCCACTATCAATGGAGCCAGAACTGTTTTGTGGACGTCCTTTGCGTAATAGCGATACTCATTGAGGTTGGGATTGAAGTTTTTGCTATAGAGGAGGTTGTACATGTTCTCTCCCTCTGCTTTTTCAATGACCACTGAGGTGAACAAGGTAATATCTGTCGAACTCTTGATGGTAAATGTCAGTCCATAGGTGCTGATGTCCTGTTTGTCCAGTTCCCGCACCAGATAGAACTTTAAGTCCAATGCCTCCTGATCTAGCGCTGGCAGGTGCCAGTTCAGCTCCAAAGCGGAGTGCCTCAGGTTCATGCCAAACTTACCCATCAGTTTCTCCCAGCCGAGTCGATCTTTTTCTAAAATGCCTTTGATCACAAAAGACTTCCATGGTGTCAGCGTCACTTTTCCCACCTCCGTCTCAATGCATCGCTCGATGATGGCCTTAAGTGTGGTGATTTTGTATTGATTATTGCGCCAGTAAAGCCCAAGCCAGTATTTTTCATCAGCCTGTCGGTGGATTCCTTCATAATAGGGAAAGTGCGTTTCCGGCAAGATCAGATTTTCGGTTACAGGCTGGGTATTCATGTTGACATTTTCGGTCAGGAACTCAAAAATGGCCTTGTAGTCCCAGTCATTTTCAGTGATGTCATTGTCCTCTAAGGCTTTTGCGATTTTTACCAAATCCTCCGTGTAGACTAAAAGTGGCATTTGCCATGGGGCATTCTGAATGCGCTTGAAGCGCAAGTAAACATACCAGTAGTTTTCCTGACTTGAAGCAATAAAGTTTACCTGTCCGGTAAATAAAGGAACCAACGCCTGGGAAGGATCCACTACATTGATCCGCAGTTTCGTACGGTAGTCGAAAGCATTGAGAATGTAATGATAGATATGTGATGCAAGCCACTTTTTACCTGGCAATATGTCCAGTGCCACGTAGCTGCTCAGAATGTTTTGGTACTCAAATGTGTTGATTTCGTATTCTGTCTTAATCGACTGAAAGGTTTCATCGAGGATGGCTTTGCTCTTTTCTTTAGCGGCAAACAAGATATCCTGACGGGAGCCAAAATGAATGTTTTGTGCACCTAATTTTTCAGCGATCAGAAGCACCTTCAGAAAGTCTCCGGGAGAGATGATTCCCCCTTTCACAAAAACACGAACTAAGTCTTTTACCTGCATCATCTAAACAAATATATCATGAACTCACTGGTTGTATGGATCGGTCGATCAGGCGTTTTACTTCTGATTTGCAACTTCCACAGCCCAATCCTGCCCCAGTTGCCTGACAGAGTGAATTGAGGTTTTCATGTCCGGCGGAAATGGCTTCTGTCAAATTTCCTTCTCCCACATTGTTGCAGGAGCAAACCAGCTTACCCCTGGCTGCTGCCGGTGCCTGTCCCGATCGCAGCAATTGCATGCGTTTGTCTGAAAGTTCAGTCCCGCTATCAATCAATTCCTTGTATTCGGCAAATTCCGTTTTATCACCGAGGAGGATGGTTCCCACCAGCTTGTCATGGTGTATGATGCACTTCTTATAGAAGAGCGCCTCCCGGTCCAAAAAGGTGATTTCACTGTATCCTTTGCCATTCACTGGGATCTCTGCCAATCCCACTGAGCACAGATCCAGACTTGGGAATTTGAGAATGTTCATCGGCGTGGTGCCTGTATAGAACTGTGATGGATCACCAGCTAGGTATCGGGCACAGATGTCGGCTTGCTGTTCTGCTGCAGCGGTTATCCCAATCATTTTTTGGCGATGCTCGGCTATTTCACCAAGAGCAAAGATGTCTGGATCGCTAGTCTGTAGGTAGTCATTGACCTTGACGCCTCTACCACAAGTAATCCCACTATCCGATAGAATTTTTATGTTAGGTCGGGTCCCTATGGCATATACTACCGCATTGGCCGTTACTTCATGTCCACTTTTTAGCGTGACATCCAGGAGCTTTTCCTGATTTTCCGAAATGCTGGTAACCTCATCATTGGTATAAACACGCACGCCCAGGTCTTCTACATATTCTCTGAGCATCGCACTGGCCACCGGGTCCAGTTGGCGTTCCATCAGACGCGAACCGAGCTGGATGATGGTGCTATGCACCTGTATTTCGGTGAGTGCAGCTGCCAATTCCAGACCGAGCAAGCCACCCCCAATAATCAATACATGGCTCCCTGGACAAATATTCTCTTTCAAATCGTCAGCATTGGTCCGATCACGCATGGTGAAAACACCAGGTAGGTTCATTGGCGCATTTGGTGGCACAAACGCACGACTACCTGTTGCCACAATGAGTGTATCATAGCTATGCGTTTCATTTTGGCTGTCGGTGACTGTTTTGGATGCTCTATTGATCGATTCAATGGGATTGGACGGATGCATCGTCAGATTCAGTTGGCGAAGTTCCTCTTCCGTGTACTTCACCAGGTCTTCCCATTCCTTCGTTTCGTTGACATAGTCGGGCAGCAGCACGCGATTGTAAAATGGCCACTGCTCTTTGGAGAAAACATGGATTTCATCTGTTTGATTGAATTCCCGATAGGTATTTACGAACCGATAGGCCGCAGCGCCTGCTCCGACCACCACAATTTTCTTTTTAGCGGGCTGGTATAGTTCTACCTCAACAGCAGAAAACTTAAATCCAGGTTGTTTGGATTTCGGGTCTACTGCCTCACTGGTCAGATTGTTTGCCCGATTGAGGTCGTGGTTGAGTTTTTTACCCCAGTGCATGGGTAGAAATACGACTCCTTTCTTGATGCTCTCGGTGATTTTCGCAGCTACCTGAACCTCGCCACGCGCGTTTTTTATTTTCACCGGGGCTCCATCCCTGATCCCTCTTACCGCTGCATCTGAGGGATGAATTTCCAGAAATGGCCGGTCAGTGTGTTTGTTCAGTTTGGCTACTTTCCCTGTTCGGGTCATCGTGTGCCACTGATCTCGCACACGACCGGTGGTGAGGATCAGTGGAAAGTCCGGGTTGGTTGGTTCGTGCTGGAGCTCGGGGCCTGCTGTGTGTATGTTGGCGCGTTGATCAGCAGTGAGAAATTTTCCGTTTTCAAAGAGCCGTGGAGTGCCTTCATGATCCGTTTCGGGCACCGGCCACTGGATAGATCGGTGCATTTTAAGTTTTTCATAAGAAAGACCCGACACATCGATCGGTGTACCCTTCGTCATGCGAGCATACTCATCGTAAATATCGGATGCGTCTTTAAAATCAAATCCATGATATCCCATGGCTCTGGCAAAGCGCATGATGATCTCAGAATCGGGTAGTGCTTCTCCGGGAGCATCGATGACTTTGGGCAAATAGGTAACCCGTCGTTCTGAGTTGGTCATGGTGCCTTCCTTCTCCAGCCAACCGGCAGCCGGTAGAATCAAGTCGGCATATTTGGCTGTGTCACTCTTTTTAGAAATGTCCTGTACGATCACGAATTTGGCGGCCTTCAAAGCTTCATCTACCAGTCGCGCATTGGGCATGCTCACAGAAGGATTGGTGCAAATGATCCAGACGGCTTTCATCTTTCCGGTCTTAAGTGCTTCGTACATTTCGGTAGCGGTGAGACCAGGTTTTTCCTGAATGGATTCTACTCCCCAGAAGTCCGCAACTTCCTGACGATGCTGTGGGTTGGCCAGATTTTTATGTGCTGCCAGTAGATTGGAGAGGCCTCCTACCTCACGTCCACCCATGGCATTGGGTTGGCCTGTTAGGGAAAAAGGGCCTGAACCGGGCTTCCCAATTTTGCCTGTGATTAGATTAAGGTCGATGAGTGCCAGGTTTTGGTTGACTCCCGCGGTGCTTTGATTCAATCCCATCGCCCACATGGTGATGAAGCCTTTGGACTGTCCGATCAGGCGTGCCGTGTGGATGATATCTTCCACAGAGACCTGACAAATTGCCGCATATTCTTTAAGCGACCTGGAGCGCACTTCTTTGACATACGCTTCAAACCCGTTGGTATGATTACTGACAAACTCATCGTCTACCAGGCCATGATCAATCAGGTAGCGACCAATGGCGTGAAAGAGCATCATGTCGGTGCCCGGCTGCACCTGTAGGTGAATGTCAGCTAAAGCACAGCTATCCGTAACCCTTGGATCGACTACAATGATTTTTACGTCTGGATTTTCTGCTTTGTGCTTTTCTATTCTTCTGAAAAGAATCGGGTGGCACCATGCCGGGTTCGCACCAGCAATCAAAATGGTGTCTGAAAGTTCTATGTCTTCATAGGAAATCGGAACGGCGTCATCACCTACGGTTTCTTTATAACCTACCACTGCTGAGCTCATGCACAGTCGGCTGTTAGTATCAATGTTGTTGGTGCCGAGGAATCCTTTGACCAGTTTATTGGCCAGGTAGTACTCTTCAGTGAGGCACTGGCCCGAGACGTACAACCCCACACTGTCCGGGCCATGCTCACGAATAAATGTTTTGAATACGGCTGCAGCTCGTTCGATGGCCGTATCCCAGCTGATTTCTTGCATTGGATGCCGACGGCTCCAGCGCATTTGTGGCTTGAGTAGTCGGTCACTTTGATCCATGGCTGTGTAGTGCAGATTCATGCCTTTGGAGCATAGCATCCCTTTGTTGACGGGATAGTCCGCGTCGCCTTCCAGCTGGAGGCGTCCTTTGTTGCTTTTGCGCACTTTGATGCCGCATCCTACTCCGCAGTAGCTACAAACAGTCTTGTATGGTTCACTCCATTTTTGTGGCATAGATCAGGTCGGTTTTTATGAAGTGGCGGTTGCGAGTTCAGGCTGTAACTGGATAAGTTCTTCTTCTTTTCGGCTTTCCTTGCGAGCTATGACTTCTGCTTTTTTAGAAAACCGGATAAGGAAAGTGGAAAATGATACGGCCATCACAATGAAGCCAAGCACAAAGAATGAGTCGGTCCATTCCAGTCCAGTCAGATTCTTTTTGAACAGTAGCATACCAGCCACTGCGCCGGCATTTCCACCAGCACCTACAATTCCGGACACCATACCCAGTGCTTTTTTGTTGACAAAAGGGACGACACTGTAGGTGGCACCTTCACTCATTTGTACAAATAGACTGAATAGTAGCAGCGAGGCAATGATCAGTGGAATGGTACCCATTCTGGAAAAGAGTATCAGTGCAAGACTTTCTACAAACAAGGTGATAAAAAGCCATCGAACCCGTCCATTGAGTCCGCCGGTTTTACCAAATCGGTCGCCAAAAAAGCCACCGAGCGAACGGGCGAATAAGTTCATCAGCCCAAACAGTCCTGCAATAAGACCGGCTGTTTTGATGTCCATATCGAAGTAATCGATAAAGTATAGTGCTGCCTTGGAGTTGACAATGAGTTCTACTCCAAAGCAGGCACCATAGATGATAAACAGTAACCAAACCTTATAATCTCCTAATACTTTACTGATGTTATCTTTGGACTTTTTCTCTTTCTTTTTGGTATCCAGGTAGTTATAGTTTCCCTTCGGTGTGTCCTGGGTGAAATAGTAATAAACAATCCCCATGACAAAGAGCATGATGCCTGGGCCTATCATGGAAAGTCTCCAGGCGAGAAATTCGGATCCCGTATATGCCAGAGCTCCCGCAAAGATGATGGGCATGACCTGCTGGGTCACTCCGCCACCAAGATTACCCCAGCCGGCAGTGGTAGCATTGGCCGTGCCCACGATGTTGGGTGCAAACATCACCGAAGTGTGAAACTGCGTGATGACAAAACCCGCGCCGATAGCACCGATAAACATTCTGGCTAATAGAAACTGCTCATAATTTTGGACCATTCCGATCAAAATGACCGGAATGGAACCAAGGATTAGCAACCAGGTGTAGGTAACTCGAGGGCCTATCCGGTCGCATAACCAACCTATGATAAGTCGCATGAAAACAGTAGAGGCCACAGCGATCATGTTGGTATTGACAATCTGATCGGTAGTGATGCCGAGATCTTCCCGGACAATTGCCAGCATGGGAGCAATCCCAAACCAACCAAAAAAACAAAGAAAAAAAGCCATCCATGTGAGGTGGAAAACCCGCATGTTGATGGACTTGAGGTTGAAAAGTTCGATCCTTTTGGCTTTGCCGTTCTTACTTGTTTCCATACTAAGTTTTATTACGTAGTTCTGAAGAACGTCTAAACTACGTAATTACTTAGATAAAAGTAAGTAATAATACGTATTTAAATTTGCGTAAAATTTAAGCGTGTGGATAATGTGCTTCTGCTTATTTAAGAAAATGGCCAAAAACTTAAATAAGGAGTATCACTAATTAAGAAAATGAATGAAAACTTAAATAAGGTTAGTTCTTAATTAAGTTCGGGTTATTTGAGTTGCAAGTTCTGAGCCATATCATACGGATTGAGTTCAATGATTCAGGTGGACTTAAATACACAACTAAAGTGAGCATGAGCTAACCTACTACTGTTCATTACTAAACAGGTCAATATATTCTTTGAAGAAATAAACTTTTCCTCTTTTGCTACCTGTAACTTCATGCAGAATTTTTAGCGTCTCTAATTCTTCGATTAGTTTGTAAACTGAAGGCATGGATAAGCCAGTAATTTCTCTTACCTTTTGAGCATCAATAATTGGGTGCTGATATAACTGTTTGGCAATAATACTTGCATTGGCAGAGCGGCTACCCATGGACTGTACGCGAATTTCAACATCTTGCTGAAGCTTTAATATACTATCAAAAGCGGAAATACTGCTTTTGGCAGTTTCAATAACCCCAACCAGGAAAAATTTGAACCATTGAGTAATATCGGCCTTCTCCCTGACCCGCATCAGATTATCGTAATAAAGTGTTCTATTTCTTTCGAAGAAATCAGATAGATAGAGGATTGGTTTCTTTAGAATTCCTTTTTCTACTAAATAGAGAGTAATCATGAGTCTTCCCACTCTTCCATTACCATCCAAAAACGGATGAATCGTCTCGAATTGATAGTGTATCAATGCGATCTTCAATAGTTCTGGAAAGTAAGTGTTCTGACTATGAGCAAACTTTTCAAGATCACTCATATACTCATCTATTGTAGAATGAATGGGTGGAATAAAGGTGGCATCTGCTATGCTTGCTCCACCTATCCAGTTCTGGCTTGTTCGAAATTCACCTGGTAACTTGTGTTTACCCCTGACCCCAGAAAGCAGTATTTCATGTGTTTGTTTAATCAAACGTGATGAAAACGGCAATTCTTCTAAACTATTGATAGCCTGGTTTAGCGCTGAAATATAATTCTGAACTTCTTCCCAGTCATCTCTTCTTTCTTCTGCTACATCTTCTTTTTCGAGCAGCGCTTCCTCGATATTCGTTTTAGTTCCTTCGATTTTACTGGATTGAGTTGCCTCCTTAAGCACGTGCATGCTAATGAATAAATCAATATTGGGAATGTACTCTGAATACATGTCAAGTCTTCCAAGTTGTCTATCAGCTTGGCTTAATAGATGAATCAATTCCATGTTTTCAATCACCCAATCCCTATTGATCTTCTCAGGTTGAAAACTCTTGTAAGACCCTTGAGTAATATATTTACCAGATGTGAAGTGTTTCATTTCCCTCGCTTTTTATTTGATCAAAGATACTTCTTATTTAAGAAAATGATCAAAAACTTAAATAAGGGGTATTGCTAATTAAGAAAAAGAATAAAAACTTAAATAGGAATGCTTATTAATTAAGAAAAACATAAAATATTTAAATAAGGGAAATCGTTAATTAACGAAATGAATGAAATGTTAAATAAGGGTACTTCTTAATTAAGCTGCCAGGAGAGTTGCCTTACCAGGAATGGTTTGATCTGTTATAGAATCTACTATCAATACCCTTAGCTAATGAGCTGTGTGAAGTGATATAAGTAGCTTATAGAGAGAGGTTTACGAATAATAATAGTCGTGTTTCACTTCCTGTTGTGGCATAATTCCGTTATTTTAGTTGTAAACTCCACTTAGCGTTATGACTCCATTTTTTAAACTCCACGTTGCGCATATACGGTTCTATATCATCGTGGTAATAGCTACCATTCCTTTTGTAAGTTGTAAGAAAAAGGATGAACACGGATTTCGAGAGCAGAGCATTCAGGTCCAGTTTTTGGATATTGGACCGGGTAGAAATGATGGGATCAATCGTGGATATGGAATTGTGCTGACAAATCCGTTCTTGCTTTCTGGCATTAGGGAGTACACCTATCTGGACGGTAAGTGGGAGCAGACTGGTACTGTCACCGATGAATCAGCAGGATGGGCATGGCTTGATGACCTTAAATCCGATGGAAAGCAGCACCTCATTGCACTCGGACATAAATACTTCGAGGAGACCTATAATATCGAACATCAATACTTTACCGAATTGACTTATGACGCAGAGGAATGGAAGCGTGATACGATCTATTCTTCTGATTTTGAGGTCATCGTGGGGGGATTTGCGTCAGGGAAGTTTTCCAATCAGGATACCAAAAGTCTGATTGTACAGGAATTGGATATTGGCGAAGAAAGACTCATTGAGGTGTTTTTTACGGGGACGGAATGGAATACCCGGCTGATTGAAATCCTGGATTCTGATGACCCAATAGTTGGCATGGCCGCTGGTAATGTTCGTGGGCTGGATAGAGATCATGTATACCTATCGTCTCGATCCGGCCGATTATTTGAGCTGGCCTACGATGGGGAATGGCAAAAGACTGAAATGCCCCAGATCTTTCCGGGTGAACCAGAAGTTTCCTATGCTTACTCATTTTTACTGCAACCAATAGATGAAACGGGTTCACTCTATGTAATGGGTGTGGAGAATTTCTATGAATATTATTTCGAAAATGGCAGTTGGTCACGAGAGGTTCTTTCATCCACTATTGGCGGTCCATTTGAGATCGAGTATGGGGATGTGCGCAATGATGGTGTGAATCGCTTGTATATGCCTGCCATCTTTGGAACCATTTACGAAATCACTCCTGGAAGTGAAAAAGCCGAAGTGAATAAATACCGACTAAGCGGATCAGATGCCGTTCAAAACATTCTGATTGCGGATGGACGCAATGATGGGGTCAATCGGGTCTACGTAGTTCAAGGCTGGACCAACAATCTGGAGCTTACTTATCGCTAGTCATTTTGAGGTTTTCTGGTTATTCGAATTGTAAACTCTAAGTACTAAGGATCCTCGTTGCAAACGAGGATCAGGGGAGGAACTCTCACCGTGAATCTGCCACCGAGAAAGTTCTGTGCTGTTTGTAAGCTTCAGTTCGCAGGATTTTTCTCTTTCTGAAACTGCCTTGCCGACAGGCAGGCGCAGTGCCACTTGGATACTTTGGAAGCACTTCAGATCAGTTGCACAATAACGAATGTTGTGAGGTATCACTTCTAAATGCATATTTCAACGGAAAATTGCAAAACTGTATCCAAGTGAATACATTTGTCGTGTGTATTCTATTGAAAAGACGGAGGTATTTGACAAGTGGTTGAGGAAATTAAAAGACCAACGAGCAAAGGCCAAAATCCTCTTCAGAATTCAAAGAATTGAAGAACATGGAAATTTTGGTGATTGCGAACCAGTTGGAGAAGGAATCAGTGAACTAAGAATCCACTACGCCAAAGGATATCGAGTCTACTTGAAGGAACATGGAGGCACTATTGTCTTACTTCTGAACGGAGGAACTAAATCAACTCAACAGAAGGACATAGACAAAGCCAAAAATTTATGGTCGAACTATAAAGACGAACTTGAAGATGGCAACTAAAGAAATAACCAAATTCGACATTGCTGAATACCTAGATGATGATGCAATGATCGCAGAGTATTTGAACGCTATTCTTGAAGAAGGTGATGCAGAGGACATCAAAACTGCTCTCGGCCATGTGGCTAAAGCACGTGGAATGTCCAAAATTGCTGAGGAAACAGGCTTAAGTAGGCCTAGCTTATATAAAGCTCTAGCGCATGGCTCGAAACCTCAATTTGACACTATTCTTAAAGTGATAAGAGCTGTAGGTGGCAACTTGAATGTTCCAACTGCTTAATTAAAACGCCTCACAACAAACTAAAATGAATATGCTGAGGCAGTTGAAATGACAGTGCGAAAGGGAAATTTCAGTACTTCTAGCAGCTGGGGCGCATACTCATTTTAGGAAATTCAGGGATCCCCGCAGAACTCATGAGTAACATTTTCATATTTATCGCACTACTTTTCGCACAGGAACCAACGCTTAATTTTGAAGCAGATTGTGACGATCTAAGCAGTTGGATTGGGGGAATTCAAGGTATCGAACATTCCAAGAAAACATATCCGTATATGATGGCTGAATGCCATACTAACTTGAACTACGATCTTATTTGGGGCAAACCGAAGAAGGAATCAAAAGATCTCTCCTTTCGGCTCATGCAACACCTCAACTCCAAAACGGACGAAGAAATCGACCAATTGAAATGCTTTACTTTCGTCATTCCAAAGGTGGAACCGGCTTTCTGAAAAGGATTCTATGCTGCTTCACTTACAGCTTCTTTCATGGTGGTCGACAGGTCCATGTACAGCTCGGTCTAAGCTGTTATTTGGGTTTAGTGATTCAAAAAATCGAGGAGGTATCCGCGGTAATCGTAATAATCTGGATGCTCCAGCACTTCCTTCCGGTTTCTTGGTCGCTCGAATGGGATTTCCAGTTCATCACCGATTTTGGCATAAGGCCCACTGGTCATCATGATCACCCGGTCGGCCAGGAAAATCGATTCGTCCACATCATGGGTGATAGCCACGGCGGTGATTTTTTCCTTTTGCCAGATCTCCAGCAAGACATCCTGGAGTTCTCCGCGTGTCAGGGAGTCCAGCATTCCAAATGGCTCATCGAGCAGCAGGACTTTCGGCTTCAGTGCAAAAGCCCGGGCAATCCCTACCCGCTGTTGCATGCCTTGAGACAGGTCGGTCGCTCGTTTGTGGAAGTCGTTCCCTAGTCCAACCTTGTCCAGGTAGTATTTGCAAATTTCTTCTTTCTCTGCTCGTGATGCGCCTGGAAATACCTGTTTCACCCCGATCATGACGTTTTGCAAGGCAGTGAGCCAAGGCAGTAAACTTGGCGACTGAAAGACCACTGCACGGTCCGGACCTGCTTCCCGGACGGGATCTCCATCAACGATGATTTGTCCACCACTGATGTCATTTAGCCCGGCGATCATCGTGAGCAAGGTGGATTTACCACAGCCGGAGTGCCCGATGATGGAGACAAATTCTCCTTGCCGAATGGAAAGCTGCAGATCATCCAGTACCACATAGTCACCAGTGGGGGTGGGATAGACTTTTCTTAAATTTTGGCAGACCAGCATTTCTGCTTGAGCAACTGGTTCTGGTATATAGGGTATTGCTTCTTGTGCTTGCATGGTCTAGAAATATTTTACGGTTTCTTTTTTCTTCTTTCTTCCGAAAATGACTCTACCCGGCATGGTAGGCTTCAGGTCCGGTAGGATGTACTTTTGGTCACTCACCTGTCGTCTGGTAGCGCCTACTTCGATCAGGTATTCCAGAATGTCATTTCTCAACCTTTTGTATTGATCATCCTTATTGATAGTGGTCACATCTCTGGGCCGATCAAATGGCACGTTAAACTCTGGTCCGAGCGTTGCATTGGGGCCGGGAGTCAATGGAATGATGCGATCAGCCATCAGTATTCCCTCATCCACATCGTTGGTGATGAGGACCGCTGTTTTCTTGTTCTGACTCCAGATTTTGATGATTTCTTCCTGAAGGGTCCCACGAGTCAAGGCATCCAGTGCACTTAGAGGCTCATCCATTAGGAGCATTTCAGGGTTCATGGCCAGTGCTCGAGCTACGGATACGCGTTGACGCATACCACCTGATAGTTCTGCCGGTTTTTTGTCCTTGGCCGGGGTGAGGTTGACCATTTCGATGTAGTTCAAAATGTGAGCTTCCTTTTCCGATTTGGACATTTTAGGAAACACTTCGTCTACCGCCAATTTCACGTTGCTGTAAACCGATAGCCAGGGCAGTAGCGAATAGTTCTGGAAAATCACGCCACGGTCTGGTCCCGGTCCGGTGATTCTTTTGCCTTTCAATAATACCTCGCCTTGGTCTGGAAAGTGAAGTCCATTGATCAGGTTGATGAGGGTGGTCTTACCACTACCGGAAAACCCGACGATCGCTAAAAACTCTCCTTCGTTTACCTTCAGATTGATGTCTGAAAGTACGTCAATTTTATTCGATCCCACTCCGAAGGATTTGGAGACATTGTTTAGTTCGAGTATCGCCATTATGCCATGCTTTTATTGAAACTCATCATATTTTGTACACTTAGCATGATGCGATCCAGTAAGAATCCGATGATCCCGATTACGAACATCGCCACAATGATCTTGGCGTTGGAGTCGTTAGCGCCGTTTTGGAATTCTTCCCAAACGAATGAGCCGAGACCAGGACTTTGTGCCAAAAGTTCGATGGCAATCAACACCATCCAGGCTACTGACACGGTAATCCTCAAACCAGTGAAAATCAAAGGAAGTGAGGCGGGTAAGATGATCTTAAAAATATTCTGACCGATGTTGAGTTTGAGCACCTTGGCTACATTGATGTAGTCTTTATCTACTGTGCTCACGCCCATGCTGGTATTGACCAGGGTCGCCCACATGGCGCAGAGTCCGACGCTGATAAATGAGATGATGAATGATTTGTCCAAACTAGGGTCGGTGATGACTGTTTTCACAATCATGAAAACCAGCAGCAGCCACACCACCGGAGAAACCGGTTTAAGGATTTGAATGAGCCAGTTGAAAGAAGTTCTTAAAGAAGGACTGAGACCGATAATGATCCCGATGGGCACAGCAATAAACATGGCCAATAAGAAGCCAGCTGCTACGGTTTTCAGGCTCGTGCCAATTTGGTCTAGAAACGAAGGTCTTCCAGTATAGGTGATTGGGTCCAGACCCTGCGCTTCTCGTTGGGCATTGGTGTCAGCCACCTTTTCTCTAAAATCATCTTTCTTTTCGCTAATGCTCAGATGGTCTTCCCAAAGAGCAGTAAATGCGGAATAAACCTGCGCGGGTGAAGGGAGGGTGTTTGGTTGGCAGGAAATATCACCTGAGGCAATGCATTTCTCCATGGCAATAGCTGCCTCTTCACCTTGTTCTTCCCTTGCTTTTTCTATTCTAGCTGAAGCTTCGCTGTTGTAAAGTGCTGTTGCCCCGGCATGCCAGATGGCAATGAATAGTACGATGGATAGCAGCGGAAGCAGTGCTTGTTTAAAAAAGAGTTTTCCGTTTTTGGCATGCTCTTCTCCACTGAATATGCGGATCAATGGCTCCAGGAAGCCCAGGCCAAGCATTTTTAGCGTTTTGATTGATTTGTTCTTCATGACGTTGGTATTTGATGAAGTAATGAATGTGTTTAGGATGTTGGTGCGAGGGCTGGACGGGCCATGCCCTCAGACACCAACGTCTATTTTTTATTAATTGAAATTGTCAAGTCTAGATCCTGAAATAAATTCAGGATGACACGCTTTTATTTTTCTGGATTATTATTTTTTTTGATCATGCTGAACTTGTTTCAGCATGACTGTCCTTTTTAAAGGGTTTCAAGTTTGGCTCAATTCTCATCCTGAACTTGTTTTAGCATCTTCGTTTGAGACTTGACAGTCTTATAAACTCTCGTCTTTATTCCCGATGTTGAAGCTATTGATGTAACCGATTGGATCTTTTCCATCATAAGTGGTGCCGTCAATGAAGTCACTGGTGACTGCCTTATATCCATCCGTTTCGGGTACATCCGTTGCGGGAATCTTGCCTTCTTCTACCAGCGCTTTAGCGGCTTCTTTCCAGATATCAGGACGGTAGATGTCTTTGATGGTGCTATGATACCAGTCTGCAGGCTTGCTTTCCGGAATCTGTCCCCATCGCCTCATTTGTGTTAGGAACCAAATGCCATCTGAGTAGAATGGATAGGTGGCGTTGTATCGGTAGAATACGTTGAAATCGGGCATTTTTCGCTTATCGCCCTTTTCGAATTCGAAGGTTCCTGTCATGGAATTGGCAATCACCACAGAATCAGCTCCGACATATTCAGGCATGGACAGAATTCCTACGGCTCTAGGTCGGTTGCCCGGAGTGTCGAGCCACTTTGCAGCACGGATCAGGGCTTTTGTTACCGCTATGGCCGTGTTTGGATTTTCCTCTACAAACTTCTTGGTCATCACGAATACTTTTTCCGGATTGTTTTTCCAGATATCATAATTGGTCGTTACGGGTACCCCTATTCCCTTAAAAACTGCCTGTTGATTCCATGGCTCACCCACACAGTAGCCATAGATGGTACCTGCTTCAAGCGTAGCTGGCATCTGAGGAGGTGGTGTTACCGAAAGCAGAACGTCTGCGTCTACCTGCCCCTGAATGTTGTCTGCTGTATAGAAGCCAGGGTTGATTCCGGCTGCAGCCAACCAGTACCTAATCTCATAGTTGTGTGTAGAAACCGGAAATACCATTCCCATTTTGAACGGACGGCCGGAGTTTTTAAAATCCTTCACCACCGGAGCCAATGCGTCTGCTTTGATCGGATGGATTGGTTTGCCCTCAGTATCCATCGGAACATTGGGCTTCATTGCTGACCAAACTTCGTTGGATACGGTGATCCCGTTTCCATTAAGATCCATGGAGAAAGGCGTGACCAGCTCTGCCTGACGGCCAAATCCAGCGCCTGCGGCAATGGGCTGACCTGCTAACATGTGCGATCCATCCAGCTGCCCATCGATCACTCTGTCAAGGACATTTTTCCAGTTGGATTGCGCTTCGATGGTAACAAACAATCCTTCATCTTCAAAATAGCCAAGTTCTTTGGCTATGGCCAATGGTGCCATATCTGTCAGTTTGATGAACCCAAAGGTGAGCTGTGGCTTCTCAATCATTAATTTGGATGAACTGGATTCTTTGGCTTCCTCAACAGAAGCTGATTTGTTTTTGGCCGTGCCTCCTGTACAAGCTGTCCAGATGGTTGCCAGTACGACTAATATGAGTGTGCTTTTTAATATTCTCATGACTATCAATTTTGTAGTTGTCAATTTATTTCGAAGTGAAAAGGGTAGGTTTGAAGGTGATCATGGTCCATGCCCAACACTGTAGAGCACTCTTGTCTCCACCGCGTAGCGCTTCCATGGTGTCGGTGGCAAACATTTGTGAATAGCCCAGATTCCAAACCACACCACCTTTTAGTTTTTTCACAAATACCAGATCTACCTCAGTACCCATGGCTTTATTAAGTTCATTTCCTTCAGTATCCAATTGGGTAGATCCTGTCATGAATTCATGGATATTCGCTTTTAAGGCGCCTCCAGCAAGGTTGAAACTGGTTTTTAGGTAGATGTCAGTCACTCCCACAGATCCGTTCGCAGGTCCTACGTAGAAGTAATCCATGAAGCCATTGTGAGCGTGATTGGTACCGAAATCAGGGCTGAAAGCGGTGATATCTGAGGAGGTGTCTCCGTCATCCTTTCCAGAGACGTATTCGACTCCCAAAGTGAGTGGCGTCAATGATGTGGTAAAGGTCGCATTGACCCCAGCTAGCATTGCGTTCACTTTGTTTTTACTTAGCTCACCTGTTTGGTAGTAGAAATCTCCTGCCAGTTTGATCGAGCCCAGTTTCTTAGATGCCACCAACCCAAAGGTTTGTTTGTATGAAACTGTGGTGTCTGGATTTTGGTAACCTGCGTTGAATGCAAGGAGAGAAATAGAGCCTTCACTAATTTGCTGATTGTACCAGACGTATTGGAAAGTTTTATAGTTTCCACTGACGCTGTAATATCCAGCTCCTGGAGATTGAAGAAATGCTGGCTCCGGAATGTCATCATCTTGATTATAAGCAAAGCCTAGGTGCAGTTTGCTCTTTTGAGTTTCATAAAGGAATAACAAAGCGTCATGTCTGCGTCCTTGCTGAGCCCACTCCAGTCCCCCAATGAATCTTTGGTTGTCATAAGAGATGATCTGGCGACCGACTTTGAGTGAAAAAGTATTGGTGAAGTAATACTGACCCCATGCTTCGCTGATGAATGTCTTTCCATACTCCTCTTTGAAAATCTGTGGAGTTTCCCCCCAGATGCGAATGTCCTGAAAAGCTACTCTGAACTTGAATGCGGAATCAGCATAATCCAGGTAAAGTCTGGACCGCTGCTCTGTGAAGAAAGAAGCAGTTTTGGCTTCCTCTGTTAACGTCTTGAATCCATTTCGGAATTCGGATCTTGGACGAACTTCTGCTGAAACAGACACTTGCGCATGCGCCCCATATCCGAGGGTGAGCATCAGCACAGTTAGGTAGGTAAGTTTTTTCATAATCTCTTAAGTTTAGCTTTAGTCACTACGAATTATGAATAAGTATAATTACGTAGATATGTGCAAACCTAGAGTCTTATACGTAGATGTTTTATGTCTGCCTGTCAGCGTAAAACAGTCTTTTGGGACACAAAAAAACCTGCGAATGCACAGGTTTGAATCCATAAATAGCTCAATTATAGTGCATTAACTATCCAGAAAGTAATTGTGCTCAGAAATCTCTTTTCTAAGTAATTCTACGTTTTTGATGGCAATTCGCTTACCTGGAGTTTCTATGAGGCCTTCTTTTCTAAGAGCGGAAAGCGTACGAATGACTTGCTCTTCAGTAGTGCCCGCAAAGTCTGATATTTCCTTTCTGGATAGTCTAAGGTTTAAGAGGTCATGTGTCCTACCAAATTTACGATTGAAGTACAGTAATGCATCGATTACTTTTTCACGTACGGTCATTTGGGCAAATTTCTTCACTTTCGTCTCACTTCGGTTGAGTTCCTCGGCATAAAAGGTCATGAGATCATAAGTGAGCGTGGGAACTTCCAGAAGCATTTGATGTAGCGTATCGCTGGAGAAATTACAAAGAACTGTGTTTTCTAAAGCGACAGCATTGATTTGATACGTTTGACCAGCTCCAAATCCACGGTGCCCAATGGTCTCACCATTTCCGGTGAAGCGAACGATTTGTTCTTTACCGTTAAGACCTGTTTTGGCAACTTTTACTTTCCCATCCTGGACGAAGTACAGACCGTGAACAGGAGATCCCTCTATGATGAAGCTTTGTCCTTTCTTACAGCGTAGCGTAGCTTTTTTTTGAATGAAGGGATGTAGTTTTTCCTGGCGGCAGTTTTTCTTGATGACACATTCCTGATTGGAACAGCTGAAGCAATCCATAGTCATTTCATTTGAATACGTAAAAATACGTATTTAAATATGAATTTTCTACGTAATTACTCATTTACTTGCGGCAGATCTATTCGTTTAGTATGTCGCAGTAGGTTTTGACAATATCAATGGTGCTCTTATCCATATCATAAACAGAGTACCAACCCTGCAGCTCGTGTGCAGGATCTCCAATCAAATCGTTACCTACTTCCCAAAATCCTCCAGCTTTAGTAGGACGACCTTCGCCTCCCCAGGACCAAAAATTACAGCCTTGCAACGGACTGTCATTATGCGCTATAAGGTAGGAAAAGATCCACCTGTAAAATCGATTGCGGTAGGATATGTCACTATCAACCTCGAAGTTTCCATAATCTCTGGATACCCCAAATTCCTCTAAAACGAGTGGTTTACCAAGTTTTTCGGCCTTCCGGATTTGACCATCTAGATATCTCAACGCTTTTGCTCGGGCTTTTTCAAATGAGCTAGTATCCTTCGGATCAAACCACCCCCAGTTTTGGATCCAGAGATGTGTGGTAGCATAGTCGATGTGTTTTGATTTGTTGTCTTTGTAGAGATCCGTTCCAGAGATCTTGGTGGATGTGTCGCCCTCAGCTCCTACGGATACCAGATGATTGGGATCCAGACTTTGGATGAGTTTGGCTGTTTTCTTGATCCATTTGCGGTATTCACGTGCGTGGCTATATCCTCTGGGCTCATTGGCTAGTTGCCAGGCCATGATGGTAGGGTCATCTACATAAGGTATGTTGCTGATGCTGTTTTGCCTGGAGATTAAGAACCTTATGAAATCATGATACATATTGATAGCATCTTTTTCGCTGTAAAACGATTCTGAATAGTTTATGAAGTCATCCCACGAACTACCGCCAGCTATGTCTGGGTAGGGTATCTTACTGTTGTTGGCCCAGGAAACATATTGAGGAAATCCACCACTCCACATCCAAAAATTTCCAAGACAAACTACAGCTTTCATGTTGCGTTTGCCCATTTCTATTAAGAGGAAGTCAAGTCCCTGAAGCAATTGCTCATTGTATACTCCGGGTGATGTTTGGAGGATTGGTTTGTTTTGATAAGGGCTTTCTTCTGGTCCCTCACTGGCAGCCATGATTCGGAGGTTGGTAACCCCCATGGATGCAAGGCGATCGAGTTCCCTGGTCAGTCGACTCTGTTGCGCTTTGTTTCCAGCTCCCAGGTTCATACCATACCAAAGATTGGTACCAATGAAACGGTATGGTGCTCCATCCAATGTAAGGTGCTGGTTTACAACTTGGACAAAGGCTTTCTGACTGAAAGTAGGAAGTGAAAGGTGTACTGCCAGACAGGTAAATACAATTAGATTCTTCATCTTAGACCTGATTTGATGCAGATCACAGAGGTGCGAACTGTAAAGTAAATGTATGCGGTTGAATCAAGACAGATAGGTCTAAATCTGTCAGGAATTCGGATCAAAATGTCTTGCTAAGTCAGCTTTTCCTTATCTACCTTTTTCAGCAGCTCAGTGATGTTGTTCACCTCCAGTTTCTTCATGATGTTGAAGCGGTGTGTTTCAATTGTGCGAATGCTTTTATCCAATTGCTCGGCTATTTCCTTATTGGATACCCCATCATAGATCAATTTCAGAATTTGTTTTTCACGCTTTGTTAAACCATAATCCTGTGCAATCATCGGTGCGACAGTGGTTTCAGCAGTCTGGCTCATTGGGCTACCCGTATTTAGAAAGGAATTGACAATGGTGGTGGAAATGTCTCCACTAAAATACTTTTGCCCATTATTCACCAGTTTCACAGCTTTGTTAAATTCGGTTTTATTGGTGTCTTTTAAGAGATAGCCATCAGCCCCAAATTGCATTGACTTCAGCACATACTCTGAGTCGTCATGCATGGTTAGCATCACAATTTTGACTTTCGGATCAGCCTGCTTGAGTTTCTGTGTGACCTCCAGGCCAGTGAGTAAAGGCATCCGAATGTCCACTACCAGCACATCGGGAGATTCTTCAGCCATTTTGTCCAAAGTCTCCTGACCGTCTGATGCTTCCCAGATTACTTCGATCTCCGGGTCATCTTCCAGTACCATTTTGATTCCATACCTGACGATCTCGTGATCATCTGCTAGTGCTACTTTAATCATTTTTGTCGAGGGATAATGTGATGAATATTCGGGTTCCTTTTCCTAGCTCAGTGTCCATTCTAAATTCTCCACCAATATAAGAAGTTCTTTCGCGCATATTAAAAATACCATGGCCGGCTTTTTCAAAATGCCCACTACGCTCTACACGACCAAAATCAAACCCTTTTCCATCATCCTCTACCGAAATATTCAAGTTATTGATGGTGTGAGCAATGCGCACAGTGATGTGGCTGGCTTTGGCATATTTGATGGCATTGTTTACCGCCTCCTGAATGATGCGGTAAAGGTTCGTTTCGATGTTGCTCTCGAGTCTGTTGATGAATTTTGTTTCATTGATAAACTTGATTTCAGGCTTGGTCACGGCATTGATCTCCTCGCAAAACTTATTGAGTGCCGGTACCAGTCCGAAATCATCCAGGCTACTGGGGGTAAGGTTAAAAGAAACTCGACGAACTTCCTGAATGATGGATTTCATCAAATCCTTCGCATCATTTAGCCGCATTTTCATCGGGGTAGATGATGGGTTAAATGATTCCAACAGTAATTTCATGGCGGAGAGCATTTGTCCTACACCGTCGTGGATTTCCCGGGAGAGACGTTTCCGCTCTTCTTCCTGACCTTCTAAAATAAGCGCAGATCGGTATTGCTGTTCCTTCACCGATTTTTCAATTCGTTCCTTGTTGATTTCTCTGGATTTCAGTTTGGCTTCTTTCAGTTGGGTGGTTTCCCGGGCGATCCATTTTATTTCTCCAGAAGTCTGCACAGGAATCAGGTAGGTCTCTAACCAGCAAAAGTCCCCGGGTTCAGTAATCAAGCGAATCTCTCCGGACCAGTTTTTTCCTTCTTCCAGTAGTTTGAGTAGTCCATTGATAAAGTCCTGCTGGTACTGGCTGGACACCAGCAGCTGACCAAAAGTGTTGGGCGGATCCTCTTCCTCATACTCCATCATCCGCAAGAATCGACTGGACAGGTAATTAAATGATCCATCCTTTCTAATGCTGGCATAAAGGGAAGGAGATTCTGGTTTTATATTGACCGCTTCCAGGTCCTGGTAGTTTCTCCCTAGTTCTTCGTAGAGCTTGGAAAGCTCTCTTGCCATGTTTTGTGAAGCTTTTTCCGATTCTGTCAGGTGCTGAACAGTAGCACGAATGGTCTTGGCCAAAGGGGCAAAAATAAAGAGCAACTCCAGGCCAATAATCAATAGTGAGATGACGAATAAGTAGAGTTCTTTTTGTTTCAGGTCTTGAACCTTTGCCTGTGCCTCAAAGTCGTATTGAAAGACAATGCGGTCCATTCCTTCCAGAAATTGTTCCTCATTATTGAGAATTACCGCCACATTTTGCGCAATTACTGACTGGTCATTGGTGCCAAATAAGTTGCTTGCAGAGCCGTAAATGGCCAGGAAATGTGGCTCGATCTCCGTGAACATTTTTTGTACGACTGCTGATGGATTTTGTGACAGGCCCAGCTCTGAGTCACCCTTTTGTAGACCTTCATGGCTCTGTTGCCACAGATCTACTGCTTTTTTCAATTCCTGGTAGTTGGAGGTACTATCGCCCTGACCTTGCTGAATCTTCAGAGCGACTTTGCTGATTTTCTGACTCAGCATGCGTTGGCGGCCAGCTACATTGATTACTCGTGCATCATCTTGTTGACTATTGATAGACGTTTGTATGAGCACCTGTGAGATAATGATGCTCAATGCGATACCGCCCAAGGCAGCAATATAGAAAAGTCCTAACCGTCTAAATCGTAACTTGGGCATGTATGAGGGTTACATCAATTGATGTGTCTACGTAAAAGTAAGTAATCTGTCGAGTTTCTAACTCAAATTATTACGTAGAATTACCCTAGACCTACGTAAACTTTTCCCTCTTCCACCTTCACCGGGTAAGTTGCCAAGGCGCATTCATTGCCATTGAGGTTCGCTCCAGACTGCAGCGAGAAAGTCTTCTTGTGAAACGGGCACGCTACTTTGGGTTCATTTCCATCTGACCCGATCATTCCTCTGGAAAGAATCATTTGCTTTTTGTGCGGGCAAAGGTTCTGTGTGGCATACCATTCATTTCGTCTGGAGAAGTTGAATATGGCGATTTGTAACCCATCCAATTCCACACACAACCCTCCATCGGTAGGAAATTGGTTGATCAGACATGCTTCACGCCATTGCTTTACTTCTTCCAGCTTCACGGTTTTATATTCAAGTGTTTGTTGGCTCATCGTTTTTGCTTTTTACAAATCAGTCCCAATCAGCGGGTTTTTTCATTTCCCGCATGGGGACAAACTGAAGGTTTGGATCATCCGCATCACTATTGGCAAAATGCCTGAATTTATTTTTCATTTCTTCATTTTCTACAGCGGCTCGCCATTCACAGTGGTATGCCGCTATTAAGGATTGCATGTCTTTTTCAAGCTCTTCGCCGATTCCCAGGCAATCATTGACCACTACTTCCCGGAGGTAATCAATACCACCTTCCAGTTTATTTAGCCATACGGCTGTGCGGTTTAGCGGCTCTGCCGTTCGGATGTAAAACATTAAGAATCGGTCGAGGTATTTGATGGCCGTTTTCTCATCCACATCTCCGGCCAGCAGCTTGGCATGCTGCGGGTTGGCTCCACCATTTCCACAGACATAAATATTATAGCCAATCTCTGTGGCGATTAACCCAAAGTCTTTGCCCTGAGCCTCGGCACATTCTCTTCTACAGCCAGATACGGCACCCTTCAGTTTGTGTGGTGAGCGCAATCCTTTGTATCGGTTTTCTATTTCTATCGCAAAACTCACCGAGTCATGAAGGCCATAGCGGCACCAGGTGGATCCAACACAGCTTTTTACAGTTCTTAAAGACTTGCCATACGCGTGACCACTTTCAAATCCAGCATCTATCAACTCTCGCCAGATTTTTGGGAGGTCGTTGAGTTTTGCACCGAACATATCAATCCGCTGACCACCAGTGATTTTCGTATACAGATCGTATTTTTTGGCTACCTGACCAATCACAATGAGTTTATCCGGGGTGATTTCTCCTCCGGGTACTCTTGGTACCACCGAGTAGCTGCCTCCTTTTTGAATGTTGGCCAGAAACCGATCGTTGGTATCCTGGATGGTGTCTTGCTTTAGAATAGGCTCGTTCCAGATACTTGCCAGCAGGGAAGCCACAGCAGGTTTGCAGGTTTCGCAACCATCGCCGCTACCATAGAGATCTAGAAGCTCATTGAATGATTTGATTTCTTTGATTTTGATCAGGCTGTACAACTCCTGGCGGGTATAGTCAAAATGGGCACAGAGGGTTTTACGCACCGTTTGTCCCATAGACTTGAGTGTGGCACTTACAATGTCGCCTACCATCGGTGAACATGCCCCACAGCCAGTTCCGGCCTTGGTACAGGTTCGGATTTCTTTCAAATCGATGATCCCGTCATCCTTTATTGCTGATACGATGGCTGCTTTGGTGACATTTTCACAGGAGCAGATCTGTGCTGAATCTGGCAGGTCACCAATGGCATTTCCCCCGCCAGCTCCCCGGGCACCTAAAATGAGATCTTCCGGGTTTGGTGGTACTGCCATCCCGTTTTGAGTAATCTGCAGGAGCATGCTGTAGTCTGAGCAATCGCCTACCAATACTCCTCCGAGTAGTTTCTTTTTATCCGCTGAGAGATTGATCCGTTTGTATACACCGGAGTTCTTGTCTTCAAAAGCGATGGGAATGGAGCCTTCCGTTTGTCCCAGGGCATCTCCGAAGCTCCCCACATCCACACCGATTAGCTTCAGTTTGGTGGACATGTCTGCACCAGTGAAGCGCTTGGTTTGTTGGCCCACCAGTTGATCTACCACCGTTTCAGCCATGTCATAGCCAGGAGCTACCAGGCCGTAAACCATTCCTTTATAATTGGCTGCCTCACCAATGGCAAAGATGTTCGGGTCATTGGTTTGCATGTGGTCGTTCACCACAAATCCTCCTCTTGGCCCAGTCTCAAGGTCGCATGTTTTGGCCAGTTCATCTCGAGATACGATTCCGCAGCTAATTACTAACATGTCCGTCTCAAGACTGGAGCCATCAGAGAATTCTAACTTATCCAACTTTCCATTCCCATGGATTTCTTTGGTGCTTTTATTGGTCAGGATTTCTATTCCAAGTGCCTCAATCTTACTTTTAAGCATATTGGATCCGGCATCATCTAGTTGTCTGGGCATGAGCCTTGGTGCAAACTCGATCACTTGCGCTTCTAAGTTCAGATCGATTAGCGCCTTGGCAGCTTCCAACCCCAGCAAACCACCTCCGAGTACCGCACCTCTTTTTACATGTTGGGCATAAGCAATGATGTGCTCCAAATCCTCGATGGTACGGTAGACAAAGACTCCTTTTTTATCTACTCCTTTAATAGGTGGTACCATCGCGCTAGATCCTGTGGCCAGAATGAGGTAATCGTAGTGCTCTCTTTCGCCCGTGTGAGTTTCAATGTACTGAGCAGAACGGTCAATCTTGGTAACTAGCTGCGAGGTTTTCAGCGCTATGCCATTTTCCTCATACCAGCTTCTGGGTGCCATGTAGAGCTTTTCAGCTGATTGATTTTCGAAGAATTCACTCAAATGAACGCGATCATAAGCTGGTATTGGCTCTTCTCCATATACTACCACGGAAATTTCTTCTCCCGAAGCTTTGGCTCTGAGCTTTTCGCAGAACTTGTATCCGACCATTCCATTACCGATGACTAGTACCTTTTTCATATGAGTCATTTTAATTTTACGTAAAACTACGTAATAATACTTAATTATTAAAAATAAAATACGTAGTTTTACATAAATTAATTACGTATATGTCTACTCTTTACTTAATTGGTGCAGGACCAGGGGATCCGGAATTAATCACGCTAAAGGCAATAAATGCTTTAAAAAGGGCTCAAGTTGTGCTTTACGACGCGTTGGCTAATCCTGAGTTACTGCAGTACTGTTCACCGAGTTGTGAGCTTGTCTACGTAGGAAAGAAGCCTGGGATCCATCAGTATCAGCAGATCTACATCAATGACATGATCGTCGATAATGGTAAGAAGTATGAACATGTAGTTAGGCTCAAAGGAGGAGACCCATTTGTGTTTGGGAGAGGGCATGAAGAACTAACCCATGCCAGACAGCACGGAATGGAGGTAGAAGTTATCCCCGGAATCTCTAGTGCTCTGGCTGTCCCGGCATTGAGTGAAATTCCTCTGACGAAACGTGGGGTCAACGAAAGTTTTTGGGTAGTCACAGGTACTACTTCTTCTCTAGAGCTTTCATCAGATTTGGCTTTGGCGGCTCAATCAAGTGCTACGGTAGTCATTTTGATGGGAATGAAACACCTGCCAAAAATTGTAGACCTTTTCATACAAGCACGTGGAGCCGAGGAGGCTATTGGAATTATTCAGAATGGGAGCCGTCCAAATGAACGATCGGTTTTCACGGAGCTAGATCACGCACTTGACAAGGTGGAAGAAAACCGACTATCATCCCCAGCAATTATTGTGATTGGTGAAGTAGTCAGATTGGGCAAACAACACGCAATGAATGCTTTGGCAACTAATTGTGCGACTAGTTATTTAAGCAACTGTTAAAAGCTGTTTAGCATATTGGTGGAGATTTTGTAGCTTGTAACTCATTTCCATCACATTTTTTTATGAAAAACTTAACCCTACTATTTCTTTTAAGTGTTTGGCTTTTTGGATGCAAGTCAGAGCCAGAACAATCGAACAGTCAAGTTATCAATCAAGACGCTATTCAAAGATTGGATGCTACTTTAAAGGCATTTGTAGAAGACTCAATAGTTGCAGGTGCATCTGCCTTGATTTATGAAAAAGGAGAAGAGGTTTACTTCAACGCTTTCGGTAATGCAGATCGGGAAGCAGGAACACCCATGGATCGAAACACGATCGCCACTATCTACTCCATGACCAAACCTATCACAGGAACTACACTGATGAGCCTTTATGAAAAAGGGGCATTTCGGCTGGAGGACTCATTGGCCAAATACCTTCCGGAGTTTTCTAACATGAAGGTAGCCATATTGGATGAGGAAGGTAACCGACAACTAACACCTGCAAATCGTCCTATATCAGTAGCCGATATTACCCGTCATACCGCCGGTTTTTCGTCCAGAGGTGATCTGGGTCTGGATACATTGAGTGGGCAGGCTGACCTGCTCAATATGGAAAATTCTCTGGCAGATATGGCAGCAGCCTTGTCCAATCTGCCTCTTGGGTATCAACCCGGCACTCGATGGGAATACGGCATTTCTGTGGATGTACAAGCACGTTTGACCGAAGTGTTGGCTGAGAAAGCTTTTGCTGATTACATGAGAGAGACGGTTTTGGAGCCACTGAACATGAATGAAACAGGTTATTATGTTCCGGAGGATAAGCGTGATCGAGTAGCTGCGATTTATTACAAGACTGATACTAGTCTCACTAGGGTTCCTGATGAGATGGTCCATACCATCAATTATGAAAAATGGCCGATGACACCAGGTGGCTGGGGACTAAAAGCGACTATTGATGATTACATGAGGTTTGCACAAATGCTGGTCAATGAAGGAACTTACAACGGCAACACTATCTTAAAACCTGAAACAGTGCGGCTCATGGCTACCAATCACCTTCCTGCTGTAGAGGATAGTCTGTGGCTACCGAGCAAGGGACAGGTTGGTTTTGGGATTGATTTTGCCGTACGAACAGAAGCACCAAAATCAGCTGATGAAAACAACGGGGTAGTTGGAGAATTCTTCTGGGACGGAGCGGCTAGCACTTTATTTTGGGTAGATCCCGTCAATGAATTAACAGCAGTGCTGTTTGTGCAGGTGTTTCCTTATCAGGGACAAGTACACAAGCAATTCAGAGATGCCGTTTATGGACCCATTGTTCTGGGGCAAGAAAAATAGTCATAGAAAAGGGACTGTCTCAAAAGCCTGAAATTGGTGTCATTCTGAATTTATTTCAGAATCTATGTAGTTGAATATCAATGCATTTTAGATCCTGAAACCAGTTCAGGATGACAAGAGCACCGCTTTTGAGACAGCCTCTTTATTTTTAGTATTTCTGCACATTCGGGTCTATTTCATCAGACCAGGCGAGGATTCCTCCCACCAGATTGTACAGGTTATCAAATCCGTGCTGCTGCTCCAGGAACTGGATGGCATTGGCGCTACGTTTGCCACTTCTGCAGTGTACCACCACTTTCTTATCCTTGGCTATTTTATCAGCATTGTCGGGAACGGTAGCAAGCGGGATTAGCTCCCCACCGATCTCTGCTACCTCATATTCGTTTGGCTCGCGTACATCTATCAGTTGAAAATCTTCTCCACTATCCATCAGGTCTTTCAACTCTGTTACACTCATTTCTTTCATGTCTCCGTCGTAATTAATTGTTCTTAGTTCGATATTAAGTTCTCAGATGCCATCACTAAAGTGAACAGGATGTTTTTATCATCACATTACTGCTTTAGTTTTGGCAAACAACTTTCGAATCCACGCGGTGATTCTCCATTGAAGCCTTAAAGATAAATGCCATGAGCGACAAAAAGTTCGAAACTGCTGCAATAAGACATCAAATTGAGCGATCTGGTCAAAAAGAGCACTCTGTGCCGATCTATGCCACATCAAGCTTCATGTTTGATGATGCAGAGGACGCCCGCTCATTATTTGCAGAGGAGAAGGAAGGGAATATTTACTCTCGCTATTCCAATCCCAATAACGACGAGTTCATAGAAAAGCTCTGCTTGCTGGAAGGAGGAGAAACCGGCATGGCGATGGCTTCAGGAATGGCTGCCATGTTCACCAGCATGGCTGCATTTTTAAGTAGTGGAGATCACGTGGTAGCTTCCCGGTCATTGTTTGGGTCTACCCATCAGATTCTAACCAAACTGCTGCCAAGGTGGGGAATTACACATACTTACGTCGATATTTTGGATGAAGCAGGTTGGGAAAATGCCATTACACCAAAAACGAAAATGATTTTCCTGGAGACGCCAAGCAACCCTGCACTTGACCTGATCGATCTGGAGAGAATTTGCCAACTGGCTAAATCCAAGGGAATCATTGTCAACGTAGACAACTGCTTTGCTACTCCTTATTTACAAAACCCGATCAAATGGGGTGCAGATATCGTGACACATTCGGCCACCAAGTTTATCGATGGTCAAGGTAGAGTATGTGGAGGTGCCATTGTGACTTCTGAAGACTTGTTTCCGGAAATCAAATTCATGGCTCGGCATACCGGACCATCCATGTCACCTTTTCACGGATGGATTCTATCCAAAAGTCTGGAAACACTAGCCGTGCGCATGGAAAAACATTGTGATAATGCATTGAAACTGGCTACACACCTTGAGGGACACGGAGCATTGAAACAGGTTCGGTATCCATTTTTGCCTTCCTTTTCCCAATATGAGCTCGCCAAAAAGCAAATGCGATTAGGAGGAGGGATCGTCACGTTCGAACTAAAAGGTGGGATCGATCAGGGTAGAAAGTTTTTGGATGCATTGCAGATGATCTCCTTGTCTGCTAACCTGGGGGATACTCGTACTATTGCTACACATCCGGCATCTACCACTCACAGCAAACTTTCCGAAGAAGAGAGACAGGCAGTGGGCATTACACCGGGTTTAGTGCGCGTATCAGTTGGCTTGGAGCACCTGGACGATATCATCTCCGATATTGAACAGGCTCTGGATCAATCAAAATAGGCTGAGTTTTAAACCAAGTACAAAAGATCTATAACTATACAGTTGGTTGGCAGAATCAAATCCGGGAAGTTTTGGATCAACACCAGCTGTTCGGCTGGCGTCCAGACCATAGTCTCTCTTGGAGAGCTTGTAGTCAGGATTGTCCCCTGAATACTTGGTGAAGGTAAGCAGGTTATTCCCTGCAAAGTAAATCTGTGCCTGACTTAGCAATCCGTCAGGCTTAGTGCTCAGGTTGTAAGCCAGTTGGAAATAGGATATTCGTACAAAAGAGGCCTTCTGCACGAAGTGATCCACCACCATCCGATCACTTATTGGAGCTATTTCATCATAGCTCTCCAGGAAATTACTGTAGGACCAGGACAGGTTTGGCTGATACATCACGGCAGTTTCGTTCACTAATGAATGCCCAAAAGCACCACTGACCAGAAATGAAGCAGTTAATTTTTGATAGTGGAAAGAGTTGTACCACCCCAAGGTGACTTTGGGAAGTGCCTGGCCGACCACCTGCAAATCTTCAAAGTAAATGCTCCCATCGCCATTTTGATCAACCATGATCCACGACTGTCCCTGTGTATCGATACCATTGGTTTGAATGGCCGTGATGGTTCCAAAAGGTTGATTTTCATAAAACGATATGACAGATGGACTAGCAAAGCCTGCATTGAAAACGAGTCCATATCGCGTACTGTCCAGATTTGTATTCAAATCACCACTGAGGCTTTTCCATTCTGAGCTAAACGTAGTGGTGACTAGTTGTGATTGCCATTTGACATCACCAATTTCCTGGGAGTAATCAATGGTCAGTTCCAGTCCCCGATTAGCAAGTTTGGCTGCATTGGCATGGACCAGTGCGAATTCTTCTCCATTGTCATAGATCTGCTCCCAAATCATATCTGAGGCAATTTTCCAATACCACAGTGCACCAACTCCAAGACGTCCATCAGCAGATCTCCAATCCAATCCGATATCGGTGTTTTTCACTACCTCACTACGGAGGTTCGGGTTGGCAAATTGCTCCTGACCAAAGTCTCCAATCCGCTCTGCAGACCAGCCCTGTTGGTAGGGTGTCATTCCTGTCTTCCCATGCCCGATGGTAAAGTAATTGGTGCCACCAAAACCCAGAAAGTTAGATATGTCGAGTCTACTGTTTAACCAGGGAAAATGAGTAAAACCAGCTTCATCTCCCAGTGCGGAAGAGGATTCCAACCGATCCCCAATGCTTACGTGCCACTGGTCTTTGAAGTTGAAGTCTGCGGAAACTGCTCCACCAAGGAGTACTACCTGACCTTTTTCAGTGGCTGTATTTATCTGGCTCTGCGATCCGGTGATGAACGTTTGAACCGTTTTGTTTTCAAATTTGTAAATGTGATTGTCCAACTGCAGCGCTGGTGATATCGACCAGTCACCAGATTGCAAATCATATTCAAATCGACCTCCCAGTTGTTGATGATTGATTGAATAATCATTTTGATAGAGCGTGCCTCCTCTAAACCTCAATCTATCGTCATAGGTTTCATCCAGGCTTTGCTCCTGATGAGAGTTACTGGCGTACAATTGGAGTTGTGCAAGGCCTATATTACTGGTTAATCTGACGAGGTTCAGATGATTGGTTTGAGTAGTTTTCTTATCACTCAACCCGATGATGGCTGAAGGATTGAAATAGTCAAATGCCTGTGGCTGATAGTAATCACCGGATTCAAAAAAGATGGGCATAGTTGGATTAGCAGCGATAGCAAAGCGGCTAACCTCAGTAAATCCGGGATTGGAGGTTTGATTGTTTACTGCTCCGGTATATTCTACTTGAAGTAATTCAGATCCGGTCCATTTTAAATTCACCAACCCATTCACCCGGTCATAGTCGGTCTCCTTCTGAATGCCCTGTACATTGCGGTAATTGAGACCCACCCGATAGTTGAAGGAAGATATCCTCTGTCCAAATGATAGGTTGTTCACATGAGAAAATGCCGGTCTGGTAGTCTCTTCCAACCAGACGGTGGTGGAGCCCAGGTCGCTCCCGCCGAGTGACCTGTATGACGGAGCATCCAGTACTTTTTGTTTGTAGATCTTGGTGTCAACTGCTGCAAATCCATGGTAGCTGATTTGAAAGTTTTCAGAAGCCTGTTTTGTGGTGATTTCAATGACACCAGACCCTCCCTGCATCCCGAACCGGGAAGTTTCGCTTCCGCTTAAAATTCTGATTTTTCCAATCTCATTTGGATCAATAAAATCCCATGAGGGCACAACAAGGCCATTCACTAAAATCAAAGGATTCGTCCGACCAGAAAAGGTATTCGTACCTCTTAGCCTCAGATCGTATGGGTCGAATTCTGCGGTGTTCTGCTTAGCTACCAATAGTCCCGGTACCAGGCCCTGGATCAAGTCTGCGGGATGCTGAATGTTTCCGGTAAGAAAGGTCGAATCCACCAGTGCATCTTTCTCCTTAGGTTGTGCAATACCAATATGAAGTATGCAGATCAGGCACACCATAGCTATGAGTTTCATCATTTCAGGGTTTTAGGTAGTATGAAAGATAGTCAAAATAGCCGTTACATACACCGCATGCGTGGACTCGAAAATGCCGTTGATCTAAGAATGCTTGCGTCAATCAAGTTGTGCTTCAGCTCTTTAGAACAAATGCTATAATTTACTGTTGATTTTATTCAGATAAACTAACCCCTTTTTGCCTATGAAACTCGGAAAAATCCTACTCCTTGTCACCGCTTTGTATTCACTTCCCACAAGCGCTCAGCCACTGGTGCTCATGCCAGACCTCAGTCCGGATGGAAGTCAAATTGCGTTTTCTTACCAGGGTGATATTTGGACGGTCCCGGTAGCTGGTGGTCGTGCAGACCGACTGACCTTGCACGAAGCTTATGAAACCAATCCAAAATGGAGCGCTGATGGAAGTCAGATAGCTTTTCAGAGTGATCGATATGGCAACAACGATTTGTTTTTGATGAAAGCGGGAGGTGGCGTGCCGGAGCGACTTACCTTTCATTCGTCTTCAGATGGATTGTATGATTTTACAGCTGATGGAGATTTGATCTTCTTAACCAGACGTTTGTATGCGCAGGTAGAGCGAGAATGGGAGATCCAAAAAGTATCAATAGAAGGCGGTACACCTACTCTGTTGATCGATGCGCTTGGCCTGGACCCAGTGGTGTCGCCAGACGGCTCCAAAGTGGCCTTTGTTCGGGGTACCTGTCGGGTTGCTCGTGAAGCATATCAAGGTCCTGCCAATCGTGACGTATGGATGTATGATTTCAATACCGGTGAGTATACCCAGCTTACGGATTTCGATGGCAATGACCACAGCCCACAGTGGAAAGACAATAACACCCTGCTTTACATTACTTCTGAGAGTGGTAAGTACAACATTCATGAAATGCCACTTGGAGGTTCAACAACTCAATTGACCAATGAAGAAGAGTTTGGGGTCAATAGCTTCAGTGTTGCTGAAAATGGAGTAATCGTTTATCAGACTGGCGATCAAGTGAAAGTGATGTCAGGAGGTACTACCTCCGCGATCAGTATTGACGTTTCTTCGGATTTGAGATTTGATGAAGAGGTATCCAAAACCATCTCGAATAACCTGGAAGGTTATGCCATTTCTCCCAATGGAAAGTATGCAGCTTACATCACGAGAGGTGAAGTGTTTGTCAGAATGACAGACAAGGAATTTAATCGTAGTGTACGTGTTACGGATACTCCAGCCAGAGAGCGAGAGGTGGTTTGGCTGAATGATGAGACACTGTTGTTTACCTCCGATAGAGCAGGTCAGTACGATCTTTATACAGCGTACTCGACTGACGCCTCAGAAAAAGATATTTTCAAATCACTTAAGCATGGTGTGAAGCGAATTACCAATACGCCAGAAGATGAATCCAGTCTGGTCATGAGTCCTGACTTGAAAAAGCTGGCCTATCAGCAGAATAGAGGTAAATTATTGGTTACAGACATCTCCTCTTCCGGTAATTTGTCCAATCAAAAAGTGCTGCAAGACGGCTGGGATTCTCCAGGTGGCGTAGCCTGGTCTCCAGATAGTAAATGGCTGGCATATTCTATGTCAGACCTGAACTTCAATGATGAAATCTACATCCATGCGGCTGATAATTCTTCCAAGCCTGTCAATGTCTCGATGCACCCTAAGCGTGACAGTAATCCAGTTTGGAGCAGGGATGGTAGTAAGTTGGGGTTCCTATCCTCACGCAACAATGGAGATGCGGATATTTGGTTTGTTTGGTTGAAAAAGGAAGACTGGGAAAAGACAAGGTTGCAACGAGATTGGTATCCTGAAGATGACAAAAAGGACAAGCCAAAGACAGACGCTGACAGTAAGGACAAAAAAGGGAAAGACAAGGGAGAAGATAAGTCAGATGAAGTAGAGCCAATCGTAATTGATTTTGAGAAAATATATGAACGGTTAAGCCAGGTAACTTCCTATGCTGGCAATGAGTCCGATTTTGCTTTTGACAAGAAGGGAGAATTCATTTATTATACCCTTGGTTCTGCGGGACGGCAAGATTATGAAGTAGAGCGTAATCTATTCAAGATCAAATGGGACGGCTCAGAGAATAAAGAATTGGCTGGAGGAGACATCCGGCCGTATAGGTTCACTCTCGATGCTGATGGTAAGTACATTTACATGATCACCAGGGGAGGAAAGCTAGAGCGGGTAAAAACTAATGATGATAAAAAAGAGACGCTTTCTACCTCATCCAAGCTCATGGTCAACTATACTGCTGAGCTTGAGCAGTTATTTGAAGAGGGTTGGAGAGCACTTGATCAGGGTTTTTATGATCCAAATTTTCATGGAAGAGATTGGGCCGCCTTGAAAGCCAAATACAAACCACTAGCCTTAAAAGCCAGTACCAAAGAGGATTTTGAAGATATTTATAACCTGATGCTGGGCCAATTGAATGCAAGCCACATGGGCTATCGCTCTGGTGAGAACCAGAAGGAGACTCAACGTCAGCGCACTGGTTTATTAGGAGTTTCTGGTGTAAATGTGGATGGAGGATTTCAAGTAAATAAGATTTTGACTAATTCTCCAGCGGACCGAGCTGAGAGCAAGCTGATGGTGGGTGATGTGATCAAGTCAGTGAATCAGGTGCCCGTTACTGCCAGCACCAATTTTTATTCTCTATTGGTCGATGAGAATGATAACCCAATATTGCTTGAAGTTGCTCGGTCTGGCCAAACGAAAGAAGTGGTGATTTGGCCTTCAAATAGTTTGTATAGGGAGCTGTATGACGATTGGGTGGAAACCAGAAGAAAGCTGGTTGATGAGTACTCCAGAGGCAAGCTAGGATATCTGCACATTCAGGGAATGAACTGGAGCAGTTTTGAGCGGTTTGAGCGTGAGCTAATGGCTGCTGGTTACGAAAAAGAAGGTATTGTGATCGATGTGCGTTACAATGGCGGTGGATGGACTACTGATTATTTGATGGCTGTACTGAGTGTGCGTCAACATGCCTATACCGTACCTAGAGGAGCTACAGATAATCTGCAAGAAAACCACTTGAAGTTTAAGGAGACTTATCCATTTGCAGAGCGACTTCCACTGGCATCCTGGACCAAACCATCAATAGCCTTGTGTAATGAGAACAGTTACTCCAATGCCGAGATCTTCTCACATGCTTATAAGACCTTAGATTTAGGTACTTTGGTTGGTCAGCCCACATTTGGAGCCGTAATATCTACCGGAGGGTATGGTCTAATAGATGGCTCTTATGTGCGGATGCCTTTCAGAGCATGGTATGTGAAGGCCACGGAAGAAAACATGGAACATGGCCCTGCGGTACCGGATATTTTGGTGGAGAATCCACCGGCATATAAAGCCAATAATGTGGATCCTCAGTTGAAACGTGCTGTGGAGGAGTTGTTAGGTCAGTTATAATCCGATTGGACTAAAATGGTTCTTGGAGGATGATGAAGTGATTATTTTATTTTGGTCCATGCTCCCCAGGAACCATTTTTTCTTCTAAACCAAATATCTCCTCTACCTCCATTGGTCGAGGTATTGGTAATACATAGTTGGTCGATGATGGATCCATTGGAAGTTACGATCATAGTGTAGAAATCATCCTGGTTGGGCTGGTTACTAGCAAATGAACCTCCTGCAAAGTAGATTCCTGCATCTGTATAGTTATTGAAGTCTGTAAGTACTGCACCTTCTTCTGCTTTTCTATTGTCTAGTGCAGTTATGTTGGAATATCTTGCTGCGTCAGTCCCAACAGTTGGGCTTGCGAGATTGGTAATTTTGTTTGAGTTCATGGAGAGATTACCTGTCAGTGTACCACCAGAAAGATTCAATTTTTCATCTAATTGACCTTTGTTTACCGCATCGGCAGTATTGGTGCCGTTACCAACATTAGTGACCTTATTTGAGGACATATTTAAATTACCCGTCAATGTACCTCCTGTTAAGTTAAGCTTCAGGTCCAATTCGGGTTGCGTGATGAGTCTTAACCACTCACTTCCACTGTAGTAGTAGAATGCGTCTACAGTCTTGTCATATACGATGAGCCCTTCAGAAACAGCGCTAATCTGATTCCTTTGTGTGGTGGTTACCCGAGGTACGAGAATCCCTTTGTTATTTGATTCAACTTCCAGAATGGCGTCAGAGGCAACACTCACCGTACCAATACCTACTCCATCACTTGATGTTTGGCCAATCAAAGTGTGTATGCCTACGATAAAACAGAATATATAAGGGGCGATAAACTTCATTTTTATACTATTCTTACTTAAAGGTGGTGGCGAAAATACCTTGATGAGTAGTTATTTGCAACCAGAGAATCCTTTTCAAGTACTTCAATTCGACTTGTTGAGGATGTATTGTCAGGTTGCTTTTGATCAGGATAGTGCATTTTTGTTCAATCAGACATAGCAAGTAACGTTATTGAGATTATATTTAATTCAAAAACCATATGCTATGTGCTCATTTAGATATTTGCTGTCGACCTTCATTCTAGTCGGGTCGACTTCTGTACTGCATGCCCAGGATGGAGTAGGTGTAGGAACTACATCTCTGGAGCCTGACGCGATTTTTCAAGTAGAAACTCCTGGCAATAAGGGAATGCTTGTGCCCCGAGTTACGACTGCTCAACGTGACCCTGGAGGTACCAAGTGGGCCACTACTGATGGGATCATCGTCTATGACACAGACATTAAGTCTTTGTATTACTTTGATGGTAGCAACTGGCACATGGTTGGCTCTCCCTCAGGAACGATTGTAATGTGGTCTGGGTCTACCGTTCCAGAAGGATGGAAGCTATGTGACGGCACCAATAGCACTCCTAATCTTTCCGGTCGATTTGTCGTGGGCTATGATGCATCGATTGAAGAGTATAATAATCCTGGAGATTTCAGTATAGGAGGTACCACCGGTGGAAACACTGGTGGTCAGGATAGCGTGAGATTATTGACCAGCGAAATGCCAGGGCATACTCATGTCATCAATAACGACACTCACAATCATTCAGGAAGCGCACAATACGGAGGGGGACATTCTCACCCGATTGAATGGACCAATGATGAAAGGCCGATGAAAGATACAGGCAGCAATGAGCCAGACCGAAGTAACAGTGGGAGCGCGGCTAAGGATGGAGGTCCGGCATATGCTTCTATTCCAAGCAATACAGGCCAACACTCACACACGTTATCCATTAACAACGACACCCACAATCACACGATGCAGAGTACTGGTGGAGGAGCCAAACATGAAAACAGGCCACCCTATTATGTGTTGGCATACATTATGAAGAAATAAAAAAGGCCTCCAATTGGAGGCCTTTCAGTTTTTAAGCTAATGCTGTTTTAAAGCATTTATTCAATATGGATTCGTAGATTTGACCGAATTGATCGTAGCACCAGTCCCGTAAGGTCCTTATTTCTTCCGGAACGAGAGACTTAATAGCTTTCTTCAGCTCTTTCTCGAAGAGCCACCGGTCAAAACTCACTTTTGATAGGATGGTTTTGAAATACTCTAACATAAATCTAAAATTTTGTTAAAGGGTTAACTAATGATGTAAATTTGACGTTTTCCTTTTGAAAACGTAGTTATGGAAAAGTTAAGCAATTTTTAGCTTTTCATCTAATTTTACGACTACTATTTGCAATCGTTTTCAGGCATAACTTATGATTAATACGAGGGTTTTTGGGTTAGGTTGTTTTTTTGTGTTAGTTCTTCTATCGGGAGCTTATGGCCAGGATAAAAAAATAGAAATAGGAAGCACTGATATTGCTGTAAATCAATACTTTAAAGTAACGCTCACCGTAGAAAACGAGCGGTTAAAAAACTATAGCCCATTTCCAGATATCGAGGGTTTTGTGAAGCGGGGTACGTCCTCATCGTCATCCACCAGTTTCATCAATGGGCGCATGACTTCTTCACAAAGCATTACTCAAAACTATCAGCCGACACGCGAAGGAAGTTTCAATATTCCAGGCTTCTCCATGGAGGTCAATGGCGAGCAGATTTCCGTTTCTGGATTTACTATCAAAGTAGGCCCTGCACAGCAACAACAGAGGCGATCAAATGATCCATTTGGTAGTCCGTTCGATATGTTCAGAGATCGTGAGGAGCAGCCAACAGAGTTTATCGATGTGGAAGCAGATGCTTTCCTGGCGCTTACTACAGATAAGTCTGATGTGTTTGTGGGTGAAGGGTTCACTACCACACTGGCATTTTATGTCGCAGAGACGAATCGGGCTGATATGCGCTTTTATGATTTGGGCAAGCAAATCACTGACATTGTCAAAGAGATCAAACCGTCCAGTTGCTGGGAGGAAAACTTTAATATTGACAATATCAACGGACAACCGGTCACCATCAATAACCGGGCGTATACCCAGTACAAAATCTATCAAGCCACCTTCTATCCACTGAATGTCGAGGATATTTCGTTTCCATCAGTAGGCCTGAAACTAATCAAATACAAAGTGGCTAAGAACCCATCATTTTTTGGTCGAAACCGGATGGAGGATTATGAGACCTTTTATTCCAAACCCAAGAAAGTGGAAGTACGCGAACTGCCGCCGCATCCGCTAAAGGAACGTGTTGCTGTAGGAGATTATCGACTCGCCGAAAAAATCAATTCACTAGAGCTCCAAACCGGAGAGAGTTTTAACTACACCTTCAATGTGATAGGAGAAGGAAACATCAGCGCTATGGAAGAACCGGTTGTACCAACTACTGATGCATTTGATTTCTATGCGCCAAATGTGAAGCAGGATATCACCCGATCTTCAGGTAGGGTCACTGGTACCAAGAGCTTCAACTACTACGGCATTCCTAATGAACCAGGTACTTATGAGCTTGGGGACTATTTTCAATGGGTGTTTTTCAATCCAGATGATGAAAAATACGATACGCTCAGGTCCAACCAAACTCTGGTTGTCACTGGTGAAAGCCGTAAGAACCAATACATCCTATCCAATGACATGGGCTCATTCTATGATGGAATAGAGTTCAAAGACAACAAACTCGTAGGGATGAATGAGAGCTCATGGATGCGGATTTTTACTAATATCTTCATAGTGATGATGCTTGGTTTGACAGCATATATGGTATTTAAAAAGTAGAACGACCAAATTTTCTACTTCTCAAGTGACCTAAAAACCTTCAATTCTTATCACATCGCAAGCAAATGCGAATATCTTTGCTGCCGCTTGACGATAAGTAACGAGTAGAATGGGAAACATTTACGGAAAGATCTTTAGCATTACCACATTTGGGGAGTCTCATGGAGCTGCGATAGGCGTCACCATCAATGGATGCCCTGCCGGCATCCCGATAGACATGGAGTTTATTCAAAATGAACTCGCCAGACGTAAGCCCGGACAATCAAAAATCACCACACAGCGCAAGGAAGAGGATCAGGTTGAAATATTAAGTGGAGTATTTGAAGGAAAGACAACTGGTACGCCAATTGGTATGGTGATCCGAAACAAAGACCAAAAGAGTAAGGACTATAGTCACATTGCGGAAAAGTTTCGTCCATCTCATGCAGATTATACTTATGAGACCAAGTATGGTATTCGCGATTATCGAGGAGGCGGGAGAAGCTCTGCCCGAGAAACTGCGGCTCGGGTAGCTGCTGGAGCAATTGCCAAACTGATGCTCAGAGAATTTGGCATTTCTTTCCATGCCTATGTTTCGCAAGTAGGAGAACTCGCACTGAATAAGCCCTATACTGATTTAGACCTTTCTCAAACAGAATCCAATGATGTGAGATGCCCGGACCCTGAGATGGCTCAACAGATGTTCGATTATATTGATAAAGTGCGTAAAGATCAGGATACGGTAGGTGGGGTCGTTACAGGCGTGATTACCGGTGTGCCAGCAGGACTTGGCGAACCAGCTTTTGATAAGTTGCATGCAGAACTTGGTAAAGCCATGCTTAGCATCAATGCAGTAAAAGGTTTTGAATACGGCAGTGGATTCGAAGGCATCAGGATGCGTGGCTCAGAACACAACGATGCTTTCTACACAGAAGACGGACTAGTCAAAACAAGGACCAACTACTCCGGTGGTATTCAAGGAGGGATCTCCAATGGTCAGGACATTTACTTCAATGTGGCTTTTAAACCAGTAGCCACCATCATGCAGGATCAAGAAAGTATCGATAAGCATGGCAATACGGCCACAGTTTCAGGTAAAGGTCGGCATGATCCCTGTGTGGTTCCTCGGGCAGTACCCATCGTAGAGGCCATGTCGGCTCTGGTAATAGCTGATTTCCTCCTGATCGCCCGGACTAATAAGCTTTCACAATAACTTTTTGGCTGATGTTTGCTTGAGGTGTGACATTTGTAAACTGAATCTGCTGTTTACAAAATCAATCTCTTCTAATCAAGTAAGCATCGAGTATTTGTTTGCATGGTAAGGACATTTTCCCTTACTTCAATAGTTTCAATCACAGAATGGTATGATCTCATGCCCTTCTGGAATAACTATTTCTGCTAGCTTAAACCCATCTTGAAATGAATCAGCTTTCCACTTTGCTTCTGTCCGCTGTTATGGCTGTCTTCTTACTAAACTGTACGCCATCAGCTAAGGAACAATCCCTGGATGAGATGTTTTTAGAAGTGCCTGAGCGTTATGTTTCGCTAGATTCCACTATCAGAAATGAACTATTGGCAACTGGAAAAGCAACTAATGTCTTCCGACATGAACTGAGTCTCACTCGAGTTGCTGATGAACTATTTGTGATCAATGTGCCGGGTGAAGGTGACTTTACAAGATATGAAATATCCCTTTGGCGATCACCTGCGAAACCTTATATAGTGATACAGGAGCTTGGAGACGATATGGAAGGCGGGTTTTATAATAGAAAAATAAGTGTTTTATATCTGGACTCAGAATGGAAAGAAACAGATCTTGTTGAGTTGGGTATGCCTATGACCATTGGAGATTACATTGTCAATGAAAACCAACTTCAGGGATTTATTACGAACTCCAGAGCCTACTATTGGAAGAATGGAAAATTCGAATCAACCATCATAGACAGTGGAGAATCAAATGACCCTGAAGTTGGATCAAACGGTACTTATTCATCTTCTCGCATATCAGAAACACAAATTACCAAAACCGAATTCACCGAAGTATCTATTGATGAGAATAGGGAGAAAGCATCTCAAAGAATGCTTAATCTCAAAAGCCAGTTTGAGTCTGGGAGTGAGAATGTACCTTATGAAGGTGTCTTTTATCCTGAGTCAATTAAAGGCCTTATCAATGACAATGAAGCTCTACTTGGAACGATACAGCCCATAGAGGTTAGAGAGATGAACGGCTTCCTAATCTTTAGGTATCATAGATCCATAGAAGCAGAAGATATTCGTGGGATGGCCGAAGTGATCAGGATCGGTAAGAATGGCCAGTGGCTGGTTGAGTATTCCTATTTTACAGGAGGTGGAGTAGGAGCCACGCCTACACAGCATGAGGTTGAGGTTATTTGGTTGGCCAATCAATTTGTAATTCGCCGGAAGAATTCAGGCACCTTACCAATCATGGCTTGTATGGATGGTGTGAATATAGACGCCATGTGTGAAACATCCACTACTAACACGCTTACGCTCTCCAGCACCAATGACTTTACCCAGCCTGTTGTCGTACAAACCAATAAGGGAAGATCTCTTATTCCTGGCTCAAGTCTTAAAAATGAGATCACCGCAGATACAGATATTGAGCAGTTCGTTCAGGAACGGACCGCAGAGGGTGTAGAGTTATCTCCAGAGGACCTGAACTTAATACGCAATAAGCTCTACCAGTTAAAGATGGATAAGGTATCCGGTCCGGTCGCTTTTGCACCTCCGGTGGATTACGAAAAGGTGTTGTTAGCACTTCGGTCGAAAGGGCGTGATATCAGCTATAAATTCATCTATAAGTTGGGTAACGTTAGAGTCTATGAGTTAATAGAAGCGGACAAGTCAAGCCTGGTTTTTTTCAACACACTCAATCAACTCTTCTCTGGTGGTGACTATCACGAGGAAATTTTTGATCAATTGAAGGCAAATGGAGTGACACACTTTAGCCTGGTTTCAGGAACGGTGAAAGACACTAAAGATCTCACTGGTGATAGAGTGCCTGAGTTGATTGTTAACCAAATATCCAACTTTCGAACCTCATTTGATGGCAGCAGTGATGTCTATCGCATTACCAAATACAACGAACTGAAACCAGCTAATCTTTATGCTCCATCGGTGTTTGAAGGAGGGAATTGCGAGTACCTGCAAGGTTACGCCTCTAATATTAGCTTTACTGAAAAGGGCATAAAAATAGTGGATGAGCAAGGTGGATATGGCTGTGGCGATCAAAACTATGCATCCTCAGAGAGATACTATAAATGGGATAGCAAGACTGAGTCCTTTGTACATACCCAACCTCTAACTACTTTGATGGAGTATTTAGACTGGATCGAGCAGCATCCGGCTAAGTTTGGTGGTAGTGAAAGACCTTCCCCGGGTCCTCAAAAATTCAGCAGGTATTGGCTTGCCAAAGGCTATGCACCCCTGGCTGTGCTGAAAGGTGATAACAGACACATCGTCTTGCTTCGTAACATAAGTGACCATGGAGAGCCTAATTACAACTATCAGGTCGCCTTTTACTCTGACAAAGGGTTGATCGGGGAGCAGGCTGTGGTCTCCGGAGAAGCGCTGTATTGTGATCCGCCGGTCGTTGAAATCGCAAGAGGCTCATCTGCAAACTACATACGTGTATTAATGCCGGCCTGTCAAGATTCTGACAGAGAGGAAGAAGTGACTTTCTTTGAAATCAGGGACAATGACCTCTTAAAGCTTGAGCAAACCCCGGTGATTATAGAGGGTGATCCATTGACAGATCTGACCAAAGTAGCTGACATAGAGGGTATGGGACAAATAGTCCTTTATGCTACTTCCATGAAAGAAGGGCGAATCATTGGATTGTATGTAGAAAAAGATGATGCAACTCAGAAGCTCAGTCCTTATTCCACTGACGAGTGGATGATTGAAGAGGTAGTGATTGAATTTATCGATGTGAATGAGGACGCCAAAAAAGACTTGATGATTTTGACCACTTGTGTGACGGGAGTTGGAAAGAATGGCCTGGTGCCATTTCCAGTGATAGGTATATACCTCAATGAATCGGGTCAATTTGTACTGAGCACGGAGCTCTCAGATAAAGCTAAACTGGTAGCTGAAGATGTGGAAATGAACCAAGTGGGCAGTACCGAACTGAGAGAGATTGTGAAGCGTATGCAAATGGCTAACTAATTTTTCAATCCCTAAATAACCTCTACCATGAAAAAGAATTACTTCATACTCATCATTATACTCATTCTCTGGAGCTGTGGCTCCAAAACAGAATCAATCCAAGAAGACGCAGCTAATGAGGATCCGCCAGCACCTGAGGCGGCAGTTGCTACTCAGCTCACGGTGAAAGAACTATTCGTATTGATGCCCGATTCTATCAGTATGATTCCCAAGGAAGCGCGAGTTGACTTATCTGACAAAGGAGCTCACTATGGCAATGAGTTTGAGTATTCTTTATCTGCCAAGGATGGAATGATTACCATAAATGCTGGTAATATGGATAAAGAGTATGTGTATGAATATGTTCTTTTGAACTCGACTGATGCTGGCCAACTTATAGGTGTTTTGAAACGATCCACCGGTTACTGCGGTGGAGACTGTCCGGATGGCAAAGCCACCACTTTACAGTTCGGACTATTCAGGATTAGTGGTGAAAGTTGGTCACGCGTGACCCACAGCGTATTTCCTGACTATAACTCGGAAATGGTTAGTGGCACATCACTCACCAGTGATATGATTAGGACTACTTCACGAGATGAAATGGTGACAGAGTGGCGTTGGAATGGGTCCGTTTTTGAACAAGCCAACAAATATCCCTCGATAGCTAGCGTAATGGATGAATTATCAGGGATCGAGAAGTATTACGTGCGCAATGACCTTCGCAAACTTCACGGCTTGCTAAAGTTCAAAAAAGATGACCGATTGAGTAACTACTCTTCACAACTGGAAAAACTTGATGAGTCTGCCGGTTCGGTGTTGAACGTGACCTTGCTAGATGCACCCAATGGCTACATTGAGTACTCAGAGTCTATGAATGAGTGTGATGAAGCGATGGTCTATTGGAATAAAACAAATGGAGAAAAGCTGATTGGACATGTCACCAACTGTTGTACCATGTTTTGTGATGGGAGTATCGATTTCAAGCTGTACCAACCTGATTCCAAGAGTTATACCAGAGTCAATGGTGGTGATATAGTTGAAGGGTTGGATCTGGTGAAATCGCTTCGACCTGAAGGTCACATCGAGGGTGATGGATATGACAGTGAGTATATTCTGCCACAAAAGGGTAAAAACATTCGCTACTGTGTAGGGGAAGACAGGTGTCTGGACCTGATCTGGCAGGATGGCACCTTCGTGGTTAGCGATAACTAGTAGTCATAGTCGCGTATTGAGTACTTCAGGGCGGGAGTTACTATATTCTGGGGAATTTCGGATTAAGCGCAAGAACCAATAAATTGCAAGCTTAACCTCATCACAAACAGATACAGATACGTAACGGCTCATGAAGAAATTACCCCTCCACGTTAAGATCATCATTGGACTAATCCTAGGGATTATTTATGCGTTCATCTCCAGTGCCATGGGCTGGAATGAATTCACCATCAACTGGATTGATCCATTCGGCACCATTTTTATCAGGCTGCTGAAATTCATTGCAGTGCCTCTGGTACTCTTTTCTATTATTAGTGGAGTCTCAGGTCTCAGTGATGTGACCAAACTGGGGAGATTAGGAGCCAAAACCTTGGGAATCTATCTGATCACTACCGTTTCTGCCGTAGCTGTTGGTCTGCTGCTGGTCAACATGATCAAGCCTGGTGATTACATAGATAATGATCAGCGGGTAAAGAACCGCATCTCCTATGAGCTCTGGGTGAACGAAACCACTGGAGTCAAACCAAAAGACAACAAGGATTTCTTATCTGATCCCAAATATGCTGATGTGGTAGCGGAAGTGACCAATGACCCAGACTATGCCGCCCCAAAAACAGACATTTCAGATAAAATGGCTGCAGCCGAGCAGACCAAAGACGCACCTCCATTACAGTTTATTGTAGACATGGTGCCAGAAAACATCATCGAGAGTATAGCCAATAATAAACTGATGCTGCAAGTGATCTTTTTTGCGATCTTTTTTGGCGTCACCCTGGTGCTGATCCCTCAGGATAAGGCCAAACCAGTCATCGATTTTATCAATGGCGCCAACGAGGTTTTCCTGAAAATGGTAGAGCTGGTTATGAAAGCTGCTCCATTTTTTGTGTTTGCCTTACTAGCTGGGGTTATCGCCAAAATGGCTGATTCTCCGGCCGAGGTTTTCGAAATCTTCAAAGGTTTGGGATCGTATTCAATTACTCTTCTCATTGGACTTGCGTTCATGATTTTCGTTTTCTATCCGCTGATTGGTGTAGTCTTCATCAAAAAACTCGACTACAAAAAATTCTTTAGGAATATCTCGCCAGCTCAGTTCCTCGCCTTCTCTACCAGCTCTAGTGCTGCTACGCTTCCTGTTACTATGGAGTGTGTAGAAGAAAACATGGGAGTGTCTAAAAACATTGCCAGCTTTGTTCTGCCAGTGGGCGCTACAGTCAACATGGATGGGACCAGCCTTTACCAAGCCGTAGCTGTGGTGTTTCTTGCTCAAATGCATATGGTAGATCTTTCATTGGCTCAGCAGCTGACCATTGTTCTTACGGCCACTTTGGCTTCCATTGGGGCTGCTGCCGTGCCTAGTGCTGGCTTGATCATGATGATCATCGTGCTGCAATCTGTCGGGCTCAATCCTGCCTGGATCGCTATCATCTTTCCGGTAGATCGCATCCTGGATATGTGCAGGACGGTAGTAAACGTGACAGGTGACGCTACTGTGGCCACTTTGATTGCGAGCAGTGAAGGTGAGCTGAACAAGGACTAGTTTCTATTGACAACATGATTTAAATTGGCGGCTAAACCATGAGGTGAGTTCCCACGCCTTGTCAACCTAATTCGAACTCATGAAAGTACTTTTAGCGGTTATTCTCACTATTTGTGTGTCTGCTTCTGTTCATTCTCAAGCTTTGGACAGTCTATTGCAGCAGCTTCCTGAGGCTTCACCTTCAGAGCAGGTAGATATACTCACCGAGCTGGTATATCAGTACAGAAACTCCGATAGAGTAAAAGCGGATTCTTGCTTTCAGAAGGCAAGCGACCTGGCAAGTGAACTACGATACGAACATGGACTGGCTAAGCTATCTGCGGTGAAGGGAATTTTGTCCAATGATACGGGTGAGTATCGAGAAGGGATAGCTCATTTGCAGAAATCACTCCCCTATTTTCTGGCCAATGGAGATTCCAGTAATCTGGAGGATGTTTACAACAGTCTGGGGATATCCTTCAAGCGTCTCGGTCAGTTGGACTCTTCCAGTTATAGTTATCAGCAAGCATTGAGGTATGTGACAGATGACTATGGAAAAGCACGACTACTTATAAACATTGGGTCCAATTACATTTCTGAAGGAAAGCTGGACAGTGCTGCCCAAAACCACCTGGCTGCTGTTGCTGTGTTTGAGCGGCTTGATCATAAGGTAGGTCTAACCATTGCCAACCTTAATCTCGGTAACGTCTATTACAAGCAGCAGGACTATGACAATGCCATGCGATATTACCAGGTTAGTTTGACCAATGCAATTGCTGCTGATCATAAGCCGGTGCAAAGTAGAAATTACCTGAATATAGGTTCTATCCTCTCACAGCGTGATGAGTATGATTCGGCGCTTTATTACTTTGAGCAAGCGACAATACTGCAGCAGGTGATGGGAGATCAAACAGGACTGGCTGCTTCCTACAGGAATATCGGAGAGCTTAACCTGGAGAAAGGGGATTTGCGTGCAGCAGAGAAGTATTTTTTGCAGAGTGCAGCGCTATATGAAAAAGCTGGCCATGGGGAAGGAATTATCCGGGCTAATAAATTTTTGGCCAACCTATACCTGACCCGGATGGATTACGATCAGGCCATTCACTACATCAAACGGTCTATATCCAATGCACGGGATGCTGGTATGGTACATGAGCTACAACGTGCTTTGGAACTCGCTACTCAGATTTATAGAGCTTCTGGTGACTACCAAACTGCTTTCGAATTGCTGTCGGAAGAAAAAATGTTGGGAGACAGCATTTTTGCGGAAGAGAAAGTGAAGCAAATCAATGAGCTACAAGCACTCTATGAAACAGAGAAGAAAGACCAGGAAATAGAAAGCCTCTCTCAGCAATCTCAAATTCAGGCACTCCAACTGAGCCAACGAAATACCCAATTGGCTGTAGCCGGAGTGGCCATTTTGGTCATACTGCTGGCAGGGATGATTCTGTATCAGCGCCGCAAGTACAAGCACCAGCAGGCAGTGGCGAACATAGAGCAACGCATGCTACGTCTGCAGATGAATCCTCATTTTATTTTTAATGCACTTTCGTCCATTCAAAACTACATTTTGAACAGTGACACCAAAGAATCTGTCATGTACTTGTCCAAGTTTGCCAAACTGATGAGGCAAATATTAGAACACAGCAGAGAAGAGTTTATCAGTATAGAGGACGAAGTAGATATGCTGACTAATTACCTGCAGATTCAGCAACTACGCTTTAAGGATTCTTTCGACTTTCACATAGAGGTAGACGAAGAGCTGAGCAAAGCAGCAGTAACTATTCCACCTCTTTTTGCTCAACCCTTAGTGGAAAACGCACTGGAACACGGATTGCGAGGCATTGATTACAAAGGAGAACTCTTCGTGAAATTCACCAAAGCGAGTAATGGGGTCTATGTGGAGATTCGCGACAATGGAGTTGGGCTGGATCAAAAAGTAAACACTGACTCTGACCATCACTCGTTGGCGTCTACTATCACTGTGGAGCGTCTGGACCTCATGAAGGCGAAATTCAAATCCAACTTTGCTATGAAGCTGGAGCGCAATGATACAGGCAAGGGCACCACAGCTACCTTGAATATTCCGGCCTTGAGTTAACGAATTTCAATCTACATTTGAGAGATGCGAGCAGTCATAATCGATGATGAACCCTCACTGAGAGAATCCACCAAAACCTTACTCGGTATCTACTGCCCGGAGGTGACCGTGGTAGGTGAAGCTGATGGTGTGAAGACTGCAGTGGAGCTAATACGGTCTAGTAAGCCGGATTTGGTGTTTCTGGATATCGAAATGAGGGATGGACTTGGTTTCGATGTATTGCATGTATTTCCCGATAGGGCGTTTGCAGTGATTTTCGTGACCGGCCACAATGAGTATGCAGTCAAGGCATTTAAGATATCAGCAATTGATTACCTGCTAAAACCGATTGATCCGGAGGAGCTGGAGCGCGCTGTTACCAAAGCACAAACGAATCTGCACCGGAGTGTTTCGGGCATGCAGATCCAAACCCTGGCGCATCAATTGAATAATCGCGAGCTTACTAAGATTGTACTAAAAGATTCGGAGAAGGTATATCTCATTGACATTGCGGAGATTGTCCGCTGTGAGTCCAGTGACAATTACACGCGATTCTTTCTGACAGATAAGCGGTCTATTCTTGTTTCCACCACACTGAAGGAATACGAAAAACTATTAGATAGCCAATCTTTTTTCCGAACTCACCAGTCTCATCTGGTGAATCTGCGGCATATAGATCATTATGACAAACGCGAAGGAGGTACCCTGGTGATGAAAGATCAAAGTCGATTACCCGTTTCGGTTCGCAAAAAAGAGCAGTTGCTGAAAGCCCTGGAAAAGCTGTCATAATCGAATTCTAATCACCCGTATTCACTTACTTTTCTCAGCCAACCGAATACTCATTGCCAAACTTTGACGTGTTACAGTGATGATATCATTGTATTCCAATTCACCGTATGCAAAAGCGGCCCATACTATTTGGGTCGCTTTTTTGATGCTTTTCAAATTCTAATTGAGGACCAACATATTCTCGTTGGATGCACGGTAAAACTCATTTGTCCTGTATTGCTAATGGGGGATCATCCATTTTTAAACTAAAAACAAGGCGGGTTTTCACAGAAGGTGAAAACGGAATAGGCGGCTCGAGGAGCTGCCTTTTTTTGTTTTAAGGGTAAAACGATTCGAATAACTCTGGCATTTCTGAACTTTTCACCGACTTTTGCATTTACAACAGGAAGTAACAGAAAAGATTATGGAAGCAACTACAAAGCCACCTATCAGTATATATACCGAATCCAATCCTAATCCTAACTCACTGAAGTTTGTCGTGAACTTCCTGCTATTGCCGGAGGGAGTGAGTAGAGATTTTCCAGATAAGGAGAGCGCTAAAGAAGCACCACTGGCTAGTGAGCTTTTCGACTTTCCTTATGTGAAGCGTGTTTTTTACATGAGCAATTTCGTTACAGTCACAAAAGCCGAAGATGTAGAGTGGGCAGAGGTCAAAGGTGAGGTTCAAAATTTCATCAAGAGTTTTCTGGAAGCAGACAAACAAATCCTTACCGAAAAAGAAGTGGAGGAAGATCACAAGGTACAGGAAACCGACACGGACATTGAAGCCAAAATCAAAGGTGTTTTGGATGAATACATCAGACCTGCCGTGGAAATGGACGGTGGAGCCATCACTTTTGATTCTTTCGAAGATGGAAAAGTGAAGGTGTTACTACAAGGCGCCTGCAGTGGATGTCCATCTTCCACTATCACCTTGAAGGCCGGAATCGAAAACTTGCTGAAACGAATGGTGCCAGAAGTCACCGCGGTAGAGGCAGAAGGAGTTTAAATCGGCTTGTACAAATAATCTTATTTACCTTAAGTATATTTAAGGGCCTGTCATAGAGCTAAGTGCTACAAATGGCAGGCCTTTTTACTTTTTATGCTATGAAAACTCCACTCAGTCACCCCACATTGGCCCTATGTTTGATCTTTTTCGGTGCCATCTCGTCGTATGCCCAAAAGGTCAACAATCCATTTGGAAGTATGGGATCATCCCCAGTCATTCAAACTCCTCTAACCAGAAACTGCTACACCACAGTGATGGAGGATAAGCTACAAGCTAAATACCCGAATCGACTGAAAGAGTCCGAGTTTGAGTCTGTGTTGGAGCAATTGATTTCAGAAAAGACTAGTGGACGAACAGCTTCTGATGAGGTCTATTACATCCCAACTATCGTCCATATTGTCCACAATGGTGAAGCCATTGGCTCAGGGGCGAATATTTCTCTGGCTCAGATTGAGTCCCAATTTGATGTCCTCAATGAAGATTTTCGTCGCTTGGGTAATGGAAGCAATGATCATCCCGATGGTGCTGACGCTTATATTGAGTTTTACCCTGTACTGCAAGACCCGGATGGCAATATTTTGTCTGAACCTGGAGTCAATCGGATCAATGGAGGAAAAGTTTTCTGGGGTGAATCAGATATTGAAAACACGCTGAAGCCTGATTCATACTGGGATCCTGAGCGGTATTTCAATATTTGGGTACTGACTTTTGGTGGGGATCTGGACGGAGTATTGGGATACGCACAGTTCCCATCGCTATCAGGCCTCACAGGCCTTGCTGAGAATGGAGGACCTGCTGAAACTGATGGGATAGTCATTGGTCATCAGTTTTTTGGGACTACAGGGAGTGCAGTTTCACCTTTTGATCAGGGAAGAACCACTACCCATGAGGTAGGTCACTGGCTGGGCTTACGACATATCTGGGGAGATGGTGGGTGTACGGTAGATGATTACTGCAGTGATACACCACCTGCATCCGAGCCCAACTTTGGGTGCTCTGACAGTGATACCTGTCCTGAAGATGAGCTGCAGGATATGATTGAAAACTACATGGACTATACAGATGATGCCTGTATGAACCTCTTCACTCAGGATCAAAAATCCAGGATGCGCATAGTTCTGGAAAACAGTCCAAGGAGGCAATCACTTACCAGTGCTCAATGTGGAGATGCTGAAGTGGCAATGGCGGGTACTAATACCACTGAAACTCAGGGATGGTATACCTACACGGCATCTCAGGCTTCCATTGTCACGCTCTCATCCGTGGGCCAAACAGATCGCTCTACAGTCGTGCGAGTACATCCAGATTGTGCTGGCAATGCTATCATCACCAATGAAGCTGCTTTTGGTACCAACCAGTCAGAAGTGGCTCTGGCTATGGATGCGGATCAATCCATCTACATCTACTGGACTTTGTTGGGTTCTGAGGGATCATTCGACTGGACATTAACTTCCTCCGATCAGGTAGCAGCAGGAGCTTGTAGTCTGTCTGCGACAGCTTCAGAGGGGACCAATAGTCTGCCTGCTATTGATTTAAGAGAATATTGGTATAGTTATACCCAAACCGTCGCAGACGAGAAGATTACCATTAATAGCGCAGAGCCTTATCGGGTCTACACGGGCTCTTGTCAGCAGTTGACTCGACAGTTAGCCGGAGACGGTGAAATGGTGCTCACCAACATCCAGCAGGATGAGTCGATTTTCATCCAGTTTGAGGCTGATGGTGGAGCATTTGACTGGACATTGATATCTGAACCATTGGCGGAAGGTGAAGGGTGCACCACCGCAGCTACTGCCGTAGAGGGAATTAACAATACCACCATGACTGCTCATTGGTACACTTTCACCATGCCATACTATGGTTACCTGACACTGTCGAGCTCAGGGCAGACTGAGGCAGAGACGAGCGTGTCCGTATATGAGAGTTGTGATCTGGAACTGTTGTCAGGCAATGCAGATGATGGCAATGGCCAGACTGATTTGACATTGACCCTACAGGAAGGGAAAGAAATGAAAATTCTATGGGAGAACCTTTCATCGGATGCTTCATTCATTTGGAACTTGTCGGTAGAAGAAGTGCCAGCGGGGCTAGACTGTGAAAACCCAGCTCAGATTACCGCTGGTTCAGGCACCATTACCACAGATTTGGAATTGTTTTGGTCGGTATATACTGTCTTGGCCAATGGTCAAAAGCTTCTGATAGAGGCTGAGCAAGAGGTGGATATCTACGTGCTGTCGGACTGCCAGGTAACTGAAATATATGGAGAAGGAACTCAGGTGGTGGAGGCACTAGGAATGGAGCAGGGTGACGAGGTGCTCATTGCCTGGGATCAGAGCTTTCTGGACCAACCCGGAACAATTAATTATACGCTGATAGAGCAAGACCTTGAGTCAGGTGATCTCTGCACGTTGCCACAAACTGCTGTCCTTGGAGTCAATGAAAGTAGCGATGTGCCGATGTGGTTTAGTTATACACCCGAAACTGATGGAGACTTGAGTATAAGCTCGGTCGGGTTGACCACAACGGATACCTACTTGTATGTATTTGATGAATGTGGAGAGGCACCGTTTGCTGAAAACGATGATTTTGGAGATGGCTATCAAAGTAAACTGTTGCTGGCGGATATGAAGGCAGGAGAAACGTTTTACATCTACTGGGGAAACGAGTATTCCTCAGAGCCATTTGAGTGGAACCTTGAACAAATTACCATCAGTACTGGTGAACTTTGTGAGAACCCAGAGACAGCTGTGCAAGGAACCAATGAGGTGCCTGTGAGTGAGACCGGTTTATTTTGGTTTAGCTACACTATGGAGTCGTCCGATAAAAAATTGATTATAAGCTCTGAGTCGAGCGAATACGTTGGGGCAGTACCTGACTGTCAGGTTAGTGAAATCTACAGCAGTGGACTGTCAGGTACCAGTGTAGTAGGATTGAATGCTGGTGAATCGCTGTTAATAATCTGGGAAAACCAGGCAGCAACTGCTTTTACATTTGAACTGGAAGAAGTAGCTATTGAAGCCGGGGATGTATGTTCAGATCCGCTGGAGATTACCACTGGTCTACAGGAGGCACCTTCTGCTCCCATCTGGTATCACTTTACAGCAGGGAGTGCGGGTAATCTGGTGATCACGTCGGAGTACTTCACTTCTGAAGATACCTACCTGTTGGTCTATGACGCTTGTGGTGGTTTTCCGATTGCTGAGATTGATGATAGTGGAGAAGACTATCAGAGTACAGCCATTCTGGAAGTGTCTGCGGGCGATGAACTTTGGATCAATTGGATCGATACCTACTCTAATTTGGCTTTCCAGTGGGGATTAGCGATGGAAGGTGTTCCCGTGGTGGAATCCTCAGCGATTACATTGTTAGGTTTAGGCAATGACATAGAAGAGATAGGTCAGGTCGCAGCTTCTGATCCGAATGGCGATCAGCTCTATTATAGGATTACAAGCAGTGATCATGGGATTTTTTCTGTGGACGAGCTCAGCGGGGCCATTCTTGCTGATCTGTCCATGTGGCCCGATGGCGTTGACTCTTATTCACTTGATGTGGAGGTGACCGATCTGCTGGATACGGTCAGTGCCAGTGTGGACATAGAGCTGATGATGATTTTAGGTGAGAAGTTGTCTCATGGAAGCATCTATCCTAATCCGACAAACGGAATCCTACACCTGGATTTTGAACAAATGGAACGTGCAGAGTTTTATGACATGTCCGGCAGAAGGGTGCTTCAAGTCTCATCAAGAGAAGCAGATCTGTCTCAGTTAAAATCTGGAGTCTACTCGGTTCGTGTACACTCAGCTGGAGGTGTTAGTACCTTGCGGGTAGTCCTGGATAGGTAGTTTAGCTTGTATGGGCAGTAGAAGTGTTCTCCCAATCACCAAAGATCCAGTTGCCAGCAGCTTCTGGATCTGCGGATAAGAGAAAATCCTGAAAACCACTGACCATTTCTTTCAAAGATATTTTTCCATCCTTGTTACTATCCAGCTTTTCAAAGCCAATTTCTGAATAGCTTAGATCGATCTGGTAGATCCGAAACATGTCCAGGTACTCTTCTCTGGAGATCACATGGTCTGAGTTTTGGTCAAAAAGGTGAAAGATATAAGCAGCTGTACGGAAGATGTATCTCCGTGCAGTAGACGTTTCTGAGTCACTATCTGTTGTGAAAAACTGGCACCACTCCTCTCGGTTTATGGAGACATCTGACTTGCCCATGTCAGTAAGTAGCTGCACATAAATACGGAGTGCTTTGAGTCGCAGTTGTAGTCTATCCTTATCGCTCTCCGAGTAATTGAGCGTGTCACACATTTTCTCAGCTACTTCCACAAAGTCGTCAGGTTGGAGTAGTTGATTTTTATTGGAATCAAGAATATCAAATAAGTAAGAGAGCTTCTTTCTTCTCACATCATCTGGCGTGTTCATATGCTGTCTAGGTATGGTGGTTCACTAAAAATAGTTAGAATCTCAACGAATTCCATAACACTTGATCAAATTGATGACAGGCGGTCGAAATATTCCTGCGGTGTTTATTCTACTTTTGCAGACATGCGTGAGTTCAACATTGTAGTGTCACCTGAGGTAGGTCTGGATGAAAATCATCTCGAAAATCATCTAATCAGCGAGGGGTTGATATCTCGTGAGGAGTACTTCATGGTGGCTAAGCGGTCTATAGATGCACGTCAAAAAAAGATCAAAGTAAACTTACGCATAGAGGCAGATACCAGACCCATCACCACAGAATATGTAGAGTATCAACCGGACCAACACGATGTATCCGGACAGCCGGAAGTGGTCATAGTTGGTGCTGGTCCCGCCGGATTGTTTGCAGCACTGCGAGCGATAGAGCTGGGTTACCGACCCATTGTGCTGGAGCGTGGAAAGGACGTTCGCGCACGCCGGAGAGATTTGGCTGCCATCAATAAAGAACATCAGGTAAATCCAGAGAGTAATTATTGTTTTGGAGAGGGTGGCGCTGGTACCTACTCAGACGGGAAGCTTTATACCCGATCAAAGAAAAGAGGTAGTGTAAGGCGGGTATTTGAAATATTGGTGGCTCATGGGGCCACACCTGAGATTATCGTGGATGCACACCCGCACATTGGCACCAACAAGTTGCCCAACCTGGTTACAGCACTGAGAGAAACTATCATTCGTTCTGGAGGAGAGGTTTTATTTGATAGCAAGGTGACTGATTTAATATTGGATGGCGATCAACTCCGAGGAGTGGTTTTGGCGGACGGCTTGCAAGTACGAGGAGTGGCCACTATTCTGGCGACAGGTCATTCTGCCCGTGATATTTTTAGACTCTTACACCAGAGGAGCATACTTATAGAGGCTAAACCTTTTGCACTAGGTGTACGTGTAGAGCATCCCCAGCAAGCAATAGATCGCATCCAATATCACTGTGAAGACAGAGGGCTCTACTTGCCTGCTTCGTCTTACAGTCTGGTTAGTCAAACCAATTATCATCAGGTGGAGCGTGGCGTATTCAGCTTTTGCATGTGTCCTGGGGGCTTTATTGTACCGGCTGCAACTGCACCTGGGGAGATAGTGGTCAATGGAATGAGTCCATCCAGACGGAACAGCGCCTTTGCCAACTCCGGGATAGTCGTAGCAGTGGAACTGGAAGATATCCAGCACTTCGCTAGGTATGGCGAGCTATCCGCTATGGAGTTTCAGGCATCTGTGGAGCAACGTGCGTGGGAGGCTGGAGGTAAGCGCCAGGTGGCCCCAGCCCAGCGTCTGGTTGATTTTGTTGAAGGCAAGACCTCCTCTTCCCTCAACACCACCTCTTACCAGCCAGGATTGAATTCCGTGTCGATGGACGAAGTGCTACCTGATTTTATTTCGTCCAGACTCAAACAGGGATTTCGGGCCTTTGGCAAAAAGATGCCGGGATATTTGACCAACGACGCACAGATCATCGGGGTAGAAAGCCGCACTTCATCACCGGTGCGGATACCTAGAGACCCACATACCATGGAGCATACTCAGATCAGTGGTTTGTTTCCCTGTGGGGAAGGTGCCGGGTTTGCTGGAGGTATAGCCTCTGCAGCTATGGATGGTGAGAAAGTCATGGAGGCAGTGGCCCGGAAGCTGAGCTAAATCCGCTTGTAAATCAGGGATTTACCTAATTGTTCAATGCTGGTAATTTACTCATAGACTTTGTTCGGGGATGAGCTAGTTTTGATATACAGCTATTCAGGTTCAACCAATGTTTGTATGAAAACTACGCCACTTTTTTCGGTGGGAGATCCAGTCGTACTCAAAGACGAGGTATCGCCACTCCCCATGATTGTTAGAAAAATATACCATAATCAATTTGGTAAGATCAGGTACCAGTGTTCCTGGCAATACCATGATGATAAAATAGGGAATACCAGCTATGATGAAAGTGATCTCGAATTAGCTGATGCTATCACTGCCACTCACTAGCGCTCCTCGACTACCCTAATTCAGGTAGGTATTATTAAGTGTCAGGTAAGTGATACCCCTAATCTTTTACAATACGTATTCTGCTGTTTCACCCGTCCTAAGATCGTATCACCTTTGTATCATCAATCATTTATAATCAACTCAAAAGTGATATGAATTCAGCTATTGAAACCTTGATACCAGCTAACGTTAGCTACTCCTCAGATACCAGCATCGAGCATCCAGGATCTGATCAGTCACCACGGATTTTGTACAATTCCTGTGAACGAAGACTGGACATTGTAGGGCCATCTACGCTAGAAGAGGCTGAGGCATTTTTTCGTCCGATCGTGGATCAGGTCTATGATGACCTTCATGAAAAGAGATCAGCTACTGTAGCGTTCGAGTTGACCATTTTTGGCCATAAGACCACTAAAGTGTTGTTCAAGTTTTTTGATAACCTGAAATACTTCAAGCAAAGAAACCGAGTAGCCAGGATCATCTGGAAGTATCAATCCGAGGATGATAACATGCGAGAATTAGGTGAAGCTTTTTCTGAGCTGTTTGACCTGGATTTTCAGTTAGAGGCTGTGGCTTAGAGTAAAAAGAAGAACACTGCGATGAAGTGCAGTATGCTACCCAGTAGCACCCATACATGGAAGATGGCATGGTTGTATTTCATGCGATCCAATAGGTAAAAGATTGCACCAATGGTATAACTCACTCCACCTAATATCAAAAACCAAAGTGCGCCACTTGACAACTGTTCGAAAAGCGGTTTAGCTGCAACGATTGCTATCCATCCCATCGCTACGTAGCCTATCGTAGAAAGTAGGTTGAACCGGCCAGTAAAAAACACCTTAAGTGTTACTCCTGCAATGGCTAATCCCCAGGTAATGCCAAACAGTGTCCATCCCACCCATCCATTGAGGGTCACCAGACAAAAGGGAGTATAAGTCCCTGCTATCAGTACGTAGATGGCAGAGTGATCAAAAACATTGAGACGTTTTCTAAGCTGTTTTTTTTTAGCGGCATGATACAAGGTGGATGCCAGGTATAGCAACACCAGGGTGGATCCAAAAATAGAAAAGCTCACAATGTGCCAGACCGAACCATAGATAGAGGCAAAAGTGACCAAAAGTGCCAATCCGGCTATACTTAGGACCAATCCTGCCAGGTGAGTAATCACATTTAGCAGTTCCTCCTTTCGTTTGTAATAGGTGATAGGATTATTCATACTTTTTCTTAACGAAAATGATGAGTGATTGGTGCGCCTGCCCCATCAAATGTGAATGAAATATTTAGACCTCAAACCACCTGGCTAATTGTTCTTTATTAGCTTGAAAAAGTTCTTCACCCAGGTTTTTGAGTGCAGTCATATTGGCTTGCGTTACATTGTCCATTTCCGGATCTACATCTCCGGGCATCTTGGAGTTGATCCGCAAATACTGATTCGGGTGATCTGTGGTTTCGAAGATTCTTTTGAGATAAAAATCATCCACCTCCACACTACCGGACATCATGATATCAATAACTGGTCTCACCCACTGGGCCATACCCCATTTCCTGGCCTTTTGGTAGAGGTAATGTTTTTTGGAAAAACCTGTTCCCAGTGAAAGAATTTTCATGTCTTTGGCCGTCGCAGGGTTTCCTTCACTATTTTTAAAACCATCTCTGATCTCCGCATAAGCGCACATGGCGGGATTGTTTACAAACACTCCGCCATCCACCAGCGTGAAAGTCTCCCCATCTTTGTTTTCGATATGGGCACAGTCAAAATAGGTAGGTGCAGCGGATGTGGCTCTGGAAACATTTTTGATTAGAAAGTCATAATCTGTCTTCACTTTAGCATCATGCTGTGTGAAGAAGTGACCATTGCGATTGGTGATGTCGTAGGACGTAATCAGGCAAGGCTTCAATAGCTGACTCAGCCAAACCTCACCGAAATACTCCTGCAGTGCGCTATCGATACCTTTGCCGGGGAATTTGGCCCCAAAGACTCCCCAAATGGACCTTAGCTTATGAAAAAACGGGTCATCAAAAATCTGCTTGCCTTTGTCAAAATAGAGACCCACAACTTCTTCTGCGGTAAACTTTGCCTTGGTAAGGTCATCATCAGATGGACAGAGATAGGCACAGGTGAGTATTCCGCCGGTGCTGGTACCAGCTATGAAATCGAAGTAGTCGGCTACTTTGATCCCAAATTCCTGCTCACATTGGACCAATATGGTGCCGGGTACAATTCCCCGAATGCCACCACCATCGATGGAGAGTATGTTGATAGGCTTCATGATTTGCTTGGTTTAGGTTTTCCTGAAGGGTTATTGCCATCACCGCGGAGGTTGACCAGTTTGTTGAGCATTTCGAACCAAAAGGGTGCACCCAGGGAAATGGCCATTGCCGAAACCAGGAGACCTATGAGCTTGGCCAGGAACCCTTTGGTGTGATTCCACCAGGTGTTTTCCTGTTTCAAACTCAACCGCCAGGGATCGTTGGTCCAGCTGATGGGTAACTCATGATTTTCCCATTCAGTCTGAAGGCTCTTTAGTTTTTGATAGTCTTGTTGCATCCTCGTTAGCACACTGTCAGATGGTGTCTCACGCTGACTTTTGAGCTTATTGATGTAGTTTATGACGGTGGAATCCTGAACATAGAGTGCCGCTTTATTAGCGATGCTTTCCGCCACTTTGGGGTTTTCGTGCAAGTGACTCGCAATCCTGAGCGTATCCACATTGGCCCAGGAAACAAGCACCAGAGAAATGATCAGTAATGCACGCTGGCTCTTCTTCTTGTAAGTACCGCCGATCCGCATCATCGAATTATCAAACCAGTCCATAATGGCTTTTTTGCCCTCGTTGACATCTCCCTTGGCATCTGATATTTTTTGCAGGAGATAAGTTTTGAAACCATTGGTCAGCAAGTCTGTAACCCTAATTTTCTGCTCCAGGCTAAGTGCATTGTAAGTCGTATGAGTGTCATCCTGATCATGAATGATCTGGAGAAATACATCCGCAAAAAGCTCTGGTGGAATGTAGCTAGGTTTACGACCTTTTCTAGAAATACCTTTGATCACGGATGATCCAGTAGTTGCTGGCCAAACCCTTCCTGCTGCAAGCTATTCAGCACCCATTTTTCCAGGTTTTTGGCTCTAAGGTTGCGAAGGTTAGCATACATCTCTCGAATGGTGGAGGCCGCCAAACTGAAGATGAGGTAAATGAAAACAAGACCTATAACCAGGTCTAAAAATGCAAAAGCAGTCATAGCTATTCGTTCAGTACTGTGTTTAGATAATTTTTGGTGTCATGGCCATAGACGCCATCTGCCTGGAGTCTCCCTTCCGCCTGCAGTCTCCGGAGGCACTGTTCCGTTTTTGGACCGAAAATTCCATCCGAAGTTCCCACTGGATATCCCAGGTGCTTTAAGATGTCTTGTAGCAGCACTACTTGTGCACCGGTATCGTCTAGGCGTAAATACACGGCTGGTAACTTCCAGATTTTGCTTGGCTGCAACCTCCTGAACCCAAGAAGCCGGTTGGCTGGCTGTGCAGATATGCTCACCTGATTCCCCTGGTTGCCTCCAAGACAGTAGATACGTGACTGATCTATGGAATAACCCAGAAAAAGACCAACATGACCTTTGTAACTCTCAATGCTTTCACGCCAGAACACCACCACATCTCCCGGCTCAGGATCAGAGGTGCTCTGACCTACTCGCATCCAGGAGCGTGCAAGGGCACTTTAGGAAAACTGAGACCGGCTTGCTTGGCACACCATCCCATGAATACGGAACACCATGGGGTCTCATCGTCATTGATCCAGTTTAGACCAATATCATGTGCATAATTGACAATGGTGGGGTTGTCTTCAGGACCGCTGATTTCTTTTTGGCCTAGCTGTGAGGAGGCAATGGTGAGAAGATTAGACATAGGCGTTAGGTTAGGTGAATTGGCGATAAACATGACATTTACCTCATTGAAGTTAAAAAATCTTCTTCAACTAATCCTTAAGCTATAGCTTAAAAACCGATGGGCGCGTTATTCCACTGTTTTCAATAGGTGATCTGTGGTGAACAAACTATCAAAGTAGGCAGACTTCCACTGGGGATTTACCTCGTTGATGAGATTGGCTTCAGCAGCTCCCAATGCGTAGAAATAGACACGTTTGAGCTCCATTGGTGAACTCCTCTCCAGATGTGTTGTGTATTCCTCTTCTTGCTGCTGTTGCAGTGTGAGGATTTCTTCTAGCTGAAACTGGTTCTGCTTTATTTGATCAAAATTCTCAATCCACTTTTGAGTCAGGTCCAGCTCAACAAATCGAGCATATCCTTCTTGCCATAGTTGTAGGTTCAGGTATTTGTAATGGTCTTCACCCAGCTGTTCTCGTAACTGATTCTTGAGCGTCTTGTGAGTGAGTAAAACCTCCCTCGGGTCCAGTGAATCCAATCTCAGCAAATTAGCAGCTATAGCTTTGAGGTGGGTATTGACAGGCTTTTGATCATAGGGAAAAGGATAGTTCAGCATCCACATACCCGTTTGGTCACCATTATCCAGTTGAAGCGCTTTTTGTGCGGAGTAGTAATTGGGGTGGGAAAACTGAAGCTGATGAAAATGCTCGTGAAGTAGCGTTATGGTCCATGCCTCAGGAGACTTACCCGTATTCTCTGGTGTTCCTACTACGATGGTCGGTTGTCCATCTACCAAAGGGAATGTAGCCAGCAGAGATTTGTTGAGTGAAGTAGGTCTGGAGAGATAGTTCTCACAGCTCTGGTGAAAAGTGGTGTCAGAACTCTGAGTGTTAAAAAGGAATTCTGATTCATCATCTATTTGGAGTATGGGCATCTTCACTTCTGACCATTCCTGCCAGTAGCTTTCGACCAGTTGGGTTTTTAGTTGATTGGCTACCTCAATTAACTGGATAATGGATTCTTTTGGACACTGGGCGATGGCAAAAGAGGCAATCAGTGAAACAAGGACAAAGACTAGATTTCTCATAGGTGAGGCAGCTTGGTAGGACAAGGTTAGTGTGAAATGGTGTTAAGTACCGTTAAGCTGTGTTAAATGGTGTTAAGGAAGCTATATTTGTTAGAGTTGCCCTATTGCCTATGCCTACTACACTAAGAATATGTACTTGTCTTTGTAGCTTATTCCTTTCGTTTTTTGCTACAAGTCAAAACTTTCAGGAAGCTCTCCAAAAAGCTCACGATGCTCAGAATCCCAATACTAGCCTTGAGTTTCTCAGATCTGTCGAATCTGAGCTCCCGGTAGTCGATGATTCGTCCCGCGTTCAGTTTTACCTGGGATTAGGAATTGCTTACGGACAGCTTGGAGTCAACGATTCTTCTTTGATCTACCTCGATCAAGCAGAAGAAATAGCCCAAAAGAACAGCTCCGATAGACCGCTTATCGACGTATGGAATACCAAAGGCCTGGTCTATATGGCCACAGGAAATTTTGATCAGTCTCTGGACTATTACCAAAAAGCTCTGAAAATAGCCGAATTGAGGGATGATCAAGAATCAAAAACGCTAGCCATTAGAATCATTGGCAATGCAGCAGGTGTCTTCTATCAAATAGGAGACTTGTCTTCGGCTATCGATTACATGAACCGAGCCATTGAGTTTTCCAAAAAGATAGGCTTATCTCATGGTCTGGGAGTAAGTTATCTGCGCATGGCCATTCTATACAAAGATTTGGATAGTCTCTCCCAGAGTATCAAGCACCTGGAAACCTCCAATCAATTACTGGAAGAAGAACAGGACACCATCATGTTGCTCTATTCCAAAAACACATTGGGGGGTATTTATCAGAAGCGTCGGCAGTACCTAAAAGCGCTGCAGGAGTTCAAAGAATCAGAGAATCTGGCTGTATCGATATCCAATACGGAAGATATCGTGTTTGCAAAAGCCTCAATAGCAGATTTGTATCTGAACATTGGCCAGCATCAATTGGCAGAGCAAAATGCCAGAGAGGTCTTGACTCTGGCCACCACCAATCAGCTTACTGATCGGATCAGTCAGGCACACGATATTTTGTACAGGATCTACCATGATCAGGGTCACTATCAAGAGGCACTCACCCATCGCAATGACTACATCACCATTAAGGACTCTATCAGTAATGTGGAAGTCAAGTCAAAAATAGCCGAGCTGGAAGCAAAGTACGAAGCTCAAAAGAAAGAGGCAGAAATAGAACGACTTACCTTAGAAAACTCATTGCATGAAGCCAATCTGGCGCGTAATAGAACTGCACTGATAGCTACAATCGCAGGAGGTCTTTTGCTGATCATTCTACTCGTGGTATTCTTTGTGCTGAGGCATAAAAAGCATCAAGCCGAAAAAGAGGCACAGGAATTACAGTTGGAAGCACTTAAAAAGCGGTTGTTTGAGATACAGACTGATAAGCCATCGGTGAATTTGCTTGGCGATTTGGATGGTCTGAACAAGAAGCTGCACAATGACCTAACCGAACGTGAGTTTGAGATTTTAAAACTAAGTCTGGAGAGTAAAACCAATGGTGAAATCGCCGAGGAATTATATATTTCAGTGAGTACGGTGAAGTTTCACCTGAGAAATACTTATTCTAAACTAGGTGTCAATAACCGAAAAGAAGCTTTGGACTATGTGGCCAAGAAAGCCTAACTGCTGGTTTTTGTCAGGTAATTGGTCTATTTTCACTAGCTAGCCAACCGCAACGCCCTATGAAATGGCTATTCATATGCTCAATCTTGCTTGACTGGTCCGCCAGTATTTCTATCAATCCTATTGATAGTTTGCAGGTAGAAAACTATTTGGAGAAAAGCGCTGGATATCTACGTAGCAATCCGGATTCGAGTATCTATTATGCAAAGCAGGTAGGGTATATTGGACAAACAGAAGGGGTTTACCGATGGCAAACCAGAGTTTGCAATCTGATCGGTAATGTGCACTTTTTAAACTCCAACTACGACTCGGCAATAGTCTATTTTACTACAGCTCATAATCTGGCCTTAGATGCAGGAGACACCCTGCTCATGAGTGCCATGCTGAATAATCTAGGGTCAGTTTACACGTATAAAGCCGCTTATGACACATCCATTCATTTATTGCTACGAGCGAAATCTCTCCGTGAAGCAACAGGTGATGAAAAGCTATCCAGTACATTAAATAATTTGGGTAATGCATACTTAAGGATGGATGATTATGATAGAGCATTGCCCTATTACGAAAAGGCTGCCCAGTTAAAAGAGCAAGATGGACAAAAGCGATCCCTGAGTACAACAATCAATAACATTGGAATTATTCTCAAAAAGCAAGGTAAGTATGAAGAGGCAGTTGAGAACTATCAGAAGGCCCTTCGAATTGCAGAAGAGTTTGAGGATGTACTTATGAGGGCTAATGCCCATAATAATCTGGCCATTCTATACGAGCGAAATGAAGAAACTTTTCCGCAAGCTGACTATCATTACAAGGAGGCTATTCGGCTAAAAGAACGACTTGACAATGCTGCTGGATTGTATAATAGTTTTGCCAATTATGCCACCTTGCTCAATAAAATGGGAAAGACCAAAGAGGCATTGTCACTGCTCAACAAAGCCGATGCACTGAGCGAACAGATTGGTCAGAATCTGTATACCACTGAAGTACTGCTCCTAAAATCTGAAGTACTGGCAAATCTGGGCCGCTACAAAGAGGCCTATGAGGTGCATCAACAGGCCTATGCTACCAACACCTCCGAAATCAATGAAGATCGAAACAAGAAAATTGCTGAGTTGGAAACCAGATATGAAAACAGCAGAAAGGAGGCTGAAATAAAACAACTAACACTCAGTAACTCTTTGCAACAGGCTGATCTGGCTCGTAACAGAAATGCCCTCATAGCCATGGGTGTAGGGGGTGGGTTGCTCATCATCCTGCTGGTGGTCTTTTTTGTGCTGCGCCACAAAAAGCATCAGGCAGAACGTGAGGCCCAGGAGTTTCAGATAGAGGCACTGAAGAAACGGTTTTTTGAAATACAGTGGGATAAGTCACAACTGTCCCTATCACTCAACCAGAAAGAGCTCAATCAAAAGCTGCATAATGACCTCACCGAACGAGAGTTTGAAATTCTACGCTTGAGCCTAGAGAACAAAACAAATAGTGAGATAGCAGATAGATTATTCATCACAGTCAGTACTGTAAAATTTCATTTAAGAAACACCTATGCTAAATTAGGTGTCAATAATCGTAAAGAAGCATTCGAATATGTGGTTGAAAAGGCTTAGCCCTTCCTTTTTGCTGGTATTACTTTGCTTCACTTTTGTCAATGCGCAACCTGTCTCTAGAGTCCAGGAGTTAATTGATACGGGTGAATATGAAAGAGCACGTATCCTCTGCGATTCGGTACTGAATGACTCTTCCCAGAAGAATAACTGGGCTTACTACGCATCCAAGCAAGGAGATGTTTTTTATTTCCTGGGAGATCTGAAGCAGTCCTTAAAGTACTATTTGCAGGCATTGGAGCAGCCCAATATTGATCATGCCGAAAACTTGCTTCTGAAAGAAGAAACCACAAGCTACGCTGGTTTTGTATTCAGGGAACTAGGTCTGGATGAACAGGCTGAGACCTATTTTCGAGCTGCGCTGGAGCAAGCGTTCGTGCTGGGAGACTCTGTGGAGATTGCCATTTGCTACTACAATATCTCCACCGTCTTGCTCAATCAGGGGATGTTGGACGAATCCATGGATTTACTCCAAAAGGCTTATGAGATTGACGTGATCAGAAAGGATACCGCAGCTATAGGGTTTGACCTGACCATGATGGGTAATGCCATGCAAAAAACTGGGAATCCAGAAAAGGCCATTGATTATTATCGAGAATCTATCGAATTGCTGGTTAAAAGCACCGGTAACTACAATTCATTGGCCAAACGCTATGGACTGCTGGCAGAAGCGTTTATGGGTGCCAGCAAATGGGATAGTGCAACTTACTACACCAAGAAGTCAATTGCGGCCTATTCTGAGCAAAGTGATAGTGTCCACATTGGAGAGCAGTGGGTGCTTTTGGCCCGAATTGCTAATGAACAAGATAATGCAAGAGAAGCACTTAGCTGGGGAAGAAAGGCGCGAAATTTGTTTAAGTCCTACCCGGTAAGCAGCAATCAATTATATGCCAATGCCTCCCTGATCAGCGCCTATCGCCTCCAGGCAAATTATGCTCAATCAACTGATCTGCTGAAGGAAAATATTCTACTGGCCGAAAAATTGGGACTGCTATACGAACTACATGAAGGATATGAGCAATTGGCTCAGGTTTATGCCTTACAAGGCAATTTCCGAACCGCCTACCAACAATCAGTGATAGCTAGCGATCTAGCTGACTCCATAAGCACTTTGGAAACGAACAAAGCAACCGAGCGCATGCGGGTACGATATGATGCGGAGAAAATTGAAAGTGAAAACAAAGTCCTGCAGTTGGAAAACGAAGTGACACGAGCCGAGCTGGCAGAACGAGAGGCGGAAATTCGCAATTTGATTCTTCTAGGAGTTATCTTACTCATTATTGCCATTGCAGCAATCGTCATCATCATCATGCGTGCTCAATACAAAACCAGACTTCTTCAGGCTGAAATCAATGAACTTCGGACGAGGATCAGGGGAATACTGGAGTTTAAGCCAGAGGAAGTGGGGATCGTAAAGGAGCAAATAAATGATTCGCTTCAAGACTCCCTTTCAGATCGGGAGTTTGAAATTCTCAACCTGGCTCTGAGCAACAAAAACAACAATGAGATTGCTGATGAAATCCACGTGTCTGTGAATACGGTTAAGTATCACTTGAAGAATATTTACTCCAAACTGGGTGTTTCTAATCGAAAAGAAGCACTGAAATATGCTGTTCAGATCACATCTACTTAATCTTCACCAATTGGATTCTGATCGAAATGGTGATATATTGAGTAGTATCCAGAGCTCCTGATGAATGTTAAGCACGCCATATTTATTTTTTGTACTGCACTGACTGCCTTTACTAGCCATGCGCAATCACCGGCATTCATACAGGCTCTCAACGAGGCTCAGTCATCTGAAGATCCTCAACAAACCATCCAAAAGCTACGGGAGGTTGGATCGCTCTTGGCAGAGCAATCAGATTCTATAAAAGGGGTTTACTACTACCAACTGGGGGTTGGCTATGGAATGACCTATGAGCTGGAAACGGCTGATTCCCTATTCCAATTGGCCCTTACGTTTGCCGGGTCGGCTGGTGATACACTGACACAAATGGGTACTTACAATGGCCTGGGCAATGTCTCACGGATGAGCAATCAGAATGATCGTGCCAAGGAGTATTTTGAGTCGGGGCTCAACCTGGCCGCCAGTGTGGAGCGAGATGGTTTTTACAAATGGCGTTCTGATCTATTAGGAAATCTAGCTGGTATCTATTTCGATTTGAAGGACTATGAAACTTCCCTCAAGTATTCGCAGGATGCGTTAGGCAACTCTGAGGAGATCCAAGACTCTGCCAATATTGCATTGAATCTGATTCGGATGGCATACAGCTACAATGCCCTGAAAGAAACCGAAGAAGCCTACAAAGCCAATTTACGGGCCACGTCCATTTTAGAAGCTATTGGCAATCGACCGATGCTGATTTATCAGTACTATAGTCTGGGCAACGAATTGCTCAACCGGCAGGAGTTGAGTCAGGCACGAGATTACTTCAACAGATGCTTGCAGCTATCGGAGGAGTTTGATGAGCGTGAGACCTATGCCGGGAGCCTGAGTGCCCTGGGCCGTATTGCTTTTGAAACCGGAGATTTGGGCCTGGCACAGAGCTATGCAGATCACGCTTTAAAAGTCGCTCTGGAAGAAAGTCTTTTGACCCATCAGGAGCGTGCTTATCAGTTACTTTATGATTTGGCCATTAATAATAAAGAATCCACCAATGCCCTGTCATATCTACAGAAATATTATGCTGTAAAGGACAGTATCCAGCGTCGGGAGACCCTGGCTAGCATTGAGGAGTTCAAGGTAAAGTATGAGACTGCCGAGAAAGAGCGAGAGATATTTGCTACCCGCAAGGAGTTAGAAAGCAAGGAACGTTTTCAGCTTTTTTTGGTGATCATTATCGGGGTGATAGTACTCTTCAGCATTGTTTCGATTTTGCTCATTATCCAGCGTCATCGCTTAAAACAAAAACTGCTATCTCAGGAAATGGATAACCTCAGGATGCAGATCAACAAGGTATTCACTGGTGGTGTTGAGCAACTTGATCTGGACCGGGAGCATATTAATCAGAAGTTGTATCGGCCGCTTTCTGAACGCGAATTTGAGGTGCTTAAAGCAGCCATTTCTGACAAAACCAATAGCGAAATAGCTGACTCGGTCTATTTATCTGTGAACACCGTGAAGTATCACCTCAGAAATATCTACGAAAAACTAGGGGTGTCTAACCGAAAAGAAGCTTTGGAGAAAATCCTCTCTAAAGGCTAAAAACAAAGATTTTGTAAAAACTACCCCAATGGGTAGGTACAAAACCACCCGACTTGGGCGGTGAAGGAGTATTTGATTTGATCCACTTTGGCATTGCGTTTTTTTAAACAAATCACAATGCTATGAAATCAAATCGCTCTATGAATTCTGCCAGGCATTACTTCCACCATCGGAAGCACCGCCTGGCATTTAAAAGTAACCAAATGCTGAGATGGCTGGACATGCTGATAGATCATCTTTGCAGGCACAAAACAGTGCTACTCATTGGTTTGATAACGATTGGGGGCATTACCCCTACGTTGGCAACTGCCCCTACTGTTAGTTCTCTATTCCCTGAGCATAACTACAACAGGGCCTCCCAGACGGACCATGAATACATCATTACCTTTTCTGAGGAAGTAGTGCCAAATGCGGCTGGAGTTACCATTCGGTTGATGGCCTTTAGCTCACCCGGAAATTACTTCGAAAAGGCCACGGCGAGTACTGCTACAGATCTCACCGCTAGTGCAGGTAACACTTCTTTTTCAATCGACTTTGGTTTGACTACCCCACTTTCTAATGGTGGTATCTATTACATAGAGATTCCTGCTGGGGCTTTTGAAGACCTGGAAGGAAATGATTTTGCCGGGACAGGAGAGTCTAGTTGGTATTTTCAAGTCAATCAGGCACCCACCTATGTGGGCCTAGTAGGTAACGAGGTGTACGATGCAGCCGCTGATGGTACAGAGGTAGGATACTTCTACACCACAGACCCTAACGCTGGAGATACATTTACCTACACTCTGGTTTCAGGAACTGGAGATACACATAATTCTTACTTTAGAATAGTTGATGGCGATCTGCTTACCAATGGAGATTGGTCGTCTTTGACCATTCCTGATCCGCTGAATATTCGAGTGCAGGCAGCTGATGCCGACGGAGAGACAGTGTCCTCCACCTTCGCTATCACACCAGTATCAGATCCTTTTCCACCTGAGATAGTCAGCACCACTCCGACAAACGGTGCCACAGGAGTAGATATATTTTCCGATTTGGTCATCACCTTTAACGAGCCAGTGGTCTCCAATGGGGGGACCTTGTATTTGCGCAGATACAGCAATAATGCAGAGAAAACATCCATTAGTTTCAATGATCCGGGTGTGAACATTGATGAAGAAGTGGTCACCATAGACTTACCCGACGAAGATTTGTGGGTGCTGAATACGCAATATTATGTGCATATTTCTACTAATGCTCTCGTAGATACTGCGGGCAACTATTTTGCAGGCTTTAATGACAAAACCATCTGGAACTTCACTTCAGAAGAAGCCACTCCGCCGGGAGTATCCAGCTATTCGCCAGCACTAGATGCTACCGACGTAGCTGCTGACCACACCTTTACACTAACTTTTGATGAGCCTGTCGTGAAACGAACGGTATATATCAAACTGAGCCATATGAATCACACAGCGTTTGAAGAATTCTTCTCAGATGATGTGACGGTTTCTGGCAATGAAGTTTCTTTCACCCCGTCTACCGATCTACCAACGGGTACAGAAATGTACATCTCTGTTTCTTCGCTTTCTTTCTCCGACCTGAAAGGCGGTTACTTCCCGGGAGTTGGTGTAGGTGATTGGTCCTTTACCACCGCGGGAGTACTGGATACGCAGGCTCCAGTTATTACCGGCCTCTCTCCAGCGGATGATGCCACCAACGTAGCTGTAGATGCTAACCTGGTCATTCAATTTGATGAAGTAGTGGAGCTGCCTGTGACAGGAAATACTGAATTGATCAGGATTAGAAAGGCGGATGGTACGACTGTCGAAACCTTTTTGTTGCCATCAGCCAAGGTAACAGGCTATGGCACGTCCACGATCACGATAAATCCTACCAATGACCTGACAGATGATGAAAGCTACTACGTCCAGTTCTTTGATGCTTTCGAAGATGAGCTAGGCAATATGATGGCTAGCATGACCACAACAGATGCCTGGAATTTCTCCACTGGTGATCTGGATGAAGTAGGCCCAACGGTAAGCAGTTTTATTTCACCAACAGACAATGAAACCGATGTAGAACCTGATGAAAACATTGTGATTGAGTTTTCCGAGCCGATAGTAAAAGGCAGCGGAAATGTGACGATTAAGGTAAATGGTACCATCACACATGAAACAATAGCTATCGGAAGCTCACAAATTACCATCTCTGGCTCAGAGCTGACCATTGACCCGGCAGATCCGATCTTTCATGGATATACTGTCTCAGTTTCGATAGATGCCGGAGCCCTCGAAGATGCAGCAGGTAATCCATCCTCTTCCTTGCTTATCAATGATTTGGTATTTTCCATTCGTGATCCATATGAACAATCAGCCGTTAGTCCGGTAGATGGGGCCTCAGATGTAGCTATAGACACAGATATTACCATGACTTTTGATGGACCTGTTTTCAAAACAAACAGCGTAGTGGCTGGTGATCGGATTCAGATAATCAACGTCACCGATGGGATCACTACCACCATTCCAGCCAATTCAGCTCAGATTTCTGTGAGTGGTAATGTAGTGACCATCAATCCAGATGTTGATCTACTATACGAAAAAGAATATCGGATTTATGTCTTCAATTCTACCAATGGTGTTTTTGAAGATGAGTTTGGCTTCAGCGTTGGGCATATTGGTATCGGCGTCCCAATACCAGATGCCATTGATAACAATGGTGATGATGCCTGGACATTTACCACCGAGGAAGATCCCTCTCTGGATGCGCCTTTGTTAACCAGTCCTGCAGATGCAACTATGGATGTTTCTATCACTCCTACTATGACCTGGAGTGCCGTGTCTGGTGCTACGCGCTATACGCTGAGGGTTACTGAGCAGGGAGAAATTGACCCGGTTTATGAGGGAGCTAGCATCACTGGCACAAGCCTTGACTTGGGTACAGAGCTGGAAGATCCCTTGCTATACGAGACCTCTTATGTGTGGAAAATGAAGGCACATGACAGTAAAAATGAAAGTGAGTGGTCTGAGGAGCGAAGCTTTACTACAGAGGCTGCACCAATTGCCACTCCTCAGTTAGTATCTCCTACAGATGAAGCAGTGGATGTAGCTGTCACCATTACACTAGAGTGGAGTGCCGTGGCAAATGCAGATGAGTATCACTTATACGTGTCAGATGCAGATCAGATTTATGAAGAGGATGTAGAAGACATTATAGGAACGAGCTACGAGATCAGTGGACTGGAGTATTCCACAGAATACACCTGGACAGTACGGGCTCTTGACAATTCGGAAGGCTATAGTGAGTGGTCCGAAATCTGGAGTTTCACCACCAGAGCTGAGCCTGAGCCGCTGGATGTGCCAGTGCTTACTTTCCCAGCTGATGGAGCTACCGATGTGTCCATAACTCCCACGTTGACATGGAATACCGTTTCAGGAGCGAATGATTATACCATTCAGGTAGGTGATCAGTCAGGTCTGTTTCTGGATGAGAATGTTAGCGGTACGAGTTACATGCTTTCTGGACTTGATTCCGAAACCGAGTACTCATGGCGTGTCATGGCACATGGAGATGATGGAGATAGTGAGTGGACGGACATTTGGACGTTTACTACTGAGGCTGCGACCAATACCTGGAATGGAACCTCCTGGTCTTTGGGAGCACCTGGAGCTAGTGAAAACGTGCTCTTTACATCAGACTATTCATTTGCCAATGATGAGATTTTAGAAGTCAATGACCTGACCACAGCTAATGGAGTAGTTTTCAATATCGAGCCAGGAGCAACACTGATTGTGAATGGTAATCTGGATGCCAATGGACTTTTTACCGTAGAATCCGGCGCATCACTAATCACGTTTGAAGGAAATACAGTAGATGGAAATGTGCGGGTAAGGAGAAATGCCTCCTTCGGATCTAGTGACAACAGCATTGGGAAGTACAGCTTTGTGAGCTTGCCGGTCACAAGCACCGCTAATCTAATGAACAAACTGGGCAACCGGGTTTACAGTTACAATGAAGCCCAGGAGACCAATGAGAACAACGGCTATGGCTACACGCTGATGAATCAATTAGCGGTTATTGATCAAGGCAAAGGATATGCAGCCACATTTTCACCGGAGGTATTTGAATTTATCGGTAAACCTACAGTTGGTACCATCACCGAATATGTGAATACTTCACAAAACAGCGGATTTCATCTGGTCGGTAATCCGTACTCGGCTGCATTGGATGTGGATGAGTTTTTCAGTGACAATGCGTCTGTTTCTTCCATAGCCATCTGGGACGATGGCGGAGCATCAGGCGGTAGCCAGCAATCAGGAGCCTTTATTCAGGTGAATGATATGGGCAGTGTCACTGCTACCAGTAACCTCAACAGCAATAGTTACGATGGTTATATAGGAACCGCTCAAGGATTTTTTGTAGAAACTGCCGGTAATATTTCGGTTTCGTTTCAAGAAGATCAGCGAGTCAGCGGTGATAACGATGATGATCACTTCTTTAGAAAATCCGAATCGCATTCGATCAAACTAAGTCTGAGTAATGGTGAGGTACAAAAGCAGACACTTGTTGCTATGGATAATCAGGCCACAGCCGGTTATGACTTGCAGAAAGATGCTGTCTTGAGGAAGAGTGGACTGCCTGTGGAGCTATATTCTTTGACGGGCGAAAGTCTGCTGGCTATTCAGGCTATTGCCCCGGCAGACGAAGCAATAATTCGTCTGGGCTACGAAGTGACTGAGACAGGAGTCTTTACGATCAATCCAGTTGAGTTGGCCGGGTTGAGTGAATACCACATAGAGTTGGTAGATCACGAGATGAAGAAGTCAATTACGCTGGAGCCGGAAAGTGAGTATGCCTTCACCTCAGATGTGGGCATATTCAATGATCGCTTTGAAGTGCGCTTGACTTCACGCGTTCTGGCTCTCGACCAGGAGGAGGTAATGGTCTATTCGAATGACCAGACCATCTACATCAATATGCCCGAGGGGTTGGAAAGAGAATTCCGACTGATGAGTTTGGATGGTAAGCAATTGATGAGCAGAAAGCTTAATCGATCTATGGAGATCGAAACCAACCTTCCTGCAGGTGTCTATATCGTCACCGACGGAGAGCAATCACACAAAATCATTTTAAAATAATATGAACGAACGTCATTCCACGGAAGGCTCTCAGATAGGAGAGTCTTACCGGGGAATCTGGTAGAGAAGATTCCCCTGGTCGGGTACCCCGATCTCCACACCGTTTCGTCGGAGAATGACGCCATTATAAAAACACTAAAACCATGAAAACTTTACTATACAAATCACTACTCGTTCTACCAGCATTACTACTCGTTTTACCAGCCATGGCCCAGCCAAGTGCACCACCAGCCACACCGATTGATGGCGGACTGAGCATCCTGCTGGCAGCAGGCGGAGCATATGGCATCAAGAAACTGCGAGATCATCGAAAAAGTCAATAAATAATTGATCGTCATTCCACGGAAGATTCTCATCGCTGAGAATCTTACCGGGGAATCTTATTGGAACAACGTGCGGAGACCAACCAGTCACGCCTCCAAAGGAATAGACAAAATCCCAGTATGACCAAATCTTGTCATGCTGAGTCACCAACGGGCGGAGGTGGCAGACAGTATAGGGCGTCCTGAATCTCCCGAAGCATCGGGACTTAGTCGAATTCAGGAATTGAACCGACCACATTCTGGCTTGCTGGAGTGGGTCGGTTCTTTATTTTTAGAAGAGGAGCTTCTGATATTTGAGTCTGTAACCAACTGAAAATCAATTGAATACAAAAACTACCCGACTGGGTAGGTGAAGAACTAGCCCATGGGGTCAGGTAGATTGCCTTTATAATCCGAGAATTTCACTGGCATAAACGCTCTAAAATTATTTATGCTATGAATTTCTACAAACGATCGAGTGTACCAGATGGCGCTCGTAAAATCACCACAACAAAAAGTACCAGGCTGGCTTGGCTGTTAATGCTATGCTTCTTTGGTAGTCTTTCACTGACCGGGCAGACCATCCTCAGTGAATTTGAAAACTTTAATACCGATGGCACGATCAACACCATGGCTCATGATGAAGCTAATAATATTTTGTATGTCGGTGGTAAGTTCACTCATATAGGAGATATGCATCGCAATGGTGCTGCTGTGAATAGCAGTACTGGCGCGGTTTCCTCAAGTTATCCAAGAATTAATGGACGAGTCAATGCAGCTATCTCTGATGGTTCAGGAGGCTTTTACATTGGTGGTTGGTTTTCGGAAGTGGGAGGCTTGACCAGAAATGGCTTTGCGCATATAAATAGCTCCGGTACGGTAACAGATTTATCACTCAATACCACTGGTGGTTACGTCGAAGCAATGGTACTCGATGGCAATGTGCTTTACATAGGAGGTTCATTTAACACTATTGGGGGAGAGTCACAACCAAAGCTTGCTGCTTATGATTTGTCGGCTGAAGCCTTTGTGGAATGGAATCCAACTGTAAACAGTACCGTGAGTGCAATGGCTGTTAGTGGAACCACGCTTTATATAGGCGGAGGCTTTAGTACGGTGGATGGAGAGTCCAGAGCAAATGTAGCCGCTTATAACACCTCTACAGGGGAGTTGACTACCTGGGCCCCAAATGTTAGTAGTACCGTTCGAGCTATAGCTACAGATGGTACAGAGGTATTTCTGGCTGGTCATTTCAGTACAGTTAATGGGGTCGCTGCTGGAAGAGTGGCATCGGTATATGCCTCTGATGGTAGCACCAATACGAATTGGTCATTTAATCAGGTTGGGGTTATTACCGCCATATTGGTAGATGGTGGTACATTGTATGTGGGAGGTGGTTTTACGTCCATGTATGGTGTTGCAAGAAGGGGTTTAGCTTCTTTTGACATTTCAACAGCAACGATTAACTCATGGAATCCGACCGTAATTGGTACAGTCTATAATTTAGCTATTTCGGGTACCACTATTTATGCGGCCGGTGGAGTATCCTCTGTAGGCGGAGAACAACAGCAATCAGTAGCTGCCATAAACACCAGTACCGGAGCGCTTGTATCATGGAATCCAGGAGCTGCGGGTCAGGCTTATGCGGTTGGTGTTTCAGGAACCGATGTATTCGTAGGTGGTGCTTTGTCAGCCATTGGGGGTGAAGCTAGAATGAGTCTTGCTGCTATTGATCTATCTACTGGGGATGTAACGTCATGGGCGCCCTACATCGAGCGAACAGGAAGTGTCTATAAGATTCTTAAAGAAGCAACAGCTGTGTTTGTGGGTGGAAATTTTGATGAGATCAATGGAACATCCAGGGAGAATCTGGGAGTAGTCAACGCTTCCACTGGATTGTTGTCATCTTGGGATCCTGCACCAAACAACAGTGTTGAAGATATGCTGATTGATGACACCTACTTTTATGTTTCAGGTTTATTTACAAGTATTGGTGGTGTTTCACAGTCCTATATTGCGAAAATAAATATCTCAACAGGTAATGTTGAAACCTGGAACCCAGGAGCTACAGGCGCGGTAAGGGAGATGGAATTTGGAGATAATACCATCTACGCTGGTGGATCTTTCTCTTCCATTGGAGGTCAAACGAGAAATAAAATTGCAGAAATTAATATCAGTGATGGGCTTGCTACAACCTGGGATCCTAACGCGGATGGAGATATTTATGCTTTAACTGTGGCTGAATCTGGATTAGTTTATGTGGGTGGTTTTTTTACTAATGTAGGTGGAAATGCTCGATCGAGAATTGCTGCAATAGATCCTTCTACTGGGAACTCCACTTCATGGGATCCTTCGGCCTCTTCGTCTTTGGTTGGTGCAATCGCAGTAGATGCAGGAGTAGTATATGCTAGAGGAACTTTCACTACGACTACATCAGGTCAAACAACGGATATTGGAGTTATTAATGAAGTAACTGGAGATGTTGAGGAATGGATCATCGATGGTGCTATACCATATTATGCTGATCTATTGGTGGATGACTTTAGTGTGTTTTTTGCAAGTTCCGGATTTTACTTAACCGATGGTTTTTTGAATGGGTTTGCTGCCTTTGAAAGATTTCCGGGATCGCCACTTAATATGGAACTAAGCAACAATACCGTCAGTGAAAATAGCACAAAAAACCCGGTAGGTGTATTAAGTACCACAGATGATCCAGGTGATACTCACGCATATACACTGGTATCTGGAGAAGGTGACGATCACAATGACTTTTTCAAAATAAGTGGGTCCGGTCTTTATCCAAAAGTTGCTCTTGATTTTGAAACTATGCCTTCTGCTTCAGTTCGCATCAGATCCACTGATCAGAATGGCTATTATTTGGAGGAAGTATTTGTTATCACGGTCACCAATGTGATCGAAAGTGGCAATGACATTCTGGCGTTTAGCTTTGCAGAACAAACTACTCCGGCAGTTATCAATAATACTAATCATACCGTATCTATCAACGTGGCTCCCGGAACGGATCTGACATCTTTGCTTCCTTCAGTAGAAGTGAGCTCTGGTGGTAACTACTCACCTACAACAGCTCAAAATTTTTCATCGCCTGTGAATTTTTCGGTAACGGCTGAGTCTGGAGTTAGCCAGAATTGGACAGTGACTGTTACTGATTTACTTGCAGGTGATTATCTCATAGGTTCTGGCGGAGATTACACCACGTTATCGGATGCTTTTGATGCACTGGAATCCATTGGAATTGCTGCTGATGTGAATCTCAAAATCATGGATGGCCATGAGGAGGTAGGCGTTTATTTTGAATACCTCTATGGATATGTTGGAAGCGATCAGTTCACTACCACTATTACAGTAGTGGATGGTGCCACCACGGCTAGTGTACAGTACCATTCCTGGTATGTCCGAGGGGTTAAAAACCTGATCATTGATGGTAAGGACATTTTGTCAATTAAGTCAGTTTCATCTAACTACAACATCATTTTTGAAGACGATGATTCAGCTAATCCATGCGAGAATATCGAGGTAAAGAATATGGTTGTTCACTATGGAAAGCGTTTTGTGGAAGCTAGAGAGGTTGATTATATCAGTGTTCATGATAATGATATTGTGATAGATGACCCGTCAAGCCCGGTTATTGCTACTACTACAGTTTGCACCAGTGCTGACATATTTAACAATACATTTTTGTTGACTAATGTGGATGGTGGAATTGCGATCGCCACTAGAACAACAGGTGTCTCCAATGTCTATAATAATACTATTTCGGCCACTGGGGAGCATACTTCCGGAATACTCGTTCAGCCTTCAGGTTCTGCGAACGTGTTTCACAACACCATTTATTTGAATGTATCCTATACGTTTGATCTATCTTATGGTCTTATGATTTTCGGCACTGGAGAAATGGATATCCGCAATAATATCATCCAGATGGAAGGTAATGGCGAAATGCAGGGATTCTACATTTCCGGATCGGCAAATACCAATGATTTAACTTTTACAGCTAACAATTTCCATCTTCCATTTGTAAGCTCTCTCCAGAGTTATGGACTACTCGGAGGTAATTATGCTGAATCTGATCAGTGGGAAACTTTCATCACAGCCTATCCTGGCCATACCAAGTATGATGTGGACTTTGTGGATGCAGCCAGTGGAGATTTGAATTTATCGGGTACATCATTATCTGCAGGTGCATTGAGAGGAGTTGTAGTTGGTGTGTCAAAGGATATTTTAGGCACCACCCGAAGCACTCAAGGTCCTTCTCTTGGCGCATATGAATATGCCAACATTGCCACTGATATTATGTCATTTTCAGTGCCAGAGCAGGCCATATCTTCGATCATTGATTATGATAACCATACGGTAAAGCTTGTTCTGAATTCAGGAGACCCGACAACTCAGATACCAACAGTTACAGTTAATTCTGGAGGATCCATTAGTCCACTAAGTGGGGTGTCTCAAGACTTTGCAAGTACTGTGACCTACACAGTAACTAGTGAAACAGGAGCAAATCAAGATTGGGATGTTTCTTCTCGTTTGGTAAATACAGAGTCCAATATATTGACATTCACTATGGAGGATCAGACTTCTCCGGCAGTAATCGATGTAGCTAATAAGACTGTAACAGTGGAGGTGGCCGAAGAGGCTTCTTCAACTTTAACTGCTACCTACACAGTGACTGAGGGAACAACGCGAAATTATGGGCCTGAGTCAGGAGTAGCATACAGTTACACTTCAAGCTCTGCCAATCTTGGACTAAGAGCAGAAGACGGAACCAACTCCGTTTGGACGATTATTATTTTGAAACCTGCTATTGCTGGAGGAACATATACCGTGGGGACTGGTGGAGATTATGAGACACTAAAAGAAGCCGCGTTGGAATTGAGCTGGAGAGGAGCTACCAGTCCGGTAAATCTGGAATTGCTCCAGACTCAAACTACTGCTAGCAATCAAACAGCAATTTTTGCGGAACCAGCTAATGGAGCAACTTTTGAACTTAGCATCTACCCGGCTAGTGGTGTCACCGATGTAACAGTCGTGGAGTTTATTGATATCAATGGATTTGATGATTTGACCATCGATGGAAAGGGAGAGTTAACACTTACCACTGAAGAGTTTACATCACATTATCCAATTGATGTGTTTGGTGCAAATAATATCACAGTAAGAGATCTAACGGCTAAGGCATCTTATGGTATTATGACAACTTCGAGTTCCTCTAATATTTTGGTTGAGAATTGCTTAATAAGACCTGTAGAAACTATTTCAGGTGAGCGGAGGGGAATTTATATTCAACCTAACAATGTAGACGTGACTATAAGAAATAATGTGTTTTATTATGATGCATTGGTGAATGGAACTTATCTCACAGTAGCTCAGGTTGGTGGCACAAATCTCAAGTTCTATAACAATGTGATTTATGCTAACCCAACTGGGGCAGTATCCATAGTCGGAATTAATGCTGCTTCTTTAGCAACCACAATGATTAGTCATAATACTATCCTGATAGAAGGTGCTGGAGATGGAGATGAGTATTTAACGGGATTATATGCACATGGAAGTGGGGATGCTACTTTCCAAAATAATGTGATTTCCGTTACCAGAGACGCTGGTATAAGATCAGCTATTGGTATGGACTGGGGAAGTTTGAGCACAACAAATGTGTCAAATAATAACATCTATTTGCCAGATAATGGCCATTCCAGGGTGCCAATTGAAGTAGCTGGAGTGAGTTATAATGAAACCGATTATGGAACTCTAGGCCTTACCGGGATGACTTTCGACGCACCAATATTTACGGATGTCGCTGCAATGGACTTCTCTTTGTCATCTACTAATTTAACTTCAGAATCATTTCGAGGTACGCCTGTTGCAGAGATCACTGAAGACATAGAAGGTACAACCCGAAGCACATATGCTCCTGCAAAAGGTGCTTATGAGCATCCAAATACATTTACTAGCCTCTTATCATTTGATGTATCTGGCCAGGATGGGGATGAGGTGATTTTCGGCACGTCTATTACACTGGATGTAGAAGCCGGAACGGACATTTCTGCTTTGCAGCCGACCATCTCACTTTCTCCTGGAGCTACAGTTAGCCCAGCTAGTGGAGCCACAGTAGATTTCACAGATCCAGTAGATTTCACAGTCACAGCAGAGGCAGGAAACACCGAGGTTTATACGGTTACTATTACTGAATTAAACGGTGCTCCAGATGACCTATTCATTACCAGCACCTCCATTGATGAGAATGCCGGTGACAATGCTGCAGTAGGCACCTTGTCTACGGACGATCCAAATAGCTCAGATATCCATACTTATGCATTGGTTTCAGGGCTTGGTGATAACAGCAATGCCTTATTCGAAATTGATGGAGATGTCCTTCGTGCCAAATCTTCCTTTGATCATGAATCCATTTCGAATCCAATTTATATCAGAATCAGAAGTACAGATCAAGGTGGCTTATTTACAGAGGTTACCTGGGAGATCACGGTAAATGATATAACCGAAGCACCTACAGATATCATTCTTGATAATGCCTCAATAACGGAGAATAATAGTATCGATGCAGTAATTGGGGCATTCACCGCTACTGATGAGGATGAGGGTGAGGATTACACATTCACTCTGGAAGACAATGCGACTTATCCAGACAATACTTCGTTTGATATTGTAGATGGAGAGCTCCTTGCCAGCGAAATGTTTGACTATGAGTCTCAAAACTCATATACCATCAATGTTCAGGTAAGTGATGGGACTTTCACCTACTTAGAGGAATTCACTATCACCATTATTGATGATACAGTTGAACCGCTAATCTGGACAGGTACTGCATGGCTGAATGGTACTCCTGGAGCCGGGACTGATGATGTAATCATCGACGGAGACTACAATACGACAGACGATGGTACCCTTGAAGTAAATAGTCTGGTAATCAACTCAGGAAAAACCCTGACCGTAGCTCCTGATAACTACCTGTATGTGGTGGGAGACATCACCAACGATGGATCTCTAGTGGTGGAGTCTGGTGCCGACCTGATGACACATGAAGCTGGTGATTTCACTGGAAATGATGCGATCATCAAGCGCAATACACGCTATGCTGACGGACGATATAGTTTTGTGGGGACTCCAGTTCAACAAACGGCAAATGTGACAGATGCAACACTTGGTTCATTTGTATACAGCTATGATGAGAGCCAGGCTTTTGATCCAAACGATGGGCTGGATCGATGGATTACTCATAGTGGTCAGCTGGTGCCGGGTGTAGGCTATACGCAGGCCAATCAGCAGGAGATCATCTTTGAAGGAGTCCCAAATGTAAGTACTGTCAATGTAAACGGAACGTACACTGGAACTTACGATGATGGTGTGAATGAAGAGAACGAAGGTTGGGTATTCGTTTCCAATCCTTATGCTACTGCTATTGAAGTGGGGGACTTCCTGGCTCAGACCAATATAGAAGGGGCTGTGTATATCTGGGATGACAATGGTTCGGACAATGGCAGAGGTACTAATGCGGACTACATCATCGCTAATGGAACGGTTGCCATCAACACCACGCCAACTCCGGCAGGAGGAGCTTCCCGATACAACGGCAATCTTGGTTCGGCCCAGGGCTTCTTTGTAAAACTTGTTGATGACTCGGATACTGAAATCACATTCACTCCTGGCATGCGGATAGTGGGCAGCAATGCCGATGACAACTTCTTCCGTACAGCTGGTACTCCAGCTTATGTCCGTGTGAACCTGACAAATGAGCAGGGATTGTTCAAACAAGCTATAGTTGGTCGTATTGGAGGAATAAGTGATGATCAATTTGATCGCAGCTTTGATGCGAAGGTGTTCAGTTCTAAAGCAGCAGATTTGATCTACACGTTAAAGGATGACAAAGCTTTGGCCATACAAGGGATCAGCCATGAACGCGAGGTGGTCCAGTTAGCTTACAATGTAGCTGAAGCAGGCGTTTACACCATTGAGCTTGACTTGACCAATGCCCAAGGCGAAAGTTTCTATCTTCTGGACAAGCAAACGGAAGAGACGATCGACTTAAGCAGAGAAAGTTACAGCTTCAATTCAGCTGCAGGCCAGTTCACTGATCGCTTTGAGTTGGTAACTAATGCAAGAGTACTCGGGTTAGAAACCAATGACATTCAGGTTTACGCCTACGAGCAGACGGTCTACATCAACCTACCCGAAGGTACGGAAAGATCCTTCGAGTTGATTAGCCTGGATGGTCAGCGATTGTTGAGCAGAAAACTCAGCAGGTCTGCTAAGATCGAAACGAATCTCCCGGCAGGTGTCTACATCGTCACCGACGGAGAACAATCACATAAAATCATTTTGAAATAAATACCTATAGCCTCAAGTCCCCTCCTCGGAGGGGATTTAGGGGTGGGTTCTAAAACACTAAAACCATGAAAAATCTACTATATAAAACCCTACTTGTTCTTCCAGCATTGCTTCTTGTTCTTCCAGCAATGGCCCAGCCCAGTGCACCACCAGCCACACCGATAGACGGTGGCTTGAGCATCCTGCTAGCCGCAGGTGGGGCTTATGGCATCAAGAAGCTGCGAGATCACAGGAAAGGTCAATAATCATTTCCTCTTTCCCCTCCTTGTATGAGGGAGGGTCATTAAGAATCTGACTTGTCCTGAAATGAGTTTACACAAAATGTAAACTAAAAAATGGACAAAACTAATATTAGGACAGGTGGCTCGATTAGCTGGGCTGAACGTGAAGAGATGATCAAGGAGTATCTGTCAGGCTGCTATTCCAAAATTGAGCTTTGGAAAAAATATACTGGACAGACAGAAGAGCACGGTCAGCTCCTCAATTGGATGCGGAAACTAGGTTATATCCAGGGAGATCCTAAGTTAAAACAAACGAAGTTGGTATCTTCACCTCGACAGCAGTTTACAATATTGGATAAACCAGAAAACGATAAAGACCCGGTAGAGCTTCAAAAGAAGATCAAGGAACTAAAGAAGCAATTGGAAGTAGCTCAGCTCAAAGTAGAGGGCTATGAGTTGATGATTGACATTGCTGAAAAAGAGCTAAAAATACCTATTCGAAAAAAGTCCGATACCAAGTAATAACCACCTTAAAGGAAAGGCATCAACGAGTTGCCCTGGGACGTTTATGCCTATTATTTGGTATTACCAGACAATCATATTACCAACATTACTGGAATGTTGAAGAAACAACGTTTGAACATCATTTGATTATTAATGAAGTGAAAAATATTCGTCAAAGCCATCCACGTATGGGTACTAGAAAATTGTATGAATTACTTGATCCGTTCATGCTTGATCATCAAATAAAAATGGGTAGAGATGCTCTTTTTAATCTTTTAGCTGACAATAATTTGCTAGTCAAAAAAAGAAAAAGAAGGGTTTATACTACAAACTCATCTCATTGGTTGAAAAAATATCCAAACCTGATAAAGGAGTTTGTTCCAACATCTTCTAATCAATTGTGGGTCAGCGACATCACCTATTGGAAAATGCTTAATGGATATTTATACATCAGCTTTATTACAGATGCGTATTCCCATAAAATAGTGGGTTATTCTGTCTCAGAAACATTAGAAGCTATTGCCTCCATTAAGGCTCTTGAAATGGCTATAACATCGCTAAAGAATCCTGCAGAAAACCTTATCCATCACTCTGACAGAGGAATACAATATTGCAGTAGTGAGTATGTAAAGCTATTGCAGGATAATGTTATTCAGATCAGCATGACCGAAAACAGTGACCCTTTGGAAAATGCTGTTGCTGAACGTGTAAATGGTATTATTAAAAATGAATACCTCGAGTGCTATGAGGTTAACAATTTGAAAGAAGCACAACAGCTACTTGAAGAAGTTGTACGGCTGTATAATGAGCAGAGGCCTCACATGAGTATTTCAAATAAGAAACCTTCTCAGGTACATAATTCGGATTCTTTGAAAGTATCCAGAATATGGAAGAATTATTATCCGAATTCAACAACTGTAAACCTAGAATCGGATTAACCAAAAATTGTAAATAAATAATAGGACGTATCTTTTAACTTGTAAACTTATTTTAGGACGGGTCAATCGTTCATAGTAGCTATTCCGATGAAGGGGAGTCTTTCGAGAAGAGACACCTCATTCTTCGGGATGATGAAGAATACACAGAATGGTGAGGAGGCACCAACCAGTCACCCTCACAGGACAAAGACAGAATCCCAACATGATATGTCATGTTGGAGCCATCGACAGGCGGAGATGGTATACAGCATAGGGCGTCCTGGATCGATGTGAATCGCATTCGGGAATTTTAACCGACTTCTTTAAGGGGTCGGTTTTTTTATGTGTTTCCACAAATACGGCTATTTTAGTCAGATGAAATTTGACCGGCTATTACCGATTCGTAAATCTGCCAACATTGTAATCGTATTGATTGCAGTACAACTGGTTGGCGCACAAGCCATATCTGATCTTGAGCTTATCAATAAAGCCTATGATGCTCAAAATCCGAATGAATCACTTAACCTTCTACAGCAGGTTAATGATGTTGATAAATTAGCCGATACGCTTAGAAATAAATACTACCTCGCATCTGGAATTGCATATGGACAGCTAGGCAAAGGCGACTCATCCATATATTATTTAACTAAGTGTGTTGATGCCGCCAAAGTATCAAAGGATGATTATACCCTGATGAGGGCTTACAATTCAATAGGTGTACTATCTCGAATACAAGGAGATCATGAGCGATCATTGGGTGCTTTCCAAAATGCAGAGAAGATTGCGCTTGAGAATGCTGGTGAGTTACGTTTTCAAGAGGCCAAATCTGACATCATCGGGAACATTGGGGGAATATTTTATCAACTGAAAGATTACCAATCTTCCTGGCTGTACGCAAAAAAGTCTCTTGACAATTCATTGCAGACTGCAGATACTGCTGCCATCGGGAATGGCTATCTGATGTTAGCCATAGTTAGTGAAGCTCTAGACTCTATAAGACAAAGTATCAATTACAATAAGCAAGCGCTAGCTTATCTAGAAGTAGCTGATGACATTAATTCATTAGCCTATGTTGAAAATAATCTTGGGGACCTTTATCAGAGTGATCAGAAATATAAAGAAGCACTCATTCATTATCTGAGGGCGACTAAATATGCACTTACACTAGGGGATGCAGAGACTCAAGCTCATACAAATCTTTCTGTTGGAAACTGTTATTTGCAATTGGGTCAATTATACAAGGCAAAGGATTTTGCGATGACGGGTTTAAAAATTGCTGAACAGGGAAAGTATCCGATTCACTCCAAAAATGCCCACAATTTGTTATTCAAGGTTGCCAGACAAAGCGGAGATTATAAAAAAGCACTGGAGGAAAAACTATTATCTACTGCTATTAATGATTCGTTGAATGCAGCAGAAGCAATGGAACGTTTGGCAGATGTTGAGGCCAGGTACGAGACAGAGAAAAAGCAACAGCAAATAGAATTACTTACGACTCAAAACGAACTTTCGGCCATTAGCCTGGAGAAGAAAAGTAGAGAGCAAATGACTGTTATCATTGGGGCCATTGTTCTTTTGATCATAGGGCTTTCGGTTACATATTTCATCATTCGTCAGGCAAGATTGAAGGAGAGATTGCTGACTGAAGAAACGGACAATTTGCGTCTTAGAATAACCTCTTTAATTGAGCAATCCCCAGAGGCACCAGAGATCGATTTAGAGGAACTCAACAAGCGATTACTTACTCCGCTTACTGAGCGTGAGTTTGAGATTTTTGAGCTGGCTATTTCCCAGCACTCCAATAGTGAAATAGCTGAAAAAGTGTTTCTTTCTGTCAACACCGTAAAGTTTCATCTAAAGAAAGTTTATGAAAAACTGGGTGTTGCCAATAGAAAGGAAGCACTACACTTTGCTATAAAGCAAGAAAAACCCACCTTATAAGCATCTGATTATCAGCACCTAATAAAAACTACCCCATGGGGTAGTGGCATTACTACCCTATTTGGATAGCAGATCCAAGGGTCCACCTCACCAATTTCACGGCATAAAACGCTCTAAAAATTTTATGCTATGAATAATTATTTAATACCAAAGACACACGTGCCTATTTACAGCAGGCTTCTACTCTTCACATTGTTTTGTGCGCTGATATCATTCAAAGTTCACGCTCAAAATGTAACCATACCTGATGCGAATTTTAAAGCCGCTCTCTTAGCGCACGATCCAGTAATTGATATCAATGGAGATAGTGAAATACAAATAGCTGAAGCAGAAGCCTACACCGGAGAGTTGAATCTGGTGGCAAAGAGTATCAGTGATGATACCGGGCTCGAAGCTTTTGTCAATCTTACTAAGTTGCAGATATCGACCAACAGCCTCACAAGTTTTGATGCCACACCATTCTCAGATTTGACATTGCTCAACATTGGCAATAATAGTCTGACCACTATTGATCTCTCTCTTAATACGGTATTGGATACTCTTCTCATATTTGGCAATGGCCTGACTGCCCTAGATATCTCTAACAATCTCGAATTGGTACGACTAGATGTCCGACAGAATCAGTTAACAAGTCTGGATTTTTCGGCAAATACAGCCTTGACAGCTCTCCTGTACAGTGATAACCCATTTGTAACCATACCTGATTTCACTTTGCTTCCTGGATTAGAAGTGCTGGCTTGTGGAGGTCTGGGTTTGACTTCCATAGATGTAAGTACACTTACCAATCTTGATTTTTTGACCATTAGTGATAATCCCATTAGTGCTATTGATCTTTCTCAGAATACAGGTCTTCAAGGGATAGGTGCCGGAGGCACCTTTATCAAGCACTGGGATTTTTCTGGGTTTTTCAATTTGACAAGTGTTGATTTCAATTCTTCCAATTCCAGTACAGAGAGCCTCTTAGAGACGATCAACTTAGTCAATGGAAATAATGAAGCAATTACTTTTATAAGACTTGACGGCAATGATAACCTGACATGCGTACAGGTGGATGATCCTACTGATCCGTTCCCCAATGCCACTTTTACGAGATTCGGAGACTTTGATAATTTTTCGGATGACTGCTCTGGGTCTCTTTCCTATGGATATGGTGAATTAGAGTTAGCAGGGACTGCATCACTAGCGGCAAGTATTAATCCATCTGGATCAGAAACGGGCTTCATATTTAGTGATGATGGGACAGAGGTATTTTTCTCTACATTCAATAGCAATTACAGAGTTAATTCACGCATGCTATCGGTTCCTTTCGATCTGTCAAGCAGTATGACAGATGGGCCTACTATTAGTTTCCTCCAGTCTTTCGTCATTGGTTCTTTACTGTTCAATTCTGATGGATCTAAGTTTTACTTCGCTGGCGATGCTTATACGCACAGTACTGCTGGCACTACGGTCAGTATATACCAATATGGATTGGGTAGTGCCTACGACTTATCGGACGATACATTTGAAGCCACATTGGATATCACCGAACCTAGTGGTGGAGATGTTCAGCAGATAGCATTCAACAATGACGGAACGAGAATTTTTGTACTCTTTGAAGACTCAGGTAATCAGTCAGAGATATATCAATTTGATCTGAGTACAGCCTATGATCTGAGTTCTGCGACTTTAGCCGGGACTTCAGGTCAGTTGGCTATATTCTCCGGCACAGGCTTGGCCTTTAATTCGTCTGGTGACAAACTGCTCCTCACATCTCAGAATGGAACGTTAATACATACGTATGACGTAGAAACTTCATTTGACATTACTTCCAACTTAACAGAAGCCAACGAACCTTTCGAAGTAAACAGTGGCGGCACAGTAGGTTCTTTTCCTCAGGATCTTTTCTATGCTGAATCCGAAGGGAAACTTTTCGTAGCTGCAGCAAACACAGGTATCCATGAGTTTGACCTTGCTGAAAATGGATTTCAAGAAACTGAGACTAATGATGGTTCAGTGGATGGATCCATTGTGGTGAGAATTACGAATGATTCCTTCAGTAACCCTTCAGGTACGTTGACGAATAGTACTGATTATTCAATCAACAATCTGCCAACCGGTTTGATCCCTATCGTTACCGTAAGCGATGATGGCACTGCCGCCACGCTTACGCTCTCTGGAAATGCGCAAAACCACCTAGCTATACATAGTGTAGCTGATCTCACTTTTACATTTGAAGATTCTGCGTTTGGGTCAGGAGATGCTTCTCTTGTATCCAACGCTACTAACGCTTCAAGTGGATTTGGTATCTCTTTTGAAAACGGCCTTAGGGAATTGGCCTACAGTCATATATCTGTCCAAGATGAGTTTTTGGAAGTCCTAAACAATGGCTCTGTGGAAGGGGAGCTCAGTATTGACCTAAGTGGCGATACTTTCGTAAATGCTGGTAGTGCTCTTGTTTCTAGCACTCACTATAATATTAACAATCTTCCTGCTGGTTTGATACCAGAGCTGGAAGTGGCTGTAGATGGTCAATCAGCAACGCTATCTTTCAGCGGAAGGGCTACGAACAACCAAAACGCAGATGACATTGCCAGCTTGGTTTTCACCTTTACTGATGCAGCTTTCACCTCAAGTGTAGCTGATGACGTCCAAAATGCCGTCATGCATGCAAGCGGCTTTGGGATTGACTTTAGAAATAATGATAACCCTTCTCTTGTTTACGGATCAACCTTTGATCCATCTGAAACGCTTTATCGAGGAGAAAATTTTGACTACACAGCAGAAGACATGTCACCTAGTGCTTTTGATTTCAATGATAACGGAACACGTTTATTCATTCTGGGTGGGGATAACGATGCGGTTTTTCAGTACGACCTATCTACTGCCTACGACCTATCTACAGCAGAATATGGTGGCAATTCATTTGACGTTTCCAATGAAGAGGACAATCCATTTGGTATGGCGTTCAGCAGAGATGGATCAAAGATGTATATCGTGGGAAATACCGACGCAATTTACCAGTATTCCCTTTCGAATCCATTTGACATTTCATCTGGTGTAACACCTGATGGTAATCCTTTAGATGTAACTTCTGAAGATATTCAGCCTCTTGAATTAACGTTTAGTCCAGACGGAAGCAAACTGTATATGCTAGGTGGATTTGGGAAAGAGGTGAATCAATACAGTTTGGCAACTCCCTTTGACATCACTTCAGGTGTAACGTTTGATGGTACGCCATTCGGCTTTACTCAAGAAAATAATCCAAGCGGTATAGTGATTTCTAACGATGGGTTTAAGCTGTTTATCTCTGGAAACCAAGGAGATGATGTAAATGAATACATGCTAAATGTGCCTTTTGATCTGACAAAAGGTGCAACGTATGTCGGGAATTTCAGTTTTAGGAGTGAAGATGACCTCATAGGTGACATAGCATTTAGTCGAGATGGTACTCAGCTATTTGTTACTGGATCTAGATACGATCGTATTTTTAAATACGAACAAAATGATCTTAATTTTTACAAGTCTCCTACAAATGCAACTATGTTGCTTGGAAGTGCCACAATTCATTTGATAGACGAAACTTTTACGAATGCGGGAACTACACTTTCGGTAAGTGACTACTCTATTAGTAACCTCCCAAACGGACTTACGCCAATACTCACTGTAAGTGACGATGGTTTTAGTGCTACACTGACGCTCTCGGGAAGTGCAACAAGCAATGCATATGTAGACGGGCTGATTTTTACGTTTGAAAACAGTGCATTCACTGGAAATGACGCATCCATATTCAACAATGTCACAAGTTTCAATAGTGGCTTTACTGTAGACTTTCAAGACATTACCTGGGATGGCTTTTCCTGGAACAATGGAACTGGGCCAATAGCAACTTCCAGCGCGATTATTAATGGAAATTACACAATTGAAAACGAAACTACCTTCGAAGCAACTGATCTCACGGTCAATTCGCCGGCGGTTTTAACCATCGAAGGATCAGGAAACTTGGAGCTTGGTGGGCTGCTACTCAACAATGGCGATATCCTGATGGAGTCCTTCTCCTTCGTTGAAATAAGTACGGATCTTTTCAACTTTGGGAGTATAATTGCTCAGTCAGGGTCAACACTGATCACCTATGATGGTCATTCTGTAACAGGAAATCCAATAGAGATTAGAAGAGAAACACGTTACGCTGATGGCAAATACAGTTTTGTTAGCTCACCGGTGGAGCAAAGTGCAAGTGTCACAGGATCAGATCTGGGAGCACATGTCTACAAATACGACGAAGCTGCGTCTTCTGATCCGAATGCACTGAGTCGCTGGATTGGCGCAGCTGCAGATGAGCTAGTCCCTGGGAAAGGGTATACACAAGCCAATAGGAAGCTACTTTCATTTGAGGGAATACCAAACTCAGGTACTATTAATTATACTGCTTCAGCCACTCACGATGGCTATCACCTAGTAGGAAATCCATACCCTGCAGCCATTGATGTAGATGCATTCATAGATGGGAACGGTGCTACCACGGAGACAATTTACATCTGGGATGACAATGGGTCCGATACCGAGAGAGGCTCTAACAGCGATTACATTGTCGTGACAAAATCCGGAGCCACCAATAATGGAGACCCAGATGTCAGTCGATGGAATGGCCACATTGGTTCCATGCAAGGTTTTTTCATCCAGATGGATGGATCAGCAGGTACTGTGACTTTTACAGAAGAAATGCGTGTGACTGGAAACAATGCAGACGCTAACTTCTATCGTACAAGCATTGATTCGAATCCACTCGCAAGAGTTAATCTGACCAATGAAGACGGCTTGTTTAAACAAGCGGTCATCGCCTGGAACGAAGAGGTGAGTGATACAGAGTTGGCAAAAGGCTACGATGGCAAAGTATTTGGCACCAGCGGAGCGAATATGCTCTACACAAAAAAAGGTGAACATGATCTGGCCATCCAAACGATCACAAGTCAAAAAGAGGTGATTCCACTTACTTATCAAGTAGAAGAAGCAGGGGTTTACTCCTTGCAGCTGGATCTTCAGGAAGCACAGGGTCAATTGCTTTACCTGAGAGACAAGCATACCGAAGAAACGATTGACTTAAGTGGAGAAAGCTACAGCTTCAACACAGCTTCAGGTCAGTTCACAGATCGCTTCGAATTGGTGACCAACATGAGAGTACTAGCTCTTGACGGAAGTGAAATCCAGGTCTATGCTCATGAGCAAACGATCCACATCAACATGCCGGATGGTGAAGAGAAAACCTTCCAGTTGATCAGTATCGATGGTCAGCAGTTGATGTCCAGAAAGCTGAGTCGCTCAGCCCAGATCCAAACGAATCTTCCGGCAGGTGTCTACATCATCACTGACGGAGAGCATTCACACAAAATCATTTTAAAATAAACTTTCTCCGATAGACCCCTCTCCTTTAGGAGCGGTCCGACGACTCGGGGGGGTGGGGTGAGGTTAAAAAGATAATATCATGAAAAATCTATTTTATAAATCAATCCTTGTTTTACCAGTCTTACTATGTGCACTACCTGCATTGGCGCAACCTTCAGCTCCTCCAGCTACTCCTATTGATGGCGGGTTGAGCATCCTATTGGCTGCTGGCGGTGTCTATGGAATTAAAAAGTTGAGAGATCACAGAAAGAGCAATTAATAGGAAGTCCCTCTCCTCGAGGAGAGGGGTTGGGGTGAGGTGATAGACAGAATCCCAACATGATATGTCATGTTGGAGCCATCGACAGGCGGAGGTGGCAAACAGCATAGGGCGTCCTGGATCGATGATGATTCGTATTCAGGAATTAAGCCGGCCACTTGCGAGAAATCGTGAGGGCCGGTTTTCATTTGTTGTGTCCAGGCGAAAAATTACAAGCCATTTGTGTATTTTTAGGAGTTACTCTTCCTAAGCAAAGACTGAATGAGATTTTTCTTTTGTCTATTTATAATGTTCCCCACTTTGACTTTTTCGCAATCAATTAAGTGGGACAGCCTGAGAAATCATATTGATTCTAAATCTGATACAGCCAAAATCAGCGCACTCTATTTGAGTGCATACAACCTTTCCTCGGAGTTTCCAGATAGTGCTGTGGTACTTGGTAAGCGTGCCCTGTCACTCAGTCAAGAGTCTAATTACTTACGGGGCCTGGCTGAGAGCTATAATAATGTTGGTACGGCTTTCAGAACATTAAGCCAATTTGACTCTGGTAGAGTTTACTATCAGATGGCAATTACTTATTTTGAGAAGATCAAGGATGAGAAAGGGAAGGCTGTTGCATTAAATAATCTAGGTTATCTGGAACAAGATCTAGGAAATTATGAAGAGGCCTCTGAATACCTCCTTCAATCAATAGCAATTAATGAGCGTATTGGAAATCTCGAATTGCTGGGCTCAAATTTCATTAATCTGGGGATTGTGCTATCCAATATTGATAGAGTGGACGAAGCATTAGAATATTATCGAAAAGCCATTCCAATAAAAGAGGAAGCGAAGGATGATAAAAGCCTTGGTAATGTCTATAACAATATCGCCATTGAATTCAGAAAGCGAAAGCAGTACGATTCAGCTCTCCAGTACAACAAACTTGCAATCAAATATAGAAAACAAGCAAAAGCATACAGAGATTTGGCTGCAAGCTCAAGCAATCTGGGGATTCTATATTATTACTTGGGTAAAAAGGATTCTACACTTATTCTTTTCAAAGAAGCTCTTAAGACCTATGAGAAGATAGGGGAGCAAAGAGAACTAGCACGCACTTATTTTAACATTTCGGAGCTTTATAGGATGCAAGAGCAATATGGGTCAGCACTCACGAATTTGGAGCTTAGCCTGGAGGGAGCCCGAAAAGCTAATAGTAAAGAACAAATAAGAGATGCGCTTCTTGGTTTGGCAAGAGTAAATGCCAGTACGAATGATTACGCTTCTGCCTATAAGTACCGATTGGATTATGAATTATACAAGGACAGTTTGCTGAATGATAGGAATAACAAGACTGTATTGGAGCTGACGGAAAAGTATGAGTCTGAGAAGAAGGATAACCAAATCACAGAACTGGAACTCAATCAACAAACAAGTAAGTTGCTTCTGGCAAAATCTGAAAACGAACGAAATATTCTTATTGCTATTTCGGCAGTTGTACTTCTTGCAGCCGTATTGCTCTTCCTTTTATTTAGAAGTAAAAGAAGATCGTTAAGGGAGCGTGAAATCCTGCTAAAAGAAATTCATCATCGTGTGAAGAATAATCTCCAAATTATCTCCAGCCTGCTCAACTTACAGGCTGGTTCGTTGGAAGATGAAGCTGCCGCCAGTGCTGTGAAGGAAGGGCAACATCGGGTAAAATCAATGGCTCTAATCCATCAAAAGCTGTACAGCGAAGAGGATATTAGGGGTGTAGATATTCAGGATTACTTCGAAAACCTGCTTTCTGCTCTTTTTGCCGCGTTTGGAGTAAGCCATGTTGATCATCAGGTAAACACTAATGGCATCAAACTGGACATTGATACGGTAATTCCGATTGGATTGATTGTCAATGAACTCATTACGAATTCTATAAAGTATGCTTTTGCTGGTAAAGAAGCCGGAGTGTTAAATATTGATCTTACCGAGACCTCCGGTAGGCTGGAACTAATTGTTCGAGACAGTGGAGAGGGGATGGATGAAGTGGCTTTAAAAACCTCCAATTCTTTTGGCTGGAAAATGATAAAATCTCTTTCTCGAAAGCTAAAAGCTGAGATAAATATAATAAATGATCAAGGGACGGCTGTTCATTTGATTATGCACAAGTATAAGTTAGTGGTATGAGTAAACCCACCATTCTGATTGTGGAAGACGAACCGCTTATTGCTGATGACATTGCGGAGACCTTAGAAGCTAATGGATTTACAGTTTGTGACATTGTAGATGAGGCTGAAGATGCCTTAAATGCAGTAGCCAAGTACAGCCCGGATCTGGCTTTGCTAGACATCAATATTGAAGGTGACCAGGATGGAATTTCGCTGGCTGAGCAGCTTTCAATACCATTTATTTTTCTAACATCATACTACGACAAAGCAACCCTTGAACGAGCGGGTAAAACAAACCCATCAGGGTATCTGGTGAAGCCATTTCAAGAAAATGACCTGATTGCCAATGTCGAGTTAGGGCTGAATAGAAAGCGGATCATCACCAAGAGTAATAGTGCTCCTGAGAAGCTATTTGTTAGAAAAGATCAGGAAATCATTTCTCTCATGTCAGATGAAATCCTTTATGCAGAAGCGTTTGATAATTATACCAATGTGTACACTGAGGGTAGCAAATACATTATCAGCCATACGCTGAAGAGTGTGGAGGAAAAACTGCAACACCTGGATTTTTTAGAGTCCACCGTTCATTCCTGATCAATTTCCATGCAATCGACAGTATTTCAGAAAATTATGTCTTTTTGAAAGGACACAAGGTGCAAATAAGCAAGTCGTATCGTAAGGAACTTATGGACCGGCTCACGCTGATTTGATTCACTAAATCGATTGGTCATCCTACTAGGATAAATGGTCATCCTACTAAATTGTCTTGTTATAATTATCTCAGGAGGACGAATTTGAATCCTTAATTCAATTTACGTCCTATGAAATTTTTACTATTATTTTCTGCTGCTTTACTACTTTCATTGCAGCCACTGAGTGCCCAATTGGCCGATAAGTGGTCCGTTTCCTACAGTAACCCCAATGGTCCGGGATCTATAGAAGTAGCCGATGTGCTTTCCGATTCCAATGGTGATGTATACATACTCGCGACAGTATTTACTGGTTCTGATTATGACGCGCATCTTTTAAAGTACGACTCGGATGGTAATAAGGATTGGGAAAAAGTCTACTCCACTGCACATGGAAGTTCTGAAGAGCATGGAGTAGCACTAACCTTTGACGATTCAGAGAACATCTATGCGCTGATCAATATCAACCCTGACGATGCAGTAACAACAAGCCAAAATGGATATGCTGTCAGAAAGTACAATTCCTCCGGAACACTCTTGGGCTCTACTGAGTCAGTTGGTATGATTGGGTCTGTTTCTTCCGATATCACTTTTCTCAACTATCTCAACACTAGCTCGAACATTTATGTAAGTGCTCACAAACAAGTGTCAGGTGAAGCAAACAATGTGAGAATAGTTAGATACACCACGGATGTCACATTTTCTGATGACGTAGAGTATGGAGGTACCTCAGATGAGATTTCTGGACATATCTATGTCGTTGGTGGAGGGGTGTATCTCAGTTACTACAGTGGCTCCACAGTTGGCTTTGTGGGTTATGGCTACTCGTTCAATAGTAGCTCATCTACTGCAGGAGGAGATGAAAGTTTTGATGCAGGCTCGGCTGTCAGTGAAATCCTGAATGGAGGAATCATTGGCTCAAATTATTTCATTGTTGCTGCGATGGCTAACGGCACCACCAGTCTGGTTTATTTGAGTACCTCCTTTGCAGAATCCAGCGTTATCATTCCCAGCACCTATACCATTCATGATGTCTTGATTGATGATAAGATTGTTTTAACGGGTTCGAAAACAGTCTCCGGACATGAAGAACTTGTGTTCTTAAATTATTCTGGCCTCACAAAATCGGATGAAGTGCTATTCGATGCAACCCATGGTTCGTCAAGCACAGTAGGTTATAGCATTCATGAAAATGATGCCGGAGGCTACGACGTGGGAGGGATCATCTTGGCCGATGGAAGCACCTATACAGGGTCAGTCACATTTACAGGATCAGATGGTACATATAGTCAAGGCATTGCTTCACCTTATACTTCGGTGAGTTCCACTACTCCAGCTTTCATGATGAATGGCGTCAATGATGACAATATTATTGTTGCTGAAACAGGGACAGGTATTAGGCTTTATGCCCAATGTGATGCTCCTACCATTGATTTGGGTGAAGATTTTACATCCACTGAAGGCGAAACAGAAACACTAGGAAGCGATCTGCCATCAGGGATGACCTATTCCTGGTCCACAGGAGCTTCCAGCAAAACCATCGATGTAACAGAAGATGGTACATACAGTGTGACGGTTACGAATTCCAATGGATGTTCCTCATCTGATGAAATCATCGTCGACTTTTTGCTACCTGCTCCCGCTAAACCTACCATGTTGCAACCCACCATTGAGCAGTCTGGCTCTCCATATGCGGATGTAGGTATACACTGGTCTAATGACGATCCCTTAGCCACCAGTCATGTAGTAAGTCAGGTTTATCCGGATTTAGGAAGTGAATTTACATCTGAGTACTCATCCACATCCAATTCACAGGTTATTGAAATCAGCTCCGGAACTTTTTCGCGTTTTAGTGTTGCTTCGAAAAATGATGACGATGTAACCGGAGGCTCAACTCCTTTTTTCTCTTTAAATGGCTGCACGGAGTATACGATGCAACAGATGGAAACATATCTCGTGAATCTGAGTGTCGCTGGATCAGGATCTATTGAAGAGGGGGGAACGGGTACCTATTCATTGACTGGTTTTACTCCAGGAGAAGATGAATTAAGCTCCTTTTTTGAATGGACTTTTCCAGAGGGATGGGAGATTACAGAGTATTCTCAAATAATGGTGAAAGTGGCTGTGGCCGAAAATGCTTCTAGCGGTCAAGTGAGTGTAGTGATTCGAAATGTATGTACGGGAGAAGCTACGGCAGCCATTACCAAGACCGTTTATGCTGTGAAGGACCAAACCATAACCTTCGACCAACCGTCAGATATGCAGTTGGGAGATGAAGCGATTAGTCTTGGAGCCACTGCTTCTTCAGGTTTGGAAGTTTCTTATTCACTGAATAATGACAATGCAGAGCTATCTGGTAGTTTTTTGATCGCAAAACACGCCGGAGACGTTATTGTGACCGCATGTCAAGCCGGGAATAGTGAATACAATGCTGCTGAAAATGTGGAGCGAACTGTTACTATTTTGAAAGGAGATGATGAGATTTTCTTTGAATCACTCGATGAGGTGGTTTGGAACGCAGATGATCTTGATTTGAGTGATGAGAGTAGCTCCAGGTCTGATAGAGATATCACCTGGTCAGGTTCTGATTCTGAAATTGCATCAGTGAGCAGTAGTGGCATAGTCAATCTCCATAAGCCTGGTACAATTACGATTACAGCAAGCTTGACGGCCAATGATGATTGGAATGCTCCTGAGAATGTTGAGCAGGTGTTGACGGTAACCAAAGCTGGTCAGACAATCACTTTTGACCCATTACCAGACAAAACAGAAGGAGATCAGAACTTTAATCTGAGCAGTTATGCAAACGCGAGCTCTGGTCTTGCTCTGGACTATCAAAGTGATAATGCATCGGTTGCTTCCATTTCGAACGGACAGTTAGTCATCGAAGGTCCGGGTACTGCCACCATTAGAGCATCACAAGCAGGAAATGATTACTATTTCGCTGCTCTAGATGCTGAGCAGATGATTACCGTCACAGAAGGAACGTATATCTGGGAAGGCGGCATTTGGAATCTAGGTGAGTCTTCATCGCCGAGCCTGATTCCGGATAATACAGATAATGTAGAGATTCGCGAGAATTATGCATTCTCTATACAAGGTCTCTTTGCCGCCAAAAACCTCACGATCACCACTACAGGGAGTGTCAGTGTGAACAATGGTTCGGCACTTGAAGTGAAGGAGAACCTAATCAATAATGGCAGTATGACGATCCATTCAGGCTCCTCGCTGTTAACTTATGATGGCTTTTCGGTTTCTGACAACATTACTTTTAAGCGCAACACCCGCTATGCCGATGGCAAGTACAGTTTTGTGGGAACACCCGTAGAGCAGGATGCCAGTATCACCGGAACTGATTTGGGAGCTCATGTCTACCAATACGATGAAGCGGCTTCCTCCGATCCCGATGCACTGGCTCGATGGATTGATGCTTCTTCCAATGAACTAGTTCCAGGTCAGGGCTATACCCAGGCCAATCAACAACTCATTGAGTTTACCGGACGGCCAAATGATGGCACCATCAGCTACACCACCTCCAGGGTTAATGATGGCTACCATTTGGTCAGCAATCCCTATCCAGCGGCCATTCACGTAGATGATTTTATTGATGGCAATGCAGACATTACTGGTACTATTTACATCTGGGACGACAATGGCTCTGATACAGGAAGAGGATCAAATAGTGACTACATAGTCGTGACCAAAACAGCCGCTACCGATAACAACGGCCCAGACAATGAAGCCCGGTGGAACGATCACATAGGAGCGATGCAGGGCTTTTTCATCCAAATGGATGGAGCCCCTGGAACAGTGAGCTTCACAGAATCTATGCGGGTATCAGGCAGCAATGCTGACGAAAACTTCTTCAGAACAAGTAGCACCTCATTGCCCGTTGCCAGAATTAATCTGACCAATGAAGCGGGACTCTTCAAGCAGGCAGTAATTGGCTGGAATGAGGAGGTGAGTGATACCGAACTGACAAAAGGCTATGATGGGAAAGTGTTTAGTACAAGTGGAGCCAATATGCTCTATACGATGAAAGGTGAGCATGCCCTGGCGATCCAAACCATCACCAGCCAGAAGGAGCTGATCCCACTGACTTACCAGGTGGAAGAAGCGGGAATCTACACCTTCTCTCTCGATTTGGATGCGGCTCAAGGACAAACCCTCTACCTCATAGATAAGCACACAGAAGAGACCATCGACTTAAGCAGAGAAAGTTACAGCTTCAACTCAGCTGCAGGCCAGTTCACCGATCGCTTCGAGCTGGTAACCAATTCAAGAGTACTCGGGTTAGAAACCAATGACATTCAGGTTTACGCCTACGAGCAGACAGTCTACATCAACCTACCCGAAGGTACGGAAAGAACCTTCGAGTTGATTAGCCTGGATGGCCAGCGACTGTTGAGCAGAAAGCTCAGCAGGTCTGCTAAGATCGAAACGAATCTCCCGGCAGGTGTCTACATCGTCACCGACGGAGAGCAATCACACAAGATTATTTTGAAATAGAAGTCAAAAGCCCAAAAAGATGGTCATTCTGAATTTATTTCAGAATCTATCGAGATCGTTCAGGTCGCTATTAAAGAGATCCTGACATTCCATGCGGAACAAGTTCAGGATGAATTAAGGCTTTTGACGCTAACATAAAAACACAAAAACCATGAAAAATCTACAATACAAAACCCTACTCGTTCTACCAGCATTATTACTAGTCTTACCAGCAATGGCTCAGCCATCAGCACCACCAGCTACACCGATTGATGGTGGGTTGAGCATCCTGCTGGCAGCAGGCGGAGCCTATGGCATCAAGAAGCTGAGAGATCATCGAAAAAATCATTAAGGGAACCTATTCCCTCTCCTTCTAGGAGAGGGTTAGGGTGAGGTCTAGGGCGTCCTGAATCGATGTGAATCGCATTTGGGTGAAATTAAAACCGGCTTCTTCTCTGATAGGGGGAGGGTCGGTTTTTTTAAATTTTCAGGCATTCCTCTTGATTTCATTATATCTTTTGGGCTTTAAATTCTATTTCGACTAATAGATATGCTTAGAATCGTCCGAGGAGCTTGGTTTGCCTGCGCCCTTTTTCTTGTTGTAGTCTCTTATTCCCAGCCTCCGTCTTTTAATGTATTTGATTTTGCCAGGGAGCAAATCAATAAAAACCCTGATACGGTGCAGCATCTGTTGAGTCAAGTATTCAATGACAAAACGTTTACAGATTCCCAAAAGTCAGAAGTATTTCGGATATTAGGTGAGTGTTATCGCATCCAGTCCCAATTTGATTCTGCACTTCTATTTTTTGAAAAGGGACAAAATCTAGCCTCTTCTCAGAACAACATGCAAACGGAAGCACTTTGCCGTCTTGGTATTGGACAAACACTACTTGCTCAAGGACGCATGAGCGATGCTCAGGAGAGTTTTACAAGTGCGCTGCAGTACTTTGAAGATCATGAAATGAACGATGAGGTGGTAAAGACACTGACTTACATTGGCTTTCTGTTTCAGCGATCGAATGACCTGAGTCTAGCGCGTAAAATGTATGATCAGGCACTTCTGCAGCCAAGTGATGAGAAGTATCATTTGTTAATCAGCCTGGCCACCTGGCATGGCAGAATGAACCAACCAGATTCTGCTTTAAGAATATATGATAGCCTTTTGACTATCCCTGAGATAGCAAATGACTACTTAATAATGTCCAGAATACACCTTAATGGAGCGATCGTTTATGACCAACTAGGTAATCATGAAAAAGTCATTGAATACAACCGAAAGGCTATCAGGTACAATAAAGAGCTTGGTAATCTGGCTTCACTTGGTATTATCTATCAGAATCTGACTCAGTATCATTTTTTACGTGGAGCGTATGAGCGATCCAGAGTGTGTCTCGATAGTGGCTATTTTTATGCTAATCGCGTGGGTGACTTGAATGTCTTCATTAAACTTCTTGGCATAGAAGTGGAATTTGAAAAGTTAGAAGGTGACTATAAAAAAGCGGAGTATCTGATGGAAAAGTACGATTTTCTCAAGGATAGTTTGCACCGTCAACGGCAATCAGAATTGGCACGTGAGCTTAATGTAAAGTATGAGACAGCTACAAATAAGCAACGAATAGCCGAGCTTCAGCTTGAGCAAAAAGATGCCGCTTTGTCGCTAGCCAAATCTAAAAATCAGCGTAATTTAATTCTTCTTGGATTTGGTCTTTTGCTGGTAGTAGCCGGTTTTTTATACTTTGGGTACGTTACAAAAAAGAAAACCTCTGATGTGCTTTCACACAAAAACTTACAAATCTCATCAGCTCTGGAAGAGCGTGAAACCCTCCTGAAAGAAATTCACCACCGCGTGAAAAATAACCTCCAGGTTATATCAGGTTTACTGCAGCTACAGGCTGGCTCGCTGGAAGACGAAGCAGCTATTGACGCAGTAAAACAGGGTCAACATCGGGTAAAATCTATGGCACTAATACACCAGAGACTTTACTCTACAGATGATGTTCGTGGTGTTGACATTCAAGATTATTTTGAAAGTCTTTGTTCTGAATTGTTTGTCGCATTTGGAGTAGATGTGGAAAGGGTTGATTACGAAGTAAATACCAATGGTCTGAAACTCGATATTGATACTGTGATTCCACTTGGGTTGATCATCAATGAATTGGTAACAAATTCACTGAAGTATGCCTTCTCCACCGGTAAGGGTTTATTAAGAATAGAAATAAAACAGGAAGCTGATAATCTGGTTGCCCAGGTTATGGACAATGGAGTTGGGATGGATGAGAAGGAATTGTCAGAATCTAACTCATTTGGCTGGAAATTGATCAGGTCACTATCCAGAAAACTAAAGGCAGAAATTGAGATTGTAACAAAATCAGGCACTGTAGTGAATATTGTAATGTCTCGATACAAATTGGTTAAATGATTAAAGCACGGATATTAGTAGTTGAAGACGAGCCTATTATTTCAGATGTGATCGTTGATGCATTGGAAAAGAATAATTACCAGGTGGTTGCAGTGGCTGATGAAGCCACAGAGGCTTTGAATTGTTTGCAGGGTCAGACTGTTGATATTGCGTTGCTTGACATAAATATTGAAGGTGATGAGGATGGAATTTCATTAGCAGAAAAACTAGAGATACCTCATATTTTTTTGACTTCATATCATGATCAGGAAACAGTCGACAGAGCCAAAAGAACAAGTCCCGCGGGATATGTGATTAAGCCATTCAATGAAAGGGATCTTTTAGTGAATATAGAAATGGCTCTTTCAAGGCTGCAAACTAAAAAACCAGAAAAGCCAGATTTACCTGAAAAATTTTTTGTGAGAGATGGACAAGAGATCGTTTCTGTCAAGCCGACTGAGATTCACTATGTAGAGGCAGATGATAATTATGCGAATATTTACACAGATAAAGGTATGTTTCTAATAAGTCATACCCTCAAAAGTATTGAAGATAAGTTGCATCCTTTCGGATTTAGAAGAATTCATCGCTCATACCTGGTCAATTTTGATAAGATTGATGCAATATCAGAGGGTTACGTATTCATTGGATCTAAAAAGGTGCAGATTGGTAAGTCCTATCGTAGAGAATTTATGGAAAGTTTGCCATTACTCTAGTCATCGTTTTGCCTCATTTTATTTTTCCTTTCACTAGGTTTTACTCGCCCTTTACTAAAATCGAGTGTGATCTGGTAGGCTAATAAATCATATTCACCACTGAAATGCTAAACCAATTCAGTTAAGAATATGAGAAAAATACTACCTCTAATTTTGTTATACATAGCGACCTCAAGTGGCTTAATGGCTCAAAATGCCTTCATCACTACGTGGGTTACCGATGACGGGACCATAGATATTGATGATGTAGGTTCTGGGTTTTATGATGTGACCTATTATCTGGAATCTAACCCCGGAGCATCGACAACTCTTTCCAATGAAAGGTTCTCCACTCAGATTTCTTCACTAACCAATGGGTTGACTTATGTGGTGGAGATCAGTGGAAATTTCTCCGGGATGGTGTCCACGATCAGTGGCTTACCAACAGGTACCGCGGATAAGCTTCGGTCAATAGATCAGTGGGGTGACATAGAATGGACCACAATGGCCAACGCATTCCGGGGATATACTAACCTGACGCTTACAGCTACTGATGCACCCGATCTTTCAGGAGTTACAAGTATGCAGGGTATGTTTCAGGAATCAGGCATCAACAGTGTCAACTTAAATCATTGGGATGTCAGCTCCATCACTGATATGAGCTGGACCTTTGCGTATTGTCCCAACTTCAATGGAGACGTGTCAGACTGGAATGTCAGTAGCGTAACCACCATGGCCAATATGTTTAGGTCATTAAGTTACTATGAAGATCCATTTTCAGGAGATTTGAGTGGATGGGATGTAGGTAATGTAACCAGCATGGGAGGAATGCTAAGTTATACGGCAATTTCTCAGGAAAATGTGGATGCGATGCTTTTAGCATGGTCAGAACTCACTACTATTCAGAGTAACGTTACACTAAGTCTTGATGGATTGAATTACTGTGAAACTACCGGTATCGATGATCTGGAAAACAATCATTCGTGGACCATCTCAGGAGCTACCAGTAAATGTCCTCAAGTATTAAGTTTTGACCCATTTGATGATATTACTTACGGAGATGTGAGTGAGATTGAGCTCGATTTTGATAACACGTCTGGATTGCCACCTACTATTGTAACTAGTTCAGACACAGATGTAGCTACTATTGTGGAGTCTCCACAGTACACTTATAAAGTGGTCATCCAGGGTCCTGGTACCACTACTATCTCGGCTCAGGCTGAGGAAACTTCGTCCTATTTCGAATCGAATGTTGCCGCTCAAACTCTGATAGTTGAAGAGGCGGCGGCCTTTACCATGAAGTATCAGATTACCAATGATGGTAGCTCTACATGGAATGAGTTACAATTAAGGCCAGGGTTGACCTCAGAGGGCTATACAGTTGATTATGGTGACGGAAATACGTATACGGGGACTTTTGCACCCATACATACCTATGCGGCCGAAGGTGAGTATACCGTTAAAATCACAGGAGACTATCCTTATTTTACCATAAGACTTCAGGACAGATCGAAATTAGTGGAGATTAGTCAGTGGGGAGATATCGTTTGGGAAGAGTTTTGGGGTAGTTTCCAAAACTGTACCAACTTGACTTACACAGCGACAGATGCGCCAGATTTATCAAGTGTTACACGATTGCAGGAGATGTTCTCTGGAGCGTCATCGTTTGATGCAGATCTAGGCTCATGGGATATTAGCACCATTACCAATATGAACGGGATGCTGAACGGTACGGCACTTACTGCGGCTAACTATGATGCAACACTTACTGGCTGGGAAGGTAGTGGCTCAGTGCCCGGTTCAGTTTCCCTGGGAGCGACAGGACTAAACTACTGTGAAGCAAGTGACGCTCGCCAATCACTAATTAATAACCATAGCTGGACCATATCTGATGCAGGCCAGCTATGTCCACCAGTCATATGGAATGGGTCAGTATGGGATAATGGTGAAGGTCCTACAGCGTCTGATAATGTAGAGATAGATGGGGACTATAGCGAATCAGCAGGGTTCGAATGTGATGACCTCACGATCACATCTGGTAATTCGCTGATGGTGAATGGTACAGTAGTGGTGAATGGAAACCTAACAAACTATGGCACCATGACGGTGGAGTCTGGAGCATCACTCATCACATTTGATGGAAATACCATAGCTGGGAATATCAAGTTTAAAAGAAACACACGCTATGCCGATGGAAAATACAGTTTCATTGGTTCTCCGGTTGAGTTTGGTACAACCACGGGTGAAAACCTCGGTGATCATGTATACAAATACGATGAATCTGCAAGTGCAGACCCCAACTCATTGGACAGGTGGATTGATGCTTTCTATGATCAGCTTATTCCAGGTAGAGGGTATACGCAGGCAGACCAGCAATTGATTGAATTTACCGGTAGACCAAATGACGGCAATGTGATTTTGGGAGGTGCAAGCTATGATAATGATGGATGGCACTTGGTGAGCAATCCTTACCCTGCAGCGCTCGATATAGATGCATTTATAGACGGTAATGGCTATATCACTGGAGATGTTTACCTCTGGGATGATAATGGATCTGAGACAGGAAGAGGTTCGAATAGCGATTACATTGTGGCCAACAAGTCTGGAGCCACAGATAACAATGGCCCTGATAATGAAGCTCGTTGGAATGGTCACATTGGGTCTATGCAAGGTTTTTTTGTTAAGCTGGATGGTGAACAAGGCAACATACTATTCAAAGAAAACATGCGGGTAAGTTGTGAGAACGACGATGATAATTATTTTAGAACCTCCACTAGCACTCCACAAAGAGTTAGAATCAATCTGACACATGAGGAAGGGCTCTTCAAACAAACACTTCTGGCCTGGAATGAATCCGTAAGTGATGATACTCTGGTCAAAGGTTATGATTCCAAAGTATTTTCCACCAACATACCCTATTCAGTTTATAGCATAAAAGCTCATGAACCATTAGCGATCCAGACGATTACTTCAAATAAGGAGGTGATACAGCTCGGTTACTCAGTGGATCAGGCCGGCCTTTATTCTATTGAGATAGATATGGCGGAGGCTACGGATAAGTTCCTATACCTTAGAGATAGGCTGACCGGCGAATTGGTTCATTCCGACAATGGCTATGAGTTTACTACGGCTGCAGGTCAGTTCACTGATCGCTTTGAGTTGGTAACCAATGCAAGAGTACTCGGGTTAGAAACCAATGACATTCAGGTTTACGCCTACGAGCAGACAGTCTACATCAACCTACCTGAAGGCTCAGAAAGAACCATCGATTTGATTAGCCTGGACGGCCAGCGACTGTTGAGCATAAAACTCAGCAGGTCTGCTAAGATCGAAACGAATCTCCCGGCAGGTGTCTACATCATCACCGACGGAGAGCAGTCACACAAGATTATTTTGAAATAGAAGTCAAAAGCCCAAAAAGATGGTCATTCTGAATTTATTTCAGAATCTATCGAGATCGTTCAGGTCGCTATTAAAGAGATCCTGACATTCCATGCGGAACAAGTTCAAGATGACTTAAGGCTTTTGACGCTAACATAAAAACACAAAAACCATGAAAAATCTTTTATACAAATCCCTACTTGTCCTACCAGCACTTTTACTTGTATTGCCGGCTTTTGCACAACCGGGTGCACCACCAGCCACACCGATAGATGGTGGGTTGAGCATCCTGCTGGCAGCAGGCGGAGCCTATGGCATCAAGAAGCTGAGAGATCATCGAAAAAATCATTAAGGGAACCTATTCCCTCTCCTTCTAGGAGAGGGTTAGGGTGAGGTCTAGGGCGTCCTGAATCGATGTGAATCGCATTTGGGTGAAATTAAAACCGGCTTCTTCTCTGATAGGGGGAGGGTCGGTTTTTTTTATTCCCATCACTCATAAAAGCCTTTACGAAGTATGATATGCATAATCCGTCAATTGAATTTGCCTATTCGCTAAAATTGGACAATCTTCCAGCTGCTAATGGGAAGAACCAGTCAAATATTGTTTGGCTTTTACCTCTTGATTAACTGTCATTATGGATATGCTCAAGTGGATACATCCTGGGTAGATTTACCCGTACTCAGAGGTATGCCTGCTCTCGTTAGCAGGTTTCCCGTGTCCATAGAAGCAAAGGCTATCGTGAAGCCAAAACAAGGGATTTCCCTAAAGAAAGAAGTTATGCAATTGGAGTACACTGGCCAGGCTCCCTCTAAATGGAAATCAGTAACATTCACACCACATCAGGTTAACTACGGTAATAGTTACCCAACTCAAAACGAATTACTATACAAGGATAATGCGAAAATTAACGTCAGGTATCTGGACCAATCTCACGGTTTTCCAGAAAACGATCTTTATGATATCGCTGAGGGAGAGTCTGGGGAGATGTTTTTCGTGGGAGAACATGGCTTTTACATCTACAATGGCCATGAAGCCTATGAGATAGGAATCGACTCTACTTTTTTTTCTGAACTGCAAGCCTGCTGGAAGGATCAGGATGGCAAGATATGGATTGGCGGGAGGGATGTGCTGGGTTATCTACAGGATAGCACATTTTATTCCATGGATCTCCCAGGAATTTTTGTGACGGAAATCAATCAATACAGTTCTGGAGAGCTTGCCATTTCTACCAAGACCAATGCGTTATTGCTCTATGAAGATGGTCAGGTACTCAGTTATGAAGCAGCTATTGAGTCCCCCTGGACTACTTATAGTATAAAGGACCCAAACGGTCAAATCTGGATAGCCACAGAGCGAATCCACCCCGTATTGCAGCGAAATGACTCGCTGTTCAAAATTAAAAACATCAATCAGGCACGTAGTTTTGAGTTGTTTGATGGCAAGGTGTGGATCGCTACTTTTTATGCTGGCACCTATCAGTACAGCGAGGATGGTTTTTTCAAAATTGACTTGATGCAGGAAGCGGCTAATCATGCCGGGCACAACATGGCGTCAAGCGAGGAGGCCTTGTGGATAGCCTGCTATGGCTATGGGGTTTTGAAGATTGATACAGCGGGTATTCAGCGCTATTATAAATACAATGAAGGGCTGTCGGGCAAAGGCCCCATCGATGTACTCGTTGATCAATTCGGAAATACCTGGGTCGCGCATTTAGGAGCTGGAATTTCCAGAATTGAACAGCCAGTGTTTGAGGTGGCTGAGGACCATTCACAGGGCTTTGTGAGTTACATGGTGTCAGTGGACAATGACCCATGGTACTTTACCAATGGTCAACCATTCGCTCAAAAAATAGGAGACACATTTTATCAGTATTCCACAGATGGTGATGACGACCGGTTCACTTTTTCCGGGTTTGTGGATGGAGACAGTGTGTGGGTGTCTACTTATGGCAATGGACTTGCCATTTTCCAATCACTCAAGGAGAGTTACCACACATTGAGTTACTCGGATGATTATTTTAACAATACGTTGTTTTACCCGGTCAGAGATAACCTGGGCAATGTTTGGTCGGTTTCTTTGAGTGGGCATCTGTTGAAGTACACTAACGGTCAGTTCTTCAATTACTCTGAACATCCCATTTTTCGGGGGATCGATTTTCAAAGTACCGGCACGTTGCGCAATGGAGAGGTTGTTTTTTATAGTAAGGAAAGCATTGTTCTCATACAGAATAATCAGTTTCGGATGATTGGTTCAGAAAATGGATATCCAAAAGAGCCTATTACCTGTGTATATCGAGATATGGACGGTGCGCTGTGGCTTTATGGAGCTTATAATATCTATTGGATTAACTCTTCTGGTGTTTTGCAGTCCATACCTAAGTCTTCGGTGATTGTGAGAGATGTGGTGCAGGAGACGGATTCCAGTTTCTATGCGGTTACGGACCAGGGAATATTATCTATAAAGAGGACGACAAATGACCAGCTTGATCAATTTTTATATGGAGTGACTTATGGGCTCCAAATGGTCAACAATACCTGGATTCGTCAAGAGACGGAAAGTTCTTATTTGGTGGGAGGACCCAATGGGGTATTTCGATTCCAACCATCCCTCATTCAAAACCGTAAACCACCTCAGATAAGTCTTTCGGAGCTTACGCAGTATAAGCCAGTTTATAATCAGTCAGAGCGGCCCAAATTCATCTTCAATCCCATTGCTTGGGGGAGACCCGCCACACTCGAATACCGCCTTTTCCCTCAGGATTCCAGTCCAGCAGGAGAATGGCTGACTCAGACTGAGCACATTGTGGAGTTTAACAATCTCTCTCATGGCAAGTATTCATTGGAGGTGCGAGTCAGCGATGGTGTTCACACCGGACTGCCTATGCGCATAGACTTTAGGGTTAGACCTTACTGGTACGAGGCTACCTGGTTTTATTTGCTCATGGTTGGACTGGTGATAGTTCTCGTTTGGGCAGGTATGAAGTACACTCGTATGCTTGACAAAAAGCGAGCAAGGATTTTGGAAAAAGTGGTTGCTGACCAGACCAAAGAACTTCGCCATGAAAAGTTACAGGTGCAAAGCAGGCTCGAAGAGAAGGAGGTCCTCCTGCACGAAATCAATCACCGGGTTAAGAATAACCTGCAGATCATTGCCAGTATTCTAGACATGCAGATTGAGAATGTGAAAGACCCACATATAAGAGAGGTGCTCAAGAGCTCTAAAGGTAAGGTGCGAACGATGGCAGTTGTCCATCAGAAGTTATATGAAAATGAGCATTTGGAGCGTATTCGTCTGGATCAGTATCTCAGTGAACTATGTAGAGAGATATTGATCAGTTTTGGGGAGATGGCAAAAAATGTGGACATCCAATTCAAGCTGGATGAACTAGACTTTACTTTGGACCATGCTATACCTTTAGGGTTGATTGTCAATGAGTTGGTGACCAATTCTGTAAAATATGCATTCGACGAACAACAAGGAGAGATCGTGGTGCAGGTCTTTGAGCACGAAGGATTTTTTAATATGAGCTACAGCGATAATGGTCCTGGGTACTCATCAAGTCAGCTAGATGAAGTCAATGGATCTTTAGGTTTGCGACTCATTCGAATCCTGGGAAGACAGATTGGCGCGCACGTATTTTTTGAGAACAAAGGGGGAGCCCATTGCCTGCTAATGATACCTAAGAAATGAAAGACATAAGAGTATTAATTGTAGAGGACGAACTAATCATAGCCGAAGCGCTAGCGGACATGCTGCGCAAAGTTGGCTATGAAGTCACAGATATGGTTATGTCCGCAGAGGATGCATTAGCCGCTATCGAGAATAATATGCCAGATATGATCTTGCTGGATATTCGGATCAAAGGGGAGCATAATGGCATATGGCTGGGTGATAAGATCAAAAGGAATTATCAGATTCCATTTGTCTATCTCACTTCTCATGGTGATCGTCGCACAGTGGAAGAGGCCATTCAGACACAACCTGCAGGGTATATTCTTAAGCCCATTGAAAAGGAAGGACTTTACGCTACCATTGAAACAGCTCTATACAATCACAGCCTTCAGTTTCCCAACAAATCCGATGATACCAATAAGCCTATATTCAGTACCAAAGATGCGCTGTTTATCAAGGATGAGTATTTGCTGGTAAAGATGAAGTTTGAGGACTTGCTGTATATCAAAGCGCAGGGCAATTATGTAGAGCTCCATACGTCAAAAAAGAAAAATTTGGTCAAGCAAACGCTTAAGGAGCTGATCAGCATCTTACCTCAGGACCATTACATGCAAATACACCGATCTTATGTGGTCAATTTGCATAAGGTAGATACCATAGGGTTTTCGCAGATTAGCATTGGGGACCAGCATATTCCACTTGGCAAAGATAAGCGTGAAGCGTTGATTGCACGTTTGCAGCGGCTGTAGGCTGATTTCTGTTAATCAACCTAACTCGCAAATTCATCAACCTAATACAGGATTAGGTCAATTAGTTTTTATCGCTAAGCACAGATTCATCAACTTAGGTCTGGTAAAAGAAACATTGAAGATTAAGCAAGATTTTCACAGTTGCTTATAGCTGGTTGGGGCAACGGCCGATCCAATCTCAGACAAACGCGTTTGAGAAGGATCGGTTTTTTTATGTCATTTGGTTGTAAAACATTTTCTCACTGATATTCATCCAGGGCATGATTTTTTTCCGAAATGCATGGTAATGCTCATAAACGCGTTTACTCTGCGCGTCAGTCTCAATCAACTCTCCTATCACCTCTGTGGTAGCTTTTTTTAACCCGCTCATTACGTCATCTGGAAAGGCAGTTAACCGTACATCAGTTTCGTCAATGATCTTTTGTAGGTATTCGCCATTCTTTGCATCAAACTCGGCCATCATCCAGCGATTCAGTCGATAGGCACCAGTGCGCACGATTTCTTGTAAGTCTTTAGGTAATTCGTTGAACTTAGACCTGTTGCAGATCAACTCCAATACAGGTCCAGGCTCATGCCAGCCAGGATAATAATAGTATTTAGCTACCTGATGAAAGCCCATTTTATAGTCGTGGTAAGGTCCGATCCACTCTGTAGCATCTAATACTCCTCGCTCCAGGTTGGTATATATTTCTCCACCTGAAACCAGTATGGGAGTACCGCCAGCTTGAGCAAATACCTTACCTCCAAGTCCTGGTATACGCATTTTCAAGCCTTTGATGTCTTCTAGCGAGTTGACTTCTTTGTTGAACCATCCACCCATTTGTACACCCGTGTTGCCACAGATCATTGGTAGCAGATCAAAGGGCCGGTACACATCTTCCCACAGGTGTTGTCCACCTCCAGAGATAATCCAGGATCCCATTTGCTGGGCGTTCATCCCGAAAGGAACGGCTGTAAAAAACGGAGCGCATAGGAGCTTTCCAGCCCAGTAGTATGCCGCTCCATGGTTCATCTCGATCGCTCCACTGCTCACTGCATCAAATCCTTCTAGAGCAGGGATCAATTCTCCACCACCATACACGGTTATTTCCATGCGGCCTCCTGACATTTCTTTCACCCATTCTGCCATCATTTTACAACCCTCTCCCACTACTGGAAAATTGGGTGGCCAAGTGGTTGTCATTTTCCATCGGTAGGTATTGTTGAAATTGATGTTGACATTTTTCCTGGTTTCCAAATTGCAAGCCGCCAGACTAAAGGTACTGCCTGCAATGGCCGCTGCGCTTGCTTTCTTAAGGAATCCTCTTCGGTTGTTCGAGTTCTGTTCAGACATGTCGATGAAATTAATTATTTTCTTCGGTCACACATTAGCTCTTTCTAGAAAACCCCGGGAGAATTTTTCAGTTTATATGAACATGAATCTTACCAATAGCCTCAGTTTTTTGGAGCAGCTTGCTCAAAACAATACCAAAGAATGGATGGATGCCAATAGAGATTGGTACCAGGATTGCCGAAAAGAATTCATCCATTTTGTGGAAAAGATACTTAAAGACATGCAGCCATTTGAACCAGCTGTTGCGGGATTGGAGGCCAAGAAGTGTATTTTTAGGATCAACAGAGACATTCGGTTTAGCAACGATAAGCGGCCCTATAAAACCAACTTTGGTGTGGCTATCTCAGAGGGAGGCAAGCATTCTGAATATCCTTCCTATTATTTTCACCTGCAGCCCGGGCAGAACTTCGTAGGTGGAGGTATCTACATGCCACCTGGGGAGACATTAAAGAAAATACGTCAGGAAGTGGACTATAATCCGGAGGAGTTAAAACGAATTGTGGAGCAGCCCGACTTTAAGAAGATCTATGGTCAGATAAGAGGAGAAAAACTCAAAACAGCCCCAAAGGGTTATCCCAAAGATCATCCGAATATTGAATTTCTGAAGCTGAAGAGTTTTACGGTAATGACAGATCTTACTGACGCTAAGGTCAAATCAGATCAACTTGCCCAGTTGATTGTTGAGCATTTTCAACTCATGAAACCTTTCAATGATTACCTCGCCGTAGCAGTGAGTTGATTTAGTAAGGATAAGGTCTTCCCAGCTTGTTTGCTTTTTTGATCCATTCATCATCAGGCATATTACCACTGGCCAGTTCGCGATACATTTGAAAACCATTACCTGTATTTCTGAAAATCAGGAGATAAGTGTCATGGATCATTCTAGCAGAAGAGGAATCCTTAGGTGTGAAGAAGCAGTTGCTATAGCCTAGTTCGTAAGCCCACTCATTGTTGATGATTTGAATTTCGAGCGGAACAATCTGTAGAGAATCGTAAGAAAAAGCCTTCGTTGCTTCCCTTTTCATTTGTAGCCAATCTGAGGAGGCTGGATACATTGTTACCGCTTCAGGTGAGGCAAGACCTTTTAGTAGTGACCTGTTTTGCTCTTTAACGGCACGCATGTAAAGGTCACGTAAGCTATCAATTTGGGCTATTGCTTTTTCTTTATCGATGGTTAAAGATGTGTTTTTATCTTGTGGTTTTTCAGTAGAGCAGGATAGCATCCAACATGCTAATAGTGATAAATAAATGAGATTTTTCATGGTTCATTAGGAGGTTTAATTAAACTCAAAATAGCAGGTAAATGGATTCGGGTCAACCTGAACAGGGAATAGATCAAATAGTTTGAATAAATTTTCTTTAACTATTTGCATTATTAAAAAACCCCGCTATTTTTGCCATCCGTTTTTGAGAGGTCTAGCAAAGATCTGAGTGAAAACACTACAAAAATGGGCGCTTAGCTCAGCTGGTTCAGAGCACCTCGTTTACACCGAGGGGGTCGGGGGTTCGAATCCCTCAGCGCCCACTTCGATTTCAACCCTGACGATTCAGTCAGGGTTTTTTTATGTCCTTGTATTTCTGTGGAATGCTGAAGATTTAGGATCAATCTGTATTTCTGGGATCAATCTGCATTTCTTTTAATGCCTAATCTCTTTTGTTATTTGAAGATCAGAGCACCTCGTTTACACCGAGGGGGTCGGGGACGGTTCGCCGCTGCGATTCGAATCCCTCAGCGCCCACTTCGATTTCAACCCTGACGATTCAGTCAGGGTTTTTTTATGTCCTTGTATTTCTGTGGAATGCTGAAGATTTAGGATCAATCTGTATTTCTGGGATCAATACATTTCTTTTAATGCCTAATCTCTTTTGTTATTTGAAGATCAGAGCACCTCGTTTACACTGAGGTGGTCGGGGACGGTTCGCCGCTGCGATTCTGCCGTAGGCATTCCTATGGAAGAAATCGTAGCGAAGTGGAGATTCAAGAGGGGATGCACGGTTGTGCGTATGAGTAATCCCTGCCTCGCCGGCTAGGCGGGTCTCAGCGCCCACTTCCATTTTTTTATGCCTTTTTTGAGGATGCTACTTTCTCAAATTCAGTGTACCAACTGAAGTGCTTTTTGATAATCTCATCTTTCCTCTCACGAATGAACTCTAAGTAAGCTTTAGCAACCGGAGACAGGTTTTTGTTTTTATGCCAACCGAGACGCCAGGTGGTGGTAATTGGCAAACCTCTGGAAGGAATGATGCTGAGATCGCCATTGGTCAGTTCGTTTTTTAGTCCAATCAGCGGCAGAATGGAGTGACCAAGTCCAGCTATGACAGCTTGCTTCACTGCCTCGTTAGAAGTCAGCTCCATGCTTTTGCGCTTGTCTTTGTTTTCAAAATAGGCGTCCATGGCTAGCCTGGTGGCAGATCCTTTCTCTCGAAAAATCAGTGGTTTCTTAGCCTTGCTTGTATTTTTAGCACCTACTAGATAGAGTTTATTTTCCAGTAATAGCTCCTCGTTTACAGGAATGTTTATCGGAGGCACAGAGAAAAAAGCAAAGTCTATTTCATTGCGCTCAAGCTGAGCCACCACTGCGGATTTGTTAGATACATCCAGCACCAAATCGATCCCCGGATTGGATTGAATAAAGTCATTAAGGAAGTATGGAATCACATATTTTCCAGTAGATGCCGATGAAATTCTCAGTGAGCCTCTGAGTAGATTAGAATATTCTTTCGTCCTGAATTTGATGGCTTCAGCCTCGTTGAGGACTGTTTTGGCTATTTCTGCAATGGAGTACCCAAAGTCCGTAATCATGATTTTCCGCCCCACAGCTTCTGTCAAAGGAATGTCAAATTGGTTTTGAAAATTTTTAAGCTGTATTGAAAGAGCCGGCTGGGTCATGTGGAGCACTTCGGCCGCCTTGGTAATGCTCTGCTTCCGTACTACTTCCACAAAGATTTGAAGTTGATGCAAAGTGTAATTCATAAGTATAAATATATGATATGTATTAAAAACATAAATATAATTATATGAAATATAATTCTAAAATTTGCGGAGAACTTAATTGTACCTTAAATCAAATTACTCATGATCAACCACGAATCAACAAGTTACAATGATGTGCTAACCGCAAATGTTGCACCTCTCAATTTCATGAAAGAAGAACTAAGCTGTGAAGAAGCGACTCATTTGCTTGAGGAGGTAATCGAAGGACTCAAGGCACTCTATCGAAGACAGTATTTGATCCAATGGGAACGTGATCACTCCACCTCTAAATCCGCATTTGATCAGCGAATAGAGCACCTCAACAAGCTTAAAGAGCAGCAAAAACAACTAATAGATGAGCTGAGTCAGGATTCTGGACAGATAAAACTGGAAGGCTTATTTCATATCAGCTGCTCTTAAGGCTGAATGAACTTAGGGACAACAGATAACCCATCACACATCCCACTTTCATTTTTTATCTACATACCAAAAGAGAAAACGATATGTTCATACAACTTTTACCAGTTTTTATACTATTGTCAGTTTGTGCCTACATCCTCACGGCTGTAGCATCCTGGTTTCAACCAGGGATCAACCCGACTTTGGTAAAAAGTCTGGCCAAGATTGCATCCATCCTGACCATCCTGCTAGCTGTGGGAGTAGTTGCTATACTGGTCACAAATGGTCCGACCAATTTCTCCTTGTTCATTTATGAAGGATTGGGGATCAGTTTGCGTTTTGATGCAATCAGCGTGATTATGTACACCATGATTGCTTTGCTGGCCTACATTGTCATGCGCTTTAGTTTCAAGTATCTGGAGGGGGATTCCAGACACGGTGCGTTTCTGGGCAGATTGGCTTCAGCCATCGCTTCTGTACAGCTGCTGGTGATGTCAGGAAATCTGGCTATCCTTTTCGTAGCCTGGGTAGCCACCAGTATTTCATTACATCGGTTATTACTTTACTACCCAGACAGACCGGGAGCAATTGTTGCAGCGAAGAAAAAGTTTATCGTTGCTAGAATCAGCGACTTGTGTCTTGCTATTGGTTTCATGCTCATATACGAGCAGTTCAAAACTGGTGAGCTTACTGCCATCATGAGCTACATGGAGACAATCTCCTGGGCCACTCTGCCTCCGGGTGTTGAGCTGGCGGTGTTTTGCTTGGCTCTGGCTGCCATGTTCAAGTCAGCACAGTTGCCTACTCATGGCTGGCTGATTGAAGTAATGGAAACCCCTACACCAGTGTCTGCCCTCTTGCATGCCGGGTTGCTAAATGCCGGTCCATTTCTAGTCATCAGATTTGCATTTCTATTCAATCTAGGGATCTCAGGTTCGTTTACGCTGATACTAGTTGGCGCTCTAACTGCGCTTTTTGGGTCACTGGTATTTTTGACTCAAACGTCTATCAAGACAGCCCTGAGTTACTCAAGCATTGCTCATATGGGATTTAGCCTGCTGGTTTGTGGATTGGGCGCTTTTCCTGCAGCCATGTTGCATTTGGTTGCACACTCCTTTTACAAAGCACATTCATTCCTTTCGTCAGGCAGCGTTATTGATCAGGTAAGAGCGAGTTATGTAACAGTAACTGGCCGTAGCGGCGATATTCGAAAAATTGGGCCGGGACTGTTGGTTGCAATCGCTTCGTTTGCAGGCATGTTCTTCTTGTTTGGACTCCATACTTCAGAAAACTACGCACTCATGTTTTTGTGTCTTGTAATCACCCTGGGTCTATCGAGGCTCTTGATTCCAGCTTTTGATACGATCAATAACATGCTGTTGATCTTAAGAGTGCTAGTCTTAAGTATTTCTGTCATCGCAGCGTTCTTATTCTTGGAGTCAGGCGTGAGTGTGCTGATGGCATCCAGTCTTCCAGTGGACCCTGGATTAACTCAGATAGAGCTGATGACTCTGGGAGTACTTGCTTTGGGATTTGCTGCGGTGATACTCCTGCAAGTGATGGCTCCGATGTTAGTCCACAAAGCGAGCTATCAGGCTCTGGTCATTCATTTGAAAAATGGCTTGTACATCAATACCCTGTTTGACCGGATGGTTGGCACCTGGAGGATACGTATGCCTGAAATGCAACCAGAAAGCACTGAGAAGATAGACAAGGAATATCTGGTTAGTGACCTAAAACTGGAATACAAAACTCAATCTTAAGACATCTAATCAACTTTAAATGAAACAAGAAACCTTGTTATCCAAAGAGAAATTAAGAAGTAGCGTTCTTAAGGCGTGTAAAAAAGTAGCACCAGCGTGGCCTCTGGAAAATATGGTCGCCGTAAACCCATTCTTGGGAATGACGGATCAGCGCTTTGAAGCCGTAGCACAAGAGATGGACGCGATGGGGATGCAAATGACCATGCCTACATCATTTTACCTGAGCAAGCTAGAATCAGGTGAGATAAGCCTGGATGATTTGCACCAGGTACTGAAAAGTCATCGTCAGGAAATAGAAGTCACCAAATGGCTTAGAGATGCTCAGATAGATGCATTTTCGGACGAATCAGATCGCTCATTGATCCTTTCCGAACTGGCCGGAAGTACTGGTGAGAAAGACTGGAAAAGATTTATGGTCAATAGAGTATCCAGCTGGGCAGGATCTTATTTTGACAAAGGACAAGCGACCTGGCAATCATACATTGATAAAAAGGAGATGTTCGCTTCCTGGCGAGCGGAAGCAGTGATCGATCGCACACCAGACTTTACGGGCTTAAAAGGGTTTCGAAAGCAGGTGATAGAGCTACCAGAGGATTCCTTTTCAGCAATTGATCAGTGTTTGTCCCACTTGCCATCACTAAATGATGAGGAACTGGATGTTTACTTTCATGGACTGCTCAGATCTGTCAATGGATGGGCGTCCTATGTCGCTTATTTAGACTGGGAAAGAAAACTCGCAGGTCAAGAGGAAGTGTTTTTACAGCAGTTTCTGGCAGTGTTGGTAAGCTGGGATGTGTGCTTGTCGCTTTCACTAAGACATGATCAAAATAGACGACTCTTCAAAGATCGCTTGTCTCAGGTTAGCCGGTCTCTATCTTCTCAGCAGACCAACAAGAGCCTGGCAGCACGACTGATCTTACAAGAAGCTTATGAAAAGTCGGCGCAGCGGAAGTTGCTCTTCAAATTCAAGCAAAGAAGCACCTCAAAACCAAAAACGAATAGCAGACCGCTAGCCCAAGCTATCTTTTGCATAGACGTACGATCGGAAGTCTTTAGGAGGAATCTGGAACTGGCAAATCCTGAAATAGAGACCATCGGTTTTGCAGGGTTTTTCGGGTTCCCAATCAATCATCTACCTGTGGGTCATAATAAAGCGGAAACTCAGTGCCCGGTACTACTAAAGCCCGGTTTAACTGTAGGAGATTCCATGAGTAATAAAGACCATCTGGCACAAGTGACCAACCGACGTAGACTCTCCAGGCAAATTGCTTATACCTGGAAGTTGTTTAAGAGTGGTGCGGTGTCTTGCTTCAGTTTCGTCAGCCCATTAGGCATTAGCTTCCTTCCGAAACTGTTTTCAGACACGTTTGGGTGGACGAGACCTGTTCCTGATCCAAAGACTCATGGCTTGTCAAAAAAGGAACAGCAGGATCTGGAGGTGGATTTGCGAAAATCTGGTGATTTTGGGATTTCACTGGATGAACAGCTAGCTCTGGCAAAAGGAGCACTGACGGCCATGTCGCTTACCGACAACTTTGCCAAGTATGTGCTCATAGTGGGCCATGGATCTACTTCGGTAAACAATCCTCAGGCTACCGGCCTGGACTGTGGTGCATGCGGAGGCCATGCAGGTGATGTCAATGCCAAGGTAGCAGCCATTGTGCTTAACAATCCGGAGGTTCGGAGACTCCTGTCTCAAGAGGGAATAGTGATCCCAGAGGATACACGGTTTGTGGCAGGTCTGCATGACACCACCACTGACGAGGTGGCTTTTTTCGGGTTGCAACACATGCTGCCAGAAGCGTCAGGGGAAATAGAACAGATCAAAAAGGCTTTTGAAACCGCTGGAGGTTTGAGTAGGAATGAACGCTCCTCCAGGTTTTCAGAGCGAGGAGCCAAGGATATCGCCTTTAGATCCCGTGACTGGTCTCAGGTGCGTCCTGAGTGGGGTCTGGCGGGATGTTCCGCCTTTGTCGTTGCAGAGAGAAAGCATACGGAAGCATTGAACCTGGAAGGTAAATCCTTTTTGCACTCTTATGACTGGAAAAAGGACAAAGAGTTTAATGTTCTGGAACAAATCATGACTGCTCCGATGATAGTGACCAGTTGGATCAATCTGCAGTATTATGGGTCAAGCGTGGACAATCATACGCTTGGGGCAGGTAATAAAACCTTGCACAATGTCACAGCAGGATTGGGAGTGATAGAAGGGTCTTCGGGTGATCTGAGACAAGGACTTGCCTGGCAATCTGTACATGATGGTACCGATTATCAGCACCAGCCCCTGCGACTGAATGTGATTATTCAGGCACCCCAGGAAGCAATGAGGCAGGTGCTGGTCAAGCATCCAGAAGTAAGACAGTTATTCGATAATAATTGGGTCAAGCTACTGTCCATGAATGATGAAGGTCAGGTTGTGAGTGAGTACACCACTGACTCGCAATGGTCTGAAGTCTCTGCAGTATGATTGATCTTTGATTAGGTAAATTCAGAACCGTCTATTCGTAAGGGTAGACGGTTTTTTGCTTCATAGGAGCCCATTCAAAATCACTACTCGTAGCGATTGTGGTCGGTTTCAGTTAGTACTAGCTTTGCTTGATTGATCAATTCCTGGAAAATGAAGCAGAAAAGGACTCCCTGGCAAATCATTCGCAAACTTCTAAACGACATTCATCTATGGTTGGGACTGGCCTCCGGGCTAATCCTTTTTGTTGTGTGCTTCACAGGTACCGTATACACTTTCCATGAAGAAATCGGCCAATGGATAGATGCTGATAAATATTACCTAAATGCCCCAGCTGGGAAATCCCCTCTACTGGTGGAAGAGCTGTCTCAAAAGCTATCAGCCACAGTAGAAGGCGAGCCAATAGCCGTAACCATTCCTGCTAGTAGTGATGAGGCGTATCAATTCACTGTAAGAAAGGAAGGCGAGCGCAGAGCCGCTACTTACTTGGTAAATCCATACAATGGAGAACTATTGGGGGATACCAATAGCAGTGCTTCTGAGTTTTTTATGGTCATGTTTAGGTTGCATAGATGGTTGATGTTGGACACCTCCGTCGGTCGGCCTATTGTCGGTTGGGCTACGATCGTATTTGTAGTGATTATTCTTACGGGTCTGGTTATTTGGGTTCCCAAGAAAGTGAAAAACTGGAAACAAGGACTCAAGATCAAATGGCGAGCAAATTGGAAACGCATTAATCATGATTTACATAATGCACTGGGGCTTTACACGGCCATTTTTCTATTGATAATGGCACTTACAGGATTGCAGTGGTCATTTAGCTGGTATCGATCTGGATTGCGAAGTTTACTTGGGGTGTCAGATAGTCGTACCGAGCGACAAGTGGATCTGCCATCGGTTCCGAGTGATTCCAGGGCACTATCAGCAGCAGAGCTAATCAGAATAGCGGAAGCGGAATTACCTTTTGTTGGGGCGTATCGTGTTGAACTGAATTCAGAAGCTGTAGTAGCTGACGTAAGAAAATATCCCTCAGGTTTTTTTGCCACCCCGGCATCAGATGTGTTATCGATTAACCGTTATTCAGGTGAGGTGGTTAGTAGAGAATTGTTCGCAGATAAGCCATTAAATGAAAAAATAGCCAGATCCATTAAAGCATTGCACGTGGGAAATGTGTTTGGCACTTTCTCAAAAATCGTCTACTTCATATCCTGCCTGATTGCCACCAGCCTCCCCGTTACTGGGACACTGATTTGGTTTAACAAGCTAAAGAAAAAGAAAGTCAAGAGATCTAAAGTCCTGGCTTAGAGAAATCGTCTTCTGTTTGACATTATTGAATAAATTGGTTCATTAAACCCAACCCCTAGTTTTGGTTGCGGTATACTTATGCGGTTAAATCAAAGAGGTAATGGATCCATTTGAGTATTTTGTAGTCTTACAGTCCCTCATTTTAGGTTTGGGCATTGCTCAGTTGCTCACTGGTGCAGCTGATGTCATCTCCAACGTGAAAAACACAAAGCTGGGAGTAGCGCACACCTTGTTTGTTCTTGTCGTTTTCTTAATGCACTTGCAGGAATGGTGGTATAGCTATCAATACATTTTTGAAATCAAGGAGTGGACCTCTCCTTTGATTTTATTCCTTCTGGTATATCCTATTCTGCTCTTCTTATTGGCCCGAATGCTGTTCCCAACTGGATTGAGGAGTCATGAAAATGATCTGGAGAAGTATTACTATGATCAGTGGAAGCCATTGTTTGTAGTGATGTTCCTGATCGTATTAATGAGTCTGTTGCAGAATGTATTTATTTCAGGCTATGATTGGACCATACAGATTCCGCAGTATGCGATGATGATCGTGTTGTTTGGGTTCATAGGCTTGAACGTCAAAGGTAAGTTAGCCCACAACATCCTGCAGGCATTAATCTTTCTGGCCTGGCTGTTAGCAGCAGTCCTCGATCCATTAGTGATTAAATGAAAAAGGCTCCAATCTGGAGCCTCCTTATGTATATTGTTAATTTGTTGTCAATTGATGGAACCCATCACTCGTTTCATGAACCCGTTGAGGGCTTCCTTCTGAGGTGTGCCGTTTTTCACTTCTTTGTGAACCTCAAGTGCACCATACATATTGGACAGAAGCTCTCCAATGACGTCCAACTCCTCATCTTTGATCCCTTTGGCTTCCGACAGATGCTCTAGCATCTCAATGGTCTCCACCACCCAGTCTTCGTCATTTTGGTCTACAAAATCTACGATGTGCTTAATTACTGGTAACCTCATTGAGAATAGACGTTATGGTTTCTACTTTGTTTCCAGCCGCTTGTGATACCAGATTTCCACCCTTAAATCCAGCGAAAGTGGGCAGGTTGCTTACATCAGCAAGTTTTCGGGAGTTAGGAAGTTTTTCGGCATCTACATAGACAAAGACAACTCCATCATTTTCCTGTGCCATTCTTTTGAATTTTGGCTTGGTTACGCGGCAGTTGCCACACCAGGTAGCTCCATACTGCACCATCACCTGGTCATTACTGTTGATTATTTCTTCTAATGTATCTTCCGCTAATTCGATCATTTTGTTTTGTCAGTTATCTGTAGATGTTAATTGAGGTGCAAAAATGTGAACACCAGGATTCATTTAATTTATTCTCTGATAACAATAACTTATTAGTCATTCAGTGAGCTTTCTCTCACGATAAGCTCACTTTTGAGCACTACTGTTTCATTGAAGGTTTGATCTGGGTTGTCTATTTGCTTGATCAGCAGTTCGGCGGCTTTGAGGCCCATTTCGTAGCCTGGCTGTGACATGGTGGAGAGTGCGGGCTCGTATAAGGTACCGATGGACCAATTGCTGAAGCCCACCACTAATAAGTCTCCAGGAACGCGGAGTCCGATTTTCTTGGCATTTTTAATTGCTCCAATGGCCAGCATATCCGTTGCAGCAAACAAACCATCAATTTCTTTGGAGTTGATCAATGCCTCTGTTCGTTTTCTGCCATCTTCATAATCACCCGAATCACAGTGAATAATCCATTCATCTTTGGTGTTCAGGCCGTGTTCACTCAGTGCTTTGTTGTACCCCGCCAAACGATCCTGGTTGATTAGAAGATTGATTGGACCGCCAACATAGGCTATGCGGGTACTTCCCTGCTGAATGAGATGCTTGGTAGCCTGGTATCCTGCATCAAAGTCATCCAGCACGACTTTAGGTGCTTCTATCTCATCACAGATACAGTCAAAAAATACCAGAGGGAGGTTTCTATCTACGAACTCCTTGAAGTGTTCGTAATCGTTGGTTTCTTTTGAAATACATGCCATTAGACCATCTACACGTCCATTGATGAGTGCTTTGGTGTCGATCACTTCGCGTTCATAGGACTCATGTGACGAGCTGATGATCACGTTGTATCCACTGGCATATGCGTGATCTTCAATACCACGAATGACCATGGAGAAAAATTCATGAACGAGCTGTGGTATGATGATTCCCAGTGTTTTGGTCTTATTACTTCTCAGGCTCAGTGCAGTAAAGTGAGGACGGTAGTTGTATTTTTTGGCTAGTTCCTTTACCGCTTCGCGCGTTTGTAGCTTCACTAGAGGGTTATCTGCCAATGCGCGTGATACTGTGGAAACCGATACATTCAATTCTCGGGCTATGTCCTTAATAGTAATAGGTCCTTTTTTCATGGTAAAAGCAAGATAATCAACTCTTCAAAGACCGACGGTTTTCACCGGCCGATTTTTGCGTGTTTGATGTTAACGTTAACTGATGTATAACATAGTGTGGGTATTCTTAGAAAAGTCATAATTTATGACATCAAAAAAATAATACTGGTTGCAAACGTTTGTAATTATACAATTATTAAAATCATCTGCTTTTTATTGTAATTCTTTTTTAAAATTCTGTTAATTTAGTTTTATTGGCCTGTGAAATATGGTCTATTTCACTAAGCAACTTTAGTTAATAGTAAAGTTTAGAAACAAATTGTAATAGTATGAAGAAGTATTTACTCTTAGGATTATCGCTAATCCTGAGTGCCTCTATATGGGCTCAGGAGCGGACGGTAACAGGAACAGTAACAGACGCTGAGACAGGTGAAGCTGTACCCGGCGCGAACGTCGTTGTAAAAGGAACGACGAATGGAACAATCACTGACTTTGATGGAAAGTATCAGATCTCCGTGGGAGAGAACACTACGTTGGTATATACCTTCGTAGGTTACGCCCCAAAAGAAGTCGCTGTAGGTAACAGAAGTGTGGTTGATGTAGGATTGTCACTCGACGTGGAAGAGCTGGCAGAGGTAGTTGTTGTGGGATATGGATCCCAACAAAAGAAAGAGATTACCTCTTCTGTAGTTGCCCTCGATGAAGAGCAGTTCAACAAAGGTAACGTGAACGACCCGACACAATTACTTCAAGGTAAAGTGCCAGGTTTGAGTGTTTACAACAAAGGTGGTGACCCGAACGGATCTTCTACCATCAGACTTAGAGGTATTTCCACAGTAGGTGCTAACACCGAGCCTCTAGTAGTAATCGATGGTGTTATTGGGGCATCCTTGCAAAACGTTGACCCGAATGATATCGAGTCTATCAACGTGTTGAAAGATGGATCTGCTGCTGCTATTTATGGATCTCGAGGTTCTTCAGGGGTAATCCTTGTGACAACCAAAAGAGGTAAAAGAGGTGCAGGTATCAATGCCAACTACAATGGCTATGTTGCAGCAGCAACTATCGCTAGAGAGTTGCCTGCCTTATCAGCTAGTGAGTACCTGGAAGCAGGAGGAAACAATCTTGGTTCTGAAACAAATTGGTTGGATGAGGTGACTAGGACAGGGATTACTCAAGTTCATAATATCTCTGTTTCTGGTGGTGCTGAAAACACTACTTTCAGACTATCTACCAACATCAGGGATGTAAACGGTATTCTTGAAAAATCAGGTTTTGATCAAATCAATGCTAGAGCAGGTATCACGCACTTTGCTTTAAATGATCGATTGAAGATCGACTTCAATATGTCATTGACCAACAGAGAGAGTAATTTCTCCTTCAATGAGGCGTTGAGATATGCGAGTTTGTATAACCCTACAGCTCCTATTTATTTTGATAATGGTTCATTCTTCCAGGCAATCCTGTTTGACAACTTCAACCCGGTTGCGATGATTGAACAAAATCAAAACGTTGGAAAAAGAAAGAACCTGAACTTCAACATGCAAGGTGAATACAACATCACCGATGCTCTTTCTGTAACAGCTAACTATGCTCAGCAGTATACCAACAATTTGAATGGTCAGTTCTATCCAAGTACTAGTTTCTTCCGTGGTCAGAGAAATGGCCGTGCACAGAGATTTACTGATGATAGCCGATTCACGCTATTTGAATCATTTGCTACTTATGCTAGTAGTTTTGGTGATATCGATCTTACCGTATCAGGTGGTTATTCTTATCAGGAGAATTTCTATGAGAGCTTATTGCTGGAATTAGAAAACTTCCCAACCGACCAACTTGGATTTTATGGTATAGACTTGTCGTATGACAGAGTTTTAGGTGTTGCATCTAATGTGAACATCGACAGTAGAGCTACTCCTGAGGAAAAAATCATCGCGTTCTTCGGTAGAGTAAACTTAAACTACGATGACGGAATCTTCTTCAACGCTTCAGTAAGAAGAGAAGGATCAACGAAGCTTGGTGCTGATAACCAATGGGGTGTTTTCCCTGCAGTTGGACTTGGTGTAGATATCAACAAGTACGTAGGACTTAGTGCATTCTCTGTTTTGAAATTGAGAGCTGGATATGGTGTGACAGGATCACTACCTTCAGAGTCTGGTCAATCACAAGATTCTTACACTTATGACTTTACTTCTGGTGGTACGGTGTTCTTTGCTCGTGCGGCTAACCCAGATTTGAAATGGGAAGAAAAAGCTGAGACCAACCTTGGATTGGATTTTGCCATGATGCAAGGAAGACTCAACGGATCAGTTGATGTCTATACAAGAAACATCTCTGATTTCATCCTTTTAAGAAATGTAGACCCGGGAGTTTTCGGTGCGTCTCAGCGATATGAAAACGTAGGTAGTTTGAAAACTAATGGTGCTGAGCTTTCATTGAATTATGATGCATTCCAAAACCCAGATTTCACTTGGACAACCGGAATCGTAGCCAGTACTTATAGATCTACTTTGGAAGAATACATCAATGACCAACAAAGTCTTGCCAATCTTGGTTCACCAGGACAAAACTCTACACCAATGGTAAGAGTAGCTGTAGGTGAGGAAATCGGCCAGATTTGGGGTCCAGTATTTGACGGTGTAGATGAGAATGGTTCTCCTACCTTCAAAGATTTGAACGGTGACGGTACGATCAACGCTGATCCAGGATCTGCTTTGGCAGAAGATGGGGATTTCGAACAACTTGGTAGCGGTCTTCCTAAGTTAGAACTTGGATGGTCTAACCAGTTGACTTATAAAAGATTCGATTTCAATGTATTCTTTAGAGCGGCATTCGGACACAGCCTGGTGAATACTTTCAGAGCGTTCTACGAGCCAATCGATCCAGGAGCTATCAACTCTTACAACAGAATTGTTACCGATAAAGCTGTTGATGGACTGACTGGAGCTCAGTACTCTTCTTTATATGTTGAGAAGGCTGATTTCTTCAGATTGGATAACGCTACGATAGGGTATAATCTTAACACAGGAAACTCTCAGGCATTTAAAAGTGCTAGACTGTACTTCAGTGTTCAAAACGCATTTACCATTACGGGATATAGTGGTCTAGACCCTGACCCAGTATTGCTAGATGTAGGTCCAACAGACAACGGTGGATATGTTGATCCAGCTAACAGATCTGTTCTAGCACCGGGTATTGATAGAAGAAATAACTACTTCACCGCTAGAACATTCACCTTGGGTATAAACGTAGGATTCTAAAAAATTTAGAAAAATGAAAATATTTAATAGACTAACATTGCTGACCATGCTCCTAGGTGCAGGCTTTGCTTGTACCGATCTGGACGAGGATTTAACAGCAGATTTTACAGAGACATTTACTCCTCAGAATCCTGGAGGAGGTGCCAGTATTAATGTCAACAAGGCGTTGCCTGCAGATGGTCTTAACGCTGCATATGACAGACTGAGAAACGGTACCGCATGGCACGGTTCATACTTTTCAGTAGCTGAGATTTCGACTGATGAGGCGGTGATTACCCAAAAGGGAGGTGACTGGTTCGATGGTGGTATCTGGTTGAACATGCACCGTCATGATTTCCGACCAACCAACCCAGGCTTGAATGGTTCATGGAATGATATCTACGGTGGTATTTTTCAATGTAATGACCTTCTGGCTACGGATCTTTCAGATCAGGGAAGAGCCGAGGTTAGAGTGGTTCGGGCTTATTTGTACTGGAAATTACAAGACTTGTTTGGTCACAGAATTAAACTTCAAACTGCGACTGGTCAGGACGTAGCACAAAATGAAGATGGCAGAGCTATCGTTGATTTTGTAGAGTCAGAAGTTCTTGCAGCTATTCCTGATATGGGAGATGCGCGCGTATATGGTCGTTTCAATAAGTCGGCTGCCTACGCATTACTAGCAAGATTGTATCTGAATGCACCAAGTTACCTATCCACTGCGGGTAGCGTTAGCTCTAGTGCAGCTATTGCAGATCCGGTAACTAATCCTACCACAGGTAATTCCTACTATCAGGATGCAATTGCTGCAGCTGATATGGTGATCAACTCAGGTCTTTATGATTTGGATGCAAATTATACTGAAGGACCTGATGGACGAATGGTTTCTGATGTATTCTCACCTACCAACGTGGATAACATTGAGCATATCTACGCTGTGCCTTTTGATGAGGCCACAGGAGGGGGAATGAACTTTGCACAGATGACCCTTCACTATCCATCACAGTTGACTTATAGACTGAATGAGCAACCTTGGAATGGGTACTCTACTTTGGAAGAGTTCTATAGATCTTATGATGATGCTGATATGCGTAAAGAGGCATTCTTTATCGAAGGACCTCAGACAGACGTGAATGGTAACCCAATTCTCGATGTGGCATTTGATAAGGCAGATCCTGATGGAGCACCAATTAATTACACTCCTGAAATTAACGAACTGTTCCCTAATGGTTCAAGACAAGCAGGTGCAAGATTGGGTAAATTCTCATTCAAACTAGGTCAGCTTAATGACATGGATAATGATTATCCACTATTTAGATATGGAGAGCTGTTGTTGGTAAAAGCAGAGGCCCTTTGTCGTTTGAACAATAGCTGGTCAAATGGAGAAGCTTGGGCACTTGTAAATCAGGTTAGGGCTCGAGCGTTTGAACCGGACCAGCCTATTACCACTTTCACTGAAGATGCATTTTTGGCTGAGAGAGGTCGTGAGGTTTTCCAGGAGTCACTTCGAAGAACTGACTTGATTAGATTTGGTAAATGGGGTGATGCATGGTGGGAAAAATCAGCCCACTCTGATACTTATAAGAATGTAATGCCTATTCCTTTGGATCAAATCAATGCGGCGTCTGCTGATTTCCCATTGACTCAGCACGTTCCTTATAGATAATAGAATAATTTAATTTGAAGAAAGGTTGCTGCCCTGTGCAGCAACCTTTTTTTATGGATTCAATTGAACATTCTTACGTTTTGTGTCCATCTTTAAAGTAAAAACCAGTCTGTGAAGATTTACTCTAATTTCATACTAGAGAAAGCTTTATTTTTTGTGCCATTCATTTTTATCCTGGCTTGTACTACTCCAACAGAAGAAAGCAGGTTCACGGAAATGGCTAAAGCTTCAGGAATCCCTTTTGCTAATAACTTGGAGTATACTGAGGAGTTCAATCCATATACTTATCGAAGCTTCTTTAATGGTGGAGGTGTGGCCATCGGAGACGTGAATAATGATGGACTCATGGATATTTACTTCACTGGTAATCTTGTAGACAACCAACTGTACCTCAACAAAGGAAATTGGCAGTTTGAAGACATCACCATAAAGGCGGGTGTAGCATGCCCTGGTGTGTGGTCATCCGGAGCAACATTTGCTGATGTCAATGGTGATGGCCTCTTAGATTTGTATGTATGCAAATCTGGAAAGCCCGAAGGGACTAACCGACATAATGAGCTGTTCATTAATAATGGAGATCTCACTTTTACCGAGAAGTCAAAAGAATATAGGTTGGATATCACAGGTCTTTCTACACATGCTGCCTTTTTTGATTATGATAAGGATGGAGACCTTGATTGCTATGTCCTGACCAATTCCTTAAAATCTATAGGTGGCTTTGATTTAGTGAAAGGGCAGCGTGAGATTCCAGATGAGAACGGAGGAGGTAACAAGCTGCTTAGAAACGATAATGGAGTATATGTAGATGTGACTTTAGAGTCTGGTATTTATACCAGTGCCATTGGTTTTGGTCTGGGGATTACTCTTAGTGATTTCAATAATGATGGGTGGACCGACCTGTTCATTTCCAATGATTTCTTCGAACGAGATTACCTCTACATCAACCAAAAAGGTGAGCGGTTTAAAGAGAGTCTGGAACAATACTTCAATAGCATCTCCATGGGGTCAATGGGTGCAGATGCTGCTGATCTGGACAATGACTCTGAGCCTGATCTGTTCGTGACCGAAATGTTGCCCTCCAATGTTCAAAGGAAACGAACTAAAGCGGTCTACGAAAATTGGGATAAGTATCAACTGAACGTGCGACAAGGCTATTTTCACCAATATCCCAGAAATGTACTTCAACAAAAAATCAATGACAGTTTGTTTGTGGAGGTTGGGAGATACTCCGACGTTTCGGCCACCGACTGGAGTTGGGGAGCGTTGATTTTTGATGCCAATAATGATGGCTTACGTGACATATTCGTGGCGAATGGAATTTACAAGGACTTATTGGATAGAGACTACCTCACCTATACTGCCAATGATCAGCAGATTAGAAATCAACTAAAAGAAAAGGGAAATGTCATCAAGGATCTCATAGATGCCATGCCCTCACAGGCGGTCCCAAATCAAATGTTTGAGAATAAAGGACAATTCAATTTTACTAATGTAAGTAGTGATTGGGGTCTCGGAGAACCTTCATTTAGCAATGGTAGCGCTTATGGAGACCTGGACAATGATGGAGATTTGGATCTGGTCATCAACAATGTCAATATGCCAGCATTTGTCTATCGAAACAATGCTGACACTGCCACTAACAGGAGCGTACGCATATCACTGCAGGGTGAAGGGAATAATCGGTTTGGTATTGGAGCAAGTGTCAAGCTGTTCCATAATGGTCAGATGTTATCAGCAGAAAACTATCCTTTTAAAGGGTTTCAAAGTACTGTAGAACCCATTATTCATTTCGGTGTAGGTGATGCACAGCTTGTGGATTCACTTGTAGTAATTTGGGAAAGTGGAAAAATCAACACAATAACTTCGGTTCCTACTAACCAAATGATCAGAGTTAGTGAGGTCACCGGACAAGAAATGGCTACAGACAGGAATTTACCTTCTAGTTATCTCAACGCTTCAAGCTATCAAATTGATTTTGCCCATATTGAGAACGACCACAACGACTTTGATAGAGATCGTTTGTTACCCCACATGTTACACAATGAAGGCCCGGGGATGGCCGCAGGTGATTTGGACGGTGATGGATTGGACGAGATTTTCATCGGTGGAGCTAAAGGTCAAAAATCTGCACTGTTCACTTTTATTGATGGAGAGTATGTAAGCGTCAAGTCTCCGGTTTTGGCCATTGATTCATTATCAGAAGATACGGACGCAGTGTTTTTTGATTGTGACAATGATGGTGATCTTGACTTATATGTGGCCAGTGGAGGCAGAGCCTTTTCACAAAGCAGTAGTGCCTTAAATGATCGATTGTATCTAAATCAAGGCAACCTGTCTTTTGCTAAGTCCACTGATTTGCCCATACCAAAATACTTTAGTACCAGCAGTGTGAGTGTTTTGGATTATGACAGTGATGGAGACTTGGATTTATTGGTTACTGAGCGTTTTCATCCATTTAGATATGGTGACAAAGTCGATGCTTTCTTGTATGAAAATAATGGTAAGGGTGTTTTTACAGACGTTAGCGCTAAGAGAATACACGCTCTTCAGGGAGTGAACATGATCACCGATTCTGATGTAGGTGATATTGATGGAGATGGAGATGTGGATATAATCATAGCCTCTGATTGGGATGACATTCGTGTTTTTATCAACAGGGAAGGGACTTTTGAAGAGCAAACAGATGCATACGGCTTGTCTGACAGATCTGGTTGGTGGAAAGTGGTTAAACTAGTGGACATTGATCAGGATGGCGATCTTGATGCTTTGGCAGGAAATCACGGATTGAACAGTTTCTTTAGAGATACCACCAGGCTTTACGTCAATGATTTTGATGGAAATGGCACCTATGATTACATCTTTTGCGAAAAAATTGACGGAAAGTATTATCCCGTTGCAGAGAAAAATGATCTGATTTCCCAATTGCCTATTCTGAAAAAGAAACTACTATATTTCAAGGATTATGCATCCATGACTGTTACGGATATTTTCACAGACGAACAGCTGAACAGTTCCATCGTACTTGATGCTACAGAAAAAGCATCCACTATTTTGATAAATGAGCAGGGTAAATTCACTTGGAAGCGAATGCCAGGGCCTCTGCAGTATGGCCCCATATACTCAATTAAAAAGGCTGATTTGGATGATGACCCCTACGCTGAATTCGTCGTAGGTGGAAATCAGTTTTTGGTGAAGCCACAGTTTGGACGGTATGATGCACTTCCACTGCTCGTTATGGACGGTCTTGAGCTCTATCCCAAAGTTCATCTGACAAACATAGTGAACCAGGTGAGAGGAATTACCACTGTGGCACTCAATGGTAAACAACTTATTATAGTAGCTAATAATGATTCAAAGGTTCAGATCTATGAGAAGAAGTAGTTGGTTGGCAATAGGCCTTATGCTATTTGTTTGGGCTTGTGAAACCGGATCACCCTATGAGCGATTGGTTAAGCGAGAATTGAATTCAGGGCAAGTTAATGACTCTCTTTTTCTAACGTTCAAATTTGGAGATTCACGGGAAGATTTCTTCAAAAAAGGCTGGGAGCAAAACAAAATGGGATTAATCGCTCAGGGTCCTCGCAATATGAATATCAAATATGTGATGCCAAATAGCGAGAAAGGGAATTCACCTATTCAAATGCTATTTTATCCCATTTTTGATGAGGATCAAAAAATCAAAACCATGAACATTTCCTTTAATTATACCGGATGGGCACCATGGAATAGGAAATTTTTTAGTGATTCACTCGCATATGCCGTACAAGATTCTCTGATGAACTGGTATGGAGGTAATCCATTCCTGGAGGTGCCATTGGAGGCTCAGGAAAATAGTATTTGGGTTAAAGTAGATGGCAATAGGCTCATATCTTTGGGTATTGCCGATGAACAAAATGTAAAGGGATACATTAAGGATTTGAATCACCCGGATAACCAGAAATAAACTTGATCATGTATAAATATTTTTTAGTTAGTGGGTTGGCAGTTTTGTTAATGGTCTCTTGTGAGCAGAAAAAGCAACAAGAGTCCTTATCACTTTTTACAAAAATGTCGCCTGAGGAGACTGGTATCGACTTTACTAACCAACTACGGTACGATGCAGATTTCAACGTGTACACTTATCGAAATTACTACAATGGAGGTGGAGTGGCTATAGGTGATGTAAACAAGGATGGTCTTGTTGATATCTATTTTACCTCTAATCTGGACAAGAATAAGCTGTACTTAAATCAAGGTAATTTCCAATTCAAAGACATATCTGCAGCTGCCGGTGTAGAAGGGTCCAGGGCATGGTCTACTGGAGTGACCATGGCAGATATCAATGGAGATGGTCTTTTAGACATTTACGTTTGTAATTCTGGAGATATAGAAGGAGACAACAAACAAAATGAGTTATTCATCAATAATGGTGACCTCACTTTTACTGAATCCGCAGAAAAGTATGGGCTGGCAGATCGGGGCTTTTCCACGCATGCCTCGTTTTTTGACTATGATAAAGATGGCGATCTGGATGCCTATATGCTTAATAATTCGTATCAGGCTATTGGTTCGTTCAATTTGAGGAGAAACGAACGACCTAAACGTGACTCTCTTGGTGGAGATAAGTTGTTAAGAAACGATAATGGACTCTTTGTAGATGTGAGCAAGGAAGCAGGCGTTTACGGAAGTATAATAGGTTTTGGTCTGGGAGTGACTATCGGTGATGTGAATGGCGATACCTGGGATGATATCTACGTTTCCAACGACTTTTTCGAGAGAGATTACCTATACATCAATCAGGGTGACGGTACATTTAAAGAGGACCTTACCAGCCAGATGAAATCGATCAGTGGAGCATCAATGGGCGCAGATCTGGCAGATGTAAATAACGATGGATACAATGACCTCTTTGTTACAGAAATGCTTCCTTCTGACAATGAACGTTTAAAATCGGTCACCACTTTTGAAAACTGGGATCGCTATCAGTACAATCTGGAGAATGGTTACTACCACCAGTTCACTAGAAATACTTTTCAGCTAAATAACGGAGACAGCACATTTAGTGAGATAGGACGGCTAGCCGGTGTGGAAGCCTCGGACTGGAGTTGGGGTGCGTTGTTTTTTGATATGGACAATGATGGTCTTCGTGACTTATTTATTGCCAATGGTATCTACCAGGATCTCACCAATCAGGATTACTTGCAGTACATTTCTAATGAAGAAGTGATCAAAAGCATCCTGTCTGACAACAAGGTTGACTATGCTAAACTAATTGATTTGATTCCTTCCAATCCGATCCCCAATCATGCTTATAAAAATGTCGGTGATCTTAGATTCGAATCGTCAGCTGATGATTTTGGACTGGGTGAACCAAGCTTCTCCAATGGATCAGCGTATGGCGATCTAGACAATGATGGAGACTTGGATTTGGTTGTCAACAATGTAAATATGCCTTCATGGGTGTTTAGAAATAATGCAGACTCCATCACAGACAATCATTACATCAAGTTTGATGTGATCGGAATGGGTGCCAATACCAATGCCATAGGAACCAAGATCAAAGTTCTTCAAGATGGTGAGAGTTACTACATAGAACAACAGCCAATCCGCGGATTCCAATCAAGCGTAGACCCTCGACCAAATGTTGGTCTGCCCAAGGCTTCAAATGTCAATATCACTGTATTTTGGCCTAATGGAGGCGTCTCCAAACTGAGCGATGTAGCAGTCGATCAAACAGTAACACTTGACCAAAATACACTTCCAAAATCAGAAAGTCAGGAAAATCAAATCACTGACCAGCAACTATTCACCTATCAGGAGGCTCCTGATTTCAAACATGTGGAAAACACATTCATTGATTTCGACAGAGACCGATTGCTCTATCATATGAATAGTACCGAAGGTCCAAAAATGGCTTCTGGAGATGTAAATGGCGATGGTAAGTTGGATTTTTATATTGGAGGTGCTAAAGATCAGGCTGGTACTTTGCTAATCACCAAAGGAGTCAGTTTTGTTTTTGGAAGCGTCGAGGTATTCGAGCAGGATAAACTGTCAGAGGATGCCGAGAGTGTATTTTTCGATGGGGATAATGATGGAGACCTGGACTTATATGTATGTAGTGGTGGAGTCGAGTTTTCACAGTCATCTTCCGCTTTGAAGGATCGCTATTATATCAATGACGGAAAAGGGAACTTTACCAAAAGTGATCAATTCTTACCAGCTTCTGGCACCTATGTGAGTAGTGCTACGGTTGCAATGGCAGATGTAGATCAGGATGGGGATATCGATCTTTTCGTGGGCGAACGCATGAAGCCCGTGAATTATGGTATTCCTGGAAACGGCTATTTACTAATCAATGATGGCAAGGGCAATTTCGACTCGTTCACTCCTGCTGTGTTTGAGAAGATGGGAATGATAACTAGCTCCAGATTTGTGGACCTGGATGGTGATGAAGATCAAGACCTGGTCGTTGCAGGGGAGTTTACGGGAGTTTTGACTTATCGCAACGATGCTGGAGAATTCACTCAAATAGAGAATAGTCTTTCAGGGCTCAGAGGCTGGTGGCGAACGATTGAGACAGCCGATATAGATGGTGATGGAGACCAGGATCTATTGGTAGGGAATCACGGACTTAATAGCCGATTTAGTGCTACCGATTCAGAACCAATCCGGCTTTATATCAATGATTATGACAAAAATGGATTTATAGATCCAATACTTACTGGATATGCCAATGATGGGAAAGAGTATCCTTATGCTTTGCGGCACAATCTGATTGATCAGATCAAGAGCTTGAAGAAACGCTTCCCCGATTACGAATCCTATAAGAATGCTCCGATGGATCAAATTTTTACTGCGGAGGAAATAGCTGCGTCAGACATTCTGGAGGTGAATACACTGGAAACGATGCTGTTTATCAATGATGGTAACTTTCAGTTTTCGGCAGTTACTCTTCCTGTGGCAGTGCAGATTTCTCCAGTTTTTGCAATCAAGGCAGCAGATTTTGATGAGGATGGAGATATGGACGTAATTCTGGGAGGTAATTTGTATGCCGCCAAGCCAGAGGTGGGCCGTTATGATGCCAGCTATGGTACTTATCTAGAAAATGATGGAACTGGCCAGCTGACTGTAGTCAAGAGTGGTCGAGGATTCAGAATAGATGGAGAGATTCGTGATATTTTGGTTGACCAGAAGACCATTCTCATATCTCGAAACAATGACACTCTCGTAAAATTATCTGTCAAGTAAATGCGAAATTCATTAGTCGCCATTTTAGTAACAGTATCAGTCATTATTTCTTGTGCACCTGAGAAACCCAAGCCTTCTACACTGTTTCAAGTGGTCCCGGGAGATGTTTCAAGGGTTACGTTTGCCAATGAACTTGAAGACTCTGATGCCTTCAACATTATTGACTATCTCTATTATTATAATGGTGGAGGGTTGGCTGTTGGTGATATCAATAATGATGGTCTGGAGGACTTGTATTTTTCGGCAAACATGAGACCCAATAAGCTGTATTTGAACAAGGGCAACTTAAAGTTTGAAGATATCACCGAACAGGCGGGAGTTTCCTCTATTGGGCCATGGAAAACCGGCGTTACCATGGCAGATATCAATGCTGATGGTCTTTTGGATATTTACTTGTGCCGAGTTGGTGCTTACAAAGGGATATCCGGTCACAATGAGCTTTACATCAACAATGGAGATAACACCTTTACAGAAAGTGCTGCTGATTATGGTTTGGACTTTTCTGGATTCTCCACCCAAGCGGCATTTTTCGATTATGACCTGGATGGGGATTTGGACATGTACCTGCTCAACCATTCCGTTCATACGTCTCGCAGCTATGGTCGTGTGAATCTGAGACAAGAAAGTGATGAGCTTGCTGGCGATAGACTTTACAGAAATGATCAGGGAACATTCATTGATGTCACCGCATCCTCAGGAATCTACAATTCTCAAATTGGCTATGGGCTTGGTTTAGCTATATCGGATGTAAACCTCGATGGATGGCCGGATATTTATGTGTCCAATGATTTTCATGAAAATGACTACCTGTACCTCAACAATCAGGATGGGACATTCACCGAATCGATCAAAAAAATGATCGGTCATACCAGTCGATTTTCTATGGGAAACAGCATAGCTGATTTGAACAATGATCAAAATCCCGAGATTATGACATTGGATATGCTGCCCGATGATGAAGAAGTTTTAAAGAACTCGGCTGGTGAAGACCCTTTTGAAATTTACAAGCTAAAGCTTGAGTTTGGTTATGAATCACAGTTTGCTCGCAACTCACTACAGCTAAACAATGGAAATGGGACGTTTTCGGATGTGGCTCTGATGCGTGGAGTGGCTGCTACTGACTGGAGTTGGTCCCCACTGATGGCTGATTTTGATTTGGATGGTTACAAAGACCTGTTCATTACCAATGGCATAGTCAAGCGACCAAATGACCTGGATTATGTTTCTTTTCTTTCGGGCAATAACATCAGCGCAGGTAATCTTGATAACAATAGTAAGGTGAGCGATCAGGCACTCATCCAGCAGATGCCAGATGGCAAAGTGGCCAATCGAATATTTCAAAACATCGATGGCGTTCAGTTCACGGATAAGACCGGTGAGTGGATCGCTGATATTCCTACTTACTCAACGGCCGGCGCTTACGCTGACTTGGACCAGGATGGTGATTTGGACATAGTGGTTAATAACATCAACGATCCGGCCATGATCTATGAAAACCTCCAGGCAACGTCCAATAACTACCTGAAATTTTCATTGAATGGACCATCTGGTAATCCGTTTGGCATTGGGACAAAAATCAAGGTCTATGCTTCAGCAGGAGTTCTCACACAAGAGGTGCATAACGTACGTGGTTTCCAATCTTCTGGCTCATTGCAGTCGGTATTCGGATTGGGCTCAGACACAGAAGTGGATTCAGTAGTTATTTCCTGGCCAGGAAGTAAAAGTCAGGTTTTAAGGAATGTAAAAGCCAATCAAACGCTGAAGTTGGATTATGGGAAGGCAGTAAGTACTGCTTCAGTAGCTACCAACATCCCGAAACCTTATTTTACTAGATTGGAAGACTTCAACATGTCCTTTACCCATCGGGAAAATAACTTTGTTGATTTCAACCATCAGTCACTTATCCCGCATACCATTTCGCGCGAAGGACCGAAAATCAGTGTTTCAGACATGGATAAGGATGGCATGAGCGAACTGTACATCACTGGAGCATCTGGACAGGCTGGAGCTCTGCTCTCGATAGGAGCTGAGGCTACATCGATGCTGGATCCGCGGCTGGAAGAAACAAACAGTCTACTCTTTGATGCAGATGGAGATGGAGATGATGATCTGTTGGTCATTACTGGAGGCAACGAGTATTCCGATAGAAGTCCGCTGTTACAGGACTATTTGCTGCTGAACAACGGAAAAGGGGTTTTTGAAATCAGTCAAGGTGCCATCCCGTACTTAAATAGCCATTCATCGGTAGCTGTTCCTGCTGATATAGATCAGGATGGTGACATGGACCTGTTTGTTGGAGGTCGGGTGATGTCTTCCCGGTATGGATTGATACCAAGTAGTTATTTACTTATCAACGATGGTTTAGGGAAGTTTTCAGTGCAGGAAAATCGTAAGATGCGGTACATCGGCATGATAACTGATGCGGCATGGGAGGATTTGGATGGAAATGGCTTCCCGGACCTACTCGTGGTTGGTGAGTGGATGCCTGTCAAGGTATTTATGAATGAATCAGGATTACTTACCGAAACAATAGTCGAGTCCTTGTCAGGAACGAATGGATGGTGGAACTGCCTGGAAAAGATAGACGTGGATGGCGATGGTGATCAGGATTTTGTGATTGGCAACGAAGGCCATAACAATAAACTGAAACCGAGTAACATCAATCCTGTGCGCATGTATGTCAACGACTTTGATGGCAATGGCTATCTCGATCAAATCATCACCTACAGTGTGGATGGGGAAGAATACCCAGTAGCCAATCGTGATGAACTCGGAAAACAAATGCCGATGATTAAAAAATCATTCACAAACTACAGAGATTTTTCTGGCAAACAGGTATCGGAAGTCCTGAACAAAGAATCCCTGGACAAAGGTCTCAAGTATGAGGTGACTGAGTTCAGTTCCATTGTATTAATCAACAACGGAAACATGAGTTTTACTGTAAAGGAACTTCCTGAAATGGCCCAGATATCCCCTATCTATGCTATAGAGCCTTTTGATGTGAACCGTGATGGCAACCTGGATTTGATCACTGGTGGCAATAAAACCTGGGCAAACACCTATTTTGGTGCCAGTGATGCGAGCCACGGTCAGGTATTGATCAATGATGGATTAGGAAATTTTGAAGTGATTGCGCAGGGTCAGGCGGGACTTAATATCTGGGGAGATGTGCGAGATATTGCTCATTTGAGCATCGAGGGCAAGGATTACTTTGTTTTCGGAGTGAATGACCAGCCCATGGAAGTTTATGTTTACAATAAAACCTTGAATCAATGAAAATCAATGATAAATCCGGCTACAAACCATACACTGCTAGTGATGGTCGCTATGAACAGATGCAATATAAGAGGTGTGGAAAGAGCGGTATCCAGTTGCCGATGATTTCACTCGGGCTCTGGCATAATTTCGGGCATGCTGATGACCTGCTAAAGGCTCAACAGATACTCCGTACTGCATTTGATCATGGAATAGTTCATTTTGATTTGGCCAACAACTACGGTCCTCCGTATGGTTCAGCCGAGACCAACTTTGGGAGATTGTTCAAGGAAGATTTTGAGTCGCATCGAGATGAACTATTCATCTCTTCCAAAGCCGGCTATGACATGTGGCCTGGTCCTTATGGCAATCTAGGTTCCAGAAAATACCTTATCTCCAGCCTGGATCAGAGCCTGAAACGAATGAACCTGGATTATGTCGACTTGTTTTACCACCACAGACCTGATCCTGACACACCACTGGAAGAGACGATGAGCGCATTGGATTTTATCGTTCGGTCGGGCCGAGCACTATACGTGGGAATATCCAATTATCCAGCTGACCTGGCCAAACGCGCCATAGAAATATTGAATGACCTGGGGACCCCATGTCTCATTCATCAGGCGAGATACAGCATGTTCGACCGATGGGTAGAGGGTGGTCTTCTTGACGTACTGGGCAATACTGGTGTCGGTTGCATTGCTTTTAGCCCGCTGGAGCAAGGCATGCTGACCAATAAATACGTAAAAGGCATACCAGAGGGCAGCCGCGCCGCTCGCTCAATGACTTATCTCGAACGCGAAACGGTAGAAAAGAATTTGCCCAAAATCAAAGCACTGCACGAAATTGCTCAGAACAGAGGTCAATCATTGAGTGATATGGCCATAGCATGGTTGTTGAAAGACGAGCGTGTTACTTCTGTGCTGGTTGGTGTGAGCAGTTCTGAACAGCTAGTAGCTAACGTCAAAGCATTGGACAACTTAGGCTTCAGTAGCGATGAGTTGGAAAAGATCCAGAATGTGCTGAATTGATCACAAAGATCACTAATGGGAATTGCAGCGTGACAGTGAGCGTTTGTGCTGATTAATTCTTAACTTGATGCTGCCCCATTATTTGATCCTTACCAAAAATGAAAACACTTTTTTATTGCCTTGTTATTGGCATATCCTTCAGTGCAGTTGCCCAAAACTGGCAACCGATTTTTAATGGCACAGATCTCACCGGCTGGGAAACCAAAGGAGGCAAAGCTCCTTATAAAGTAGAAAATGGAACAATAATTGGAACAGCTGTTCTTAACTCTCCTAATACTTTTTTGTGCACTAAAAAGACCTATTCCGATTTCATTCTTGAATTTGAGGTATTTCTGCCCAACCATTTAAATACCGGTGTGCAGTTTCGTAGCAATTTCGATGGAGTAGTAAAGGGATATCAATGCGAGATTGACCCATCGGATCGAGCTTTTTCGGGAGGTGTTTATGATGAGCAGCGTCGTGGGTGGATGTATCCGATCAGCTTGAATAAGAAGGCAAGTAGTGCTTTCCAGCTAGGTATGTGGAATAAGTTTCGAATCGAATGCCTGGGTAGTGAAATCCGTACCTACATCAACGGCCAGATGTGTAGTAACCTGATGGACGATATGACCAATGAGGGTTTCATCGGATTACAAGTGCATAGCATTGGTGAGAAGGAGGAAGGTTATCTGGTCAAATGGAGAGATATCCGCATTTTGACAGAGCAAGTAGCTGAGTACCGCAATAATCCAGATCCTGAAGTCTTGCAGATGAGTTATCTGAAAAACCAGCTGACTGATTGGGAGAAAAGAAATGGCTGGCGTCTGCTCTGGGATGGTAAAACAAATGCTGGTTGGCGAGGTGCAAAATTGGATGACTTTCCAAGCTCCGGATGGACAATGGAGAATGGTGAGCTAACCGTACTTGCCACAGATGGAGGTGAAGCCACTGGGCCTGGAGATATAGTGACCACTAGTAACTATAGCAACTTCGAATTAGAGTTGGAGTTCAAAATCACTGAAGGTGCCAATAGCGGGATCAAATACTTTGTGGATCCATCTCTCAATAAAAATAGCGGATCAGCTATAGGATGTGAATTTCAAATACTGGATGACCAGAAGCACCCAGATGCCAAAATGGGAGTGAATGGCAACCGGACAGTGGGCTCCTTATATGACCTGATTGCAGCGGAAAACCTCTCAGTTCCCGGGCGTGGTAAACAGTTTAAGGGAATTGGCCAATGGAATAAAGCCCGTATTGTCTCCAAAGATGGGAAGGTTGAGCATTGGTTGAATAATGAAAAGATTATCGAGTATGATCGTTTTTCACAAATGTTCAGGGCACTTGTGGCCTATAGTAAATACAAAGTGTGGGATAACTTCGGTCAATGGCCAGAAGGCAGCATCCTGCTTCAGGATCATGGCAACCAGGTGAGTTATCGAAGCATCAAAATCCGAGAGCTTAACTAATGAAAGACCAGGAAACCGCAAGAAGACATTTTTTAAAAACTGGATTGACGATCCTGGGAGGAACAACTCTTGGTTTGCGCTATGCAAACAGTCTGCCTTTTCATTTCGGAAGTGAAACTGTACGGATTGGGGTAATAGGCACTGGAGACAGAGGTACAGGTCTTATGCGACTGATCAATCAGATTGATGGTTTGATAGTAACGGCCTGTTCAGATATTATTCCATTTCGATTAGCAGACGCCATACAATTGTCAAAAGGTGCTAAATCTTATCCAGATTACAGAGATCTTTTGGCAGACAATAAAGTAGATGCGGTGTTAGTGACTACACCTTTCAGCACCCACGATGAGATTGCGATAGATGCGTTGCGAGCAGGTAAGCACGTGTACTGTGAAAAGACCATGGCTAAGGGTCTGGATGAAATACAAGCAGTAATTACTGCAGCGGAGTCTACAGACCTGGTCTTTCAAACAGGTCATCAATACCATAGTAGTGCCCTTTACAATCGGGCAAGAGCAATCATCCGGTCAGGCTATATTGGGGAGGTGACAGCCTACGAATGCCAGTGGAACAGAAATGGTAACTGGAGGCGTCCTGTTCCAGACCCGAAATGGGAGCGCATGATCAACTGGCGCATGTATCGGGAGTATTCTGGAGGTCTGGTGGCAGAGTTGATGTCCCATCAAATAGACTTTATCAATTGGGTCACAGAAAGCCACCCTGAGCAAGTGACCGGTTTTGGTGGTATTGATCACTGGAAAGACGGTCGGGAAACTTTTGACAATGTGCATCTGCTCTTCAAATACCCTTCTGGTTTAGATGCATCATTTGAGTGTACTACCACCAATGGCTTTGGAGATTATCGCATCAAAGTAATGGGTTCCGAAGGGACTATAATGCTGGATTATACGAAAGGAACCATTTATGCGGAGCAAAAAGAGATAGCGGAGAAAGGATTGGTAGATGGAGTATCCGGTGCTACCATCCAGGCATGGCAAAAAGGAGAAGGGGCACCTATTGACGCACCAGGCAATGATCCGACTCTCGATGCTTTGAAGCAATTTTATGCATCTATCGTGGATGGTTCTACGGTCATTTCCAGTTTGCATACTGGAGCAACCACAGCAAAATGTGTTCAGATTTCTCTTGATGCGCTTTATCAAAACCAAATCAAAAAATGGGATGAATATCCCGAGCTAAAATTCAGCTAACCAACTCATACCTATGAAACCTACCAGAAGAACATTTATAAAAAATTCAGCTTTTGCTGTAGCTGGAACCTCCTACCTATTGTCGTCCAATCGTCTGTGGGCCTTTTCTCCAAACGAGACCGTTAATGTGGCCATCTTGGGAACAGGCGGCAGAGCTTACGCTTTGGCACAATCCATTGGCCTTTGCTCTAACATCAAGTTGGCAAAGGCATGTGAGGTAGATGCTCGTCGGTTGGAAAAGTTTCAGGCGTATGCCAAAGATACTTTGGGATATAAGGTGAAGGGAGAAAGTGATTTTCGTAAAGTGTTGGAAGATAAATCCATAGATGCGATTTTCATAGCTACACCGGAGCACTGGCATGCTCCAATGGCTATCATGGCGATGCAAGCAGGAAAGCACGTGTACGTGGAGAAGCCCTGCAGTCACAATTTGTATGAAAATGAATTGCTCAACAAAGCCTATCAAAAGTATGCTAAGGTGTGCCAAATGGGCAATCAGCAGCGATCATCTATTACTTCGAATCAGGCCATTAAAGATATTAGGGAAGGTAAAATCGGAGATGTATACTATGCCAAAGCCTGGTATTCCAATACACGCGGTTCGATTGGATATGGACAGGAAGTAGCTGTTCCTGATTTCCTGGATTGGGAGCTGTGGCAAGGTCCAGCACCGAGAGAGGCTTACCGGGACAATGTACATCCTTACAACTGGCATTGGTTCCGAAGCTGGGGTACAGGAGAGATTCATAACAATGGCACGCATGAGATTGACGTGTGCCGTTGGGCGTTGGGTGTGGGACTACCATCCCGAGTGGTTTCTACTGGCGGAAGATTGCATTTCGATGATGATTGGGAATATTACGATACACAGGTAGCCAACTTTGAATATCCGGATGGTAAATCGATCGTTTGGGAAGGTAAGAGTTGCAATGGGATGAAGCTATATGGAAGAGGAAGAGGTGCGATCATTCATGGCACACAGGGATCAATACTTCTGGACAGAGAGGGGTATCAGCTGCTGGACTTACAGGGAAATGAGTTGAGCTTCATGAAAGAGGAAAGTCCGGGAACATCAGCATCCACTCAGGACACAAGCGGTTTTGACGGACTCACGGTCAAGCATATTCAGAATTTTGTCAACACAATAGCAGGTAGGGAAGAATTGAATGCTCCTATAGATGATGCAAGTTTATCTACTCACATGTGCCATTTGGGTAATATTGCTCAGGACTTAAAAGTCAGTTTGGATGTGGATGAAACGGGTGCTATCATTAATAATGAAGCGGCCACCAATCTGGTGAAGCGAACCTATGAACCGGGATGGGAGCCCAAGGCATAATGATTTGATTTGACTTATTCGTAAGAAACCATTTCTTCCTTTCGTACAGGTTGATTTTGTAGTTTAAATTTCTCCACCGCAGCAGACAGCCCGTTGGCGATCTCACTCAGGGTTTCCGTCATTTGAGTGTAGTTCTCCATTCCAGCAGACAGCTCTGTGGCTGAGCTGGCAATTTGTTCAGTTCCCGCGGCTGTCTCTTCCGCTACTACTACGATCGATTCGGTGATGGAAACCATTCTGGTCACACTATTATTTTGTGATTGAGTTGCCTCCAGTATAATTTTTGATTGCTCCAATGTCTGATTGGATGAGGCAGCCATTTCTTCAAAGACTCGTGATGCTTCACGAGAAGCATCCACGCTGAACGTCACATTTTCATTCATTCGCTCGGTGATGGAGACGGCCTGTTGCGTGTCTTTTTGCACACTGTCCACCAGGTCTTGAATGATTCTCGCTGAGTTTTTAGAATCTTCTGCCAGTTTACGTATTTCTTCGGCCACTACGGAGAATCCGCGTCCATATTCACCAGCGTTAGCAGCTTCTATAGCTGCATTGAGTGCAAGTAAGTTTGTTTGAGCAGAAATCTCTGTGATCATGGCCAGTACTCTGGATATCTCAGCCGATCTTTTGGACAAGACTCTCATGGATTCGGTTGTTTCCTGTGACATGCCATGTATTTCACTGATTTTGGCTACTACGTCATTGATCATGTTGGTGCCCCGCAAGCAGTTTTCCACACTTTTTTTAGCGGCATCATTGATTGAATGCGATTGCTCACTCATGCTATTTGAGCTGGAGAGTATTTGCTCTATGAGGTTAGAGGATTCATCTACCTTTTGCACCTGGGTTTGAGCTCCGTGGCTCATCTCACCAATAGACGTGGCAATCTCTCTGGTACTGGAAGCCATCTCGCTTCCACTCACACGCATGTCCACTACTTTTTCTTCAATGCTTTCCGCATATTTTGAAATAGTTTGGACCAATGAAGACAAGTTGTCCAATGAAAGATTCAAAGCGTAGGCTAGTTCACTCAAATCCCCAGCGGAGTCCCCGGTGTATCGTTTAGTAAGATCTCCCTCTGACATGGCGCTTACAATCCTGATGATCTCAGCAATAGGCTGGGAAATAGCCTCCAATAGCTCATTTAATGATTCTGATAATACCAACCAGGCTCCTGATTTTCCATTGGTTTCTGCTCTCTTTTCAAGGTCTCCATCTTTACCCGCTTCTTCCAGAATAATTCGTTGTTCGGTGATGAAGTCTGTGATGTTTCGCCTGAGATCATTTGCTTCTCTGCCTAGCGCATCTCCATTGGGTGAAAAATTGGTAAAGAAATCTCCGCGTCTCACATCGCTGAGAAAATTGGTCGTATTGTTCTGCGTAGTTTGGATGTGCTCAAGATTCTTTATCAAAGTAGTTAAGCTACTTGATAGGTGCGCTCCACTCTCTCCATGTGCAATGAAATGACTAAGTGATGCGGCACTTTGGATCGGACGGAGTATTGACCTGTGGTAAAAATAAAGTGAAGCACTTGTCGTCAATAATAATAGAACGCTAGTGATCACTATCCACACAGAGACAGGATCGGTGAGACTTACAATTAAAAGTAGCAAACTGCCGAGAACGCTTAATGCAAGAGCCAGGAAGAGAAATTGTTGGGGAGATAGAGACTTCAGTTTTGCGATTAACTTTTCCAAATCAATAGTATTATTACAATAAAACAGTTATATTCAAAAAAATCAGAATGCGGTGATCACTCAGTTAACTACCAAAGCCTGCCTAAAATATGGTATTATTCTATTGATTCAAAACTATGCGTTGTTTGAAATAAAATATTTAAAATAATATTGCAAATAATGTAAACGTTTCAGATAAAATAAATAGATTTTAAGCTGATTGTATTTTTTCCAAATGAGCGAGGCAAGTATACTGGTCTTAGGTGCGACGGGCAATGTGGGGTCAGAGGTCATAAAACAACTTACGGTTGCCAATCAGCCTGTGATAGCGGGTATTTATAACAAACTAAGCCAGTCAGATGATCGGCTCACTAATTCATTACCGGTAGACTATAACGATTTGGATTTGCTGTGTAGGGCTTTCAGTGGTGTGGGTACTTTAGTGGTGATCATTCCGGACTCTCCAGAGATGGAGCTACATGCTCAAGCAATTGTTAGGTGTGCCAGTGAATGTCACATTGCCAGGTATGTACTCATTAGTGGAGCAGGCGTCACTTTGGCTCCAACTAACGTATTGAGTCAACGCCTACGGGCTATGGAGCAACAGTTTGTGCAATCAAATATGAAGGGAGTGATTCTGCGCCCAACATTTTTTATGCAGAATTTGATCAATCATTTTACCGCAAACGAATTGGGCGAATACCATCTAGCCATGGGTGCTGGTAAGGTCAATTATATCGATGTGCGAGATGTGGCTAAGGCGGTAATAAGCGCGATAGGGTGGTTGAGTTGGCAACTCTCCAAATCAACTGTTTTTCATCTGACAGGATCTGAATCTTATACCTTCTCAGAGGTGGTGGGTGTTTTGAACGAGGTGTGCAACAGCGACTTCACCTACATAGATATGCCTTTAAGTGATCAGATAACTCTACTAGAAAAGGCAGGTCTGCCCAACTGGAGGGTAGAGATGATGACAGAAGTGTTTATGTCCATTAGGAAAAGTAGCTATGATTTTTGGAGTGAGGATTTTGAGCGACTTACAGAGGCTAAGCCAGTTTCCTTGAAGGAATTTGTGGCAGCAGACAAAACATATTTTAGAACTAATTATCAACTAAACCATAAATAGTAAATGAGCGAGTTTAAGTCCTTTGAAGGAGGAATAGAAACCAATGCTATCCAGCCCTTTTTGGTTGGGTCCATGTCCAAAGACAGTAGATTGTCCATACTGAAGAATCATGGGTTGGAGTACAAAGATGACCCCAATCAGTTTTACGATTTACAGAAATTTCTAAATGCCTTTGAGGAGGTAAAAGATCAGTTTGGAGAAATGAATCTCTTTTTAATTGGTAAGGCCGTGATAGACAATGCGCAGTTTCCTCCGATGAACAGTCTGGAAGAAGCGCTACAGTCCCTGGATGTGGCCTATCATATGAATCACCGGAAGGGAGGTCAACCAATGTTCAATCCTGAAAACGGACAGATGCTAGAAGGTATTGGTCATTACAAACTCACCAAGTACGATGCGTCAGCAAAGACTGCTGAAATGGTTTGTCACACACCTTATCCTAGCAAGTTTGAGGAGGGATTGATTTTGCAGATTGTACGAAGGTTCAAGCCGGAGGGCTCTATTCGTACCAAGGTGGAGCTGGACGAATCCAAGGAGACCAGAAGAAAAGGAGCAGAAACGTGCACCTTCAAGATTAGCTGGTAGTTAGGTTAGCATTCTCAAGTTGGATTAATCACTGATTAACATTTACCGCCGATTGCTTTCATATCAAGTAGCTATGGAATGAAGGTAGTCTGCCATTTTTAATGACATATAACTGAATTAACTTTTCACTAAATTAGATACTCACATGAAAACAAAAACAGAAAAACCAATTACCTCATCGGAAGTAGAGCAGTTGGACCTTCAGCTAAGAGAGGAGTTCCTTTTGGGAGCTGAAAAATTTGCCTCCAATCCGCTTCATCAAAAGTTGAAGTCTGATCTACCGATACAGGATAAATTGAAATTCATCCCACGCATGCTATTTTTTGTACTCGGGTTCAAGGATATCATGCAAATAGTGCGGTATGAAGGGGAATTGTCTGATCTGGAAGAAAGCGTCAATACCCATAGTGATGAGGATTCCAATCACTGGGAGTGGTATTTAAATGATTTGGCTTTCATGTCGGGTCATTTTCAGGAGTTTAAAGGGGCAGATCTAATCAGTCATACCTGGGATGATGAGACCCTGGAAGTGCGTAAAACTATCTATTCTTTTAATCGTTACGTCCAGCAATATGACCATCCTGTAGCACGTATGCTCATGATCGAGGTGCTAGAGATCACCTTTGATAAATTCAAGGCAGCTATTCATCCTGTATTGAAGAATGCAGACTTGTACGACCAGTTGGAGTATTTTGGTAAGAAACATCAAGACACTGAAGAAAACCATTCTACTGGCATCAGTGATGATGAGATTGCTCATTTGATTAATCTACTACCGGTTGATCAGAAAGAAGAAATGGTTGACGTAGTTCGCGTGCTATTCAATCAGATGTATCAGATGGCAGCCAATTGGGCAGAAGCCTAAGGAAGGCTTAGATCCTAACTTTAAATGGGCTGTCTCAAAAGCGGTGCTCTGGTCATTCTGAACTAGTTTCAGGATCTAAAATGCATTGATATTCAACTACATAGATTCTGAGATAAATTCAGAATGACACCAATTTCAGGCTTTTGAGACAGCCCCTTTTTTTGTGTCAGTTACTATGAAGAACGGTGAATAACCTATCCAATTTGAAGTTCATTTGCTCCGATTCTTTCTGTATTCCCTGGGACGTTGGGTTGTGCGGAGAGCCAAAATTATCAGCAAGTACTTGATGTACCTCGATTCTGGTGGCATGTAGGATGGTGCTTTGTCTGGGGAAATACTTTGGTTTCATGATTCTATGCTCTTTAGTTGGTCTGGTGAACCTAGTTTAAGTTACTATCATTTGATAGTTTATTTCGTCGAACGGTTTGAAAACTCCGCTGAATCAAGAGTAAGCATAAAAAAAACCATCTGCTAGTTAGCGGATGGCTTCTTCTTGTTTTAGCTTCTCAGGCTGCCCCGATAGCTATCGGGGCGATCGGACCGGCGTACCGGCCAGCGACCCTCAGATTTGGATTTTACTTCGATAGGATAGATACTCAAAACCAAGTGATGCTCTTTCCCACGTCAAATACTCAAATCAACTATGCACCATTAACCATAAAAAAAAGCCACTCTTTCAAGTGGCTTAATTCTTTGGTTGCTCCTCAGGCTGGGGTTCGATCGGACCGGCGTACCGGCCAGCGACCTTCAGATTTGGATTTTACTTCGATAGGATAGATACTCAAAACCAAGTGATGCTCTTTCCCGCGTTAAATGCTCAAATCAACTATGCACCATTAACCATAAAAAAAGCCACTCTTTCAAGTGGCTTAATTCTTTGGTTGCTCCTCAGGCTGGGCTCGAACCAGCGACCCTCTGATTAACAGTCAGATGCTCTAACCAACTGAGCTACTGAGGAATTTTATGTCTTTTTGATTACTGTATGAACTACTGCTTTCCAAAAAGGATTGCAAACTTAATTTTCTGTTTGATATTCTGCAATGGCTGGCAAAGAAAAATTTTGGAAAAATTGGAGTGTGTCAATTAATCACTGAGAATAAGTCATAATGGCAGCTTTATTTGCAGTAAATCAATCATATCGGCCAATATGGCATGATTAGGTCTAAAAAATCGATTGGCATAGAATTCGAATAGTGCATGGTGTATTTGATTTAAAACATTCAACAATAACTAAAACATTAACAACTATGGCACTTATAAAGTATAATCCAAACGGTTACAGACCAGCTACATTTAGCAACTTCATCGACAGATTTTTTGATGACGAATTCTTTGGTGGAAAGAGAACTTCAAGCTTTTCTCCTCAAGTAGATATTGCTGAAACGGAGAAAGAATTTGAATTGCAGTTTCATTTAGCTGGCGTCAACAAAGACGATATCAAAATCGATGTTAACGACGATCGATTGACTGTAAGCGGTGAGAGAAAATTCAAAAACGAGAAGAACGAGAAGAACTACCACAGTGTGGAGAGTTACTATGGTACATTTAGCAGATCATTCTACCTCCCAGACAATGTGAATCTGGATAAGGTGGACGCTTCTTATCAGGATGGTATATTGAACATTACCATTCCTAAGGACGAAAAGAAAGAAACCAAAAAGACGATTTCGATCAAGTAATTGAACAGACGATGTGAAGTTGGAGCCCTGGCCAAATCCCAAAACTGGGTGGTCAGGGTTTTTTGTTAAGAATTGTTAAGCATTGACACTCATCCCTTAATTGGATCGTTTTTGGTACAACATTCAGTGAAGCAATTGAGTATAATTAGTACGATTTTAGACAAGAAAGGAAATGGACATGAATACGAGAAAAGTATATTTCGCAATGGTGCTTTCATCGTTCCTTGGAGCAGTGATCGCCATTGGTGGATATTCACTCATAGTGGAGCCACAGAAAGTGGAGCAGGTAGTCCCAGTAAGCGGGCAAGGTAATCCGGTGAGTTTGACCAATTATGTTTTTGATACGACTGACTATGTCGTGCCGAAAGGGTTGAACTTTGTCTATGCGGCCAAACAAGCGACTCCTGCGGTAGTGCATATTCGCACAGAATATACTGGCAATACGGAGTATGCAACCAGAAATCCCATGGAGGAATTCTTCAAGGACTATTTTGGCGAGCGATATGACAGGCGTGAAAGAGCCCCGAGACAAGGAGCAGGTTCTGGGGTGATTGTGTCGCCTGATGGATACATCGCCACCAACAATCACGTGGTGGATGGTGCATCGGAAATCGAAGTTTTGCTCAACGATAACCGGACCTATAGTGCGGAATTAATCGGAACGGATCCAGATACTGACCTGGCATTATTGAAAATAGATGAAGAACAACTCCAATACATGGAGTTTGGTGACTCTGAAAACATTCAGATAGGTGAATGGGTGCTAGCAATTGGTAATCCATTCGAATTTCGATCTACAGTGACGGCAGGTATCGTCAGTGCTAAGGCAAGGAATATCAATATCCTGGCAAGAAGTGGTAGCAATACCCGAATAGAGGCCTTCATTCAGACGGATGCGGCAGTAAATCCAGGTAACTCTGGTGGAGCTCTGGTCAACCTCAATGGTGAATTGGTAGGTATCAATACCGCTATTGCTTCTCCTACAGGTGCATTTGCGGGATATAGTTTTGCCGTACCAGCTACTTTGGTCAAAAAAGTTATTTGGGACCTGAAAGATTTTGGTGCCGTACAGCGTCCTTTACTTGGAATCCAAATTAGAGACGTGTCAGCTGAATTAGCTGACGCTGAAAATCTTGGGGTGCTAAAAGGAGTATTTGTAGCTCGAGTAAATGAGGGAACCTCTGCGGCTGATGCAGGTTTGAAAGAGAAAGATGTAATCATCGCTATTGATGGTAAGAAAGTGTCTAATGTAGCACAGCTACAAGAGCAGGTAGCGCTGAATAGACCTGGAGATAAGATCGAAGTGACTTATATCCGAGACGGCAAAACCGAGACGGTGAAGGCTACGCTGAAGAATCAGTTTAGAAATACAGAAGTAGTCACAGCTTCCAATTCATTCGAAATTGATGGAGCCACTTTTGAACCTGTTTCTAATACCATGAAGTCCAAATTGCAGATTGAAAATGGTATTCAAGTAAAGGATTTGGGCAATGGTAAATGGAAAGAAGCAGGAATTGATGAGGGGTTTGTCATTACAAAAATAGATAAGCGACCTATCCGATCTATGGATGACTTGACGGCCTCATTGAATAACGCTATGGGTGAGGGAATCTTGGTAGAAGGTGTTTACCCCAACGGCGAAAAAGCATACTACGGAATAGGTTGGTAAGAAATCCGATTACTCGGAAGGTTAGGTAGTTAGGTTAGTGCCACTCTGTGATCTCAAAACGGAGTGGCATTTTTTATGACTTTAGGTGCAAGAATTTTTTAGCTTTGCAGCCTCAAAACAACAAATTAACCAAACGAGAAAATGACGAATTCAACAAGGGATATCAGTGCAATCCTTAAAAACCTCGGAGTAGAAGCATCCAACCCCGGTGCGGCTATTGGTACCAAGTGGCTACCAACCAGAGGTCAGAAGATAACTTCTTTTTCGCCTGCAGATGGTCAAGCCATCGCGGAGGTAACATTGGCAGATGAAGATGCCTACGAAAAAGTGATCAATTCTGCCCAGGAAGCTTTCAAGACGTGGAGATTGAAACCTGCTCCCCAGCGTGGAGAGATTGTCAGACAGATCGGTGAAGAGCTACGTAAATACAAAGACGATTTGGGCCGGTTGGTTTCCTATGAAATGGGTAAATCCCTGCAGGAAGGTTTAGGTGAGGTTCAGGAAATGATCGATATCTGTGATTTTGCTGTTGGATTGTCTCGCCAATTGTATGGCCTCACCATGCACTCAGAACGTCCGGCACACCGCATGTATGAGCAGTGGCACCCGATCGGAATCGTTGGAATCATTTCTGCATTCAATTTTCCAGTGGCTGTTTGGTCGTGGAATGCGGCCATCGCCTGGGTATGTGGAGATGTTTGTGTCTGGAAACCATCAGAGAAAGTACCCCTTTCGGCTATTGCCTGCCAAAAGATCGTACAGGGAATCTTCGAGAGAAACGGAGTGCATCCAGGCGTTTGTGGATTGGTTATTGGTGATGCTGAGATAGGCAAGAAAATGTCTAATGACTCACGAATCCCATTGATTTCTGCAACAGGGTCCACCCGAATGGGTAAGGCAGTCGGAGAAGCCGTAGGCAGAAGGTTAGGCAAAACGATTCTTGAACTTGGAGGAAATAATGCCATCATCATTACCGAAAATGCCGACTTGAATGTGACCATTCCTGGAGCAGTTTTTGGCGCGGTAGGTACAGCCGGTCAGCGGTGTACCAGTACCAGACGACTGATCATTCACGAAAGTCTTTTTGAAGAAATGAAGCAGCGACTAGTGAAGGCTTATGGTCAATTGAAAATTGGCAACCCATTGGATGAGAACAATCACGTAGGGCCATTGATCGACAAAGATGCAGTGGCGATTTACAAGGAAGCTCTTGATAAAATAGTTGCTGAGGGCGGTAAGCCAATCATTGAAGGTGAAGTGCTATCCGGTGAAGGTTACGAGTCAGGCTGCTATGTGAAGCCAGCCATTTTCGAAGTGGAAAATAGTTACCAAATGGTGCAGCATGAGACATTTGCTCCGATATTGTACCTCATCAAATATTCTACACTTGAAGAAGCAATAGCCATGCAAAATGGCGTTCCTCAGGGTCTTTCATCAGCGATTATGACCACCAATATGCGTGAATCGGAGCTGTTCCTGTCTCATGCAGGATCAGACTGTGGAATAGCCAACGTGAACATTGGTACTTCTGGCGCCGAAATTGGAGGCGCTTTTGGTGGAGAAAAGGAAACCGGAGGCGGACGTGAATCTGGATCTGATGCCTGGAAGGCATACATGAGACGTCAGACCAACACAATCAATTATTCCACTGAGTTGCCGCTAGCGCAAGGAATCAAATTTGATTTAGGATAAGACAGAAATAAAAAAGCTGCCTCCACCGGAGGCAGCTTTTCAGTTTAGTCTAGTTTGAGTATTTGATCTATTTACCCAAATTATGCTTTGGCATAATTTGTACTGAAGTACAGACGAAAGCTTTGCTTTGTCCGGGTACCTCCGGTTATTCGTAACGTAGTGAGTCTACGGGATTTCTAGTCGCTGCTCGGAGTGTTCGTCCTACAGAAGTTGCAAAAGCAACAAGTAGAAGCAGCGAAATAGGCAAGGTAAGCGTGAATATGGATATGGCCTTGTAGTAAGCGAAAATGGAGCCCATCAGTGCATCGATAGCCAAATAAGACAAGGCACTCCCCAGTGCCACAGATATGCCAATTATCCAGACAAATTGCACATTCATTTTAGTGATAATCTGACTTACCGAAGCACCGAGTACTTTTCTCACGCCAATTTCTTTTACACGTTTGATGATATTTAGTGATACTAGTGTGAATAATCCGATGGAGGATAACACTAAAGCTAAAACCCCAAGAAAACTAAACATCACCATTATATTGCCATTCACTTCTTCAGAATCGCTCAAGAATTCATCCTGATATCTACCTGGATAAGGTTTATTTGGCTCCACTTCATACCAGGCCTCTTCCACATATTTGTTGACTTCTTTGATAGTGCCTGGAGCTACTTTGATCACCGCAAAATTTGTGCGCTCTTTATGTGCAGGCCGGAATCCGTAGGGTTCTACCGGGTTCCAAAACCCCTGCATGTAAAAATCTTTCATCACACCCACTACCTGCAGTCTGGTGGAGTCATCTATTTGCACCATTTTCCCGATAGGTTCTTCCCAGCCAAATTCGGACACTAACTTTTGGTTGACGATGATGGAGTTGGCCTTGTCATGTTCAAAAAGATCTTCTGTAAAATAACGGCCATCTACCATTTCCAGCCCCATAACGTCTTTGTAGTCCAGTCCAAAGTCAAGCATGAACGCTTCCAGTTCCTTGTCTGCGTTCTTCAATGTACGTGTATAGTCCCACATACCAATGTGCTCTTCCGTTTGGGCTATTTTTTCAATAGAACGATTTTGCTGAATACGCTGCACTAGACGATCATATGTTGACTCGGAGGGCACCCGTACAAACAAAACATTGGACTTTTCAAACCCTACATCTAGTTCACTCTGGTAGTGTGCATTTTGTGAGAATGCCAGACTGGCAATGAGTGCAATAGCCGTGAGTACGTACTGAGAGGTAAGGAGCACTTTAGAAAAAACGCTGGTGCCACCCAGACTCAGGTTTCCTCTAAGGATTTTGACGGGCTGATAAGAAGAAATGTAAAAAGATGGATAGCCTCCGGCTATGAGTGAGGTAAATATCAGCAGCCCACCCAAAAACAAGTAGAGCTCTGGATTGGCCGTAAAATCCAGGTCCAGTTCTATAAAATCCCACATGGCCGAATATGCCGGCACGAGGTACATGGCGATGATTACTGACAGTCCCAATGCTATGAAAGTAAGGACTAGATTTTCACCCATAAACTGCATGATCAGCTGACGCCTATTTCCACCCATTACTTTTCGGATACCGATTTCCTTCAGGCGCTTACTGGAAATAGCTATGGAAGTATTGGTGAAATTGAAGCAGGCGATGAGCAGCATGAGCACAGCCATGATAAACGGAACAATCACAGCTGGCTTTGGCGGTGCTTGATTTAGCCAGTTGGCTCTTAAGTCTTCACCATTCACACCCAGAGTGGTCAATGGCTCCAGCGTGTATTCCGCGACTTTCCAATCATCGCGCGCTTCATTTTGAATGCCAATGTAATTGCTATTGAGTGTGTTGAGCACTTCTTTGGGCTTTTCGCTGGAGGTGGTCATGATGAACGTAGCACCTACGAAAGATTTCCAGTTGTTTCGCTCTATTTGATAGATCGAATGGTAGTTGTCCCAGTGAGTTAGGGCGCTAAAATGAATGCTTGAGTTCATGGGTATTTTCTCGAACACACCCCCAACTAGCTTAGTGAGCACAGAACCATCGTCTTTGATCAGGGTTACCATTTCGCCAGTAGGGTCGATTGGACCAAACAGCTTTTCAGACATTTCTTCTGTGAGGATGATTTTTCCTCTATCCTGAAGTGCATCTTTTGAACCGTATTTCATAGGGAAGGTGAACATGTCAAAGAAGTCATCTTCGGCGAATCCAAGACCCTCATCAAATACGTTGTTGTCTTTTTTCATGACAATTCCACCACGGGTAAAACGGCTACTGTAAGCAACCTCACTGAGTTGTTCGGCCAGGTTGTTACCAAGGGGAAGCGGTGTGATACCGTATGGTACCATGTAGTCTTGTACTGATTTGGCTACTTGTATTTTGTAGATTCGCTGTTGATTTTCGTGGTTGGCGTCATAGTCTGCTGCGAACTTGAAATTGAGATATCCCACAATACAGCATGCCAGAGAAAGGCTCAGGCCAAGTATATTGATTAGTACATAACTTTTGTTTTTCCACAGGTTGCGGAAGGTGGTTTTAAAGAAGTTTTTAAGCATGGTGATAGCTATTAGTCTTGTTAAAGATGTCAAAAACTATTGCTAGGTTGCATAGTCAATTGACCCAATCGAGAATTAGTATAGATGAATCAGGAGTTGATCACACTAAAACAGCATTTGCAGGAGACGTGTAAGTCACTGGTGAAAGAGAAAATCACGGCTCTTCAGAATAACCTAAAGGGCTTTCAGGATGCTGCCAACGAAGAGACCAAAAGCAGCGCCGGTGATAAATATGAAACGGGTAGAGCAATGATGCACCTGGAGAAGGAAAAAGTAGCTCATGCATTGAATGAGGTATTAAAGCAAAAAAAAGTGCTCGATCAACTTGGAGTCAAAGCGCAAGAAGAGGGCAGCTTAGGCTCCCTCATTGAGACCGATAAAGGCTATTTCTTTTTGTCAGCTAGTCTGGGCAAGGTGGCAGTAGATGGCTTGCAGATCATGTGTCTTTCACCAGTGGCTCCACTGGGAAAGGCATTTCTCGGCACGAAAAAGGATGACCTGATCACATTCAATACGGTCTCTTATACGATTTATGCAATCGCTTAATTGGGAATTAAACTGACTATTTGAGTCAAATCAATTTCCTGTTCTCCAGATACGGGGATGTACTCTTCTTTGTCACCTTTCATTTGTCCATACTTCAGATACGATCTCCAAACGTGCTCGGCGTACCATTCCGGTTCCTCATCCCAGCGCATGTCTTTTGATTTTCGCTCCTGAAAAGTGGATTTCTCGATTTCTACAAAAATCTTCATCACATATTCAGACCTCAAAGACGCTGGATAAAAAGAGAATAAACCTTCGATGATTTTGATATCGCTCTTCGATTTATGAACATCCTTCAGGAGCTTGTCCCATTTGATCGTGCTAGGTCGCTCCCAGTCAGGCACTCCTTGTACTTTTGGAAGTGAAATAGTCGGCTTCACGTACTCATCCTGGCAATAGACATCAACACTTTTGCCTTTTTTTTCGAAGTGTTCTTTAAGTCTTTTTGCTAATGTTGTTTTCCCTGCGCGGCTCACTCCGCCAATTCCTATTATCATTTATCTCGCCTATTTCTGCTTAAACTTGAATTAGTTGCATAGCTGGTTTGCTCGTTGAATTCGTCTCTTTTGGTTAGGGAAAGATAAATATACAAATCTCACCGTAAATTTCAGTGTGAATCATCGCATCGATTTACTAGATGCGAGCCTGGTAGGTATACAAATCAAAGTACCTGCCTTTTCTCTCGATCAGTTCGTCATGAGTACCCTGTTCGGAGATTTGACCATTTTCGATTACCAGAATCTGATTGGCTTGACGGATGGTGCTCAGCCTATGGGCGATCACAAATGAGGTTCGTCCTTTCATCAGTCGGGCCAAACTTTCCTGAATGTAGCTTTCACTTTCGGTATCTAGATTAGAGGTGGCCTCATCTAATATAAGAATACGTGGATCGGCTAAAATGGCACGAGCGATAGCAATACGCTGTTTTTGACCTCCAGAGAGTTTGACGCCTCGTTCACCAATGGTGGTGTTCAGTCCATCCTCAAACCGATCCGTAAATTCATTCACATGAGCGGCTTTTACTGCTTCCAATAATTCGGTTTCGGTGGCATCTGGTTTTGGGAACAGTATGTTTTCTTTGATTGTACCTTCGAATAGAAAGTCGTCTTGAAGTACCACACCAAGCTGACTTCTATAGCTGTGAAGGGAGACCTGTGCAAGATCTTGACCATCTACCAGTATGGTGCCACTGTCTGGATTCAGGAATGAAGCCGCCAGACTCGCAATGGTGGACTTACCCGATCCTGAAGTTCCCACTAGCGCAGTGACACTACCTGCCTTTGCTTCGAATGAAACATTTTTGATGACTCGATTATCTTCCTCATAGGCAAAGCTGACATTCTGAAATGAGATGTCTCCTTTGATTTGCGGGATGATGATGTTTCTGACCGTGCCGTCGTCTTCTGGATCCATGTTCATGATCTCTTCGGTTCTGTCCAGTCCTGCAAAAGCCTCGGTGAGCTGACTACCGATGTTGCTCATCTGCACAATAGGCGCAATCATGAATCCCAGATAAAGCGTGAAGGCCAGAAAATCTCCGACTGTAATGTCACCTTCTATGATCATATAGCCACCTATTCCCATGATGCCTGTGCTGGCCAACCCAAGCAAGAAAGTTGCTGAGCTAGTCACAAAACTTGTAGAGGTAAGACTCTTCTTGATATTGAGATACAATCGCTCTACTCCATCTTCGAACGTTTTGACTTCCTGTTTCTCAGCGTTGAATCCTTTGATGACTCGTATACCGTTTAGCGTTTCAGTAAGTCTACCAGTTACCTCCGCATTGATTTTGCCCCGCTCACGGAATATCGGTCGGATGTAACCAAATGCTTTCAAGGAAATCACTCCAAAAATGGAAACGGGAACTAGAACATACAGCGTCATCATCGGGCTGATATTGATCAGTAGAAATAGTGAAATGACAGCAGTGATGAGCCCTCCAACGAGCTGGACAAGTCCAGTTCCCACAAGGTTTCTAACCCCTTCCACGTCCGACATGATTCTTGAGACGAGTTCACCACTTTTGCTATTGTCAAAGAAGCGGATCGGAAGGTAAATGATTTTCTTCTGTACCTGAGCACGCAATTGTGCTATCAAATGCTGCGCTTCTACACTTAGTATTCGAGTGAGTAGAAAAGATGTCACCGATTGGACTACAATGGCCCCAGCGACAGCCATGACCAGCGTTTTTAGCATTTGCATATCGCCATCAGCGATAACATCATCCATTAGGTATTTACTTGCACCAGGCAGTACCAGGCTCGCAAGTCGGCTGATGATGATCAGTACCAGACCAACGGCCAAGATGTTTTTTCTGGGCCATACGATTGTCTTAAACACATGGCCTATTGTTACTTTGGATTTACTCATAAGGGATTGTTGGTGAAAACAGAGGGTTTTCAAAAGTTACAACAATCCCTAACGTAATTTCAATGCAGAGAGATTAATTAATTTCCAGAGGGCTTACTTGATTTTTGAAAATTACCAGCAAAAGCTATCTGATGAGTCTCAGGGCTTAAAAAAGTGCTGTCTTCGTCATATCTGTAGACGAATCTCAGAGATACGTCTACATTTATATCCCAGCCATTACCTAGTTTATTTCCGGTGATAGTTCCTGCCTCTACCTCTACACCTTCCGCAAGACCGCAATAGCAATACTGTTTGAATAAGAAATGGAGATCGTTGATCTCAGAGTCAGTGTAAGAAAAGGAGCTAATGCTGGACGGAATTTGGAAAAAGACATCTTCAGCATACTCATCGTCCTGAATGTCTTCCTTGTCCTCAGCGACATAATGCCGATGGATGACTATGGAGCTACCATCTGATACATATGGGTGGTCTTCAGTGATGGAGGCACTTTCATAATAGAGTAAGTCCTCGAAACCTGGGTTTATTCCATCCTCACAGCTGATGCACATGAGCACCAAGGCTGACAATAACAACATAATTGATTTCATCTTAGTGATATTTGCAACTAAGACCCAGATTTGATGCAATAGGTTGTTTGGTGAATTCTCTTGCTGAATAAGATTTTTAAATTAAATTCGCAATCCTTAATGGGGCATTAGCTCAGCTGGTCGGTCCGCGTAGGATAGAGTACCACGTTGAGATATAAAAAAGAAACTAACCCATTGAGACAAATAATGGGGCATTAGCTCAGCTGGTCGGTCCGCGTAGGATAGAGCACCACGCTGAGATATAAAAAAGAAACTAGCCCATTAAGAAAATATGGGGCATTAGCTCAGCTGGCTAGAGCACCACGCTGGCAGCGTGGGGGTCATCGGTTCGAATCCGTTATGCTCCACAGAAACCACTTCGAGACTCGGGGTGGTTTTTTTGTTTTCCAGGAAGAACTCTAGCTTGCAGGACTAGTTATCTTTGAGAACTAACAGACAATGCCTCAACCTACCAAAACATCAGACTGGCACATATTTGTCATTAGCGTACTTGCGCTGGTAGCATTGGTGTTGGATTTTGGATACCCGGAAAACTTCTGGCATCACCTCATCACCGATTTGTACTATGTGCTTCATGGGTGGTCGGTGTTACTGTTTATGAAGCAAACCCTGAGACCTCCGGGTTTTCACAAGCCTATCCGTCGCAAAGGAGCCTATGTGGTTTTTGGCATTGTGCTGGTGCTGGCGGTTATTGCTGTGGTGAATACCATTCTCTTTGTGTTATTTCAAAACAAAGATCTCAACTTTCTTACGGCACTTTTAGTGTTTCTAGTGGCCATGTTTGACTTGTCTGGTCGCCTCGCTACCCTGGACCGTCAGACGCTGCACCCGGCACTAGTATTCGTCTTAAGTTTTCTTATCCTGATTTTTATAGGCACTCTCCTGCTGATGCTCCCTAATTCCACTAAAAATGGCATTTCGTTTATTGATGCGCTGTTCACATCCACTAGTGCGGTATGTGTGACCGGTCTGGCTGTGCTGGATACGGGCAAAGATTTCACTCATGTAGGACAATTGGCGATACTGTTTCTGATTCAGTTTGGTGCTTTAGGCATGCTGAGTTTCACTTCGATGTTTGGGCTTCTGTTCAAGGGCTTTGGTTCTTATGAGAACCGATTGAATCTCAAAAATCTAATCAATGCTGACTCACTGGGGAGTACTTTCAAGACCTTAATTCAGATTTTGGTGTTTGTTTTCACCGTAGAACTCATTGGTACGCTGCTGATTTTTTATACCATTGGAGACGAATTTCGGTTCACCAGTCAGCGGTGGTTTTTTGCCTTTTTCCATTCCATATCTGCCTTTTGCAATGCGGGGTTTTCTACTTTGAGTAGCTCTCTTTATGAGGAAAGCTATCGGTTCAATTACCCGCTGCATTTGATCATTGCTGGTCTGATTGTACTAGGTGGAATAGGGTATGGCGTTATCATCAATCTGTATCAGTTTAGTAAAAAGACCTTCACTTATCGGGCGTTTAGATGGTTTGATCTGGTGATTGGTAAAGAGGATAAAATCAGGCCGAGTTTGACACTGAATACAAAGATCGTATTGGTCACATCAGCAGTATTGATCATTTTTGGAGCCATTCTGTTCTATATGTTGGAGTATAATGGGTCGCTGAAGGAGCACAGTCCATTTGGGAAAATAGTCACAGCATTCTTTGGGTCCATAACCACCAGAACAGCCGGATTCAATACCGTCGATACTGGCGCCCTAAGTCATTCATGCATTATGATCATCATCTTGCTCATGTGGATTGGAGCTTCTCCAGGATCTACTGGTGGTGGTATTAAGACCACCACATTTGCGGTAGCTACCTTGAATATCTTTCAGCAAGCGATAGGGTTTAAGAGTATACGGGTTGGCTGGAAACGAATTGATCAGGGAGCTTTGCAGCGGGCCACTTCCATCATTTCTCTGTCATTAATTGTGATTGGGTTTTCTACATTCCTACTCGTGACATTTGATGAGCAGCTAGGCATTCTGCAGATTGCTTTTGAGTGTTTTTCGGCCTTTAGCACCGTCGGTTTGAGCATGGGCATAACGGCTGGGTTGAGTGTGCCAAGCAAAGTGGTGCTGGTGGTGACTATGTTTGTGGGAAGAGTGGGCTTCTTAACACTGCTGACGGGAATAGCACGACAGATTTATAGATATAAGTACAATCCAATCCAGTACCCTGAAGAGAAGATTTTCATTAATTAATTTGAGGTCATTATGAAGTGTATCGTAGTAGGTTTAGGCAATTTTGGTTCTGCGCTTTCATTGAAACTAATGGAGGAAGGACATGAGGTCATTGGGGTGGATACCAATGAAACGTATGTGAACCAACTGCAAGATAAACTCACCCATACGCTAGTAATGGATACCACCAATGAGCTGGCCATAGCTGAGCTACCACTGGAAGATACCGATGTAGTGATCGTAGGTATTGGCGAGAATGTCGGTGCTTCGGTGACTTCTACAGCTTTGTTTAAAAAATATGGTAAGAATGTGCGGATCATTGGTCGAGCCATCTCTAAAGTGCATGAAACTATACTAGAAGCTATGGGTGTCACTGAGGTGGTAAATCCAGAGTCTGATTTTGCACATCAGTTTGCCAATAGGCTAGTCGTTTCTGGCTCGGTTAAGTCATTTGTCCTTGACGAAAACTATGAGATATCTGAAGTAAAAGTGCCCGAGTCGTTTATCGGTAAAACGGTTAACGAAGTAAGTATTGTAGACAAATACAAGGTGTCACTGGTGACGATCTTATGTCAGCACAAGTCCAAGAATATACTGGGCAAAGAGATGGAAGGACATCAAGTATCTGGTGTAGTGAATGGATCTACAGTTTTTAAAGAAAACGATCGTTTGGTGCTCTTTGGGTCTGTAAAAGCTTTGAAAAATATGATGAGCGAGTTGAGTTTAGGTGATTAGATGATGCGTCTGAATTTCTTCACATTTTTTTTGTAGTAGTCGGACTTTAAGCTGGACATAACTACTCCTCGGCTACTAGAGGCATGGATGAATTTGATGTCATCATCTCCCACATATACGATTAGTCCGCTATGGTACCATTTTTCACCTTTGTTCTTAAACTTGAAGTATACCACATCTCCAGCACGAAGATTTCCCCAGCCTTTACTACTCCCTATTTTTGATTGTTCTTTGGCCGTCCTGGGCAATTTCACATCGATGATTTTGTAGGAATTGTAGATGAGTGCCGAACAATCAATCCCATCTTTGCCCATCCCACCATATTTGTAAGGTACTCCCAGGTAGGTTTGTGCCATGGACACTACTTTCTCAATTTTTTTCATCTTCTTTCTACTCTGAGCTTGAGTAGTTGGTGTTAGAACCCATACGAAAAGAGCGATAAATACAAGCCTTACAAAAACACTGTTCATATCCTAAGTTGATTGTCTACTTAAGTCCATAAATTTAATGCCATATGTGTGGGATTACAGGAATTTTTGCATTTAACTCAATAGGTCGCATCAATTTGGTGCATCTAGAAGCGGCCACACGGAGTTTGTCTCGGCGTGGACCGGATGCGCACAACTCTTGGTTTGATGAGGTGGTTGGACTTGGACACAGACGACTTTCCATCATCGATACATCCACAGGTGCCAACCAACCCATGGCTGATGAGTCCGGTCGGTATCAATTGGTCTACAATGGTGAGATCTATAACTACCGCCAACTAAAAAAAGAGCTTCAATCTCTGGGACATTCCTTTCACACTGAAAGCGATACGGAGGTATTACTAAGGGCGTTTATCCAATGGGATGAACAAATGCTGGAGCGGCTCAATGGATTCTTCGCTTTTGCTATCTATGATCAAGCAGCTAAGTCGCTATTTGTGGCACGAGACCGCTTTGGGATCAAACCACTGCTGTATTTTCAGGATGAAGATAAATTCATCTTTGCTTCTGAAATGAAATCTTTAATGACCTATGGACTACCTCGGATGATCGATAGAGCAGCACTTAATCTATACTTCCAACTGACATACATTCCAGCGCCTAAATCGATATTTGAAGGGGTGAATAAGCTGGAACCCGGGCACTACCTGCGAGTGGAGTCAGGGACGGTAACTAAGAGGAAGTACTATGAACTTCCTTATCAGGAGTCACCGACATTTCAAGACTTGAATGAGGTAAAACCACAATTTACCAAAACCTTGAGAGCATCGGTGCAGGATCGATTGGTGGCAGATGTTCCACTTGGGGCTTTCTTAAGTGGGGGTATTGATTCTTCCATAATTACGGCTCTGGCTAGTGAGCAGGTGACCAATCTTAAAACATTCAGTATAGGCTTTCAGGATAATAAATTCTTTGACGAAACCTATTATGCTAATCTGGTTGCGGACAAGTATCAAACTGATCATCAGGTATTTAAACTGACAAATGATGATTTGCTGGCTGAAGTGAGTGATGTAGTGAATTACCTCGATGAGCCATTTGCCGATTCATCTGCTTTGCCAGTTCATATTTTGAGTAGAAAGACCAGAGAGCATGTCACTGTGGCATTATCTGGTGATGGAGCTGATGAGTTGTTTTCCGGATACAACAAACACAGTGCTTGGCTGATGAGCAGAGGACAAAGCATGCAAGCTGGATTGATCGGTGCTCTTGGCCCCCTTTGGAAGTTGCTACCACACTCACGAAATAATAAATTGACCAACACATTTAGGCAATTGGATCGGTTTGCTGAAATGAGTAGCCTGAGTTTGCAAGAACGATACCGGTTTTTAGCTTCTTTTGTCACGGAAAAGGCAGTTTCCAGGTTGCTCAATGATAACTATCGAAGTGACGTGTCGACGGAGATAGGTCAGTTTACCAATCGGATCACAACAGGCGAAATAAATGAGGTGCTGGCTGCTGATGTAGAGATGGTACTGCAGGGGGATATGTTGCAGAAAGTGGACTTGATGTCCATGGCCAACAGTCTGGAGGTGCGGGTTCCTTTCTTAGATCATCGTGTAGTTGCTCTTGCTTTTGATATGAAAGAGCGACTCAAAATCAATAGTAGGGATCGCAAGATTGTATTGAGAGAGGCATTTAAATCTTACTTGCCTGAGGAGCTTTACAGTCGGCCAAAACATGGTTTTGAGGTGCCTTTATTGGATTGGTTTAGAAAGGAATTGAGTGCAGATCTGGATCAGGTGGTATTTGCTCGCGAGAGGGTCGAATCAATTGGGATATTTGACTGGAACGAAATCGCCCGAATCAAAAAGAAGTTGCATTCATTAGATCCTGGCGATTCGGCCATACAGACTTGGCAGCTGTATGTGTTTAATAAGTGGTACGATCAGTTTTTTAGCCCATCCAGGATCTAAACATCCACATGGTTTTCTCCTGAGAATTGATCAAAGCGATCATCATATCCTCTGTCTCCGTATCATCCTCACTGTTGGCAAGTTCTTTTACGGTATTCTCCTGCTTGACCAGTTGATCTAGTTGTTCTAGCAAAGACGCTACTATCTTTTCATCATTGGACATGTTAGTCACTGCTTTGATGTTGCTGGTATCCAGATAGGCTTGAAATGAGTGAAGTGGCTGACCTTTTATGGTCAGAATTCGTTCGGCTATTTCGTCAATGTTTTCCAGAGCTTCGGTATAGAGCTCTTCGAATTTCATATGTAGTTCAAAAAATCGCTTACCCTTGATATTCCAGTGGAATCCTCGGGTATTTTGGTAGTAAATGTGTAGGTCACTCAAGAGCTGATTTAGCTCATGGATTAATTTATCTGAAGCCATTTTATCTTGTGTTTATTACTTATATAATATACAAAATAGGTCCAGATTTGTTTCCGATTTTTCGGCCAAAAAGTAGTCTTTTCGATCGATGGAAAGGACCAGGTCATCGGATTGTTTTTGGAGTTTATTGCGATTGAGTCTGTTGAGCAAATCATAAGGAACTCGCAGGAAAGAAGCAGGTAATTTGTATTGTAAATCCAGAAAATCATACTTCATGATTTTCTGAACAGATTGTCTGTTTCTTTCATGATATTCCATCACTTTTTCATTACCAGCAATCCCTTTCATATCCACTTTCGAGAAGTATTTGGCAGCTAATGTAGCAAGTTCATCGGCGGTGTACTCTCGTTCATGCCACGGGTTACGACTGAGGGTCATCTTGATATTGGGTGTTGATAGGATGGCTTTACCTCCCGGTTTGAGAATGCGGTGTATTTCTGATAAATATTCCTCATCTTTTTTGATGTGCTCGATCACTTGAAAACTCACCACTGTATCAAAGGAATTGTCTGGAAGTTTCAGCGGAGGGAATACACTCGACTCAAATTGATGGTCTGGGTATTTGGCCTTCAGGTTCTCAATGACCTCTTCGATCTTATCCAGCCCCAGGTAGCTGGTAGCACTATCTGTTAGAATCTCTACCCCTCTGCCTTCACCACAGCCAAGCTCCAGCAAATCCCCTTCTATAAACGGTATGGCTTCATAGTATGCCTGAAGTAGTCGCTGATGAATTGGGTTGTCGGAAGGAATTTGGTCGGAGGCTATTTCAGTCGTGTAAACACTCATTCGATCTTTTTTTGACAAAGAAACCAAATTATTGGTTAACTTTTTCCACTAATGTTTAGAACCAGATTATTTACCCTTCTTAGTGTTTTTTTGTGGAGTATCGTTACCAGCCAGGCAATCGATTTGTCCAAGGTTAACTTATCCTATCAGTACGATCCTGAGTCTGATATTTTTTTCGATCACCGGGTGGTCGATGCAGGAGATTCACTTACAGTTTTCTACAGTGTTCGTTTTGATACAATCAACTCATGGAATCAGACATTTTTGATTCAGGATCATTACCAGTCCATGGAGCATGACACCCTGAAAACCTATTCGATAAATGTGATCAGTGAGCAGCCAGGTGAAAGAGTGTATCGTTTGAGTATGGTAAAGCCAAAAAAAAGCCTGCTGATCATTGCCTGGTATGACCTCAATCGCGGAGTGTATCGGGTAGAAGATGTGCGGGTAAAGACTCCTGTGGGATTTCCAGCTTTTTATCCGGCAGATGAGGAAGGGATGCCTGTTTTGAAAGACTATGTGAGCTCGGAGGTCGTGCGTTTTATCGGTATGGAGGAGTATCACGCTTTTCAGTATACCGATAATTTTGACCCGGCAGATCCGGCCATGGGCCGCATGAAGCCCATCGCACCTAGTTTAAGGATTGATAGCTCCTTTATGTTTTCGAACCAACTTTCTGGTATGGATGTGTACAGTTTTTACCTGGTGCAGGAAGATACGCTTTCGCAAGCGGCAATTACCTTGTTGAGCTGTCCCAGTTACTTTCCAGAATTTCGTCGCTTGGAGGAGCTCGTACCTCCACTTACCTACATCACCACAGAAACAGAAATCAACACTTTAAAGGGAAAGATGAATAAGGGGTCCTTTGAGAATTTTTGGGTAAATACCTACGGTTCCCGGTTTAGAGCTAAAACTGCCATTAAGAACTATTACAATCAGATAGAGCGGGTCAATGAGCTGTTTACAGACTACAAGCAAGGTTGGAAAACTGATCGTGGAGTGATATACCTCATTTTTGGGAAACCGGACAAGGTTTTCAGAACGGAGCGCGAGGAAGTCTGGAAATATATTAGTGGAGTTGAATTTGAATTCATTAGGATTTCAACTCTCTTTACATCCTCAATGTATTCGCTGAAGCGTGACAGGTCCTATGAGCAGACCTGGTACAATCGTGTAGGAGAGTTAAGAAAGGGAATGTAATGGCTGAGAAAAAGTTTGAAAACCTCATATATGGCATCAGAGCCGTCATCGAAACAATTCACTCCGGGAAGGATCTGGAAAAAGTCTTCGTTCAGAAAGGGCTGAAGGGAGATTTGGTGAAGGAATTGCTTGGACTATTGCATCAGCATAAAATTCCTCTTTCAACAGTGCCAGTTGAGAAGATCAACCGGTTTACGCGAAAAAATCATCAGGGAGTTGTAGCGTTTGTTTCTCCTGTCCAGTACCACAGGATTGAACATGTGCTGCCAGCTGTATTTGAAGACCGACGAGTGCCTTTAGTATTGGTACTGGATAGGGTCACAGATGTGCGTAATTTTGGTGGGATCGCTCGTACAGCTGAATGTATGGGTGTAGATGCCATACTCATACCCACAAAAAATAGTGCTCAGATCAATGCAGATGCAATTAAGACTTCAGCTGGTGCACTTAATTTCATACCTGTATGCAGAGAATCGAACTTCAAAGAAGCCCTTCAGTTTCTTAAAGATTCTGGCTTGCAACTCGTAGCTAGTACTGAAAAAGCTGACTCGTTTTTTCAGGACATTGATTTGATGGGACCTACAGCCATTCTTATGGGATCAGAGGATGAGGGAATTTCACCTGCCTTTCTGGAAATGGTAGACAAGCAAGTGAAAATCCCTATCACTGGAGAAATTGAATCACTCAATGTGGCTGCTGCTACTGCAATGGCCCTATATGAGGTCAATCGCCAGCGCTTTATATAAACTTATCTCCTTTTTGCTCTTTTACGTCGCTGACAAATTCCCTGAATATGCCGGAGTCTTCTTTTCGGCAGATGAGTAGTACATCATTGAAGTCAGCTATGAGGTATCCCTCCAGGCCTTCAGCCACTATCAGACGCTTGGATTTACTCAGGATGTAGTTGTCTTTGGATTGATACGTAAGGATGTCCCCTTCCAATACGTTTCCGTCCTTGTCTTTTTCTTTGATTTCATGTAGTGCGTTCCATGATCCCAGGTCGGACCACCCAAAATCCCCTAGCACTACATTGACGTGATCGGCCTTTTCCATAATGGCATAGTCAATGGATACGCTCTTGCTTACCGCATATGCATCTTTGATAAATGAGGCTTCGTTTTCAGTGAAGTATTGCTCTTTTCCCTCTTCAAAAGTTTCAGCAAGCTCCGGTTGGTGTTTTTCGAATGCACTGATGATGGCCTTTACACTCCAAACAAATATTCCAGCATTCCACACAAAGTCACCACTCTCCAAAAACTTCTTTGCCAGATCTAATTCTGGTTTTTCAGTGAAGGTTTTTACGGGTTTAAGCGGATTATCCACATCGTCCAAATACTGAATATAACCATAGCCCGTTTCAGGTCTGTTGGGTTCTATGCCGATAGTGATCAGTGCCTGATCATCGCAGCCTTCAACTGCCGTATTAATCACTTCCAGGAACTTCTCTTCTTTGAAAATAACATGATCAGAAGGCAACACAGCCATGATCGCATTAGGGTCCTGTTGCTTGATCTTATAGGCAGCATAAGCTATACAAGGAGCTGTATTTCTTTTAAGTGGTTCCAGCAAGATGTTATCCTGTCTCAATTCTGGCAATTGCTCGCTCAAAAGATCTCTGTAGATTTCATTTGAGACAATCCAAATATTCTCATTCGGCACGGAAGCTGCGAATCGATCATAAGTCATTTGTAGTAGTGAACGGCCAGTGCCCAAAGCATCGATAAATTGCTTCGGTTTATCGTTTCTGCTGTAAGGCCAGAATCTTGTTCCCGTGCCTCCTGCCATTATCACTACATGTAAATTCTTGTTCATAATGTTTCTTAAGGAAATCTCCGTATTGTGAATTAGTTTAGACAAAGATAGTGATTTCATCAACCTGGCGGCTTTGCCGTAATCACTGGAAAATATAGAAGATGGAGAGAATGTCTGTCGTATATTTTGTGTAAATTATAGTTAATTACAGAAATTTTTGTGATGATGGAGATAGGCACTGACAATACGCTGAAAAGTACCTTAAAGAAAGTTTTTGGTTACGACACCTTTCGAGGTACTCAAGAGCAAATCATTCAACATGTAATGGAGGGTAAGAACACCTTCGTGATCATGCCTACAGGAGCGGGAAAATCACTGTGTTATCAGTTGCCTGCCATAGTGAAGGAAGGTACCGCGATTGTTATTTCACCATTGATAGCATTGATGAAGAACCAGGTGGACCAAATGAACGCGGTAGGAATCAATGCTAAGTTCCTTAATAGTACCTTGAGCAGAGGGGAAATCACCAAGGTGAAGAAGGAGACCTTGGCAGGAGAAGTGAAGTTGCTGTATGTAGCCCCTGAGTCACTCACCAAGGAGTCTAACATTGACTTTCTGAAGCAAGCCAACTTATCATTTGTCGCTGTGGACGAGGCGCACTGTATATCTGAATGGGGTCATGACTTTCGACCAGAATACCGCAAAATAAAGGCGATCATCAAAGATCTTGGAGATATTCCTATCATCGCTTTGACAGCTACAGCCACTCCTAAAGTACAGCTTGATATCAAGAAGAATCTCGAAATGGAAGAAGCAGAGATTTTTCAAAGCTCATTTAACCGAACCAATCTGATCTATGAGGTTAAGCCTAAAAAACAAGCCAAAAAGCAGTTGGTAAAATTTGTCAAGGAACATAAGGGAGAATCCGGAATCATATATTGCCTCAGCCGTAAAAAAGTGGAAGAGATTGCAGAATTCTTGAAGGTAAATGGGGTAAATGTGGCTCCCTATCACGCGGGTATGGAAGCCAACCTACGAATGAAAAATCAAGATGCATTCCTCAATGAGGATGTAGATGTGATTGTTGCCACCATTGCTTTTGGTATGGGGATCGACAAGCCGGATGTGAGGTATGTAGTACACTATGATGCTCCTAAATCCATAGAGGGCTATTACCAGGAGACAGGTCGTGCGGGTAGAGATGGCATAGTCAGTAAGGTGGTCATGTTCTACAGCTATAATGACATCCAAAAGCTGGAGAAATTTAATAAGGACAAATCTGTTACAGAACGCGAGAACGCCAGGTTTCTTCTGGATGAGGTCTCACTTTATGCTGAGTCTGCCATGTGCAGAAGAAAACAACTACTGCATTACTTCGGCGAAGAGTGGAAGGTGGAAAACTGTGAGGCATGTGACAACTGCCTGCATCCAAGACCAAGGTTTGAAGGTTCAGATTTAATTAAACTGGTCATAGAAGCCGTAAGGCAGACGGATGAACGATTCGATAGAAATCACCTTGCCAATCTACTTGTCGGTAATGAGACCGAGCACATTTTAAGTTATAATCACAACCAGTTAGATGTATTTGGAAAGGGAAAAGGACGTGATGAGCGTTTTTGGAAAACCACGATTCGTCAGACCTTACTAAATGAATTCATTAAAAAAGACATAGAACACCCTGGGGTATTTCAGCTAACACAGAAAGGCATTGATTTTCTGATCGACCCTTTTGAGGTGGAGTTGGTCAAAGACCATGAATACGAAACAGAAGGTGAAGAGGAGGAAATCGAAAAGGAAACCATTAATACTACGGCATACGATAAGACCCTCTACGACATGATCAAGGGTCTCCGTAAAAAGGTAGCCAAGGAGAAGGAATTGCCTCCTTATGTCATTTTTCAGGAGCCTTCTATGGAAGAAATGGCCACCCTGTATCCTACCACCATGGACGATCTGATAAAAATCGTGGGTGTGGGAGAGAGCAAAGCACGAAAGTTTGGTAAGCCATTCCTGACCATGATAGAGAAGTATGTAGATGAAAATGACATCATCACAGCTTCGGACGTACTGGTAAAGTCTGCAGGGGCCAAGTCCAAAAACAAGATATTCATCATTCAGCAGATAGACCGTCAAATTGACCTTGAGGAGATAGCCGAGAGTAAGGATATGAAGTACGAGGACCTCATCACAGAGATTGAAAACATCTGCTACGGTGGAACCAAACTCAATCTCGACTACTACATTGATCAACTACTCGACGATGATCGACAAGATGATATTACCGATTATTTCATGAGTGCCGAAACAGATGGCATGGAAGAAGCCATGGACGAACTGGGAGAGTATTATTCAGAAGATGAGGTGCGTCTCATGCGGATCAAATTCATGTCCGAACACGCTCACTAATTTTTCAATTTTCGTTGGCCTTATGGAGGCGGTGATGAATTACTTTCTATTTTTGAACTTCGTTTCGTTTAGTCTGAAGTAAATCATCATCATGAATATACTAGTTATCGGTTCGGGAGGTCGCGAACACGCTCTTGCCTGGAAGATTGCCCAAAGCCCTAAGTGTGACAAGCTTTACCTAGCACCAGGAAATGGAGGAACAGGAGAAGTAGCTACCAACCTTGACATCAATCCTAAGGATCATCAAGCAGTAATCGATACGGTATTGGAGTATCAAATAGACATGGTGGTGGTGGGACCAGAAGATCCGCTAGTCAATGGATTGGTGGATGATCTGAAAGCACATTCAAAACTCACTGAATTATTAGTAGTGGGGCCGGGTAAATCAGGAGCCATTCTGGAAGGCAGCAAGCAGGTAGCCAAGGACTTCATGAAGAAATATGGTGTGCCAACTGCTGCAGCTGAGGTTTTTGATGAGTCTAACATTAACGAAGGTTACACCTTTTTAGAATCTCTTCGTCCACCATACGTACTGAAAGCAGATGGTTTGGCAGCCGGCAAAGGTGTATTGATCACCGATAGTCTGCAAGAAGCCAAGCAGAATCTTGACGACTTGATCCTACACAAAAAGTTTGGAGATGCAAGTGCCCGGGTGTTGATTGAGGAGTTTTTGAAAGGTATTGAACTATCTGTTTTTGTACTGACTGATGGTAAGGATTATGTGATCTTGCCTGAAGCCAAAGACTACAAACGAATAGGAGAAGGTGACACAGGGCTCAATACTGGCGGTATGGGGGCAGTTTCGCCGGTGCTTTTTGCCGACAAAGACTTCATGAAAAAAGTGGAGGAAAAAGTAGTGATCCCAACAGTGAAGGGGATTGAGCAGGAAGGTATGGACTATTGTGGGTTTGTTTTTATTGGCCTAATGAATCAAAGTGGAGAGCCTTATGTCATAGAATACAATGTACGAATGGGAGATCCGGAGACGGAGGTGGTCATACCTCGAATCAAAAATGACCTGGTAGACCTGCTGGAGGCAGCTGCCACTGGAAATCTTGCCAATAGTCGACTAGAAGTAGAGCCATACACAGCCACTACGGTCATCCTGGTCTCTGGAGGATATCCTGAATCGTATGAAAAGGGCAAAGAAATCACATTTAAGAAACCGATAAAATCTGTAGTGCCATTTCACGCTGGCACCAAACTGGAGGATGGTAAGCTAGTGACTAATGGAGGTCGAGTTTTGGCATTGACTGGTTTGGGTAAGAACATGGGCGAGGCTATTAGCAGATGTTACAAGGCGGTAGATCTGGTGAGCTGGGAAGATATGAATTACCGAAAGGACATTGGGTTTGACTTGCAAAAACTGGGTCAGTAAGATTCAATTCATCGGGATCAAATGATTGTATTTCTTGTTCGTTATATTTGATAAGTTAACAACAAAACAATTAATCCATGGGGTGCGCATCGTGTAGTACGGCAGTTGGAGAAGACGGACAGGTACTGGGTTGTAAGAATAATGGAGGTTGTAGCACGGGTGGCTGCAACAAGATGAATGTATTTGACTGGCTGGCAGACATGGAAGGTCCTGCCCAGCAGTATTATGATATAGTAGAAGTACGCTTCAAGAACGGCCGAAAGGAGTTTTTCAGAAATAGCAATGACCTTGATTTGACCACAGGTGATGCCGTGGTGGTGGATGTGCCAAATGGGCACCATATCGGTCATGTATCGCTACAAGGTGAGCTGGTTAGGCTCCAGATGAGAAAGAGAAACGTCAAAGATGACGATGAAATCAAGTCAATTTATCGAATTGCTTCCCAAAAAGACCTGGACAAATTCAGAGAAGTAAAGAAACGTGAAATGCCTACGCTATACCGCACCAGGCAGATCATTCTGGACTTAAAACTCCAAATGAAACTCACGGATATTGAGTACCAGGCAGACAACACCAAAGCTACGTTTTACTATTCAGCAGATGATCGTGTTGATTTTCGTGAGTTGATCAAAGTGCTTGCTTCGGAGTTCAAGATTCGCGTGGAAATGCGCCAGATTAGCCTGCGACAGGAAGCGGGCAGACTCGGGGGCATTGGCTCGTGTGGACGTGAGTTGTGCTGCTCTACGTGGCTTGGAGATTTCAAAAGTGTGAGTACTCAAGCTGCACGCTACCAAAACCTGTCGCTAAATCCTAGCAAGCTCTCTGGTCAGTGTGGCCGACTAAAATGTTGCCTCAACTATGAGTTGGACACCTACATGGAAGCCTTAAAGGACATACCAGAAGTCAACAGGCCATTAGAAACTCAAAAAGGACCGGCTAAGCTGCAGAAAACAGATATTTTCAAGAAAATCATGTGGTTTGGATATGACGATGAAAATACCTGGTATCCTCTAGATGTGAAACGGGTGCATGAAATCATCGAACTCAACAAAAAAGGAAAAAAACCAGTGACCTTGGCTGAGGATATGGTTGATGAACTCCCAGATGACGTAGGGCTCAACAGTGATCTGGTGGCCATGGACAAGAAGTTTTCCAAGGGAAAGAAGAATAAAAAAAGGAAAAACAAGAAGCGAAAATTCAACCCTAAGAATAACCGAGGCAATAACAAGGGCAACAAACCGGGAAACAAGAAAGATAATCAAGGATGAGAAAAAGCTATTATCTCATTTGCTGCTGTCTGGTACTTGCAGCATGTGATGCCAGTAGGATCTATGAGAAGAATGTTGATCTGCCAAATCGAGTATGGTTGGAAGATTCCCTTATTGAGTTTGAGATGCGAGTAGATGACGCTTCTCTTCCTTACAATCTCTATGCAAATGTCAGAAACGGTCATAGCTACCCATTTTATAACTTGTATTTGCAGTACACCATTGTGGACTCCACTGGCAGAGAGGTAAAGAAGGACCTTACAAACCTGATCTTATTTGATCCAAAAACCGGTGAACCACGGGGAAGTGGCTTGGGAGATGTGTTTGATCATCAGTTGCCACTGCTGGAGAGCTATTCTTTTCCCGATGAAGGTCGCTACACTGTGGAACTTCAGCAATACATGCGTCGTGACTCCCTGGAGGAAGTCTATGGCGTTGGTGTGCGTCTGGAACTCGCAACGATTGATTAATCCGAGAGGTTTTGGCGGATCAACAAGGACTGCTTATTGAGGATCTGAATGTTTTTACTCACATCCTTACTCTCAAAAATTCTAACCAGACTAACAATCAGTCTCATTAGAAAACCTGGTTGGGAGATGCCACTTCCGAATCGGTGCACTCGCTGGTCTAAATCACCAATATATACCTGCTGTTGATCGGGATTCATGTTAGCAAGGTCTTGCGCTACTCGCCATGCGCCATCCCTGGCAATGTTCATGGAGAAATCAGAGAGGGCTTCATCCAAATTCCCCGATAGCCAATCAATCACCCGCATTAGTGGCCAGATATCGGCCAGTTGGTTTTGAACCCCATTCACCAGCTTACTCAGTACGATATTTATTTTGAAAAAGTCGTTTTTTAGATCCTGGATAGAACTTCCCGGACAGACGGTAGCAGCAGCAATGCCCAGGTCCAGGTTGATGTGTGCATTCATGCCCAGAAAAAGATGTTGCAACACGATCAGCTTGATTTTACGCTCTCCTTCAAATGCGAGCTTCCAGGAGGCAGTACAGTTTTCTTTTTTGGTGTACTGTTCGTAAGCTTCCAGGTATCTATTGGCAAAGATGACATCCAGTTGCTCCATTCGTGCATTGTCCTCGAAATAACCAGCTTCAATGTGATCCTTCACTGATTGGGTGACCTGCCGATAGAGTGCTGGAAAGTAGCCAAGCACACTCTTTTTGATTTCGGATTCATGGATGATTTCATCCAATCGACCCAGCACTTCGTCAATGGATTCACACATTCTTATTCAGCTACTCGGTGGATAAATTTGTGAAGTTTTTCATTGGCCTGTTCTCTATTCAGCCAATATTCCCGGCTGTAAAACTGTACGAATGGCCAGTTCTTTTCAATGAAATGGCTCTGTCTATAGCTATGAGCTTCTTTGGCAGATATGGTGTCGTAAAGCAGTTCATCATCGGTTAGTACCAGTCCCAGATTGTGCTCGTTTTGGACCACTGACAAGTCTGCAAATGGAAGTGTTTTCTTTACCGCAATTCCATCCTGTTCGCTTTCCAGAATATTCCTAAGATACCATTGCTTATTCTGAGAGGTGTCTTCCAGATTGTTTGGAATCCAACTGCCATCACTTACTGATTTAGCATACTGCAGGTAAGATCGAAGCAGCTTTGGACCAGGGTTGGAAGTATTCTCTGTGGCTAGCTGATGTGGCAGCAAACTGGTTACAATATATATCTGTTCTTTAGCACGTGTGATAGCCACATTGAGTCGGTTTTCACCACCTGCCTGATTTAGGCTCCCAAATCGAAGCTGGATACGTCCTTCAGTGTCAGGAGCATATGCAGTGCTAAATATGATAATATCACGTTCGTCACCTTGCACATTCTCTATGTTTTTAACAAAAAGAGATTCAGGTAGGGTGAATTTTCCGCTATCTAATTTTTGATCTATTAGATCCAAAATGGCGGCTTGCTGAGTGACATTAAATGTAACCACACCAATGGACTTGTTAGGAGCCTTCTTAGTGATCGTCTCAATCATATCCACCACTATGCCGGCCTCTTTTTGATTGGTGTTGTTTTCCCAAATGCCATCAGTTTTTAGGTATTCGATGGCAGGTTTGCGATCGGCTTCTCGATGAAACTCAGGGAGTAATTTGAGCTTGCCGTCGTAGAAGTGGATATTTGAAAACTCAATGAGTTCAAGAGATTTGCTGCGATAATGTCCTCGGAGCCCAGATTCTAGCAAATACTGCTTGGCGAGAGAAAGCAGCGAGTCGACTTCCAGCTCCGGAGTCTCTTCATCATCATCTTCCCAGCGCACTCGATACAGATCGTTTGGTTGAAGTTGTTTGTCGTCCCCGGCTATAACCACTTGCTTTCCCCGATACATTGCCGGTATTCCCCGCTCAGCGAAACACTGAGAAGCTTCATCAAAAATGACCAGGTCAAACATTTCTTCCATTGGGAAAATGGCAGAAGCAGATTCAGGAGATGCCAGCCAGCAAGGCAGTAAAGAAAAAATCTCTTCATGGAACTGTGAAATCACTCTCCTGATTGGCCAGATTTTGCGCTTTTTAGTTACCTGATGGTAGAGGTCTTTGTAAGTCACCAGGTTGTTGAGGCGGTTGTACTCCAGGTTGGCATAGGTTCTCTCTCGGGATTTCAGAAGGAGTATTTCCTTGCTCACATCCTTCTTTTCTATAATCGTCTCCTGAAGCTCCTGAGTGAGGTGATCCAGGCGATGTGAAGAAACCGACCTTAGACTCGGATACTTGATTTCGATATGATCGATCCAGGCCAGTGCCAGGCTATTCTGAAATAATTCGATGATTTGCTCATTGGTGTGGTATTCTCTGTCCAAAAGTGTGCTGATGATTTTTGTTTGGTCAGCATTGAATTCGCCTTTTAGATTGTGGTATTCCACCAAAGCATCAAAGTCTCTTGTCAATTCCTTTTGGACTTCAGCCAGTGGTTTTTTCCCCAGCAAAACGCTTCGTACCTGTCGCTCGGAAATGTATCTACTCCATAGCTGCATTTGTACCGGTATTTTCTCCAGGAAGGAGATGAGCTGGCCCAGATGGTCTACATAGCTTTTGCGATCAAAATTTTTAACTGGAAGTATGTCATTCAGAGTGCGGATAGACCTGGTTAAATGAATGCATTTCAGCGCCAGCTTTTGATAGAAAAACCAGTTTTGGATATCTATTTTTCTAAACGACTTTGGGAAATCGATCATCCAGTCCGTTCCTTCTATTTGGGAGACAATGTGCTCGTAGTTCAAACGGTTGTCGATTCGCTGGAGTAGGATTTCGAATCCTTCTTTATTGCTTTTTAGTTCATTGGCCACCAGTACTCTGGTCACAAATATTTTATCTGCAGAGAAAAGCCTCCACCTCAGCCAGCTGAAGAGACCTTTGCGTGCTTTGATAGCGTGCTCCAGAGACTCTTGAAATCTTCCCAGTTCTTCTGGCTTTAAAGAGATTTCAGCGCCAGCTCCCTTAAAGCATTGAAGCATTGTGCGCTCCATATTTGATAGCCATTGTGGATCTTTATTTGGGTCATTGGCAATCATGTGCTGGTAATACTCAAAAACCGTTTCATTATCCAGGTTGGATTGAAGCTGCTCAAGCGCTTCTATGTTGGTCAGAAAATGTAAGCAAGATTCAAAGTCCAGCTCTTCTTGAGAGAAGCTACTTGATTCCCGTTTGAGATTGGCTTCAAACGCAGGAAGCTCAGACACAATTTCTTTCAATTTGAGTAGGTCCTGAGTAGCAAAATGGCCGAATGAAGGTCCTTCATTCCAGAAACACTCCTGCTGTTCAAAACGCTCGTAATAGTCCAGGTATCGTTTGAGTTTACTCAAGAAATCTGGAATTACATCATAATGTAGCTGTCGGTATTCCTGGTTTAGCGAAATGGATGGCTCGTCGGGATTCGATGATAGATACAGCTCCTTGATTGATTTGCCGCATTCTGTTTCGTCATACAGCGCCTTTTTAAACTCCTCAAGCTCCTCTACTAGCTGATCTATTTTTCTGCTGGAGTGTAAAAAAGTACGTTCCAGATGGATAGCATCCAGGCCATTGTTTTTTTGCCTGTACTCATCTATGCTATCCACCTGTCTGGCTATTTGCTCAAATATATTCTTGCGATCATTCTTAAAGTCATGTACCAGTCCGATGAAGTCATGCAGCTCTTGCTGACGCAGACGGTGGTACACCACGTCCAGTGCAGCTCTTTTCTGACACACCAGCAGCACATTTTTGCCTCTGGCAATGTAGTCGCTGATCAGGTTGCAAATCAACTGCGATTTGCCAGTACCTGGAGGTCCCTGTACCGTCAGTGAATTGCCTTTTTTTACCAGCTTCAGGGCGTGCTCTTGCGATGCATCCATGTCAAATGGTGTGAAAGTAGTTTCTTCTTTCACCTGATCAGAAAAGCGAATATTCTGATTTTCGTCTGGGTCGTCTTTGACTCTGGACTCAAAAAACTCCGAAAGGTCCTTTATGGATTTGTCATTTAATAGCTTGAGATAGTCTGGCATCAGGTAAGACCCGGCCTGTGGAAATATGCCTAAAACAGCCTCCGGATGCAATTTGAGCACCCCATTTTTCTCTACAGTTTCAAATTGAGCTTTTTTGTAGTTGCTAAAAACCTGAAGCTTATCCATGAAGTTTTGCTGGTTGAAGTTGAGCTCCAGGTTACTGTCTTTTAAGATCTCATATAGTTGAGTGCGGTAGACCGTGCTATCTGAGTCAAGGTCGTTTAGCACTGCTTCGATGAGCTCTTCGTCCAGCTGAGTGTCATTGTAGTGAGAGTAGCCCAGTAGAAAAGTTTTGTTGAAGGTAATATTGACATCTCTACGTTGCTCCAGATACCAGCTGCCCTTTTCTCTACTAAGCGAAACCGGAAAAAAGATCAACGGACACCGTACCAAAGTCCCATCACTGAACTTACCTCTTATAAACGGCCAACCAATGTAAAGGTCTTTGGCGCCCCGCTCCTGAAAGATGAACTCTTCGATCCTGGAGATTTTGCGAAGCTTCACACTGTTGGCGTTGACCATGCTGTCACGTGCATCAAATTCATCGCACAGTTTGATCTTGTCTTTTTTGGCAATCAGCTCCTCAACTATATGAAAACTAGGTTTGCCATCAGCAAAATCAAGGTTGTGCAAATCCAGAAATTGATCTGATATTAAGCGCAGCAGTAAAAGCGATCGATTATTTCCGGAGAGATTTGTTAACCTACGTAAATAAGTCTTCAGTATTTTCTCCATAGTGATTCCATCACGGATTCAATGAAAGATAGGGATATATTTTTTCATATAGGCTGTCACTCAGAATCTTTATTGATTTAATCTGAGCTACAGAATCAAGCTGTCCTCGTTGAAGTCTGTAGTTGTAAATGGCACGAGCTAGTTTGTAATCAATATAAGGGTGTTGGTATAGCTGTTGCAACGAATCTTTGTTGAGATTTAACTGATGCGGCAACCCAGAAGAGATAAATGATTTTTCTTTGAGAGCATTGATTACCGCCGTATCCAGACCATAAACCTCCTGATACTGACTAGTAGAGTGGAATCCTCCGAGTAAATCCCGAAACTTAATGATACGCTCAGAAAGTACGGGACCAATCCCGCGGATGTCCTGAAGCTGCTCGGCGTTAGCTTCATTGATATCAAAAGCTACTATTTCTTCTTTTGGTTCAGGTTCTTTTTTTCGTGGTTGATCAAAGGTTGGTTTATCCGTCTCGGTCCATTGATATTCATTTGGCAGCTCTATTAAATCCCAGATTTCGCTGAGGTGATCCTGGGAGATTCCATAGATCCGCTTAAGATCATTCTTGATTTTGAAATCACCCCCACTGTTTCGGTAGGCCACTATATTGGAGGCCACTTTGTCTGCAAACCCTAAACTAATCAGCTCGCTTTCACTGGCATTGTTTGGATCAAACAGAAATCGCTGAACAGAACGCTCAGCTACTTTGTCGGTTTTTTCTTTTGGTTTGATGGAAGCTTCAAGTTGTTTGGTCCACTGCTCCATTTTTTCCTGATCCACAGTGAAACTTTTATTCTTCCCAGTTGTATGTATATGGTAGACTTTCGGGACTATGAAGGTGATGACCACAATGATTATGAGGATCAGAGTACCATTCGCTTCTGATTTGGTAAATCCGAAGTGGTCGATAATCCATTGACGTAATATTCTTAGCATAGAACCGCTGTTCAAAACCAAAATAATTAGTTTTTATGACAATTGTCATGTGGTAAGTCATTCTGTGATGATTATTTTTGCAGACTAGTAAAACTATAGGTACGTAAGGACTGGCAGATGCATAGTAACTTTAGAGCGATAGGGATTTCATATAAAAATACTCCACTGGAAGTGAGAGAGGCTGTGGCATTTGATGAAAGCCAAACCAAGCAGTTTCTTCACCAGATGAAGGAAGTATTGGCCGTGGAGGAAGCGCTGATATTGTCTACATGTAATCGCACTGAGATTTATTACAATGCACCGGAGGATATTGCTGAGCAGTTGGCTGCTCTGGTAGACGTCTTTCATGGCATATCTACCTCCTTACCTTCTGCAGATTACTTTCAGCAGATGGATTATGACCAATCGGTAAAGCATCTATTCAGTGTTTCCCTCGGATTGGAATCGATGGTTTTGGGAGATATACAAATCACCAACCAGGTGAAGAAAGCCTATCAGTGGTCTGCAGATGAGCAAATGGCTGGGCCGTTTTTACACCGATTGCTTCACACGATTTTCTATACCAATAAGCGAATGGTCCAGGAGACCCCATTCCGAGATGGCAATGCTTCTGTGGCTTCTTCTGCTGTGAATGTGGTAGAGCAGTTTATCAGCACCTTTACGAATCCCAAAATCGCAGTAGTTGGTTTAGGGGAGATTGGTGAAAATGTGGTTGAAAACCTCAAAGGGCTAAAAGCTCAGGTGACGCTTGTCAATCGGACCGAGCAAAAGGCTTTGGATTTGGCTGGGAGTCTGGGATATCATGTTGCTCCACTTGAAGAACTGGATTCGGTCCTGGCCGAGTCGCACGTGGTGGTGAGTGCTGTACAGGTACCTGAGCCTATTATTACCCAAGCCAAACTAAAAGATAACCATCATCCAAAAATGCTCATCGACCTTTCAGTGCCACGTAGCATTGATGAAGATGTAGAAGCAGTATCAGGTGTCATTCTTTACAATGTGGATCAGCTGCAGGAAAAAGCTTCTAAAGCTTTAGAACAACGCCAATCAGTTATTCCAGCAGTTAATGCCATCATAGATGAGAGTATTGCTGAGTTCAACAACTGGTCTCAAGAGATGGAAGTATCCCCTACCATCAAAAAGTTAAAGCAGGCGCTTGAAGACATCCGCAAGCAGGAGTTGGCCCGGTATGTAGGTAAGATGAGTGCAAACGAAGCGAAGATCCTGGATAAAGCCACAAAAGGAATGATCCAAAAAGTGATCAAGTTGCCTGTGCTTCAGCTGAAGGCTGCCTGCAAGCGTGGTGAGGCTGAGACACTCGTTGGTGTGCTAAATGACCTGTTTAATCTAGAAGAAGAGAAAACAGAGCCATCTAAGTAATCTTCTTGAAAATTCCCTCTTTATATTTGAGCATGCGATATTGTGCATTGTTCCTCTTAGTTTCTGTATCCTTACTAGCTAGCGCCGGGGATTTGAAAATCTATACCTCAGGAGGTCTCCAAGGTGTAGCTGATGAGGAAGGTAAGGTCGTTGTTCCGGCTATATATGAAAAGCTAGGATGGTCTAATGGAAAGAATGACATCATTAATCAGACTATCGGTTTTTATGAAAATGGTAGCTGGGGCCTCATTAATATCAAAACCAGAAAAATAGAGAGCCCAAGGTATAAGGTACTGGAGCCTTTCAATGGTCAGTTATTTGAAGCTGGCAAGGTCACTCATTACTCCAATGTGGTAAAACGCGGACTCATAAATGACAAAGGTGATGTCATTCTGGGATTTAATTACTTCACGATTGACGAATTAGCCGAGGATCGTTACAAAGTTTCCGAATATACCAACAGTGATATTCTTTTTGGAATGGTTGGATCGGAAGAGGTCTTTATCCCTACGATTTATGAGAGCCTCAATAAGGTGGGCTCGTTGGTAGAAGTGTGGAATAAAGGGATGAAGCGCAGGCTTTATTCACTTGACGGGCAAGACCTGGTAAATGGCTGGGTAGATCATGTAGACCTATTGGCAGATGGATATGTCGTCACCAACGAAGGTTATCAGGGAAAGCTTGATGTCAATGGCAAGTTAATTCTCGATATAAAGTACAAGTCTATTACTGATCAGGGAGCAGTACCATTTCCGTCCTGGCAGGTATCCGAATTAGATCTAATGGGTCAAAATCAAAATCTGCTGGAGATTGCCTGCGACTCCATCACTCACGAGCCCATCCACAACTTACTCATTGCACATGTGAACAATGCGGAACATATTCTTGCTGCCAGTGATTTGCTCTTCACGGACCAGCAGAACTCTCTCAAGTCCATTCGAAATGGGTTCTTGATTACCAAAAATCGCAAACTGCAGCAATGGGGGATTTATAAAACTGATGGTCGAGAGGTAGCTGCTGGATTTGATTCAGTAGCTGTGGACAGTCTTTACTTTTTCACCAATAGCAAAGGCGATTGGGACGTTTACAACTTGTTTGGGAGGAAAATGAATGAGCGCCCGTTTCAGCAGTTGGGATTTGCTTCTAATCGAAACATCCCTGCTAAAAGAAATGGATATTGGGGGTGGTTGGATTTTAGAGGCAATGTGATGCTAAACTACACCTTCGAAAAAGTTCAAAAGTCGTTCAGCGCGAATCACTTTCTAGCTAAAAACTATGGAAAGTGGGGTGTGAAGTCCTTTAGCGATGATTGGCTCATCCTATCAGAGTATGATAGCATCTATGATTATGATCAATTCTACATAGCTGAAAAAGGAGAGGCCAGCTACATTTTTAATGAACTCGGTGAGGTGATTCACAGCCTGCCTTATCAGGTCCTTCCTGCTAATGGATATCTTCAACTTGTTAATGGTGACAAGGTAGGAGCCATTACTTCATTGGGACATTATATCCACTCGCAGTATGATGAGATTTCCGTGCATGATGCATACTATGAAATGCGGGACAGTTCGGGAGCTACATTGGTACATGTGTCGGGCCGTCAGGTATTAAAGGCTGCAGATGAGGTGGAGGATGTTCTCGGTTTTTCTGAGGGATTCTTTCACATCATTAAGGATGGAAAGCATGGATTCGTAGATGAAAATGGCAAACTTAGAGTAGCTAATAGGTATGATTCTGCTCAGGCATATAATGAAGGCCTTGCTCCGGTAATGTTGCTAGGAAAGTGGGGTTTCATTGATAAATATGAGATTCTACAGATTCAACCGTTTTATCGCTATTCTAGTACCTTCAAGAATGGGTTGGCTATTATTCAAACTGGCGAAGATTATGGGATTATCACGCCTTCAGGTAAGGAAGTGGTGGATGTAAAATGGAAAGGAATTGAACGTCTACCTACCGATAACTACAAAATAATCGACTGGGACAATAAGGTAGGAATTTGTGACGTAAATGGCCGATTCATTGTAAGACCCAACTATGCTGAGGTAGTAGATACGGACAGGGAGCTGCTCATAGTGACATCCAATGGCGCCAAAGGACTAATTGATTATCAAGGCTACACCAAATTGCCATTTGACTACAATCAAATAGAGATCAAAGGAGATTATCTACTGCTGCAGAAGAAGGGAGACTAGGATACTACGAGAGTGGTAAGCGGGTCGCCTGTCAGGTACTTATTCATAGTGACACAAATATCCTCAGCTTTCATTTTTTGTAAGGTGTCGAAGTACGTATAGAAAAATCCTTCTGTGAGTCCGTCTAGCGTGAGGCTTTTCATCATGTTGTGAGAGCTAAACGGCGAATCGAATGAACCCAGAAACTTGCCTTTCATATAGTTAATCACCATGCCAAATTCCTGACTGGAAGGAGGTTCATTCTTAAGCTTTTCCATTTCTTTCTGGATTTCCGACAATGCCAACTCCACTTTGTCCTGAAGTACTTCAGATCCAATGTACCAATAGGAAGAGTTTTGCAAATGCAAAGTGGAAGAGTGAATGCCATAGGTCAGACCCTTCTCCTCACGGATGTTTTTCATTAATCGCGAGCCAAAAAATCCGCCAAGTAGTTCATTGGCAACCTTGAACTGGTGGATGTCTGGATGATGGCGATCTATGCTGATTTTGCCCAGACGTATACTTGCCTGGGTGCTGCCTTCCTTAGTGATCTGTTCTGACACTCCAGGGTGTAATCTGTTGGAGCGCCTTGCTGTTGGAGGGGTAAACGGCAGAGTCAGACTATTTCGTACAGCTTGCAGTTCATCATCGGTCACCTTTCCTGTAATAAACAATACAGGTTTGGTAAGAAGTGCGCCTTTAAAGGCAATCACTTCATCAAGTAACGTGGAAGCTGCTTGCTCGGCCGTCACCCGTCTACCGTATGGGTGATCAGTTCCATAGAGCAGCTCACGAAATTTCAAACTGGCAAAAACATTGTTTTTAGCCTCCTGCTGTTTGATCTGCTGTACACGAATCTGCTTCAGAATCTCAAATTCTTCCTGAGGGAAGCTACTATCTATCAGCATATCCATCAGCATCTGTAGCACCTTTGGGAAGAACCGGTTCAGCGAGAATAACTTGATGCTGACATGATCCAGAGTAGGTGTAATCTCCAGATGACTTCCATAGAAATCGAAAAAGCTGGCGATTTCCTCTGAACTGTGTTTGGAGGTGCCCTCAGTGATCATTTTGAATAGGTAGTAAGCATTACCAGGGGCAGGTTCCTGATAGCGCCCCACTGGTATGACCATTTCGAATAAAACCACATCTTGTTTTCCTTGATTCAGTACGTGAATCTCTAGATCGTTCGTTAGCGATATCCGATCTATGGAAGGGAGATTGGGTCTTTCGATCTCAACAGATACGGGGGCTTTGGTTCTATCCATCAGTAGGTTCTTCATCTTTCGTGTCAAAGCTAAACACAAAAGACAACCTTAAGGTATCACCTAGTGGATGGTTATTGTCGCGAGGAACTAAATAAGAGAAGTCGATAGCAAAAACCTGGTATTTAAACCCAAGTCCTGCTGTAAAATACTTTCGGTCGCCCTTGTTTTTGTGCTCGTGGAAGTATCCGGCTCGTACAGCGAATACATCTCGGTATTTGTATTCCACACCAGTGGATATCATGATCTCCTGAATCTCCTCACTGAAACCATTTGGAGCATCTGTAAATGAACCAAATGCACCACTCAACAGTGGTCTATTCGGATCTTTTCCTCTGAGTATGACGGGGTTTCCGTTGGCGTCATTCACTACTTCTCCATTTTCATCCAGTTGGTAGAATGGAGGTGTAGGGACTAACAGTTTGTTGAAATCCAAAAGGAGCGTAATGCTATTGTATGGATCTATGTTGGTTTTGAATCCACCACCCAATCTTAAATTGGTTGGGATAAAATCTTCATTGGAATCGTTGCTGTAGGTTACTTTCTGACCAAAGTTGGATAAGTGAGCACCAAATGAGAGTTCAGAGTTTTTACCGTTAAATACAAGTTCCTTGTTGTAATAGAATCCAAGGTCAATCGCCACACTAGTACCCGCTTTGGCATCTGGTGCACCTGTGATATTGCCAGACAAGTTGGACCAGATGTAGCGGATGGTGGCTCCGAGACCAATGTTTTCTGATAGTTTTCTAGAGTAAGTAGCATCAAATGCCGCTTCACGAGGATTTTCCAGTCCAAGAGGTTCTGCGTTGGCGTCAGTGAGCTGAATTTCACCCAGATCAAAATACCGCACTGAAGCACCAATGGTTTGTATTCTGTCAATTTTCTTATAGAAAGTGAGGTAATTCAATGACATGTCATCCACGATGTTGCCAAGCCACGGTGAGTAAGAAAAGGAGAAACCCAGGTCATCTTCTATGAAAGCCAGTTTGGCATTGTTCCAGTGCACACTGTATGCATCAGGTGAGCTGGCCACACCGGCATCTCCCATGGCAGCACCTCTACTATCAGGAGCAAACCCTACAAAGGGTACCGCTACGGTGATGGGATTTCTGGAAGTGTCCTGTCCCGAAAGGATGGGAGCGTTGGATTGGGCTGTTGCAAAAAGTGGTGCAATAAATGCTAGAAACCAAAATGACTTCTTCAGATGTACGTTCATCAAGCAAAAATTTTAAGGTGGCAAAGATAGTTAATTAATGATTACTAGCCTCTTCACTATTTCATTGGAGGCGCCATCAAGTGTACTGCTAACTCTCAGCCGGTACAAGTATATTCCTTTTTCTAAATCACTTCCCTGAAAATTCGACAATCGTAAGGTTAGGTAGTCAATTTTTCGAGGACTGCTGTCGATGGTGTAATCCCATTGATTGACCACACGACCTTGCAGGTTATACAATGCCAGATCTACTTCCAGCTTCTCATCTTCCCGGTCATGTTCAAAACTGAAAGTGGTGAGCCTGTTAGTATTGACTGGATTGGGGTAGTTCAGGGCATTGTAAATTTTCAGAACCGGCTTGTCCGATACTTTAAACTCAACTGTGCTCTCAGTGAAATTATTGTATGTGTCCGATACTTTTAATGTAGCCGTATATTTTCCAGGCTCCAGGTTTTGCAATGGGTAAACAACATATCCTTTTTTATAGGTATTCATTTCGGCAGTGTAGAACTCATTGACTTCTATGGTTTCTTCATTGTTTAGCTGGAGTGTGATGCCTTGGCTAAAGCCATTGCTGGATATATTGATCCCATTTTCATCAGTCAACTCTGCAATGAATAGACTACTGCGACCTACTGTGCCACCAGAATTAAAATCTGGTTCATTGAGGTATAGGTTTATCTCTGGTGGCGTGGAGTCTTCAGCGAGGTTTGATGATGTACCTCCCAGCACAAAGTTTTTTGTGGAACCTTTGGCGTCCATGAAGTTGGTCTTATCAGATGCGTAGAGCGTGATTTTGCCAGGTTGATATTTGTAAGATATGTTTTTGGGGAGAATAATCTCTGTGTCATAGAGACCATTCACTACTGAGAATTCACCCCTGTAGAGCGCATTGGTTTGTTCTTCAAAAGTATATGGATCACTCTCGTCTCCTTTGGTGATCTTGGTTTGTGGAATGTCCCAAATGGTCACTGTAGCCGTTCCATTAAAGCTTTCCATCAGTGTGGCACCATCCATGATAGCCCCGGAGATTCGAAATACTTCTAACGCACTCAAGGTATCTGCCTGTTGTTGGAATTGATCCATGGTGATGTCATATCCTGGATAATTCAGTCGCAGCATTGGATCGCCGAGCAGCGCAAAATTGCGGTTGATTGGACCACTTAGACTTTGGTTTTTGGCATTCTTCATAACGTCGCCTAGCCGTGGGTGCTCACCGTCAATTTTAGCAAACAAATTTTCGTGCAAGGCCACATTTACTGGTTCGTTCGTATGGGCATAAACCGGGCGAGTGGTTGTTACCAGCGCTATGGCGCCCCCATTGTCATGTGACAACAAAAGCTCCGCCCCAGAGTCCCTAATGGGATTGTCATATTTACCAAATTCACAGGTGGCAGTTACAAAAAGTGGCAGCTTATGTCTATTGCTTAGGCTTCTGATTACATCCAGATCAATAGCCAATTCGTTCAGCGAGGTTAACTGGAATTCATTGCCATGTCCGATATAGTTGAACAGGAATACGCCATCTTTCAATGTATTGGTCACATCACGTGTGATTGGTGAGTCCGGTCCGGGGTCTACATCCTGATCGTACCTGTCCAGGTAGAGTTTTTTTGCATTGTAGGCATAGTAGTTATCGTTTACTATTCCAGAAAAGTATTCAGCCTGTCGCATGTGTTCATTATTGTCACCATCATCTACCAGGTAGGCGATCTGCTGTTTCCATTTACCCAGAGTCTGCTTGGCCGTCTTATACCGAATGATCTTATCTACTATGTGCTGGGCCTCTTCTTTTGTCTTGGCTGTCAGTCTCCCTATCCCAATTTCCAATGTGTGATCCTCATAAGGTTCGTCATAGGATTGCCCATTGTTTCGGAGTTTCCCTTCGCTCCAGTAGCCTTCGTCCTCTTCCATGAATCCGAAGTAATCATCAGATGAATGGCTGAAAATGTTGTGTGCAGATTCTCTGGATTCGTAAATGGGGACAAAATTGGTGTTGTTGGCTACCCGGTTTTTGTAATCATATGAAGCATCTCCAAATAGCAGTGCATATTTCAAGTTTCCGCCATTGAGGTAGCAGTATCTAAGGAAGTCTCGAATGGCAGTAATGTCTTGAGAGCCAGCAGAAAACTCATTGTACACTTGCTGTACAGTGACCACTCCCACATTCATTTGGTCGTAGGACTGGTGAAATTGAGCCAGACGATTGGCCTGTGTCAGAAAGAGTGGATGCGTAACAATTATGGCCTCAGCATTGGCCAGACTCTTGATATTCTGATTCGCCACTTTGCCAACTAGTTTTGGCTCTAGCGCTGATTCCGGATTGAAAACAGCCAGGGCCGACTCAGTGGTATTGTTTGTGAATTTCCCGCTCTCATTTGGAATTGCCTCTGGTGAGGTTACGGATGTAATGTTCCATACGAGCTGGTTGTCCCCAATTTCCCATGAGCTGGAAGTGCCTGGAGCAAGCTTTATGATGTCCTGATCATCGCTAAAGTTAGAAGTCACTCCCAGGATAAAATAGTCTAAAAACCCTTTGGAACTACCTGCGCCATGATTGAATCGAAGCCTCAAGTCCAGGGAGCTGGAACTAATAGACGTACTGAAAAAACCTTCACTGTATTTCTGTTTTTGGCTGTAGCTGGCACCTGACACTGAGTCGATATTTACCCGGCCCAGTTCTTCGCCATTGATCAGTACATCAAAGGAACACGGCCTTTGTGAATCTGCTGCTAATGAGGTCCATAGATCTACAGGTCCTGTCGCATTTGCTACATTATAACTGAAATCCATGATAGGATTACTTCTGGTCACACCAGTGCTTAACCATCTACGCCCTGAGCCTAATTGATTGTACTCATCTTTTTCATAAACGATCAGTTTTTGATAGGTTGATTTGGTCTCTGCTGTGGTTGGAAGAGTTGCCCTGGTTTGAATGCGTTTACCTGCCTTTCCTCCATAGGTCATCAGCAAATACAGCGTATCAGAATAAATGTTGTGTTCGTAATCCAGATTGCCTTCGGCATCAAAGAGTAGTTTGTGTGGACCCTGTCCATAGAAGAGGAAGTAGTCACCCTGATCAAGTGATTGGTCATTGGTACCTATGCCGAGCATGGCCACTTCTACCGGATCAAAAGACCTTTGGACCGCATTTGCTTGAGGTAATGTGCCTCGAAATCCATGACTGTATAGTTTGATCGTTTTGGGGTCGACTGTGCTTGGGATACCAGCATCTGTCATGAAGGAATGATCCAATTTATAAATACCTTCTTGAGTGATGCCGATTTTTATCCATTCCCCCTGGGACAGCACACTTTGGCCGCTCGCCATCAGTATGGACAGTATAAAGGTTAGTGATAGATGGGGTTTCATATAGTTCACAAACGGATCGTTTTTCTAATTATTTTTTGAAACGCCCTTTTTAGCCACAAAATTCCCCAAGAGCGAAAAGAAGATGTAAATAGGAATGAGCATTGGCAGAGCTGCTAATTTGAAAATAGCCAATAAGGCAAGAAGCGCGATTATCAGCGAATACCTTAATTCATTGCCACTCCAGCCAGCTCCTTTAAACTTCAAAGCGATCATGGGTACGTTGGCAACCAATAGCAAACTGGAAGCAACGGTTAATGCGAGTAAGGTGACAAGGGACATAGGGAATCCCTGAGGTAAGAATGCCAAAGAGGTAATTAATATGGTATTAGCTGGAGTAGGTACTCCGATAAATTGATCTGATTGCGAATCATCTACGTTGAACTTAGCCAGCCGCAGTGCAGAAAATGCTGCTATCAACAGTCCGGCATAGGGCAAGTAAGGATGAGTGGTCTCCTCACCGATAGCCCGAAACATGTACAAGGCTGGCACGAGACCAAATGAAACCATGTCGGCCAGCGAGTCCAGTTCTTTACCAATGCTGGATTGTACTTTAAGTAGCCTGGCCACAAAACCATCAAGAAAATCAAATAACCCAGCCACTAGTACGAAGTAGATGGCCTGCTGGTAATCACCAGTAGTGATAGTGATAGTCGCCATAGCACCTGTGATCAGGTTCAGACAGGTCAGTGTGTTGGGTAGATGTTTGGTCATTGGGCTCTTACGAAAGGGTTAAATTGTTTTTCATGGCCAATGGTCGTCTCTGGTCCGTGCCCTGGATAGACTACTATTTCATCTTCCAGAATGTATAATTTAGATTGAATATTGGCTAGAAGGTCCTCGTGATTCCCACCAGGAAGGTCAGTACGACCAATACTCTCTCTGAAAAGAACATCTCCGCCAATGATTACCTTATCCTGAATATGATGAAACATGAGATGACCAGGTGCGTGCCCTGGCACAAAAATGGAGGACAGTTCTGTGTTTCCAAACCGGATCACAGCATCATTTTCCATCAAGCTGTCCGGCTCTGCATAGGTAAATCCATTGATTCCCCACTGTGGTGCATATGCTTCTACAGCACGGTAGATTTCCGCTTCGCCTTTAGGAATCCACAGAGGACAATTATAATGAGTTTTAAGCGTGTAGTTGCCAAGCACATGATCGATATGACAGTGCGTATTGACGATTGCCTTCACCTGAAGCTTTTGCTCGTGAATGAATCTTTTTAACTCATCAATTTCGTAGGTTTCATAGCACCCTGGGTCAACGATTATGGCTTCTTGAGTGTCATCCCAGAGAATGTAAGTGTTTTCATAGAAGGGGTTAAAAACAAGAGATTTTATCTTCATTTGCCTGTGTGTCTTCATGTGGTTGTGTTGCAAATTTGTGGAAAATAACGATAGCCGATGAAAAAAGTAAATTATTTGATCGTTGGGCAGGGAATAGCTGGAAGTCTTCTGGCGGTAGAATTGATTCGCGCTGGTAGAGATGTGCATGTAATCAATCATGAGACAGAAAATACTTCGTCGAACAAGGCTGCTGGTATTTACAACCCGATCACTGGCAGGCAAATGGTCAAGACTTGGTTGGCGGATTCGCTCTTTCCTATTCTGGAGCCTTATTATCAGCAGCTGGAAAGAGAAGTTGATCTGAAGTTTTTATATCCTAAATCCATTTATCGACCGTTTTATAGCCATGAGGAGCTAAACGACTGGGAAGGAAAAGCGGCTGAGCTGGCTTACCAGCCTTATATCAAAGAGATTCTCACTAAAGCTTCAGGGATAAAAGGTGTAAGGGATGAATTTGGTGGTTTGTTGCTGAACTATTCGGGATATGTCAACTTACCAGATATGATCAGGGGGATTAGACACGTGCTGGAGGATAAGGGAAACTATACCAATGAGTTGTTTGATCATAGTCAGCTGAAATTGGCAGATGGAGCTCATTACAAAAATATAAAAGCAGACTATGTGATTTTTTGTGATGGGCCAATGGTAACTGATAACCCTTTGTGGAATTACTTGCCTTTCAAACCAGTGAAGGGTGAAATTCTGGAGATAGATACTACGTTACCTGAAGATATGATTGTAAATCGTGGGGTTTTTGTGCTACCAAAGAATGGCCATTTTAGCGTGGGTTCCACTTATGATCACGATCATTTAGACTATGTTCCTTCTGAAAAGGGAATCAAAAACCTTCAAGATAGGTTACATAAACTCTATCAGAAAGAATATACAATTGTGAGTAAATCAGCAGGTGTGCGTCCAGCTACATATGACCGGCGGCCTTTCATAGGCCAGCATACGGATCATCCACAGGTAGGCATATTCAACGGGTTTGGTACAAAAGGAGTGTCGCTCGTTCCTTTTTTTGCTGGTCAATACGTAAATTACCTCGAACGAAGCGGTGAACTTTTGCCTGAAGTAGATGTTAGGAGAGTGAAAATATGAGAAAGACGGTTGTTTCCATCATACTATTCTTTGCCAGTATGGGTGTGTTTGCACAGTACTATCACACGCAGTTTGGTCACAACCGAATCCAATACAAGCGTTTCGACTGGTATTACTATTCCACCAATAATTTCGAAGTGTATTATTACCCTGGAGGTCAGGAATATGCCAAGGAGGCGTTGGAATACCTGGAAGATGAGTTCGTAGACCTGACGGACATTCTTGGATACGCTCCTTACACCAAAACCAAAATCTTCATCTATAACTCTGTCCAGGACCTGCAGCAAAGCAATATGGGTATCGGAGGAGATGTCTTTACCATTGGCGGTAAGACTGACTTTGTCAAATTGCAAATAGAGCTTGCTTATCCAGGGCAGTCAAGTCAGTTTAGGAAAGAGATCATGTACAACATGTCCGAGATGCTGATCAACGACATGATGTTTGGTGGCAGTCTGGCAGAGATTTTTCAAAACTCTTATTTGCTTTCGCTACCCGAGTGGTTTGTGGAAGGAGCTGCACGATACCTTGCCTATGGATGGTCTGCCGAAATGGATGATTACGTGCGTGACTACCTGGAGCGACGAAACATTAATAAACTGGTGAAGATCCAGAATGAGGAGGCGGCAATTGTAGGCCAATCCATCTGGAACTACATAGCCTTGCAGTATGGTAAGAGCAACATCTCCAATGTACTGAACCTGACACGAATCATCCGGAATGAAGAAACGAGTATCTCCAACACGCTGGGCGTTTCATTCAAGCAGTTTCTAAACGACTGGCAGAACTTTTATTTATTTCAAAAGCAGGAGATCGAAGAAAATTACCGAAAGCCCGAAGAAGACAAAGAATTGGCATCTTACTCCAACCGTGAAGTGATTCTCAATCATGTTCGTACCAACGCGGCAGGAAATAAAGTGGCGTATGTCTACCATAAAAATGGAAGATATAAAGTCAATGTGGTGGATGTAGAATCTGGCAAGGAAACGACCGTATTGAATGGAGGATATCTGATCAATGAACAGAAAATTGACTATCATCTGCCACTTATCGATTGGCAAGATGATGAAAATCTTGGCGTGTTACTCTATAAACGAGGATATCTGTACCTGAACACCTACAACGTAGAGACCAAGAAGAAATTCCAAAAACCGTTGACCAGATTTAGACAAGTGGAGAGTTTCTCTTTTAATGACAATGGGAAGCTAGCAGTCATAAGCGGAGATATTGGCGGTCAAAATGATCTCTACCTCATCTCCATGAGGAGAAATGCCATTAAGCGAATAACAGATGACCTGTATGATGATTTGGATCCGGTGTTTATTCCTGGTACTTCCACTATTGTGTTCAGTTCCAACCGAATAACTGATTCAGTAGATGTGGCCAAGGTAGATTTGGATGAAGTACCCGACCGTTTCAATCTGTTTCTTTATAATCTGGACACTACTACCACTTCCTTTTCCAGACTCACCAATACCTATAGCGTAGATCGCAAACCACTGGTCAAGAATCGCAATGAGATTTTCTACTTGAGCGATCAAAAAGGTATAACCAACTTGTACAAATACAATCTTAATGATTCCACATTCGTTCAGCTTTCTAATTTTGAATACAGCATTCGCGATTATGACCTCACTTACAATCCGGACAGGCTGAATTTCCTAATGCTGAGCAATGGACGTACACGTGTCTTCTCTAAGGAATATAACCTGGATCAACGCATGTTTACTCCGCAGACTGCACGCCAGCGGATGTTTCAAGCGAAGTTTCTGGCTCAGCGAACCTCCAAAAAAGTTGAGGTACCTAAGGCTAAACCTGATAAAGTGCAACCGGTATCTGAAGTACTCACGGTTGTAGATTCCTTGTTTTTACCGGATTCGTTCGTTTTTGAAGAAGAGGTAGATTCACTAAAAGAGGTGGAGAAGGAGGTTCCGGTGGCGGAGGAAGAGCCAGAGCCACAGATAAATGGAGATTTCATAGATACGGATAACTACGTGTTTGAAGACGAGCGGGCAACAAAGCCTACTTCTGAAAGGAGACCTAGTTTCCGTCCCGAATCATTTTTTGCCAACTACAGGAAGCTTGAAAAAGAAACCACAGTGATTGGCCCAAGGGCTTATGAGCCAAGATTCAGTTTCAATAACCTGATTACTTCCTTTGCCATTGACCCCATCCGTGGGTTCAGTTTCCTTTTGGAGACTGAGATCAATGACATGTTGGAAAATCACCGGCTCAATGGTGGGGTTCTGGCCAATACCAATCTGAAAACTGGTAATATCTACGGTGAATACCAGTACTTGAAATACTGGACGGATTTTCATTTGCGTTTTGAGCGCAACTCTTATTTGATCGATCCAAACTCACCTTTTTTACGGGGCAGGACCGAAGAGGAGGTTATCCAAAAATATACGCTCAATCGAATTGAACTGGCTGCAGCGTTACCACTAACCAACACCTTTAGGATGGAGTTATCTCCATTTTATGTGAATACCTCTTTCCGAAACCTACAATGGGAGGCGGTACGAAACACCAATCCGAGTATCAGTCTGGCCGAAGATTCCAATGATCAATATGCTGGTGGTAGAGCCGCTCTGGTAGTAGACAATACTATCGAAAGAGGCTTTAACATCTACCAGGGGACAAGAGGAATTGTGGAATTTGAGCAATATCTAGGTGTGCTGGATGGGCAGAAGTCTTTTAATAAGCTGAGAGTAGATCTGCGGCACTATCAGAAAATTCACAGAGAGTTTACATTAGCCATGAGACTTTTCTACGGCAGATCTATGGGGCCAAACGCTCAAAAATTTCTTCTTGGTGGGATGCAGAATTGGGTGTTCCAGAGTTTTGAAGACCAGGGATCGGAGGATCCACTGCAAATCTCCAATGGTATCAACAATTCCGACATTCTGTTTACGGAGTTTGTGACTAATCTACGTGGGTTTGACTACAATGAGGTATATGGAACCAACTCCTTGTTGTTCAATGCAGAGCTACGGTTGCCTTTGTTCAGATACTTGTCTAGTGCACCTATTTCTTCTGCCTTCTTAAGGAACTTCCAGATTATTGGGTTTTATGATGTGGGAACAGCCTGGACTGGTAAGCCTCCATTTACTCAAGAGAATAGCGCATTTACTAAAAAATACGTTACTTCTAACTTCACTGCCAACTTATCCAACTATCAAAATCCATGGTTGGCAAGCTATGGTGCAGGTATTCGCACGGTGTTATTAGGATACTATTTGAAGCTGGATATAGCCAAGCCAATTCGAGATTTTCAAGTAGGAGATACCAGGATATACCTAACTCTCGGATTAGATTTCTAAATTTGCGGATGCTTCAATCAATGACTGGGTTTGGTTCTGCAGAGGCAGAGTCTTCAAAATACCGTATCAAAATAGAAATCAAGACACTCAACAGTAAGTTTCTTGACTTCAGTACCAAGCTACCTAGAGAGATACTCGATAGGGAGCTGGAAATCAAATCAATCATTACCAACCATCTCAAAAGAGGTAAGGTTAATCTGACCATTGAGCTGATTCCACTGGGACTAGAAGAACCCAACATTCATATCAACAAAGGGTTGTTTCGAACTTATTACAAACAGTACGAAGAACTGGCCAATGAGATGGCTGCTAATCCAAAAGATTTATTTCGCCTGGCACTCCATTCACCAGATGTTATTGTGGCCGATGAATCCTCCAGTTTTGAGGATTGGGAATTATTAAAATCTACACTGGAGACAGCCTTAGCCAAGTGTAATGCCTTCAGAGCCGCAGAGGGAGAGACCCTCCAGCGAAACCTGGAGAGTTACATAGATGGCATAGCAGCCGGGCTGGTAGAAGTCACTGCTAGAGACCCCGAGCGAATCAAGCTCATCAGGGAGCGAATCACTAATAGTATCGAAGATATCCGCGAAAAGACTCAGATAGATCAGAATAGATTCGAACAAGAGCTAATCTACTACATAGAGAAGCTGGATATTACCGAAGAGAAAGTAAGACTTGGCAGACATCTGGAGTACTTCAAAGAAGTAATGGGTGCCAAAGAATCTCAAGGGAAAAAGTTAGGTTTTATTTCCCAGGAGATTGGTCGAGAGATCAATACCATTGGTGCCAAAGCCAATGATGCGGTGATCCAACGTGCCGTGGTTCAGATGAAAGATGAGCTGGAAAAGATCAAAGAGCAATCAATGAATATCATATAAAAAAAGAGGCTGTTTTTTGATACAGCCTCTTTGTTTATTTTGAGATCTCAAATTTCACTGCCAGGTTCTCCCAGTTCATTGTGACAGTACCTGTGTTGTCAACCTGTATCGTAAAACGCTCATAAAACTTGTCTGATTTGCCAGATGGAGCAGTGACACGGAGTACGTCTTTTTCACTGTCATACTCATATGCTCCCCATTGATCCCAGGTCTTGTTGAAAATAATCGTCCACTCTTCCTCACCCGGTATGGTGAACAATCCATATTTTCCTGCTGGTAGTGTCTTGCCAGCAATCTGCACATCTTCGCTTACTTCTATCCAGGAGGCTTCATTGGCTCCAGTACGCCATACTTTGCCATAAGGCACCAAACCATCCCAGATTTTTCGCCCTTTCACTCCGGGTTGACTGTAGTCAATAGTAACTGACAAGCCATCTACGTCAGCCGAAGTGCGATCTGGAGGGCTTGGACGCTTGCTTTTATCCTGTTGCGCTTGAGCCACTATAGTCATCAGTATGATGCCCATGATATTCAGAATTGTTTTGAGATTTATTGGAAGTTGTTTCATAGGTTTGATTTTTTGTATGTTCACGTATTTATGGAGTTTTGAGTTGCTTTTTCGATGGGGCATTATTGGATAGCAGGCAGACTTCTATTGTCATTCAGAAAGTTAATAAAAAGAGGAAATCACTATATTGTGTAAAAATCAGAACTATAATGATCAAGCTGACTTACCTAACTACTTGTGTCTTGATATTATTCGGGTGTTCTTCCGAAGTGAGTCGTGAAAAGCGTCCATTAGTAAATGCTGTAAACGAGAAAGTGCATGACATTGATGCGAATCATCGGGTCAGTATTAGAGAGGATGACTTCCACCAGGGGGATTCTATCTACAAGATACGAGGTTATTTCATGGACAAGGAATTGTTGAAACTGGTAGGTGTCCTTCACACCTCACATATAGATCGAGACGATTACTTCTACTTTCAGGACATGGCTCCAATATTTAGCGGGCATGTGGTAGTCTCTAAGGACGACAACATCGCCTCTGAGTATAAGTACTACTATGGAGAAGATGGATATGTAGATGAGGCACTCTTTTGGGAGGATCATTATACTCCCGGGAAGCGTTTCCCTATCGAGCATTTCAGTGAATTTGAGCCAGATCGGGATTCTCTACGGGCTAGTGAAGAAGAGCGCCTGTTTTTTTTCCTCTCTAAACTAGACCTTGAAGGCTTTGAGATCCTTCATTTGAATGAAAATCTGGATGCAAACGTAGAACGTTAATAACTTATGACCATAGAGGAGGCTCAGCAGCAAGTAGATGAGTGGATTCAAACTGTAGGTGTACGGTATTTCAATGAGCTTACAAACATGACCATACTCACAGAAGAAGTGGGTGAACTGGCACGAATCATGGCCAGGAAGTATGGAGAACAGTCGTTCAAGGAGTCCGACAAGAATCGGGATTTGGATGATGAAATGGCCGATGTGCTATGGGTACTCATTTGTCTTGCCAATCAGACCGGTGTAAATCTGACGGACGCGCTCAAGAAGAATTTTGAAAAGAAGAACATTCGAGATGCGACACGTCATCAGAATAATGAAAAGCTTCAATAATGGAAGTCACTCTTACTACTCCAGCCTTGTTGTTCCCGGCTATTTCTCTTCTCCTGCTGGCCTATACTAACCGTTTTCTGGCCATTGCTAACATCATTCGGCAGCTGCATTCCATGTATTTGGAAAACCCCAAAAGTATTTTGGAAGGCCAGTTAAAAAATCTCAGATTACGACTTTTTCTAATCAGAGCGATGCAATTTATGGGAGTAGCTAGTCTGTTCTTATGTGTGTTGGCCATGTTTTTTATTTATTTGAAAATTGGCCAGTGGGGGAGTTATATCTTTGGTGTATCGTTGGTTTTTTTACTGTTGAGCCTGTTTATCTCACTTAGAGAAATCCAGCTTTCCACTAAGGCATTGGAGATAGAGCTCAGCGATATGGAATTTGGATCAAAATTGAAGTTTTAGCATGCATTATTTAGTAATAGGAAGAGATGGTAAGGATGCCGCAGATCGCAGACAAGCCAATAGACCTGCGCACCTGGAAGGTGTCAAGCAACTCAAAGAAGAGGGTAAAATTCTGTACGCTGTGGCAATGATTGAACAGGGAAAAATGGTCGGTTCAGTCATGGTAATGAATTTTGCTACCGAAGCTGAATTGGAATCCTGGAAGTCATCAGAGCCTTACATTAGTGGAGGAGTATGGGAAAGCGTGGAAATCACCGAGTGTGCTATTCCACCACTTTTTACATAATTGCCTGAAGCTTTCCTTCTTTGAATTCAGGGAGTACGCTATACAGACTTTGGTTCATACAAAACTCTATGTCTTTACCTATACCGAAGGTAGATAACCTTTTGGCGTGGGACGATTCCTTTGAGATGGTCATCAGGTCATGGGAATTTGCCTTGTATAACTGGTGGGCCATCAGAGCTGGATCGCCAGTTATTTTATGAGTGGCCATTATTTCTTCTATAAGTGCACCGGCAAATAAGGTGTCTTCTATATTGACTGTTCCTTTCCAACCAGCGCAATGGATTACAACGTCCTTTCTCGAAGAGACAAGATGATTGGCTACTGCACGTAAATTCAAAAAGGCACCGATGAGTATCTGATCTGCAGCCAAAGAGGCAAGAATGGTACGTGTTCCATTGGTGGTAGTCACCACTATCGACTGATTTTTGAACTCATCCTGCATGTACTCATAGGGAGAGTTACCTATAGTAAACTCTTCTAGTTTTTGTCCTCCGCGCTCACCAGCGGTAATCATTCCTTCTTTGGTCCCCTTTTCCAGACATTCTTCCACAGTGGCTACCGGGTAGATGGCTTTCACGCCATGGGCCATGCCAGTGACCATGCATGAGGTGGCACGGAAGATATCCACGGCCACCACTATTTTATTGGACAGATTGAACTGATGGATCAGTTCTGGGGTAAGGCAAACTTCTACTTGATTCATTTGATAAATGGAGGCTTGGTTACTTTGGCTTCCAGTTGCTTGTTACGTACGGCAATGAAGATCTTGCTGTCTGGTTGGTGATAACCTACCTGTACATATCCTAGACCAATGCCTTTATTGAGCATGGGTGATATGGTACCTGAGGTGACTTTGCCGATCACTTCTCCGGACTCATTCATGATCTCATAATCATGTCTTGGGATGCCTTTGTCTACCATCTCAAATCCCACGAGTTTTCTGGTGACACCTTCTTCCTTTTGCCTTTGCAATGCCTCAGCATTCACAAAGTCATTGGTGAATTTAGTGATCCACCCAAGACCGGCTTCTAGTGGAGAGGTTTCGTCAGTGATGTCATTGCCGTACAGGCAAAAACCCATTTCTAATCGTAATGTGTCACGAGCTCCTAACCCTATTGGTGCTATGCCAAACTCTGCGCCAGCCTCAAAGAGTTTATGCCAGACCTCTTCAGCATCTTCCTTTTGAATGTACAACTCAAAGCCACCGGCACCTGTATATCCTGTACCAGAAATGATCATCTGCTTGCCAGCTAGCTCACCTTCAGCAAAGTGGTAAAACTTGATGCCTGATAAATCTACATCCGTCAGCTTTTGAAGTGTAGCAGTTGCCTTAGGTCCCTGCACGGCAAACAACACCATGTCATCAGAGATGTCTTCCATTTGTGCATCATAGCTGTTGTAGCCTTTGATCCAGTTCCAATCCTTTTCAATATTGGAGGCATTTACTACCAGCATGAACTTTTCCTGATTAAAACGATAAACGATCAGGTCATCCACTATGCCGCCTTTGTCATTGGGAAAGCAAGAATACTGGGCTTGTCCATCCACGATCTTCGATACATCATTGGAGGTTACTTTCTGTATAAAGTCAAGCGCTCCAGGTCCGGTGATCATGAATTCGCCCATGTGTGATACATCAAACACACCTACGGCTTCACGTACCTTCATGTGCTCCTCCTTGTCAGAGGTGTATCTCACTGGCATCTCAAAACCAGCAAATGGCACCATTTTGCCTCCGAGTTGGGTGTGGAGTTGGTGCAGGGGGATTTGTTTTGTATCCATGGGTTAAATGTTTAGGCCGCAAAAATAGCAGAAAAAGAAGGAAATGATCAGTCTAATGCTAGCTGTAAACTAACTGGGCAGTGGTCCGAACCAAAATACTCATTGTGGATCTCAGCTCCTTTCAGTTGATCTTTCAATCGCTCACTGGCAAGGAAGTAGTCGATCCTCCAGCCGACATTTCGTTCACGAGCTTTAAACTTATAATTCCACCAGGAGTATTTCACCTCATCTGGGTAGAACTGACGATACGTGTCTAAAAATCCTGCTTCCAGAATATTGTCCAGTCCATCAATCTCCGTCTGAGTGTAGCCGGATGTCTTGTTGTAGTTGGCCTTTGGTCTGGCAATGTCTATTTCGGTATGAGCCACATTCAAATCTCCGCACACGACTACTGGTTTTTTCTCATCCAGGGCCATTAGGTGATCTCTGAAGGCTTCATCCCACTCGGAGCGATAGTCCAGGCGCTTCATCCCAGCTCCAGAGTTTGGTGTGTACACGGTTACCAGATAGAACTGGTCAAACTCAGCGGTGATTACACGGCCTTCCTGATCATGCTCTTCTATCCCCATATCATATATGACGTCCAAAGGTTCTTTTTTGGTCAGGATTGCTGTACCGGAGTAACCTTTTCTGGCCTTTGAGGAGTTGAAGTAGTACTGGTAGCCCGGAACTAACTCTAGCGCTGTTTGTGCATCCTCCGGTTGTGCTTTTGTTTCCTGGAGACAAAGAATATCAGGATCCATTTCAGCTACGTCTTTTAGAAAATCTTTCTTTAGAATGGCTCGGATACCATTCACATTCCAGGAGACTAATTTCAACTCAGGCATATCTTTTTTGTGCTAATAAATTCAGGCTCGAAGTTAATATCCAGAGTTCAATCTAGAGGTATGATCTATGGATTACTACTGGCCACATCCGAATGTGATGCGATTACCATCCGGGTCGGTCACATCAAAGTCTTCCATTTGATATTCTTGTTTTTCAGGTTGTGAGATGGAAGTCAGCCCTCTCCGCACAAATTCGTTGTACACCTTGCCAACATCATAAACGAAAACATACATGATGCCATTACCAGCTTTGATGTCACCTTTGCTCAGGTGCAGAGATACCGTGCCGCTCTTTAGTACCACATACTCCGAAGGTGATTTCCATCTGAAGGTGACATCAAATCCAAGTAGGTCGACATAAAATTTTGTCGAAGAATCGGGGTCTTTCACCGTAAAAATGGTTGCGGCATGCGAAAACATCGTTTGGTCACTCATGCTAAGTATCGAATTATGACTTTAATTGATTAACTTAATATATTACAAATGAGGCAATTATGCCTATAAATTAACCCGCATTAAAAAACCGCCGTGATTGACTTACAAATTGAAAGCACCAGAATCTCGCCATACATTATGCTGGATTCTACCAATCGTAAAATAGAACTGAAGGGGAAAAGTACCCCAGAGAATGCCGTACAGTTCTACTATCCTGTGATCAATAACATCAAGAAGCTTTTTAGCAACGTAACAGGTACTGTACATGTAGACATCTCTTTAGAATACTTTAACACCAGTAGCAGCAAGTGCATTTTTGACATGCTGAGAATGCTCAAAGCCATGGAGTCTACCGATCGTTCCATTCAGGTCAACTGGTACTATGAAGAAGATGACGAAGATATGTTAGAGACTGGTGAAGATTATGAGGACATTTTGGGTATGGCATTTAAATACATCGAGCTAGAGTACTAAGCCTCAAATGCCAGAATGAGGCCGTTATCATCTGTGCGCTCTATTTGAGTGTGACTACCAAACTTATGATCCAATCCTCTCAGAAGTGATTCAAACAATTCAAACAAACCTCTCTCAGACTGATAGTTGACCAAAAGTCTTCCGTCATCCAACCAATCATAAGTAAAGCGCGGTGGCTTAGCTCCGGGTTTTTTACTGGTCACAATTTGGTGGATATGATCCAGACCAAGTAGCATTTCTTTAGTAGACCTGGCTTTTTGAAAAAACTGAGGATAGAGATTTGGCGCATAAGTACAGCACCAGTATATACCGAATTGGTCAAAGAGCGATTTGAGATCTATATCAAGTGTATCAGCTGACTGGATGAATAGTTTGATCGTGTCTTCTTCATTTAAGTCATCCAATATTTGCTGGCCAAAGGAATACTCTTTTGGGATGCCTGCTGCCAGTTTGCATTGATTCCATGCCTCCCTACCATATTGGTCAAGTATTGTTTCCTCCAGACAATAGTGAATGGTGCCTTTCATTAAAAAATTATGCTTTTAGATATAAAAATATGACGTCATCAGTTTGAGGTGCATTGCCTTTCCACTTCATGAAGGCATCTTCTATTGTTTTCTTGCTCACTTCTTTATGTTCTTTGATGGGTGCCAGCATTCCTTTCACCTTCAGTTTACGCCCATTCTTGCCAATTTGGTCTGGAAGGCCGTCGGAGCAGGTGAAAATAGCATCATTCGGTTCTAGTTTTATTTTCCTTGATCTGATGTATTTGAGCACGCCCTCGGGAGCGAATGAGGAACTTTTGGTTTTGTATTTGGTAATTCCATCTCTCATCAGATACATGGACAGGCCATTACTGCTGTATTCTACAGTATGGGACTTCTTGTGGTACTTAATAACCATGATCTCGCATCCTATGCCATAGCCCTGTGTAAGGTCTTGTTCCTGGATATCGTTCAGGCCCTTATGCAGCGCCTTAATCAATAGATGTGGAGACATGTCATGCTCAAATACCTGGTTGAGTATGGACATCACACTCACAGAACCCAAGGCTCCTTCTACTGAATGTCCTGTACAGTCACCGATAATAATCCATTGATGCTCCTTGGTCGTTTTGCCCCAGTAGAAATCTCCACCTACCACGTCTTTGGGTTCGTAGTAGAAATAGGCATCAGAAAATGGCTCGAGCAGTTTGCTCATACTCGGGAAAAGCAGGTTCTGGATTCGTTTGGCAGATTCCATTTTTTCTTGCTCTTCCGTGAGTGGTTGCTCCTCATGCTCATCGTCTTCAAAAGTCGCATCAATATCTGATAGCAAGTATTGGATGAAAAAGTGAAGCTTTGCAAAATTGTTGTTATCGCTCAGCACAAACAGCCATACCTCATCACTTATTTTGATGTAATAAAGGAACCGGTTTTCGGCGTATTGATTGATGAAGAATTTGATTTGCTTGTTTGGGTCCATCCCCAAGAAATAGAGGCGCATGACCAGACCTTCTACATCTTCCGGGTCCAGATCAGATTTGTGCTGATAACCTTTTATCTCTCCATTGACAATGAAGCCAATATCCAGTATATCGGTGAAATTGCTTTCTAGTTGGTTAATGAATTGCGTGGGTTTCATATAATTTGTCAATTACAGCTTCAAATTCATCTTTGAAAGTCTCGTACATTTTATTCGCTAACTCCTTGTTGGGGTTGGATCCATCCACAAACACGGATACAAAGTGGAGATTTTTGATAAAGAAAATGATGATGGTACTCTCTTCCGTGACTATGAAGTTAAATGTGGTATTAAATGATTCGTCAACAGACATCATCGGTATGTCCTTATAAAGCTCCAGGGTATCGGTGAACGCTCCATTCTTTTTGGTGATGGGTAGCTCCATGCTGTGAAAAGTTACTCCTTTTGCATTGGGATAAGAAAAGAGAAACTTTTCTAGCAATATGTCAAGTTCAAAATCCATAATGGTTGATTGGTAATACATGGTTGTAAATCATTGAAAGTAGAAATTGTTTTGTTTAATAGATTAAAAAAATAATTAAACAAAAAATTCAAACAATCGTAACATCTCATCGATTAGTGTAGGTACATGTAAAGACATATTTTTTTTAAACAACCAACAAAACATAAAAAGTAGACAAATGGAACAGTTAGGATTTGAACAGATTTTCGTTAACGAATATGCAACGGGTTATATCCATACTGACAAGAAAACGATCGCTTGTGCTATCAATAAAGACTATGTTCCCATTACCAGATTCAAGGAGATCTTTGAAATGCTGGCAGATGAAATCAAATCTGGTGATTATAGCAAGTTTGTATTTGATAAATCGAAACTGAGGACCTTTCATCAACCGTCCATGAAATGGTACTTTACGGAATGGAAGACTGAAATGATCCATCATGGTGTGACCAAGCACTTCAAGGTGTTGCCGGAACTGGATTATTTTAAACGTGCGGTTGAAGCAGCTCGTAAACCACTCTTGGCAAAGTATCCCAAGGAACTTCTGGCTCAGCTGCGAATCGAGTATTTTGAATCAGTGGAAGAAGCGGTCAAAGCAGAATAGATATGGTTGATTTTCAAATTGAAGCTACGTTGAATAGTCCGCTGATCAGATTAGAATCTGATGCCGGACGAATCCTCATCCAGGGACGATCTACTCCGGAAAGCTCCATTGGTATTTATTTTCCGGTCATTGAAAAAGTGAAAAAGCTGTTTGCAAATGTCCCTAGAATAGATGTGACTATCAGCCTGCTCTATTTCAATACGAGTAGCTCCAAATGCTTGTTTGATCTATTCAAAGAGCTCAAAAGGCTGGAGAGACGTGGTGCAGAACTGAGTGTTCATTGGTACTACGAGCATGATGATGAGGATATGTTAGAAACAGGTGAAGACTATGCAGACATCTTGGATTTGCCTTTTCATTTTCATCCATTGATACAAATGGATAATGACTCAACACCTATCGCTTGCTAGTAGCATTTCATTCATTCAGTAAAGACTGTAACAGCTCGAGATACTCTCCAATATGTTTGCCATCAAGTAGGGCATGATGTGCGTGTATGGAAAAGGGTAAACGGTATTGACCTTGTTGGTGAGTCATCTGACCAAAGGTGATTTTATGCATGCTATCATTTTTGGAGTGCTTTCTGGCATGTGAAATACTGGTGAAATCAATCCAGGGCAGTGTGGAGTAATGCATGACATCTAATCGGCTTGAATTTTCATTGAGCCTTAACCCTGTTGAATTTCTCACAGCTTCAGTTTCTCTTCTTACCTGTGCACTAAACTCCTCAAACGACTCGGAATATTCAATGAAGGTAAAGGCAAATGTGCCATCGTCCCTGAGCGCAATGGTGGAGGCATGTATTTCGTCAAAAGCCCACACTTCATCATCTATTAAACGATACTTGAAATAATCAATCTGATTGGCAGCTCTTAAGGTTTGATACAAGTAGTATGCAAAAAATGATGCTCCACTCGACTTGGCTTTTTGATACGCTTTGGTACAATCCAGTGAGGTGGTCAGGCCAAAAAACGGGTCGTCAAAATCCTTAAAGAAGTTGAAATGCTCTCTCCTGTTCCAGGAGGTGATATCAATTTTAGTTTTCATTGTATGGTACGGTGTGCCGGAAAACTAACCAATTTTTGAGCCATTTGGACACATTTGGTCCGGTTGAATGAGTACTACCTCGTTGTTTTCAGCATAAACCCCCATGACCAAACACTCACTGACAAATGGCCCGATTTGTTTTGGTGGGAAATTCACCACTGCAATGACTTGTTGGCCTACCAAATCACTCACTGTATATCTAGCCGTTACTTGGGCTGAGCTTTGAAGGATTCCAAGTTCACCAAAGTCTATTTTCAGCTTGTAAGCAGGCTTTTTAGCTTCAGGGAAATGCTCAGATGCGATCACGGTACCGATGCGCATGTCTATTTTTTCAAAGTCATTCCAGTCTATCATTGCTTCTATTTTGGTGGTACATAGAAAGGAACTGTTACGCCGATCCATGGGAGCCAAAAGTTGTCTCCGGATTCAACTAAACCGACAGTTCCTATATCAAGAATAACCGACCCGTCACCGAGAGGTTGATGGTAACTGATTAGGTAGAGGCTGCCGTATTTCAAACCATAGAGTTCAGCAGCAAGTGAAGCTCTTTTACTGATGCGCAGCACACCGTTCACGTTGTATAGCACCCCACTGTTCCACTCACTATCATTATATGATTTACCCACTCCTAGGCCAATATGGCTTCTTTCATTTCCAAAAGACATCTTGGTGAGGATGACTCCAAGATTGAGGTCCAGGCCATCTGGATTGAACATATTCGTTGACCCGATGGACCACTGTACCTTGTCCTTGACTACTGGTATTTTGACAGTTGGTTTGAGCCAAAGAGGCCATCCATCACCTCCAAAAATGGGTATAAATCCAACACCCAGGTTCAAATAGTCAGTAAAAGCAATTTCAGCCTGGTTGATAAATAACCAGGCGTTTTGATAATATCCTTCTCTGGCTTTGAGGCCAAAGGCATTGTTGGAAAAAAGATAGTTGGGAGGAGGCTGGTACCCGTAATTGGAGATACTATCCGCCTTATCTTGCATAGACTCTGTTGCTATACTAGCTGATCCTTTGATTTGGATCAATGCAATGTCTTCCGTGAAGATTCTGATCTCACCGACCCTTTTGGTGTTTAGGATGACATATGCTGAATTGCGCTCTACAATTATGCCCTCATAGACATTGCCATTCATCGTTTTTACAAGGTAGACTTCTGGAGTATTTTGGCTCCAGGCATTTAACGAGAGCAGTATCAGTAAGAGGCAGGTCAGGCGTTGAGTCATTGCAGGGGGTAGGCAGGTTTCACAGTTTGGTTAGCTTTTTTAAGACCCTTGCTATTCGCTTTTGGTGGGAAGGTGAATAAAGTTCTACCGCTCGTATCTCTAGTGTTTTGATGAGCATATCCACATGCTCTTTGGCAATAATTTGACTCCATTTTTCGGCATACTGTCCTAGTTGGTTGTCAGGAGCCAGGAGTATTTGTTCGTTTAGTAAGTGAGAGATGGCCTCTCGAAAGTCTTGACGGGTATAAAGCACCAGCAGGATTTTCACTCCATGGTCTTTGGTGATCACCGTACCAGCATTCATGATGTCTATAATCTCTGGAACTCTAGAAATGAGTAAATCCAAATGATGTGATGCGATGGTGCTCAAGGCAGACATGGCGCGCCATTGAATTTTATTGGACTTATGATGAAGTAAGGGTAGTATTTCCGCTATGGCATCTTTGGTGAACTCACTATCCAGTTCGCCCATCACTTCCACCACTTTTAGTGCATCGCCAACCACATCGGTATTTTCTTTTGCTGAGATGAGTTGCCTCAATTCATGGAGTGCATTTTGATCCCTGGAGGAGACCACATCACGTGCTAGCTCTTTATTCGGCATTTGTGAGCGTTCGCCGAGGGAAGAAGATAAACGATCTGCTATAGTCATCAGCGCTTTTGGATTAATCAGTTGTATTTTAATCAAAAAGCTCCATCTGTGCAGGGAGTAGCTGGAAAGATTTTCTGTGATGTGCTGTAATCCCTTGTTCTCTGATGGCATTGCGATGTGAGCGTGTAGGATAACCAACGTTTGTTTCCCATCCATATCCAGGATGTTTTTCTGAAAGATCGCGCATCAATTCATCCCGGTGAGTTTTAGCTAAAATAGATGCTGCCGCAATCGAGTAGTATTTTCCATCACCTTTTATGATACATTCAAAGGGTATGTCCTGCTTGGGTTTGAATCGGTTGCCATCAATTAGTAACAACTCTGGTGCTTGGTGAAGTTTGTCGATAGCACGGTGCATTGCCAGGTAGGAGGCATTGAGAATGTTGATCTCGTCAATTTCCTCTGGAGAGGCAAGTCCTACACCATAAGCAATTGCTTCATTTAGTATTTCCTCTCGAAGTTCAATTCGTTGTTTTTCAGAAAGCTGCTTGGAATCATTGATTACTTCATGCTGATAGTGTTTGGGTAGAATTACCGCAGCAGCCACTACAGGTCCTGCAAGGCATCCACGGCCAGCCTCGTCACATCCAGCCTCGATTAAGTGCTTGTCATAGTACGCTAATAACATTGCTTAAAAGTAGGTTAAGAAAAATTAATATGCCGAATTTAACCGTTCAAATAAAAAGTGAAACAAAATGCGTTCAGCTTACGATTAATCCAATAAGTCGTGCGTTTATCTTATATAAATTGTACGGGTATGTTTCAACGTTGAAGCCCTCTTGTAGGGCTTCTTTTTATTTCGCCACAGGAGTATTCCTATCTTTGTTTTTATGGAAGAAAACCCATGGAAACAACAATCTACTCGTCGCATCTATGACAACCCCTGGATTACTTTGGAAGAAGACCAGGTGATCAATCCTGGAGGAGGTGTCAGTCAATACGGTAAAGTGCTTTTTAAGAATTATGCCATTGGGATTATTCCTCTGGATGAAAACCAGAATACCTGGTTGGTAGGCCAGTGGCGCTATACGCTGGGAGAATACAGCTGGGAGATCCCGATGGGAGGTGGTCCAAAGGAAGAAGATAAGTTGGACTCAGCCAAACGAGAACTGAAAGAGGAAACTGGTCTCACCGCCGGGAAGTGGTCTGAGTTTTTGAAAATTCACACATCCAACTCTGTGACTGATGAGGTAGGATTTGTGTATCTCGCTGAAGAACTCACTCAAGGAGAAACGGAGTTTGAAGAAACGGAGGACTTGAAAATCTGGCGACTCCCGTTTCGGGAGGCCCATCAACTGGTGATGGATGGTCGGATCACTGACAGTCTGAGCATTGCAGCCATTTTGAAGCTAGGCAGGATGTTGGGCCTTTGATTAAAAGCCTATCTTTGCCCGCCAAACTCAAAAAGTAGTGACCCTAAAAGAACATTTCCGCAAGAATATAGTGCTGGCATATCCAGTTGTCATTGGTCAGTTGGGGCATATCATGGTCTCAGTGGCTGATACAGTGATGGTAGGGCGTGTTGGTGTCATTCCTTTGGCGGCAGCTACTTTTGCAGGAACGATTTACCACGTTCTGATGATGTTTGGAATTGGGGTAAGCTATGCGGTGACACCCTTGGTGGCAGCTACTAACCCCAATGAGCAATCACGATTGATGCGTTTGCTGCAAAATGGCTTGGGGTTGAATCTGGTGCTGTCATTGATCTTGATGTTGATTGCCTTGGCTTCCAGTCAGTTTTTAATGTATTTCGGTCAGGAAGTGCCAGTAGCACTTGCAGCCAAGCCTTATTTGATCATCGTATCTTCGTCATTGATTCCACTGATGGTTTTCCAAACATACCGTCAGTTTGCAGAGGGAAAATCTGACACCTTCAACCCCATGATTGTATCGGTTGTGTCCAACTTGCTCAACGTGGCCCTGAACTACGTGTTGATCTATGGTGCGTTTGGTTTCCCGGAGTTGGGATTGAATGGTGCTGCCTGGGCCACACTCATAAGCCGTGTAGCCATGGCGCTGTTGATGATTTGGATGATACGTAAGCACTTGTCCGGATTTCGATGGCAATTTGATTGGCATCAAACCAAACGGATGATCAAGATTGGGATACCTTCGGGATTGCAATACGTTTTTGAAGTTGGGGCATTTGCTACCGCAGCAATCATGGTAGGATGGATTAGTGCTGAGGCCCTTGCGGCCCATCAGATAGCCATTAATCTGGCTGCTATTACATACATGTGTGCTACAGGAATAGCATCGGCCTCTACCATAAGGGTGGGTAATCAAATGGGGCTGAAGGACATTCGTAACCTTAGAATAGCCGGATATACGTCTTTTGCCACAGTAGCCATATTCATGACCATGGCAGCTTTGATGTTTATCATCTTTCGGGAGTCACTAACCGCACTGTATGTCAAAGATGTGCAGGTGCAGGTGGTTGCTTCTGGGTTGCTAATCATAGCCGCTGCTTTTCAGATATCTGACGGTCTTCAGGCAGTTGGTCTTGGTGTATTGCGAGGATTGACGGATGTGAAAGTACCGACGCTTGTGACGTTTGTGGCCTATTGGTTACTGGCCATACCTGGAGGATATGTACTTGGTTTCGTCTTTGATCTGGGTGTGAACGGCGTTTGGTATGGGTTGTCCGGAGGGCTCACTATAGCTGCCATTTTGAATATCTATCGCTTTAGAATTTTGGTCAGCAGATTGCATTTCAACTGATCCTGGAAATCAGGTGTCTTAGGGGTATGAAAAAGTTTGTCTTCATTTTATTGGCCGCTTCCATGTATGCATGTGATGATGAGCGGGTCACCCTGGAAGGTGAGATTGAGTATGGAACTTCTTTTGGAGAATGCGTCGGGTACTGCGTTACAGAGGCTTACATTCAGGAAACTGAAATGAAGGTGCTACGGAAGACCTGGAATTCTCAAAATGCTGATTTGAGTTTTGAACGTACGCTTACTCCCTCAGAGTGGCAGCAACTAAATGATGGAATTGATGTGGACAGGTTCGCAGACTTACCAGAGACCATCGGGTGCCCTGACTGTGCAGATGGTGGAGCGGAATGGCTGGAACTTACTGTAAATGGTGAGCGAAAGCGTGTAACGTTTGAATACATGACCGAAGTAGAAGGTATCAATCCGGCCATTGAAAAATTAAGAGAGCTTGTCGAAGAGGCAGTAGAGGATCAATGACCTAAATTGCTTATTTTGGCTCTATGGGTCATGAGCACACCTGCCTTTCTTGTGGCAATCACTTTACCGGAAACTTCTGCAATCAGTGTGGAGAGAAGATCATCCATCAGAGTGATCGTAAGTTTTCTAGATTTATAGTTGACTTGATCAATGCTCTGACTTTTGCCGATACAAAACTCTGGAGGTCACTGAAGTCGATTTTGCTCAACCCTGGCAAGATGGCTCACGATTGTGCCATTGGTAGGCGAGTTCCCTACATGAAGCCGATCTCATTATTTTTCCTGGCCAACTTTATCTATTTCTTGCTGCCTGCTTTCAACACATTTGGTACTCAGCTTCGTATTCAGCTTCACTCAGGGAATAATTTGCATACCCAGTTGGCCAATAGGATGGTAGAAAAGGAAGTGGCAGACTCTTGGGTATCATACGAAGAATATGAGGCACGTTACAATGCCAAAACCATGGAGATGAGCAAGCTACTTCTAATATTGATGGTTTTTATGATATCCTTATTGGTTTGGCCTCTTCATCTGGGAGTTCGGCGAAACTTGTTTGCAGATCAGCTGATCTTTGCATTGGAACTCATGACTTACATTATTGTATATGGAATTCAACTCTTTGGGATTTTGGTCTTTTTATTAGCCCAGGTTGGATTTGGTGTTTTGGGTTCGGAACCCTATTCTTCTCTGGCTTTGATGGGATTTCTTACCTATTTTATTTTTAGAGCTGAAAAGAGCCTTTATGGTATCATGGGTTGGCAGAGATGGCTCAATACCATTTTGGTCATAGTAGCGATCATCCTCTCTTTATTTCTTTACCGCATGTTGCTCTTTTTCGTGACTTTTTGGAGTTTATGATCAGGGGTTGATAAACCGTTGTTCTGCCCAGAGCATACCCATGGAAAGCAAGAAGGTGATCAAAAATATCCAGGATGACCAGAAGCTTTTTTCTTGAAGTTGGAATGCACTACTATTGGTCTCCCGCGTTGCAATAAATGATTGGTTGTAAGTGAGTAATTCAGTTTGCCTTTTTGAGGTCCAATCAGTTTCTCCAAAAACATAAAAGCTGTGAGTTATAGTATTTGACTCGAAGGTCAATTGATTCCAACCTTCACGAGATGGCCAGATGGTTGTTTCAAATAGATTAGCTCGGTAGGCCGATTCTCTTATCGGATGAGTCACTCCACTTATAGCAATGGTAGGATGCTCATCTAGTGAGACAAAGGAAATAGAGACTCTTTCATTTTTGACCGGAAGTCCATCGAACTGGACATATCTTTGATTTTTTTGATAAGGTAGTAGCACTGTAATTAGCCGATTGATAATCCTTTCGTAAACCTCTAAGTTTCCCTGAAGGGAAAGCTGGTAAAGGTTTTCAGCAGCTAACCACCCGATATTGCCAATTCCGTGATTTTCCAGGTATCCGATCGGTTGTGTATCTATCGTTATGGCAGTTAACTGGTCAGAGTTAATTCTTTGCATCGGAATGCGTAAGCCACTGATATTTACTTCGTTTGATGTGGATCGGTAGTTTCTATCCCAAATTCCTTCCATTTCGGAAGGAGAAGTATTCAAGACAAGTAATCCCATATTGCCTACCTCGTTCAGTTCCTTGATCGTTTGCTTTTCTCTATACGATAGCTGATCGTAGGCTTCTTTGTCCAGAATGAGTATCTGATGCTGCTCCAGTTTTTGTTGGGTAAGTCGGTCAAGACTTTTCCTTGGGGTGTTGATGAACTCTACATTGAAAAGCTCCCTGGAAATACGAGTACGGCTGCTGACTTCATAGCCATAATCACCTAGATAGTTCTTGATAAACCGTGCCTCGAAATTCGGGTAACTTTGGAGCATAAGAACTTTTGGTTGGTCGCCATTTTCCACTACCAACGGTATAACCTCCCGGCCAACCGTGTCGTCCTCCAAAATAGCCATTAATGTGTAGGTGAAATTGCCGGACGCAACAGGCGTGAATCGGAGTGTATTCCATTGTTGATGTCCACCCTCTGATTTAGTGCTTGTCAACAATTCTTCACCCAGAAGTAAATGAAGGCTGATTGCATCGTCATAGTTCGTTAAAATCTCTATGGATACTTCCTGACCTTTCTGTGCAAATGAAGGTGTTTTGAAATTGATTAATCCCTTAATTTCCTGATGGCTAATGGTCACTTCATCGGCTCTCAAGTTTTGGAGGTGCCAGGGCTGCAATAGCGTGTCGATCAATTTTAGTTGCGAATAGGAATTATTTAGCAATTCAGCTTCGCCCTTGATTGGTTGGTATCCTATTAGAGAGTCTGGGATGGAGGTATTCACTCCGGTTAATACGCCTTTCTCTTTTTCTCGCTCAACATACGTGTAGGGTTGGAGGTAATACCATGCAATGGAGAACATGGCGATACTCCATAAACCCAAGCGAATCATTCTCCATCGTTTTATCCTGAATTTAAATTCCAGAATGAGTCCAATGAGCCAAATGGCAGCTATCAATCCTAAGATCCAGTCCACTGATTGCTCGAATTCGATCATGGTTTGGACCGGGTTAGTTCTTTGATAAACTCTTCCAGCAACTCATGAGATGGCTGTGATTCCAACTTTGGAGGCATCGTGGCTTTTGGTACTATTAACACAAGTTTTGACTTTAGTGCATCCAGCTCGTTTTTCTGAAGCTGCTCCTGGTCAGAAATATCGCGAATCGTCGAGAGTAGTTTCAAATACTTACCGGGTTCGGTTATGGCAAGACCTGCTATTTCATTGCCTGTTTGTTGTAGCTGGTCTTGGATGGTATTTGACACTGGAAGCTCTTGTGTCATTAGATTGCTTATTGCTGCGATTAAGGCTTTGGTTTCCGGTAGTGTTTCCTGGTAGTCATAGGTGCTTCTAAATGACTCTCCGTGCACCTCTTCCAACTCTCCAGATAGTCGGCTTTCAGCTTCATTGATTGGTGGAGCATCAAATCCCATTCGGTGTACATAAATGCGCGCATGATTCTTGATCTCCTTGATTAGCTTCAGCGCCTTATATTGGTACGGTAATGACTCCTCGGGTTTGAACAGGCGGAGGTAGAGTTCGGCATCCCACATTTCAGTCAGGGCTGCTCTTAGTTTCGACTTCATGGATTCCTCCAGGAATGTGGCCGTTTCTGTATCGTCGTGTGAGTGGCTCAGTTCCTCGACAGGGTCTTCTTGCTGTTCGGTTCCCTTATCCATCATCTGTCCTTCTTCATTTTCGTGATCATGGTCATGGCCAAACTCTGAAAGCACATCGACTTGACCAGGCTGCTGAGCTTGTGGTTCCTCTTCTACCTCGTTTTCTATGTCCAGGCCACTGTCGGCTTCTTCCCCAATGAACTGACCATATTTTAGACGAAGTGCCTTTTGGTCGAACCCCAACTCATTGCTGCGTTGGTTGAATTCTTCTTTGCTAATGGAGGCTTTCTCTTTTAGGAGTTTTTCGGAATCAATGATGATCTGTCGTTGGCTTCTGAAATACTCTGGCATGAGATCTATTCCCAGGTCACCTTCCAGGCTAAAGGCAATTTCTGCTGTGTCTTCCAGTATGAAAAAGTAGGTCTCCGTGCGATTTGCTTTTGGTGGTTGCTGGTTATCCCAGGCTTCCAGGTAGAAGTAGAGTTCATTGCCCGGCTCCATCTCAAACTGGTCCAATGTGAACGTCATACGTTCACCGAATTGCTTTCCACCAACTTCTTTGAGGAATGGAATTTTCTCCTCTCTAAATTTCACACTTTCGCCAGATCCCTTGGTGATAGTAGCCACGATGTAGGCCTCTGACAATCCATAGTCGTCAGTGGCAGTGGCTGTGAAAGTAGTGCCGTTTGCTTCTCCCGGATAGATACTTTGATACTGCGGAATATCGACAATTTCCACTTCTGGAGGGTTGTCTGGAATAACATCGAGTTTGTGATAATCAGACAGATGAGTCTTCCCTCGATGATCGATGAAGTTGAGGGTGTAGAACCCCCTTTTCTCTGCTGTCAAGGAGGCTTTGAAATCTTCTCCTGATTGGAATGGAATACTGTCCCCACTAGAAAGCTTTATCCAAGCAGTTTTGGGTTTTCGATTGAATGAGAGCTGCCAGATCACTTTAGATCCAACAATCACTTTTTCCAAGTCTAGCTGGCGCTGGTAACGTGTTTTTAGATTTGTGTAATTAGGTGCATCAATTCGAATCTGCGAGGTAAAGGAAATTGGAGTCTTTTGAAGGCTGACGGCTTCAGATGATTTTGGGAGGAGCACTTCTTTGGCTGCAGAACTTTCCTCTTTCAGGTCACTCATCCATACCGCTCCAAAGCCCAGTGTAGCAGTAACCAAAAATAGAATCACCAGATCTTTTAAGGTAACGGGATAAGCGATTTCACTGGTTTTCTGGCTTAACAACTGAATGACCTTGTATTGCTGTAATCTAGCTAGATCTGTGGTGGGTGCCTGGTCGACGAGGGATACGCTGTATTCAAGCTCAGGAAGTTGGGCATTGATCAGAGCTTCAGCATCACTTAATGATGGGATTTGCTCACGAAATAGAATAAATGAAATGGCAAATGAAGTAACGACTAATAGTCCCTGAAAACCTATGCTGATATGACTTGCGAAACTCATGTAAGCTAAGGCCAACATGCCCAGTCCTCCAGCCAATATTTTAGACCAGATGAGAAGTTTCCATTTCAAATGAATACGTGATATGACTTTTATTGCGGTCATTTCTTAATCACGATTTGGCTCAACAATCTTTCTAGTAATAACAATCCCAGGAATATCATAACAGCCCAAAAAAGTAATGAGTGTTTAGTCATCTCTGCAAGGTCGTTTCCCCTGCCTGAGGTCAGGTAAGTTGTCGGAATCTGACGTTGATCGTACGTGTCCAATGAAGAATTTAGAGGTGACAAAAGCGCTGTTTCAAGTTGCAAGGGGAAGTTGGTTTGCAGCATCTCTTTGATGCTCAAATTAGAAATGCTGTATATCTGCTTGCCTTGCTTTTGAAAGCCACTTGACGTTGCTTCATAGTAAATGAGTCGCAGACGTTGTGGAGCTTTATCATCTGATAACCAGATAAGCCAACTCTCAGGGTTGATGTTTTGAGTGCTAGTAGCTCGTTCTAGTCTAAAGCTTACAAGACTAGAGTTATTAATCGCTTTTAAGGCAGTTTCAATGTTGCTGGCGAGTTCCTCGTAAGTATCATCAGCATATAGAATCACTTCCAGAAGCACTGGTTCTCCATCGGTTGATTCGTTGCTATCAAAGGTCAAAGACTCACCATTTGATTGTAACTGGATGGCTGTTGATGCTCCCTGCTTCTCAATTACCGCCATTTGTTCATTTTGTTCTTTTACTGGTAAACTGATCCAGTTGATACTAGCAGGTATTGCTGAATGATCTGATTTGAAGTTGCTCAGAAGGTTAGAGCTGTAGACTACCAAACTATCATAATCTCGAAACTGCTTTAGTGAAGTCCATGTATTGATGTTGCCTATGGAAATAGGCTCATTGATTGGAGTTCGTTCTGTGCTCAGCCAGAATGCGTCGGCATCTACGATATCATTTTTGATTTTAATAAGCGTCTCCACATCGAGATTTGGATCTAGTAGATGTGCAGTTTTGGGCTTGGCTTGTTGATAAATAAATGGCTGTGCAAAGAGCAAGACCAGACAAGCAACCAATGCTGTTCGTACCACCAGCAGAAGGAGTTCGCTTGGAAATAAGTGGCGCGTTGTTTTGGTTTCGGTTTCTTTCAGAAACTTCAAGCTCCCAAATGGCACTTTGCTCTTGGTGTTCTTACTCCACAGGTGAATGACCACTGGGATGGCGATTGCTGCGAGTGCATAGAGAAATATAGGAGCTCCAAAGTTCATCAGATCAGCTTTTTTCTATGCCACAAAAATCGATTGATCAGTTGATCCATTGGTTCAGCCATGTTGATAAGGGCGTAATCCACACCTTCGTTTCTAAACCCCTCTCTAAGCGATTCGACCCATTCGAGCAATCGGTCCTGATAGTCAGTTTTCAAAACAGTCGGATCAATTTTTAGCTCACTACCATCCTCCAGGTCTTTAAAGAGTGTGATCTTATTGAAATTGAGATTTAGCTCCTGGTCACCCATGAGGTGGAAAACAATTACTTCATTTCTTCTGGTTTTGAGAGTACGAATGAACGAGAGCCATTCTTGATCCTTCTCGTACAAGTCTGAGAAAACCACAAAAAGTTCTTTTTCTTGCACCTTTGGGATCATTGGTTTGGAGTATGCTTTTGATTCATCCAGATGGATGAGGTGGTTTAGGAACCTTTGCCAATGCTTTTTGCCCAAATGAGGAATGAGTCCCAGGTCCTTTTCGTGGATGCCTGAAATACCATACTTATCGCCATTCTCAGAGGAAAGAAATGCCAGTATGGCTATGAGCAATTTGGCATGTGCTTGCTTGGACCAACCTGCTTCTTCGTACTTCATGGAAGCACTCTGATCCGGGATGAAGGTTACTGAGATATTGGTATCAATCTCAGATTGTTTGGTATAAAATTTATCTGTACGAGCATAAATCTTCCAGTCGAGCTGGCGCAGATCATCTCCCTGGCTATAGGGTCTGTATTGGCTAAACTCCAGTCCAGAACCCAGCCGCTTGCTGGACTTTTTACCCAGATGCTCACCTAATGCCAGTGTTCGTACCAACCAGTCGAAATCTTCGATGTTGGCGAGTAGCTCTTTGCGCAGGCCCAGTGCTCGATATGGATCCGTTTTAACCACTAAATAATTTTCGATGCATTTATCAATTCGCTGATCACTTGATCAGTAGAGACCCCTTCCGATTCTGCCCGGAAGTTGAGGATCATCCGATGGCGCATTGCAGGATATACTACGCTGGTGATGTCTTTTGGGGTAACCGCCAGCCGACCATTCATTAGCGCATGAGCTTTGGCAGAGAGAATAATGGCCTGACCTGCCCTCGGTCCGGCACCAAAGTCAATGTAGTTCATCACCGCTTCCACAGATGTGCTTTCCGGTCGAGAGAGGCGTACAATCTTGCTGACCTTCTCGATCAGCTCATCTTCTATATGTACCTCTCTGGTGTATTGCTGGAGCTTGATGAGGTCGTCACCAGTCATCACTGGTTTGATGGCTTCTGGTCGCTTGCCTGTAGTCTGCTTCAGGATTTGGGTTTCTTCAGTTTCGGTTGGGTAGCCAATCAATACATAAAGCAAAAACCGGTCTGTTTGTGCTTCAGGTAAAGGAAATGTCCCTGACTGTTCTACCGGATTTTGTGTGGCAAGGATAAAAAAAGGCCGGTCCATCGCATATTCGGTGCCTCCATAGGTGACGCTATATTCCTGCATTACTTCTAGTAGTGCTGCTTGCGTTTTAGGTGGCGTTCGGTTGATCTCGTCAGCCAGTACGATGTTGGAAAAAATCGGGCCCTTGTTGTATTTAAATTTCTTGTGGCCATGCTCGTCTTCTTCGATAACTTCCGTACCGAGAATATCTGTCGGCATGAGGTCTGGGGTAAATTGTATCCGTTTAAACTTCAAACTCAATGCCTGGGATACAGACTTGATCATTAACGTTTTTGCTAACCCGGGCATACCTTCCACCAGAATGTGGCCACTCGCCAACATCGCCACGATGAGCTGATCCAGTACTTCCTCCTGCCCCACAATAACTTTGTGGATCTCCTGCTTTAGCTCTGTTAGTTTGCCTGTCAAATCACTGACTTCTTTTTCGATTTTCTTTAATTCTTCGTTCATTCTTTCTGAATGTTTTGGGTTAAAACCCATTTTGCTTGGTCTTATCTCCGGCTTGAAAGCTGGAGAAAGTGAATAATTTTTATGTTACGGGCTTTAGCCCGTAATTCAATTTTCGGGACAACTCTTTAGTTTTGGGCTAAAGCCCATTTTTATTTACCATATATAATGTCCGCCTTGAAAGGCAGCTAATTTTTTTGGAACGCGCTTTAGCCTAAAACTTTGTATGTCTAATCCTATTAATCCACTTCATCAAATCTTATGTCTAAGAGTCTTGTGTCTAAAACCTGTTCTCAACTCGTCATTGCATGAATCACGATATTCACAGCAAAACGCGTGTTATCAATCTTGTACCACCGCTTATTCCTAAAATCATAATCCCATTCGCAACCATAGTCTTTGTTGCTGTACAATACTCCTATTCGATCGTTGATCAAGACTGCTTTTAGGTAATCATGTACAATGTCATCACCCCATCCATTGAGCTCCTGAGAAGTGGTGGGTGGTCCGTCAAATTCAAAAAAGGCTGAATAGATTGGATGATTATTAGGGATTTTTTTTAGTGCTCCAGGCCAGATCTCATCCATCTGCCGTTCAAATGATTTAGCAAAAAGTCCATCTATGTCATGGTTGCAATCATCGGCAAAGACAAAGCCTCCATTCTCCACATACTTCTTAAAGTTCTCTCGTTCTTGTCTGGTAAACTGTACCAGCTTGTGGCCAGACAAATAGCAAAATGGGCAATTGAAGATTTCATCGCTCCCAAGAGGTACGATATTCTCCACCGTGTCCACTGGTAGTGTGGTGTATTCTATCAGTGAATTGAGGAGGTTGGAGGGCATGCGCTGATCCACATCCCAATCGCCGGATTCATACTGCAGTCTGGTAAAGAAAAATTTGTCTTGTGTGTTCACTCAATGAGTTCGGTTGAACGCTCTAAATTTCTTTGGATCAGTTTTGGATTGGGTAAAATAAAAGCTGTCTCAAAAAGACTTATGAATTGTCAGGCTGAGGGTCTCGAAGCCTTTTGTGTCAAACAAAATTACATTTCGAGGACCTCAATATGACAGCTTGAATGAATGCCATTCCGACAAAGGAGGCATCTACCTGAAAAAACTAAGTAGATCTCTCCTTCGTCAGGATGACAGTTGAGTTATTAAACCGCGTCTGAAAGACTGGTGAAGGTGAAGTCTCTCACTTTCATGTAAGGAATCAAGTTTCCGTTGATTCGAACTTGCTGGCCTAGTGTTTCCAGGTTGTTCAGCATAATGATCGGACTTTCGTTGAAACGGAAGTTTTTGATCGGATGCTTGATTTTACCATTTTCAATAAAGAAGGTGCCATCTCGAGTCAGTCCAGTGTAGAGCAAGGTTTGTGGATCTACAGATCGGATATACCAAAGTCTGGTTACCAATACTCCCCGCTTGGTATCCTTGATCATGTCCTCCAAAGATGCATCTCCTCCTTCCATGATTCCATTGCTAGGGAATGGTACCGGGTCCACACCTTTTTCTTTGGCCCAGTAGCGTGAATAGGCGAGGTTTTTCACGACCCCATTTTCCAACCAATTCATTCTCTTGTAAGCCTGACCATCACCAGCCCATGGGCTTGTTGGTACCAACGGATTCATAGGATCGGAGTACAAATTGACTCGTTCGTCTACGATTTTTTCGCCGAGTTTGGTTCCGCCACCTTCTTTAGACATGAAGCTTCTACCTTCGTCAGCTGTTCGTGCATTGAAGGCACCGAACATGTTGCCTAATAGGCCAATAGAAGCAGCAGGCTCAAGAATTACCGTATATTTTCCTGGCTCTATTGCTTTTGCTTCTCTGGACATCAATGCTTTGTCAATTGCTATCTGTGAAGCTTCAGCAGCATCAAATCGGTCTACATTATTGAAATCACGTGTTACCCATCCAGAACCAGTTCCGTCATTGGTTCTCATGGTTACAGTAAAGTCGACATTAGTCGACTGGTTGTATGCAAATAGTCCAGCGCTGTTGATCATAGCTGACATTCCCGCAGAGTCATTCAAGAACCCTGCAGCAGTGACGTCTTTGGCTCTGGCCGGCTCGATACTCGCAGCAGCTACTTCCGCTCGATACTCGGGACTCACATTGGCCGTCGATTGATGAAAAGTTTTGGTTTCCAGATACTCTTGCTGACCTAGTGGCGGCATAAATTCTGGATTCTCTGGAGAAAGCCGGGCGAGTTCTTCAGATCGCCTGACCACTTTTTCCAGGGAGGCTGCATCGAACTCATCGATGGTTGCCACACCTACTTTGTTGCCAAAACTGGACTGTACAACCAGCGTTTGGTTGGACTGATATCCCGCTGTAGAAACTGTGTTTCGGGCATATCGAATATTTCCTGAGTTAGAAGCATTCAGATTGATCTCGCACGTATCAGCTTTCGAAAATGAAAGCGCCTTGTCGAGGATCTGCTTAGCTTCTTCTTTCGTATATATTGCCATTTTTCTTAGATGCTTTTGATTAAATATTTCTTCCAGTGTTGATCACGTTCACTCCATTGAATCTGGTAGTAGCAGATCCGTGGGAAACGGCACTTACCTGTGAAGGCTGACCTTTTCCGTCGAAGAATGAACCAAATAATCGATAATCTGACTCATCGCAGATCTTAGCGCAAGAGTTCCAAAACTCCTGGGTGTTCGATTGATAAGCCACGTCGTTGAGCATGCCTACTACTTGACCATTTTTGATTTCGTAGAAGACCGTTCCTCCAAACTGGAAGTTGTATCGTTGCTGGTCAATAGAGTAAGAACCTCTACCGGCAATGTAAATACCTTTCTCAATGTCCTTGATCATGTCCTTAGGAGAATACTTCTCTTTCCCTGCTTCAAGGGAAACGTTCGGCATTCGTTGGAACTGAACATCATTCCATGACTGAGAATAGCAGCATCCATGAGATTCATTTTGATCGATCATGTGAACCTGATCTCTGATAGCCTGGTAGTTCACCAGAATACCATTTCTTACCAGATCCCATTTTTTAGTTTGTACCCCTTCGTCATCAAAACCTACAGCACCAAGAGATCCGGGCTGCGTTTTATCTGCTACCAGATTGACAATATCGCTACCGTAGTTGAAGTCACCAGCTTTCCACTTATCTAATGTGGCAAAACTGGTACCCGCATAGTTGGCTTCATATCCAAGTACACGATCAAGCTCTAGAGGGTGACCAACAGACTCATGGATAGTCAATCCAAGGTGATTTGGTTCGAGCATTAGATCATACTTTCCAGGTTCTACGGATTTAGCTGAAAGCATTTCTTTTGCCTGAAGGGCTGCTTCTGAGGCGTCCTTAACCAGATCATATCTATTTCTGAAAAGCGATACTCCACCTATTCCTTCGAAGGTTTCATTTGGATCGGGAGTCATGTACTCATAACCCAGTCCCATAGGGGCAGATAATCCCTGACGGCTTTTGAACTTTCCTTTCTCAGGATCAATTACAGTGACATTCATGTATGGCCAGATGCGGTGCACATCCTGATCGATGTACGATCCTTCCGTTGATGCAAAATATTTTTGTTCGTTCACCATGAACAGGGCCGTGTTGACATAGTTGGCGCCATTTTTCATCGCCGCAGCATTTGCTTCAAGAAGCAGGTCGGCCTTTTCTGAAATCGGCACTTCCATGGAATTCTTGACGATTGGTGTTTTCCAGCTCACCTCACCATGAGATTCTACCGGAGCAAGTACCACCGGCTCTTTTTGAATTTTAGAGTTAGCCTTCGCAATGGCTACAGCTTGTTCCGTTGCTTTTTTAATTCCTTCAGGGCTTACGTCATTGGTAGATGCAAATCCCCAGGTGCCATTGGCAATTACGCGAATTCCTATTCCAAATGATTCGGTATTGACTACATTCTGTACTTTATCTTCTCTGGTAAATACGTATTGATTGAGGTAACGACCAATACGTGCATCGGCATAGCTAGCGCCGAGGCTTCTTGCCGAATTGAGTGCTACATCTGCCAGTGTCTTCTTCTGGCCTACATCAAGTCCCGGACTCAGTAACTGTTCGGGAGAAATTATCTTGCCGAATGAAGCTGCTGGAATCATCATGGCTCCAGCCCCTAAACCCGCCAATTTTGCAAAGTCTCTTCTCTTCAAAGCCTAGTTCGTTTTATGGTTAAACTGTTATTTGGACATAAGTTATTTCTGGATCGGCCGAAACCAAATACAATTTATTTAAGCGGTATTTATTTCAGATAAAGCATTAATGGTCAAATTGACCATTAAATACGGTACTTTCGTAGCGTTTTCCAGAAAATCATGAAGAATAGAAAAGCTGCAATAGGCTTCGTACTGGTCACTGTACTGGTAGATGTCATCGGTGTGGGGATTATCATTCCAGTCGTTCCTGCTTTGATCACTGAGCTGACTGGTGGGACTATTAGTGATGCGAGTATCTGGGGTGGCTGGCTCATGTTTGCCTATGCATTCATGCAGTTTATTTGTGCTCCTATCGTAGGGGCACTCAGCGATCAGTATGGCCGTAGACCGGTGCTACTTTTATCCCTTTTTGGATTTGGTCTCGACTATATTCTCGCAGGGTTTGCACCCACTATCGGCTGGTTGTTTGTGGCTAGATTGGTAGCGGGTGTGACTGGCGCCAGTTTTACTACAGCAAATGCCTACATCGCAGATGTGTCCACTCCTGAGAAGAGATCACAGAATTTTGGAATGGTGGGAGCAGCCTTTGGACTAGGATTTATCATAGGTCCATTAATCGGAGGCGTGTTGGGCGAGTATGGTCCAAGAGTACCCTTCTTTGCTTCGGCGGGATTGGTCATGCTCAATTGGCTTTATGGATATTTTGTATTGCCCGAGTCACTTTCTAAGGAAAACCGCAGGCCATTTAGCTGGAAACGGGCAAACCCATGGGGAACATTGATGCAGCTGAAGAAGTATCCAGTGGTCACCGGATTGCTGGTTTCATTGGTGCTGGTATATATTGCTGCTCATGCCACACAGAGTACCTGGACGTATTTCACCATTGAGAAGTTCGAATGGAGCGAGGCTGAGGTTGGCTATTCTCTGGCTTTCGTCGGCTTGATGATCGCTTTAGTGCAAGGAGTAGCCATCCGGCCAATAATCAATAAAATCGGACAAGCACGAGGTGTATATGTTGGTTTGGCTTTTAACTGCCTTGGATTTATTCTAATAGCGATGAGTGGGAGTGGATTGATGCTTTATCTTGTGTTGATACCTTATGCATTTGGAGGAATTGCTGGGCCTTCGTTACAAGGACTTATGTCCAATAGCGTGCCAGCCAATGAACAAGGTGAGCTGCAGGGAGGGCTGACTAGTCTAATGAGTTTGACTACTGTGGTTGGTCCACCACTGATGACCAATGTGTTTGGCTACTTCACCGATGCTTCCAGGGAAGTGTATATTCCCAGCGCTCCATTTTATTTGGCTGCTGTATTAGCTTTTACGGCGATGCTTCTTTCATATCGATTCTTGTCAGAAAAGAAAGCTGCTTAACTTTATAGGATAATCTAATCCTATGAGCAATAAAAGTAGCATTCTTGATAAGATGATCGACCTGGTCATTGTGATACTGGGGATTAGTATCGCATTTTCACTGAACAAGTGCCAGGAAACCCAAAAACAATCGGAGATGACCGCCTTCTACTTGTCTAATATGATTCAGGAATTAGACGAAGATAGCCTTGGGTATGTATATGCCATCAAGGACTGTGATGGCGACCTGGAGTATCTCGGTAAGGTAGATTCATTGTATCAAAGTGGATATCCTCATACATTGGATACCTTGGCCAATTTGGTTATTCTGGTCAATAATTTTAATCACTATGCCATCAATGCTACTTCTTACAATTCAATCATCACCACTGGAAATGTGTCACTCATAAATGATCTGGATCTGAAAAAAGCGATGGTCAGCTATTATGAATACGATGAGCAAATACTTTTTGGTGAAGGTGTGTTTTGGGATTACCTGGAGGATCTCAATGATTTTCTGAACGACAAACTGATATTCTATAACCGACAATTCACCGATGATCAGGTGCTGGAATACACAGCCATGAAAAACAATCTGATGAAGATGGCCTCTTCAATAAATCAAAAAAGGCGCATTTACAAACAAGCAGAGAAGCGCAGACTCAAGTTAAAAGAGCATATCCTGAGCCATACAATAGACTAATCCTTCTCCTGAATTTTTCTCACCATTTTCAGCAATACCTTTTTCGGAGCAAACCTGGCACTTTTGGCCATAAGGGTATTCATAGCTCCATGAATGGCGGTCATCTGACCTTTCATCATGGCTTTATAACCAAACTCCGCTACCTCTTTGGATGAAGGCAATTTTTTACCTTTGAAGAGTTTAGATTCTTCTGCATCGGCAGCCTCAGAAAAGCCGGATTCTGTGGCTCCCGGACACAGGGCTGTTACCGAAACACCAAAATCTTTCCACTCCTCATAGAGTGCTTCTGAGTATGCCTGCACATAGTGTTTGGTAGCATAATAAACAGTCATCAAAGGTCCGGGTTGGAATGCAGCTGTGGAGGACACATTCAGGATACGCCCATGTCCACGATTGACCATATCTGATCCGAATAGTTTGGTGAGCTGAGATAGAGCAAGGATGTTGAGGTTAATCATCATTTCCTCTTTTTCCCAGCTGGTTTCATGGTACAATCCAAAGTCGCCAAACCCGGCATTGTTGATTAGGAATTCTACTTCCATCTGTTTCTCAGAAACTATATCATAGACTTCCTGTGCCGAATCAGGGATAGAGAGGTCTTTTGGTATGTTCAGAACGGATATGCCGAATTCTGATTCTAACTCTTCTTTTAGTTTGGTCAATTTGGTGGTACTCCGAGCAACGAGAATCAGGTCACTACCATGAGAGGCGTGGATTCTCGCCAGTTCTAAACCTATTCCGCTGGAAGCACCAGTAATTAGTGTGGTATTGCTCATTTTGTGGTGGGTGTTTTCAGGTTACGTGTGACCACAAAGTAGCTCAAAAACACCAAAATTAAAATGGTGGTCACGCTGATATTAAGCGTCCATTCAAGAGATTTTTCCAATCCCCACCCAATGATTATGGGACCTAAAGCGGTGGAGATGACCATGATCATCGTGATCATGCTTTTGATGGCTCCCAGGTTTTTGGATCCGTACATTTCCGCCCATATAGCTACACCGGTAAGAGTACCCAGGCTTGCCGTCATTCCTAACAGACACATGTAAAGGAGTGCCAACAGTCTGTGTTCACCTAGATGGAGAATTAGCAATCCCAGTGCTGCCGGAACCAGGTAGAAAATAAAAACCCTGCGCGCTGTAAAGCGATCAATTAATGACCCTCCGACAAAGGACATGAGCACCTTGGTGATGCCAAACCCGACGAATGTTGCAGCCATCCAGTCCATTGACCAGCCCTTGGCGGAGGCGATAAGATTTTGGTGGATGAAAATACCCGTAATGAAAAAAGGAAGAAAGAGCATAACAGGTAACACCAGATAGAAATAAGGGTCGCGAACAACCTGTGAGCGGGTAAAGTCCTTATCTGTTTCTGATTCTGTGATGGTTTCTTCTTTAGCATCAGGGTGATGGTTTCTTATCAACAGGAATGAGCCAGGAATGAACAACATTGCTGCTGCAGCTCCCAGCACTAACCAGGCATATTCCCAACCAAGCCAACCGATGAGGGATACAAAGACCAGGGGCATGAAGGTTTCTGCCAGAGATAACCCCATACTGCTCAATGAGAGGCCTTTTCCACGGTTTTTGGTGAAGAACTTGGCGATGGCTGTGGACCCAATGAGTATCATTCCTCCCTGTCCGAAGAAGCGTAGCAGAAACAATCCGGGAAGTAAAACCGGCCACCTGGCACTTAGAAACATCACACAGCAGGCGATCACCAGGCCCAGCCCACCCAAAGCACTGATCACAGTCAGTTTAGCTCGATCTACCCAGCCACCTACAAGCGGAAGCGTGAGCGCACTGAGAATAGTGGCTATCGCATATCGGTTGCTAAAACCAAGACTGGTCAGCTCTAGATCAGCCTGAATGTAGGGTACACAAACACTGATCAGAAATGTCTGACCAATCGCAGAGAAAAAATAGTGAAGCGCGCCGTATCCCAGAATTTCCGGATGATTTTTGGTGAGTCGTAGGTAGGACATGCCACAAAGGAATGCAGGAAATATGCAATGAGCCAGTGTTTAATGAATATTTAAACTCTACGATTAGGAAATATTAATTTATAACTCTACATTTAGGAATCATTAAAGTGTTGATCGAATGAAAAGTACCAATCTCGGGGAGTTTGAGGAGCTAGTCATGCTGACAATAGGCGTGCTACAGGAAGATGCATATGGGCTGGCAATCAAGGATGAGTTGGAGAAAAGAACTGGGCGTACACCAAGTATAGGAGCACTCCACAGCGCACTTACCCGACTAGAAGAAAAAGGCTTTCTCAAATCGGTTTATGAAGGGGCTACTGAAAATCGCAGAGGCCGCCGAAAGCGATTCTATTCACTCACTTCCTCTGGTTTGGAAGCGATCAAGCAAGTCCATGAGATGCGCTCGGAAATGATACAGATGATACCAAACATCTCTGCTAAGTGATTGATCCACCAAAACTGATTAACCGTTTTTTTAGCTGGTTTTGTCATAGAAATCACCTGGAGGGACTGGAAGGTGACTTGTATGAACTCTTCGATCGAAATGTAGAGAAGTACGGGGCATTCAAAGCGAAATTTCTATACGTACAGGACGTGCTTACACTCATGAGAAGAACTGTTGCTCGACCACTCATTAGATCAAACTCAAAACTCAACAATATGGACATATACAAGAATTACCTACTTACTGCACTCAGGATGGGTTGGAAGCGAAAAGGATTTTCTTTCATCAATATCATTGGATTGGTTTTGGGAGTCACCAGTGTGATCTTCATTGCACTGTTTATTAATGATGAGATCCTGTACGATGAGCACATTTCGCAGCATTCGAATAAATACCGGATTTATAACATCTATCATAGCAGCTCCGGTGCCACTAAAAAGTTGGCCATAGTTCCCCCGATGTATGCTCCTGAGTTCAAGGCTAATTTTTCTCAGGTCATCAAAGCCGGGCGGTTAATGTTGGATTATGGTGGTAGTATGTTCCGTATTGGGGAGCAAATTTTTGCAGAAGACAATGGGTATTTTGCCGAAACGGAGGCACTGGATATCCTGGACTTTAAGCTGCTTCATGGTTCATTATCCGGGTTGGATGAGGCCAATTCTATGTTAGTTTCTGAGTCGACGTATGAGCGCTTCTTCGGTGAGGAGCCATTTGGTAATCAGACCGTCATGATCGGAGAAAAAACGACCATTTCTGTGGTAGGAGTGTATGAGGATGTTCCGAGACAGAGTCATCTCAAACCAGACTACATCATCTCGTTTAACTACTTACGCCGACAGGTTTCTGAGGAGCGCATCAATAGCTGGGTTTGGCAACAGTTTTACACTTACATCGAACTAGCCGATGCTACGGACCCGATGGTTTTTGACCTCATGTCTGAGTATATAGAGCAAACAGCCTGGCCGGTCACCGCAGAGTACAATATGCATTATGAGCCTCAGTTCCAGCGGGTGACTGATGTTCACTTGCACTCCGCTAATATGGAGTGGGACGAAGCAGATCGTGGGAACTACCAGGCGGTGGTGTTTCTTTCTCTGGCAGCTGCCATTATCTTGTTTATTGCCTGTCTCAACTTCATAAATCTCACCACGGCACAAGCGGTCAAGCGATCACAGGAGGTGGTAGTGAGGAAGTTTATTGGTGCCCGAAGGTCGCAGTTGATAGTGCAGTATGTAATCGAGTCTCTTGTGTATACACTCATCTCAGGAGTGATAAGCGTTGGGCTGGTTTTTATGCTGCTACCTGTTTTCAATGAATTGGTGGATAAGAGCTTTAGCTACAGCGACTTGCTCCAGATTAGGTTTGTGCTGGTGTTTGTGGTTGGCTTGTTGGTATTGGGGGTCGTTTCTGGTATCTATCCGGCTATGCTTATTACCTCATTTAAGCCACTCAATGTACTGCATGGTATCTCCAGATTGCAAAAAGCAGGACTGAAACTGGATCTACGACAACTGATGGTAGGCGCGCAGTATGTGCTTACTTGTGGGCTGGTATTGATTTCTCTGATCATGCAGAAACAGTATGATCATCTGCAGAATAGTGACATGGGTTTCGATAAGGAAAACCTGCTGGTGATTCCCATCACTCGTGCTATGAGAAATGACATCAGCCAGACAATCAATCGGTTTGCTGGCCATTACAATGTTCTCGATATTACTGCCTGCTTTGGTGTGCCGGGAGGCATCGTAGCTGGCGATAATGTTGACGTTCCTGATCTTAACAATGAAGCACAATCAGTAAGTGCGTTTATGGTAGATGAAAACTACATTCCCGTACTGGATCTGGAGCTGATAGCTGGACGAAATTTCAAAAAGAATAGTAAATCGGATGAATTTGGAGCCTTTATTATCAATGAGACGGCTGTTAAAAGTTTTGGCTTTGGCTCCCCACAGGAGGCTCTTGGCAAACGGCTCAACTGGGAGATGTGGGATGATGGTGATACACTAAAGCGGGGTGAGGTGATCGGGGTGATCAGAGATTTTAACTACAAAAGCTTGCATAACGCTGTGGAAAACGTGGTACTCCAGATTGACCGGACCGAATTCCAATCGTTGGTGCTAAAAGTAGGCAGTGGTAACCTCCAGGAGACCATCGGGTATTTAGAGGAACAATACCGTACCATGGAGCCCAATAGACTGTTTGAGTTTGAGTTTGTGGATCAATCGTTTCAGGAGTTTTATGCATCAGAGAACAGGTTGAGCAGGCTATTTACAGCCTTCACATTTCTAGCCATTTTTACTGCGGCAATCGGACTGTTTGGTCTGGTGTCTTACAGTGTGGTTAGCAGAGGTAAGGAGATAGGTATTCGTAAAGTTCTCGGGGCTGGAGAGCTCTCTATTTTTGGCTTATTGATCAGGCGCTATATGATATTAGTGGGTGTCAGTCTGCTGATTGCATTGCCACTAGCTGCTTACCTGTCGTCCATGTGGCTGGATAACTTTGCTTACCGCATTGCTATTACTCCTGGAGTGTTCCTTTTAGTTATTATTCTCACGTTATTGTTGACACTGCTTACCGTAGGTTTTCAGGCAATGAAAGGAGCTATGGCTAATCCAGCCGACAAACTGAGAACGGAGTAAAGAAGGGAAGCAAGGAATCTTTGTCTGCTCTGTCGGAAGAGATTTTGGATGATCAGAAGGTTGCCGATGTATCGAAAGTAGCCATCTATCTAAGTCTAAAGGAGTCGACATTAGAGCTGTGACTGGCGAAAATACCCAGGCCATTTTCGATGTTATTGTAAACGAGTATGGGTTCGCTGAAGGGGTTTTCTCTGGAATTGACTTGATTTTCTAAACTCTTAAAATAGGCATAGTAAGCCTCTGAGCAATGTCTCAAGGATGATTTTTACTTGCGGTTACTCCTTAGGGTCAATGTCCACAATGACCTGGCAACTAATGAAAACAAAAATCAAAACACAGGCCAATGAACCGATTACTCATCTGGGGGGATGGTGAATGATATTTCATTAGCATTATAGGAGGCAAATATCCCATAGCCATCTTCCACATTGTTGTAAACCTGGGCAGCCTCGGCAAACGGATTATCTACGGCGTTTTGCTGAAGTGATCTACTGGTTTTATAGTTGTAATAAGCCTCAGACACTCTTCGCAGCTCCAAATACAGTTTCGGGTCTTCAGAGGCAGTCTCACCATTGTCATAGTAGTAGAAATAATATTCGATGGTCTCAGAGTGTCGCTTTCCGTCAAACAGGTTGTCGTTAAACAAACCCGTGTCGTCATAGTCTTCAAACTCATTGAGCTCCGCACCAACTTTGTTAAAATAAATCAATTCTTTCATGGTACCAGCCTGGTAGACATAGCTGGTGTCTTCATCTTCATAATAGTCCCATCTGGGGACCTCCATGTATAGGAGTAGCTCGTAAAAATCTTCCCCCGATGGATCATCAAAATGATAGGTGAGCTGTTTCGCTTCTCCACCATATTCATCTTTTACCGTTGTGAACTTATCGATCGTAACAGTAGGAGCATAGGATGGGACAAGGTCGGTAGCCTTTACATCTGGATAGCCCGTCATTGAGGCTTGAACCGAATAAGTTGAGCCAGGCTTTGACTTTTTGGGCAATTCATAATAGGCTTCATCTGCTGTAAGCGTAGCATAACCTATAGATGTTCCGTCTTCAAACACCTCGATGGTCGCGCCAGACAGATTGGTGTAGCCAAATAGTTCTGACTCCAGTATGCCCCTACTCAGGCTTATGTTGAAGACAAAAGTGGTATCCGTACCAAAGAAGGAATTCAGTACAATCCGTGGTTCATGCTTTGGCAAGTCCACATCAATAATCGTTTGACAGCTCCACAGAATCGCGAGCAGGCATATAGGTCGGATTGATTGTATGCTTTTTTTCATGGAGTTAGAACTTAAAGCTGTATCTCAAATAGGGGATAATCGGGAATAGGCTGTATTGATAGAAGTGTTTGTCGCCATTGTTGTCATACCCTTCATCGATATAAAAAGGATTCCTTCTGTTGTACACGTTATACGCCCCAAAAGACCAGGACCGGGTGCTTTTCTCTTTTTCTTTGGTCCAGGTAAGCCCAATATCTAATCGATGGTATGCTGCCATCCGGTAGCCATTTCTGCTCCCGTAATTAACGATTTCGTTGGACCAATAATACTGACCGACCTGTCCCTGGTAGCTAGACTGAGGCAGTGTCATGGCATTTCCTGTGCCATACACCCAGGTAGCAGAAGCGGAGAATCGTTTGGAAAACTGGTACACACCCACCACACTCAGGTCATGTCTTCGGTCATATTTGTAAGGATAGGTTTTCCCAAAGTTGAGTTCGGGGAAGGTGCGGTTGGTCCAGCTTAGCGTGTATCCCAGCCAACCGGAAAATTTTCCTGTTTTCTTTTGAATGAGAAACTCAGCGCCATAGCTCGTGCCACTTCCGCTGGTGATTTTGTCTTGCCAGTCGGTGCCCAGGTTGAAAAACGAAGAGCCTTCCTCATACTCAATCAGGTTGTCCATTTCTTTGTAATAAGTCTCCACACTAAACTCATACCCTTCTATCGTTTTGGCAGCCCCAAGAGCCACCTGCCAGCTGGTTTGTGGCTTCACTCTGTCTGTGGCTGGTACCCACAGATCTGTAGGTAGTCCTATTCCGCTATTAGTAAGGAGGTGAATGTATTGGGCCATGGTGGCATATGAAGCTTTAATGGATAAGTCGCTACTCACGAGATAGCGAAGAGAAATACGAGGCTGCAAAGAGTGATAATACTGGCCATTGACCAAAAAGGAGGAATAATGCGCTCCCACATTGCCACGCAGCTGTGCCGTGAGATTGATGTCATCTTCTGCATAAGTGTAAAATTCCATCGCTTGAGTTTGTGAGGAATTAATCACGGTGTCTTGTTGGTCTTCAGAGTTGGTATCGTATCCAAAGATTCCCGGATTGAACTGATGATGAGTAGCCGATAGTCCAAACTTCAAATTGTGAGTAGGGGTGGGGAGGAAGTCAAAATCTGCCTTCAACGAAAAATCGTTAACTCCAGAGTAGTACTGAATAAATTCATTAGACACTTCCTTGCCGTCAGAGTTGGTCATGATGTCTTCGTATTCACTAAAGATCCTGAACTTATAGTGGCTAAATGTGCCCGAGAGATTGGCAAATAGTTTTGGGTTGAACACGTGATTCCATCGTGCTGCAGCAATGGTGTTTCCCCAGCCAAGACCAAAGCTTTCTTTGGATTCCACTTCACTGAGGCCATCATTGTACTTATAGTTAGACTTGCCGAACCCTTTGTCGTACCCATTATAAAAGCTAAGGTAGAGCCTGTCGTTATCGCTAAACTGATGGTTGACCTTACCATTCAGGTCGTAGAAGTAATATCCGCCCGTCTCCTCACCGTCAGTACTAGCTCTGATGATAGGTCGAGTCAGCAGGTCGATATAGGTGCGCCTGCCTGAGACGATGAATGAAGTTTTCTTGTTCTGACCAATAGGTCCTTCCAATGTTAATTTAGAGGAGATCAGACCGATAGAACCCTCACCGGAGAACTTCTGATTGTTTCCTTCTTTCATGGATATATCAATAACTGAAGAGAGTCTGCCTCCATAGCGTGCAGGAAACCCGCCTTTCACTACGTTCACTTTGTTGATAGCATCTGGATTGAATACGGAGAAGAACCCAAATAAATGAGACACATTATATACTGGCACTCCATCCAGAAGGATCAGGTTTTGATCCGGGCCGCCACCACGTACATACACTCCACTGGAGCCTTCTGTGCCACTCTGTATGCCGGGTAGTAGCTGTAGGGTTTTGAGGATGTCGGCTTCTCCCATCAATACAGGCAGTGCTTTGATTTGCTCAATCGGCACATCAATGGTGCTCATCTGTGGAGACTGCTCTATTTGTTCTTCTGCGGTGATGACCACTTCATCTAGTGTGGCACCAGCTGTAAGGTCGAAATTCAGTCTGACATCCTCGCTGAGGTCAATGGTCCGTTCCATAGCCTGATAGCCTACAAAAGAAATGAGTACGGTCACTTCACCTGGTGGTAATGTGAGTGAATAAAAGCCGAATGAATTGGATACCGTACCAATGGTGGTGCCTTTTCGTTGCACAGTAGCCCCGATCAGGTTTTCTCCATTCTCAGCATCTCTTATGTATCCGCTAATGGTAAAATTTTGGGCCAGTACGGGTATTAGCACCCCGATCAGTCCGACTGTTAAGATGAGTTTTTTCAAGGCAGTTCTTTAGTTAGGCGGTCTTTAGTATAGTGTTATTACGACATGAAAGACCCTTTTGAAAACGAAATGGATGGAATGTTATTTCGCAAACACCGACCGATAGGCAGAATTTAACACTTCCATAACAAATTGCGAGTCCAGATCTTTCAGCTGCAGAGTGGTCCAGCCTTGTTGGCCCCATTTATTGGGAACTGGATATATGCTGTCTCCAAACTCACAAAATACCAACTGCTCCTCGGGAGCAAGTTTGACATTAGCTGTGTTGGTGGATTCTTGCAGGGTCGTGAAAATACGTTTTTTCTCTACTTTGAAAGCTCTTCTGTCAAAATGTGGATGTTCCATCACGCCCTGAAAACTCATGGCGAGTTTAGCAAACTCATCGTTGGTCATGTGACCAATATAGGAGTTATCTACTCATAGCGCAATGCCTTCACTGGGTTTTGTCTGGCTACCTGCCACGTATGATAGCCAGTTACGCTTAGTGCCGCGAAAAAGATCATAGCGCCCGTACCAGCATAGACCCACCATTCAATTCTTGCCTGGTTTTCGAATTGAGTCATCCACTGAGACTGAAAATAGTAGGCTACTGGCGTGGTGAGCAGGTATGCAATGATGATTGTCTTACCAAAGGACTTGCTGAGCAGGGAGAATATTTCTGCGGTACTCGCACCGATCACCTTCCGCACACCGATTTCTTTGGTTCGGCGCTTTGCTTCGTAAAACGAGAAAGTAAACAGGCTGATTGATGAAAGCAAAAGAGCTACTACGGCAAATAGGAGGTATATCTTTGCGAGTTTCTTTTCTTCCCCGTACTGAGTGGCTAATCGCTCTTGCAACGATTCATATTCGAAGGTGCCTTTTGGGTTGATTTCTGTGAAGAGCTCCTCTAGTGAAGCCAGGCCTGCTGAAGCCTGTCCAGGCTTGAACCGGATCAAAAACGGATCATCATCGTAGGACCTGTACCTCAATATGAGTGGTTTGATATCAAAGGCCATGTGTTGGTAATGATAGTCTTTAACAACACCAATGATGTCAAAATCAAACTCACTTCTTCCACTGGTGTTGCTTTTAAGTTTTTGTTGATCCAGGTCAGTGATGTTCCAATAGTTCAAAGCACTTTCATTGATGACTACTTTCTGCTGAGAGGGCTCATCCAATGAGTCACTGAAAAAGCGGCCTTCTACTAACTCCAGACCTAATAAGTCGAAGTAGGCTGGTGCGGCTATCATCATGTTTTCGGTAGTGTATTCATAGTCTGAGTCGGATCTCTTTCAGGAGGTTGCGTTTACTTTGGTGCCGATAGGAAGGTCTCCTTGAGCATAATAGGCTATGGAAGGGAAACTGTTGAGTTGGTTCCGCAGGTATGACACATTGTGAGCTTCATCCGATGCGGAAGACATCTCATAGAAATCCACACTGTATACATCCGTGTGTTTAAGTCCAAGGTCCGTACTGAGCATATAGTCAAACTGCAGATACACTACACATGTGCCTATGATCAGTATCGTTGTGATCACATACTGTGTCGTAGTTAATACTTTTTGCTGAAGGGGGATTTTCAAAGATGCCCCGTTATGCAGTGCTCTGGCAGGGTTGAGACGAATAAGGTGGATGGTGCCGGTGAGGATAGAAATAAGGATGACAGAGCTGAGGAATAGCCCCATACCTAGTAGCTCCACACCGATTGATTGATCAATAGCAATCTCTAAAAACCGGCTGATTACTGGAAATAGGCCCTGATAAATTAACAAACTCGCACTTAGTCCAATGAGGAGAAATAGCACTCGACCCAGGATCATTTCGCTGTTGATGTCTCTTTTGGAGCCGCCAATGATGTGCTGTATGCCCAGGTTTTTAGCAATGGAGAGCTGCAGGGTAAGCTGCAGGTTGTTGAACCCAAACATGGTGATCAGCCAGATCATCGCAGCAATTAAAGTCAGAATTTGTATGGTCGTAGAGTTGCCGTATTTGTTGAATAGGGAGGCGCTGATGATACTGTCTTCATAACACTTTCTTAGTGGAATAAAGTATAGCTCACTTTCAGGAAACCGAGTATTGGTTGCTCTACCAAGGGTTTTAATACGCTCATTAAAGGCCACTTTATCCAGGTCTGGTTTGGTCAAGACGATTTCTTGAGGTATGCGCCTCCAGAATGCCTGAGAATGCCGAGGTACCAAAAAATCAAAGTCTATGGAGCTGGAAGATGGAATATCTTCAATAATTGCAGCTATCTGATAGGTGCCCTGTTGGTCGCAGCTCAGCTGCACAGTTTGACCAATGGCATTTTTCCCAGAGAACATCCTTTCGGCCATTTGCTGAGTAATAGCAATGGAGCTAGGATCATAAAGCACCTCGTCATTCCCGGCTATGATGTCGAAATCAAGCATCTGGAGAAAAGTGCTATCCACTACTAAGGCTTTACCCTTATGGTCATGACTGGCCGTGGAGAGTTTGATCTCATCCTTCTGGTACACGTGTATTTGTGAGGCTGCGATGATTTCCGGGAATTGCTCATAATCCAGACGAAACATGGTCTGAAGACTAATGGATGTCAGATCCGCATTGGGATTCGTTTTTACAGCAGTGATATAGAGCTGGTCATATGTGCTGTGCATTTTATTCATTGACCGCTCATTGGCGATCCAGGAAAAAATCAACTGAAAACAAAGGGCGCCAAGGATCAGTGTGAGCACACTTGCGCCTGAGAGTCCGGGATGTTTGATGGCCGATCTAATGGCTAGTTTGGTGTTAAATTTCAACATGCTAAAAATGGTTGAGTTGGGTTGATACAATGGTTTTAATAAAGATGGACGCAAGCAGCATAGCACATGAAACCAGAAATAGAGGTTGCGCTTCCAGGAAGGCAGTTCTTGCAGGTCGTACAAGTATTCCTCCAGATCGCCCAGGATGTCTTCCAACCATTGTTCATCAATTACCTGAGTTAGAAGTTTTTCTGCCCATCGGATGTTTTTACTACCCATTATTCTGTTTGTTGATGGATAACTGCGGAATTTTTTGCCATAAGTTGACTTTCACGTCTCTACTGGATTCCAGTGCATTCATCCCTGAGCCAGTAACTTGAAACACCCTTTTGCGCCGACCACCTCGCACCTCTGTCGCCTCTCCCATGTGAGATTTGATCAGTCCCTTGCTCTCCAGTCGATTGACCGTTCCATGTACCGCTCCTATCGTAACACTACGGTTGGCTTCTGCTTTTAACGCTTTTCGAATAGCCAGTCCATAGGCCTCTCCTTCTAATAGAAGAATGATTAACAAAATCATTTCTTCAAGCTCTCCCAGGTGATCTTTTTTCATATTTGATCTATTTAGTATAACAAATATACGTTGGTTAGTTTTAATATGTTATACAAAATATAAGAAATAACTCGAAAAACTTATTTAAACGATTTTAAGACACTTATAAGTGATTACTTACTAAATAGTAGAACAAATTGAAAAGCACATCGTATATTTGTTCTACAATCTAGTAAGTAAAGAAAAATGAAAGAGACACGACTTGGAGAATTCGAAGAGGTCCTGCTGCTGTTAGTGGGTATATTAGATGAGGAGGCCTATGCTTTTAAAATAGCGGAAGAATTCCAGACACAGTCTGGACGATCCACCTCGATTGGGTCCGTACATTCCACTTTGGACCGGCTAAAGGACAAGGGATTTCTCACCTCGGAGATGAGTGCCCCTACAGCTGAGCGCGGAGGAAGGAGAAAACGTATTTACAGCATTACCAACGCGGGTAAAAATGCGTTGCAAACATCGAGAGATTTTAAGGTCAATCTTTGGAATCAGTATCCAGGTCTTGCTGTAGACAAACTTAAATTTATCGGTCCGGTATGACAGATTCAGACCATAAGACTCCACCAGAGTGGGCTCAGCGTCTTCTAGCATATTTCCTTAAAGACGAGCTGGCAGAGGAGGTTCTCGGTGATCTGGACGAAAAGTTCCTTCTGGAGCTGGAGAAACAAAGCGCATGGAGAGCAAAGCTCAATTACTGGTATCAGGTGATCAATTACTTGCGCCCATTTGCCATGAAAAAATCCAAAAACTCAATACAAGTACCTATGCTCACTCATTATTTAAAAGTATCCTGGCGATCCATTCTTCGTAATAAATCTCTTTCTGCTATTAAAATTGGAGGGTTTGCAATGGGAATAGCGTCCTGTTTGATGATTGCGCTTTTCATTGGGCACGAACTTAGCTATGATGCCGAGTATGTAGATCAGTCTCAGGTTTTTCGGATGACCAATCAATGGACAGAAGGGGGTGAAAGTGGACGTTGGACCAATCTGCAAGGCCCACTGAAAGAGGTGATTGAAGACAACATACCAGAAGTGGAGCTAGTCTCCCGAGTAGTATTTTGGAGCTGGGGAAATGCCGGTGCTAATCTGGTGAGAACTCCAGATGATGTGAATAATCTGGATGAAAAAGGGTTCATCTATTCGGACCCAGAGTTACTCTCCATATTGGAGATACCTATGGTGTACGGTTCCCAGGAGTTTGCTCTTACTGCACCTAATTCAATTGTGATTTCCGAATCAGTTGCTCAGAAGCATTTTGGTCTGGTGGACCCGATTGGTCGTGACTTGATTCTAAATGATGATCCAAATACCATTTACACGATTGGTGGTGTGATGGAGGATTTTCCTACCAACTCGCACATGCAGGCAGATTTCATCATGACGCTAACTGGTCGAAAAAATGGCCCTGGGACGAGCGGGTGGTGCTGTACCAACTATGTCTTTTATACCAAAATCCAGGAAAGTGTAGATAAACAGGTAGTGGAAAACAAGCTACTGAGCATTCGTGATAGTTATGTCATAGATCAACTCAAAACAGTCGGTGCGCCTGGATTAGAAGAGATGAGAGCCCATCACTCGTATTACTTGCAGCCTGTTTCGGACATTTACCTCAATACCGCTGCTGTCTCTGATGATTTAGAACATGGCTCTCGGGAGTTGGTTTGGATATTTGCGGCAATTGCTGTGGTGATTTTACTACTTGCCAGTATCAATTTTATAAACATCTCCACGGCTAAGTCTGTGGGCAAAGCCAAAGAAGTTGGTTTGAGAAAAGTGATGGGATCACATCGGTCCGCATTGATCTGGCAGTACCTCTCAGAGTCCATCGTTTACAGCGTTTTGGCAATCGTGTTTGCTACCATGTTCACCTTTCTATTCATGCCGGTATTCAACCAGATATCAGGTAAATCACTGCAAATCCCCTGGTTGTCCTGGTGGTTTATCCCATCGCTGCTTTTGGTGTCTTTGGTGATTGGTTTGGTTTCGGGGCTATATCCTGCTTTGTACCTGACCAGATTCCAACCTGCGCAGATACTGCGGGGAAAGATTACTTTCGGTAGAGGAGCTTCGATCATGCGTAGTGGTCTGGTAGTTTTTCAGTTTGCAGTCACTATCGTCTTGCTGATTGCCGCTATTGTTACCCACCAGCAATTTCAGCTGATCATGAATAAATCACTAGGCTATGAAAAGGATCAGGTGGTAACTATTCATGGCCTCAATACACTTGATTCGGCCAAAAAAGCGCTGATGAAGGCAGAAATGCTGAGTATTCCTACAGTGACTAGTGCGACTATTGGAGACTTTCTGCCAGTGGCAGGTAGTGCGATACACAATCGCAACTACTGGCTATCCACCCAACGGAAAATGACCGATGGGTTTGAAGCTGCAAGGTGGACCGTGGATGAAGATTACCTCGATACCTACGGAATGACACTGGTGGAGGGAGTTAATTTCACTGGTGCTCGTAGTGATGAGCAGAGCATCATCATCAATGAAACCATGCGAGGTGAACTTGGATTACAGGAGGCTGTAGGTCAGCAAGTCATCGATATGTTTGATGAGAAATACCGGATCATAGGGGTGGTCAAGGACTTTCATTTTCGGTCGGTTTTTGCCACTGTAGAGCCATTGGCCATGGTTTATGGTAGAGGCAAGTCCGTACTGTCTATCAAGGTGTCTGGAGATGATATGATGCAAAGCATGGCGGCTGTTGGTAGTCTGTGGGATAGCCTAAGGCCTAACCAACCATTTCGCTATACCTTTCTTGATCAGAGCTATCAGCGGATGTATGATAGTTTGATCCGTGCGAAATCTATTTTTCTCATTTTTGCCTTCCTCTCTATTGTGATTGCTTGTTTGGGTCTGCTTGCATTGTCGGCCTATGTGGTGGAGCAGCGTAGCAAAGAAGTGAGTATACGCAAAGTTTTGGGAGCTAGTGTCACAAGTATTTTTACCCTGCTTTCATTTGACTTCATCAAATTGGTGGTGATTGCTATGATTTTTGGGATGCCATTAGGATGGTTGATGATGGACGCTTTTTTGGGTGACGTGGCTAATCGGGTAGATCTTTCCTGGTACTTGTTTGCTCTGGCTGGAGCCATTGGGTTAATCATTGCTCTGGCTACCATCAGCATCGAGACGATCAAGGCGGCTATAGTTAATCCCGCTTCACGGTTGAGTCTGAATGAGCTAGTTGGTTAGTGGATCACAAATTGTCTGTACAAGTTCCAGCACAACAAAAGGAAAGCGACAGACACAAGGATACGGTGATAAGTCACGTTGATGATCCGAGCGCTGATCAATGCAAGCACTATCCCCACCAGTCGCATGTAGTTTTCCGACTGGTCATCCTCCAGAAAGAAAAAAGAAAGGATGATCTGTGTCAAAAACAACAAAGCAAATGCACTGAAAATCTTGGATTTATTTTCAAGAAAGTGACTGAGGTAATCTCTTCTTTCCTCTTTACCTGGGAACAGTAGAATGCAAATGACAAAAATCAGCAGCGGAGTTCCTACGGATAGCAGAAAGTGAAGCATGCTACTAGCCACATGAGAGTTTCGGGACCAGGAACCCCACCAGATATCGATCAGGAAGAAGAAGGCAAATACCGACCAAAGAAACTGTGTTAGTGAAAGATCATTTTTTCGGGTTTTGAGCATTTTGGACCACCCTACAAAGAATACCGTAATCACATAGCCATAGATCATAGAGATAAATATGGTGAGGTGCTCCACTTTGGAGTACTTGCTAGCATCGTATATAAAATGATGGTTTGGGTTTAGCAAATTTCTGAAAATGATCACCACCACGCTGATCATACTCAGTGTGAGTAGCAGCTGATGGACGCGCCTATCTGGAGTAGCAAGTGCGCCAGCGCATAGAAGCAGTCCTAATACCTGAAATAGATGATTTTCCAAGTGGATAGTCACTGCAAAATCATAACTAATGAATAACAGCAAGCAACCATATAGTTTTAATCGGTTATCAAAGTAGACGTTGGATAGTTTCTTGTAATCTGACGAGTCTATCCTGGCGAAGGAAATGGTACCAACAAAGTAAAACAGTAATGAATAAGGCAAAACGGTAAGGAAATTTCCAAGATTCTGACCGATGCTTTCAGCACGATCGTACAGGTGCCACCAGTGGATCAGCATCAGGATGAATATCACATAGGTAAATGTGAGTAGGTAGCGATCCATTTTTACGAGTTTCCTGCGACGGAGCAGATAGCCCCACCCATCCAGAAAAACGGAAGCTATGTAGCCGAAAATGATCGAGTGAAAAGTGACGAGGTACTCGATTTTACTGAAGCCGTAAATCTCATCCATGGGATCAGGAAGCAAGGTGATGGATGAAATTACGAAGAATATTCGAATGCCAGAAGAGAAATTCAGTAGCTGAAATACTGGTTACATCCTTCTTCATCCACTGTAGAGTTGATTGTTTGCAAATACCCAATGATTGCTTCTGCAGTGGTGTAGTTTTTGATTTCTGCTTTTTCTAATGGGAAGTAGGTATCATGTACCGCTGGGATGTAATCATTGATGCCAATGGTAACCAGGTCATCATCGGCATAGGCATTGCCTGCCTCGTCATAGACTGTAAGATCCTGTCCATTTCTCTCAAACTCCAGACCGGATACGTGCAGTCCTGCACCTGTTTGCATAAAGAACTGCTTTACCTCAAGGGCTGTCAAAGTGAATACCACACTACCATTATTGAAAGGATCCATATTGTAGATTTCCAGGGCCGTGATATCTCCCTGATCAATTTCGGATCGGATTCCCCCACTATTTTGAAACGAGGCATCCACGTCCATATATTCCTTCAGCGCAGTAGTGTAAAAACAACCCAATTCCGTGCGGTCCAGATAGCTGTTTGAATAACCAACTACTTCATCAAACTGTGGTGTATTGTTGTAGCTATCTATGGTTGATTTGAGTGCGGCGTCCACTTGACCATAGTCATCCAGATTGGTAAAGGAAACTGACTCAGAGATCACTTTGTCATCCGAAATGATGAACTGTAGTCTGCCCAGCCACTGTAGGTAAGAGGAGGCCTGGACTATCGGAATGCCATCTACATCCATGTCCACATATTGATGGGAGTGACCGCCAATAATGGCATCAAAAATGGGATAGTTTTCAGCGAGCTCCGTATCGATGGACGTGCCCAGATGGGTCAAAGCAATTAGTAAATCCGCTTCTTCTTCGCTTTTTAGATTTCTAAAATTATCCAGTACTTCGGTATGTCTCGTGAATTTCATTTTCTCTACTCTCCACGGGTGAGTAGCTGGGATTACAGCGCCGGGTTTTCCAAAGGTTTCTACGAGCCCCAGGAAGGTAACTTTCAGGTCGCCGACATCCATGGTAACAAATGCAGGAGGCTGTGGTACGCCACTTTCTTGCATGTCCACATTGGCACATACCCAGGCAAACTCAGCTTGATTCATGCGATTCTTTAAATTTTCAGGACCATAGTCAAACTCATGATTGCCAAGCACTGATACATCAAAGCCAGCCTTATTCATCACATCGATCATCGGAAGACCCTTCTGTTCGTATTGATCGACAATCGGGTTGCCCGAAAACATGTCTCCGGCACACACTAACAGCACATGTTGGTTGTTGGCTCGCTCACTGTCTACTATGTGTTTGATTTTGGCGAAGTTATCCAGCTGCCCGTGCTGATCGTTGATAAAGTAGATGGCCAAGGTGTCAGCATTGATGGACTCTTCAGCAGTGGGTTCATTGGTTGGCTCATTGTCCTTACATGAGCTGGTGACAAGCAATATCAGAAAAAGAAGTAGAAGTTTTTTCATCGAGTTAAGACCTTTCCTGCAAAGATACGCCAATAGGTAATTGATGTTGACCGAATAGTATCCTCTATTTACTTAACAATTATGAAACTAATATATTATATTCACGTTTGTTAAGTAAATCAATTGATAAGATGAAGGAACAATCACTTGGGGAATTTGAAGAACTGGTCTTGCTCATGGTGGCCGCCTTGCACGACGAAGCTTATGGTGTGACCATTTTAGAAAACCTGGAATCCAAACTCGGTAAGAAAGTCAATATTAGTGCTATCCACGTAGCCTTGAAGCGATTGGAGAAGAAGGGGTTTGTGACATCCCGTTTTGGAGGTATTACGAATGATCGCGGTGGTCGGCGTAAGAAGTTTTATGTGATCACTGCTGTTGGCAAGAAAGCTCTGGATGCTCATTATCAGGTCAGGACCAGCATTTATCAGGAGATTCCAAATATTTCATTTAACTAAATGAAACCTACACCACCTAAATATGCACTGCGCTTTTTGCGCTGGTACTGCCATGAAGCATTTCTCGAGGAGATTGAGGGAGATGTGGTGGAGCTCTTTGAGCTGCGCTGTGAGCAATCGCCAAAGCGTGCCCGACAAATGTTCTGGTGGGACGTGATTAAATCCTTCAGGCCAATCAATCTCAGATCAATTAAACTCAATAACTGGACCATGAACTCGATTCGAAACTACACCAAAATCTATTTCCGGAGATTCCGAAAAGAACCAACCCATTACCTGGTCAACACGCTAGGTCTGGCTCTGGGATTTGCTGTCCTCTTTTTCATACTGATGTATGTATATGATGAACAACACATCGATACCTATCATACTAAATCTGATCGGATTTATCGGGTTTTGGAGGAAGGAGTGGCTGATGGAGATGTGCAGCATTATAGCCTTACGGCAAATCCCCTGGCGGCAGCTCTGAAGGAGGAATATCCAGAAATAGAAGAGACCTCCCGCATGATCTATATGGGTTCTGGTGGATTGCGCTATGAGCAGAATGAATTTCAAGATAGGAATTATGTGTTTGCAGATGATCGCTTGTTCAATATTCTGGATTTCAATGTAACGATGGGTGATCCGCACAAGGAGTTCGGAGGTGTGCTAGCAGTGGCTTTGAATCAAACTTGCGCTCAAAAACTCTTCGGGGAGGAAGATCCTATTGGGAAGCTGGTAGACCTGCCGGGTAAAATGGATGGAGTGGAAGTAATAGCGGTTTATGAGGACATGCCTGTTAGCTCCACGTATCAGTTCAATACCGTTTACATCTCGCACTTTGATCAGTTTCCAATGGGATACGACAAGTGGTTTGAAATATGGGACTCCCGAGGTATGACTACCTGGGCCTTGTTTAAGGAAAACACCACACCAGCTACCGTCATGGATAAACGTGAAGGGTTCATGGCAAAGTATTATCCAGAAGAGCTGCGACCTGGACATCAGTTCTACTTTCAGCCAATTGGTGAAATGCATCTGGGGTCATCACATCTGACACAAATGGGGATGGAACCATTAACCCAGATCCAGTATGCCAACAAGGAGTTTGTATCCATCATTCTGCTGATCGGGATTCTGGTGATAGTGATTGCTTCCTTGAATTACATCAATCTGTCATCGGTGCAGGCACTCAAGCGAACGCTCGAGGCAGGCATTCGCAAAATCAATGGCGCGACCATTGGTCAGTTGAGGTTTCAGTTATTCACAGAGACATTTCTTACTTTGATGATAGCCTATGTGCTCTCATTGGTCTTGCTGGTGGTATTCCATCAGTCGTTTTTAGATCTATCCCAAAAGCAGATTCCTTTGGCAGCATTTTTCACTGCCCAGCTACTGACCTATCATCTGGTGGTGTTTGTGCTGATCTGGCTGCTTTCATCTTTGATACCGGCACTTTATTATTCGAAGCTCAATCGATCACTTGTTCTGAAAAAGAACGTATTCGCCGGTAAGGGCGAATTGCTCAGAAAATGCTTTGTAGTGATTCAATACGGAGTTTCCATGTGCTTGATCATTGGCTCAATGGTACTATACCGTCAGCTAAACTACGTGCAGTCCAAGGACCTGGGTTTTAAAAACGAACATTTACTAACGCTGGATATCAATAGTGGAGCAGCACGAAGCAATTTTAGAAGTATTGTGGATGAGCTGAAAAAGAACTCCAATGTGATCAACGCATCGGCATCTTCGCGTGTGCCGGGAGAGTGGAAGTTTTTACCGTCACTGGAGATCTTCCAGGAAAAGGGTGCTACACCCATTTCTTCTAAACATTTTGCAGCGGATAAAAACTGGCTGGATACTTATAGTATGGAGCTGATAGCAGGAGCCAACTTCTCTGGCAACCCCAACTCAGACACCTTGAAAGTGATCCTGAACCAAACGGCCGTGAAGTCAATGGGTTTGGAAAACGCCATTGGTCAAAACATCTGGGTGCAGGCCGATACTACTTACAAAATGCAGGTAATCGGAGTAGTGAAAGACTTTCATTTCGAGTCACTGAGGCAGGAGATGTCTCCTATGATCATTACTAGCTGGAATAATCCTCTGATGAGCATTGACTACTTCACTATCCATTACATGAGCAATACTGCGGATGTGTTGGACCATATTGAAAAGGTTCAGAAAATGTATGATCCACAGACTCCAGCAGAAATCAATTTTTTGGATGAACGCTGGGAACGCTACTATCAGGCTGATCAGAGCAGGAGTTATCTCATTTTGGTAGCCACCATTATTTCCATTCTGGTATCAGTTTTCGGGTTGTTTGGTCTGGTTAACTTCACCGTGGAGCGGAAGACAAAGGAAGTGGGTATCAGGAAAGTGTTGGGAGCCTCTATTCCCAATATATTGAGAGTAGTGCTCAAAGACTATGTGCTGCTTTTGCTGATAGCACTGTGTATAGCTGCTCCGGTGGCTTATTACTTTTTGAATAGCTGGCTGTCTGATTTTGCTTACCGAATCGATTTGTCTATTTGGCTATTCCTGGTTGCGTTTGTAGCAGTAATCTGCGTGTCCTTTATCACGGTTATTTCCAGGGTATTGCGTTTGGCTAAAACCAATCCTGTAAAGTCTCTGAGGTACGAATGATGAAGATAAGGCCACCAAAATACGCACATCGATTTTTGAGATGGTTCTGCAAGCCGGATTTTCTGGAAGAAATCGAAGGAGATCTGATTCAGCTGTTTGACCAGCGGTACACATCGAATCCTGCCAAAGCCAGAAGACTGTTTTGGTGGGACGTGATAAGGTCATTTAGGTGGGTTAACCTTGAGCCTCTGGGTGCCATTAATTGGGTATTGTATCGCAACTATGTGAAGACTGGCTATCGAAGATTACTTGTTGACCGACAGTTTTCCTTCATCAGTATATTGGGACTATCATTAGGCCTGGTGGTGTTTTCCATAATGACACTTTACCTAATCCACGAGCTTTCGTTTGATAAATTTCATGAAAAAAGTGACCGGACTTATGAAGTGATTCAGCTATTCGAAAATCCTGACGGGCCGGATCCAGAAATATTCACTTCATTCAATTTATCAAAGGCCTTGCGTGAAGAGGTTTCATTTGTGGAGACGGCTGTGACAATACATGGGGCTGCATCCACTTGGTTTGAGGTGAATGGGGAGCGCTACTTCGAGGAAGAAGGGATAGTTGCTGGCAAGGAGTTCTTTCAGGTTTTTGACTTTAAACTAAGTGCTGGCGATACAAAGAATCCTCTTGCTCTCAAAAGATCCATTGTGCTAGACGAAAACCTGGCGTCCAAATACTTTGGAGAGGAAGATCCTATTGGTAAGGTACTATCGATTGAGCGCTATGGCTTGTTTACTGTGAGAGGCATAATGGAACCAGTTCCTGCCAACTCTACCATGCAGTTTGACTACATCATCACTCAGGATTATGAGGTCTTTTTCACGATGGTTGCTCCTCGTTTTCCATCGTTCTTTCAGTCTTGGGAGGGGTCCGCTACCACCACGTTTGTGGTTCTGGAGGATCAAAGTCAAGCGGCACTATTTCCCCGTCAGGCTAAACAGATCTTGCGAAAGCATCTGGATGAACAGGCGATCAACCCTCATTACTTACTATCGCTTGAGCGGCTTCATTTTGGCTCGGTGGGGATAGATGGCCGTGTGAACAACTACGTCAAAGGCAATAAGCAACAACTGTTGATTTTCTCAATTGTGGCTGCTTTGATTCTGGTGATGGCCTGTGCTAATTATGTGAACCTTACCACTGCCCGGTCTATACACAGAGGTAAGGAAGTAGGGGTTAGAAAAGTCATGGGAGCTCAGAGATCCCAATTATCAGTACAGTTTAAAGTCGAATCACTATTGATCGTGATTTGTGCATTTGCATTAGCTCTTGGAGTGCTTCCTTTTCTCTTGCCACTGGTCAATGAGCTATTTGAAGTAAAACTTCAGTTCACTTGGGGTCACCTTCCCTTGCTAGTGCCACTTGCTGTGTTCATCATTTTGGCGGTTACACTTCTTTCGGGGTTTTATCCAGCTTTGGTTATGAGCCGGTTTCGGGTTATTCAGGCCGTAAAGGGACTGACTCCAAACCCTGGAGCTATCACCTTGCGGAAAACGTTGATCGTATTTCAGATGATGATGGCTTTTGGAGTTTTATTGGTTCTGAACATTCTCAACCAACAGTTGAATTTCATCACTGAAAAGGATTTGGGATTTGATAGCGATGATTTGATGATTGTGGAGATCAACGGAAGTGGAATTCGAAACAACTATGAAACCATCAAGACAGAGCTACTAAAGAGACCTGAGATCTCTAACGTAACAGGTCTAACACGGATGATCAGCGGCTATCGCAGCGCTGCCTCCATTTACGCTCAAGGACTCAATGATCCAGAGCAGCAAATAGCTGTGCGGTTTTATGGAATGGATAAAGATGGGGTGAATACACTAGGGCTTCATCTTCTGGCGGGTGCCGATTTTACTGGTTCCGGACAAGATAGCCTGTCGGTGATTTTGAATGAATCTGCTGCAGCTTATTATGGTGGCAATGAAATTGTTGGCGAATGGATTACGCTTCAAGAGGATGACTTAGCGTTCAGGACCCGAGTGGTCGGTGTGGTTGAAGACTTTCATTACAGCTCTATGCACGACACCATCGGCCCGGTAGTGATGGGACATTATAAAAATCCATTTGAAGGGTTGGATGATATTGTCATTCGGCTAAACTCAGAGAATCAGCCAGAGACGATTGCCTACGTAGAGCGCATTCATAATGAGTTTGACGAAAATGGGGTGATGACCTGGGAGATGCTCGATGACATGAAAATGCGCGAATACAAATCGGAGCTTAAAACGAATCGGATGATAAAGATCAGTTCGCTCTTTGCTGTGGTGATAGCACTAGCTGGTGTGGTTGGCCTAATGATCTACTCAGTCAATGCTCGGGTAAAGGAATTTGGAATTAGAAGAGTTTTGGGTGCCCGATATCTGGACATCTTGAATATCCTGGCCAGGATCATTATGCCTCAGGTAGGAGTGGCTTTGATACTGGTGGTGCCTATCGTATGGGGGGTCATGAATAACTGGTTGTATCAGTTTGCCTATAGTATCACTCCAGATATGTTTAATCTAACCCTTGTAGTTGCATCGGTATTTTTTGTGATTGTAAGTGTACTCTCAATAGTGGCACGAATAGTTATTAAAAAAGATCCAGCTAATTCCCTTCGATACGAATAATTCTCCCGTCTATCGATATTTACTGGTCGTTTAATATGTAAATCACTAAAATTATTAGGGCTAGTGAAACCTATTTAATCTGATTCGGGTTTCTATTTAGTTGGAATTTAATATATTAGGTGATTGACTCATAATAGATTTAGTCGTAACTTCGCGGTTCTCTGCGAGGAAAAACAACAACATTCCAACTTGAATCTGATCAAGAATTTTGTATCGTAGGAATTAATTAAAAGAAATAGTTTAGCATATGCGGCAACTCAAGATTACACAATCCATTACCAATAGACGTGAAAGCCACACGCTCGAGAAGTATTTTACCGAGGTGAGTAACGTCCCGATGATTACCCCTGATGAGGAGGTAACATTAGCCAAGCGTATCCGTGAAGGAGACGAATTGGCTTTGGAGAAATTGGTAAAGGCTAACTTGAGATTCGTGGTATCTGTAGCGAAACAATATCAAAACAGAAGCTTACCATTGAATGACCTGATCAACGAGGGGAACCTTGGCCTGATCAAAGCAGCAAAGAAATTTGATGAAACGAAAGGTTTCAAATTCATCTCTTATGCGGTATGGTGGATCCGTCAGTCCATCATGCAGGCTTTGGCTGAGCAGTCTAGAATTGTTCGACTACCAATGAACAAATCTGGTGCCATCAACCAGATCAGAAGAGCATATGCAGAGTTGGAGCAGCAGTTTGAGCGTGAGCCAACAGAAGAGGAGCTTGCTGACATTCTGGACATGAAGCCAAGTGAAGTAAGAAACACACTCGGAGCTGAAGTAAAGCAGATGTCTATGGACGCACCATTTGGTGAAGATGAGTCTGGTTCATTGCTGGACGTGTTGGAAAACGAAACCACTGGCCCTACTGATGGTGAGTTGGTATTCAATGATTCACTGAAAGTAGAGACACTTAGAGCACTTTCCACGCTTACAGCTAGAGAAAGAGAAGTGATCATGATGAGCTTCGGTATCGGTCATGACAACCCATACACACTGGAAGAAATCGGTGATGCAATGGGGCTTACTCGTGAGCGCGTAAGACAAATCAGAGAGAAAGCACTTCAGAAACTGAGAGAGCCTGGTAAAAACAGAAGACTAAAAGAGTTTGTCGCAAACTAAGTTTTAGTTTATAGATTTAAAGAGAGCCCTGATGAAGAAAATTTGTCAGGGTTTTTTTTATCCTTTGAATATTTCTCTACGATGATATTCTAAGTATTTGAGGTTGATGTCTTTTCTTGGTTTCCTTAGTCTTTTCCCTTCAAATACTCTTAACCTCTCGTTTAATTCATGAGATATTTTTGAAGACTGGTGAACAAGTGTCACGTGATTTTCATCAAATGAAATATATCCCTTATCAAATAAACTGTCAACCTCGGTGCATAGACATATACCATTTGAAATGTCTCCTCTATAATCTTTTCGATGGGACCAAGGAATAATATGACTTGCAATCAACAGGTCTTTTTCTCTAATGCCCGTTAACGCACATTTGTAGGAATAATTTTTAAGCACTCCATTTCTGAATTTAGACTGTCCTATTCTGATGGCTATTTCTGATTTGGCATTCTCAATGAAATAGTCCTCTTCTACTTGAATATTGTCCGCCGATAGAATATCTATCCCGTAATATTTCGTGATATCAACAGAGTGTGCATTATTACTTTTCATCATAAACCTATGGTTTACGATTGTACTTGTCCATCGATTCGGATACTTTCCTGACGTCTTTAGCTCCTCTTTGAATAAGAAAGATACTTCCTCAAAAGGGATACAGTAGTAATCATTTTCTATTTGGTCGCTCGACCAAATAACAATGTTAAAACCTGATCCAAAATTTTCTTTAAGAGTTTGGATTACGGAATCTTGATAGCCAACCCACTTAAATTCTGAATTCCCTCTTAAGACATAATTATTTCCGCCTTCACGCCATGATTTTATTGCTTTTGCTTTATTCATCACTCCAATCTAAAAGCCAATCCCCCTTGCATCACGAAAGCAGAAGTTGTTCCTACCAAATAATCACTTGGACCGGCGTAAAACTTAGGCTCTATTTTGAATGAAACATTCTCTGCCGGACGAAAATCCAGCGCAGTACTGATAATTGATTGGCCAAATCCATTTCCAGCTCCATTGATTAGCAGCTCATTGTTATCAGTCACGTACTCATATCTCCCGCTGATGCTCCATACATCAGAAAGTTGATAACCGCCTATCAACGTGTAAAATGTAGCCCAATCGTTTGGACTTTCTCCTGTGACAGAAACTGACTTTGTCTGCAATGTCCAATCGAAAATACCTGTGATTGCCAGCTGATCGCTCGGAGTAAACCGCGCAACAAGATTATTATGGAATCGAGCCACATCGCTTCCACTCTCATTAGGCTCAAAGCCATAGTAGTTTCCATAACTGAAAAAGAACTGCTCAGAGAACTGATGGTCGATTGCCATTCCTATCGATTTGGCGTTATTGGTTTCTCTGATGTTTTGCCAGCCATTCACTATCACCACTCTGAGTTGCGTTTTTTCAGAAAGATCCTGGGTGTAGCGAACTCCTGTTTGATAATAGGGAGTATATTCTGTGGCCAGCGCTGGAGAGAGCAACTCACGGTCTATTGCCAAGGCACTTTCATAACCAAAATGTCCTCCAAAAATTCCAGCATCGATCCAGCCTTTTTCAGTAATACGGTATCCTGCGAAAGCCTCATAGATCAGCTGACCATAAAGCGGTTCAGCAGCGTAGTTGTATTGCGGATAGGTACCAGTTTGTAAGGCTAGGTTGGCTCGCAGTTTTTCAGAGGAGTAACTTCCTCTCAGCCATGCATGATTAATGGTAAATTCATTGTGGCGAGCATACTGTGTCACGTAAGGTCGAGAATTTCCATTAGGTTGGCTAAAGTCGTAGGCATAGTAGGTATCCAGGTATGCGCCAAACTTCATTTGGCTTTCTTGAGCTTCACTGTTGAAATATTTTAAAAAAAGCCCTACAATAAATATAAAAACGATACTTTTTCTTGTTTGCATGTCTTTGCTATTGCATTAATTTTGCCACTCAAAAAATAAATATAATGGATTTAAGATCGGAGCGAATCAAAAGTATGGCCGAGTCAGCAACTTTGGCCATGGCAGCAAAAGCGCGGGAGCTGAAGCAGCAGGGAATTGATGTGATAAGTCTAAGTCTGGGTGAGCCAGATTTTAAGACACCTAAGCATATTCAAGAGGGAGCCAAGGCTGCAATTGATGAAGGTAAATACTTTGCCTATCCTCCGGTAAACGGCTATTTGGACCTTAGACAAGCTATCAGTGATAAGTTCAAGAAGGAGAATGGTCTGGAGTATTCTGCAGATCAGATTGTGGTATCCAATGGGGCTAAGCAGTCCATAGCCAATGTGTTTCTCGCATTACTTGATCCGGGTGACGAAGTGATTGTGTTCTCACCTTTCTGGGTAAGTTATTCTGCTTTGGTGGAGCTAGCAGAAGGAAAATGCGTATTTGTGAATGGCTCATTGGAAAATGACTTCAAAGCTACAGCCGCTCAGTTGAAAGAAGCAATTACAGACAAAACCAAAGCGTTAATCTTCTCTTCTCCATGTAACCCAACGGGTTCGGTATTTTCTGAGCAAGAGCTCAAAGAAATTGCTGAGGTACTGAAAGACTATCCGAATATAACCGTCATCTCTGATGAGATCTACGAGCTAATCAACTATGGCGACAAACATGTAAGCATCGGTACTATGCCTGGTATGCAGGATCGTACGGTGACCGTCAATGGCTTTGCTAAGGGTTTTGCCATGACTGGCTGGAGAGTTGGGTACATTGGTGCTCCACTGTGGTTGGCCAAAGCAGCAAATAAAATACAGGGACAGATTACCTCAGCTAACTGTAGCATCGCTCAGAGAGCAGCATTAACGGCCCTGACATCTAGCTATGAGCCATCGTACGAAATGGTAAAGCAATATGAAAAGCGTCGTGAATTGGTGCATGGATTATTGAGCGAAATTCCCGGCTTGAAAGTGAATATGCCAGGTGGTGCATTCTACTTCTTCCCGAATGTGAGCAGCTACTTTGGTAAAAGTGTGAATGGTCAGAAAATAGAGAATGCCACAGATTTGAGCATGTTTTTATTGGAAGATGCTCGAGTATCCGTAGTGACAGGTGAGGCATTTGGAGATCCAGGTTGCATCCGTCTGTCTTATGCTGCATCGGTGGAGGAGCTGAAAACGGCCATCGCTGCTATGAAGGAATCATTGGCTAAACTATCCTAATGACTTTCGGCTCTATCCGAGAAGTCTTTGATGCTTTTAAAAATCTGAAGGTATTGGTCATCGGTGACTCGATGATTGATACCTATGTTTATGGGGCGGTCAATCGCATTTCGCCTGAGGCTCCTGTGCCAGTTGTAGAGGTGCATAGTGAAGAGCACCGACTCGGAGGAGCGGCCAATGTAGCTCTGAACCTACAAGCGCTGGGAGCTGAGCCAATCCTGGCATCAATTGTTGGTGACGACACGAATGGTGCTTTGTTCAGAGAGCTGATGGCGAGTAATCACCTGCCATCGGACTATTTGCTTACACTTACCGACCGACCTACCACCCAAAAGAAACGTGTTTTATCCGGTACCAAGCACTTGATGAGACTTGATCAGGAGTGTACAGATCCCATCTCATCAGAAACCACCAGCAGGTTTTTGGACCAGATTCAATCACTATGGAGCGTGGTAGATGTAGTGATTATAGAGGATTATGACAAAGGCCTACTGACTCCAGAACTCATTCACCGCATTACCTCATCGGCGCATTACACAAGAATTCCAGTGTGTGTTGACCCCAAGTTCAGGAACTTCCATGATTACAAAGGAGTGGACCTTTTCAAACCCAATTTGAAAGAGCTGGAGAAATCTATTGCTTCGACAAGGACAGAAGCACTGAATGTGATGATTGATCAGGTGTTTGATTTACTGCAGCCCAGATACTTGTTACTCACGCTTGGATCAAAAGGGATGATTATGAAATCTACTGCTGATTATTATAGAGCTGGGACTAAAGTGAGAGAAGTGGCTGATGTGTCAGGAGCTGGAGATACAGTCATAGCCGTAGCCAGTTTGGCGCTTGCGATAGGATTAACGCCTGGCCAGGTTACTGATCTTTCCAATTTAGCGGGAGGCATTGTATGCGAATATTCTGGAGTGGTTCCCATTCCTTTGTCCAAGCTGATGAAGGAGGCAAATGAACTTCTTTCCTTTAATTGACCTTTGCCTGAGCGCTCTGGTCATCCTCATCTACTGATATAAATCACTTTAAAATGCAGAAGATTGCATTAATATTGCAATTATCAAATCTGCAGTAATCCCTCAATGGATTTGCCGCGTCACTATACAGCACCGTGCTGGTGATTCTATGAAAAAGAAATCATTTCTCATTTATCTGATCTTCTCTGTATTCTCAATTGATGGGATTGCGCAGGTGGAAAAGGGTCAGATCGACCTCAGAGAATTTGATGTACAGAAGACTTATTCACTGGATGGTGACTATTACTTCTATTGGAAACAGCTACTGTCACCGGATGCTATTTCCTCAACAGAACAGCTCTTTCAATTCCCTGCTCTTTGGAATGGCCAGGTAATGGATGGCGACACTCTTGAAGCCACGGGATACGCTACCTATGTAACCACTGTCCTATTGGATACGAGTATCCAATACACCATGCACGTAGAAGATATGTACACTGCCTTTACCATATATTTCAATGGTCAGGTAATTGCCAAAAATGGAGTGGTAGCCGATAGGCAAGAAGATTATATGCCATGTTGGAAGCCCGTATTTGTTCCCATTACATCAGTTCAGGATACCAATCAGTTAGTCATTCAGGTTGCTAATTTTACACATAGCAAAGGTGGAGCACTAGAAGGATTGGAGATTGGTGAGCGGCAGTCTATGGCTGACAAGGAGCTGGAGCTGGTAGCTTATGACCTGTTACTTACGGGCAGCTTAATCATGGGTGGCTTGTTCTTCCTGGGACTATATTTTTTCGGAAGACATGATAAGTCTATTTTGTTCTTTTCATTGTTCTGTATTGTCTACAGTTATCGGATTGCCGGATTCGGATATTACACCCTTCATTCGCTGGTGGATTTACCATGGAGCGTGACCACCCGTTTGGAATACATCACCTTGTTTTTGTCTGTATTCCTGTTTGGGCGCTTTGTACATAATCTTTACCCGACAGAGGCAAGGAAGATTATCTGGGACTTTATAGGAGGACTCAGTTTACTCTTTATTGCCATCACCCTGATTACGCCACCGACCATTTACACGTTACTGGTGGAGCCATTTTTTGTCATATTGTTGGCTTACATCCTGTTGACACTCGTCATTTATGTCCGGGCCAAAATTCACAAACGACCGGGATCAGGATTTGCACTTTTTAGCACGGCCATCGTTTTTGTGGTATTTGCTTATAACATTTTGGTCTACTTCGGTTGGTTAGATGAATGGATGGCGGCTTCTTTTTGGGGATACATTTTGTTCTTCTTTTCACAATCGCTCATACTGTCTTACCGATTTGCCTACTTTCTGAAAAATGCGAAAGATGACGCCCTGAAGGCTGCCCAGGCTAAATCAGATTTTCTGAGTACTATCTCCCATGAGATCCGTACACCGCTCAATGCTGTAGTAGGAATGTCTCATTATTTACTCCAGGATAAACCTGGGGACCATCAAATCCAAAATTTGACTTCTTTGAGGTATTCTGCTCAGCACCTTACGGCGTTGATCAATGATATTCTCGATTATAACAAACTAGAATCAGGTACGGTATCTTTTGAAGAGCAGGCCACCGAACTTCCGGATCTTCTTCATGGGATCCAGCTAGCTTATCAGCCAAAGGCTGTGGAGAAGGGGCTGAATCTGTTTCTGGAAGTGGATGCTAATCTGGATGAAGCGGTTTATGTGGATCGCACCAGGTTGAGTCAGGTACTCAACAACCTCATTGACAATGCGATCAAGTTCACTAGACAAGGAACGGTTACCGTGAAAGCAACAAAAGTGGATCAGGATCTTGGTAAGGTTAAGGTTTTGTTTGAAGTGGAGGACACGGGTATTGGTATTCCAAAGGATAAGGAAAAGATCATTTTTGAGCGGTTTATGCAGGCGAGCAGCTCTACTACACGTGAGTTTGGAGGTACCGGTTTAGGGTTGGCTATCATCAAAAAGCTCCTGGAGCTTCAAGGTTCTAGAATTGACTTGAGAAGTGTGGAAGGAGAAGGCTCAGTTTTCAGTTTTACCCAGTGGTATAAAACTGGCAAAATAAAGCAGGCCAGCGCCAATCATCAACCTTCACAAAAAGACATTAAGTCCCTCAAAAACAAAAAAGTTCTTCTTGTGGAGGACAATCCTACCAATGTGATGGTGGCAGGGAAGTTTTTGAGTCACTGGCAAATGAGCATGGAGGTGGCAGAAAACGGTGCTGAAGGCCTGTCTATGGCCCGGGAAAATGTGTATGACGTTATCTTGATGGATCTCCAGATGCCTGTAATGGACGGGTACGAAGCTTCAAGAGAAATTCGAACTGCAGGCATTACCACCCCTATCATAGCGCTCACTGCATCAGCCTTGCTTCAGGTGAAAGAAAAGGTATTGATGGCCGGTATGAATGATTACCTCACCAAGCCATTCGACCCTGAGGAGCTAAAGCGCAAACTTCTAAAGAATATCCATTGATCAGTAGCTTTTTACAGCCTCAATGAAGCACTTGACTTTTTCTGGGTCCGTGTCTGGATAGACGCCATGGCCCAGGTTAGCGATATGAGAGTGGCCTTTGAAGCGGTCTAGCATACGGTGAGCCTCTTGCTCTATCTGGTCAAATGAACCATAAAGCGCACATGGGTCAAGATTTCCTTGTAGCGTTTTATTAGGTAGTAGTTTTTTGGCTTCTTCCACATCCATGTTCCAGTCTAGGCCAACCGTACGGCAGCTCACATCATTCATTTCTTTCAGCGCGAAGTAAGCTCCTTTTGCAAAGACAGTTACCGGCACCTCCGAAATGGCAGAGGCAATTTGCTGAATGTATTTAAGTGAGAATTGATTGTAATGCCCGGGAGGCAGTACACCTGCCCAAGAATCAAAAATTTGCACCATGTTCGCCCCAGCTGCTATTTGTGCCTTGAGGTACGAGATAGTGCTTTCTGTAATCATCTTCAGGAGCTTATCTGAAAGCTCGGGATCGTTGTAAAGCATTTTGCGTGCTTTGGAGAAGGTTTTGGAGCCTCCGCCCTCTACCATGTAGGAGAATATGGTCCATGGAGCCCCGGCAAAACCGATAATCGGTACTCTTCCGTTCAGCTCTTTCTTAGTGATACTGATAGCGTCAATGGTGTACTGGAGATCTTCAGGATGAGCTATTTTGAGTTGGTCCAGATCCTTGTGCGTGCTTATCGTATTAGGAAAATGGGGTCCTTTTTTCTCCACCATTTCGTAGGTCAGTCCCATAGCCTCAGGGATGACCAGTATATCTGAAAAAATGATGGCAGCATCGACCCCTAAGAGATCTACTGGCTGTACCGTCACTTCGGCAGCCAATTCTGGCGTTTCTACGAGTTCTTTAAATCCACTCAGTTTGGCCCGAACTGCCCGATATTCAGGAAGAATACGGCCCGCTTGACGCATTAACCATACGGGAGTTCTGTCTACTTTTTCGCCTCTCGCTGCTTTTAATATCAGATCATTTTTCAACATGGTCGCAAAGATAGAAACTCCGTTTCATTCAAACTCAAACTTTGGGAATTGCTGATTGGTTTGCATTCTATATACCTTTGCATTTACCCAAAAAACAACATAACCCATGTGCATACTTTTTGACAGTTTTCAGGAGTGGAAGGACTATTGCGAGACCAACAAAAAACCTATATATGAGCCTGTATTGGCTTATGAAATAGAGCAAAAAGGTAAGTCTGAAGAGAAGATATGGTCCGGTCTTGACCAGGCCTATCAGGTCATGAAGGAGGCTGTACAAACCGGCCTGACCAAGGAGATGACTTCCTATTCAGGCATGATCAAAGGAGGAGCCAAGAAAGTGGCTAATCACCCGACCGCTGTTCTTTCTCCTGAATTCCAAAAGCTTGTATCCAGGGCTTTGGCCGCCAAGGAGGTCAATTCCTGTATGGGGCGGGTAGTAGCCGCACCTACAGCTGGAGCTTCGGGTATTCTGCCTGGAACACTGGTCACCTTGCAGGAAATTCACGGATTAGATGATCGCACTATTTTAGAAGGACTGCTCATTGGTGCAGGTGTAGCATTGATTCTTGAGAAGCGTGCTTCATTGGCAGGAGCGGTGGGTGGCTGTCAGGCTGAGACTGGCTCTGCTGCAGCTATGGCTTCTGCTGCCATTGTATATGCGCTGGGAGGAAACATTGACCAATCGTTTAATGCCGTAGCGATCACTATTCAGTGCATGCTCGGGTTGGTTTGTGATCCTGTAGCTGGACTGGTGGAGATCCCATGTGTCGTGCGCAATGCCAGTGCCGCAGCGATTGCAAATTCGTCGGCACAGATTGCTCTGGCGGATGTGAGTCCGGTGATACCAGTAGATGAATGTGTGGACGCCATGGGAGAGATTGGCAACTCCATGGAAGCCAAATACAAAGAAACCGCACAAGGTGGACTAGCCGCCACACCGACCGGTCAGGCTATTTCTAAACGTGTGCTGATACAGGATATTGAGATTCTAGATGATGAGAATCATCAGGACTAAATAACCCCCAAATCTTTTAGTAACCAACTGGCGTATTTGACCATCAAGGTGAGAACAAGTGACCAGAAACTTCCAAATATCCACATCCACTTGATGATGTCAGTTTTCTTACCCCCAAAGGCATTGGCCAATATGGCGCCTCCTGGAGGAGATAGTAAGATAGGAGTGAAAAATGCTACGCCAGGAACCCCATAACGGCGCCAGATCTTTACAAATTGGCGATTCTTTCTGGTAAAGATTCGTCGCTTTTTTCTTCGGAAAATCCGATCGCTAAAGGCTTTGATTTCATGGCCAAAATAGCTGAACAAGTATACGGTAGTCATCATGCCTAGTAGCGAAAGCAAAGTGGTTTCCGCTATGGAAAAATCATATGCCAGACCCAGTGTAGGTCCGAAAATGATTTTCACCGCACTCAACGCGTAGACAATCAAATACTTGATAATGGTAGGCATGAATAGTCAATCTCAAAATGAGGGTGTGAATTTATACGAAAATAATGAGCGGAGGTGTCGTGCTCGGGTTATCTTTGTGCCCTTTTTGTAATGAAATTACTCGAAAACCTTATAGATATCCCATCTCCATCTGGAAGTGAGTTCCTAATGCGCGACTTCCTCATCGACTATGTCAAAAAAAGTAGTCCGGAATGGAGTGTCAAGCCAAAGCTGGTTTATGGTGGAGACCTGCAGGACAACTTGATTCTTGTCTTTGGTGAGCCTCGTACGGCCATATTTGCCCACATGGATACCATTGGTTTCACCGTGAGGTATCAGGATCAATTGGTGCCGATAGGAGGTCCTCATGCAGAGACTGGTTATGAATTGGTTGGTCGTGATGGTATGGGATTTATAGATGCACGACTCAGAGTAGATGAAGAGCATCAGTTGTTTTATGATTTTCCCCGGGCTATTGAGACCGGTACTACACTTACCTGGAAGCCTAACCTCAAAGCGAATGCGGAGTTTATAGAAGGCCCCTATATGGACAACCGACTGGGGATCTACAATGCATTGAAGGTGGCGGAGACCTTGGAAGATGGGATGATAGTGTTCAGCTCTTTTGAGGAGCACGGAGGAGGTTCGGTACCCATGCTGACACGTTACATCCATGAAAATCATCCTTCAGTGAAGCAAGCGCTCATTTCAGATATTACCTGGGTTACTGAGGGAGTAGAGCATGGCAAGGGTGTGGCAATCTCCCTTCGGGATAAAAACATCCCACGAAAGAAATTCCTTGACCGTATTCTGGCTTTGGCTGATGAGTCTGGAGTGAGTTATCAGCTAGAAGTAGAGGGTGGCGGATCGAGTGATGGCCGTGAGGTACACCACTCACCATATCCCATTGATTGGGTGTTCATAGGTGCGCCGGAAGACAATGTACATTCACCAAATGAGCGCGTGCATATCAAGGATCTGGTGGCAATGATCTCTCTTTACAAGTTTTTAATGGAACACTTATGAGCTCTGTCACACTGCACGATAAAGAGTTCGACTTGTTGATTCCTAAAAAAGAGATCAAGCAGAGTATTAAGGCTATGGCTGAGCAAATCAATCAGGACTATCTCGGCAAGGAAGTCTGTGTGGTTGGTGTGTTAGATGGAGCATTCATGGTGCTGTCTAGTTTACTGAAAAGACTAAACTTGAATATCTCCTTAGAACTGGTCAAATTGAAGTCTTATGAAGGTCAGAGCAGTTCTGGGGAGGTCAAGAAACTACTAGGTCTTACTACATCTCTTCAAGGAAAACACGTGTTGGTGGTAGAGGATATTGTGGATACGGGACATACACTTCAGTATATTATGGACCTCATTGAATCTCATAGCCCAGCATCTGTAGAGATAGCCACATTGCTGATTAAACCAGACGTTTTTCAAGACAAATTTCCGGTTCGTTATCAAGGTCTGGCAATTCCAAATAAATTTGTAGTCGGATTTGGGATGGATTATGATGGTCAGGGACGTCAATTGCCTGATATTTACGCCGCTACCGACTAAAATCCGATAAAAACAGAATCACTATATTTAGTTCAGAATTAAGCAAAAGGTATGTTAAATATTGTAATATTCGGCCCTCCAGGTGCAGGTAAGGGTACACAAAGTGAAAAGATTATCGATAAGTACAACGTTGTTCATATCTCAACAGGAGATCTTTTCAGATGGCACACAAAGAATGATACGCCATTAGGGCTGAAGGTGAAGGAGATCATGAATAGTGGTGAGCTGGTGTCTGATGATATCACCATTGCTATGCTGCGTGAAGAAGTAGAGAAAAATCCCCAGGCAAGCGGATTTCTTTTCGATGGATTCCCAAGAACAGTGCCTCAGGCAGAGGCTTTGGATGAATTGATGAAGTCGCTTGGCACTGAAATACATGCGGTGGTGGAGTTGGACGTTACAGAAGAGGAAGTTCGATCGAGAATTGCCAAAAGAAAAGAACTGGAAGGACGTGCTGACGATGCAGATGATAAGCTGGAGCGAAGGATCCAGGAGTATTTTAATAAAACCATCCATGTATTGCCTTACTACAAACACCAAAACAGACTGAGTACCGTGAATGGTATCGGTGCAATAGAGAACATATCTGCTTCAATAGCTGAAGTGCTGAACAAGCACGTTTCCTGATGGAATCGAACTTTATAGATTACGTTAAGCTTTACGGTAAGTCTGGAAATGGAGGCGCTGGTTCTGTGCACTTCAGAAGGGAGAAGTTTGTCCCCAAAGGAGGGCCAGATGGAGGAGATGGAGGCAGAGGAGGCCATATCATATTGAGAGGGAACAAACAAATGTGGACCCTCATCCACCTCAAATACCGCAAGCATATCAAGGCTGATAATGGAGGAAATGGTGAAGGAGGGAATCGATTTGGCCAGGATGCTGAAGATATCATTCTGGAAGTGCCCATAGGGACAGTAGCCAAGGATGCTGAAACGGGCGAACACCTGCTAGAAATCATGGAGGATGGAGAAGAACAAATTCTCCTACCTGGAGGTATGGGAGGACAAGGCAACTCTCATTACAAAACACCTACCAATCAGGCACCTAGATATGCACAGCCAGGTATACCCGGAGTAGAAAAATGGGTCATTCTCGAACTGAAAATTCTTGCTGATGTAGGTCTTGTAGGTTTTCCAAACGCTGGAAAGTCGACCTTGCTTTCAGTAGTTTCAGCTGCCAAACCAGAAGTGGCTGATTATCCATTTACCACTCTGGTGCCTAACCTTGGTGTAGTTCCGTACCGTGAAGAAAGGTCTTTTGTCATGGCTGACATACCGGGGATTATCGAAGGAGCAGCAGATGGCAAGGGTCTGGGTATTCGATTTTTAAGGCATATCGAGCGAAACTCCATGCTCCTGTTCATGATTCCCACTGATGCTAAAAGTGTAAGGGAGGAGTATGAAATCTTGCTGGGAGAGCTACAAAAGTACAATCCGGAGTTGTTGGACAAAGAGCGGCTACTGGCTATTACCAAATCTGACATGCTGGACGAAGAGCTTCTCGAAGAGATGAAAGCTGACATACCCGACATACCATACGTGTTTATCTCCAGTGTGACAAATTTTGGCATTCAAGAGCTCAAGGACAAGATCTGGAGCATGCTCAACGACTAATTTTCCTGTTTGTCCATAGATCGCTGACATCTTGTCAGTTGAATTTGCTTTGGCAAAGAAATTGTCAAAAGCATCCTGACTTTAAATCTGAATGAAGCAATGCAGAAAGAGAAAGATCAAGTAGAAGAAAAGGATCAAGTAGAAGATAAAGATCAACAAGATATAGATCAGGAAACTCAAGAGGAGGTAACAAGCCAGGAAGAGTCTGAGCCTGAAGAAGAAGTGGATGAAATCACCAAACTTCAAGCGGAGGTGACAGAAGCTAAGGACAAGTACCTGAGGCTTTATTCCGAATTTGAGAATTTCAGAAGACGCACAGCTAAGGAGAAAATTGATTTGATTGGCTCTGCCAATAAAGATCTTGTTGAGAATCTTGTTCCTGTGCTAGATGATTTTGAGAGAGCCCTCAAATCCATGGAGGAAAACGAAGAGCTAAAACCAGCTCAGGAAGGCACGGATTTGATTTATAACAAATTCAAAAAAGTTCTGGAAGCCAAAGGCCTGAAGAAAATGGACATCAACAAAGGGGATGATTTCAATGATGATTTTCATGAAGCCATCACCCAGATTCCGGCAGGAGATGACATGGCTGGGAAAGTAGTTGATGTGGTGGAAAATGGATACTTTCTGAACGATAAGGTGGTACGATTTGCCAAGGTGGTAACAGGAGCAAAAGCATAATATGGCTAAGCGAGACTATTACGAGATATTAGGAGTAGATAAGGGAGCGTCAAAAGACGAAATCAAGAAGGCATACCGTAAGATTGCCATCAAGTTTCACCCGGACAAAAACCCTGACGATAAAGAAGCGGAGGATAAATTCAAAGAAGCGGCAGAAGCTTATGAAGTGCTCTCCAATGATGAGAAACGTCAGCGATACGATCGTTTTGGACATCAGGGTGTTGGCGGAGCTGGAGGCTTCGGCGGTGGAGGTATGAATATGGATGATATCTTCTCCCAGTTTGGTGACATCTTCGGTGGAGGCGGTGGCAGTCCATTCGATAGCTTCTTTGGAGGCGGTGGAGGTAGAGGTCGACGTACCCGAAAAGGGACCAATCTACGTATCAAGTTGAAGCTTACGCTGCAAGAGATTGCTAATGGTGTAGAGAAGAAAATCAAGGTCAATCGACTGATCGTTGACCCGGAGACTAAGTTCACCAACTGTAGTACGTGTAATGGTACGGGGCAGGTGCGAAAAGTCATGAATACCATGCTCGGGCAGATGATGTCTACTTCTACTTGTCCTACCTGTGGTGGTACTGGACAGACGGTAGATAGTCGGGCTCCTGGTACTGACAGCTCAGGAATGAAGCGTCAGGAAGAAGTGATTTCCATCAAAATCCCAGCGGGTGTAGCTGAAGGCATGCAGCTAAGCATGAGTGGTAAGGGAAACGAAGTGGCTGGAGGTATCCCAGGCGATTTGCTAATCGTGGTAGAAGAACAGTCTGATGATACGCTTAAGCGAGATGGTAACAATGTCATTTACGACCTGCACATCAGTTTCCTGGATGCTGCCTTAGGGACAGATGTGGAGGTGCCTACAATCAATGGCAAAGTGAAAATCAAAATTGATTCTGGTACCCAAAGTGGTAAAATACTACGCCTAAGAGGTAAGGGTATCAAGGATATCGAAGGCTATGGTACTGGGGATCAACTGATCCATGTAAACGTCTGGACACCAAAGAATCTATCGAAAGAAGAAAAGGAAACATTGGAATCTTTAAGAGGGTCTAAGAACTTCCAGCCAAACCCATCGAAAGGGGATAAGAGTTTCTTCGAGAATATGAAGGAATTTTTTGGTGCATAAGTCTAAAAACCGCAACACTATGAATACTTCTACGTATTTTTAGGCATGTTGCGGTTGGTATTTACAGCAGCGTTTGGGCTGCTTTTTTCATTCAGTTACGGGCAATTAAAGAAGTTTTATACACTCAAAGAGACGGCCAGATTCGATACGGTCAACTTTTCTTTAGAAGCCACTTCAGGTAACTGTTATATCAAATCCTCCCAGGAGGAGGGTCCATTGACTATATATGGCAATCCCGACCTCAACAAGATCAATCCATCTTTCAAGAGTAAAATACAGGATAATACCTGTGATGTCGCTTTAGATTTACAAGAGTATCGCTCGTCCAACTTCGGGGACGGCTTGCTGATGGCAATGGTTCGTGAGAAGACTGAAGAGAACAACTATTGGAAAATACTGTTCGATCAGCAAAAAATCTATCGCCTAAATCTGAGTTACGGATTTGGCAATGCCGATGTAGATCTATCTGGAACTTCAGTACAAAACTTTAAGGTGAGATCTGGCAGTGCCGATATCATCGTAGATTACAATGACCGTAAGCCAAACAAAATCGTCATGGACACCTTCTGGGTAAAGGCCGATATGGGCTCTGTAGTAGCCAGACATTTAGAGTTGGCCAAAGCTAAATACGTGATGGCCAATGTTGGGTTTGGCAAGGCATTATTGGATTTCAGTGAATCTACTGGTGAGAAATGTTTGGTAGAAGCTTCGGTGGGTGCAGGTAATCTGGATATTTACCTTCCATCAGAGGACGTTCCCATGATTATCTATCTCAGCGATAGTCCTCTATGCGGTCGCCGAATGGTAGATGGATTTGAGGAGGTAGAGCGCAACGTGTTCGTGAACATGAACTATGATGCAGACGCCCAGGATTTAATTACCTTCCGTATCGATGTTTCTTTGGGAAACGTCGCTTTCCACTACAATTAATTGTTGTCATACTTCATGACTCCTGCCATGATGAGGTATTGTGCTGGGATGTAAGTGAGCATGATCAGAAAGGATGCCTGGGGGATTTCTACGATAAATTTGTTTAATCCAATAAGTGAATCCGAAATCACAAAAAGAGCTGCTCCCAACAGAGCTAATCTAAAACTTATAACATCTGTCTGATCTTTTCGGTTGACGGCAAAAACCAACATCGATAATATGGTGATAGCATAGATGGTAATCGGTAGCCACATGGCTCCCGCATGGAGGTAAGCGAGGCAACTTACTACGATGAAAAACACAAGAAATGGACTCCAAAGTGCTGGTTTTGGTTGCTGAGAACTGTTCATGGCTTTGTAAAAAACCACGCAGTAGAGAACCTGCATCACTAAAAACGATCCGAGCCCACCAAGAAAGAACATTTCATCGGATTGATTGAGAAGTAGCATGTCGCCAATCCAGGCGAAGATGAGAGCAAGTGCTAGTAGTAATCTGGGGAGATTGACAAACCCTTTTGCCTTGAGAAATATCAGGTAGATCAAGACAGGCATCAGCACTGGTTTGGTGAACTGATTGATGGTCTGATCACCAATGAACTGAGCATACAGGTTGATCAATCCAACAATCAGGTAAACGGCAGTGGCTAGTTTCATGGCGTTTTAGAATACTGTTTTCGTCGAAACCGAACGATGTAAAAAAAAGCAAATAAAGAAAAAAGTCCAGCTACTCCAAATATGATTGGAAACCGTTCGCTCATCCCCTCGTAGACTGTGCCAGAAATCAATGCTCCAACACCAATGCCTATCTCTAGAAAAATGAACAAAGTAGCCACCCCTCTGCCTCGGGTTGTTTCAGGACTCAAGTCGATGGTCCAGGCAAATAGCGTCGGTGAGTTTAGGCCATAGCCAAAACCGAAGATTACTGCCCCTATGAAAAACTGAGCTTTTGAAGTGGCAAAACCAATCACCAACATGCTGATGAATAACAAAAGTGTACTGGCGACCAACACACTTTGTCTGCCGAAGCGATCCGAAAGTTGGCCGCCAATGATCCGCACCACAAGAGACGATCCGGTAAAAACGATGAAAAATAACCCTCGATTGTGAATGCCCAGAAAGTCACTGAAATCAGGTGCTAATGTAATCACCGTGCCAAATGAAAGCGTCGTAAGGATCATGACGATGGAAGGAGGAAACACACTCTTTTCAAAAACATCCGACTTGCTCACCTTAAGCATCTCCATCTTAAATGTACTTCTTTCCAGTAGTGTCTCTTTCATTCCAAACAGAATGGCCACCGAGGCAAATGCGAATACTGAACTCACATAGAAGAGATTGTCTATTCCATATGCTAAATAGATCTGTGATCCGATAGCTGGTCCGCTGGCCATCCCTACAGATCCGAAGAAACTGCTGATACCAAGCGCCTCTCCACGTCTGTGGGCGGGTACTAAATCGGCAATATAAGCGGAAGTACCTGTCGGCTTAAAGCCTGTGGAAAACCCATGAAATAGCCTTATAAACAGAAACCCGGCTACTGTGGTAAGAAGTGGATAGAGTAGGGCAGCGAGTGCTGATACCATTGCTCCAACCACCATCACTGGAATTCGTCCCCAACGATCGGTCAGTTTGCCACTGAAGGGTCGCGATATACCGGCAGTTAGAGTAAACAGCGAAATGATCAGGCCGATGTATTCCTCTCCACCCATACTGCTGAGATAAGCCGGGAGTTCCGGTATCAGCATGGTAAAGGAGGAGAAGAATAAGTAAGAACTGAAAGAAAGCAGCCAAAACTGACTCGAATAGCGCCTCAGCATTTAAGCCCCTTCTTCCTGACCGTGCAATAGATACGTTTTGATGAAGTCATTGATGTCTCCATCCAGCACATTTTGCACATCAGTACGTTCATGGCCTGTACGGGCATCTTTGATGAGCTTGTAAGGATGAAGGACATAGTTTCGGATTTGGGATCCAAAATCGATCTTCATTTTACCAGCTTCTACCTTATCGCGTTCTGAATTCCGTTTTTCTACCTCTAGTTGGTAGAGTTGGGACTTCAACATCTGCATGGCTCGCTCTCGGTTGGCCAGCTGCGAGCGCTCGACTTGACACACTACCACGATTCCCGTTGGTTTGTGCGTTAGTTGAACCTTGGTTTCTACCTTGTTGACGTTCTGACCACCGGCACCACCTGATCTGGAAGTCTGCATCTCTATGTCATTGGGGTGTATATCGATCTCTATTGAATCGTCTACCACCGGGTATACATATACGGATGCAAATGACGTATGCCTTCTTCCTCCACTGTCAAATGGTGAAATTCGCACCAACCGATGCACTCCATTTTCAGACTTTAAAAAGCCGTAAGCCAAAGGTCCTTCAAACTCCAGGGTAACTGATTTCACACCCGCTACATCACCTGCCTGGTAATCTACCTCTTTTACCTTATAGCCATTTGATTCACCCCACATGATGTACATCCGCATGAGGATACCTGCCCAGTCGTTGGATTCCGTTCCGCCAGCACCGGGAGTGATTTGTAGCATGGCCGACAGCTGGTCTTCCTCACCAGAGAGCATTTTCTTAAACTCCAGCTCCTCCACTTCATTCAATGCTTTTTCATAAGCTTGATTGACTTCTGCTTCAGTACCTTCACCTTCGTCAAGAAATTCTTGCAGGGTTTCCGCTTCTTCAACGGCTGCTTCTACTTGCTCAAAATGTTCTGTCCAGGTTTTTTTTGCCCGAATTGCTTTCATGGTCTGCTCTGCTTTTTCGGGATCATTCCAAAAATCAGGCTGGGCTGTGACCAATTCTTCTTCTTCTATTTCTTTCTTCTTGGTATCATAGTCAAAGATACCTCCTCAAGGCCGTGATACGCGCCTTCAAGTCTTTCAACTGATCTGATGTCATGTTGGATCTTGATTTTTATGTGAAAAATTTCGTCTGCGAAGATACACAAACATGCTTCGATCATCTCAGTGATAGCTCCACAATATTTTTATGTGATTTAGAACTACTTTTTCTTCTCGTCAGCTTTTTTATCTGAGTAGATTTCATGAAAGCGGGCGTGATCCAATGGGTCTATTCCCATGAAATGATTACTATCGAAATAGTGTGCAGCTCCATCTTTGATCCGGTGATGGAAACTCTTAAAATGTGATCCGGGTTTATCTGAGGTTTTCATCGTCTTAGGGTGTTTGTATGGTATGAAGATCGATAAGTCCCACCAATAATAGTATGATGGCTGTCAATTCTGAGAATGATTTCCAACAGATCATATAGGTCCCTGACAGGCGTCATTTCATGATTTGGAGTCAGGGACTAACTTATCACTTATCAAACCCGAGATAGCGATGAGAACCATTTTAGACCTTCATGATTTACTGGTGGAACAGCTCCGGGAGCTGTATGATGCCGAGTTGTATTTACGAGAAGCTTTGCCTCAACTCAAAGAGAATGCCTGGCATACAGGCCTACGAAATGTGTTAGATCAATATGAAGCGCATGTGACAGAAAGTTCCATGACTTTACTCCAGGTATTCAATGATCTTTTCACAATAGAATTTGGAGAACGCAGCTATCCAGTGAGGTCTATGATCAAATACAATCAATCGATCATGGAAGCTTGCCAGACCGCTGAAGTAACTGATGCAGCCATTGTACTGACTCTACAGCAAGTCATCCATTATAAGATTGCATCTTATGGAGCTGTTTGTACCTATGCCAAAGTGTTGGGGGTGTATGACGATGGAGAGCTTCTGCATCAACTATTGGATACAGAAAAGAAAATTGATCGCAAGTTGGTAGCACTTGCTGATCTGGATATAGATCGCAAGGCTTTCAACTACGACAAATTCTGATCACCAGGTGTGACTCTGCATGTTGTGCACGGCACGCATGATGTCTTTTTGAGAGATTTGACCAACAAGCTTTCCACGGTTAACTACAGGGAATCGTCTGATGCGTTTCTCCAGGAACATTTTTGCTGCATCAAAAATGTTGGTTTCGGGTGGTATGCTGATCACATTTGAGGTCATGTGCTCCGCTACTACACCGTTGAGGTTGGGCATGTTGTTGTACTTGCCACGGACCACTTCCTTCATGCAGTCTCCTTCTGAAATCACCCCAACGAGTTCGTTTTCATCATTAACGACTGGTCCACCAGAGATTTTGTATTTGAGTAGTGTATTGATCACTTCATCCATGTGCTGTTCAGGTTTGAAGGTGATCAGCCTGGTGGACATGTAATCTGCTACTGTAACTTTTTGAGTGGTGGCAGCTGGTTTTGCCACAGGCACTCCGCGATAACTTTTTACCATATCGGATCATTTTAGAGTTTAGTGTGTCTAATAAGATACTAAAAATCACTGACTTTTCCTAAGGAAAAATTTGTGAAATAACTATAAATCAGAATAAACATTAATGGAAATGGTTTAATGCGATTTAAACAATCCGTTGTTTTATTAAATCATTGTATATCATTCTGTTCTAGCACTCATTCCCAGGGTCTTTCAACTTTTTGCAGGGAGATATAGAGATAAAAAAATAATATCCATTCATGTAAACTTCATTTACAGACCATCAGAATATAGAATATCTTGTAGGGTAGATTAATACAATACCTAATGAGAAATAACCTATTAATACTATTTCTGATAGCTAGCATTCTTGCTTTCGGTCAGGAAGAAAAGTCAACTGAAAAAGACACCACAGAGGAGAAAAAGGCGACAAAAGAGTTGCCTCTGGAGCCGGAAAGAACATTCCGTTTACAGACCAATGAAGGTACGTGGATTTCACTGGATGTCAGTCCGGATGGTTCGAAGATTGCCTTTGACATGATGGGCGATATCTACACCCTTCCAATCTCCGGTGGGAAAGCCATGCAACTTACTTCGGGAATGGCTTTTGACACGCATCCCCGGTTTAGTCCTGATGGGAAGTCAATCACTTTTACCTCTGACAAAAGTGGAGCAGAAAATATCTGGACACTCGATCTGACAGATTCAGAAGCCGAGCCCAAGCAGATTACTAAAGATAAGGACAAGTACTACCAGGCAGCAGAGTGGACACCAGATGGTAATTATCTTATTGCCTCCAAAGGCGGGAGAGTTTTACAACTCCACATGTATCATAAGGATGGAGGAAGTGGAATTCAACTAATCAAAGAACCAGCTTCGCTTCAAACTATCGAGCCAGCTTTTGGGAAAGATGAAGGGTTGATCTGGTTTTCCAGAAGGTCAGGTAGCTGGAATTATAATGCTCAAATGCCTCAATATCAGATTGCGACCTATGATCGCGAGACCGGTGAAATGGCTACTCAGACCAATAACTATGGATCTGCATTTAGTCCGACTTTGTCATCAGACGGGAAATGGCTTGTTTATGGCACACGATACAATACCGAGACCGGATTGATGAAGCGCAATCTGTTGACCGGAGAAGAGAGCTGGTTGGCATTCCCAGTAAGAAGGGATGACCAGGAGTCTCGTGCGAGACTGGGAGTATATCCGGCCATGTCGTTCGCACCTGATAACCAGTCTGTGATTGCTTCTTATGGAGGTAAAATCTGGCGTGTCCCAATCAATGGTGGTGAGGCTACTGAAATTCCTTTCGAAGTGGATGAGGAATTGGATTTCGGACCGGAAGTTCATTTCAACTATCCTATTTCTGACGAGACGGAAATGACAGTGACTCAGATCAGAGATGCTAAAAGGTCTCCAGATGGCAGCAAAGTCATATTTACAGCTTTAAACCGTCTTTATGTGATGGACTATCCTGATGGAAAGCCCAAAAGGTTGACAAAAAACAACTTCACTGAAGCCATGCCGGTATGGTCACCTGATGGTGCTTATGTGGCCTTTACCACGTGGGAAGGAAGCGCAGGGAACGTTTACAAGGTAAAGGCTGGAGGCGGAACTCCGGTAAAACTAACCAACCAAAAGGGCACCTATACCGATCTGGCCTGGGATTCGAAAACTAATAGAATTGTGTTTGTTTATGGACCTGCACAAGCTTATGAAAATTCCATCGACCCATTTTCATATGGTGCACAGCAGTTCATAGGTTGGGTAAGTGCCAATGGAGGAAGTACCAATAAAATAGAAGCTGCATCTGGCCGCTCAAACCTACATTTTGTAGATGGTGACGATCGCATTTATATGTTCCATGGAAGCAAAGGCCTGATGTCCATGCGATGGGATGGGACCGATGAAAAGGAACTACTCAAAATCACTGGCATCATGACCTATCCAGCGTTGAACCATGAGCATGCACTGCAAGAAACCTATACCGAGCCTAAACGTGAGCCAAGTAACTCGGAGTATATCTACATGGCACCAAAAGGAGATCGTGCGTTGGCCAAGGTCAACAATGACGTCTATGTAGTGACCGTACCTCCAGTAGGGGCTGAGACCGTTTCTATTTCGGTTTCGGATCCAGAGAGCGCCTCATTTCCTTCCTGGAAACTCACCACATTCGGTGGAGAATTTGCCCATTGGAATGCTGATGGCAATACCGTCAATTTCACTCTTGGTAATGCCTATTTCGCTTATGATTTGGCAGAAGCTAAGCGAGTAACTGAAGAATTAGAAGCTAAGAAAAAACAGGAAGCTGAGGAGAAGAAAGAAGCTAAGGAGAAAGAAGAGGCCAATAAAGATGGAGATGAAGAAGAAGAGAAAAAAGACAGTGAAGAAGAGGATGAAGGCTACAAGCCTGACGAAATACGGATCAAAGTGATGGTGGAAAAGGATATTCCTCAAGGTTCTGTTCTGCTCTCAGGTGCTCGTGTTATCACTATGAATGGTGATGAAGTCATTGAAAATGGGGACATCCTGATTGAGAATGCCCGCATCAAAGCGGTGGGTCCATCCGGAAGCCTGGAAGTGGATAAAGCGGTACAGTCGCTGGATATGAGCGGAAAAACCATTGTTCCTGGGTTTGTAGATACGCACTCCCATATGTGGCCTAACTGGGGACTGCACAAAAATCAGGTGTGGATGTATGCTGCCAACCTGGCTTACGGAGTAACCACCACTCGTGATCCACAAACTTCAACTACGGATGTTTTGACTTATTCGGATATGGTTGAAACCGGAGAAATTCTAGGGCCGAGAGTGTATTCGACCGGGCCTGGAGTTGGATTTTGGTATTACAATATTAAGAGCCTGGAGCATGCTCGAAATGTGCTGAAGCAGTATTCCGAGTATTTCAATACCAAAACGATCAAAATGTACATGACTGGTAACCGTCAGCATCGCCAGTGGATCATCCAGGCAGCCAAAGAACAGGAGCTTATGCCAACTACAGAAGGTGCGCTAGATATGAAGCTGAATCTGACACAATTGATCGATGGATATCCAGGTCACGAACACGCATTCCCTATTTACCCGATCTATAATGATGTGACGCAGCTTGTGGCTAAATCAAAAATGGCTTATACACCAACGTTATTGGTTTCTTACGGAGGACCGTGGGCTGAGGAATATTATTATGCCACTGAAAATGTGGTGGGTGATGCTAAGCTCAACTTCTTCACGCCAAAGTCAGAAATTGACCAGAAGGCTAGACGCAGAAGCGCTTATTTCATTCCTGAGGAACACATTTTCTCCAGACATGGAGAGTTTGTTGGTGATCTGGTGGAAGCGGGAGGTTTGGCTGGTGTCGGTTCTCATGGGCAGCTTCAGGGTCTTGGATACCATTGGGAGCTTTGGTCCATTCAGAGTGGTGGAATGCCAGAATTGGACGCACTGAAAGTAGCAACGATTCTTGGAGCTAAAGCCATTGGTTTGGATGAGGACCTGGGATCAATTGAAGCTGGGAAACTGGCTGATCTGGTGATTATGGATGAGAATCCTCTGGATGACATTCGCAATACCAATACCATCTCACAGGTTATGAAGAATGGTCGATTGTATGATGGTAATACACTGGACGAAGTGTATCCACGTCAAAAGAAAGCGCCTAAATTTTATTGGGTGAAGGATGGCCCGGATAGGAATCAGCTACCGGGTGAGTGATGTTACACTTAAGATCATTAAAAAAGGCGATCGATTGATCGCCTTTTCTTTTTTAGATCTTGTGAATCCAGCTGTGTGGATCTGGAATTGCTCCCGTTTTGATTTTATTCAAGGTGTCCAGGAAGTCAGTAGAGTATTTCCAACCTTCTACCGGTGGCAAGTTATAATCTGTACCCTCGTGGTGGATCATTTTGATCTGAGCCACCGTTGCTGCTGTTCCGGCGCCAAATGCTTCCTGCATGCTGCCGTCTTTGATCGATTCGATCACCTCCGTTACTTTGATTGGCCGCTCTTCCACTTTCATGCCTTTGTCTTTGGCCAGCTGAATGATGCTATCTCGCGTAATTCCTCTTAAAATCGTGTCACCAGTTGGAGCCGTCAGAAGTGTATCGTTCTTGATGAACATGAGGTTCATGGTGCCACTTTCCTCTACATATTCGTGGGTTTTTGCATCTGTCCAGATTAGTTGGTTAAATCCTTCTTTCTGCGCATCTACTGCAGGTTTCAATGCCGCAGCATAGTTTCCACCAGTTTTGGCAAAACCTGTACCGCCTTTAGCGGCGCGTGTGTAGTTTGTTTCTATTTTCACTTTCACTGGTTCAGCGTAGTATGCGCCTACTGGCCCAGTGATGATCAGAAACTGATACGTATCAGATGGCCGGATGCCGATATACGGATCCATCGCCAACTGGAATGGGCGTATGTACAGCGCGGTACCAGGTGCAGAGGGCACCCACTGGCTGTCGAGGCGCAATAGCTCATCCAATGCACCCATGAAAAGTTCCTGCGGTACTGGAGGCATACACATTCTCACAGCACTTTCCTGCATTCTTTTGGCATTGGCTTCCGGACGGAATACGAGTACGTCTCCATTCGCAGATCGATTGGCTTTTAAGCCTTCGAAGATCGTAGATGCGTAATGTAACGTAGTGTTAGCAGGCGAGATGTTAATGTTGCCATAAGGGACAATTCTCAGATCTTTCCATTCGCCATCAGCATAGTCTGCGATGAACATGTGATCGGAATAAACTTTGCCAAATTGCGGGTTGTCCAAATCAACCTGACTGATTTTAGATTCAGCTGCCTTAGTGATGCTGATGTCCATAGTCTCTGTCATACCTTTTCTAAAGTCTAGTTTTTTTCAATCCTGATCCGGACTCCATGGTGTTTCCGGAACTTCGAGCATGTTTGCAAGCTTGCGTGCCATCACGAAAAAGTAGTCCGAGAGCCTATTCATGAATTGAATGATGTGTGGTTCTACAGATTCTGTACTTGAAAGTGCGATGATACTACGTTCAGTCCTGCGGCAAACAGTCCTGCACACATGGCACAAAGATACAACTTGGTGTCCTCCCGGCAGTATAAATGTCTTTAATTCTGGAAGCTCTGAACTGTACTTGTCTATCCACACTTCTATTTGCTTCACTTCCACATCGGTGATTTTTGGGAGCTCAAATCCTTTGAATCCTGATTCTGTGGCAAGTATGGAGCCTATGGAGAAAAGATTCTCCTGAATCCAATAAAACTGACTGGAGATTCTGGCAGGCACTTCTTTTTGGTCTTTTAATAGCCCGAGGAAAGAATTGAGCTCGTCCACATTGCCGTAAGCCTCTATCCGTAGGTCGGATTTTGCCACCTTTTTACCTCCCAGAAGGGAGGTTTGTCCTTTATCACCGGTTTTGGTGTATAACTTAAGACTCATGCTACAGGAGCAGTTGATCTCACATTTTCGTTCACTACATCGGACTCGATCAATCCATCTCTAAGTCTGATGATACGGTGAGCGTACTCTGCGATATCTTCTTCATGAGTTACCATAATGATCGTATTGCCTTTTTTGTGTAGTTCAGCAAAGAGATCCATGATCTGATAAGATGTCTTAGAATCCAGGTTACCGGTAGGCTCATCCGCGAGAATGATACTTGGATCATTTACTAGAGCCCGGGCAATAGCCACCCGCTGACGCTGACCACCAGAGAGCTCATTAGGTTTGTGATAAGCTCTCTCGCCAAGCCCTACTCCGTCCAGAGCTTTCAGAGCCAATTCGTCACGGTCATCCTTGCCATATCCTGCATAGACCAACGGTAACGACACGTTTTCCAGTGAAGAGGCCCTTGGAAGCAAGTTGAACGTTTGAAATACAAACCCGATTTCTTTATTTCTGATTTCTGCCAGCTCGTTTTCAGTGAGATCACTCACATCATTATTGTTCAAAACATAAGATCCTGAAGTAGGCGTGTCCAGACATCCGATGATGTTCATCAGCGTGGACTTACCAGAACCTGAAGGCCCCATGAAGGCCACATACTCGCCTTTATTTATCTGAATGGAAACGTCCTTAAGCGCATTAATGGTTTCGCTTCCCATTACGTATTGCTTCTTTAGGTTTTTGGTGTCGATTATTAATCCCATATTGGCTTAAAACTAACGAAAACTTTAAAATTCTGTTAACTAACCTACTAACGCGATATTGCATAGTTTTGGTTGAAAAAATTGAATTTATTATGTCAAAGGCACTAATAATTTTTACCTGGTGGACAGTTAGTACATTTAACGGCTGGGATACACTTCAACAGTTAGAGGTGAGGTCAGCTTATGATGATTTGCTGGGTGAGACTTTTGATGTGCCGGTGTTTTCTGACGAATTGAAGCAGTTTGATGGCAAAGAAGTGACTATCGAAGGATATACGATTCCGCTGCAGCAATCGACCGAGCAGGATTATTTCGTCCTATCCCGCTTCCCTTACAACAATTGTTTTTTCTGTGGAAATGCAGGCCCCGAAACCGTGGCAGAAGTTTACACCAATAAACCAATCACCACCCAAGATGCGCGTGTACGGGTGACTGGTAAACTCAAACTCAATGATGCCGACCCACTGCATCTCTTTTTTATTCTTCAAGATGCTTCAGTGGAAGTGCTCGATTAAGCGTTGTTGTACAATTTCAGGATGGGTCCTCTTACCACATTTGCTGTGTCAGATAACAGGTAAGCGATATTTTTTGCGATTTCTTCAGGCTTAACCCAATCATCAAAGTTGGCGTCAGGCATTCCTTGTCTGTTAGGTGGAGTGTCAATAATACTGGGCACTATCACTGATGCCTGAATATTTTTTAGTTGCTTATCTGAATTGATGAGTTGAGCCAGGTCAATAACTGAACTTTTGGAAAGTGCATATGGAAGCAACGCAGAGCCGCCGCCTTCCACTGCCGGTTTAGCACCTGTAAAAACAATTCTGCCGCCATTGGTTTCATTCATCCAACGTACACATTCTCTACTGGTAAGGTAGGCTGTCATGAAGTTTAGGTGGTACATTTTCAAGATGTCCTCTTTTGCTGAATCCAGGATACTTCCCATACCAAATCCACCAGCAAGTAGCACTGCTCCGTAAATGGAGTCATATTTAGATTTGATTTGATCGAAACACTGGTGAACAGATTCCTCATCTGACAGGTCACATTCAAAAAGATCAATATGATCATTTTTAGTTGATTTGCCAGGTCTTGTTGAGCCGATTAGTTGATAACCCAGCTGGTGAAGGTGGTCAACAACTATACTTCCCAAATTACCTGTAGCTCCTGTGATGAATATATTTTTAGTCATGTGGTTTCCTCGTTTATCTTTACAACAGATAGGTTGGCACTAAGTTATGCAAGATTCCAAATCCAGTTTTTTTCAGGACGTCTATGAGGTGGTCCGATTGATACCTAAAGGTCGTGTGACTTCTTATGGAGCTATTGCCAATTACCTGGGACTCAAAAGTGGTGCGCGCATGGTTGGCTGGGCCATGAACGCGGCACATACAGATCCCACCATTCCGGCGCACCGGGTAGTCAATCGTATTGGTGTGCTATCTGGTAAGAATCATTTTACTGGTGGACCCAATATGATGCAGGAGCACCTGGAGAAAGAAGGTATTGTGGTGAAGGATGACCAAATTCAAGATTTTAACCAGGTGTTTTGGGATCCGATGAAGGAATTAGGTCTCTAAAGACTTTAGCTGATTGAGATAATCTTCCATGACTTCCTCTGCAATATCCATCATTTCCTGATCTTGGCCTGCCACTTGATAAGACTTCTCATAAGCTCTCTTTTTTCGATAATCAAAAAGAGCCCTAAGCAGGTTGCCTGGTCGAGTAATTAAAGAAAGGATCAAAGTTTGGTCATACTCTTTTATTCCTTTTGTCTGACTAAAAGTAACCCAACAAAAGTCAGCAATCCATTCAGAATCAGAATCTCGAACCCAAATCGATAGCCACCAAGTAGTGCCTCGGAGTTGAGGTTGATGACATAAGAGAGAGCTGGCGAAAGAAGCGTCACTGCTGGCACCAGGTGATCTTTTACTTTGATTTTGGTGAAAATACCCAGAGCGAACATTCCCAGCAGTGGCCCATAAGTGTAGCCAGCTGCTACAAAAACCGCTGTTATTACACTCTGGTCATTGATAGCCTGAAAAACGAGTATGACCACAAACAGCACCAGTGAAAAACCAAGGTGCACAATTTTTCGAATCGTCTTTTTTTCACGGTAGTTAGCCGGAGTAAAGCCCAGAAAGTCCACACAAAATGAGGTGGTCAATGCAGTCAATGCCGAATCAGCACTGGAATAGGCGGCTGCTGTGATTCCAAGAAGAAAGACGACTGCACCAATGGTCGGGAAATGATTGATGGCTAGTTCTGGGAAGAGGTAATCCGTTCTTTCTGGAATGACCATACCGATGGATTCGGCAAACTGAAATTGAAGAAGTCCCAGACTAAGAAATAGAAAGTTGGCTATGACCAGTATGATGCAGAACCAGAATACGTTTTTCTGTGCGTCAGACAGAGTCCGACAGGTTAGATTCTTTTGCATCATGTCCTGATCAAGCCCCGTCATTACGATGGCTATAAAGGCTCCTGAAGCAAATTGTTTGAAGAAGTTCTTGCCGCTCTGCCAATCCCAGTTGAAGATAGTCATGCGCGAATCAGCTGTCATTTTTTGTGTGAGTTCTGCCCAGGACCAATCCAGCTGATCTTTGATGAAGAAGATGCTGATGACTACAGCAGCCAGCATAAAAGTGGTTTGTAAGGTGTCGGTCCAGACGATCGTTTTGATGCCTCCTCTAAAGGTATAAATCCAGATCAGGACTATTGTGACCAAAACGGCTACCCAAAATGGTAGATCAAATGCATCGAAAAAAGAAATCTGGAGCACGCTGGCTACCAGGAATAGTCGAAAGGAAGATCCGATGATTCTGCTGATAAGGAAGAAAAAAGCTCCGGATTTGTACGACCAAAACCCGAAGCGTTCCTCCAAATAGGAATAGATGGAGACCAGGTTGAGTTTGTAATAGAGTGGCAGTAGGACTTTGGCAATGACCCAATAACCAACCAGGTACCCCAGCACTACTTGAAAATAATGGAAGTTGCTGTTTCCCACCTCGCCGGGTACGGAGATGAATGTCACACCTGATAGAGAAGCACCGATCATCCCGAATGCCACTAAAAACCAGGGCGATTGCCTGTTGGCATTATAGAAGTCACCATCGGTGGAATTTCTGGACGTGAGCCATGAAATACCGATTAATATCACAAAATACCCGAGAACAATACTCCCAACAATTACCGGACTCATCTGATTATCTAATAGTTAGCTGATAAGAAAACGCCCAAAATTGTGGCAAATTAATCACATACACTAATTTTGCAGGATTATGCTAGAGATGGAGGTTGCACCAGAAATTGAAGAATTAGTAGAAGTAGAAGAGGATCTTGGACAGGAGGACATCAAGAGTCTGATTGTTCACAATGATGACTTCAATACGTTTGATCATGTGATCAACACACTGATCAAAGTGTGTAAGCATGATGTACATCAAGCAGAGCAGTGTACCTACATTATTCACTATAAAGGCAAGTGCTCCGTTAAGAATGGCTCATTTCATGAGTTAAAGCCAATGAAAGATGGTGTCACCGATGCAGGAATTTCTGCCACCATCGAATAGACCATGGAATACCCTTCTAAATTGGTGGAACAAGCTGTGGAAGAGATTTCTAAGCTTCCGGGCATTGGCAAAAAGAGTGCATTAAGGTTGGTTTTGCATCTTTTGAAGCAACCAGACTCACAGACGTTTTCTCTGACAGAATCTCTAAAAGACCTAAGATCCAACATCAAGTATTGCAGCATATGTCACATCATAGCGGATACTGAGGACTGCACTTGCAAGACTCCATCGAGGGATCTTACCACTATCTGTGTAGTGGAAGATACACCAGATGTGATGGCAATTAGAAATACTGGTCAGTACAATGGCATGTTTCATGTGTTGGGGGGGAGGATTTCACCAATGGATGGAATCGGGCCTGAGAATATCCGCATCGACTCATTGATCGAACGGGTAAAGTCATCTGATAGTCAAGTGAATGAAATCATTTTAGCTCTGAGTTCCACAATGGAGGGAGATACCACTTCCTTTTACATTACCAAAATGCTCAAAGACACCAAAGTAAAGGTTTCAACCATTGCACGAGGTATACCTGTTGGTGGTGAGTTGGAGTTTGCAGATGAGGTGACACTGGGTAGAAGTATTGCCACAAGGACGTTATTTTCCGCTGAATAGAATGACATACCGTTTGCATAATCATCAGATCAAAAGCTAGCTTTTCATAGTTATTAAAACTATTTTAGGTTCATGCCTGAGCCGTACCAACCACCATGCCTACTTTTTGTCTCGCTTTAAGCGTATTATTAGGACTTCTACAGATAGATTCGATTACGGACGTAGCAGACTCACTTCCGGAGGAGAGAATCGCGGCATATGAGCAACTCATTGACCAGCAGACAGACCAATATACTGTGGCAAAAGCCAGAATGGAGTTGGGCATTCAGTATCATAATTTGAGTTTTCATGACAAGGCACTGGATCAGTATAATCTGGCACTTGGTACCTATCGGGATTTGAATGATTCCTCGGGAATCTATGATGCCTTGAGTAGGATAGCTGAGTCCTATGCAATGGTACAGGAGTTTGAGAATGCCTTAAACTATGCTTTGGATGCAGAATATTACGTTTCAGATCCTCAGATAAAAAAGGCAGCCACTCACCGGCTGGGGTATCTCTACTTCAACCTGAATCAAATGGATTCGGCTGAAAAGTACTTTAGAATGGCAGTGCAGCAATATGAGGCGACTAACTCAGTGCCTGTTTCGTCGCTGCTTATGCTTGCTGGTCTCAATATTAATGAAGGCAAATACGAGGTGGCTTTGAATGACATGCTCAGTCTCGAGAAAATGGGTATTGAATCCGGCTCGCTTACGTCAAAGTATTATACCTACAATTTCATCAGTGCCCTTTATCATAAGCTTGGAAATCAAGACCTGGCCCAGCGGTACAGGAAAAAGCGGGATTCTCTTCACGTGACTTTAGATCAGGTGCGTAGCCCCCTCGATTTTTTAGAAACGAACGTGATCGCTGATACGCTTGCAGATGATTATGCGGGAGCACTGGAAAAGCAGCGACTTTATATCAATGAGTTAAAAAAGTTCTACAAGAATGACCTTTCCACACAACTGGCTAACTATCAAAAACTCTACGAGCTGCAGGAAAAAGAAGGGCAGATAGAATTGCTGGAGAAGGAAAATCAACTATATGAATTGCGCCAACAGGAGAGTCGGTCTTATTTGGTGATGCTGTTTTTAGGTGTGGTGATTCTATCCCTGGTAGTACTTCTTGGCTATCGGATCTTGATCATTAGAAACCGTACCAACAAGGAATTAAAGAATCTGAATGATCATATTTCCAAGCAGCGTGAAGATTTGGAAGGAAAGAACGTGTTATTGAAAAGAACCATTAAGGAACTGAAGGGAACCCAGTCACAATTGATTCAGTCGGAAAAGATGGCCTCCATTGGTTCTTTTGTTTCTGGAGTGGCTCATGAGTTAAACAATCCGATCAATATCCTGAACGGTGGCTTGCAAGTGATAGAGCGCAATCTCAAAGAGATGGAATTGGACGAAGATAAACACAATGATCTGGTAGAAGACATCAACGTTATGTTGAAGGAGTCTTCGTTTAGCATCACCAAAATTAACCGTATCATTCAGGCGCTTATTATTGCTTCTTACACTGATCAAACTCCCGTGGAGGTGGACTTTACGGAGATTGTGGACAATGTAAAATTGGCTCTGCGTGAGGAGACCAAGAAGAGTACCGTTAAATTCATGCAAGAAGTAGAATCGGTTACTTTCAAGTGTTTTCCCAATCGAATTCATCATGCGCTGAAGGCTGTGTTGGAAAATGCTTTTTACTATGCAGAACTCCAGCAATCAGGACCAGAGCACTTCGTGAAAGTGGAAGTACGAGTAGAAAACAATGAACTTATAGTAAGTGTCGAAAACAGTGGTCCACCCATACCAGAAGAAGATCTGTTGAAAATTTTTGATCCATTTTATAGCACCAAAGATGATGGGGAGTCGCCAGGTCTCGGGTTGTACTTTGCTTTTAGTGCTGTGAAGGAGCACCATGGGGTCATTAGGGCTAGCAATACTTCGGGTGGTGTGAGGTTTGAGATGCGATTTCCGAAGTAACTACTTTTTCTTCACCAGCAAATTGTAAGACAGCAGCAAAGCTATTGCCACAGCCAGGATGAAAAAATACCATCGTGGTTCACCTTGTTTCCAGGTGGTGTAAAAATAAGTAGCACTGATAGCCATCACGGCCGTTACCAGGGTGTAGCTCAGGTAGCGTAAGGTTTGTGGATTCATAGTTGCAATATGACGTTATGGAGCCAGCTTTTCTAAGAACTCCACCATATTTTCTTCGTGCTCCAGGCTCAGGCGTTTTCTCAACCGATACCTCGCCGTTTCCACCCCACGTAAAGAGATATTGAGAATTGGGGCTATTTCCTTATTCGTAAGGTTCATTTTTACCAGGGCACAAAGTCTCAACTCTTTAGCTGTGAGGTCTGGGAAGTGAGTTTTTAGTTCCTCAAAAAACTCGTGATGCACACGTTCAAAGTTGGCTTCAAACACATGAATATGCTCTTCGTCGTTGAGATGAATGCCAATTTTCCTCACCAGGTTGCGTAGCATATTTCTGGACTTTTCATTTTTGGCTACCTCTTTCAGTTCTTTAAGGTCTTCTCGCAAATCTGTCAGTAGCTCTCGTTTGCGTACCAGCAGCATGGTGTAATTGGCGAGTTCTTTACTCTTAAAGATGACATCTTCTTCCAGTAGCTTTTTGTCCTGCTCGATGCGTTCTTTTTCACGTTCCAGCTTCATTTGCTGAAGCTCCAGCTCCAATACCGTTTGCTTTTTCTTTTCTTCAACTCGCGTTTTTTCTTTTTCTGTGGCGATTTTTCGTTTGACCAGTTTTCGTGAGGCAATCAATCCTATTGCTATTACCAGCAGATAGGAGACATAAGCCACCTTCGTTCGATACCATATAGGGATCATGGTAAGGTTATAGGACACTTCGGAGGCGGTCTCACCGATCATACTTCTTCCCTTTACCCGAAAGGTGTAATTTCCAGGATACAACCGGGCGAATTCTTTATAGGGATTAGTGCTCCACTCTGACCAGCTCTGGTCCACCCCTTCCAGCATGTAGCTGTACTGTACCTGATTTTGGTCTTTCAGTTGTGGAGCGGAATATTCAAACCGAAAGTCGTAAGTATCGTGAGAGAGTCTTAGGTTCGATGCTTTGAGCGGAGCTTTTATCCTTTTTTCTCCTTGCCAAAAGCTGATTTCACTCAGTAAGGTACTACTCTGATTTTTGGACTGTTGCATCGTGAGGTCGTAGGCATACAGTCCGGTGGTCGTTCCGATCAACACATTGTTGCGGTTGATTGGGAGGATGCATTCCATTCCGCGGTTAAAAGTGCCCTTTAGCTCCAGGAAAAGCCCTTTGTGCATTTTCTGGTCTTCTTCAAAGTATCCTACTTCATCGTCATGCACAAACCATGTTTGTTCGTCATATTCCAGAAGCTTTCTCACGTTTTTGTCTATACCAAAGATACTGTTGAGCGATGTGTGCGGCTCGAATTGATTCTCGTCTTTGTTATAGGTAAAAATGCCGGAATTCGTAGTAAAGACTATGTCACCTTGCCATCGGTACACGTTAATGTTAAAAGGTGACGGCAATCCTTTCTCGCGAAAGCTTTCTACTCCTAATACCTTTTGATAATTCTTGTCAAACTGGACTTTGAAGACCCCTTTGTAGCCATGACATACCCAGAATACCCCCTCTTCTTCACTTTGGATGATATCTCTACTGGACTCGTTGAAACCCTCCATCCGGTAAAGAACCTGAAAGCCATCAGCTTCTGTATAGTTCATCATGTGTATCCCCGTATAAGTGCAGACAAAATAGTGATCCGGTTTGCCTTTGATGGGGATCACTTTCCAGACTCCGGATACACCGGGAATTCGTAATGTTTGATCATTATCGATGATAAAGAGTCCGCCATCATGGCCTACCAGGATTTTGCCATTGAATACCTGTATGCTCCATGACTGACCATCCAAGCCCTGGATTTGCTTGAAATTTAAACTGGTGAAGTGGGGGTTTTGAGTGATTTTCTCGGAAATGAAAACCCCTTGATTGGTAGCTGCGTAGAATTTCCCTCCTCTGATGATAACATCAAATACCGATGCATTTTCAAACAGGATGCTGACGGGTGAGGTGATATTGATGCAGTCAATTCCATTGTTGAGAAGGGCCCAAATGTTTCCCTCCGAGCTTTCAAATAGATTAAGCACGGTGTTGTCTTGCAGATCAAGGTATTCATCATTCACGGAGATTATTTCTCCAGAGGCATCCAAAATAAGGATCTCAGAATTTAAAGTACCCAAATACGAATTACCACCCGTAGACTTAATCGCGGAGATGATTTGATTATTGGAGTTGGGTTCCAGGTATCTTTTGTAGAGGGTTAAATTTCGTTCACTTATCTGATAGTGATAGGCGGATCCGGGTTTGGTAAGGATCGTCAGTTCGTCAGGTGTCCGACCTGCGATGATTTCTGCAATGGATTCATTGTTTATTTGAGCTAATAAAACGACCGTCTCGAGTTCAAATGTTTCTAAATCCAGTCTCTTGATGCCCTCTGGATCTACCAGATATAACTGGTCGTTGATCACACTGGAGTGGTAGTAGTTTTCAGCGGGGATGGTAAATGCCTTGTTATTGGAGATAGCTACCAGTTTTGAAAAGCTCCTGAAAATGATGTGGTTTTGTACTTCATGTATGTCCCAGATATTTTCCAGATTTCTATCTTCTACGCGAAGCTGATCCATGTAGGACCGGTAGCTATAGTTGCCATATTCGTCTTTTTCAATAACTCCAAAATCATTGAACCCTCCTGCATACACCTTGCCATCACTACTATAAAGCAAGCTGCGAACCGAGGAATGGTTAGGCAAAGGGATTTTTCTCCATCGAGCCCCATCAAAAATCAGCGTTCCATCATTGTTGCCAAAGTAGAGAATACCGTCATCGTCCTGGCACATGGTCCAGATCTGCGGGTCACCATGGAAGTCTTCCCGACTGTAGTGAATTAGTCTCGGAGTACCACGGATTTCTGTTTTGGTCACTACATGCTGGTCCGATCCAGATACCTGAGCGGTTATCGTCCATGCCAAAAGTATCCCAAGTACAGCTCCAAAAAATGCTTTCATAGTCAAAATTCAACTCGTTTTTCATTGATACAAGTACCAGTAAATCAAATATATAGCATCACATGAAGTAGTGATGATGTATAGCCGATTTTTGCTGATGTATTTAAGATGTAACTCAATCTTATCAATCAGTCAGATGCCTTTTTATTTTTGGTGAAATAGGGAATTATCAAGGAAAACGATTGGATTTTCAAATATCCTCAAAACCGACATCAAATCTAATGCTAAAAAAATCAAACTTTCAAAATAGGAGATCAATGATCCAGGTGATTGGCCTGATTATACTTCTACTAAGCTTCAGTAACACCAATGCTCAGTTTTTACATGCCGATGGCACCAGAATTGTAGACGAGTCTGGTCAGGAGGTCATATGGAGAGGGATCGGGTTAGGAGGCTGGATGCTTCAGGAAGGTTACATGCTGCGTACCTCAGGACCCCAGCACGAAATAGAAGAAAAGATTGAAGCGCTCATAGGAGAAGAGCGAACTCAGGAGTTTTACCAGGCCTGGTGGGCCAATCACATGCGAAAAATTGATGTGGATAGTATGGCAAGTTGGGGTTACAACATGATTCGTTTGCCGATGCACTATAAACTATTCACACCACCTATAGAAGAGGAGCCAGAAGCAGGAGAGATCACCTGGCTGGATCGGGGCTTTGAAATGACGGATGCTTTGCTGGAGTGGTGTAAAGCCAATAACATGTATTTGATATTGGACCTGCATGCAGCGCCTGGAGGTCAGGGTGAAAACGCCGACATTAGCGATTATGATTCCTCCAAACCGTCACTATGGGAAAGTGAGGCTAATCAGGAAAAAATGGTCGCGCTTTGGAGGAGGCTGGCAGAACGCTATGCAGATGAGCCAATGTTGGGAGCCTATGACATCATCAATGAACCCAACTGGGGATTTCAGGATCATGAAAATGATCCAAATGGATGTGCGGAATCACAAAACACCCTTTTGTGGGATTTACAGAAACGTGTAACGGAAGCAATACGCGAAGTGGATCAACAACACATCATCGTCATCGAGGGAAACTGCTGGGGTAATAATTACAACGGCTTACCCACACTTTGGGATGACAACCTGGTGATTAGCTATCACAAATACTGGAATCCAAATACTCAAAGTGCGATTCAAGGCATGCTGAACATGCGAAGCGATCGGAATGTACCCATCTGGCTAGGTGAGACCGGTGAAAACTCCAACACGTGGTTTACCAATTGCATTGATTTATTGGAGAGCAATGGGATTGGGTGGTCGTGGTGGCCGCTAAAGAAACTAGGTGGGAATAACCCCCTTCAAATTAAAATGAACCCAGGCTACCAGAAGGTGCTGGATTATTGGGGAGGAAGTGGAGCCAAACCATCAGCTGAAGAGGCTTACACGGCTTTGATGCAGTTGGCTGAGGATCTGAAGCTTGAAAACAACATCTTTCACCCGGATGTAGTAGATGCGAAAATCCGTCAGCCACACTCCAACGATACCAAGCCATTTAAAAATCATCAAATTTCGCCTGATCAGCTAAATGTTATTGCAGCCTCAGACTTTGATTTAGGAAAGGTAGACTATGCCTATTCTGATACAGAGGTGACCAATATCACGACAAGTGCTGGTGGTCAGGCATGGAACCTGGGCTATGCTTACCGCAATGATGGAGTGGATATCGAAGAGACAGAAGATGAAAGCGATTACAGCAACGGATACAATGTGGGTTGGACAGAAGATGGTGAGTGGATGCTGTATACTGTAGAAGTGGACTCATCCGGAGCGTATGACCTGACCATTCGGTATGCCGGGCAAGCTGCAGGTGTGGTTCATTTGGAAATAGATGGTGTAGATGCCACAGGATCTGTAGAGCTGCCAGGTACTGGTGGGTTTCAAAATTGGACCGATTTGGTGGTGAATGAAGTGCCCATTAAAGCAGGAACCCGAAGAATTAAGCTGGTCATTGATCAGGGTGGTTCCAATTTGAGTTACTTCGGTTTTTTTTTAACCAGTGAGCTCAAGGATATTTCGTTTGGGGCAGTATCTGGAGAGACTACAGAAAGTGGAGCCATCGTGCTCAACCTCAATAAGGAATTAGATCAATCAACGGTGACTTCTGACGGGTTTGCACTTTCTGTAAGCGGGGAAGTCGTAGCAATCGATGAGATCTCGGTATTAGGGGATTTCCAGCTACTGCTGAAAACCGCTGCCCTTCTCAAGGATACGGATGAATTGTTGCTGGACTACTCCGGAACTGAAATTTCGGCTGCTGATGGAACCAGCCTGGAGCAGTTTGAATCTCTTGAGATTAGAAATAGCCTACCTTATCACGCGCCCATACCGGGTAAGATTGAAGCTGAGGATTTTGTGGTTAATGAAGGTCTGGTACTTGAAAACACGACCGATCAGGGAGGAGGTCAGAATTTAGGATACACTACAGCAGGAGACTATCTAGAGTACAATGTAGCAGTGGAAGGAACTGGGCAGTACCAACTTGAAGTGCGCATTGCCTGTGAAAGTAACTCTGGTAAACTACGATTTGAACAGCTGGATGATCAGGGTGAGGTAATGAATCAGGTAAGTGTAGATGTACCCGTAACGGGTGGGTGGCAAACCTGGCAAACAGTCAAGACCAATATGCAACTCACAGAAGCACGTGGGATCCTACGTGTCAAAATCGTGGATCCGGAATTTAACCTCAACTGGTTTCGGTTCTCTTTTAATGGAACCGTACTGGAAGAGAATACCAGAGGAGCTCATATTTTTCCCAACCCAGCTAGTGATGAACTAAACATTTACCCGAATATGGATGAAAGTTGGTTGCTGGAATTGTGGTCTATGGATGGTCAACGAGTTTTCGCCCAAGAATCCGTCCATAATGATCGAGTAAGTGTTTCTCATTTACCAGAGGGCTTATACATTTTGAACTTTGTTTCCATGAGCACTGCCTACCAGCAAAAGATCATACTCAAGAGGTGAAATGGCTCTTTTTTCTATGTCTCCTAAGTACTTTTCTTAGGCTTGATGCTCAGAAACGCGGCCTGGGATATGGACATCATACTGGGAGCGATCTTCGAGCCATTTCTTCAGGAGTGAGTTGGTGGTACAACTGGTACCATCTTCCAGATGCCGGCGTGCGTGCCAACTATCAGGATTTTAATGTTCAATTTGTCCCCATGGCATGGAATGGCGCTTTTGATAGAGATGGACTGTATGACTTTCTTACCAATAATCCACAGATAGACTATTTATTGGGGTTCAATGAGCCCAATTTTACCGATCAGGCCAATATGACCCCTTCGGAGGCTGCTGCAGTTTGGCCGGAGCTCGAAGCATTGGCAGATGAGTTCAACTTAAAACTGGTAGGTCCCGCAGTGAATTTCTGTGGTGACTGTGTGTCAGAAAATGGTGTAAATTATTCGGATCCCGTTGAATACCTGGATGCTTTTTTTGACGAATGCGTAGACTGCCGGGTAGATTATATTGCTGTTCATTGGTATGGATGTGGTGGATTGGAATGGTATTTAGATCTTTTTAAGAAATACGATAGACCACTTTGGGTGACGGAAATTGCCTGCTGGGATCAGGAGAATATCAGTCTGGATCAGCAAAAGAGATTCCTGATCGATGCAGTAGAATTGATGGAAAACGATCCGAATGTGTTTCGTTACGCCTGGTTTACTGGAAGAGGTAACGGCCCCCATATTTCCATTCTTGGTTCAACAGGACAGTTAACCGAACTAGGTGAGCTTTATGTGAATATGCCAGTCCATGATACCACCCAATACTTGCAACTGCCGGCTAAAATTGAAGCAGAAAACTATCAAAAAACGGATGGTGCTCAACTAGAACTAACAACTGATACAGATGGACTGATACAATTAAGTCATCTTGACGTTGGTGATTGGGTAGAATATCAGGTAGATGTACAGTCGTCCCGTTCATTCACTTTTGATCTGCGGTATGCAGCTAATAGGTCGGGCAAACTGTCCATCACAGTGGATGACAAATCTACGTTCACTATTGACTTACTATCTACGGGTGGTTGGGGAAAGTGGAGGACCTTGCCATCCGAAATTGAGCTAAGCACAGGTGAGCATGTTATTCGTCTGGAGGTGCTACAATCTGGTTTTAACCTGAACTGGATAGCTATTCTTGAGGAGCGACCTCCTGTTTTGAGCAGTCCTGAGATTGCTGACCTGGCTGTTTACCCTAATCCATCTTCGAAGGCAATCCGCTTAGTTCCAGGTCATTTTGAAGTTAGGAATACACTGGTTATCACAGCCATTGATGGGCGAGAGGTGCTAAGACAGACTGACTGTGAGAGAGCTGACCTGCAGCAAATTGATATCAGTTCGTGGCAACCTGGTATATACATTGCCATCTTTAGTGTGTCTGGTAGCTCCCCGCAGGTGTCCAAGTTTATTCGAACTACCTATTAGAATTAGGTCAATCAATCAAAACTCTCAGCTTTTGTTCGGTGCATGCATCAACCAACCTCTTGGAATAGTACCATTGCCATTTTTCTGACCAATCAAGGTCTCGTGTAGCTTCAAATTATTTCAAATTTGAAGTGCAAAATCATCATTGTTTCAAGGCAAACTGCTTTAGTCACACCGCATGTAGCGTATTCTTTCATCATAAGCTAGTCCAACGCACACTTTCAGGGCTCATATAGTTGATTTCCTGATTGAAATTGTACTATTCTAATATATAAATTAGGTTCTAGGGAAATTTTCAAATGTATTTACTGAATACTTACCGGCCAATATCATCATTTAAGTTATTGAAAAACAGTACCTAATATAAAATGAAGTAGTGATGGCGAGGTGGTTTATTTAGTGAAGTAATCAAAGTGTAGTGATAAATTCAATATCACTAAAGGGAGATTCTATATTTGAGATTATGGAATTTCATAAATGAACCTTGATTCTTTGAGATTCTAACAATTAACCATTCACAATAAACCTACTAAATATGAGATTGAAAATTTTACCCATGTACAAGAGCCTTTTGAAGCTCTTGATGGTATTCGGTCTTTCGATATTCTGGAGTGCATCATATGCCCAGGATATTCGGGTGACAGGCACCGTGACCGATAAGGAGACCGGTGAGGCGCTTCCCGGTGTGACGGTATTAGAGAAAGGTACTTCCAATGGTACGATCACTGATATCAACGGTGATTTTGGGCTAAATGTACCCAATGATCAGACTACTCTAACTTTTTCATTCGTAGGGTTTGCCACACAAGAGGTACCTCTTAATGGACGTACTTCTGTAGATGTGTCTTTGACCATCGATGTGCAATCCCTCGAAGAAGTAGTGGTAGTCGGATATGGAGCTCAAAAGAAGAGTGTGGTTACAGGAGCGATCGCTAGTGTAAAAGGTTCGGATTTAGAATCCCTACCACTCAACAACGTAAGCCAAACACTACAGGGACGTGTATCCGGTGTGACCATCGCCTCCAACAACGGACAACCTGGCGAGGGAGCTACGATTCGAGTAAGAGGGGTTACGACCCTCAACAACAACGACCCACTGTGGGTAGTCGATGGAGTAATCGTGGATAATGGAGGAATTAATTACCTCAACCAGTCAGACATTGAGTCTGTGGAAGTGTTGAAAGATGCTGCTTCACAGGCGATCTATGGTGCCAGAGCGGCATCAGGTGTTATTCTGATTACCACGAAGAAAGGAAAGTCTGGTGGCTTCAATGTGAACTACAATGGGTTCTTTGGCGTATCTGGACCGGCAAGAAAGCTGGACTTATTAAACGCGACAGAATATGCCACCTTGCGGAATGAAGCACGTTTAGCGGATGGTAATGCCCCTCAGTTTTCCAATCCGCAAGCCTATGGAGAAGGTACCGATTGGCAGGACCTGATTTTCAATGATCAGGCCAAGCGTCAAAATCACGAACTGAGCATCAGTGGTGGTAATGATAGAAGCACTTTTTACTTCTCTTATGGTCACTTGGAACAAGAAGGAATTGTCTCCACAGAGATCTCCAAGTATACCCGAGATAACATCCGTCTCAACTCAACTCACAAAATCAAAGAGTGGTTGACGATAGGTGAAAACATTGGTTATGCGCACAACAAATCCATCGGTCTCGGAAACACCAACAGTGAATTTGGAGGTCCTTTGAGTTCTGCGATCAACCTGGATCCCATCACGCCAGCGGTGATCACAGATCCTACGGTGGCTGGAGCTCCACCATACGCCAACAATCCGGTCATGCGTGATGAGAATGGCAATCCATATGGAATTTCTGATATTGTATTGCAGGAGATGACCAATCCATTGGCTTATGCGCAAACCAGATTGGGCAATCATAGCTATGCAGACAATATCATTGGTAATGTGTTTGCTGAGGTGGAGCCCATCGAAGGCTTGAGATTAAGATCTACACTCGGTAGCAAGATAGCTTTCTATGGAGATAGAAATTTTACTCCGTTATTTTTCCTCAGTGCCACCAACCAGAACCTGACCAGTGCCAGAATAAGTGGCGGACTTAATAGACGGTTTGACTGGAACCTGGAAAATACGGTAAGCTATACCAGGTCTCTTAGTGAGCATAACTTTACCGTGCTTTTAGGCCAGGGAGCCTATAAAGACAACAAGGTTTATAGTTTTGGAGTGACTAAAGCGAACATTCCGGTAGACAACTATGATGATGCCTCATTCATCTACAATGTAACACCGGATGACATCACAGCAAGTGCTGGAGAGGGAGTGATCCACACGGTTTCTTCCTTGTTTGCCCGACTCAACTACAACTTTGGAGAGAAATACTTGCTAACAGGAGTTATCCGTAGGGATGGATCTTCACGATTTGGATCAAACAATAAATACGGGTTCTTCCCGTCAGCATCTGCCGGCTGGGTAGCTTCCAGTGAATCCTTCTGGCCATCCAATCAGGTAGTGAACTTCCTGAAAGTAAGAGGTGGATACGGTGTAGTTGGTAACGACAACCTGGGTGACTTTCGCTACTTGTCCACCATTGGCTCAGGAAGAAACTACACCTTCGGTAACACCGACGCATCAGTTGCGGGAAATAGCCCGGATGCTCCGGCAAACCCTGACCTAAGATGGGAACAGACCAGTCAGTTAAACGTCGGTTTTGAGACCACTCTTTTTGACGATTTCAATTTGAATTTCGATTGGTACAAAAAGGTGACCACAGATATCTTGCGAACCAGACCTATACCTAGCTATACAGGCGTAATCGGTAGCCCATATGCCAACATTGGTGACATGGAGAACAAAGGTGTGGAAATCGAGCTGGGTTATAGAAAGCAGCTAGGTGATCTTAACCTGCAGGTATCTGCCAACGCTTCTTATGTTGAGAACAAAGTGACTAATCTTGGTGATGTAGACTTCTACAATACCTCCAGCATTCAAAACATGGGAACCATGGCACGAATGGCCGTGGGCCAACCGATCAATTCTTTTTATGGGTATGAGCGATTAGGTATTTTCCAAACACAAGAGGAAATCGATGCCTATGTGGGCCCTGAAGGTACTCCTGTTCAGCCGAACGCTCAGCCTGGAGACTTCAAGTGGGCTGATCTGGATGGTAATGGAACGATCGACCCGGATGATCGCACGTTCCTAGGGAACCCGATACCAGACTGGTCATATGGCGTGAACATCAATGCTGAATACAAAGGATTTGATCTGTTGATTTTTGGACAAGGAGTTTATGGAAATGAAATTTTCCAGGGACTGAGAAGGTTGGATATCAACGGCGCCAACTATCAGGTAGCCGCCTTGGGCCGATGGACAGGACCGGGTACATCCACGGATTTCCCTCGTCTGACAGACGCTGATCCTAATAAAAACTTCCAAAACCCATCTGATTTCTACATAGAGGATGGCTCATACTTCCGATTGAAAGTGTTGCAGCTTGGTTATTCATTGCCTTCATCCTTGTTAGAAACCATCAAAATGAAGAAAGCAAGAATCTACGTGATGGCTGAAAATCTGCTCACATTCACCGAATACACAGGTTACGATCCTGAAATTGGCGGAGGTTCATTTGGCATAGACCGAGGGATTTACCCACAGGCGCGTTCATTCATGGTGGGTATCAATGTTGGATTTTAAGAATTGATAAAGACAATAATTATGAAAACGAAATATATCAGAATTACGGCCTTGTTCCTGATTGCTGGAATATTTGGCGCCTGCTCTGACGAGTTTGTCAACGTGGAGCCTAAAGGAACAGCTCTTGAGGAAAATTACTATCGCAATGCCGAGGAGGCTTACAATGGATTAATAGCTGCCTATGATCCGGTGGGTTGGGCAAGTTTTGTTCCGAAGACCCCATGCCTCAATGCAGCATCGGATGATTTCATGGCTGGAGGTGGTGGACCTACAGATATCAATGAAATGCAGGTCTGGGACAAGTACACACTTGATCCAGTGGTAGGTCCACAGGGTGACTTCTGGAATAGAAACTATCAAGGAGTTTTCAGGACCAATATTCTCATTCAAAAATTACCTGAAGTAGACATGGATCAAAATCTCAAAAACCGATTCATGGGTGAAGTCAGGTTTCTAAGAGCCTATTACTACTTTGATTTGGTACGCTATTTTGAGCGCTTCCCTGTATTTGAAGAGCCGGTATCAGCTGCAGATATTTTCAATGTAGAGGTCAACGAGCGTTCTGTGGCTTTTGAGTTGATGGAAGCGGACCTGGAATATGCCATCCAGAATCTACCAGCCACCATAGACCTGACCACAGAGGCAGGAAGAGCTACGAAGGGCGCAGCTCATGCGCTATACGGCAAAGTGTTACTGCAGCAAGAAAAGTTTGCATTGGCTGCAGAGCAGTTTGAAGAAGTGAATGGCACCCCTGGAGGAGCCAATGACTATGGATACGCCCTGATCGACAACTATTCTGACCTCTTTCTTTTGAGCAATGAATTCAACTCTGAGTCCATATTTGAGGTAAGTCACAACACCACTTCTCAAGGAGGCTGGGGCTGTGTTGGCTGTACGGAAGGTAATATGATGCCAATCATGGTTGCTCCAAGAGGATACGTGATCAATGATCCTTCGCAGGCACCGACTTTCGTTTCTGGTTGGAGTTTCAATACGGTCACTCAGAGTCTGGTCGATGAATTTGTGCAGGGGGGAGTGTATGACCCACGCTACTCCACTACCATCGCCAATATAGATAGCCTGGAGCAGTTGGGTATCGTGACTTATACTCACGCACATGAAAATACCGGATACTTCCTGGCAAAATTCGCCGGGCGTGAGGAGAACAGGTCAGCAGATGCAACAGTGCCATTCGAGCTTAACTTCGGTACCAACGAATATGAAATACGCCTGGCTGACACCTACTTGCTCGAAGCAGAAGCACTGGTACGAGGCGGTGGTAACGCCACCAGAGCACAGCTCCTACTGGACGCCGTACGCAATAGAGTAGGACTAGGACCAGTTCCGGCCACCTTTGAAAACATCATTCGCGAAAGACGTCTCGAGTTGGCAGGTGAAGGACACCGATGGTTTGATCTGGTCAGATGGGGTATGGCAGCCGACATTCTGGGACCAAGAGGCTATGTAGAAGGTAAGCATGATGCATTGCCTATTCCACAATCAGAGTTGGATTTTGCAGACAGTAAGTTGGAGCAGGATCCTGCCTATTAATTCACCTAAAATCGAAAAGATCAGATGAAAAATATACGCATATTAATGATGATGGGAGCTGTAGCTGTTGTAGTGGCTAGCTGCTTCCCAGAAGATGAGGACTTGTCATTGGGGGGAACACCCCCAACTGCAAGCTTTACCGTAGAGCCAGTATCCAACCAAAACAACACCTATGTACTAACCAACACTACGCCAGATGCTTTCATTACCATGTGGAATACTGGCAATGGATTTAGTAAAGGTGAAGCAGTGGATACCCTGTTTCTGCCAGATGCCGGAGATTATGAAGTACAGATGGTCACTGCATCTAATGGAGGATCTGATACCTCAGATGTAGAAGTGATCAATGTGAGTACAAGTGATCCTGAGGCTGGAAATATTGTCGTGGGAGGAAAAATGGACGATCCTGACGCCTGGACCACATTCACCATTACAGATGGAGTGGCATTTGAGCTGGTAGATGGCAAAATGACCGGAACCGGTGGCGGTTGGGGTCATGCTGGATTCTATCAGGCCATTGAGGTCATTGCCGACAAGGAGTATGCTTTCAATGCCACGGTTTCAGGTAGTGGGGCAACTGACACGTGGTTTGAAGTATACTTCGGCACTTCTCAACCACAACCTGGAAGTGACTATGCAGACGGACCCATCCAGGCTGGCCTAAACACCTGGACCGGATGTGGTAATGGTCAGTTTTCAGGTGGGCTGCTGAATGTAGGCTGTGTAGGAGAACTCATGTCATCTGATGGAAGAGTCACCTTCTCACAGTCTGGTACCATCTATTTGGTAGTCAAATCAGGTGGTGCAGATCTGGGAGCAGACGGTATCTCCATTGACAATATAGAGCTGAGAGGCACCAAGGATTAAGTCCCAACCATCAATCCAGGGTCATCAGGTTACGGCCTGATGACCCTGTTTTACTTATCAATTCAAAGTATACAGGGAGCTGTCCCGAAAAAACTCACTACAAGGATTATGATGAATTATTTGAGAGTGTTTTGCTTAACCATACTTGCTTTTGCCTGTTCTGCTCCGGATAGTCGACTAATGGAGGCATCCATGCTCATCAACACCACACCTAAAGTAGAGGCCATCCTGTCTAAGATGACTCTGGAAGAAAAAGTCGGCCAAATGGCCCAGATTACTCTGGACGTGATCACACAGGGTGAAAATATTTACTCGAGCCATGAACCATTACAGCTTGACATGACGCTGGCTCGAGAAGCGATCTTAAACTATAAGGTTGGGTCTGTCCTGAATACGGCTAATAACAGAGCCCGGTCTGTTGCAAAGTGGCACGAAATCATATCTCAGTTGCAACAGATTGCAGTGAACGAGTCCCGGCTTGGAATTCCGCTTATCTATGGCATAGATGCCATTCATGGGACCACCTATACAGCCGGTGCCACGTTATTTCCCCAACAAATAGCCATGGCTGCCACCTGGAATCCTGAACTGGTCCGGGCTGCGGCGGAGATTACGGCCTATGAAACCAGAGCATCCAATATTCCCTGGAATTTCTCACCTGTGTTAGATCTGGGGAGGGATCCGAGATTTCCTAGAATGTGGGAAACGTTTGGTGAAGATCCTTACCTGGCGAGTATTCTTGGCCGACAGATGATTTTGGGTTACCAGGGAGAAAACAACGACGTATCTAATCGGACACGAGTAGCAGCTACCTTGAAACACTTTTTGGGGTATTCCACTCCCTATTCAGGTAAAGACCGAACACCTGCCTTTATTCCCGAGATAGAGCTGAGAGAACGTCATCTAATTGCATTTAAGCATGCAGTGGATGCGGGGGCCAAGTCTGTCATGATCAACTCAGGGTTGATCAATGGCACGCCTGTTCATGCCAGCAAGGGTATCATCACAGATCTTTTGAAAACCGAACTGGGTTTTGATGGAGTGGTGGTGACTGACTGGAAGGATATAGACAATCTTCACTCCCGTGACCGAATTGCATCTTCGCCGAAAGAGGCGGTCAAGATGGCCATTAATGCTGGTATAGACATGGCCATGATCCCATATGACTACAACTTCTGTACGGCACTGGTGGAGCTGGTCAGAGAGGGAGAAGTACCTATTGCGAGGATAGATGATGCAGTTCGTAGGATTTTGACTATGAAGGATGACCTGGGGTTGTTTGAGCGGCCTGTGGCCGATCCGAAGGAGTATCCGGATTTCGCAAGTGAAAAGTTTGAAAAAAAGGCCTATGAAGCAGCTTCGGAGGCAATCACATTGCTTAAAAATGATGATAATCTGCTACCACTGAAGAGGAACAGTAAACTACTGATCACTGGTCCAAATGCCAACAGTATGCGCTCGCTAAATGGCGGCTGGAGTTATTCCTGGCAGGGTGAGAAAGTGGAAGAATTTGCTTCAGAATATCATACCATTCTGGAGGCCTTGATTGAAAAGGTGGGGTCGCAAAATATCGTTTATGCGCCAGGCGTGTCATATGATGAGCAAGGCAACTATTGGCAGGAAAGAGAAATAGGCATAGAGCAGGCAGCACAAAAGGCGGCTGATGTAGATTATATCCTTCTGTGTCTTGGAGAAAATAGCTATACCGAGAAACCAGGGGACTTGCACGACTTAAAGCTTTCTAATCTTCAGGTCCAATTGGCGGAAGCCATGATTGCGACAGGAAAACCAGTGATATTGGTGCTGAATGAAGGTAGACCAAGATTGATCAAAGACATAGAGCCTCAGTTGAAGGCTATCGTTCAAATTTACCTACCTGGAAACTTTGGAGGAGATGCGCTGGCGGATGCGCTGCTGGGAATAACCAATCCAGGTGGTAAACTGCCTTATACCTACCCGATGTTTGCCAACACACTCGTTACGTACGATCATAAGCCTTCCGAAGAACAAAACAAGATGGAGGGCATGTATGACTATGAATCGGATTTTGCTATTCAATATCCATTCGGTCATGGGCTGAGCTATACCACATTTGAATACAGCGACCTGGAATTATCTGCATACTCTTTTTCTCCAGAGGAAGAATTACAGGTTAGTGTAAAGGTGTCTAACACCGGACAGGTAGCAGGTAAGGAAGTCTCCCAATTGTTCATCTCTGATAAGTATGCCAGCGTTACTCCAGATGTTCAGCGTTTACGAGGTTTTAAGAAAGTGACATTGGATCCGGGTGAATCTACTACCGTCACTTTCGATGTAGACATCAGAGAGCTTGGGTTTGTAGGGAAAGATCTGGATTGGCGTGTGGAAAAGGGAACATATGGATTAGAAATAGGCGGGTTAAGAGCGGATTTTGAAGTAGAAGCCACGCATGTCTATCAGAAAAGTAAACCTGTCCTGTAGCGGATACTGAAGAAATACTGATTGGAAATCATCATGAATAAAATTATCATAACTGTTTTCGTATTATCTCTGGGCACATTGGGAATAGCCCAAAAACAAGGCACAGCTAGCGTATACACCACCGCTGAAAATACCGAGCTCCGGCTCACAAGGGTTGGTGATGTAGCATTTGGTCTTGCTGAGCAGCCTGTGGAGTCGGCCATCAGCATATTCGTAAATCCCAATAAGCAATTTCAGACGCACTTGGGGATAGGTGGCGCCATTACAGATGCTAGTGCAGAAGTGTTTGCAAAGCTCTCATCTACCAATCAACAGAAACTGCTGGAACTTTATTTTGACAAGAAGAATGGGATAGGCTACAACGTAATCAGGACCAACATTCATAGCTGTGATTTTAGTAGCGGTAGCTACACTTATGTATCCAATGAAGACAAAAAACTATCCACTTTTGACATTAGTCATGACCTGGAGTATCGGGTGCCCATGATCCGTCTGGCACAGTCCAGAATTGGAGAGGACTTTATGTTCTATGCCAGTCCATGGAGTCCTCCACCATTCATGAAAACCAACAATCACATGCTACAGGGCGGTAGTCTGAAGCCTGAGTTCTATTCATCCTGGGCGCTGTACTACACCAAATTTATCCAGGCATATGAGAAGCAGGACATACCGGTATGGGGTATTACCGTGCAAAACGAGCCAATGGCCAAACAAACCTGGGAATCCTGTATCTATACCGCAGAAGAAGAGCGGGATTTTGTGAAAAATCACCTTGGCCCTACTATGAAGCAGCAAGGTCTGGGTGATAAAAAGATTGTTGTTTGGGATCATAACCGTGACCTGATTAGTCACCGGGCGATGACCATCTTTGAAGATCCGGAGGCAGCAAAATACATCTGGGGAATAGGTTTTCACTGGTACGAGACCTGGGCGGGAGGACTGCCTATGTTTGACAACCTGTCCAATGTGAAGGAGGCCTATCCGGAAATGAACCTCATTTTCACTGAAGGATGTGCAGAGCGTTTTGATCCGGAAAAGTATCAGTTCTGGCCCAATGCTGAACGTTACGGCCGGTCCATCATTAATGATTTCAACGCAGGTACTGTGGCCTGGACAGATTGGAATATTCTACTGGACGAAAGAGGAGGGCCTAACCATGTTGGCAACTTCTGTTTCGCACCCATTCACGCCGACACTCGAAGCGATGAATTGATCATTACACCGATCTATTATTACCTGGGGCATTTCTCACGATTTATCAGGCCTGGCGCGACCCGTGTGAGTACGGCAGCTAGCAGAAGCCACCTTCTCAGTACGAGTTTTGAAAATGAGGATGGCAGCCTCGTAACCGTAGTGATGAATCAAAGTGATACCGATATAGACTACCAGCTCTACGTGATGGATCAAGCCGTCAGGCTGGCAATTCCGGCACACGGAATTCAAACAATTGTGTATTAAGGTTTAAAAGGAAAGGCCACGAGACCTGAGCGGTTGGTTGGTGGGGTAGAGGAGAAGATGCTTCTCTCAAAGAGAGGCTCTCGCAGTGCCTAAAGACATACTTCTTCATATTAGGGATCAAAGCGGCAGACGGCTGCTTTGGTCCCATCATCACACTCCGTCATGATGAAGTTATTGTTAAACCAAACCAACAAAAATGATGAAAATCAACAACTGGATTTTCAGGACACCACTCGTGTTTCTGAAGCAACACTTGCGCAATTTACTCAGCGCCTTGATCATTTTATTTCTTTTCAACCAGACCGATGCTCAGTCCTGCTGGCTGGAAGCCTCGGGTACACAAATAGTCAACGCTTCTACGGGTCAACCCGTGATTCTCAGGGCCGTAGGTCTGGGAAACTGGGCCTTGCAGGAAGGATACATGCTGAACCCACAAGGCTGCACGGGATGCCCTGGGACGCAGTGGCAGATGAAACTTCAATACCTCAACGAAGGCCAGTCCATGGCGCAGGTAGAAGCCTTTTATCAGCAATGGCGTGACAATTTTATCACCAAAGCAGATATCGATTACATTGCTTCGCTGGGATTTAATAGCGTTCGACTGCCTATGCATTACGAACTGTTTCTTACCGATGCACAGCGCGCAGTGCGCAACAGTGTGATCACTGACATCAACTACGCACACGATACCTACAAAAATTCCCTTCAAACTTGGTACAACAACGATCAGCTGTTCAATGACCCTAATTTGGAAGGGTTTCAGATCATTGATAAACTGCTGGACTGGTGTGAGGCCAATGACATGTATGTGATGCTGGACCTGCATGCTGCTCCCGGTGGGCAGGGTAGTGATAAGAACATAGCGGATATATTTCATGAGAATAACCTCTGGCAGTTCCCTGTATTTCAGGATGTAACAGATCGACTTTGGGATCGTATTTCGGAGCGATATCTCAATGAACCTCGCATTGCATTTTATGAGCTGATCAATGAGCCAAACAATGTGCCCGGCGGAGGACAGGCGATTCATGCACTTTCTCAGCGGCTCATTACCACTATCCGAAACAATGGAGATAACCACATGATCATGGTGCATGGCAATGGCTGGGGAAACAACTATGACTACATGGAGCCATGGACATTCTCACCTAATTGGGGGCTGGTATACAGTGCGCATCGATACTGGATAGATCCGGCAGATGATTGGGTGGCTGATCCGAACCCCAATCAAATCAACAAGATGGCTAATCTGATTGCCTTCAGGGATAACAACAATGTGCCCGTGTGGGTGGGAGAGACTGGTGAAAACAACAATTCATGGCTCAGACAAAACATCGAAAAGCTGGACAATGCTGGCATAGGATGGTGCCACTGGACCTACAAGCGACACGATGTAGGTCAGAATGCGGCTTTGATGCGCATTGGAGGCAATTATCCCACCGACGGAGCCAGTGCTATGTCCACCGTATTGGAGATGATTAAGTTTGAGAACTGCATACCAAATACGAATACTATAGCCACCGTAACTCAGGATTTGCCAGCACCATGGACAAGCGGATGTTCTGGGTCATCCAGTGCCGGATGCACAGGAAGTTTTCAAAGCACTTCCGGCAATATTGAAGCCGAGAGCTTTTGCGAAATGTTGGGTGTGCAAACTGAATCTACTACGGATGTAGGTGGAGGGCAGAATGTTGGATATCTGGATGCGGGTGACTGGATGGCCTATCGGGTGAATATCCCAACTTCTGGACTATACAATGTGACTTATCGGGTGGCGAGTCTCAATGGTGGTGGTTCACTTCAGATCGAATCATTAGGAGGAGGATCTGTGTACGGATCGGTAGATGTGCAAGCTACTGGAGGCTGGCAGTCCTGGACTACAGTATCTCATACAGTTAGCCTAAATGCTGGAGATCAGGACATAGCTTTATCTATTCTCTCGGGTGGGTTCAATCTCAATTGGCTGAATATCACTCCGGTGTCTGGCGGAGCGCCAATTGGACAGACAATCTGGCTTCAGGGCAACAATGGTCTCTATGTGAGTTCCGAAAACGGTCAGTCTCCGATGAATTGCAACAGGCAGTCGGTTGGTGGATGGGAACAGTTTACCGTTGTGGCGGTTGGTTCCGGGCAGATAGCACTTCAAGGCAGCAATGGTCAGTACGTAAACTCCCAGAATGGACAATCTGGCATGACATGCACCAGTCCAGCTGTTTCTGGGTGGGAAGCTTTCTATTGGGAAGACCTTGGGAATAATACGGTGGCTCTACGAGGCTTTGGAGACCAATACGTTTCCTCTGAGAATGGTCAGTCAGCCATGATATGTGACCGGCCGTCTATAGGCGGGTGGGAAGTTTTTACCTGGGGCAATGCTTCCGGTTCGCGACTAGTAGACAATGTACAGGCTGTTGAGGAGGCTGGTGCCCTGGTTTATCCAAATCCTATCTCTCAATCATTTGTGGTTGATCTGACTAGTCTGGGGTTGGAAAAGGCACGGTTGGTTGTGTCCGATTTGTCTGGAAGACAGCTTCTCTCTAAGGAGATAGGTCAGCGAGCAGAAATCCTCAGGCCAGTACGTGCTGAAGAGGGAATTTATCTGATTCGAATAGCTGGAGAAGATACTAACCTCATCAGAAAGGTTATTTTCAAATAGCTTAAAAAAAGGGCTAAGCATTTCGTCTTAGCCCTTTTAGAAACATAATATATGAAGAAGTATTTGATTCAACAGAATACTAAGCCTCAATCAGAGAGTTGGCCATCGCAAAAGCCTCCTCCATGCTTTTGGCCTCCTCAGCGATGTAGCCAGCTGATTTGGCAGTTCTATTGAGTTGCATTTTGGAGATCGGATTATCAGTTACCCGTATGATTCGGCTCACACCAGCTTTAACTACGTGCAATTGAGCTCTCTTTATGTGCTCTGCACCTTCCTGGCTAGCAGGTTTCAGCTTGGCAATATCATTGATGACGATGAATCCTTCTTTCAGCTTGTTTACCTCATTGATTAGGTCATCGGCACCTCTTTTTAACTCGTCATCAGACATAAAACCTTCCAGATGAAGTACTACAAGGTTTCTTTCTACATTGGCTTCAATTCGATACATTTTCTTTTAGGTAGTTTTGTATGACTCAAAATTAGTATCGGTAGACAGGGTATACACTTAAAGATGTATGGACTGGGTAATAACTAGGATCAACCAGAATTTTTGAGATAAAAGGCCAAATACATGATCACCATAAAACTTACATTCAGCTATGCAGCCAATTAAAACAGCCCTTCTTTCTTATGGTATGTCCGGAAAAGTATTCCACGCACCTTTTTTGCATCTTCATGACGGGTTCGAATTGGTTGGCTCGTGGGAACGTTCCAAAAAGCTGATTCAGCAGGATTACTCCTACGTTCAATCCTTTTCTTCTATCGAGGATATTCTGAAGGATTCGTCCATTGAATTGGTGATTGTCAACACACCTACCTACACTCATTACGAATACTGTAAGCAAGTGCTGGAAGCAGGCAAGCATGCAGTGGTAGAAAAGGCATTCGTAGCTACTACCGATGAGGCTGTAGAGCTTCATGAGTTAGCAAAATCTAAGGGATTAAAACTCTGTGTCTTTCAAAATCGCCGATGGGATAGCGACTTCAAAACGGTGAAGCGTGTGCTAGATAGTGGAGTGCTGGGAGAGATTGTAGAAGCGAGGATAGCTTTTGATCGCTGGCGACCAGAGTTGAGCCCTAAGGCGCATAAAGAAAAGCCAAGCCCAGGGGCTGGTATCATCAAGGATCTTGGCGCCCACGTCATTGATCAAGCGCTGACTCTGTTCGGGATGCCTGTGAGTGTGTTGGCAGATGTAGGAATCACACGTGAGCATTCCGAAGTGGATGATTATTTTGACATACTGCTGAAATACGAAAAGACCAGAGTGCATGTGCATGGAGGTTACTTCTTTAAAGAAGAATTGCCAGGGTTTGTGCTCAATGGGACCAGAGGTACTATGCACAAGTCCCGAGCTGATGTGCAGGAAGACCAGTTAAAAGCTGGAATAAAACCTGATAATGAACGATATGGAGTTGAGCCCGACGATGCTAAAGGGTTGTTACATACTGAAGAGGAACGAAAGTATATTCCCACGGAAAGGGGGGATTACATGGATTTTCATCAAGGCGTATATGATGCCATCCGCAATGGGTGTGATGCGCCAGTTTCTTCTGAAGATGGGATCAATGTGATGCGGGTGATAGATGCTGCGTTTGAGAGTGCTGAACAAGGGAAAGTGATCAAGCTTTAGTCTCTGTTTTGCTATCCGGCAATACTATTCCTTCTGGCAACTCCAGGGTGGGGCCATTTTCTTTTTGTCCATGCCAGTCGGAGTAGGTAATGATTTTGCGCTTTCGCTTGCCAGTTCGTAGAATGTAGAGCACCACAAAAATCATGATCCCACCAAATAAATTGGTGAGTAAAAGCATGATCCATGTAGCCTCGTATGTCATAATCATTAGTTTGCTAGAACACAAAAACAGCATGTGCTTCTAAATTGTTCGGTAGACGAATGAATTAAAGACAAAAATCTGGCGATTAGATTTGGCAGATTCAATTGATCCGCTATTTTTGCGATCCAATTCGGCACATATGTGATGGATTGGAATTGAACGCAGCACCAAATAGGTGTGAGATCACATACACAGAGGAGCCCCGATAGCTATCGGGGGAGTGGTCGAAACAGGAATGTTTTAAGATCTTCTGAAAACAAAACGCAGCACCGAATAGGTGTTAGACTACAAATACACAGAGGAGTGGCAGAGTGGACTTGGCGTCCCCGTCGAATGCGGCGGAACCGCCTGAAGGTATAAAAACCTTTAATGTTCACTTCAAGCGAATCTAGTACTACTTAGAGGAGTGGCAGAGTGGTCGAATGCGGCGGTCTTGAAAACCGTTGTACCGCGAGGTACCGGGGGTTCGAATCCCTCCTCCTCTGCTTTCAAGAAGTCAAATCCTACCAAAACCCTTCATATTTAACGTATGAAGGGTTTTTTCTTTTGCATCCTACCCATATTATTCATCTTTTTTCATATCATTGGTTAACAATTGGGTTAACAAGAAAACTGCTAACCGAAAGTGCTTTATTTAGCTTTATTTGAGGTTTTTTGATCGTTTTTGAGTATATTTAATAAGGATTCGAGCCCTCGATCCTTCTCAAAATCATCAAAATAACCGCTTTAAAACCAATGACTATGGCAACTCATTCTTTCAGCATCCTTTTTTGGCTCCTGAATAATCGCGTAAGCAAGAAAACCGGTGAAGCTCCTATTATGGTTCGAATTACCGTGAATGGTAAAAGGGCTGAGATAGCTACCGGTAAGAAAATACTACCAAGCAAGTGGAATGTGAACTCTGGTAGAATGAAGGGAAGCTCAGAGGAGGCTCGGGTATTCAACCGAGCCATAACAAATATGTATATGGCCATCGAGAAAATCTATGATGACCTTAGATCTAAAGATCAGTATGTGTCAGCCCAAGTCATCAAAAGTATCTACCAGGGGAAATCCACTCAGCAGCACTCACTCCTTGAGCTATTCAGGTATCACAATGAACAAATCAAGGCTCAGGTTGGACAAGGATATTCAGAAGGAACTCTAGAAAGATACGAGACAACCAGAAAACACACCGAGGGGTTCATCAACTATCACTATAGAAGGAATGATTATGGACTCAACGAGCTGAAATATGATTTCATTACTGAGTTTGAATTCTATTTGAAATCGGTAAAGAAGATAGGACATAATACCACCATGAAGTACCTGAGAAACTTCAAGAAGATCGTATTGATAGCACTAAAAAATGAATGGATATTGAGAGATCCATTTGCAAAATATCAGATGTCCCTGAAGGAGGTGAAGAAAGATTACCTGACCAAAGAGGAGATACAAGCACTCTACAATCGGGAATTTGAAATGGAGCGCCTGGAGCAGGTTAGAGATATCTTTCTGTTCTGCTGCTATACAGGGTTGGCTTATGCAGATGTGAAGAAATTGACGCCTGACAATATCTCCAAAGGCCTAGATGGGGAATATTGGATATTCGTAGATAGAACAAAGACTGGCAGTTCATCAAATGTGCCATTGCTACCGATTGCCGCAGAGATCATGAACAAATATAAGGAGCATCCAATGACTGTCAACTCGGGGACTCTATTGCCTGTGATCTCCAACCAGAAAATGAATGCTTACCTGAAGGAGATGGCCACGCTCTGCAAGATTAATAAGAATATCACCTTCCATATGGCCAGGCACACATTTGCTACCACGGTGACTTTGTCCAATGGGGTGTCGATTGAAACTGTCAGCTCGATGCTTGGGCACAAGAATTTAAAGACTACTCAAATCTATGCAAAGGTGGTTCAGGAGAAAGTAAGCCAGGATATGCAGAAGCTGAAGAGTGTACTTGGTGACTTAGGAAGCTCAAAGGCAGCTGGCCAATGAGCTGATCCATTATCTTCACCAGTGCCAGGATTCGGCTTGAATCTTAATACCGTCTTCGGCTGGTGTTAGAGGAACTATTAACCGACAAATATGAAATAATAGTTTTGGTCGTTTTAGAAGGTCAATTCCCTGCTTTGATTACCACTTTTTGCTATTATCTGAACCTCACTTCCAAAACTCAAATCCGTGATACCACAGCCCTCTTGCAACTCAATGGTTGTGCCTTGTTTGGACATGCATAAACTTTCAATTTCACAGTATGATTTTGATTTATCACTCGATTCAATTTTTGCTATGCCATTGGGATTTGTTTTAACAATACGCCCATTTGCCTTTATCTCTAATGTTACATCAGTCCCAATAGTGAACTCTATTCTTTTCATGCACTTTACACTTGCATAAATCCTAAACGGATAGGAGTCGCCTTTACTGTAACATAACTCACTACCAACAATTTCACATTCTAAATTCTCCATCTTTGAGAGTGATAGACCTGATTTCAACTGTTCCCATATGTTGTGAAAGCCTTCTAAGTTTTCATATTCAAAATGTATTTGGTTATTCCAGATAACATATTCGCCTCCTATTTCATTAGCAACTTTGTTCCAAATTTGTTCTGCATTATAGTTCCACACGTGCTCTTGAAACGTGCCATCAAAAACTCGAGGTTTGTATGGATTATTTCCTAGTGTTTTTATGAGCAATTCGTTCCATTTGGAAGATTCGTAATCAATAAACACTAAATTTTGAATATCATCAGGATCTTGTCCAAGAACTGTCTCCCCAAGTATTTCAATATAGATCGATTTATCTCTACTCTTTTCGCCTAAAGCAAACAAAACTTCAAATTGAGTTACTGTAGCTTTAATATACTTCTCCACTATGGCTTCCTTCAAACTCATAGCTCCAATACCTTCTATTGTGACTCGTGCATTATCCTGAGGGCTAAGGATAATGTCATATTCAACCTCGTCGGGGATGAGCCTATTTTCATCTTTGCAATATGCTTGAGCGATTAGTTGTGGTTCTGATTGGTCAAGGGTGAATTTGGTAGGGGCAATACCAATACGTTGTAGACTCTGACCACTAATTGATACAGATAATAGCATTACTAAGGAATTTACTATAGTATTCATAGTTTACTCACATTTGAAGGTACGCTCACGGATTATTATTCACCCACATTTCTCCTGTTTCCGGATCTGCTATGATCACAATATTATTCTCCCAGCAAGTACAGTAGGTTTTTGAAGAGATATTAAAGTTGAATGGATTAGTTTCTTCACCATCAAATATCAACTGATCGACAGGGAAAGCTCTTTTCTCCATCGATGGCCAAAGGTTAATTAGCTCTATAACCTCTTTATTCGGATGTCCATAATCAAAAGCAGTTCCTAAGCCTCGCTGACTATGATGTCCTGCACTGATAACGGTGATTTTTGGATCAATCATTTGCAAAAGTGTTGAATCTGTAGCATTGTGAGAACCATGGTGGCCAGCTTGATAAACATCCGATTTGAAGAGCTCAGGATAATCTACATACTGGGCAGCTAAATATTCAATGCCTTTCTCCTGTAGGTCTCCTGTGAATATGAATGATGCTTCGCCATATTCTACTTTAATCACCAGACTATTGTTATTTGGGTTAGAAAAATAACTTGGGTAGAACTTCTCACCATTGACCTCAGTTCGTTCTTTCAATCCAACCTCTCCAGAATAAACTTTGATAACTGGTCCATAGCCATTGCAATCAAATGGATCTATTTCCTGATAATAAAGACCATTAGGTTTATAGTTAATTGCTTCTTGATAGTTTAAATACTTGACTTTCGCTCCTTCACTTCTAGCAAATTTTGGGACGTCTTTGTTTTTGCTCAAGTAATCTTTGGTTGAAACAATAGCTTTCACATTGAAATACTTACCAATTTCATCAAGTGATTCGGTATGATCATTGTGATTATGGGTGATCAATATTGTGCTAATTTCTTTTTTGAGATCTTCTCTTCTCTCAAAGAATTCATTTAAGTAGTTAATTAATCGCTCAGAACTTAATCGCTGATGGGCTTTAGAGCCGATTTGCGCTCCTGCATCTACAAGTATGACACCACATTCAAACTCAACAAGAGTGGCATCTGCCTGACCTATGTTGATATAATGAACCTTAATATTCTGATTGCCAACTTGAGAAATAGAAGGAAAGGCTATTAGTGTCAGTAGATGTATTAGGTAGATCTTTGTCATAAGGAGTTAGAGATCGACTAACCAATTATATGGAGAGTTTCATTTTGTGAGAATCAAATTGCTGATTATCAACAATTTGATCAATACCCCTTTTTAGGTATTTATCACTTGACGGTAGGATTAAATAAAGATGTTTTATTGCACTTTAATGAATTGTTGAATTTCAATCTCAGAAAAATACTAATCGCCTATAAACCTAATAAGGACCATACCTTCCTATTCCCCTCATTTACTTGACTTTATGTTAATTTAATGTTACGTTAGAATTTCAATTGGATCGATTTAGATTCTTTTGACTCCATTCCTTTATTGGATGAATGCTTTTGAACACCATAGCGACCAGAAGCTTCTCAAGCTATTAAGAGGGAATAGCATGAAGGCCTTCGACGAGATATACGCTCGTTACTGGAAGAAGCTATATCTATTCGCTTACAGCATTTTGGAAGATCGGGAAGTGTGTGAAGATATTGTCCAGGACATTTTCACCTATCTATACTCCAGGCGCAAAGAACTGAGTATATCCGAGCTAAAACCCTACCTGTTCCAAAGCATCAAATTTCAGGTGATCAAACACCTTAGGAATGACAAGATTGCTCAACACCATGTCGAAAGGATCAACGCGATCAGCTTTTCCAACCACACGGAAGAAATGGTTAATTTTCGTGAGTTGGAAGCATCATTGGAGCGCCACCTCAACGAACTTCCGGAGCGCTGCAGAGAGATCTTCAAACTTAGCCGACAGCAGAATCTCACCAATGAAGAGATTGCAGATCAGCTTGGGTTATCAGTGCAGACCGTCAAGAATCAGATCTCTAAAGCACTAACATACCTCCGCTCCAAGCTGGACTATGTGATCACCATCTCTATCATTTTCCTCTACTCACCTTTTATTTAAGGTATTGATTTTTTGCTTCCGGGCTGCTTAAGCATTTTGGATCAAGCCAAAGGAAGAAAGAAAGGGAAAATGAAGGATTAGTTTGAGGAAATGAGGCTATTAATTTTGGCTACAGCAACAAGATCAGATAGGTAACTCTTGACCCACACCTTCATTTCACAAAAAAAACACCCTTCAAAAATCTCCTCTAAACCCTTCAAACCCACTTTCTAAAAATTTCTTCAACTTTTTTCATTCCCTCGATAGTACTTCCATCCCTCGAAACCTACTTACATATATAAAAACAAATTATACACGCAATTAACCTGGCAGTGATATGGATAAGGTAGAAATGGAAAGGCTCCTTGAAAAATACCAGAGAGGCCTTTGCAGTGACTCGGAGAAAAAGCTTGTAGAAGACTTTCTCCAGTCCTATCAAAAGAACAATGAGTGGATTGACTGGAAACATGGAGATGAAGACCAGACAGGAGAACGAATTTATATGAAAGTACGAGCGGCTATAGAAGAAAAACAAGAACCAGGAATCTTCCAAAGATCCCTGCGCTATGCCGCTATTGTGGCTGTGGTGGCTGCTGCTGCGGTTTTAGGCTACCTACAATTCTATCAGTCATCGGAGATACCAGCTATCAGAATGATCACCAAAACCACCCAGAGGGGCCAGAAGGCAAACATTGTTTTAGCTGATGGCACCACAATTCGACTAAACTCCGAAAGCTCACTGACCTATCCGGAGAGTTTTACAAATGAAACCAGGGGGGTGAAGTTAACCGGAGAGGCGTTCTTTGATGTGGCTCGTAATGAGCAGAAGCCTTTTATTGTCGAGTCTGGAGAGATTAATACAACAGTATTAGGTACCAGCTTCAATATCAAAGCTTTCCCTGATAAGAATATTGAAGTAACCGTAGCTACTGGCAAAGTCCACGTAGAGACCGCTTTTTCTCCCCATTCTAAAGGGGGAGATGCCGAAGGAAGAGCGGGTTCAAGAGTATTACTCACACCCAACCAACAAGCTGTGTATGAGCCCTCGGGATCACTTCAGAAGCGTGAAGTTGACTTGAGTAAATACCTTGCCTGGCAGGAAGGCAGGATCATCTTTGATGAGATCCCATTGGGGGAAGCGATCTTAATCTTAGAACGCTGGTACAATGTTTCATTCGTACTTGAAACTAAACTGATAGGCAATTGCATCATTCGTAATGAGTACAATGATGAAAACCTCCTCAATATTCTGGAAAGCTTCAAGCACATTTTGGGGGTTGAATACCGATTCGATAACGAAAGCAATAGCATCATCCTTTTTGGAAAAGGATGTGATCAATCTCCAAGCCATTCTGGTGGAGAACCAAACCATAAACCAAACTGATATGAAAGCAATGATTTACCAATTGATACCTCCATGATTTGAATGATTAAGTATGCTTTTCCTTCTACATCAATTTGATGTTGAACCTGTTCCCTTTAGGGATTCAGGGTGAAACAGGTGAAAAGAAGAAAAAGGATCTTGAATAGGCAGTTGCATGAAAAAACCCGTGATTGTTCGCACCAACCACGGGCTACTAAGAACAACGCCTTTAAATCTTAAAGACATTATTCACTCTAATTCAAATTTAATGAAAACAGATGTACTAGAACTACTCATGTTTGCATCCAAACATACATTTAGATTATTTCTGGTCCAGGTGATAGCAATGAACCTGTTGATTGCTAAATCAGGATCGGGTCAGAACCTGGACGATACCTTTGTCAACTTGGAGCTCAACAATGCCTCATTGATTGAAGCGTTTAATTTGATCGAAGAACAGACCAAGTTCACTTTCGGTTATGGAAGAGAAATCATCAATAGCCAACATAAGGTAAGCCTAATAGCTCAAAATCAGAGTCTAAGACTTGTCTTGGACAAGCTTAGCACCGACGCACACTTAAACTTCCATAGAGTTAATAAGAACATCTCGGTGAGCCCTTTTAAGGAGGCATTGGATCAAAAAGACAAACTAACCCCTGATGTTGGGAAAAATCAGCCGAGTTATAAAGTATCGGGTATAGTAAAAGCCCCAGATGGCCAACCCATTCCTGGGGTCAATGTGGTCGAGAAAGGCACTCTGAATGGCACGGTAACCGATATTGATGGTAACTATAGTATCACCGTCTCCAGTGAAGAGGCCATACTCACATATTCATTTATTGGTTACAGAACCATGGATATTCCAGTAGATGGTCAAACCAGAATAGATATATCCATGGAGGAGGATGTTTCTACACTAAGTGCTGTAGAAGTCTACTCTACCGGTTACCAGCAGCTTCCACCCGAAAGGGCGACAGGCTCCTTTGCTTATGTTGATGAGGATTTGATCCAAAGGTCTACAAGCACGGACATCATTTCAAGATTGGAAGGAGTCACTCCCAGTTTACTGTTTGATAAGCGAAGGGCAGATGATGCAGCGGGTATGAATTCCCGAAGCTTACGCATTCGAGGAGTCAGCAGCATTGAGTCGGAAAGCAGCCCTTTGATAATTGTGAATCAATTCCCTTATGATGGACCATTAGAGAATATCAATCCCAATGATGTAGAAAGTATCACCGTCTTAAGAGATGCCGCAGCAGCTTCCATTTGGGGAGCTCGTGCCGCCAATGGTGTAATCGTCATCACACTGAAAGAGGGAGAGTTTGAACAACCGCTTGAAGTAGAGGTCACTAGCAATGTTACGTTTGGCGAACGTCCCAACCTGCATCATGCAGCAAATTACATTCCGTCAGCTGATTACATTGGATTAGAACAAGAACTGTTTGATCGTGGCTATTACAGTCCTTACGAAACAGTGGCTCCATACTTGAGCCTAACACCAGTAGTAGAAGCCCTTATTCAGGAACGGGACGGTAACATAACCACAGAAGAGTTGGAAGCCGAACTCGCACGACTAGCTACTTATGATGTGCGGGATCAGGTAGAAAAGTACTTTTACCAACCCAGTATCCATCAGCAGTATGCTGTGAACCTTCGTGGCGGAGGGAAAGCTTCAAGCCATTATTTCTCTGCTGGTTACGACAAGGAACAAAGTAATATCCAAGGGAATGAATCCCAGAGAGTGACGCTGGTCTCTAACAACAGCTTTGAACCCATTGACGATCTAAAAATATCTGCAGACATCAATGTCACGAATCAATTGAAAAAACAGAATGGCTTTCGATGGGGATCCATCGGCACAGACCTTCCTTACAACCGTTTTGCAGATGATCAGGGAAATCATCTTCCCGTCACCAACGAGTTACGGTTCGCATATATTGATGAATTGATGGAACAAGGATACCTCGATGGATACTATCGCCCTCTTCAGGAGCAGTTGCTGAATGATATTGGTACCGATATTTCAGAATACCGGATCAATACAGGAATCACTTACCGTCTGAGGGATCAGCTTGAACTAATGGTGAAGTACCAGCATCAGCAAGTGCAAACAGATTTCCAAAACCTACAGGATGAAGATAGCTACCTCGTCCGTTATCAAGTGAATCGCTTTACACAGACAGATGGAACTCGGGTTTTCCCCGAGGGAGATATCCTGACACGTCATCATAGTCAGCAGGTGGCTCACTCAGGCAGGGCACAGATGAATTACCATAATGCATTTTCTCAGCAACATTCCATTACCGCCCTCGTGGGTATGGAAGCTCGCCAGGTGCATACACAGCGTTTTGGAAATGAAATCTATGGATATAATGATGACATACTCACTGCCACCGACATGCTGGACTATACAACACGGTATCCAACGATCCCAAGAGGCTCTGCTACCCTTCCTATACCTGCCAATTTTCTGGATGAACGCATGGATCGCTACTTTTCTTCCTTTGCTAATGCTTCTTATACATATAAAAACCGATATACACTTTCAGGTAGCACTCGATACGATGCATCAAACCTTTTTGGGGTGAAAACCAATCAGAAGGGGGTTCCATTATGGTCAGTTGGAGCAAGTTGGGAGTTAAGTGATGAGGCCTTCTTTCAGGCGGCATGGTTACCATACTTGCGTTTACGAACTACTTATGGCTATAATGGCAACATTGACAAGTCATTGACCGCTTTCGCTACAGCTTCTTATAGCACAGATCGCCTTACTGGACTTCCAAGGTTATGGGTAAATACTCCAGGTGATCCACAGCTACGCTGGGAAAAGATCGGGATGTTGAATGTCGGGTTGGATTTCGAATTATGGGATCGAGTTTCTGGAAGTGTCGAATTTTATGACAAACAAGGAAAGGACATGATTGGTGATGTGCCGGTAGACCCTACTACAGGAGCTTATTTTACTATCAATCGCATCAATTATGCCCAAACCCAAACAAGAGGAATGGACTTACAGATACATACCGTCAATGTGGATCAAGAATTCCAATGGACCTCTGATGTGTTCATGAGCATGACTCGAAACAAAATACTGGATTTTTACAACGAATCCATTGATAACAATAGTATTCGCAGCGGCATCAGCACCAATAGTTCAGTACTGCCACAAGAAGGAAAGCCAATTGATGCCCTGTACAGTGTCCCCTGGTGGGGACTCGATCCAGAAACGGGTGACCCATTGGTGGAAATTGAGGGAGAGTTGGTAAAAGAATATCGGGACTATGCCCGGGGATTAACTTACGATGATCTCGTTTACAATGGCGTGAGTGTAGCTCCGGCATTTGGAGCAGTCAGAAATAACTTTTCATGGAAAGGACTCGGTTTGAGTATCAACCTATCATGGAAGGCAGGGTATCATTACCGTAAAAGTGGATTGTCTTACGAGAATCTGATAGAAGATCGCGAAATGCATAACGATTATGTGAAGCGTTGGCGGCAATCAGGTGATGAACAGTTCACGCAGGTCCCGTCCATGCCGGAAGAAGTGGATGATTATAGAGATTTTGTTTATCAGTCTTCAGAACTTCTGGTAGAACCAGGTGATCACATTCGCTTAGAGGATGTTAATCTGAGCTATACCTGGAAGCCACGTAAGGAAGTCAATCCTTTCTTCCATAATGTACGAGTCTTTGGGTACGCTCGTAATCTTGGAATTCTATGGCGGGCAGCCGATTCCAAACTAGATCCTGATAGTCCGGACGCCACCTATTTGGTTCCTAAATCTTATGCACTTGGAATCAGCGCCACGTTTTAACGAACACCCATAAATTCTAATATCATGAAACCAATAAAAATCACATATATCATACTCGCAATCACTCTTAGTTCATGTGCCGAAGATTGGCTGGATATCAAACAGGACAAAAGTGATGTGGTTCCGCAAACGCTGGACGACATGCAAGCACTGCTAGATAATTCTGAAGTGATGACTCGAAATGTGACACCAAACTTGTCACTGATCGCTTCAGACAACCCGTCATTAATGGATGGTCAATGGGAAACCTTGCCATACGAAGAAGAAAAGAACGCTTACATCTGGGAGGAGGTACTCGATGCAGATAATTATAGCCATCAATGGGCAATCCTGTATCAGGGGATCTTTGTGACCAACCTCGTATTAGAAGGGCTAGACAAAATTGAGCCATCTGAAAAGGAGATTGCTCGGTGGCAACATATCCGCGGGCAGGCGTTATTTCATCGAAGTTGGCGATTCTTTCTAATTGCTCAGCTGTTCTGTGCTCCATACGATGCAGAGACGGCCACTTCACAACTGGGCATTCCTTTGAGGTTGGAATCAGACATTAACCTGGTAGCTAAACGGTCCTCATTGCAAAAAACCTACGAACAGATACTGGCGGACGCAATCGAAGCATCCGAGCTGTTGGATGAAAACACCATCATCAAGACTCGGCCGGATAAAGCCGCTGCATATGGATTATTGGCCAAGATAAATTTACAGATGAATCAATATGAAGCCGCTGGTAACCATGCGAATACAGCATTAACCATGCATCAGGAGTTGCTCGACTATGCTTCACTTGATTCCCTGGCAGATAATCCTTTCGAACTATTTAACGAAGAGGTGATTTGGCATCTGACCATGTATGTGTTCAACAATGCCTTTTACACGGTAGACGAAAATTTGTATGAGTCCTATAAGCCCGGGGACTTAAGGAAAGCCACCTATTTTCGAGAGCTGGAAGGTGGCCGACACCAGTTCAAAGGTTCCTATGGTGGGTCTGATGGTCCGTTCAGTGGTCTGGCAGTAGACGAGTTGTACTTGATATTGGCAGAGTGTGAGGCTAGACAGGGAAATGAAACCAAAAGCCGAGCACTATTGAATGAACTGCTGGTCACTCGTTGGAAGGAAAATGAGTATGTACCAGTTTCAACTGATGTGGAATTGCTACCATTGATTCAGGAAGAACGTAGGAAGTCACTGCTATATAGAGGAATCAGATGGATGGATTTGAGACGATATAATCGGGAGCCTGAAATAGCGGTTACACTGGAGAGACAGGTGAATGATCAGACTTTCCAGTTGGAACCTAACAGTAACAAGTATGTATTCCCGATACCGCAAGAGGCGATTGACCGATCTGGAATAGAGCAAAACCCTCGCTGATTGCTATTTCCATACTTTGTAACTCAAATTGTTCTTAATTATTTACCAAGGTAATGTTCCTGCATTTTTTCAACATGATGCGGCTTGCATTATTCAAAAGTTATTGGCTATGAAATTCATTAAACAAATAAGCATCCTAATTACATGCTTATCAGTTGTTATACTTACGCAGAGATGTAAGTCAACATATATGGAGCCGCTTTCTATTGGAGATCGTTTCCCTCCTTTAAAAGTCAAATTGGCTCTTGATGATAACTTGAAGGAAGTCCACCTTGATGGCTCAGAGAATAAACTAATTATCCTTGAATTCATTTCCACTTCGTGTGGTGCCAGTCGGAAATCTGTAACTCACCTACAGGAATTGCAGAATACTTTTCCAAATGATTTACAAGTGATACTTGTTACACAACAAGAAGATTCTTTAGTCAGCCTAGTAGCAAAAGAGGAGAATTGGACACTTCCAATCATATGGGAGGACTCAATACTTAGTAAAATGTTCCCATACCTGTCAGTGCCTCACCAAGTGTGGATTAGTAATCAACAAGTACTCGCCATTACCTATGCGCAGTATGCGAATAAAGAAAATGTGAGAAGATTTTTAGCGGGGGAAACAATCCGATTTCACGAAAAGGCAGAATCCTCAATAGATTTTACTCAGCTAATTAGGGGAAATAATATAGACGCTCATTATATGTCCGCAATTACTCCTCCATTAAGTCATGGATCGGGTATTCGTGGAAATGGTGATCAATTGCTCATTGTCAACTCAGATATTGCCCAATTGTACCAATTAGCATCAGAGATGCCATCAGTACCTCATGAATCACACATTGTTTGGGAAATGGAAGATTCACTCAGGCAGGTAATACAAGGACCGAAAATTAAAAGTATTACTGGGGTTTATATGGAAGATAGTTTATTGTTAGCATGGCGTCAGAATTACACTTTTTGTTATAATCTGATTTACCCCAAAAGAACCTCTATTCCGCGAACAGAAATTATGTTGCGTGATCTTAATCATTTCTTTTCTAGCTATATAGGGATTAAAGGGTCTGTGGAAAAACGAGAAGTAAGGTGCTTAGCTTTGGTAGCCACCGACAACCGAGCAAGGTATGTCGCACAAGAAAATTCGTCTATGATTAGTGAACGAAGTGAGAGCTACAGGATTACCAATGCATCCTTTAGAACACTAATTAATAGGATTGCCAATATCCACAACGATCTAGGAATGCCCTTGATAAACGATACTGGCTACTTTGGAAATATCAATTTAGAAATTCCCGGAGGCTTAGATGATCTGAATAATGTCAATAAAGCCCTGGAAAAATACGGACTCCAGTTTGTAGAGAAAGACATGGAACTAGAAGTTGTGGTGATTTCAGAAGTGAACGACAATTCACTCTAAACATTAAAAATCCTCTTCATACAACCAGCTTCAGCCCTCCGGATCTTTCGGAGGGTTGACTCTTTCAAACCCCACCATACAAAATGACTAAAAAGAACAGCTTAGACATCAATCTCAATATCAACCTCGAAACTAATGGTTCTAAACAACCAACCACGCTTAAACTGAGCAATACCAAAATAGAAACGAGTATGACCGTAGCGCAGCTGGCATTTCTCTCACGTCTCTTTTTTGAAGCAGGCTTGTTCACCAATCAAAATAAAAGTGAAGCATTGAGTGCTATTGCCGAGAATTTTGTTACCTCCAATGCAACCTCTATTTCACTCAAAAGCCTCAAGTCCAAATTCTATACGGTTGATCAGCCAACCAAAGAATCAACCAAAGCTTTCCTGGAAGATTTGATCAATAGTATCTAACCCTACCTTGTCAAATTGATTTTCTTCGCATTCCCTTTAGGGATACCAGGGTAAAAAAGGCGAAGTTGACAAAGTATGCTTAATTCCTTGAGTCTCACTGAACCATAACATTAGATAAAGCATCTAGTACTTACAGTGATTCCAGGATAAAATAAATTGGCTTCTTTAGGTTACACAACCTTTCAGTAGATCACTTCCACATCTGCTTGAATAGCCCAAATAAAGGAATGAGGTATTAAGCAAATACGTTATTAACTAATTTATTAAATCAAATAATGTTAAAAACACCCTCTATGCTCATTTAATCAAAAGGTTGATGCCGGATTGCTTAACCAATGCAACTACCGTTTCTTGTCAGTATTTAGAATATTTGTTGGCGTATCAAACGCCACAAAATCGACCAGTGAATTACGAATTGGAAACGCTTTACTCCCTAATCTTTTTTGAACTGGAGCTGTCCGATCCAGATGGGACAGATGCAATCGATCAATGGGAAGCTAAACTCACTCAGGAGTTTGATCGAATAAAGAGAGCTTTTATCAATACGGTTTTTGGAATAGCAAGTGAACAGAAAATTGAACGATACATTCAGCAGCACCAGGCAGAGCTCACAAGAATGTTGGATGAGTTAACCAGGAGCTATTCGGCTGATAAAACCAAAAGGAAAGTATTCCACCTATTGTTTCTTAAAGCACACAAGATCATTGAGGAGCTTTTGGATTTTGTTGAAAAACATTTCTCCAGGTACTTCAATGTAGATACTAAGATTCCTGATAGCTATAAAGAAATAGTGGCCAAAGACTTTCGGAAGAAGGTGCGCCGTATGGAAAAGGTATTGGAGTCATTTGAAGTAGATCAAAAAGTACAAGCAATTTTGCTGGCCCCCTCAAGGAGCATCAGCACCAAGAGGCCTTTAACCTACAGGGAACTCATGTACTTGAAAACCTTTCAAGAGCAGTTGTTAGAACTGCCAAATGCGGACTGGACTGAGCAAGACAAGAGGATGCATATCTTATTAACCATGATCTATATCAACTTCAACTCCTACAAGTTCTTTGCTTGTTGTTCAACTCATTTGACCTCCATGTATCAGAAAGAGGATACATTGGTTGGTCAGATTGATAAGCTAGCCTGGTTATCCAAACTCATCAATCAGACACAGCAAAAGCCTGGAGTAGCCTATAAGTTGGGTCGGGATTCACTCAAATCAAGTTTACTGCAGTGGATTCACGAAGAGATGGCTTTTCTGGAGAAAAGACACCAATTGTCCCTCAATCTACCTATCAATAAGGCAGAGGAATTAAGTGACTTCAAACTCAATACCAGTTTATCAGTAGCACAGCTGGCCTATTTAACTCGGATACTTTTGGAAGAAAAAATTCTCCTCAACAACAATCAAAGAGAAGTACTGAAGTTTCTGGCCAGGTTCGTTCGTACTAAAAAGGCTGAGAACGTATCTGCCGAAAGCCTCCGCACCAGATATTACAATGTCGATACCAGTACTAAAGAAGCCGTAAAGAATGTCATCATCCAACTCTTGAACAGCATCAGGAAGCAATCTCAAGAAACTAGATAATTTCGGTTTGACTCAGTGCTAGTTTAAAAAAGTCATTTCCATATATCAGGTATTCATTTGCATTGGGGATAATATGGTTATCAATGATGGATTGGTATAGTTCATGAGAACATGTAGATACGGTATTTGCTGGAAATTTTGAGATCTGATTATGACTTAAATTTTTATTGGAAAGAAAGGCTAGATATTTCCTGGAAAGGGGGAAATAGATTTCACTTTGAATCGGAATCATCAGTGTGTCATTACACCCCATACGATCTACAGATACTGGACAATCACTTGTAGACCAAAAATAACTAGATGGAGCTCTTAGAATAACCAATGTAAAGGAGTTCAATATTGCCATGAGGTGGTTCCAAATTTCTCGGACGAAGGGACTCAACTCATCTGTAGGAGCTATGTTGGGTTGGAGTTGGAGGAAGACCTTTTCTGCCGAGACTTTGTCATGTCTATAGCGAACCAATTCATTAATTAGCTCCTTCCTTAATACTGTGTTTTTGAACCCTTCGGCAATATGTTCACTTTGAAAACTGGTTTGCCTGATTAATAAATTGCAAATAAAACTAAGAAGATGAGGTTTCATTTCCTCATCAAATTTACCTTCGTCTATTTGCCGAAGTATCTTTCGGTATTCCTTTTCAGATTTGGAACTGAAAGCCTCAAAATATCTGATGTGCATCTCACCTGGTTGATTGGCTTCTTTTTTGAGCCAAAGGAACGGCTTGTTATCAATAATGAAATTCTCCAGATTACAGATACTCAAACAGTCGAAACGATTAAGGTCTTTGAAGGCAAAACCTCTCCAATAGATTTTATTAGTCCTGTGATGACCTTGATTTTTAACCATATCGAAAAGCTGTATTGGTTATACCATTAATCCTTGACAAACCATTATAGGTTATAAAGCAATATACTCAATCACTATGCGATAATCAAGACCAGGAAATTCCTTCAGCTATCCTTATATGAAAAAGTAGGAGCCAGTCCGGAGAACAAGGACTGCATATCCTACTTCAGTCCTCCACCATACCTTCAAGTCCATTATCAGTTAGAAAGCTCACATACTCCACAACCATACGGAGGTTAAATAGTGGCATCCCTTGTAGTTCCAATAAGGTAAATTCCGTCATCTCAGAGAGCATCTCAAAACGATTGGTTTTGGCCATTTCTTTAAATTCATCACTGAGGTTCAGTTCAGAAATGGGTTGATTTAGAAGGTTGGTGGTTTTCATTACCATAAGTATAATTTATTCCCACCACTATAAAAAAGTAGCGTGGGACATCAGCCATTGGCCTCAGAGGTACCTCCAAGCACCCATCGTACACAATAAACTGAGCCCACGCGTAGCGTGAGCGATCAGTCTATTTCCCATGTACGATTTGAAATTTGGAGGTTTTCTAAGGCACAGAAAATAGCTTATCGCTATAGTATTTTATTCAATATGTCGTTTTCTAGTTCAAACGAGAACTAGGTTTTTTCATTTCTAATTATTTACCTACAAAATTAAAAAACTTAGTTGGAGAATCCGTCACCTGACGGATGGTTCCTTTGTAAGCGATGGATTTATTAACATATTCAATTAAATGCATCGCTTTGAGAAGAAATTTACGGAATTGAAATCATCACATCCAGAATTGCACCATCTAATTCTGATGTCAAACTTTTTTCATTCCGTTATTCGTTGATTATCAGTAATGTACTTAGGGTCATGCAACCCCTGTGACTGTTTTCTCATTTCCTTTTTTCCCTGCTTTGCCATCAAACTAAAACAATACAAAAACTATGGCAGCATCCATTATTACTACAGAAGATTTACAGCAGTTCAAGCATGAATTACTAGTAGACATCAAAGAGATCCTTTCCGAAAACTCGGGCTTCCAAACGAAGAAATGGCTCAAGTCCCCGGAAGTCCGCAAACTACTTAGTATCTCCCCAGGCACACTCCAAAACATGCGTGTGAACGGCACACTTCCATTCACAAAAATCGGAGGAGTCATCTACTACGACTATCAGGACATCCAAAAAATGCTCACCGAAAACCGCATCGACAATAAATACTGATTCTAAAAAAGATGTTAATGGAGGCCTTGAAGAATGAGCGATTAGAAAAATTGTGTAATGACAGTTATTCTGCGAAAAACTGTCTGAGTCCCGACTAGGTCGGGATGAGTTTTTTTCGCGTGCAGTATCGACTCAATTTTTCCGCTCGCGCTTTATAGGCGGGCGGCTAGCCCCTTGACTTTTTCTTTGCTTCGTTTCTTTTGTGTCAAGACAAAAGAAATGAAGAGCTCCTCGCAGATCTAGCGTGAATCACTATGTATGATCCTTGAATGAACTTCATAAAACACTACTTGGCTGTAATGAACAAAATCACAGAAGACAAAAGGCTGCATGCAACACATGTCAGCCTGTACATTTCTCTATTCACATTATGGAACCTCAACCGCTTTGAAAATCCCATCTCCATCAACAGGGAAGAAGTAATGAAGATCAGTAAAATTGGTTCCAGGAATACTTACCACAAGTGCTTGAAAGAGCTTGACCAATTCGGCTACCTGGAGTATTTGCCGTCACACAACCCACTCAAAGGAAGCCTCATCAACATGTACAATTTCGATACGACTGGAAGTACTAGTGATGTACAAGCATTGAGCAACACCCGCCCCAAAAATGATACAAGTAGTGTGCAAGCATTGAGCCCTTCATTAAACAGTAATAAACACTTAAAACAATCAAACACACATGTCAATAAAAATTTCAATGAACCTTTATGAAAGAGACTAAGATCTCCTCCAATTTCAATCAGCCCTTAAATAATGAGCGAAAGAAAAATTGGGCCAGTGTAAATCATTGTGCAAAAGCTTGTTTGAGTCCCGATTTAATCGGGATGAGTTTGCTTTTGCGTGCACTATCAGCCAAATTTTTCCGCTCAGAATTTATAGGCTTGACTTCTTTGCATACTTTCTGTTGGTTCGGCAGTCCGATCAAGACAGAAAGTATGGGCCTCCACGGCCTGAGTGGAAAGAGAGGAGGTAAATATGGCCGATGATCGTAGTTCGTCATCCCGGACGCAGCGCAGTGAAGATTCGGGATCTTCACCGATTGGAAACGCGTATGAAGGAAATTTCTCATCAGAGAAATTCCCATTCTCCGAATGCCTCTCGATCCTGGAACACTCCGGTAAACGCCTCTATGGAGACCACTTCCGGATCATCGAGGAGGATCACGAAGTAATCTTCAAACTTCTGGTGTACTTTCTTCGCGACCAGGAGAACGCTGATCGGTTAGGCATCTCCTTCAGAAAAGGCATCCTCCTCACAGGCCCCATTGGTTGTGGCAAAACATCCTTGTTGAATCTGATGAGATACATCTCAGCAGTCCATACCCACCACATTATGGTGCCATGTCGGAAGATAGCCTTTGAGTTCAATAAAGAAGGCTTTTCTGTAATCCAGAAATACAGCGATCACTCTTTCGTTACAAGTAACCAGGACTGGACAGCTAAGATCTACTGCTTCGATGACCTGGGAGCTGAGACCATCATGAAGTACTACGGCACCGACTGCAATGTTATGGCTGAGATTCTTCTCAGTAGATATGATCTGTTCATCAGCCATGGCATGCTAACACACCTTACCACAAATCTTTCAGCTTCAGAAATAGAGGAGGTATATGGTCAGAGAGTTAGGTCCAGATTGAGAGAAACGTTGAACCTCATTTCATTACACAACGCTCCTGATAAAAGAAAATGAAGAGATGTGCTTAATGCATTCGCTTATATTTCAATAAAGGATAAACCCCAATTATTAGGGTTTATATCAAATCAAAATATAATGGCAAAAGACACCAATGCTCTCTCCATCTTGCTATTGAGACAAATAGCGCCATAAGAATTAGATTTATTTGTTGCACTATATTGTATGGAGATTTGTAAATACGAAATACATGTCTTATGTTTGCTCCATGTCGCATAGTGTAAAAGAAATAGACTTAAAGGAAATTGCTACCATACGTACTGGATATTCCTTTCGAGGTAAAATAGAATCGGGTTTCGATTCATCATTTATTCCGGTGGTACAACCCAAGGATATAACTGGTGATTTTTCTCCTGCAAGAATGGATAGACAACTCATTTCCAACTATCAAAATCATGCACTTCAAAAGGACGAGATTCTAATCGCAAACAAAGGCGTGAAGTTTTCAACATACTTAATTGATGCCGAACTCATTGGAGGTGTTGCCTCATCATCATTCTTTGTAATATCTCCTGATGTTAATAAAATCATTCCTGATTTTTTAATATGGTATCTAACACAAGATGAGGCTTTAAACTACCTTAAGTCAAGCTCAATAGCATCTACAATCCCCTCATTAAATAAGAAGTCTTTAGAGTCGCTAACCATTGCTCTGCCGCCGATTGATGTGCAAGAGAAAGTGGTTCATATGAAAGAGTTGGTTCAGACAGAAGAATTAGAACTCCTGAATTTAATTCAGACAAGAAAAGAATTATTGAAGTCATACGCCTTTGAACAAATCCATACAAGATGAAATGGCAACAAGATCATATGAATAACAACTCAGGAAATATCAATTTCATCAACATTGATAATTTGACCATTCAATTCGCTCCTGAAAAAGAGAAGAAAACTTCCATTTTCACCAGAATCAGCAAATTCTTTGGCCGTGTCTTAAAACTCGTTGGCTTAACTAAGGGAAACATATCATGACTCATGAATTTCAAAAGCTACTATGGAATACATATTCCAAATTTCACTCCTTGGGAGTAAGAGAAGATCAGGTTACCAACTTTCTCCTATTTCATTATTTGTGGGCTTTCTCAGCTTATAAATACCACATCATTAGACCTTCAGATGAATTGAAGGATATTGATATTTTCTTGCATGAATTGCAAGAGTATATGCCCGATGCAAACATTTGGTATGCAGAAATACAGGGCCTGTATCGGGGGGTGGAAGAAAGGATCGTCCCAATAACCCATTCAATTATTGAGTTCTTCAATCGTCATGAAAATGAGGATTTTTGGTCAAATGAAACAATAGATGAGATTTTAGAAGTTTTTGAAAACGTCATATCAAAATCAAAAAACGCACACCAACTCTTAACACCTTCTGATGTAGCTCAAATATTATCTGGATTACCAGAGAATAGAGAAATACATAAAGTGTACGATCCTTTTTGCAGATCAGGAAACCTCCTAAATATGGCCAACGGTCATGGTGATTTAGGTATTGGTGAAGCACCGGATGCATTTTCCGTTAGGTTCGCAAAAACAAGATTCTTTCTGTTACAGAAACTCAATGTATCAATTGATCAAAAACCAGTAGTAGGGTTAAGAGGAGCTGAACCAACAGAAAAATTCGATTTAATACTGACCAATCCTCCTTTTGGTAAAAATCCGCCTGATACACATAATGGATTTGGCTACTACTCTAGTAAGTACAAATCCAATGACTTGGCGCTTTCCTTCTTTACCCATGCACTTGATTCGCTTTCGGATTCTGGCTTATTGGGCATAGTGACTCCCGCTGGAATGCTATCCAACTCAGGTATTTATGTTGATTTGAGAAAAGAGCTTATTGAAAAGAATATGCTTGAAGCGGTTCTCATTCTGCCTCAAAAAATCTTTTACGGTACCGGTGTGTCTACGTCGATCTGGGTAGTCAACAAACAAAAGAAACAAGACAAAATACTACTAATCAATCTGTCAGAGAAAGGTCGCAAATCAAAGGAAAGATATGAACTACCTCAATCGGTTATTCAACAAGTGTCTGTAGAGCTCTCGGATTTTAGATCTGGCTTGCTGACCGAGAAAGATCACCTTATGGTAGTGAACCCAGGTGAATTAGATGAAAACTTGAATCTCAGTTTCGATTACAATTTTAATAAACGTTTTCAACGACAAATAGAGTATGCTTCAAGTGTCGAGCTAATACAGAAATGCTCGGACATTCAATCAAAAGTATCTGCAATACAAAAAGAGATCAGCAGTTTGGTTGAAAAGTGAAGCAACGACTAAAAACAAAACCATTATTTGATAAAAATGATACTTTTCAAGAAATTAACCCTATCTCTTAGATGAATACCGCTGTTCATAACAAACTCGTTTCCTTTATTTGGTCTATCGCTGATGACTGTCTCAGAGATGTTTACGTGCGTGGTAAGTACCGGGACGTCATTTTACCAATGGTGGTTCTCAGAAGACTGGATGTTTTGCTGGAGCCAACCAAAGACGATGTGATGGAGGAAGTTCGCTTTCAAAGAGAAGAAGCTGGATTCACCGAGTTGGACGCTATTGGACTTGGAGAAGCTTCTGGTTATGTGTTTTACAATACCAGCAAGTGGACGCTTCAGCGGCTGCAAAATACAGCTACTAACAGCCAGCAAATCCTACAGGTCAACTTTCAGGAGTATCTGAATGGCTTTAGTTCCAACGTAAAGGAGATAGTAGAGAAGTTTAACCTGCCGAGCCAGATCCAACACATGGCCAATAAGGATGTGTTGATGGACGTGTTGGAGAAGTTTACGTCACCATATATCAACCTGACGCCTAATGAAGTGGTAGATCCGGACGGGCGAAAACTGCCAGCCTTGACCAACCTGGGGATGGGCTATGTGTTTGAAGAGCTGATCCGAAAGTTCAATGAAGAAAACAACGAAGAAGCAGGAGAGCACTTCACCCCGCGAGAGGTAATTGACCTGATGACGCATTTAGTATTCGAACCCATAAAAGACAAACTTCCACCAGTAATCACCATTTATGATCCGGCTTGTGGAAGTGGTGGAATGCTAACGGAAGCGCAGAACTTCATCAAAGACGAGGAAGGGGAGATCCGCGCTATTGGAGACGTGTACCTATATGGAAAAGAGATCAACGATGAGACTTATGCTATTTGTAAGTCGGACATGATGATCAAAGGAAACAACCCGGCCAACATTCGGGTAGGCTCTACACTCTCTATCGATGAGTTTGCAGGTACGTCTTTCGATTTCATGTTGTCCAATCCACCTTATGGTAAATCATGGGCTACGGAGCAAAAATACATCAAGGATGGTAAGGACGTGATCGACCCACGATTCGAAGTAGTACTCAAAGACTACTGGGGTAACAATGAAGACTGTGATGCAACTCCACGTTCTTCGGATGGACAGTTGCTTTTTCTCATGGAGATGGTCTCCAAAATGAAATCCTTGGGCACAAGTCCGCTTGGATCGCGAATAGCATCGGTACACAATGGCTCTAGTCTCTTTACAGGAGATGCTGGTGGTGGTGAGAGCAACATCCGCCGATACATCATCGAAAACGATCTGTTGGATGCCATCATCCAAATGCCAAATAACCTCTTTTACAACACAGGCATTACAACCTATGTCTGGCTGTTGAGCAACAATAAGCCAAACAGCCGTAAAGGCAAAGTGCAACTGATAGACGCTTCACAGCGTTTTGAAAAGCTTCGCAAGAATTTGGGTAACAAAAATTGTCAGTTTTTGTCTGAGCACATCAAAGAGATACAGGATGCTTACATGGCCTTTCAGGACGTAGAGCGGAAGGACGAAAAAGGCCTGGCAGCAAAGGTTTTTGACAATGCAGACTTTGGCTACTACAAAGTAACAATTGATCGACCAAAACGTCTGAAAGCACAATTAACCGAAGAGCGCATAGCCGAACTACGCTTCGATAAGACACTCAAAGAACCGATGCAGTGGGCTTACGAAACCTATGGAGAGCAAGTGTACACTGACCTGAAGTCCATAGCCAAACCAATTCTCAACTGGTGTGAGAACAATGACATGGATCTCAATGCCAAAAAGGCTAAAGCACTCACCAGTGCAGATACCTGGAATAGACTCAAACTACTCTACGATACAGCATCTGATTTGATGAAAACCATCGGCACTGAAGAGTACAGTGACTTCAACATATTCAAGGACTTGGTGCAAAAAGTGCTGAAAGCCCAAAAAAGCAAACTCTCCGGAGCGCAGGTCAATACCATCCTGAGTGCTGTGAGCTGGTATGATGAGTCTGCCGAGAAAGTAGTGAAGAAAAAGCAAAAACTCTCGGGTGAGAAGCTCACTCAACTACTGGAACGACTGGGCTGCACGGCAGAGCAACTGCCGGACTATGGCTATTACCCTTCAGGTAAGAAGGAAGAATTTGTTCTATATGAATCCGAAAGTGACCTTCGCGACTTTGAAAATGTGCCGCTCAGGGAAGAAATCCATGCCTACTATCTCCGTGAGGTAAAACCACATGTGGGGGAAGCCTGGATAGACCTAGAGAAAACCAAGATCGGCTATGAGATCAGCTTCAACAAATACTTCTACCAGCACAAGCCACTAAGAAGTTTGGATGAAGTAACTACTGAAATCTTAAAGTTAGAACAGGAAAGTGAAGGTTTAATTATGGATATTCTAAACCTCAGCTAAGATGGAAATCATACAGCAAAACACGTTCGAAAAGTACCCCGTTTATAAAGACTCTGGTATTTGCGATATTGGAGACCTTCCAGATAATTGGAAGTTGAATAGGTTCAGGAACCTCTTCTCATTTTCGAAAGGATTAAATATTACAAAAGAGAACTTGCAGGAAGATGGGATTCCTTGTGTTAATTATGGAGAAATTCATTCAAAATATGGGTTCGAGGTTAATCCTGAAATAAATGTTCTTAAATGCGTGGATGAAGATTATCTCCTAGATTCCCCTAAGTCCTTATTGAAATATGGTGATTTCGTTTTTGCGGATACTTCTGAAGATATTGAAGGTTCTGGAAACTTTACATATCTCAACAGCAATACAAGAACTTTTGCAGGATATCATACGGTAATTGCCCGACTTAAAAAGACGGATATAGATCATAGGTTTTTAGCATATCAAATTGATTCAAAATCCTTTAGAGATCAAATTAGAAAGGCTGTAAAAGGTGTTAAGGTTTACAGTATAACCAATGGGATATTAAAGAATACCACTCTGTGGTTTCCACCACTTCCCGAACAAACCGCCATTGCCCACTTCCTCGATGAGAAGACGGCTAAGATCGATCAGGCCATAGCGCAAAAGGAGCAGCTGATCACCTTGCTGAAGGAGCGCAAGCAGATCATGATACAAGAGCTGGTCACTGGCAAAAAAGTCTGGAACGGCACCACCTGGGCCGCACCCGAAAAGACTAAAGACTCTGGCATAGACTGGATTGGAAAAATACCTGTGGGGTGGGAGGTGAAAACCAATAATCTCTTATTTCAAGAAAGAAAAGAGCCAGGACAAGAAGGGCTTCCATTATTGTCAGTTTCTATTCATACAGCAGTCTCCAGTGAAGAAATTGATAGTACAGATAATATTCAGGGAAGAATAAAAATTGAAGATAAGTCAAAATATAAATTTGTAAAATCGGGAGATATTGTATTTAATATGATGCGTGCTTGGCAAGGAGCTATCGGTGCTGTTAGAGTAGATGGAATGGTAAGCCCTGCATATGTAGTTGCTAAACCTTTGGCTGATTTTAATAGTGATTTTCTTGAGTTTCAATATCGCACACCAGATTATATTCAGCAGATTGATCGATTTTCAAAAGGAATAACTGATTTCAGAAAGAGGCTTTATTGGGACGAGTTCAAACAATTGAATGTGATCTTACCTTCAAGAGAAATACAAGATTTAATTTCCGATTTCATACATTCAGAATCCTCCAAAATCGATCAATCCATATCCTTTCAGGAGCAGCAGATCGAGAAGCTGCGGGAGTACAAAGCCACACTGATAGACAGTGCAGTGACAGGGAAGGTAATGGTATAGAATAAGTTAATTTGCAGTAGACATTTGAAACAATCATGGAAATAGAATTTAAGATAGCTGAAGGAGAATTTGTAGTTGTTTCTCCTTTTAGGGTCATTGGTAAAGAAGGAAAGACGAATGAATTCCAATTGCTTGATTCAGAAAAACACTGTTGGATGGAATTGAGTCTGGATAATAGTCGGTTTTCCTTAGAGTCAATAGACAATAGAATAAATGAACCTGATGACATCATCCGAGACAAACTTGATTCTTTGGTTATCAAGGTTATAGAAGCAGAGCAGGAAGGAACAGATTTAACCGAATTGCCAACTATTCAAGAGGAGCGTCCATTCAATCCTGATGAAATTAAAGTCAACGCAAAACAATTTAGCTTAAGGTTAATTACTGAGATGATTGATAGTGAGGATATGGATTTGTCACCTGACTTTCAACGAAATTTTGTTTGGAATAATTTTCAAAAGTCAAGGTTGATTGAATCCATTCTGTTAAGAATCCCTCTTCCAATGTTCTACTTTTCGGAAGATGAAGAGGGACGAATTTCTGTTGTAGATGGACTACAGAGAATAACTACAATCAAAGAATTTATGGATAATAAGTTTCCGCTTAGAAATCTTGAATATCTCTCAGATAGTTGCGACGGAAGATACTATCAGGATGAAGATAAAAAGAAGGGACTTGATCCAAAATATGTACGCTGGTTCAATCAAACACAGTTTTCCGTTAATGTTATTGATCCTACTTCTCCTTCCAAAGTGAAGTATGATATATTTAGAAGGATCAATACCGGTGGAAAGCCTTTGAATAATCAGGAGATAAGGAACTGCCTTTCTGGTAAAGCACTCCGGTCAACGTTAAAGCAAATGACCGAACTTGAAGAGTTTAAATCTGCAACGGACCATTCTATAAAATCAACAAGAATGGAAGATCATGAGGTGGCATTAAGATTTGTTTTATTTCATAGAATGATTGAAAAATACGGAAGTATTGAACAATACAATGGCTATATGGATCCTTCTTTAGATGATTTGACAGATGAACTTCAATTTTCAAAAGAATCAGAATTAAGTAAGTATGTTGATCTGTTTTCTAATTCCATGAAAAATGCAGAATACCTCCTTGGTGCAAGATATGCATTTAGAAAGATTACACCTGATGATTTGGAACCTTATGCTTATAAACAGCTTATCAATAAGGCTCTTTTCGCATCCTTGTCTGTTTTGTTGTCTGAATTCGATCACGAGGAGATAAAAAATCAAAACTCTCAGAATTCACTGCAAATGCCTTTGGCAGAACTTATTGAAGATGACGGCGAATTCTGGAACTTTTTATCTTATGGTACAAATGGTAGAAGCAACTTGTTGTATTCTTTTGGTAAAGTTCAAGAGTTGATCAATCAGCACCTCAATTTTCAATAATGAAACAGCTATTAATCAATAATTTCAAGTGCTTTCGAAATATAGAAATTCCAATAAATGGGTTGACAATATTTGCAGGAGCTAATGGAAATGGAAAAAGTACAGCGATTCAATCACTTCTATTTTTAAGGAGGACTATTGAACATTGTGCTAAATGGGAAGATGGGCAATACCAAATGCTCGAACCAGGAGACTTGCGTGTAGAACTTAACGGGGCATATTGTATGTCTCTTGGGACAAGTTCCGGCATAATACCTCATTCTTCAAATGCTAAATCGCTTTCCTTAGGTTTTCAACACGAAGACAAAGCGTTTATGGTGGATTATGAAGTTGAGGATAATAAGCTTTGGCTCAAACCATCTAATGTAAAAGGAGGTGATACATTAAAAGATGATCCATTATTTTATCAGGAGTTCTATTACCTGAATGCTGAAAGAATTGGTCCAAGACTAAGTCAGACAATTCAATTTTATGATTTCCCAAACACTGGATTTAAAGGAGAATTCGTAGCTCAATTAATTGGTGATGCTGAATCGAATTACTCTTTTAAGGTAGATGAGCTTCGTAGAAATCAAAACTCAAAAAGTCCGCGACTTGAGCAGCAAGTTAATGCTTGGTTAGATTATTTAATGCCAGGGGTAGTAGTATCGGCAAATTATGATACTGAAACAGGATTCGCACAAATTAAACTCGAAAACAAATACACAAGGGGAAGACCAATTATTTCTACAAATATAGGTTTTGGTATAAGCTATGTTCTGCCGGTAATCGTAACCGGATTGATCGCTCGAAAGGGAAGTTATATGATCGTTGAAAACCCAGAAGCTCACCTTCACCCATCTGCACAATCTAAAATAGGTCAGTTTTTGGCTGTTATCGCAGAATCGGGCGTAAAAGTAATTGTTGAAACTCATAGTGATCATGTAATTAATGGAGTGCAAATAGCCGTAGCGGACAAAAGAGCCAGTTCAAATATTATTCAAACAAATTTCTTTGATCAACTTGAAGGTAGTGATCAGCCAAATATTGAGCACATTCTACTAAACGACCGGGGTGAGTTGTCAAAATGGCCCCATGGATTCTTTGATCAAAATCAGGTTGATTATCGCTCTTTGATTAAACTGAGAATGAATGGATAGTTTATTTTTACTCAATGAAGCTATGCAATTTGCTGATTTTGATTCTCTTATTAGTGGTTGTGATGATTTGATGCTGATTGAAAAGGAATCAACTGACATCTTTTATAAGCATGAAAGTTTTTATGCTTCCGAAGCTGGGAACTTGTTAATGCAAAACCAAAGTCAAACTGCTGGTTTTTTGCTGGGCTTTTTAGAAAAGGATTTCACATACTTGGATTCATACCTTAATTCTGAACAAATTCTTACCAATTATTTTGATCCCAATCCTAGTGCTTTTTTAGGGGTAGATTTTGCTGGTTTAGGAGTATCTAATAATCGGCAAATTTCTAATAACCAGTCCTATAAGGATTTTAAAAATTTTGTTCTGAGCTTAGTTAATCCTAATAACTTTTGGAGTTATAGAGAAAGGCTTTTACCCAACCTCGTCTTGTGTGATAATGTTGAAAGTCAGGTCCTTTTATTGGGAGACTCCTCTCATTTTCGTCAGGTTATAGATCGTCTTTGTACGCTAAATCAATACGTAGGTCAGTGGAATTCAGGAGAATTTAGCTACAAAGAGGTTAATAAAACAACTAACTTAAACTTATCTCCAGAATCTTCTGGTACGATGGCCAAATTTGGTAATCAAAGAAAATTTTCATTACCTGATGGTTCTAGAGAAATCTTTGAGTTACATATTAAAACCGGTGATTTGAGGTTTCATATATTTCCGAAGGATGGTGAAAGAACAGTGTATGTGGGGTATATAGGGGGTCATTTGGATACAATTAGTGGATAATCATGCCTAGCCAAACCAACGAACAAGCCTTAGAATCAGCCATTGAAAAGTCACTGGTGGGTATTAGCCAAGAAGAACTTACTGCGGCTGGTGGTGCTGCACAGGAGCCTCCATCCGGCTATGGTGGTCGTGGGTTCTTGATGGGTAATACTGGTGATTTCAGTCCGCGCTATGCCATAGATGAGGTCCGGTTTTGGGACTTTCTGGAGCAGACCCAGGCGAAAGAGTTGGAGAAGCTGCAACGCTCAGCGGACTGGAAGCTGAAGATACTGGAGCGCTATGACCGCATGGTCAAGAAGTATGGCATCCTGCGCTTGCTAAAGAAAGGATTGGAGGTAGAAGATGCCCACTTCACATTGCTCTATCAGTTGCCCCTGGCCAGTAGTAGTGAACTGGTAAAAAAGAACTTTGAGCTGAACCAGTTTAGCGTCACTAGACAGGTACAGTACAATCAGGACAATGCCCGGGAAGAAATCGATATGGTGGTGTTCATCAATGGTATTGCTATTGCCACCCTAGAACTCAAAAATGCCTGGACCCACCAAACAGCCAAAGTACATGGCATCAAGCAGTACAAATATCAGCGAGACATCCGCCAGCCCTTGTTGCAGTTTGGTCGCTGCATCGTTCACTTTGCTGTAGATACCGATGAGGTCTATATGACCACTCGGCTGAATGGAGGTAAGACCTTTTTCCTACCCTTCAATCAAGGGAATAACCATGGTAAAGGCAATCCCGTCAATCCATTTGGTCATCGATCTGCCTACCTGTGGCAGGAAGTCTTCACCAAAGAGAGTTTAGCGAATATCATTCAACACTTCATACGCTTTGATGGCAAGCCCAACGATCCGCTGAATAGTCGCACGCTGTTCTTTCCTCGTTACCATCAGATGGATGTGGTGCGCCGATTGCTCAAAGATGCTAGTACCAAAGGCGTAGGACAGACCTATCTCATCCAGCACTCAGCCGGGTCGGGTAAATCCAACTCCATTACCTGGTCAGCCTATCAGCTGATAGAAACCTACCCAGAGCGGGACGGTCTGCCCGGAGGTAAGACCATTGAGCAGCCACTGTTTGATTCCGTTATCGTGGTGACTGACAGGCGTTTGCTGGACAAGCAGCTCCGGGAAAACATCAAAGAATTCTCAGAAGTCAAGAACATCGTGGCACCTGCTTTTTCTTCCAGAGACTTGAAACAAAGCCTGGAGCAGGGCAAGAAGATCATCATTACCACCATCCAGAAGTTCCCGTTCATCATAGACGGCATTGCTGATCTGAGTGATCGCACCTTTGCAGTGATCATCGATGAGGCGCACAGTTCGCAGGGAGGTACGGCTGCTAGCACTATGAACCAGGCCATGGGTATGAGCCAAAGTGGAGAGGAGGAGGAAGATGAGCAAGACAAAATCCTCCGCGCCATGCAGGCGCGCAAGATGAAAGGCAATGCCTCGTATCTGGCCTTCACAGCCACGCCAAAGAATGCCACATTGGAGCGGTTTGGTGTAAAGCAGGAGAATGGATCATTCCGTCCGTTTCATCTCTACTCTATGAAGCAAGCCATCGAGGAGGGCTTTATCCTGGATATATTGGCCAACTACACCACCTATAGGAGTTATTATGAGATTGAAAAATCGATAGAAGACAATCCGCTCTTCGATACCCAAAAAGCACAAAAGAAATTAAAGGCTTATGTAGAGCGTGATGCCCGCACCATAGCCACCAAGGCGGAGATCATGATGGATCATTTCATCACCAAAGTGATCAATACTAAAAAACTCAAAGGACAAGCCAAAGGAATGGTGGTAACTCAGAGCATTGAGTCGGCCATTCGCTATTACCAGTCCATCAAGCAAATACTGGATGGGCGTGGCAATCCATTCAAAGTGGTTATTGCGTTCTCGGGAAAGAAGCTAGTGGATGGCATAGAGTACACAGAAGCAGACCTCAATGGCTTTGCTGAAAAAGACACGAAGGATAAGTTCGATGAAGATGACTATCGCATTTTGGTTGTTGCCAATAAGTACCTGACGGGATTTGACCAGCCCAAGCTATCTACAATGTACGTGGACAAAAAGCTACAGGGAGTCCTGGCAGTACAAGCCTTGTCAAGGTTGAATCGCGCTGCTGATAAGTTGGGCAAGAAGACTGAGGATTTATTCATTCTTGATTTCTTCAATAGTGCTGAGGATATCAAAGCTTCCTTTGATCCATTCTATACGTCTACCACATTGAGTGGAGCCACTGATGTAGGCGTACTGCACGAGTTAAAAGGAGTTTTGAGTGATGTGGGGGTGTATGAGTGGTTAGAAGTTGAAGACTTCACTTCCAAATACTTTGATGGGGTAGATGCCCAAGAGTTGAGTCCAATTATCGAAGTAGCCGTAGAGCGTTTTGATCAAGAACTGGATCTGGAAGATGACGAAATGATCGATTTCAAGATCAAAGCCAAACAGTTTGTGAAAATTTATGGTCAGATGGCTTCCATTATTCCCTATGAAGTGATTGACTGGGAAAAGCTCTTCTGGTACCTCAAATTTTTGATACCGAAACTGATTGTGAAGACGACTGAGGATCAGCAAATGGATGACATCTTAGAGTCGGTTGATCTTTCCACCTATGGTTTGGAGCGTACCAAGCTCAATTATGCCATTGGTTTGGATGATGAGGAAACCGAGCTAGATCCGCAAAATGCTAACCCTAGAGGTGCACATGGTACAGATGAAGAAAAGGACGAGTTATCTGAAATCATCCGCACCTTCAACGAGCGTTGGTTCCAGGACTGGGAGGCCACTCCAGAGGATCAGCGCGTTAAGTTTGTTCAGATTTCCAGACACATCAAAGCCCATCCGGACTATGAGTCCAAGTACTTGAACAACTCAGATCCGCAGAATAGAGACATTGCTTTTGATAAGATCCTTCGAGATGTACTAGCGGCACAGCGCAGACAAGAATTGGAGTTGTATAAGTTGACCACCAAAGATGACGCTTTCTATCGAGCGTTTTTGGACACGATGAAAAGAATTACAGGGCAGAAAGGAATGGGCAATAATGGGTAGACTCCTTTCAAGTTTTAAGTAAGTAGTTCTTCTATGCGATGCTTCCAGAGTGGAAAGCTATCAATAAGGGAAGAGTTCTTGTTTTGATGCTTTACATGATTGAATTTCAAATCCTGATCTTGAACCTGGGTTCGATAAGCCCTTTTGTAGTTTTCCCTACCTGATTCAAGAATTACATTGAGTATCTCTTGCATGCGTTGGTAGTGACGTTCATTAGTGCCAGTATATTTATCAAAGGACCAGATGTAGGTTGCATTGGAATTCAACAACTCCCAAATAAAGTGATTCTCAGTTTTGCCCTCCACAAAAAAGATAAATCCAAAATGAGGATGATTAGTGAATCTGAGCTCGTGTTTGTTTGAGTGTAGTTTGCCGGATAAATAAATGAGTTCTTTCCGGTTTCTTATATCTGAGTTTTCAAGGAACAAGTCAAGAAGATCCTTGTCAGTTTGTCCAAATACATTTCCAAGGTTAGGTTCCTCCTGATCACTCCCAAAGAATTCTTCTGCGGTGAACATTGATTGATCAACCGTTCCAGTGGTCAGTTTTTTTCTTAACCCCATAGTGCGATCCACTTTCACACCATGGATCAGTTTTTCGTCGATGCGATCAATCAAACTCGATTTAGCTTCGACTTCTGTTATTTCACCGTCCTTGAATTTAATATGGACTTTTATTGGAATCTTTTTGACTCCTAGCCTCTTGGCGAACCAAAATTTGATATGATCGAACTCAGGTAATAGGTGTGAGTTAGGGATTAGGAAGTCCACCTTTTTTGAGGAAATACTGATGTGATGGTCAAACCTTACTCCTCCTAAAACGATTGTCACCTCACTAAACTCTTTCTTAAGAGAAAGGTCGAGTGTTTGTTCTCTTTGAGCTGGTTTTGTGGTTTCGTTGGAACGCGGAGTATACGTAGTTGTAAGAGAACTGTCAAAGGGATTTACCGGAGTGTAAGTTTCTTTTTTGTGATTCGTAAGCTTGCTTTTGGTGTAGCTAATCAACTGGGGTTCCAATTTATCCCAAATGAACAATTCCCCATTATCTCTTGGGATAAACTCTAAGCCTTCGATTAACTCCTTAGGTTGTTGATCCTTAAATAGATTGAGGTCGTTCTCATTATAACCGACAATTTCCACCTGCAAAACCTTAGAATCTTTATGGAACCTTTCCATTCGTACTTTCCAGTAAATGGGGCGATCATAGGAAAACGTCATGAAATTCATAGGTAGATTTGTTCTGTCAATATCTACACCATCTGTTTCATTATACCAGATGTAACTATTGGTCATTTTGAGTATTAGATAGCGGTTCATAAGGTTAGGTGTTTTTCTTTTCTACCTTAAAAATTGTGCCATTTTCAATTTAAATTAATTTTCTAAATCCCTCCAGGTCCTCTTGTAGCCGATGTGTTGGCAAGCCTTTCAAAAAATCTATACTCTGTTTGCATTTACAGTCCTTGTATTTTTTGGATCCACAGAGGCAAGGTGAATTTCTCGGAGGCAAGCTATTTGTTAATAACCGTTCCAGGAATTTCACAATCAACACCGGGTCACTTAATTGTAACTCTTGATGATAGAATTCTACGATTCCCTCAAAATGGTGACTCCACTCTCCGTTCGCATACTCACATTCCTGATCATAGTATAGTTGATTGGTAAAAAATGGATAGACAAAGTCTAAAATGAATTGACAAAGATGGATTCCTTTCGAAGCTACTTTCAATAATTTATGATCCATGTCCATGCAGCATATTCCTTCTTTGGAAATATGCCTTTCCTCCTCGTGAGGCACTTTTTTGCTGGTCTCTATGAGGATAGGGACCGAAAAAGGATAGTTCTTTCCTGTGATCAATAGAATGTCATACGAATCCCAAAATACTCCCTTCTGATCACAAATGTCCAATTTGCCAATGATGACCATACTATGGAATTCTTCAGACCAGATATATCTTAGTTTCGGAAAGCGATCTTCTACATCACTAAATTGCTTTTTAAAGAGCTTGACGTCCAACTTAAAAATTGTAATATGGATTACTCTTGATGGCTATGGGCCTGATGTTATCCGAATGTCTAACTTCGTAGGGCGCTGGAAGTTGAAATGAAAGTCGGTTTTCCTTATCAGTGATAATGAAGTCTTGACGCTTGAGGAATTTCAACCAATCGAAATCATGTTGAGTATATCTAAAATTCTCATCTCGAATCTCAAAAATGTATCGATCACTTTCGTTTCCGGTTCTATGACATACTGGAGTAATTAAATCATGGTCAGTTTTCATTTCTTGCTTTACATGATCTCCAATGACTATACCATTGCTAGTCGCAAATGCTTGCATTTTTGGAGCAAGACTAGTGTGTAAACTACAGGTAGTAACTTCACTTATTTCTCCAATTCCTGCATTGTGCCATAGCACATCATCATCATGCCCAAGATCAATACCAATACGAGTATTGATATCCTCAATACCATCTTGACTCAGCACCATTTTAAGATCATTTTTAACAAAATAGCTGAACAAGCTAGTGCTTAGAAGTGCTTGTTTCACTCCTTCTTCCTTAGTTACATTCTTGCCTCCGTAATAAACGAAGAGGCCATCACCCTGAAGACGATGAATATATCCGCCAAAGATTAGGCAGGTATGTATTGCAGCTTTTTGGATCGTGTCATTCACTATCAAAACGGCTTCTGGTAGATATTTCTTAAATAGATCCGTTGATTTTTTGATATCTATGAATGTAGATATGATATAGTGCTTTTCAGTATCGTTGGTTCCTTTCAAATGTGAAAAATCTGGATGCAAACCTAGCTTTTGATTGAAATTAGGTGTCGAACCGATCTCCTTGGCTAACTCTTTTAAGCTTGGAAGTAGAGAATCATCGGAGATTTTCTGAGCTAGATTGATTGCTGAAAGACCTTTTTGAATGTTACCTCCAAAAGAATCAAATGATTCGGTGTACATTTTTCTTTTCTTGCCAGAGCGCATGGCAAGTTGAATATTGTCTAGATAGTCTTGATATATGTTCATGGCTTACTTTGTAGTATTTGATAAAAAAACGGAATGGTAGATGTGAGGCTCAGAAACAGGAAAACACCAGCATTTCTGATTCTGATATATTTAGACTGAAGTCCAGCTGAAAGAATATGGATTTGTCTAGTAATATCCTTTTCGAAACTATCAGTACTAATTTGTTCTACTTCTTGATGAAACTGCTTGAATGATCTATTTGCAATAGAACCAAAAAAGATCATGGACTCATAATCATAGGATTTGCCATGATTTAGAAAAGGAAGAATCGCCCATAGCACAAAGGCAACGGATATAAGAGAAAGCAATACAACGAGCATAAAGGTCAATAAGAGCCATATATCATAGGTGTTTACAACACCATCTGATTGAAATGAAGCTAAGCACCCTCCTAAAATGAACGTATTCACTCCAAGGAAAAATGTTCCCTTTAGGTTCACTCCATTGTAGTAGTGGTCAATTCGCTGTAATATGAATTTTAGATGGTTTAATTTATCCATATCAGTTTGATTTATTTAATCCCCAAATAGCCAGAATAGAAAAAATGAGTAGTCCCGCCGCAGAAACCTGTCTACTTTGTCTTCCAGCTCCCCAGGCCTCTGTAACAAAATGCTCACAGTTAAATTGGGTTAGGTGATAATTCATTCCAATCATAGAGTAGGCTTTGTTGATTACCTGATTTCTCTTGTAGGAATTACCTTCAAATCGTTTTATCTGTTCGAGCTTCCTTCCATTTAAAAAAGAACTCAAACCAATGATACTTACCCCCCGTTCTGGATGGTTATCAATTACTTGACCATTACCCACATAAAGGCCATAATGGTCTATTACCCCTAAAAAACTTTTGTTCCTTACCAGTACATCTCCTGGCCGCAAGGAATACGCTATTTCCATGTTTGTCATATTGTTTATTAAAATTCTCAATTATCCATATTGCAAACATTATCAGTGATTGTTCAGTGATAGTGAACAACATCGTTTACCGTGGAAAAAAATGTGATAATTCCCCTTAATCAGTTATTTTGAATCATAAATAATCGATTAACCTTTATGCCGCCGAATAAGAAACCTCGAATTAGGTACTTAGCATATGATAGATGTTTAATGAACTCAGCTAAAAAGTGGGGATATCAAGAGTTACTTGATTATGTCAACAAGGACCTGACCTATCGAAAAATGGAGCCAATAGGTAGGACTACATTTTATAGCGACATTAGGGATATGGAGGTAGAATTCAATGCTCCTATTGAAAAATACCGAGAGGGAGGTAGAGTATTTTATCGCTATACAGACCCTGATTATTCATTTGCAAATCAACCGTTGAATGAAGAGGAGATCGAGCATATTAAGGATGCTGTTCTTATTTTATCACGATTTTCCGGTTTGCCGGGATTCGAATGGATGGATGATGTCATTTCAAAATTAGAACTTGGAACCTTTGAGGAGGTAGGTGACCCAAATATTATAAGCTTTGAGTCCAGTGAGTTTCTGAAAGGGAAAGAGTTTATTGGACCGATATTTCATGCAATTACAGAAAAGCAGGTTCTAAAAATCCTGTATCAGAAATTTGATGATACCACAGTCAAAGAACATCTTATCCATCCTTATCATTTAAAAGAGTATGATAGCAGGTGGTATGTTCTTGGGTATTTACCGAAACACGACACCTTAATTACTTTAAGTGTCGATAGAATAGTTGAGATTATTATCCAAATCAATGCGGGATTTATTGAGAATACAAGGTTTGATTTTATGGCTCATTTTGAAGACTTGATTGGGATAAGAAAAGACAATGAAGCCGAACCAATAAAAATAAAGTTGAAATTTTCGCCACTAATGGCTGATTATGTTAAAACAAAGCCACTTCATGGATCTCAGAAAAAGATTTCAATAGATGAAGATGGTAGTTTGATAGTTTCTATCGAGGTGATTCCAAATTTTGAGCTTGAAAACCTGTTGTTTTCATATAAAGATGAGGTGGAAGTGCTGGAGCCAATTACTTTGCGAAATAGGATGCAAGAAATCATTGAATCAATGTCTCGTAAATACTCCTGACTCATAAGCCATACTGAATAGCCTTAATTACTAATTCACCAATTCTAAAACTCAACCAGGTTGTTTATTTAGTAATTGCATATATCAAATTGTTAAGTTTATTATATTAAAAACTTATATTATATGTTATTCGTATGTATTTTTGTCAGCTATTATATCATAATCATATATAGCATTAGCTATAGGTTTATATGATAGCACACTATTTGGTATTACTTGAATTGTTATCATGTCTACTTCATCATCTTTAGTAAAAAAGCGAATTGAAAAAATGGAGCCAGGTTCTGTTTTTGGGTATGCTCGTTTTCAGAAAGATAAGATCGAAGAATCTGCTCTTGCCATGACTTTGAGTAGGTTGAGTAAGGAGGGCAAGATTATGCGTATAGCCAAAGGAAAATACTACAAACCCGAGATATCCAGATTTGGAGCATTACGCCCAAAAGAGTCAGCTATCATTGAGGCACTCACAACAAAGAATGGTCAAAGAATAGGCTATCTCACGGGCATTCCTATATACAACAGACTGGGTTTAACCTCGCAAGTATCTAATACCTTAGAGATTGCCACCAATAAACCACTTCCATCAAAAGAGGTACAAGGCTATCGTGTAAGGTATCAGAAAAGAACAGTTCCAATTAAAGATCAGGACATTTCATTACTTCAATTGTTGGATGCTATAAAGGACATCAAGGATATTCCTGATTCTTCTCCGGATCAGGTATTGCCTGTTGTTCTCAAGCAAATAAAGAGTCTTACTCTTCAGGAGCAGCAACGCTTAGCCAAATTAGCTTTGAACTACAATGCCGCTACTAGAGCTTTACTGGGGGCAATCTTTCAGAAGGTTGGTATTAACACAATGCTTAATCAGCTATCAAAGTCATTGAACAAGCTTACTAAGTACAATATTGGAATAAGTGAGCAAGTATTGCCTGACAAAAGAAACTGGAACATTCTATGACCTTTCACCAGTCGTCAGACTTTGAAGATGCCATACGTGCAGCTGCAGCACATTTCAGACTTAGGGACATATTTATAGAAAAGGACTATTGGGTGACTTATGTCTTAAGAAATGTTGCACAGGCCAATTCAAGTGATCAAATAATTTTCAAAGGAGGTACCTCATTGTCCAAGGCCTTCAATTGTATCGATAGATTCTCTGAAGATATTGATCTGGCCATATTAAAAGAGGAGGGTATAACGGATAATCAACTAAAAAGGATCATTAAGGCAGTTGAGACAGAATCTTCTAATGGACTAGAATACTTCAAACACCCTAATGAAGAAAAGAGAGGTAGAAACAGAAGGACTTTTTACAACTACCCACGTGCTGTTGAAGAAGAGACATTTGATCCTGTAAAACCACACATTCAGCTAGAGATCAATTGCTTTACCAATCCTGTTCCTTTTGAGAGGAAAACTATTCAGTCCTATGTTGCTCAGTTTCTATCCAATGTAGGTGAGGAGGAATTGATTAAGGAGTATAATCTGGAGGCGTTTGAAATCAATGTATTAAAACGAGAACGAACCTTTTATGAAAAACTCATGTCTTTGGTTCGGCTATCCTATGAAGGGTCAGATGAACTAAAACAGAAAATCCGACACTTCTACGATCTACATAAACTTCTAAATGAGCCAGACTTGAAGAACTCACTTTTAGTGAAGGAGAACTTTGAGCTCATTACTTTGGTGCTTCAGGATGATCAACAGAATAATACCTTCTCAGGTGATTGGGTATCACTCCCTATTCATGATTCCCCATTACTGAGAGACATAAATCAAATGTGGGCTCCATTAAAAGAAACATACCAGGGAGAACTCTCTAAGTTAATCTGGTCAGATGATCTACCACCTTCTGATGCTATACTGGATTCATTAAAGAAAATTAAGTTGTTCATCCAGACTTACAGATTTTAATGTAGAATTAAGGCTTCTAAGCGAATCTTTTACCAAGGAGCTTTTTCCAGATATTTATTGCTCTCTGTTTTTCTTCAGATGAAAGCGCTTCAAAGCCTTTTGTTACAAAGCTCTCAAGAGCTTCACGAAAATTGGATTGCTGCTCTTTGGTAAGTCTATCTAAAACATTGTCATTCGGAGCAACAGGCATCTCGCATGTCCATGTAAATTGAAAATTATCCTTAAGGTGTTCCAGAATAGCCGCTGCAGTATGTACCAAAGCCACATCGTCACGTTCGTTTTCTTTATAAAATTGAATTGCCCAAATGGTGAAAACTAACCCACTTGGCATCTTAATTCTCTTTTTTGAATGATAATGATCTGACCAAGCTTTCATGTATCTTATTATCCTAATCTTCTGATCATTATAATGGGTATTTTCAACTACCCAATCCTTAAATATTTTGGAATCGCAAAGTTCCCATTCGTCTTCTTTATCGAGGTTGCCTAAATAGTACTCTTCACCATTATCCGTATAGTATATAGGCATATCAATGTGAAAATCCCCCTGATACTTCAATCTTACGCATCGGGATAACAGACTAACACCAAGAGTCGTATGTCCCATTAAGGCAATCTTGATGTGCTTTTGGATAGTTGAGTACGCCTTTTCAGGCTTTTGGAAAAAGTATATCCCTACATCAAGATCACATTGATCTTCACTATTGCGGATCATAGTCCCATTGGCGTAAGATCCCTGTTGTTAAAACTTTGGTGTTGTAAAGTTTTTCTGACTTTCGAAGTATTTTCGAATTGCATTTTGGATTGCTTTCCTTGCCTGTTTCAACCTTTTCACTTTTGAAGGTGGAATGTTCAAATTCGTGTTAAAGGTCTCGAACTCATCTTGACAGTTGGAATTTTCGGGAATAACTAACTTTCCGTTTTGTCTAAAAAAACTGTACCAGCCCGCTAACAACACCAAGAGTAATCAAAATTCTTATCAAAGCGATCATATGTCTACAACTCGAGAGATTTGTTCACGAAATGGATTTTATTATTGAGGTTCTTCTTGGTTATAAGTCTTTGTACTTCATTTTTAAAAGCATCAACTAGTTTCTTACCCAATCTAAGTTGCTTTTCTTCAGAAAGCTCATTTTTGGCCGTCTCCACTTTGTAGTCTATGTAAGACTGAAGTGATAATAGGGTTCTCGGAAAATCAAAATAGGATACGCTTCCTGAGTGCTTTTCAATGGTTAATATATCATGGGGTCTTCCTGATTTTCTTTTCAACTTTATTTCCTTTAGCTTGTAGCCATCCGCCTCAATTTGAATTTTCATTCGATCAATTTGTTGATCTGACAACTCCTCCAGATCATGAGGTATATAGATGATAAACTTCACGTCATTTCCATATTTTGAAAGCAATTCATTAATTGCAGGCTCTAGAAAGTTGTTAACATATCCGTGAGCTAGAGAAATTGCTGGAGAGAATTCTAGAACTTCTATTTTTCTCATTTGCCACCTTATAATGACTTCTTTAGCAATAAAGAGAATCCCAATTGTGGCTTCCCAATATGGTTTATCTGGAAGTATAAGCCAGAGTACAAATAGACCAACCGTTATGATTGTAAATGAATTATTTAATATTTTTCTCATTTTGAATTAATTTGGGTGAATGCCACCACCTTTCCAATCACCGGTTACGAGCCAGATTTCATAGAAGAATAACCAAAGAGCAATCCATGGCACGATGTAATCCACTATCAATTTTTTAGAATCAAACTCCTTTGCTTTCGGAAAAAAGAGGCAAAGGCTCCCATCCCGATAGAGATGTTCGGCCTTTTTACCGTTGAGTTCAGTCTTAATTAGCGGCTCTTTGATGAAGATTGTGATATTCTCACGGAACCGATACTTAATTTCATATTCATACCAGATGCTCCTAGGAGTTGGCTTAACCTTACCTCTTGCTCTCAGGTAGTTTTTATTCAGATAAAGATCACAATCTGGTATTTTGGCTTTTAAAGCTGCAAGCTGAAAATGTATTGGTATATCACTAATCTCCATAAAACGTATTAGGTTTTACCGGCAAACTCTTCTCAACGGCACGATCTACCAACATTCCAGATGGGAGAATTCCTAGGCCATTACCTCTTTTCTGGTTCACTACTTCTGCTCTAGCCTGCATAGCCTTGATATAAGGCTCATCACCAAACATACCTTTCATTAAAGTTGCCTCTTCTTCAATGCCATGAGCTTCTTTTAGATCTTGCCACTCTTCATCTAGACTCTTAATGAAGGAAATGAAATGTTGGTATAGGTGTGGTTTGTCTACCCATACATCTGCCAAGTTCTCACTAGGATTAACAGGGTTGGGAAGTTCAAAAGGGCGATGGGGATATAACGTTTCTACATGATTCTTAATTTTAGCGACAATATGTTCAAAGGTCTCTGAAATTGAAGGTTCGCCATTATAGAATTGCGCTGCAAGAGTTGTGAGTATAATGCTTGCTGGAGCATTCTCTGGATTTTCATTGAAATATATATTCCTTCTCATCTTGATTAGTTGAACAGCTCTTTGAAGAGGTTTCTTTTTTGCATATTCTTCTATCTCAACTTTATGTGCTGAGAAAGCTTTCTCCAGCAGAGTAATCTGTATACGATTCGCTATGTCGATGAACCACTTCTGATATCCTTTAGGGCATGATCTCAACCATTCTTTGATTTTTGAATCAGGGATATCAATGAGTTCATCATTGTATACAACCACCATACAGCCAGGAATAACATCTAAATGAAAATCTCCTTGATAATTCAGCCGAACACACCTTGACTTTGGTTCACAAATCTTTTTATAGGTTTCATGCTGCCGTAGCCTTCTAACCACCTCGTTAAAAATGGTCTCAGGATCATAGTTTGATGAAAGAAGCTTGATGTGTATAACTACGTCCAAGTCAAATTCAGTTTTTCCGTAGGGTTTTGTTGTTGTTCCTATGGCAACAGAGCCTTGAGGGTAAATCTCTATTTCTACCTCACCAAAAAACTCAGGGTCATCGCTTAACCATTTACTAATGGCTTCATAAGCAGATTTTAGTCTATTCCAACGAGTCTGATCCAGTTCGGCAGCTGCTGCCATTTTTGCGAGGGTGTCCTCTAACTGGGTTTTTGCATCCGATGTTATAAGCATAATTTCTATTATTTTTCTTTTCTCACACCTTTAAAGGGTGATCCATCTTTTTTACCATCCATAAACCTCCCGGTTTCTGTATCTCTTTTAGTCCATTGACCAGTTTTTGGATTTAGGGTTTGAGACCTCCCTCTCACTTGCCCTTTTCTGGCGTTATCGCCGTATGGTTTGTTAGTTGCCATTTTTTTATTATTTTCAGTTGTTTAACATTATGATTGAATTAGTATCAACCCTTATTATTAAATGCTGACCGTTTTAAAAAATTTACGATCGCTTCGTATTTTTTTTTGTGGTATCAGCATTTATGTATGAAAAGTGGAAGTAGCAACGAAAATTATATCGGGCCAGGCGCTAATAGAAGTAGCTAAAAAGGAAGACTGGAATCAGCTTCAAGTTATATTGGTTGCACATTGTATTTTTAGGTTTACAAGAAGGTATGGGATAAAGGGAAGTTCTCAGGAATTGAAAGAGATGGCTCAGAATCTAATCAGTGAAGTGATGGACAAGGTGTTACTGGAAGGTGCTAGGACGTGGAATACAGAAGAATACTCAACATTTAAAAACTTCTTACTCAGCGTAATTGATAGTCATCTCAATAATTCCTTAAACAAATCGAAATCAAAGGAAGAACCTACAATTCAAATTCCAGATCATTCCAAGGAACCAAGTCCTGAAGATGACATGAAGGCTAAGGAATTAAGAAATGAATGCTTTAATTTCCTTTCTCAAAATGGTGCTACAGATGAAGAATTATTGATTTTTGAGTGCATGGCTGATGGTATGACTAAACCCAAAGAGATTAAAGGTGATTTGGGTATGAGCGAAACAGTTTATCATAATGCCATCAGGCGTTTAGATGGACGAATTATTAAGCTAAGACAAAAAATTTCTCCAAATGACTAATAAATCACGCAAATCAATCTTTGACAGTTTTGATGATCTTTCATTAAATACGATTGATGAAAGTTTTGAAGCTGCCCAACAGTTTTTGGCTGAATTGAATATTGATTCAAATGAAGTTGGAGTTCAGGGAGCTAATGACTTCAAAAAATATATTTTTTTATCAAAAGCGAAGGAAAATCAAACTAAAGACGCGTCGCTTTTAGAGCAAGTAAAGGATAGGTTGAAAGAGCTAATTCAACATAATGCTCAATTGACAGGGGAAATACTCCAAAATGCTTTGGCACAACGAAGTACATCATTTCAATTTAGAAATCTTGAAAAATGGTCTGATGATGAGTTAAGAGAAGTATTGAGTGATAGTGATTTGACAAAAATTCTTGAGGATTTAGAGGATATTGAAGATTAATCATGTCACCAGGACAGTTTGCAGCTAAGAAGTTAATGTCTGAACATGGCTTCACTGATTTATCAGACATTCCCTTAGAGCTTATTGCTTCTGGTTTGGGAGCAACAGTATTAGAAAAGCCCATGTCCAATTCCGATGGCAGAATTGTCTTTGGTAAACGTAAGACTATAATTACTGTGAATTCTAATATTGAGTATGAGGGCAAAAAGAGATTCACTCTCGCTCATGAAATTGGGCACCTTCGCATGCATCGTCAGCATTTTTTACTTCATAATGATACGGACGCAACTTTGGAATACTTTAGAAAAGGCAATCAGGAAACGGAAGCAAATGAATTTGCATCTGAGCTACTTATGCCTGAAGCACTTTTTAAGGAAATATCAGATGATTATGAATTTGGCCCTGAATTACTCAGATATCTTGCAGACTACTTTAAAACTAGCATTACATCGGTAGCTTATCACTACTTTAAATTTGGTCACCACCCCATCTGTCTTATTTATAGCTATGCTAACAAAGTGAAATATTGGATGCGTCCTGATCCTTATGATCATTATATGAAGAATACAACTAATTTATCTCCTCCCGAGGATTCAGTTGCCACTGAGTATTTTAAGACGGGTAAGATATATTCGAAAAAAGAGAGTAAACAGCCAATTTGGAAGTCGACGTGGTTCGAACTGAATTCTCTGGAAAATGATAATGACTTCAATTTTTATGAATACTGCATTATTACACAAAAATACAATACTGCTTTGAGCGTGGTATGGGAGGAGTAGTCTCTTTCAGCTCGTGCCATCATCCCGATTATAAATCGTGAATGGTACACCAGCTTCCAGAACCCGCGGCAAGAGTGACCGCCGTTCCGTTCCTTCGGTAAAGGCCGAATCCTCTTCAGTCGGCCACACTTACCTTTTCCTCCGCATTCTACTTTTCTTTATTCATCGTTAACACAACAGTCTCCCACGCAGGTAAAGCGGAGTGCTGCCCAGCCAGAGCGGCAGAAGTTGCGCCATACCAGCCAGAGCGCACTTCGTGCACACTGTCTGCCCTGTGGGTCTTTCAGAGTATGTCACACCCTCTGCTTTACTTTCTGTCTGGTCACCACGGCAGTTTTCTCTGTTCTGCCAGCACCCTCATTTTGTTTCGCTGCGGGCTCTCGACTTCTCTCCATTGCGGTAGCTGGCAGCCCAGCCACTGCCCATTGTTTGTGCGGGCCTGCGGCCACCACCAGTACCGTACAGCCGCGCTATCCCAACACTCGATCCAAAGCTGTACGCACTCCCAGCCACTTCCTTTGGTCGCTATCTTCTGGCAGGCTGGCGGTGGCGCCCGCTAAGGCCCGCGATGCTAACGCTAGCTCAAGGCTGTTTTACCTGCTTAAACTCGCATTTTTTGATTGTTCTTGGATGGTTATAGTGTTATGTTACTTGGTGTTTTCAAGGCTGTCCTTTCTTGTCCTATTTAATTTTTAAAACTTGTGATTCATTTGAAAACATTTAAAAATTCATATCATGAACAATATTGAAACATACAAGTACAGCACCGAAATTGAATTCTTTTTAAGAAGAGTTCTTAAGGTTAAGTTAGGATCCAGAGATGAACAAACTTTAAAAGGGTTTTACGAAAGTCTGGTTCTCTATGAAAATGGACACACTTACATGTGTAGTCCTAAACAGCACCAGGCACGAATCCAGCGACTCGTGAAATACTTTGATAAAGCCATTGATAAGCTATCTAAAAAATATCCGGATATCATATCGTTAAAAGGTCGTTTAAGTAGCATCAATTGTGCAGCGGGGATTCTGAGTGTTTATCAGCAACTGAAAACATATGAAGAATGATGATTGATCAATAGTAAAAAAACAATCAAAACTAGCAGGCTTCCATGCCAACCCTGAGAGCCCTGTCAAGGAACTACGGCATAAACACTTCCGCCCCACACACTTTCTTTTATTCCGTTCCTCCTTGCCAGGCCTGCTATCGCCTGCTGAGAAAAAAGCTTTCTTTTTTTCTCTTTTTTTTCTTTTGGAATATGAGCGCCGCAGGCGGTGACCAACTGGACTGAGCATAACTTTTTAAATGCTCAAACCATGTTTAGATACCGTGTATCCACTTTCTCCGGAAAGGAGAATTTAACAACCCCTCATTTTTATGTATTGTCGAAAGGTCTGAATGCTGGAAAGCCACTCGACAAACCTTGCCCTAATTGTTATCTGGTTTGCACAGAGTTCGAAGAGAATCGCCACTTGTTCTACTGGCTTTGTTTTGCTTTATGGAAGTCGGGATATTTCAAAAGACATCTGGTTGGATCTGTCATCCCGTTTCTTCGAATCAATGATCTTCGAATTGGCCTGCAAATCATTGGCTCCCACTATCCCTGACGTGGTAGGTGTTATTCGGGATAGATTGTTAATTCTGGAAGAATTAGAGGCCAAGACCAGAAATGTCTCCAAACAATTGGATTTATTGGAGCAGCTGAAGAAAGCTTTTATCAGGGGAACTTTTCAGAGGTTGGATTAAAACAAGACAGGCTCCCGGATATTTTCCAGGAGCCTGTTTTATGAGTTTGATTTGTTTGAAGTGGGACGTTTTCCAAAGGCCTTGACAATCCACTTCATTAAAATGGATATGCCGAAACTAACAACTGCACCGATAGCAGCCAGGATAATTGTCTTTGCAATATCGGCTCCAGTGAGATTAGGAATAATACTGAGTAATGTTCCTCCAATAGTTCCGGCTTTGGTGCCAATATGAGCTGATTGACTCATGGCTAATCGGTTTCGCTTCCCTCAACTGTCGACTGGCTCACAGCTGATAATACACTGCCTCCAGCTAACAAGTATCCACCAACAGTGACAATGCCTGCTGGCAAGGCAATGGGTGAAGCCAAAATAGCTCCACCGGCTGCAGCTAGTGCTAAACCGACATTTCTCAGCACCTTGAAAAACTTAGGAGTGGGTGCTTTCACTCTATCAATGATATTCATATTGATTTCTTTTTTAATTGTTATAAATACTTCTTCGCTTTGGTCCATGACGTTAAAGAGGAGGCTATCCAGTTTGCCCAATGCCTCCCTGGACTCGAATCCAAGTCCTGGGCCATCCAGCTTGCTAACTGGTGCAATGCATCCTTTTAAATCTATTAGCGCATGATTGGCTGCATGGAACAAAATCCAGGATCTATCTGGTACGTCGACCACATGAAGGTGATCACCTCTTTCTTTGGTGGTTCTCTTGACAACCTGATACCGACCTTCTGGAATGCAGGAGACATTTCTCCGGTTTTGAAGCCAGGGCAACTCTATGGTGAAGCAAATCAATTGATCTCCATTGTAGAGCTGCCCATTGGTTCCATTTTCGTGATACTTCCTGAGTAAGGTTAATTCCATCACAGGTTATCAGTTCTCAACTACCGCAGGCTTATCTACCTCAACCAAGGCTAGACAGTTGTAGCTACCATTTTTCATGGCGTACATCTGCCCGTTCACGGATTGGTAAAAATCAATACCAAATACTATGAGGAGTAGCTCCTGTGTATTTGCATTGATAGCAAGATCTAGTTGAACTGGTCCTGCTGCTGCATTGGAAATTTCAAGCTCAGCAGACTCTGCCATGTTGTAAGTGAATTCATCACTGCCAAAATTTACCTCAGAAACCGCGGCTACCATCTTGAGGTGCGTTGCACCCTGAGGGTAGGCTAGGCTGTTTGCTGGAATAAACTCTGGAACATTGATCGAAGCGCTACCTGCTGCACGATCAAAAGCAACCTCATATGGTGCATATAAGGTTGCTTCAAGTCTCCCGTCAGCATTGAAATCGAATCCCTGAATGAGTTCCAGGTTACCTTCAGATACCACCCGCTCTCCACGGACATTGGTTTGGTCTGATTGAAGAACCGCCATAAGTTGCTTAGTTAAACGAGAGGTAATTTTGCTGTCAGAAGTTTTGAGTAGTAGAGGCCGAAAGGCTGTGCGGATGAGCTTGCCAGCTTTGCCTGCTCTACCAAATTCTGATCCGTTTTCACGAGTCCTTTGGAAGGCTGGATCGTTCTTGATTCTGTCAGCGTCTACACCACCTTTTTCCCTGGCTAAGTAGCCGTCTTTACTCTTGTAGAAGGAGACATCCCCGATGGTTCCTTCTAGTTTAATGATTCCTTTTTGTCGAGCCATAATGTTAAAAATGTTTGGTTTATGGCCTAAAAGGAGCATATTTAAAGATGCTTGACAACTAGCGGCTTCCGGCTTTAATACCTTCTGGTAGTTTTTGCCGAACATGCCGTATGGACTAAGTATGGATAGAGTATCAACACTCCCAAATGAAGCTAAAGAGAGTCATAATTTATCCCAAGGATATTCAGCGAATTACGGGCCGAAGTGAGCGCTACGGACGTAAAATGATACAGGATATCAAAAGTCATCTAAAAAAAGATGATCACCAGTTGGTGACCATTTATGAGTTTTCTGAGTACTCAGGAATTGACCCTGATTTGGTAGAGCAGTACCTCGATTAGTTTGTGCTTGTTGGATATGCCTTCAAAGATAAGTCCATATGGGGTCAAATACAATCAATTAATTCGGTTAACAAATCGGTTAACGAGTTAATTGAAGTTGTTGCAACCTTCTGATAAAGAGCAGGTTAATCTGAGGGTTCTAGTTCCTCCTCCTCTGCAATCAAAACCCTGACAGAAATGTCAGGGTTTTTTCATTTTAAGGGATCAATCTAAAACATGTGGGGTAATTGTATTTATTTGAGGACGGGCATTCGTTCATTTTAGGTTTTACAGACGAAAATTGGATTACGAATAAAAGACTGTATGAGCCTTGGATCCACATAATCGATAATGTAAAAACGAAATGGCGAGTTTCTTTTATTCGCCAATTTTTGTCTGGAAAAGCGTTAATAAATGAACGCAGCCCGGTGCGCGCAGCCTAGATTTTTGCCGGTTCGCCGTTGCGAGTACTTTTCATCAACCTTCCAGGCGGTGGAAAAGTAGGGGGAACTACCCTTGAACCTCAAAGAAAGTTCAGTGCATTCAAAAGAAGATAATTTCAAACCCTGTTTCTCAAGTCAATCAGGTTTTAACTAATAAATATATAAGTCACCCCAATTCACGAGGGGATGTGCGGCATGCTTGTGCGTATGAGTAATCCCGACTCCTCTGCAATAAAGCCTTTTGAAAGTCAGGGTTTTTTCATTTTAGGCTCACTCGTCTTATCCTTTTCCCATCTCCGTTTCCTTCACCAACTTCGCATGACTCTGTGGCCTAATGTTGTGGCCAAATTCTTCTGCGTATGCTCTCGTGAAGATGGCGCCTATCAGTACCAATACAGAGGAATAGAAGACCCACACTAGTATCCCCGCCAAAGATCCTGCTGCTCCGTAGGTGGAGGTTATCTGAGTTTGTGAGAGTAAGAATCCTATACCGTATTTTCCCAGGGTAAACAGGACTCCGGTAATCAAGGCGCCAATCGATACATCCTTCCATTTGAGTTTAGCATCCGGGAGAAACTTAAATACCAGCGCAAAAATGCCGGAGATAATTACCAAAGAAACAATCACATTGGCTCCTTCGACAATATAGACTCCAAAATCCTTTGTGAAAACCGTGTAGAGAAAATCTTTGAAGAGCCGTAGTGCTGCATCTACTACTAGTGTGACCAGCAAAAGAAAGCCAATCACGATGATAATGGAGAAAGAAAGCAGCCGGTCAATGAAAAATCGCTTGACTACTTTCTGTGGAACGGGCTGCACATTCCATATCGAGTTGAGTGCTTTCTGAATGAAGTTGAATACGGCCGTAGCACTGATGAAAAGAAATACGATACTCACCACATTACCAATCCATGAGGATGACTGCCAGCTGCGATTTTCTATGATGGACAGCATTTCCTTAGCACTGGCCGCCCCTATTAGTTGGGAAACCTGATTGGACAACTGGTCCTGAATTTGCTCTTCGCTCAGGATTGTTCCCGCTGACTGTACGATGATGATGAGCACCGAGGGCAAGGAGAAAAGAGTGAAAAAAGCGATTGCTCCTGCATAAGCAATGGGGTCTTGTTCTTTGAAGATTTCCACTGAATTCTTAAACAGACTTTTAATTCTACTCACGCGCTCTTTCATATAGCTGATTGATTGCACGTTAAGTATAACAAGCCAGGACGTGGATTTTGTTTGTCACAATTCTAAATCCGTTGCGCCATCTTGATTTGAGGCCGTGATGGGTCATCGCTTACAGTCGATCTTCCAGGTTTCATAGACAAAGCGCTCATCGGGTGAAACCCAGGCACCTACCCATTTGAATCCAGAGTCATTGATATCATGAAATCGAATCTTGTAAAAACCGTCCATGCCATTAGGGGCTTTTTGAGGTCTATATAAAATTATTTCATCGTTTTCCATACCACCCTCCCAGGTGGCAAGCGATGCTGTGGGTGCAGCAGAAGAGTAGTAGTGGACATACCACCTGGCACTGTCAGGATGAAATTGACGGATACTGCCAGAGTGTTTGCCATCTTCTTTGATCGTTTCGTCTTGTACAGCCATGCCGTCCATGATGTATTTAAAAGTCCAGGTCATATCGACAGGTTCTGCCCAGGATTTATCAGGGTTTCTGCTATATGATTGGCAGTTGCAGGTTCCTATCAGTTGTTGGTAGTCACGAATCTCGTTAGGAGCATCTGGGTGTGGCTTGCCAAATATGCTTGAGTCGGTTGCTGTGTCCTGAGCAACACTCCAACTGGATGTGAGTATAAAAATGCTCAGAAGTGTGGAAGAAGAGTTCATTGTCAAAGTTTACTTCTAAGACAGTCGATCTTTAGGCTCACCTTATGAAATGATAGCAAAACCCCATGAAAGAGCTCGTTAAAAGTCGTTACCGATCGTAGCGCTGACGCTGAGGTTAGGTCAAACCTGATTTATATCAAGGGTTATCAATATTTGTGTTCTGGCAGGTAGTTTTGCACTCATGAAAGACATCCAATCACTCGATGACATCAAACTACTGGTCGATACGTTTTACGCTAAAGTAAGAGTGGATGATAAGCTTGGACCGATCTTTATTCAGGTGATCAAAGATCAGTGGCCGGCACATTTGGAGAAAATGTACCGGTTTTGGCAGTCAATCCTGTTGGGTGAGCCTACTTACAATGGGCGTCCATTTCCTCCACACGTGGTATTGCCAATCGGAATGGCCCATTTCAATCGGTGGATCCAACTCTTTCATGCAACGCTCGATGAACACTTTGAAGGACCAGTGGCAGATGAAGCCAGGGATCGATCAGTGAAAATCGCACAAGTGTTTATGGCTAAATTGGACTCGATAAGGTCATCCTACTGATTCAATTAATTGGATGAATTCTTCGGATTTGTTTCCCAGCAATTTCCAATACAGAAGGAATTGTCATTGAATTTCTTTCCTGAATAATTGAAATAGAATCCAAAGGTCTGTTCTTTCATCTTTGGAATACCAGCACTTCCACTCGAATGACCATCACTGGCATAGTACTCTATACCTTTCAGTAGTCCTTCGTCTGTAAAGTTGAGCATCCGGTAGTTGAGTTCTATATCGTATTTTCGGAGATCTGCCTGCATTTGTACCAGGGTGTCCAAGCTATGTAATTGACTGAATACTACTTCTATCAGTTCAAGCTTGTTGTTTTCATCATAAATGACTTTGATGCCGCTTTGTGGCTTTTCAATGCGAATTGATTTTTCTTTTTCAGGGCTGGTTCCCGATATTAAAAATATGGCCAGAAATAATGATAATGCTGTCGTGCTAAGGATTGATATCTTTTTCATTCTATTGGTTTTAAAGTTGAACAAATCACGCATGTACCAAAGGAGTACATACCCTTTCGAATGATTTCTAGTAGCGGATTGATCCGTAGATATTAGATCTGCTCCCAAAGCTTCGGATAAGATTCTCAGGGTGTAAACTCGTGGAGAAACCTGATTGGCTTCTATTCTCTGGATCGTTCTGGTAGCCACATTGCATTTAATTGCAAGTTCTTCCTGAGTGAGTCCAGCTTGTTGTCTGAGTTGCGTGATTCTCTCTCCTATGCTTTTGTTTTCCATCATTTGAAATCGATGCAATAGAACAATCAATTCATTTTACTTTCAAAAAATGTATGGGACTTTACCCCGACATTCTGACGACAATCATAGTATTGACCTAATGTCATCATATTATACCATCAGGATTTGACTCTAATAGTTATGATCTTCAATCCTTCTCCAGATCATAAACCGTTCCACTTGCTGCCCTGTCGATGCTTGCATTAAATTCGAAACCAAGCAATAGGATGAAGGACATCAGCCACTGCCAGATCATCAGGGCGATCAAGGCCCCGATGGAGCCATACACCTTATTGTACGTGCCGAAGTTGGCTACATAAAAGGAGAACCCAAACGATACCAGCAGACAAAGACCTGTCGCCAGGATAGATCCCATAGAGAAAAAGCGCCACTTGTCATGGATGGCTGGCCCCCAATAATAAATGGAAGCGATGGCACTGTAGAAAATAATGAAGACCACCAGAAACCGGAGCAACACAATGATCCACACCAAGAGGTCTTCAGTAACCACCCCAATATCGACCACCCAGTTGAGGAGGATCTGACCGACAATCAGAAAAACCACACCGACGATCAGTGCAAATGCCAGGAGGATCGTCAGAAACAATGCGATCAACCGCGTCTTAATAAACGACCGATTTTCGACTGTCTTATAGCTCATGTTGAATGTCTGCATGAGCGAGTTCACTCCATTGGTGGCCAGAAAGAGTGCGAAGAGTACCCCAAAAGACATGAGTCCTTCACGTCTGATCTGTACGGTATCGTATAGCGTTTCTGCCATTACTTCAAATACTGTTCGGGGCATGACATCTTCCAGAAAATGTAGGATTTCACCCTGACTGACGGATGGAATGAATTCGTGCAGAAATGGGATCAGCGTGAACAAAAAGATGATTGATGGAAAGATGGACAAAGTAAAATTAAAAGCTACACCATACGCCCTGTCGAACAACTGGTTGTCACCAACTTTGTCAATAAAGATGATCAGGATGCGGTAGAGAGAAGCCTTACCATGTCTGATCTTGATGGCTTTAAGAATCTTGACGAGCCTCAGGTACCAGGATGTGTACAGTAAGTGTCTATGTAGTCTTTCTCTTGTTCTCACGCAAAATGTGGTTCGAGGAGCTTCTCCATCACCTCTGGCATTCTGGTGAGGCGACCAGTATCCATGTTTATAAAGACCAGTTCGGTCTCTCCAGTATTAATCAGCCGACCACCTTCATTGGTAACCTCATAGATGAATTTTATTCGAGCCCTGGGCTTGTCAGGAATCGTTACTTTCACCGTCAAATGATCGTCATATTTGGCAGGTTGATGGTACCTAATGTTCATTGATAACACCGGCATACCAATGCCCATATCTTCCAAACTCTTATAGGGAAATCCGAGCGATCGGAATGCTTCCACACGAGCTACTTCGTAGTACATGGCATAATTGCCATAATAGACATAGCCCATCTGGTCAGTTTCGGCATATCTGACTCTGATTTGTACTTCTTTTTGATACATGCGTTTTATCTGTAAATCCGCTGTAAATCCAGTGCGTTTTGGAATTTTCGAGCGTTGATATTGTGCTCTACCAGTGTTTTGGCAAATACGTGGTAGCCCGAAAAATCATCCTTCGCACAGAAATAAAGGTAGTTATGATCTTCGTAATTCAAAACTGCCTCGATCATTGAGATAGAAGGCATATTAATAGGCCCGGGCGGCAAGCCGGCATATTTGTAGGTGTTGTAAGGTGAATCGAACTCTTTGTCCTTATTTAGAATGCGTCTGATTTCGAAATTATTCATGGCGAATTTCAACGTAGGATCCGCTTGCAGTTTGTACCCACGGTCGAGTCGGTTGAGGTAGACACCCGCAATGGTCGGCGCTTCGTCAGCAAAGTTGGTTTCGGCATTCACAATAGACGCCACTGTAGTAATTTCTTCAGGTGTTAACCCAATCTCTTCGGCTTTTGCTTTACGTTCGACTGTCCAGTACTTGTCATACTCTTTTTTCATTCGGTCCAAAAGCTCTTTTTCAGAAATGGTCCAGTATACCTCATAAGTATTAGGAAGAAACATGCTGATAAATGTTTCCTGGTTGAAGCCATAAGCACTTGCCACACTATCGGAAGAGAGCAAAGGAGCGAGATCTGTGGAATCCATCTGAATCGTGGTGGTCATTTTGCCAGCCAGTTCTTCTATTTTCCGAGCAGTGCTGAATGTCAGTTTTACGGGAGTTTGAAGGCCGGCACGAAGCATATTGATGGCTTCAGTGTTGCTCATGTTGGATTTGAGCTCGTATAAGCCAGGTTTTACGTTTTCATCGTAGCGCTTCAGTTTGGCTAATAAACTAAAGGATACCGCATCATTAATGATTCGTCGATCATAGAGTTCGTTTCTGACTTCTTCGAATGTTGTGCCATCGTAGATAGCAAACAGTTGGCTTTCCTGATCCACCAGAATATTCGGAGTATACAGAATCTGATATGCATAAAATGCAAAAGACGACAGCATTACTGAGCCGACGATCAAGCCAGCTGCGATCAGATTTTTCTTGTTCATGCCTTTTTTATGAGTTTGTGCAAAGGTAGTGAAGCTTGTCTTAGAATGGTTCTATCTCTTACCAACCTTACAGTTTTGCTTTGGCAGAAATGGAGAGGTAGAAGTTCTGTTGGTCTACAAACAGCTCATAGTAGACATTGTTACTCTTGCTTCTGACCAGCTCAGCACGTAGGGTGACCTTATCAAACTCGTATTGATAGGATCCTCCCAGACTGTATTCAATATTATGGCTCCTTCGGTCAGCAATGTTGGTGACAAAATAATCCTTATTGTATTCAATTCGTTGGCCACTCAGGCCAATGTTGTGTCGGCTTAGCTGGTATCTAAACAGCACGATATCACTATTGGATCCAGGGCCTATGCCAGCTCCTAGCAATTGTCCTCGGTTGGTGTAACCTTGTCTGTTGACACTGTGGATGTAAAAAGGTGGAGTGGCTCGCCATAGATAGGTGTGATTTCTCGATAGATTGGTATGCTCATAAATAACATTCAGCGAGTGTCCATTTTTGAATTTGCTCTCTTTTTCAAAACCAATGGTATATGCCCGGCTGTGCTCAGGCTCTATCCATTTATAAGCTCCACCGAAATCATTGTATGCAAACTCTGCATAAGCACGGAAGCCATGATCAGGAAATCTCCACTCTGCTGTTGCGGAAGCCAGTTGATCAAATTGATCATTGGGCCCCACCGTGTCCAACACGTGAATGACTGAGACCAAATCCTGACTGCTAAAGCGGTTGGTTTGTTTATAGAGGGATTTATTGAACCCCAGCGTTAGATTTTTCAGGAAGGGAGGAGTATAAGCCAAAAACAGCGCATTGAAGTAGCTGTTGTCATTGTCTGAATCGTCATCGAAATAATCAGATTCTCTGAGGTAACCAACAATGAAATTGGCCTCCAATCGACCAAACTCAATGTCTTTGATTTGTAAATCCAAAGGTTCAGTACCTAATCGCAAGTGCGGAAATCCTTCTCCTTGTCTGCTGAGGATGATGGGATTGAAAACAGATGGCCCGACTGAGTAATTTTGAGTAGAAACGGCTGAAATGAATTTACCAAACTGAAGTCTTACTTCGCTCTGTCCCAGGTGAAATTTGGTAAATGGGTCACTTCCATAGCGCTGTACGAAATCAATACCACCACCTACCTGAAATTGATAGCCATAGGGATAGTTGCCTCGAGGATTGACAGGAGTTCTTAGTGCTCCTCGGTTTTGTGAATAGTACACTACTGGATAAAAGGTGTAGGACAGGGCTTTGATTTTTCCGGTAAAACCAAAATGAGCTTCCGTGGTAAAGCCTTTTCCTTTCCATACAGGTCCGTCGTTAAAACCCCTTGGATAGGTGTTGTTGAAGCTGATTCTTGCCTGTGGGTTCAGTAGCTCAAATGCATCTTCGGTAGAAGAATTTACTGAAGAATGCAGTGCCAACGTTGTGCTATCGTTGAGTATGTCCAGCGGCTGCAAATATCCGGATGGAACAGATACCTGAGCACTTGCCCACCACATGGGAACAAAAGCAAGAAACATGAAAATGAATTGTATGCGCATGATATTCTAAATAATCTGCAAAGTAAACCATTGAAATCTAAATGGCATGAATAGATTTGGGACATAATCAATGAGTGCTCATTTTTGCTGAACCCCTTCATGACAAGTCCCCAAACCAATTATTACCTGATCTACGCTACAGCAAATGACTCTGACTATTTGGTGGATTATGCAAACTTAAATAGGATGTGTCAGTCAAATCCAGGGGTGTCAAAGATCCATGTGTACCTGGCTGTGAGCGAAGTAGAGGAGCATCATGAAACGGACGATGTAGCCCTGGCGATTTTTACTGAAATGCTGGATAAGTCACCCTGGTTCGAGCTCCAAGGGGTTTATTTCAAAGACAATGTTGGTAGAGATTTCAGTTCGGTACAGGTATGTCTGAAGGCAGTCAGAGCAAGTGCCAAGGACCATGATGTGGTTATGATTAGAAACCGCAGTGCTTACGGTCCCTTTCGAGCGGGTTGGTACGCTGCATATCTCAATCTGTTGAATAGTAGGGAGGATATAGGCATGGTCGGAAATACCATCAATCAAAGTGGTCATCCGGATAGTGCATATGATAAGGAGGTAATAACCTGCCATGTACAGACCTATCTATACCTGGCCAGGTTTGAGGTGCTCAGGGGTTTGGTTGATGATTTTCCAGGGGCCAGGGAAACTGACCGACTCGAGTTGATCAATAATGGTGAGCTGGGACTTAGCAGGTCAATCATGAGTAAAGGATACGGATTGACATGCCTACAGTGGCCAGAGCATGTTTTCGGAATGGGGATTTACCAGATTCCTGAACTTCCTTTAACTGATATCAAGCACCATCAGCTAGGCTTACCTTTTGAGCATCGGCATAGTAAAGTCCCCTATATCAATAAGAAATTACAGAGAAAGTGGAATTGGAAAAAGAGATTTTTCCAGTTAAAGGTTCGTTTGGAAAAAATCATTGGCTAGAGCAAGTATTTCTCCTCGAACACCAGCCCAACTTCATTGTTGTCGCCTTCATCCCACATGTAGTCAAATTCCTTTCCGTTTTTCTTCAAAACGTACTCAATTTCCCAATGCTTATCCTTGATGTCATATGGAGGCCGACCGTTATATAACCTGACTGTTACCTGATCTTCCTGATCTGTGAGGTGATTGCCAATGTAATAAGTGAACTCTCCCTTGAAGTCAGGATTATGATCGATTACCCCCGTGGTATAAACCAGCGAGTCGTTGACAATGATATCCACCTGATTGTCTATCCGATAAAAAGCAATGACATAATCAATCGTCTTATAATCTTGCTGTGGATTGGTAAATAAGCCAAGAGTTACAAATAGAGTTAACCACATATTCATGTCCTGTGTGTTTCTGAGTTTTGCGGTCGGCAAAGGTAATTGGAATTGCCAATCTGACTAAAGCCGACCGGATGAATGTCCAATGGCGTACTGAACACATATTGTGCCAGACTAACAACGGATACACAGGCGCAATGTTAATCCGGGTTCAATTTGGTCAATTCTTTCGGTAGAATTCCCGAATCACACAGGTTTCGACGTAAGTTTGCCGAGCACTCAAAAGAGAAGTATTCACTGAACAGCATGTATCGAGACACTCAACAGGATTTGGTGACTGTCATAGTCACATACAATGGAGATCGCTGGATACATAAATGCCTGGAAAGTCTCAGGAAGTCTGTAAAAACTACTGATATCATCGTTGTTGACAATGCTTCCTCCGACCGAACCGTTAAAATTATTCAGCAGGATTTTCCTGAAGTAAAATTGATTACTTCTGATCAAAACCTCGGCTTTGGTGCGGCTAACAACCTGGCCATTCAAAAGGGATTGGAACAAGGGTATGAGTGCTTTTTCCTGCTCAATCAGGATGCGTGGGTAAATGAAGATACTTTGGGGGCTTTGCAAGAAATAATTAACAAAAAACATGAATATGGCATAGTATCGCCGATTCACCTGAATGGAGCTGGCACCGACCTGGACCGTAACTTTCGATGGTACATGCGGGATCAGCTAGTGCCTGGTCTGCTAGGTCACCTGGAGAATGATTCTTCTTCTAAGCTATTTGACGTGCCATTTGTCAATGCAGCGGCGTGGATGCTTTCTAGAAGCTGTCTAATGACCGTTGGTAAGTTTCATCCACTTTTTCATCATTATGGCGAGGATGATAACTATGCACATCGTGTCAAAGCGAGTGGTTATCAAATTGGTGTATTGGCGGGAGTATCCATTTATCACGATCGCGAATTTAGAGAGGAGCCCATACGTAGAGAGGAGTTTGAGGGAAAAATGAAAAAGGCATTGACATTATACCTGCTCAATCCTCTAGTAGATCACGGATTTTGGAAATTCTTCCAGTATACCAGGAAAACCATCAAGCGTTTTCGTCAGGAGACTCATCAGTCTTATGTTGCTTCTCTATGGCTAGGTTACAAGTCCATGTTTGCGGTGTGGCAAGAAACCAAAATGGAATACGATTTGTCTTTTCGAAAGGGAAGCTAAGCTGTGTCAATTGATCGACCTAAATTTGGCCAAATGAAGGGAGAAGAGAATCCACTTTTGTGTATTGGGTTGTGCACGTATCAAAGACCTGACATGCTCACCGAAGCACTCGATTCGGTAGCGCAGCTTCGCTTACCATCTAATGTCAATCTCAAACTGCTGGTATGTGACAATGACGCTGAAGCTAGTGCACGGGAAGTAGTGGATAGCTTTCGTCCTAAGTTATCTTTTCCAATCGAGTATTTAATAGAGGGAAATCGAGGGATTGTGTTTGCCAGAAACAGAATTCTTGAGGTAGCACTCCAGCATAGTGCGACTTACGTTGCCTTTTTCGATGATGATGAGACAGTCGAACCCGGCTGGCTCGTAACCCTTCTGCAATGTATGGAGGAGTACGATGCAGATGTGGTTAATGGCAAAGTGGTGTTTTTGTGGCCAGATGAAGTAAATCTGCATGTTCGACTTAGAAATATGCTGCAACGAATGCATTTTCCCCAGACTGGTGAACGGCAGCATGGATCAGGAACCGGGAATGTGCTGTTCAAGACAGACTGGATTCGTGAGGGTCACCGATTTCACCATGAGCTTAATTTGAGAGGTGGATCAGATCAGCTATTCTTCCAGCAATTAAATGATAAAGGCGCCAGGATAGTCTGGTGCAATGAGGCTCTGGCGTATGAGAAAGTTCCTTTGAGCAGAGCAAACAGGGAGTGGCTTTTGAAAAGAAGGTATCGATATGGCTACAACAAATTCTATATACTGAAACACAGATTCGGTTTGGCGCACGCCAGAAAGGACTCCAAGAGATTTTGTTTGAAAGAGTTCATGTGGTGCATTTCCAGAGCTCCGTTTTATCCGTTAGGTTCTGAAGACTTTAAAATCAAATGGATAGCAAAGTGGTTGTTTGCCAAAGGTGTCTGGCACGGCTTGCAAGAGAAGGATTATTTTGAATACCAAATAGTACATGGGAGTTAGCAAGGAAATAGTGTGTGTGGGCTTGTGTACCTATCGTAGGCCAGGGATGCTCCAAAAAGCCCTAAACTCTTTCGCGAAGGTGGAGCTACCAGAGGGTGTGCGGACCATTTTGCTGGTCAGTGATAACGAAGAAGGTAATGAGGAGAATTTGGAGATCTTTGAGATGTTTCGAACTTCGGTGCCTTTTGAATGCCGTTTTTTGCAGGAGCCTCGAAAAGGGTTTACCAACAACCGAAACAGGCTGATCGATACGTCGGTCGAACTGGGAGCGCACTACCTGCTGATATTTGACGATGATCAGACTCTGGACACTAACTGGATGAAGGAACTGCTCGCTTGTCGACAACAGTATGATGCTACAGCGGTGAGGGGGAAGGTCGTCTATAATTATCCAAAGAACATGCAGATGTCGTCCGATATTTTTGAAGTCTTCAATAACCGGAAAGTATACCGGACGGGCGATGTGCTGGAGACCAGTGGTGATGGTAACTCACTCCTAGATGTACAATTCCTGGAAAAACACTCACTGAGACTCAATGAGCGGTACAATGATGTAGGTGGATCAGATGCCTTGATGTTTTACCAAATGGCAGACCTGGGTGGAAAGCTGGTTTACTGTGAAGAGGCCATTTCCTATGAAGAAGTGCCCGAATCCAGAGCTACCGACCAGTGGGCGCTTCAGCGAATGTTCAGAGCAGGATATACCAGATACCTGATGCAGAAGCATCGTCTGGGTACCGGCAGAGCTCTTCACAAGAATTTATCATTCTGGATCAAACGGAGATGGAGATATTTCTTCGATAAACTCAATCACCGAGTGAGTGCAGGGCAGCTAGCCGTAGATAAAGCCTACTTAGATGGAATACTAGCCGCAATACTCGGAAGGTCATTTTCAGAGTATGACCAAATCCACGGGTATTGATTACTGCTTTACGAGCTGTCCATCTCTCAACCTCACCAAATAGTCAGCCTGGTCAAAGTAGGCATCGTCGTGAGAGATGATAATTACTGTCTTCTGTTGCTCGATCAATTCCGGGATAATCTCCTCATAAAATACCTTCTTGAATCGTGGATCCTGATTAGCTGCCCATTCATCGAATAAGAAGATCTCATTGTTTTCAATTATAGCCTTGATCATTGCAAGCCGTTTTTGCTGGCCAATGGACAGGTCTGTCGTGATTTTCTGATCCTTGAACCCGACTTTATGACTCAGTATCAGCTTATCCAGTAGTGCATTGGCTTTTGTTTCATCCCACGGATCGATGTAACCCAAATCCTTGAATAAGTGGTTGTCCGTGAAAATGGGACTAAATAGTTCTCTGAAACTGTCTTGATTTGACGTGTTTATCTCAGTATCTCCCATCTTGACGACTCCATTTTGTGGGAGATAGAGCCCGCAGATTACTTTGGCGAGGGTCGTTTTACCACTGCCGTTCCCGCCGATAATCATGGTGATTTTGCCACGAACAATTTCCAGATCAAGTGGACCGAGTTGAAAGTAATCATCAATGTCCTGATTGTAATATTTGAATGAAATGCCCTCATAGCGGATGTTCTGCTTCAATGTATCAGGAGCCAGTACTTCCTGGTCCGAAGTAACTTGATTGATCTTCAGACCTAGTTCAGAGATTTCTTTCAGTGCTGCTCTGAATGGGCTGAAGGACTTGGTAAAACTAGCCAGCGATGACAGTGGGCCGATGATAAATAGCGATACTGTAAGGAACTCCACAAAAGTCCCTGTTTCTACTACCTCATAGACATTGATCAATATGATGAGTACTCCGATTCCCAGGAGCATTACCGCCTCATTGGCCTTGCCAGTAATTTCACCATTCTTCTTTTCACGTACCGTCTGCGTGTACTCTTCCTGAAAGACCTCCGGCAGGTACTTATTCAAATAATAAGATTTATGGAGCGGGTTGGAGTAAAGTTCCTTGATGCCATACACCATCTCAGCAAATCCTCTATAAACTTTTCCCTGGCTCTTTCGGGACAATTCTGCAATGACATTTAGTCGCTTGTTGGTGAAGTAAGTGATTACCGAAACTACCGCAAACAACCCTAATATGACCAGACAGAGCTTCCAGGAGATAATGAATAGGTAGGTAATACCGCCAATACCGATAACCAACCGAGAGATAGTGCCAGGAATCCTATTAAATACACCAGCGATTGTTTTAATGTCCTGGACCATCACCACCATGATGGATTGTTTTTTGAACTCTAGTTGCTGAAAACTAGAATTGAGGACGATGCGTGAGACTCTCAGTCTTAAGTCCAGAATTATTTGATTAGTAATTTTGGCAAGAACTGATGTGGCGAAAACTGCCAGAATGATAAATCCAATTAATAAAACGACGAATTTTGATGAGAAATCGAATATATTAAATTGCGTCATTTTATTTTGAAGGTGCGAATTGATGATTCTGATAAGAACCAATACGCACAATCCAGAACCGGAGCTTAGCAGGGTGCCAAAGAGAATTTTGGGAATATATGGCTTTATGGATTCTAAGATGAATTTCATAATCTATATTTCAAATGCAAGGTTATGCCAATTAGTGTCTACTTCAAAGTAAAATGAATTTCTAGTAATGGAGACAGACCTACCTTTAGGGTGTTGGTCATTTGACCACAATAGTAAAATTGATGAATAAGCAAGGTAACATCCCTACCATAGTAGTACTGGCTTACAATAGGCCGGAGCCTTTATCCAGACTGCTGGGTTCTCTATTACGTGCTGAATATGGAGCGGGTCAGGTTCCTCTGATCATTAGTTTGGACCATGATCCACATCCTGAGGTTTTGCATCTGGCGAAGAGTTTTGATTGGCCTCATGGAAATAAACAAATCAACGTAAGTGATAAGCCGCTTGGCACCAGGGCTCACGTGCTTCAGTGTGGAGATCTCACAGACCAATACGAATCAGTCATCATTCTGGAGGATGATCTGTTGGTTTCTCCATATTTCTATACTTATTCCCTTGAGGCTTTACACTTTTGTAAGTCAGACGCTTCCCTCGCCGGTATCTCTCTTTACTCTTATGATGTGCGAGAGTTCAAACACATGAGATTTATGGCCATGCAGGATGGTTTTGACAACTATTACCTGCAGCTACCTTCCTCTTGGGGACAACTTTGGACCAAAGAGTGGTGGGGTGAGTTCCGTGGCTGGTTAGATCGAGGAGAGTTGGTCTCACCTGATATTCACCCGGCTATATTGGATTGGCCGGAGCACTCCTGGAAAAAGACTTTTATTAGTTATCTGGTAGACCAAGACAAATACTTCTTTTACCCGAGGGTGTCTCATACGACTAATTTTGGAGATTTGGGACAAAACCATAAAGGCGAGTTTGCCAGGTATCAGGTGCCAATAGAGATGGGGCAGCGGGCACATCGGTTATGTAAGTTGGAGGAGTCTAAAGCGGTATATGATGCTTTTTTCGAGCCAGTTGTAACTGATGTGAATCGGTCAGCCTGGATGGACCAATTCCCCAATCTTGAGTTTGATCTGTTTGGTGATAAGCATCGGTTCAGAGACGAAACCCAATATGTACTCACTACCCGCAGGGTTAGAAATGTCATTAGAACTTTTGCAGCCACTATGTTGCCTCTGGAGATGAATGTTTATATGGAGGTAGAGGGAGAAGGAATCAACCTGGCCAAAAAGGCAGACGTAGATTTATCTAAACGCCCGATGAATCCCAGAATACATGAGCGAATCACAGGCCGATTCAGCAAACAGCGATATGGCATCCAATACCTATACCAGTTGATGAAACAGATTAGAAAGTGAAGCGAGCATTACTCTGTCTGTCCTCATTACCACGCCATATTGAAATAGGCCTGGAAAGTCTCCATCAGAATGTGCTCAAGCATCTCGATTTACCCATAGATGTCGTAGCGCATTTTCCTGAATCACCACATCCTGCATCGGTCGATTTGATTGAGAGTTTTGCTGATCATCATGAAATACGCATTGAACCAGATCCTGAGCTGAATGATCCGGAGGCCTACAGTGAAAATCTGATGGATAACCAGCAGATGAAAGGTAACCTGCTCCAGTGGCTGTCCATGAAACGATGCGCTGAGATGAAGGAATCTTTTGAGATGAAGTATGGAAAGTATGATTTGGTCATTTGGTCTCGCCCGGATTTGTACTTTTTACAAGACTTTAAGCCTGCTACTGGGGCACACGGTATTGGCTTCTCCTACATGGATGGACACAATGGCGTGAACGATCGTTTTTCCTATGGAGACAGCAAAAGCATGTCTGCGAGAATGAAAATCTATGATTACTTTATAGATGAATGGTATGATCGCTACCACCAGGATCGATCACATTTGAAGAAAAAACGACTCGGATGGTTTAAGCATGCTTACCGATGGAATCCAGAGATGGTCCTCAGAGATTTGCTGATGGATCACCAAATTCCATTTAGGAAAGAAAAATTGGTTTTTGGCAAAATTAGAAAACACAGTCCCTGTCCAGTCTGTGGAAAAGAGACTTGCTATTTTGTAAGTGTGCCACAAAGCGACTCCAAAAGAATTCATCCAGACTTGAAAGGTTTGGACTTTAAATTTGGCACGTCCGCACCAGTGGAAGTAAACAATGAAAGAACTTTATTATATCATATCCATGAAATTTAGGAACCCATTTGCCCGTAAGACCTTAAGCGTCAAGTCTGCACATTTGAAAAACAGAATGTTGAATTTACAGCAAATTGGTTTTGAGCCGAAGTGTGTAATTGATGCAGGGGCTCACAAAGGAAACTGGACGAAGCTCATGAATGAGTTCTTTCCAAATGCTCATTTTACGCTATTCGAACCTAATCCGATGGTCAATCAATTTGTGGAAGAGAATTTAAGACATCTACCCGGAAACTACGTTTTGGAGAAGAAGGCAGTAGGTGCACGTAAGGGTACCATGCAATTGAACGTTTGGGAGAACAATGATAAGAATTTAAGTGGATCATCACTACTGGATCATGTAAGAGGCGAAGGCACAAGGCAGGTTGATTGTGAAATAATTGATCTCGATGGCTATTGTAAGGAGAAGGGTCTCAAGCCGGATCTAATTAAGTTAGATTTACAGGGCTACGAGGTGGAGGCGCTAAAGGGCTGCACAGAATTACTCGGGAAGGTGGAGTTGTTTATCATTGAATTTGGATGTTTGGATGCTTACGTTGGCCGCTCTGGTATTGATGATCTGATCGCCATCATGTATCAGCATGATTACAAACTATACGATATCATTGACCTTCACTATAGACCCTATGATCAGGCTTTGACGGGGGGAGACTTCTTCTTTGTACACAAAAGCAGTTCACTTTTGGATTATAAGGGATATGAATAAACGGCTTTTGCTGATATCTCCTTATTTTCCTCCACATGGTGTAGTCGGGGAGAAGCGAGCATTGAACATGGTCAACTACCTGCCCGCTCATGGTTGGGAAGTGATTGTATTGGCTTCTCCACCACATTTTCAAGAAAAAGAAGTATCAAGCTTCCATGAGGATTCAACGACAACTGTGAATTATGGATTTATCACTCCATGGCTTAGACCCATCATCAACCTCTTCACTTCAAAGCCCGGATCATCGACCTCTGTCAAGCCGGATTTATCCAAAAAACCTTCCAAATCCCTCACACCGCTAGATCAATACATGTGGGACATCCCCGGAGCAATAAAGGCGGGGAAAGCGCTGATCCGAAAGCATAAGCCTGATGTCATTCTTGTCAATGCTGACCCCTGGTCAGGTCTGTTGGTTGGTCACCGGCTGAGTCAGTGGAGTGGCATTCCGTGGGTGGCTGATCTGCGTGATCCGTGGACCGTGTTTGAAGAGAAAATGGCTCTTAGACCAAGAGTAATTCAGAGATGGATTCACCGATTGGAAAAAACTTTCTTTCATTCGGCAGCTCACGTCATTTTAAACACCAGATCCTGTAAGGAAAGATACACGGAGGTGTATCCTGCGTCTGTGAGTGCTAAATTTAGGTTCGTTCGAAATGCGTTTGACCAGTCTTTGTACGATCCAGCTACTTCCGATGCTGGTAAGGATCAGGTTTACCGATTTGGATACTTTGGGTCTTTCAGAAAGTTTGTGTCTCCAGAGAGCCTTTTAAAAGCCTTTGCGCTTTTTGTGCAGAAGTATGATCATTCTCCAAATGAGGTTCGACTGGTGATGACTGGTAGTCCCAACTCAGAGTTCATGTATTATCTGAACGAACTGAAGCTGCAATCATTCTGTGATATCCAACCAGCAGTAGAAGTCAGTCAAACCATTAAGGTATTGAAATCCTGGGATGTTTTGCTGCTGGTGGTTAGCAACTACTATCAGTGGATGGTTCCCGCCAAATTGTATGATTACATGGCCGCTCAAAAGCCTATTCTCGCTCTTTCTGCAAACACGGAAGTCAATGAGATTATTAAGGAAACCAAATCTGGATTTGTGTGCCAACCCGATGACATTGAGCAAATCGCTGATCAAATGGAGTATTTGTTCCAATCAAGACTCAACGATTTGGATAATCACGGACCAATTGAAGAGTATTCCGTTACAGCGCAGGTGCAAAAAATGAATCAGATCTTAACGCAAGTCCTACCAGATCATTCAAAATAGAAGGTCTTTGACCTAATGCTACCTTTTGGTTTTGATAAAAAGTTTATGAAAGAAGTAGCTCAAGTCGTTTGCCATAGTGATGAGATTGTTTCTAATTCTTTGGTATGGTGACGAGCGTACGGGTCGATTGATTTGGTCAAATTCGAATCCTATACTTTTCAAATAGTCCAGCGCGCCTGGTTCATAACCACCCCGATAAATGGAGTTGATAAACCGTGGCCTAAATGGCTGCATGTCGGTGGTGAGGCCACAAAATGTATCAGAAAGTTCGCAGGAGCGTTTGGTGCCGATGCGTTCCAGCTGATGTGGTGTCTCCCCTTTAACGATCAGTTTTTGCAATGTTTCTTTTTTCCAAAGAGCAGGTTTTAAGCTCACTCTAAATTTTAGTCCTTTCGGTAAGGTATGAATACCGGGCAAAATGACTTCCCCCAGGTTATCCTCCGTTTTCCAGAGTCTGAGATAAGAGATGTTCTCTTCTATAGCTCTGGCCATGATCTTGTCGATTTCAGCAGGCTGTTTTCTGCACATGATCATGTCCTCTATCCAAACTATGACATATGAATGCGGTACCCGTTCCAGCGCATTCAGCAAATTGGTAGAGTAGTCAATGTCATCACCGAGTAAAATAGGCTTAACCGATGGATGATCATACGTTAAGTGATTGCTCACCAGGTAGATATCATATGGACACTCCGCCCAAAACTTGTCAAGCGTATAGAAAAAAGCAGGCCATACGTCGGCGTATTTATCACATGAGGGAATAAGTATGGCTGGCTTTTCCAATGCATTTGATTTAAAAATGAAGACCCAAAATAACTTCAGGATGCTTGGAATTTGAAACTTTTCAGGGGATATGTCCAAACCGAATGGACTTGCGTAATGATGTATCACTAACTTGCGGCGTATTTCAGTATAAAAAACTACTTACGGCTGTCCATGAGCAAGAAGTATTTCCTAACGTTCGCCACCAATTTCAAAAATGAAAATTCTTACCTGAAAGAATGGTTAGACTATCACCTCAGCGTGGGAGTGGAGCATTTTTACCTGTACGATCAGGATGGTGGGGAGGAGGCTAGAGAGATCCTCAGACCTTACGAGGAGAAAGGCCAGGTAACCAGGCATCTCTGGACTCACTGGGATGGCACCAAATACGATGGCCCTACCAAATTTTACCAGCGCAACAAAAACCATATGGGCTTTGCTCATGCAGCCAAAAACTACCGGAAAGATTATCAATGGGTGATGAAAATCGATGTGGATGAGTTTCTATTTCCGCTGAATGAAGCAACCAATTTGACCGACTGGTTGAAAACTGTTGATGCCGAGAAAATCAAAGGAGTGAAAGTGCCGCGCATCAATTTTGGAAACAATGGCCATGAACAGACGCCAGATATGCCAGTGTTGCGGGCTTACACCAGACGCGAGGAGTTATACTCTGATCACAAGGATCTGGCCAATGGCGATTTTTTGAGCAATAACCGATTTGCTTTCAGTGCGCACTGGTGGCATTATAAAGCCCATAAGTTTGGGAAGATGCTTACTGACCATGCAGCTATCGGCTGGCGAATTAACCATTACTACATCAAGTCTTTTGAGGAGTATCTCCATCGTCAGAACGTATCACGTGGGCGTCCTGAAGGGGAGGAAGGGTTTAAGGAAAAGAATCAACGATGCAATGAGGTAGAAGATGTCAGCATGGTGCGGTTGTTGGATCAGCTAGCCAAATGAGTTGGAGGCATGTGACCTCAGCCATCATCTGAACAAAGCTTGCTATCAGAGCTATTAAATCGACAAATAGTCGATTCAGACTTTCCGAACAGTGATGTTTTTGATGCCTGAGATATGGCATGCAGTATCCGAGAATGAGCTCCAGTACGATCCGAATACCTTCGATGTTTTGGAAAGCACATAGAGTTCTACCAAGGCACGCTGAATATCTTCCCTGGAGTTTCTACTGACTGGGCTCATGTCAGTTGCGATTTGGTCACCAAATTTTTCCAGCAGTTCTTGTTTTGTCTCCTGACAGTCTGAGGCGAGGTAAAAAGAGGCATTTGGATTCTTCGATAGTTCTTTTCTTATGGCTTGCTCAAAAAGCGAGAGCGGACTGTTCTCAATTGATTTAGTGTTATCGGATCTGCGTATGTGGATTCCCACGGTATGTTCATTGAAAGCCTTGGTGTGATCAAGAATCTGCTGCTGAAGCTCATCAATCGGCTCAAATGCCTGATAAGGATGAGGGTTTGGGTAAAATCTCGAATAGCTCGATATAATCGTTTTTTTACTTGTGATAAGATCGTTAAGGTTGGTTTTCTTATTTACCAATGCTGCGGATCGTTCGTTTGAGAAGTATTCATAGCCTTTGATGGTTCGAAGGAAATGGGGTAAACTCAGATTTCGTTTATCTGCTTTTCGATAGATCAGAGGAAGTCGCCTGGTGTTGGTGATTTTTACCTTTTTTATTGGCTTGAACAAATCTTCAAACCGACAACTCATCAGTTGATCCATTTCCCAAATAATCTCCAGCTTTTGGTTAGTTTCCAAGCTCAGGGCGAGGGCGGAATCAATGGCCCTCATTCGATTGGCTAAACCAGCAACTGGGATAATTTTGATCATGGTTTCAGAGAGATTTTGATGTTTGTTTGAGAACGAAAAGCTTAATGAGTCAGCAAAGTAGTGCGTTTTTATGGTTTAAATCTGTTCTCTGGTGTGGGATTGTAGTGATCAACATTCAGATTTCAAACTGACTTTTATCGGGGTATGTCCTTTCCAGAAAGTCTTTTACCAGGCTCACCACCTTTGGGTTGGGCTTGTCACGCTGATCATCATTTAGGCAATAGAATTTAGGTTTTTTGTTTTCTAGCTTCTCAAGAGCACGCTGCTGTCTGGTGAAATTATTTTTGATTTTATGAAACGTATGGATCTTGCTAAGCTCAAAAACAGTTATCGGATTGGCCAGATCGCGGTGATGAGTCAACATCCATTGCTTGAATACCTTCTGCATGGTGATGTTGTCATCACGTCTAAATCTGGAAGCTCTCGTTTCGTGGAAGAGGGCTGAATAATGCTTCTGCAACTCCTCAATAAACGATTTTTTATAAAGAATGGGGTTGTGTTCCACTCTTCCTAGGCTGACAATATCATTTTTACTTTCAAAAATTCGGAACTTCAAATTCTCACCAAAGAAAGTTCCGAAGACAGTCATCCGTCCTTGTAGATCCAGAAAATCGTCTATGGACACTTCATTGCCAAAGAGAAAGTCATCACAGCTATACAAAAAGTACTCGGACAACCCGGGAATCTTATGCATGAAGCTTTCGATGGTGTTGTAGTTGAAAGTGGGTAGGTACTGCTCTTCTATGATCTGATCATGATGGATGATCTTTACCTGGTGATGATCATCTTTTAACCAATCGGGTTTTTGAGGTCTGGAGGTAATGATATAGATGTTTCTGATCCATGGAAGGTACTTCTCCACCGATCTAAGGCTATATTTCAATAAGTGGAAGCTATCACGTATTCTTTCAGGATTCAGGTCTTTTGGGACTTCAGCATACTGATTGTAGACCTGTAAGTAATCTGGATTATCTCCGTCTACCCAGGTGTAAACCAGATCGATAGGTATTTGCTTTCTGTCAGAAGTCATCTTTACCAATTAAAATCCTTTTTTTTGTCCTATGACTAGAATCAGTAGGCATGTTCAGAGGGTTGCAAATGTAGTTTTATTTGCACTTCCAGGAAATTACCGAAAGCGAAAGCTGCAAATCTTAAACGAGATGTATCAGCTTGGTGTAGGAGTCCTTCAGGAACTAGGAGAGCCGTTTTGGTTGGATTTTGGGACACTTTTGGGGTACTACCGTGGAGGAGATATCATTCCACATGACATTGATATTGATGTAGGGATGATGGAGTCCTCTTATGAGAAAATTTGTGAGATGAGGGACCGCATGCCTGCGGGATTGAGTTTACATGATTCCTCTGCCAATCACAACGGGCCCAAAGTCTATTTTTCGTACAAGGGGTTTGATTTTGATGTCTTTTTTTACAAACAGCATGGTGATCACCTCAAGTGTTATTTGGAAGGAGCACCTTTCAATGAAACTCAACTGATTCACGAGAAACTGATCTTTCCACTGAAAGAAGCAACATTTAAAGGAAAGACCGTGCAGGTGCCGAAAGACACTGAAGGGTATTTACAACAGATGTATGGTTACCTGGGAATGGGAGGCACCAGAAATAAAAAGACTGGACTGTGGGAGCCTCCTGCTTAGATTACCTATTACCAAATTGGTTGAACAGCTTGTTGTCAAATATCTGGATTTCTTCCTGAGTAATCTTAGGGTTCCAAACATCAACAATTAGTACCACTCGATCTTTTTCCCCATCGTGTATCACCTCGTGCTCAAATGAATCGTCAAATCCATACGCTTTGCCTTCTTTCCAGTGCTTCCATTCTTTGCCTACTCTAATTTTTACTTTGTCAGGTTCGGGCACATCTAGTCCCAGGTGATACCGAAAGCGCAGGTTGCTGGACCCACAATGAGGTAAGATCCTCACTCCAGGAGATAGTTTGGAAATCAAAGCAAAACCAAAGTTTTTAGAAATGGGCAACTGATCTAAAACCTCGTAGGTTTCTTTGAAAAACTGCTCGTACATTGGGTCCTTTTTGCCACCAACGCCGTAGAGAAAGATTCCTGACCAGGTGCCATCTTTGGCCAGGCTGGTGTTGTCTGGGTGAGTGACTATTTTATCGATGTTGTTTTTGTATTCCTTAATGATTTTTGCGGCATTTTTTTCCAGGACGTCACATGTTTGGTCTCCTTCTATGATCGGTGGATTTTTAAGACGGGTATAGTTCCATACCGTAGCGCCGGATGCGGACAGGCCATCATTGATGGCCGGGCCGTTATATATTCTAGTGATCTTGTAATTCCCCGCGATTTCATCCGACTGTTTGGAGACGCGATTAAAACGCATAAATCTTCTGATTCCACTCCATCCCAAAGCCTCTTTGATGGGTAGATCATACCAATACAAGGACTTGATGATTTCTGTTCCTTTAATCAGCTTACCAATTCGCGAAGAAATGGATAAGTGCTTCAGATAGGATTTTATCATGTTAAAACTTGATTAAAGTTTAGGTAGAATTTGTTTTTTCGCTCGCTCCAGGTGCTCCTCATTATCTATCTCACACCAGATCAAATCTTCTATTTGCGCTAAACTCACTGGATATCCTTTTGCGCATAAGTTGGCTATGGCTACTTCATAGTCCATGTTTTTGGCCTCAGGGGTTTGCTGATGATACGCCAAAAGCTTCTCATATAACCTTAATGACACTTTCCAGATGCCCACTAGCTCGGCATCTATTGAGTCCAGCTCCTCCTTTTTTTTGGAAAGGTTCCTCAAGTGGCCTTCACTCGCTGAAATATAAACCTCATCGTTCGAGTGGGTAAATCCACTGCAGAGAATGACGTCTTCATTTCTGTTATTCAACAGCGTAGTTATGGCCTTTTCTTCATAGAGCAGGTCAGATTCCAGGAGTAGAAAATCCTGATTGATCAGCTGTTTTCCATAACAAAGTGTGTGAAAACTACCAGTTGTAGCAAACTCAGGACTCAAGAAGGTCTGTAATCCCTGATCCTTCGCCAGCTGCTCATAATGCTCATGTAAGTGTCCTGTTCCGATAATGATATGCTGGATGCCATTTTTTTTGAGTAAGTGAATGGATCGTTCAATCAGCCTTTCTTCGCCTACTTGCATGAATCCTTTAGGAATGTCGTGAGTATAGGGTCTCAATCTGGTCCCTTTACCAGCAGCGAGTATCACAGCAGTATCAATTCTTTTAGACATTATTTTCCTCCCTTTCTGAATTCACTTTAACCCGGATTATTCAATTGAATATTTAGGGTAGCTATGGTAAATACTCTATTGAATATTGACGAAATAATTCTGTATTCTAGAATTATTTGTCAGGGTAACCCTGACAAAGCCAAAGCTTTCGTCAGCCCGTAGGGCAAATTATGCTTTAATGCATAATTTGGGTTTAATTTGCTCGAAATTAGAATCAATCTTTTTAAAAATAGATATATGAAGCAAGTATATGTGGGAATGGGTACGGATCTAATCCATCATGGACATATTAACATTATTGAGATTGCAAGAGAATTGGGAGAGGTGACTGTAGGATTGCTTTCCGATAAGGCAGTGGCAAAATTTAGTAGAATGCCTTTTTTGTCTTTCGACGAGCGAAAAAAAATCCTGGAGAATCTCAAGGGAGTTAAAGAGGTGATTCCACAATACGAGCTTGACTATGAAGAGAATTTACGGAAGCTGAAGCCCGACTATGTGGTGCATGGCAGTGATTGGAAATCGGGGCCACAGCGCCATGTCCGACAAAAAGTGATTGAGCTTTTGAAAGAATGGGGTGGTGAACTGGTGGAGCCAGAATATACGCATGGAATTTCATCCACTGGCTTGCGCAATGCATTGAAGGAAGTCGGAACGACTCCAGACATCAGGAGACGTCTACTAAAGAGGCTTTTGGACTCTAAAGATATCGTACGCGTGCTGGAAGCTCACAATGGAATCTCCGGGCTGATCGTGGAGGACACCAGGTTTGAGGCCGAAGGCGAGATCAGGGAGTTTGATGCCATGTGGGTGAGCAGCCTGACCGATTCCACTGCCAAAGGCAAACCGGATACCGAATACGTGGATAGAACTTCTCGTTTCCAGACAATTAACGACATTCTGGACGTGACCACCAAGCCTATTATTTTGGACGGAGATACAGGTGGAATTCCTGAGCATTTTGAGCTACTGGTCAAAAATCTGGAGCGCCTGGGTGTTTCGGCCATTGTCATAGAAGACAAAACCGGTGTGAAGAGAAACTCCCTTTTCGGTACAGAAGTAGAGCAGACGCTCGATACCATTGAAGGTTTTTCTGAAAAGATCTCTAGAGGCAAGAGAGCACAGATGACTGACGACTTCATGATTTTTGCTCGTCTGGAAAGCTTGATTGCTGAGCAGGGAATGGAAGATGCGCTGACCAGAGCCAAAGCCTATATCGAGGCGGGAGCTGATGGCATCATGATTCATAGCCGTCACAAGGATGGTGAAGAGATATTGGAGTTCATGAAGAGGTACGAGGAGTTTGAGGTGAAAGTGCCAGTGATTTCGGTGCCTTCGTCTTACAACCAGTTTACAGAAGATGAGTTGCAGGCTGCGGGTTTCAGTATTGTAATTTATGCCAATCACCTGCTTAGAAGTGCATTCCCGGCTATGCAGAAGACGGCTCAGTCTATTTTGGAGCATAAGAGATCCAAGGAAGCAGCAGATCAATACTGTATGTCCATCAAAGAAATTTTGACCATTTTGCCCAACTAGTGCTATAGATACTGTCAGTAGAAAGTCTTATGCCAACGGACTGCCTGATTTTTGTAAGAAGTACATTTAACAATCACTTGCATGCTTGATCCAAAGGATTTTTTAGACCTTATCAAATCACACGGTATTCACTTCAGCACTGGAGTGCCTGATTCTCTTTTGAAGGATTTTTGCGGCTGTATTGCCGATTCGGGAACAGACATTATTGCCGCCAATGAGGGCGGAGCAGTTGCTCTGGCTGCTGGTCATCACCTGGCCACAGGTGAGATTCCTTTTGTCTACATGCAAAACTCTGGATTTGGCAATATCATCAATCCGTTGACTTCATTGGTTGATCCTGAAGTTTATAGCATTCCGATGCTGATCATGGTCGGCTGGAGAGGAGAGCCGGGAGTGAAAGACGAGCCACAGCACGTAAAGCAAGGTCGAGTAAACGAAGCATTGATAAGTGCTTTGGAGGTTCGCTATGACGTACTATCTGATGATCTGGAAGAAGCTAAGTCACAGGTGGAAACCGCGGTGAGCTACATGCAGACCCATCAGGCGCCTTATATTCTCTTGGTGCGCAAAGACACCTTTGCACCTTACAAAATGCAAAACCTCCCTGAGGTTCCAGACTTTGAGATGAACAGAGAAGATGCTGTGAAGGAAATTCTGGACAGACTTTCAGCTAATGATGTGGTAGTGTCCACAACGGGAAAAACCTCTAGAGAAGTTTTTGAGAAAAGGGCAGCCGATCAATCGGGCCATCAAAGAGATTTTCTGACGGTTGGCTGTATGGGCCATGCTTCTCAGATAGCCTTGGGTATTTCGCTGGCCAAGCCAGATAGAAAAGTATATTGCCTGGATGGGGACGGGGCGTTCATCATGCACATGGGCGCTGCGGGTATCATTGCTGATCAGGCACCTAAAAACTATTATCATATAGTGATTAATAATGGCGCACACGATTCAGTCGGTGGTCAGCCAACAGTTGGTTTTGACCTGGATCTGCGCAAGATTGCTGAAGGGTGTGGGTATAAATCAGCTCTGAGTGTTTCCAATAGGAAAGAACTAGCTGAGGTGTGGAAGGACTTTGTTTCAGCCGATGGGCCGGTTTTTTTGGAGATCAAAACCAAAAAAGGAGCAAGAAAGGACCTTGGAAGACCAACCATCAAGCCGATCGACAACAAGAAGGATTTCATGGATAACTTGAAATGATCATCGATTCAAACGAAAGATTTTTCAGAAATTGTTGAAATTGCCCATACCCTAAAGGCAGTTAACACAATTGTCCCTTAGGAGAATTAAAAGGGTTATACGAAAGCAAGTTTTCATTGGAAAAATCTTTCTCATCACAAGCAATAAACAACATGCTAGGTAAGCTCACTCATCAAAAAGCCATTAAAAGAAACCTACTCCTCAACCCAGGACCGGCCACCACTTCTCAGCGAGTGAAAGAAGCCATGATCGTTGAAGATATTTGCCCTCGTGAGCAGGAGTTTGGTGATTTGATGCACCAGATCTGTGATGGCATTCTGGAGATTGGAAATGGTCAGGCGACACACGAAGTAGGTCTGTTTGTGGCCAGTGGTACGGGTGCTATGGAAGCTACACTGGTCTCAGCTATTGGCGATGATGACAAGGTATTGATAGTGACTAATGGAGCTTATGGTCTGCGCATGGAGTCCATCTGCAAGAGCTACGGCCTGGAATATGACACAGCCTTTGGGTTTGGAGACTATCCTGAGCCTGCTAAAGTTCGAAAGGCTCTGCAAGGTGGCAAGTTTACTCACCTGGCCATCATCCATCATGAGACTTCTACCGGGATGATGAATCCTCTGGAGGAGATAGCGGATGTTTGTCAGGAACTAGGAGTGAAGCTAATAGTGGATGCGATGAGCTCTTATGGCGCCTATCCGATTGATCTGCAAAAGACTCCTGTTGATTATATCTTTTCGTCCAGTAATAAGTGTATTCACGGTATGGCAGGGTTGTCCTTCGTGGTTTTTCACAAGGATCGAATTGAAGAGCTGAAAAAGAATCAACGTGCCTTTTATTTTGACCTCTACAGCCAGTGGAATAATCTGCAGCAAAAGAATCAGCTCAGGTTTACTCCTCCGGTTCAGATCTGCTACGCTTTTATGGAGGCGATCAAGGAAACGCTGGAGGAGGGAGTGAAGGCTCGCTGGCAAAGGTATCAGGCCAACTGGCAGGTGCTATATGATCGGTTCAAAGCATTGGGGTTTCACTTTTACCTACCAGATGAGTACCAATCAAAAATCCTTTTAGCGATAGATCTTAACAGCAAACCCGACCTGGACTTCAATGACCTGCACGATTTTCTATATAATAATCAAATCACCATATATCCTGGAGTCATCCCGGAGAGCAATACCTTCCGGGTGGCAATAATCGGTGATTTACAACTGGAAGATGTACGCTACGTGATGAGGAAAGTGACGGAGTACCTATCCTAGTTCAGATACGGGGATAACTTATCACGGAGATTTTCTATGGGTATTTGTTTGTTGCTCTGAACAACAAGAAAGGGCACCTTATCCTGCTGAAAAGCGATAGTTGGATCCCATTGATCAAAATCAACAGTACTCCAAACGCTTTTACTGGAAACAAGAACCGGCTTTTTAGCTAGTTGGTGTACTTCTTCCAACTTACCAAGGTTGCTTAGAAACAAGTAATAAAGGGAGTACTCTGTCCATGGGATGCTCTTTTTCCAGAGGCTTTTTGGGAGTCCATGATAAGAAAGCAACAGTTGGTTGATCCATGTTCGGCCTTCCATTTGGCTAAGGTGATTTTTGAGGTTTTGGACTGTCTGGGTGTGCAGTATGGCAGGAGTAACATTCATTCCCAAAGTATCCATTTCTGGATCTACTTTTAGGATTTCAGCGGACCCTTTCCACCAGAGTGGCCGTACGGATTTATGTTGGTGTTGTAGCAGTGCTTTTCCGTTAATGATAAGATCCTCATTGCTGATGGTGTTCTTTAGCAGAACGTCTGCATCGAACGTAATATAATACGTAGACCGAACAATCGAACTCACCGCCAACTTGATCAATTGCTGTTTACGCCAGCCACCAACACCTTTCCTATTCATTGCGTCAGGTATTAAGTTCTTTTCGTCGATGAAGCGGAGTGGCAGATGAGCACTATACAGTTCCAATTCCTGCTCGATGGATGCCATGTCCTGTTTTGGAGTCACTACTAAAAACTCCTCAAAATGGAGATTCTGCCCAAATTTCAACAGACTTTGGAAAAGCAACTTACACTGCTCAAAGCTGTTGGTTTTGCCTTTTTCAAACTTAAGAGGAAGTACAGCAGATAAGTTCATGGATGAATTATTGATCTAATAACTGGTGGTAGATTTTAGCTATTTTTTTCGTATGGATGTTCCAGTCATAGGTTTTCACTATTTCATGACCCTTATTAGAAAGGGAGGTTCTTTGTTCTTTTGATTCCATTAGTTTGATGATATTTTGCGTCAGGCCGTCCAGATCTTTAGGGGGAGCAAAGTAGACCTTTTGTTCTTCAGATAACACATTCAGATAGCCTTGATTCGCAAATCCAGCGATTGGTGTGCCCATGGCCATGGCCTCTAGCAATACAATGCCAAAACTCTCTCCGAATAAAGCAGGAGCAACATACAGATCACACGTTCTGAGCAATCGCAACTTCTCCTCTTCTGGCACAAATCCCAGCATTTCCACATCTTTCAGTTGGTACTGATTAATGTAATCTTCAGCCATTTGGCGCTCATCCCCATCTCCGGCGATGATGAGACGTACCTCATCGTTTTGTTGCTTGATTGCATGAAAACTTTTCAGGGCATAGATCAACCCTTTTCTTTCTTCTAGTCTCCCGAGAAAGAGTAGGTTGAATTTGCCGTCGAGGTATTTCTCAATTGGGTCAACCGGTTTTTGGTATTCTTCCAGGTCTATACCATTCGGGATGATGGAGATTTCCCTTTTGGAAAAGCGATTGATATAAGCAGCTTGTGTTTCACTTACTGAGATGATGGCATCCATCAATGCGAAAACCCCTTTAGCCGCAATCGGCATGATGTTTTTACCGATGAACTGATTCTTGGGTGTGTCATGAAATGTGGCAACATGTTTGGCATTACTAAATCGCCTGATTTGTAACGGCAGTGCAGGATTCCAAAACGTATGGAAATGAATAATGTCAAAATTTTCGGTTTTCAGAAATTGCTTCAGTTGCTTTCGCTCCTTACCCAAAGCAATGTTGACATCAATTTTAGTTCCGCCAATATTGAGGCTTCTGTTCGATCCAAAATGATATACTCCGGGTTGGTTAGTATCTGGAAAAGGTGTGATTATCTTTACCTCGTGACCTCCCATGCGAAGGTGCCGGCTCAGGCTTTCGATGTGATTTTTGACACCTCCTGGCCTTGAAAAATCATATGGACAAACCTGTGCAATTTTCATTTGGAAGATTTCCTTTATCAATGGCAAGATTAACAATTATGTGGGTAATTCTGGGTTTTTGCACCTGTGTAAATGCTCAACATGATGATTCTGAGGTGGGCCGGAAAATACTGCCAGGAGAGGAGCTTACCTATTCGATGAACTATGGCTGGTTCACCATAGGAAGAGCCGAAATCTATTTGGATCAGGAGATTTGGCATCTGAATGGACAGCCGCACTATTACATTCAATGCCGAGTTCAGACAACTGGTTTTTTTGATTTTTTCACCTCCACAGATATTTGTTTGGAATCATGGATCGATACGACTTCCCTGAGGCCAGCAACTTCTTACCGCCAGGTGTTCTTTGGCAGGAAGGTGGATGTCCGGACAGACCGATATGATTACGCCGATTCGTTGACCATCACTACTTATGTAGAGGACGTTGACCGACATCAGGTGAAGAAATCAAGCTTAGCGGATACGCTTGTTTTGGATCTGCTTAGTACTTACCTAAATCTCCGAGATAAGATTTATGAGCATCAGCCATCTGATACCACTGTAGTTAAAATTCATTTTTCTAATGATATCTATCCTTTTGGTATAGTTCACTCAGGGGCTGTAGAGGATGGTTTGCTAAAATATGATTTCATACTGGCAGCATCAGACCAATATAAAAAGAATAATGCCGCGTATGTGTTGGGGTCTAAAAGAGGATTGGTTATTCCTGAGCAAATAGTCATCGAGTTAACTCTTGGGCGACTCAGGTTTGAGTTAGTTGATAGGAAGGTGCCATTAAAGTAGGTTCAGCTATATATTATAGAGATATATTCGTTTATTTCGTAGTAAATATTGAAGAGCATGGCAGATCGGAGTATTGTTTACCGACTAAATAGTTTTTTTAGATGGTTAGAGTCAAAAAAAGTCATCAAAAGGAGCCCAAGTCTAACCAAAGACTACCTTAAGGACTATCCAAAGTTGTCACTGTTAGAAGAAAACTTTGAGGTGATCAGAGACGAGTGCATCAGCTTACTGACCAACAAAGACAAGATCACCGACATGAAGGATCTTTTGGGTGATCACACGTCCAGTTCTGTTCATACAGTAAAGTGGAAGACTTTTATGATCAAGTCTGGGACCTTGCTGAAGGAAAACTGTGTTCACTGTCCGGAAACTGCCAAATTGATTGATCAAGTACCCAAAGTAAGAACTGCATTTTTTAGCATATTGGATCCCAATCAGTACATCACGCCACATGAGGGTTACTATGATGGCTACATGCGTTATCACCTCGGTATCATTGTGCCCAATAATAATGCAAATGGGGAATGCTGGATACGAGTGGCCAATTCGGTGATTGATAAGTCAAAAATGGATGAATTGAGTGAAACCTATTACTGGAAAAATGGGGAGGGGATTCTCTTCAATGATAACTACACACACGACGCATGCAATAATTCTGATCAAATCAGAGTGGTGTTGTTTATGGATATGGAGCGCAAGCTACCTGTGCCGTTTTCATGGCTAAATACGTTGATTCTAAACATTGCGTACAGGACGGAGAGTGTCAAAAAAGTTCGCAAGAATACCACGGTGAAGTTCTAATAGCCACACTTCGAGGATGAAAACCAAAGTTCTGGTTGGGTCGACAGCATTTATGAAGGCATTGGGAGAAAGGGCTCAATCCGCTCAAGACTTGCTCTATGTCCAGGCCATGACCTTTGAAGGGGATGCAGCAGGTGAGGAGCTAATTGATTTGATGATCGATAGTCCCGCGAGAGATAAACGCCTGATAGTTGATTCCTTTTCCAAGGCAGTGGTTAGCGATCATTTTGTATTTGGACCCAAATACTTAAAGGATGCATCGTTTAGAAGTGAGGTAAAAAACACTTATCTACTTATCCATAAAGCTGAAGCCAATGGGGTTCAAGTCAAATTTGTGAATCCGACTGGACCTTTGATGCTACGGTATCCATTGCGCAATCATAAAAAGATGATGGTGGTGGATGGACTGTATTCCTATCTGGGTGGAATCAATTTCAGTGACCATAATTTTGCCTGGCACGATATGATGATCGAGTTGGAGGGCCAGTCAATAGGTGAGGCGATTCAAGCAGATTTTCTATCTACATGGAATGGAGCCAATCAATCCATCAAAGTTGATCTGGAATCTCAGCAACTTTATTTTTTTAATGGAATAAAGAGTAAGGATCTCTATGAGAACTTTTTTGATGAAGTGAGAGGCGCGCAAAGTAAGATCACGGTTATTTCTCCCTATGTTTCCGAACCACTTCTACCAGTACTTAAAGAAGTTGCTCAGTCAGGAATAGCGGTGGAGATTATCTCCCCAAAGGAGAATAACAAAGGACTCTTTCATGACTATTTACTTTCACAAAGTGGCAAAAGGTTTTTCACATTGCTGCATCATCCGGGGATGTTTCACCTGAAGGCTATGTTGATTGATGACTCGAAATTGGTCTTTGGGAGTAGTAACTATGACCTGGTCAGTTACCACTTCGAGCAGGAGGTGGTGATGGTATCGGAGGATGAACATTTGGTGAAAAGTTTCAGGAGTCAGGTTTTAAATCCCATGATGAGTGCTTCCGTCGAATTTACTACAAGCACCACCGGCTCAACCAAAGCTAAAATCACTATGAGCTTACTCAAAGGGTTTTGTGAGCTTGCTTCCAGATCACTGTTAAGGCCAAAGAACCGGTGATCGTTTAGGGTCTGATCCGTCAATCCATTTAACTTCTAATACCTATTTTTGCGGCATGAGTACCAAGGTTGATTTTATTTGGAAAGAGGATCGGGAGCCGCATTTTCAAAGGCGGAAGGAAATACTGCGAGATATTCCTGAAGTAAAGCAACTGTTTGGAATTGATCGATGGCTTAAATACAAGGTACTCATCGTAGCTCTACTTCAGATTGGTACTTCATTTTTAGTTCCTGCCAACTTTTGGGGATTTGTCTTGACCTTATTCATTGTTGGGTCTACCCTGGTGCATATTTTGGTACTCGCTATTCATGAACTATCTCATAATCTGGCTTTTCACTCTGAGGCTAAGAATAATGTGTTGGCCTTAATCACTAATTTTCCATTGGTCTTCCCTTTTGCCATGGCTTTTAAAGCTTATCATTTGGAGCACCACTGGAAACAGGGCGAGGATGGAGTTGATACGGATCTGCCAACCAGACTTGAAGCAAGGCTGTTCAGAGGGTTCTTCGGAAAACTGTTCTGGATGATTTTTCAAATATTATTTTACGCACTGCGACCATTGTTCATTTACCCCAGAAAACCAGACAAATGGGAAGTGATCAATTTTGCCACACAGATTGCCTTTGTTGGTCTCTATGCATACTTCTTTGGATGGTTTGGAATTCTCTACATGACATTATCAGTGATTTTAGCCACAGGTCTTCACCCTTTGGCTGGGCATTTCGTTTCCGAGCATTACGTGACCAAACCAGGTCAGGAAACCTATTCATACTATGGCCCTTTAAATAAACTGGTGTTTAATGTGGGCTACCATAATGAGCACCATGATTTTCCAAATATCCCAGGATCGAAGCTTCCTGAATTGAAGAAGGTTGCCCACGAGCACTACAATAACTTACACAGCTACAACTCCTGGACTCGCGTGATTCTGAATTTCTTGACCACCAAGGAAGTAGGCTTGAATTCACGAGTTAAGCGCGCCAAATAACCTGCGTATGTTCAGTTTCATAAAAAGAGATTTTCGTAAGTCTTCTGAATCCATCAAACTGATGGCTATTGAGGAAACCTTCGATATTTATTTTAGCCGTTTCTCGGGCTACTATTTTGCCCTACTGTCTAAGTGGTTGAAGCTAACCCCAAACCAGGTGTCTGTGGCTAGCCTGATTGCAGGTTTGATATCGGGTTATTTGTTTTACTTTCAAGACAACCTTGGTTTGATGATTTGGGCATGTTTTTTCATAACACTATCCGGAGTATTGGATTCCGCTGATGGTCAGCTGGCCCGCATGACAGGTCAATCGAGTGATCTCGGAAGGAAGATCGATGCAATCATCGATACGTTCGTCTTCATTGCTTGCTATGTTGGTGGCGCTTTGTTCTTTATTCAAACCATGTACAGTTGGTGGATCTTACCATTGGCAGCATTGGCAGGATACTTTCATAGTGCCAAGTCCGCAGCGTATGAGTACTACAAAACAGAGTTCATTTACTATATAAAAGGCGTTAAAGATCATCGCATTCCCTATGTAGAGGAAGTAGAAAAAACACCAGGGAAGTCAGGTTTTTGGTATACTATTCTTTACTATTTGGAGGTAGATTATATTCGTAAACAAGCTCTGTTTCATGGACGATCTAGAGTACATAGAGAAGCATTTGAGCGGCATGCATTTGGTCAGAACTCAAAAGATTTTAGAAACAAATACACCAAAATAAACGAGCCATTAATGACCTGGTGGGCCTTGGTATGTGGAACCAATACACATCGCACCGTATTGATGGTTACCAGCCTGTTTGGACGGATGGACATTTATTTTTGGTTTGCTGTGGTGACCACCGTTTTCTTGTGGCCACTGGTATCAAAACAAAGAAAGCTAGATCGTCAACTTATGGATCTGGTAAACTCGGCACATTAGGTTCACCCACTTCAGCGTTCCTTGTATTACACGTGCATTTGGTTAATCAGATCGTTTTAATATAACAGCGTCTTCTTATCGTGGCAGTTACCTCTGCTGAAAAAATGGTCCAAAGGTTCTGAACTCCACGGTTTCCTTCCAGCATAGGACCCGTAGCAAACGTTTTGGCACCGAATTGATTAAACATGGTGTGCAAGTCTTCAAAAATGATGGCATGCACTCCAGATTTCTGGTACTTCTGATCCACTGCAATCAGGAACAAATCCATTTGATCAATGGTGTTGAAAGCTTTCAATACGTGAATAAAGCCAAATGGAAACAAGGAGCCCTTCGCTTTTTTAAGGGCTTCTGAGATCGAAGGTAAGGTGATTGCCATGGCCACTACTTCATCTTCTTCATTCACAATCAGGCTGATAAGCTCAAGTTTCACAAAGTCAAAATACTGCTTGATATAGTAGTCTATTTGAGCAGGAGATAGCTCATAATACCCATATAGATTGCTGTAGGTGCGATTAATGAGCTCGAACACTCTTGTCGCATATTTTAATAGTTCCTTCTTTTTCTTAAAAGTGACTGACCTAAATCCGTAACGCTCTTTGCTCATTGCAGCTCCTCGTTTGAGCTTTTCAGGTACGTCTGGCGGGATTACCCCGCGGGTTTCAGTCCAATCCACCGCTTTTTCAAAACCAAAAGCTTCATAGTGTTTCTGATAGTAAGGAGCATTGTAGATAGTTGCTTGTGTGGCTGTATGTTCAAAGCCATCGATCAAAGCACCTTCAAAATCCAGATCTGTGAAGCCTAATGGCCCATGAAGTCCTGTCGCTCCCTTACTCTTTGCCCATGCTGTGACCGTATCTAGTAGCATCGCAGAAACCTCCAGGTCATCAACAAAGTCTATCCAGCCAAATCGTGCCAACTTTTTATCACTCAACTCCTGATCAAGGATTATTCCAGCAATTCTACCAACGAGCTGATCATTCTTACGTGCTACCCAATACGTGGCTTCCGCATGATTAAAGGCAGGATTCTTCTTGGGATCAAGTGTGCTGATCTCAAAGCTGATCAATGGCGGCACATACGATGATACATCTTTGTACAAGTTCATGGGAAACTTGATAAATGCCTTCAGGTCGGATTTGGAGCTGACCTCAGTGATGGATATGCTCATTGTCTATACTGAAAAAAAATTGTCTACTGGGATGAATTTAACTTAGTGTTAAGATAATGGCTTGTATTGACAAACTTATCATAATTTTGCTGGCTTATGAACAAGCAGTGCGTCATACTTGCCGCAGGCAAAAACAGTCGTCTCGACACTGGTAAACCCAAATCACTTTTAGAAATCAATGGAAAATCGCTTTTGGAGCGACATATTGAAGCGTTCCATCATAATGGGTGCAATGAATTCTGTGTAGTCACCGGACACAACCCAGGCCCCATTATAGAGAAGCTAGCCGAGCTGAAGGAAAAGTACCCAGTGACGATTGATACGGTTCACAATGATCGATATGACCTGGAAAATGGTTTTTCTGTCAGTGTGGCCGAGCACTGGCTCAGAGCACATCACTCTGATGGTTTTTACCTGACCATGGGTGATCATGTATTTGGTCAGGGATTTATTCCAGCTTTTGATGCAGCAATGGTGTCTGATAACATATCTCAGCATTTGTGCCTGGCTGTAGATGTGCCGTCTGATCTAAACGATCACATAGATATTGACGATGTGACACGAGTTTTAGTCAATGAACGCGGACACATTATGATGATTGGGAAGATGATAGCGCAGTACAACAGATACGATACTGGATTATTTTTTATGAAGCCGGCTGTGTTTGAAACATTAAGAGCTTGTTTTGAAAAGCAGAAATATACCATATCGGATATGGTTTCGCAGTTGATTTTGGACCGGCAGGCGATTACTGTAGATGTGGTGGGCTGTGTTTGGAATGATGTAGATAACCCCGATGATTTAAGGAACTCCTTGAATCTTAACTTTTGAAGTTGAATAATTAATTTGCCGATTCGAAAAGGAGGTTGTTTACCGAATTGGAACCGGCGATCGAAGAATGACATGAATAGACTTAGGGAACGAACTAAACTATATACTGAGCCTCAGCGAGTGAAAGCGTTGGGTTATTATCCGTTTTTCAGAAAGATAGAATCTGAGCAGGGCACTGTCGTGAAAGTGGATGGGAGAGATGTACTAATGTTTGGTTCCAATAGTTATTTAGGGCTGACCAATCATCCCAAGGTCATCGAGGCTGGTCACCAGGCCATGGCCAAATATGGTGCTGGCTGTGCTGGCTCCAGATTCCTAAATGGAACACTTGACATTCATGAAGAACTGGAGCAACGATTGGCTCGTTTTTTAGGTAAAGAAGCGGTATTGATGTACAGCACCGGTTTTCAGGTCAACTTGGGTGTCATCCCTTGTCTGACAAAGCGTGGTGACTTCATACTGATGGATGAGTATGTACATGCTTCGATCATAGAAGGTGCTCGGTTGTCATTAGCTAATACCTTGAAGTTTAGACACAATGACATGGAGTCATTGGAGAAAAAACTCAAGAGATGTCCTAAGGGATCATTCAAACTCATCGTGGTGGACGGAATCTTCAGTATGGAAGGTGATATCACCAAACTGCCAGAGGTGGTTAGACTAGCGCAGGAATATGAAGCAGTGGTCATGACAGACTGTGCTCATGCCATTGGCGTTATTGGTGATCATGGTGCTGGTACGCCTTCACACTTTGGGTTGACAGACGAGGTGCAATTAATTGGGGGCACTTTCAGTAAGTCACTGGCATCTCTTGGAGGATTCATCGCCAGTGATCAGGATACCATCAACTTCCTGAAGCATCACTCCAGATCCATGATATTCAGTGCCAGTATCACTCCTGCTTCTTGTGCTGCTGCACTAGCGGCTCTGGATATCATCGAGTCAGATGATTCTCACCGGTTGAGGCTTTGGGAAAACACCAACTATGCGTTGAAGTCATTGAAGGACCTTGGGTTTGATACTGGTAGCTCAGAGACACCTATCATCCCCATTTATGTAAGAGATTACATGAAGACTTTTCAGCTAACCACGAATTTATTGGAGAAAGGCGTGTTTGTGAACCCAATTATTTCTCCGGCGGTAGCTCCAGAAGATACACTGATCCGATTTAGCCTTATGGCCACTCACTCCAAAGAGCAAATAGATGAGGCTATCGACAAAATCTATAAGGAATTTAAGAATTTAGAGATAGGTCACCACTAGGCGAGAAAATCATCAATTTTTTTGAGAATATTGGTTTCACTCATCTTATCAGCAGGTGATTTGAAGCCAAAGGCAGACACCTCAGGGATATTGCCAGCAAGGCCCTTGTCTTTGGCTACTTTAGCCAGACGAACTACGTCTAGCATCACTCCGGCGCTGTTTGGACTGTCTTCCACTTTCAGCTTCAGTTCCAGTTCAAATTTCTGGTTGCCAAACTGTGTTCCATTGATATTGATATAACAGATTTTCGCATCTTTCAGGTGCGGGACATAATCACTTGGTCCTATTCTTAATGCGGGCTCCTTGCCATCTTTGAAGAGTGTAGAAACCGCTGAAGTTTTTGAAATTCTTTTGGACTGAAGACGAGATTCGTCAATCATGTTTTCAAAGTCCGTATTGCCTCCTACATTGAGCTGGTACAGGTTATCGATGTTGAAGCCTCGATTCATTAGGCTCTCTACCAACACTCGGTTTAGGTAAGTAGCGCCAAACTGAGATTTGATATCGTCTCCCGCACAAACAAGTCCGGCTTCTTTGAAACGGTTGCTCCACTCTGGTTTAGAGCAGATAAATACTGGGATGGCATTGATGAACCCGACACCTGCTTTCAGAGCTTCTTCGGCATAAAATTTCGCAGCTTTTTCGCTTCCCACAGGTAAATAGCAAATAACGAATTCAGCCTCAACTTCTTTGAGGTAGGCTGCCACATCGATAGGTTGTTGGCTGTCATCTACCTGAAAGGATTCGTGCATGTGATCTGCCACGCCATCCAATACCGGTCCTTTTACCACCTCCACGTTGTACTTGGGTACATCAGCAAACTTTTCTGCTGTGTTGCTACCAGAAAAAATGGCCTCTGATATGTCCCTGCCGATTAATCGTTTGTCTACATCAATCGCTCCAACTACTTTCACATCTTTGATCTGGTAGTTTCCTATCTCCTTTCTAACGTAACCCTTGGTCTCTTTTTCGTTTTTGTAAAACTCAATACCTTGAATAAATGAGGAAGAACAATTTCCAAGACCAACAATGACAACTCTAATCATATCTCTTAAAATTCGAGGCAAATTAAATAAATTTCACTGGTCGGCGCATAACATATTCGTAACATCTGGCTAAATTCTTTGTCAATTGTTCATTAACGCAGATAAAAGTTTATTACACTTATCAGAATGGCAGCAGAATACATCAGACTATACCCAGAAAACCCAGAAGAAGATAAAATCCGACACATCGTAGAGGTACTTAAGGATGGTGGGCTCATTATTTACCCGACCGATACCGTTTATGGTTTAGGGTGCGACATATTCAACAGCAAAGCATTGGATCGTCTGAAGCTCGTCAAAGGGATCAAAGGTAAAAACATCAACTTGTCATTTATCTGCTACGATTTGAGCCAGCTGTCAGAATATGCCAAACATGTAGACACACCTACCTTCAAACTGATGAAGAAGTGTCTTCCTGGCCCTTTTACCTTTATATTGGAATCATCCAGTAAAGTGCCGAAGATCTTGAATGTCAAAAAGAAAACTATCGGTATACGCGTGCCTGACAATAACATCCCAAGAGAGATTGTACGCCTCCTTGAAAATCCCATTATTACTACCTCCATTCACGATGAAGATGACATAGTCGAATACACCACAGATCCGAGTTTGATCTTTGATGAGTTTGAAAATCAGGTAGATATCGTGATAGATGGTGGCTATGGTAACAACCAGCCGAGTACAGTGATTGATTGTTCTGGAGATTTTCCAGAATTGGTAAGAGAAGGCTTGGGGGATATTACGCCATATTTGTAGCATGCAGAGAATTATTGTGGAGCCTCATTACCTGGGGAGCCTGGAGTATTTTGTAGCGCTGGTCAATAGCGATGAGATTCGTCTGGAAGTGTGTCAGCACTTCACCAAGCAGACCTACAAGAACCGCTGTTATATACTTTCTTCAGGTGGTGTCATGCCTCTGTCTGTTCCCGTAAGTTTTGATAAGAGAACACCTTACAAAGAAGTCACGATTGACCATCAGCAGAGCTGGGCCAGAGATCATTGGGGAGCCTTTTACTCGGCATATGGCAAAGCTCCTTTTTTTGAGTTCTTTGAGGATCACTTTAGGAGTATTTGGGAACAAAGACACAAGTTTTTGCTAGACCTAACTACAGAAATGATGACAATGTGTCTGAAAGTGTTACAATATGACAGGCCCTTTACACTTACCAGCGAATACCAAAAAATTCCCGATCATCGATTAATTGACCTGAGAGAACGAATACTTCCGAAAAAGCCTTTTGAAGAAAGAGATTTATATCTACCTTTTCCCTACACCCAAACCTTTGGCAATATTTTTGTCCCAAATTTGAGCATATTAGACCTCATCATGTGTGAGGGTTCAAGAGCGTCAGAAGTGCTGACGAGATCATCGAGCTGAGCTATTGAACATTTCCGAAAGTATATGTGTTTCTAAAACTCGGTAATTGCTGAGGTTTTGACTCGCATAACTTTTAAATTTACTTATCGAGTACTCATTATCATATAATCCATTTTATGGAAGCTAAATTTTCAAACAGAGTAAAAGAAGTAATCTCCCTGAGCCGCGAGGAAGCTTTGCGTTTGGGTCATGATTACATCGGTACTGAGCATTTGCTGCTAGGAATGATTCGCGAAGGAGAAGGAGTAGCTGTAAGCTTGCTTAAAAAACTTGGTGTCTCTCTGGAAGAGCTTCGTTCGGCTATAGAGCAAGCTACCAAGGGGACTGCCACGAGCAATGTGAAAAACCTTGCCAATATTCCCCTGACCAGACAATCAGAAAAAGTACTGAAAATAACCTATCTGGAAGCCAAAATATTTAAAAGTCAATTGATCGGAACAGAGCACTTGCTCTTGTCGATTTTAAGAGACGAAGACAATCTTGCCACACAAATCCTCGACAAGTTTGACGTGAGCTATGATGTGGTGAAAGAACTGCTGGAATATCAAACAGAAAATCCACTGGCTCAATCTGACACTGACGATGGAGATGAAGACACCGGCAAAATCTTTGGTGGATCATCTAGCGGAGGTGGAGGTAGAGAGTCTTCCAAAGGAAGTGAAAAATCCAGGACTCCAGTGTTGGATAACTTCGGTAGAGACCTTACCAAACTGGCCGAGGATGACAAGCTAGACCCGATCGTTGGTAGAGAGAAGGAAATAGAGCGCGTGGCGCAAATCCTCTCTCGAAGAAAGAAAAATAACCCGATTCTCATTGGGGAACCAGGTGTAGGTAAAACGGCCATAGCCGAAGGTTTGGCATTGAGAATTGTGCAAAAGAAAGTATCCAGAATATTATTTGGAAAACGAGTGGTAACGCTGGATCTGGCTTCATTGGTAGCTGGTACCAAATACCGTGGACAGTTTGAAGAGCGAATGAAAGCCGTGATGAACGAGATAGAGAAGTCTCCGGACGTGATCTTGTTCATTGATGAGCTGCACACTATTGTGGGAGCAGGCGGAGCTTCTGGCTCATTAGATGCCTCCAATATGTTCAAGCCAGCTCTTGCAGAGGAGAAATCCAATGCATAGGAGCCACCACGCTGGATGAGTACCGTCAGTACATCGAAAAAGACGGAGCCTTGGCAAGAAGATTCCAAATGGTCATGGTGGATGCCACCACTCCAGAGGAGACCATACAGATACTTGATAATATCAAAGACAAATACCAGGATCATCACCACGTAAACTACACAGAAGAAGCTGTGAAGGCATGCGTGGCACTTTCTGATAGGTACATCAGTGATCGATACCTTCCAGACAAGGCTATCGATGTGATGGATGAGGCTGGCGCCAGAGTGCATATCAGCAACATCAACGTGCCAAAGAAAGTGGTGGAGTTGGAAGAGCAGATCGAAGAGATCAAGAAAGAAAAGAACAGAGTAGTAAAAAGTCAAAAGTACGAAGAGGCTGCTCAGCTTAGAGATAAAGAAAAGAAACTATTAGCCCAGCTCGACGAAGAGAAGAACAAGTGGGAGGAAGAAACCAGAACCAAGCGCTACGAGGTAAACGAAGAGAACGTTGCTGAGGTAATCGCGATGATGACGGGTATACCTACCAAACGAATCGCACAAAACGAAAGTGTGAAGCTTCTCGCTATGAAAGAAGAGCTGAACAAGAAAGTCATTGGTCAGGACGATGCGATCGTTAAGTTAACCAAGGCGATTCAGCGAACCAGAGTAGGATTGAAAGATCCGAAAAAACCAATTGGATCATTCATCTTCCTGGGGCCGACAGGTGTTGGAAAAACGGAGATGGCGAAGATGCTTTCTACTTTCCTTTTCGACAAGGATGACACGCTGATCCGCATCGACATGAGCGAGTACATGGAAAAATTCTCTGTATCGAGACTCGTGGGAGCGCCTCCAGGATATGTGGGCTATGAAGAAGGTGGACAGTTGACTGAAAAGGTAAGAAGAAAACCATATTCAGTGGTACTGCTAGATGAGATTGAAAAGGCACACCCTGATGTGTTCAATATCTTGCTGCAAGTATTGGATGATGGAATTCTTACGGACGGTCTTGGAAGACGGGTTGATTTCAGAAATACTATCATCATCATGACGTCAAATATCGGGGTACGAGATCTTAAAGATTTTGGTGCGGGTATCGGATTTGCTACAGCTTCTAAAAGAGACAACTCTGACGACATCATGAAGTCTACGATCCAGAATGCATTGAAAAAAGCATTTAGTCCAGAGTTCTTGAATAGATTGGATGATGTGATCGTCTTCAATACATTGGAGAAAGAGCATATACATCAAATCATTGATATTTCTCTGGAGAAGCTATTCAAACGAATAGTAGATCTAGGTTACCATGTGGAGCTCACTAAGAAGGCAAAAGACTTCTTGTCGGAAAAAGGATATGATCCACAGTATGGCGCACGGCCATTGAACAGAGCTATTCAGAAATATCTCGAAGATCCAGTGGCTGAAGAAATACTCAAAGGAGATATTCAAGAAGGAGACACTTTGGTCGCAGACTGGGATGGAAAGGCCGAAGAGCTACATTTCAAACTGAAGAAGAAAAAAGTAAAGCAAGAAGACAAAGAAAAATAGAAAAAGGGCCTCAGTGAGGCCCTTTTTCATTTATACCTATCTACCAGTGCCACTCATTTATGATATAATGAGTTCTTCATTTCATTGAAACACTCTTCTATTATTTCTTGTATCTCCATATCATCAAACCCGTACTCCTGCCCGATCAGCCGTGTTCTTTCATTGATCACATTGTAAATCCGCTGTTCTGATATTTCCAGCCTTAATAGTGTCAGGAAGTCTTTTACATTCGAATACTGTTTTTCTTCCAATCGCCCCATTGATTTGTCTTCTATTGGTTAATGATATTTCAAAAGTACGCAGGGGTATTGGCTTCCAGGATCCGAAAACGATCACAGGTTTGATCTATCAGATTTTTGGTTGGGTTTGTTCGGTTAGCGCATCGTATTCCCTCGATGCTGGGTTCTTCGCATAAGTTTTTCAAAAAAAAGGAACAGAATACGCAACTTAATGAGAGATAAACTAGTTTATAATATAAACTTAATTATCTTTGAGATTATGTCTAATAAAGAACTATCAGGAAATGAGAGCCTACAATTGATCACAAGTATGATCAATCAGGCTAAGAGCAACTACCAAAAAGGAGGAAGCTTTTATTTTCTACTTTGGGGTTGGGTGATCATGTTGGCGAATTTCTCGCACTACTATTTGGATGCATTTACTGACTATGCCTATCCCTATATTGTTTGGGTGATTACCATTCCAGCAGCCATTGTATCGGGTGTGTATGGTAGCTATTTGAAACGAAAGGCCCAGGTATCCAGTCATCTGGATAGGCTATATGCTCATGTTTGGATCGCTGCTGGTGTAGGCATTTTAATTGTGCTGTTTTACATGAGTCACTTACAGTTTAATCACAATGCAGTGATCATGCTGTTTTCAGGAATGGGTACTTATGTTTCTGGTCAGATCCTACGTTTCAAACCATTGGTTTTAGGAGGGATGGTTTTGGCAATCACCAGTATTGTTTGTTTTAATGTCTCTGTCACGGATCAATATCTAGTCGGAGGAATCGGTATCTTCGCCGGATATTTGATTCCTGGATATCTACTAAAAAATAAGGAGAAATGAGCGGTTTCAAACCACTTAACCCGTTGTTGCACTCGCAGCTAAGACTCGCTGTAGTCAGTCTATTATTAGGTGTTGAATCAGCTGAATTTACATTTATCAAAGACAAGACTGGAGCCACTGCTGGTAATCTGAGTGTGCAGCTGGATAAGTTATCTGAAGCAGGCTATATCCAGGTGGAGAAATCCTTTAAGGGCAAGAAACCCGTAACCACCTGCAAAATTACCAAACAGGGAATAGAAGCATTCGAAGACTATGTGAACGCCCTGAAGGGATACATTGAATAAATTTTTTTGTCAATATAGTTTATAATATAAACAAGTTTATAAAAGAGTAATTATGAAAACGTCTAAAAATTCATCCATCGCATTAGTGACCATTTTCATGTCACTCTGGTGTCACTCCGGTAATGCACAGGGAGATGCATTGAGTTACCAGGCTTATTTATCTAGTAGTTTGACCTTATGGGAGCGAAAGATTGATCAAACGGCTCCAGCGAGTTATGAACGTGCCATGGCACAGTACGGATTACTCAACGCAACCATGGCAGGAAAGGATGAGAAAGCCTTTGACAAGTACTATGAACCAACGCTCGATCTACTTGATCAGTTGATCGGAGAGAAAGTAAATGTGGCCAGTTGTCAGGCGGTGAAGTCATCCGTTTACGGTTTAGCCATGGCGTATGACAGCTGGAAGGGAATGTTTTTGGGTCCGAAGAGTTCAGGGCTAATCGAGGAGGCTTATGAAAGTGAGCCAAATAACCCGCTGGTTGTTAAGCTCTATGCCTCATCTAAGTTGTACACTCCAGAGATGTTTGGTGGTGATCCAAAAACAGCCCTGAAGGAGTTTGAACGCGCAGTTCAGTTATTTGAAGAAGCTGAAGATGTCACTTCGAATTGGCTGTACATGGATGCACTGGCACATCTGGGAATTGCTTATGGTAAAGTAGGACAACCTGAAAAAGCCGTGGAGGTGTATACCAAGGCACTTGCTTTAGAGCCAGACTTTAACTGGATCAAATACTCATTGAAACCTTCTGCAGAAAAGACCCTTGCATCCAAATGAAATCGCTGATACTACTGTGGGTTGCTTGCGTGGCAAGCCTTGCGTTGAGTGCCCAAAAGGTACTCAACGGCTCAGTGGTGGATGCCGATACTCACGAGCCACTAATTGGTGTGAATCTGTACTTGTTGAGCGATTTTTCCAAAGGAACTACCACTGATTTTGATGGAGAATTTCAGCTGAAACTAGCTTCCGATCATTTATCTGATACGCTTCTGATCTCCTACGTGGGGTATTACGAGCGAATGATTCCAGTACAGGCATTGCCACTGCAGATCGAGTTGACCTCCAGAGATCTGGAAATGAATGCAGTAGAAGTGATTGCCGAGCCATTAGTGGCAGAAGAATTCAAGTTCGTCAAAGTGAGCAAGCTGGGGATATATACCAATCCAGCCTCCAAAGCTGATCCGTTACTTTCGGTCAATACGTTGCCAGCAGCAACCACCACAGATGAATCTGCCTCCATAAGTCTGAGAGGGAGTAGTCCTGTAGAAACCGGAATATTTCTCAACAACGTCCCCGTATATGACGCTGTGCGTTACAGCCAGCTAAATGGCATAGGCACATTCAGTCTATTCAATACGGCCTTGATCAAGGATGTCACAGTCTTTCCGGGCAATCCGCCACTCGAGTTTACCAGTAGTACGGCTGGGGTAGTGTCCATTACTACTGATGACAACCAGCTTCAGACAAGTAACAATTCGGTGATTATCAGTCCCGCGAATATTGGATTTCAGCGCAACCAGCAAATGGGTAAACAAAATCTTAAAGTATTTACCAATTACCAACCAAGTACGGTGCTGAAGTGGATGAATCCTGGTGCCTTGAATCAGCTAAACTCGTTTCAGTCGGTGGATGGCGGGCTATATCTTTATGGTCAATTGTCCGAGAAGGTTAGTTATAAAACGTACAACTATGGGTTGCTCGAGCAGTACGATTATCAATACCTGCATCCAACCTTCAATGGATCATTACTGCAAAAACGTACGAAGGCTTTTAATGTATCCAATGTCTACCTGGATACGTCATTCGGATTGCTATCCTGGAATCAAGGGTACGCATTTTCATCCGGAAACTTTGATTACAGCAGGGCTTCATTTGTTGTGAGTAGGAAGTCGCTGTATCAAGGTCTGAGCCTGTTCAATGGTGGCGAAAAGTGGCAGTTAAAGTCTGGGTTCAATTGGGATATGAACCATTCGGCTATTGATGGCAGGTTGTTTCAACATGCTTATGCCATTGGTGATGAATACCCGACTGTGTCGGTAGATGATACACTTCAGACATCCAATGTAGAGGGCTTTGTGTATGGTAAGTATTATCTCACTGATGAGTGGATTCTAGGTGGAGGATTGCGTAAAAACCTCAATCAACTGGATCAACATAACTTTCTAAGTGGCCAGTTGAACATTACTTATCAGCTCACCCCAGAGTGGAAGTTTATCGCTGGGGTAGGAAGGTATCATAAATTAGGTCTGGATACGGATCAAGGTCAAAAAGTATTTGTCCGCAGTGACCAGGCTTCTCTTGATGTTTTTTATGATGGAGAGATAGATGCCTCCGCCTCTATTTTTACAAAAGCCGTCAGCAATAACGGGTTAGAGACTGATGTCAGTGGAATAGAGGTCTTTTTAGACAAGTCTTTTGGTAAAAACTGGTCTGTGGATCTCACCTACACGTACCTAAAGGCAAGCCAGTTTTCGTCATACGATATTCGTTACTTTTTCAAGTCAAACCTACAATACACACCAGGGCTTTGGACACTGGCTCTCAATGGTGTCTACAGAGAAGGATTGCCGTTTGGTGAGCTGGAGACGGTTAGTTTTGATCAGGATCTGGGTGTCTATGTGCCGCAGTTTACAAGAGAGACTGCTAGATATAGGGATTACTTTATCCTAAACCTGGCAGTCAGTAGGCTACTACCAATCAGCGAGGAATTGACTATGGTAGCTTTTGCTTCCATTAATAATCTAACCGATCACGAGAATATTCGCAGCTATCGATTTGATTTTGAGTATGACACGCGTTCAGCTGATTTACTCAGCCGCAGAATGGTGTATGCTGGACTTCAAATCAACTTTTAGTAAGCTCCCAGGTATTTTCTGAGAAACCATTCTATAGTGAGCAATATGAAAATCAATAAGACAATCCATAGAGACTGAATCAGTGGGAAGGAGTTTTTTTCAGTACTGATGACACTTGGGAAATCCTGGTTCTCAAGTTGTTGTAGCAAGGCATCAGTCTCTTCTATCGGGTAATAGGCTCCTCCTGATTGCTGTGATAGCCTCCGCAGCATGTTGTGATCTGCAGTAAGGTTGATGCCTTCTAGCTGGATGTTTCGCACGGCGAAGGATCCTTGCTCAGTGAAGGTTTTACCAGCCAATGTAGTCGTTGCTCTGAAGGTGTAAACACCTGGTTCCATAGATCCTATGGCAAAGGAGCTGTTGGCCGGGTTATCCACCAGCTCGTAAGTGTTGATGTTTCCCGACTGGTCGGTAATAGTCAAATTGATGGTATTGCCATAGGTGCGTTCATAAATCTCATTGTACACCTCGGTATCGATAATCACCCGGTCACCTATCTGATAGTTGCTTTCACGAGGCTTGACCACAAACCGATCTTTATTAACCTTAATACTCAGGTATTGCACAGTCTTAAGAACTAACTCATCAAATAGTCTGGACTCCTCATGTTGTCCAGCTTCCTGTAGTTTCCACTGCCAGATACCCTCACCAGTCAATAAAGCTGTTTTGGAACTTCCATTATCAGAAAATATCATTAGTGGCCTTCCAGTGGTGATACTGCCTACTTGCTGGTATAGCAGCACTTCTGTTGGTCCTTGCACGGTGTATTCACCAAATGGTGCTTCAATCGGAGGGTAGTTAGCAGATCGGCTGATTAATTCATCATTCAATTTGAATTTAGTAAAAGCCTTGTTATAGCTTCCTCTCACCTGATCTCTTTGATTTCCTTTCATATCAATGCTTAAGAAGCTGATGGCCTCTGGAAGTCTTCTAATCTGACTTTGATTTCCCATGATGTACCATCTGCCAGCCGACTGAAATTCTTTATACTTCCTTCCAGAAAAGGCTTGATGCTCTATGATTAAGTCAAACTTGTCTTCTTTGGGTGCTTCATTGATGCCTGGGATGTATAAAGTAGTTTCATAGTTCTCAGTTTCTTCAAGCACACTGCGGATAGCTCGAAGATCTGGATGTGGGGCAGGTGCCAAAAGTAGGATCTTATCTTTTCCCTCAATCACATCCACATAGACATCTGTTTGATTGTTTTCATAAGAAGATTCATCATCCAGCTGATTGAGCTGAATAGTGAATCTTCTAAGTCCAGCATTTTTGGCTTCTATGAGAAAATCTACCTGATGAGTGGCCTGGGTGAGGCTAATGGATTGATTAGCGATCTGCTGACCATTCTCAAGAAGTTTGACTTCTAAAGATTGATCTTGAAATCCTTTTTGGTAGAGCTGTACCATGATTGGGAATTTGTTTCCCTGATAAGCCACTTTGTTGTTGCGCACGTTCTGGATGACCACATCTTTTGGGGGAATGGTATCACCGAGTCCCACGGTATAGATTGGAAATTTGTAATTGAGGTAATCAGGTGACTGACCATTATTGACAATTCCATCAGAGGCCAAAATGACCGCACCTACATTGGCTTCCTCGTACTTCGTTTCCAGGCTTTTCAGTAGTCGGCTGAGATTGGTTGTTTTGTCGGTGGCAGATATAGTATCTGAGCTTAGTCCCTCCACTGCCACCTCATAGTCATCCAGCAGGCTGGTTTTGGTGTTTTTCAACCATTGGTTGTAAGCGGGAAGACTAGTGCCTGATTCTCGTAGGGTAACGGACTCAGAATTGTCTAGTGCCAACACTATGATGGGTTCATTGGTGCTATTTTGATTCAGCTCCACCAATGGGTTGATCAAAAGCAGTATAGTCAGGAAAATTGCCGAAAACCTCAAAAAGCCAAGTAGCACGTTCATCGACTTGCTCCAGGGCATCTTTTTTCTGGAGTAGAGTAAAAGCGACACGGCTAGCGCTGCAACCAGGGCCAAGACTACCCACAAAGGTGAAATATCAAATGAGTACCAACTATTCTCCATAAATAAATGAAAGCCGTTTACACACTTCTGAGGTATAAACGGCCTATCAAGAAATCAGTTAAATAAAATATTAGGTAAGCATACCACCATCTACCTGTAGCACCTGGCCGGTGATGTACGAGCTCATGTCAGATCCTAGAAATACGCAGGCGTCGGCAACATCTTCTGGTTGACCACCACGCTTCAATGGAATGGCGTCTCTCCAGCCCTGAACGGTTTTTTCGTCAAGAGCATCAGTCATTTCAGTTTCGATAAACCCTGGAGCTATCACATTGCTACGGATACCGCGAGATCCAAGTTCAAGCGCTACAGACTTAGAGAACCCAATGATACCAGCCTTGGATGCGGCATAGTTGGCTTGTCCGGGATTTCCTTTCACCCCTACTACAGAGGACATGTTGATGATGGATCCGCTTCGCTGTTTCATGAAGGTTCTGGCAGACGCTTTCACTGTATTGAAGCATGATTTAAGGTTTACATTCATGATCTCATCCCAGTGCTCTTCGGACATTCTCATCAGTAGATTATCTCTGGTGATACCAGCATTGTTGATCAGTATGTCAAGAGAACCAAAGTCCGCAACTACTGAATTGATCAGTTCCTCAGCAGCCTTGAAGTCTGAAGCGTCAGATCGATAACCTTTTGCTTTTATGCCAAATGCTTCAAGTTCTTTGACAAGAGCCTCTCCTTTTTCTACGCTTGATAGGTAGGTGAACGCTACATTTGCGCCATTTTCGGCATATTTCATAGCAATTGATCGACCAATGCCTTTAGAAGCACCTGTGATTAACGCATTTTTTCCTTCTAGTAATTTCATTTTATTCGTCTCAATAGTTATCCTAAGAATCTCGCTTTGAGTATTTCAAGTTGCCAAATTAACGATAGTTTACCAAATCAGGTAATACCGATTAAAACATAGGATATTCTCAGGGGTTAATATGTAGATTCCAACATTCTGGCGACTCGTGAGTCCATTTGAGGAATCAAATTTTTTTCTAAAAGCTACTGGGTTAAATTTGCTCCCGCAATAACCGGATTAAAACATTTGTAATATGGCATCTAATTATGATTTGATAGTAGTAGGTAGTGGTCCTGGTGGATATGTAGCAGCGATCAGAGCTTCTCAGCTAGGTATGAAAGTAGCTGTGGTGGAGAAGGCTGAGCTGGGTGGTATCTGCTTAAACTGGGGTTGTATTCCTACAAAAGCTCTGTTGAAAAGTGCTCAAGTATTTGAGTACATCTCTCATTCAAAGGATTACGGAATAGATGTTAAAGATGCATCTGTTGATTTCTCTGGCATGGTGAAGCGAAGCAGAGAAGTGGCAGGAGGTATGAGCAAAGGAATTCAGTTCCTATTCAAAAAGAATAAAATTGAAGTGATCAACGGCTTTGGTAAGTTGCAAAAAGGCAAAAAAGTGGAGGTCACAGATGATAAAGGAAAAAAGACCACTTACGAAGCAAAAAGTATCATTATAGCAACAGGAGGTAGATCCAGAGAGCTTCCTAACCTACCAATAGATGGAAAGAAAATCATCGGTTACCGACAAGCAATGGTGCTAGACAAGCAGCCAAAGAAAATGGTTGTGGTTGGTTCTGGAGCCATCGGCGTTGAGTTTGCCTATTTCTACAATTCTATCGGTACTGAAGTGACTGTAGTAGAGTTCATGGATCGAGTGGTTCCGGTAGAGGATGAAGAAGTAAGCAAGCAGCTCGAACGAAGCTTTAAAAAATCAGGCATCAACGTAATGACCAGCAGTGAGGTGACCAATGTGGACACTAAAGGCAAAGGCTGCAAAGTCACTGTGAAGACCAAAAAGGGAGAAGAGAAAATTGACTGTGATGTTGTACTCTCGGCAGTGGGGATAGCTACTAATCTAGAAGGAATCGGCCTGGAGGAAACTGGTGTAAAAACCGAAAAAGGGAAAGTATTGGTGGATGACTATTACAAAACCAATGTAGAAGGTGTATATGCAATAGGTGACATAGTACACGGGCCAGCACTGGCTCACGTTGCTTCGGCAGAAGGAATCATTTGTGTCGAGAAAATAGCCGGTGAGAATCCACAGCCACTTGACTATGGCAACATCCCGGGCTGTACTTATTGTTCTCCTGAGATTGCATCCGTTGGTATGACTGAAAAGCAGGCGAAGGAGGCTGGTTACGAAATCAAAGTGGGAAAATTCCCATTCTCCGCTTCAGGTAAAGCAAGTGCGGCTGGTGCCAAGGAAGGTTTTGTAAAGGTGATCTTTGATGCGAAGTACGGCGAATGGCTGGGATGTCACATGATCGGTGCTAATGTAACCGAAATGATCGCTGAGGCGGTGGCAGCTAGAAAGCTGGAGACTACAGGACATGAAATCATCAAAACCGTACACCCGCACCCTACCATGAGTGAGGCAGTAATGGAAGCTGCAGCAGCAGCTTACGATGAAGTGATTCACATATAATCAAGGAAATATATAGAATGGAAGAAAGCTGATCCTCTGGGTTGGCTTTTTTTGTTTTTGGTGTATAGCATAGTAATGATTAGTTCGCCTCATAATTCCACGAAATATGGTTATTTTTCTACTTGCTTAACCAACCCATAAGCAAGACCAATGACGTATCAAACGGACCTGAAAAAAGCCCAGCAAGTCAATGCCCTACTCCAGGAAGCTTATACCTGCAGGGTTAATGATCTTAATAAAAGTATTGAGCTGACCGAGCAGGCGCTTCGATTAAGTGTTGAATTGGACGAAACCATTTTGATAGCACGAAGTAAGTCAAGGCTTTCACTGTTTCATATGATTAGGGGTTCATATGAACAATCTATGCGGTTAGGTAACCAGGCAATTGGGCTTTTTCAAGTAATTGGAGATGATCAGGGGATTGCCGATACGAAATACAACATCGCCGGGATATACTACAAAACGGATAATTTCCATCTTGGACTGATCTACCTGATTGACTGTCTGGAAATTTATAGACGACTGGATGATTTACATAACCAAGCCCGAGTTCAAAAGTCTCTTGGTACCATTTATGAATATTTTGGGGATGAACGCAGTGCTATTCTAGCATATGAGCATGCGATAAGCGCAGCACAGAAAGTAGGCGATCTTAACCTGGAGTCCAATGCTTACAACCCGCTTTCAGGAATCTACCTCAATCAGAATAATCTTGAAAGGGCCTCTGAGTTGATCGAACGATCTATTCAGATGAAGCAAGCAACCGGAGATACTCGTGGGTTGGCATTTGCACTTTATGGTAGGGCCAAGGTGTTTGTGAAAAGGAAAAAATATGATCTGGCAGAGGCGACTTTTAATCAAGCCATAGCCATTCATGAGCAAATGGGGGAAAAGCTAGGCTGTGGGATGTGTTATCACAAACTAGGTGCTCTTTATTTGGAAACTGAACGATATGAACAGGCGGCAGATATGTTGGTCAAGGCTATCAGTTTTGCTTCTGAGTATCGGATTGCCATCATCAAGTTTAAGTGCAATTACCTCATGTACTCCCTCCATAAGCAAACTGGTGAGCCAATAAAGGCACTGGAGTACCTGGAGGTATATCTCAAAGAAAAAGAGGGTGTCATCAACACGCAAACACAGAAGGTGATTGAAAGCTATGAAGCCATCACCACTATGGAGCGGCTGCAGAAGGAAGCTCAAATGCAAAGAGAGAAGGCAGAGATCCTGGAAAAAAAGAATCGGGCTGAACAGGCCTCCAGAGTCAAGCAGGAGTTTCTCTCTACCATGAGTCATGAGATCAGAACACCACTCAATGCAGTGATCACCATTTCTTCTCTTTTGGAGGAGCGTACGAATGAGGAAGACCACAAGTTATTGGAGTCTTTGAAGTTTTCCGCCAATAATCTCCTTTTGATCATTAATGATATCCTGGATTTCAGTAAGCTGGATTTAGGAAAAGTGCAGTTGGATTTTTCACCAGGGGACTTCAAGGCCCTATTGGAAAACATCTGCAACACCTACTCATCGATGGCAAGTGAAAAAGGCATTGATCTCAGGTTGGATATTGATGAACGGATGGAAGGTTTCTACCTGCTGGATGAAATCAAGCTATCTCAGATAATGGGAAATTTGGTCAGTAATGCCATCAAATTTACCGACGAAGGCTATGTGGAGGTGCAGGTGCGGGTGGTCAGTAGGCAGGAGGAGAGGGATCAACTTCTGGTGACGGTGCAGGACACCGGTATCGGCATTGAAAAAGGGTTCATGGATGAGATATTCGAGAGTTTTTCTCAGCCCAGATCATTTACTACTAAAAAACACGGAGGATCCGGACTTGGCCTGGCAATAGTCAAAAAACTCATTGATTTACATGGTAGTAATATTGAAGTGGAGAGTGAAGAGGGAAACGGCTCCAGGTTTTTCTTTCAAATCAGCCTGAAGCGCAGTGAAAAGCCGAAAGGCAAGGAGCTCTTCGATTCCAATGATCTGAAAGGAAAGTCTGTGCTAATTGCTGAGGACAATATGATCAATGCCATGGTCTCTATGAAACTGATGAAAAGCTGGGGACTAAAAGCTACCCATGCTCAGAATGGTCTGGAGGTCATCGACCTGGCCAATCAGACCGTTTTTGACTTTATACTCATGGACATTCACATGCCAGAGTTGGATGGGTTTGATGCAGCCAAAAGGATACGCACCACTATCAATCCAAACATAGCAACTCCAATATATGCGCTTACGGCAGACATTACAGCTCATCAGCGGAAACTATTTGAACCCTATTTCAATGGGTTTTTGCTTAAGCCGATTGTCAAGGATAAATTGTATCGGTCGTTAAGTAGCTCACTGGCAGGTTGAAAATGGTTAGATTTTGGATTTTTATTTGTTGCCTCTTGCACTTTTCTTTCCTGAGCAGTCAGGTTTCGAGTTCTTACAACATGTTGCAGAGAGCTAAGGAGTTATCCAGAAAGAATCCTGATTCAAGTAACTATCTCTTAAATGAGGTGATGGTTAGGTTCGAAACACTACCCGACTCCATTAAGGCTCAATACTTATCGATTAGAGGTAATTATCATTTTTTTAGTTCCCAGTACGACAGTGCCTTGTGGTATTACAAACAAAACCTGAGTGGGATATACATCGATTCTGATCAGATAAAAGCCAAAATGGCTAACAACATTGGGATTATTTATAACTATACTGGTAAACAGGATAGTGCCTACAAATACCTCTCATTGGCATACCAGCTGAAGAAAAAATGGATGATCCATCAATAGGAGGAACCTTAAACAATTTAGGTCTGGTAGCTGAACGTCTTGGACTGCTGGAGGAGGCGATAGACTATTATAAGCAAGGCATAGCTTTGAAGCGCGAAAATGGGCAACACAGTAACCTGGGCACAAGTTATCTAAACCTTGGTGTAGTATGGAGGCTACTCAAAAACTACGACTCAGCCATTTACTATGGTTTGATTGCAAAAGATAATTTCGAACAGCAAGATGACAGAAAAGGACAAGCGGATGCATTGAATAATCTGGCCTTGAATTATTTTGATAAGAATCGGGTAGATCTGGCATTTAGTTACGCCAGGCAGTCGCTGGAGATAAAGCGTGATCTTGGTGATGAATATGGGATGATGAATACCTACCAAAACCTGTCTATTTACCTGATGTCAGGAGGTGATCCTACCCGAGCCAGGATGTATTCAGACTCATCGATTCACCTGGCACAAAAAAACTCAGCTTTGGCACAAGAGCGTAGTGCTTACATACATATAGCGCGTATTGATTCCGCTAGAGGAGACTATTTGGAAGCTTTTGAGTGGATGAAAAAGGCCTACCGCTTACAGTATGAAATTTATGATTCAGAGGTGACTAATAGAATTAGTGAGTTAGAAACACAATATGAGACCGCTCAAAAGGAACAAGAAATAGAAAGACTATCACAGGAAAACGAGCTCATACAACTGCGAGCTGAACAGACTGAGCAGGAGCGTTTGATCTTAGTTTTGAGTTTGCTTTTTCTGGTCGTCATTGTAGTGACTATCTTTTTCTTCTATCGATCTAAAGAGAAGTCTAACAAGCAATTGAAGGAAGCGAACCATCAATTGGCCCAACTCAATCAAACAAAGGATAAGTTGTTTTCTATTATCTCTCATGATCTTAAAAGTCCGCTATCCAGTTTTCATCTGATCACCAAGAGCCTCACTGATAATTGGGATAATTTGGAAAAGGATCAGCTCAAGGATTTTTTAATTACGCTGCGTGATAGCTCTGCAAACGTTCGGGACATGATGGACAATTTGCTCAAATGGGCATTGGCTCAAACGGATCAGCTACAGTTTTCTCCAGATTCTATTGATCCATCAGAAATTATCACAGCAGTAAAAAAGCAACTTATTCCTGTAGCTCAACTTAAAAAAATGGAAATTCATGTGGCTCAGCAAGAAGCCTTGAATATTCATGCAGATAAAGCCTTTCTGGAAATTGTCATTCGCAATCTTGTAAGCAATGCCCTGAAGTATTCTGATGTAGAGAAAAACGTGGAAGTATCCGTGGAAAGTACTGAGGACCGGGGCGTGATTACTATACAAGATGAAGGAGTAGGCATGGACCAATCACAAATTGATAGTTTACTCAATGGTAGCCTGATAGCGCACGATATCCAGAATTCACCGGAGAAAGGCACCGGTTTAGGGCTGCTTTTGTGTAAAGAACTCGTTGATCGGATGAATGGTAAGCTGGAAGTACAGTCCAAAATCAATGAAGGCACTACCTTTAGGATCAGTTTTCCTAAAGCCGCCTAATATGCTTTACAAGTTATTTCTGATTGATGATCACAAGGTAGTCCGAGATGGAATCAAAGCCATGTTGCTCGGCCGGCCGGATATACAGGTAATTGGTGAAGCGGCTTCAGCAAAACAAGCACTTGACTCGATTTACGAGAAAAATCCCGACATGGTCATGGTGGACTTAAAACTTCCCGATGCGAATGGAGCGTTGCTTGTCGGCGAACTTTCCCAAAAGCTGGATGCCATTTTTATGCTATTGACCAGTGACCCAAATCCTGTGGATCTGGAACGAGCCAGAGCTAATGGAGCCATGGCCTTCCTGACTAAAGACATGGATACCTCGGAGTACTTTCAAGCGTTGGATCAGGTAATAAACGGTCAGAAGTATATCTCTTCAGCGTTTTCCAATATGCTCATTAACGAGGCACTTAGCTACACTCCTCGCGAGATAGAAGTGCTCCGGGGATTTGCTGATGGTCTGACCTATAAGGAGATCGGAGCACAGCTGGACATGAGTCCGCGAACGGTAGAAACCCATAAAAACAATCTGATGAAAAAGATGGACGTGAAGAGTATTGTAGAGATGGTACGCATTGGTATCAAACAAGGTATAATTCAGGCTTAGTACAAACCCTTATCCTTATAGTACAATAACATCCGTAAAATTCCGTAGGCGGATGAGGAATATTCCTTATTGATTGAATTTCAATGAGTTAAGAGCTTAGCAGGACAAAAAATTACTGCTATGAAATTACTCTTTACAGGCCTAGCCCAAGTGGTATTACTTGGTTGTATATATGCTCAATCACCAACCTTCGAATCAATTAGTATTTTGGATGCAAGCGGCATCTATCCATCAGATGCTATCGTTGATGGCTCTGGGAACACGTATGTAATCGGCACCTTCTCAGGTGATCCGGATTTTGAACCGGGTGCCGGCACCACCAATGCACCTGACCCAGGGAACTTTAAATCAGCAGACTCATACAATGATGCTTTTATTGTTAAGTACAACAATGATGGCACCTTAGGGTGGGTCAAGGCCATGTGGACTCGTGGACCTGTCACGTTTCAGAGTACAGATCATGATCCATTGATCTTCTTTCGTGACCTGGCTTTGGACGATTCAGACAATGTGTATATGGTTGGCGATATCCGCGGTATCGCTGATGGTATTGGGGATCAAGTGAGTGGTGCTCAGGTGGCCAATGGATATTATCCCAGAGCGTTTGTCAGAGGTTTTAGTTCGGATGGAAGCATCATCATTCAGGCCAAAAATACCGAAACAGATTTGGCTGCCTCCAGTACGGGTTATGGGATCACAGTGGATGGTGGTGGGAATGTTTACATCACTGGTGAATTCACTGATGAAATGAATGGATTCACTGTGGCAAATATCTCACAGAGCCAAACCTATTTCACTAAGTTCAATAGTTCGGGTACCCGGGTAGATCAGGGTTATCCTATAGCAAGTGCAGAAAGTACTTATGCTGCAGATCAGGACAATGGCGGCAGAGCTATTGCAGTGGACGACTCTGGTAATATCTTCATCACAGGATACTTTGAGCAAAATGCTGATTTTGATGGTGGTGCCACTGTATTAGATGCGACCAATACGTCTGATGTTTATGTTGCCTATTACAATTCATCTAAAGTGTTTCAGGACGTGAAAACATATACCGCAGCAAGTGCTGGTGATGATGTGAAACTTGATGGATCTGGAAACTTATTTGCAGCGATGGGAACTCATTTAGTCAAGATAAACACCTCCGGTACCCAGGTCTGGGATCGGGATTTTACTTATTCTTTTAGCTTTTCGATCAATTCAGAAGATGATCTTCTTGTTACCAGGAAGTCAGGAGAGCTTAGATTTCTGAAACTGCTTACTGATAACACGATTGATTTTCAGATAGCCCCTCCTCATATCACAGGTCTGCAATCGGAGGCAGTGTCGCTTCATATAGCGGAATATGCCGCAGATCAGTATATGTGGGCCATGCACGACATTGTGGTCCATAACTTTGACGATGACGTATCTGATGGATATGAATTAGGTGATGGTATAGTTCTGGCTTCATACCAATATATGGAAGTGGACAATACTGCTCCTACGATCATTTCCCAGTCTCCGGCTGATGGAGCTACTACGGTCACTACAGACCAAGTATTCACTATGACGTTTGATGAAGATGTTGCATTGCCAACTTCAACGTTGACAGGGTTTATTCGGATAATCAATGGAGATGGTTCTCCGTTTATAAACATCCCATATACCACTGATTCAGAAAGTCAGGGATGGCTTACAGTAAATGAGGATCAGGTGTCTTTTTCTCGAAGTACTTTGATAGAGGGGAATTCCTATTACATCACCATAGATAACAATACGTTTGCTGACGCAGCTGGCAACAAGGTGACTGGCTACTCAGGTGATTCTGATTGGTGGAACTTTACAGTGGAGGATAATTCAGCACCTACCATTATTTCCAAATCTCCTGCTGACGATGCTACTACAGTTACCACAGATCAGACATTCACCATTACACTAGATGAAGATGTTGCTCTTCCAGTTGCAACGCTCACGGGTATTATTCGGATCAAGAATGATGATGGTTCCACCTTTACCAATATTCCATATTATACTGAATCTGTTAATCAGGGATGGCTGTCTGTCAGTGGTAATGAGATCTCATTTTCAAGAGGTACGCTCATAGCGGGAAATTCCTATTACATCACAATCGATGATAATACCCTTGCCGATGTTGCTGGGAACAAAGTGACGGGTTACTCTGGCGATTCAGAATGGTGGAATTTTACAGTTGATGACGGACTCGCACCTACCATAACCTCTGTGACCGAGATTGAGGATGGAGTCTATGAAAATTACACGTTGAGATTTACAGTTAATTTTTCAGAACCAGTTGTAGTTGACAATAGCTTTAATATGTTTCGCCTTGGTATTGTGTCACCAGCTGTTCAGTACAGCATTTCGTCCAACATAGAACAGACGACTTCCTCATCTATTACAATCAATTATGAAGGACTTAGGCACAATTGGAGTTATTACCTATACATCGATCCCCTAGCCATTACAGACAATTCTGGCAATGCATTTACTGGGGTGACATCTAATACAGAATATCGCTTTCTAGCCTCGTGGGATGAGCCAGAGGTAATATTCAGAACACCTGACGCTATGGCTCATCAAGTCATTGATTCTGATATCGTATTGGAGTTTGATGAAGATGTATTGGTAAATGGAGGCTTTTCCGAAGGCGTTAACGCATTCAGGTTAATTAGAACCTCTGATAATTCGGTTATAGAGAGCTTTACAAAAGATCAACTTCAGGTAAGTGGATCTACGATTACGATTGATAAAACAGTGGACCTGAATTACGAATCGACTTATGCAATCACAGTAGCGACGGGGTTGATTATGGCTGCCTCTGATACTACCCGATTTTTTGATGGATATACCAATACAAGTGCCTGGCGGTTTACGACTGACTATAACTATTGGGATGGTAGCCAGTGGGCAAATGGTACACCTCAGACAGGTGATAATGTGACTTTCAAAAACGACTATGCATTTACCGCAGATGAAGTTCTTGAAGTCAATGCCGTTTATGTCCCGGCCGGGGTTACTTTAAGTATTGAAAATAACGCCACTTTGAAACATGAAAGTAATCTTGAATCTGATGGGGACATTATCATTGAGTCAGGTTCTTCTATCAACTCTCAAGGAAGTTTTACAGGAAATGGAGGTTCTAGTCTGACGGTAAAGCGAAATACTACAGGCGGTATAGGAGATGGTATGTATAGTTTTGTGGGTGCTCCATTTTACAACTATGATTTCACCACTGTTACAGGAAACTTCAAACATTCATACAATCAAGGTAGCAATGCGTATGTTGATGCCTCTGGAGTCACCAACATGATCGCTGGTCGTGGCTATACCCTGGCAAATAATGATTACATCGAATTTGTAGGAGTCAGTCCGATTACGGGAGACGTAAGCATCGGTATTCAGAATTCCGGCGAAAGCTATGGTTATAACTTGGTGTCTAACCCATATACAGCCGCTGTTAGCTATGATGCACTAATGGCTGCCGAAGGGCCTTCAGGATCAGGTGACATTACCAGCACGGTCTACATCTGGGATGATGGAGGATCAGGCGTTAAGAGTCAAAGTGACTTCATCACGGTCAACACGCTCGGTAGCGTTACAGGAGGTTCTGGAAGGAGTAGTGATTTCAACGGACATATCGGTGTGGCTCAAGGCTTTTTTGTGGAGAGTACCCAAGCCAATACATCCCTGACGTTTACGGATGCCATGAAAGTGGATGGAAACAATGCCGACGCAAATTATTTCCGAACGAGCAAAGAATCCTATGAGACTGTAAAAATTGCTCTGACTAATGCTGAGGATGTTCGCAGTGAAGTGATTATAGGTTGGGTGTCAGATGCGCTTGCGGAGTATGATATCAAATACGATTCCAGAAAACTGATTGGTAATAATGCTTCACAGTTATATATGCCGCTTGGTTCTAAAAACCTGGCTATTCAGGGAGTTCCGCTGGACCATGAAGGACCAATCGAACTCGCCTTGCATGCAAAACAAGCTGGTGAGTACGAGCTGTCTATTGATGAATTGTCTACCAACAGAGCAATAATACTCTATGACAAGCATCAAAGTGTAACCCATAATCTTTTGAGCTCTGACTATACATTTTACTCCCCGGAGGGAGTCTTCAGGGATCGTTTTGAGGTGTATTTTAATGCTGCTGTACTGTCATCAGATTTGCTAGAGGAGACTGTATATGCTCATGGAAGCCGAGTAAATATCACCAACACTTCGAGTACGTCTAAGATGTGGCGAATGATGAGCTTATCAGGCCAGGAAGTTTGGAGAGGTGAAGTTTTGGGTCATTTTAGCAAGGACTTTTCCAGCACACCTCAAGGTGTCTACATCGTCACAGACGGTGAGCAATCACATAAAATCATTTTGAAATAATAATTTAACCGTCATTCCACGGAAGGTTCTCGAGGTAGAGAATCTTACCGGGGAATCTCAACAAATCAGATTCCCCAACCGCCGTTTGGTCGGAGCACGACGGTAAGAGAAATCACTAAAACCATGAAAAATCAACTATACAAATCCCTACTCGTCTTACCAGTATTATTATTTGTGTTGCCGGCTGTAGCTCAGCCGTCGGCCCCACCAGCCACACCTATTGATGGAGGCCTGTCTGCACTACTAGTGGCAGGTGGCCTCTACGGTGTGAAAAAAATTAGGGATTGCCGGAAAGAAAAATAATCTAGGGCGGTCACCGCATTCTTAGCAGGTTGACTTGAGAGCCAGGCTTGCCTGGCTCTTACTTTTTCTTTTTTCCTTTCTTTAGCTCCTCTAGATCATCACGATCTCTGAGCTTTTTGTCGTCGACCTGATTGTTGAGAAACTGGTTGATTTTGTCAATAGCAATGGTGGATTTAAGCTCTCCGAACGAATCGATACTCACATCAAACCCTTCCAGTTCTTTGTTGACTTTAGGTTTTTTATTTAGATCTTCTTTTTTCTTGCTCATAGTCAAATCAGTAAAAGTCTCTATTACTTTAACTGATTGATGGAGTATTTGATTCGATCATGCACTGCTTTTCCTCCCAAAATGGAAATAATCTCCATCAGATCAGGTCCTGAACCAGCTCCAGTGATCGTCATGCGAAGTGCTTGCATGTTTTTTCCAGCTTTGATACCGTGCTCTTCCAACAGTACAAAGAATAACTCTTTAGCTTCTTCTGGACTGATTTGATCCTTTCCCAAAAGCGCGTCGGCATATAGAGTTACTGCTTTTTGAGCCTCTTCATCCCATTTTTTACTCACTACTTTTTCATCATATTCTGTAGGGTTTTGGAACAAGTAGAGCGCATTTGGAGCCATTTCCTGTGGGAAAGTGACCCGTTCTTTCAGCAAATGAAAGATGGCTTGAGCTATTTCATCAGATGCGGAGATATTGTACTTTTCTTTCAGATCCGCTTGGATTAACGAAGCTAATTCTGCAGCATCCTTGTTTTTTAAGTATTGCTGGTTAAACCACTTCATCTTATCAATGTCAAACTTGGTTCCAGCCTTGTTTACCTTTTCCAGGCTGAATGCTTGGGTCAATTCCTCTTTGCTAAAAATCTCCTGCTCTGTGCCAGGGTTCCATCCGAGAAATGAAAGGAAGTTGAGTAGCGCATCAGGCAAGTAGCCTGCCTCTTTGAAGCCTGTGGATAATTCACCGGTTTCTGGGTCATTCCAGTTGAGTGGAAAGATCGGGAAGCCCAGTTTATCCGCGGCACGCTTGCTGAGTTTGCCATTACCGTCCGGCTTCAGGATCAGTGGCAGGTGAGCAAACTGAGGCATGCTATCGGCAAAGCCTAGATACTTGTATAGCAATACATGGAGTGGGGCAGATGGGAGCCACTCTTCTCCTCGAATGACGTGCGTAATTTTCATCAGATGATCATCTACGATATTGGCAAGATGGTAAGTCGGCAGACCATCAGATTTCATCAGCACCTTGTCATCCAGCGTAGAGCCATGTACATGTACCCAGCCACGAATCATGTCATTGAGTCGCACTTCTTCCTTAGGGTCTATTTTAAACCGGATCACGTAAGGTTCACCTGCCTCCATCTTCGTTTTTACTTCGTCTTCAGATAGGGTCAGGGAGTTTTTCATTGTGGTGCGAGAAGCGGCGTTATATTGAGGAGTGGCTACACCTGCCTCCTTCAGTCGCTCCCGCATGGCGTCTAGTTCTTCCGGCGTATCAAATGCATAGTATGCATTTCCTTCGTCTATCAGTTTCTGAGCATATTTCTGATAAATCTCTTTGCGCTCAGACTGTCTGTACGGAGCATAATCACCTCCATGCCACGGGCTCTCATCAGGCTCTATTCCGCACCATTCCAGTGAAGATTTAATGTACTCTTCAGCACCTTCTACAAATCTGGTTTGATCTGTGTCTTCTATTCTGAGAATAAAAGTGCCATTATTTTTTTTCGCAAATAGGTAGTTAAAAAGTGCGGTTCGAACGCCACCAATGTGCAGTGCTCCGGTGGGACTTGGTGCAAATCTTACTCTTACTTGACTCATAGTATTTTGGGTGCTTTTTTAAGGATTGCAAAGCTATTAAATAGACAATACTTATGGACAGTTCTTTGCTTTTATTGGTGGTGGTCCAGTAGATTCTCCAGGGTATGGATTGCTTCCTTACACTTTCGTGAAAAGGATATTGTGAGAATCAGGTAATTCAAAAGGCCAATGAGTAGCGCCACCAATCCACCCATGTACCATTTGGATAGTAGTAAGAACACCAGAGAGATCAAAAAGGAGAGCAGTGAAAATGCCTTTAAGTAGAGTATAGCTGCAGGAAAGAGTTTGAGCTTTAGAAATATGATAGAACCCCGTGAAGTTGATTCTACACTACCAACGATCAGTGGGAGTGCATTTTGTGGAGTATGAATCACACTGGAGATCCGAAAGCCGCCCTCGTCGACCGACCCATTGAAGAGCGGCTTTTCGGTGATGTATTCAGATTTGACCTCCTGAGTCCTGGCCTGCACTTTGTTGAGCACTTCGTTTTTCGAAAACTCAGATACCAGTGTATGCTGACTGTGAGGAAGCCATGTCATCATAAATAGGCAATGCAGCTAATCTCTACATTCACATTCTTTGGGAGGCAGCTTACTTCCACGGTCTCTCTGGCAGGTGGGTTTTCGGGAAAGTATTTGCCATATACTTCATTGATTTTGGCAAAGTTGCCCATGTCACTGACAAATATGCTACACTTGATAATCTGGCTATAGTCAGCACCCGCTTCTTTCAAAATCAACCCGAGGTTCTTCATCACCTGATTGGTTTCCTTTTCAATGGTGTCAGTGACGATATTTCCAGTGGACTGATCAATCGCGATTTGCCCGGAGACATACAAGGTATTGCCATGAATGACCGCTTGACTGTAAGGACCTATGGGTGCGGGAGCATCTTTGGAGAGTACTATTTTTTTCATCGTTAAGAGATCTTTGTTTAATGCAATAATAAATACATTCTTCAAGCAGCAAGAGGGTATACCACACAAATCGAGATGAGGAAGGTAATGTTCGGAATTTCTACAGATTCGTAATGTAAACTTTGTGTTTACAAAACATCTAAACTGGATTGATCATGAAAAAACTATTGGTATTGATTTTACTCACAGGAATAATAGTGTTGCCTTCTTGTGAGAATAGAGCAGGGGATGATTCTGCCCCTGAGCGAGTAAAGAGAGCATTTCATGTCAAATTTGTGGAGGCTGAAAAAGTGATTTGGCAAGAGAAAGGGGATTCAAATTGGGTAGCTCGGTTCAGCTGGCATGGGAAAGACTACTCTGCCATCTATTCCTCATCTGGTAAGTGGTTAGAGACAGAATATGCCCTGGACAAGAATCACCTTCCTGCACCGATTCTCTCCATTCTCAATCAAAATGTCGGTAATTATGAAATTGAAAAGGTAGACTTGTTAATCACCACAATGGATGAAGTTTACAGATTTGAAATAGAGGAGCAAGGCAAAGAATTCGTTGTAGACATACATACTACCGGAACACTAACCAAGCAAGCGAAATCTTGAAGTGAGAATCATTTTTTAGGTTAGGAAGTCTTTTTGCCGCAATAATGAAGGCAAGGTAAAACCCCTTGCCTTTGTTAGCTTTTGTCCACTGCATTTGCAAACTACATCGGGCATTGGGCTTATTCTCTGGGTCCCAATGTAAAAACCATGAACACTTCTGGTCATTTATTCATTACAATGATCTGGAGCTGTTGCCTTAAGCTCTGTATGAGAGATGGTCACTTGGTAATGCCCATCGGCGATAATCATCAAAACCAACAGTAAATTCGGGATCTAATTCTAATCCTATTCTAATACCTACCTAAGGTGATTGCCTATTTTTACTGTTATTTTGTCAGAAGCTAATTTCCTATAAATGAAGATATTGCTGGTTGAAGATGATCCACGAGTTTGCTCTTTGGTCAACAAAGGGTTGGTGGAAAATGGCTTTGAAGTGACGGTGGCTATGAATGGTCAGCAAGGCATAATTATGAGCCACCAGGCAAAATATGATTTGGTCATACTAGACATTATGTTGCCCGATATCAATGGGCTGGAGGTATGTCGTGAATTGAGAAAGCAGGATCAGCACATTCCCATTTTGTTTCTTACAGCACTGGGTAGTGCTGAAAATGTCGTTCTTGGACTTGAAACAGGAGCCGATGACTACCTCACCAAACCTTTCAAGTTCATTGAGTTGCTGGCAAGAATCCGGTCACTCCTTCGACGCACGGACAATCGTGAAACGATCTCTAAGTCTTCTCATCAGTATATTTTTGAGGATTTGGTATTGGACGACCACACCAAAAAAGTCACAAGATCTGATGTGCCTATATCTTTGACTTCTACCGAGTATCGTTTGCTGCTCATGTTGATGAAACACCCGAATAAAGTGCTTTCCAGGATAGATATTCTGGATGAAGTGTGGGGGATTACATTTGATTTGGGCACCAATGTGGTGGATGTTTATGTGAATTACCTCAGAAAAAAGATGGAAAGAAATGGAGGAAAACGCCTCGTACACACAGTTATTGGAATGGGATATGTATTGAGAGCCGATGAAGATTCATAACAAAATCATCTATGCATTGATCAGTATTTTCCTGATCTACACCTTACTTTTTAGTGGGTTTATTTACTATTCCATTTCTAATTACTCCTACACGGACTTTTACAAGCGATTAGAAATACGAGCGATTACTGCGGCAAAGATCACTCTGGAATTACCCCAGGATGTTACTATAATCAAGGAGCTACGGCAGGATTACCTGGAAAAATTGCCACAGCAAAAGGAGTACTTTATCCAAATAGAAAATGATCAGCCCATCAATTGGGATTCCATACCGGAAGAGATCAATCCTGAACTGGTCAGAAATGTCATCAGAGATGGGGCTGCCAGTGACAATAACCAGAATATCTTCTTTTCTGGTATTCGATATGAATCGACTAATGACGGAGAGTATGTGGTTATCATCTCAGCTGAAAACTATTTCAGCTCACATCACGTGGCCTATTTGAGAAACCTATTATTCACTTCTTTGGCTTACACGTTGATTTTGGTGACCATGATCTCGTTGGTATTTTCACGAACCTTAATTCAGCCAATTAACAACATTATTGATGAGGTGAAAAAAATTGGACTGGAGAATCTCCATTTAAGGCTCAAAGTACCGGAACAAAACGATTCTTTAAGTAGACTGACTCAGACATTCAATGACATGCTGGATCGTCTGGAGACCTCTTTCGAAACCCAAAAGAACTTCATCAGCAATGCCTCCCATGAATTAAATACACCTCTTACCACGATCATTGGTGAGGCCGATCTGGCACTTACCAAGGAGCGTAACAAAGAAGAATACATCGAAGCAATCAAGATCATTCTGGGTGAAGCAGAAAAACTGGACCAAAAAACCAAAGCGCTTCTTCTCCTTGCTCAGACGGGGTACAAAGGAAAGAAATTTACCAACGAGATTGTAAGGACGGATCAGTTGGTGTTGGATGCCAAAGAGACCGTGGAAAACATCAATAACAAAGCTAGTATTAATCTGGACTTTAGCTCCTTACCAGATCAGCCGGAGAAGCTGAAAACCAGAGGCAATCAGCAACTGCTGAAGCTGGCACTGTGCAATATTGTAATCAATGGGTGCAAATACTCTGAGAACAAGCCAGTGCAGGTTTCGCTAGGTGCTGATGGAGATCTAATACACATCGAGGTGAAAGACGTTGGGATTGGTATACCTGATGAGGAAATGCAATATATCTATGATCCATACTTCAGGGCTTCCAATGCTCAGGGTTACGAGGGTTATGGTATTGGATTACCTCTTGCCAGGAATATCATCAAGATTCACAATGGGCAGCTATTTGTACAGTCTAAGAGAGACGTTGGCACCACGGTGCATATCAGTCTGCCAATCGCCCAAAATCCCTACCAGTAAACTTTCTAATCAGATCTTAATGTGACTTTAACCTGCCTATAACCCAGTAGGTTACACATTTGGAGTGATAATTAGTCGAAGTAGCATGTGCAAGCGGGTTTTGATTCCAACTGATTTTTCTGGTCATTCATTAATGTTGATCCAAACAGCAATAGATGAGCATCCAAACGAATCACTGGACATTATACTAGCATTTGGATTCAAGCTTGCGCTTTCTACCTCAGATTTATTGTTTTACTCTAGAAGTAAAATGATGAAATCGCTTATTCCTGCCGCTTTTCAGGAAGCAGTGCAGGCAATGAGAAAAGAGTCAAAGACTAGAATAAATAGTATCCAAATAGAGCCTTTTTATGGAACTACTGACAGGGCCATAGGTAGTTTTCTTGAAGGCAATAGGATCGACGAGATATATATTTATAAGAACTATCAGTCTCATTATGGTCATACTGGTGGTTTCGATATAACGCCGCTGATAGCAAAAATGGATAAAGTACATAAGATTCCTTTTTTCGGATACATTTCCGAAGGTGAGTATAAGGGATCTTTCGCTGAGTCCTGTTTATCTAAGGTGTTTGGGTGAAAGAACGGGTTGGCGTTCTTTCACCTATCGAAACTTCAAAAGCATTTAAGGTTACCATTCATCTTGTGCGTAAGATGACGGGTATGTTTCAAAGGTTTCCAGGAGTGGGGTGAAGTACTAAGGATTCGTCACTTCACACCTGGAACCAACTTACCTTCAGCTTCTTTACTATTCCACTGTCACACTTTTTGCTAAATTTCTTGGTTGATCCACATTGGCTCCACGCATCACTGCTATATGGTAGGAGAGTAGCTGTAAAGGAATCACTGATACCAACGGCATGAGTGCTTCATGAGTAGCAGGTACTTCGATAGTGAAATCTGCCATTTTTGGGATCAATACATCGCCTTCCGTTACAATGGCAATGACCTTGCCTTTTCTAGATTTCACCTCTTGAATGTTGGACACAATCTTGTCATAGGAGCTATCACGCGTGGCAATAAACACCACCGGCATGTTCTCATCAATTAGAGCTATAGGACCATGCTTCATCTCAGCTGCAGGATAGCCCTCTGCATGGATGTAAGAAATCTCTTTAAGTTTGAGCGCACCCTCCAGAGCTACTGGGAAGTTGTATCCTCGACCCAGATACAAGAAGTTTCGGGCATCTTTAAACAACGCTGAGATTTCTTTGACTTTATCATCCGACTTAAGCGCTTCTGATACTTTGTTGGGAATGTTTTCCAGATCTACTAAGAGTTCGAGGTATTTGGACTCGGAGATGGTGCCTTTGCGAGAAGCTACTCTTAATGCGATCATGGCCAATACCGTCAGTTGAGCGGTGAAGGCTTTGGTGGAGGCTACTCCTATCTCTGGACCAGCATGAAGGTAGGCGCCTTCATGAGTGATTCTGGAAATGGAGGACCCTACTGTATTAACAACACCGAAAACAATTGCTCCTTTAGACTTGGCCAATTCTATGGCAGCCAGTGTGTCAGCAGTTTCTCCAGACTGTGAGATCGCAATGACAATGTCACCTTCTCTGATCACTGGGTTTCGATAGCGAAACTCTGAGGCATATTCCACTTCCACTGGAATGCGGCACATGTCCTCAAAAATGTATTCAGCCACCAGGCCTGCATGCCATGAAGTACCGCACGCTACGATCACGATCTTCTCCGCATTGATCAGCGCTTCTGAATAATTCCGAATCCCACCAAGGGTGAGCAGTCCCTCGGAAGCATTGATACGTCCGCGCATGCAATCGGCAATGGATCGTGGCTGCTCGAATATTTCTTTCAACATGAAATGCTCATACCCACCTTTTTCGATAGACTCCAGCTTGAGATCCAGTTTGTGGATTTCAGCCTTTTGAGGCACATCCTTGGTGTCCACTATATCTAGTGAGTCTTTGGTGATGATGGCTATTTGTTCATCTTCCATGTAGACCACCTCATTGGTGTATTCTACAATGGGACTAGCGTCTGAAGCGATGTAGTATTCACCTTTTCCCAGCCCGATCACCATTGGGCTTCCCTTGCGAGCAGCAATTAATTTTCCTGGCTCGTCCTGCGAGACAATCACAATAGCATAAGCGCCTACTACTTTGGTCAGAGCCACTCTTACTGCATCTTCCAGACTGAGGTCTAGCGTTTTTTTAATGTCCTCAATGAAGGTGATAAAAACTTCTGTGTCTGTGTCACTACGAAACTCGTAACCTTTTTCAGCTAACTCTGTCTTCAGTGCACCGTAGTTTTCAATGATGCCATTGTGAATAATAGCAAGTTTTTGATCACTGCTATAGTGTGGATGAGCATTTCGATCATTGGGTTCACCATGGGTAGCCCATCGGGTATGACCTATACCTACCGTAGCGGAAAAAGAGCTCGTTTCGGTTAGTTTCTCCAGTTCGGAGACCTTTCCTTTTTTCTTATACAACTCCAGCTGGTCTGACTCTAGCAGTGCCACGCCGGCACTGTCATATCCTCGGTATTCCAGTCTCTTGAGACCTTTGATGAGTATAGGAAATACGGGTTTGTTCCCGATGTACCCTACTATTCCACACATAGATAGATGCTTATTTACTTAATAGATGTATAGTATAACGTAAGCTTGACCTCTGAGTTAACCAGAGTAGTTTGATCTAAGCTCAGGGTCCTTGGGCTTAACAAAACTAGCTCCTCGGTGAGGTAGTCTTCTTCGTTCGAAAAGTTATTGAACAGAACTTGTGAAAAAAGTGTGATGTTGGATCGGTACCTGAGTTGATTGTCTACTACTGCATTGAGTACATCCGTCCCACTGGATAGATAGGAGCCTTCTGTAAGCATTGCATACTGACCAGAGGCCGCAGTTTGTCCGCCAGGTCCATTGATGCGGCCATTATCCAAAAGAAAGTAGTATTGCAGCCTTTCCAGGTTGTCTATATAAGAGCTGCCAGGAGTGATTGCGTTTAATTCAATCACAGAATTGTTCACAATTACTTCAGGGTTAAGCTCTACGAAATCCAAAAGTGGCTGCAAGGCCACCTTAGTGTAGACTCCGGCTATCATATCCACGTAAGAGTAGTCTCCAGTATTGGCACTAGGTGTGTACTCTGTGGATAGGTCGTTCAGCTGGCCAGTTGACCGATCACGATTGAGTTGGTTATAGTGGGCTTCTCGAAAATCAAAAGTGTAGTAACTCTCTGTACCCTGGCTGTTGACCATTTCTACATAAATGGCCGATGTGTCTGATGCCAGATCAAAGCCCAAAATACCCTGATTGTCTGCTCCTGGCACGAATACTAGAGGATCATAATAGTAAAGGCTGCGAGTAAGCGAATCAGCATAGTCTCCACCTGGATTTGTCACTCTGTCCAGTCGGGTAAAGAGAAACCGACCAAAATCATCCGATAGTGGTATTTCTAGTACCGTGTCAATTTCTGGATTGAAATCATAGGTAAATGTAGCTATTGGCTCAGGGTCGTAAGGGATGGCCCGATCTGCCAGATAGACAGCTCGGCTGTATAGGGTATCCTCGGCCAGATGAATGCTCAGTGATTCACCAGTCAAGGGCTGGTTCAGTCTTGAGTCAAAGATTTTCATTCGGATGAAAGCTCTGGAAAACTGAAGACTATCACCTTGATCTGGTAATTGGCCTCCATTGATGCCATACGAATTGTAAGAGATGGCCTCCACCGTGCCGGTGATCGGGTCGCTGTATTTGCCAACTAGTGAGGCACTGAAGTGCTCCGTTCTCAGGCTATCTATGCCTATGGTAGATACAGGAAGAGTGAACTCCACTTTTTCTGTTTGGAATTCATTTTCCCGCTCGTCCACCTGTAGTCCCAGGTTTGATGGGTCATCACAGGCAAAAAAAAACGGGACCAGCAATAAAGCTAGTCCCGACTTATATAAGTGTGTTTGTTTATCCAACAAGGTCATTGTAAAGATTGTAGTAAGATTCTTCGAAATTTTCATCTTTTTCAGAAATATCGACACGCTTATCGCTCATGTCGTCCATCAACTTATCGAAACTTTCGGATGATTCTTCATTCGCATTGATCACAGCGTCTGCGTATTCCAGACCCATTTTCACAAAACCTTCGTAATCTCCGGTTTTCAGTGGTCCTAGCATGCTGTCATCTATGTCAATCATTTTCACCTTCTCCAACAAGTCTTCGCCGAATTTGTGCGTAAACTTATTATTATAAATCGTGAATACTGTCTTAGAATCTTTAAATATTGGATCGTTCTTGTAAGTTGATTTCACATAAAGAGGAATCAAACTTGTCATCCAATCATTACAGTGAATAATGTCAGGAGACCATCCCAGTTTCTTAACTGTTTCTAAAACGCCCTTGCAGAAAAATATTGCTCTTTCATCGTTGTCTTCATAGAAATTATCTTCTTTATCGAAGAACACTGACTTTCTGTGAAAGTAGTCTTCATTATCAATGAAGTAAACCTGAAGTTTTGCATTTGGAATAGAAGCGACCTTGATGATCAAAGGCTTCTCTTCGTCACCAACAGAAATGTTGATACCTGATAATCTGACTACCTCATGTAGTCTGTTTTTACGCTCGTTAATCAACCCAAATCTGGGTACTAAAATCCTGATCTCCATCCCCCTTTCCTGCATCGCTTGCGGAAGTCTTCTGACAAAATCAGCGACCTCTGAAGTCTTCAGAAAAGGATTGATCTCACTTGCCACATAAAGGATTCTTAAATTCGACATAGATATGCTATTTTATTGAGGATTGACTAAAATGACCTCAAAATTACCATAAATTTGCCATATAATCAACGTTTTCAATAAGTTACGCAACATTAATTCCTTTCTTGATGCAAGTACTCAATCTCCCCGATGAGATTTTTAATGAGACTATCCGTCTTAAAAATGCTGGTAAATCCATTGGTCTTGTACCCACGATGGGGGCACTGCATGATGGACACTTTCACCTGATCAAAAAGGCACGTCAGGAAAACGATCTGCTCGTGGTGAGCATCTTTGTTAACCCTTTACAATTCAACAATAAAGAAGATCTTGAGAACTATCCCAGGACAGTTGAAGCGGACCTCCAGCATCTCCAATCACTAGGTGTCGACATAGCCTACGTGCCCTCCGAGCAGGACATGTATCCTGAATTACCACAGGTGAGTCTAGACTTTGGTAGAATGGAGCGTGTCATGGAAGGAGAGTTTAGGCCTGGCCATTTTTCCGGTGTTGGGGTGGTGGTGACCAAACTATTTCATCAATGCAATCCTCATAGAGCTTATTTTGGTCTGAAGGATCTTCAGCAATATCTTTTGGTCAGTCGATTGGTCAGTGACTTGTCTATTCCAGTAGAAGTGATTGGCGTGCCCATAGTTCGCGAGACCAGCGGGCTAGCCATGTCCTCACGAAACCAACGATTGAGTGCCGAAGGTAGGGATTTGGCCGTTACTATTTACCAGGGGTTACTTTTGGCCAAAAAACTTTGGGAAGAGAAACAGACTCCCGATGAAACTAATCGGGCGGTCAATGCTTTTTATAAAGAACAAACTGGATTATCTATAGAATACACTCAGATCGTATCACCGGGCAATCTGGAAGCCAAACTGGTCAATGATGATCAAGCTACTGTAATATGTGTAGCTGGATACGTAGAAGGTGTAAGATTAATTGATAACCTATATTTGCGGCAAGATTGATCCAAAAATGCATATAGAAGTACTAAAATCGAAGATTCATAGGGTAAAAATCACAGAAGCTGAGCTTCACTACGTGGGTTCTATCACCATAGATGAGGACCTCATGGACGCGGCTGATTTGGTGGAGAATGAAAAAGTACAAATAGTCAACATCAATAATGGCGAACGACTGGAGACTTATGTAATCACAGGTGAGCGCGGCACTGGTCAGATTTGCTTGAATGGACCAGCGGCACGAAAGGCTCAGGTAGGCGATATTATCATCATTATCTCTTATTGCTCTATTGATAAGAAAGAAGCAAAAACACATCAACCTGTGGTGATATTTCCAGATGAGAAAAATCGATTGAGCAACTAAGCTGATAATTTAAAAGAATGCTGAAGAAGGCTATCTCCGTCATCAAGTATGTACTCACACTGGGATTGGCGGGTGTCCTCCTTTACTTTGCTTTTCGCAATGTTGATTTGGAAGAATTTTGGGCCAAAGCCTCAGAGGTAGATTACACATGGGTGATTTTGTCCATTATTCTGTCATTGGTGTCCTATTATGCACGGGCTTACCGATGGAACATTCTAATGAAACCACTGGGATATCCACAGCTTAATTCATTTCGTACTTTATTGGCAGTGCTTGTGGGTTATCTGGCTAATCTGGCCTTTCCCCGTCTGGGAGAGATCACCCGATGTGGGATGATGAAGCGTAGTGATGATGTGCACGTTTCCACCTCCCTTGGGACGGTGATTTCTGAACGCATCATTGATATGTTCACTCTGCTTTTTTTGATTGCAGTGGCTCTGGTAATGGAGTACGATCGGTTTATAGCTTTGCTGCAAGATGTGTTTTCCGGTTTGGGTGATGCGACTGATCTAGCCTGGAAAGCTGCGCTGGTTCTTGGAGTTGGCGGCATTCTTGGGCTTTTGCTGCTCTATTTTCTCTATCAGAAAGTCGAAAAAGTCCGTGATTTCCTCAATGAACTGATTCGTGGACTACTTTCACTGAAGGAGGTTCAAAACGTTTCCGGATTCATCTTGTCAACCGTCGTTCTCTGGGTAACCTATTATTTCATGTCTTACCTGATCGTATTTTCTATTCCGGAAACGGCAGATCTGCCCTGGAGCGCAGGTGTGATGCTCCTGGTTTCAGGAGGCATTGCTTTGGCTATTCCCGTGCAGGGAGGAATAGGAACATATCATGCTTTGATCAGTAGTATGCTGGTGCTCTATGCTGTAGAACGTACTACGGGTGTGTTTTTGGCTACATTGCTGCACACGTCTCAGATTGTGGCAGTGGCTGTGTTTGGGGGAGTGGCGTTGATCATTTCACTGTTTATCAACAAGCACAAGGAGAAGAATGCAACCAAATAAGCAGTGCGATCTAGCGAAACTCAAGGATCTGGTTTCAACCTGGCGCAGGCAAGGTGAGGTGATTGTTTTTACCAACGGATGTTTTGATCTGCTTCACCCGGGGCATTTACACAGTCTCAACCAGGCTAAACAGTTTGGTAATCGGCTCGTAGTTGGTGTGAATTCTGATGCATCGGTTAAAAGATTAAAAGGAGTAAATCGTCCAATAATGGCTGAGCAAGGTAGAGTGGATATGTTGGCTGCTTTGGAGGTAGTAGATGCTGTAGTTGTATTTGAGGAAGATAGCCCAATACACCTGATAGAGACTATTTTACCAGATATTTTGGTGAAGGGATCTGATTATAAAAAAAGCAACATCGTAGGGGCAGATATCGTAGAAATGCATGGCGGAAAAGTGGAACTGATTAATTTAGTTCCGGGTTTTTCTACCAGTGAATTAGTCAAAAAAATAAAATCAATTTAGAAAATAAAAAATGGGATTATTTGTCATCATTATCGTGTTTATGATTGCCAGTTTGGTAGTCAGCACGCGTTTAAAGAATAAATTCAAAAAGTATTCTAAAATACCTTTGTCAACCGGACTAACTGGTAAGGAAATAGCACAACTGATGCTGGCCGATCATGGGATCAACGATGTGAGCGTCACCTCCGTACAGGGACAGCTCACGGATCATTACAATCCAGCCAATAAAACCGTAAACCTAAGTCCTGAAGTGTACAATGGGCGCTCTGCTGCAGCAGCAGCTGTGGCAGCTCACGAGTGTGGTCACGCAGTACAGCACGCCACAGCTTATAGCTTTTTGGAGTTTCGCTCAGCAATGGTGCCAATACAAAATGTAAGTGCCAAGATCATCAATGTGGTGTTCATGCTGATGTTTTTTGGTGCCTTTTTCATTCAAGGAATCATAGCTCCGCAGATGGCCATATTGGTGATAATCGGTTGTTATGGGGTGTTTACTCTATTCGCGTTTATCACCTTGCCAGTGGAGTATGATGCCAGTAAGCGAGCCTTGGCCTGGATACAAGATCGAAATATCGTCAATCAGGGAGAGCACAAGATGGCAAAAGATGCGTTGGATACGGCTGCTCAGACGTACCTGATTGCAGCGCTTTCGTCTCTTGCTACTTTGCTGTATTGGGTAATGATATTTTTAGGCGGTAGCAGAGACTGATAGTAATCAGAAGAAAATTTGGCAAAAGACCTCTCAAACGAGAGGTCTTTTTGTATTTATATGGTATGCATGCATAACAAAATTCTTGTAAATTTGTAGTTATTAGGAATAAACAACAACAACCTTTAAAGAAGAGAAATGGACTTTAACTTATCTGAGGAGCATCTGGCCGTACGAGATGCCGCACGAGATTTTGCAGAGAAAGAATTGCTGCCTGGAGTAATTGAGCGCGACACAGAGCAGCGTTTCCCAATGGAACAAGTGAAGCAAATGGGACAGCTTGGATTCATGGGGATGATGGTTGATCCAAAATATGGTGGAGGCGGGATGGATTCCATTTCCTACGTTCTGGCCATGGAGGAAATTTCCAAAATTGACGCCTCTGCATCTGTCTGCATGTCTGTAAACAACAGTTTGGTTTGTTGGGGATTGGAGACTTTCGGCACTGAAGAGCAAAAGCAAAAGTATTTGCCAGCATTGGCGACAGGCGAGAAAATTGGAGCATTTTGTCTATCTGAACCGGAGGCTGGATCTGATGCCACTTCTCAGCGAACAACTGCCGAAGATAAAGGCGACCACTATTTGCTAAATGGCACCAAAAACTGGATCACTAACGGAAATTCTGCTTCGGTCTATTTGGTGATGGCACAAACTGATCCTGAAAAGGGACATAAAGGTATCAATTGTCTCATCGTGGAAAGAGAGATGGATGGATTTGTGGTGGGCAAAAAGGAGGACAAGTTAGGAATAAGAGGTTCTGACACACACTCCCTGATGTTTACTGATGTGAAGGTTCCGAAGGAAAATCGAATCGGTGAAGATGGTTTCGGTTTCACATTCGCCATGAAGGTGCTTAATGGAGGAAGAATAGGGATTGGCTCGCAAGCATTAGGAATTGCCTCAGGAGCTCTGGAAAGATCCATCGCTTATGCCAAGGAGCGCAAAGCATTTGGAAAAGAGATAGCCAATCACCAGGCCATACAGTTCAAAATAGCCGAAATGGGTGTGAAAGTGGAGGCAGCTCGTCTTTTGTGTTTGAAAGCAGCTTTCTTGAAAGACACGAAGCAAGACTACTCTCATGCGAGTGCTATTGCTAAATTGTACGCTTCGGAAGTGGCCATGCAGAACGCTATCGAAGCGGTACAGATTCATGGTGGCTATGGCTATGTGAAGGAATATCATGTGGAGCGTTTGATGCGCGATGCGAAGATCACGCAGATCTATGAAGGGACATCTGAGATCCAAAAAATTGTCATTTCTCGGGGATTATTGAAATAATATAAATTTGGATATTGGGGGTAAAAGCCCCCAATATTTGGATTATTCCACTTTTTAATATTAGATTTATACAATTATTTGTTCGATAATCATTCGATTATCCGTATTTAATCATATTAGTGCTGCGTGGAAGATTATAATAAGATCATAGAATCTCTTGGTGTCAGATTTATTAAAGCTAAGAATATTAATATTTTAAAGTCTGTCACCATTGAGAACAACTATGATATTGAGAATTCACTCATTTTAGTAAACAGTGGATCTCTGGCTTTTGGTAAAGAAAAAGAGGGTTGTAAAGCCGGAGAGGTGTTTTTTGTGCCTGGAGGGAAGCAGGTGAGTATTACCTACGGTTCTGGCTCGGCGGTTAGTCTATCCAAAGATGACTTTCTCAATAATAAAGAATCTTATTTTCAGAGTTATGGCAATGAAGCTGAAGCGATCAGTGACAGTTATAGCTATGTGTCGTTTGAAGCCAAAGCTTTTGATTCTGTAAACTTCTTCGCTTCTTTGGACATTCCAGCTTTTCGAATCGATGATTCAGGTAAAATTGCCACTTTGATCAAAGCGATAAATCACGAAGTAGCTGACAGTGCTCCAGGCAAAGGGCGCATCATCAAGGTGATGACGGAGCAGCTGGTGGTGGAACTGATTCGTTACATTCTCAAGCAGGGTTTGTTTGTGGAGCAATTCGCTACCAATAGCACTTATTTCAAAGACCCTCGATTGATTGACATCTTCACGTTTATCAAAGAAAATCTGGGCGAAGATCTCTCTAACAAAGTGCTGGCAAACGTGGCCAACGTATCCGAAGATTATGTGGGACAATACTTCAAGATGCTAACAGGCATTAACCCGCAGGACTACATTGAGTATCAGCGCATGGAGGAAGCGGTCAATCTGCTGCGCACTTCTAAAAAGAGCATACGCGAGATTGGCAAAGAGGTAGGATACAAAGACACGGCCTATTTCTGTAGACGATTCAAGATGATGTTTGGTATTCCTGCTGGTAAAATGCGGCGAAGAGAATCGCTCATCAACGTCTAGTCCTGTTCTTCTTCTGATTCTTCCAGTCCAAACCGTCTGGTCAATAGCGTAGTGAGCTGTGCTCCTATAAATTTAAGGGCGATTACAGCAACTCGCTCCAAAAGGAGGTTCTTAAACGAAAATCCTGATTTCTTTATCTTGACTTCTTGTGGAGCAGTTTTCTGGATAGGTGCTGACTGAGCTTCTGTTTTCGTACTCTTTGCGTTGTTTTGACTTAGCAATTTGTACAATCCGTAGGCGCCCAGCACTGCCACACCTGAGATCAGTGAAATAGTGGCAATTCGTTTGACCTGGTCTTCAAAATCATTAGACACATCTTCGAGCTCTTTTTTTAGGTGGTCTTCCTTGAGATCAAGCTTTGAGCGATGTTTGGTCCATGCTTTAGATCTATTCTTCGACATTTTCCTGTTCTATGGTTTCACTAAGGTTCACGAAAAGGGTTTCTAACCAACTTTGCAGTCGATTGGACCGGAGTAGCAGTATGATGATTATCAGAACAATGAAATAAACTCCTCCTACTATTAAGTAACCAAAATGTGGACTCTCCAGTACACTGTTCAAATATGCTGACAGGGCTAATGATAAGAAGATAAGCAGAAACAAACCTATCAGTCCGATGGTCAGAAAGGCCACAAAATGGGCTAAAAGTCTAGAAACCTGAGCAATGATGTCAAGCTTTATCTTTTCTCCCTTTAACCTGATGTACTCGGAGATTTTGTCTACCAGTTTGTTAAATACAGCCATAACGATTAATTGATCAAATTTCGATCAGTTGATCAATATATACAATAGGAATGATGCGCTAAATGTTTGAGTTATTTATTTCCGCTTACCTCTTGATCCGGCTGGTGCACGGTGGAAATAGAGGCCTCAGACTTGCTAACGTATATCAGCGTGAAGGGCAGTACAAAGAAAAGCAAAAGGATATAGGCAAACGCTGATATTTTATACTTAAGTGCAACTGACCCTAATCTATTGGAAAGATAAATGGGCAATTGTCTAACAAAGGGAACTCCAATAAACAGTAGGGTGCCGGTAAGATTGAATAGGAAGTGAGCAAAGGCAAGACTCATTGCCGCCTCACTTTTGAACAGAGCGGCAAGGATGGCTGTGATGGTGGTGCCTATGTTGGCTCCTACCACAAATTGAAAAGCTCGTCTAATGGTTACTTTGCCCGTGGCAACAAGTGGTACTATCAATGAAGTAGTGATAGAGCTGCTTTGGATGATGGCTGTAGTCAAAAACCCCCAACCGAAGGCTCGGAAGGTATTCTGAAAAGCGATGGCTTCAAATCGCGATCGGGTGGTACCGATGAGTTGCTTGTAAGAGATATTGGAAATGGCCTTCACCGTGCCAAACAACATCAGGATGCTAAGGATCAATAGGAGATATCCTCCCATCCAGGATACTAACGTTTTACCGATATTGTCTAGAAACTGGTAGATAAAAAACTTTTCATGGACAGTTTCAGAAGTATTGGCAATTTCAAACCAGGAAGCCATCGAGTGACTGAGGTTGCTTAGCAGCCCATAATTGAGCTCCAACGGGAACAATACAATACACGTAAGCACATTGAAGATGTCATGACAGGTGCCAGCTGATACAGCCTTCTTGAACTCCGCAGTTTTGGTTACATAACTCATAGACACGATAGTGCTCGTGAGCGTGGTGCCTATATTAGCTCCCATCACAATTGGTATGGCATTTTCCATGGGGATAGATCCTGCCGCTACTGCCGCCACAGCCATGGATGTGGTAGTGGAGCTACTCTGTAGAATGGCGGTTCCAAGCAAACCAATAAATAATCCGATGGCAGGATTACTGAAAGCGATCTCAAAATTCTGAGAAAAATCAGATCCGATAGATTGAAAACTGATTCCCAAAAAGCTGATAGCACCAAAGAAACCTAATATTGACACCAGAATAGCACCTATCCTGGTATAGGATTTGGCTGACATAAGTTGGAGTTTTAGGTTAGAAATTAGCCTTTATTAAGAAATGTCTTCCATTCTCTTCAATGACCTTTCAGTCTCTCCGGTGATGGCTTCAGTCACATTAATCACATGATCACCAACTTTTTCCATGGATTGAAACAGGTCTTTGTACAGCGCACCGATCTGAACATCGTAATTCTTACTTTGCATGTCCCCCATAAGATCCTTGCGAAGTTTGTTTCTGTAATTATCAATTGCTTGTTCATGGGCTAATGCTGTATCCAGAGTTACATTGGTGTAATTACTGTTGAGATTGGCTACCATAGTACTTATAGAGTCGTCTACCAATTCAAACATCTTATTCAGATTAGATCTTTGCTTCTTATTGAAGCCGATTTTTTCTTTTTGTTTGGTCTCAAAATCCTTGGACATTTGAAAAAACACATCCCCTATTCGTTCCATATCATTGATGATGCTCAAAATACTCACCACTCTTGCTGAGGTGGCAGAGCTCAAACTTCCATCTGAAACACGTGAAAGATACTTGGTGATTTCCTCTTCGAGTTGATCAGTATTCTCTTCATATTTTCTCATCTTTTTGAGCAACTTCTTCTGTCTTTTTTTCTTTGGCTCATCCAACAACTCTTTCATGACAGAGGACATTTTAATTATTGTCTTACCGAACAAAGCTGTTTCTTTTTGAGCTTCCTCGAGTGAAAGTTCCGCAGTGTTTAGCAACCCGGTGCCTATATATTCTAATTTGAAATCATCATCTTCATCGCCTTTCGTTTTGATCGCTTTAATAACTATTGAGGCTATGAATTTTACAAACCAGATCAGTAAGAGCGTATTGATAACGTTGAAGGCGGTATGAAATACTGAAAGAGCTACAGGGATTGCTTCAGGGTTTGTTTCAGGAGAGAAGCCTGTTTGATAACTTACATATGAACTGATGAGTGATAAAAATGGGCCCATCAGCAAGATGATCCAAAGTACGCCAAAGACATTAAATATAAAATGGGCAAATGCTGCTCGCTTGGCATGAACATTACCCACTAAGGCTGCCAGGTTAGCTGTTATCGTTGTTCCGATGTTTTCTCCCAGAACCATTGCTGCGGCCAACTCAAATGGAATCCAGCCATTATTGGCCATGACCAGCGTGAGTGCCATGGCAGCGCTGGAAGATTGCACGACAACCGTTATAAGGGTTCCGATCGCCACGAAAAGAATAGTGGATAGGAATCCCATGTTAGAGTATTCACTAAGGAAGGCAAGAATCTCAGGATTAGACTTTAGATCAGGAACAGCATCTTTTAAATATGCTAATCCCATAAAAAGCAGAGCAAATCCGATGAATACTTCTCCCCATGTTTTTATGCGGTCACGGCTAAAAAATAAAAGCGGGAATGAAAATGCAATGATGATCAGTGCATAAGCATCGATTTTCACCTTGAATCCGATAATAGAAATTAACCAGGCTGTAATGGTTGTACCAATATTAGCTCCCATGATCACCCCGATTGATTCCACCAATGAGAGCAAACCAGCATTAACAAAACTGACCACCAATACAGTGGTGGCAGAAGATGATTGAACTAATCCGGTTATGATAAATCCAGTGAGTACTCCCTTAAATCGATTAGAAGTCATCGAACTGAGTATTTGCCGCATTTTGGAACCAGCAACTCGTTGGATCGCCTCACTCATGATTTTCATACCATAAATGAAAAAAGCAAGTGACCCAAAAAGATTCAGCAAGTCTAGTAATCCGAATTCCATGTGTATGAGGGTTAAATTTGATTGCAAAACTACTATTGTAATGTTACCCAAATATTAAGTTACTTGGATGTTCCTGATAAGCTTTAGTTCATAATTCCTTAACATTGCCTTTTTCAAATCATCCTAACTTTAGTATGTTCTACAAGAAATTTGTTCGTGCGACTATAGTTGTTTGTAGCTTTTTGTGTAGTCATATCAGCAATGGGCAGATCATCGTTCCAGCGGAATGGGGCAAGCGCTTATATCTACAGGCTGAGGACTCCAGTTTTAACCTCAAATTTGGGTTTCGTTTCCAGTCATTATATCAGGGTATTCAAAATCTTGAAAATGATACATACGATGAGCGTGCTATGATTCGCAGATGCAGATTGAAGTTTGACGGGTATGCTTTTCATCCAAATATTATCTACAAACTGGAATTGGCCGTTTCTAATCGTGATCAAAGAAGTGGCCATATCCCTGAAATGGGCAATACCTCCAACATCGTTTTGGATGCATTGGTCCGGTGGAAGTTTGCTAAAGGATGGGAGCTATGGGCTGGTCAGACCAAGCTGCCAGGTAATCGTGAACGTGTGGTGTCATCACAAAACCTTCAGTTTGTAGATCGTAGCCTTGTCAACAGCAGATTTACTTTGGATAGGGATATTGGTTTACAATTACGAAAGGAGCATACGGTTTCTGGTGTCGTATTTCGAGAGATTCTTGCTTTATCCATGGGTGAAGGTAGAAACGTAATAGGGGCTAACCCTAGAAATGGTCATGAATTTACGGGAAGAGTAGAAATACTTCCTTTTGGTAAGTTTAACGGAAAAGAAGATTTTATTGGTGCTGACCTAACAAGACATAAATCACCCAAATTATCTGTGGCTATCTCTTATGATTACAACCAAGATGCTCCACGTAGTAGAGGCAATCTCGGTGGTTATCTCACTGATACAAATGGTGAGTACATTTATTCGGATTTGTCAACGCTGTTTGTTGATGCCGTGTTTAAGTATCGTGGGTTCTCCTGGAATGCTGAATATGTAGACCGGAGGTCGAGTAACAATTCGGATGGTTTTGGCAATGGCAGAGGCTTTGTAACTGCAGCCGGTTACGTGACCAAGCCTAATATAGAAATTGCACTTAGGTATACTGATGTTCAATCCGGAGCAGGAGCCTCCTCTATCTCAGATGTGTCAGAATACACATTAGGTGTATCTAAGTACATTAAAGGCCATTCCCTGAAAGTGCAGAGTGACATGACATACCGAACCACGACGGCATCTAACTTCATGATGTATAGATTACAGTTTGAGGTGGCCTTGTAGTGACTAAGGCCTGTTCAGCTCTGCAATGGTGAGCCAGGCGAATAATCCCATGCCGATCTTGAGAGCGTCCTCATCTATATCGAAAGTTGGTGTATGCACTCCAGATGTGATCCCTTTTTCTTCATTTCTGGTGCCTAATCGGTAGAAACACGCATCGATCTCCTGTGAGTAATATGCAAAATCCTCACCTGCGAGCCACAGGTCCAGATCCACCACATTCTCCTTGCCAAGATACTCTTCAGCAGCTTTGATATTGTCTTCGGTATACTCCGGATGATTTTTTAAGTGTGGGTATCCCTTCATTACCTCAAAATCACACTCCGCGCCCATGGCTTCAGCTATTCCTTTGGCCATTTTGGTCATACGCTTGTGCGCGTCTGCTCTCCATTCCTCATCATAGGTTCTAAAGGTTCCTTGTACTTTTACCTCGTTGGGGATCACATTGGTGGCTCCATTGGCTTCCACCCGTCCGAAAGAAAGAACCGATGGAATTTTAGGGCTGGAGTTTCTACTAACAATCTGCTGTAGGGCCACTATGATATGACTGGTGATCAACACAGGGTCTATTGCGTTTTCAGGCATCGCCGCATGACCACCTTTTCCTTTCACGGTGAAGTACACTTCATCAGCACTGGCCATGTACATTCCTTTTCTGAAACCTACTTTTCCAGAGTCAATTAGCGGCATGACATGCTGTCCCAATATTCTGTTGGGTTTCGGATTTTCCAGAATGCCTTCTTTGATTAATAAAGAGGCTCCTCCCGGAAGTTTTTCTTCACCGGGCTGGAAGATTGCCTTAATTGTTCCTTCAAAATGATCCGTGAGTTGGGTAAGAATTTTTGTAGCACCTAACAAAGAAGCTGTATGCACATCGTGTCCACAGGCATGCATTACTCCATCATTTTGTGATTTGTAGGAAACCTCATTGGCTTCTTTGATTGGCAGGGCATCAATATCAGCACGCATTGCCACCGTCTTACCATTGTCTTTGGCTCCTTTGATCAGGAAAGTAATGCCTGTATCAGCTTTACGTTCCAAATCCGTGATGCCCATTTCACGGAGTTTCTCCTCAATAAAATCTGCTGTATTGTACTCCTGAAAGGACAGCTCCGGATGGCTGTGAAGATGCCTTCTGAAAGCTAACACTTCTTCATAGTATTCTTCAGATAATCGCTTGATGGCGGATATCGTATCAGTCATAGTCGACAGGGATTCTTTCTGGTATAAGTAGGGCAAGAGGGAATTCCTCTCTTAATGATTCGTAGATGGCATGGGCTTCCAGTTTGCTAATGTATTGTCCCACTTTTACTTTATAGCTTGGCTGTACATACCTCATAGTAGGATCTAGTTCTGGGTTGATTTCACGAACTATCCGCACGGCTTCATTGGCTTTGTCCCGATCGGTACCGGTATAGACTTGAATGGTGAACCCATCTACATAGCGACGTGCCCTATTCTGCTCAATAATGATTTGGTTCACACTGTCCAGTTCCATTTTTATATGCCCGGCGATTTTCTCGTTTCGAGCCATTACTTTACTGGAGTCAAGAGCAACAGTATCCACTTTTGCACTACGGATTTCTGGTCTCAATACAGACAAGTCCTCACGATACGTTTCAGTAGATGTGGTGGTGACTGAAGAAGTCTTACAGCTATACACACCCACGGTAATTACAGCTAATACTATGAATCTAAGAGCACGCATTTATTGTTTTTTAAGTCGTCTTCTACAGTCTTAAACTTGACATCTTTCTTTACTGATCCGTCTGGATATTGCACGGTCACACGTTGGTTTCTACTGGCAATCTTCGTCGTGTGAACCGGCTGAGTCTTCTCTGCTGGAGGCCTGTTGGTGTTTGCCTGACCTCTGTTGAGTAAAGAGCCACTGTCTTCCTTGGACTCTTTATAGTCCTGTTTGGCTCGCTGTGATCTGGCCTCTTGTACCTGATTAGGATCCTGAACCGGAATGTGCGATTTCATTAGGAAGCTCGTACATTCTTCGTTGACTTTACCCAAGAATCCTTTGAATAGCTCAAAACCCTCAAACTTGTAGATGATCAAAGGATCTTTCTGCTCGTACACCGCGTTTTGAACAGATTGCTTCAAATCATCCATTTCACGTAGGTGCTCTTTCCATGTTTGGTCGATGATCGCCAGGGTAATCATTTTTTCCATGGACTTGATCATTTCACGACCTTCCGTCTCCACGGACTTTTCGAGTGGTGCAGCTACCCCGATTTGTTTTTTCCCATCGGTAAATGGCACCAATACGTTCTCCACAGTGGCTCCTTTGTCTTTATGGATCTGCTTGAGTAGTGGAAGGGCTCGTTGCGCTATGTTGATGTTTTTATTCAAATAGTGCTTTTGTGCCTCATTATAGAGCTTTTGTGTTAGCTCCATTTCGTTGATTTTTGTAAGCTCCTCCAGGGTGATTTGGAAGTCTATTCCCAATACACTGATCGTGTTGAGCTTCAAGCCATCGAGGTTGTCTCCAGCCTTGGCATTGATGGCAATATCCTCACAGGTGTCATAGAGCATGTTGTTAATATCCAACTCAAGACGCTCACCATAGAGTGCATTTCTACGCCGCTTGTAAATTACTTCTCTTTGTGAGTTCATCACGTCATCATACTCTAGGAGTCGCTTACGGATGGCAAAGTTGTTTTCCTCTACCTTTTTCTGAGCTCGCTCGATGGATTTGGTAATCATGCTGTGCTGAATGACTTCACCTTCCTGCAGTCCCAGGCGGTCCATGATTTTAGCCACCCGATCTGACATGAATAATCGCATGAGATTATCTTCCAGAGATACATAGAACTGTGATGAACCTGGATCTCCTTGTCTACCAGATCGACCTCTCAACTGTCTATCTACTCGTCTGGATTCGTGGCGTTCTGTACCGATGATGGCCAATCCACCTGCTGCTTTTGCTTCTGGTGTCAGCTTAATATCCGTACCCCGTCCAGCCATGTTGGTGGCTATAGTCACTGTGCCTGGTTTACCAGCTTCAGCTACGACATCCGCTTCTCGGGCGTGCTGTTTCGCATTCAATACCTGATGCTCAATGTTTTTCATCTTGAGCATTCTTGATAGTAACTCGGAAATCTCCACGGAAGTGGTACCTACCAGCACAGGTCGTCCTTTTTCCCGCAGATCCACTACTTCTTCCACTACTGCGTTGAACTTCTCACGGATGGTTTTATAAACCTTGTCATGCTCATCCTCTCGGGCTATTGGTCTATTGGTAGGAATGACTACTACATCTAGTTTGTAGATATCCCAAAACTCGCCGGCCTCTGTCTCTGCAGTACCGGTCATACCGGCCAACTTGTGGTACATACGGAAGTAGTTCTGTAGTGTGATGGTCGCATAAGTTTGCGTGGCATCCTCTACTTTCACATTTTCCTTCGCCTCAATGGCCTGGTGCAACCCGTCAGAGTATCTTCGACCTTCCATCACACGGCCGGTCTGCTCATCTACAATCTTTACTTTGTCTTCTACAACGATGTACTCTGTATCTTTCTCATAAAGACAATAGGCTCTGAGAAGCTGGTTAACACTGTGTATTCGCTGTGCTTTTACACTATAGTCCTGGATGACTTCTTCCTTCTTCTGAAGTTTTTCAGTTTCGTCAAGAGAAGTATTATTCTCTAGTTTGGCCACTTCATCACCAATGTCAGGAAGGATGAAGAAGTTGGGATCTTCTCCCGAGCCAGTGATCAGATCAATTCCTTTTTCGGTAAGATCGATGCTATTGTGCTTTTCATCAATGGTGAAGAATAGTGGGTCATCGGCCTCAGGCATCATTTTCTGATTGTCCTGTAGGTAGAAGTTCTCTGTTTTTTGGAGCAGCGCTCGGATTCCAGTCTCACTTAAAAACTTGATCAAAGGTTTGTTTTTAGGCAAGCCACGAAATGCTCTGAATAGTGGTAAACCAGCTTCTGCTTCATTGCCTTCCTTGATCAGTTTCTTGGCCTGATTGAGGTAATCGCCTACTAGTTTGCGCTGAGCTTCTACCAGCTTGTTGATTCGGGGTTTTAGCTCATAAAACTCATGCTCGTCACCTTTCGGAATGGGTCCGGAAATGATCAAAGGCGTTCGCGCTTCATCAATCAATACAGAATCTACCTCATCGACCATGGCAAAGTGGTGCTTGCCCTGAACCAATTCTTCAGGGTTTCTGGCCATGTTATCTCTCAGGTAGTCAAAGCCAAATTCATTGTTGGTACCGTAAATGATGTCACACTGATAAGCTGCTCTACGCTCTGGAGAGTTAGGCTGATGCTTATCAATGCAGTCAATTTTTAGTCCATGAAACTCGAATATCGGAGCGTTCCATTCAGAGTCACGCTTGGCCAGGTAGTCATTTACTGTCACCACGTGTACACCTCTTCCAGCAAGTGCGTTGAGGTAGGCAGGGAGAGTAGCTACTAGGGTTTTACCCTCACCAGTAGCCATCTCGGCTATTTTACCAGAGTGTAGAGTGATACCGCCGATGAGCTGTACATCGTAGTGAACCATGTTCCACTCTACATCCGTACCTGCAGCTTTCCATTTATTGGCCCAAATGGCGTAATCACCGTCTATCTTGATGTGTTCTTTTTTGCTTGCCAGCTCCTTGTCCCAGATGGTAGCAGTTACTTTGAGTTGCTTGTTTTCTGCCAGTCTACGTGCCGTTTCTTTCACTACAGCAAAGCCAACCGGAAGGATTTCTTTCAACACATCCTCAAGCTCCTCATCTCTTTTGGATTCCAGTTTGTCTATTCGTTCAAAAATCTCCTCTTTTTGATCGATTTGAAGGGATTCATCGGTTTCTACCTGTTCGTGCAGCTTGGACAACTCATCATCAATATGCTTTAGTTTATTAGCTATGATCTCTTTGAGTTCTTCTGTTTTACCTCTCAATTCATCATCAGAGATGTTTGCGAGCTGTGCAAACTGTTGGTTGATCTGAGTCACTACAGGACTCAGTTCTTTTAAGTCTTTTTCCGCTTTGGTTCCGAATATCTTCGCTAATCCCTTATTGACTATATCTAACATGAATGTTTTCTTAAAATTGGGTCTAAAGTTATAAAATGGAAGTTGATTAACGAGGTACTTCCACTACCCCTTCAAATACTTTTTTCGCCGGTCCGGCCAAATAGATGTTTTTATAACGGTTCGATTCATCTTTTTCAAAGGATACCATTAGTATACCGCCTTTTGTTTCAACAGTTATCGGACTTTTGTAAGCTAGTTGCTCAGCTGCCAAGGCACATGCGGTGACGCCCGTCCCACAGGAGAGTGTTTCGTTCTCTACTCCACGCTCATATGTTCGGACTTTGATCCCATGCTCTTTCTTTTCTACGAAATTGACATTAGTCCCACCAGGAGCATATTTGTCACTATACCGAATAGACCGCCCAACTTGAAGTAGATCTACCTGATCCACTTGATCTACAAGCTGAATATGATGTGGTGAGCCGGTGTTGATGAATAAATCTGTGTCACTTATTTGCTCTACCTGACCAACATCATGCAGGTGGAAATGGTAGATATCGCCTTCGATAAAAGCATCATGAATGCCATCAGTAGTTTCAAATGTGGTTTTTTGATCGATAATCCCAAGGGATTGCGCAAAGGCTATTGCACATCTGCTGCCATTTCCGCATAGGCTTTTGCTGCCGTCGGGATTGAAGTAAATCATTCGGAAATCTTCCGTTGGGTGGTTTTGGATGAGGATTACTCCATCAGCCCCAACACCCATTTTTCGGTCACAAAGGAACCCAATGACCTTGGAGTCATTGGCCGGAAATGTTTCCTCTCGATCATCGATCATCACGAAATCATTTCCTGTGCCCTGGTATTTATGAAATCTAATCTGCATGAATTTATGTGAGGTCAAAAACCATACATAACTAAAAAAGAAGGCAAATTAAATTAATATTCTGCCAAATAGTCAGTGGGGCGGGACAGAATGAACTGGTTGAAAACAAAAAAGCCAACTTTGACATAAAGTTGGCTTGATATTGTAATGTAATTGAATCTTAGATTTTTTCCTTGATACGAGCAGCTTTACCTTTTCTACCTCTCAAGTAGAACAATCTTGCTCTTCTTACTCTACCTTTTCTTACCAGGTCAATCTTTTCGATGTTTGGAGAATAAATAGGGAAAATTCTTTCCACTCCAACGCCACTAGAGATCTTTCTTACAGTGAACGTTTCACCACTAGTGTTGACGTTTCTTATCTGAAGTACAGAACCCTGGAACTGCTGGATTCTTTCTTTATTACCTTCTTTAATTTTGTAGTGTACGTTTACCGTATCTCCAGCCGCGAATTTTGGGAACTTTTCTTTAGTTGCCTTATTCTCTTCTTCTACAAATTTTATTAGCTCGCTCATGTCTTTACTCTATTGAGTGTTTCTCAAAAAGGAGTGCAAATATAGGTAATAAATTCATAATAGATAATCACGCAAGAAATATTTCCAAGAAAATTCAACATCAAATGAGCTGATTACTCAGACAGAACTGAACTGCCTGAGAGCTATTGTTAACATTGAGTTTTCGTAGGATGTTTTTGCGATGTGTTTTCACCGTGTGATCAGATAGAAACAACTTTTCGGCAATCTCCCCACTTGTCATGCCTTCAGACATGAGCTTGATGATTTCCAGTTCCCGTTCGCTGAGTTTGTACTGAGTTACTTCCTCTTCTTCGGAATTGAACGTACCGATTCGATCATAGTATTGTTTTCCTGACATCACACGGAGCACGGCGTCTATCAGTTCTTTGCCGGTATTGTTTTTGAGTAAACAGCCATCAATTCCCAGTTTTACAATTTCCTCCACGAAGGTTTTTTGGGCATACATGGTGAGAATGATGATTTTGATATCAGGGAAGTCCTTTTTCAAAACCCTGGAGCAACTTATCCCATCCATGACAGGCATATTGATGTCCAAAACCACTACGTCCACTTCAGCTTTGTGATGTTTGATATAGCGGATCACTTCTTCGCCATTTGAGACAGTCCCTACTACATTTATTTCTTCATCTGCACTAAGGACTTCTTTGATTCCTTCCATAACGATGGCATGATCGTCAGCGAGTAGTATTTTGATGTTTCTCATAAGACTGGTACTTCTATGATGGTGGTTGTTCCTTTTTCTGGTTCGCTCTCAATGGAGATGGTGCCATCCAGCTGATCTACTCTAGATTCCAGATTTTTCAATCCAAGACCAGGGGAAATCTCCTCTTTTTTAAAACCTATTCCATTGTCATGATAGATCAGGGACAGAGCGTCTTTTATTTGGTTTAAATCAAGGGTTATTCTGGTTGCTTTGGAATGCTTTAGCGTGTTGTTGACTAGCTCTTGCAAGATTCTGTAAACGTTCATACTTAGTTCGCTATCCAACTTAGAAGTGATCTGCACATGACTTTCTACCTGTAAACTATCCGATTCGCTGAGTGCTTCTACGAGTTCTTTCACGGCAATCTCTAGTCCGAAATGCTTCAAGACACCTGAATCAAGGCTGTGAGAAATTTGACGGGTGGTTTCATTGGCTTGTCTGGCCACATCACTGATTTTAGTGGCAAGTTCCTTTTGTGCTTCGGGGTCTTTTTTGTTTTGCAGTGAATCAGCAAACATGTTGAGGGTGACCAGTATACTGCCGAGATTGTCATGCAGTTCCTGGGCAATACGCTTGTGTGCTTTTTCCTGGCCAGCCAGCATGGCATAGGCGGACTTGAGTTCCTGTTGTTTAAGCAGGTCTTCTATCTGCTGAAACTTTAGTTTCTGCTTGATCAGCTTTCGCTGGTAGAGGTAGACGAATAGCACGATTGCGGTGGTCAATAACAGCATGCCACAGGTGCCAATGACCAATACCATTTCTGAATTCAGACTGCTGTTCTGCATTTCCATACTCCTATTGTAAAACAAAGATTTTTAAGAATGTTGGCCAGATTATGAAAGGTCCAAACCATCGGGCCATTGAGTATTTCCTTGCTCAATAAAAAAGAAAAAAGAGCACCAGAGAAGTAGGCTAAAATGCCTACTACAAACCAAAAATTGCCAGAATGTTCAATAAACAGGTCTCGCTCATAATAATAGATATCATAAAAATAGATCATCGACCAAAGGATCATTATTATTGATTCTAGTGTATCGCCAATCGAATTGTACTCACTTCCAGAGAAATAGATGGTTGTGCCGTAGAGTAGTAGTAATATGGCTGTGTAAACTAGAAATGGGTATTTTTTCTTAGTTGTCAAATGGAAAAAACGACCAATCAAACCAATTTCAATTAGAGCATATCCAGAAAAAATAAAGGTACTTTGATATGGGAAAAAGTGGCGAGTAAGCATATCAGCAGCAAATGAGCATAGTGAAAGGATTATGATCAAAAGGGAATTGGAGTTAGCTAATGAGTGCCTATTCACCATTGCAAAAATCAGCAATGGTGAATAGGTAGAAACTGATCTGATGATTACATCCAAACTCATGGACAATAGTCAGGGCATGGGTTTGATCTATCCAATGAACCAGACTCTGATCCCCCTCCTTGTTTCGGGAAACCGTCCTTCTGAATATCACGATAGGAGATTCTAGGATGGCTGAAAATTGGTTTTCCTAGAGAATCTACCGGGCTGAGAAACACGCTCACATAAGGATAGCCTGTATCAGTAGTATCTATTCCATGATGGACTCCTATTCCTACAAACTTTTTATTTATTCCGTGAAGCATTTTAACATCATTAACCAGGGACTGCATTTCTTTCCATCCGAACGTGTATGAGCTTGAAATGTAAACCCCATAGGATTTCATGAATGGTATGAGGTAGCGCTTGAATTTACCAAATTCAGTTGTGTCATTGATTACATCTTGCACCGTGACCCTTGTGCCAAGACCTTGGTGTACATCTCGATTTCCTTGCATGAAAGAAATGGCATTGTCAAAGGCTTTTGTTTGATCTTCCGTCGGCGGAGTAAAATTGAAGCCTTCATAGTTTTTGTTGAGCTCTTTAAGCTTTTCGTTTTCTGCTTTCAAGGCATCATAATCACTTTTCCATACACAGCTACTTACCAAAAGTGCCATGAGGGCTGTGGTAATTAAGGTTCTCATTTTGTAAAGATTTAAGGTTAGTAATAGTTGATTGAATATACGGCTAGAAACCGTTAAACCAAAAGTCCAACAAATTGGAGGGATTGTAAATACCTAAAAAGAGGTAAAGGATTACCTCAAAAGATCGGGACGTCTTTCTTGAGTACGTTTCACCGCTTCATCATGACGCCATTTCTCTATTTTGGCTTCATGTCCAGAAGTCAGTATATCAGGCACTTTCCAGCCTTTGTATTCGGCAGGACGTGTATAAACGGGAGGAGCGAGCAAATTGTCCTGGAAGGAATCAGTGAGAGCGGATGATTCATCATTAAGTACACCTGGCACCAGTCGGATCAGTGAATCGGCAAGAACCATCGCTGCTAATTCACCACCAGACAGCACATAATCACCAATACTAATCTCTTTAGTCACTAAGTGCTCACGAACACGCTGGTCCACTCCTTTATAATGACCGCAGAGGAGGATCATGTTTTCATTCATGGAAAGGCCATTGGCCATACCCTGGTTTAGAGTTTCTCCATCAGGGGTGAGGTAAATGACTTCCTGATAATCCCTCTCAGATTGGAGTTTCGAAATACATGCATCTATCGGCTCGATCATCAGTACCATGCCAGCACCTCCACCAAAGGCATAATCATCGACATTCTTGTGCTTGTTGGTGGAGTAATCTCTAAGGTTATGCACCTCGATTTCCACCAGCCCTTTTTGTTGAGCACGTTTGACTATGCTCTGATTAATAGGGCCTTCAAATAATTCGGGTAAGCAGGTAATGATGTCTAACCTCATGTCGCTTCTGATTCAAGGTAGATGTCCATCAATCCATCGGGCAGATCGGCATGAATTATTTTGTTTCCCAGATCGACCTTTTTTACGATGGAGTCTTCTGCCGGGACAAGTATTTCGGTGCCCTTATGATCCACACTGATCAAGTGATTGGTTGGCATTTCGTAAACAGCCCGAACTTTTCCGATGAGTGTTTCTCCATCATAAAAATCAAAATCGATCAATTGATGGAAATAGTAGCCACCATCTGGAAGATCGGGAAGATTCCTGAGTGGCAAAAACAGGTTTTTACCAACTAGTTGCTTAGCATCATCGATAGTCTCAATATCCTCCAGAGCCGTTATTGCCCGGTCGCCATTGAGATGAAGGGATTCAATAAAAAATGGAACCAGCTTCCCGTTGATTTCAATCAGGACTGATTCCATTTCTTGATAAATTTCAGGATAGTCTACATCCAGGAAAAAAACAACTTCTCCTCGAAGACCATGAGTCTTGACCACATTACCAAGTTGGTAGCAATCATCAAAACCCATTGTATATCCTTATTAGTCTTTCTTCTCTTCTTCTGAAGATTCTTCCTTAGGAGCCTCTTCGGATTTAGCTTCTTCTTTAGGAGCCTCTTCCTTAGGTGCTTCCTCAGCTTTTGCTTCTTCTTTAGGAGCTTCTTCAGTCGCAGCTTCAGCTACAGCCTCTTCACCTTCCTCTTCTAAAGCTTTCTCTGATTCGTCAGCATTTGCCTCCGCTACTTCAGCAGCAAGTGCATCCTCTTCCGCTTTCTTTCTAGCAGCAATAGCCTCAGCTCTTGCAGAAGCCACTTTCTTCTCAGCCTCAAGTCTTGCTTTAGCTTCCGAAGCTTTGTCTTTGGATAGCTGATCCATTTTACCTTGGATTTTAGCTTCTTTATCCTTCAACCACGCTTCGAATTTCTCGTCCGCTTGCTCTTGAGTTAACGCTCCTTTGATCACACCTATCTGAAGGTGCTTCTTCATAAGGATACCACGGTAAGAAAGCATCGCTCTTACAGTGTCTGTTGGCTGAGCGCCTTTCATTACCCAGTCAAACGCTTTCTCTTCATCCAAAGAGATAGCTGCTGGATCAGTGTTTGGGTTGTAAGTCCCAATTTTCTCAATAAATCTACCATCACGTGGTGCTCTTGAGTCAGCCACTACTACGTCGTACATGGCTTGCTTTTTGCGTCCTCGACGCGCTAATCTGATTTTTACAGGCATAATTTTCTTTTAGTTATGGAACACGTCCATTCAAAGATTTTATTTAAAAGGACCGCAAAGATAGCTGATATTTTGATTTTTTGAAAGGTGGTCTGAAAAACAGGTACTTAGCTTTTGATATTTGTAAAAGCGAATAAGCGGTTTAATTTTGAAACATTGTCTGCCTATATTTGTTCACCAATAGACAAAATGCGTTTTACGCCCAGAAAATGGACAAATACTCATACATATCCAACGCCGATGTGGGCTACATCGACGATTTGTACCAGTCTTTTAAAGAAGATCCCTCCAATGTAGACGAAACCTGGCAAAAATTTTTTGAAGGTTATGAATTCTCTTTGCAGAAATATGGAGAAAATGGAGCCCCTTCTGGAAGTATCGAAGGGTCTTCCGAAATAAAGGTAAGGAACCTGATCTATGCGCATCGATCACGTGCGCATCTTAAGTCAGATACAAACCCTGTTCGCCCAAGACGTCAGCACAATGTTCGGCTTAATCTGGAGAACTTCGACCTGTCAGAAAAGGAACTCAATGACGAGTTTGAGGTGGGGGCTGAGATAGGTCTGGGTAGAGCAAGTCTAAAGGCCATTCTGGAGCGACTAGACAAAATCTACCTTGGGCATATCGGGTATGAGTACAATCACCTCCGAAATTCAGAGATTTTTGACTGGATGAAAACGAAGGTGGAAACCGAAGGAGCTAACATCGACCCATCCAATGCCGAGAAAAAGCGCATGCTCCAGAAGCTCAACGAAGCAGTTGTTTTTGAAAATTTCTTGCACACCAAGTTTTTAGGGCAAAAACGATTTTCACTGGAAGGGGGCGAAAACACCATTCCTGCACTAGATAAAATCATAAGAAAGTCCTCAGAATTAGGAGCAGAAGAAGTAGTCATTGGAATGGCCCACAGGGGACGACTCAATGTGCTGGCCAACATCATGGGCAAGACTTATGAGGAGATCTTTGCAGAATTTGAAGGTAACACGGATCCAGACCTGACCATGGGTGATGGTGATGTAAAATATCACCTGGGTTATAGTAGTCATATTCAGGTTGGCGACAAGAAGATTTATGTGAAGCTGGCTCCGAATCCATCTCACCTGGAAGCAGTTGATCCAGTGGTGCTCGGCTATACCAGAGCGCAGATTGATGATGAATATCGAGGTGACTCCAGTAAAGCTGTTCCGATACTCATTCATGGCGATGCGGCAGTGGCAGGACAAGGGGTTGTTTATGAGTGTATCCAGATGTCGCTATTGCCTGGCTATCGTACAGGTGGCACCATTCACTTTGTGATCAATAATCAAGTTGGCTTTACCACGGACTATGATGACGCCAGATCTAGTATTTACTGCACAGACTTAGCAAAGATCGTTGATGCACCAGTTCTTCATGTTAATGGTGATGATCCTGAGGCCGTGAACTTCGCCGCGAATTTGGCGATTGAGTATCGTCAGAAATGGAAAAAAGACTTTTTCATTGACTTATTGTGCTACAGAAGACATGGACACAATGAAAGCGATGAACCAAAATTTACCCAGCCTAAGCTTTACAATTTAATTGCAAAGCATAGCAACCCTCGTGAGATTTATGTGCAGACATTAACCGAGCGAGGAGATATAGATAAGAAGGAAGCTGAACAGTTGGATAAGGAGTTTAAACAACAGCTTCAGGATCGACTGGATGAAGTGAAACAGAAACCGCTTCCATACAAGCCTCAGAAAATTGAGGAGGAGTGGCAGTTTCTTCGCAGATCTAAATTAGAAGACTTTGATCAGTCACCGGATACTTCTATTAGTGACGAGACATTAGAAAAAGTAGCAAAAGCCCTTACAACTATTCCTAAAGGTTTTAAACCTCTAAGACAGATTGATAAGCTTTTAAAGGAGCGTAAAGCACATTTCTTCGAAGAAAAAGTACTTAACTGGGCAGATGCCGAGTTACTGGCTTACGGTTCATTATTAGCAGAAGGCAATATTGTACGTATGTCTGGACAGGATGTGAAGCGTGGTACTTTCTCGCATAGACACTCTTATTTGTTCGATTCTAATACGAATGAACCGTATTGCAATCTGGATCATATCCAGGAAAAGCAGGAGCCATTCAGGATTTTCAATTCCTTGCTATCAGAATATGCTGTACTGGGTTTTGAATATGGCTATGCCATGGCTACTCCAAATGCGTTAGTTATTTGGGAGGCACAGTTTGGAGATTTCTCCAATGGTGCTCAGGTGATGATTGATCAGTTCATCACCAGTGCTGAGACGAAATGGCAACGGATGAATGGGTTAGTGATGTTGCTCCCTCATGGCTATGAAGGTCAGGGACCGGAGCACTCCAGTGCACGAATGGAACGTTTCCTTCAGATGACAGCTCAGGAAAACATGATCGTTGCGGATATTACCACACCAGCAAACCTCTTCCACCTATTGCGAAGACAACTGACCTGGGAGTTTAGAAAGCCGTGTGTGGTCTTTTCTCCTAAGTCATTGCTTAGACACCCGAAAGTCATTTCGCCAATCGAGGATTTCAAAAAGGGTAGTTTCCAGGAAGTAATCGGAGATGATTATGTGACGAACAAAAATGTGAAAAGGGTACTGTTGTGTACAGGCAAGATCTATTTCGATTTGGTGGAAGAGCAGCAGAAGAAAAAGGTAAAAGATATAGCCATCGTTCGACTGGAGCAGCTTTATCCTTTTCCGAAAAAACAAATAGAGAAAATACTGAAGAAATATAACAACCCTAAATTGGTGTGGGTACAGGAAGAGCCTGAAAACATGGGTGCATGGGGATTCATGCTGCGTGTATCAGGTCTTGATTTGACCTTGATCTCTAGAAGAGCATCAGCCTCTCCAGCGACCGGTTATTCAAAAGTTCACAAAGAGGAACAAGCAGAAATAGTTAAAAAAGCATTCGAAAAATAAACTAACAATTATGAGCCTTGAAATGAAAGTGCCGGCGGTAGGTGAATCAATCTCCGAGGTAACCATTGCCCAGTGGATGAAGCAAGATGGCGACATAGTGGAAATGGATGAGGTGATTTGCGAGCTCGAATCAGACAAAGCCACCTTTGAGGTGACTGCTGAGGCAGCTGGCCAATTGAAAATAAAAGCTCAGGAAGGTGATACACTGGAGATCGGTGGTGTCCTTTGCGAAATAGATGAGTCAAAAGCTGAGCAATCTGAGGAACCTGCTCCTAAAGAGGAGGAAAAGAAAGAAGCTAAACCAACAGGAGAGGTGAAAGAGATGCATGTTCCGGCGGTGGGCGAATCCATCAATGAGGTGACCATCTCTGGCTGGACCAAGTCAAATGGTGACATGGTGGAGTTGGATGAAGTAATAGCCGAGATTGAGTCTGATAAAGCCACTTTCGAACTCACGGCTGAGGCCAGCGGAAAGTTGGAAATCATTGCCGAGGAGGGAGAGACACTTGAAATTGGCGCGTTGATCTGCAAAATCGAAGTAGCAGAGGGTGTAGAATCATCCGGTTCTTCGGATACTTCCAGCTCCGATGAGAGCAGCTCTGCAGAGACGAGTTCTAACGAGACCTATGCCACAGGCCACGCTTCACCAGCTGCAGCTAAGATCCTTCAGGAAAAAGGAATTTCCGCGGATCAGGTAAAAGGCACTGGCAAGGACGGACGCATCACCAAAGAAGATGCTATGAATGCAGAAAAAAGTGCTCCGAAGCAGGAAGCACCAAAATCTGCTCCAAAGAAAGAGGAAGCAAAACCTTCTAAACCTGCGTATGATGCACCGATCTTTAATACTGGTGTGAGCAGAGAACAGAAGCGTGAAAAAATGTCTTCACTGCGGAAGACCATATCCAAGAGGTTAGTTTCTGTAAAGAATGAAACGGCCATGCTGACCACCTTCAATGAGGTGAACATGCAGCCGATCATGGACATCCGTAAAAAATACAAGGAGAGCTTCAAGGAGAAGCATGAAGTAGGACTTGGTTTTATGTCTTTCTTCACCAAGGCTGTTTGTATGGCTCTTCAGGACTGGCCAGCCGTTGGAGCAGCTATCGACGGAGAGGAACTGGTCTATCATGATTACTGTGATGTATCCATTGCAGTATCAACTCCAAAAGGGTTGGTTGTCCCAGTTATTAGAAATGCCGAACAGTTGAGCTTTGAGCAGATAGAGAAAGAAGTGGTGCGATTAGCTACCAAAGCCAGAGATGGTAAGCTGAGCATAGATGAAATGCAAGGTGGGACTTTCACCATTACCAATGGTGGAATATTTGGATCAATGCTCTCCACACCAATTATCAATGCCCCTCAATCGGCTATACTAGGCATGCACAATATCGTGCAGAGACCAGTGGTAGAGGAGGGTGAAATTGTAGTAAGGCCAATCATGTACGTGGCACTTTCTTATGACCATAGAGTAATTGATGGCAGGGAATCAGTAAGCTTCCTGGTGCGAGTGAAGGAATTACTGGAAGATCCGACAAGGCTTCTTCTGGGAGTTTAATTTTTGATACTAATTTGAGTCAGCCTCTCCGCTATGTTGCTCCGCATCGGTAGCCCCACACCGGAAGCTGACTTTCTATAAATACTACAAAAATGGATTACGATGTAACAGTCATTGGTTCTGGACCTGGTGGATACGTAGCAGCCATTAGAGCAGCTCAGCTAGGATTCAAAACCGCCATCATAGAGAAATACCCCACTCTGGGAGGTACTTGCCTCAATGTCGGATGTATCCCGTCCAAAGCTTTGTTGGACTCGTCAGAGCATTTTCACAATGCAGAACATACCTTCAAGGAGCATGGTATTGATATTCCTAAGCCAAAAGTCAACCTCAAGCAGATGATTGGACGCAAGGCAGACGTGGTGAAGCAAAACGTGGAGGGTATATCATTCCTGATGAAAAAGAACAAAATAGATGTTCATGAAGGAGTGGGATCTTTTAAAGACAAAAACACCATTGTTATTACCTCAGGTAAAGATAAAAAGGAGATATCTTCAGAAAAGATCATAATTGCTACGGGCTCAAAGCCAGCCTCTCTTCCTTTTATCAAGTTGGATAAGAAGCGGGTAATTACCAGCACCGAAGCACTCGAACTGAAAGAAGTGCCAAAGCACATGATTGTGATTGGTGGTGGTGTGATTGGGATGGAGCTCGGTTCTGTTTATGCTCGCCTTGGAGCGAAAGTTTCTGTGGTGGAATATCTGGATAACCTCATACCATCTATGGATGGCACGATGGGTAAAGAACTCCAAAAGTCACTCAAAAAGCTTGGTTTTGACATCTATACCAGTCATAAAGTGACATCTGTAGAAGCCAAGGGTAAAGAAGTGACAGTAAAAGCCGAAAGTTCAAAAGGTGACAACCTTGAGTTAAAAGGTGATTACTGCCTGGTGTCTATCGGAAGAAAACCGTATACTGAAGGTCTCGGCCTGGATAATGTAGGGATTAAAACCAACGACCGAGGACAGATTGAAGTAGATGATCACCTTAAAACCAGTGCGGATAACATCTGGGCTATTGGCGATGTGATCAAAGGAGCTATGCTAGCTCACAAAGCTGAGGAGGAAGGTGTTTTTGTGGCCGAACAAATGGCTGGACAGAAACCGCACATCAACTATAACCTGATACCTGGTGTAGTGTATACCTGGCCGGAAGTGGCAAGTGTCGGGTTTACGGAAGAGCAACTAAAGGAGCAAGGACGAAAATACAAGACTGGTAAATTTCCATACAAGGCACTTGGCAGAGCGAGAGCATCCATGGATGTGGATGGCATGGTTAAAGTGCTTGCTGATAAGGAAACGGATGAGATTTTAGGTATGCACATCATCGGAGCACGGGCAGCAGATATGATAGCCACAGGTGTAACTGCCATGGAATATCGCGCATCTGCTGAAGATGTAGCTCGGATGTCTCATGCACACCCTACTTATATGGAGGCTGTAAAAGAGGCTTGCCTGGCCGCAACAGATAATAGACCTCTCCATATTTAAGAGTGCTGAGTATTGTATTTTAGAAAAACAAAAAGGGAGTCAGCACTCCCTTTTTTTGTTTTATATCATACCAACTCGATGAATTTAGATTTGCCAATGATTTTGTTCCAGGCAGTAAATCCCCCTCCAATATTGCTCACATTTTCAAAGCCATGATGTAATAATATCAGACTGGCCAGATATCCTCTCAGACCTTTGGCACAGTAGACGAACAGGTGTTGTTTTTTGTTAAGTTCGGTCAGCCGGTCCCGCAAGTCATCTAAAGGAATATTGATGGCGTCTTCTATCATGCCACTTTTATGTATTTCCGAAGGATTTCTTACATCCAAAATAGCGTAATTGGAGACATTAGGATTGCTAAAAGTCTCATGTGCTGTTGTTACTGATACCTCGTGGTATCCTTCTGCCAGGCTATTACCTGCCACAAAACCCGCTACAATCACCGGATCTTTTGCAGGTGAGAATGGTGGAGCATAGGCAAGGTCCAGCTTGGGTAGGTCATCAATCGTGAGCTTAGCATAAATGGCGGTTGATAACACATCCACCCGTTTGTCCACTCCTCTTTCACCCATTAGTTCTGCACCTAGTAGAGCTCTGGATTTGGGGTCAAAGTAGATTTCCAAGAACATGTCTTTCTGATCAGGATAGAAACCTGGTGTTGTACCTGTTATGGTAAATGATGAATTGAACTCAATACCTTTTCTTTTTAGTTCGCGTGGCCCCATCCCTGTTCTGGCGATGGTATAATTGAACAGTTTCATAATGGCCGTACCGTACCCGCCATCAAAGGTTTCTACTCTTCCAGCGGCATTGGCCCCAGCAGTCCTACCTCCTTTATTGGAATGTGTACCCATGGGAAACCAGCCTGGGTCACCCGTGATTTTGTGTGAGATGCTCGCACAGTCACCAGCGGCATAGATATCCTTTAGTGAGGTTTCCATTTTTTCATTGACAATGAGCGCTCCATTGGGTAGATGGTCTGCACCCTTGGATGTAAGCAGTTCTGTATTTGGGCGGATACTAATACCAATTAATGTATAATCAGTGTATAGCCTTTCTCCATTATTGAGAATCAATTCATTGGTGGAAGCGTCTACACCCACTACGCTTGTTCTTAGTCTGAGATCTATGCCGTTTTCCAACAAAACATTTTCAGCCATTCGAGCAAATTTGAGATCCCAATTAGCTAGGATTTGGTCGCCCAATTCGATTACCGTTACCTTTTTCCCAACTTTTACCAGGTTCTCAGCATTCTCCAGCCCTATTAATCCCGCTCCTATGATGGTGATGTGATCAGATTTAGCAACCACATCCTGTTTCATTATTTTATCAAAATCCTCGAGTGTTTTGGCATGCGCCCAATGGTGATAATTCTCAATTCCCTCTATGGGTGGCAAAATCGCCCTACCGCCAGTGGCTACAATGAGCTTGTCGTATTGGTAGGCTCCTTTGTGCGTGTAAACCATGTGTGCATTCGGGTCAATATCTGTCACGGGCTCATTTAGGTGTAGCTTAATTTTGAATCGTTCGATCAGCTGATTTGGCTGCACTACTATTAATTTGTCTCGTGATTGGATTTGGCCCGATAGGGCATAAGGTATGCCACAGGTAGCATAGCTGATATGTGCTGTCTTTTCAAATAGCAGAATTTCAGCGTTTTCATCGATACGCCTGGCTTTGGCTGCCGCAGATGGACCCGCAGATAGTCCTCCGATAATTAGTATTCTGTTCCTTTTCATGCTTTACTCCCATTCGTTACTTCAGAAGCAAAGGTTATTAGTAATGAAAAGGCTGATTGTAACATTGGTGACTCTGTAAGGTGATACATATCACCCCCAATCACTACATAAGTCATTTATCAAGGGTTTAAAAGAGTTATTAGCCGTCTGTGGATTTTGATCGGAGATTAAAACTTTGCTGTTATACTTTAGTTCGTAAGTAAAATTTAAAAAGAGGATAGAATGAGAATAAACAAAACAGCGATTGTGTTAATGACCGTTATGGCGTTGGCAGTCGTGTCCACACCAACCCATGCTCAACTTTTCGGAAAGAAGAAGAAAAAGGATGCAGCAGAGACACCAAAGAAAAAAGACAAAGGCCCATTCAAGAGCTACTCGGAGGTAATCACCGATAAGGCCAAAACCGATGAGGGACTTTTCACCTTCCATAAGGTAGAAGATAAGTACTATTTTGAGCTGCCATCAGAGATTTTGGATAAGGAGATTCTGATTGTTTCTAGAATATCAGGACATGTGAAAGGTCTTAATTTTGGTGGAGCGGGAATGAAATCGCGTCCACAGCAGGTGATACGTTTTCAACGAAAAGACAACAATATCATCATGCGATCAGTGAGCTACAATTCAGTAGCCAGTGAGGACGATCCCATCTACAGATCGGTGGTCAATAACAACTTTGAGCCAGTTATCGAGTCTTTCAAGATTGAAGCTTTGGGTAAAGACTCTGCCTCATATATTATCGACATTGAAAACTTTTTCACGACGGACGTTCCTATGATCGGGGCGCTCTATGATTACCAGAGGAAACAGTTCAAAATCTCCACAGTAGATAAAGGGAGATCGATGATCAACTGGGTGAAAGCTTTCCCTGAAAACGTAGAAGTGCGTCACGTATTGACCTATAAGGGATCTGAAATACCTGACAATCAACTCACTGGAACGCTTTCCATAGAAATGAATCAATCATTCATTCTATTGCCAGAGGACCCGATGGTTCCACGTAACCATGATGATCGGGTAGGATATTTTTCCATTAGTCAATTGGACTACTCCCTGGATGAGCAAAAAGCAGCTAGAAACCGGTTTATCACCAGATGGAGACTTGAGCCAAGCGATTGGGATGCTTTCAATAACGGCGAGGCTGTAGAGCCTGTAAAACCGATTGTTTACTATATCGACCCAGCTACTCCGGAGAAATGGAGACCATATATTAAGAAAGGAGTAGAGGACTGGCAGCGTTCGTTTGAGAAAGCCGGCTTGAAAAACGCGATCATCGCCAAGGATGCACCGACACCTGAGGAAGATCCTGATTGGAGCCCAGAGGATGTGCGATACTCCGTGATCCGATACATAGCTACCGATATTCAGAATGCACAGGGACCCCATGTACATGACCCACGTACGGGAGAAATCCTGGAAAGCGACATCTTGTGGTATCACAATGTGATGAACCTACTGAGAAACTGGTATTTTGTTCAAACGGCAGCTATCAATGAAACAGCTAGAGGTATCAAGTTTGAAGATGAAATCATGGGTGAGCTCATTCGATTTGTGGCAGCTCACGAAGTGGGGCATACATTGGGACTACCTCACAATATGGGTTCATCAGTAGGATATCCAGTAGACTCACTAAGATCCCCGTCATTTACCTCTACTCACGGCACTGCTCCTTCTATCATGGATTACGCCAGGTTTAACTATGTGGCACAGCCAGGAGATGGGATCACCAGTTTCTTTCCTGGTATCGGGGAGTATGATGATTGGGCAATATGGTATGGATACCGACCAATCCCGGATGTAGAAACAGCTGAGCAGGAGGAAACCACACTGAATGCCTGGATATTGGAAAAAGCCGGAGATCCTCTATATCGCTATGGAAGGCAACGTGGAGGAGTGGTGGATCCGTCCGCACAAACCGAGGACCTGGGAGATGATAGCATGATTGCTTCTGAGCTTGGTATTGCCAACCTGAAGCGTATCAAAGACCGACTGATCGAGTGGGGTACCCAGGAAGGGGAGAACTATGATGATCTGGATGAGCTGTACAGCAATGTGATAGGTCAGTATAACCGATACATGGGACATGTAACAGCCAATGTTGGTGGAGTTTATGAGTTTTTTAAGACGGCTGATCAGGACGGAGCTGTGTACACACACGTAGAACTGGATAAGCAGAAAAGAGCGATCAAATTTCTAAATGAGTATCTTTTTGAAACTCCGGAGTGGATGGTAGATCCTGAGATACTGGGCAGAATAGAGCAAGATGGTATCGTAGATCGAATCAAATCGCTACAAACAAGAACGCTCAATAGGTTGATGGATGATGATCGTCTGAAACGAATGATAGAAAATGAAGCGCTAAATGGGAATGATGCCTACTCAGCCGCTGCTATGTTTTATGATCTGAGAAGAGGCGTGTACAGCGAAGTTAGAACCGGTCGTAGCATTGACACTTACCGCCGAAATCTGCAAAAGGCAATGGTGGAAACTTTAGGCGAACTGGTCAATTCTGAGGATGAAGATGTACGCACTACGGACATACCTTCGTTGGCTAGAGGAAACCTCAAAGTGCTTAAAGGTGAGATCGATAGAGGCATTTCAAGGCAGTCTGATACCATGTCGAAATACCATCTCGAAGATCTTTCAGAGCGTATTAATCAAGTTTTAAACCCTAAATAAGCTCATTCACCTAAAAATTTTGAACTATAGACATACGATTACTTACTTTAGTGCTGTTATGGCTAGACTAACTGTATTGATCGTATGTCTACTTTCGACTTACCTGCTCAATGCGCAAATCCATCCTTTGTCAAGGAGTGATTCGGGCGTTGTAATTAAGAATTTGGAGAAGTACGAGCGTCTCAAGAGAGAGAATGATTATCGGGGTGCCTCAGAAGCGCTGAATGATGTCGCATTCTTGTATTGGAACAACAACCACTATGCACAAGCCGCTTCTTACTACGAGCTCTCCCTATCTCTGAATAAACGAGTCGGAAATGAAAATGGTATTGCCATGATCAACAACAACTTAGGTATGTTGTACTTTGACCTTGGCAGATACAATGAATCCCTTCAGAAATTTACGGAAACACTAGCCGCCAGACGATCCGAGAAGAAAACCGAAGGTATCATATCCGCTCTCATCAACTTATCAACCGTACACAATTCTCTTGGCAGCTATAACAAGTCAATCGAATACCTCACTGAAGCTCTGGACTTGGCCAGAGAAAAGTACGATGAAGAACAGATGCGGAGTGTTTATGGCATGCTTGCAGAGACCTATGAGAAAAAGGGAGATGTAGAAAAGTCCTTAGAATACTTCGAATTCTACAGAACATTCCATCAAAGAGTTCAGGAAGAGCAGATTCAAACAGTCAACAAAGAGTTGGAAGCAGAACGCCTGGAACGCCAGCGTCTGTTGGCAGAGAAGGCTCAGAAAGAAAATGAGCTACTCAAACAAAAGCTCCAACTCTATGAAAAAGATGAGCAACTCTTAACTAAAGACTCGATCAACGAGAGTCTTAATTCGAGTTTGACCAGAGCAGAACTTCAGGGTAAAGTGTTGGAGCAAGAAAAAGAACTAGCTGAAACCAAAGCTCAAAACCAGGAATTGGAAAATGAAAGGCTACAGGAGCAGAAAGCACAGCTAAGGATTATTCTTATAATCACGGTGATAGCTGTGATAGTCATAGTGACTTTAATCTGGATAGGGCAGCAACGTACTAAAAAGCACAATGATAAACTGGCTGCTATTAACGAATCACTGGAGCGTCAGACGAAAGAGTTAGAGATAGCTAATCACACCAAGGACAGAATGTTCTCAGTAATCTCTCATGACCTGAGAAGTCCAATCACTTCACTTCAGGGATTTTTCATGGCTATTGATGAGTTTGAGATTCCGGATGATTTGAAAGGCGCACTGGCCAATGTGGAATCCCAACTTTCAAACAGTGCCACCCTACTGGACAACCTACTTGTGTGGTCCAGGTCACAGCTGGAAACAGAAGAGCCCGCTATTCAGGAGTTCAAATTGTCAGAGCTGGTAGATCACAACCTCAGATTGCTCCAGCATATGGCTACCTCCAAGGACGTGGAACTGGTCAATAGCGTTGGTCCGAAAGAAACGATAAAAAGTGACCCACAAATGGTCAGCATTGTGGTGCGAAACCTGATGCAAAATGCCATCAAATTTACTCCAAGAGGAGGTAAGGTAAGTGTGGGACTTGCCCATAATGGTCAGGCTTCATACGTGAAAGTAGCTGATACAGGTGTGGGCATGAGCTCAGATAAAATGAACTCACTTTTTGATATAACAACCAATAAGACCACTGATGGTACGGAGAAGGAGAAAGGGTCCGGTCTTGGATTGATCCTGTGTAAGGAGCTGATTGAGAAGGTAGGAGGAGAGATCGCAGTGACCAGTGAAGAGGGTGCAGGTACCGAGTTTTCACTGAAATTTTACAATTAAAGCCAACACCAAACTAACTTATCCAGTATGAGGATATTCTATTTCGTTGCTCTTATGTGCTTCACATTTGGAGCATTAGCACAGCAAGAGCCAACCCATTTTGTGGATTCTACTGGTGCCATCTACTGGCGAAAATCTACTCCGGTATATCTTTTCGTTTCCGATTCACCGACTGGTGAAAACAGCGAACGGTTAAAGAGTGAAAGCACACCAAAGTATGCAGAGCCCTTTTATCTGGATACTGAAGGGGTCAACTATATCCGGTCAAGAGAAGCTGTGGATCCAGAAACCATGCGCATTATTCCCAATACCGAGGTTTTATTCGAAATCTATGCTGATGGGATCGCTCCAGAGACTAAAGTTGATTTTGATTTTGATAAGCGATTTCGTGGAGAAAAAGTCTTTTATGGATCTCGAGTCACAGTATCCCTGGAAGCTTCCGATAATCTAACGGGTGTAAGTCGGATTCTTTATTCTATCAATGGCGCGGATGAGGTGGAGTACACCGAACCACTTTTATTAGACTCGATTAGAGATATTAATTTGGACTACTACGCAGTTGATAATGTGGGGAATGTAGAGGAGAAACATTCTGCGAAATTCATGGTGGATTTGGATATGCCATTTAGTGACTTGAGCATCAACGGCATCACCGAGGACAACATCATATCACTAAGTACCAAAATGTATATTCAGGCGTATGATTCTACTTCTGGTATAGCAGCCGTTTATTACAAGTTTGATGATAAAGACTATGTGAAGTATCCAGGTAAAGAATTGGTGGTGAAAGACTTGAGTGAAGGGCAGCATTCGGTCACTTATTACTCTACCGATAACGTCGGCAATCAGGAAGAACCTGAGACTTTCGAATTTTATCTGGACAGATCAGCACCGCTGATGGTGGCTGACGTGCTTGGAGATCGATTCATTGTGGGGGACGAAATATACTTCTCAGGAAGAACCAAGCTTAAACTTACGGCCGTAGATAACAAAGTTGGGGTGAAAGAAATCATGTACTCAATAGACGAAGGTGAGTTTGTGCCGTACACCCAGCCATTTTATCTACCTAGTGTAGCGGGTATTCACAATGTGAAGTACTATTCGGTAGACAACCTCAACAACTCCACAGCTGATAGTAAAAAAAGTAGATATCTGGGCCAGGGTGGATATGAAGAGTTCAAACATAATGTCAATAAGTTCTATGTGGATTTAACAGGTCCTTTGGTCGATCATGCCATTTTGAATCATTCTTTTGTTCGTGATGACACCTTGTTCATAGGACCAGAAACCCGTATCAAATTCTCGGGACGTGACTCAGAGTCAGGGTTAAATCGATTTGCTTATTCGTTTAAAGAAGACGTTGGTGAGCAGGAGTATGAAGAGCCATTTTCTATCCAGAATGAGAAGGATGGATTCTACACGCTTCAGTACTTTGGCTATGACAATGTGAACAACCGAAATGTATCAGAGTTTTCGTTTTACTATGATGCCACAGTGCCGGAGATTTTTACACAATTCAACACAGGTAGTGTGGAAGGCGCTAAAATCCCTACCTATCCAATAACCTCTGGTTTGTTTTTGTCTGCTACAGATCAGACATCTGGGATCAAAACACTGACATACAACTTGGATGGATCAGCTTTTGTGCCGTATCGAGGATTAATTACTGGATTTCAAAAGGGAAAGCATGAAATGACGATTCGAGCAGTTGACTTGCTGAACAATATGAAGGAGACTACCATTGAGTTCAAAATAAAATAGTAAAAGCGGCCTTGAGCCGCTTTTTTTATGGGGTCCTTCCTTTAAAAGCCTGTGGAGCTATTTCATTGATTTGTAGGTTCTGAGTACTCCCAGCACACCTACCAGTATTCCCAGCCCTAAACATACATAGTACCAGGGTTCAGACATAGTATATCCGCCGGAAACGGCATTCCCAACTACCTGACCAAAGTCTTTCGGTGAATGTGATTGAGCCCAATAGACTAAAAAAATACCTGCAGCAATCATAATAACGCCGCGGATCATGCCATTTTTCATAAGTTAAGATTGTTTGTTCCTTGTTAACTTAATCATTTTCTGGCAAAATGGTTTGGATTACTTCATGACCAGTCATTGGTCTCTACTCGTTTTTTGAGATCAGAAAGGATGCTCTTCCAACTGTTTTGGGAGTGCTCAAAGCTCTCCTCCGATTCAAAACCAATTTGTGAAAGATTCAGAGTTGTCCCATTGAGAGTGTTTTCAAGTTTCATTACTATTTCAGCTCTGTTCTCCGGTGAGTCGTCTAGCTTTGAAAAGCTGCTGATATAATTGTACATAAGCAATTTTTCAGGCTCTATAGCCAAAATTGTTGCTTTGTCTACATAAGCCACGCCTTCCCACTCTCCTTCGAAGATTAGTTCACTACCCTGCTTCCAGTCGGATTTGGCCTTTGTGCCAAAAAAGTATTTGTTGATTTTCTCAGGATTGATCAAGGCGTCCCAAACGTTTGATGGAGTGGTGTCAATGGCTATGGATAGATCGATTCTCATGTTTTTGTTCAGCATGGCTTAGTTTGTTTTAATAATGGTATAATGTTTTACAGCTTTATCGTCCAGGGCTTTCATCATGGAAAAGTACTGTTGAGCTACTTCATTGTCCTTGCATTTATCCAGTGCTAGTTGAGCAACCTTTTCAGATTCCCAATAAATAAGGTCTACCCAGTTGTTGTTGCCCTCATGGAGAAGCTCTCTTTTGATAAATCCCGACTGATGGATCAGAAATTCCTTCTCCAGACGTATGCTGATGTTGAATAACTCCTCCTTCGTTGTATGTTCATTGAGCTGAAATGGAGCCCATTCTATCACGGCGTTTTCTGGAGATTCAGTTTTGAAAAATGGATTGTGAATTAACCCAATGACATTTTGCCAGGGATCTTTCACCATGGCTACCATGACTCCATCACCCACGTCTTTCGGAGTTTCTAATTCTGTGGCGCCATTGGAGACCATGATGTCAAAGGCATCAGTGATATCATCTACTCCCCAGTAGGAAAGCACATTGGTGGTTTTGGGTGAAGTGGTAGGTTCAGGTATCAGGCCCAATTCGTATCCGGCTATAGTATACCCGACATAAAATGGCTCATCAAAGTAAGGAAGTATACCAAATGCTTTGGTATACCAATCCTTAGCAGCTTTCAAATCATCTACTTTATAGATAGTCGTTCGTAGACCTTTTGCGTCAATATTCATAATGGATTGGCATTTTAAGTGTGGTAGTCCGATGCTAAGTATGCATTGCAAAAACAGGATCAATCTAAGACTCATGGTCTCGATACTTGATAGCGAATGATGGTTCTCAGTTTTTCAGGAGCTACTCTGCGGGGATCGCTCAGGTAGATTTCCTTGTGATACCCGCTGATCACCAGGTTCTGGTTGGTAATGTATGCATGTAGTTTTTGAATTGTGGGTTCTTCTTCTTCATAAGATCCCAGATGCAGTACCTGAGCACATAGTCCTTCAGTGATTTTCTGAAGTTTCACGGATTCAATAGCGGTGAGCTCTTTCTTTTTTTCTCGGGCCTGATGCTGTGATCTGACAAAGTGGTTTTCTTCTACGAAATCTGGTAGTCTAATGGCAATCTGCCACATCCACTCATCACGTGGTGTATCAGCAAAGCGCTTCTGGTTTTCAGGACCTCCCTGCACAAACCAGTAACATTCCATTTTGGGTACCACAAAATCATTGTCTTCAGCTTTACAAAGAAACTTGATGCCATAGGCTACTGAATAAATTGCCTCGATTGCATTGAGAAATAAGGGAGATTCGGGCGAAGATTGACCAGAAATGGTGAGGTAATTGTACTCACCAAGCTGAACAATCTCAGGAGATTTAGCAGCCTTGTAATAGGTAGAGTCAGACTTTGACAGGTCGATTTTAAGCATTTCCATGATCAGTTGTGTTTGGTTTACCAGATCAAAGAAAAACCTCTGAGTGACAGCCTTATGTCACTGTTTTTTACTGATCAAAAAATATTTTTGGTGATGTTCAAATAACTCTTTTGAGAAGGTAGCAATTAACCCTTGTAGTTCGCTTGGTGATATCACTTCCACACCATCACCATACATAAGGAGCCACTTAGCCAGATAAGCATAGTGAGGAGTGATGAATTGCATGTCTACATGGTTTTCGTGCTTTTCTTCTTCCATAAAACCATAATAGTACTTTTGATCTTGAATGAATCTAGCTACTCGTTTGCTAAACCTAATCGTTGCTTTTTTAGCATCAGTTCCACCGACCATATTGTGCACGAATTCCATAAAGTTGGGGTGTTTTTTAGGGTCAAAGGAATCAGTCAATATCCTTAGATGTTGGATTCTGTCGGTTCTAAAGTCTCTAAAATCTTGCCTAAGCAGACAGTAGGCAATTAAGTGCCATCTGCCGGAGTAGTGCACCAGGCCGAGCGGTTCCACCTCCCGATCATTGGTTTCTTCTGTGTAGTTAGAATAGTAGCTAATCTTGATTCTTTTTTGTGCTGCCAGCGCTGTTTGAATATCCTCAATGTGTGGATCTGGAGTATTCATTTTGGTGGCGGTGGGAGGTCCTATCACCGAGATGCTCTCCTCCAGACTTTCCAAATACTCACGATCACTGTATTTCAATACCGCTTTGATTTTGTACATCGCTTCTTCGAAGTTTTTGGCAGTCTGGCTTCCAGCATTTTTCTCGATGAATTTTGCTCCCATCAGTAGCGCTGTTGCTTCTTCCTTATTGAATACCACCGGAGGTAGGTGGTAGCCTTCTACTATGAAGTAACCTTCTCCAGCATCTCCACCTATAGGGACACCAGCAGCCATGAGGGATTTGATATCTCTAAAAATGGTGCGACGGCTCACCTCAAATCGCTCCTCCATTTCACACAGTGGAATACGTGATTTGCTCTGAAGCTGGACGAGAATGGCCGTTAATCGATCAATTCGGTTCATTGAATTTGGAAATGATATTGTGTTTATCCTCAAATAGTGAGGACTAGCCAATAAAAAGTGAAAAAAATCAGATAATTACCAAATTTAATTTTAATCAGTTTTCCGGTGGAGAATCCCTGACTTAAATTTGCCACAATTTGTACCTATGTAAACCACTCATACGAATATGCCTAAAGACTCCAGTATCAAGTCAGTACTAATTATTGGAAGTGGACCGATCATCATCGGTCAAGCTTGTGAGTTTGATTATTCGGGCTCACAGGCAGCAAGATCCCTCAGAGAAGAGGGGATCGAAGTGATCCTGATCAATAGCAATCCAGCTACGATCATGACTGATCCGGTTACTGCGGATCACGTATACTTGAAGCCACTCACCAAAAAGTCAATCAAAGAAATATTGGAGCTGCATCAAGTAGATGCTGTGCTACCTACTCAGGGTGGGCAGACCGCTTTGAACCTGGCTATCGACTGTGACAAAGCAGGAATTTGGGAGAAATATGGCGTTAGGATCATTGGTGTGGATATCGATGCAATAGAGACTACCGAGGATCGTGAGAAGTTCCGCATGAAGATGCATGAGCTGGGAGTGAGTGTTTGTGAAGGAGAGACGGCTACTTCATTTTTAAAAGGAAAAGAAATCGCTCAACAGATTGGCTTTCCATTGGTCATCAGACCTTCCTACACACTAGGTGGATATGGCGGTGGATTTGTTGATAATCCAGAGGAGTTTGACAAGGCGTTGAATGCGGGACTGCAGGCTTCTCCGATTCATGAGGTGTTGGTAGAGCAGAGTATCCTAGGCTGGAAAGAGTACGAGTTAGAGTTACTGCGTGATAATATCGGCAATATCATTATTATCTGTAGCATCGAGAACTTTGATCCGATGGGTGTTCACACAGGTGACTCCATCACAGTGGCTCCGGCCATGACCTTGCCAGATACCATTTATCAAAACATGCGTGACCTGGCCATTCGAATGATGAACGGAATTGGTCAGTTCGCTGGTGGTTGTAACGTTCAGTTTGCTGTTGATCCAGATACAGACAAAATCATTGGTATAGAAATCAACCCGCGGGTATCCCGATCATCAGCGCTTGCTTCAAAAGCAACTGGATATCCTATTGCCAAGATCGCTGCTAAGCTCGCTATTGGATATAATCTGGATGAGTTGAAAAACCAGATTACAAAAACCACCTCTGCGTTTTTCGAGCCAGCCCTCGATTATGTGATTGTAAAAATACCAAGATGGAATTTCGATAAGTTCCAGGGATCAGAAAGAAAGCTAGGCCTTCAAATGAAGTCTGTCGGTGAAGCCATGGGAATTGGAAGGAATTTCCAGGAGGCGCTGCAAAAAGCTTGTCAGTCTTTGGAGATTAAAAGAAATGGTCTGGGTGCAGATGGTCGTGAGTTGAAAGATCAGGCAGCTTTGCTCTACAGTCTTGAAAATCCAAGTTGGAACCGACTGTTTCATATATACGACGCTTTCAAGCTGGGTATTCCTTTCAAGACCATTCAGAAGCTCACTAAGATTGATCCTTGGTTCTTGCATCAAATAGAGGAACTGATACTTTTAGAGAAAGATATCGAGAAACACACGCTGGAGTCCTTACCTAAAACCCTTCTCAAAGAAGCAAAGGAGAAAGGATATGCTGATAGGCAGATTGCTCACCTCCTGAAATGCCTGGAAAGTGAGGTTTATGCCAAACGAAATGATGAAGGCATCAAGCGGGTTTATAAATTGGTGGATACCTGTGCCGCAGAGTTTGAAGCGCAGACTCCTTACTATTATTCTTCTTTTGATGAGGAAAATGAATCTACGCCTTCTGATAAGAAAAAGATTATCGTGTTGGGCTCTGGACCTAACCGTATAGGTCAGGGTATAGAGTTTGATTATTCATGTGTGCATGGCGTATTGGCAGCTAAAGAAGCAGGCTATGAAACCATCATGATCAATTGTAATCCTGAGACGGTTTCTACTGACTTTGATACAGCCGATAAGCTATATTTCGAACCGGTATTCTGGGAACACATTTACGACATCATTCTTCATGAAAAACCGGAGGGTGTGATTGTCCAGTTGGGCGGTCAGACGGCCCTGAAGCTTTCAGAGAAATTGAGTCGTTATGGTATTAAGATTATTGGTACTAGTTACGAAGCACTTGATTTGGCAGAGGATAGAGGACGTTTCTCAGACTTACTAAAAGAGCAACAGATTCCTTATCCACAATATGGAACTATAGAGGATGCTGAAAGTGCCGTGGAACTATCCAAAGAAATCGGCTTTCCATTGCTGGTACGCCCAAGTTATGTGCTTGGAGGACAAAGTATGAAAATTGTGATCAACGAACAGGAGCTAGAGGAGCACGTGGTGAACTTACTCAAGGACAAGCCTGATGGTAAGATTCTGTTGGATCACTTTTTGGAAGGCGCCATTGAAGCTGAAGCAGATGCCATCTGTGATGGTGAAGATGTGTACATCATCGGTATCATGCAGCATATAGAGCCAGCCGGGATTCATTCTGGAGATTCATACGCGGTGTTGCCTCCATATAATCTTGGGGATTTTGTGATGCGTCAGATTGAAGAGTACACAGTGAAAATCGCTAAGGCACTGAGAACCGTTGGTTTGATTAACATTCAGTTCGCTATCAAAGAGGATAAGGTGTACATCATAGAAGCAAACCCACGAGCATCCAGAACAGTACCATTCATTTGCAAGGCTTACAGAGAACCTTATGTGAATTACGCCACTAAGGTGATGCTGGGTGATAAGAAGGTGAAGGATTTTGACTTCAAGCCATATAAGCACGGTTATGCGATCAAAGAACCCGTATTCTCATTCCATAAGTTTCCGAATGTGAACAAGGAATTGGGCCCTGAAATGAAGTCTACAGGTGAAGCGATCTATTTTATCGATGATCTGATGGACGATTATTTCTTAGAAATCTACTCAGAACGAAACCTGTACTTGAGTAGATAAGTTATTAGAGTACTATGTTTTTAAAATTTATACTCATACTGATATTGGTGGCCTACCTGTTCGTAAAGGTTGGTGGATATCTTTTTGGCTTACTCTTTAGAGGAGCCCAGGAATTTAACCGCGGGTATCAAGCTGGAGACCACCAGCATCATGCCAGGAAAGCACCCAATAGCAATTTAAATATTGATCATATTCCTCAGAAGGATAAGCAGTCGAAAAAAAATTTCGGCGGAGGCGAATACGTTGATTTTGAGGAAGTAAAGTAATAGAACGTGAAAATAGGTAGCGCCCTGGCGGAGAAATCCGATAGGGCGTTATTTGATTTCGGCAACATCACTTAGTTTTGCACACTCACATAAAATCGGCTTATGGCTTGGTTTAAAAGACAAGACAAAGGAATACACACCCCTACTGAAAAGAAAAAAGAAGCCCCTGACGGACTCTGGTACAAAACCCCAAGCGGCAATATCATCCACATGCGTGAGCTTAAGAACAATGCTTATGTGTGCCCTGATGACGATTACCACGTTCGTATTGGCTCCAAGGAATACTTCGAAATACTATTTGATGACAACAAGTTCACTGAACTCGACGCAGATTTGAGCTCAGCGGACCCTTTGAAGTTTACTGATAGTAAAAAGTACCCTGATCGTATTGCTGCCACTCAGTCCAAAACAGGCTTGAAAGATGCTGTACGTACCGCACATGGTAAGATGAATGGAAAAGAAATCACCATCTGTTGCATGGATTTCAGCTTCATTGGTGGTTCTATGGGATCTGTAGTAGGTGAAAAGATCGCACGAGGTATCGACTACTCCCTGAAAAAGAAAATACCATTTCTGATGATCTCCAAATCTGGAGGTGCTCGTATGATGGAAGCAGGTTTTTCTTTGATGCAGATGGCCAAAACTTCTGCTAAGCTTGCATTGTTGTCGGAGGCAAAAATCCCATATATTTCACTACTGACGGACCCTACTACTGGTGGAGTGACGGCATCCTTTGCGATGCTTGGTGATTTCAATATTGCTGAGCCTGGTGCGTTGATCGGATTTGCTGGCCCAAGGGTCATCAGAGAGACAATAGGCAAGGACCTACCGAAAGGATTCCAGAGTTCTGAGTTTGTGCTAGATCATGGATTTTTGGACTTCATCGTAGATCGTAGACAGTTAAAGAATAAGTTGACTGCTCTATTGAAAATGATCTATTAAATATTCAAACTTTTTCTAAAAACAATCTGTTAGCGATCGTGTAAGAAATGCAGGTAATCACCTTTAATCACAAGGGTTTATCTCTTATATTTGCACCCGATTAATTTAAAACAAAAGGCTTCAGACCTATGTCATCAGTCATTATCACTTCAGGCATCATTGCTTTCACCGGAGTTATTCTGTTATTGGTATTTATCTTATTGTTTGCTCAGTCAAGACTGGTTCAATCAGGACCTGTGAAAATCATCGTGAATGGTGATGAAGCAAATCCAATTACTGCACCTGCCGGCTCATCTCTTTTATCAACTCTATCGGGACAGAGCGTCTTTTTACCATCTGCATGCGGTGGAGGTGGTACTTGTGCGCAGTGCAAGTGTACCGTGAAAGAAGGAGGAGGAGAGGTACTTCCTACAGAGGTTGGTCACCTAAGCAGATCTGAACAGAAGGAAGGCGTTCGGTTGGGATGTCAGGTGAAGGTGAAGCAGGACATGCGCATCGAGATTCCAGAGGAAATCTTTGGTATCAAGAAGTGGGAAGCCACTGTTGTTAGAAACTATAACGTTGCCTCATTTATCAAGGAGTTTGTTGTTGAGATTCCTGAAGATATGGATTACGAAGCTGGAGGTTACATCCAGATCGAAATCCCTGAATGTGAGGTTGACTATAAAGATATGGACATTACTGCTCACCCAGAAGAGCACGATGATCCAGAGAAATTCAAATTGGAGTGGGACAAATTTGGTCTTTGGGACTTGAAAATGGTCAACTCTGAGATTGTAGAAAGAGCTTACTCCATGGCTTCTTATCCTGCAGAAGGAAGAGAAATCATGCTCAACGTTCGTGTGGCCACTCCGCCATGGGACAGATCAGCTAATGGATGGATGAAAGTAAATCCAGGGATTGCTTCTTCTTACATCTTTTCGAGAAAACCAGGGGATAAAGTAACTATCTCTGGTCCTTATGGTGAATTCTTCATCAATCCATCAGACGCAGAGATGCTGTATGTGGGTGGTGGAGCAGGTATGGCACCGATGAGATCACATCTCTATCACCTGTTCAAAACATTAAAGACTGGCAGAAAAGTTACTTATTGGTACGGAGGTCGTTCGAAACGAGAGCTGTTCTACCTGGATCACTTCTATGATCTAGAGAAGAACTTCCCGAACTTCCAGTTCTTTGTGGTGCTCTCTGAGCCGCTCCCAGAAGATAACTGGAAAGTGAAAGAAGATATCAACGACAAGGAAGGTGATGGTTTCTTAGGGTTCGTGCACCAGGCGGTGATTGATCAGTACCTAAGCAAGCATGATCAACCAGAAGAAATTGAGTTGTATTTCTGTGGGCCTCCATTGATGAACGCAGCTGTTCAGAAAATGGGTGAAGATTTCGGCATTCCAGATGAGAACATCCGTTTCGATGATTTCGGGGGATAATCGAACAAAACGTTTACCAAAAGGGGAAAAGCAATTTTCCCCTTTTTTTATGTCTAGTGCCAAGATCATTTTTCGTTAGATTTGTTCAAACTCACCCTTACCTATGGATTTAAAACTTTTCTTTGATCCCATCTCAGACGGCATAAATGTTGATCAACTTCCTTCTAGTGCCATTGCGCATTCTTTTTATATCAACCAGGGACAAATGCCTGAGCTAGATGGGCGAGATATTGGGATCATTGGCTTGCAGGAGTCCAGAGGAGCAGAAGCAGTGCATCAGGAGGGGATTAAATCAAGTTGTACGGAAATCCGAAAACGGCTATATGAGCTTAAAAAGGGTTCAGGAAACCTGAAGGTTGTCGATCTGGGAAATTTCAGGAATGGACCTGAGTTGCCAGATACCTATCAGCGACTACAAGAGGTCTGTGCATACCTGATGGAGCATGGCGTTCTTCCGGTATTGATCGGAGGGAGTCATGATCTGGATTTGGGACAATATCAGGCTTATGAAAATCAGGAAAAACTGATAACCGTCCTTAATGTTGACAACAAACTAGATTTGGGAGATCCTAAATCAGATCTTCCTTCAGCGGCTCACATTCATAGGATATTCAAGCATGACCCCAATTTCCTTTTTAGTTATTATCAGTTGGCTCATCAGTCCTATCTGGTCGAAGCGAAGGAAGCCGAGTTGCTGGAAAAGTTATACTTTGAGGCTGTGCGATTAGGTGTGGTTAAGGAAAACATTAAGGACCTGGAGCCAATCGTTCGGGATGCTGATATGATGTCTTTTGATATTTCTGCTCTGCAAGCGCACTATTGTCCAGGAGCTGTCGATTCAAAAGTATATGGACTAACAGGCGAAGAGGCCTGCCAACTTTGCTGGTATGCAGGACTTAATGATAAGTTGAGTAGTATAGGCTTCTATGACTATGATGTGCTCAAAGATACCGACGACCGTAAAACTGCCTTCGTCATAGCTACAATGATCTGGTATTTTATAGAAGGATTTTATAACCGCAAAGGAGACAAGAACTTCCGATCCAACGATTATCTGATCTATGAGGTTTCATTGGGCGGAGAACCCTCGTCTATTAAGTTTTATAAAAGCAAAATCTCTGAAAAATGGTGGATGGAAGTTCCTCACCCTGAAGCAACTTCAGGATTTTTGAGAAGCAGAATGGTTCCATGCAATTACTCCGATTATGAAATGGCTCTCGAAGGGGAGGTGCCCAATCGCTGGATTACCACCTATTCCAAATTCGTCTGATTATTCCTCAGGGATTACAATCCAGAGAATTATGTAAACCAAAATGCCAGGGAAGGCAGCGCTCAGAACGGATAATACGATATAGCCAATTCTTACCAGCGAAGGATCCAAATCAAAATATTTGGCGATTCCGCCACAAACTCCAGCCAACATGGACTCTGTTCTCGATCTAAGCAGGCGTCTTGTAGTCATAGTTATTTTTTGTTCAAAAATGGTAAGTTATTCGTAAAGATATGAAATAGGTTGGCTTGAGAATTGAAGCTTGAGCCAGAGTAGCCCTTTGAGTTTGAGTTTTGATCTTTAGGCATTTCGGCTACCGGCTCAACTTCACTTCCGGGTAGATTGATGAGGTCTGCTGTAAACAACGGACTATTGTATGTCAATAGCAATGCGACAATCACTCCAATAATAATTAAGAGTGTCTTACCAAATCCGCTGCTACTAATTGATTTCTTGTTTAACATAACACTCTACTCTTGGCAAGGCCTGTGCCAAAAATTATAAGTAACAGTAAATCAGGTTGTTATGATGCTGGCTCTGTTAACATCCACTGGAAGATGATCGAAAATGAACACCTGTAGGTGCGGAAGTGTACGATGAATATCACCAATCGTACACTTTTTCATTTCTGGAATGATTTTTTCAAAATGAATTAGAATTGTCCTTCGCAAATCCCATAAGTAGCTGTAAATCAAGCGTTAGTGGTTTTGGTGTGGAATTGGCACCATTCATTGCGTTATGAAAAAGGAATATTACCACTTAAACATGAATACCATGAAATTACTATCTAAAATAATCGTAATCACCTTGATTAGTTCATTCGTTGTGGCATGTTCATCTTCTAAGAAGGAAGAGAACAAAGCTGAAAACGCCATGGAAAATGTGAAAGACTCTTTCGAATCAGAAAAAACTGATTTGAAATATGAGTTGGAAGAAATGAAATTGGATGTGGAGTCCAAATTGGATGATCTGGATGACAAAATCGCAGAAGCAACTGATGATAATAAAACCAAACTCGAAGAGATCAAAGCCGATTTGAATGAGAAAAAAGATGATCTCAATAGAGCAATCGACAAAGTTGAAAACTCCACCAAGCAGGCTTGGAACGATACCAAAGAGTTTGCAAATGAGACTTCAAGTGATGTGAAAAAGTCATTGGAAGACTTTGGAGACAAAGTAAAAAACATTTTTAACTCATAAAAAGCCAGACAGCTATGGCAAGGAAGTCGTCTGCTATCAAGCAGGCGGCTTTTTTTTGTTTATGCGTGTCTGTCTATTTTTATGGTTCTATACCTGATAAGTATGAAAAGATATCTGATTCCGATACTACTGGTGCTGTTACCTGCGATAAGTAAGGCTCAAGTGACCGAAGACCTGGCTACCCAACTTAGACTGAAAATAGAACAGTTGAGAGGTGGTGGATTACAGATCGAGGGTCAGAGGATATGTTGCGGCCAGTCAATTGCTAATTTCTACACCAACAGGATTTTTGAAACAATCTGGACAGATAACCTTGCAAGTCAATTGCTGGAGGAGATTCGTAAGAGTGAGCTAGAAGGCTTCAATCCAGAGGATTACCATCTCTCTATATTATCAGATTTGGATGGCCTTGATCAATTAAATACATATGAGCGTGCGAACTATGAGCTTCTGCTGACGGACTCTTTCTTGCTCCTCGCCACCCATCTCCTCTCGGGTAAGGTAAATCCGACAACTCTCAACCCTGACTGGCGTGTGGTGAAGCGGGAAGGTGATCCGGTAGATTTATTAGCACAAGCAATCACTACCAATGATATGAAGTCCGTATTTAGCGCTTCTAGGCCTACTTATAAAGCCTACACCCGGCTGGTGGAAAAGCTAAGTAAATACCGTGAAATAGAACAATCCGGAGGATGGGGACAGATAGCTAATGGTCCAACTTTGAAACCAGGTCAGTCTGATGAGCGAGTACTACAAGTCCGAAAGCGCTTGTTGGCAAGTGGTGATTTGGTGCCTTATACAAATGATGAACCTGAGTTATATGATGATCAGTTGAAGCAAGCAGTATCGAAGTATCAGCAGAGATATGGATTGGAAGTGGATGGTGCCATAGGACAGTCTACGCTTATGAGCATGAACGAGCCGGTTGAAACAAGAATTGAAGACATAGTTTTGAACCTGGAGCGCTGTAGGTGGCTACCAAGAACACTTGGAGATCATTACATTCTTGTGAACCTACCTGCCTATGAGATGGAAGTGGTTCGTAGTGGTCAGGTTAGTCTGGAAATGGGTGTTGCAGTTGGGAAGCCTTATCGCCAGACCCCTGTTTTCACTGCTAATATGACTTATATGGTCCTCAACCCCTACTGGACCGTGCCCCCAACTATACTTTATCAGGATATGATTCCGGCACAGATAAAGAATCCTTCTTACCTCAATTCCTTACAAATAAAAGTATTGGATCAGTCGGGTCAGGAAGTAGATCCAGCTACCATCAACTGGGCTGGCTACACTAAAAATTTCCCATATACGCTGCGTCAGGAACCTGGCAAGGTCAATGCATTGGGCCGAGTCAAGTTCATCTTCCCCAACGAATTCAATATTTACATGCACGATACCAATCATCCTGAAGTGTTTGCTAAATACAATCGGGCGCTGAGTTCAGGATGTGTTCGACTTTCCCAGCCATTGGAGTTAGCTTATTATCTGGGTCAGTTTCAGAACAGGCCACTTACCAAGCCTGAACTAGATGAAATCTCAGCTAGTAAGACAAATCAGACTATCATTTTGAGTAAGCCAATTCCTGTTCACATGCAATACTGGACAGCATTTGTCGACGAATCCGGAGTGCTCAATTTTCGCCCTGATATATACGACCGAAATGCGCGTTTGAGAAAAGCCTTTTTTAGCAGTCTTTAGAGGGAAAGGGTTTGAAAGTAGGCATTTGCCTTTTCAATATCATGTAGTTTGGATTTGGCGAGATAGTCCTCCAGCGGATAGTAAATAAACAAGACTGACTGATTAGCTAATCCCTTGATGATCTCTTTGTGATCCTTAATTGCTATTGCCGGACATCCAAAAGACCTCCCTAGTCTGCCTACTTTTTTACTAAAATCTCGGCTTACATAATTGGCGCTATGCATCACGATAGCCCTGTCCCGAGCTTTATCATTAAATCCTTTTTCCATACCATCTAATCGCAAACTCAGGCCATGCTTCCCAATGTAGTTTTCACCGGTAAGGTAAAAGCCCAGACTGCTTTGATTCGAATTCTTCACATTAGAAAAGCTTTTGGCATACTCCTCACCGGTATTCTTGCCGTGTGCTACGAGTCGATAGTATATCACCTGATTGGAATTGAGATCAATCACCCACATGCGTTTTTTATTGGATGACAATCTAAAATCGATTAGCGTGATTTTTTTGTTGGGAATGGTTTTTCCTGCGGCTAATAGGTTGTAATAACCAATGAGTCCTTTTTGATAGAGATCAAAGGAAGGTTTACTATTTTCGAGAGGTTTGAGATATTCGTATTGCTGTTGAATATATCCCTCCAATTGGGTGGCATTGTGGCCAAAACCATGCTGAATCACAGCCAAAAAACACCCAGTGAGAATGGCTTTTGTGAAAAAGACTTTAAACTTTAATAGCATTGCATTAAATCGTAACAGCGATAACGTAAATCTTTATTAAAAGGTGCACGTAAAACAGGTATTATTTAAAAATAATTTCATGAAGAGTTTTAGCTTATTGATACTGGCAGTTTTCGTTAGTATCCCGGTTTTTGCCCAGGAGGATGACGCTCCTAAAATGGACTTTGAGACTTATGATCCTGAGTCAACACTCGTGGTTCCTGAGCATCCTGTTACCAAGGCGAAGTTTCCATTTATAGATGTGCACAGTCATCAATGGAATCTCTCCGTGGACGGCATCAATAAGCTGGAGGAAGAGATGGGTGAATTGAACATGGGAGTGATGGTTAACCTAAGTGGTAGAGGATATGATCGAGCTGCCGGAGACATTGGTTCACAGGAATATCTGGCCTCTATGGTTCGCAGAATTGCGGGAGAAGCTGCCGGTAGAATCGTTGTATTCACCAACGTTTCTTTTAAAGATATAGGCAAAGAAGGTTGGACAGATGCGGCTGTTCGCCAGTTGGAGGAAGATGTGGCTGCAGGAGCTAGAGGGCTAAAAATCTACAAAAGCCTTGGGATGGGAATTAATGATAGTGAAGGCAATCGAGTGCCAGTTAATGACCCGAGGTTAGATCCAGTTTGGGCCAAATGTGGGGAGCTGGGTATTCCGGTATTGATACACTCGGCTGACCCCAAATCATTCTGGGACCCAATGGATGAAAAGAATGAGCGATGGCTGGAGTTGAAATTGAGACCGGGTAGAAAGCGAAGTGCGGATGATCCGGCTCCCTGGGAGCAGATCATTGCCGAGCAGCATGACGTTTTTCAAAAGCACCCCAAGACCACCTTTATCAATGCACATATGGGCTGGATGGCCAATGATCTTGGAGCGTTATCTAAGCACCTGGATACCTATCCTAATGTGAATGTTGGTATTGGGGCTGTCATAGCAGAGCTTGGTCGTCAGCCAAGGTTTGCCAAAGCCTTTTTTGAGAAGTATCAGGACCGAATTCTTTTTGCCAAAGACGCTTATAATCCTCAGGAGTACTATACTTACTTTAGAGTCTTGGAAACAGCCGATGAGTACTTCCCATATTACAAAAAGTACCATGCCTTTTGGAGAATGTATGGTTTAGACCTTTCAGATGAGGTGTTGAAGAAGGTTTACTACAAAAATGCCCTCAGGATTATTCCAAATCTCGATAGTAGTCTATTTCCTGAATGATTGAGGAATTATGCATAACTTGACATGGCTTCAACTAAGGAGCTTTTCGTAATGAGTTAAGTGAGTTTGTTTAAAAGAATCCTTCCTGCTAGAAATCTGAGTGCTCCTGTAGAAACCAGGCTGTTTGAGATATCATTGTTCATCACGGTGATCATCTTCTACTTATGGACGGGTCTTGGACTGTGGTTTGGTTATGAATGGCCTATATTGGGGGTCTATTCCTCTGGCTCGTTGGTTTACACTGCACTATATTGGGCCTATAAGAACGGTGTGTCCCTACGGGTTATCTCATTACTTTATTATTTGTTAATCTTCGTTATTCTGGGTATTGCCTGGCTTCCGTCAGGTGGTCTCAAAGGAGCAATCACCTATTTTATTGTATTGGTTTATCTGTCGGGGCTCTTGATTTTAGATCCCCGCGATTTCCGTCTGTTTATACTGGTGTCCATTGGAATGGTGCTGGTTTTCACTATTTATGAGTTTTACGTACCTAATGCTGCGGCACCATATACCAGTGATCGAGGATTGCTGAGAGATCTGGCGATAGCGAACGTTACCATGCTCTCTGTCATGGCTTTGGCGATGTACATTTTTAAAAGGGCATATTCGCTCGATCGGGTTAAACTTAAACGTGTCAATCATAGCCTGGAGTTTGAAAAGCAAAATGTGGAGCGTGCTAACAAAGCCAAGACGACTTTTCTGGCCAATATCAGCCATGAGATGCGGACTCCTTTAAATGGAATAGTCGGTACGGCCGAGTTACTAAGGCAAACCAAGTTGACCAATGAGCAGTCTGATCTGGTGAGAGATTTGGTCTATAGCAGTGATATTCTTCGAGGGTTAATATCCAACGTACTAGACATCTCCATGATAGAAGAGGGTAAGATGGTTTTAATGAACACCCAATTCGATTACTATAAGGTAATCAGTGAGGTGGGACAGTTCTTTGCTCCGGTAATGGCAGACAAAAAAGGATTGGAATTGAAACTAGATCAGGACTTCTCCATACCAGTCAAGTTACTTGGTGATCCAGCTCGTTTACGGCAGGTGGTGATCAATTTAGTGAGCAATGCTATCAAATTTACTGAGGAAGGACATGTAAAAGTTACCACTAAGTTGCTTTCCAAGGATGCTTCGGGGGTGATCATTAAGACCACAGTTGAAGATACAGGTAAGGGCATTTCCCCCCATCATCAGGAGTTTATTTTTGATGAGTTTCATCGCGACGAAAAGGTCTCAGGTATCGAAGGGACCGGACTTGGGCTTTCGATCTGCAAGAAAATAGTCACATCGATGGGAGGTTTGTTGACACTGGACAAGTCGGATGATAGTGGCTCCATTTTCAGTTTTGTGATACAAATGAAAGTGAATCAAGGTGATGATCGTGAGGTGGCCATAGCTGTTAAGAAAGAGCAAAAAACGGATTATGGGGCGCTGAAAGTGCTTATCGCTGAAGATCAACCGATCAATCAGATGGTGTTGACCAAGATGTTGAAAAACTTGGGTGTCACCACCATTGATCTGGCGGAAGATGGGCAGAAGGCTGTAGATGTGGCTTTGGAAGGCGATTATGATTTCATCTTGATGGACATCCGTATGCCGGTGAAGGATGGAATACAAGCCGCCAATGAGATATTGAGTAATTACTCAGGAGCCAAAGCTCCAGTGATCATCTCCATCACTGCCAATGCGCTAAAAGCAGATCAGGATGCTTGCTTTGCTGTAGGGATCAAAGATTTCATCAGCAAACCTTTTAATGTTAGTGACTTACAGAGCACTCTGGAGAAATACACCTAGTTTTTTAACGGACTCCAATCACAAAGGTGGAAATAATTAAATCAGCAAGACTGCAACCGAGGTTGTGGGTTTGATGTAAAGTTGAGGTCGGCAGGATTGCCTTCGGCGATCCTTTTAGTTCCTAATTCCGAGGGCAAGACCATATCTACCTTTCAGGTATCTATTTTTTTTGTGTTCCTTTCACCTTCAAAGAACAAATTCTTTTCAGCTTAGAAACACAAAAACCCATCAGTGTGTACCGATGGGTTTTGCTCTCCTAGTGAACCCGGCAGGATTCAAACGGGGACGCCTAGTCGGGCCCGCCTAGGGCTGCAACCGAGGTTGTGAGTTTGATTTAAAGTTGAGGTCGGCAGGATTGCCTTCGGCGATCCTTTTAGCCCCTAATTCCGAGGGCAAAACCATATCTACCTTTCAGGTATCTATTTTTTTTGTGTTCCTTTCACCTTCAAAGAACAAATTCTTTTCAGCTTAGAAACACAAAAACCCATCAGTGTGTACTGATGGGTTTTGCTCTCCTAGTGAACCCGGCAGGATTCAAACCTGCAACCTCCAGAGCCGTAATCTGGTGCACTATTCAGTTATGCTACGGGTCCATTATGTCAACTATTCTCTAACCTCCTTGCCGGCGAGGCAGGCTACGGGTCCATATTTTGATTAACACTTTTTAAGAAGTTTAGGCTATTATGCCTGTTATCTTCCCTGTATCTTGCACCTCAATTGAGGTAGGTTGATCAAAATCGAGCACAAAGTTAATAATTTGTCTTATATATCAACGTTAATCCCTTAGGTTTTAAAATAGATTCTATCTTTGCCCCCGAAATTAAAGATTGTATGACGCGACTAGTAGGATTTTTTCTTTTAATGATTGTAGCATCTGTTGGGATCGCACAGGAAAGCAAACGGCCTGTACAGCCCAATTTTCCAGGTGATTTAATGATCGATTACGGATTTAATTTCTGGAATAATCAACCAGACAATTTTCCTACAAAATTTTGGGGATCCAACTCAATAGGTATTTACTACAACAAAAGATGGGAAATAAATTCACACATTTCCTTTCATTCTAGTCTTGGTGTTACCATCGATAAATATGCATCTGATAAGGAATATACCTGGTCCAGAGATGATGCTGGAGTAGTGTCTTTTGATTCGTTGGTTGGAGTGAGTTTTTCAAAGAATAAGCTGGTTGGTGTCTACGCCGAACTTCCTGTAGAGTTCAGAATTCATCCATTGGGGACTAAAGATGGTGAAGGTTGGTTTATCGGTTTGGGAGGTTTCCTTGGTAGGAGAATTGGAGCACACACTAAGATCAAGTATCAATCTGTGAATGGTGAATTCAAAGAGAAATTATACTCTAATCTGGATATGGTTGACTTCAGGTACGGATTGCAAGGTAGGTTTGGCTTTAGAACAGTCCATCTCTACTATAAATACTACCTCAACAACGTGTTTAACGGCTCACCTGACGGAACGGACAATCCACAGGCCTGGACTATTGGTATAAATTTCAGTGGATTCTAACCAAATAGGTAAAAGGCTAGAAAACATAAGATAAAACCTAGAGTCACTCCTGACCAGCTCTCATCGGGAGAATGCCTTCCCAGGTACAGCCGCGACATAGTGGTCAAGCCTGCAGCCACGAAAATGGCAGCCAGTATAGGAATGACTGATGTACTAAGGTATTTGATGGCCAATGCACTAAACAGACCTGCTACTCCCCATATTCCAGCAGAATGTACGCTGATTTTGAAGTTGAAGCTGATCAGATAAATCAAAAAAATCAACACGGTCACAGCCATCATCATGATAAGTAGCGGGAATGGAACACTCATTTTTGCATAAAACATGTAGGTGGTCACCCCATAAAATGTCCCAATAGATAAAAATGGCAGGGATCGCTCTTCAAGTTTTGTGATCTCCAGGCTAGTCACTTTTTGAGTCATTTTTAAAAAAAGAATACTCAAGGCAGGGACTACTGCTGTGGTCAGAAACACCACGCCGATAAAGAAAGGGATGGATTCATAGCGGATCGGACTGTATATCTCTGGAATGATCCAGTACATCAGAGCACAGCTATAAGTAGCCATGAGCAGTGGATGAAATACTGCTGATATTACTTTCATTAAAGTATTCACTTAAAGTTGTTTTCTGAGTCTGGCTACAGGAATATTAAGTTGCTCCCGGTATTTGGCAACAGTCCTTCTGGCAATATTGTAACCCTCTCCACGAAGTAATTTTTCTAATTTGTCATCTGATAGAGGTTTAGACTTGTTCTCTCCATCGATGAATTCTTTGAGCTTGTTCTTGACCTCTCTGCTACTGACATCTTCTCCAGAATCTGTCGCTATTCCTTCTGAGAAAAAGTATTTCAGAGGGAAGATACCAAACTCTGTTTGGATGCTTTTGCTATTGGCAACCCGAGATACAGTGGAGATGTCCATGTTGATTCTGTCAGCAATGTCCTTGAGAATCATTGGTTTGAGCTTGCTCTCATCACCTTCCTGGAAGTAGTCATACTGAAAATCAATGATCGCCTGCATGGTATTCAATAAGGTGTTTTGGCGCTGTTTAATGGCATCTATGAACCACTTGGCTGAGTCCAGCTTTTGCTTGATGAATGATACGGTTTCTTTTAGCTTTTTGTCCTTCTTATCACTTTTATCATATGCCTGCAGCATGTCGGCGTAAGATCTGCTGACTTTGAGCATTGGGGCATTGCGTGAATTCAGCGTCAGTTCTAGTTTTCCATTGTTATTATTTAAGAGGAAATCAGGGATGAGGTATTGAGCTGTTTTAGCAACATCTTCTCCAGATCCACCAGGTTTGGGATTCAGTTTGGTGATCAATGAGATGGCCTCTTTCAGTGCCTCATCACTCTCTATGTTCAGACGTTTGGATATTTTGTCGTAGTGTTTCTTAGAGAACTCATTGAAGCATTTATCAATGATCTGTTTGGCTATATCCAGATATTCTGTATGCTCATCCTTCCGCTCAAGCTGAAGCATCAGACATTCCTGTAAGTTACGTGCGGCAATCCCTGGAGGATCAAAGTTCTGAATCTTGTAGAGGATGCTCTCTAGCTCCTCTACATCAGTCTCTATATTCTGCGAGAAGATCAGATCATTTACAATGGCTTCCAGCTCTCGTCTAATATAACCATCCGAATCCACGCTTCCGATAAGCTGTTCGCCTAGCTTGTGCTCACGCTCGTCCAGACGTAGATACCCCAGCTGCGTCATCAGCCGCTCATGCAGTGTAGAACCAACTGAGATCGGCATTTCCTTGTCATCCTCATCTGATCGACCATCTCCCTGCATCTTATAGCCCGAGTAGTCATCATGAAGGTACTCTTCGATGCTTTCTGAATCTGTTGAGTTCTCATACTCATCATATTCATCGTCTGAACCATAGTCATCCTCTTTTTCTGGAGCACCTTCCTCCAGAGCAGGGTTCACTTCCAGTTCTTCCTCTATGCGCGTATCCAGCTCAGCTGTGGGCACCTGAAGCAACTTTATAAACTGTATCTGCTGAGGAGACAGTTTTTGAGATAATGACTGTGTGAGGTTGAGTTTTTGCATGTTCTACCTAGCTCAAAATCAAAATTATCATAATTCTGTGATTCTTTGATTAAACCGTCAAAATATCCTTTTTTTGCGGTGTTTTATAAAGACTTAAGTTGTTGATCCTGTGAAAGAAAAACGAACCAAAATTCAAGTTGTTTTGACCGAGGAGCCAGTAGGCCAGGAACTAACGGTCATGGGTTGGGTACGTACCAAACGGGCCAGTAAGAATGTTGCGTTTATTGCATTGAATGATGGTTCTACGATCAATAACCTCCAAATTGTTGCTGATGCAGAAAAGTTTGGCGAGGAGCTATTGAGAAAGATCACCACCGGGGCTAGTATCTCAGCCACTGGAAAAGTTGTAGAATCACAGGGCTCTGGACAGTCATGTGAATTGGTGGCTGAAAGTCTCGAAGTATTTGGGGAGGCTGATCCTGATAAATATCCACTGCAGCCAAAGAAACACAGTCTGGAGTTCTTACGTGAGATTGCTCATTTAAGACCAAGGACCAATACGTTTAGTGCGGTAATGAGGGTGAGACATGCATTGGCATTTGCGGTTCATAAGTTTTTCAATGACAAAGGGTTCTTTTATATCAATACACCGATTATTACTGCGTCTGATGCGGAAGGAGCCGGTGAAGCCTTTAAAGTGACCAATTTTGAATTAGACAACATCCCTAAGACAGAAGATGGTCAGATAGACTTTGAGAAAGATTTCTTTGAAAAGGAAGCTAATTTGACGGTGTCCGGCCAACTGGAAGGCGAGCTTGCAGCTATGGCACTTTCTGAAATCTACACGTTTGGACCGACGTTTAGAGCCGAAAACTCTAACACCACGCGTCACCTGGCGGAGTTTTGGATGATAGAGCCAGAGATGGCATTCTATGACTTACAGGACAATATGGATCTGGCTCAGGAAATGCTGAAGTATCTGGTCAAATATGCACTGGACAACTGTGCAGATGACCTTGCATTTCTAGAGAAGCGAATTCTAGAAGAAGAAAAGAATAAACCTCAGAATGAGCGCTCAGAGATGACTTTGACGGAGCGTTTGAGATTCGTTTTAGAAAATGAGTTTGAACGGGTGAGCTATACGGAAGCCATTGATATACTGAGGAACTCTAAGCCAAACAAAAAGAAAAAATTCTCTTATATCATCGAAGGATGGGGCGCTGATTTACAGTCTGAACATGAGCGGTTTCTCGTAGAGAAGCACTTCAAAAAGCCAGTTATCCTATACAATTATCCGAAAGACATCAAAGCTTTCTACATGCGTCAGAATGACGATGGCAAAACGGTAGGAGCGATGGATATTCTCTTTCCAGGTATTGGAGAGATCATCGGAGGTTCTCAGCGTGAGGAGCGCCTCGAGTTGCTTACCCAGCGAATGAAGGAGATGAACATTCCTGAAGAAGAAATGTGGTGGTATTTGGACACACGAAAATTTGGTGCTGTTCCTCACAGTGGATATGGTCTGGGATTTGAACGAATGATCCAGTTTGTAACTGGTATGGGTAACATCCGAGATGTGATTCCTTTTCCAAGAACTCCAGGCAACTGTGAATTCTAAGAATCTTATTATCCCGACAATCAGTCGGGATTTTTTTTGTCCATCTCTTGCGTGTATCTGTGATTACTCATCGGTACACCAATAGTGCTCTTATCCAGGTAGTACTCTGCACGTACTGATTGCTGTCCGCTAAAGCGCATCACGTATACTTCGAGGTGTAGATGTGGTCCACTCGCATAACCAGTACTCCCACTTAGGCCAATCAGGTCACCAGAGGTAATTTCATCTCCAACTTCAACACGAGCCCCATTTTTCTGGAGGTGCGAGTAATCGGCAATGGAGCCATCATCATGCATGACCAGGACATAATTGTTGAATTTGGAGCAGTCCTCTCTTGGGCAGCCTTTGTTATTGTTGTCAACAACTTCAAATACCACCCCAGCTCGTATCGCCCTGATTTCAGTTCCTTCGTCCATATGAAAATCAAGGGCATACTGATTCATGTGGGTTGGTGTCTCATTATAGCTCTGATCTACCATATATGACTTGCTTTGAGCATAAGGTAGGTAGTAGATGATATCATCGTTGTGCTCGGCAGTCACATCTCCTTTGATGTAAGTAAAGCGGTAATTATAAGAATAAGCGTTTTTGACTGGGGTCAGAGAGAAGTAATAAGCACTCTGGTTTGGTTCAATAGTCTTGAGTATTGGCAAATCTTCAGAGGCTTCCATTCCTTTGAAAGTGGCTTCTATCTGAACACTTTGTAGGAATTCAGTATTGTTGCGAGCAAAGATTTTGAGTGAGCCGTCCTCCTGGGTTTTATGATATACCTCTACTTCTTTTTTCTGTGCAGAAGCAATAAAAGTTATCAATGTAAGGATGATGATTACCGAGTATCTCATGAACTGCTAGCTACCTTTTTGCCAGTGTCTTTGATTTCAAGTTTTCCTTCTGGAGTTCGGTATGGTTGAAATGGAATTCCCAATAGATTACCCAATCGGTCGTTTTCTGCTGGGTCCATGTGAGTATCTATACCATACTTCAAACTACTGGTATCTTCTACGCTAGCAAAGGTTCCAAAGATGCGGTCCCAGATGGAAAAAATATTACCATAGTTGGTGTCAGTTAGGGGTTGAGTATAGTGGTGATGTACTTTATGCATGTTGGGTGTCACAAACACAAAGGATAATGCTCGATCCATTTTTGGTGGCATGTTGATGTTGGCATGGGTAATGTGAGCAAACAGAACGGAGAGCGATTGATAAAGCATGACTATGCCAATAGGTGCCCCTACCACGATCACTGCAAGAATGGTAAAGGTAATTCTGAAAACCGTTTCACCAGGGTGATGTCTCAAGCCGGTAGTTACATCTACTGTGGTGTCGCTGTGATGAACGAGATGAAACTTCCACATCCATTTGACTTTGTGCTCTGTCCAATGGATGAAATAAGCACCAATACAATCCAGAAGAAGCACACCGACTACTACCTGAGCCCAAAGTGGCATTTCTACCAGGTACAGCAGTCCAAATTCGTTGGTAGAGACCCAGTTAGAAGCAAGCAGTAATACTCCTGCTAACCCAAAACCAATGATAGCTGTGGTCATGGTGAAGAACAGGTTGATTCCTGCATGTCTGAATTTTTTATACTGAAAACTAAAGAGAGGTAATATGCCCTCGGCTATCCAGAATATGACGATCCCTCCGATTAGAATCATCGATCGAAACCAGGTAGGTACGTCTGTAAAGAAATCAATTATCGCTTCCATCAATTTTTGGGTTGTTATTTCTCTAAAGTAATCATTAATCAAGGAAAAAAGTTGCGTTTAAGCGCTGAAAATAAGGTGTTTGCAAATGCGAGAAATTTTACAGTAAATTTAAAATTGATTTTTAGTGGCTCATTTTTATGTTAATTATTGAAATGAGGACGAACTAGGCACCAGAAATTTACAATATTTTGAACAGTAGATCCCTACATCATTTTTCAATTGATCAGCTTTCTGATACGGAACTTTGGAAGCAGTTTCGCTCTGGTGATCGTGATGCCTTTGAGAGGATTTACCACCTGCATGTAAAAGGTCTTTACAGCTACGGAATGACATTCATTGAAGATTCGTTTACCGTAAAGGAATGCATTCAAGATTTATTTGTCGATATCTGGTCGCATAAGGATCGCTTAGGTGATACAGACAATATTAAATTTTATTTAATGCGTTCGCTTCGACGCAGGATTTCCAAGTCGCAATCTGATCAGAAAAGGTGGGAATCTACTTCTTCTGAAAAAATTAAGCTTTCCAGATTGATAGGTAAAAAGTCCCTGGAGCAATTTATGGCAAGATCACATGTTTCAGAAAAAGAGATCGCCTTCAAGTTGAGCGAGGCTATAGGCAAATTGCCAGTTCGTCAAAAAGAAACACTTTACCACATCTATTACGAAAACCTTACTTACGAACAAGCCGCTTCCATAATGAATGTTAATGTGAAGACGGTCTATAACCTGGCGTGGAGAGGTGTAGAGACCTTAAGGAAGTCGCTATCCAAATCGAATTTCTTCTACTTATCCCCGATTCTGATAGCCTCTGCTCTTGAAGTGAGTGCTGATATTATGGAAATATCGCAATAGAAAAATAGTATATTGTATGTATTCATAATATTCAGTGTATTAGTTTTGAAAAAATGTAATTATTGAAATATTCTTCGCTTCGGTCGTAGAAAAAGTGAACGGTTCTTTCTTTCTCTGGTCAGAAAAGGAAAAGAATGGATTACAATAAGTACACGGTAGAAGATTTTGTTCTGGATAAGGACTTCAGAGAATGGGTGATGGGAGTACGTGGGTCTGAGGCATTTTGGAATAGCTGGCTCGCCGATCATCCTGAAAAACTCGAAGAGGTTAAAGAAGCGAAGAGGATACTTGAAAATCTTAACTTTCCTAATTACACATTGAGTGATGAAGATGAACTGTCTATGTTTCATATCATCAATCAACGAATCGATGGCGATGAACCTGAGGTGCCTGTTCGCTTTTTGCCTGTGGACAGCTATACCAAATCTAGAACCAAGGTAACTTTAAAATTGGCCGTTGCAGCCTCACTATTGCTAGCCATGTGTATGGCGATTTATTCCATAGTTGAGTTTAAACGATCCGAACAACTTGCCTACACCACTGATTTTGGTCAAACAAAAGAAGTCACTCTTGAGGATGGGTCTGTAGTGATTCTAAATGCCAATTCGAAGCTTTATGTGGCCGAATTTGAAGAGAGTGGCGCAAGAGAGGTGTGGCTGGATGGTGAGGCTTTCTTTAGCGTAACCCATACATCTTCAGATCAAAAATTCATCGTTCATGCCAATAAGGTGGATGTGAACGTACTGGGGACAGAATTCAATGTTTATACCCGTGGAAAAAAGAGTCAGGTGGAGTTGGCTTCTGGAAAGGTGGCCCTGAACAATCAGTTGACCAATGTGGTGGTGGATATGGTCCCCGGTGATCGGGTTACATATGAGGCTCCAGGTGAGGCTCCAAAACATGAGACCATAGACACCGCTGAGATCTCTTCCTGGAAGGACAACTTACTTATTTTCCGTAGGAATTCGCTGGAAGAGATCAGTGAACTTCTCAAGGCCAACTATAATATTGATGTCTTTTTCACTCATGGAGCCAGCAGCGATTACTTCTTTACCGGTACGGTACCAGCCGATAATATTGACCTGCTTCTTACTACTATAGAAAAGACGTTCTCATTACAGGTAGAAAGAAAAGGGCAAACAGTAATTATCAAACCAGCTACTAAATGAATCGATTAATGAACCTAACCTTTCGTCTCTTAGTGATGGCTATTATGGTCAGTTCATTTGGATATGGTCATGCCAAAACCAACTTGCGAACTGAACTAACTATAGGCGATACAACGGCAGACACTTTTAAAGAGCTATTATTCGAATTAGAGAAGAACTTCAATGTGTTTTTTAACTACGATGATGACTTGCTGAAAGACCTTGAGATTAATTCCGACCTGGAAATCCCGAAAAAGAAAGGTGAACTCCACGATTTTCTGACCAGCTTATTAGAACCTCATCAGTTAACTTTTGAGCAGCTGAATGAGACTACTTATATCATCGTCAAACAATCGAAAGACTCAGCAGATCAGGGCAACAACTTGGAGGAGCCAACCGAGCAATTGGAAGGTTCCTCTTTTTCTCTGACATCTACTAATAAACTCACAGCACATGGTCCGCGTAGACTTGTGGGCACAGTGAAAGATGAAACAGGTGAAGGTTTGCCAGGGGCTACGGTCATTGTGAAGGGGTCTGGAGAAGGTACAATTACCAATATTGATGGCAGTTTCAAATTGGATTTGCCTGAAGAAGCATTTCCTGCCATGCTTATAGTGTCCTTTGTAGGTTATAAAAGCCAGGAGGTACTGGTGGTTGATCAGACAGAAATAAGCGTGGTGTTGAAAACAGATATCTCTTCTCTGGATGAAGTGGTCGTAGTTGGGTATGGTCAGCAAAAAAGATCCAATCTCACTGGATCGGTCTCTTCCGTCAAAGTGGATAATCTGGAAAATCGACCTGTGATTCGGCTGGATCAGGCTCTGCAGGGTATGAGCTCTGGGGTGTTTGTCAGTAAAGGTGGAGGTGCTCCTGGTGCTAGTCCCACCATACACATTCGTGGTGTTGGGTCTATTAACAATACTGATCCCCTATGGATCATAGACGGGGTACGTATGGCACCGGGAAATCACTTTAACCTGGATGATGTAGAGTCAATAGAGATATTGAAGGATGCAGCCAGTTCAGCCATCTATGGAGCCGCAGCTGCTCATGGGGTCATTTTGGTAACAACTAAGAGAGGTAAAGAAGGCAAGACACAAATTAGCTATAAGAGCTCTTTCGCCAAAGTAAATCCCATCAGATTGCCTGAGCTATTGGGTAGCGAAGATTTTGTGAACTACAAGAAACAGTCTCGGTTAAATGCTGGCCAAAATCCAGAGCCAGCCTGGGACAATTGGGAATACGACACTGATTGGATTGATGCTTACTATAATGGATCGGGGTTTTCTCATTATCATGATCTTTCTGTTGCTAAAGCCACTGACAACACCAACTACTATCTGTCTTTTGGATATGATGATGAAGAAGGAATACTGATTGATAATCAGTTTGAGCGATTCAGTATGCGTTTCAATTCAGATATTGACCTGGCAAGATGGCTGACTATTGGTGAGCGAGTTTTACTTTCTAGAGTGACAGAAAACCCCATTGATAACTTCAATGAGGATTATAACGGAGCTATTCCATATAGGTCCATTCCTATTATGCCCATATACGACGAGTCGAACCCTTATGGTGGTTGGGGAATGGCACCTGCCTATTTTCAAGGCCCAAATCCGGTGGCCACTCAGTACCAGCAGCACGAAAAAAGAATTTACAATCGATTAGATGGAAGTGTCTATTTAAGCCTAACCCCTCTAGATGTTTTAACAATCCGCGGACAAATAGGGTACAACTATCTTGCCTTTCAAGGTAAGTCCTTTAAAGAAGCATTTAACTATGGAGCTTTTGCAGACCCTATCGGTCGGCTCACTTATGTGGATGGAAATGATGAGACCATCATTGGGAACATAGTCGCTACATATAGCCAAACATTTGGTAAGCATAACCTCACGATGATGGGTGGATATGAAGCTCAGCAATATGAAGGTAGCGGTTTTCCAGTGACAGCCTCAGGATCACCTCTAGATGTTGCCTGGAGTTTCAATGTGATGGGGCCCAATGCCAATATTGCAGACAGATATACCTTGAGACAGTCGCGTATCCTATCTCAGTTTGGACGCATCAATTACAACTATGATGAGCGCTATTTGCTAGAAGCAAACATAAGGAGAGATGCCTCTTCTCCTCAATTTGGTCCCAACAATGTATGGGGTATATTTCCCAGCTATTCTATAGGTTGGAGAATCTCAGAGGAGAGCTTTATGAAAACAGTGAGCTTTGTATCCAACCTGAAATTAAGAGCGAGTACCGGCAAATTGGGTTCTGACAAGATCCCTGGGTATATCTGGTCAAAGACCTATTCTTCACAGTTTAGCACTTATGCTTTTGACCGAAGTGGGACTAACAAAGTTCCGGGCTATTTCATTAGCAAGTTTCCCAATGGTGATGTGAAATGGGAAGAAGTCAACATGCATAACATTGGGTTAGATGTAGGTCTTCTGGACGATCGATTGACCCTTACAGCTGACTACTATATTAAGGATACGAAAGATTTGCTTTATCCAGTGCCAGTGCCGGCATCTGTAGGACTGGCCGTGCATAATTTCAATCCAATAAACCCAGAGTTAAATGTTGGAACCATGAGAAATACAGGACTGGATCTGGAGATTATTTACCGCGATAATTTTGGTAAGTTCAATGTCACTCTCAACAGCAATGGCTCTTTTATGAAAAACGAAGTGCTGAGTCTTTTTGGAGATGAGTATATCACTGCGGGTAGTGGAGGAGGACAGATTGGAGGAATGACCCGCACGGAAGCTGGTATGCCTGTTTCTAGCTTTTATGGATTTATCGTTCAGCAGATGCTGAATTCTGAAAATGACGTCTATGCAATTAATAGTTGGGCTCCAGACGGAACTTATCAGGAAGGGGGTACAGGTCCGGGAGACTTTATGTACAAGGATATCAGTGGTCCGGAAGGAGTACCGGATGGCCAGGTCACCTGGGAGCATGACCGTACGTTTATTGGGAACCCATGGCCCAAATTGATGTATGGATTCAACATCAACATATCCTATGATCAATTGGTTGATGTCCTATTACAGTTTCAAGGAATTCAGGGAGTAGAAGTATTCAATGCCAACAAAGCTTACTCAAGGAATTTTTTTGGAGACAATAATACCACCACTGATATCTATGAAGCCTGGACTCCTGAAAAGCATACAGAGCATCCAAGAAATATAGCCAGTGACCCTAATGGTAATTTCAGTAGACCATCCAGCTACTTCATAGAGGATGGCTCCTATCTGAAGTTGAGAAACGCACAGATCGGATTTAATGTACCGCAGAATCTTTTGAGCAGAATGAGGGTGGGTAAAATCCGACTTTATATCAATGCCAATAACCTGTTGACATTGACGAATTACTCTGGAATGGACCCTGAAATAGCTGGGTCTAATGTAGGCAGAGGTGTAGATCATGGATTGTATCCTCATACGAGGACATTTGGAGGTGGTTTGGAGGTGCAGTTCTAAATGTTGATGAAAATGAAGCAATTGAAAAACATATTGACCTTTGGATTACTACTACTTGGAATAGTGGCTTGTGAGGATGAGTTTTTAACCCTCTCAAATCCTAATGAGATCGTAGCTGAAAGCTTCTATACGAACGTAGATAATTTCCATTATTCTTTGAATTCTGTTTACTCAGCTACTAAAAGTTTGGATCTCTTCGGACAGGCATTTTACATCCAAACACTGTTGGCATTGCCACATACCTCTGACTATTGGAATGCACAGTGTAGAAATGAAGTGACTTCAGGAGATGGCAACATGTACCTGGCCTGGAGAGGTTGGTATCGAGTAGTTGCTCGTGCCAATGATTTGATTGAAAATGCACCAACATACATAGATAAATACAGCCCAAATGAAGCCCAGAGAGAAGAATTGGATTTGATACTTGGGCAGGCATACTTCCTCAGAGGGTTTGCATATTTCCACATGGTGAGATTATGGGGAGAAGCGGGGTATGCTCAGGATAGTAGCAAATTATCTGTGCCGCTGCATCTTAAAGTAGCTACCTCAAGGGATGAGATGATGAAGCCTCGTGCCAGTGTTGGCCAAGTATATACTCAAATCATCAAAGACTTAAAACTAGCAGAGGAGCTACTGCCTCCCACCTGGAATGATGACAACATCGCCAGGGTAACGAATTATGCTGCCAAGGGTTATTTGGGCAAGGTTTATCTCTACATGGAAGAGTATGGTCAGGCACGGTCGTACTTTGAGGAAGTGATTAACTCAGGCATTTTCTCACTTCTCACTTTTGAAGAATGCGATGATATGTTTCAAGGCAAATTGGAGTTTAGTGATGAGACCATATTTGAGTTAAACTACTCCATAGACATGACTCAAAATATCTGGGAGAATGGCCTTGGATCAGGGATTGCGCTGACTCTTGCACCTCCCGGAAGAGGCTGGAGTAATTGTACCCCACATGGAGTGAATATATTTCGTTTTGGTAGTGACCCCAGGCTTAAGATCGCCACCTATGCTCCGGAGGACTCTGCCGCTAATGTGGATGGTGTAATGATGCCTGTAGGCGAAAGTGAGTTTAACTATACCGGCCATAGTTTTAGAAAGTATGTGCCGGAGGATTATTCTGTGTACTCTACCAACAGAAACAGTGGCATCAACTATATCAACATGCGGCTTTCGGATGTGTACCTCATGTATGCCGAGGTGCTCAACACTACCGGAAATGATGCATTGCATCAGAATTTATGAATAAAGTTCGCCGGCGTGCCTATGGGTATGATCCGGAAACTGCTGAGCCTTCTGTGGATTATAATCTCGCTGGCATTCAGTTGAGGGATTCCATTAGGGAGGAGCGATTTAGAGAATTATTTGCTGAGGGTCATCGCTGGTATGATATCGTCCGCTGGGGCATCGTAGAGGAGGAAGTCATGAAGTACAATGACTTCAGAGTAACCCAGGGGATGATCATATACGATGACAAAGACTATTACTATCCTGTGCCAATTCAGGAAATCGATAACAATCCCAATATGACGCCAAGTACAGGCTACGAATAATAAAAAAAGAAGTGTAAAGAAGTGATTTTGAAGGTAAAAAATATGGATTTGATCAACTGGATCGTAGGGATAGCTATGTTCATCTCTCTTGGTTTGGGCGGCTGTAAGGAGTCTGATCCAGCACTTGATGATGGTCAGTCTTACATACCTGTGATGGTGGAGAAGTCTAATGCCACCAGGTTATACATGCATTATATGCCGTGGTTTGAGTCCAAAGACTTTTCTGGATACTGGGGTAGTCACTGGCGCATGGCCAATAGCAATCCAGATAACATTGACGGCCAGGGCAAAAGGGACATTGCAGCACACTACTATCCGCTCATTGGACCTTATGATTCAGCGGATCCTGATCTGGTGGAGTATCATTTACTGCTCATGAAGTACGCAGGTATTGATGGGGTGCTGATCGATTGGTATGGAACACACAAAACTCTTGATTATTACCGAAATTTTGAGAACACAGAGGCACTTGTGACCAGGCTTGATACCATTGGGTTGAGTTTCGGAGTTGTTTATGAGGAATACACCGCTGAAGCTGTAGCTACTAGAAAAGGAATCACCGAAATCGAAGCGGCACAGGCGGATCTTACTTTTTTGGAGGAAAATTACTTTAGTCGGGAGCAATACATCAAACAAGAGGAAAATCCATTACTGCTCACTTTCGGTCCAAGATTATTCCGCAAAGCTGATGATTGGACCGAGATCTTTTCAGTGCTGGAATCAAAACCTGATTTCATGCCACTTTGGGGACACGACTACTATGTAGGAGACAATGGAATCGGAGAGTTTTCGTGGGTAGATTTCAATGCTGACATGCGCGATCTCACCAATTTCTATTCTACCTATGATGGTCACATCATAGGTTCTGCATGTCCAGGATTTGATGACTATTATCAGGAAGGAGGCTGGGGAGAGGGATATGGCTATCTCAGTCATCGAGGAGGAGCAACCTTTTCGGATCAGCTCGCCAAAGCAGCGGAGTTCAGTTTGGGAACTATACAACTCGTCACTTGGAACGACTTTGGAGAAGGAACAATGATCGAACCGACTGATGAATTTCAATACCAGTTTTTAGAAATCCTTCAGGAGTTTTCTGGAGTGAGCTACAGTAAGTCTGAGTTGGATTTGGTCTGCCAGTATTACTTGAAAAGGAAAGAATACCGAGACAATACAGAAGTGCAGCAATTACTGGATGAGGTATTTACTCATCTCAATGAATTGAGGCCAGAAGAAGCGTCTGCAATACTTGAAAAACTTTAAATATCAATCGCAATTATAATCCTAATACTATGAAAATGAATTACATAACCAAAGGGTTGCTGCTAGTATCCATGCTGGCAACATCCCTGATGATGTCGTGTGGAGAGGATGAGCCCACCGAACCAGAAGAGCTGATCCCAGCTATAGATGGAGTCTATGTGTTTGGCACCAATACCGTAGCTGAGACGGCCCTTGAGCCCTCTGCCAAAATGAGCCTGGCAGTACTCAATCCAGACAAAAGTGGTGGAGTTGCCAGTGTAGATGGCTACTTTGGTAAACTACTTTATATCGGTGCAAACAGTACCATTGAGATTAGTCATGTGGAGGGAGATGTATCCACAACATATGGAGCTGATGGAGGAGGTACAGTTACCAATGGGTTGGAACTTGATTTCACGGACATTGATGCAGATATCATTCATGGTACGTTAGTTCCCGACGCTGAACCCATTTCAGTTTCAGAAGAGGGTCTTTACAAGTTATTTGTAGACATCAACACGGAGTCTTTTCGGATGATGAAAATAGAAGCTAATGTCATCGGTGATGCCACACCAGGTCAATGGACAGAGAGTACTTTTATACCATTGAAAGACGCGAACGTAAGCGGTGCAACTTTTGAAGCGACAGATTTAGGACTCTATGGAGCATCCGGTTATAAGATCCGATTCAATCAAGGGTATGAATTATACAATGACGGAGTAATCGCAACGATTGACTACCTGGGAGTAGAAGATTATCAGGCAGCCTGGGACGCCGGTGCTAATGGTTATGATTTGGTTTATAAAGATGTCAACTTGCCAAATCATGAGACTGGCCTTTTTACCTACACCCTTTCATTCAATGCATCCACGCTAGAGTGGGATGAAAACAAAGAAAAAACTGGAGCACTCGAAAATGACTATTCAACTGTGGAGATCGGCTGGTTTGGAAATGCTTACAAAATAGATGGTGAAGAACCTACAGGTCAATGGGAAACGGTCCATATGGTCAAAACACCGGGGCGTGATGGCAACCTTTACAACTGGACCTGGACAGTAGAGTTGATAGCAGATAGAGCTTTTGTACTTAGAGACCCTGATGGCACTATTTGGATCACCTATGGAGGTGCAGCTAAAGTAGGCTCTGCATTTGACGATGAATTGATTATCAAAGAAGATGGTCAGGATAATTATTGGGTAAACACTGCGGGAACCTATGATGTGACCTTCACCATCAACGCTGAAGATGATGGTCGCACCTTGACAATAGAGCCATCAGAGGGGGCAGATGACATGTCTTCCAAGGAGTATGGTATGTTTGGAAATGCATACTATGTGGATGGCACCACTGAAGGGGCCTGGGATGCCATACACTTTGCTAAAACTCCAGAAATGGATGGAGATTTTTACACGTGGAGCTGGGAGCTGGAACTAATCGAGTCCCGATCATTCGTCATCAGAGAAAGTCCCGATGGAGAGTGGGTCACCTATGGAGGAGCCAACAAAACCGGTTCTGCATTTGACAATGAGCAAATCATCAAAGAAGACGGTCAGGATAACTACTACGTGGCTGTAGGGGGCAATTATGTCTTGACTTTTAAGATAAGTTCCGTTGACGAAGGAAGAACTCTTGTAATAGAGCCTGCCCAATAACGGTAAACTAGCTATTAGGATGATGTAATAGTATGAAGAAGTATTGAGTCTGAAGTAAGGCTCCATCATCTCTGCGGTCCGTCTTTGCGGCGGACTGCTTTTTCACCCACCTCTTTAATGATTCAGATTGATTATTGAGCTCTGTTCAAAATGAATAGAGAGTATCTGTATAAAACCGCTATATAATAAATATAACTATGAGAAATCATTATTGAAACCCGTTCCTGCGTATGGTGGGAACCTTACACTAAAATTCAAACCCTATGAAAAATGATGAAAAACTATCAACGAGATGGCCTTTTTTAAGGTCAGCGATGATTGGAAACTTACTCACGTTTCTATTACTAGTCGCTTTGAGCTTACCAGTATGGGGCCAAGGTGATGGACTACCGAGGGGGGCATATCAAATGCCATATACACGATACGAATCTGACAGCACCTCCCAATCACAAGCTCAGGCACGTACTGATTATGATTTTCAACCAGATGTACCAGCAGCGGAAGCTTCGTCCCAGCATTACCTTGCTTTGGTCTCTGATGGAGATTACGCACAGTGGACAGTCAATGAATATGCAGACGGAGTAACGTTAAGGTTTACCATTCCTGACAATTCTTCAGGTACGGGCAATCAAGCCGCTCTTAATGTATATGTGAATGGAGCTTTAGACCAGACGATTACTCTGGATTCTTACTGGGCATTTCATTACTTAAATAAGTTTGTTGGGGCTGGTGGTGCTAATAGTCCCAACGCGGGGTTTACTGAAGTGAGGATGTATTTTGATGATATCAATTTTAAGCTCAATACACCCCTTACACCTGGTAGCACTATTCGGCTGGAGAAGACTGGTGGAAGTTCGTTCGAGTATGGAATTGACTTCATTGAAATAGAACAGATTGACCCTGTGAAAGCTGCGCCTGCTAATTCACTATCAGTGACCGATGCACCATACAACGCCAATGGGAACGATCAGGTAGATGATTTGGTTGCATTCCACGCATGTTTGGCTGATGCCAACGCGCAAGGTAAGAATATGTATATCCCTCCTGGGAAGTATTATCTGGATGGCCAATTCAGATTAAATGCAAGTAATATCAAGGTACAAGGAGCAGGAATTTGGCACACTGAGCTTTTCTTCTCATCGGATCTGGCATTCTCTGGCGGAGTAAAAGCAAGAGCAGATAATTTAGAATTTTCTGATGTGCACATTACCACCGCCAACAATGATCGTTTTTGCCCAGATGATGAGCGAATTCCCGGCTGGAATGAGCCTTATAAAGGCTATAAAGGGATTTTCGGTACCTGGGGCAGCTACAGTGTGATCAGCAATGTGTGGGTAGAGCACTTTGAAACTGGAATGTGGTTTGCCGACTATGACTGGGCAGTGGAAGGTGCTTCACAGCCAGACATTACCAATCACATGCTCATCACCAACGCCAGGATCAGAAACAACTATGCAGATGGTGTCAATTTCGCTGAGGGAAGTAACAATTGTACTGTAGAGCATACCAACATTAGAAACAGTGGAGATGATGGGTTTGCAGTTTGGTCTTCCGATGCTTTCGGTCACGGTACTCCCGGCTCTAATAACACCTTGCAGTTTAGCACTGTAGAAAACGTTTGGCGTGCTGGAGGTGTGGCATTTCATGGTGCAGACGGTCATGGTGTCAACCATGTGTTGATAAGAGATGGCCGGGGCTGTGCGGGAATTCGATTTACAGATACTTTTCCTGGATTTAAGTTCCTTCAAAACAATCAGTCTGTGATGAGTAACATTACGATTATAAATCACGGAACAACATATGATCTGTTCAATGAAGAAATTGGAGCTATCTACCTATCTGGAGCGGCAGGACTATGGAATGTTTATTGGGAAGACATAGATCTGATCAATTCGCAAAGGCATGCCATCACTCTGGAAGGTGGTCCCTATCAGAACATTGAGTTTCATTCCCTGAAAGTGGATGGGACGGGACTGGATCCTTACGATCATAATACCGTTGTTTATACAGAAGGAGGTACCGGAATCGCGGCGAGTGCCAACGGGCAAATTGATTTATACAATCCTCAATGGATTAGCTGGGAGACCGAAGATAGCATCATTACCACAGGTAATCTGGTGGTGAATACCTACTTCACCGAACCTGTGGGTGTGCAGTCAGTAGACATTCCAGATGGGCCTCTATCATTGGTCGTGGGACAGTCAGCGAATTTGGCTCCTACATTTGCTCCGCAGAATGCCTCTAACAAATCAGTCACCTACTCCAACAGCAACTCTTCAGTTGGGACAATCAATCAGGTAACTGGAGTGTTCAATGCTACAGGAGTTGGTCAGACTACTATTACTGTCACATCTGATGACAACCCTGCTGCTACAGATCAGGTAGTGGTCAATGTAACTGCGGCGATTAACATAGAAGCTGTTGCTAATGTAGCCACAGAAGGTGGATCGGCTGGAGAGTTTGTCATTAGTACCACTGAGCTAGCTGGGAGTCTTACGGTCCAGTATACAGTGAGCGGATCTGCCTCTGGTGGAGACTATTCGGCTAGCCCGGCCTTGTCAGGATCGGTTACTTTGTCTACTTCTAGCCTATCTCAGTCAATAATTATTAGTGCTACTGACGACACGGAGTTTGAGGGAGCGGAGTACTTAACCGTTACACTCGTAGACAATGGCAACTATAACATCGGAGTAGGAAATGCCACAGTTACTATTGCTGATAACGAAAATCCCCCATGCACCGCACCAGTGATTGGCTATGCTGCTACAGCACCGGCAATAAATCAAAACATCGAAACCATTTGGGCTACAGCACCAGCTATGGGGATTAATAATACCACCATTGGAGGAACACCAGGTGATTACTCCGGTCAATGGAAAGCGCTCTATGACGCTAGCAACCTGTATGTGTTAGTGGAAGTGGGCGATGCGACCAGAACCAACGATAGCGGTGGTAGTTGGTGGGAAGATGACGTGGTAGAAGTGTTCATCGATGGCGATAATAGCAAAGGGACCTCTTATGATGGTGTAAATGACTTTCAGCTTGGATTTAGATGGAATGACAACACCGTCAATGCAGGTGGTAACTCAGTTCAGAACACAAGTGGAATCAATTTCTCCATGTATGCATCAGGCAGTGGCTATGTCCTGGAAGCAGCAATCCCATGGTCGACCATCGGTACAAGTCCAGCTATTGGATCTGTAATTGGATTTGATGTGGCAGTAGATGATGATGACAATGGAGGTACGCGAGACGCCCAGGTAACCTCCATAGCCACATCAGATGCTGGATGGACTAACCCAAGTATTTTTGGGTCTATCTATTTGACAGACTGTAGTGGATCGCCATCTAACCAGTCGCCATCGGCCAATGCTGGTCAGGATCAAACTTTGCCAGCCGGAACCACCACCATTAGCCTTACTGGATCAGGCTCCGATCCAGACAATGATCCGATTACTTATAACTGGAGTCAGGTTAGTGGGCCTTCTGTTTCTATTGGTAGTCCTGCTAGCGCCAATACTTCGGTTAGTGGACTTTCAAACGGAAACACCTACGTATTTAGATTGACGGTGAATGATGGGTCATTGAGTGCTTCAGATGACGTGCAAATAGTCGTCAACTCTAGCGGTAATCAGGCACCTAGCGCCAATGCTGGACCTGATCAGTCATTGGCTGCAGGGACTACAACGGGTACTTTGAATGGATCGGGTATAGATCCTGATAGTGATCCTCTGACATATTCCTGGATTCAGCTTTCAGGTACTTCAGTAACCATTAGTAATCCAGGAAGTGCATCTACCGGAATCAGTGGTTTGTCTAATGGAAACAGTTATACTTTCCGTTTGACTGTAGATGATGGCTCAGCTAGCGATACGGATGATGTGACAATTACGGTTGACAACAGTACACCTTCTCAATCTCCATATGGAGGAGTTCCCTGGGCCATACCGGGCATCATCGAAGCAGAAAACTTTGATGACGGTGGGTCTGGAGTTGCTTATAGTGATAGTGACGTGGCTAATAATGGTGGTCAGGGAAGAACTGGAGAGGGAGTAGATACAGAAAGCTGTAGTGAAGGTGGACTTAATGTTGGATGGACCGCCGGTGGAGAGTGGCTGGAATATACCGTTAGCGTGGCATCAGCAGGTAACTATGACTTTGACTTTCGTGTTGCTTCTATTTATAGCGGCGGAACCTTTCATGTAGAGTTTGATGGTACGAATGTTACAGGAACAGTCACAAGTGAAAATACAGGTGGGTGGCAGACCTGGACCACAGTGAGTGTGGATAACGTGGCGCTTAATGCCGGGCAGCAGATTATGCGAATTGCTTTTGATAACCCAAATCATAACCTGGATAAAGTATCAATCAGTACGTCGGGTACTGGAACCACGTCAGTTACAGGTGTTAGTGTGACTCCAACATCTATTAGCATGGTTACAGGCAATACGCAGCAACTTTCAGCTACGGTGGCACCTTCCAATGCTACCAACCAGAATGTAACCTGGAGTTCTGATAACACTTCAGTGGCAACAGTTAGTAGTAGTGGACTTGTCACCGCAATAGCGGCAGGTTCAGCGACCATTACTGTCACCACTCAAGATGGAGGATTTATAGCCAACAGTACCGCCACTGTCACATCAGGAGGGGGAGTGTCTGTCTATCACATCCGAAACGTATGGACCAATGATTATCTCCAGGATGGAGGAAATCAAGTGACTTACTCCTCTGCTGCATCTGGCACTACATTCGAATGGGTGCTTGAAGACGTAGGTGGTGGCTATATGGAAATTAAAAATGTGGCTACCGGAGAATACATGCATATCGAAAACCTCACTGGATACGTGGAGTGTACAAGTAGAACCTATGGTTGGTACAGCTCCAGATGGGCTATCGAAGACGCTGGCAATGGAGAAGATCGCATTAGAAATGCGTGGCAAGGGGATAACTATATTCATGTGGAAAATCAAACTGGACAAGCACAACATGGAACCATTTACACAGCCTGGGCCAGTGCTAAATGGGTGTTGGAGCCAGTAAGTGGTTCTCGTGTGGCATCATCATATCAGGCCGAAGTTGAAGCAAGTCCTTTGAGACTTTATCCAGTTCCAGTTACTAATGGAAAGCTTTATGTTGAGTTGGGCGATCAAGAGGTGGATCGATATGAACTGATTTCAGTAGCTGGAGTATGCATAAAAAATGGCCCCTTACCTAAATCAACGGAGTCTATTGAGCTCGATGCTATTAATCCAGGGATATATTTTATAAGATTCGTTGGACAAGATGTGCAGATTACGAAGAGAATACTGGTAAAGTAGATTGATTGATTCTTCATTAGTTGAGAAAAGCTCCTGATTCAATCGGGAGCTTTTATTATTTGTACTTTATCAGAATGGAGCCATATTGGTTGGATATACCCGGACTAGCCGTTTCGCACCACATCTAAAGTTTAGGAAGTAGTAGCCTCTCCAGCCTGCCTGCCGGCAAAGCAGGGAATCGAATGGTACCGCAACGGCGGACCGTCGGCCACCCGAACTAGCCGTTTGTACTGGATCAAGCGTGAAAGATGAAAGTAGTCCCGGAAGGAATCGAATCGCAGCGGCGAACCGAACTAGCCGTCTCGCACTGCATCTAAAGTTTAGGAAGTAGTAGCCTCTCCAGGAATCGAACCTGGATCAAGCGTTTAGGAAACGCCTATTCTATCCGTTGAACTAAGAGGCCATATTGGAGTTTAGGTAACTTCCGGAGCACACAGCTCGGGGCACGTAGCCTATTCTATCCTCCCGATGTTTCGGGAGAACTACGGGACCAGCTCTTTTCAGAGAGGGCAAAAATAAGGAAATCAAATACTCTGTTCAATTTTTTCACTTTATTTGATCAGAGCGGCATTCAGAAATGAAATTCTACCCATTTTAGTCAGGTGAAACGACTCTTTCAGATTTTCTTATTGATTTTAGCCGTTTGGTGGAGCCTTACTGCCTTGATCGCTTTGTTTAGAGCTTCGCAAAACCATAATGACGAGTGCGTGGATTCTATGAAAGAGCAAAGGGATCTAACCATCCATGAAAGAAGTTGGCACTTGATCTCTAGTTCATCCTCTTTCTGTGTGAACTATCATACGAATAGTGATCAATTCAACTTCGCAACAGACTCTCGACTCAAGTCTATTGGACAAGTCCATGACACACGAAATCCATGGGGAGATATCTATAATCAACTGGTTCAAGACAAGGAATCTATTGCGTTTTTGGTGGATAGTCTATCTGCTATTGCTGCGAACAGACAACTGCAAGGGTATGAGCTTTCAGAAATGATAGTGACTATGGTTCAGGACATTCCATACAGTTTTGTCATTCCTGGAAAATGTGAAGAGTACGACACTGATGGAAAGCCTTGTGTTGGTGATGTTCGTTGGGGTCTTTATTCTCCATATGAGTTTCTCCACACAGAAATGGGCGATTGCGATACTCGAGCAGTACTGGTGTATGCAGTGCTGGAGGAATTTGGCTTTGATCCCGCTATATTAGTGAGTGACCAGTACTCACACGCTATGATCGCTTTGAGCATTCCTACCGCAGGTGATTATCTCCTTCATCAAGGTAAGAAATATTACTTTTGGGAGACTACAGCCAAGGGGTGGATGGCTGGAATGTTGCCACCTTCTTACAACAATGTAGATTATTGGAAAATAGTACTTGCACATGAACTATAACGTAGCAATCATCGGGCTGATCGAGATCTTTTCGGCGCTGACGATAGGCATTTTCATTCTGGCGCTCACCTATAAGCTTTTGCAGTGGGTTGGTCGCCGGTATTATAGCATCGAAGAATATAACCTGGCTTACAGCATTTTTACTGGGGCTATTATTCTATCTGTTGGCATCATGGTAGAGGGAATTATCGATCCTTTGATTTCTGCTTTTCGGCTAATGGGCAACGGAGAAAGCAGCCTCCTTTTTTCATTGAAATACTTCGGTATCGGAGCCATTTACATTGCCATTGCTTACACAGCAGCCGTACTAATTGGTTTGATTAGTACGTTTCTGTACAGCAAAATCACACCGATAGATGAATTTGAAGAAATTCGGAATGACAATCTTGGGGTTGCTATAATCGTCAGCAGTATCATCATTACATTGACCATTTTTTCGAAGGATGGTGTGAAATTGTTGATTGAAGCACTTGTACCTTATCCAGAGTTGCCTCCTACTGGCTTTTAATCTTTGGGAATAAACTGCCTCAGGTAATGGTAGCTTTGTTTAAGAGACGCTATTCTGCGTTCTAAAGAACCCTCATAGGCACGATCCTCCACTTCCACACATACAGGGCCGATGTATCCGGTATCGGTCAGTGCAGAGAAAAACTTACCCCAGTTGACATCACCCATTCCTGGGAGCTTAGGCGTATGGTATTCGCTTGGATGAGCCATTATTCCTACTTCATCTAACCTATCACGATCCAACCTTACATCCTTGGCATGCATGTGAAATAGCTTGCGTCCAAACTCTCGGATAGCCTTTACATAATCCATTTGCAGCCAGATGAAGTGTGAAGGATCGAAGTTGAGACCGAAGTAATCACTTGGGATATCCTCATACATCCTTCTAAAAATGGCAGGAGTTGTTTTCAGGTTTTTACCCCCGGGCCATTCATCTTGTGTGAAACTCATCGGGCAGTTTTCAATACCAACTTTTACGTCTTGTTTCTCGGCATGGGCGATGATCGGTTTCCATACTTTTAAGAACTCTGGCCAGTTTTCATCTACTGATTTGGTCCAATCCCGGCCAATAAAGGAGTTGGCATGATTTACTCCAAGGACTTTGGCTGCATCAATCAAGCGATAGATATGCTCCACGCTTGTTTTAGACTCTTCTTCATTGGGACTCAATGGGTTTGGATAATATCCAAGAGCACTGATAGCAACTCCGTATTTGCTGGTGATGTCATGGATTTGGCTGACGGAATCCTGAGTAAGTTTGGCAATATCAATATGCGTAACACCAGCGTACCTTCGCTCTGCTTTGCCCACTGGCCAGCACATCACCTCCACACAGTCATAGCCAATGTCAGAAGCAACTTTTAAAACCTCTTCGAACGAAAGTTCGGGTAGAATTGCAGTTACAAATCCAAGCTTCATGATCTTATTGCTTTAGTAATAGTTTTTACCAATTTCGGAATACGGGTAGTCGCCATCGTACCTTCCGGTAGCGTGTACATAGCTGAGTTCTTGTGTTGCCCCAATTTCAGAAGTATAGTAGCCATAAATGGTCATACTTTTCAAGAGTTTAAAAAAGGTCAATTCACTCGTTTCCATTCCTTCTTGCTCCAATTTGGATAAATAGGTAATCTGATCACTTTTGGTTTGACTGAGAAAGGAATCCTTTTCCAGGTTGCCTAATCCTTGCAAGAAGAGATTGGTTTCAGAAGAGTCACGCACCAGAGCTAGTACCCGGTCGATGTACTCATTGACCTTAGCGGCTTTGGCTCCTGGCGTGTCAGTAGTAGGAATGATCAGCTCCACCAACTGCTGTACCAGAGTGTCCTGTTGCGCATCAAAAGTCAGTGCGGCGTAAGTTAAAGTAGCGGGTTGACTACAGCTAGACATGAGCGAAATGAAGCTAGAGCTCAACCCAATTCCTGCAGCACCCATTGACATGTTAATGATCGCTTTTCTTCTGTCCATGTTTAGATCGTTTTAGACTTTAAACCTTTCACTGCATAATCAACTGCCCTTGCTGTCAGTGCCATGTAGGTGATCGAAGGGTTTTGGCAAGGTGCGGAAGTCATACATGCACCGTCCGTTACAAACAGGTTCGGTACTTCATGTGCTTGATTATAGCCATTTAGGTAAGAGGTTTTTGGGTCTCTACCCATCCTAGCCGTACCCATCTCGTGGATGCCAAAACCAGGAACCGCACCTGCTGGGTTGTCTACAGCATGGATGTTTGTACAGCCGGCATTGTCCAGCATTTCACTGATTGACTCCAGGCAATCTTTTCTCATTGCTTTCTCGTTTTCTTTGATTTCGGCATCAAAAACCATTTTGGGGATGCCCAAATCATCTGTTTCAGAATCATGTAGATAAGCTTTGTTTTCATAATAGGGAAGTGTTTCGCCAAATCCCCACATGGCGACCTTCCATGGGCCTGCTTGCTTCACTTTTTCTTTAAAGTCTGCACCGAACCCTTCCATGCCGAAGGCTTGTCCCCATCCTTCGCGATATGCCGATCCTTCAAATCCATACCCTCTAGTGAAATCAGTACGATTTGTCTCTCCCCCAATGTTGCGGTAACGAGGAATGTAGAACCCAATCGGGCGATTGCCAAAAGTGGTACGGTCGGTAAAACCAGGCACGGTAGCATTTACATCCAATCCAAGGTGATGGTCCATTAAATAATGGCCCAAAACCCCACTCGTATTACCAATTCCATCAGGAAATTCATCGGATTTGGAGTTGAGGAGGATCTGGGTGGACGCCATAGCAGAAGCACAAACAAATACGAGTTTGGATCTGAATTGAATGGTTTCCCTGGTTTCACTATCTATGACGTTGACCCCTTTTGCTTTACCTGATTCCTTATCGTAATCTATGCTATGCACCACGCTATATGGTCGAATGGTCAGATTGCCAGTGGCTGCAGCTGCCGGAAGCGTGGAGGACAGGGAGCTAAAATAAGAGCCGGTGCTACATCCACGCCAGCACGGGCCGCAGTAGTGACAGGGCGACCTCTCGCCAATCTGTTCGGTGAGTACTGCTGCCCGTGCTATGGTCAGATAGCGCTCTGGATACAGTTCACGAATGCGTTTTCTAAGGTGTTTTTCTACTACATTCAACTCCATTGGCTTTTGAAACTGACCATCCGGCAGGTGCGCCAGACCTAGTTTCTCACCAGATATACCAGCAAACTTTTCTACATAGTCATACCACGGGGCAATGTCCTTGTATCGGATCGGCCAGTCGACACCTACACCTTCTTTGAGGTTGGCCTCAAAGTCCAGATCTGAAATGCGGAAGGTGAACCGTCCCCAGGTGATGGACTTACCTCCAACCTGATAGCCTCTTGCCCAGACGAATGGTTTTTCTTCCTTGTAGGGACTTTCTGAGTCAGGTGCAAAGAAGTGGAGTGCAGTTTTGGCCAGATAACCGATTCTGGTAGCCTGAGCGTATTTTTCTTGTTCTTCTTTAGTGAGCTGTCCACGAAGGTCAAACTCCCAGGGTGGCGTATGCTCTGTAATGTAGTCCTTGCGATGCTCTACAGGTCTGCCACGCTCAAGTACCAGCGTCTTGAGGCCTTTTTCGGTCAATTCTTTAGCTGCCCAACCTCCCGAAACCCCCGATCCGATGACGATCGCATCGTAGGTTTCGGATTGTACGCCAACCTGAAAGCTTGTGTTAATACTCATCTTCATTTTTGGATTAGATCAGAAGTTAAATGTTTCTAATCCAAAAATGAAACTCTTACGTGATCAGTAGTTTTCGGGCTCCAGGTAATTTGGGTAGATCTTGATGTGCTCCTTCTTCACTTGTAGTTCCAATAGTTCGCGGAGCTCTGGTAGGTGGTATTTGGTTTTGGCCGAGACGAAAATCGAGTCATTGCCATTGGGTTTATAACCTTCAGGATGAAACTCTGCAAGATCTTCGATCTTGTCCACTTTATTATACACCTTGATCATCTTGATGTCTGCTGCACCGATTTCTTCCAGTGTATTCTCAACTACCTGAATGTGATCCTCGTATGAGGGGTTTGACGCATCGATGACATGAAGTAAGATGTCTGCTTCTTTCACTTCCTCTAATGTGGACTTAAATGATTCTATCAGATTGTGTGGTAGTTTTCTAATGAATCCAACGGTATCTGATAGTAAGAAAGGAATCTGATTGATGACTACTTTACGGACCGTAGAGTCTACCGTAGCAAAGAGTTCGTCTTTCGCATAGACCTTTTCTTTACTGATCAATCGCATGAGGGAGGACTTGCCAGCATTCGTATATCCAACCAGCGCCACACGCACTATCCCATCTCGAGATTTTCTTCTGGTAGCAGCCTGCGTCTCTATTTTGTCTAGTTTTTTCCTGAGGATATTGATTTGGTTCCGGATGTTTCGTCTATCTGTCTCAATCTCTTTCTCACCGGCTCCACCACGGGTAGAGGTACCACCACGCTGACGCTCCAGGTGAGTCCACATGCGAGTAAGTCTGGGTAGTAAATACTGATAACGCGCCAGCTCTACCTGTGTTTTTGCCTGGTTAGTCTTGGCACGCTTCAAGAAAATGTCGAGAATAAGTAAACTCCTATCATAGACTTTCACTTTAAACTCTTTTTCCAAATTTCGAAGCTGTGAGGGAGATAGGTCATCATCGAAAACCACATTTCCAATATTTTTTGCCTTGACAAATTCTTTGATCTCCTCGAGTTTCCCTTTACCAACGTAGGTTTTAGTGTCTGGGTGTTCCAGCTTTTGGGAATAAGCCTTTTCCACTTTGATATCGAGTGTTTGTACCAAAAATTCAAGCTCATCCAGGTATTCCTGGGTCTTATCATCGGTCTGAAACTTTGGAGCTACAGCCACCACCACACCATATTCCTGCTCTTTTTTGGTTTCTATCATATAGATTCACTCAATTATTGTCCTACAGTACATAAATTGTTCTTAGGAAGTTCAAAATTAACTAAAAAAAGAGCTGATTAACACATGAAGGTAGCGATCATGATCAATACCAGTTGGAATATTTATAATTTCCGTCGAGGGTTGATCAAAGCCATACTTGACCGGGGAGATGAGGTAGTTGCTATAGCGCCATCAGATGACTACAGTCACAGGTTACTTGAACTTGGCTGCACTTTTCGTGAGCTGGAGATGAGCGCCAGCGGTATGAATCCTGTGACAGATTTCGGTCTTATCCTTAAAATGCGATCAATACTAAAGGAAGAACGGCCTGATGTGCTGCTGACTTATACCATCAAGCCTAATATTTATGGCTCCTTGGCCAGTAGTGGTTTGAAAATCCCCTGTGTCTGTAATGTAAGTGGCCTTGGTACTGTGTTCCTTTGGACTGGTACCGTCAAAAAAGTGGCAGTTGCACTTTACAAGAGAGCTTTCAAGCGTAATTCCTGGGTATTTTTCCAAAACGATGAAGACCGGGAAGAATTCCTGAAACTGATACCGATTTCCCGTGACAAGACCAGTTTGTTACCTGGGTCTGGTATTGATACCAATCATTTTCAGCCCATCAAATCCAGTGGTAACTCGTCACCCATATTTACTATGATAGGTCGCTTGATTGTGGAGAAGGGTATTTATGACTTCATTGAGGCGGCTCGAATAGTAAAGAAGAAGAAGCCTGAAGTAAAGTTTAGGCTTATTGGAGAGCTGGACGAATCCCACTCCAGGAGTATTGAGAAGAGTGAATTGGAGTCTTGGATCGCTGAGGATTTAATAGAATATGTACCCCACCTGACCGATGTGAGGGATGCTATCGCTACTTCAGATGCTGTGGTGTTGCCTTCCTATAGAGAAGGAACTCCCCGTACGCTACTAGAAGCTGGAGCTATGGCCAAGGCGATGATTGCTACGGATGTGCCAGGGTGTAGGCATGTGGTGATAGATGGACAAAATGGCTTTTTGTGTAAGTTGAAGTCGCCAAAGGATTTGGCAGCTAAAATGCTGTTGTTTCTTGCGCTGAGCAAGGAAGAAAGAGCGCAAATGGAACTAACATCCAGGAAATTGATTGTTGAAAAATTTGATGAACGCATTGTTGTCGATCATTACCTCAAACTGATCGATCAATTATTGAACTACTAAGGGAATATGCTGTACTTAGCCGTATTCTTTATTAATTGCTTAAATTCGTCCTGAGCAAGGATTTATATGAAGTATAGCAGTACAACCATCAGGCTTGTAATCGTTTTGTTTGCATTGTTTTTGTTTAGCTGCAAGGCATACAAGCAAGATATTTTGTTCCAACTCGATGAGGAATTTACCGAGGAGGATTTATCCCAACCGATAGCGGATGCCGAGAAGAACTACATCCTACAAAAAGGAGACTTTTTTGACTTCCAGGTATATACAAATGAAGGAGAGCGTCTGATTGATCCGGATTTTGAATTGCGAAAAGAAATGGGCGGCGGGAATCAAATGCAGCAGCGCAATCAAAATCAGATTCCCTATTTCATCAATCAGGATGGAGCGTCTAATCTTCCAATGGTGGGACTGATAGATTTACAAGGGCTAACAACCCTCGAGGCAGAGATCAAGTTGGCAGCATTGTATGATACCTTTTATTCATCGTGCTATGTGCGTCTGCGTGTACAAAACAGAAGGGTAATTGTGCTAGGAGCGAATGGAGGACAAGTGATTTCGCTTCAGAATGAGAACATGTCTATTGCCGAAGTGCTTGCACTATCTGGTGGAGTTAACTTTGGAGCTAAAGCCAATCAGGTAAAACTAATACGAGGTGACTTATCCAATCCGGAGGTATATCTAATAGATCTCACCACCATATCGGGTATGAGGTCCACCATACTGGAAGTTCAGCCTGGTGACATTGTCTATATTCAGCCTTGGAGAAGGCCTTGGCTGGAAGGATTGCGAGATATCTCTTCTATCGTGGGATTAACCACGGGCCTACTAACTTTCATATTGTTTTTACAGAACGCAGCAAGGTGAACAAGTCAAGTATCATGGACAAGGACTATTCTTCAGAGGATTTTCTTAACTCTTTTGACCTGGAGAAGTTTCTGCATACCATCAAGAGGAGTCTGATATGGGTAGTGCTGTTTTTCGTTATAGCACTGTCCTCCGCATTTCTATATGTGCGATACACAAAGCCACTATACGAATCTCAGTCATTACTCAAGCTGGATATCCAGAGTGAAGCTACCTCGCTTGGCTTAGGATCAGCAATGGCAAGTAACGCCCTCAATAACATGTCCGGAGAAATTGAGCTGCTGAAGTCCAAATTGTTTTTTAGTAAAGTATTGGATGTGGTGGATATGAACGTATCCTATCATTTCTATGGACGATATCTGACTGACGAGCGATACAAAAACTCTCCTTTTGTAGTTTCTTATAAACTACACAATGCTGATTATTACAACAGACCATTTGATATAGAATTAATCTCCTCGACTGAATTTCAACTTACCTATCCTGGAGCTGAAAATGGCAGTGTCCATTCCTTTGGAGAAGAAATCAAGACCAAAGAATTCAATTTGCTCATTGAAAAAACGGAGAACTTCAAATTTCCAGAGGTTAAAGGAACGTACTTCTTTACCATCAATAGCGAAGATGCGTTGATTCGATACCTACAGAGAAATGTGCGTGTCACTCCCGAAAACCTCAATGCCCGAACAATTAAAATCTCACTGACCGATCACAATAAGTACAAGGCGCGAGATCTGGTAATGGCTATTGACACCCTCTATCTGGATCATACCAAGCAGGCCAAAAACCAAACCATTGATCAAAAGATCAATTTCTTAAATTCTCAAATCGACGAAACGGAAAACAAGATTGAAGAATTTGAAGAGTATTTTGAAGGGTTCATTATTGATAACCGAACTACCAACTATCAAAATGAGATTTCTAAAACCATTGTTCTGCTCAATTCTTTGGACACGACAGAAGCACAACTGGAAAACGAGCTTACCGAGCTGGAACTCCTTTTAGAGCAGATTGAATCCGAAGGAATTCTAAGTGTAAATCCACTGATTAAAAGTCAGGTGCCCGAAATCATTGGAACGTATCTGGCCGCATATCAGACCCTGTATGCCGAACGAGAAGAGAAGCTTCAAAGCTATAATGAGAACACTTATGTGATCAAGCGGCTCAATACTCAACTCAATACTCAGAAAGATAAGTTTGGAGAAATTCTCAGCAGCTATACAGAGGCCCTGGAGAAGCGACTGATGTCTCTGAAGAGTAGAAAGAGCGTGCTGGAGCGGTCATTTTCCAACATGCCATCCATGAGTACTGCGTATAATAAAAACAGAAGGTTTTATTCCCTTCAGGAGAATTTCCTACTGAACCTGACACGCTCCAAGATGGAGCTGGAGATAACGAAGGCTGGTACTGTTACGAATTTTGTGGTATTATCACCTGCCAGTCTGCCATCAGATCCCATAGAACCAAAGACCGTATTGATTTATGCCGGAGCGTTTGCCGGAGCGCTCTTTCTGTCCATTTTCTTCATTTTAGTGAAGTACCTTCTCAATGATAGGATCACCTCACTAAGAGAACTTGAGCACCTATTTAGTGTACCGATTTTGGGTACTTTACCTAAGTATCGACTGGAAAAACTGACTGCAACCAAAATGGTCATCAATCAGTCCTCTAAATCTTCACTCAGTGAGGCACTTAGGACCATCCGGACCAACATGGAGTTTTTGAATGGAACCAAACCCAATCGGGTAATTACCATTACTTCCACCATTTCTGGTGAGGGAAAGACGTTTGTGGCAGTGAACCTCGGAGCTATCATGGCTTTTTCTAATCAAAAAGTCTGTATAGTCGATTTGGATATGAGAAAACCTAAAGTGCACCTTGCTTTTGGTAATAACATATTTCCCAAAGGAATGAGTACGCTACTCATTGGCAAAGATCAATTGGACGATTGCATTATGCATTCTGAGGTGGAAAATCTGGACTATATACCAGCAGGTCCATTGCCACCAAATCCCTCAGAGCTCATCTTGAATGATGAGTACAGACAGTTGCTAGAAGAGCTCAAAAACAGATATGATTTGGTCATTCTGGATACACCGCCGGTTGGGTTGGTGACTGATGCAGTACTATCCATGAAAATGTCTGATCTTCAGTTCTACATTGTGCGGGCAGACTACTCTAAGCGATCCTTCTCCAAGTCTGTTGATAACCTGAAAAAAATCAATCGATTCTCCAACCTTACGGTCATTTTCAATTCATTAAACACCGGTTCTAAGTCGTATGGCTATGGGTATGGATACGGCTATGGGTATTATGATGATTCCAAGTAATCTACCTACTTTTGCGGCTGGAATAAAGGGTTTTGGATAATGCTAGGTTGGTTCGGGAACAAAAAGCCCATATCAGTGGAAGTCGACATCCACAGTCATTTGATACCAGGAATAGACGATGGTGTAAAGGAGGAACAGGAATCACTTAAGATCCTGAAGACTTTGAAAACCTTCGGATACAAGAAGGTGATTACAACACCACACATTCATTCAGATTATTACCCCAATACCCGGGAGATTATTCTGGCGGGGCTTCAAGAATTACAAGAGGCAGTAAAGAGAGAGCAGCTCGGAATTGAGGTGGAGGCAGCAGCCGAATATTATATTGACGGAGAGTTTGTCAGGCTCATAGAGGAGGAAGAGTTACTGTCTTTCGGAGAGAAGCGGTACGTTTTGATGGAAACTCCCTTTATGAATAAACCGCTGATATTCGATGAGGTTGTTTTTAAGTTAAAGGCTGGAGGTTTTATTCCGGTCCTGGCACATCCAGAAAGATACACTTATCTCACTGGTGATTTGTCCTGGTTGAAGAAAATCAAACTTCAAGGTGTTCTCCTGCAAGTGACAAATTCGTCATTTATGGGAGTATATGGCCGGCAGGCGCAGAAAATAGCGAATCAGCTGGCTAAGGAGTCGATGATTGACTTTGTGGGATCAGACCTCCATCGAGCAAACCAGTTGCCAATTTTTGAAAAATCATTAAAACAAAGAATTGTGCCTCAAATACTGAGGAATAATGAACTAATTTGAGGGTTTTGTTGTGGATAACTTTTGATGAGCAAATAACACTATAGCGATTGATTTAGTGTATATTCATACATCATCCATGACATACTTTTTAACTTTTTTATATGCAAGAAGAGTATAAGCGCAAGGAAGAGAGGGAGTTGATAAGAAAGTTCGAAGCATTCCTTAAAAACAAAGAGTCCTACTACTTTGATGAGGACGCGTATCTAGAAGTCATTAACTACTACCAGAACCACGAAAAATATTCTAAAGCACTCAAAGCATGCGAACTCGGTCTTCAGCAGTTTTCATTCTCGCTGGACCTTACAATGGAGCATGCCGATGTGTTGGTGAAATTGGATCGGCATGGTGAGGCAGTAGATGCGTTAGCGACAGCTTTGAGCTTTCATCCAAACGACCCAGAGTTACTTGTGCAGAAGGGAACTATCCATGCATTGATGTCTGAATATGCTCAGGCTATCGAGTGCTATGAGCAGACATTAGAGTTTGCCGAGGATAAAGATGAAATCTATTACTCTATTGGTCTTGCGTACCAGGGGATGGGAGATCATCGCAAAGCTGCAGAGAGCCATAAGAAGGCTATTGAGTGCAATATGCTCAATGAAAATGCACTCTACGAGCTGGCCTACTGCCTGGATGTTGCTGGAGAGTTGGAGAGCAGCCTGGATTACTATCATAAGTTTATCGATCAGGATCCTTATTCGGAATATGCCTGGTACAATCTGGGGATCGTTTACAACAAACTCACTCAATACGACAAAGCCATAGACGCCTATGAATATGCTGTGGCTATTGATGATGATTTTAGCAGTGCTCACTTTAATATGGGCAATGCCTACATGAATTTGCTGCAGTATGATAAAGCGCTCAACTCTTATGTGAAAACCATGGACCTGGAAGGTCCTACAGCTGAGACCTATTGTCACATAGCTGCGGCATATGAAAAAATGGAGCAGTTTGATCTGGCAGTGAAGCACTATCAGAAAGCCACCAAGCTTGACAATTTGTATCATGAGGCGTGGTATGGCTTAGGGGTGTGTTTATCACAAAAAGAGCGCTGGTATGAGGCCATTCATTTTTTTAATAAGGCCTTGAAATTGGATGTTGAGAATGGAGCCTATTGGAAGGCTGTGGCTGATGCTGAGTTTAAGACAGGCAATATCATCTCAGCCATTGACGCCTACATGGAAGCGTCTCAGCTGGACCCTGAGAATCCACACATCTGGTTGGACTGGTCATACGTGTATTATGAGCAGGGAGATTTTGAAAAAGCCCAGGAAACTGTAGAGGATGGGCTGGTAGACTGTGCAGAATGTCCTGACCTATACTACAGAAGCGTGGTATATCTCATTGAGGGAGGTAGATACAAAATGGCTATAAACAGACTCGAAACAGGTTTAATGTTAGATTTCGATGGCCATTTACAATTATTCGAATTTTTTCCGAATTTGCAGACCCAAAAGGCGCTCTACAAAATCATAGAGCAATACCGGAAAAACAATTAAATAGCTAAGTCATTTTCATCAGAATTGCTGATTTTTGTGGCTTTGCAAAAATCAGCGACAGAGCAATCTATGAATTATCATTTGAATCAAATTCCTGAGAGAACTGTCAAGCCTAGAAACACTGGATTTACCATGGTAATGGATAAAGGTCTGAGTGTTCGTGAGGTGGAAGACATGATCGACGTTTCAGGAGACTATATTGATATTGTCAAATTGGGTTGGGCCACTTCCTTTGTGACCAAGAACCTCAAAAAGAAGTTAGACGCTTACAAGGCAGCTGGCATCCCCGTTTACCTTGGTGGAACGCTCTTTGAGGCGTTTATCGTTCGAGACCAATTTGAAGACTACCAAAAGGTTTTGGATGAGTTCAACCTCGAATATGCTGAAGTATCCGATGGAAGTATCATTTTGGATCATGACAAGAAGTGCGAGTACATTAATACGCTTGCTAAGCAAGTAACCGTCCTTTCGGAGGTGGGTTCCAAAGATGCTGCGAAAATCATCCCTCCATACAAGTGGATTGAACAGATGCAAACCGAGCTTGATGCTGGAGCATGGAAAGTGATAGGTGAAGCGCGCGAGAGTGGTAATGTGGGTCTTTTTAGAGACTCTGGAGAAGTTCGTCAGGGATTGGTGGAAGAAATTTTGACCAAAATTCCGGAAGAGAAAATCCTTTGGGAAGCTCCTCAGAAAGCCCAGCAGGTTTGGTTTATTAAGCTTATTGGGAGTAATGTGAATCTTGGGAACATCGCACCAAATGAAGTGATTCCTTTAGAAACTATACGCCTAGGTCTTCGGGGAGATACCTTCGATCATTTCCTCAATCAATGAGACCCTACCTTAGTTTTTTCCTGAAAGGACTTGCGATGGGAGCAGCCAACGTGATACCTGGAGTATCTGGCGGCACGATTGCTTTCATCACCGGAATCTATCAGCGATTAATCGATGCACTCAAGTCTTTTGACATAGGAGCATTGCGCATGTTACTTTCGGGTGATTTTAAGGTGTTTGCACTCAAAACAGATCTTGCGTTTTTGGCGGCTATTTTTGCTGGTATAGCACTGAGTATACTCAGTCTGGCGAAGGTGCTGGAATATGCCTTTGTGAACTATGAAGTGCTCACTCTCGCTTTTTTCTTTGGACTGATAGTAGCTTCCATCATAGGCGTGGGGAAGCAAATCACACGATTTAGTCCAGCTAACCTTTTTGCATTGCTGATAGGTGTGTTGATCGCAGCGGGAATCGCTTTTTTACCACCGGCTGAACCGAATGCATCCTTTTTTTATCTCACCATTTGCGGGGCTGTGGCGATATGCAGTATGATTTTGCCTGGGTTGTCTGGTAGTTACATTCTGTTGTTGATGGGTAATTACGTGCTGGTGATGCAGGCCATCGGAGGTTTGAACTTTTCTGTATTGGTGCCTATAGCCGTTGGCTGCGTATTGGGACTAGTTCTTTTTTCTCGTTTGCTTTCTTATTTATTCAAAAACTTTCAAGATCTCACGATAAGTATTCTTACGGGATTTGTGGCTGGCTCTCTGGCGATTATCTGGCCCTGGAAGACTACTCAATACCTCACACTGGAAGGCAAAGAAAAGGCTGTAGGCTATGAATGGTTGCTACCTGATATCAATGGTGAGTTTGTTCTTGCTATTGTACTCATGATTGTTGGTTTCCTCTTAGTCTGGCTTATGGAAAAATATGCCACTAAAAGTACCTCCTGATAAGTAGTGCTTGATAGTCTTATTAGCAATACTCTTTTTATATTTAGCATTTAGTTATTGCCCCAACTCATTTTTAACATTAACTAGCTGCACATGAAGAGATTTGGACTTGTTGGTTTCCCTTTGGGGCATTCCTTTTCAAGAGCGTACTTCAACGAAAAATTCAAGCGATTAGGGCTAAGTGATCATAAATACGATTTATTTGAGATTGAATACCTGAAGGATTTCCCATCTCTTTGGGATCGATACCCTGATTTGGTAGGAATTAATGTCACTGTACCACACAAAGAGAACATTAGGAGATTTCTGGACCGACTGGATAGTAGTGCTCACAAAGTGGAGGCCGTCAATGTTATTAAGAAAGAGGGAAATAAACTCATAGGCTACAATAGCGATTTTTTTGGGTTTAAGCAGTCAGTGATCAACTATTTTCAGGGAGACCTAAAGGTGAAAAATGCCCTCATACTGGGAGGTGGAGGAGCCTCCAAGGCCGTAGAGGCAGGTTTTCTAGATCTGGGCATCAAATACATGGTCGTTTCCAGGCAAAAACTAAAAGGAGACCTCACCTACGTGGATCTGAAAAACGATCCCACCTATGTCCAGAAAGTGGATATGATTGTTAATACCACACCTTTGGGGATGCACCCGGATATCGATACCAAGCCTGATATCCCTTACGAGGCAATTCATGCGGAACAATACATTTACGATCTCGTTTACAATCCCGAAGAAACTGCCTTTATGAAGGAGGGTCGCCTGAAGGGAGCTAGAACCAAAAATGGCTTGGAAATGCTACACCTACAGGCGGATCGAGCCTGGGAAATTTGGAACGGATAATCACATGGATTTTAAGCTGAGTTCGGAATACGAGCCTACGGGTGACCAGCCTACTGCTATCAGTCAATTGAAAGAAGGAATCATTGATGGTGAAGCAGCCCAAACGTTGTTAGGAGTGACAGGTTCTGGTAAGACATTTACCATGGCCAATGTTATTCAGGAAGTACAGAAGCCCACTTTGGTTTTGTGTCACAATAAGACTTTGGCTGCCCAGCTGTATGGTGAGTTTAAGAGTTTTTTCCCCGAAAACGCCGTGGAGTACTTCATCAGTTACTACGATTATTACCAGCCTGAAGCTTTCATTCCTACGACCAACCTGTACATCGAGAAGGATCTTTCCATCAATGATGAGATCGAAAAACTGCGGCTAAGCGCCACATCTGCGTTGCTTTCTGGTCGTCGCGATGTGATTGTAGTGGCATCTGTTTCATGTATCTATGGTATTGGTAATCCAGAGGAATTTGGGAAAAATGTCATCAAAGTCCAGGAAGGTGATGAAATCCCGAGAAGTCAGTTTTTGTTCAACCTGGTGGACATCCTTTACAGCAGAACCGAGGTGGAATTCAAGCGCGGAACCTTTCGGGTGAAAGGCGATACAGTAGATGTGTTTGTAGCTTATGCTGACTTTGCTTATCGGTTTATTTTTTGGGGTGATGAAATCGAGACTATCCAGCGGATCAATCCGGAAACCGGGGAGAAGTTGTCAGATGAACGTATTGTCACCATTTTCCCGGCCAACCTTTTTGTAACTGGTAAGGATTTACTCAATACGGCTATTTATGAAATCCAAGACGATCTGGTGGCTCAGGTCCAGTTTTTTGAGCAAGAGCGAAGGTTTCTGGAGGCGAAGCGACTTAAAGAAAGGACAGAGTTTGACCTGGAGATGATTCGAGAAATTGGTTACTGTTCTGGAGTGGAGAATTATTCGCGTTATTTTGACCGTCGTACTCCTGGAGCAAGACCTTTCTGCCTGTTGGATTATTTTCCAGATGACTACCTCATGGTCATTGATGAAAGCCACGTCACAGTACCACAGGTTCGTGCCATGTGGGGAGGTGACAGGAGTCGCAAGGTGAATCTGGTAGACTTTGGGTTTAGATTACCCTCTGCATTGGATAACCGACCACTTACGTTCAATGAGTTTGAAGAAATGCTCAATCAGGTGGTCTTTGTTAGCGCTACTCCCGGTGAATATGAGCTGCGCAAATCAGAAGGAGTGGTGGTAGAGCAGCTGATCCGACCAACTGGCCTTCTGGATCCTATCATAGAAGTTCGGCCTAGTATCAATCAGATCGATGACCTGATGGAGGAAATTCAGCTAAGGGTAGAGCGTGAAGAGCGAGTTCTCTGTACCACACTCACCAAACGAATGGCGGAAGAGCTCACCAAATACCTGCTCAATGCCGGCGTGAAGACACGGTACATACATTCCGAGGTAGATACACTGGATCGGGTGGAGATTCTGAGAGAACTACGCCTGGGAGTTTTTGATGTATTGGTAGGCGTCAACTTGCTGAGAGAGGGACTTGATCTTCCAGAGGTATCACTAGTGGCCATTATTGATGCCGATAAAGAAGGGTTCTTAAGAAACGAACGATCGCTTGTGCAGACTATTGGTCGTGCGGCGAGGAATGAAAACGGTATGGTGATCATGTATGCGGATAAAGTGACTGATTCCATGCAAAGGTCAATCGACGAGACGAACCGAAGAAGAAGTATCCAACAAGCCTATAATGAAGAGCACGGGATCACTCCGAAAACGATTATTAAAAATCGTGAGGCAATTTTGGGACAAACATCAGCAGCAGATAAGAAGAAGGGCTCCAAGAAATACTACACCGGTGAAGAGCAAGAAGCTTCTGTGGCAGCTGACCCGGTGGTAGCTTATATGAACAAAGACCAGCTGAAGAAGCTTGCAGATGACACTCGCAAGAAAATGGAAAAAGCAGCTAAAGACCTGGATTTCATGGAAGCTGCAAGATTGCGAGATGAGTTAATGGAGATAGAGAAGATGCTGAAAAAATAGCATCCGCACTATTTCCGCAAAACTCACCCATTCTTTACCTACTTGATTATTTTTGCCCACAATCAACAGCAAGCACATGTATAAGCGCATCAACGGCATCCAGCATATCGGTGTTGGAGTTTTGGACTCAGAGAAATCACAGAAGTGGTACCGTCAGTTTTTAGGTATGGACATTCGGATGTTCGATGGAGTAGCACCTGCTCCATTGATGGATGTCTACACCCATAATGAGACCATCACCAAACGTGCCTCTATGATTCTGAACCTGCAAGGCGGTTGTGCCATGGAGGTAGTTAACCCGACTTCTTTTGAGCCGAGAAAAGTCGAGTTTGATATTGAGCTAGGTGATATAGCGATTTACATCACTCAGGTGAAATCCAGAGATGTACAGCAAGCGTACAATTATTTTAAAGCTAAGGGAGCAAAACTCCTATCCGAAATCGTGCAGATGCCAGATGGTTCTTCTACCTTTTATGTGGAAGACCCCAATGAGCTGATTTTCCAAATAGTGGAAGGAAAGAACTTTTACACCAAAACCAAGCATGTAACTGGTGGTCCGAATGGGTGTGTTGTTGGGGTAACTGATATTGATAAGTCGAGAAAATTGTACTCAGACATATTGGGGTATGACCAGGTGGTCTATGATCTTACCGATCAGTTTGCAGATTTCAAGTCCCTCAAGGGTGGTGAAAAGAAGTTTAGACGAGTGCGCCTGACACAGTCCAATCCTCCAGGTGGAGGATTTGCCAAGGTGTCTGCTGATACTTATATCGAATTGATTCAGGCAATTGATTACACTCCGCAAAAGGTGTGGAAAGGACGTATCTGGGGCGATGTTGGATTTGTGCACATCGGACTGGATGTGCGAGGAATGAAAGGTCTCGGAGAAGATTTGGATGCCAAAGGATTTGGGTTTACTTGTGATACTCAAGATACGCTAGACATGGGTGGTACCACAAGGGTGCACTGTACCTACATAGATGATCCTGATGGAATTCTTATTGAGATGATCGAAGTGTACAAAATTCCAATTCTTGAAAAACTAGGAATCTTTCTGGACGTGGAAAAGAGAGATCCACTGAAACCACTACCCGATTTCATGCTGAAGGCACTACGGTTTAGTAGAATAAAAGACTAGTTCTTTACAGAAGCAGCGCGATGTTTAGCCTTTTCACCGGACGACTGGTCTTTGGCGATGCGTGTCTCAAAATAGAAGAATGAATACTGATCATTGGCTTTTTCAAACTCACAGTAGAGTTTTTCTCCAGATTTCCTGGCAATGTCAATGAATCCAAGACCTGCTGTGCCTTTTTCGGAGAGTTCATTGCTACTTAAGGCTACTTTGTATTCTTCACGCAGTTCTTCAGGAGTCATCCCATTGATTTGCTTGATCTTATCTGAGATCTTATCCTGGGTGTCTTTTTTGATAAGGTTTCTGGTGCCTATTTTGTAGTATTTGTCCAGAGATAGTACGATCACCATGTCGGAGCTACTGAATTCTGGATCTTTCACCCCATGGTATCCGATGTTCTGAAATACCTCTATAAACACGTTGGTAATCTTTCTTCTGACCTTTCTGTCGCCTTCCAGATTGGTCACACTTTGCTCCAAAGCTTCCACCACCAGTTCGATCAGTTCTTTGGTGATTGTTCCCTTATGCAAAAAGAGAATTTGGTCAGATTTTAGATTTAAGTTCATGGTATTTCGCTCTCCCGGACTTTACAATTGCTAAAAATAGTGCAGAATTTGCATTTCCGCAAAGAATAACGTTCTGAAACTTAAATAGTTACTTTAAAAGGGTTCAATTAAATGATTGTCAATTAGTGGTTGATATCATTCTATTGTCAGAGGTGAAGGATCAATGTTCCATTTGCGAAAGGCTCTTTTTCTGGATAATGGTGCTCACAGGCTCATCTTCAATCTTACTTTCCAGCCAGGAAATGATGTCAAAGTAGACGAATGCTCGTTTGTCATACTTACTCTGGGATAATACCAGCAGCTTTTCACGAAGCTCCTTGAATCTGTCAATCAATTGATTAGGTGTGATCTCGTGTGAAAGATTTTTGAGGAATTCCAGAATATATTGCTGAAAGGCATGGAGGTCATCTTTTTTGAGCAAAAATCGATAGGTAGATCGGATGTAGTACTCAATCACATCGCGGTTGCCCAGTTCGTAGTGTGTGATTAGATTAATGATACGAGCAAATGAGTGCACATCTTCCCGAATGTCCTGATCTTCTGAATTAATGATCCTATTTAGCCACTTGAGCGCCTTTCGGTAGTTACCATTCCCAAAGTACAAGCAGGCAATTTTATAAAAGAGCACCAATTCGGAGTGCTTGTCCAGCATACCGATGTAGCTTTCCAGACGTGTTTCAATTCGTTCTAATAGTTTGACACCTTTAGCAAATTCTCCCAGCATGAAATAGCCATTGAATTGATGAGCATAACTGTACTTAAATAACCTGATCTGTAGGTTGTCGTTGACACTGATCACCCGATGCTTGGATAGCTCCCGTAGTTTTTTGTGCGTCTGCATGAACTCGTCATACTTCATGAGTCGCGATTGGGCATTGAGCAGTTGATTGAGCCCTTTGATGTACATCTCCAGGTAGTAAGCGGAGCTTGGCACATTACTAAACAGGTCTACCCACTGGCGTGCATAATGATATACTTCGTCAAATTCCTGGATAAAGCTGTAGTAGCTCAGCTGGATTTCGTACCAAAGTAGTCGTTCTCGAACAGAAAAATCACGCACGTTCCATGCTGGTAGTTGCTCATCAAAGATTCGTTGAATTCGCTGTTTGTCCTCTCTGCCACGGATATAGCCCGTTCTTAGATAGATGGCGTTTAGCTCTACAGATAGGTTCGTGAGGATATTCACTCTGGAGATACGCTCGTTGATCTTATTGGCTTCTTCCACAATCTGATTAACCCGCTGCTGGTTATTTCTACCAAGGGTAAATGGAAGCAAGTTCTTTTCCCATTTGAGCACCTCCAGCTGCAGTTCCAGGTTATCACTTTTATGCATGGCCTTCTTCACTTTTTGTAAGAGTTGCATGCTTTGCTGATACAGGCTTCGGTCAAACAGTATTTGGATGTAGTCTATTTGCTCACGGATGGTGATATCTTCATTAGTAGAAGCCGTGTATTCCTTAAGGCTTTGCAGGAGCTTTTTATACAAATGTGCTTTCAGGTTGCTGAACTGGACCGGGTTGACCCATGAGTTATTTTCAATAATCTGCACTTCGTCAAATTCCTCTTGCTCCGCCAATGCATCGAACAATAATAGATACTTTGACTCGTCTTTGGAAAGTCCCTTATTCCGCACTTTGAAATAACGCTTTTCACTTTTCTTCATCGACTTGATGAGGAGGTACAAATGGTCAGAGCGATCTTTAGACATAGTACTTAAATTGCTTTATTAATTCAAAATTAGGCATATTATTTCTAATCAATCATTTTAGAGATCGTAATTAAATTTTAATTTGGTTTTACACTTCCTACCATGACCTCTAGATTACGTGACCAATTAAGAGCATAGAAATAGACGATAAGTTTTAATGGCGGGTAAGACACTTTTTGAGAAAGTTTGGGAATCACACGTGGTTTCTTCCAAGCCGGGATTTCCGGAAGTACTTTACATTGACAGACATTACATACATGAGGTGACCTCTCCGCAAGCTTTCGATGGTTTGCGCAATAGAGGACTACCAGTGCTGCGACCAGAGCAGACCACTGCCACAGCAGATCACAACGTACCTACCATCAATCAACACCTTCCGATCAAGGAAGAGTTGTCGAGATTTCAAGTACAGAAACTTCGTGAAAACTGTGAAGAGTTTGGTGTGGAGCTGTATGATCTTGGTCATGACAAGCAAGGCATAGTTCACGTGATTGGCCCAGATCTGGGCTTGACCCAACCGGGCATGACCATGGTTTGTGGAGATAGCCACACTTCCACGCATGGTGCATTCGGCTCCATCGCTTTTGGGATTGGCACCTCTCAGGTAGAGCAGGTATTGGCTACCCAGTGCCTATTGCAGTACCGTCCCAAGACCATGCGCATCGAAGTAAATGGAACGCTTGGAAAAGGAGTTGGTGCCAAAGACATTATTCTGTACATCATTACTCAACTATCTGCTGCAGGCGGTACGGGCTATTTCGTAGAGTATGCGGGATCGGCCATCACTTCCCTTTCTATGGAAGCGCGCATGACCATCTGCAATATGAGTATTGAGATGGGAGCTAGAGGTGGAATGATCGCACCAGACCAAACCACCTTCGATTACTTGAAAGGTCGTGAGTTCGCTCCTAAAGGAGAAAAATGGGAAGAGGCTGTTGCCCACTGGAAGACCTTACCTAGTGACGCAGATGCAGTATACGATCGCGTAGAAAAATTCGAAGCAGAAGACATTGAGCCATGGATCACTTATGGTACCAATCCGGGAATGGGTATGGGAGTCTCTCAGACTATTCCTGATGTAGCGGTGAATGGTACCGCCAAGGATATGACCAAAGCACTTGCTTACATGGGATTGGATCCCAATCAAGCATTGAAAGGAAAGAAAATCGATTATGTATTCATCGGTAGCTGTACCAATTCCAGAATAGAAGACTTAAGAGAGGTTGCTGATTTTGTGAAAGGCAAGAAAAAAGCAGAAGGAGTGAACGTATGGATCGTTCCTGGGTCTAAAGGTGTGGAAGCTCAGGCCAAAGAAGAAGGTTTGGACAAAGTCTTTACCGAAGCAGGATTTGAGCTACGTCAGCCGGGATGTTCGGCCTGTCTGGGGATGAATGAGGACAAGGTACCAGCCGGAAAATACTGCGTGAGTACATCCAATAGAAACTTCGAGGGCCGACAGGGTCCTGGAGCAAGGACATTTTTAGTAAGCCCGCTGATGGCAGCTGCGGCAGCAGTGACAGGGGAGATTTCAGACATTAGAGAAATGATTGCATAATGGGATTTACGACTTTGACAAGCACGGCGGTACCACTGCCAATCGAAAATATTGATACGGATCAGATCATTCCGGCACGTTTCCTCAAGGCAACGACCAGAGAGGGTTTTGGTGACAACCTTTTTCGTGACTGGAGATATGATAGCAATGACCAGCCTAAAGCGGATTTTGTCTTGAATGACAGCACCTACATGGGGGATATCCTTGTAGCGGGTAAAAACTTTGGCTGTGGAAGTAGCCGGGAGCATGCGGCCTGGGCCATTAAGGACTATGGCTTTAAAGTGGTGGTGAGCAGTTTCTTTGCGGATATTTTTAAAGGCAACTCATTAAACAATGGACTGCTACCAGTACAGGTTACGGATGCTTTCTTAAATGAGCTAATCGAGACAGTGGAAGGGAATCCAGCGGCCAAAATCACTGTGGATCTGGAAGCTGAAAAAATCACGAATGAATCCACAGGTAATTCGGAACCTTTCGAGATCAATGCCTACAAGAAAATGTGCCTGATTAAGGGCTATGATGACATTGATTACATCCTCAGTGGAAAGGAAGAAATAGAGGCTTTTGAAGCCAAAAGAGTGATTTTTTAGATCACTTTATTGACTAGAGATTTTAGATATAAAGCAGAATGGCAAATAAAAATATAGTAGTACTTGGAGGAGACGGTATCGGGCCGGAAGTAACAGCATGGGGTAATGATGTTTTAAAAAATATCGCTGATGCTTTCGGCCATACCTTCTCTTTTGAGAACCATCTAATTGGGCATGCGGCCATCGAAGCAACCGGAGAACCTTTGCCTGATGAAACACTCCAGGCATGTAAAAAGGCTGACGCGATTCTTCTGGGAGCTGTTGGTCACCCGATGTATGACAATGACCCATCCAAGAAAGTAAGACCTGAGCAAGGACTTCTAAAAATCAGAAAGTCTCTCGGGCTTTACACCAACATTCGTCCGATCCAGATATTTGACGAGTTGGCGCATGCCAGTAGCATCAAGCCTGAAATCCTGAAAGGAGCCGATATCCTGTTTTTCAGAGAACTTACGGGTGGCATTTACTTTGGGGAGCCGCGTGAGCGACAGGAAAATGGAGAAGTAGCCATCGATACGATGCGTTACTCCAAAATGGAAGTGCGACGGATAGCAGAGAAGGCCTTTGATGCGGCAATGACTAGAAGAAAAATCGTTCATTCGATTGACAAGGCGAATGTATTGGAATCATCCAGACTCTGGAGAGAAACGGTCAACGAAGTGGCTAAGAACTATCCTGAGGTCAAATTGATCCACATGTTCATTGATAATGCAGCCATGCAGTTGATCAAAGATCCAAAACAATTTGATGTGGTCGTGACGGGAAATATGTTCGGTGATATTTTGACTGACGAGGCTTCTCAAATTGCCGGTTCATTGGGAATGCTTGCTTCTGCTTCGGTAGGAGATAGTGTAGGTATTTATGAACCAATTCACGGATCGGCACCAGACATTGCCGGACAAAATATAGCCAACCCACTTGCAACTATTCTTTCCACTGCTCTTCTTCTGGATATTTCCTTTGGAATGAAAGAAGAAGCTCAGGCGGTAATTGATGCAGTGGATGCCGTACTGAAGGATGGTTACCGAACTTCAGACATAGCAGGAAACAACACACCTAAAGATAAAATATTGGGAACTGATGCCATTGGTCAGCAGGTCGTAGACCGGATCAGGGCAGCAGTCACAACTTAAAAAGATACAATCATGAGTGATAAAGTATATGTATTTGATACCACACTAAGAGATGGAGAGCAAGTCCCTGGCTGTCAATTGTCTACCCCTGAGAAGATTGAGATAGCCAAGGAGCTGGAGATTCTTGGCGTGGACATTATCGAAGCTGGATTTCCCATTTCCAGTCCAATGGATTTTAACTCAGTGATTGCAATCTCTAAAGCAGTTTCTGAGCCTGTGATCTGCGCACTCACACGTTCTGTAGAAAAAGACATTGACTTTGCAGCTGACGCGCTGAAATATGCAAAGCGCAAGCGAATTCATACCGGTATCGGATCTTCTGATTACCACATCAAGTACAAGTTCAAAAGTGATCGTGAGAAGATTTTGGAGCGTGCCGTAGCTGCTACCAAGTATGCCAAGAAGTACGTGGAGGATGTGGAGTTTTACTGCGAAGATGCAGGAAGAACCGACAATGAGTATCTGGCTCGAATGGTAGAAGCGGTCATTGCTGCGGGGGCCACTGTGGTGAACATACCCGATACTACGGGGTATTGCTTGCCAGAAGAGTACGGTGCCAAAATCAAATTCCTTAAAGAAAATGTGAAAGGCGTAGACAAAGCGATCCTTTCTTGCCACTGTCACAATGACCTTGGATTGGCCACTGCCAACACCATGGCAGGAGTCCTGAATGGAGCCAGACAGGTGGAAGTGACTATCAATGGAATCGGTGAGCGTGCAGGGAACACTTCTTTGGAAGAAGTGGCCATGATCATGAAGACGCACAAGGACATTGACGTGCATACCAACATCAACAGCAAGCACATCTATCCACTAAGTTTACTCGTGAGTAAGATGATGCGCATGCCGGTGCAGCCGAATAAGGCAGTAGTTGGTAGGAACGCTTTTGCTCACTCATCGGGAATCCACCAGGATGGAGTGATTAAGCACAGAGAAAACTATGAAATCTTGAATCCTGAGGATGTTGGAATCCCTCAGTCGTCTATTATCCTTACTGCAAGAAGTGGAAAGGCAGCCTTAAAATACCACCTGGACCGATTGGGTTACAATCTGGACGAGAAGCGAGTGGAAGAAGTCTATGAAGAGTTCTTGAAAATGGCTGACGAGAAGAAAGATGTAACCGATGAAGATTTGATTGTTCTGGTAGAAGGCTCTTTGCCTGAAGGAGGAATCAAACTCAAAAATGTGCAGATTATCTGTGGTGAGAACGTATTCCCATCAGCTACTGTAGAGCTGGAAGTGCGCAATGAAGTGCTTCATGCATCAGCCACGGGTACGGGCTCTGTAGATGCAGCTTTCCGGGCAGTCGATCAGATTCTTGGAGACACCTTTGATATGGATGAGTTCCTCGTGCAGTCCATGGGAAACAGGGATGATGATGGTAAAGTGCACCTAAGGGTGAAGTACGATGATCAGCATTATTTGGGCTTTGGAGTACACAAAGACATGATCATTGCTTCTGTAAAAGCTTATGTGGATGCCATTAATAAAATTGCATCGGTGAAAAATAAAGCGGTGAAGGCAAGTGCCTAACCACAAAGATTTGAATTTGGGTTAACATTGGAAAAGGAGGTCTCTTTGAGGCCTCTTTTTGTTTATCTTGAGCTCCATGAAAACCATTACGCAGGAAACCTTTGACTTCTTAAAAGATCTTTCTCAAAACAATGATCGGGAGTGGTTTGACCTAAATAAGCCACGCTATCAAAAAATTTACGACTGTTTTAAAGCGTTTCATACTGAGTCGCTTGAATTGATGAAAGAGCACGATCAGATTGAGAAGGGTCGTGTGTATCGTATTTATCGGGATGTACGCTTTTCTAAAGATAAAACGCCTTATAAACCCTATCTGGCAGGCAACTTCAAACGCGCTACTCACTATTTACGAGGAGGTTATTATTTTCAGATAGAGCCAGGGAACTCATTTCTTGCTGGTGGTTTCTTTGGTCCTAATTCACAGGATTTACTCCACATACGCAAGCAAGTGAGCCAATTTCCAGACCCTTTCTTTGAGGTGCTTGAGAATAAAGAATTCAAGAATTATTTTGGATCGCTTAAAGGGGAAAAAGTGAAAACTTCACCTAAAGGTTTTGATCAAGAAGATGAAGCGATTGAGTTGATTCGTCACAAACAGTTTTATCTGGAGCATTCATTCACAGATGAAGAGGTATTGGCCGACAACTTTATGTTGAAATTGAATGACGGATTTCAACGGTTAAGGCCATTTTTTGATTTGATGAGTGAGGTATTAACTACGGATTTGAACGGTGAGTCGATTTTAGAATAAACCCCAAAACATCCACAACTATTACAAGATTCGACCATTGAATTCATTTTGAAGTGAGGATGCTTTGAGGTGGTTCATTGAATATCTAAGCACGCTTAATTACTCCGACCAGCAACGCAATAACGGCGATGACCAGGAGTACGTGGATTAATTGTCCGGCGCTATAAACGAAAAAGCCTAGCAACCATCCAATGACTAATACCAAAGCGATAATATAAAGTAAGGTTCTCATAATGTTTCGAGTTTTTATTCGTTAGGGTCCAATGACCTTGCCAACACTCGAAAAGCCTCTTCAGGATGGTTTTTATACCCATTTCATCTCAAAACAAGAATCATTTTTTCAAAATGGTGAAAGCCATTCACATAAATTCGGAATCTTCGGGTGTCATGTAACGTGATATTAGTTAGACTAACCAACTACCAAATGAGATATTTTTTTACAATTACGACACTTTTCATCACTAGTCTTCTTCAGGCACAATCTGGACTACCTTATTCACAAATCCCAGATTACCCTGAGGAATTCACGGCCGAAACAGCTACAGCCAGAATGATTGATGGATTAGGTTTTAGGTATTACTGGGCTACTGACAGTTTGAGAGCCGAGGATTTGGCCTATAAACCTTCAGAGGAAGGTAGGACATCTCGTGAGACATTAGAGCACATTCATGGCTTAGCAAATTTTTTGCTCTGTACTACACGCCAGCAAAACCAAACGGCGGTAGATGTATCCGAAATGTCCTTTGAAGAATTGAGGGCTTCCACTTTGTCAAGTATAGAGGAGGCCAGTAATACCTTGAAATCTGGTAAGGTGAAGCTGGATGATTTGCTTATTACTTTTGAAGGTTCTGATAAGACATATCCCTTCTGGAATCAGCTTAATGGTCCTATTGCTGATGCCCTTTGGCATGTGGGGCAAGTAGTGTTGATGCGACGATCTTCTGGTAATCCTTTTAATAGCAACGTGAGTGTGTTTACTGGTACAGTGAGAAATTGAGTGTGGCTATGAATTTCAGTATCTTGAAGGAAATAGATCAAGTATGAGCTCCATTAAACGCCGTGAATTCGTTAGAAAAGTAGTAGCTGCCACTTCCATGGCTGCTTTACCTGCATCCACTTTTGCCAATATCATCATTCCTCAAAAAAGGAGGTTGGGAGTGGCATTGGTTGGTTTGGGGTATTACAGCACCGATTTGTTGGCCCCGGCACTCCAGCTTACTCAGAATTGTGAACTGAGAGGAATTGTTACAGGCTCTCCATCGAAAATACCGATTTGGCAGAGTAAGTATGGAATCAAAGATCAAAACATCTACAACTATCAGAACATGGATGAGCTGGCCAATAATGATGAGATAGATGTCGTCTACATAGTATTGCCCAATTCCATGCACGCAGAATACTCAATCATGGCAGCCAATGCCGGCAAGCATGTGTGGTGCGAGAAGCCGATGGCTAAAACAGTGGCCGAATGCCAGTCTATCATTGATGCTTGTCAGAAGAACAAACGCTATTTATCGATAGGGTATCGCATGCAACACGAACCAAACACTCAGCGCATCATCAAATGGGCGGAAACAAAACCTTATGGAGCTATTCAGTCTCTATCTGCGGAGGCAGGCTTTTACAACGGAAGTACTGATCACTGGAAACTCCGTAAAGAAATGGGTGGTGGGGCCATGTATGACATGGGCGTTTATTCGTTGAATGCGGCCAGGTATGTGACTGGGGAAGAACCCATTGCTGTAACCGCGGAGCATAGTACCACTCGTCCTGAGATATATGATGAGGTGGATGAGACCACTACATTTAAGCTGGAGTTTCCCAGTGGAGCAGTAGCAAATTGTAAAACCAGTTTTGGAGCTAACCTTAATGACCTCAAAGTGAATTGTGAAAATGGGTGGTACGGACTGTCTCCATTTCAAGCCTACAATGGCATCAAAGGCACTACCAGCGATGGAATAAAACTAAATACACCCATCGAAAACGAACAAGCTAAACAAATGGATGATGATGCACTAGCTATAATCAATAAGTCAGAGGTCATTGTTCCTGGTGAAGAAGGTTTGCGAGATATCAGGGTAGTGGAGGCCATTTTTCAGTCGGCTAAAACAGGTCATCGCATAATTATATAAGCGGCCGGTAAACTTCCAGAACTTCTTTGATCAGTTTCCGTTCAGTGCATCATCATGATGCAAATCTTAGTGGTGGAAGATGAGGTCAAAGTGGCTAACCACCTAAAGATTGGACTGGAAGAGCAAGGCTATGCTGTGAGTGTGGCCTACGACGGTGATGTAGCTATACGAATGTTTAGGCAACAGTCATTTGACTTACTGTTATTGGATGCTGTTCTTCCTGGGAAAAATGGATTTCAGATATGTCAGGAGATTCGAAACCTTGGGTCTGACGTCAAAATCATCATGCTGACCGCACTGGGGACAACTGATGACAAAGTAGAAGGACTGGAGTCGGGGGCAAATGACTATTTAGTCAAGCCTTTTGATTTTCGGGAGCTTATTGCACGGATCAGAGCACAGTCTAAGCGTAATTCCAATGATTATGCAAAAGCACTTAAAGTTGGTGACCTTGAATTGGACATTGCTCGTAAAACAGCCTTAAGAGGAGAGGTTAGAATTGATTTAACAGCTAAGGAATTTGCGCTACTGGAATACCTCATGCGTCATAGAGGTCGAGTGCTATCGAGGATGGACATTACAGAAAAAGTATGGGATCTTGATTTTGATCCGGGTACCAATGTCGTGGATGTTTATGTCAATATCTTGAGAAAGAAAATTGACAAGGATTTCCCCACAAAACTTATTCATACACGTGTGGGAATGGGTTATTTTCTGGATGACCTAGAGGCTGAGTCGTGAATATTAAACAAAAACTTGCCTTAAGGTTTATTCTGGTATTCACCGTCCTATGGATTGCCGGATCGATTACCATTTACTTGTTTTCGGCGGCTTTTCGCAAAGAAGAATTTTATCAACGGCTAAATACTCGGGCAACTACTGCTGCCAGATTATTGATTGAGGTAGAGGAAGTAGATGCTTTGTTGCTAAAGAAAATAGAGGCAGCCAATTCACTGAAGCTTCCTGGTGAGAGAATTACTATTTACGATTATAAAAATGTGGAGGTGTTCACCACCGATGCTGAGGACTCCATTTTCATAGATGACGATCGCTTCAATCAGATTCGGTTAGAAGGTGAGGAGGTGAGTTGGAAGCAAGGTGAAATAGAAGTATTGGGATTACTTTACGCCGATCAATATGAGCGTTTTGTGGTCGTGGCATCTGGGCAGGATATTTATGGAAAGCGGAAGTTAGATTTTCTTAGAGAGTTGCTCATAATGGTAGGAATCGTTTCGGTCATTATTATAGCGATTGCAGCTCGGATTTATGCAGGTAGAGCTCTGAAGCCTATATCACGAGTAGTACATGAGGTCAATGCCATTGGTTTTGCTAATATCAATGCACGTGTGTCGGAAGGTAATGGAACTGATGAAATTGCTGTATTGGGTATTACGTTCAATAGGATGCTCACTCGTCTTCAGAAGGCTTTCGAAAGCCAACGTAGTTTTATTGCCAACGCCTCACACGAACTGAGAACACCTATGACTAGTATCATGTCTCAGGTAGATGTGCTTTTGCTAAAAGAGCGATCTGGTAATGAATACGTCAGCACCTTGAAATCCATCAAAGAGGATGTCCGTGAGCTTTCAGTCCTGGCAGAGCGTCTATTACTACTTGCCCGTGTGGAATCCTTTCGGGAATCCTTCCAACCTGTCCGGGTGGATACTGTACTGTGGCAGGCAATAACTGATGTGTCTAAGACTTTTGACAATTCCATTATAGTGGACTTTGCCAGTGAAATAGATGACGAGCGTTTTTTAACCGTCAGGGGTAATGAACAACTGCTGAAAAGTGTACTGCAAAATGTCATCGAAAATGCCTGTAAATACTCTCAGGGAGCAGAAGTCCGTGTGCAGGTGTACTTAAAAACTGGTGAGATTATTTTCATAATTAAGGATGAAGGAATAGGCATCCCCGCTGAGGAGCTGAATAAAGTCAGTGAGCCATTTTTCCGTGGAGGCAATACCGGTGGTTTTGTGGGCAGCGGCATTGGGTTAAACCTGTGCAGAAAGATCATGGATATTCATGACGCCACCATGGAGATAGAATCTATTCCTGATCAGGGTACGGTTGTTGAGCTGCATTTTGAGTATATCACATTTTAATTCTTTATTAATCTCATCTTCATTTTTCTTTAATAGGTGCACCGTTAGAGTGATCAAATAGAAAAAACTAAACCATGATCACTAAATCTAAAGAGAGCGTTGTAGCCCTGGTTGTTACCCTCTTATTTGTCATTGCCACAGGTACGGCGGTGTATTTGTTTAAGGTGAATGCCCAGGCAGAGGAGGCATTATTAGGTGAAAAAGTCAAAAGCGAAAAAATGCTTTCAGAGAAGTTAGCCTTATCAAAGGAAATAGAGAAGTTGAAAAAAGACATTGAAGGCTATAAAGGTCAGTCTAGTACGTTTGATAAAAAGCTAGCTGATTTGGAGGCTCGCTTGAAGAAGAAAGAAGATCAGCTAAATGGCATGTCTAAATCTCACAATATGACGATTAATGACTACAAGAAGCAATTAGCAGAGCTGCAACATATGAGAGATCAGCTTAATGCAGAATTGGCCAAACAAAATGAGCAAATGGCGGCTTTGATGAAAGAGAATGGTACCCTAAAAGATGCTATTGCCATGATGGAAGTGAGTAATGAAGAACTCGTAACAAAAAACTACGTGTTGTCTCAGATCATCTCAGAAAACTATGGTGTAGAAGCGCATAAGAAGCGCAATAAGCTTACGGTAAGTGCTAAAAAGACCAAAGAAATTCAGTTAGGTTTTGATGTGCCATCTACTGTAAGTGAGAATCTTTCATTCGTGATCACTTCACCGGATGGTTCGCAGACGTCTAGCAATACATCAAAAACAATCAGCTATACCATGCTGAATGAGTTTCAGTTTAGTGACGCAACTGCAACAGCCAGCTTGAACACAACTGTACCAGTTTCCAATATTGATCAAAAGAAGCATGTGGTACTAAGCTACAAGCCAGAAGATAAATTAGCTAAAGGTGTTTACCAGATCAATATTTACTCGGATGGTTCATTTATTGGTAGCAGTCAGCTAAGGTTGAAGTAAATAAAAGCAAGGTTAGGTTAGGTGGCAAAAAAGGGCCGGTGGCGACACTGGCTCTTTCCTTTTTTATTTTCTCCGAATCGTTGCTATACTTTCTAGTATCACTGTTGATAAGATCAGAGCTCCACCAATAAGAGTCCTCTCTCCAGGCACTTCCTGAAGAAACAGGTATCCATAGAATATACCGACAAGTGGTGTAAGTGCACTGAGAATGCTCACGGTGCTTACTGAGAAATGCTTGAAACTAAAGGTAAAGAGTGTGTGGCCAGTAGCTGTAGTAAATAGCCCTAGAAAGAGCAATGCTTTCCAGTTTAATGCAATCTCTTGCCAGGAAGGTGACTCAATCCATAGCATTGGCCAACCTATTAGTGCGATGACCAAAAGTTGATAAAACATCAGAGTCATACCGGATTGACCACTGATTTGTTTTTTTAGAATGATGTTTCTAAACGAATAAAAAAATGCAGAAAGTATACCCACTGCAATCCCCAGAGTATACTGATTATCAAAGCTGAGTTCAGGTACGAGGAACGAAACGCCAATCAACGAGATAATGGCCAAAACAATGGTGGATCGCTGAAACCGTGTTTTTAATATGAGCGGTTCCAAAATGGCACTAATCACCGGGTAAGTGAAAAGAGACAACATCCCAATGGCCACAGTAGACAGTTGTAAGGCGTAAAAGTAGGTGACCCAATGTCCGCCTAGTAGCATTCCTCCAAGAAATAAGAAAAAGGCATCCTTTCTTCGCTTGATTTGTAATTCGTAAGAAAATGATTTGATGATGATTAGCAATGCGATTGCCCCAATCACACATCTGAGCCAAATAATAGTAGGAGGTGGGAGCTCGATGTATCTGCCTAGTGTGCCTGAGCTGGACATAATGAAAATCGCCAGTGCCAGGCTCAAAAAATGAGAAGGTTGGTTTTGACTCATGAAGTTGTAAAAATAACCGAGCCAACCAACCTTCTCATATGGTATTCTTTTTTATTGATAGTTCGTAGGCATCTTTCTGGCTTTGGTGGCCTGCTCAAAAGCATAACCTACCTGTAGCAGACGTTCTTCCTCGAGCGGACGACTTATAAAGGTAAGGCCAACCGGTTCGCCATCTTCTCTGTAACCCATCGGCACTGTCAAACATGGATAATTAGCAGCTGCCGCATGTCCGGCATTCCAGTTGTTGATGCTGAGTACAAAGTCTAGTTCATTGGGCTCAAACGCCGCTTCGAAAAAGCCTTTTCCGGCCGCACGAAGGTTGTTTCTCAATGAATCCAGTCCTTCTTCCGTCTTGTTCACATCAAGGATTTGCTCAAATCTACCTTGTCCGTATGGTATCCTAACGGTAGAATCTTCATAGTTATAGGCCACTATTTCTTCTATCGATCTGGCCGTAATGCTATCTGGCGCGTACTGATCTAAATAGGTTGGTAGATCAATCCGCATGTCTCCACTAAGCAGTTCTCCAAAACCAGACCAGTCCATCTCGGCAGGCTCAAATTCCACCATGATGCCTCCAAGGTCTTCCAGTTTCTTCACGGTCAGTGCGTAAATAGAATCTTCCAAAAATGACTTATTTACCCCAAAACGAACACCTTCCAATGTGCCATTTTTGACAGATTCAATGTAATTGGGTGCAGCCGGTTTGCCGACCGTAGCTGGATCAGTTGAGTCTTCTCCTGTCAGTGCCGACATAAATATGGCATTGTCTATGACACTGCGAGTCATCGGACCGGGTGTGTCCAGCGTGCTCGATAGCGGTACAATACCACTTCTGCTCAGTCGACCGGTTGTTGGTTTCAGCCCAACCAGGGAGTTCTGACTAGAAGGTGAAAGGATAGAGCCACTTGTTTCGGTCCCAATGGCAGCCACAGCGTAGTTGGCGGCAATGGCGGACCCACTTCCTGAGCTGGATCCACCTGTGTCAAATATTTTTCTGCCGTAAGGATTCAGTGTTTGCCCACCTACAGCACTGTAGCCATTTGGGCAACCGAGACATAGGAAATTGGCCCATTCGCTTAGCGTTGTTTTACCGAGAATAATTCCTCCCTTGTCCTGTATTCGATCCACGATGAACGCATCGGCTGCATCATTACCACGTAATAAGTAGGTCCCTGCAGTAGTTGGTAATCCTTCAAAATTCACATTGTCCTTGAGGAGTACGGGCATCCCGTAGAGTGGGTGGTTATTGGCAGATTTGTTCTCATCGCATGCTCTTGCCAGCTCCACTGCATTGGGATTGATGGAAATGATATTGTTGAGGTACATGGCCGAATCATTTTCGTATTTCACAATACGGTACAGGTACCATTGTGTCAGCTGCTCGTAAGTCAGCTTCCCAGACTGTACATGTTCTTGAAGCGTGGGAATGTTCTGATTTAGAATCAGTGGCTTCAGGGCCTGGTAATCTTCTTCACCGAAATAAGTGATTTGTGGTTGAATCTGTGCCCAAAGGTCGTTCTTGTCAGATACCTGAGATTGAATGAGTTTGTACTGCATTCGTCGGGATTCGTGTTCGGCATTGGCAGCTATTTCAGCTGACTGATCGTATGGAACCCATGGTTCAATAGTTGTTTTTGGCTCCTGCTTACACGCAAGCAGAGCGATTGCCAGGAAAGGAAAGATGATTTTTTGCATAGGTATGAATCAGGTTGAGATTAAGTATTCAGGAAATTAATACAACCCAATGAAAATAATTGTTTGAATTTGGTGGATGGTGAATGAGGTCAATGAGTGGAAATGAACGGATTATACCCTAAAGGGTATAATTACGGGTTGGAAAATATAAATATACCTTTTCGGGTATAATATCATGACTATTTATTAAATTACACCTTAAAGGGTATAATATGAAAGATCATTCATTGTCTAATTTAATTAAAAGCGAACGTAAAAATGCCGGGATGACTCAAGAGGACCTCTCTTTTGCTGCTGGTGTTGGATTACGTTTTGTTCGTGAACTGGAGCAGGGTAAACCAACTCTTCGAATGGATAAAGTGAATCAAGTATTAGGCTTATTTGGATATGAGCTGGGTCCCGTTAAATCGAATGGAGATGAGAAGCGCTAAAGTATTATACCAGGATGATTGGGCTGGAATATTGACAGAAGATGAGGCAGGTTATCACTTTCAGTATGAAAAGGAATATGTTGATAACCATAAACCCTCAATTAGTTTGACTTTGCCTTTACAGCATCAACCTTATCATTCCACTGTGTTGTTTCCCTTTTTTGATGGACTAATTCCAGAGGGTTGGATCCTGGATATTGTAGAGAAAAACTGGAAAATCAATAGCAAAGATCGCATGGGTATTTTGCTGGTTGCTTGTAAGGATTGTATTGGGGCGGTATCCATCGAATCATTATGAGGTGCTTGTATTGTTATAAGGAATCAGACAAACTGTTTCACACGAAGTGTAGCAGAAAGATTTTTGGATCGCCAACCATGCCTCAAATCCCTTATTTGGAAGCTGATTTGCTTCAGTTAGCTGATCGAATGATCCAAGGCAAGTCTACTGTCACAGGGGTACAGCCTAAACTTTCGTTGACCATTGATAAGCCTGATAAACAAACCAACAAGCTCACCATTGTGGGACTTTGGGGTGAGTATATTTTGAAACCTCAATCACCCATTTGGGAAGAACTTCCAGAGATTGAAGATCTGACCATGCATTTGGCTCAACTGTCCAAAATCCCTACTGCAGACCATTCATTGGTTGTTTTGAAATCTGGCGAACGAGCTTATATCACCAAGCGAATGGATCGACAAAGCGGTAAGAAGATCCACATGGAAGATATGTGCCAGTTGCTCGGTCGATTAACGGAAGACAAATACAAATCCTCCCACGAACAAATTGCCAAAGAAATCAAAAGGAGCAGCAGTAAGCCGGGCCTTGATCTGGTGAGATTTTATGAGCTCACCTTGTTTGGTTTCTTAACAGGGAATGCTGATATGCATCTCAAGAATTTTTCATTAATCAGGCAAGAGCAAGGATATGAACTAGCTCCGGCATATGATCTGGTCAGTTCGGCATTGGTTGTTGAAGGAGATGATGAAGAACTGGCGCTTACCTTATGTGGTAAAAAGAAGCGATTGAAAGTCAACGATTTCTATTCGGCAATGACCTCTTCTGGGATGCCCGAAAAGACAGCTGAGAATGTGTTGAATAAATACCAAAAAATAGGCCCTATCTGGACTGAATTCATTGAGAAATCATTTCTTTCGGAAAGGATGAAAGAGGCTTACAAAGTGTTGATTGAGAAGAAGCTGTCTCAGCTATACCGCAATAAGTGACACTTTCAGAACGGTGTCAAAGCAAATAAACCAGGAGAAACCCCAGGTAAGATGGAAATAGGAGCAACATACGTGAAAATACCGTTATACAACTCAATGCTATTCGATGCTGCTGGAATCAGCGCCAGGTTGGCAATGACCGCAGTAAACAGGATGACCAAAAGTGCTGCTCCGAACTGCTTTCCGAACGAGTTTTGCCAGCGTAAATGGACAGTAGGACCATGAGGCAAAGGACAGACAAGACGTAGATCGGGTCAGAGATGAAATCCATGAACTACTAAAATAGGGAAAGTAAGGGAAGTCTCGAATATTTTTCCATCACTCACCCAGCCATCTTTGGTGTTATCACCAAAGACCTGGAGTGTTGAGTGTTAACTTGGTCTTGTTTGGACATAACTCTATGAAGGGCTGAGTTAATTTAAGGTTTGAACTTCATTTAATATCCACCTCCCAGTCCAGTTTCTGGCTCACCAAGATCTCATCACCTTTCTTCTCAATGGATAGCACATTGTCACCAACCCGGATGTTCTCCAGCTTCGCGTTGGTCCAGGTAGAGGGGAAGTTGGGCTCGATGATGACTTTCTGCTCATAGGCACGTGGCTTCACACCGAAGTAGTGTTCGATGATCGGCGTGCCCACTGCATAGATGTTCCAGGCCTGGCAGATCATGCCATAGTCGGGACTTACTTCATACATAGAGCCAGGCAATGCATAACTAAAGCCATTGCTCAGCATTTTCAGGTATTCAAGAGATTTGTCGGCATTTCCATGGCGTGCCTCGCCAATTGCCTGTACACCAGTAGGCAAGGTCATCACAGCGCCCACGTAGCTAAACACTTCCCATTTGGAGGAGGCTTCTGTGGACTCGTCCCGATCGATACCGGTCACGTACATGCCGTATTTGCTGGCAAAGTTCGCGGCTGTTTCCAGTGCTTTTTCAGCCTTTTCCGGATCGGCTATTCCGAGTTCCATGGGAGTGTTCACCACCCAGTTGTGGTGCACCACAAATCCTTGCACTCGATTATCTCTCAGTCGGCCAACTTGGCTTTTAACTTGTTCGAGTTCTTCCACTGCCCATGGTTTGTTGATGGTGTCTGCCCGGATGATCGCATCTTCGATGAGTTGTAGCGTTTCCACTCGAGATGTGCGGAAATCAGCATAGGAGTTAGATTGGTCCACCCACCAGTCAGAGTTGATTTGTGTTTTCAGCTGCTCGGCCTTTTCTGTATATGCTTCTTCGCTTTCATGATCATGCAGTTGTTCGGCCATTTTAGCCGCCGATGCATAAGCCGCCTGACTGTATACCACCACATCGATCATTTCAGAGTGCAAACCGTGGATCTCCATCATGCCTGCACCATCGGGATAGCCATTGCCGTCATTGTCCTGTGCCTCCAGCCATTGCAGGCCTTTTTGCACTTTGGGATACACTTCTTCCAGTAATGTCTGGTCTCCCGTCCATTCATAATATTTCCATAGCAAATGAATGAAGTAAGGTGTAGTGTTGAGGTTGCCAGGATTAAAGACCACTCCATTGGTGCTCGCCTCATGCATGATGCGCCCATTGTCATTGACCGACACTGAAAGTTTGAATATCAGATCTATAGTCGCCTTGACTTCTTCGTGCTGGCCGGTTGCTAATAGCCCTTGCAGGGAATAGGTGTTGTCGGTCCCAAACCACCAGGGGTAATCTGGAATACCTGCAGAGAGTCCGCGACCTTGCTCTGGTACGTCGCGCATCATCCAGTCGGTATTGTACTTGGTCCAGGTGTACATTTCCTGTACTTGCTTGTCAGGAATGGTTAGTTTGGCTGTGTTGCGAATGGAGTCATAACGCCCCATTTTGGCAGTTAACAAAGCCACAGGATTTTCTTGAAGCTTGTAGAGTGTTTCTTTCAGATGATCCTTTGATTGATAAGATCCAGTGATGAAATACGTGACTGCTTTTTGTCCTCCAGGAGAGATATTGATGGAAGACGTTAGGGCCAGATCCAATCCTTTCCCTTTTCTGTCATAGGAGCATTGAGTGCGTGGTTGGCTCCAGCCCTTTACTTCCTGATCGGTATTGATTGCCGTATACCACGGGTTCAATGAGTCTTTAGCGACCCAACCCTGGATGCCCTTGTCAAATATGCCAAAATCAGTGCCATCTTCCAGATCAAGTCTTTCTCCTAGCCAAACAGGCCTGAGATCCACCATACCAGCAAACTCCAGTTCGAGCTCCATCGGTTGATCCGATGAGTTGGTCAGTGTATACTCAACGATCATCCCTTCCAGTCCATCAGGAACAAATTGCATCCGCGTTGCGCTGAGATTTTCGTTTAATTCAAATCGGTGAATATTGCCCATTGGATAGTTAATGAACTCGGATGCCTGGTTCAGACAGTAATAACTTTCTCCGGTGCTAATGCCCAGCGTGTAGCCATCCATTAGTTTGATCGGATGATCCCAGATGCCGCCCATCTCACCGGTGACATGCCAGCCCAAATCAGGAAACGATCCATCCTGATGACCTACAGCGTAGATGCGATCTCCAGCCGCTACGAATGGACTTGGCAGGTATTCAGCTTTTCCGGAGATGCCTGAAGCTGATTGTAATAACTCAGTGAGGGATGTGCTTTTTGGAGGTTGCGCACACGCAGCCAGTATTGCCAGCAAGGCAAATGGGAACCACTTCTTCATACTTTACTATTTTGAAGAATGAAGATAGAGAAAAATCGGTAGGGACGGGAACAGGAAAATGTGGTGTTAAATCAAAAGTTTGGATAGGCTGTCACTTAACCAACAATTATGAAAAACTGAGGCCGTACTAAGACGGCCTCAATTTAATTGCTACAGTATCACTTCATGGATACAGCTAATCGGTATCAAACGTCCACTTTTAAGCAAGATGCTTGTCATGGTCACAGCCCAAATGGTCGCTTCTAGTTTGACCAATTCACCTTGATCACTTTGGAAAACAATAGTACAAGGAACCTTATGAAGGTTGCCAAGTGCCATACCTCGGTTTAGGTCTCTCCATCGTTGATCGATAGCTTCCTTTGAATGTAAAACTTCCTTTTTGCTGAATTGGTAATTACTCAATTCAGACTTATCTATTTTCACAGGATGAACCTGTACTTCTTGAACAAGAGTTTGCATTGTCAATTTTGATTTTGAATATGAGAAAATTAGTTTTTTGAAATAGTGTGGGGGTACACTAGTCTTCTCTACTCATAGAAAATCCATTGACAATGGAGAACAAACTTTTTGGTTGCATCATTGGAGGTAGCTGATGCTAAAGGGGATATAAAATGTTTTTTAACCTGATGGCTGAGTCGACCAGGTTCTTCCTTTTCGGGGAATGTCAGTTGGAATGAAGAGCTTTTTACCAGACATCTTTCCTCAGTTTTGACTTCTTCTTCCTGAATACTTTGGGTCGCAATAGCAGATGAAAAGGTCAGGACGAATGACAATGAAAAGATCCATAAGATTCTCATACTTGATGAGAATTGGTTCGATAAGTGGCTTAATATGGTGTGCTTTTCCAGCATGGTCAGTTTAAAGGAGCAGATTAATCAGTTTGATTGACTCACTAATGATAAATTCAGGCATGGTGATAGTTGAATCTTTCACCTTTGAGCCTCCATTTTATATCGATTATTCGAATTGTAACAGAAGAGGCTTTTCAGTACAGAATGAGATGTACGTGATAATCACATTAGAACTTCATAGATACAGCTCACCGGAATCAGCCGCCCACTCTTAAGCAAGACGCTTTTCATGGTCACGGCCCAGATAAGCGCTTCCAGTTGGATCAGTTTGCCAGTATCACTTTCGAAAACAAGGGTACAAGGTGTCTTATGTAGATTGCCGAGCGCTTCACATCGGTTTAGATCTATCCATCTTCTCCTGATGGCCTCCGGTGAATTCAATACTTCATTTTTACTGAATTGATAGTTGATCAATTCAGACTCGTCTATACGTACAGGATGTGCAGGATGTGCCTGTAGCTCTTTAACAGTTGATTGCATGTCAATTTGGTTTTGCTAGAAATGAATAAGATGGTTGTGCAGCAAGCTGCCATTACCTTCTTATCCATAGAAAACCCATTGACAATAGAGCGCATATAATCGAGATACCTCAGGCTCTACTGATGTAAGTGGTGTTGTGAAAGGCTTTTCTTTCGAAATAACGAGAAGCTGAAGCTCTTCTTTTCTAGTTGGAAGAAAAATCTCATGAGAGGAACATCTGACCAAACATCTCTCCTCGGTCTTTACTTCTTCTTCCTGAACACTTTGTGCGGCAAAAGCAGATGAAAAAGTCAGGACGAATGACAATGAAAAGATCCACAAGATTCCCATACTTGATGAGAATTTGTTTGATAAGTGGTTCAATATGGAGCGCTTTTCGATCATTGTCGGTTTAAACGAGAAGATGACTCTTTTTGTTCATTCCCCTGGTTATTTCGTTTTCAGGCTAATAAAAATAGTGGATAAAGGTGAATATCAGTTGAGTAAATGTTGGATTGAATGAAATATAGACCTTTTTTTTGACTTCATGGACTGGGATTCGTTGCTTCGAAGGTTTGGTTATAGTAACCAAAAGCTGTAATGATGTCTTCTTTAATGCCCAGGTCCAAATCATCATTTTTGATGTGGAGTTCCATCCATTTTTCATCGTTACCAAAGAGCGCTAAGAAATCCTTTTTTCGAGTGAGTTCTTTCAATCCATTCGGCGTTTGTACAAAATATGGGTCAAGTACCTTGTTAGTAAATTCATTAGTAATGCCTTCTTTGTATAGCAGGGTTATTTGCCCGTGAGTTAGGATTTCAAACAGGTAGTGAGTCTTTTGAATACTGGCCGAAACGAATGCCAGGTGATCATTGAGGAGTATCTGATCCAATTGAGAAGCGCCATAGATCTTCATTTGGTTGTCTTTTGAGAAAAGCACTTGATTGAGATCCAGGTTCACATCTAGCGTTCCTTCAAAAGTGTCTCCGGCGATCACTAATTTCCCTTTGAGTTTAGAGTTGGCATCAAATGTCTGGCACTTCACTGAAAAGGAACATAGCACAGTCATTGAAGCAATGAGTATTCTGGGAAATAACATTTGCTATAGTTTAGTTGGGAGAGCAAATGAAGCACCGGGCACGAAGAAATAAAACGGTCGGTTCACCTCTTCATCAAACCTTAATGGATGGTTAACCGACCGCTGTGTGTTGTTAAGTTTTGGTTATGAATCAAGGACTGTCCAATGGTTTGGGGCAATCTGGGCTCTAACCTTATAGACTATTCTTTGAAACTACTTTCCAAATTGATGATCTGTCGTAGGTCTTTCATTTCCTGAACAACTCCCTTGCGAATGCCTATGAAAAGTACAAGGGCAATGACCACATAACTTCCATCGATCATCCACATCCAAAACCTATCAAAATACTTACTAAACTCTGGTGTCAGTGCGTAAAACCCAATGGTGTACAGTGCAATGATGGTGATCGTGACAGGGCCATGTATGCGTTTGCGATAGTTATAATACTCTTTCGCTTGTTGGGTAGAGTCGGTACTCGAAGAAGAGTAATCGATGTTTCTGGCCTTTTGATGGCTGACCAGTTCTATGATGATTCTAACAAGTAATCCACCAATCATCAGGCCGATCCCAACTCGGCTGAGCGTTTCTTGCATTGGCGCGAGGAATATGAAAAAGGCACATAATCCGACCACTACTAGTGATAACACGATGATATTCCCAACTTGGGCCTTTTTGGAATTGGCATGATTTGTTTGTGCTAGTTTCAGCATGTCATTGCTGTTATTGTTGCTTGATTGGCCTTCTTTGGCCTCCTTCCAGCTATTCTTAAGTTGATCAAATTTATCTTCCATGATTGCTCAATAGTTTATTCAGTTTCTGTTTTGCTCTTGAAATTTTCACCCTTAGGTTTCCTTCAGTTAATCCGGTGATTTCTGCTATTTCCTCGTAAGGCAATTCATCTAACACCAGCATGATAATGATGCGGTCTAGTTCCTTCAGCTGACCAATGGCCCAATAGAGCTCATGGTAGTTTTTGTCTTTGGAAGGCTCTTCCACAATATCTGAGTGATTGGTAGCGAGCGTTTCAGTTTGTTTGTTTTTCGTTTTTCTGATATGCAGGAGACATGTGTTGACACATATGCGATAGATCCAGGTTTTTGGGGTCGAGCGCTCTTCAAATTTGGGTAGCGCTCCCCATATTTTGATAAACGTTTCCTGTACCAGGTCATTGGTGAGGTCCCGATCTCCTTTGGAGTAACCAAGACATAGTGAGTGTACCATGTCCTGGTATTGGTTGAAATAGGTTTCGAATCGTTGTTGTAAGGTCATTACTTCAGGAAGTTGTTCACCTCAGCATAAAACCACTCCGGTTGGTCAAACATGATAAAATGTTTGCTGTTGCTGGCGATCTTGATTTCTTTGTTTTTCAAGTTCGCGAATTGCGACTCAAAATTGGGCATGACCGCTTCTTTAGATGGAAAATCCGCACCCAGAATCAATGTGGATGCTGGAATGTTTGCCAGTTTCTCTCGTAGATCCAATTTGAGCAACTCCGTGTAGCCATACACATACGTTTCCCGGTCTGAATTCATGATGTACCCAATTAGCTCCTGATGTCTGGAGGTTTGGTTACTCATACCCATGGCCATGTATCCGGCAGTTATCCGCAGTGCCGAATCAGAGGCGTTGATCATTTGTGTGTTGTAAGGACTCTCAAAAGCAATTTGCTCCACTGGCACCTGTGGCATCACAATCTCTCGAATGCACGGCAAGGCATCTACCATGACCATTTTGGAAATCCGGTTTGGGTGCCTGGCAGCAATGTCAATGGCCAGCATCCCGCCCATGCTGTGGCCAATGATGATGACATTTTTGAGCTTTTGCTCTTCAATGTAGCTGGCGATCTCTTTTGCCAATGTCCCGTACCATGGCATCTCGATCTCAGGCACATCGCCAAAACCGGCGTAGGTGAACTGGTAGGTTTTGAATTTGGAATCCAGGTTGGAAATGGTTTCATCCCAGATAGCTCCAGGGCAAGTAAACCCTGGTAGAAAAATAACTGGCTGGCCTTTGCCGGCCACCTTTACATCGAAGGCCTTGCTCTGAGCAAAACCAAAGTTAACAGATGCAATAAGTAGTGTTAAGTAAAAAAATCGTCTCATTTTTCTAAGTGTTTTATGGCTTAGATACTCCGAGGCGATTTTTGTTACAGGTTGGGGGAATTGTTTTTTCCCTCTGATAGAAAATCACATTTTTTTCTGTCTCTGAGGTTATCTAAATCGATAGAAAGATCAATTTTACCCGCATAGCGCAGCAGATTTATTCTTTTTTGTCTTCTCTTTTTACTTCGATCCATCAGATGAGATTTGCATATTGCTAATTTAGCTAATGCCATTTACATTACTACCTCCCGCGCTCAATATGGATTCCACCACCTTTGAATGCCGATAACGAATAGGTAAAGCTCACCAAAAAATACCTCCCTAAAGCATTCACTCGCTCTTCCTGAATGTAATTAGCCGCACTGCTTTGATCTACACCAATGTTTTGGTTCAGCAGGTCAAAAGCCACTAGCTTCAATTCACCACGATCTCCTTTGAGGAAGAATCGGGAGAGTTCTGCTCGCCAAAGTGTTCTGTTGGGTTGCGTACTGAAATCCTCTGAAGAATACGTCAGCCGATCGACCGAACTCTTGATGAGCCATTTCTTGGTGATGTTCCAGGAGACATCCATGAAGTGATCGAAATTGGTGAAGTTCTGATCAAACAGTTCACTCTCGGAATAGCTGGTGGTGTTGTATTGCACCTTGCTACCGATCACCACATCAAACTTGTCCTTATTGCGATTTTCCACCTTAAAGGTCACGTTATGATCCCATCGATTAATGATGTTTTCCACGTTGTTGAGGTAGACAAAGCCTTCATTGTAGGAGATTTGATGGCGGATGTTGTATTTGATTTTGAGAGGTTTGATAGGTCGTCCAAAATTCCACGAACCTGTCAATAAAAGGTCGTAATCCGTATTGATCGGTTGTGAAAATTGCACCAGACTTTCATTGATGCTAGATGCCGTGACGATTTTGTTATTCGTATAGATCGCACTAATAAAAGCGAAGAAATTGGTGAAAGAGAACTGATCAAACCATACAAAGTTGAGATTGGCCTGATGGGCATATTCTGCGCTCAAATCAGGATTACCTTGATAAATGCGCAGCGGATCAGCGTTGTTCACTGTTGGCTGTAGTTGCTGTAGAGATGGTTCCTGAAGACTCGTACGGTACGAAAGGTTGATGTTCTTACCACTGCCAAACTCATAGCCAACTTTAGCTGTAGGGAGGAACTTGTTGAACTCCTGCTCAATAGTTACTTGCTCTGAAGTAATCTCGCCGATCAGGTCACTGGTTTGGTAATTGAGCCCCGCTGCAAAGCTGAAATCCTTCTTGTTGAAGTTATAATTGGCCCCATACACATCGTACACATAATCTTTGGTAAATGCTCGCGACAGTGTGGCGTTATACACTCGATCATTGGTGGTTACATCATAGTAATCACGGACCACATCATTGTTGAAGTTTCTATGTTCGACCTGAAAATCAATGTAGTCGTACTTCCCAAGCGGTTCGGTATACCCAATCTTACCAGAGTAGTTCAACACGGCATTATCAGAGAGCTGATCCTGTAGGAGTGTGGTGCGAATCGTCGAGTCTGGGTAGAAGACCTCACTAATTGCGGATACATACCCATCATTTTGATTGTTTCCGATCGTCGTTTCGATGGTTCCGGTAATGGTACGACCAGGTTTATTGAACTTCTTTCGATAAGTCCCTGACAAGTTCACTGAATAATCATCTCCTATCGTTTCCGAATTCCCAAGCGTGCGATTTTGGTCTATTCCGGATTGTGCGGTAACAGTTTCATCATTTACCTGGAAATTTCGATCGATTAGACCTGCCTGAGTTTTGAAAGTGATGTCCTGACTCGGGTCAATTTCATATTTCAACCGGGCACTGAGGTTATGGCTAAAGTTACGATTGTCCTGCGCAGAAATGGATCGGCTACTGAATTGTGCTCCGTCTTCCAGGAAGTTGGTTCGGTTCACCTGACGATACACATCCCCAAGGGAACTGTTAAAGATATAATTGGATCTGAGCTCTAGCTTTTCCCCAATGTCCTGGTTGAAGTTGAGCCCTGTGGCGGTGCTGGTGATGATCCCATCTTGCCCGCGATTGCCTACCGAGACTCCATCCGGTACTTCTATGGATAAGGATCCGTTGCCTCCACTGAACCCGCCACCACCAAAGCTGAGGTAATCCCCAATAGTAAAGCCTACCTGATTGATGTTGTTGTAGTTGCCAATGTAAGACAGTTGGCTTTTACTATTGAATCGATTGATGTTTGCTTTTCCCAGGAAGCGATTATCAGTACCATAAGCTCCTGTGATCTTCCCAAAAGTGCCATCTTTCTTATCCACTTTTAAGGAGAGATTGATGGTCTTTTGTTCGTTTCCATCCTCTATCCCGGCAAACTCTGCAAACTCGGATTTTTTATCAAAGACCTGGACTTTATCCACTGCATCGGCTGGAAGGTTTTTGGTGGCTATTTTAGGGTCGTTCCCAAAAAACTCTTTTCCATCTACCAGCACTTTTTGGACATTCTCACCTTGCGCTTTGACTGTTCCGTCCCGTTGTACTTCCACACCAGGGAGCTTTTTCAAAAGATCCTCTACGGACGCATTGGGACTGGTTTTGAATGCCTTCGCATCGTATTCGATGGTATCCTTTTTCAAGGTGATTGGGATGCGGTCACTACCTACTACTACTTCATTGAGCAGTTGGTCTTTTGGCTTCATGGTCATTGGCTCCAATGTGAGAGGGAAAGGAGTCTCTTCGTCAATGGTAACAGCTATGGTATACGGTTCATAGCCAATAAAAGACCCCATCAAGAGATACTGGCCCTTTGGCGCTTTGTCCATTTTGAATCCACCTGATGCGTTGGTCACACTGAAAGCTACCATGATAGAGTCACTTTTATTGAGAAGTGTAATGGTGGCTCCAACAAGACCTTCACCATTTTCATCGAGTAGGGTGCCCTGAATCTCTACTCGCTGGGCGTGAAGGGACAGACCGATCCCGCCCAGCAAGAATACTAGTAAATAAAAGCGCATGAGTTTAGTTATCTATCGTCTGGATAAATACACCACCCTTGCCTCCAAACTGGGCTTGCATTTCCGCCAGCTTTTCAGCTCTGATCTTTTCAAACTCTTCGTCCGAGACTTTTTTGCCTTTTTTCGGAGCTTCTATCGGCTCATCAATAGCATCTAGCACTACTTCTTTGGCAGTGATCACACGTTTCAGTTGGGGGATCTCGATTTCCAGAATTAGACCTGGAAGTTTTCCATATCGGTCTGGACCATTGTTAATCTGCAACTGTGGAGCAAACCATGCTGTGATCTCCAGGGTGTCCATTGTTGTGGTTGCTTTTTGCACCATATAGTCCAGAATCTTCTTCTGCTCTGGGGCGATTTTCCACTGAAAATCTTTGAGCTCACCTTTCATCAGGAAGGTTCGGTCGAGGAATTGGCGCTGTTCCACTTTCGATCCTTTGTTCAGGTCTTTGTAGTAATAATCTTCAGGAATGTCATTTTTGATTTCCAGGTGAAAACCTTCTGACTTCACTTCATTCACTACCGGTTCTTGTGGTAGATTTTTATAAAGGGATTCGTTTTCGTTAAACAGGAGTACTTTTTTGAAGATATTTTCTGAAGGCATTTCAAAACCTTCTGGTAATTCCATTCCCTCAGGAAAGTGGACGTCCATTGTGGTCACCTCATCATAAGTGACCTTTCCAGATTTCTGGGCTGCTGCGGTAATTCCAATTGCAATGCACGTAAGTAGTAGTAATTGTTTCATCATTAGATTTTGAAGTTGGTATGCTCCAGTAATCGGAAGATGGATGTTAAAGGGTTCTTAACAAACGTTAAAGAGTGTTAACCTGAGGTCTGGGTTGGTATAGAAGAACTTCGAAGGACTTTTACTTAATAAATGGTTTTCGCTATTGACCGAAAGCTAAGCAGAGATGAGGTTTTTGAGTAAAAACTACAATTAAGGTAAAAATATTTTAGACATAGTGAAACATATTAACTACGTTTAAGGTAAATATATCATTATGGGAAAATATCAGCTCGGAGAATTTGAGGAAGTAGTGATGCTCACGGTGGCCATTTTGCAGGGAGAGGCCTACGGAATCGCCATTATAGAGGAGATGGAAAAGCGGCTGGACCGTAAAGTGAGTATTGGTTCGTTGCAGACAGTGCTTAGAAGGCTGGAGAAGAAGGGTTACCTCCAATCGGAGTTTGGTGAGGCTACCTCTGTAAGAGGAGGCAAGCGCAAGCGCTTTTTCACTTTGACCAATCATGGTCAGGTGATCTTGAGAGAAACCAAGGAACAGCGTCTTGGGCTCTGGAATGCCATTCCTGACTATGCACTGGATAAGGGCTAATTCAAACAATTTTTTACCCCAACCCTAAAGGGAGAAATTGTTTGAGAGTAATGTTTTATGTTAAATAAAAAACAATTGACAGATCATCGAAATATGTTTTATGGTGCTTCACCTCTAATCTTTGAACGGGCAAAAGCTCTCCGTAAAAATTTGACTTTTTCAGAGCGAAAGCTTTGGCAAGAATTAAGATCAAACAAGATTCTGGGGTTGAGATTTAAGTCACAGCATCCAATTGGTGAGTTTATAGCAGATTTCTACTGTCATAAACTGAAACTAGTAATAGAAGTTGACGGTGCTATTCATTTGAGTAAAGATCAAGGTGAATATGATCAAGGGCGTACATATGAATTGAATCAGCTAGGGATTAAGATACTCAGGATTAAAAATGAAGAAATTGAAAAAGACTTATCCCAAGTTGTTAATAGGATTAAAACTGAATGTGACCAACTCATGAGCCCCCTTCAGGGGGGTTGGGGATAAAAGTAATGAACAGACAAGATAACCAACCACCAAAATACCTCCAGCGCTTCTTCCGCTGGTTCTGTCATCCGGACTATGTGGAAGACATAGAGGGAGATTTGCTGGAGCGGTTTGAAATCATTGCTCAAAATAAGAGTATAACACGGGCTAAGTGGATGTTCTTTTACGAGGTGGTGAAGTTGCTGAGGCCGTCGTTATCCAAGCCATTATTAACTAATAACACTATGTTGCTGCCAATTTTTAGAGATCAGGTCCGAAGCTCGATTCGAATCTTATGGAGGCAAAAGCTCTATTCAAGCCTGATCATAGGTAGTTTGGTTGTTGGACTGACTTTAATTCACTTGCTATTGTCTTTTCTCATCAAAGCATCTGATGTAGACAACTATCTAACAAGTAAGTCAAAGGTTTTTAGAGTATTGATAGATGATTTCATTGATCCGAACAGTGATATTTGGATTTCGTCTATTTCTGAAGATGCTTCAACATATTTGATGAATTCTTGTCCTGAGTTTGCTAATTCGTGTCGCATTCAAAAAAGTGAAATTTATTCCATCTCAACATCCACTTTTGAATTGTTGGAACCAGTCGTTATCGCTGTTGATACTAATTTCTTAACTTTTTTTGAGTTACAGCTTCAAAACTCGAGTGATGAGTCTCCATTGGACAAAAATGAAATAATTCTATCTTCTGGAATGGCTTCACGTATGTTTCATGCAAAGAATCCAGTTGGTCAGATAGTTGAAGTGAACGAAAAGGGAAGCAGTATGAGCTATGTAGTATCTGGAGTGGTTGATATTTCATCTTACAATTCTGGACTTAAGTTTGATGCAGTGGTGCCAATTCCAAAATCAATTAGCCAATCCGTATTCTATGTTAAGCAGTCGAAGACAGTATTGGCTGAATCGCTGAAAAAACGTGGAAACGAACTAACTGCCCTTACAGATTATGAATGTCGCTTGCACCTGGAGACACTCGAAGAGGTTCATTTTGATGCGGACAATTCCTGGAGTTTTAATCATTACACCTCACCAAACATTTATTTCATTGGCTGGAGTATAGTCATTCTTGTTTTAATCGTGATCGTTTTCAATTTTACTAATTTATTCCTCTTATCATCATATCGAAGAAGAAAGGAACTTGGGGTTAAACAAGTCTTTGGTGTTCCTACTACAACACTCAGGAGATCAGTCATGATTGATGTTGCTGTCTTTATGACTATTGGGACATTTATCTCAATTTTCATCAGTTATCTGATGTTGGCCAAGACAAATGAATGGTTGGAAATTGGCCTTAGCCCAAACGACCTTTTTCATTTTGAGGTTATAGTAAGCTGGTCTGGTGTATTTCTATTTTTGGTTTTAATTATTGGGATACTTGCTTTTGAGAGGTTAAAAAGTTCCAGTCCTTTAAAACTGCTACATAAGGGCAAAAGCATCAATATCCACATGACTAGACTATTGCTAGTACCACAATTTATGATTTCAATAGCCTTGGTAATTTGTAGTCTAATCATCGTCGATCAAATCAACTATGTCAAAGATCGACCCATGGGAATGGAAAAGGATTTACTTGTTTTGGAAGTTGGTAATAGAGATGTTAGGAGTAGACTTAACCTGCTTAAAACTGAGATTCTTTCACAACGCATAGTAGAAAATGCTTCACTAACTTATGGGGCTCCAATTGGAGGAGGTGTATGGTATTATTATGTAGATGGTCTCGATTCAGAGATAATAAGAATCACTGGAGACCAGGATTATTTATCCACGGTTGGGATTTCTCTACCTGATCAGACCATCCGAAGTGGATATTATATCAATGCAACCCTTGCTCAAAAATTGGGTTGGCAAAGCGTAAATGATGGAAGGATTCCAAGATTGGATAAACCTGCTCTTGGCATTGTTGCCGATTTTGTGAATGCTTCAGCATACAACTCCATCAAACCAGCAATAATTGAGATTGGAGATAAGGACAATTATCATAGAATGATCTTGAATTACTCTGGAAGAAATTTGAATGAGGTACTTGAACAAGTGGAGAAAGTATGGGAAAAGATATTTCTAAATGAGTCCATGATCTACTATTCTACTTATGATAAATTTCTAAAGTATCACAATGACGATTTAAAACTTCTCAAAATAGTTAACGCTTTTTCAAAAGCAACCATAATCATTGTTTTATTTGGTCTGATAGCACTTTCCTGGGGTGTCATTCAAGCAAGAACCAAAGAAGTTGGAATCCGCAAGGTTATTGGTGCCAGTTCTGGTCAAATTATTTTTTTATTATCAAAGGAGTTTATGAGGTGGGTTTTAGTTGCCTTTATTTTGGCCATTCCGGTTGCTTTTTGGGTGAGTCAATCCTGGCTAGAGAATTTTGCTTATAGAATAGACATGCCTTACAACACATTTGTTGTAGTAGGACTAGTAGCAGGATTCTTGTCCTTTGCGATTGTTGGGACACACGCTTTTTGGGCTTCTCAAATTAACCCAACGAAATGTCTAAGGGATGAATAACCGTTCTCAGCCACTAAAGTTTTTACTAAACATTTTTCGCTGGTTCTGTCATCCGGACTATGTGGAGGATATCCCGTAATAAACCAAATTACCAAAACTACAATTAGGAAATAACCGTATGAGTATCTATAATTGCAATACTGCAATTAGGAAAAAACTATGGGAAAGTTTCAACTTGGAGAATTTGAAGAGGTAGTAATGCTCACCGTTGGCGTGCTATATGGGAATGCCTACGGAGTATCTATCAAAAAAGAAATAGAAGAGCGCCAGGGTAGGAAAGTTAGTGTGGGGGCACTCCAATCTGCCCTAAAACGGCTGGAAGATAAAGGCTATCTCACGTCTTACGAAGGGGAGAGTACAAGCGAAAGAGGTGGTAGGCCCAAGCGCTATTTCAATATCACTACTCTAGGAAAAAATGCCATAGAGGAGACACGTAAAATGCGAAATCAGCTATATGATGCTATCCCTAAGCCGGCTTTAGATGTGAAAATTGGGTGAGATGCGAGCACAACCACCTAAAATACCGCTCCGTTTGCTACGCTGGTTCTGCCGGCCAGATTTACTCAAATACATTGAGGGAGATCTGATCGAGCTATTCGAAGAGAACATGGAGCAGAAAGGTGAAAAAAAGGCTCGCCTTCTTTTTGCATGGGAGGTGGTCAAACTATTCCGTCCTGGAATTATCAAAAGCAAAAGATCGATTACTCAAATAAATCAATGGACTATGTTTCGAAATCACTTGAAAATGGCCTTTAGAGTGTTCAGAAAAGAGAAGTTTTTCACTGGAGTGAATGTCATTGGCTTAGCCTGCGGTATATGGTGCGCACTGCTCACATACTATTGGTGCATGGATGAGTACAGTTATGATAGATTTCATGAAAAGGGAGACCACCTGTATCGAATCATGATGAACCTTGATTTGAATGGAGAAAACTATACCGATGAAGGTACTGTGTACCCTTTGGGAGACATACTATTGGAGGATTTTCCAGAAGTCAAGAGTCGAGTGCGCTATTCAGTGGATGAACCGATCGCTGTAACGCTCAATGGCCAGTTATCCGAGCAGTCCTTTGCATCTGCAGATCCTAATTTTTTCGAAATGTTTAGCATTCCATTGCTGGAAGGAGATGCTCAGAACTGCTTACAGGATAAGCCCAATATTGTCATTTCTAAAAAGTTAGCTGATGCTTATTTCAAGGAAGAGTCTCCTGTTGGGCAACACATTTCCTTACATTATGAATCTTACAATCTCGAATTTCTGGTTTCTGGAGTGTTCGAAGATTTTCCTCAGCAGTCTTCAATTCGTTTTGATATGCTGATCCCCATAGAGAACCTGGAGGCATTATATGGTGAGGATATGAACGACTGGGGTAATACCTGGTTTGTCACTTATATAGAACTCGAAGATCAGACGGACATTGGTCAGTTTCAGCAAAAGATCGAGAAGTTACCTACTGCTAAAGCAGACATGAAATGGTATGATCTGACACTTCAGAAATTCGGCGATCAGCACCTGTATGATCGCTTTGAAAATGGTGTTCAGGCAGGAGGAAGAATTGACACTTTAATTCTTTTCATGATCATTTCAGGCTTCACTTTACTTATAGCCTGTTTTAATTATGTGAATATCACCACGGCCAGAGCTATCAAGCGAGATAGGGAGGTGGGCATACGCAAGACTATCGGAGCAACACGCCCTCTTTTGATAGGTCAGTTTTTGACAGAGTCGGGTTTGATCGTGTTGGTGGCAATGGTGATCGGAGTGATCGGAGCGTGGGTTTCGTTACCATCTTTCAATGCTATTACAGGCAAATCTGTCTCTATAGATTTGACTGACAGGTACTTTTATGTGCTGTTGCTTGGCATATTTCTAGTGACTTTAGTCATTTCGGGAGTGTATCCTTCGGTCTCGCTATCTCGAGCGAATAAACTTTTTGCACTGAGTTCATTGACAGATAACAAGCGCTCTTCATTTATTAGGAAAGGACTCGTAGCATTGCAGTTCAGCATCTCCATCATGATCATAGGGGGAACAGTAATCATCTATCAGCAGCTTTCTTATATTTCGTCGAAAGATCTGGGATTACAAAAGGAGAATATTCTATTTCTGGAACTTGATCAGCAGTCCAGGCCTAAGTACAAAGAGATCAGAGATCTACTGGATCAGAGCACCGCCGTATCGACTACAGGTGTTTCAAGTCATAATTTTATAGGTCCGCTTGGGTATACAGGAGATGTCAACTGGCGATTGAAAACAGAGGGGTCAGAGCATTTTATTGGCATACAAAACGTAGAGCCTGGTATGCTTGAGTTATTAGCTATACAATTAAAAAGTGGGTCCTTTTTCTCCTCTGATTTACACCCTGACTCTACTCGATTTATCATCAATGAATCTGCGGCAGAGCTTTTTGGTTTTGAAGACCCCATTGGGGAGACCTTGTCGTTTTGGGGCAAGAAAGGCACGATCATAGGGGTGACCAGAGACTTTCACTTCTCCACCCTTCATGAAAAGATCAACCCATTGGTCATTCGCAATGTGACCGAGCCCAATTATATATTTGTGAAAGCTCAGGCTGGTAAGACCAATGAAGTGGTTGATTTAATAGATCAAGTACACACTGAGTTTAGTCAACTACCAGTCAATATGCATTTTCTGGATCGTGAGATTAATGCAAAATATGCTGACGAGCGAACCATGCAAAAACTTGCCTACACTTTTGCTGTGCTGGCATTAATCATCTGCGCTTTAGGCTTGATTGGTTTGGTGTCTTACAGTATTGATAGAAGGACCAAAGAAATAGCTGTTCGCAAAGTCTTAGGCGCTAGTTTGATCAATCTGGGGCAGCTGCTATTCAAAGAGTATCTATGGTTGATGAATATTGCTGCAGCAATAGGAGTTCCTGTATTTCTCAAGTGGTCAGGTGATTGGTTAGAAAGCTACCCTTACAGAATCGAAGTATCACCCGTAACCATCCTTTTATCTATAGCTAGCTTGTTCATTTTGGCACTCCTTATCATTGGGACATATATGCGAAAAGTACAAGCTAATAATCCTGCAGACTTGCTAAGAGATGAATAATCTGAATTTCAAATTCAGCCCTTTGACGTTTTCAATCCCACCCTTTAGGGAGGCCCGGCTTAGGGGTGGGGTAAAGAGCCAGACATAAGATTATTTATTTATGAAAACACCACCCAAAATACCGCTTCGATTCTTGCGATGGTTCTGCCGACCCGAATTGTTGAAATACATCGAGGGGGATCTCATCGAGCTCTATGAAGAGCAACTGTCAACCAAGAAGGTTTTGGTGGCACAGTTTTATTTCACCCTTGAAGTGTTGAAATTATTCAAACCGGCCATCATCAAATCTCGATTGTTGCAAATAAACACATTGGGTCTAATAAGGCATCACGCCACCATGACCCGCCGGGTCTTGAGAAAAGATTTAATGTATTCTACTATCAATATTTTTGGGTTGGCTCTTGGGATTGCTTCTTTTCTCGCGATCTATCAATTCTTCATTTATGAAAGCAGTTTTGATGGATTTCATCAAAATAAGGATCGTATCTATCGAGTTACAGCTGACTTCTCTATTGATGGGAGTGAAAGGCGATTTCTAGCTGCTACTCCACCACGTCTTGCTCCTTATGTTTCGGAGCTCCTGCCTGAGATCAAGTCCTACAGTCGGTATGATGATTATGCTTCTGCAGGTCATGGGGACCTGACACTTTCTATCGGCAAAAAGAAGTTTCGTGAGTCTAGAGTAGGCTTTGTCAACCCATCTTTTTTTGAAATATTCTCTTTTCCACTACTAAGTGGCAATGAAAAGACTTGTTTGAGTGAGCTGAGAACAATGGTTTTGACCGAATCCACTGCACAGAAGTATTTCGGAGATCAAGACCCGCTTGGACAGCAAATCTCGGTAGACGGAGCTGGCGAACTATATACAATCACCGGAGTGATTGCTGATCCGCCTCAAAACTCCCACATTCAATTCGATGTGCTGATAAGCTACCAAACACTCAACTGGTGGTATGAAGGGGAGGCAGAAAACCACTGGACCAATCATGAATTCTATTCCTACCTCTTATTGACCCAAGGGGCCGACCCAATAGGAGTGGAAGAGAAGCTAAACGAGCTCTATTTGAAGGAGCGTGGAGTGTATAATGCATCTAAAAAATTTGACATGCATTTCAATTTACAACCTGTTCAGCAGATTCATTTCGATCCAATCTATGAGAAAGAATTGGTCACAGCACAGACAGTTAATCCAACCATAATAAAGGTTATCTTTTACATTGGGTGGTTCATTTTGGCCATTGCCTGGATCAATTATGTCAATCTATCTATGGCTAGAACATTTCGCAGAACAGCAGAAATGGGGGTTCGCAAGACATTAGGTGCCAATCAGAGCCAGTTGGCTGGATTGTTTTTCTTCGAAACACTTGCCGTGCATGTGTCGGCGTTACTACTGGCGGGAGGAGGTTTACTGATACTGGCTCCTTATTTGCAGCGTCTGATTGGCTTTCAAATGAACTGGCTTACCATTAGCTCAATGCTGAGTGATTGGAGATTGATGTTAGGGGTTTTGGTTGCCTCTTCAATTATTGGAATCTATCCAGTCCTACTACTCAATAAGATTAGGTCAAGTCATGGGCTTGGATCGGCACGCATTGGTTTAGGTTCTAAAAGTTGGCTTTATCGCGGATTGGTCGTTTTTCAGTTTTCTGTTTCAGTTGCTTTAATCATTGGAGCCATTGGTATTCATGACCAACTGCAGCTGATGAGACGGTCCGATGGTGGATTTGATAAGAACAATAAACTGGTTATTCGAGGACCCAATCAAGTGGATGAGGATTCCGATTCGATTTTTCAAATCAAGCACAAAGGATTCATTGATGAAATCTCTAGAGAGGCGTACGTCCGATCTGTGACCACAGCAAACAAGATTCCTGGGGAGGCGGCGGTAGATCCTGGAGTTGTTCGACTTAAGGGTAATGAAAATGCCGAAGGCCAGACCATAGATATACTGAGTGTAGGTCTGGATTATTTCAAAACTTTGGGCATCAAGCTTCAGTCAGGGCACACTTTCAGAAGGAGCTCTGATATCGATGGCTCAGTCATTCTTAATGAGTCTGCAGCCAGGTTATTCGGTTTTCAGCAGGTCGATTCCATTATCGGCAAAACGTTGGTTCTTGATTACAAATACGAACTGCCTGTAATTGGAATTGTAGATGATTACAATCACCTATCCTCTCGTTATTCTGTAGAGCCCTTGATTTTTTACTGTGACATGGAGTATATCCACTACTATGTCATAGACTATGAAGGTCATCCTGGTCCTCTTTTGGATAAGTCCGAACGCTTGCTTGCTGGGATGTTTCCTAGAGATCCATTTGAGTTTTTCTTTTTGGATGATCGCTACAATCGTCAGTACCAGAATGATGAAAAGCTAGGGAAAACAATTGTTCTATTCTCTGGAATGGCTATCCTCATTGCCTGTCTGGGACTGATCGGACTGGCGTCTCACAACACGCTCCGCCGTATGAAAGAGATTGGTATACGGAAAACTTTTGGAGCAGGCTTGTCCAATATCATGATTTTGCTCAATCAGGAAACAGCCTGGCTCTTACTTCTTGCAAACGGTATTACCTGGCCGATTATGTATCATTTGATGTCGAGGTACTTAGATGATTATGCAACTAGAATTACACTAACCCCAGGGCTCTTTGTGGTGGCTGGCCTGGTGGTGGCTGGTATCGCATTGATTTCCATTGCTTATGTGACCTTCAAAGCCGCATTGGCCAACCCTGTAGATGTGTTGAGAGATGAATAACCCACCCAAAATACCGCTACGATTCTTGCGATGGTTCTGCCGACCCGAATTGTTGAAATACATCGAGGGTGATCTCATCGAGCTCTATGAAGAAAATACTCAAACCAGGGGCCAGCACAGAGCCAATTGGCTTTTTGCATGGGAAGTGATCAAGCTTTTCAGGCCCGGGATTGTCGGATTTGATCAATCAATTACTCAAATAACTCAATGGACTATGTTTAAGAACTATTTAAAAGTAGGGATGCGGAATATCCTGAAGTACAAGACCTTCTCGTTTATCAATGTCTTCGGATTGGCTGTAGCCATGTCTGTGGCTATGCTCATCATATTGATGATTGCGGAGCAGGCTGAGATGGACCAGTTCAATCCCAATGCTGATCGGGTGGTCCGGGTAGTGACTCAGACCCCAAATGGAGGAAATGCCAATGCATCAACACCCGGACCAATTGCCGAAGAACTGAGAAACTATGCCAATGTAGAGCGGGTAACACAGCTGGTAAAGAGCCTTGGAGGTGATGTCATTACAGAAAGTAAATCCGTAGAGGTCAGAGGTTTTTTTGCGGATGAGCATTTTTTCGATGTAATGGGGTTAAAGCTTACTCAAGGTGCGGAAGCTACGGCACTTTTGGAGCCCAGAAGTATGGTGATTAGTCAAGCGACTGCCGAGAAGCTTTTTCCTTTGGGAGACCCTATAGGTCAATCAATACAATTCTCTGAAAGAGGTCTGGAAGGAATTCAAATTGATTTGGGGATGGAAAGCAGTGCAGAAGCCACTGACTGGGGCTCCTTTATCATTACTGGGGTATTGGATATGAAGCAATACTCCACACACCTTCAATTTGATGCCCTTGTTTCTATTTCTACTGCAGGTCAAATTCCGATGATTGCCGATCGACTCAGCAAGTGGGACAACCATTCTTCGGCATATACCTATGTGATGCTAAGGCCTGATGTGGCACCGGCTGGGTTAAACCTCGCCTTAAAGCAGATTGAAGAGACAAAAGGAGTCCAGCTAGGAGATCGAACTTTTTATACTCAGACACTGTCAGACGTGCGTTTAGGTGAGTTTCTTGGAAACCCAATTTCACTGCAATTACCTATAGAGGCTTATTACATCTTGTCAATTCTGGCGCTGATTGTTATGATATCGGCGGGACTCAATTATACCAATTTGTCAGTGGCCAGAGCACTTACTCGAGCCAAAGAAATAGGTGTAAGAAAAGTAAACGGAGCAAACAGGTCTGATGTCTTTATGCAATTCATGGTGGAGTCTGTATTGATTGCATGTATTTCCCTGGTGTTAGCCAATCTCTTGCTTTTTTTAATAAAACCACTGTTTCTCAATCTTTGGGTTACCAGACAGCTTCACCTCGACTTGCAGTTCAATGCTTCCATATTTGGTATGTTCTTCGGGTTTTCTGTAGTGATTGGGCTGATAGCTGGCCTTTATCCATCCACGGTTTTGTCACGATTTACACCTGTTAGGATTATCAAAGGAGTAATGCCAGGTGGGAATAATCGGATGGGCCTCAGAGCTATTTTGAATGTAGCTCAACTTGTTTTTTCACTCTTATTTATAGTTACGACCATATCGATAGTTCGCCAGTTTGATCATTATGTAAAGCATGATTATGGCATGAACACTGAAAATATTGTAAATATTCCTCTTTTAGGAAATGATTATAAAATCCTGATGAACTCCATGGCTGAAGTCCCGGGTGTGGCTGGCGTATCGGCTTGTCATATGATTCCGGCAATGCCTAATAGCTATGGTACAGTCTACTCCAAAAATGGCACCGCGAATGAAGACTGGTTTAAAGCTGAATTGATGAGTTTACACCCTTATCTATTGACCAATCTGGGTCTTGATGTTATTGCCGGGATGAATCACAACAGCCGCACAGCAGGAACTAACCAATTGGTAGTGAATGAATATGCAGTGAAAATCATGGGGTTTGATAGTCCGAATGATGCCATCAGTCAGACGATATATTTGCGCGACACCACCTGGCATATAATCGGTGTTGTTGAGGACTTTAAGTTCCAGTCATTGGTGATGGGTGAAGGAGACAAGTCGCTTCTGGTACGTTTTGACCCCAGTCTGTTTAACTATATCAACGTGCGAATTGATTCGGCGGAGCCACTTGAAACCATTGCTGAATTGGAGCAAAAATGGAAAGAGATTGATCCGGTTCATGCAATGCAGGCACATTTCTATGATGAATCACTCGCCAGGTCAAATCAATGGATGGGTGATCTGGCTGCAGTGATTGGCTTCATTGCTTTTCTGGCTATTGTGATTTCTTGTCTTGGGTTGCTGGGTATGACCGTTTATAGCACGGAGAGACGAGTGAAGGAAATTGGTATCCGAAAGGTATTAGGAGCTGGCTTAGGTCAGCTGATCCTCTTGCTTGGAAGGTCTTTTTTGATCATGATTGGTGTGGCCATTATCATCGCTGCACCTTTGAGTTTTTTCGTCAATCGCTTGTGGATAGTCAACATCCCCAACCAGGTGAATTTTGGATGGGGTACGGTTCTTTTGGGCACTGCACTGTTACTGTTGTTAGCCACAGTGACTATTTTCTCACAGGTTTTCAGGGTATCAAAAACCAACCCCGTAGAGTCTTTGAAGTATGAATAGATAAGAGCACAAACTTATCCTAAATACCCAAAATAGCGTGACGGTTTTCTACTGCCACATTGACAGACTGTTCGCTTGCTTGGGTATTTTCAGTTTATTGATGATGTTACTTCGGTGTTTTTCTACTGTTCTCTCGGAGATGTGTAGCATTTCACCAATGGAATGTGAGTCCATTGGCTCGGCTATCAGTTTCAAGATTTTCAGTTCGGATGGGGATAGGTTGAGCAGCTTGTTGGTAATGGCGTTAGATCCGCTCAGCTCCTCCTTTACCGAAGGGCTATAGTAGAACTGATCGTTGTACACTTTTTCCAGGCAGTTGTAAATTTCGGTTGTGGTATCTTCTTTTAGTAGATAGCCACTGATGTTCAGTGCTTTAGCTCTGGAGATAAACTCATACTCTTTGTGATAAGAGAGAATGACTATCCGCGTATTCAGGTTTCTCTTCTTACATTCCTCGGCCACAGACAAACCGCTTAGATACGGCATTTCTATATCTAAAATGGCTATTTCTGGCTTGTTTTGGATGATTGCCTCCAGCGCTGAAGTGCCATTGGAAGCGGCGGTGATCTTTTTAAACTTATAGTGCTTCAGTGTGTCATACAGACCTTGCAACAGGAGTGGATGATCGTCTGCAATGACCAGTGATAATTGTGTGGGGTCAAACATGCTGGGTCGGTTTTGTCACCTGCAAAATAACACTGGTTCCTTTGTCTTTGGTTGAATCGATCAGGATTTTGCCACCAAGGAGTTGGGTCCTTTCCCGCAGGGTTTTCATCCCCAGGCCCTGAAGCGAGCTTACATCCTGAGTCAGATCAAAACCAACACCATAATCAACGATTGATAAGCGGATGTAGGTTGGTTTATTCTCGATTTTAAGCAGTGCCGATTTGGTGTTGGAATGTTTGACCAGGTTATTCATTGCTTCCTGAAACACCCGATATATTTGGAGTTCACGTTCTTTGCTGAAGATATTGTCGATAGACTCAATTTCCTCACTAAAGAAAATGTCAGAGTTTTCATCCACTTCCTGAATCTGTTTCTGGATGCTGGCAGTCAATCCTAACTTGTCGAGTGTGGCAGGATGTAATGCTTTGGATATGGATCGTACTTCCTCCAGGGCTTTAGAGACCATTTCAGTGGTGGTCTCATCCTGATTGAGGGAAACCTTGTTCTTGATGAGAATGAGACTTTGACCTACCGAGTCGTGCAAGTCTTGAGAGATGCGTTTTCGCTCATCTTCATGAGCAATTAGTAAGTGCTGAGCAAAAGCCTCTTCCATTTGCCTGGACTTGACAGCAAACCGATACGACCTAAAAAAATAGATCCCAGCAAAGATCAACACTAAGCCAACTGCCAGAAACCATGTGAGGCTAGTTTTGAATCTATTGGATGCCTGAGCCAGTTTTAACTCGCCTTCCTGCTGCGCGATGGTGACATCCTTTCTATTGGTTTCATAGATCGTTTGGAGCTGCTGAATCTGACGGGATTTTTCTTCATCCAGAATAGAGTCTTTTACGGCAATGAATTGTTGCAGATAGTGGTAACCTTTCTCATAGTCTCCTGTTTTGACATATGCCTTGGCCAGTCTTTCCAGCACTCGTTGTTTTACTTGAGTATTTGGATGTTTCCTCAAAAAATCCATTGCTCTCAGCCCGGCTTTGATAGCTTCCGGATAGTCTTCATTGTCCTGATAGATCTTTTGATAGTTTCCATAGGTATAGGAAAGGGAGAAAGGGTTGTCTCCTAGTTCCAGTTTCATTGCCAATGACTTATCCAGGTACTCTTTTGCTTTGTCGAACCGACCTTGTTCGGAAAACATAAGTGAAATATTGCCATAGAGAATCGCTACACCAATTTGATCATTCTGGGCTTTCAGTATCTCCATTGATTTTTCGGAATAGGCGATCCCTTTTTGCAAATCACCTTTCTTTTGGTAGAGCAATCCCAGATTTAAGTAGTCATTCCCGATGTAGAGTGAATCGTCCAGCTGCAGATTCATCTCTAGTGATTTGGTCATATAGATCTCGGCATTTTCATAATCTTTAAGTGACCAGTAGAGGTATCCGAGGTTTCCGCTAACCATGGCTATGCCAACGGAGTCTCCAGTTTGGTGTCGTATCTCCAGGGATTTGATGTAGCAGTCGATTGCTTTGGGCATATTGAATAGCGACCGGTGCACTCGCCCCAGGAAGTTCCAGCAATGTGACTGTAGTCGAAGATCGTTTGCTTTTTCGGCTATCTGAAGGGCTTTTTTGAAGTTAGTTAGCGCACTATCATAGGAGCTTTTTTCCTGATGATAGTAGCCAATGTTGTTTAAGCTATTGACTATTCCCTTGGTGTATGCGATCATTTCGCTCAGCTCCAGCGCCTTGCGTGAATAGGTAATTGCTGAGTCGAGAGAGAGTCGCTCAAACTCGTCACAGATATCATTGAGTAAATCAGCTTTATTGGTGCCACTGACCGTATCCAGTGCCAACTTTAGCTGTTTGATTTTTTCATCTTCTGGTGGAGTCTGTGCCGCAAGTGCTACACGTGTCAGGCAGAGAAATACAGCCAGTAGTCCGAGCATCTTCATCCGCATTTGGGATGTATAGAAAAAATTACTTGACTTTGGTAATATGGGCATAGGTGGATGAGTGTCTCGGCGGTTGCGAATGAAAATTACCGAGTTTTTCACCAATTCACATGGATTCAGATGGTTTTACGTAGCAACTCGTAGTAAAATACGTGGCGCCTCGTATTGTAGCACTGGTATTTTGTAGGCTCTTTTGCAGGGACTGGTAGTCGCAATGTTCCTTATTCTTTTGTTAGTGGTTTCAAACAATACAAAAGTTGTAACAGTGGCTATGAGTCATATAGGCGGTTCTAACCAGCGTGTGTGAATGTATGTTTTTTCAACTGCTTGGTTGAAGAGATCTTAGGCTTTGTTGTTGACAGTTATCTAGGGCTTTATGAAACTGTTTTCGGCAAGGCCTTTTTTATTCGGCATACCATTCTCTTAACCTTACGTCAATCGAGGCATCACCTTCATTAACGATTTTCTTAAATTGCTCGGTATCCGCCAGGCCGCCTTGTCCGCGGTAGTGGAATGGATAAACGATACCGGGTTTGAACTCCAATACTGCACTTGCAGCCTGATTGATGTCCATGGTGTAGGGGAGGTTCATGCAGACAAAAGCTACATCGATTCCTTCCAATGCTCGCATTTCAGCTATGTCTTCTGTATCACCAGAGATATAAATCTTCTTTTCTCCCAGATCGATAATGTAGCCATTACCTCTTCCTTTGGGGTGACGAGAATCCTCTGTTTCAGGCAAGTTGTACATCGGGATAGCTGAAATCGAAATGTCATTTACTTTTCGAGCTTCTCCATTGGCCAAAGTGAAGAGGTTCTTTTGAAATGATTCAGGTAGTTGTTCTTTTACAGCCTGAGGAACAATAAACTTTGCTTTTTCGGTATTGAGCGCTTCCAGTGTTTTCACGTTCAGATGATCTCCGTGAATGTCGGTGATCAAGATCATGGACGGATCCTTTTGTCCTTCATATTTATCGGCTCCATAAGGATCTACATAGATGACTTCACCATTCCACTCCAGGATGAGCGACCCATGCCCGATTGGTTGGATTTTAATGTCAGTATGTTTGGCGGGTATCATGTCACTAGCTGGTTGCGCTTGAGCATAGAGTGTGTATGTGATCAGTACTATTGATAAGAAGGTCTTCATAAGTTGTTATTTTGGTTAGTAGAACCAGTGACTTACCTAAAGGTTTGGGATGACAGGCAATGCACATTTGGATTTTACTGTTCAATATCCGTAATTAATCCTCTCAAAGCTATTTCCTGTGAATACTCTTCGGGCAATTATTGGTTTCGGTTTTTTGGTGATACTCGTCGCTTGTGGTGATGAGGAACAGGTCGTCGCCCCAAAAGAGCCGAAGTTCTTTACGAGCGACATAGAGTTGTTCTGGGAGGTGTATGAAGCTTCTGATGATCTTTCTGCCACCAATTTTCAGCAACTTTACATTGATCGCGGGACTAAGGGGCTGAAGGATTATGCACAGCAAAAAGATCTCGCACCTACTTTAAAGACCAATTTGTCCAAAGAGTCATACACTTTGTATTATGATGCAGTAAAGAAGAATACATTAGACATGTCTTTGACCATTTCGGTTTCCCGGCACGCGTTTTTGGATCTCGCAGAAATCTATCCTTCAACCACATTTCACAACGTTTATTTCCTTATCGGCGGAATGACGGCTGGAGGTCGAGTGTCTGACAGTGGCTTGCTGATTGCTGTGGAGATGTTTGCCAAAGATGATCAAACACCTACTGAAGGGTTAGGTGTTTGGCTGCAGTCTGTGACCAGGGAAAAAGAGTATCTACCTTCCGTTGTGGTGCATGAGTTTGTGCATATGCAACAGCGCTTTACCTCCACTAATTCTGAATATGTGACCACACTGGAGCAATCTATCAGGGAGGGTATGGCTGATTTTGTATCTTATTACATGCTGGGCGACCAACCATTTATGAACGAACACTTGCATACCTATGGGAATGAGATAGAGGAAGAATTGTGGAAGGAATTTGAGCTGGAAATGAATGCAAACTTCCGGTCGACCGAATGGCTGTACTCTGGAGGAAACACATCTGAAGGCCATCCAGCAGATATGGGTTATTATGTGGGATTTAAAATTCTGGAAGCTTACAGCGCTACCTTCCCGAGTGTAGAAGACGCGATCCATGCCATGCTGGAAAATAAGAATTATGTAGAAATCTTCGAGCGGAGCAAATATGGTGAGCAGTTTGACTAATAGGTTACCATAGTAGCGATGCGCTAATCAAAAATGGCAAATTCACCTGGAGAGATTCTGTGATCATCTAAAAAACAAAACCCTGACATCCATGAGTTGGTGGATCGTCAGGGTTTTGTTAATCAATAGTTTTTACCAATCAGGTTTTATCAAGCATTACTATCTTCTGACGGTCACTTTTTTGAACAGCTCTAATAAATTCTCTAAAGTCCGCGTATTCCGCAGTGCTATAACTACCCTGATTCAGCTGAAATTGTCGAATGAGCTCAATTCCATCTTCAGAAGCATTTACCTTTAAATCGAAAGTGCCAAATTTCGTACTCGTTTGAGTGTCTTTTGGTAGATTCTCAGGGGCCAGTTTGGCAGGTAGTTTGATAAAAACGGTGTCTGTTTGTGTGAATGGATACTTTATTACCAGATCTCTGGTGCGCTCATTGTTTTTTACATCCATCCAAGTCAGGTTCGTGAAACGGAACGGGGATAGAAACATTCGGTTAGAACTAACCGAAGCAAAATTATCAATGACTAGTTCTACGTCCATTTGTCCCTTGGGTATAATCTCGGAGGTTGGTTTGGTAAGGTTAAGTGATGCCACTGTGACCGAACCCCAACTGTGGTTGTCGTAGAACCATTTGGTTTGTTCATCTTCAGACGCATGAATTGCCGCAGAGAATCGATTGTTTCCAATTTCAAGGCCAGCATATTTTCTGGATAATGCTACCGTCGCCTGGCCATCTTCTTTTATATCAATTGTCGTGATCGTTTGTTGTTCATTTTCTTTGGCTCCATATCTTTTGGTTCTTATAAGCGTACCACCGTTTTCAGTAACCATCAGAGCGTTCCGGTCACTGGTGAAAGTCCCCAGGTAGCCAAATGGATTGGTTTGAGAAGTACACTCCAGCCACACAGTATCCTTGGCAGTAGGAACCGTTACAATCACATGGTTAAATACCCTGGCCGGGAAATCACTAAACGGCTCGCGTTTGGATGGTCCGGCATTGATCAGCGTATAATATGCTTGAATGCCGACTGCCTCCAGTAAGGACTTGGTATAAAAAGAAAGTGCTTTACAATCTCCGTATTTCTTTTCATGAACAAACTGAGAGTCAAAAGGCTTCCAACCACCTATACCAAGCTGAATGCTCACATATCGGGTATTGTTCTGAACGTATTCATACACAATTCGCATTTTGTCCAATTCAGATGCTTCCTCAGGAATCATAGCTTTGACCTCTTCAATTACTGATTCGGATAAGGTATTCTGATCTTTCATCAGTTCATATTGCCACTTACCAAGGTTTTCCCAGGATGACATGTTTCCCTGTAAATTGTCCATCACAAAATCATTTGGAGCGGTATACAACATTGGTGTGTAATGATAGTATTGAGGAGAGTAGTTTTCATACTCAAATGGCTTTAGACCATTGATCTCCCAGGTAAATGTGCCATCATTGGTTATCGATGGTTCAGACATGCCGATAGCTTTGTATCTAAAGGGAATGTTTTTGCTAATAATCTTTAGCCGTGCACTGACAACTGCCTGATGTTCATCTGATTGAGGAACCCACGTTGGGTAGAATAACGATCCATTATGTTCTAACTCGTAGGTCACCTCAATCAAATAAGGCGTTTGTGCCAATGGCTTGAGGTACTTGGATCGATTGTCAGAGGCCAGGTTGCTGCCTTTCTCGCTAAAATCTCTAAAATCTTTCAGCTTATACCTTTCAATCTCTTCGCCACCGACTGTTGATATAATCACTTCCGCATTAGAGATAGAAGTAAACTCGTCATAGCCAAGTGTGACAATGTTGCGATCTGAAGCTTTACTGTTGACTATGACCGCTTGATAGTGGTGTAATTCACGTGTTTTCCCAATATCCAGTATTTCGAATTCAGTCTCATCAATGAGCACTATCTCATTCGAGTTTCGCTTGATGGAATCTGGCACCTGCTCAAGAATGGTTTGGGCCCATCCTGTCGTCGCACTTAGCAGAAAGAATATAAGTATGCAATACCTCATGGTTAGATGGCTTTCAGGACGATCATTTCAGTGTTCTTCTTCACCACCAAGTCATAGAATTGTTTCAATGATGCATATTCATCTGGACTAAACATTGTTTGGTTTAGATCAAATTTGGAAACCAGGCTTATGGTATTGCCCATCTGTGAAGCGTTGTAAGTAAATCGTCCGCCCTTGTTGGGTAAAGCCACAATGGACGGTTCTGGAAGTTCCGCTGTGTAGCCTTCTGGAATAGTGATCCTCACTATTACTGATTTGCTCAAGGGATAGGCAAAATCTACTATCGATTGCCGTGTTTCTCTTTTGAAAGGGTTCGATTTAATGATGCCCATTTGAAGGGGTTGTAGGTAGATAATATCTTCCAGATCACCTGGCTTATTCACGGTAAAGCTCACCTTCACATCAGCAGATTCACTGTCAAAACTTAGATCGTTGATCTCTGCGTCCACAAAATTTGCTGCAAGTGATTCAATGTATTTCGACTCATCCTCAGAGTCATATCCTCCTTTTTCTTGTTCAGCTGCATATCCTGAGTATTTGACCACATGCGCTGATTGAATGTCTTCTTCGTTTAGATTGATCGTGATCATGGTGGTGGTTTCGTGCTGTGCCTGCTGTTTCAGGTTGATCCATTGTCCTCCATCTTCAGAAGCCATCCATCCGTTACCATTCAGGCACCTTTGTGGAAGTATACCAAAGGCAGATTTAGCGGATGCATCCAATAGTATTGTTCCAGTGGAAAGCTCCACAGCGGCTATTACGTAGTTAAACTCCTCATAATTAGGATAAATAGGGTGTGGAAGACCATGGCCTCTTGTGCTGAGAATTACAGGATTGGCTGTGAATCCGGCTTCTCTGAGGATGGCTAACAGAGTCAAATTAATAGCTGCTACACTACCAGTACCATCGTTGTAAGCCTTTCTGCCAGCATCAGAGCTGGTGAAACCATAGCTGCCATTATGTGTGAAATGGTCTTTAACGTGGTGGTAAAGTGCAATAGCCAGACTGTCACCTGTGACGTTCATGTTAGCGATCAGGTCCTTTGAAAAATTTCCCTTCTTCAGTACCACACCAAATGAACCCCAGTCCATGATCGTCTCATTAAACTGATCGTAATTTCCAGCTATCGGCTTGAGCGCTTGACCTGGCATTTGTATAGACATCAGCTGAAACTCCAGTCTGGTTGGTACATCTGGTTTATTACTCATATAGGGTTCGTCCTGCATAGAGGGAACGTTTTCTACTACATAAGTTGTCAACTTACTGGAAGACTCAATGCTCCCAGTTTTACGCTGATTAGAGCCATTTACTTGTTCAGTTTTATAAGAATAAGTGAATGATTCGGATATACCAGACTCATCTATTTCCAGTGGTACGTAGGTGCCTACCTGGCTGGGTGTATAATTGAAGAATTGAGGGATTTTGGTGGTAAACTGCGAGTAGGCAACAGGGATGTCATCTTGAAAATGCCAGCTATATAGGTTGCTGATGAAATCAGATATAAGTGTGTATTTGTACTCAATGACTGATCCTTCCTTCACCTCAGGAAGGGCAAAGGTTATGTCACTTCGGTATTCACTAATTCTGGTCTTGTACTCTTCTGAATTGGAAAGCTTGGTCTTATTGACTTTTCCATCTTCCAGGTTATAGGTAAAGGCTTTCAGGTTCATGATCAGCTCTTTGTCTGAGCTGTTTTCTGGATCATAGATACTGATGGAGATATTAGCTATATCCTTATCCAGTTTATTAAATACTTTGATGCGCTTGACAATTTCCAGACGGTACTGCCAGGAGTTTTTTACATCATTGTATTCAAACCAAAGGTCACCGGTATGACTCAAAACCATAGAGTTGGCTTCAGGTTCGAACGCACATTCTGTTAATTGTAATTCCTCTTCAGATACTTTGCCGAACTTATAATTGGTTTGGGCATAAGAAATGAGGGTCACCATGACAAGCATGGTAGCAAAGGTTGGTTTGTTAATCATTACAGTTAAGTTAAGTCAGCCTTAAATAAATAAAATGTTCAGTAGATAGCGGCACTTTCTTTCGACAAAATTGGGCAATTACAGGATTACTTGACAGGGCACGTTTGCCGTTATTGGCAGTTCATTCCATCAGATTTCATCGAATGAGGTAAAATATAAAGTCATTAAATTCTCAATTTGAGTAGCTTTAGCAGGTTCAATTTTCAATTATGGAATCCCACAAGAGACTATATACAGAGAAACAAATTAGTATTTCAGCTGTAATTGCAGGGCCAATTGCTCCCGGCATACTGATTTACAAGAACTTGCATCGGCTCAATAAGGAGAAGCAGGCCTACATTTCGATTGCAGCAACTTTGATATTCACCGTTTTATTGGTCTACGGCTTGTTAGCGATACCAGACGAGGTTTTTGACAAAGTACCATCGCAACTTGCTCCATCATTAATAGGCATCATTTTTTGGGTTTTGTATCACTATGTTCTTGCTGATTCAGTTAAAAAGGAGTTTGATCTGGGGTGTCAAAAAGAATCTAATTGGAGAGTGGCAGGAGTTACTTTAATTGGAATGATCATTTATCTCGCAATAGCTTTGGGTGTTGGGTTTACCCTACCGCCTTTTCCTGGAGAAAAGATCACTTTCAAAGGGAATGATGTTTATTTTGATGAGCATACATCGGAGGCAGATGTTGAGAAGTTAGCAAATCTACTTTTCGACATGGAATACTTTTCGGAGGATTATCCGAACGTGGTAAGGTTGGAAACCAAGGCCTCCGAATATGTGGTCATACTTCCAATAGGCAAGGATTTCTGGACTAACGAAGAGATAACTAGTGAATTAACCAGTCTCAAATGGTTTTTAGAATTGGAGTTTGCCAAAAAGGTAACGCTCACTTTGGAAGATTATCAACTAAATGGGAAACGGATCACCAAGAGTATTTAGGACCAACTTAAGATCAAATCACTCAATCAAATCATCCGGGTCCTGATCAAATGGGCCAACACCAGGCGGATTAAATAATCCCCAGCGATCGATGATGTAATCCCACTGGTCAAAACCAGCTACCCAATCAATGAATAGTAACCTGAATTCTTCGATCTGATCTCTTACAAGTTGGTAATAGGACGTCTCCTTGAATCCAAACGCTTCCAGTGAGTGATTGTGCAGCATCAGGTCTTTAGCGGATTTTCGGATGATGGCCGCTGCCTCCATTTTGATGTCAAAAAGTCCAGCGGCTTCAGCTCCAGCTATTTTAGCGCTAAGCACTCCAGCATCAGCCAGCATGAATTGCTTGGTACTCATCAAACGTTCATTGTCTTCAGGAATTAGATTGGCTATTTGTTGGACTAACTCATAAATCTCTTCAGCCTTCTTGTAGATTGGCAGCTGCATGTATTGATTGAAATCTTCTTCCAATAGTTGAACGGTTTGTTGATTATACAGACTCAATTTCTGCAAGATCATCTAAAAAACAAAACCCTGACATGCGCTAGCCAGCGGATCGTCAGGGTCTATCTATTTCAAAAGAAACTAAATTTTACTTCGCAAAAGCTACCGCTCTGGTTTCACGGATCACCGTTACCTTGATCTGACCAGGGTACTGCATGTCTTTCTCTATTTTTTGAGAGATGTTGAATGACAGCTCACCAGCACGTTGGTCAGTCACATTTTCAGCATCCACCATCACGCGCAGCTCACGTCCTGCCTGTATCGCATAGCACTTGTTTACCCCTTCAAAGCTCAAAGCCACATCTTCCAGTTCTTTCAGACGCTTCAGGTATTGCTCCATGATCTCACGTCTGGCCCCAGGTCTACTACCAGAGATGGCATCACAGGCCTGCACAATTGGGGAGATCATTGACGTCATCTCGATCTCATCGTGGTGAGCGCCTATGGCGTTACATACCTCTGCATTTTCCTTATACTTCTGAGCCAACTCCATACCAATGATAGCGTGTGGCTTCTCCGGCTCGTCTGGCCATACCTTTCCAATATCGTGTAATAATCCAGCACGTTTAGCCAGTTTCGGATTAAGTCCCAGCTCCGATGCAAGTGTGGAGCAGAGTTTGGCTACCTCACGGGAGTGTTGCAGTAAGTTCTGTCCATAAGATGATCGGAATCTCATTCGACCGACCAGCTTGATCAGCTCTGGATGTAAGCCGTGGATACCCAAATCGATGACGGTGCGTTCACCTATCTCCACGATTTCCTCTTCAATGTTTTTGGTAGTCTTAGCTACGATCTCCTCGATACGAGCTGGGTGGATCCTACCATCTTGAACTAGTCGATGAAGAGACAGTCTGGCGATCTCTCTGCGCACCGGATCAAATCCGGAGATGATGATCGCTTCTGGCGTGTCATCTACGATGATCTCTACTCCTGTAGAAGCTTCCAGCGCTCGGATGTTGCGTCCTTCCCGACCAATAATTTTTCCTTTGATATCGTCACTTTCTATGTTGAAGACTGACACACAGTTTTCGATGGCGTGCTCAGTAGCTGTACGCTGTATAGTTTGGAGAACGATTTTCTTCGCTTCTTTGGTTGCGGACATTTGAGCCTGCTCCATGATCTCTTTGATATGTGCCGATGCATCCGTACGGGCTTCATCTTTCAGCGTTTCGATCAGCTGTGCTTTGGCCTCATCAGCAGAGAGGTTGGACGCTTTTTCCAGAATGGTCACCTGTTGACTTTTCAGTTTTTCAAACTCTTCCTTACGCTTTCTTACAATCTCGAGCTGGGCCTGAAGGTTCTCTTTGTGAGACTCCAGTTCAGCCTCTGCACGTTTGTTTTGCTCGATCTGCTTGGAGAGGTTGGACTCTCGTTGTTTGAGCTTGTTTTCGTTGGAAATGATCTGATTTTTCTTGCGGTTGCTTTCTTCCTCAAACTCTGATTTCATCTTGAGGAATTTCTCTTTTGCCTCCAGGATTCTATCCTTCTTGATACTTTCTCCTGTTACTTCCGCTTCTTTGATGATGAGCTTTTTCTGCTCCTCCGCTTCCTTCAATTTCTTGTCAACCGACCGTTTGAGTAATATCCGGTCAATCGCAAAACCGATAGCAATTCCTGCCAGAGCGATTACTATATATAATATATCCATTGGTGTTGAGTATGTATTTATACATACACGGTGCCGGATAAGTATGTGGTGGCTTACTAATGAGCTATTTAAATAGCATTAGTTATCAATTGGCTAATGTTACGTATTTGGTCGAGCGCTATTTCGTCGCTTGACTCAATAGTCTCCTCTTTTTTCATTTTATCGACCAGGCAATCAAAGGCTACCATGGCAAGGAGGTCCTGGTTATCATCTATCCCAAACTGATCTCTATAAGCTTTGATCTTTTCATTGACCAGCTTACCAGCTTTTCTGATACCTTCTTCGTCCTCCGCTTTCACCTTCATGGGGTACTCCCGGTTCGCTATTTTTAGCTTTATTGATAATTCTGTCATTTCGGTTTGTTAAGCTTCACCCAAATGAGCAATGCATTTATTTATCTCCTTAATATAGCCGTCAATCACATCCTTCAACTCTTCCGAATCGTTTTCGCCGACTACCATGCTTTCTACAATTTTACTAATTTTCGTTTGATTTTGAAAGCTCGAAATTCGGGTGTTTTGATCCTCAATCTGAGCTTTTAAATGCTGGTTTTCAGTCCGGCATTTGTCAAAATCATCTTTCAATTGGGCATAGTCACTAAGAAGAAGTTTGACTTTTCTCTCCAGATTGTTCAATTCCGTTCTTAGTGTCTCGTTTTTCATTATTTTCTGATGATTGCCCCTGCTTCGTTTTCAAATGTACGGATCAAGCCATTCATTACTTTATCAATGACTTTATCGGTCAATGTCTTTGTGGTATCCTGAAGATAGAAGCTAAGTGCATAGGACTTTTTACCTGCTTCGAGGTTCTCACCTTCATACACGCTGAAGACATTTATTCTAGTTAATAATTTTTTCTCAGACTTAAAAGCTAAATCACGAATCTCATTGTAACTCACCTGTTTATCCAGCACCAAAGACAAATCTCTACGTACCTCCGGATACTTGGAAATCTCGTTGAATTCGGATTCCAGACGCGTTGCTTTTAGCAAGTCTTTCCACAAAAACTCTGCATAGAATACTTCCTGCCTGATCTCGAAATACTTTGTGATTTTAGTTTTTAGCTTACCTAGCTTACCAACGACTTTATTGTTGAATTTGATACATAAACCATAATCAAACAATTCGTCATCACATGGTTCAGTGGTGAAGTTGGCTATGCGTAAATGATGTAGTACTGCAAAACCCGCCCTGGACAGGTCAAAGAAATCTACCTTTTTCGATTCTGAAAGCCAGCTTTCCTCGTGCTTGTTCCCGGTGATGTAAAGTCCCAGGATTTCTTCTTCCTTATATTTTTCATTCTTGATTTGGTAGGTCTTACCGAATTCAAAAAACTTGAGATTCGGAATTCTCCTATTGATATTATGTCTAACTGATTCTAGTCCTGTGTACACAGGGCTTGTCTTCATGTAGCCAAGCTCTTCGCTGGACTTGTTGAGGATTTCTACCGGTGTGCCACCAAGCTGCAATACTTCATAGTATTTTGGATTAGTCAGAGAGTTGGTCTGAATTTCTGACATGCCTGAGCCTGCGAGAAACAGGGAAAGGCTTTCCTGAATCTTATAAGGCTCCTTCTCATCAAATGATGCCAGGTATCCCGCAGAGAATGTTTCCTCCAAAGGAATATTATTAAATCCATAAATACGAAGCACCTCTTCTACCAGGTCTGCTTCTCGCGTGACTTCACTTCTGAATGGCGCAACAACTGCCGTGAAGGTAGTGTCATTCACATCAATGGTTTCGATATCCAGGTCATTGAGAATTTCAAGAATTCGCTCATTGGTTAGTTCTACACCGATCAGCCGATGGAAATTATTGAATGATGTCTGGATTTGTACGGGTTCTACCTTTTTCGGATAAATATCCGTGTACTCAGATGCGAGATACCCACCTGCTATTTCCAGGATCAAGTCAATTGCCATGTGAAGGGCTGGAATAGTCATCTCCGGATCAGTACCACGTTCATAGCGGAAAGACGCATCCGTAGACAATCCATGTCTCATGGCTGTTGCTCGTACTGAGTCAGCTGAGAAATAGGCACTTTCCAGGAAGATACTAGTCGTTCCATCTTTGATTCCCGAATCAATCCCGCCAAAGACACCGGCGATGCACATCCCGTCTTTTTCATCACAAATCATGAGATCATCCTGATGAAGTTCTCTTTCTTCTTCATCCAGGGTGGTGAATTTGGTGCCAGCCGTGAGATTCTTGACGATCACCTTACCCCCTTTGATCTGGTCTGCATCAAATGCGTGCATGGGTTGGCCCAGGCTCATCATCACATAATTGGTGATGTCCACTATGTTGTTGATCGGGGAGAGTCCAATGGCACGGAGTCTCCACTGCAACCAGTCCGGTGAAGGACCTACTTTGATTCCCCTTATAGTTGCTCCAGAGTATCTAGGGCATGATGCTGTATTTTCAACAACCACTTCAATTGGCTTGTTGATCTTTGCTTTATTAGCCGTGGGATTTGGAACATTAAGAGGTCGCCTGTAAAAAGCTTTCAGATCCCGGGCTACTCCAAAGTGTCCTGTGGCATCACCACGGTTTGGGGTCAACCCAATTTCAAACACATGGTCAGAGCCAGTTTCGAACAATTCTTTGACTGGAGTGCCAACCGGCTTATTCGTATCTAGAATTAATAGACCTGCATGACTTTGACCAACACCAATTTCATCTTCCGCACATAGCATCCCTTCAGAAACTTCTCCTCTGATTTTTGCCTTTTTGATTTGAAATGGTTCCCCTTCAGTTGGGTAGATTGTGGTTCCGACAGGTGCCACAATGACTTTCTGACCCTGAGCTACGTTGGGAGCTCCACAAACAATAGGGAGTAGTTCACCAAGACCAGCATCCACTTTGGTTAGCTTGAGTTTGTCAGCATTTGGATGAGCCACGCATTCCACAATCTCCCCAACCACTAAATCAGCCAATCCGCCTTTGATCTTCTCCACATAGGAGATTCCCTCTACTTCTAGCCCTGTCTGGGTTAGTGCATCACCTATTTCTTCTGGTGATTCTTGTATATTGATGTAATCCTTCAGCCAATTGTAGGAAATCTTCATCCTGCTACTCCGTTCTTTTTCTTACTTTAAATCTGTTTCTCAGTGCTTACATTGATGGTTGTGCATCTTCTGCTCAACTCTCAAATTATCAATAAGTTTTACTGCATCTGAGCAATCGACAAAAATAGGAAAGCCGAGGTTAATGAAGGCTGATATTGCCAGCAAAATTGTGTTAAGAGTTTGTAGCTTTCAATTAGTGCGGATAATCCTTTTCTCCGGCTTCTATCTTTACTGGAAGTATGTTTTCAGAAGGAGGTAGGGGGCAAGTATAGTCTTTGACGTAAGCACAGTAAGGGTTGTAGGCCAGGTTAAAGTCAATCTCGATGTTGTCCGACTTGCCAATGTCAAGATCTAAATATCGCCCACCACCATAAGAGGAACTGCCACTGGTGTCATCCGCGAAAGCGGTGAAATAAGTATTTGGGAGTGCTCCAAATCCAGAGGGTTTAAGAATTAAAAGGCGCATCTGCTGGCCGTCTATTTGAAATACAGCATAGGCAAACTTGGAGTAGGTGGTAGTAGTCCCGTCGCTGTTTTGAATAGCCATCCGCGTGGGTGACTGGATACGCTCCAGATTGGCTCTGACCTTGTATTTGGTGTCAATCGGAAAGTAGGCTAATGGTTGATACTTTTCAGCTGATTGCTGAAAAGGGGATTGCTCGGAGTTCTTAAGGTAGCGGACCCGTTCTGCCCTTACATCAGCTACTTTCTGTGTATATGCTGCGTTTCCGCTTTCTGAGTTGAGTGAGTAGTAAATAATGGCCAATAGCCCAGCAATGGCTATCAGGTAGATTAATTTTTTCATGTCACATCATGGATTCGTCTGAATAGCTAAAATATCCATGATCAGTGAAGATGATGTGATCATACACGGGAATTTCCATCATTTCTCCCAGATTCTTGAGTTTTTTGGTTAGACGGTTGTCGGACTCACTAGGCTTTAAGTTTCCTGAGGGGTGGTTGTGAACGAGAATCATGCCGCTTGCCAATACATCTAAGCCTTTTTTGAATATAATCTTGGGGTCCACCATGGTTCCTGACACTCCTCCAGCACTGACTTGTGCTTTTTTAATCACCTGATTGTTTCTTTTGAGGAGTATGATCCAGAACTCTTCGTGTTGTAAGTCAGTAAGTTCTGGCTTCATCAGTTCATAGGCATCTCCCGAGCAGGTAATTCTGGGTTGTTTTACGGGCTCAGTATCTTTCCTTCGCCTTCCGAGCTCCAGTGCGCTTACGATTGATATGGCTTTAGCTTCACCAATGCCTTTGAACTTACAGAGATCAGTGACACTCATTTTGGCTAGTGAGTGTAAGTCATTATTGACGGAGCTGAGAATTTGTTTTGCGAGATCTACAGCACTAAGCGTTTTGGTGCCTGAGCCTAGCAGGATGCCGATTAGCTCAGCGTCCGATAAGCTTGCTTTGCCTTTGAGTAAAAGTTTTTCTCTAGGTCGATCTTCTTCAGCCCATTGAGTGATCGATAGGTAGGTATTGTTGGCGGTTTTTTCCATTATCTGTCAATCTTACAGGATTGAAGATAACAAAAAACCCTACTTGACGCATCAAGTAGGGTAGATATATCTTACTAAATGGGCTCTTAGAGAGTGTTTACTCTTCTGGTCAGACTAGACTTAAGGTTAGAAGCTTTGTTTGCATGGATGATGTTTTTCTTTGCTAGTTTATCAACCATAGCAGTCACTTCTTGCAAAAGCTTTTCAGCCTCAGCTTTGTCAGTAGTCTCTCTCAATCGCTTAATATAAGTACGTGCAGTCTTATGTTGGTAGCGATTTCTCAATCTCTTCGCTTCGTTAGATCTTATTCTTTTTAATGCGGATTTATGATTTGCCATAAGCTTGTTATTCTCCTATCCTTGATTAAGGGATGCAAAGATAGAGCAATTGGTAAATAAAACAAATAGATATCGTAATCTCTCAGATAAAATTTGCGGAGAAATATGTATTTTGACCATTCTATGAAACGAATGCTAATACTGGTCATTTTGGTAGTGGGCTCATTGATACATATGGGTTGGGGGTTTTATGCGCATGAGCGTATCAACCGCATGGCGGTATTTACCTTGCCGCCTGAGATGATTCGGTTTTACAAGCACCATATTCAGTACTTAACTGAAAAAGCCGTCAACCCGGATAAGCGGCGCTACGTGATCAAGGAAGAGGCTGCCCGGCACTACATAGATATAGATGTGTATGGAGATAGTGCTATCTACAAGATGCCAAGATACTGGGGTGATGCTGTAGCTAAGTATGGTGAGGATAGCTTGCAAGCATATGGGATAGTGCCCTGGCACATCAATCTGATGAAATTCCAACTGACCAAGGCTCTCCTGAGCAAGGATGTTGATCGTATATTGCGCTACTCAGCAGATATTGGGCATTACATAGGTGATGCGAATGTGCCACTTCACACGACCGAAAACTACAATGGTCAGATGACGGGTCAGTACGGGATTCACGGGTTTTGGGAGTCTAGGCTACCTGAGTTATTCTTTGAGGACTATGACTTATATGTTGGTAAGGCTGAATACCTCAACAATACTCAGCTCGCGGCCTGGAGTGCCGTGGAGGGGGCTCATGCAGCTTTAGACTCTGTTTTAGCTTTTGAGAAGTCACTTACAGAGCAGTTTACCGAAGACAAGAAATATAGCTTTGAAGAACGCGGTGCTTCAACAGTGCGGGTATACTCTTATGAGTTTTCCAGTGAATACCACGCCATGCTAAATGGGATGGTAGAGCGTCAAATGCGTAAAGCCATTAAAATGGTAGGAGACTTCTGGTATACAGCTTGGGTAGATGCAGGTCAACCGGATCTGAATGAATTACTTGAGTTTGAAGCAGCAGAGGAAGTGCTGGAAACCTCCGATGAGACACCAACATACCTTAGGAACCATGAAAGTGGGGAGTCGACTGGGGAGTAGTGATTGCTGAAATGGTAAAAAACGGCTCGATAAATAGGATTTTGTCAGTTTAAATCCACCAGATCGTCATATTATTTAATTTGTTCTAATTCTATACAAAACTCACCTACGGATAAGTACTTTTCATCGATTCCAATATTTTATTTTTATTAATTCTTATTAGATTTAGTAATAGTCTTAAAATGTATCTCAATATGAAAGGTTATTTTGTAAAACTTTTAATAGTTGGTTGCTTCTTTGGATTGGTATCAATGGCGGAAGCGCAGCAGATGGCGGAAGCAGAGGTTCCCTTTGAAATATTAAAATGGCATTTCAATCACTACCCCAACAGTGAGTCTCAATCTTGGCAAAAACTAAACGATCACGCTTTGGTGGCTGAATTCACTTTTAAGGAAGGTAGTTACCGGACGGTATATCTGATGGATGGTAAGAGACTCAGCGAAGAGATGGATATGACTAAAAACATACCTCTGTCTATCCAGTACTATCTGGATGATAAATATGGTAAGTATAAGGTGCAGAATTTCACGAAGGTGACCAATTTCAGTGAAGAACAGACTTACTACACCATGGGCCTAAAAACGAAAGCTAACCCTGAAGAAAAGTTGAGCTTTGATGAGCATTTGATTCCTATCGATTTTGCGCTAATTAGCTCGATAGACTAGATCAAAATATACCCCTAAAAATGATGAAAGCCCTGACGATATCGTCAGGGCTTTTTGTATATAGGAATTCCGAATTGGATTCTCTTACAGGGATTATCCGATAGAAATTCTTTTGAATTCTGTAACAGTAAGTCCTTTGCTCACTGAGTCAAGGTACTGTTGGATAGACTGAGAGTTATCTTTTACAAAAGCCTGGCTTAGCAGGGTGTTTTCTTTGAAGAACTTTTGCAGCTTGCCTTGAGCAATTTTATCAATGATTTGCTCGGGCTTACCTTCTTGTCTTGCTTGCTCTTTACCGATTTCGATTTCTTTCTCTACTACAGATTGGTCTACACCATCTTTGTCAACAGCTACAGGATTCATCGCTGCAATTTGCATTGCTACGTCTCTTCCAGCTTCTTCTACATCAGCTCCATTTACGTTTTTCAATACCACCATTACTCCAAGTTTGCCATTGGAGTGGATGTAAGGTACTACTGCTTCACCTTCCAACTTTTCAAATGCACTGATTTCGATTTTTTCACCAATCTTACCAGTGGTCTCAGTGATTTTTTCACCTAGTGTGATGCTACCAGCACTTAGTGCAAGCAAAGCATCAGTGTCATTCACATCATTTTCAAACGCAAGGTCAGCAGCCTGATTAGCTAGTGCTACGAAATCATCGTTTTTAGCAACAAAGTCAGTCTCACAAGTAAGAGCGATAACCAAACCTTTGGTATTGTCATCGTTGGTTCTGGTAACTACTACACCTTCTGTAGTTTCTCTGTCTGCTCTGCTAGCTGAAACTTTCTGTCCTTTTTTTCTAAGAAGTTCGATTGCCTTATCAAAATCACCATCTGCCTCTACCAATGCCTTTTTACAATCCATCATTCCGGCACCGGTCATTTGTCTTAGTTTGTTTACGTCTTTTGCAGTAATAGCCATTATTTTATTTTTTAATTTTTAGCATTGCTTATAACAAAAATTGAACACCATCAGAGACAATGTTCAATTTTCATCTTTATTATTTCATTAAATAAAGCTGGTAATTAAGCGTTTTGCTCGTCAGCTTTTCTTTTTGCTTCTTCCTCTTCCTGAAGTTTAGCATCTTCTTTGTCCTTCTTACGCTCAGCTAAACCTTCCTCTATTGATTTCGCAATGTAGTTAGTGATCAGGTTGATAGACTTCCATGCATCATCGTTACCAGGGATTGGGTAATCTACCTGAGTAGGATCAGAGTTGGTATCTACCAATGCAAATACAGGAATATTTAGTTTTTGAGCTTCAGCGATTGCGATGTGCTCTCTTTTGATATCAATCACGAAAAGAGCAGCTGGAAGTCTGTTTAGGTCAGCAATACCGCCCAATACTCTTTCCAATTTCGCTTTCTCACGACTGATCATCAAACGCTCTCTTTTCGCTAGGTTCGTGTAAGATTCTTCTTTCATCATCTTATCGATACCGGCCATTTTCTTCAATGACTTGCGAATAGTAGCGAAGTTGGTCAACATACCACCTAACCATCTTTCAGTTACGTAAGGCATGTTCAAGTTTTGAGCAGCAGTTTCTACTACTTCTTTAGCTTGCTTCTTCGTAGCTACGAACATCACTTTTCTACCTGATCTTACAACAGACTGCAAAGCAGCCGCCGCATCATCCAGAGCAGTAAGCGTTTTATTCAAATCTATGATGTGGATGCCGTTCTTCTCCATGAAGATGTATGGTGCCATCTGTGGATTCCACTTACGAGTAAGGTGACCAAAGTGTACACCAGCATCCAATAAGTCTTTGTATTCTAGTTTTTCCATTATGATATTAACGTTTACTGAATTGGAATCTTCTTCTTGCTTTTCTACGTCCGTATTTCTTACGCTCTACCATTCTAGGGTCACGTGTAAGGAATCCGTCTTCTTTCAAAGCAGGCTTGTTTTCCTCGTCAAGTTCTACAAGGGCGCGGGAGATAGCCAGTCGTACGGCCTCTGCCTGACCTTTCGGTCCGCCACCATCAACGTTCACGTTGATATCATAATTGCCATCCACATCCAGCTTCGCTAGAGGCTGCTTCACGATGGTCTGTAAAATCTCAGAAGGAAAGTATTTGGCCAATTCTTTGTCATTGACAGTGATTGCGCCTTTCCCGCTCTGTAGATAAACTCTAGCTACAGAGGTTTTCCTTCTTCCAATGGTGTTAATAATTTCCATTTAGGTTTTAAAGTTTTACTTCTTTTGGTTTCTGTGCATCGTGTGGGTGCTCTGTCCCCTCGTACACGTAAAGGTTCTTGATAAGCTTGCTTCCCAATTTAGTTTTTGGTAGCATGCCTTTTACAGCTCTTTCTACTAATAATCGAGAGGTCTTTGCTTTAGCTTCCGCTGGAGTTTCGAAACGCTGCCCGCCAGGAAATCCTGTGTGACGAACGTATTGTTTCTCTGTCCATTTTTTACCGGTCAGGCGAACTTTATCGGCATTGATCACGATGACATTGTCACCACAATCAACATTCGGAGTGTAACCCGCCTTGTGCTTTCCTCTGATAATCTTTGCTACTTCGCTGGCCACTCTACCCAACACGAGAGAATCGGCATCTACGATAACCCAATTCTTTTCTACTGTAGCACTGTTTAACGATACTGTTTTATAGCTTAAAGTATCCAATTTTTTAATTGTTTATAATGAACTTATTGGTTCTCCCTCAGAAAAGGGACACAAAAATAGAAGTTTAATTTTGTAAAACCAAAATAAGAATTGAATTAAGTTGAATACCTAATTGATTGATTCTGAGCAGGCTCACGCGTACTTGCGCAATTGCTTGACCAATACATTGAAATCCTTCGGATAGGGTGCAGTGATCTCCACCACATCGTCATTGCCCCCTTCAAAATCATGAAAGGCAATATTGTGGGCGTGAAGTGCCACTCGTTCAATAACGGGTTTTTCTTCTTCCCGGTTCTTACTCATGTTGAAGTTGCGCTTAAGCTGGGATAAGTAAATGTAGTCTCCACCATATATCGGATCGCATCCAATACTGGCATCATGGAATGCCAAATGGACGCGAATCTGGTGCAAACGACCACTTACCGGAAAGCACTTTACTAAAGTATGCTTTTTGAAAGGTTCTAGTGTGCTGACAAGAGTAAGCGATGGTTTTCCTTCCCTGAAGTCTACTCGAGATTTGCTGTTGGTTGAGTATATAGGTTGATCACATTCCAGGTTATCAAACTCATGAATGCCATTTACCACGGCATGATATACTTTCTTGACCTGCCGTTTTTCTAACAAAATGGCAAAGTGACGGTAGGCTTCCTGATGCTTGGCAATCACCAATACACCGGAGGTTTCTTTATCCAGCCGATGGCATACCTGAGCATCTTCATGATACTCTTTGGCAAGTTTGAGGATGTCAGTCGGGTCATTACGATCTTCGAGCGTGGAAATGTATGGAGGTTTGTTGATCACAATGTAGTGATCGTTCTCCAATAATATGATGTCTTCAAATTTAAGCCCTTTTACATATTTATGCATAGTCGTCCTCTTCGTCTTCTTCCTCCACAAATCTATGCGCTACGGGCTTACCTTTTTTCAATTTGAAACTAAAAGTGGATCCTTTCTTGACTTCACTCTCCACTTCCACCGTGGAGTCGTGTCCTTCCATGATGTGTTTGACAATGGCAAGACCCAGGCCTGTTCCTCCTTTTTCTTTCGATCGACTCTTCTCCACACGATAGAAGCGTTCGAATATTCTGCTGAGATCTTCTGGAGGTATTCCTCGTCCATTGTCTATTATATAGGTAGAGATATGGCCTTCCTGTTCCTCAAAACGAATATGGACTGCCCCACCTTTTTTGGTGTATTTGATGGCATTAGACACCAGGTTGATCATGACTTGATAGATTCGCTGATAATCTCCTCGCACAAAGTATTTTTTATCATCCCCTTCTATGGTCACCGTGATGTCTCGCTTCTCAGCCTTGCCATCCAGCTGGTCCATGACTTCTCGCGCTAGTGCTACGATATCAAAACTCTCAAAATGCATCTTGATCTCACCTGTTTCCATTTGGGAGATAGTGAGTAAGTCCTGTACGAGGATGTCCAGACCGTCAAGACTCTTTGCTGCCTTTTTCAGAAACTTGGTACGGACTTTCTTATCCTCAACTGCGCCATCCAATAAGGTGTGAACAAATCCTTGTGCCGCAAAAATGGGCGTTTTAAGCTCGTGAGATACGTCAGCAATGAATTCTCTCCTGAACGTTTCCATTCGCTTGAGTTCCAGGATTTCCTGTTGCTTTCGCTCCGCGTAGTTGTAGATGTCCCGGTTGATCTTTTTCAAAGGATTGAGCGAAACCTTGTTAGTAGGTTTGGTTAGATTAGACAGCTCTTTGTCTCGCATGTGGTTTAGCACATCATGAATGGAGGTGATATGCCTAAAGAATAGGAACTCGAGTACTAGTCTAATTAATATGTAAGAAGCACAAAAGGCTATGCCAAAAGCGATGGCGAGAGCTGCTGGTAAGATAGAAGGCACCAGGGTAAGAAATGCTGTGGTGATCACAGCTATCACTGATGCCAATAATAAGGACAGCCCCCGGGAGTTGATAATCATAGATACCTATTAATTGGTGTCGAACTTATAACCTACACCTTTAACTGTAGAGATGTAGCCATCACCGATTTTCTCTCTTACTTTTCTGATGTGTACATCCACTGTTCTGGCGAGCACATACACGTCAGTACCCCAGATGTTTTGTAGTAGCTCATCTCTGCTGAATACTTTGCCCGGATTCTGAGCCAGGAAGTATAGCAATTCAAATTCTTTTTTGGGAAGGTTGATCTTGTCATCACCTACATATACGGTGTAGCTGGTTCGGTCCACAACCAAATCACCTACGTTGATTTTATTGGACTCTTTTTTCTTTTTAGACTCTCTTCTAAAGAGTGCATTGATGCGGCTGACAAGGGCTCGAGGTTTAATGGGTTTGGTGATGTAATCATCTGCGCCCATGTCAAAAGCTGCCACCTCTGAATACTCTTCAGATCTGGCTGTCAGGAAAATAACGAAGGCGTTGGCCAGCTCTGGTACTTCCCTTATCTGGCGACATGTTTCCACTCCATCTTGTTTGGGCATCATGATGTCCAGGATGATCAGATCTGGAATAAACGACTTAGCAGTATCCACTCCCTTGATGCCATCAAGAGCAGTCTTTACATCATACCCCTCCTTGGCCAGGTTATATTTTAATAATTCCAGAATGTCCGCTTCGTCATCAACAACCAGTATCTTTTGGTTCTGCTTCGCCATGTGCTTTTATGGTTTGGATAATATTTGGTTAACCAATTATTTATTAAAAATTAATTCGTCCAGGCCAGTTGACCACATGAGGTCTCAAATCAACCAAAGACATTCGATATTATTCAAAATTAAAGAGAAATCAATTTTCTGTACAAAAGGTAACAATTTGTTAACTAATGGTCACTTCCCATACTTGCTTTTTAAATCGTTGATCATAGCTTTGAAATTCCCATTATGGGAGTTGTAAATGCTCATGATGGTGTCTTCCTGGTCGTGGTACCTGCGAAAAGCCATGAAGTAGGCATTGTTGGGTTGGGTTGTTTCGAAAATCTGATGATACCGATCATTATAGAAATTGGCTGAATCCAATGAACGGGTAATTGCAGCAATAGTATTCACCTTGAGGGAGTCCTTGACTGCACTAGATAGATACTCCTGCACTTGGAAGGTCTGATACAGGCTGTCCAGCCTTTTTGCACCTTCGAGTATCAGTTGGGTGAGTAGTTTGGAGTCTGCTTCTGATTGGATGTATTCAAGGTGTTGGTCCGAACTGTCTCCAAAGTGAGAGATTAAAAACATCTCTGCTCCCTTTTCACCTATAAAAGAGGCCAGATTTTCATTGAATTCAATTTCGTTTTTTATAAAGAGTGTCGCATGTGTCAGTTCATGAATGATAACTTCTGCCAGAGCACCATCATTTCGCTCCAGCATGTTGGATAGCAGTGGGTCTTCCAAGATTCCCAATGTGGACCAGCCACCGACAGTTCGGATGCGCACATCGTAGCCTTCATCTTGCAGTTTTCTGGCTTCCACTTTGGCTTTCTCAAGGTCAAAAAACCCTTTGTAGGGCATGCTTCCTAAAAAGGGATAATCCCAACGATATGCTTTGAGCTCATACGGTTCGGAAGCAGACACATTCCATAGTAGTGTTTTGCCACCCTGGTCGAATAATTTGGTATAGTTATCGGATTGTAGAAGTCCCAGGCTGTCTATAGCGTACCGACGAACCACTTTGGTCAGCTGAAGTTTTTGTTTAAGCGAATCGGGGTAATTCGGGTCCAGAAGGAATTCTTCGATGGGGCGTGCTTCCAGGATGACTCTTAACTGCCCCTTGGCCTGATAATATCCATATTGGACCCATCGCCAGTTCCAAAGGCATATTGCTATTAAAATGAGCAAAAGCCCTAAAATAATTTTTTTCAACATATATTTGCTAATATAATTAGCTATCTAAGGTTATATTGTATTAATCAAGATAACTTTGTTAATTGACATTAAATCAGAATTCACACGACAATACACATCAAGTATGGCTGATAATAGCGAAAAACTCAAGGCACTCCAGATAACTATTGACAAGCTGGAAAAAACCTACGGTAAAGGTACCATCATGAAGCTTTCGGACAACAAAGTTTTGGATGTTCCGACGATTTCTACTGGCTCGTTGGGTCTGGATATGGCCCTGGGTGTTGGGGGAATTCCAAGAGGAAGGATCATAGAGGTATACGGCCCTGAATCATCCGGTAAGACGACCCTGGCCATGCATTGTATCGCAGAGGCGCAAAAAGCTGGCGGACTTGCGGCCATCATTGATGCGGAGCATGCTTTTGACAAGAGTTACGCAGAGAAACTTGGTATTGATACAGAAAACTTACTAATCTCCCAGCCGGATAATGGTGAGCAAGCATTGGAAATTGCTGAGCACTTGATCCGTTCAGGAGCGTTGGACATTGTGGTGATTGACTCGGTTGCTGCATTGGTGCCTCGTGGGGAGTTAGAGGGAGAAATGGGAGATAGCAAAATGGGTCTCCAGGCTCGTTTGATGTCCCAGGCACTTCGTAAACTGACTGGTGCTATCAACAAGACCGGTTGTGCCTGTATTTTCATCAACCAGCTTCGTGAGAAGATAGGTGTCATGTTTGGAAACCCGGAGACTACCACCGGTGGTAATGCGCTGAAATTCTATGCTTCTGTGCGATTGGACATCCGAAGAATAGGGCAGATCAAAGAAAGTGCCGACAATGTGCTAGGTAACCGAACTCGTGTGAAGGTGGTGAAGAACAAAGTGGCTCCTCCATTCAAAGTGGTGGAGTTTGACATCATGTACGGTCGTGGCATTAGTAAATCAGGTGAGATCATTGATATCGGGGTAGAGCTGGATGTGATCAAGAAGTCTGGATCGTGGTTCTCTTACAATGATAACAAGCTCGGTCAAGGCCGGGATGCGGTGAAGCAGTTGGTAGAGGACAATCCTGAACTAATGGAAGAACTCGAAGCAAAAATCAAAGCCAAAATAGCTGGTGTTGCTGAAGAAGAGGTGGAAACTGCGGAATAATAACTTTGCGACATAGTTAAAGAAAAAGGCCCGCTTGCATTGCAAGCGGGCCTTTTTCGTGTCTCCTATTTTTGGTTTATTGAGTGCGGATAGCGATAACCGGATCCAATCTGGCAGCCATAGCCGCTGGGATAATTCCTGAAGCCATCCCTATCGCTGCTGAGACACCAAGTCCAAGAGCAACATTGGAAAATGTTAGTACCAGATCTAATGAGCCCAAGCTGATCAAAGAGAGTAGCCAAACCAGGAAGATACCAAAGCCGCCACCTAGTACACTCAAAAAGACGGACTCAAATAGGAACTGAAACAGGATGAAATAATTTTTTGCTCCGAGTGATTTTTGAATACCGATAATATTGGTTCGTTCACGCACAGATACAAACATGATATTGGCGATTCCAAACCCACCAACCAATATCGAAAAGCCACCGATGAACCATCCGGCGAGTCCAATGACATCAAAAGTAGACCCAATAAAATTGGCAATGGCTTCTGGACGGTTCAGCGCAAAGTTGTCTTCCTCTTTCGGTTTTAGTGAGCGCTTTTTGCGCATAAGTCCACGCAACTCCGCTTCCAGTTCCACCAATCCAATGTCTGAATCAAGTCCTTTGACGGTGATGTTTGGCTCTACTCCACCGCGTGCTCCGCTATAAAAAATCTTGATGAATGACTTGAAAGGCATGTAAATATTGTCATCGTTACTTGGTGCTCCCAGGAAGCTGTCTCCTTCTTCTTTAATAATCCCGATGACATAGTATTTCAGTCCTTTGATTTTTATCTCTTTGCCCAAAGCGTTACCACCCGGGAAGAGCTCCTGTGCAGGACGGTGCCCGATGACCACTACATTGCGCCCAGCGTCAGCTTCTTGCGGAGTAAAATACCTACCCTGCGTAATGGGAATTTCGTACACATCTTTATGCTCATATACGGTGCCTACCAAAGCCAAATCTACTGAACTCGAGCTTTCATGCTTGGCAATGATACCACCACGACTCGCCAGTATGGTGATGCCCTGTGCATGTTTCACATTCTCTGCCAGAAACTCATATTCTTCATAGGTAGGATAGGGACGCTGCAGGTATTTCCACCAGGGATAAGGGCCTCCGCCAAACCCATAGGGCCACTTTTGGACATTGATATTGTTGGTGCCTAGAAAATTCAGACTGTCTTTAATGCTTTTCTCCAGAGAGTCCACCAATGTAAACACAGCGATGATGGCAAATATCCCGATGGTCACACCAAGAAGAGAAAGCGTGGTGCGCAACAGGTTCATTCTCAGGGCATTCCAGGCGAATCGAAAACTTTCTATGATTAATCTTATAACTAGCACTTCGCTTTTGAGTTAGGTTTTTGTGTCTGCAAGGTAAATATGGTTTTTATGCGATAAAAACAAAAGTATTTGCTAATTTTGCCGACTTGTTTAAGTCACAACCATTGGTTAATCCAAGCATTACGATATGAAATTATCAGCGTTCAAATTTGATCTACCATCTAGTCATATTGCTCTTCACCCTGCAGAAAATCGAGACGAGTCTCGGTTAATGGTTATCCACAAAGATACAGGTGAAATTGAGCATAAAGTATTTAAAGACATTGTAGATTATTTTGACGAAGGGGATGTGATGGTTATCAATGATACCAAAGTTTTCCCTGCGAGGTTATACGGTAATAAGGAGAAAACAGGTGCCAAAATTGAGGTTTTTCTTTTGAGAGAACTCAATAAGGAAATGAAACTCTGGGATGTGTTGGTAGATCCGGCACGAAAAATCCGTGTTGGTAACAAGCTATATTTCGGTGAAGGTGAGTTAGTCGCTGAGGTAATCGATAATACAACATCGCGAGGAAGAACTATCCGATTCTTATTTGATGGAGACGAAGAAGATTTCTATAAAATGATCGATCGACTTGGAGAGACTCCACTTCCCAAAAACATCAAGAGAGCGGCAGAGCCAGAAGATAGAGATCGGTTCCAGACCATCTATGCAAAGAATGTGGGAGCTGTAGCTGCACCAACAGCTGGTCTTCATTTTACTCAGCAAGTAATGAAGCGATTGGAGATCAAAGGAGTGGATATTGATCCGATTACCCTTCATGTTGGTCTTGGTACTTTTCGTCCGGTAGACGTGGAGGATCTTACCAAACATAAAATGGACTCTGAAAACTATTTTGTGCCAGAGCCTACTGCAGATCGAGTGAACCAGGCGCTGGATGAAAAGAAAAGAGTTATTTCAGTGGGAACCACCGTGATGCGAACGCTTGAGTCTTCGGTATCTGCTGGTGGTCGCTTAAAAGCAAATGAAGGCTGGACGGATAAGTTTATCTTTCCACAGTACGAGTTCAAAATATGCAATGCGTTGGTGACCAACTTCCACTTGCCAGAATCTACCTTACTGATGATGGCCGCTGCTTTTGGAGGTTATGATTTGATGATGGAAGCTTACCAAACAGCCATTAAGGAAAAGTATAGATTCTTTACTTATGGTGATGCAATGCTCATTATCTAATGCATGAAAGTGTCATCATTGTAGCTGGTGGGAGTGGCTCTAGAATGAAGCAGATACTCCCGAAGCAGTTTATGGAGATATTAGGAAAGCCTATAGTGGTGCACACCATTGAGGCTTTTCTTGCTTATAACCCATCCATCCAACTGATACTGGTCCTGCCAGAAATGCACATGCCTACCTGGAGGACCATCCAAAATGATTTTTTATCTGAGGTCGATATCATCACCGCAGCAGGTGGTAAATCCCGTTTCCAAAGTGTGAAATCAGGGTTGTCACATGTGTCTGGAAATCTGGTGGCTATTCATGATGCTGTACGCCCGATCATCAGTACTTCTGTCATTGCAGCTTCTTTTGGTCAGGCTAAAGCTACCGGGTCAGGAATTGCTATGGTGCCCCTCAAAGACTCCATTCGTGAAAGGGTGGGAGAACAAACTCAAGCTCGTGACAGGTCATTGTACATGGCAGTGCAGACCCCCCAGACTTTTCAAACAGATTTGATCCGCAAGGCTTTTGAACAACAGGAGTCTAGCTTGTTTACAGATGATGCCTCCGTACTGGAAGCGTACGGTCTTCCGATCGAAGTGGTAACTGGTGACTATTCCAATATCAAAATCACCACTCCAGAAGATTTGGTGCTAGCTGAAGCTCTGCTCCGCATGCAGGGAAAATAAAAAACCCCGATACAGTGATCAGGGGTAGTTCAGTTATTTAGAGGTTGAATTAGTATTCGTCCTCGTTGAAAAAGAAATCTTCCTTTGTTGGATAATCCGGCCAGATTTCTTCGATGTTTTCATAAGGCTGCCCGTCATCTTCTAGTTCCTGAAGATTTTCTACCACCTCTAGCGGTGCTCCAGAACGGATCGAGTAATCAATTAACTCATCTTTGGTGGCTGGCCATGGTGCGTCTTCTAAATAAGAAGCCAATTCTAATGTCCAATACATATTCTTCTGCCTTTTAAAAATTTCGTGCAAAAATAGTTTTTCTAGCGAGAAATCAAACTTTTATTTTGCTCTCCGCCCTGTAGATATTACACTTTAATGTAAAACGCAATTTTTTTGTTTCATTTTTAGCGAAAAAAATCACTTTTCTGCCTTGATGAGTTCCAGTAACTGTTTTTTCGTTTTGATTTTTGTCTCTTGCTGAGCGAGCTTTTTTTCAATGAATCCAAGTCCACCTGCGCCTGAGGAGGAGAAGTTGGCTGAATTCTCCTGATATTTATCCAGATCCGTCTGGTCTCTATTGATCAGTTCCTCCAAAATACCCATGCGAATCTGTCTCTTTTTAGCTTTGTCCAGTTCACGGAAGTTTTTGAATCGCTTGTTGGCTAACTTGTCAATGAAATCACGCTCCATTAGCAACTGTACCTTGTTGAAAGCATCGCTCTTGGTCTTTTTGCCATCAGCGTCCTGAGGTCTGAATGCCTTTAGTTTGCCTTTTATCTCATCCAGTTTCTTAAAGTTGTATGTTTCAGTCCCTTCAAAAAATGCAGAAAGCTGATGGGTTATTTGGCTGATATCCACATCAGGTGCTGATGAGACTCTTGGTCGTTTTGGTTTGAGTTTTTGATTGAAAACCTTCAGCAGCTCCGTGTATTCTTCTTTGGGAATGTTGCCTACCTCACGCCATGCTTGCTTTAGCTCAGCTATTTTCTCAAACTTGGCTTTACCATGCAGGTTTTCAAGCGTTTTGGTTCGCTCGATGATCTCTTCATAGTCCTTCTTACGAAGTTCTCCCAGTCTTTTTTTGTCTTCGTAGAAGTCCTTTTTCTTTTCAAAGAATGCTTGAATGACTCCCCAAAATTCATCTTCCAGATCTTCATGATCCTCATCTTTGGGATTACCCGTCTTGATCCATCGAGCTTTGATGTCATGAATCTCCTGGGTGGCCTCCTTCCAGTTGATCTTGTCGGCGGCAGCCTTTATTTCTTCTAGTAAGCTCTTTTTGATCTCAGAGTTTCGCTCCCGGTTCTTCTCGATGATGTCTTCCAAAAGTGATTCCTGTTGAGAAAGCCGCTTTTCTAACGCTTCATAATCCCCGAGTCCATCATGGCTGGTGAGCTGAGTTTTGAGATGCTTCAGTTTCATCAGGAATGAGCCTTTGTTTTGGGAGGTATTAATCTCCTCTTCCAGGTCATCTATCTTCTTGACCAGCTCATCGTACTTCTCCTGAAAATAAGTGATAGAAGATCCTTCATTGTCACGGACTTCACCAATTTGTCTTTCTGGATTATCTCCCCAGGAGTTGAGAAAGATCTTATCATCTTTTATTTTTCCGAAAGGTATTTCCTTTTCGCTCACAGCTTATTCTATTAGGCTTATTCTCACAATCGATGCGATAAATGTCTTAACTTCGACTTCCATTTTGAAATTAACCAAAAATGTCTGACGAAAAAATAATCTTTTCCATGGCAGGGGTCAACAAGATCTACCCGCCACAGAAACAAGTACTTAAAAACATCTATCTCTCATTCTTCTACGGCGCGAAGATAGGAGTGTTGGGATTAAATGGTTCAGGAAAGTCTTCATTATTAAGGATAATCGCCGGAATTGACCAGGAATACCAGGGGGAAGTTGTTTTTTCGCCCGGTTACAGTGTGGGACTGTTAGAGCAAGAGCCGGAGTTGGATCAAGATAAAACGGTTAAGGAGGTGATCAGCGAAGCAGTTACAGAAATCACTGATCTACTGAAGGAATACGATGAAATCAATCTGAAATTCTCTGAACCTGAAATTCTGGAAGATCCAGATAAGATGAATAAGCTCATTGAAAAACAAGGAGAAGTTCAGGATAAATTAGATCAGGTAGGTGCCTGGGAGCTGGATAGTAAACTGGAAAGAGCCATGGATGCACTTAGAACTCCTCCAGAAGATGCAGTCATCAAGAATCTTTCAGGGGGTGAGAAAAGAAGAGTAGCACTCTGCCGTCTCTTGCTTCAGGAGCCTGATGTGTTACTTCTGGATGAGCCTACCAACCACCTGGATGCCGAATCAGTGCTTTGGCTGGAGCAACACCTCAAGCAGTATAAAGGAACGGTGATAGCCGTGACTCACGACCGTTACTTCCTGGATAATGTAGCTGGATGGATTCTGGAGCTAGATCGTGGTGAAGGTATTCCGTGGAAAGGGAACTACTCCAGCTGGCTGGATCAGAAACAAAAGAGACTTGCTCAAGAAGAAAAGACAGAGTCTAAACGTCAAAAGACACTTGAGCGCGAACTAGAATGGGTGAAAATGACCCCAAAAGGCCGACATGCCAAAAGTAAGGCAAGACTATCTGCCTATGATAAACTAGTCGGAGAAGAAGGTAAGGCCAAAGAACAGCAATTGGAGCTGTACATTCCGCCGGGACCTAGACTCGGGGCGAAGGTGATCGAAGCTGAGAAAGTCTCCAAAGCATATGGAGATAAACTGCTATTTGAAAATCTTTCTTTCAGTTTGCCGCAGGGTGGAATTGTTGGTGTGATTGGTCCGAATGGTGCTGGTAAGACGACCCTTTTCAATCTAATCACGGGTAAGGAAAAGCCAGATGCTGGAAACTTTGAGGTGGGTCCAACAGTGAAAATGGCCTACGTGGACCAGGAGCACGATGACTTAAAACCCGGTGATTCTGTATTTCAAGCGATTACTGGTGGTAATGAAAACATCAAGCTTGGCGAGAAGGAAATGAACGCTCGGGCTTATGTGAGCAAATTCAACTTCTCAGGATCGGATCAGACCAAGAAGGTTGGAGTACTTTCAGGTGGTGAGCGCAACAGGGTTCATCTGGCGATTACGCTAAAAGAAGGAGCCAACCTGATTCTTTTGGATGAGCCAACCAACGACCTGGATGTAAATACACTTCGTGCCCTGGAAGAGGCTTTAGAAAACTTTGGAGGCTGTGCTGTGGTGATTAGCCACGATAGATGGTTCCTGGATCGGATTTGTACGCACATTTTGGCGTATGAGGGTGATTCACAAGTCTACTGGTTTGAAGGGAACTTCACGGAATACGAAGAGAACCGCAAAAAACGACTTGGGGATACCGGACCTAAGCGTATCAAATACCGCAAGCTGAAATAATGAAAAAGAAAGAATGTCCATCCTGCGCCATGGAAGTGGACGCTAAAAGCAAAGTGTGTCCGATCTGTGGCTATGAGTTCACCGATTTTAGTCCGGGGTATAAGTGGGTGGCCATTCTTTTGATACTTTTATTTTTATTCTACTTGATTTTCTAATGCCCAAAACATCTTTGTGTGGAGTTCAGTGATTTCTGCGACATAATTGTTGTAAGTAATACCTGAACGTAAAATATCCTTTCGATTTTTTTCTGACAGGAGGGTAACCTTTTTTTGAATGCGGTATAGAGGAGCATGTTTAGACAGCTCCTATGATTTACGAGTCATTAAAATATATCGCAGATAGCCTGGACAACCACCTGAGGAACAAGTATCGTACAGACGAGAGCTGGGTTCAGCTGAATAGTATCTTGGGGCAGGATGGGTCAGTTCCTGAGGAAAACAGGAATAAAATTATCCTTACTCTGGTGAGTCTGGAACATGAGTCTGCTACTCAGAGTAGCTCAGCAGGACGAAGAACGCTCAATAGTTTTAGTCCTTATGCTCCACCATTGAGCTTCAATCTCAACATTATCTTTTCTGCCTTATTTAATAAATATGATGAGGGACTCAAGTTCCTATCAGACACGATTTGCTTTTTCCAGTCTAAGCCAATCATCAATCCACAGAACTCACCTGGACTGGATCCTAAAATCCATCAGTTAGGTCTGGAGGTGGTCAAACTGTCGTACAGTGAGACTTACAATCTGTGGGCTTCCATTGGAGCTAAATACATCCCATCTATTCCCTTTAAGTTGAGGATGCTCTGCTTTCAGGGTGAGGAAATTGAAAGCATTGTGCCAACGATCAATCAACAAGGAGTGGAGGTCCATCGAGTATGAAGACCAGATATACACTCCTATGTGAACTGAACATCCGTCATGAATACTATGATGATGGGATATTGAAAGGAATGCGCATAGTGCCGGATCAGAGAACCCAGGCTTTCATGTGGAATGCTGGGCTGCTATTTAATCAGATGGATCATGGGTTTGCCATCTTGCATTCTTCCACTTTTGATAAGGAGTATATACACGAGTTGATAGAGTTCTTTCCCGCATATCGGCTGGAATTTCACATGACTCTGACCAACAACCATTTTGTCAACTTCACGGAGATGCCTTTGGATCAACTGGTTGTATTTCGGTTTGACAACAAACGCTGTGAGGCGGAAGACAACAGCTATCGATTGATTCCATTGCTGGAGAGCCAGTTGTTTCAGGTATCGGAGACTGCTTTGATCTACCTCTATCTCGATCAGTTTTTAGTGGACGGTACACTTCAGGCAGCGAAGTATGACATTGTCTTCAATGCTAGAAAAACACAGTGGAACTATTATCTGATGAATATCAAATCAGCCGTAGTGGACGACTTGGTAATAGCTGATGAAATAGGTAAGTCATTATTGGGGCCAACTGAGACTGTACTTTCCAATGGGCTGAAAGCACATAAGTATTCATCTGGTGAAGACCTGATACCGATGCGCGAACGATCCAGGCAGACCTTTAGCATTAAGAAGAGATCTAACGCAAGTATTGGCGATGATGAAAATGAGTCAGAGGTTGTTTTAGAAAACCTCCCTTCAGCAAGCGCAAAACAACTAGACATCATAAGAAATGATTCCGGTGTACTGACGGCCTGTTCGTCTATGTACATCTATTTATAAAATACTAAAATGAAACACTAAAAACTATGGCAGTATCACCATTATCCTCGCAAACTCCAGGCGTATACATTGATGAGATCAATGCTTTTCCTAACTCAGTTGTCGAAGTGGCAACAGCAGTACCTGCTTTTATAGGATATACACCTAGGGCTTCGTATGAGGGGAAATCTTATTTGAATCAACCGGTGCAAATCACCTCGTTCAATCAATTCAAGGCTTTTTTCCTCAATGCGAACCCACCGGCTCCTGCACCACCAGCAAGCCAGTATGACCCACAGTATTACATCACCAAGCAAAAGAAAAAGCCCGAAAAAGGCGTATTTTATGAGATAAATGGTGATATCTATACAGTAGAGCCCGATCCCGGGACAATCTACTATTTGTACAATAGCATCAGGCTGTTCTTCGAGAATGGTGGCGGTACGGCTTACGTGGTATCAGTGGGCTCATACGGTGCGCCTACCAAGTCGCCAATCTCTCCGGGTGATGACATTGTCAATCCCAATGTAAAGTTGTCCGACCTCCTTGCAGGGATAGCCTTGTTGAAGCAAATCCCTGAAGTTACTATGTATGTGGCACCTGAAGCCACTTTACTCTCTACAGATGACAATAGCACTTTGATGGAAGCCATGCTGTTGCAAAGTGGGGACATGGCTACTTCGGTGAGCATTTTCGATATCAAAGGAGGACATGCTCCAGATCCCATATTGTACACACAGGATATTCAGACATTCAGAAACAATACAGGTAATAATTCCCTGAAATATGGAACTGCCTACTATCCCTTTTTGAAAACCACGATTACCGAATCTGATGAGGTTAGTTACTCCAATCTTAACGGAGGGGATATCAGTGGGCTTTCAGATTTACTAAATCCACCGGCTGCTCCGAATCCTGTGGCTGAGCAGATTCTTGGTAATATAAAAAGTCCACCAGCAGGAATGACCACTTCACAGCTAAATCAGGCATTACTCAACGCCAGTAAGACTTACAAGCATTTGATGGGGATCGTACAGGAGCGAATTAATGTGCTACCACCCAGTGGTGCTATGGCAGGAGTGTACACTCAGGTAGACAATACCAAAGGTGTCTGGAATGCTCCGGCTAACGTAACCCCGGTTGGAGCCGTGGGCCTAACATTAAACATCAACGATTCCATGCAGGCGGGTCTGAATGTAGATGCGGTGAGTGGTAAGTCCATCAATTGTATTCGCGCATTCACAGGTCAGGGAATACTGGTGTGGGGGGCACGGACTCTGGATGGAAACAGTCAGGACTGGCGGTACATCAACGTACGGCGCACAGTGACCATGATCGAGCAGTCGGTGAAGTTAGCCGCTCGCACCTATGTGTTTGCTGCGAATGATGCGAACACCTGGCAATCAGTGAAAAGTATGATTGAAAACTTCCTGACCAATATCTGGAAAGAAGGTGCCTTGCAGGGTGCAAAACCTGATGACGCATTTAGTGTGGCTGTTGGGCTGGGAACCACCATGACCGCAGAGGACATACTGGAAGGTACCATGAGAGTGGCCGTAAAACTAGCAGTGACACACCCTGCCGAGTTCATCATCATTGAGGTAGAGCAGGAGATGGCTAAATCATAAATCAACAAATATTTTAAAAACACTTAAATAACTACAACTATGGCAGCACCAGATGGCAGCAAGGAAAATAACGTATGGCCAATGCCCAAATTCAGGTTTTCAGTTGACTGGGGAACCATCGCGCAAAACATCGCTTTTCAGGAAGTATCAGGTCTCGAGGCAGAAACACAAATTATCGAATACCGGGCTAGTAATAGCGCCGTATTTAGCACTGTGAAGATGCCAGGAATCGCCAAGTATGGTAACGTGACTATGAAGCGAGGGGTATTTGCAAAGGATAATTCATTTTGGAACTGGTACAACCAGATCAAAATGAACACCATCAAACGACAAACCGTCACCATTAAACTACTCGATGAAAACGGAGCTCCTACCATGACCTGGACATTGAAAAATGCATGGCCAACCAAGATTACCGGTACGGATCTGAAGTCAGATGGAAATGAAGTGGCAGTTGACACCATTGAGATTGCTCACGAGGGCTTGACCATTTCTAATTCATAATCGCTATGGGTAAGAGTAGCGCATACTATCCACCTCCTTCATTTTACTTCAGGTTGTCTTTCAGTGGGATCTCAGGGCAGGGAGATGCTGGATTTCAGGAGGCTTCCGGTCTGGGTGCTGATACTGAAGTGCAGGAGGTGGTATCAGGTGGAGAAAACAGGTTCAAGTACAAGCTTCCCAAGCAAACCAAGTATGGTAACCTGGTCCTGAAGAGAGGTCTGATGACCACTAAATCTGGCCTTGCCCAGTGGTGTCAGGATACCATCTTCTCTGATTTGGGTACTCCGGTACAGCCAAAATCCATCATGCTCTTCTTACTCAATGCAGATAATAAACCAGTGATGTCCTGGAGTTTTGTCAACGCCTACCCAGTCAAATGGAGACTTTCGGATTTCAAATCACAGGAAAACGCTCTGGCCATTGAGACCATTGAGTTTGCTTATAACTATTTCAAAAAAGTCTAAACTTCTATTACATGCCCGTCGAAATCAAAGAATTGATCATCAGGACCAACATCGTCTCCGATGACTCTCACAAAGCAGAAAGTGCTGGTAGATTCACTGAAAGACAAATGCGTGATATCGTGGAGTCCTGCGTGGAGCGAGTACTTCGAGTGATTGATAAGAAAAAGGAAAGATAATGGCAGCAACTGGAAAACTTCAACCGCTCATAATCGAAGGATATAAAGATGAGAATTTTGGGAGCAAAGTGGGCTCGTATTCAGCCATGCTGAACCCTGAGTCCTACTCTCAGAATTTTGCTATCCAATACAACACAGAGCAGGGGCAGGGAACTCCAGATGCATCTATCAAGTACGAAAAAAGTACGCCAAGTACCATGAGCTTTGAGCTCGTGTTTGATGCCACCGGAGTGGTGGATAGTAAGCGCACAGATTTGGTCAAAGAGATCAGTAGTTTCAAAAAAGTAGCCTATGATTACAATGGACAAATCCACAGCCCCAATTATCTAAAGTTAATCTGGGGACAAGCCATGCTCTATAAGTGCAGGCTCACCAGTATGAAAATCAACTATACTCTGTTCAAGCCTGATGGCACTCCGCTGCGAGCCAAAGTAAATGTTGATTTTAAGGAGTTTCAAACCCCTTCTGATGCCTTGCAGGACAATTCGCCGGACATGACTCATGTGAAGACAGTCATTGACGGAGACATGCTGCCATCGCTGGTATATGATGTCTATCAAGACGAAGCCCACTTACTGAAGGTAGCAGAGTACAATCAACTTGATTCGCTCATAGCTCTCAAAGCAGGCTCCAAACTCTATTTTCCACCTCTAGTCGACCAATGATATGCTAGCATCTCCAGTAACTAGTAAATGTGATTTAGTCACCTACCAGGTTTTGTCCAATGGCAGCCCCATTGACAAGAGCTACAATGTTACTTCCATCACCATCACCAAGGAAATCAACCGGATTAGTAGCTGTGAGATTGAACTATTGGATGGAAGTGCGTCGAGTGAGGATTTTCCTATCAGTGACTCAGATACTTTTTTGCCTGGCAATGAGATAGAGGTGAAGATGGGCTATGAAAGTGACAATCAAAGTGTTTTTAAAGGCATCATTCTAAGACAAGGACTGAAGGTAAACAGAGGGTCCGGTCCGGTGCTGGAAGTGATCTGCAAAGATGCAGCCATCAAAATGACTGCCACCCGAAAGAACGCTTATTTCAAAGATACTACTGACAGTGGCGTCATCTCATCAGTTATCGGCAACTACAGCGGTTTGAGTGCCGATGTGGCTTCTACTTCAGGTCAGCAAGAGGAGGTTGTTCAGTACTATGCCACTGATTGGGACTTTATTCTGTCCCGTGCAGAGATCAATGGGATGACGATCACCACGGATGCGGGCACTATATCTGTCAAAGATCCCAACTCGGAAAGTGATGATGTACTGCAAGTGACCTATGGTCAGGATTTATTGACCTTCAACGCTTCTCTGGATGCACAAAATCAATACAAGAATATCAAAAGCAGTGCCTGGGATCTCAAAACACAAAAAATAGTAACAGGCCAATCCTCTATTTCAGATTACAGTCAGGGAAATGTAAGCAATAGCAAATTGACGGATGTGCTGGGGATCAGTGATTTCAATCTGCAATCTACCATCCCACTGGATGAAGGAATGCTAAATACCTGGGCCAAAGCACAGGCTACCAAATCTAAATTCTCCAAGATCCGTGGAGATCTTAGCTTTCAGGGGAATGCCAGCGCACTCCCCGGTAAGCTCATAAGCATCAAAGGAATGGGTGCCAGGTTCAATGGCAAGGCGCTGCTTTCTGGAGTAGTTCATACCCTCCGAAATGGCAACTGGATCACTGAAGCAGAGATTGGTCTATCTCCGGAGTGGTTTTCTCAAAAAGTAGAAATGCAAGCTCCATTGGCATCAGGTTTATTGCCTGGCATACAGGGGTTGCAGAATGGAACGGTAAAACAAATCAATGAAGATCCCGATGGACAGTACCGAGTGCTGGTGGATGTCCCAATTATCAAAGAGGGTGGTGATGGAATATGGGCCAGATTGGCCAACTTCTACGCGACCAATAATGCCGGCTCATTCTTCTACCCTGAGGTAGGTGACGAAGTGGTACTGGGTTTTTTAAATGAAGACCCCAGGTATCCGATCATACTGGGCAGTTTGTATAACAGCAACAGCAAATCAGCTCCTTATACTCCAGATGAGACGAACAGCACCAAAGCCATTGTAACCAACAGTCAGCTAAAGGTCATCTTCAACGACGAGAAAAAAATAGTGACCATAGTCACTCCAAATAACAATCAGATGGTCTGGAATGACGAGGCGCAGAGCATTACCATTTCGGATCAAAATGAGAACTCCATAGAGATGTCCTCATCAGGAATCACAATCAAAAGTGCCTCCAATATGACACTGCAAGCAGCTGAGTCCATCAGTATCAAAGCTGGGACCACAGCGACGGTACAGGCTGGTGAGTCAGCAAGTGTACAGGCTTCCAGTGTCAGTGTACAGGCGGAAATGGAAGCCCAGATAGAAGGGGGTATGACCACCCAGATTTCTGGCGGTGAGGAAGTGTCGATCAGTGGAGCAATGGTCATGATTAACTAAAAAAGGAAAACAATATGCCACCTGCAGCAAGACTTACAGACATGCATGAGTGCCCAATGGAGGATCCGTCGGTTCCCCCAATTCCACATGATGGTGGGCCCATAGTGGGGCCGGGTGCTCCTACGGTGATCATTGGAGGTATGCCAGCCTCTGTAGTAGGCGACATGCTGGTGTGTGTAGGGCCGCCAGATTCGGTAGTGAAAGGGAGCACGACAGTCATGATAGAAGGCAGGCCAGCTGCGCGAATGGGGGATGAAACAGCACATGGAGGGACCATTCTTACTGGATTTCCCAATGTAGAAATAGGTGGCTAACGAAAAAGAGATATGGACAAAAATGCATTTATAGGAAAAGGATGGGGATTTCCCCCAACGTTTGTCAAGGGTTACAATTCCGTGGTAATGACTGAGGATATTCAAAATGTGAATGAAAACCTCCGAGCGCTATTCTCCACCACTCTTGGTGAACGTCCTTTTAACCAGGGCTATGGTACCCGACTCAAGAATTTCGTTTTTAATGCGCAAAGCTCATTACTGGAAATAGAGATAAAAGATGCCCTTACCACGGCCATCAAACTTTACGAGCCGCGAATCATCGTTGACAATCTGGTGATAGATATGACCAAGTCTGCAGATGGATATGTGTCAGTTCACTTACAGTACACCGTACGCAAGATCAACTCCAGACACAATTTCGTCTACCCATTTTACATCAATGAAGGCACACATTTGGATATTTGATGGGCGGTAAGAAACATATCGCCCGCTTCTCATCTAGTGCCACTCAGCGTAGCATGGAAAATCCTTATTTGGACCCGAGTCACACCAAACTGGATAGTAGAGGTACTTCTGAACTATTGTCATTCATTGCCAAGCTATCAGAGCAGTTTTGGTACTACGATGAAAATGACCGGAAAAGAGGAGATTGGGGGGATTTCTTCAAGACAGATCTTTTAACTATTCTGGCGACAGTAGCTGATAGTGATCAGCAGGCCGCCTACAGGCGAATGTTGGATTTTAACAAGGCCATCACATTCACCACCAACCGAGAGGATAAGGCTGATTTTCTGTGGGAGTCTTTTAGAATAGGGTTCAAAACCGTTTTTCGGATCAATCGATGGTATCAAACCATGAGCGGTTATCATCCCGATCATTCATTTCAAGCCTACCTGAAGGAGATCATTTGGAAACGACTAAGTTTCGTACTGAGAGAATTGTATAGCTACTACCACCTGGCTATACAGCAGAAAACGCTCCATGACAAAGAGAGAATTGATAACCAGTTTAAGGATTTTGAGCTGCTGGACGTCATCTGGAACTTCAACCCTTTTCCAAACATCCGATTAAAAAAAGCGGATTCATATCATTTTGAGAAGAATACCGCCTCTTTTATGGAGGGCGTGGGCCAGGCCACTAAGAACTTGTTCACGCTTTACGAAGCAATCATAAAACGAGCTGCTTTGGAGTTTGAGCAGAGTCTGAACACCCAAAAAACCGAGCCTCATGTCGCATTACTGGTGACCTTCCTGAAACTGTACAAGCATCAGCAGGAATCACTCAATCAGCTGGTGTCTAAACATCTGGATTTTCATTTCAAGAGAGTGCTGGACTTCAAACCATCAGCTGCATCACCAGATCAGGGATATTTATTATTCACGATCAATAAGAATCTGGAGTTTTATTTATTGCCAAAAAAGGCATCCCTGGTAGGAGGCAGCGATCCCCTTGGAAATCCGATACTATTCGACACGGATAGAAGCCTACTGGTCACCTCATCGGTTATATCGGATTATAAAACGTTGACTCGTTCGGCAGATGTATTTACCGGGGGCACAGTCTCACAATTCGCCGCTCCAGTAATGGATCAGCAGACCGGTAAAAACCATTTCTTTCCCATGTTTGGGATGGAGAGCGCCAGTAATATCAAATTGGCTCCTGTAGCCATTGGTTTTGCGTTAAGCTCACCGGATTTTTACATGGAGGGGGGCTCCAGATGTATCAAATTAGAGTTTGCATTGGATGGAGCTGAGATCAGCAAGTCCACTTCTAACCTAAATGATTTTACTGATTCTTTGAGCTTTAAGTTAACTGGGGGCAAAGGATGGTTTAGTCCAGATAAGACAGCAGCCACTTTGGATCAAACCAATCGTAAATTGGAACTATTGATTCATCTCAGTCTTGATAATCAAGCGCTTGTCAGCTACAATGAAAAGCTTCACGGTAAAGGATACAGCACCAGTTGGCCGGTAGTATCGATTACTTTGGAATCTGCCAGCAATGGTGACTTACCAGAAGGCAAAGGGATCTATGATATGCTGGATCAACTGAAGTTTAAGAAGTGTGACATCAGTACATCAGTTACAAGCCTTCCTGCTACAGTGCTCCAGAGTCCGGCAGGTAAGCTATCAACTACTACCGCAGCTAGTCCATTCGGCAATATCCCTGCAGTGGGTAATAGGCTCATAGTTGGCAGTTATGAATCATTCATCAAAAACATCAAAGGACTAGAGCTGACACTCAATTGGGTGAATTTGCCTGATAAAGTAGCCTTCCGTGAGTACTATGCTGCTTATAATAAATACATCAAAGCGTTTCTCCCACAGAAGTCACGGTTGATTAAGAATGAATATACCTGCGACTTGCAGTGGCTGACTACCAAGCAAGGATGGAAAGATACCGCAACCAATGTGTCATTGTTTGCAGGGAATGGTACTGGTAAGATCAAAGACTGGTGTGGCTCTCTGGAGCAACCAACTTCAGGTCAGCCAAACGAAATACCTGTAAGTGATGATCCGGAGGAGAACAAATCAGCATCAAAAACTAAGCAAACGCCAGATTCAACCATTACCAGCTTGAACTATCAGTTTGACCTGTCCAGTATGCAGCCGGATTATTCCCTACAGCAGCCACTGAAATACTCCGAGAAGTCGACTTTTGGATTTGTAGCTCTTTCCCTCAAATCCCCTGATCTGGTATTCGGAAACGAGATTTATCCTCAGGTGGTAGCTGAGGTGACACTTGAGAACACGCTTCAGGCTGCCAAGGATATGAAATGGTGGTGGTTTTGGGGGAAGAAAAAGAAATTCGAGCCGCTTCCAAATAAGCCACTACTACCCAAAATTAAAGGAGTAGATATTGCCTACAATTCCAGTTCTACCTTGGATCTCTCGACAGATTCGGTCAATCAGTTTTATCAGATCCATCCATTTGGTATTCAACAGATCAAACCACGCGTCAAAGGCAATGCAAAGGAGAACGCATCAGTAAGATTCATCCCGCATTTTCCTGCAAGTGGATATGCTTATCTGAGCTTTAAGCAGCTATTACCTGGGTCGGCTTTGACCTTATTTATTGGCGTAAAAGACAGGCCTGATGCTAGAATTGATGAGAATTTCGAGGAGGTAACTGTTGAGTGCCTAACCATAAATGGTTGGCAAAAGTCCAGTATCAATTTTGATAGCACGTATGGGCTCAACAAGACTGGAATTATTGAGGTAAGGGTTCATCCTAACGTTACAAATGAGTGCACTGTCATGTCCTCAGATCTCTACTGGTTGAGGATATCGGCAAATGACCACACGGTTAATACCTGCTTCATTAGTATGATTGGCACTAACGCCATTTCAGCTTCCAGAAAGATCACCTCACAAGATGCCGGGCTCACCATTACCAACCTTCCAGCTGGAAAGATTACGAAGTTTCTTCAGTCTGATCCAGCTATAGCTAAAGTGTCTCAGCCGTTTAACACTTTTGGCGGTGAGGCGCCTGAAACAGAGCATCGATTTAGGAGACGTGTTTCACAGCGCATTTCCAATAAGAATCGGGGTACATCCGCCAAATCGATCAAATCCCTGGTGCTTGATCGATTTCAAGAAGTATATCAGGTCATAGTCATTGCAAATCATTCTTTGACAAAACCCAGAACTATACAGGTAGCTCTGGTTCCGTCCATGTCAGCGAGTGATGGATTGGATCTTTTCAAACCTATCGCCCCGGCGAGTACCTTGAGTCAGGTATTGGAATATCTCAAAGGGCTCGTAAGTGCACACCTCAACCTGGAGGTCCTTCATGCACAGTTTGAGGAAGTAAAGATAAGTGTGGATGTAACGTATGATAGCCTGGATATGAGTACCCAACTGGATGGGGAACTACAAAAGGATATTCGAGAGTATTTGTCTCCATGGATTCGTAATAACTCCCTGGCGTATACCGGAGATGAACTGACGATCAATCACCTTTTACAGTTTGTCAGTTCACGTCCGTATGTCCGCTCATTTAGTCATTTTCAGGTTTTCCTGGGTGACAAACTCATTACTCAGTCAGATCAGACTGGAGGTCAGCAAATAGCAGATCAGGTTATCAAACCGACTAATCCATTGGCCATCCTCATAAGTGCGGCCAATCATGATATCAATAAGTCAGCTACGGTCAAACACATGAGATCACTGCACAATGAAAAAGTAACCGCATGAGTATCCAGACAGCTGATATCGCCACCATTCCAAAAGAAACAGTGAAAAACACTGCACTCAGCTATGATGCAATGGTGAAGGAAGGGATTCAGCTTATTGGCGATTTAGCCGGAAAGAATTGGAGCAATTACAATCCTTCTGATCCGGGCATTACCATACTGGAAATGCTCTGTTATGCCTTGCTGGATCTGGGTTATAAGAGTCACTTTCCCATAGAGGACTTGCTTACAAATAAAGAGGGTACACTGTCTTACGGTGATTGCTTGTACACTGCACGTCAGATTCTTTTTTCCAATCCTGTTACTCCGGGTGATTTCAGAAAACTATTGTTAGATCAAGCCGAAGGTGTGAAGAATGTTTGGGTGAAACCTGTGATAGTCCATGGTGCTTTTCACGGTACCTATCAAGTGGACTATGAGGTTACAGATGATCTAAAACTGGCCGTACTTAAAATGCAAGGTGAAAAGAAATCACTGAAGGATTTGCCAGAGTTGAGAGACACGCTGGAGGATATTGACTGTGGAATCAGAGCCTTGCTGTGCAGGCATCGCAACCTGGGAGAACTGTTTCTCAACCCCAAAATACTGGCTCCACTGGAATCGACTTTCTCTGGTACTTTTTATCTGACCAAGGAAGCAGATGTGGAGAAAGTGCTTGCCTGGATTTACTGCCAACTCAACAACTATGCATCGCGGTACATTCAGTTTCATACCTATCAGGAAATGAAAGCGACGGGATTGGAGGTAGGACAAATACTCAATGGGCCACGGCTGGATCATGGCTTTATTCTGGATCAAGATCTTGAGCCATTCAGACACGTTTGGGACAAAGATGTCTTGCAGGCCGAATTGATCAAAAGAGAAGAGGTCAAATCACTTTATGCCTTTGGAGTAGCACTGAGTGGAAGTCAGTCTAACTTAAAGGTGCCGTTTGGTAAAATACCATTCTTTAACTACCGAAGTGCTGGGGTTTGCCTTCAGCAGGGAGAATTTTCGATAGTGCATGGAGATCATGCCATTCATCGGGTAGATCAGGCTCGGGTCAACGCTCACTATGAAGCCTTTACTGACCGAAAAGCGGTCAGCAGTTTCAATTTTAAAAATGAACTGGGCCCTGAAGTACCAAAAGGAAAGTATAGGAAAGTAAAGGAATACCACTCTATTCAAAACCTTTTTCCTTCTAGCTATGGGCTGGACACGCATCACTCTTTCGATGGGTTGAGCAAGTCGAGGAGCGGGCAAGTTAAGCAGCTCAAGGCTTATTTGATGTTGTTTGAGCAGGTTATTGCGGATCACCAAAGTCAGTTGTCAAACATCGGGAAGCTATTCTCCTACGAATCTGAGATAGCACCTGGAGAGAGCTTGTGTCAGAGTCATTATCCGCAGGGACTGTATCACTCTCCCGGAGCGAAATACCTGCTCAAAGCATTTGATGCCTACAAACGTCAGAATGAGTACCTTCAGGAACATCCACATAAGGTATGGCAGTTTTTCGTGGATGACCCAGACAATTCCTACTTCCGAGATTTGGTCTCTCTGAGCAACAAGGTGGAGAAGGATGTCAAATCCAGATCTCAGATGCTCTCCCACAAACTGGCGTCTTTAGGTGAGGGTTATGAACTCTCTGGCCTATTACAGCTCAATTCGGATTATGGAGATTACCACATGGCAAGGGTAGGTGTGCTGAGTGGATTGCTAAAGGGGTTTCCCCTTTTTAGCGAGAATAGTGGCAGGTCCTACTTCCATACAGACCCTGAAGCCAAACGGAAAGAAAGCTTAAAAGCAACTCCACTTTTTAGTGGAATGGAGCGGAGAATGGATCTGGTTTATCAGCTCAATAGCTACTACAAAGGCATAGTAGATGTGGTGCGCAATGGCATGAATCACAAAGATCCGTACCTACATATCCAGGTGACTGGAAAGGGTAAGGACCAGACCATACTGATCTCCTACTATGGAGAGCAAATCCTCGAGTTGCCATTTACACACTCAGATTCTACCAAGACTATTGACTACCACTTGTTGATGTTGGAGTATTTGTGTCATCAGACCAAGGGTTTTGTGCTGCTTGATAATCAGATGCTCCTGGCCAATCTCCCACGGAAGATTTGGAGTATTTACAACGGCACCAAAAGACTGGTTTTCAGATATCAATCAGCTGGAAAGAAAACGGAGTTGTTTGACCTCAACGAGACGGTCAGGCTGCTAGAAGCCAATAAGGATCGGTGGGCCAATCAGAAAATAAGTGTCAGAGCTGCCGGGCTTGCTGATAAATATGAGGATCAGCCTTCCTCTGATCAAGTCGGATTTGCAGGTCAGGTGTTGATTTTCCTACCGCTGTGGGTGACCAGAGTACGTGAGAAAGAGTTTTCCAGATTATTTCTCCAAAATATCCAGAATGAAGGACCGGTGAACCTCGATTACCGAATTCGGTCATTAAATGCAAAAGTTATGGGTGGACTCCTAAGTGCCAGACACCATTGGTTGGAGGGGATTCGCCATTTACAAAACGGAAAGCCCATGGGGCCAAAAGCTGAGAAGAGTCAACTTAACCTAATCAAGCTAGTGATGAGAATGGACAAACTAAGGAGAAAGCCATGAAACCTTCAGACCATATAATCAAGAGTCAAATTTTTGAAATTGGTTTTTTCTTGGAAGAGAAGAGCCTGGAGTTTCAAAAGGAGCTGTCTGATCTAATAAGAAATGAACTGGCTGAAATCACTGACAGGTGCCTGTCCAGATTTGACAGGCAGACCCTAAGTGTGATCAATCGATTGGAGGTGGATCTGGGAGACATACCATACACCAAATACCTGAAAAGCCTACCCGTGATCTATGAAGAGGAATTGTTAAAGCAGCTGATCATCAAGATGGACGTGGGACCTGACAGTGAGCAGCAGGAAGGTTCGATTGATAGCATGCTACAAATGATCCGACATTTTCTGGTCAAAGGATACATGCCCTGGAACTACAATGAAACCCGATGGACGACATTTGATGAAATCTTTGTACAGTCTCTTAAAACCAACAAAGAGGTTTTTATCAAAGAAGTAGATAGCCTACTCAAATCAGGCGTTGCCAGAACGAGACTGATCCGGCAGTTAGAAGATAAAACCATACACCTTCTGGTCAAAGAGGTAGAGCCTTCTCAAGCAGATACCATTATCCAGTATCACCATGACTGGATGGCTACCCAAAAGCATACTGATGTGATCAAGGCGGGTGACAATGAGTTGGCCAAGAGTCTGTGGGAATTCATCTTCAATTACCTGTACGAGGAGCGTGGCTCTTACTTCAACACTCGAGCGTTTCTGAGCAGCACATTGCACCAGATTAGTTCACATTACAATGTCAGTTTCCAGACGATACTGTCTCTGCTGAATGAGTCCTATCAGCAGTTTGCACCCAATGGGTTAAAGGGAGAGCTTTCCATGCTGCTCTATGAGATTTGGCGTGACCATCAGGTATTGGATAAAGAAGGTGAGGATAGCATCCGTAAGGATAAGCCTGAAGTAAATCTGAAATATACGGCTGGAGATCTGTTGCATTTTTTGGAAGCTGATGAATGGACAGTGGAATCGGGGATTCCATCCAGGTATTCTTTAGATCAGGTGGTAGCTCATAGTTTGAGCACTCGTCCCAAGGTTTTAATGCAGCTGCTTCTTCTGCTGGTCAATTCACCTTCAAAACTCCATTCATTTTTGAAGCCTCTGGATGAGCGCTCCATCCATGGTTTGATTAGCCTTTTGCAGCCGACTAACGATAGGCAGATTATCCAATATCACCAACTGATAGTAGATGCACAGGATGAGCAGGAGATAGTTCATCACTCCAGAGAAGATTTTCCAAAGACCATCTGGAGTTTGATTATGGTCATTTTGATAGAAAATCATGGTGGCAGCTTCAACCATAAAGTCTTTATCAAGAAACTGGTCACCAACACTGCAAAGCATTTTGGGGTATCGTATGAATCCTTGCTGACCAGTTTGTTCCAGGCGATGGAGTTACTGGCTGGAAGTGGCTCGTTTACTGTGGCATTTCAGTTGGTGGAGCAGATTTACAAAGAGGATGTTAAAGGGATTGAGAATATACGTGAGCGCATAGATATCAAAGCCTTTGACCCAGAGTGGCTTGTTGAGAGCGTTTGCTCCGGCAAGGTGCATCCTGTTTTGCAAAATGAAGGGATTCTATCTGTGGAGGATCTCATTTTATTTATGGCCAAGGAAGATACGTCCTACTTTGCTCAGTTTATGAGAAGAAGCATGCAGCGGGTCAGCTTTTCCCAAAGCATCGCAAAAGCACTTAGTAGCGAGGTATGTTCCAAAATGATCAATCAGATGCCTTTTTCAGGGCATCAAAGCTGGTCAGATACCTTTAGATCGCTGGATAATATTGCCAAGAGTGACCTGATCAATGGCAGAACCATTCGGGTATTGCTGAAAGAATTGATGCTTCATTTTGCTTTTGGCTTGACTAGCAGCTCTCCAAAAGATGCAGAATCGGCATTGATCGGACTGTCGGGACGCTATGGAGTGGATTTTAATCAGCTAGTGAGAGCCATTCATGAATTGGCAGATGCAAGCGGAAACGCCATCCTTGCCAGACATGCACAACTGATGATGGACAAATACCGCATCGCTTTGTCGGATGAGTCTCCAAATGCTTTAGAACCCGAGTCCAAAACAAGTGCTTCTGATGAAGCCCTGGTAGAAATGATTCTGTGTGGAATCAACGGAATCATTGACAGAAAACGGATATATGCGCTGGGATTCAAAACTGTAGACGATATACTGCTAAATGTTCTCCGTAGGAATCCACAGTTGCTTAAAACCAAACTGACCGTTCTTGGTCGGGGAGATCATTCCTTTTTTGGAATTGGTCGTGATATTTCGCTCTCTACTTATTATTCTTTGCTTACCGTCCTCAATCCAGAATACGGAAGGCAAATGACCCAGCTCCTTAGAATTCTGGAACTTCAATTGAACACTGGTCTGGCGCCAATCAATAGATTCTTAAGCGCTTCAAGAAGCCTGGTTATTGCTCACTTGTCGCAAGGTGATTTTAGTTTGGATAAATTTCTGGAAGAATTTTCTAATCTCGTCTCCAGCACTGCTCCACACATTTATATTCAGATTATTCCGGTACTTTCTAAGAAGATCTCATCCATAAGTTTGCCCACCAAGGGTGCGGTAAATGATGTGATTCATCACATCGAGAAACAGTTAGGTTTTCCGGAGGACCAAAGCCCTACTCTCGACACAGCCAATCTGAAACGGATCATCGCCAATGACTTTTTTCAAAAAGGGCTTGACAAAGAATCCACCATCAGACCCTATTTTGAGGAAACAGCGGATGTCGTCTATGATGAAATATACATAGAGAATGCAGGCCTGGTTATCGCCAATTCTTACCTGCCAATCCTTCTGGAGAGGTGTGAGTATATGGCTGCAGGCGTTTTCAAATCTACAGAGTATCAGGCGCGATCTGCACTGCTAATTCAGCATCTACTGATGGATCATCCTCCATTGGATGAGCATCATTTACCTCTCAACAAGGTTTTGTGTGGGCTGCCGATAGATCGGCCCATTACCACAGATATCAAAGTGGAAAGTGAGCATCATCGATTGATTCATGGTCTGATAGAAGCCATTACTGGTCACTGGACCATCATCGGGTCCAGTTCTATAGAAGGGTTTCGTGGATCTTGGCTCTGGAGAAAGGGCAAGCTGGAGCATAAGGAGGACTGTTGGGAGCTGCTGGTGGAGCAAAACTCCTACGACATGCTATTGGATCATTTGCCATTCACCATTTCTCCAATCAAATACTCCTGGATGCCTAAACCTTTAATTGTCAACTGGAGATGAGCGCTTTACAGCAACACATACCGACCTTGGAGACCGAGCTTAATTGGTTTGTGCAGGTGCTGCATGAGCGCTTCAATGCATATTTTGAAGGAAGAGGTTTTGAGGACATCCCTCCACCAGTGCTGGAAGACGGAGAGGCTGGATATGCCCGGTTTGTCCGGTCCAATCAGCTGGATGATAATGAACGACTGTTGTTGATGCTAGTGCTAGTGCCACATCTCAAACCAGAAGTACTGGATGTCTTCTTCTCTAAAAATCAGAGCTACGACCGTGGGTTCACCGAGTTTGGCGGGTATTTAGGAAAGTATCATGGCGGATTCTTACCAACAGGAGAGACGGCCCTATTTATACTATCAGCTGGTGATCTACAGCGCAGACTCTCCGCCTCCAGATTGTTTGCTGACAATCATTTATTTCAACTAGAGGAGGTAGTAAAGATCGTGGATGTGCCGGAGGATGAGCCATTGATGAGCAGACCACTTACCATCTCTACCAAATACCTCAATTATTTTACCACGGGAGAGCTAGCACCACCTAAAACCTATGCGCAATTCCCGGCAAAAAAGATCACCACTCAGCTGGATTGGTCGGATCTGGTGGTGGAGCGATCGGTACGCGAAGATGTGGACCAGATCATTGCCTGGATAAAACATGGTGATTACCTGATGCAAGACATGCAGCTGTCGCAAAAGGTAAAACCCGGATACAGGAGCTTGTTTTACGGACCACCTGGTACGGGTAAAACCCTTACGGCATGCCTCCTGGCAAAGGAAACTGGATGCGATGTATACCGGGTGGATCTCTCAGCTATGGTATCCAAATACATCGGCGAAACAGAGAAAAACCTGGCCAGGGTATTTGATTACGCCGAGCGTCAAAACTGGATATTGTTTTTTGATGAGGCAGATGCGCTTTTTGGAAAGCGCACTCAGACCAGCAGCTCCAATGACCGATTTGCTAATCAGGAAGTATCCTATTTACTGCAGCGTGTAGAGGACTTTGAAGGGGTGGTGATACTTGCCTCCAACCTTAAATCAAACATTGATGAAGCATTTTCCAGACGATTTCAGTCCATAGTTTATTTCGGAATGCCCAATGCCAAAAGCAGGCATTCGATTTGGACAAACATTTTCAATGGCCCTTTAAAACCTGAGAGTAAGCTGGATCTCCAGCACCTCTCGCGGCAGTATGAGATATCAGGTGGTGCTGCCATCAATGTGTATCGGTATGGAGCACTTAAAGCCATGCAGCGAGGATCCGAATGCATACTGGAGGAAGACATTATTAGAGGGATCGAAAAAGAATTTCAAAAAGATGGAAAAACACTGTGAGTACCTGGATTTCCAAAAAAAAGGAAGAATAAAACAACTATGAGTAAGATTTCAAAACCATTAAATAAACGATTATGAGTATTACCTACGACAAAGAATTGCAGGATTCTATCAAGGAATCTAATAATCAGTTGATAGATGAACAGAATCAACTGGACAATGCCAAACAGGCAGCCAAACTATCATTGTACTACTCGCATGGTGGTACTGAGAAAAACCAAAACAACTACCTCTCTATCAAAAAAGATGAAGCTAAAGCGCACTCGATCAACAAGAAGGCCGTAAAAGCGGATAATCTTGCCAACAATGCGGTCACTGCAGCTAAGCAGTCACTGATAGATGCGGGTAAAGCTACTAGCAATGTATCCACTGCCGCGGCTAATATGCAGATAGCAGCCAACGCCATCACCAAATTATCCAGTGACGTTGCGGCAATCTTGGCTGTGGCGAATGCGGCGGATTATGACAGTAAGATCCAGTGGTCTGTAGAAAGCGCTTACAAAAAAATCAAGAAGGCGGCACAGCTAGCGGAGAAGGTGAGTTTGATTTCCCTTCAAACCACAATAGAAGCATCACAATCCACAGCGAGTACGGTAGTAACGGATGCTGAAGCGGCTCTGGCTTCAGTCTCCAATTTTCATAAATCGTCTGCTGCCAGGTATGATTCGTTGGCCAACCAGGCGGTGGCCGCAAATGAGGCTTTGACTGCTGCTAAAAAGGTAGAGAAAAACGCCTCTGCATCTTTCGATATCAGCCGCATGAAAGATAAAGCCATTACCACCACCAGGGCTTTGATTAATCAGGTTTCCAACAACCGTATACTGTTGTTTGACCCTGTAAAGGAGTCTGAGAAAACCACTGTAAATCCTAAGCTGGATAAAGGGAAGCATCACCATCCGGGTGTGAAAGTTGGAGAATCTTACACCATTAAGTTTGACAGATTTCAAAACGAAAAAGATATTAAGAGCTACAAGGTCATCATGGCCAAATGGGATGGCGCAGAGGCATTTGATATCAACATAGCAAAAGACTTGCAGCCGGGAACTTACCTCCAAATACCGCCACAAGGTTACAGAGGATACGCTCGCACATTCTATTTGCTAGGCACCAATCAGGCGTATATCCTGGATGATCCCAAATATCCGGTGAAGGAAACAGTAGACGCTCAGGATTTTCAGCATTTGGATCACCGTGGAATAGCTGTGGATTATCAAGGCAAGCCTATCGAGCGAGGTGTTTATTACGTGGCTTTTGTATATGCCGAATTCACCGATGAGTTTGAGCGTACCACACAGAATGTAGATGGCATACTCTCACTACCTTCCAAAGATTTGATCCTGCAGGCTGATTTGCCAATGGCTCCAGCACCTAAACTTTATGAGCCCACTTTCGATTCGAGAAATTTTGCTGTACAGTTTACCACACCATTGAGAGCATACGATCCGGATCTCTATGAATACCGGATCATGCTGGTGCAGTCTGACAATGTGCAGTCTAACGAGACGAACAAACGGATCCAGGAAGCCGCAGATCAGTTATACCAGGCGGAGTACCACTACAATGCGGAGAGTCAGAAGCTGGATGAATGGCTGCAGGCACTTTATGAGCTGGAGGTGAAGTACAATACCTATCAGATTAATATTGAAAGTACTACAGAGCAGCTTGAAAACGTAGAGGAAAAGATTAAGGAGCTTGAGAAGAAAAAGGAAAAGGTGCCCAGGTCCCTACAGGCTGAAGTAAAGGAATTAAACAAGCAGTTGGACCACATGAAGGAGGACATCAAAAGTAATTTGGAGCAGCAGGATGATCTGGAATACCGAATCTACGGCAAAGCAGCCGAAAGTGATGACGACAAGATGGGCGGTCAGACAAAGGTAGTGGAGCAAGCCAAGGAGGACTATCAGACTGCTATTGATGACCTGGAAGCAATCAGTGCTAAAAAGACGTCCGATTTCATTTTTGATGAAGACCTCATGGCTACAGTGGAGCCCGCCAATTATTATGTGGCTACACCGATTTTGTCACAGTGGAGTAAAAAATCTGCGGATGAGACTCTGACTCAGAGAAATGAACAATTCAAACTGGTGGAAACCAAACTTGGCGACTTGATCGAAGATAAAGTGTTGGTCGACATCAAAGTAAAAAAGGCGGAGACTGATGTGTTCAATGCCAAAGAAGAGGTCCAGTTAGCCATCACGCAGCTCCAAAACAGAGAATCCGAATTGGACGATGCGGAACTCAAGCATCTCAAAAAGTCCAAAGGAACTAGTGATCAATCTTCGGAGGACGAGAGTAAGAAGGGGAAGGATGGGCTCGAAAAAGCCATAGAGAACCTGAAAAAAGCTCAAAAGGATGTTTTGGATAAGCAAGACAATCTGCATGAAAAAGAAATCACACTTCAGCAGGCAAACACGCTTAAGAGACAGTCCAGAGCGAGCGAGGAGGCATTGATTGGTAATTTCATTAAAGCTAAAAAGGCAAAGGCGATTGCAGAACGAATCAAGAAAATCGTGGCAAGTCAAGGGCCGATTGAGGAAGTCTTCAAAGATGGAGATCTGGAGATTGATGTGATCATCGAGCACAGAGATAAGAATGTCGTTTTTTACACGGAAGTCGGTGAGGACGCCACCGACAACTATGGAGAACCTCTCCAAATGAATCAGCACGACATGCTTGATTATGCACATAAGATCTATGAAGGTTTGTTTGCGGAGATCGAAGAGAAAATCAAGTCTGGAGATTTTAATGAGGATAAGATCAAAAAAGAAGTAGGTGATAAAACCAGGAAATTCCTGGAGGAACTGTCTGATGAGAAACTAACACGAATGATACCACCTAAGGATAAATCTAAGGATATCAGCTATCAGGCGATGGTTTATACAGCACTCAAATCCACGAATGTAGAAGATGTGCTGGTCTATAAGCCAGCTAGCTCACCTTACTCAGACAATCATCACGTCGGATCATTGTATCAGATATCATAACTAGTTGAGAACTAAAATTTAAATCAAATGAAAAATAAAGATAGCAAAGTCAAAATGACTCCATCCAGAAAATACAAGAAGGTATTTGAGGATATCACGGCAGAAAAAACCTCCCGAATCAAACACCTCAAGCGAAAGGTTCAGGATGCCAAAAAGCAACTAGCCGAAGCTGAGGCAAAGTACGAGTCATTCGAGTCCAAAGCGGAGCTCTTTCAGAACCTACTGGCACAGGCTACAAATCGACTGACAGTTCTCACCAGTGAGGACAATCTTGTATCTGATTCCAGTCAGAAAGTAAAATCGCTGTACAACACCGCATCGGTATCCATAGTCACAGCCAATGATACCTATGCCGACACTAAGTCTCTACTGGACAATGTCCAAAAGGTGGTTGAAGCCACATTGGCTGCTGCCACTGAGATCACACTAGCCGCAGAGCGCATTATGAAGCGCAAGGCAGCAAACCCGTTGATATCCTCTCAGCTGGTAACGGATGCCTCTCAGGCAGCAACTGATGCCAATAAGGCCGTTTCCCTAATTATCAATACCCTCACTTCTACGTTTAATGCGCTATCCACGGCCAATCAAGCCAACAATACCGCTGAAATTGTGCAGACTGAAATTGAGTACCTCAAGGAACTCATTGTGGGAGCTGATGACTCCTCTGACAATCAAGTCACTCCAATACAGTCCGAAGTGAAGGAGTTGTATTTAGGTGCCAGAGATCTGGAAAAAGAAGCACAGATGGCTAGTGATCAGGCTAACCAACAGATGGTGAAAGCCAAAAATGATCTCACCCGAGCTACTGCTAACCTGAGCAACGCTGAATCTGCGCTCAATGCAGCAGAAGCAGCTGTGGGGAGTTGATTTAGAATGGTTACGGATCCATATAGTTATCTTCATGGATCCGTAACCTTAACGCTCGATAAATGAAAAACCTGGAACCTCTGTACAAGACCCTGTTTCACAATACCAATGGGTTTGTTTTAAACTGGCCTATCGGCAAGAATGTGCGTATTGGAGATTTTTTTTCCATGTCCGACAAGCGAATCAATGTGGTGGGTAATATTTATGACTCATACTTTCAGCTGGACATCAAAGACAAGTTCGCTTCGGATATTCAGAGTTTTGCAGCGCCAGTCTTAGAGCCATTTATTGAGAGTGTGGGTGTTTGGGAGTCTTTTGTACCACTGCCGCATATCTGGCAGCTGGAGATGGGGTGTGACTCCAACTATCTGAGTAAAAAAATGCTCACTCCGCACAAAAAGAAGGTAAATCCGCCGGAAGTTAACCAGTATATTACCACCTTGAGTGAACCCGGCAGCTTCTTTCTGGTCTGTAAGGATGTGCAATACTTAAGAATGCCGCATTTCAAAGCAATCAGGCATGAAGTGATCAGGAGGTTGACGACAGAGTTCTTCAACTTCAATAAAATATTTCTCATCACCGAAATAGCGCTTATTAGAGAATTGTCCTATGGAGTAAGTAAAACAGATAATGCAGAGGTGATTTTTTCGCTGGATACTTATCCAAATGGGGACCTGACTGACTTGTTGATTTCTGAGCAACCATTTGATGTGGAGCGGGCAGTAGGACTTGAACACCTGAAGCTCCGGGCAAAGGGTGGCGCATTAGCATTCAAAGCCAAAAAAATGCAGTTGTCGCTAAAAGCCAGGGACATACTCATCAGAGAAATCGCTCAATCCTCTGAGGCACAAATTCAAAAGTATGCGGTGAATCTCATGGACAGTGAGCTGTTTCATTTATTCCCAAAGATTGAGATTAACCCAGCCAACGCCAATGAGTTTTTTGAATGGACGGAGTTGAGTTTGGAGGACGTAGAGCATTTTCTAGGAATGGGGCCGACGGATTAACAGCTAAATGAGAGAATGATGCTAACAACTTCCCAACAGAATGAGCGTGTAAAGTCCGTGTCTATTGCGAACAGTCTTTCTCCAAAGAGTTGTGGTAAGAATTCTCAGGCTGTGATACAACGGGTAATTCGAAGCTCTCCACTAGGGCCAGGTCAATTGTTTTTTCCTGCTGGTAGGTCAGGGAGACATAATTCAGCGGCTAACCGACGAGCTCTTGCTGGAATCATAGCTCATAGAGCCGCTAATCCTAATCCCATGCTTCGACATGTGAACAATGAATTTGAAATGGGAGCTGTACCAGGGGCACTGCATATTGCCCATCACATCTCAGATGAAAATGTGCAGGCAAGAGTAGCGACTGCCGCCAATCAGCATAACCTGGGAAATCCGGCTGCCTGGGTTCCTGTGATGAACATGATAGCAGGAATCAACCCCGCAGCATCCCCAGTGCCATTGCCATTGCCATTTACAGCGGCAGCTAATGCCGCTTTTGCTCAAGCGAATGCCAGGTTAGCAGCTATTACGGCCATTGGAGGGGCAATACCTCATAATCCGGCCTCCCGTTCACATTTGACCGCACTGGCAAGTGCTATTGCTAATAGCCCGATGAATTTACATTATGGGTTAGGTCAGACGAATATGAGTATTGGACAACATGGGGATCCGAATAGTTTTCCAGTTGGAGCGCCAGGTCCACTTACCAGAAGGTTATCTTGGCGTTCCTTACGCATGGCGGCTAGTGCAGGTCCTGCGAATCTCCACTATCGAACACATGCAGCGGCTGCAGCTATGCCAGGGACAGTGGCAGCTGCTCATGCGGCTACTTTTGTGGCACCGGGGCCATTACCAGCCCCAGTTGTGCATAGCTCTGGTTCTTCCACCTTTTTCACAGCTTTACAATGAAGAAATTAAATCGTGATTTAGTGAATCAACCGAACCATTCGGTTGCCAATTCAATAGCCCAGCGCAAGCCAAACAACACTGGCCTGCCCGATAATCTAAAGTCAGGAATAGAGAATCTCTCAGGACACTCATTGGATGATGTGAAAGTTCACTACAATTCACCACGCCCTGCACAACTTCAAGCGCATGCTTTTGCACAAGGCAATCAGATCCACCTGTCTCCAGGCCAGGAAAAGCATCTGCCACATGAGGCCTGGCATGTGGTGCAGCAGAAGCAAGGAAGGGTCAAACCTACCATGCAAATGAAATCCGCAGTGCCGATAAATGATGATCCGGGATTGGAGAAAGAGGCAGATGTGATGGGAGTTAGAGCACAAGCTAACTCATTCGGTCCTAGCCATCGAAGACTAACGTCAGTATCAAGTATGGGACCTATACAAATGATGCCTCAAAACAGGAATGAGTACGATTATACAGTTAAATATTTCCACAATGGTCGTGAGCCTCTTCCCGAACACGTCCTTAATTTTCTTGGCTTATTACATGACTACAAGCGCTCGGATATTAAGATGCCTGCTACTAAAAAGTTGATTTTTAAGATCAATGAGGACCTAAAAAAGGAGGAACTTTTAAAAGAATTGAAAGATTTATGCATGAAAATTGACCCAGAGCATGGCGCCACCAGGTGGCAATTCATCTTACAGCACCTCAAAAGTGGGACGGCTGATGAGATCAAAGAATACCATAGCTTCGCAAGTCGATGGTTTGGATCTGATGGTCGGGTGGTCAAATATGGAGCAATCGGCACTACCTTGGGTGTGCAATCCATCACTCAGGCAGTAATGGGTAATCAAGTTTCTTCGGCCGCTTTTGGTATGAGAGGGCTCATCCATGAAGTAAAACTCTATGTCCAGCATGGTATCAGTCTCCATCACAAGATAGAGCACCCTGGGGCATTCAGAATGTTGACTCAGGGTTTGAGTCTACTTTTTGAAACGGCCAAGTTCTTCGAAACATGGACTCCAAAAGGGATTATTTCTGATAAAGATAAAGTGAGAATGGTTTCGAATGTTATTAAGAAGATTCGTGCTGCTTTGATGTTTTTGAAAGAGGCTATTCACACCATTCATCCAATCAATCTGGCACCTATTGATAGGTATTTCAACTCAGTGACCGGCGTTATTGAAACAATTATCAATTTCGCATCATTATCAGATGAACATCTCACAGCAGACGTTATTGGCAACATAGCCAAGTTACTTAGGCATGTATTAGGTGGGGCCTGGGATTTTGTTAAGACGATCTATGCGAGTATTAGGGATTACCTGAGTGCACCAGCTCAGCCGGTGGGAGCTGACCCTGCCATGGCAATGGATCATGTTATTTGATCAACCTTAGCTAAATGATATGCACAGGGGAATCACTCACTCGTTATCTCTGATGACTTTTTAGCTTCTTGTTGTTTAGCTCTTTGCAAAAGTTCTAAATACTTCTGCGCCTGTTGCTGAAATACATGACTTGAGTCTTCAGATAGTACTTTTAGCACGGGTTCTGCTTGATCAAATTCCCGAAGAGCTAAATAGCTAACTCCCAGTAAGAATCGAGCTGTATAGTTAGTAGAATCTGCTGCTACTGCTAATTCCAGGCGCCGGGTGGCACTAATATAATTTTTATCATTATAGTCTTCCCAGCCATTGACAAAGGCTGTATCCATCTGATCTTTGGCTAGTGCTTCATCAAGACTCCTGCCTCTGATCTGATCTGGCATTTCATAGTGTTCAAAATTATCCGCGAAATAGTCCTCTTCACGCTGTGTTTGTACGATCATCCAGCCAATAACTCCCGCCACCAGCAATAACGAAATCACAGCAGCCAATCTCCAGTTTTGGTTAGTCTGCTTGGGTTGACCAAAATAGTTGAGTTCTGCTTCTTGGATCAGTCGCTTAAAGCTGTTGTACTCACTCTTGGGATCTACCACGTCTATCAGCTCCAGTGAAACTTTGAGTTCTTTTCTGAGGTCAGGATTTTCTTCCAGATGAGAATTGAACTGTTCTCTTTCCAGGTCGGACATTTCTCTGGTAAGAAAACGATCGATGAGCTCCAGTCGCTCTTTTCTATTCATAGCCCATTACCAGTTTATATTCAGGATCGGATTCTATTAGTTTAATCAGGCTTTCTTTACAGTTGAATTTTCTTTTTTTGGTGTAGGACACACTGGCAAAACTGAGCCTCTCTGTAATGATTTTCATAGAGATACCGCTCAAGTACATCTTCAGCAGTTCCTGACACTTGGCACTAAGTTCGCTGAATTTACGAGTATAAAATTTGTATCGCTCCATTTTTAAGACCGCATCCTCTATCTCTTCCTGAGCTATACTCAGGTCATCTACTGGTTCAAAGTGTTTATCCTTTTTATCTCTCAATTTCTTCCTCCAGATATTCTGACTTACGGCATGTAGGTAGGTCTTGAATTGACATGTTAGCTCAAAATCCTTATTGCTGACGTTCTGGAAGATTGCCATCATAGCATCCTGAAATACGTCCTTGGCATCATCCTCTGATCCAGAGTTTTTGATCACGTGCGATTTGATGTATGGATAGTACTCCTGGTAGATAAAGTTCAGGGTGGTCTTTTTACCTACCCTTAGATCATCGATGATCTTCTGATCCTTATCTTTTCTTATAAATTCAATACTTAACATTTGAATAGTACCAAGCGGTTCAATGGATAGATTAATTGTATGTGATTTTATGTTTTTCTTCTTTCATTCAAAACTTTTTTGATATAAATTATTCAACACTCTAGTTAGAAAATAACACCGCCCATGATTTTATTACTCGCTCTCAGAAGGGGATTCCTTTCTCTTGGATACCCATCTCATCTTTTTAAAAGCGTCATATGCTATATTATTTTACTGGCTATTTCAACAGGAGCATTCTCAGTGCAGAAGGGCACTATGGAAAAGCTCAGCTCCTACCTGGCAATCTACTGGGAAGGCCAGCCGAATAACCTCCAATTGCTGTTGAGAGCCATTGAATCTTCCGATACTTCCGCGGTTGAAAATGAGTTGTTCTCGGCTTATCTATCAAATGACCTGCAGTTTGATTCTTCCCAATCCTATCAGCCTGAGGATGGAGCTTATGAGCCACTGTTAACTGAAGTGGGGAGGTTGACATCTGCCGTAAATAAATGGGGCAATGACTCTCTGAGGCTCCAGCTCCACACGCTTCAGGTTCACTTACAAAGCGATTTATTCATGCAAGATACTTTGAAGCACAACTGGCTTAGTATTCCAGTCACCGATAGGAAATACCGGCTGGCAACTCTACAGTTTCAATATCTCCAGATAAGGCTAAAAGTGGCATGCATAAGGCATCAGAGCCGACACATTTCACAGACTGTACTTGAACAGGAAGTAATGCTGGTTTTGGATCGAATCAAACAACAGTATATGGGAGGATTTTTTAATAGCTATCGAAAAAATAGGGTGACAAGAGAATATCCGCTGCTTGATCAAATTCTTACGAGCCATACACTTGGTCCAGCGGTTATCAATAGGGTGTTTGATGTGAGTCGAATGGGCGAGTATCGGCTGAATCGGTCAATGGTGAACTCTGGAGATATTCATTCTAAACTGTTTTACCATGCTTTGTATCATCTGGATCCTTTGGAACTAAGGCTATATTCCGGGACCTTATCAAGTATAGATACCTTGTTACTGTTGACTCGTAAGAGAGCGGTGTTGAGAGATAAGTACGAATTGCTATCGACAAGTCTAAAATCAGCAGATGACAACAGCTCATTTCCTGTGTCAGATGGAAAAACGCTCATTCGCTACTTTGACAGTGGTACCAATCTTTTTCAGTTAGTTGAAACAAGTGAAGGGCTGAATCTGACATCTTACTCTAAAAAAAAACTTCTCCCTATTATATCTGAAGTAAAAGAAGCATTTAATCGACCTGCTACTGTATTTCTGGGTCAGCACTCGCAGAACTTAAAGTCTCATTTGGCAGATCTTTATGGTTTTTTGTTTGGCCAAAATGGTGAGACCACTCTTACAAAAGAAGTTATGGTTGACCCAGATGGAATGGTCATTGGCTTGCCGATGGAAATACTCATTGACCAAACTGGACATTACTTACTAGATCACCATCTTTTCTCTTATTCCAATGGACGATCGATTCGTGCCCAAAGGCTTTTTGATAAGCACATGGCAGTTATTGGACCACATTTTCAAAATGAACAATTGCAGTTAGAGTGGGCCGAAAAAGAGGTTGAGTACATAGCTGGATCTTTCCATCACACGTCGATATTGAATGCTTTTTCTGAGCTTGAAACGCAAAGTTTTGAGTTGATTCATTTGGCCACACACCAGCTATGGGATCCATCTGGCAGGCCTGTGCTGCTATTGCCAGACTCCATTTTTAGGAATGATTTTTTCCATTTGAATGCCCCACCTTCACAGTTGATACTGAGTGCTTGTTCGTCATCGGGTGGTGAACCAGTGAGTGGTGAATACAACAAAAGCTTTCAATCCAGAGGACATGAGGTTGGAGTGAATAGCGTTATCTCCAGCCTTTGGGACGTAGAGGATCATGCCACCGCTGACATCATGGATCGTTATTACAGATACTTTGCCGATGGTATTAACTCGGCCGAAGCTTTGAACAGGTCCAAAAAGAGTTATGTAGATCATGCTGATCAGTTTTATCAGCATCCCGTGTTTTGGGCTTCATTTACTCATTCGGGAGATCATTTGCGGTTATCCAACAGCATGACTTTTCCATATTTCTGGTTCATTTCCATAATGGCTTTGGGGTTTTTGCTAATGATTATCTATTTACCGGTTAAAGTGAGAATTAGCTACTAGGTCAGATCAAATGGTTATTTTCATCATTATGCAACTCCTGTTACCAACCATTTTCTTAATTCTTCGTTAATTTGCAAGATCATGAGAAAAAAAGGATCACATATCTTTTTGTGGATACCACTCTTGCTATTGATGTTGCATTCCATTACGCCACATCATCATGTAAGTGTGCGAGAGAGCCTTTCATTATCTCAGTCTCATGAATGTCCAAGTAATTTTCTAAGTGACATATTCCAGTTTGATCTGGGCAACAATCATTTGGAAGAGTTTGAAATTCTAAAAACTCAACCCGATGTGTCTGTGGATCTAATACAGGTTGCAGAAATTGTCATGGACTTTGAAGAGGTTGGAGATGATGTTGAGAAACCAAATCACACCGAGGTTTCTTTACCCGTCAATCACCAGTATTTAGTCGGAAGTCACACCTTACGAGCCCCTCCCGCCATTATAGTTTGATCTTATTGCCATTGATGGCAACCAGTATTTAGTATCAAATTATAATCATCATTTTACATGTTTCAACAAATCATTGCTTATTCGGTAAAGAATAAGTTGATCGTATTTTTGTTGGTTCTTTTAATCGTCATTGGAGGAGTTTATTCCATGCGTGGGATACCGCTAGATGCGGTGCCAGATATTACCAACAATCAGGTGCAGGTGGTCACCGTATCACCAACCCTTGCTGCTGAGGAAGTAGAGCAGCTTATCACATTCCCAATCGAGGCTTCCATTTCCAATTTGCCAGGCGTGCGGGAAATACGCTCCATCTCACGCTATGGTCTTTCGGTGATTACGGTGGTGGTAGAGGAGGACATGCCCATGCTCGATGCTCGTCAGTATGTCAAAGAACAACTGAGTGTGGTAGAGATTCCTCCTGGTTTAGGGAATCCTGAACTCATGCCGATTACCACGGGTCTAGGCGAAATCTACCAGTATGTGTTGGAGGTAGAACCTGGCTATGAGGAGCGCTATGATAATATGGAACTTCGAACCATTCAGGATTGGATTGTCAAACGTCAACTGGCGGGAATCCCTGGTGTGATCGAAGTAAGTAGTTTCGGTGGCTACCTCAAACAGTACCAGATTGCTGTAGATCCAGAGAAGCTGTACTCTCTTAAGCTCACGGTTACAGACGTGCTCGCAGCAATTGAGCAAAACAATGAAAACTCCGGCGGGAGCTATATTGAAGACGGTACTGGAGCACTATACATCCGAACTTTCGGTCGGGTAGAGGCTTTGGAGGACATTGAAAGTATTTTGATCGCTCAAAAAGGCAAACTTCCTGTCTACGTTCGAGATGTAGCGACTGTCAACTACGGAAGCCCCAATCGCTATGGCGCTATGACCATGGATGGAAAAGGTGAAGTAGTAGGTGGCATCACGCTCATGCTCAAAGGAAGTAACTCCTCGGCGACCATTGCCAATGTGCAAACTAGAGTGGAAGAGATTTCATCTGCTTTGCCAGAGGGTGTGAAAATATATCCTTACCTCGATCGATCCGAACTCATCGGTCGAGCAATTGATACAGTGGAGAAAAACCTGATCGAAGGGGGATTGATCGTCATTTTTGTTTTAGTGCTGCTTTTGGGCAACTGGCGTGGAGGAATAATTGTAGCCTCGGTTATCCCTCTTTCCATGCTGTTTGCCTTCATGCTCATGCGTTATTTTGGTGTCTCGGCAAACCTGATGTCTCTCGGAGCAATTGATTTTGGAATAGTGGTAGATGGAGCCGTGATCATCGTGGAAGGTGTACTTCATGCGCTATATACCAATCATGTGGGTAGGCAACTAAGCCAGCAGGAGATGGACGATGAAGTTATTAATACCTCTGGGAAAATTTACAATTCAGCAGCATTCGGGGTGTTGATTATCCTGGTGGTGTTTGTGCCGATCATGACGCTCACAGGTATTGAAGGAAAGATGTTTCGTCCGATGGCTTACACCGTGAGCTTCGCCATATTTGGAGCGATGATCTTGTCACTTACCTATGTGCCAGTCATTAGCTCCATGCTTCTGAGCAAAAAGATCAAGGACCATCATACCTTCTCTGATAAGATTGTCGAATTCATCCGGTCCTTGTATCGGCCATCGTTGGAGGCAGCTTTGAAGTTTCCGAAGTTAGTCATTGGGCTGGCTATCGCTTTCTTGTTCTCAGCCATTGTCCTATTCATGCGCATGGGTGGGGAATTCATCCCCACTCTGGAAGAAGGGGACCTGGCCATGCAAATGACGATCCAGCCTGGTAGCTCACTGAGTGAAAGCATTCGCACGAGTACCAAGGCTGAAAAAATCCTGTTGGACAACTTCCCTGAAGTAAAACATGTGGTTTCTAAAATTGGTACTGCGGAGGTTCCTACAGACCCCATGGCGATTGAGGATGCAGATATCATGATCATCCTGGCACCGAAAGATGAATGGGAAACGACAGATAACCGGGAAGACCTGGTAGCAGCCATGAAAGAAAAGCTCTCCATCATCGTAGGAGCTTCTTTTGATTTTACCCAGCCGATACAGCTCCGATTCAACGAGCTGATGACCGGTGCCAAAACAGATATTGCGATTCAGATATTTGGAGAGAGCACGGAAAGGCTGGCGGCTTTGGCCAATGAAACTGCGGAGATGATCCGTGACATCAATGGCGTGGGTGATGTGAAGGTGGAGCAAACCGAAGGACTACCACAGCTGATGATTACCTACGATCGACGCATGTTGGCACAATATGGCGTTTCGGTAAGTGAGGTAAATACCATCATCAAATCAGCGTATGCCGGAGTGACAGCTGGTCAGGTTTTCGAAAACGAACGCCAGTTTGATCTGGTGGTGCGGTATAAAGACCAATTTAGGTCTTCTTTCGATTTAAGTAAACTGTGGGTGCGAACAGATCATGGAAGCCTGATCCCTTTGAGTCAGGTAGCTCAAGCAACTTATCGTGAGAGTCCGTTGCAAATCTCTAGAGAACAAGCCAAGCGCCGAATCAATGTGGGTGTCAACGTTCGTAATCGGGATGTGGCCAGCCTGGTTGCAGATCTTCAGGATCGAATAGGATCAGAACTGCGATTGCCTCCAGGTTATCGGGTGACCTATGGTGGCCAGTTTGAAAACCTGGAGCAGGCCAAGGGAAGGCTGCAAATAGCCGTACCATTGGCGCTGCTGATGATCCTCATCTTGCTGTATTTCACCTTCAAAACGGTTTCAGACTCATTGATCATCTTCATGGCAGTTCCTTTTTCGGCTATAGGAGGTGTTTATGCTCTATGGCTGAGGGATATGCCTTTTAGTATTTCCGCCGGTGTTGGCTTCATTGCCTTGTTCGGGGTGTCGGTGCTCAATGGGATTGTGTTGATTCAGTATTACAAACAGTTGCAAGAGGAGGAGGATCTTTCGTTAACCGAACTGGTGATGCGTGGAGGTTTGGTCAGAATGCGGCCTGTGATCATGACCGCAGCGGTTGCCTCGTTAGGGTTTTTACCGATGGCATTATCTACTACAGCTGGAGGTGAAGTGCAGCGACCACTCGCTACCGTAGTGATCGGCGGGTTAGTAACTTCCACACTGCTAACCCTGATCGTTCTGCCGGTGATTTATCGATTAGTGCACGAAAGAAAATTAAAGATGAATAAAGGCTTAATGATTTTGCTTTTACTCGGAATAGGCATTCAAGCAAACGCCCAAACGACCATGAAAGAGGCAGAAACTCGAGCAATGAGTTACTACAATTCGGTGCAGTTAGCAGACCTGGACATTGCGGCAAGCAAAGCACAGAAAAAACAGGTGTACAATCCTGGAAACTTGAATGTGGGGGTTTCCTACGGTGAGATCAATGCCGGAGTGAATGATTACAACATTTCGATCATGCAGTCGCTTGGTAATATCCCTCAATCGGTAGCTCAGGCTAAGGCTTCTGGCATTGCCGTGGAGATGGCGGAGGTCAATAAGTTACTGGTACAGCGATGGTTGGTCAATCATACTCGAAATACTTACCTCAGCTGGGTGAGTTCGGGACTTAAGTATGAATTGATCGGGGAACAGATGCAATTGTACATGGAGCTCAATGAAACTGCTGAACGAGCCGTGATAGCCGGTGACCGTAGCTCACTGGAGACCACACTCATCCGGCAGGAGTATACCAGTCTGAAAAATGAAGTGATAGCTGCTCGTCTTGAATATGAAACACAAAGGAGTCAACTGGTAGAGCTGACAGGTATTCCTGCGGATAGCTTACAGCTCCCAGAGGATTTACCCGTTGTTCAGTGGAATGGAGACACCACACTGGCATCTGTGTTTCGGGAGCTTTACGCCAAGCGAGCAGAACTTGGAGATCAGCAAGTCCGGGCGTCTAAACTAGGTTATTTCCCATCTTTTAGTGTGGGGTATTTTAACCAGCAGTTGGAGCAAGTTTCCGGATTTCAGGGAGTACAGTTTGGCGTATCATTACCACTTTGGTTCAAGCCACAGCAATCCAAAGTGCAGCAATCAGAGGTGGTAGCTCGGCAGACCGTGCTGGAAAATGAAATGAAACTGAACCAACTCGAGCAAGGCTTGCGGTCAAAACTCACCGTGCTCAGATCATTTGAACTGGAAAAGACACGAGCTTCTGATACCCAGATGATCGTAGAGGCCCGAAATGCATTAGATGCCGGAGAAATCGATTTGTTTGATTTCACGCGTTTTGTTAATCAGCATTTTTCGGCTGAAAAGAGCGCCATAGATGTACGAGCTCAGTATTATAAAATCATTGCAGACATTAAATATTACACAGAATAATGAAACCGATTATCTATATCCTTTCACTGATAACTCTCCTTTGGAGTTGCAGTGAAACCCCTACCGAATCCATTTCTGAAGAAACTACAACTGATTTGATCACTTTAACAGCCGATCAAATGACTTACAATAAGATTGCCACGGGCAGACTGGAGCGAGGACCACTCTATCACAAAATCAAGGCAACTGGAATGGTAGACGTACCACCTAATCATTCCATCAAATTGTCTTCACCTTTGGAGGCATACATTGCTGATTTGTATGTATTGCCAGGTGATCGTGTGACCAAAGGACAGGTGATCGCACAGTTGAATCACCCATCAGTTGCTCAGGTGCAAAAGGACTATTTATCCACTCGAGCAGAGCTATCTTTTGTAGAAAAGGACCTTCGCAGAAAGGAAGGTTTATTAGATGGGAATGCCGTCTCTCAGAAATCCTACGATCAGTTAAAAAGTCAGGTTACGGAGGTGTCGGCACGGTTGAAGTCATTAGAAGCTGAGTTGAATCGGTTGGGGATCAATGCTTCGACTGTATCTGATGAAAACATCACCCAGACACTTAAACTGAAGGCGCCGATATCAGGAGTAATCACGGATATGTACAGAAAAACTGGTGAGTATGTGAGTGCAGCCGATCCAATTGTAAGCATACTGAATAGAGATCATGAACACATAGAACTGCAGGTATTTCAACATGAATTAAACAAGGTGAAGAAAGGAATGCCGGTCAATTTGCTCCTGGCAGGAGGTGATGAGGTGTATGATGGGGAAGTGTTTTTAGTCAATACTCAGCTAGATAAAGAAACCTTGTCTGCCAATATTCATGTGCATCCTGGTGAAAACTTTCCGGATATGGCCATCAATTCGGTCGTATTTGGAGAAATCATTTACCAGACGGATACGACCTATCGAGTTCCAAAGTCTGAATTGATCCGACAGGGAAATGCTTTTTTCATTTTCCAAAAGGAGGGCGATGGATTCAGGAAAGTGGAAGTGGAAACAGGGTTTGATGATGGTGAAAACGTAGAGCTGATTGGTCCTAAGGAGCTTTTTGACAAAGAAATTGTGATTAAAGGGAATTATTATCTGAATGGGTAGAAATGAAAATTAACGTAAGTTAACGTTAATAACGCAACATTGAGTTTTATAACTCAATGTTGCGTTATATATTTGTCTCATGAAAGAACTTACGCAACGAGAGTTGGCCGCTCTGGAAATTCTTTGGGATATAGAAAAGGGATTTGTCAATGATGTACTAGACAAGTACCCTGACCCCAAGCCACCCTATACCACGGTCTCATCTATCATTCGGATTTTGGAAGATAAAGGATATGTAGGTCATAAAGCCTATGGAAAGACGCATGAGTATTTCCCGTTGATCTCCAGAATCAAGTACAAAAAGTATGTAGTCAAAGACCTGGTGGGAAATTTCTTCGGTGGATCTATTAATAATGTGGTGTCGTTTATGGCCGAGGAGGATGAGCTATCTGATAGTGATATCCGTGAGATCGCAAATCTGATTGAGAAATACAAAAGAGATCAATCATGAGCTTTTTGACTTACCTTCTTGAAGCAGCCTGTTGTCAGTTCTTATTTTGGATTGTTTACAGACTTTTTTTACACCTGCTTTCTTCGTTCCATTGGAATCGCCTTTATCTATTAGCTTCGGTTCTGCTAGCCTTTCTCCTTCCAGCTTTGGAAATACCCGTTTACTCCACTGCTGGAGCATTGGATGTTCAAGAATGGAGTTGGTCATCATCTGTTCCAGTACATACAGTTGAATCAGAAACTGCCGTAACATCCATATCCTGGAGCATTGTTTTCAATAATACGCTTCTTGGAATTTACCTAGTAGGATTCAGCTATTTTATTGGGAGATTGTCCTTATCCATTAGGCGAGTATTCATCTTGGTCCGTAGGAATCAGTCTGAACGCCTTTCGAAGCTTACATTAATTCACTTAAATGAAGGCACTCGATTTTTCACCTTCTGGAAATGGGTATTTGTTTCTGGTCTTCAAAGTCTTGATGATGAATCTAAACAACTTATTCTGGCCCATGAAAAAGCCCATGTTGACCAAAGACATACACTTGATTTGGTGCTTTTAGAATTAGCTACCATTGTTTGCTGGTTTAATCCATGCATTTATAAGATCAAATCTGATTTACGTTTGATTCATGAGTTTCAGGCAGACGAAGCAACTATGGCGCATCAAGTAGATATTAGCCAATATTCGCATTTGATGCTTTCCCTTGCCGGTGGATCCAATAAGGGTATTACACATTCTTTCTCCAAACAAAATCTTAAAAAACGAATCATGATGATTAACTCACCAAAGTCAGATCCTATGAGTCTGTTTCGCTATGCTTTAATTCTTCCAATAATCCTGATTACTGGAGGCATCTTTTCATGCACTCAAGAGACGGATAGTGTCTCAGTGGAGATAGCAAATTCAGGACCGATGATTAAGAGCATTAACTGGGAAGGGAATACGGAGTACACAGACAAGCAACTGACCAGTGCATTAGGTATCCAGGAAGGAGAGAGGTACTCCAAATCTACTCTTGATAATATAGAAAGCTTGCTTTTCGAAAAGTCAGGAGTTACTTCGCTATATATGGACAATGGGTATTTGTTCTTTCGAGTGGAACCGACTATTGTCAATCGTGGAGAGTCGGTTGAGTTGGAATTTGATGTCTATGAAGGACCTACAGTAGTGGTAAATTCGATTTGTGTGCTCGGTAATTTGAAGGATTATGACGCAAACCATATCTTGTCTTTCCTTGATGTTAAAACTGGTCCTTTCAATCGCAGTGACTTGATATCTAGTCAACAAAAATTAAGTGATGCGGGCATCACGGCTATACCATATCCAGAGCCTTATCAGGAAGGCCATGAGTGGTTCGTGAAAATCGAGTGGCATGTTGAATAATTAAAAAGCCGGGCTAGACCCGGCTTTTTATTAAATTCCTTCCTGATCAATCAGGTACACCATACTCGTCAGTGTGGCTGCACCGAGTTCCAGCTCTCTTTTATCCACCACCTCAAAGACATCTGCTTCGGTGTGGTGATAATTAAAGTATTTCTGAGGATTGGGTTCCATTTCCATCAGGAATACGCCTTGCTCTTCCAGTGGACTGATGTCTGCACCGCTACCACGCCGTTCGAAATCCCACACATGATAAGGTCGGAAGTAAGGCGCCCAGCTCTGTACTTTTTTCCGTTGCTCGTCTTTTCCCATAGAAGAAAAACCCATTGGCCCGAAGGATCCAGAGTCAGATTCTAGTGCAGCTATGTGCTTTTCACCTTTTGCTTTCGCTTCTTCTGCGTATTTTTTGCCACCACGGAGACCATTCTCTTCATTCATAAACATCACCACTCGCAGCGTTCTTTTGGGTCGGATGCCCAAATCAATAAAAGTTCGTCCTACTTCCACGGACATCATGCAGCCACCACCATCATCATGTGCACCGTCGCCCACATCCCACGAGTCCAGATGACCACCTACAGCGATGATCTCTTTTGGGTATTCTGATCCTTTGATCTCCCCAATCACATTGTAGGAAAGCACATCTTCTTTCATCTCACAGTGTGTTTCCACATACATTTTGAGATCTTTTTGTTTGCTTAGAAGCTTGCTCAATTCGTCTGCATCATTGGTGCTGATGGCCACTGCGGGAATTTGCGGCATTAGCGGCTTGTACACCAAAGAACCTGTATGAGGGATATCATCTCGTCGGTTGGTCATGGATCGAACGATCACTGCTTTGGCACCAAACTTCCCAGCTTCCGATGCTCCATAAGCACGCTGAACCACCGCCCCACCATAAGCGGCAAAGGTATTGACCTTAGTCGGGTCCATTTCTCCATTGTAAAAGACTATCTTTCCAGCAACAGCTTTTCCGAGCTTGTTCACCTCTTCGATGCTTTTGACCTCTACCACTTCGGCCAGTATGCCTTCAGGTCCGGTACCAATGGAATTACCAAGAGCGATGGAGTTGAGTTCGTAGGTGCCCTTTATCTGCGAGTTGGTGACACGGGTAATTTCCTTTTGTCCGCGAACCCAATGCGGTATCATCACCGGCTGTAGGTAAACGGTATCAAAACCATAGTCCATCATGAGCTGTCGGGTGTACTCAACAGCTGACGCAGCTTGTGGAGACCCACTTAGGCGCGGGCCTATTTCTTTGCATAAGTAGCGGAGGTTTTCATAGACCGGACTTTCGGTCAACTGGTGATCGTAAATCTTTTTGATCATCTCCGTATGATCGGTTTGGGAATATCCAACAATTGGGATGAGTAGTAGTAATATAATTCTCTTCATAGATGTATGTTTCAAGGGTTAGAAGCAACATGATGCTCGATAAGCAACACAATTACTTCATTTCTAGTCTGAAGTTTCTAAAAAAAATCCAGAATCCACATCGAAATGCCTTTTCAGGAAAATTTAATTGATGAGTGGAGGACTCTATCGACTCATTTCATCAATCACCACACCCACAGACTTAAAATCGTCCCAGTAGGCGGGATAGGATTTGTTGACCACTGATGGATCATCAATGACAATCTCCTGTACCTGACAAACTGGCCCGAAAGCCATCGCCATGCGGTGGTCGTCATAGGTATCAATTGGATCAATCTGATTAGGCAAACTTCCCGGCACAAGGGTCCAGGTATTGCCCTCTTCGATCAATTGTGCTCCGAGCTTGGCGAGCTCATTTTGCATGGCGGCAATCCGATCGGTTTCTTTGATTCGAAGAGATTCCAGTCCAGTCATTTTAAGTTTGGCTCCTTTTATGGCTGCCACTACAAATACCGTCTGAGCCAGGTCTGGACAGGTTTTAAAGTTGATGGAGATTTCTTTATCTATTCGATCAGTAGAGATTAGGTGTGCTCCATCATCCACATAGGTGGTTTGAACTCCGAGTTGCTCCATGATGGTGGCGATCTCCTGATCTCCCTGAAGACTGTCTTCTTTCAGTCCGCCTAATACCAGGTCGGTATTCCCATTCAAAGCTGCCATGGAGTACCAATAGCTGGCGCCTGACCAATCGCTTTCAATAGAGTATTGTCCGCCGGTGTAGGGTTGCGGAGCGATTTGGATTAACTGACCTTCCCAATACGCCTCCACTCCAAAGCGCTTCATCAGACCAAGCGTCATTTCGATGTAAGGTCTGCTGAATACCTCAGTGGTGAGGTTGATTTCTATTCCTTTGGGCAAAGAAGGGCCAATCATTAAAAGAGCTGAGATGAATTGGCTACTGATATTGCCAGGAATATCAATGCGTGTAGCTTTCTGCTCTTTGATGCCATGAATCTTCAACGGCGGATATCCCTTTTGCTTTTGGTATTCGATTTCTGCGCCAAGTTTTCTCAGTGCATCCACAAGAAGACCAATCGGACGTTGGCACATTCTTTCTGTGCCAGTGATGATTACGCCCTGACCTTTTACCCCCAAATAAGCTGTGCAGAAACGCATGGTGGTACCCGCATCCAGCACATCCCAAACCTGGCCTGATTGTTGTAATAACCTAGTCATGGTTTGAGTATCCCTGGCAGCCGCTAGGTTGTCCAAAGATAATTTGTTGCCACTCAAAGCGTTGATTAGCAATGCGCGATTGCTCTCGCTTTTAGAAGAAGTTAATTGGACTTTTCCTTTTAACGGTTGGTCGAATTTCTTAAGGAGATACTTCAAGATTTAAATAATTTTAAAAATAAGGTTAAACAGCTGGGGTGTTGTTTACGTTATTGCAATATTAACTACGATTAACTATGTCATTTTCAAAAACTCTCGGAACACTAGTAGTAACCGCCTTGGTAGGCTCGCTTACTTTTCTGGTGACTACACCAAAGAAACTGTCCAAAAACAGAGCTAAGGCCGCCAAAACTACGCAGCAAAACGGTATTGAGGATAAGGAAAATCTGTTTATTTAAGATTTTCGTAATAATCGAAGGTTTCTTCAATCCATTCCGTATCCACCTTTTGGTCATATCCACACTTGCCAATTCCCTCCAGCAGAGAGTAGTTGATTTGGCTGCCAACATTTTTTTTGTCTTGCAGCATCAACGGCAATACTTCATCTATCGGAGGTAAATCGAATTTACCATAGACCTGCAGGAGGTAGTCTACAAAATCCTGTAGCTCAGCTTTTGTGATCAACTCCAATTTCCATGATAGATATCCTTCGGTGATCATGCCGATAGAAATGGCTTCTCCATGTAGTAGTGACTTGCCGGAATTGAGATACCAGGTCTCCACTCCATGTCCTAGTGTATGTCCAAAATTCAAAATCTTGCGCAACCCTGCTTCTTTGGGGTCTTGAGCGACTACTTCACCTTTGATGGCTATGGATTTTCGAATGATCTCATTCCACTCGAATTCGGGGAAAGAGCCTTCTTTTAAAGATTGGTAATAGCTTTGGTCAAAAATCAATCCGTGCTTGATCACCTCGGCAAATCCCGATCTCAGTTCTCGCTCTGGTAGTGTTTTTAAAAATTGATCACAGACCACCACAGCATCCGGATCTTGAAATACTCCAATATGGTTTTTGAAGCCTTGGAAGTCTATTCCAAGCTTACCACCAATGTTGGCATCCACTGCGGCAAGTAAGGTAGTCGGGAAATTGACGAACCTGATTCCACGCTTGTATGTGGAAGCACAGAATCCTCCCATATCACCGATTACTCCACCACCCACATTGATTAACATTGACTTTCTGCTAAAGCCCATATCGGTCATTGCTGACCAGATATGCTGGCAGGTGTCCAGGTTTTTATGAATTTCACCACTTTTAATTTCAATGAGTGAGTGATCGGTTGCCCTAATCAGAGGCAGGCAATGGGCTTTGGTATTTTCGTCCACCAGAAAGGCGATCTTATCTGGTTGGAATCTTTCTAAAAGTTCATCGAGGGTGTTTTTTGGGTTGTCCGTAAAGGTGATGTAATCAGGTATCTTCAAACTCTTCTTTTCCTTAAGTATCTGTTAACAAACAACATAATTTTTTGGTTGAGCGCATATCTTTGCGGTCAGATTCAAAAGTATGACAGAAAATTCAAAAATCAACTTCGAAGATACGGCAACAGCCTTCGCTCATAAGAGTAATTGGGAGCTGAAGAAGTCGCACTTCGTATTTTCCACCATGAACTACCCCTTCGTGGTGAAAGCTGGTACGGCAGTGACCAACGCGGCCTTGAAGCTACATCTGCCAGTAAAGGGACTTATACGTAAGACCTTATTTGATCAGTTTTGTGGAGGCGAATCAATAGAAGGATCAGAACCCCGCATGATCCAGTTGGCCGAAGGTAGCGTTAAGACCATTCTGGACTACAGTGTGGAAGGAGAGGCCAATGAACATGGATATGATGAGGCCGTAGAGGAAGCTTTGCGGGTGTCTGACTATGCCAAACAACACGTGAGTATCCCCTTTTGCGTGATCAAACCAACTGGTATTGGATCTGGCAAGCTGATGGCCAAAAAGCAAAGTGGACAATCGCTAACCGAAGAAGAACAGAAACGATTTGATCGGATCTTTGAAAGGCTGGATACCATCGTGGCGCAGGCAGTGAAGAATGACATGAAATTCATGGTGGATGCGGAGGAGTCCTGGTATCAGGATGTGGTAGATGAAATGGTGTATCGCCTGATGAAGAAATACAACAAGGAAAAAGCCTATGTCTACAATACCTATCAGCTGTATCGCCATGAGGCTTTGGCCAATATGAAGAAGGGTTTTGAGGAGGTAACAACAGCAGGCTGTCATTTTGCGGCCAAGCTGGTGCGTGGAGCGTATATGGAAAAAGAACGTGACCGAGCAGAAGAGAAAGGATACCAAGACCCAATCCAACCCACGAAAGAAGCCACAGACCGGGATTACAACGAGGCTTTGAAGTTTGCTGTGGAGCATATAGATCATTTTGCCGTGTGTGCTGGCACGCACAATGAAGCTTCCTGTCAGTTCCTGGCCAACCTCATTGATGTGCATAAAATTGAGAAATCCGATGATAGGGTGTATTTTGCGCAACTTTTAGGAATGAGCGATAATATTTCGTTCAAGTTGGCTGATTTGGGATACAATGTGGCAAAATATGTTCCGTACGGACCTGTGGAAAAGGTGCTTCCTTACCTGTTTAGACGAGCAGAGGAGAATACCTCAATAGCTGGACAAAGTGGGAGAGAATTCACATTGGTGAAAAAAGAATTAAAAAGAAGACGAAGTAAATCATAAACAATGCAATTAAGCGAACAAGAAATTCAGAGAAGAAACGAGCGTGAGGCGTTGATGAACATGGGGATTGATCCCTATCCTGCGGCACTTTTTGATGTGAATGTCAGTGTAAAGGACATTAAAGAGAACTACGAGCGCCGAAAGACCGACTATAAAGACATCTCTATTGCTGGTCGCTTAATGAGCAGAAGAATCATGGGCTCGGCCTCATTTGCCGAAATCCAGGATAGTACTGGTCGTATTCAGATTTATGTACGTCGGGATGATATTTGTCCAGATGAGGATAAGTCACTTTATAATGACGTCTTCAAAAAACGTCTGGACATTGGAGATATCGTAGGATTGAAAGGATATGTTTTTACCACACAAGTAGGCGAAATATCCATACACGTCACCGATATCAAGGTTCTAAGCAAATCACTGCGCCCCTTGCCTATCGTGAAAGAAGCTGAGGATGAGTCCGGCAACAAAAAAACCTGGGATGCTTTCAAGGATCCAGAGCAGCGCTACAGGCAGCGTTATTTGGACTTGATTGTGAATCCACATGTAAAGGAGACGTTCAAGAAAAGAACACAGCTGGTCAATACCATTCGTGACTTCATGAATGAGCACGGTTACCTGGAGGTAGAAACACCTATCCTTCAGCCAATTCATGGTGGTGCAGCGGCTCGTCCGTTTGAGACCCACCACAATACCCTGGACATGAAGCTCTATTTGCGAATTGCGAATGAGTTGTACCTGAAGCGGCTGATCGTTGGTGGTTTTGATGGAGTGTATGAGTTTGCCAAGGACTTCCGTAACGAAGGAATGTCACGTTTCCACAACCCGGAATTTACGCAAGTCGAGCTTTACGTGGCTTACAAAGATTATAACTGGATGATGGACTTCATGGAAGAGTTGGTGGAACGAATAGCAATCAACGTGCATGGAGATACCAAAGTCAAAGTAGGCGAGAATGTGATCGACTTCCAGCGACCATGGAAGCGGTATACGATGTTTGAAGCAATCGAGCATTTCACAGGTATAGATATCAGCAGTATGGAAGAGGATGAGCTTCGTGAGACTGCTAAGAAACTGGAAGTGCCAACTGATGAGACGATGGGCAAGGCTAAGTTGATTGATGAGATCTTTGGTGAGAAGTGTGAAGGCCAGCTGATTCAGCCGACTTTCATTACGGATTATCCTGAAGAGATGTCACCATTGACTAAGAAGCACCGTTCTAAGCCTGGCTTGGTTGAGCGGTTCGAAGCGATTTGTAATGGCAAGGAAATCATGAATGCCTACTCGGAGTTAAATGATCCAATTGATCAGCGTAAGCGATTTGAGGATCAACTGGAGCTGGCCAAGCGAGGTGACGATGAAGCCATGGTACTGGATGAGGACTTTTTGAGAGCATTGGAATATGGGATGCCTCCAACAGCAGGTGTAGGTTTGGGTATCGACCGATTGACCATGATCATGACCGATTCTAATTCCATTCAGGACGTGCTGTTCTTCCCACAGATGAAGCCAGAAAAGAAAGAAGTAAAGGTGGAGCTCAACGAGGACGAAAAACAGGTTTTTGAACTACTGAAACCTCAGGGAAAAATGGACCTAAATGCACTGAAAGATGCCACTGGCTTATCCAATAAGAAATGGGACAAAGCCGTGAAAGGCCTTAGAAATGCAGGAGTGGTCAATGTGACCAAAGAAGCAGATGGGATGATGATTGAGGTGAAATAATCAATCTCGATTCTGAAAATAGGCAAGAACCCTATTCGATTGATCGGATAGGGTTTTTGATTACAATTTCCGCCGCATTACAACTTGATCAACTGCCTGTTGCCCATTTTCCATAATGGGCTCGTCGTAATATTGTACAAAGAAGCCTTTGACGGTGAAGTCATAAACGAACTTCATCTTCTCGTAAAACTTGATCGCATCTTTGCTCACATCAGCGGTTTTGACGATCAAGTCTTCGTATCCTTCCAGCTTAGCGATTCGCACCACATACTTGATGATATCCTTCCCAACACCTTGATGCTGATACTTTTCCTCTACAGAGATATTTTTGATTTCCACTTCATGCGCAGTGTTGGGCATGAGTACAAATACGCCCACTAGTTCTCCTTCGGCTTCTGCCAGGTAACACTCACCTGCATACAGGTACTTTTCAATCATTTCTTCTGACGGATCTGCTTTGAGAAGCAAATCCATGGGTGGCTTTTCACTGTGTCCCAGCTTTCGTATTTCCAACTTCATTGACTATTTCGCTTTTAGCCGCGCATGTTCTATGCCCAGGGAGATCCATTCCACAAGTCGTGCATCAGATTGATAACCATCGGCCGACACAAAAATAAATTCTTTCATAGGTCTTTTGGTAAAATCCATTTCACGAACTGCCGGATCGGACATGACTTTTTTCATTTTATCAGATATGACTCGCACCATCAGGTCATCTTTTACCACACCTACGGACATTTTATCATCATACATAAATGCAATCCCTCCAAACATCTTCTTTTCCGTAAAATGTAGGAGATCTTCATGGGGGATATTTTGGCGAATGCGTTCCGCCAGGTCTTCATTATAAGCCATCAAATGCGAATTATCCCCTAAAGATGCATAAACTCACTGTGAATTGCACCACCAAAAAATTGGGAGGCCTTTTGATCAAAGTTGGTCGGAGAATCAGTGGTCAAAAACCGTAAGCTGCCTGTCTTGAGGCAATTAGCGTCCATCTCAGGGTGTCTATTCAGATAATCCTTCAGACTTGGCGCGACTATCTCGCCCTGGTTAAGGATTTGCACATGGTCTGGCGCCCATTTCCTGATTTTATTCATCAGCAGTGGATAGTGCGTGCATGCTAGTAGGATGGTGTCTATTTTGTCTGATTGAGCGAATAGTTGATCCAGGCACTGTTGTACAAAGTAGTCAGCTCCCGGGCTGTTGTGTTCACCATTTTCCACTAGGGGTACCCACATAGGGCAGGCTTGCTGGTGGACATGTAAGTCTGGAAATTGCTTTTGAATCTCCATCTCGTAGGATCCAGAAGAGATGGTACCACTGGTTCCTAATACTCCTACATGACCGGTCTTGCTATACGTGCCGATCACCTCAGCAGTTGGGCGAATCACACCTAACACTCTGCGGCCAGAATCGATGATTGGGAGGTCTTTTTGCTGAATGTTTCGCAGAGCCTTGGCAGATGCAGTGTTGCATGCGAGGATTACGAGTGGACAGCCCTGGTCAAAGAGTTTCAATACGCACTCTCTTGTAAACTCATAAATCGTCTCGAAGGATCGGGTGCCGTAAGGAGTCCTGGCATTATCTCCAAGGTAGAGGTAATCGTATTGAGGCAGCTCCTTCACTATTTCCTTGAGAACCGTGAGCCCACCATATCCGGAATCGAATACACCTATTGGTCCTTCCTGCATCGATTTTTAACTATTATTCGAAGGGTAATTTATCTACTACTTTTTGTAGTTTGGCCTGACTGTAGGCACCTTTGGTCATGTAAACAATTTTACCATCAGGGTCGAGGAGGTAAATGTATGGCACATCTTTGTCATCGATGTTCAGTGCATCTTTATAATCCTTCATACTGCCTTTGTAAAACAGGATGTTTGGATGCAGCTTTTTGTCTACGTCTTTCTCTACTTTTTTCATCACCGACTCGTAAGCAGGTCGTTTGGCTCCAGTAAGCATTGGGACGAAGAATACGTTCACATCATATGAAAAGGCAAATAAAGATCCTGCTTCAGGTTCCTTGATCAGTTGCTGGTAAACCGGATTGAACCATCCATTTAGGTCTTTCTCAGATTTTTTAGAAAATGCAAGGCCAATTAAGGTATGCTTGCCCTGGACATCTTCAGGGATATTAACCATTCCATGGACCAGGCTTTCACCCTCCAACTGCGGAAAAGGGGTTCCCATCTGGGCATTAGTCAGTAGCGATGCTGATACGAAAACACTAAAAATACAGAGTCTTATCATAGTCAATGTGTTTAAAACATTAACGACTAAGTTAGGATAAATATTCTGCCATTTGGAAGTCCAGTCCTTTAATTGTAAATCATATCTGCCAGACCTTTGTCAGCTATCAGGCTAAAGTGTCGGCATGGCAGAAAGGCCGCTTTTGCAACAGGGTCTGAGAGACTGACATGATCTAATTCCTCTTTTTTGTACCGCTCGGATAAATGCAGATCACAAGCCATCAGGTCTCTGAGGATGATGTTTCGAGGGTCGATCTGTACCAGTTCTTTGAAGCGCTCTTTGTACCTGGCCAGGTGTGCCGGGTGATGCATCAGATGAAACAACGTATCAAAATAAATCTGGAAAGACTCTCCACGCGTGTCTGCTCGGACGAATTTGTCCAGGTTCGTACTGCTATAATCCAGCCGCTTAAATGCACACCAGGCCCGCAAAATAATAGATTGGTCTTCGGGATTGTCCGAGTAATAAAAGAAGTCTGTTCTGTAAATGGAAGAGATCAATAACGCCTGACTGAGTGTAATTGATTCTACTGTGGACTTGAAATTGTGAGCATCGTAGTTTTTAAACCAGTAAGCTGGAGCGTTGTGTCCTTGAATGCTAAGGTATCGAAGTTGTTTCATTTTTGGGGTAGTTGGGGTTCTTGTACTTCAATGGGCTTTTAGCACCATTCCATAACTTAACCAATTTTTCTTGAATTCGCTTTATTTGATTCTATTTACATTCGTCCAAGTGTCCGATTTTGAAGATCAATGAACGTGTATTCATTAAAAAAGAGACATGAAGGAGTAACCTTTTGAGTATAATTGGAGTAAACCATACTGATCAAAACTCGAAACATTTATGTTTGGCCTATTTAACAAAAAGACTAAAAAGAAATTCAAAGCATCATGTGATTTAAGTGGGAGTATCCTTGACAGAGAGTCCGCATATTTGCTCTCCACAGCGCAGGTGATCTCGTCCAAAAAATTCTGGGATAGTAAAATGACCGAGCCTGAAACGATGACTTACACCGAAGCTCATTTTAAATCGGGAGACCAGACAGCAACTAATATTCGCAACATGATCTTTAAGAAATATTCGGCTCAAGACAAGGCCTGGGTTATTTCTGATGCACACCTGCACTTATTTGATATAGACGAGAGCAATGCCAAAGAACTTGCCAATCAGTGGTGGGACTCTGAAGGTACTGAGATGCCTGGTGAGGTGAGCAGCTCCCTTACGGCAATGGATGATCAGGAATTTGAGAATTATAAGAACTATGCTGTGAATGAAGCAGGCCGAAGAATGGTGCAGTTGTAGGCACTAGAAGATATTCTGGAGGTTACCTCCTGGGTTTAAATTTTATGTAAAGAAAAAGCCCTTCGATTTGTCAATCGAAGGGCTTTTGGTTTCCTGGGAGGTTGAGTCAGGCAATATTGGTAAATACAGCCTGCACATCATCATCATCCTCAATCTTATCCAGCATCTTTTCGATTTCCTCCATTTGATCGTCTGTAAACTCAACGGGGCTGGTAGGTAATCGCTGAAGATTCGCTTTTTTCACTTCAATTTCTTTGTCTTCAAGGGCTTTTGACAAGGTGCCAAAGTTGGTGTAGTCTGCATAAAGGTAGACCATGTCCTGATTGGTTTCTATTTCTTCCAAACCTGCATCAATGAGATCAAGCTCCAATTCTTCCAGATCCATTCCTTCTGGCTTTTCAAATTCGAAGACGGCTTTACGGCTAAACATGAATTCCAGTGAGCCATTTGGTGCCAATCCACCACCGGCTTTGTTGAAGTAGGATTTCACATTGGCCACAGTTCTGGTGGTGTTGTCTGTGGCACACTCCACAAACACCAGTACTCCGTGAGGTCCCTTGCCTTCATAAGTGATCTCAGTATAATCTGCCGCATCGGATCCGCTTGCTCTTTTGATCGCGTTATCGATGTTGTCTTTTGGCATGTTCTGAGCCTTGGCATTCTGAATGGCAGTGCGAAGTTTCGCATTCATTTCGGGCTCTGGTCCGCCTTCTTTTACCGCTACTGTGATTGCTTTGGCCAATTTTGGAAACAGCTTGGACATCTTGTCCCATCGCGCTTCTTTGGCTGCTCGTCGATATTCAAATGCTCTACCCATAGTATCTTCTATTTTGGAGCACAAAAATATGAAGTTGGATGATTTCTACAGTATTCTCCTCAGGAATTTCACTCCAGTAGAGCGATGGCGTCTTGTAGCTTATCCAAGCTAATGGGTTTTTGGACATAAGCTAAATAAGGAATTTGGTAATGATTATTCATGAACTCCTCTGAATGCGCAGATATCATGATGATTTTAGGCTGGTATTCGAGCAGTTCGATAAACTCCGGACCCTCCAAACCAGAGATATTGATATCTAGAAATATCAGGTCGGGCTTTTTCTTTTCTATCTGGATGCTGGCATTGACTGTGTCTGCATACATCCCCAGAAGGCGGATGTTTCCGAGTTTTTTTAGGTAGAAGGACAAGAGCTCCTGATGGTGTACCTCATCTTCTACGATAATACAGCTATAGCTTTTGATACTAGTCATTACTGGTTGTGGTTAGACCAGTGACAAAGGTACTCTCTCAATTTTTACCCCAGCTACGAAGGTTTGAATTATTGAGTGTTCGAGCGATTTCAGCAATCTGTTTTGGGGAGGACACGTAAAGATACATGGAAAGAGAAGGCTCCTTGTTCACCATAGTGTACGCCTCAAAATCCTCCATCAAACCGCCTTGAAATTCCTGGTCAAACCAGATTACTCCTTGAATATCATTTTTCATACTATCAAATGATAGTATTTTGCATTAAAAAAGCAAGTAAAAGTTGACGAAATGACCAATTAAGGTTTCAAATGATATTAAAGTGTAGGCAAGACAACGGTTAGTGAGGTACCTTGACCAGGTTTGGAGTCTAGTAAGAAGATGCCATTGCTTTGGCTCACTCGCTGCTGAATATTCTTCAAACCGTTACCGTTTTGGTAGCCATTGACGTCAAAACCTACACCATCATCCTTAATATTGAGCGTTAGGTTTTCTGAATCTCTGATCAGCGAAAGGTTCACTCTTGTGGCATTGGCATATTTCATGATGTTGGCGAGACCCTCCTGAAAAATGCGATAAATGTGAGTGGACAATTCATGATTAATTTGCTGCTCATCAAAATCGAATGTGTAGTCGACTTCAGAGTCTAGTGGACATGAGTCAATAGTCTCAAGAAGGGCATTTTTTAACCCTAAATTATCAATGGTTCTTAAAGATAGATTGCGAGTAAGCTGTCTGGTTTCCTCTATGGCCGACCGGATGAGCTCTGAAGCTATCGCTAGTTTGCTCTGTGCTTCTTGGTGGAGTTCCAAAACTGACAGATGCATGTTAGCGGCTACTAGTTTTTGGATCAATCCATCGTGCAGGTCTGCAGCAATGGTTTTGCGTTCGTTTTCCTGGGCATTCAGAATTGCCTGCTGATTAGTGCGAGCTTCTCCTATGTCTACCATTGTGCCGAAAACCATCCTGTTTTTGTGGATCAACTCTGCACTCATAATCGTGCGACAGTAGATGGTGCGTTTGGTTGTGGATGAGATGATCCGATGTTCAATACTATTCTTTCGCCTCGTTTCTATGGTTTGGTGGAGGGTGTTGATGAAGTTCTGTTGATCCGCAGGATGGATAGTAGAGATCAGATCTGCCTGTGAAGTCAGGTCATCCTGGTCTAGCTCCATCATTTGCAGCAGATGATCCGAACATAGGATGCGTGATTGATCAATGAGCAATTCGAAACTACCGGACTTTGTAAGTAACTCAGATTGGTTAAGGAGCAGGGAGTTGCGCTGGTGGAGTGACTCTTGTTGTTTTTTGATAGTCACATCCCTGGAAATCCCTACCATACCGATCAGTTCTTCATTGGAGTCAAATACAGGTGTTTTGATCGTTTCTAGGTATCTCCTGGTATTTGTTTTGTCAGTATAGTTAGTCTCAAACTTGATAGATCGAGCGTTTTCCAGCACGTAGCGATCAGACTCGATGGAGGTGGCATGAATATCTAAAGGGAAAAGATCTTCATCTTTCTTGCCGATCAGTTCTGATTTATCAAGTTTGAAGTGATCCAAAAAGGCGTGGTTGGCAGTCAGGTAATTGAAATGGAGGTCCTTGAAAAAGATCAGGTCAGGTACACTGTGTATGAGCGTATTGAATAGCTCCAAAGCGATCACTTCTTCACTGTCAGGCATGCGTACAATGGATTTAAGCAATTGAGTCAGTGAATCCAAACGGATAAATACCAGCTCTCCGAGTTCGGATGGTTGATGCTTTGAAGAGGTGAGAATTATCTGAGTATTAGGAATAGACACAGGAAGCTGACTCACATGTTGACGTAGCGAGTAGTCGACTATGATGAGACTTTTAGTGTACTGAAGCGTATCGAAAAAGCTCTTATTCTCCACATGGATCACTTCCAGATGACTAATGGATTTCAGTTCGGATTTCAGGTATCTGTAATCTTCTAGAGACTCGGTCCAATAATAAATGCCAATTTGATTTTTTGGTATGGTCAATGGTGTGGGGTTGTTTGGCGGTATGAAAGTGTTTACCAAAAATTCAAGTTAGGCCATAACAAACAGTTAAGCAAAAAGAATTTTGGTTTCTTTTTATCTGCCAAAGAAATCCTGGAAGCTTCTACGTTTTTCCAGCTTTAGGTCTTGTAGCAATGCGGATTTAGGACGGATGGTCAGCGCAAATGACTGATACCTACCGAAAGGTACCCAGGAGAAGTTCAAACTCCAGCAATGCAAGTCCCTTACTACTCCCAGACGAGTCTGAGTAAAGTCTTTATTTTTTACATCGTACCCACTGTTGAAGGTGATCTGTGTCTTTTCCGTAAGACCGAGGGTACCACTAAACTGTAAGCCATGACTGCTTATTTCCGGATCAGCCAACCCTCTTTTAGACCTGTTGATGTTATAGCTAATTCTCAATGTCCACGGCACATCGAAATCCACGTATTCTTCAGGGTTTCGGCGGATGTAGTCTTTTTCCTCTTCAGTCCCAAACTCACTATTGTTGAGGTCATCGTTCAGATTACCAAAAGCATTGTTCGGATTGTTTGGGTTGTTGGGGTCGTTTGGATTGTTTTCGTTCTTGTTATTCTTGGCATTTTTAGGTCGCAAGTTGATACTTACTGCTGTGCTAAGTCGGTCTAGAGTACCCAGTCCACCTCCATTATTCCATGCATATCGATCCACCCGTCTACCTTGCTCAGTGCCATTCTCTACATATTGATATGGATCGAAATTTCCAGAAAGCGTCAGGCTTACATTTTTATTGAAGAAGCTGGTCCGTGCATTCCAGCTCATGTTGCTCAGTTTAAAACTGTCTGCGGCAAAGTTATACCCGGTGTTCATGGAGAGGTTATCGAATATTTTCACCTTTTTGAATTCGTTTGCGGTGTCTTTGCGGGTGCGAACTTTCATTTCCAGGTTGTTGGTAATGGATAGTCCAACCGTTTTACTTTCTGATCCGGTAGGGCTCCCATAGGCAAATCCTTGATATTTGGATACACGAGCTGTACGGCCCGTGGAGTCTACCTGTATGGTTTCATATACTCCATATTTTTCACTTCCAAAATCAGGATTGTAGGTGAAACTTACACTTGGAGTAATCACATGCCTGATCGCCTCTACTCCAGGTATGGCCTTCAGATAATACATACCGTAAAGCCTCGTGTTAACTGAAGCCCCAGAGGTCCAGCTTCCGGCCCTGCTGAATCCCTGGACCGTATCCACTTGCACGCCATTTTCCTCCGGGATATAGGTGTAATCCAACTCTCTGGTGTACCATACTTCCTGGTAGTTGAAACTAGGGCTTACAGTGAAGTACTTCAGCATGTTAAATGAAGTTGACACTGGAATGGAATGTCTTCCTCCGATTTTTGCCCGATCATAGATCTCATCGAAGTTTTCCAGATTAAAGGTCAGTGTATCTTTGTAAACGTCACTTTCATTGACCACATCGAAATTTAATCCGGTGGAGTTGATAGGTCGGTTGGATATTTCATTTTTAGCTACAAAGTTGTGACTGAAACTGATTTTAGCCAATGGCGACTTGGAGTTGCTGATGAGCTTTTTGAATGGATAGATCCGCTGTACGTTCACCGCTAAATCGGGCAGTGTCACATCATAGATCCCAGTCTGTACATTTTGTCGCAATCGGAAGTTGGAAGAAAAATTGACCGGAAGTCTTCTGAATCGCTGATTATAACTCAAACTAGACGTGTACTCTGAAGTGATACTTCTGGTTGGGTCTGATAGTACTAAGTTGTTTTGATTGTTGTAGTTGGTGGATCCCGCCGAAACGGATGCACTCAAGCTGGAATTGCCGCGCGTTTCTGGTGTCAGGTTCCACCTTACCCAGAAGGAATCGGATTCAGATTCCTGCAGTTCACTCTGAGTGATATTTTTGGTATAGGACAAGTTGAGAGCACCATTGAATTTGTAGCGTACTTTGTAGTTGGTCGTAGCGTCAACTGCGTAGCCTCCTTTACTGTAAATATCTCCTGTTAAGCGCATGTCCACATAGTCGCTGATAGCAAAATAATATCCACCGTTTCTCAAGAAGAAACCTCGCCGGGTTTCTTCACCATAAGATGGGAAAATGATGCCTGATGCTTTTTCCTTTGGTTGTGGGAACATCCCAAAAGGAAACCAAAGTGGGGTAGGCACCTCCCGAAACTTCATATTGAATGGGCCCGAGATGACCTGTTTGCCGGGAACCACTTTGATCTTATCCGACTCAATAAAAAAGTGTGGATCTGACAGATTGCATGTGGTATATTTGGCACCTCTGATGAACAACTCATCTTCACTATTCTTTTTCACATCTTCACCATGCATGAAAGCTCCGTCTTTTTCAGTAATCACCCCCTTGATGATAGCCTTTTTGGTTTTGAAGTTGTACTGGATATCTTCTGTCTCGTATACATCGCTGGACTGAGAAAAGACCGGCTTACCGCGCTTTCGTCCCAATGTGTCCGTTGCGTATTGTGCTTTGATGATGCGCTCATTCCAGTTGATTGACGTTTGTTCTGCCTCCAGCGAGATATTACCATAGTCAATATGGGTATTTCCATATAGGAACAACTTTCTATTCTCTATATCAAAGATCATAGAGTCTTCCGCGTTGTAATTGATGGTTGTTTCAATATCGTTTTTACGCGGTTTGTCCTTGACTATATTGGCTGAATCGGCTTGTGTGATCAAGGAGTCAGCAATTGCGGCATTATTTATGCTGTCTTGTCCCGGTATGAATGGATCACCAGAAAATTCTACCTCCGGATGCTCCAAAGGAGGTCTTTCTTTGGACTGTTGGGATAGGGAATCTACCTGCGCGGTAATTTTGGATGCGACCAACAATAAAATAAATACAAACGCAGTTCTCCTCAAGCCCTCCAGATTTTATTTAGTGGTGAAAAATTTACAATTTTGCGTAAAATTATGGGATTTTAGTATATAACCGAGTAGCCGTGAGAAATATTGCAGTCACTTTTGGGATTTCTGTCTTGCTGGTACTGAGCGCCTTCAATCCAGTAGGTGTTAGGAGTTATAAAATTGATAAGATCGTTATCGATCCTGGCCATGGGGGCAAGGACCCTGGCACGCATGGTTCCATTTCCAAAGAAAAGGATGTAGCTCTTGGTATTGCGCTGGAGCTGGGTAGAATCATCAAGGATAACTTACCAGACGTCACCATCGAGTACACACGAAAAGACGACAGCTTTCCTGAGCTGGATGAACGTGCAGATGTGGCCAATAAAATAGATGCTGACCTTTTTATATCCATTCATGCCAACTGGGTGGGCAATCCACGTGTCCATGGTACGGAAACCTATGTAATGGGTGTGGAAAAAATGGATGAGAACTTCAAAGTGGTGAGCCGTGAAAACTCTGTCATTCTACTCGAAGAGAACTACGAGGAAAAGTACGATGGCTTTGATCCGAACTCTCCAGAGTCCTATATTCTATTTTCTCTATACCAAAGTGCCTTTCAGGAGAACAGTCTTCGGCTGGCGCAAAAGATTGAAGATCAGATGCAAACACGCGTTGGTCGCAATAGTAGAGGTGTGCGACCAGCTCCTTTTTTGGTGCTGCGCAAAACATCCATGCCAAGTGTTTTGTTTGAAGTGGGTTACCTTAGTAATGCGAAAGAAGAAAAGGACCTCAATGATCGCCTAAACCAAGTATACATCGCTTCAGGTATTTTTAGGGCTTTTCGAGATTATAAGCAGGAACTGGAATCGATGAACTAAATAAAAATTGACCGCATGTCAAAAGAATTCAAAGTAGGACTAATAGCACTAATAGCAGGGGTGCTCTTGTACTACGGTTTTAACTTCTTGAAGGGAAACGACTTTTTTTCACCTACCAATAAATACTATGTCCTCTACGATAACGTGGACGGTCTGAATAAATCCAACCCTGTAATTATCAATGGTTTAGCTGTGGGGCGGGTGAGTCGTATTCAGCTGCTACAAGATGCAGAGAACCTTATTTTGGTGGAGTTGGATATAGATGAAAGTATAGAGCTTGGTGACTCTACTGTGGCTTCCTTGTCCAATACTGACTTTTTAGGGAGTAAAGGGATCATTCTGGATGTAGGCCCTCTGGACAACCCGATTATGCCTGGTGATACGCTCATCCCTTTTCAGGACAAGGGACTGAGTGAGCTTTTTGCCAGTGCAGAACCTGTGGCCAGTAACTTGAATACGACCATTACTAGGGTCAATGAAATTTTGATTGGGTTGAAAGGAAGTGGAGAGAAAATCAATGAAACATTAGATGAGGTCAGGATCATGACCAAGAGTGTCAATGGAATTATCAACGAAAACGAGATGAAGCTTGCCAGCATCATGTCCAGCACTTCTTCGCTCATCGCCAAGCTGGATGCCAAATTGGACAATATTGATCCTCTTTTGAACAAAACTGAAGGAGTCTTAGACTCTCTTAACAACCTGGAAATCAACAAGACCCTGGCCTCTGTGCGAACGACCATGGACAGCCTGAATATGACGATTACCCAACTAAAGGACCCTGATGGTACTCTAGGTAAATTCATATCAGATGATTCTTTGTACAATTCCATACAAAAAACCATTTCAGATTTTGATAGTCTGGCCAATCACCTGAACTATTACCCAAAACACTTCTTTGCACCTCTTGGTAAGAGCCACAAAAAGGTGATGCGCGATCTTAAAAAGGAAGACTGACCCCAAAACAGTCTTCCAAACCAACATGTTAACCCAAACACCCCAAAAGTATCTTTATGGATATTAAATTCAATAAAAACGAAGATTCCAATAAACTGCTCGTCTCTGAGCTAAAACGAAAACTCGCCACTGTACATCTAGGAGGTGGCAAAAAGAAAATTGATAAGCATCACGAAAAAGGAAAGTTAACCGCGCGCGAGCGAATCGAGTATTTACTGGATTCTATGGAATCATTCCTGGAAGTAGGTGCTTTCACAGCAGATGGTATGTACGAAGAGTGGGGCGGATGTCCATCAGCAGGTGTGGTAACAGGAATTGGCTATGTATCTGGCAGGCAGTGTGTGGTGGTAGCCAACGATGCTACAGTGAAGGCCGGAGCATGGTTTCCAATGACCGCAAAGAAAAACTTACGAGCGCAGGAAATTGCGATTGAGAACAAGCTTCCGATCATTTACCTGGTAGATAGTGCTGGCGTGTTTCTACCCATGCAGGATGAAGTCTTTCCAGATAAGGAGCATTTTGGACGTCAGTTCAGAAACAATGCAAGGATGTCCTCTGAGGGCATCATTCAGATAGCAGCCATCATGGGTAGCTGTGTGGCTGGTGGTGCGTACTTGCCGATAATGTCTGATGAAGCCATGATTGTAGATAAAACCGGATCCATTTTCCTGGCAGGAAGCTACTTGGTCAAGGCAGCCATTGGTGAAGATGTAGATAATGAAACGCTGGGAGGAGCTTCTACCCATTGTGAAATATCTGGTGTGACTGACAACAAATATCCTGGAGATAAAGAATGTCTGGATGCGATTAAAAGAATATTTGATCGTATAGGAGATAATGATAAGGCTGGGTTTAATCGTGTGAAACCTCAACCACCAAAAGAGGATCCATCCAGGATCTATGGCCTTTTTCCCAACGATCGCAATACACCTTACAATATGCTGGATATCATTCGCTGCCTGGTCGATGATTCGGAATTTGAGGAATACAAGGAAGAATATGGAAAGACCATCATCACCGGGTACGGACGAATCGATGGATGGAGTGTGGGTATCGTGGCAAATCAGCGAACGGTAGTGAAAGCCAAAAAGGGAAATGGATCTAATGAAATGCAAATGGGTGGAGTGATCTACTCAGACTCTGCTGATAAAGCAGCCAGATTTATCATGAACTGTAATCAGCGCAAAATTCCATTGGTGTTTTTGCATGATGTGAACGGGTTCATGGTAGGTAGTAGATCCGAGCACGGAGGCATTATTAAGGATGGTGCCAAAATGGTCAATGCAGTTTCTAACTCTGTGGTGCCAAAGTTTAGCATTGTGCTGGGGTCTTCCTATGGTGCTGGCAACTATGCCATGTGCGGCAAAGCCTACGATCCAAGATTGATTTACGCCTGGCCAAATGCTCAGATAGCAGTAATGAGCGGAAAGTCGGCAGCCAAAACATTGCTTCAGATTAAAGTGTCGGCAATGAAAGCCAAAGGAAAGGAAATCTCTGAAGAGGATCAGCAAAAGATGCTTGACGAGATCAAGGCGAGCTATGATGCGAAGTTGAGTCCTTACTATGCGGCATCTCAGCTTTGGGTCGATGGAGTAATTGATCCGTTAGATACCAGAAAAGTGATCTCCACCGGGATTGAAGCAGCCAATAATGCTCCGATTGAAAAATCGATGAATGTAGGAGTGATTCAAACGTAGAATTGGTTTACTTTGGCTATTCTGGTATGGTGCCGTAGTGGATAGACATTAAACATTACACGTTCATTTCAATTGATAAAGGATAGCGAATTAAAAGCATTAGTGACCCTCCTGGAGGATGAAGATGAGGAAATCGTGTCTCATGTGGAGCGTAAACTCATGGAGATCGGTACTGGGGTGATTCCACTTCTGGAACGGGAGTGGGAGACAAACTTCAACCCAATGATCCAGCGACGGATCGAAGACTTAATCCATACATTACAGTTTGAGTTGCTTCAGGAAAGGCTGGAAGACTGGAAAGAAAATCGCGAGGAAGATCTACTGGAAGGACTGTGGCTGGTTGCTACTTATCAATACCCGGATTTGGACCTTGATGAACTGAGACAGGAGGTACATCAACTATACTCAGAAGTATGGCGTGAGTTATCCGATGATTTGTTGCCATTTGATCAGGTACGAATCATGAATAGTGTGCTGTTTAGCAAATTCAAATTCCGCGCAAATACCAAGAACTTTCATTCACCAGCCAACAGCATGATCAATGCCGTGTTGGAATCAAAAAAAGGGAATCCAATATCGCTTTGTAGTGTGTATCTGCTCATTGCTAAGAAACTGGAGATTCCGATCTATGGAGTCAACCTGCCCAACCTGTTTATTCTCAAATACCAGAGCGAACCCACCGAGTTTTATATCAATGCTTTCAATAAGGGGTTGATCTTTTCGAGAGAGGACATAGATAATTATCTAGATCATCTAAATATCCCTCCCCAGGATCTTTTTTACCAGCCATGCTCCAATTTGAACATCATCTTGAGATCTCTGAGAAACCTGATTGTTTCTTTCGAGAAGCTGGGAGATTATCACAAAAGCGACGAAATCAAAACCATTCTCAAACTGTTGGACGATAAGTTCACTGGTTTTGAGTAGCTGATCCAGACTTTTTTATAGTCTATTCGGTGGAATTTTTAGTCGTTTCGGTCATCATATTAATTCAAAAAACGCTGTTCCATGGTTTGTCTGATGTAAACCAAAAACATCAATTAAATCATGAAAAAGCTCGAATTAACCGCTTTAAGACTCTTTAAGAGGTATTTACTGGTATTGTTCATTCCACTACTTACTTTCACGGTGAGTTGTGATGACGATGATATGGATGACATGGACGATGACATGGAGGAACCCACCTCTACCATTTTGGAACTGGCACAATCGACCGAATCACTCAGCACGCTCGAAGCAGCTGTAGGTAACTACGATGATCTGGTAGCTGCACTAGGTGATGAAGATGCATCTTTGACAGTATTTGCTCCGACTGATGACGCCTTCGCTACATTATTGGAAGTGTTGGGTTATTCAGGGTTGGATGATATACCCGCAGATTTACTGAAGCAAGTGCTCCAATACCATGTGGTGGGTAGTGCAGCCTTATCAACAGATTTGTCTGATGGACAATCGCTACAGACACTTCTAGAGGGAGAAAGTGTAACCGTTTCTATTAACGGGTCCACTGTGATGATCAATATGAGTACAGTGACTACCGCTAATATAGAAGCCACCAATGGCGTGGTTCATATTATTGATGCTGTATTGGTTCCTTCTTTCGTTCCGGTTAGTGATATTGTGGAATTGGCCGTAGCAACAGAAGATTTGAGTGTGCTTGTACAGGCGCTGACTAAGTTTGATGATCTGGTAGCTGCTCTGAGTGATAACTCTGGTCAATTCACAGTATTTGCCCCTACAAACGAGGCTTTCCTTGATCTCTTAGGAATAGTAGGACAAGAAGAACTTGATGACATTCCTGAAAGTGTACTAAGAAGAGTACTGGAGTATCATGTAATTTCGGGAACTGTCGCCTTGTCATCAGATCTATCAGATGGACAGGAAATCGCCACAATGCTTACTGATGAATCCGTGACAGTAACTACGGGATCAGAGGTGATGATCGATAATGCTACAGTTACCATGCCTGATATCACTGCCGTGAATGGAGTAGTACACATTATCGACGGGGTATTGGTTCCGTCACTTGAGGCTAGTATTGTGAATACAGTGGTGGAGCCAGCCTATTTTAACGTGGATTTCACCACACTAACCAGTGCCGTGGTGAAAGCAGACCTGCTCAGTACTTTGATTGATGCCGAAGCTGAGTTTACCGTATTTGCTCCGACTAACGATGCTTTTGAGGCAGCAGGGATCACAAGCCTGGATGATTACACTGCAGAACAGCTCGCAGATGTTCTTCTTTATCATGTTTTGGATTTTACTGCAGATGCAGAAGCTGTAGCGGGTCTTGGTACTGGAAGTGCCGTATCGTCATTAGGCGGAGACTCTTATCTATCGATTAACTCGAATGGGATTTTTCTCAATGGTATAGCTGAGGTAGTTGCTACAGACATCACTGCTGATAATGGCATAGTTCATGTGATTGATCGCACACTAGTGCCACCTTCTAGTAATATCGTGGAGATCGCAGTAGCTGCTTCACAGGCAACAGATGCGGAATTTGGTCAGCTTGTAGCAGCACTAACGGCTGTGGAAAATGATGCAAATGCACCTAATCTCATAACCGTACTAGGTGATGCAGATGCCTCTTTCACCGTATTTGCACCTACTGATGCGGCCTTCCAGGCATTATATGATGCGGCCGGAGATCAGGATGATGATGGAGACGCAGATATCAACGATCTGGTGTCTTTTGCAGGTGGTTTGAATGTCATCGCTAATGTGTTGCAGTATCATGTGGTCAGTGGACGAGTATTCTCTACTGATATTCCAAACTTATTGGATGGAAACAGTAGTGTAACCGTAGGAACCGTCCTGGATGGTACGAGTTTCACATTGAATTCAGATCTGACGATTGAAGGAAGTGATGGAGCCCTTGGTGTAGGTCTGGATAATGCGACTATCGTTGGTACAGACATTTTGGCTACTAATGGAGTGATTCACACCATAGATCAGGTCATTTTACCATAAAATATGCTAATTTGATTTACAAAGATTTAGGGAGCTGCAGTGGCAGCTCCCATTTCTTTAATAATACCCCCCACCGAGATGTTTAAGTCTACCTATAGGTATTTGTATGTCTTGCTCCTGGCGGTCTACTCTTATTTAAACATAAAGTTTACAGAAGGAGATCAATTGCTGGGTGAGTCGGTACAGGAGGTCTATTTGATGGCCCTCATAGGTATTTTGGTCTTACTCATTTGGGAAGGCAACAGATTCCTGTTTGGTACAATACGTTTTACCAAAAAACGCATTCCACCTTATTTGCTGATATCGTTTCTGGCAAGTCTAGTGTTGGTGGCGACTCTGTCAGTGCTGAGTACATGGATATCTGTATCCATAGGCTTACAATCCACTGCACTCGCATTCAAACTATCTCTTGGGTTTGTTTTCCGAGTTAACCTGTTTCTTCACTGTGTCAATGCCATCGTGTTTTACCAGCAGTTACTCCGAAAAACTGAGATTAATATGGAGCTGGCAGAAAAAGAAAATCTACTCGCCAACTACAATGCGTTAAAAAGGCAGATTAGCCCACATTTTTTATTCAATTCATTGAACGTCTTAGATGAACTAATCGCCCAGGATCCAAAAAGAGCCAGTGACTTTCTTGCCAGGTTGTCAAAAGTGTATCGGTATGTTACCAGAAACCAAACGGTGGATTTGGTCGCATTGAGCGATGAAGTGGAGTTTATGAAATCATATAGTTATCTACTGGAGGCTAGATTTCAGAACCATTTAACCATTAGTCTGAGTATATCAGACGCTCACCTGGATAAGAAAATACTACCTGCAGCTCTGCAAATACTAGTCGAAAACACCATCAAACACAACGAAATTTCTTCATCCAAAAATCTGACGGTCTCCATCCGAACGGAGGCCGAGTATGTGGTCGTTGAAAATACAATTCAACCAAAAACCACTTCCAGTGACAGATCATTAGGAATAGGGCTGCAAAACATTCAGAAGCGGTATCAGTTCTTCATTGACAAGGAAGTGAAAATACTGAATGACGGATCTGTATTTGCCGTATGGCTTCCGCTTTTGACCAGTGAATAAATGAATGTAGCCATTATTGAAGATGAACCCTTTGCCGCGGATAGGCTGGAAAGGCTTCTGCACGAAATATCCCTGGATACTCGCGTGGTATGTAAAATTGACTCGGTGAGCAAGGCCATTGATTATTTTAATTCAGACTGTTCATCTTTGGAATTGGTGTTCATGGATGTGGAACTGGCCGATGGAGTGTGTTTCGAGATTTTTAAACACGCCAATCCCGACGTGCCGATCATTTTCACTACGGCTTATGACCAATATGCCATCAAAGCATTTGATCTGAATAGCCTCCATTATCTGCTCAAACCGGTGGAAATAGTGGATGTAGCCAAAGCGATGAATAAGTTCCAGACATTGACCAGAAAGATGAACCGTCTGGAGCTTTTTGATTATTACAAGAAAAGTCCCAAAAGTCAGTACAAGGAGCATTTTCTTGGTAAAATCGGCACTAAACTATTCCATCAGTCAATCGATCAGATTGCTTACTTCTACTCAGAAGATAAGACGGTTAGTTTTGTGGATCAGTCCAAGAAAAAATATTTTGTTGATTACAATCTGGATGAGTTAATGAATCATTACCTCAACCCTGAACTTTTCTTTCGGGTGAGTCGGAAATACATCGTTCATTTACCTTTTGTTTCTACATTAATCAAATATCCGGGGCAGCGCTTAAAGATTCTATTGAGCATCGATCAGGAAGATGAAATCATCGTGAGTAAGGAACGAGTCACTGCTTTCAAGAGCTGGATTAATAACTAATGTTACTATGAGATTTATATTACTTGCCATCATACTACTGGGAGGTGTATTTCGCATGCAAGCACAGGAGACTCCTGCATATGACAGCCTGAGAAGAGAGATTCTGGCGCTGAGAGTGGACGTGAATGACATCAACCTCAGAATGAAAGACAGCAAATCCAGGTTTCAATCAGGAATACTTGTTTCCACTCTGGGATACTCTACGGTGATAGCCGGAGGGCTGATGCTCGGTAGGGAAAGGGATCAACTGGGTCAGACATTGCTAGTAACTGGTGGTGTTACAGGTCTGGTAGGTACTTATCTGCTGACGGATGCATTCAGAGTGCTGGCAGGAAAGCGCAAGCAAAAGAAGCCCTAAATGCTGTAAGCCAGATAGTAGTCTTTTACTGCTTCATAGTGAATACGGTGCCTCGACTCTTTATTGTCCTTACGAATTGTGCCGTTCATGACATCATCCGACTCAAATTCAATGAAGGTTTCATCACGCATGCTGAGTTTTTTCCGTCCGTAGATTTTGTAGAGAACTTCTTTGCCACACCAAATAGCACATAGTTTTTGCAAATCCCCCAGGTAGTTGTGTTCGCTTTCATTGACAAACTTATCCTGAATGCGAATCAGCTTGCTTCGCATACGTTCCAGGTCGATACCACAGGAGCTTTCTTTGTGAATCATGGCTGCAGCCATTGGGAACGAATGGGAAATGGAGATCTCCATAGAGGAACCGATCAGATGGGGTTTGCCAGTATCTAGCTTTTCGATACCCTTATATTCAATGCCAAATTGCCCGCAAAGACTCTTTACCAATATTCTTCCCACGATCCACTCGGCCAAACGTGTAGGATTCATCGTATCGGGCACCGGTTCATCAATCATCTTGAGTAATGCTTGATTGGTTTCCTGGATGTTCCAGACGGCATAAGCAGCACAGGGGCCTATTTGCTTAGATAATAATAGCGGCATGGCTTATTGTGATAACCTTCAGTTAATTTTACATCGAATTTATTGATTATGAGTGCAATTCAGGTAAAAAAGCAACATACTTTAACTGGTCACAAAGATAGTTTGTACACTTTGTGCAGATGGAATGAGACCACTTTTTTCTCTGCTGGCGGTGATGGTATGGTGGTCAGTTGGGATCTAACCAATCCAGAGACCGGACAGATGATCGTGAAGGTGCCCAATTCTGTTTATGCACTTGCATACTCTGAGGAGCATGAATTGCTGGTGGTGGGTCAGAATTTTAGTGGCATTCATTTGATTCATGTGGAATCCAAAAAAGAAGTAGGGTCGTTGAAGCTAACCGGTGCCTCGATTTTTGATATTCAGGTTACTTCGGATTTTATCTATGTAGCGACTGGGTCCGGCCATCTGTATCAGGTCAACTGGGACTTGCAACTGGTCAATACTGCCAAGCTCAGTGAAGTGAATCTTCGGACGATCGCCGTAGCTCCAAAAGCAACAGAGCTGGCGGTAGGAGCAAGTGATCATTATATCAGGATATTGGATGCTAAGACCTTAACAGTGAAAAAGGAATACAAGGCGCACGAAATTTCTGTGTTTGGATTGCGTTACCATCCACAGATGCCTGTGCTGATGAGTGTAAGCAGAGATGCCCGGTTCAAAGTATGGGATATCGACAATGATTATGCGCTGGTCGAAGAGGTAGTTGGACATATGTATGCTATCAATCATTTAGACTTTAGTCCAGATGAGCAATACTTTGCAACATGCAGTATGGATAAGTCCGTGAAAGTATGGGATGCACAAGAGTTTCGCCTGCTGAAAGTGATAGATAAGGCAAGGCATGCCGGTCATGCTACTTCAGTGAATAAGTTGCTGTGGATGGATTATCACAATTGGTTAGTATCTTGTAGCGATGATAGGACCATCTCAGTTTGGGAAATTGACCATTCAAATTAATTTTATTGGTAGAAACGTAGGAATATGAAAATCACTCCGTTAGAAATACGACAAAAGAATTTTGAGAAGAAGCTTCGTGGGTACGACAAGGATGAGGTGAGTGCTTTTTTGCTGTCTCTTTCCAATGAATGGGAGCGGGTTTTGGATGAGAACAAAGCCTACAAAATCAAGCTTGATCAGGCAGAGAAAGAAGTACAAAAGCTGCGTGAGGTAGAGAGCTCTCTTTTCAAAACACTGAAAACCGCTGAAGATACTGGAGCCAACCTCATAGACCAAGCCAATAAGGCCGCAGAGCTTCACCTGAAGGAGACTCAAATGAACGCAGAGGCCATGATGTCGGAGGCCAAATCGAAGGCTAAGAATATCATTGAGAAATCAGAGATGGAAGCCCGACAAATTATCGAAGAGATGCAGGAAGCCATCAAAGAGCTAGAGCAGAACTACCGCACGTTAGAAAACCATCGGGACAATATTATTTCTGAGTTGAAAAACTTCTCTGATGATATCCTGGATCGTGTAAATCGGACAGCCAAACAGAAGGGCGACTTCAAGATGGAAGATCACACCAAGCGCGTGCGAGCTTTGGTGAGGGAATCTGAGGAGCGAATCAATAAGGAGAATCTTCATGTAAAATCCGTTAAAATGGAGCCACTGAAACAACCTGAGGTGGTCAAGCCGGCAGCCTCACAGCCAGCTGAGGAAAAACCAAAACAGACTCTCAAGACTGAAACAAAACCACCAAAGAGCAAAAAACCTGCAAATAGTGGTTCAGATGGTGGGTCCTTTTTTGATGAACTAGAAGAGTAATGGGTAAGGTTTCTTTAGAAGGCATGGAGTTCTATGCACGGCATGGATACTATGAAGAAGAGCGCAAAATCGGTAACAAATACAGTGTGGACGTGACTCTGGATGTGGACTTCTCCGAAGCGGCAATGGCTGATAAGCTGGAAGGTACTGTCAATTATGAGCGGGTCTATGAAGTAATTGCCGAGGTGATGAACATTGATGCTCAGCTTCTGGAACATCTGGCAGGGAAGATTATTCGCCAGCTCAAAGAAGAGTTTCCACAAGTGAATCTGGTGGAGGTGAAGGTGAGCAAGTACAATCCCCCGATCAAAGGCCTTTGCCACCGCGCCACGGTTACACTAGAAGGTTAATCACTCTTTTGGCTGGTCCACGAAGACAAACCCTCGAGCATCCGCACCTTCGTAAAAATCTACCTCTTTGCCAATGAGAAACATCATTTCGCGCTTTTGAATGTACACCGGAATACCATCAACGTCATAGGATTGATCATTCTCCTTCTCCTTATCAAACCCGAGAATAAAGGAAACCCCACAGCCTCCACCCTTCACACCCACGCGCAAGCCATATCCTTTGGGGATTTTCTTATTGTCGATAATGTCTTTGATTTCTTTCTGAGCTTTCTCAGTTATCTGTACAGGTGCATTCATAAGGCCAAAGAAAATACTTAATTTTGATTCTTAACCTAACGGCTAACATCAAGAATATGGAGATGGTTTACGACTTGTTAAAAATTACGATTCCTGCAGCATTGATACTGTACAGTACCTACCTGATGGTTCGGTCATTTTTTAATAAGCAGTTGGATGAATTGCACCTGACATTGCGACACAAAAATCAGGAAACGGTGCTGCCCGTACGTATGCAGGCCTATGAGCGAATCTGTTTGCTTTTGGAGCGTATTTCACCCAATAATCTAATACCCAGGTTAAACGAAAAAGACATGACTGCCGGTCAGCTGCAAGGCTTGATGGTTTCAGAAATTCGGAATGAACTGAATCATAATCTCTCTCAGCAGGTTTACATGTCGGATGATGCGTGGATTTACGTGAAGAGTGCCGTGGAGCAGTTGATCTCATTAATCAATGAATCAGCCAACGAGCTTGGTGAAAGTGCCACAAGTCTTGATTTAGCGAAGACTGTGTTTCAAAAAAACATGGCCAATGAGACTGACACGATCTCCGGAGCATTGAGTTTTATCAAAAGTGAAATCAGAGAATTGTTTTGATATATGAGTAATCCTAAGATTGATACGATATTCAAAAAAGCCAAAGAAACTCTCACTGAGAATGACAAGGTGAAGGGGCTTATTGCTGAGGTGAAAACCAAAGTAGATAAGCTCAATACCGATTCTGAGGAAAGGTCTACGTTTATCTATCAGCTGCAGGTGATTGTTCGAATGGTTAGAGCACATATTAATGGCTCTTATCGGGCTTTTTCAGCCACAACTTTGTTAACATTGGTCTTCGGTTTGGTTTACTTTATCACGCCAGTCGATCTAATACCTGATTTTATACCAGCTTTAGGCTTAACAGATGATATTTCGTTAGTCTATTTCATATTCAAAAGCATGGCAGATGATATTGCCAGGTTTAGAGTGTGGGAAGAGGCCAACGCTTGATTTAATCTAAAAGCTAAATATGTCAAATAATACCGCCCTCGTAATAGGATGCACCGGTCTCGTAGGTCGCGAACTGGTCAATGTCTTTTTGGATACGACTTACTATAGTACGATCAAGTTAGTGACTAGAAGATCGCTTAATCTCAATAATGATCGCATTGAAGAGATCATATTAGAGGATTTTGACCAAATGGAAGGGATTAAAGACCAGCTCAACGCCAATGACTATTTCTGCTGCCTTGGCACGACGATGAAGATAGCTGGCTCCAAAGAAAACTTCAAAAAAGTAGACCTGGATTATCCTTTACAACTAGCCAAAATAGCAAGCCAAAGTTCGGGTTTCAGACAGTATTTAGTGGTTACCTCTGCTGGGGCTGGCTCTGGCTCTCCTTTGTTTTACAATCAGGTAAAAGGAGAATTGGAAGATGAACTTAGGAGAATGAAGCTTTCTGGCTTGATGATCTTCAGACCGTCATTGTTAATTGGGGATCGGAAGGAGTTTCGATTGGGTGAAGAGATTGCCAAAGGGTTATCAGCCGTGCTAAGTTTCTTCATGGTTGGTTTGAAGCGAAGGCTCTGGTCAATCAAAGCCTCCGATGTAGCCAAAAGCATGTTCATGATTGCCCGAGATCAGCGGAAGGGCACCAGGGTTTGGAACTCAAACGATATGATGGACCGTATAAAATCACCAGGATTTTGATAGCAGTCATTCAGAAAGTAAGTGAAGCGTCAGTCACCATAGATGGATTCATAAAAAGTGCAATTGGTCAGGGACTACTCGTGCTGTTAGGAATTGAGGATGAGGACGCCGATGAAGATATTGATTGGTTGACTAGAAAGATCGTCAACATGCGAATCTTTGAAGATGCTGATGGGGTGATGAACGAGAGCCTTTTGGATGTGCATGGCGAGATACTGGTTGTCAGTCAATTCACACTACATGCCTCCACCAAAAAAGGAAATCGTCCCTCATATATCAAGGCAGCCAAGCCTGATGTATCCGTTCCACTTTACGAAACATTTGTCAAGAAAATAGCGGAATATGGTCAGCCAGTGAAGACCGGAGAGTTTGGTGCAGACATGAAAGTGAGCCTGGTAAATGATGGTCCGGTAACCATACTGATAGATACCAAGAACAAGGTGTAATACCTTGAAAACCTTTTGCTTATTACTTAATTATTGAGCCAATCTTATACTACCTTTGCAGACTTTTAATTAGGTATGAAGCACATTAGGAATTTCTGCATCATCGCACACATTGATCACGGGAAAAGTACGCTGGCCGATCGTCTGATCCAGACCACCGAAACTGTGTCAGATCGCGAAATGCAAGCACAGCTTTTGGATGACATGGATTTGGAGCGTGAGCGTGGTATTACCATCAAGAGTCATGCGATCCAGATGTACTTCCCACATGAAGGAACGGAATACACCCTCAACCTGATCGACACACCTGGTCACGTGGACTTTTCTTACGAAGTATCCCGATCTATTGCTGCTTGTGAAGGTGCTCTGTTAGTAGTCGATGCTGCACAGGGAATTGAGGCACAGACTATTTCTAACTTGTATTTGGCTTTGGAGCATGACCTGGAAGTGATTCCAGTTTTGAATAAAATCGACTTGCCAGGTGCCATGATAGAGGAGGTTTCTGATCAAATCATCGATTTAATTGGCTGTAAGAAAGAAGACATTATCCATGCCTCGGCCAAAGAGGGGATTGGCATTAAGGAAATATTAGAAGCCATCGTAAATCGGATTCCAGCCCCGACTGGGGACCCTGAAGAGCCACTTCAGGCGATGATATTTGACTCCGTTTTTAACCCATATCGCGGTATTGAAGTATTCTTTCGAGTGTTTAATGGCACATTGAATGCAGGAGATAAAGTGAAGTTTGTCAATACGGGCAAAACATACGAGGCTGACGAAATAGGCGTGCTTAGACTACAGCACGAACCAAAAAAGCAAGTTTCGGCAGGTAATGTAGGTTACCTGATTTCAGGTATCAAAGTGGCTAAAGAAGTGAAGGTAGGAGATACCATCACCCATGTGAGCCGTCCTACTACACGTCAGGTAAAGGGATTTGAAGATGTAAAGCCGATGGTTTTTGCAGGTATCTATCCAGTAGAGACGAGTGAATTTGAAGAGCTACGTGCCTCCATGGAGAAACTTCAGCTCAACGATGCTTCACTGGTCTGGGAACCGGAGACATCTGCAGCGCTTGGTTTTGGTTTCCGTTGTGGGTTTTTGGGCATGCTTCATATGGAAATCGTACAAGAGCGGTTGGAGCGTGAGTTTGATATGACTGTGATTACCACGGTACCATCAGTACAGTTTCATGCAGTGAAGGATGATGGCTCTATCAAGAAAGTAAGTGCTCCTTCTGAGTTGCCTGAACCCAATTTAATATCGCATATAGAAGAACCATTCATACGTGCGCAAATCATTACCAAGTCGGAATTTATCGGGCCAGTGATTGCTTTGTGCATGGATAAGCGTGGCGAGATTAAGAATCAGGTTTATCTAACTTCGGATAGGGTAGAGCTGACTTTTGAGTTGCCTTTGGCTGAAATTGTTTTTGATTTCTTTGATAAGCTAAAGACCATCTCTCGTGGATATGCATCTTTAGACTATGAGCTAATCGGCTACCGTCAGTCCACGATGGTGAAGCTGGATATCATGCTAAATGGTGATAAGGTTGATGCACTTTCAGCAATTGTGCACAGAGATAAGGCTTACGAATGGGGCAAAAGACTCTGTGAAAAACTGCGGGAGTTGATTCCAAGACAAATGTTCGAAATAGCCATTCAGGCTGCAATCGGAACGAAAATCATTGCTCGTGAATCGGTAAAGGCCATGAGAAAGAACGTATTGGCCAAATGCTACGGTGGAGATATTTCCCGTAAACGTAAACTACTGGAGAAACAGAAAAAAGGTAAAAAACGCATGAGAAATGTGGGTAATGTGGAAATCCCACAAGAGGCATTTATGGCTGTGCTTAAATTGGACTCTTAAAATTTGAAATAGGAATAGACATCAGCAACCCACTGACCTAAATCTCAAACTAATAAAAAATGCCAACAATACTAGACGGTAAGAAAGTAGCCGCAGATATTAAAAATGAAATATCAACTCGAGTTGCAGAGTTGAAATCAAAGGGCTTGAGAGCTCCAAACTTAGCGATCATCATTGTTGGGGAAGATGGAGCAAGTCATACCTATGTCAATGGTAAGATTGCAGCATGTAAATCAGTGGGTTTTGATTTTACGTTAATGCACTTTGCCAGCACCATCTCAGAAGCTAAGTTGCTCAAGCATGTTGACAACCTGAATTCAGATGAAGATATCGATGGGTTCATTGTGCAGTTGCCATTACCAGAGCACATATCTGTAGAAAAGATTACCGAGAGCATCAAACCTGAAAAAGATGTGGATGGTTTCACGAACCAAAACTTTGGATCCATTGTATCCAAAAATCAACTGATACTTCCAGCCACTCCTTTTGGTGTGATGGAATTGCTTAGGAGATATCAAGTAGAAACGGAGGGCAAACATTGCGTAATAGTTGGTGCCAGTCGTTTAGTAGGAGCTCCATTAGGAATGATGATGACTGAAAGTGGACATGCTACTGTCACCCTTTGTCATAAACACACCAAGGATTTGGCTAGTCATACACGTCAGGCCGACATTCTGATAGTTGCAGTTGGCAAGCCAGGGCTAATTACAGAAGAGATGGTGAAGGAAGGAGCCGTGATTGTGGATGTAGGGACCACTCGTGTTGATGACAAATCGAGAAAATCAGGATTTCGACTTGCCGGAGATGTTGCTTTTGACACAGTCTCCCCTAAAACTACCTTCATTACACCTGTACCAGGTGGCGTTGGCCCGATGACCATCGCTTCTCTTTTATTGAATACGCTTAAAGCTTATGAAGACCAGCATCCCGAAGGATAATGGACTAACAATACAGAAACTGCCTTTGATGGAATCCTTTCTCACAGTGCAGGGAGAAGGACTACACACCGGAAGTGCGGCTTATTTTATTCGCCTGGGTGGTTGTGATGTAGGGTGTGTCTGGTGTGACGTGAAAGAATCATGGGATGCATCAGCCCACCCACAGGTATCCATTAGTGATTTGGTGGGAATTGCCGAAAATAGTGGTGCAAAAATCGTCGTGATTACTGGTGGTGAACCATTGATGTATAACTTGGAGGAATTCACCGCAGCTCTTCAATCAGCAGGTCTGAAGACGCATATCGAAACGTCAGGAGCTCATCCTTTGACAGGAAACTGGGATTGGCTGTGCTTTTCACCAAAGAAATTCATGGCTCCAAGAGAGAAGTTTTATCAGGCAGCCGATGAGCTCAAAGTGATTATCTACAATAAATCTGATTTTAAATGGGCAGAGGAACATGCTGCCAAATGTGCTGATCAGGTAAATCTTTTTTTGCAGCCAGAATGGTCCAAAAGAGACCAAATGACTCCTATGATCGTTGAATACGTAAAGAAAAATCCAAAATGGAGGATATCTTTACAGACTCACAAGTACATGGATATTCCATGAGCTACTTAAAAAAACAAATTGTATTCATAGTTCTGATCTTTGTTTCTGGTTTGCTTGTAGCACAGGACTACAGCAAGCGTGCAATCAAACTGACCAAGAAGGCTGATGAGCTCATTCGTGAAAGGTCATTCATAGAAGCCGTGGAAATGTTGAAGAAAGCTATTGATGTAGATGTCAATTATCCACAACCCTATCTGAAACTATCCACGATTTACAACCTGTATCAGAAAAAAGATTCAGCTGCTGCTTATTACAATCGTGCACTGGCGGTGATCCCAAAAGAGAAGATCTCAGAGAAAATGTGGCAGAATGCTGCTGGTATGAACTTTTCCTGTGGAAATTATGCGGAGGGTCTTGCAGCTGCAGAGCAACAAAGCAATCCAGATTCATTGTTGCTCTTGAGTTTGAGATTTGCAGTGACCAGTATGGCTAAGGCTACAGAACTGGATCAGGAGATACTTCCCAAAGAAATCAATGCGTTTGATATGCAGTATTTTCCAGTGCTCACCGTAGATGAGTCCAAGATCATCTATACCAAGCGCAATAGCAACAGCCCTTCATCAGACGAAGATATTTTTATCAGTACCCGCATCAACGGAGAGTGGATTCCTTCTCAGTCTATTTCAAGAGCAATTAATACTCCGCTCAATGAAGGAGCCTGCACCATTTCTGCCGATGGACGAACACTAATCTTCACTGCTTGTGAGGGTAGAAAATCATATGGCAGTTGTGATCTATACATTTCATATAGAAATGGCAATAACTGGACCACTCCAGAGAATCTTGGAGAAACAGTCAATAGTAAGTACTGGGATTCTCAACCAGCATTATCCGCCGATGGCAGGACACTCTTCTTTTCAAGCAACAGGCCAGGTGGAGAAGGTAAAAGAGACTTATGGGTGACAAGTAGAACAACCGATGGTTGGTCAGAGCCCACGAATCTTGGCAAACCCGTTAACACTCCTAAGGATGAAACCACGCCTTTCATTCATGTAAACGGGCAATCACTCTTCTATTCTTCGGATGGTCATTATGGATTAGGTGGGTTGGATTTGTTCGTTACACAAAAGGCTAAACACTGGAGCGAACCCAGAAATTTGGGCTATCCGATCAATACCATGAATGATGAAATCTCCTTGTTTATCAATGCGCTGGGTACTAACGGGTACTATGCTTCTGAAAATGATGCGGGGAGAAGTAGTACACATACCGATATCATCAGGTTCAAAATACCCACAGATACCTTGCTTACTAATAGAGCTAGTTATGTGACAGGTCGAGTGCTTGATAGAGAGACCGAAGAGCCCTTGGGGGCGGTTTTTAAAATGACCAATCTGGAGGAAGAATCAGATAGCTATGTGGTAAGTGCTGACTCCCTTACCGGGAAGTACTTCTTAGTCCTAACAGAAGGTAATCAATACGGAGTTTTTGTTGAAAAAAAGAACTACCTCTTTGAGGATTTGACTTTCACAGCTACCGACAACTCCATTTTGCATCCAGATACCATAGATATTTATCTGGATCCTATCAAGCCAGGTGCAACGGTCGTTTTAGAGAATATCTTTTTTGAAATAGATAGTTATAAGTTGGATGCCAAATCAAAGGCCGAGCTCAGTGATCTGATGGATTTCATGACTAGAAATCCAAATTTGGAGTTTCTAATAGAAGGACATACTGACAATACCGGCACAGAAGCCTACAATAATGATCTGTCAGAAAAACGAGCTTTTGAGGTGTATGATTATTTGGTGAATGCCGGAATAGACAAGGCAAGAATCGCTTATAAGGGTTATGGTAGCCAAAAACCAATCGCTTCGAATGATACAGAATCTTCACGAGAAAGGAATCGACGTATCAATGTGACCATCATTCGTTAGTTTGGATGAAACTAAAAAAAATTATATTTCAATTTCAAGTTGTTTTAATTGAATTATAGGCCCGTTTTCTGCAGTATTGAAGATATTTCAATAAATAATTTTTAGAATTATCAATTCACTTATGAATTATTCTCTTTTCTGAGGATTCACTAACAAACATTCATTTGCGTCATATCATGTGAATTTTATAAATTGGGAGTTGAAACATACTTTGTACAATTTAAAACGCACATTATGAAGAGGATTCTACTTCTTAGTGCAGTGTTCCTTTGTTTATTAACGACAGGAGCATGGGCACAGAGGACAGTATCCGGAACGGTGTCTGAAGACAACGGTAGCACCATTCCGGGAGTCAATGTGGTTCTTAAAGGAACCAGTAATGGTACCACCACTGACATTGATGGTACGTACAGAATGAGCATTCCAGAGGAAGGCGGCATTTTGGTTTTTTCCTTTATTGGTTTGGCGACTCAAGAAGTCGAAGTTGGTTCCAGATCGGTAATCGATGTTACCATGCAGAGCGATGTGAAACAACTCACAGAGGTTGTTGTAACAGCTCTTGGTATCGAGCGTGAAGAGCGAACGCTTACGTATGCTTCTCAGGAAGTAAACGAAGAGCAGCTGAACATCACGCAGAATACTGACATAAAGGGAGCTCTTGCTGGTAAAGTAGCTGGTGTTCAGCTAAACAGCCAGGCAGGTTCCAAATTGGGTGAATTCGGTAAAATTCGTATTAGAGGTGCAATGTCATTGACTGATGACAATGACCCACTATACATTATCGATGGTATCCCAACTACTGACCCGAACAGTGTAGACATGAACAACGTTGCCTCAATCAACGTTTTGAAAGGTCCTAACGCAACAGCACTATATGGTCAGCGAGCTGATGCTGGGGTGGTTGTTATCACCACTAAAAAAGGAAACAGTGGTCTGAATGTTGAGTTCTACAACTCTACAACATGGGACAAAGTTGCTTTCCTTCCAGAGTACCAAAACGAATATGGTAGAGGATACGATGGAGAAGCATCTTTCGCTACATTTGACTATGATGCCGGAGGATTCGGCGGTGCTTTCCCTTCTATGTGGTCTCAGTTTGACGGCAAACGTTATATCTATGCTGACAACAACTACGCAGATGAGAGCTGGGGACCTAAGTTTGATGGTGAGGAATATGTGCCATGGTATGCATGGTGGCCAGATAGTCCTTACTATGGACAAACAGCTAAATATGAAGCACGACCTGATAACGTAAAGAACTTTTACAACACAGGTGTGACAATGAAGAACACTTTGACAGTTTCTGGAGGTGGGGAGAAAGCAACAGCTTTACTTTCTTACTCTAAACTGAATCAAAGTGGTATTACACCTTACACCACTTATGATAAGGATTACGTAACAGGTAACTTCTCATATGATGTTACTGACAAGTTGAGTGTTACTACCAACATTCGTTATGCTACGTCTACAAGACATGGTGATTTTGACGATGGATATGGTAACCAAACTTCAGGTTCATTCAACTCTTGGTTCGCTAGAGAGACTAACTCTGGAATCCTTGAAGAACTGAAAGATCTTAAAACACCTGATGGGCACTCTGCTTCATGGAACTGGTGGGGGCCTGACTACTATACTCTTGGTGGTGGTTATAAGAAAGCTGCTTTCTGGTTCAATCCATACACTTTCATGGATCAAATTGACAGAAACAGATACGAGAATGATTTAGTTGGAAGCATCGCTGCTAACTATTCTATTCTTGACAATTTGGACTTGAACATCATGGGTTCAAGAAACTCTAAAGAGAGAAAAGATGAGTATTTCTTGCCTTTCTTCTTGGCTAACTCCGCAGCTCCTGAGTTGTACAACGCCTGGTCAAACAGTTTTGGCAAAAGACGTACTAGCTGGGTAGAAGATAACTTCAGAGGTAGCTTGACTTACAATGAGCGGTTCGGAGAAATCGACGTGAAAGCTCTTGTGGGTGCTAACTATCGTCACAATACTTACGATAGATTCAGTGCTGAAATGCCAACTGGTGCAAAAACCGGTGGTTTGATTATTCCTGATGTGTATACATTTGCTAACGCAGGAATAGTACCTACTCCTGGTACTTATGTATACGAACAAAAAGTAATGAGTATCTATGGTAACTTATCTGTTGGTTACAAAGATTTCTTGTACTTGGATGCTGCTCTTAGAAAAGACTGGAGTTCAGCTCTACCTGCTAACAACAACGGGTACTCTTATCCTTCAATAGGACTAAGCTTTATCTTCTCTGAGGTTGCTCCTCTAGACTTCCTTTCTTACGGTAAGTTGAGAGCTTCTTGGGCACAGGTAGGTAGTGATGTAGATCCATTGTTGATCAACCCTACATATGGAGCAGGTAGCCAGGCGTTCCAGAGCCAATACGTAATTCAGTATACTCCTACAAGAGTTGTAGATCCTAAGATTACACCTTCTTTGAATACTTCATTGGAAAGTGGATTGGATCTAAGATTCATGGAAGGCCGTATCGGATTTAGCGCTACAGTATATAGAGAGAGCCGTGTAGATGATATTGTTCCGATCAGTGTTTCTCGTGGTTCTGGATATGATGATTACCTGACTAACGCTGGTGAGGTACTAAGAAGAGGTGTTGAGCTTTCGCTTGATGCGGATCTATTCAAGTCTAACTCAGGTTTCAACTGGAACTTGATGGTGAACTTTGCTAAGAACAAGACAACCATTGAGACACTTCCGGGTGGACTTGATGCTATCGGAGGATACCAGTCACAAGGTAACGCATTCGGTTTTGTTTCTGTAGTTCACAAACTTGGCGGTGAATGGGGACAACTTAGAGGAACTGGTTTCGCTACTGACGATAATGGCAATAGAATCTTGAATGCTAACGGTCTTTATGTGACTGAGCCTAACAAATTCTTAGGTGGTGTGCTTCCTGATTTCACAGGTGGTATCATCAATAGCTTCAGCTATAAAGGATTCAGCTTGATTGCTTCTATTGACTATCAAAAAGGTGGTAAATTCTTCTCATTGTCAGAATCTTGGGGTACTTACTCCGGATTGTTTGAAGAAACTGCAGGTACCAACGATAAGGGTAACCCTAAGAGAGATGCAGTTGATGATGGTGGTGGAGTTCACGTAACTGGAGTTGACGCTAATGGCGAAACAGTTGACACTTACGTTGAAGCACTTTCTTACTATGGTCAGTTCTATGGTAACAGACTTGCAGAAGAGTTTATACATGATGCTAGTTATGTGAAACTTAGAGAGATCAGCCTTTCTTACAACTTTGGAAACCTTATCAATGGTAAGTTCATCAAAGGTGCAACAGTAGGTGTGGTTGGAAGAAACCTTGGATTCCTTGCCCTTGCTAAGGACAATGTACACAACTGGGATCCATCTTCTCTAGCTGAGACTTACGGTGAGGATGGACAGCTTCCGAACACGAGAAGTTATGGTGTAAATGTTAAGCTAACATTTTAATTAGGATCGAAATGAAAAAATTAACTTATATACTATCCGTTGCTGTTCTTTCACAACTATTCGTTGCTTGTGAGAACATCGATTTCGGAGATACAAACGAAAACTTGAACGGAGCAGCGTCTCCGTATACAGCTGGATTGCTTTCAGGAGCAATCATGGATTATGCTACCCTTACTGGTCGAGATGGGTTGATGAAACCTACATTGTATGTTCAGTATCAGTCTCAGGTAACTTATACTACTGCTATGCAGTATGAAGAGGTGCCTACATCTTGGTATACATATTATGTTGGCTCATTGTCTTCATTGAATGAAATCATTGAATACCTTAAAGTGGAGGAAAACTTAACACCTGCAGTATTGTCTCAGGGTTCTGTTGAAAACCAGACTGGTGTGGCAATGATCATGAAGGCAATTATCATGAAACGTGTAACTGATAACTGGGGAGATGCTCCGTATTCTGAGGCTTTCAAAGGAACGGATAACATCGAACCTGCTTATGATACACAAGAGTCAATTTATAATAGCATCATTGCTGAGCTTAAAGCTGGTAGAGATATGCTAGATGCATCCACTACTACTCCTTCTGGAGACATCATCTACGGTGGAGATGTAGATATGTGGGCTAAACTTGCAAACTCAGCGATCCTTCAGGCTTCGTTGCAGCTTTCTGGAGTTTACCCAACTGCGTCTGGTATGGCCGCTACTGAGTTCAATGCAGCATTGAGTCACTCAGCTGGTGTAATTGAAACTGTTGCTGAAGAGGCTTGGTTTACTTTTGAGGATATCGCAGGATTTAGAAACCCTTGGAACCAAAATAGAACTCCTGACTACTTCATGTCTAAGGAGTTTTCTGATGCGCTAAAAGGGAACACTACTGATACCACTCTGAACCCAACTTCCAACTCTGTTTTGGATGCAAGAATCAATGTGTACTCTACAGACCCAACACTAGATGGTGTGCCTTATGGCTATGCCAATGGTACAGGTGCTGGTGCTGCATCTATCAGCAATGATAATTACTGGAATAATACTACTCCACTTCCTATGATGACTGCATCTTACGTTGCTCTTAACAGAGCTGAAGCAGCTGCTATGGGATGGACATCAGAAGATGCCACTGCATTACTTACAGATGGTATCACTCTGTCCTATGCTTCACTAGACGCACACTTCGGAACAAGTATCACTGCTGATGCTGCAGCTTATGCAGCAGCAAGAGTAGCTGATGTTGGAACCGCAGGTCTGGCTACTGTGATCGCTGAAGAGAAGTGGGTAAGCTTATTTGGTCAGGGATTTGATGCATGGGCTGAATGGAGAAGAACAGGGATTCCTTCTTTGACTCCGGCTACTGATGCAATCAATGATGGTAACATCCCTACTAGATATCTGTACCCTACAGAAGAGGCTACTTTGAATGGTGGCAACTACAGTGCTGCTGTTTCCAACTTAAGTGGAAATGGTGACAAAGGGACATCAAAAATCTGGTGGGATCAATAAGGAGATCACTTAATATTATTAGAAAAAGGAGGCCATTGTGGTCTCCTTTTTTTGTTTAAAATCCATGAGGAGGTAATCGTTGAATCTGTTCAATGCTTAAAATATTCTTATTGATTACGGTATTTGACTAGTGGGATTAGTTCAAGTAATTGTTAAATGCTTTTAAGTAGTCATTTGTAAGCCTCGGTTTTACTTATATTTATAGAAAGAACAAATAATCAGTTAGTCTAAACAAAGCTGGAGCTAGCACGGTGGCGTCTTAGCTCAGCCGATTCACGAAGTAACCCATTAGAATAATGAGAATTAAGCCGCTGTTCGCACTATTACTAACTCTAGGCGTATACCACACACAAGGGCAGGAAAGTATTAAAGGCCCTGTTATCATCTGTCCTGCAGAGACAGAACCCCACGAGCATTATGTCCCAAGACCAGAAAGAATGAACAGTCAATACCGAACAAATGCCGGTGCTGCTGATCCGGTGTTTGAAGTGGAGTATGTGGGGTTTTCAGAGGAAGCCAAAGAAGCTTTTCAGTATGCTGTGGATATTTGGGAGTCTATTCTTAAAACCGATGTTAAGATTAGGGTGAAAGCAACTTGGGAAAACCTGGGCGATGGTGTCTTGGGCGCTGCTCAGTCCACTGTCTTTTATCGTGATTTTGCCAACGCACCAATGCCCAATACCTGGTATCCCGTGGCTCTTGCTGAAAAGCTGGCTGGCCAGGGACTCAACGCATCCTCTGAGTATGATATTGAGGCATCATTCAATAGTCAGTTCAATAATTGGTATCTGGGCCTGGATGGTCAGGGCAGTGGACAATATGATTTGGTGAGTGTTGTTCTCCATGAACTTGGGCATGGCTTAGGGTTTATTTCCGGTGAAGAATACAATGAGGATGATGATACTGGCAGGTGGGATCTGAGCGGCACTAATTTCCCAATGGTTTATACAAGTTTCTTAGAAAATTCAGGAAAAACCAACATTATTGATCTGCCAAACAATACCACGCAAGTTGGGGCTTTTCTTACCAGTAACAATGTTTTCGTAAGTAGCGATTTGGTAAACAAAAGCAATGGCGGCCCGGCTCGAGTATATGCTCCGAATCCCTATGATCTTGGATCTAGCATATCTCACTGGGACGAGAATACCTTTTCCAATACAGAAAATGCGCTGATGACACCTGCGGTTGCTCCATCGGAAGTGCTGCATAGCCCCGGACCTCTTACTTTGGCCTTCTTTGCCGAAATGGGTTGGTTTAGAACAGATATCAGCCACGACCCATTACTCGTGGCTAGCAATTCAACTCCACTTCATTTTCAAGTAGAAGTTGAGTCTGATACATCACTCGTAGATACAGAATTCACACTAAACTATTTTTATCAGAACGGTGATACCACTAGTGTTATCCTGACTAAAGGAGATCATGGAATCTATACCAGTGAAGTCACACCAGATCAAGAGGCTAGCAGCTTATTCTATTATTTTGATGGTTTGGAGGATGCGCTTGGAAAGTCTTACAGAATACCTGAAGAGGGTAGTTACGAAACCAAACTCCAGACTCTTTCTTTGATCATGCCACCTTTTCTATCTTCAGATGGAGGCAACTTTGAAGCAGGTGCGGCTTCATTTGTTAGTGCTGGATCTACCCAGAGTGATCAATTATGGGAACTAGGAACGGTCAGTAGCAAATTTGATGATTATTCATCGACTGCCTGGGCAACTTCCTTAAGTGAACCCGTTGCTAAACCATCAAAATCAATTGAAAGTGCTTTGATCAGTCCTTTGTTTGATCTAAGAAATGATGAGGTCGATTATGAGCTCAGTTTTGACTATCTATCCGAATTCAGTGATTTCGACTTTGTGGGAGTGTACTACAGTCTTGATTCTGGAGTGACATGGAATAAACTAGGTCGGGCATTTGATGATCTTGGAGCAAACTGGTACAGTAAATTGGTTTATGGTGATTTTTTTGGTGGCACTACGCGAGATTCGGAAGATGTCCACCAATTAAAAACAGCTACCTATCCCTTATATAATCTTGTGGGTAATGTGGTCATGTTCAAAATATCACATCTATTATTGGCTAGCTCCTCGGACGAGTACAATAACGAGGGCTTCCTGGTCGATAATTTCCAGATCAAAACCACAGATCCAAAAGCGGTCTTTTATTCTCCAGATACAACATTCAATTTTCCTAATGGGGAGGTCAGGTTTTTTTATGCATCAAGTGGTGCTACCGCATATAACTGGGATTTTGGTGATGGCACGACTTCTTCTGAAAGGAATCCAGTCCATAGTTATACACAGGGTGGAAGCTTTGATGTGAGTTTATCAGTCACTCATCCAAATGGCTCATCGGACTTCAGCAGGGAGAATTATATAACCGTGATAAATCGCAAAGGAAGTACCTATCAATTGGATGATGGTGGAGATTTTGAATCCAGTCTCTCGGATTTCATACCTATTACAGTATCGGGGACAGGTTTTGTTTTGGGAGCCTCTGCGGTAGCGGGTAAGGATGGTGTTAATTCAGGAGATAATGCATGGGTAACTGGACCAACGGTTAATGAATATGAAAATGATTCTGAGGCTTACCTATACACTCCTGAGTTTGACTTTTCACTATTAGGTTCATATGAAATCTCATTTTATGCTAAGTATTCCTTTGAGAACTTATGGGATGGATTCATTGTGGAATATACAATCGATAGAGGACAAACATGGAATAAACTTGACGATGAGGTCCGTACTGGCTGGTATGACGGTCAGTCCGATCCCGATGCTGTTTTTGGACCACAGGTTCCCATATTTACCGGGACAACCAGCGGGTTTGAGCAGAAGTCTTCTAATGTTAGTTTTTTAGGAGGCAATGAAAATGTGTCCTTTAGATTCACTTTTCTTTCTGATGTGGCTGTAACTGATACAGGGTTGGCATTGGATGATTTTGAACTTCTCGGGCCGGAGGAGGGGAGTGTAGTTCCTGCCTTCTCTTCACAACAGGTGGCAGGTTCCCAAGGTTGTGAAGGTGTAACCTATGAGTTTTCTAATAAATCTACCGGTTCAGTCGCCGGCTTGTCGTGGTTTTTTGGTGAAGATGCTATCCCTACTCAAGCCACTGGTGTAGGTCCTCATGTAGTGGAGTTTCCATCTACTGGCAGCTATGAAGTAGTGCTAAGTGCGAATGACACGGACTTAAACATTGTATCAGTTGATACAGTATTCATTATATCAGCGCTGCATGAGCCAATCATAACGCAGCAAGGTACTGGTACAAAAGTACAGTTAACTCTGAGTGATGGTGATGCCTACCAGTGGTATTTAAATGATCAAACTATAGAAGGTGCCACCGGTCAACTGTACGAGGCAGTACAAAGTGGACTATATTCTGGAGACGTCACAATTGGACAATGTGCAGTCCGGGCTACATCTATCGCTGTAGTTGCATCAGCTGATAGTAATATGACGGTAAAAGCATATCCGAACCCATCGGCAGAGTACATCACGCTGGATATTTTTAAACCATATCACAAATTAGAAGTCTATAACCTACAAGGTCAAAAGGTGATTGATCGCCGCATAGGTGAATTAGAAAATAGAATTGTATTATCAGACAATTGGAGAACTCTTCCACCTGCTACCTACATTATTGTTCTTTTTCAAAATACGGAGCAATCAATTCAGTTTAAAGTACTGAAAGAGTAATTATTAGCCTAATAAGTAATTACGAAAATGTGTAACAGTAGAATTAGAGCTAAATGAATAGCAAAAACATAAAATAATCTACGGATGAGTTAATCTGGCTATGGTTGACTTTGATCTGATAAAAATTTTGTCTTTCTCTAAATATTTTTTGTCAATATTTTATTTCGCTAAAGTATGTCGCGACATTGAATATTTGGCGTTGCAATAGAAAAAGCGAATTACTCAGAATTTTCTATTAAAATCAGTCAATATTTGAAAATCCTTCAAACACTTCTGATATTCAGAAGGTTAAGAAATTCTCTGAAAATAACGTTTTCATGCTTTATTTTAGGGATTAGAAACATAATGCTTACTTAACAAACAGTAAAATATGAAGAGGATTCTACTACTGAGTTTCATGTTTTCTTTGGTTGTTGCCTTCTCGGCATCAGCACAAAGGACAGTCTCAGGGACTGTTACATCTTCCGATGAGGGAGGAACAGTTCCTGGAGTAAACGTGGTTCTGAAAGGGACTACTACTGGTACGACAACTGATCTGGATGGACAGTATCGGTTAAGTGTGCCGGAAGAAGGAGGAACACTTGTTTTCTCTTTTATTGGTTTGGCCACTCAAGAGGTTGAGATTGGTTCTAGATCAGTAATCGATGTTGACATGCAATCAGATGTTCAGCAACTGACAGAAGTTGTTGTAACTGGTTACCAGTCGCAGTTGAAAAGAGAAGTAACAGGTTCAGTTGCATCAGTGAAAGGTGATGTAATCAAGGATTTGCCAATGCAGTCATTTGACAGAGCTATTCAAGGTAGAGTAGCTGGTACTCAAATTGGCGCTGCATCTGGTCAGCCTGGAGGAGCTATGAACATCCGTATTAGAGGTGTTGGTTCCATTAACGCAGGTAACGATCCTTTGATCATCATTGATGGTGTTCAAGTGGCGAGCTTGGGTCAAACTACCCAAGGTTCAGCAAACCCATTGAACTCAATCAACCCTAACGATATCGAGTCTATCGATATCTTGAAGGACGCTTCTGCCGCTGCTATTTATGGAGCACAAGCTGCAAACGGTGTTATCATTGTTACTACCAAATCAGGTAGTTCAAAAGGTAAGACACAAGTAAACTTCTCCGCTCAGGAGGGTGTTGTCCAGCCGTTCAACCTGTATGATGTTTTGGATGCGGAACAATTCACAACTATCAAAGCTGAGGCGCAAATTAATGCAGGCCAGGATCCTAACGATCCAAATACAGGTGCTTATGCATTGTTCGGAAATCCTGAAGATCCAAGCTCCTACGATGAATACGATTGGTTGGATGCTATGTTCCAGGATGCTAGATTCAGAACTTACGATCTTTCAATGAGTGGTGGTGATGAAAAAACTACTTTCTTCTTTGGTGGATCTTACAACTATCAGGAAGGTCAGGTTATCCAATCTGATTTTGAGCGTTTGACTGGTCGTTTGAACCTAAGTCACAGACCTAACGAGAAGCTTACTATTGGAGCGAAATTGTCTCTTGCTTATATCAAGACTTTCGGAACAATTGCCAACGGTAACTTCGTGAACGGTCCTTGGGTGGCTAGTTTCGAAGCTATGCCAATTTCACCTGCAGTTGACTCTGCTGGAAACTACAACCCTTATCCAACGAATGGACTTTCTCACTTATTTGGGTATAATATCCTTCAAGGTGTGAACGAGGAAGTAAGATTGGGACGCACATTGCAGACGGTATCTAGTTCATCTATTTCTTATCAGGTATTACCATTCTTGTCAGTATCTGGTTTCATAGGTGTGGACTTCTCTATGAACAGAGATGATAACCAAAGACCATCTACTATCCCAGTTTTTGCTGCTAGTGGTGGGTCGATTTTCATCAACAACAGACGAACAGTGAACGTTAACACTAACTATAACGTGAACTTTAACAAGACATTTGCTGATGTGCACACTGTTAAAGCGTTGGTTGGTTATGAGTACAAGTTCGAAGAAAGAGAAGGAGCAAGTTTAGGAGCTAACCAGTTCCCGAACCCATTCTTTAGACTGCCAGGAAACGGACAGCCGTCTTCTGTTGGAGGTTTTTTCGAGGAGTACAAGAGACTAGGTATTTTTGGAAAAGTTGATTACGATTTTGATGATAGATACTTAGTAAGTGCTACTTTGAGAAGAGACGGACACTCTAGATTCGGTAGTGAAACTAAATATGGAACATTCTATGCATTCTCTGCTGGATGGAGACTTTCTTCTGAGTCGTTCCTGGAAGGTGTTAGTTTCATCGATGACTTGAAATTGAAAGCGAGCTACGGTGTGCTTGGTAACGCAGAAATCGGAAACTACGAGACACAAACCACTTATGGTGGAGCTACTGGACAGTACCTTGGAGGTTCTACAGTGACTATCGCTCAGTTGGGTAACGATCAGTTGACCTGGGAGGAAGAAGAAGCAATCAACATTGGTTTGGATTACTCTCTTTTGAACAACAGATTGTTTGGTACAGTGGATGTTTGGAGAACTAATAACAATGATCTTCTTTTCAATGTGCCTTTCTTCCAGAATGCTGGTATTGCCAACAACAACATTACCTCGAACATAGGTAAAGTTAGAAACCAAGGTATTGACCTTGAGGTTGGAGGTATTGTAGTTGATGCTGGAGGATTCCGTTGGGATTCACGTTTTAATGCTACATTCCTTGAAAACGAAGTTGTTGAACTAATCGATTCAGATACTATATTCAGTGGAAACATTCCTTCACTTATAGTTGGACAGCCGGTTAGTTTCTTCTACCTACTTGACTATGCAGGTGTGAACCCAGCTAACGGTAGAGCGATGATCAGAACAGCTGATGGTGAGCTGGCTTACCAGGGTACTTTTGACGATGGTGCAGTAAGAGGAAGCGCTATTCCTACAAGTTATGGTGGGTGGAGCAACACCTTCTCATTTAAAGGAATCACGCTAGATGTATTCTTCCAGTACCAGTTTGGTAATGATGCCTTCAATGGTGACTTGTACAACCTACTATCGGGTAGAGGTGTAGGTAACCAAAGAGTGGATATCATGGACAGATGGCAAAATCCTGGTGATCAAACAAACGTGCCAATGGTAACACCAAATGGTGTAATCAACGGAGTTGATCAATATTATGGATTCATCGGTACTAACAGATTCATGTCAGATGCGTCTTATATCAGATTAAAGACTTTAACGTTGTCTTATGACTTCCCATCAGCTTTGCTTGATGCGATCAACATGAGGTCAGCAAGAATTTTCGTTCAGGGTGTGAACCTTGTTACTTGGACTAAGTATGATGGAATTGACCCTGAAGTTGTTGTTAACAATAACGGAACGGGAACATCTTCTTACGGAGCGTATCCACTAGGACGTCAATTCTCAGTTGGTCTTAACATCGGACTTTAATCATAAAAATTAGAGACAATGAAAAAATTACTATACATACTTACAGCTGTAACACTGGCAATGACTAGTTGTACAGACTTGGAAGTTGAAAATAAAGCGGCTCTACCACAAGAAGTTGTATTGGCAGACGTGGATGGATTTGAAGCAGTTTTGTTTTCAGCATACGAAAGTGTAAATGACTTTGGTTACTATGGCCAAACGATGATGATCGGACCAGAAATTCTTGCTGATAATATGGAATTGGCACAGCTTACTGGTAGATACGAACTAGAATACGTAAATGCTGAGAATTCAGGAATAGGTATTTGGTTTAATCGGTACGTTCCAATCAATGAGTGTAACATCGTGATTAATCTGATTAACGATGAATCAGTTGAAGGTACTCAAGCTGACAAAGATGTACTGGTTGCAGAAGCTAAGTTCTTGAGAGCTTTGTTTTATCACGATTTGGCTAGAGTTTATGGTTATGAACCAGGTCAGGAAGTAAATGGATTTAACGAATCAGTTATCCTAAGAACGGAGCCTACTTTGGGTCTGAGTAATGCAGATGATAGAGCAAGAGCTACTAACGTTGAAATCTATGAGCAGATTGAGCAAGACCTTCTGGACGCAATCGCTGACCTTCCAGATGCAACTCCAGGATCTAATGGGGTAGCTAGAGCAAATGCAGATGCAGCTAGATTACTTCTTGCTAGGGTTTATCTGTACTGGGGTAGAGATTCTGATGCAGCGAACTATGCGCAGCAAGTAATTGCGGGAAATGGTTCTGATTTGGTTAGTGCTGCTAATTACTTAACATCTTGGGATGATGCTGCAAATGTATTTCATCCAGAATCTCTTTTCGAATCAGATCTGTTAGTTAACGACTGGAGCAGTGTTGATGGACCTAACAACAGTTTGCATTCATTGCTAATGAATAATACTGGTGGTTCTCAATTCATCATCGTTGCAAGTGACGAGTTGATTGCTGAAATCGAGTCTGAAGCTGGTGATGTGAGAAGAGGTTTATTCAATACTGAATCTCTAGGTGAGGAATTTGATAAGTGGCAAGGAAACAAAGGAACATTGCCCTTCCAGGAGAACATTCCTATTTTGAGACTTTCTGAAGGATATCTAATTGCTGCTGAGGCTCTAGGGCCAGGTGCTGGAGATCCATTTTTGAATGCTTTCAGAGCTGCTCGTGGTTTAGCTGGAGGTGTGAGTGCCACTGTTGATAATGTTCTTCGCGAAAGAAGAATTGAGTTCATGGCTGAGGGTCACAGATGGTTCGACTTAAAAAGGTTAGGTAGAGATATTACTAAACCTGCAGCAGCTGGTGTAGGTACTTTGCCTTACAGCAATTACAAAGTCCTTCCAAGACTTCCGCAAGCGGAAATTGAACTAAGTGACAATGTTTTGAATCAAAACCCAGGATATAATTGATACTAATTATGAAACATATAACTAAAATATTAAGTCCATTGGTTCTCTTAGTATTCCTTACAGGATGTTTTGATGATCCAGGGACCGATACTTTGCTTACCGATGAGTTCGTGTCATTCAACGTAACGAGCCTGCAGATCGGTGAGGCAGATGGAAATGGAAGTATCGTTGTAGATATTTCGCAAGCACAATCAAGTGAAGTCACTGTTTCATTTGATATGGAAACATCCAATGCAGTAGAAGGAGTGGATTTTTCACTTTCTGCAACTTCTGTGACTATTCCAGCTGGAGAATACAGTGCATCTATTCCTTTCACAGTTGTTGATAACAATGCGTTCGAGCCTCAAGCAAGAACTTTCACATTGACATTAACTGATGCTAGTGGTGGAGTACGAGTTACTGCAAATACTAGCGTTACCGTAGGTATTTTGAATGACGATTGTCCTTCTAATACTTCAGTATGGTATGGTGATGTTTCTGTAGAAGATGTTGGATATGGTTCTAACCTTGGTACTGGAAGAGCAAACGACAGTGGTGATTGCGACATACTAGTTGTTTTTGGAGACTACGTTGGAGCAAGTGCTGATGTGGTATGGGAGTTTACTCCAAGTGCACCCGGTGCTACCAGTGGTACTGTTATCGCCGCAAAACAATCATATGATTGTTGTACAGCTAACTATGAATACGAAGCTGCGGGAACTTATGATGAGGCAACTGGCGTTATCACTGCGGATTATTTGTTCTATCAAGATGGAACGGTAATCTTCCCAGGAACTACAGTAATCACGGCCAATTAATTGGTAAAATATATTAATTAAAATAAGGCCATGCTTCTTTGGAGCATGGCCTTTATTACTTACAGCTATGAGTACGCTATTAAGATTTGGAGTTTATACTTGCATGGCATGGATGCTTGTCGGATTATTGTCTGCTCAAGAATTCAATAAAGCTAAGTTGGTAGAAATTGCTGAGGAGCAAGAATTGCTGGCAAAGGAAAGGCAGGGTCGAATCAAGGATTACCTATTAACGCATCCCAATGAGAAATCCATCTACTATGACGGTGAATTTACCTACGCCATCCATGATATAGTCAACGGCAACCCTCGATTTATAGGTTTGCACAATGATCAGGCAAGAAAAACAACGGGAGTTGAATTTGTACAACAGGACACGGGTTTAGGTCTCCCTTTGAGAGGTCAGAATATGATCATAGGAGTTTGGGATGGGGGCTTGGTTTTAAACTCTCATCAGGAATTTGCGGGCGGAAGAATTAAAAACAAACAAGGAGATAGTTATAGCACACACGCGACACATGTAAGTGGTACAATTGGTGCTGGTGGGGTAGTATCTCAGGCTAGAGGAATGTTACCTGAGACCACCATTCATTCTTACTATGCATTTAGCAATGATCTAGGGCCGATGGCCACTGAAGCTGGCGATGGATTAATCCTGTCTAATCATTCTTATGGATACATCTTAGGATGGAATTATAATTCATCAACATCAAGTTGGGCATGGTACGGTGATGAATCAGAAACTGACACTAGGTTTGGTGCCTATACTGGAGATAGCAAAGCCATTGATGAAATAGCTTATAATGCTCCAAAATATACTATTGTTTGGTCCGCTGGAAATGATCGATCAGATGCTGGAGATGGATCTAGACCTGCTGATGGCCCTTATGGTATAATTGGGCCTAAGGCAGTAAGCAAAAACATAATTACAGTAGGAGCTATTACTGGTTTCGATGAATTTGTATCTTCTGAATCCGCTGTGATGAGTTCATTCAGTAGTTGGGGGCCAACAAAAGATGGTAGGATAAAACCAGACTTAGTTGCCGATGGAGTTGGTGTATATTCAACATCAGCAGCTGGTGATGATCAATATACAACCTTACAGGGAACCTCAATGTCTGCTCCCAATGTAACAGGGAGCCTTGGGGTTATTCAACAGTATGCCTTTGATTATGGTAACGGTGATTACCTCACTTCTGCGGAATTGAAAGCGTTGGCCATACATACTGCGAGGGATGTTGGAGCCGCGCCCGGTCCAGATTATAGATTTGGCTGGGGAGTACTGAATGTGGCTGATGCAATAGATGTAATGGCTCATGAAAATGATAAAGACACGGTTTTTGTGTATAACGAATTAAAGAATGGTGAAACCCATACCTTCAGTTTGTTTTCAAATGGGGAAGAACCAATAAGAGCAACACTGGTGTGGACAGATCCCTCTGGTGAGGTAATAGGAAATAATTCTGTTTTGCCCAATCTTGTAAATGATCTTGATTGTAGGATTTTTGATGAAGAAGGGAATACCGAATTGCCTTGGGTTCTCAAGAAAGAAGAGCCATTTAAGTCTGCGACCAAGGGAGATAATGTCGTGGATAATGTGGAACAGGTAGAACTTAAGAACCCACAAGCTCGAAAATATACTATAACAGTTTCACACAAAGGGCTGTTATCAAGTCAAAAATATGCTTTAGTAATAACTGGAGGACAGTTTAGAGGTGATCTGAATAATGTAATATATTGGGTAGGTGCTTCGAATAACGTTATCAATAATCCAGGAAACTGGTCTTCAAATACAGGAGGGCAAACCAATTCTGAAACAACTTTAGAGTCACCCAGCTTGATTTTTGATAAAAACGGCCTATCGGCCCCTACAACTGTTACTCTTGATGAGAATTTAGAAATCGAAAATTTATTTCTGTATGCAGATAACGATTTAACTATCGATTTATCAGGAAATGAATTAGTGGTTAGAGGACAGATTTCAATGGAGACACGAGGGCTCACATTTAAAAATGGCACATTGACTTTGATGCCTACTCAGGATCAGCCTATAGATTTAGGGTTTGACTGGACTGCCAGTACTAATCTAAATATTGTATCGTCAAATACTCATACTATTACTTCGAATGTAAACGGGGATCAACTAACACTTGTCAGTGGTGAATTTGCATTCATTAATAGACAAATAGTTTTAAATGAATTCTCGATTGGTGAAGAATGCTCTGTAGTCCTTGAAGAGAATGACATTACGATCAATTCGAATTTTACTTCTACTTCGGATAATCTAGAGTCTAAATCAAACACCTGGATATTAGAGGAACAAAGTCAGTTTCAGGTTGAAGATTCTCTTCAAACGTCCGATTATTTCGTAATTGATGGAATTTCGGAACTAACTGGACGAATTACTATGGTCAAGGCAGAAGTGAATGCGGAATGCCAAATGAATGGATTCCTTTTAGTGGATACCCTTGATATTAAAGGCACATTGAGTATTGCTGAAGGCGATACACTGCAGATAGCGCATGTTTTGAATTTATCTCCTGGGGCGACCATGAGCGGAGCTAGCGCTGAGAATAAGTCCTTCATCCAATTTCTAAATAGAAAGAAACGATGCTACGAGTCTTTAAATATCGAGAATCTGGTAGTACTGACTGATGGGGTTTTTAATGTTGGAACGAAGAGTACTGTTGTTTCTAGTGAAAATGTACTTGAATTAAACTGTGTGGATTTATTGTTTCCGGACTTTGAAACGAGTGAATTTTGCGCCAATTCAGTGATTCAACTAGTGGATTTATCAGATGGAGTGGTGGATTCTTATTCTTGGGATTTTGGGAATGATCTTTCGTTTGGAGCTACACAACCTGAGCCAATAACCTGGTATTCTGAGCCAGGGTTCTACGAAATAACGTTAACTATTGAAAATGAAAATCAAAAAGAATCCTTTACAAAGTTGGTAGAAATTGTTGACAATAGACTGGAGTCGTTCGAGCTGATTCAAACGAAGGAAGGATTAGTTGCTTCATTGTTAAAAGACAAATATCAATGGTTTGAGGATGGCATAGTAATTGATGGAGAAGAAGGTAGAATTTTGTCAGATCTGCATAATGGAAAGACATACATCGCTGCTTATTTGGTCGATGATAGTGAATCGTGTTCCAGTAGGATCTCAGATGCAGTGGAATATGTTCTAAGCACAGAAGGAGCGGGTGTCAATTTATACCCGGTTCCTGCCCAGGGCGCATTAAATGTAAAGGGAGTTCAGCCCAACGATGTGATTGAAATATGGTCTCTTGCCGGCAAAATAGTAACGAAATCAACCGTATATAACACTATAAAGCAAATCGACATAGCTCATTTGAAAAATGGCGTATACATTTTTAATATTTACAGAAACGAACAATTAGTAGAAAGTAAACGATTTATTAAACAATGAATAGAAAGAGAAATTATTTGACGATTGGATTACTTGTAGTCTTCAGTGTGTTAACAATAAATGCATATAGTCAAATTGCAAATGTGAACCAGGTGGGTGGACAACCCATCATGATGAAGAAATATGAGAAAGTAGAGGGGAGTCCTTATATAGGTTCTGGCAAGTGGTTTCCTGGAAAGTTTTTTGTTCGAGATGGTAATACCATCAATGGTGTGATGGTTCGTTACAATGCTTATGATGATAACCTTGAGTTTCAAAGAGAGGGTAAAAGTCCGCTGATAATAGATTCAAAAATCCTAGATGGGTTTGAATTTGGTATGATACCTGAAGGCTCTGATAAGACAGTCAGTTACAACTTCAAAAAAGGTGATTTGATAGGTTCTAATGATCTAAAAGCTGATGGTTTTTACAGGATTATTTATGAAGGTGAGTTTAAAATTTACCAAAAATTAAAAGTGAATCAAATCTCGGTTACACCACCAGATTATGGTCAAAGCGCATATGATAAATTTGTACAATCAGAAGATTATTTCTTTATCGATGGAGACGGAAACCTAGATGACTTCAAGTTGAACAGAGGTAATTTTTATAGCAAGTTTCAAGCTAAAAAGAAGGATATTAAGGCTTACTTGAAGAAGAAATCAGTTGATTTTGATGACGCCACAGATGTGGCACAACTAAGTGCTTACATTGAGTCTTTGCTATAGTAAAAAAATAAAGTGAGGTAACTATGTTACCTCACTTTAAATTTCTTCACTCCATAAACAGGATAACCATTCTGAGTCATTCCTTCTACAATGACAGTAATATTCATTGGTTCGTCAGTTGTATAAAAACTGGCAGATGTTTCTCCATCTTCGGTTGTCTCCAAATCTGGATTCCAATAGACTGTTGAGCGATAATCAGGCTTAACATGGCGTTCATCTTTTACGCTATAATCAGGAGAATAAAACTCCTTGTATTCTTGATACCCATCTAATTTTACTACTTTGATATCCTCTGAGTAACTGTTGATGACAGAAAGCCCTTCACCAGTTTTGGTGAAAAATGCCAAAGCACCATTCGCTCCTCTTGCGCCAAAAATAGCGGCACTTGCGCCTTTGTACACCTCTACACTCCTGATTTGATTAGGAGGTACACTATTCAATAAGTCCAGTGAGACTTCCACATTGTCTAATAAGATGATGGGTGTAGTACTTGAGTTGATTGATCCTTGTCCTCTAATTTGTACAGACCAGTTGATACCAGAGCCAGTAATTTGAACTCCAGAAACTCTGTTTCGTAAGAGCTCAAGTGGATGGTTATAGGTGGAGGAGCTTGCCATCTCCGCAGTAGACAGGGTGTAGTCACCTTTACCGTAGATGTTATTAACCTTCTCCTCTTCTTTTACCGCTTCACCTGTGATTTCAATCCCCTCCAACATTACCAGATCTTCTTCAAAGTCAAAGGCAGCATCTACTTGTTGTCTTTTCAAACTCTTTGCTATGAAATCATCTTGCTGTTCGTCATTCTGTTCTGGGAGAAATGATCGTACCGGTTGTTGGTAATCGGGTTTTGTGATAACAGTATCGGGGATGAGTTTGACAGTGTTTTTACCGGATTTATTCTTAGCATCGAGTACAATGTACTTCTCACCGTGAAAATAAAGGTCATTGATAGCATATTGCCCTTCATCTCCAGATTCTACCTGGCCAATCGTTAGTTCCTCTTGCTGTACAGTATAGACTATGGTTGCATCCTTGGCAGGTTTACTACTAAGAGCTTTTTCCACCCTTCCGGTAGTATAAAGTCCTTGTTCTATCGGGTATGTTCTATTAAATGTATCATTTAAAATCTCATCCCATTTAAATCGTGTCCAGCCGTGGATCATCATCAATAGGTCCTGATTTTTCCATCTACTGTCGTTATTCTTATTTATATACTTTCTTGGATTATTGATCAGTCCTGGTAGATCACCTGATAAATACATATAAGATACAATGTTGTCTTCATTGGGATCTAAGTCCACCTCCCAATCGTTGGTGGCAGATAGTGACAGGTAACTTTTTGCAGGAGCTCCATCAGCGAACATTGAGGTGATTGATAGCTCTACCAACTCCCTTTTACTAAGGGAGGAGTCTTTCAACTGAATATTAACTTTTAAAGATTCTTCAGGTTCAATGAAGAATAGCCTTTCAATGAGTGGAACACCAGATTCATTGAAAATAGTTATAGTATTAACACCTGGAGGGAAATTCTCTTTCGAAATAGACGCACCAGCTACGTTGTTCTGTAGAGGCAAAACGGTTGCCGCCGTAGGTAAACCTCTACAATGAGCTACTAGCGTTAGGTTGTTGACTTGAGAGTCATTGTTTTGAATTTGAATTCTAATGTTATCAAAAGTGGGAATATTTAGAAGGGACAGAACCTGACCTTTTTCGGCTGCAGCAGGTAGTTTGAATTTGGAGTCACCAGAGTTTAACCAATAGGACTCTCCACTTGTAGGTTTTAGATTGAATAGTCCCATACCCTCATTGTCAGAGGTAACTTTCCCTAACTCATTTCCATTGGAGTCAGTTATTGTAAACTCTCCTTGTCTTGGATACCCATTTTGGTCAAAAACTTGAAAGGCAACACGAGATTGGATTGAATTGACGAGATTTCCACCTTCTGGGTAGAAATTTGCTTTCACTATTTGAGTGTCCAGCTTCACCAATTCATCTTGAGATTGGAAGACATTGTAGATTGCTATTTCTTTTTGATAGAAATATTGCTTTCCAAAATTTCTCATCCAGTTGGTGTAGCCTCTTAGCAAATAAATGCCCGTTTGAAGGTCCCTGTTTAAATCTATTTGTGCTACTCCGATTCCACTTTTAGATTCCACTTTGATCTCTTGAATAACAGCCCCATCTCTATCTGTCAGTTCGAGATATATGACTCTACTAAGTGGACTAAGTTGATTGAAGAATCCAGACATTAAATAAGTCTTCATCCAAATAGTTTCTCCACTGACATAACTTGATTTATTGAAGTCTATGTAGAGTTTTTCCGGAGGATTGACTTCATGAAAATCTTGAATTTTTTTAGCAATTTCACTTGGTTCTACTTGACTAAAAGCAGTGTACAGAGAAATCACCGCAAAGAGGTAAAGAGTAATTCGCATATTGTTAGTTAGTACTTGACGGTAATTAAAACGCAATAATAATTGAGAATATTGAAAGGACCAGAATAAAAAGACCTTCCTTATGATATAGATGGGTATAATTGAGTCATCTCCGCCTCAGTAAAGTACTGATAAGCATCTTTGAGATGTTCTGGCATGTCAATGTACTCTATAGACACTGGCTTGTTGAGTGACTCAAATACCTGGCGCACCATTTCATTGAACGATCGGGCTTTGCCAGTGCCCAGGTTATAGATGCCAGGGTTCTTTCGATGATGCATAAGCTTGATCAAAGTATCAGTGACTTCATCCACATGGATGAAGTCACGTTTTTGTTCTCCATGAGCATAGTCTGGATGGTGAGATTTGAATAGTCGTACCTTGCCTGTAGATTCTATTTGTATGAATGCCTGGTGAATCATTGACGCCATCTTGCCTTTGTGCTCTTCATTAGGTCCATACACGTTAAAGAATTTCAAGCCACTCCAGTAAAAAGGTTGATTTTCCTGAGTTATAGCCCACAAATCAAACTCATGCTTGGACTGAGCATAGGCATTTAATGGCTTAAGCCTAGGTAACAAATCCTTGTCATCACTGAATCCAAGTGAACCATCTCCATAAGTAGCTGCTGAACTCGCATAGATCAGGGGTATTTGTTCTTCCGTGCACAACTCCCAAACTCGCTTGGTATATTCGGTATTTAGTTCACGAAGAAGATCCATGTTTTGCTCCAAGGTATCTGTCCTTGCTCCTAGATGAAATATAAATTCTATAGCCTCCGCATTATCTCTCGCCCAGGCGATGAAACTATCTCTGTCGATAGTAGCCAAAACCTTCGCCTTACTTAAGTTTGAATTCTTATCGGGGTTATCAAATTTATCTACAGCGACAATATGGTGAAAGTTGTGTTGATTTAGTTTCAAGATGAGATTACTCCCAATAAATCCCGCTGCGCCTGTGACTATTATCATACGTCAAAATTAGTCTTTTGAAAAAAAGGCATCATGGGTATGCATCAATTTCCTTTTATCTTTGTGCCACAATTTACAGAAGTATGATTTACGTAAGTAGGAAGGAGCATTTCAATGCGGCTCACAAGCTTTATAATCCGGCTTGGAGTAAGGAAAAGAACGTGGAGGTATTTGGTCCATGTGCCAACGAAAACTGGCATGGTCATAATTTCGAATTGATTGTAACTGTCAAGGGTACTCCAGACCCGGACACTGGATTTGTGGTGGATCTAAAGAAATTGAGTACTCTCATAAGAAATGAGATCATCGAAAAAGTAGATCATAAAAATCTCAATCTGGATGTAGACTTCATGACGGACAAGCTGGCGAGCTGTGAAACGTTAATTATAGAGTTTTGGCGAATACTCAAGCCCGGTGTGGAGGAGATTGCCAAATATGGTGAGTTGCATCAACTCAAACTTTACGAAACACCAAGAAACTACGTAGAGTACTTTGGGGAATAGCAATGAAATACTTTATCCTCGTCGGTGAGCGCTCTGGAGACCTTCATGGGGCCAGTTTAATTAACGAGATCAAAGCGATTGATCAAGACGCTAAGTTTTTTGCTTGGGGAGGATCATATATCAGACAAACAGGAGCTGAAGTCTTAGCAGATTACAGCTCTATTAATTTCATTGGATTTTCAGAAGTATTAGTTAACCTGTCTCGACTTTTAGGTCGGCTCAAGGAGTGTAAGCGTCATATCCAGGAGATTAGGCCGGACTGTTTGATCTTGATCGACTCGCCTGGTTTCAATATGCGTATCGCCAAATACGCTCAGAAAATAGGAATAAGAACTGTTTATTACATTTCACCCAAAATATGGGCATGGAATAAGGCTCGCGTCAAACTGATCAAAAAGGTGGTAGATAGGATGCTGGTTATTCTACCATTTGAAAAAAACTTCTACCAGGAACACTCACTGGAAGTGGATTATGTAGGAAATCCAGTGCTGGATGCTATTAATAACTATCAAGCCGATCAACAGTTCAAAGCCCAGTTTGAAAATAAAAAAGTAATAGCTGTACTTCCTGGTAGCAGACCCTCTGAAGTGAAAAACTCCATAGAGGTCATTGAGCGACTGGTAGTGGTATTTGAAGAATATACCTTTCTAGTCTCGGCAGTAGACAATCTGGATCAAGAGTTGTATAAGTCTCTCATCAGATATGAAAATGTGCATGTGGTTTCTGGTAAGGTCTATGATGTATTGAGTGTAGCAGATGCCGCGGTAGTCACATCCGGAACGGCTACCTTAGAAACTGCCCTTCTTGGAGTGCCACAGGTGGTTGTTTATCGAACCAGCTTACTCACCTATCTAGCAGCAAAATTGTTACTGAAGATTCCGTTTATATCATTAGTCAATCTACTGTTGGGAAGAAAGGTAGTAGCAGAGTTGATACAGGGAGAATACGACTCTGCCAATGTGGTTGCTGAACTAGAAACTCTTCTCACTGATGAGCAGGCCAAAAAAAGAATCTCCGAAGGTTATTCGGAGATTCGTAAAATATTGGGTCAGAAAAGTGCCTCAAAAAATGCAGCTAAAATCATAGTAGACTTAAGCCGCTCGTAGCTTGTTGAATTTTGATTTTTCAAACTTCTCTGCAGCATAATCTTTAGTGATTTCCATGTCTTTTACATCCTTACTAGAAGGTATCTCAAACATCGCATCAGTAATTATGGCCTCACATATGGATCTCAATCCACGTGCACCTAACTTAAACTCCATGGCTTTGTCTACAATGTAATCAAGCGCGTCAGACTTAAAGGTCAATTTCACCTCTTCCATATCAAATAGCTTCTCATATTGTTTGATCAGCGCATTTTTTGGTTCGGTCAGTATTCGCTTCAGTGCGTCACTGTTCAATGGGTCTAAGTGGGTCAGTACAGGCAGACGACCAATTAGCTCAGGAATCAGGCCAAAGCTTTTTAGATCTTGTGCCGTGATGTACTGGAGTAGGTTTTCTTTGTCAATTTGACTCATGTCAAAATCTTCCTTACTCGCAAAACCAATTGGCCGTGTGTTCAGTCGATTGGCTATATGTCGCTCTATTCCATCAAATGCTCCACCACAGATGAATAGGATGTTTTCTGTGTTTACGGTAATCATTTTTTGATCCGGGTGCTTCCTTCCACCTTGCGGTGGCACATTGACAGAAGTACCTTCTAGCAACTTAAGCAGTGCCTGTTGTACACCCTCACCACTCACATCTCGTGTGATGGACGGGTTATCAGACTTGCGGGCAATCTTATCAATCTCATCGATGTAAACGATCCCTCGTTCAGCAGCCTCCACTTCGTAGTTGGCTGCCTGGAGTAATCTTGTCAAAATACTTTCTACATCTTCTCCCACATAACCTGCCTCGGTCAATACCGTCGCATCAGCAATGCAGAAAGGCACTTGAAGAATCTTGGCCAAAGTCCTTGCGAGATAGGTTTTACCTGTTCCCGTTTGACCTACCATCACAATATTCGATTTCTCAATCACCACATCGTCCTTGCTTTCGGTCTGCATGAGTCTCTTGTAGTGATTATATACAGCAACAGATATGTAGCGTTTAGCCTCATCCTGACCGATTACAAATTCATCAAGATGCGATTTCATATCCGCAGGCTTGATGAGGTTGAATTTCGGACTCTCTGTTGTGTTTTTTGTCTTTAGCTCCTCGTTGAGAATTTGCTGCGCCTGTGAAATACACTTATCACAAATGTGCGCGTGAATCCCCGAGATCATCAGATCTACATCCTTCTTATTCCTCCCACAGAAGCTACACGTTACCTGTGCCATTTTACTTTTTATTTCGTTCCAATACTTCGTCTATCAGGCCATATTCCTTGGCCTCCGAAGCTCTCATCCAGTAATCTCTGTCTGAGTCTTGTTCTATTTGTTCGTATGATTTTCCAGTATGGTTGGCCAATATCGTATAAAGATCTTTTCTCAGCTCTTGCATTTGCTTTAGAGTGATCTCCATATCTCGAGACTGTCCTTGCATACCACCACTTGGCTGGTGAATCATGATTCTCGAGTGTGGTAGAGCAGATCGCTTACCATCAGCACCTCCTGCCATGAGTACCGCTCCCATTGAAGCCGCCATACCTGTACAGATAGTACACACATCAGGGCTTACTAGCTGCATGGTGTCATACATACCTAGTCCAGCATAAACGGAGCCACCAGGGCTGTTGATGTAGAGTAGGATGTCTTTTTTGGAATCAACAGACTCCAGGAATAAAAGCTGAGCAGTGATGATATTGGCAATATTCTCCTCCACTTGCATGCCGAGGAAAATAATTCTATCCATGATAAGTCTGGAGAAAACATCAATTTCAGCAAACCGGGTAGGTCTCTCCTCGATTACTGATCGGGTCATGTTTTCTACGGTATTTGTATAGGAATCAAATGTTAAACCATTGATTCCTTGGCCTTTTACGGCAAATTTTCGGAATTCTTCTTTATCGATCATGTGTTCAATTTAGCTTAACTAGGCAAAAATAAAAAAAGTCCTTATGCACTAAGGACTCTTAATAAACTCGTTTCGGTTGGACTAAGTTTCCTTAAAGTTTACGGAATTCATCCATAGTTACCTTTTTCTCTTTCACAGAGATATTGTCTTTGATATAATCGAAGACTTTTTTGTTCTGAACTTGGTTGTACACTTTCATGTAGTTGTCACCATTTTCAGCTTGTAGGTAATTCTGTGCAAACATGTCTAGCTTGTCTTCCATCTGTCCCATGAGACCAGCTTGTCCAAATTGCTGTTTGATCAATTCTTTGGCCTCATTGACAACTTCGTCATTTTCTACTTTGAATTCTTGCTCTTTTACTATTTTGTTACGGATCAATGACCACTTTAACTCATTAGCATAAGTCGTGTATTCATCCTTCAAAATCTCTGGAGTAATCTGATCATTGGTTTTTACCAACCAATCCTTCAAGAATTCATCAGGGATATTAATTTTTGCTTTTTCGATAAGCTTTTCTCTCAGTTGGTACTCAAAGTAACGCTCCTCTTCGTTTTTAAAGTTTCCTTCTACAGACTCGGCTACTTTTGCTCTGAATTCTTTCTCATCTTTCACAGCACCTTCACCGAAAGTTTTATCAAACAACTCCTGATTGACCTCAGCAAGTTTTTGTCTGGAGATTCCCTTTACTGTAAAGGTTAGCTTTCCTTTTAGACTGTCAAACTCCTCATGAGAGATATCAAGCTGATGGTGTAGTTTGTGACTGTCAGTGTAAAGCTTCTTTGGATCGATCTCCACATCTTCTTCGATCTTCACACCTGTTAACTTCTTGGTGGCTGCCTTTTCAGTGTCTTTCAGGTCAATGCTGATTTCTTTATCAATCTCGCCATCTTTGGATCGGATAGGGCCATAGATAATGTCATCATTTTCAGACACCTCAGCCGTTTCGGTATCACCAAACTGTCGTTGAAGATTCTCCACTGTTTCGTCAATCACCTTATCATCAATCTTGATTGAATGCTTATCGATCTTGAACTTATTGTCGACTGGTAGAGTGAAGTCCTCTGCAAATCCAACATTATATGAAAATTCAAAATCCTTTTGTGTGTCAAAATCGATAGACTCGAAATCCTCTTCTCTAGGCATAGGCTCACCTAAGAACAGTAAGTCACTTTCTCTCAAGTAGGAATTAAGCTTGTCAGATACCAGCTTATTGATTTCTTCCACCTTGATGGACTTACCATACATTTGTTTGATTAACCCCGTGGGCACCTTTCCAGGACGAAACCCTTTGAGATTAGCCTTCTTGCTATAATCTCTGATCTTTTCGTTTACTCCTGGTTGGTAATCATCTTCGTTTAATTTAACTTTAATTAAACCAGTGGTCTTGTCGATTTTGTCAAGTGTGATTTCCAATTTGGTAAGTATTAATGTTTATAAAATAAAAACCCTCTTTCAAATCTCGATTGTTTTCAAGAATAGGAAGAGGGTTGTTTTATTGAGTGCGGATGGAGGGACTCGAACCCCCATGCCTCGCGGCGCTAGATCCTAAGTCTAGTGCGTCTACCAATTTCGCCACATCCGCTGGTGAAATGGAGTGCAAAGATATATAAAAGATTAATTTTGCAAAGGGTGTTGAAAAAAATTTTAATGAATGATTGAGGTTGATTTAGAAGAAGAGAAAAAGGAGATCATAAGAAGGTATCGGAAGCTTCTCAGGCATGCCAAGCCAATCCTCAAAGACGGAGATGCCAAGGTCATCAAAAAAGCATTTTACATGTCCATGGATGCGCATAAAGACATGCGTAGAAAATCTGGAGAACCGTATATCTTTCATCCTTTAGAAGTAGCTCAAATATGTGTCAGTGAAATTGGACTTGGCACTACCTCCATCGTTTCAGCGCTGTTACACGACGTTGTGGAAGATACTGAAGTCTCACTTGGTGATATTGAGAAAGGCTATGGAGTCAAGGTTCGGAAAATTATTGATGGACTTACCAAAATCTCCGGGGTATTTGAACAGGGGAGCTCTCAACAAGCCGAGAACTTCAGAAAGATGCTCCTTACCCTATCCGAAGACGTCAGGGTCATTCTGATCAAACTGGCAGATCGACTGCACAACATGCGCACACTCGGTAGCATGCCGAGAGACAAGCAACTAAAAATAGCTAACGAAACAATCTATTTATATGCACCACTAGCTCACCGCCTAGGTCTTTATGCAATCAAGTCGGAGTTGGAAGATCTTTACCTGAAGTATACGGATCAGGAAGCCTACAGTCATATTGCCAATAAGATCAATGCCACAAAGGACGCTCGTAATAAATTCATTCGAAATTTCATTAAGCCAATTAAGGAAGAGCTGAATTCTCAGAGCTTCAATTATGAGATTAAAGGTCGTCCCAAATCTATACATAGCATTAACAATAAGATGCGAAAGCAGAATGTGCCCTTCGAAGAAGTGTATGATCTATTTGCCATTCGAATCATCATAGACACTGAAGTAGAAAATGAAAAAGCGGCATGTTGGCAGGTGTATTCTATAGTGACGGACTATTATCAACCCAATCCAGACCGGTTGAGGGACTGGATCAATATCCCAAAAGCGAATGGATATGAATCTCTTCATACCACTGTCATGAGCGGAAAGGGTCAATGGGTAGAGGTCCAGATCAGAACCCGACGAATGGATGAGATAGCAGAGAAAGGATATGCGGCACATTGGAAATATAAAGAGAGTAAGAATCCAGACGCTGATAAGGGATTGGAAATGTGGATAGGTAAAGTCCGAGAAATACTAGAACAAAACGACGCTTCAGCAATCGAGTTTGTGGATGATTTTAGGTCCAACCTTTTTCAAGAAGAAGTATTTGCCTTCACTCCCAAAGGTGACCTCATTACATTGCCCAATGGTGCCACAGCTCTAGACTTTGCATTCGATATCCACACTGAAGTAGGAGCGAGGTGCCTTGGTGCTAAAGTCAACCAGAAGTTAGTCCCACTTAACTATGTGCTGAAAAATGGAGACCAAATTGAGATTCTGACATCAAAGAAACAACGACCAAATGAAGACTGGCTCAAATATGTAGTCAGCTCAAAAGCTAAGTCAAGCATCAAAGAATCACTGAAAGAGGAGAAAAAACAATATGCTGCCGAAGGAAGAGAAGTTGTTCAACGCAAATTGAAACAGCTGAAAGTTCCTTTTAACCAGGAGACCCTTGAGCAGCTGACAGCACATTTCGAAGTAAAGACCCCTACCGATCTATTCTATCTCATAGGTAAGGGCAAAATTGATCATTCGTTAATTAAGAAATTCAACGAGAAAAAAGAGAAAGAACCTAAATATCGCCGGGTATCAGACCCCAAGGCGATGCAGTCTCAGATTAAGAAGGTTCGTGAAAAAGACTATGACCTTCTGTTAATAGGAGAGGACATGGATGTAGTGGATTATAAGTTTGCCAAATGCTGCAACCCCATTCCTGGAGATGATGTGTTTGGTTTCGTTACTGTAAATGATGGGATCAAGATCCATAGAACGACTTGTCCAAACGCTGCAGAGCTTTTATCTAATTATGGATACAGAGTCGTTAAGGCTAAATGGACCTCAAGTCAGGACAATACATTCCTTGCAGGTCTCCATATAATTGGAACTGATAGAATTGGTTTGATAAACGATGTTTCTAGTATTATCTCAGGGGAATTGAAAGTGAACATGAGGTCTATCACCATAAATACAGAGGGAGGAATTTTTGAAGGAGAAATCCAATTATATGTCAGTGATACCCAACACGTCGATCAATTGATTAAAAATCTTGAGCGTGTGCAGGGTGTCGTTTCTGTAACTCGTGATAGCTGATTGATTTTTCATCATCTCATCTATATTTGTATAAAATTTGTGACAAGTGGTCGTATTTGAGGAAGTTAAGAGGATATTTACTGAGTATTTAGAGGAGAAGGGCTTACGAAAAACTCCAGAACGATACGCAATCCTTGAAGAAATATATTCACGTAATGGGCATTTTGATGTAGAGTCGCTCTACATTAGCATGAAAGAAAAGAACTATAGGGTAAGCAGGGCTACGGTCTATAACACCCTGGATCTTTTGGTAGAATGTGATTTGGTGACCAAACATCAGTTCGGTAAAAACCTCGCTCAATATGAGAAGTCCTATGGTTACCGGCAACATGATCATCTAATATGCACTGATTGCAACAAAGTGATGGAGTTCTGTGACCCAAGGATTCAAAACATTCAAAATACCGTTGGTCAACTTTTGCAGTTCGATGTGGTTCAACATTCGTTGATTCTTCATGCCAACTGTAAGAGAGAAGACTGTGAAAACAAAAGAAATAGTAAGAATGAATTATAAGCACACACTGGCAGGTGATCAGCTAAAACTTACTTTTAGTGGGGATCTTATCGGGGAAAACAATGGCCCTGAATTAGTGGAACTTGTTAACAATACCTTGAGTAAAGGTGCTAAATACTGTCTCATTGATATCGAGGACATTCGTTACATTAACAGTAGTGGGATAGGTGTGCTGATAACCATACTGACAAAATTCAGAAATAAAGGAGGAGAACTCTTTTTAATCAAACCTTCAGAGCACGTGAAGAAATTGTTGATCATCACCAAGCTTCAGG
>NZ_CBDDJZ010000001.1:0-1582500 GCF_965229915.1 Marinoscillum sp. | reverse complement strand
TTTGGATGACTTGTGGGTAGGGGTGAAAGGCCAATCAAACTGAGAGATAGCTCGTACTCCCCGAAATGCTTTTAGGAGCAGCGTGTGGGTTTAGTTTTCTAGAGGTAGAGCTACCAATTGGACTAGGGGGAGTCAAATCCTACCAAATCCAGATGAACTCCGAATGCTAGTAAATATACCACACAGTGAGGGTTGGGGTGCTAAGGTCCCAATCCGAGAGGGAAAGAACCCAGACCTACAGCTAAGGTCCCAAAATCTACGCTAAGTTGAACTAAGGGGGTCCAGTTGCTTAGACAGCCAGGATGTTGGCTTGGAAGCAGCCATTCATTTAAAGAGTGCGTAACAGCTCACTGGTCGAGCGACAGGGCATCGATAATAATCGGGCATCAAGTGTAGTACCGAAGCTTAGGATGTATTTATACATGGTAGGGGAGCATTCTCTTCAGCGGAGAAGGTGTGCTGTGAGGCATGCTGGAGCGTAGAGAAGCGCAAATGTAGGCATAAGTAACGATAATGCGGGCGAGAAACCCGCACACCGATAGACCAAGGTTTCCCCGGCAATGCTAATCAGCCGGGGGTTAGTCAGGACCTAAGGCGAACCCGAAGGGGGTAGTCGATGGCCAACGGGTTAATATTCCCGTACCACCTTTATTTTCGATGGGGTGACGGAGTAGTGAAAGCACCGCGTACTGACGGAATAGTACGTTGAAGGGTGTAGGTATTGGCCGAGTAGGAAAATCCGCTCAGCTAGCTGAACCTGATAGTACCACAAGTCTACGGACGCGTGGATAGTGTGCCTAAACAGACTTCCAAGAAAAACCTCTAAGGTTAGGATAAAGGTGCCTGTACCGGAAACCGACACAGGTAGTCAAGGAGAGAATCCTGAGGTGCTCGAGTGATTCATGGCTAAGGAACTAGGCAAAATGGCCCTGTAACTTCGGGAGAAGGGGCCCCACGTTTCGGCGTGGGCGCAGTGAAAAGGCCCAGGCGACTGTTTATCAAAAACACATGGCTTTGCGAAATTGAAAGATGATGTATAAGGCCTGACACCTGCCCGGTGCTGGAAGGTTAAGGGGGGATGTTAGCTTCGGCGAAGCATTGAACTGAAGCCCCAGTAAACGGCGGCCGTAACTATAACGGTCCTAAGGTAGCGAAATTCCTTGTCGGGTAAGTTCCGACCTGCACGAATGGTGTAACGATCTGGGCACTGTCTCGGCCATGAGCTCGGTGAAATTGTAGTAGCGGTGAAGATGCCGCTTACTCGCAACGGGACGGAAAGACCCCGTGAACCTTTACTATAGCTTCACATTGGTATTGGGTAAATGATGTGTAGGATAGGCGGGAGACTCTGAAGCTGCGTCGCTAGGCGTGGTGGAGTCGTTGGTGAAATACCGCCCTTTATTTATCTGATGCCTAATCCGGAAACGGAGACAGTGTGTGGTGGGTAGTTTGACTGGGGTGGTCGCCTCCAAAAGTGTAACGGAGGCTTTCAAAGGTACCCTCAGCATGTTTGGTAATCATGCGTGGAGTGCAATAGCATAAGGGTGCTTGACTGTGAGACTAACAAGTCGATCAGGGTCGAAAGACGGATATAGTGATCCGGTGGTTCTGTATGGAAGGGCCATCGCTCAAAGGATAAAAGGTACTCCGGGGATAACAGGCTGATCTCCCCCAAGAGCTCACATCGACGGGGAGGTTTGGCACCTCGATGTCGGCTCGTCACATCCTGGGGCTGGAGAAGGTCCCAAGGGTTGGGCTGTTCGCCCATTAAAGTGGCACGCGAGCTGGGTTCAGAACGTCGTGAGACAGTTCGGTCCCTATCTGTTGCGAGCGTAAGAAACTTGAGAAGATCTGACTTTAGTACGAGAGGACCGAGTTGGACTAACCGCTGGTGTACCAGTTGTCTCGCCAGGGGCATTGCTGGGTAGCTATGTTGGGAAGGGATAAGCGCTGAAAGCATCTAAGCGCGAAACCCACTTCAAGATGAGGTTTCTTTAAAGGGACGTTATAGATGATGACGTTGATAGGCTGCAGGTATATAGGTAGTAATATCAGAGCTGAGCAGTACTAATTACCCGTAAGCTTTCTTGTCGAGCCCACTTTATGCAAGTGGGGATGATGAACTTGCTTCGAATTTTTCAGAGAATCTTTCACATATATATGTCAAAACCGACACTAGTCGGGAGTCAATAGTTTATAGAAGATAGACTAAGACTTAAAAATATCAAGACCATGACGCTGACTTACGTTCAGTCATGGCAGGTTTTATGGTGATTATTGCGGTGGGGTCCACCTTTTTCCATTCCGAACAAAGAAGTTAAGCCCACCAGCGCCGATGGTACTGCAGTAACATGTGGGAGAGTAGGTCGTTGCCAGTTTATTACAAACCCTGATTGGTTTTCCAGTCAGGGTTTTTTGTTTTTAAAGCTTTATTAAATTTAAACATACTACTCTTATGCACATAGCCCTGGGATGGTACCTCGACGTGACTCTGCAGGCTACATACCCATTAAAATGTCCGTGTGTACGACTGCTTAACTTGCGATGTGGTCAGGCAGTTAAATAATCATAACTTTGAAATAGCTACTTCGTACTTAAATTAGCAAAATGATATTTCAAAATTCGTGGGCTCTGTACGGTTTGGTGTTGCTGATAATACCTCTTGTAATACATCTTTTTAGTTTTAGAAGGTATAAAAAAGTTTTGTTTTCCAATCTTTCTTTTTTGTTTGACATTAAAGAGCAGCGGAAATCCAGTTCAAGGTTAAAGCGGATATTGGTAATGATAAGTAGGATGATGGTGTTCTCGTTCATCATTCTTGCCTTTGCACAACCATTACTGGACCAGCAAAGTGAAATAGATGGAAGTAATCAGCTCTGGTATCTGGACAATTCATTGAGTATGCAGCAAACTGATGTTACGGGTGAGCCTTTGTTGTTTAGCTTGAATGCATTGTTAGAAAGTAAATCTGAACAAACGACGAATAATGAACTCAGGCTGCTGACCAATGACGGTACACAATACGTAGGTCAAAAGAGTCAAAATCAATTTAAAAACACGTTTGCGAGTAAATCTTATACTCTTTCGCAAATAAAAGATAAGGCAGACTTATATTCCTCAGACCACGTAAAATTGTTTTCTGATATGCAACGAGCAGTTTTTGATTTAGAAGAAATAACCGCAGACACTTCGAGGACTTACGAGATCAATCAATTTCGGGCTCAAAATACGGGGAATATTTCTGTTGATACAGTTTTTATATCTACGCAATCGTTAATTAGTGGACGGAGTAAATTAACAATAAATATTAGAAATTTCGGATTTGACGAGAAAAGCGGGGTTTTGGTCAAATTGAATAGAGGAAAACAACAGCTCGCGTCATCTTCTGTGGATGTGGGCGCAAATGCTATATCTGAATTAACATTTCCCATTAATACCATGGATGATTTTTATGGAGCGTATTCGATTGAAATTGAGGATGTACCGGTGGTTTTTGACAATGTGTTTTATTTCTTTATTCCAGAACCAAGTAAAGCAAAAGTGATTGTTCTGCATGGTGCTAATGATAATCCATCATTCATTGATCGATTGTTTGGAAATAAGGGTTACTTCGACATACACAGTAATGACATATCATCAACATCTCTGAACTTATTGCTCACTGCTGACTTTATCGTCTTAAACGAACTGGATGTAATACCTGAGTGGTTGATCACACAAACAAGTAAAATAAATTCACGCTTCTTAATTGTACCTTCTGCCTCTCCTGATCTAGATTCTTATTCAAGATTTTTGGAGTTGAGATTATCTGAGGTCAAGAATTCGTATAGTCAGTCATTGAGCCAGGAATCATTGAGTCATCCTCTACTGGAAGGCGTATTTGTTAAAAATGATCAAGAGGCAAGTTTGCCTAAAGTATCGGTGCAAATTAACCCGGTAGGCTTCTCAGAAAACATATTGGAGACCAATGCTAAGGAAGCTTTTCTGGTCAAAAGCGGACAGAACTATTTGTTGACATCTCCGCTATCGGATGAGTTTACCAATTTTCATAAGCATTCTCTGTTTGTTCCTATTATGTATGAGTTGGCTCGGCCATCTTCACAAGAGCGGCTGTTTTACCGTATTGATGGAGGTTTCATGTCGTTGAAAGCTGATTCTATTGAAAATGAATCGGTGTATAAGCTTGTGTCTGAATCTGAGTCTTTTATTCCTTCATGGCGATATTCTGGTGATAGGTTGATACTTGAGATTCCAGAGGATCTTAGTCATCCTGGGATTTATCACTTACTGACCGCTGCTGATACCTTGGGAGCGGTTGCATTGAATTTTTCGAAGCAAGAGTCAGATGTGAGACCTTATAGTTCTGAAGAAATTGAACAAGCTATTAATGGGGTCACTCATATACGCTACAATGTCATGGACGATCAAGTCTTCTTAGAGAGTTCAGTAGGGGATTCGGACCAATTGAGCTTATGGAAATATGCATTACTTTTGGCCTTGAGTTTTTTACTTATTGAAACCATTCTGCTAAGATTTCTTAAATGAAAGTACTGCTCAAAAAATCCACTATTTTGGATCCCTCATCGGAGTATCATGGTCAGACAATTGATGTGTACATTGAAAACGGCATTATAGAAAAGATCGATTCTAACATTAAGAAATCTGCTGACTATACTTTTGAAAATCTCAGTTTGTCTCCAGGTTTTTTTGATTTGAATGCTCATTTTAATGAACCGGGAGGTGAACATAAGGAGGACTTGAAGTCCGGAAGTAAATGTGCTTTATTTAGTGGTTTTACGGATGTTTGTGTGTTGCCCAACACTGAACCAGTCATTGAATCAAAGAGTGATGTAAGATACATTCAGCAGGGTCATGCAGAGGAAGGGATCAATTTGTGGGCTATTGGTGCTGTGAGTGAGGGATGCAAAGGGGAAAATCTGAGTGAGATCTTGGATTTGCAAAATGCTGGCGCTGTGGCGTTTTCAGATGGGTTGAACCCCATTTGGAATACCGAACTCTTATTAAAGTCACTTCAATATGTTCAAAAGTTTGATGGTTTGGTGATTACGAGACCCAAAGATGTTCATCTGTCTCAATTTGCTCAAATGCACGAAGGTAAGGCTAGTACAATTCTTGGGATGAATGGCGAGCCGTCTCTTTCAGAAGAAATAGCAATAAAAAGAGACCTGGAGATTCTTCGATATGCAGGTGGTAGGTTGCATTTTTCTTTAATATCCACAGCTGAGGGTATTAGCTTAATCAATAAGGCGAAGAAAGATGGCCTATTAGTGACTTGTGATGTGGCGATTCATCAACTGTTTTATACAGAGGATGATTTGACAGATTACAACTCAAATTTTAAAGTGGATCCACCATTTCGATCGGAAAAAGACCGTAAAGCCCTAATTAGGGGTGTGCAAACTGGAGTAATTGATGCGATCGTTTCTGCTCATAATCCTCAAGATCCAGAAAGTAAGGATCTAGAATTTGATTTGGCCACTCCGGGGATTTGTTCTTTACCTACTTTCTATAGCGATCTAATAAAACTCTCTAGTCAAATCGACATTGGAGTCTTGATTGATAGAGTGACAAAGGGGCCAAGACGGATATTGCAAATGAATCCTGTGATAATTGAGGAAGGCGCTCAAGCTAAATTGGCACTATTTGCTCCTGAGGAAAAGTGGACCTTTGATATGTCTACGAACCCTTCAAAATCAGTAAACTCACCACAGTATGGTGAAGAAATTACGGGTAAGTGCATTGGGGTGATCAATGGAGATGTAATCAGGAAGAATTAATGTTTAGAACAGCTATAAAATATGCTCCAGTTGCGGGAGTATTCATGGTCATCATTTACCATTTGTCCTTCTTCATTGGAGTCAATCCACAAATTGATTTGGGCCATTTGTTTTTTGACCTTGTCTTAATTGGTATGTTCATATTCTTTGCTGAGAAGGATTTCAAAAGGTATACAAATGATGGTATCCTTCATTTTTGGCAAGGAATGACGATTGGATTTATCGTATATACAATTGGTTCGGCTGTTTTTTTGATAGCACAAATTTTTTATTACAATTTTGATACTGATGCTGTAATAAATTACCAGTCAGCAGCGACTAATTTTTTAAATGAACGATCGAAGATTTATGTTGAGAAATTTGGACAAGAAGCTTACGAGCTACAGCTGGAAGAAATTCAGAAAGTGACCAAATGGGATCTCATTCAAGAGTCAACGATTAAAAAAATTATAGCCGGATTCTTCATAACACCGGTTATATCAATAATTTTAAGGAAACAACCTAACTAAAACTCGTCATGGAAGAAACAAAAGATGTATCTAAGAAAAGTGTAGCCATTAAATATGGTATTATTGGAGCCCTGATATCTATAATTGTATTTGTAGTACAGGATTTTGCAGGGATTGCCGGAAACCCAGATACCAGTTGGATTGCCACTGTGCTATCCATTGTGATTTACGCTGGAATCATTTTCGTTGCTCAGAATGATTACAAGAAGAATGGAGATGGTCATTTAAACTATGGTGAAGGCCTTGGTTTGGGAACTTTGCTATCGCTAGTTTCCAGTGTTATCTCAAGTATATTCACCTATATTTATGTCTCTTTTATCAACCCTACATTTATCGAGAACATTCGTCAGACACAAATCCAAGCTTTGGAAGAGCAAGGAATGACAGATGCACAGATTGAACAAAGCATGGGTGTAATGGAAGCAATGTCTGGACCTACAGCAATGTTAATTTTTGGTATTTTAGGTGGTGTATTTTTTGGTTTTATCGTGTCTCTGATCGTTACGGCATTCACTAAAAAATCAAGACCTGAATTTGAATAGTTAACTCTGTGTCGAAAAAAGCACTTGAATTATCAGTAATCGTACCGGTATTTAACGAGGAAGAATCCTTACCGGAGTTGTTTGAATGGATTTGTAGGGTAGTCGATGAAAATGGTATTTCAACAGAGGTGCTTTTTGTTGATGATGGAAGTAGTGATACTTCCTGGAATGTAATCATGGAATTGAGAAAATCGGATTCTCGGGCCAAGGGAATCCGATTTAATAGAAATTATGGCAAGTCGGCTGCACTTCAAACTGGATTCCAGGCCGCTATTGGTGAAGTGGTAATTACCATGGATGCGGACTTGCAAGATAGTCCTGATGAAATACCAGGAATGGTTCAGATGATCAAAGAAGAGGGTTATCATCTTGTTTCTGGTTGGAAGAAAAAGCGTCACGATCCACTAGGGAAAACAATACCTTCCAAATTCTTCAATGGTGTAACCAGAATGGTTTCTGGCATTAAACTGCATGATTTCAATTGTGGGTTGAAGGCATATCACTCAGATGTAGTCAAGAACATAGAGGTATATGGAGAAATGCACCGATATATCCCACTTCTGGCTAAGTGGAGTGGATATTATAAGATTGGCGAGAGGGTAGTTCAGCATCGAGAGCGTAAATACGGAACCACCAAATTCGGATTGGAGCGATTTATCAATGGTTTTTTGGACCTGATTTCGGTCAGTTTTGTCACTAGATTCCGGAAAAACCCAATGCATTTTTTCGGAACGTTTGGTACCCTTTCGTTCCTATTTGGCTTGATTGTAACTGGATATATTATTGGTGATAAGCTTTACAATCTAGCACATCAACTACCTGCACGAGATGTGGTGGATCAACCGCTGTTCTTTTTGGCACTGGTGGCTATCGTTATTGGTACACAATTGTTTTTGGCTGGATTTTTAGCTGAGATGATCATACAAACGAATCCAAAGAAAAACGATTACCTGATCTCTGAAAAAATTGGCATAGATGCCTAAATACTCCATTATTGTCCCTGTTTACAATCGTCCTGATGAGGTAGATGAGTTGCTTGATTCTCTTCAAAGTCAGACTTACAAGGATTTTGAGGTGGTGGTGGTAGAAGACGGGTCTACTGTTGATTGCAAATGGGTGGTTGAAAAGTATGAGTCTGATCTGGATATCCATTACTTGGTAAAGGAGAACGGCGGACAGGGTTTTGCCAGAAACTATGGGTACGAGCGAGCGAAGGGAGAATATCTGATTGTTTTTGATTCGGATTGCTTAATCCCACCTCATTATTTGGCCAGTGTTGATTCTTATTTACAAGCCCAGCCTGTGGATGCTTACGGAGGCCCTGATGCTGCTCATGAGTCATTTAATACCACACAAAAAGCCATCAACCATGTTATGACTTCACTGTTTACGACAGGAGGTATTCGGGGCAATAAAAAGCACATAGGTCAGTATCATCCAAGGAGCTTCAACATGGGCATCAGTCGTAGAGTTTGGGAAGAGACCAAAGGATATATCATTCCATTCATGGGAGAAGATATGGAATTTAGTACCCGAATTATCAATTCAGGATTTAATACGGCATTAATTCCAGGTGCCTTTGTTTATCATAAACGTCGGACAGATCTGAGAAAATTTTTCAAACAGCTGAAGTACTTTGGAAGAGCTAGAATCAACCTTTCTCGCTTTCACAAAGGTCAAGTTGGAATAATTCACCTGTTTCCTACGGTGTTTTCCTTAGGACTAATTGTATCCTTGATTTTAGCTTCATTGTTAGAGCCTTTGGGCTTTTTGGGATTGGGATGTTATGCAGTTTACTTCACTATGTTAAGCTTAGAAGGTTTATTTAAGACCAAGTCAATTGGAGTTGCTTTACTCGCTCCATTAGCTGGACTACTTCAGTTAACTGGTTATGGATACGGTTTGGTTTATGAGTGGATTAGGAAGCTACGCGGTATAGATCCGAACACCAAGTATATTGAGCTTTATTAGTGATTAGTGATTAGTCGGTTAGTGACTGGTTGATTGGTTATTAATGATTTGGGTTACTGGTTAAGGTTTTTCTACACGATAAATAATCTCCTCTTTTGGAAGTGCGTAGCGATTTATTGCGGATTCCGGTAGCTCCATTACCATCTTTTCTTCTACCACTTTAAATCCTGAACTAGCCAATCGCTCGGCATAGTCTTTTCCATACATTCGGACATGATCATCCTGACCAAAGGCTTTCTCCCTTTCTGCCGGTGAAGTGATGCTTTTATTCTCGTAGGTAGTCTCCTTTAACGGAAAGAAAAATGGCACTTGCAAAATGGCCCATCCACCGGGTTTTAATACCCTTTTCATTTCCTCCATTGCTTTGATATCACTGTCTACATGTTCCAGCACATGATTGCAGAAGATGACATCAAAGGTGTTTTCATCAAAGGGGATGTCGTGGATATCCATTTTGACTTTTGCGAGGGGTGATTCGATATCTCCGGTGATGTAATCCAGGTTTTTCAAACTTTCGAACCGGTCGATGAAGCAGAGTTCAGGTGCTATGTGAAGCATTTTTCTCTCTTTCGTAAAGAAATCCGTTCTCTCCTTCAGGTAAAGCCAAATGAGTCGGTGTCTTTCAAGAGCCAGGCAGTTTGGACAAAGTGCATTCTCTCTGGACTGTCTTCCATACGGTAAGAACTTTCTAAAAGTAGAACTACAGACGGGACATTCGACTTTGTTGCCACTGTAGAAAAGGGCAAGTACCCTTAAACCATAGTGACTGAATAACTGTAAATATTTTCTTGGGACTTTTCTAAGTAAAAAACTTATTATTTGCTTCATGTAGCGCTTGCTCAGATCTTGATCAATTGGCTGCCAAAGATAGGTAAGATCACTATATTTATAGATTAAACAGGTAATGTAGGACTTATGGTGATGCGATTTACCGTATTGGTGGGGATAATGATGTTAGCTAGCTGCCTTGCTCAAGCTCAAAAGAAGAAAGATGATGATATAACGAGTCAATTTCCCACAGAGAATACACGTTTTGGATTAGAGGCCAATAAAGCTAAGAATAGGCCGGACAGGAAGAATATCTCCTATCTGTATGTAGAGAGTTCGAAAAATATACTCTATGGAAATCCATGTGCAACCGAGGCAACGCGTAAAATGGGTTTTGAATATGTAGTGCAGCCATTGGGTATTCCTGGAAGTCCAGAGGCCGATGAGATTGAAAAGCATAACTTCCTGGTGAAATTGAAGTTGTTTTTTACCAGAGGACCTTTTTGGAAATTGGTCATTAATAAACGAATAAAAGAATGTGCTGCTAAAAGCGGTGATATTGTAGGATAATGGAAGGATTACCTGTTAGTTTTTCGCAGACAACACTCACTGAGCTCATGATACCGAGCTATGCCAACTTCGGAGGTAAGATCCACGGAGGTATCTTATTATCACTTATGGATAAAGTGGCGTATGCGTGTGCAAGTAAACATGCTGGAGCTTATTGTGTGACAGTATCTGTCGATGAAGTAGAATTTCTACAGCCGGTAGAGGTTGGGGAGCTAGTGCACTTCAAAGCTTCGGTTAACTATGTTGGCAACACTTCGTTAGTAGTCGGGATACAAGTGACTGCTGAGAATGTAAAAAACCACTCTATCAAACATACCAATACCAGTTACTTTACCATGGTGGCCAAAGATGACGATGAAAAACCCACTCAGGTGCCACCGTTGATTCTTGAAGATATGGATCAAATCAGAAGGTTTATTGAAGCAATTAAGCGGAAAAACCTTAAGGCTGAATCCCGAAAAGCAATGAAGCAAGTGAAGTCTAATTTTATTTTAGTAGAAGATTTCCCACTGCTAAGAGGTCAGCGATGTGAGACGCACCTGAGTAAGGAAGGTGGGGAATGGGATGAATTATTTGCCAATAATTAGTTACAAGTAAACCCTGGATCGCCCAAATAACCGAGTTGCTCCGCGATACTCAGCGCATAGCATGCTTTTCGTTTTTTTCCTGTTTCATACAATCCTTTTGCTGCTATCACATAATTTGCGGCACTATCAGGCCACATATTGATGTTCCATTTGGTAGCTTTTACGGCTCTTTCAGGATTGCCTGTTTCTAAATACGCCTGGGCCAATCCGGTGTACAAGTAGTAGTGTTCTGGCGGAATTAGTCTTCCACTGATGACTAAAGGATAGCCATCTCCATAAGTGCCTTTATACGCTTCTATTGCCTTTTCACTGGCTAACTCATAATAAATTAGCGCTTCTTCGGGATTTTTGAGATTAACATGATGGATTAGAGCTAGTGACATATAGGCGTTAAGCATGTGATACCCATTTAGCAAGAGTTGATTGTATTGTATAATGGCTTTTTCCAATTGACCATTTCGGTGATAGGATTCTGCGAGGTGTTCTAGAAGGACCTGGGTCGTTCTGGGGCCATAGTCTAGGATTAATTCGTAATAGTAAATGGCCTCACCAAAATTCTTATACCGATAGTTTCTCTCGGCTTTATCCAAAAACTCCACATACAGGTGTTCTTTGAACTCAGCCATGTCTTTTTCACTTTCACGAAATGTTCCCAGATCATTGAGGCGAATCATTGCGGCTTCTAATTTACCATTGCTATAGTCTGTTCGCACTAATTCAAATAAGGATCTTCGTTCAGCTAATTTTTCAGCCAATGCCTGCATATCCAGGTGTTGTTTGATCCCAATAGCGCTCATCACAATGATTGCAACAATGATCGTAAAGCCAAAAGCATAGGCAGTAGCTATCCAGTTTTCCCGCCAGTTGATGCGTGGGTCAACGTAAGGTCTTCTGGGTCTACGAGGTGAATAGGATGCGTCATGCCAGGTAGTAGTGTTATATGTGTTAGCCGTGCCAGTGACAAACTGTCTTTTGAGGTCATATCTTGCTTTTTCATAGGGATTGGAAAGAATCTGATAGGCAAGATTGATCTCTTTGAAATACTCTTCCATTTGAGGATGACCAGCATGCTTGTCTGGATGATATTGTACAGCGAGTTTTTTAAATGCTGCTTTAATCTCTGCCTGCGAGGCAGATTCATGAATACCCAGCGTGTGATAGTGATTTGACATAAGTGAGCAATTCCTACTAATAAACGCCCTAAGTGACTGTTATTGTTTTAAAGAGCCATCTTCTCAGTAATCCAAAACCCAGAAATACAAAGAAAAATTCCGCCAATCATGCTGACTGTTGCGTACATGAGAAACTGTGTATACTCTCCAGACTGAAGGAGTTTTAAGCTGTCCAACGAAAATGTGGAGAAGGTAGTAAAGCCACCACAGAATCCGGTGATCAACATAAACTGGATGGTAGAAGAGCCTGATTTTATATACAGTGCACTGAGCACTCCGATGATGAGGCTACCCAACAGGTTGACCGTGAGTGTGCCAAGTGGATAGCTGCTAGTAGAGAACTGGGCGTAAAACAGGCCGATCAAATACCTGCCGACACTACCCAATGAACCACCCAATGCAACGTATAAAATCTCTTTCATAATGATTCAAGTTTCTTTTGGCAATGTGTGATCAATTTTGGGAAAAAGCTAACGAACTCTGCTTTGTACGCTTCGTAGTGTCTTTGTAGTTCTTCACTGGCATGTTCCATTCCCGAGTTAAAAGGTGTTCTTCTGGACATTCCTGTGAGTGCTTGATCAATTCCTGCGATGTGTTGATAATTGTATAACCAGTTATCTCTGGCCATGTATGTGAGCATGTGTCTGGCTTTTGGTGGAACCAAATCGCCTTGTTTTTTGATAACGGAATAAGCCCAATTTGTATATTCCAGAAGTGGTGTGGTGTGATAGTCAGTCCACAAGCTGGCAAGGAAATGATCGTAAAACACATCTGCAATTACTGGTGCATAGTGATGATAAATGGGCCGTAATCTCTTTTTGGTTTCCAGTACCGTAGGGTGAGAGTCAGTGTACTCGTCGATTTCACGATGTAGTAGAATTCCTTTGAGAATTCCACCATCGTAATCATTTACCGCTTTTCCCTTGACAAAATCACCGATGAAATTGCCAACAAGGATTTCAGGGTCTTCAAATGATAGATACACATGAGCTAAGAAATTCATTCAATATGTGGTTGGTGCTCGGGAACAAAAATTTTGTTCATCTTGTATTTTACATTAAGTTTAAAAATTATTTCTGAACTACCTCTAAAAGCATCGAATCAATAGCTTCAAGATCCACAAATATGGCCCGCACTCAGTTAAATCTCCTTGTGCAACTGGCAAAGATAGACGGAGTGGTTGTGCAGGACGAGATTGATCTGATCAAAAAGATTGGTGCACAGCACGGTATGTCCCAGGATGAGATCAGTGCGTGCTTCGAGGACCCCAACCTCATAGAGGACCTAAGTAATCTCACAGACGATGAGAAATATGAGTTTATCTACAACGCAGTTCAGCTGATGAAAATAGATGGTCGATTGTACAAAGAAGAGATCCAGTTCTGTGCCCGGATAGCTAGCAACATTGGTTACGCTGAAGAAGTGCTAATCGAGCTGATGCTGAAGATTTACAGTGATCCGGACATTTCTGCAGATAAGGATACACTCAAGACCACTATTCAGAAGTATCTCAAAAAGTAAGTATGGATCACTCTGAGCACTTTTTGCACCTCTTGCAGTTGCTCAAGCAAGAACGTGTAGAGGACAGAAAACAATACGAGAACAAAATCCGCAATAGATCTCTTGATGATCGGAGGAAAGAAGGAGTCACTTGGTACCCCGTGGTGGTGGACAGATCTTATTTGGGTACTGGAGAAAAGTGGGTTCTACAACTGGAGCGCACCACACTTCAAGGGGAGCGTCACTATTTTCAGGCAGGATCTTCCGCCAGTCTTTTCTTGAATGATGATAAAAAGCAATTATCTGCTTCTGGTATAATCAGCAGGGTATCTGAAAAATACATGACACTGGTGCTCAACAGTGACGATGCTCCTGATTGGATAGATGATGGAAAGTTGGGGGTTAATCTTTTGTTTGATGAGAGTACTTACGACGAGATGGAGCGAACTATGCACTTCATGGCTTCAGTACGAGAAGGACGCCTCAAAGAGCTGATTAAGGTAATGCTTGGTGAAGAGGCTCCGGTTTTTCACTCTTTGGTTGATTTGAGGCATCCGGGTTTGAACGATAGTCAGAATAAGGCCTTGTCTCATATTAGATCTGCAAAGGATTTGGCTTTAGTTCATGGACCACCAGGAACGGGAAAAACCACTACTCTTGTAGAGGCCATCAAGGATACCGTAACAGATGAGAGGCAGGTGCTGGTGGCAGCAGCAAGCAACGCCGCAGTGGATTTGCTGGCAGAGAAACTTACCCAGCAGGGTATTCGTGTGCTAAGAATTGGCCATCCGGCACGAGTCACAGATGAGGTGGTGGCATGTACATTGGATGCCAGGATCAGTGAGCATGATGATGCCAAAATGCTCAAGGATCTTAGAAAGAAGGCTGAGGAGTTTAGAAATCTGGGTAGAAAGTACAAAAGAAATTTTGGCAAGGCAGAGCGAGAACAACGCAAACTCCTGCTGAATGAGGCCCGCAATCTCAAAGAAGAAGCCCATTTGCTAGAAGAGCACATGATCTATGATGAACTAAATAAAGCACAGGTCATTGCTTGCACATTAATAGGGGCGAATAGTTCTTATCTCAAAAACAGGACGTTTAAGACCTTATTTATAGATGAAGCTTCACAGGCATTGGAGCCAGCGTCCTGGGTGCCGATTATCAAGTCGAATCGAGTGATCATGGCTGGAGACCACTGGCAGTTGCCACCCACAGTGAAATCTCTTGATGCTGCTAAAAATGGGCTTTCAGAAACCATTTTTGAGCGAACGATTGAGCAATGGAATGCAGACGTGATGCTGGAGGTTCAGTATCGCATGCATAATGACATTATGCAGTTTTCTAATGAGAAGTTTTATGGTGGTAAGCTGAGGAGTGGAGAAATCATTTTGCAGCGGAAAACACTCTTCTCCCAGGCTGTGAGGTTTATTGATACTGCCGGGTGTGGTTTTGATGAGAAGCTCAATCAGGAGACGCTATCTACATACAATGAAGAAGAAGCCCGATTTGTGCTAAAGAGGTTAGAAGAGACGCTCGATGAATTGTCTACTCGTGATGAGCGCATTCCTAGTGTGGGAATTATTGCACCTTATAAAGCACAGTCTGAATTGCTGAAACGGTACATCCAGGAGACTGCCATCAGTGAGGAGGCTCTGAAACGTATAACGATCAATTCTGTGGATGCCTTCCAGGGACAGGAGCGTGATATCATGTTTATTTCTTTGGTTCGGTCTAATCCAAATGGTGAGATCGGTTTTCTGGCTAATGAAAGAAGGATGAATGTGGCCATGACTCGAGCCAGGCACCTGCTGGTGATGGTGGGAGATTCAGCTACATTAAGTAGCAATGCATTCTTCAATGAGCTCATTGAAAACCTACAAACTCGGAACCTTTATCAGAGTGCTTTTGAGTATTTATACTCCTAAAATCTTGTCTTATTGTCTGTGGTCAGAAAAATACCATCTTCCACGTATAGCTAAGAGTCATATTTATTGACATTTTTAAAGAAAAAAGGAAATGGGGATCTTCTCAAAAATCAAAAACTACATCACTGGCGGTGCTGCGGAGGTATCGATAGTTTTTGAAAATAATACCACAGACGGAAAGTCTGTCATGCGACTGTTCGTTCTGGCCAAAGCTCTGGATAACTGTAGTATTAAAAAAGTCTATCTGGATATCAGAGGTCAGGAGACTTACAAAAAGCAAGAAACACGAACGACCACAGACAGCAACGGAAATGTACAAACGACCACACATCACGTCACTGCTCATGACAATCACTACCGTTATCAGTTGATTCTTGCAAATGATGTGACCATGCAGGCCGGTGAGGAGCAGCGTTGGCTCGGCGAGTTTGAGCTGCCAGAAGATGCATACCCTACTTATCATGGTAAGGATTGCTTTATGAAGTGGCAGGTTTTTGCAGGGCTAGATATGCCAGGAAATGATCCAGACAGTGGTTGGGTTGAGTTTTTTGTAAATAAGCAATTGAATTATACCATAAATCAAGCGAATGGGACTTTTTGAGAATGTCAAGAATTACGTGACCGGTGGAGCTGCTGATGTCAATGTTTTGATCAGTAATCCAGTGATGACTGAAGGAGAGTCATTGAAACTTGCTATTACAGTTAGACCCACAGGCGATACGATCCATATCAAGAGAATATACCTGCAGGTGAGAGCACAGGAGATGTCTTCTGTAACCCACATTTTGTATGATCAAGAGTACACTATTGATGAAGAAATCCAGATCAATGCTGGAGATGAAAGAGAGTGGACATTCGAAGTGGAATTACCAACTGAGGTGCCTGCTACCTATATCGGAAGACATTTCAGGATGCATTGGGCTGTAAAGGCCGGTCTGGAGATGAGTGGAGTAGACCCCAATAGTGGCTGGCAGCCTTTTGTGCTCAATAAAACAATGCACTACTCATAGAGTACTAAAGCAAAAAAGGCTGCTCAAAATGGGCAGCCTTTTTTCGGATATGTTTCAACTTGTTGATTTTATTCTTTTAAGAATTTCGTGCTATGCTGTCCTTTTTCTGAGGTGATCTCGAAAAAGTAAAGCCCTTTCTTGAGACCTGATACATCAACACGGTTACCTGCAGGCTCAATAGCTTTGAGTACTTCTCTTCCGCCAAGGTCAATAATTCTCACTTCAGTAATCTTCTTGAAGTCACCAGCATCGAATTCAATAGAGCTCTGTGTTGGGTTCGGGAACACCGTAAAGCTCGCTTTAGAGATACCATCTTTTAATGATTCTGCAGATGGTGCGTCAGCATTGTTAAATGTAATCACGCTTGTGTTGGAGATATTTACCGTGTAGTCCTCAACCTCTCCATAGGAGAAGGAACCACAGCTGGATGGTGTGCTGTTCCATACCATGGATACTCTCATTCGGGTAGAGCCCAGACTAGCTGATGATGGCACTGTGAAGCTAGAAGAGTAGGTATTGCCATTGGAAGTAGTTCCACTCACTACTCGCTCACCACTGTCATTAAAGTCACCATCCTGATTATAATCAATCCACACTCTCCAGTTTTCGCTATAAGATGAGCTACTAAATCCAGCAGAGAAGTAAATAGTATTGCTAGAACCAGTCGTTAAAGTAGTGGAAAGAGAAGTGAAATCACCATACCCACCATTGGCCGAAGTAGTATTGTTAATAGACCCTAACTGCACCTTATCAATCCACTCATAGTTGGTGTTGTTTCCACCTGTGGAGCAATACGAAACAGAAGGAGAGTTAGTAGTCACACTCAATGCGCTACTTTGGGCTGACACATTGCCAGCGGCATCTTTAGCAGCTACTCGATAAGAATAAGTAGTGGATGAAGATAGTCCCGTAATGCTAGTACTGGTCCCGCTTACTGATTTAAGGAATGAACCGCCCTGGTATACATCATATCCTGTTACACCGACATTGTCGGATGACGCATTCCATGAAAGTGTGAACGAAGAAGTAGTCACATTGGATGAAGAAAGTCCAGTTGGTACACTTGGTGCAGTGGCATCAGGTGAGGAGGTTGTCACATTTATTGTATTGCTGGCATTTGATTCATTACTAGCTGCATCAACGGCTGTTACATAAAACGAATAAGAAGTGCCAGAAGTAAGCCCTGTAATGTTAGCCGTAGTGCCAGTCACCGTGCCAATGTTCGTAGATCCCTGATACACGTTGTATCCAGTTACACCCACATTGTCAGATGATGCGCTCCACGATAGTGTCAGAGTAGTCTCCTGTACATTAGAAGCCGATAGGCTGGAAGGAGCTGTAGGAGCTTGCGTATCTGCACCTCCGCCACTTATACAGAAATTGGTACTCTCAGAGGAATTGAAATCTCCCCCTGATACAATGGTGGTAGATCCACTAGCAAGTGAATAGCTACCGTTTCCGTAAGAACAGCAGATACCATCACCATATGAGTCATTGATAGTAAACGTATAGTCTCCAACAGTCAATCCACTGATCGTTTCCGTGACTGTTGATCCGTCTGGTTGAGAACCATATGTCCCACCGGACGCTACCGTACTGCCACCGCTATTTTTAACTGTCCAGCTTGTTTCTTCGGGATAGTTGTCTAGTGTGATAGTCAAAGTAAGTGGAGCGGACACACATCCGATTGGCTGCTGGTACTCTGCGCCTACGCCCACTGCATACCATGCATTGGTTACCGCAATCTCCTCAGCTGATCCGGCTCCATAAAGGTCCTTTGCTGATTGTATAGCATATGTTCTCCAGTCAGCATAGTCCGAATTGACACTTAGGTACTGTGATTCCGCTCTCCAGTTGATAGCAGCAGCTTTGTCAATGCCTATACCTGTGACACTGTAGCTGTCACCATTATCGTTTGTTCCTGATTTACCAACTGTCAAAATATAGAACATGTGGTTTCCAACACCACTGTTGGTGTGCACACCGCATTGGTCGTTGTTGTTGGATGGATTACAGTTAGTTACACCTACCCAATAGGAACCGCCATATGTGTCTGGCTGCCCATATGCATTAGGATTGGACATGGAACGGAAGGTTTGACCTATTTCAGTACCTAGATTCCAAAGATCTTTGCTAGTTCCATAGTTGGTGTTTGTGTAGTTCTCCACACAAGTACCCCAGATATCGGAGAAGGATTCGTTCATTGCTCCTGATTCTTTTTGGTACACCAGGTTGGCAGTATACTCCATGAATGCATGACCTATCTCATGTCCTGTAATATCCACGGTTGTTAAAGGATCCAGAGAGTTTCCTTTACCATACACCATGACATTTCCATTCCAGAAAGCATTGTCATTGTACCCTGATGGATAGCCATATACAGCTTCAATATCGGTGTTTACGTGACTATTGATGGTAGCTCCAGATCCATTGTAGCTATTACGACCAAATGTGGTAGAGAAGAAGTCATAAGTGGCCATCGCGCCAAAGTGTGCTTCCAGTCCTGCATCATCCTTGTCAGAGTTGTCAAACTCGGAAGCTGTCCAGCTGTTGTTGTTGTCTGTGTAGTCCGAAGAGCCAATAGGTACGCCCGAGCTGTTTACACTCGTAGCTGTGGTGGCATCCCAGGTAACTACTCCACTACCTCTGCTGTAGTCTCTCAGTCGATAATATCCACTATAGCTATCAGTAGATAGTGTCTGGCTACCACTATATCGGGTATCTCCTGATCCGGTGGCTTGTGCCAGGTGAATCTTAGAATACTGCATGAGTATTTCACCCGATTTAGCGTCCACATAGACATCATAGCGTTGGAATGGTCTGGCAGCTATCACTTCAAATTTGTAAGCCAGACGAGCCTCACTACCTGTGGTGGCAGCATCCAGGATTAAGAGCTCAGCTTTAGGAGTAAGACTTTTGTCTGTGTCCCAAACGAACTCTTTGGCATCAATGTTCTTACGAGCTTTACCCAAGGCTGCAGACTCTGAAAGTTCTGTTTTCATGTTTAAATCGCCTATTTTGGCAAAGTTTCCAGTAAGATGAGTGACTGCTCCGTCTTTTGAATGGACAGAATATTCAGATCCGAAGACTTTCACTCCTTTGTAATAGTGTTGGAATTTTTCATGAGTGAAGCCAAGGTTATCTGACGCTACTTTTACTGATTCCATTTGATCCTCAGCTCTTAGGTTGAGTTTCTCTTTTAGTAAAGCCTTTCCATTCTGTGGATTCTGAGACTGAAACTGTGTGTCAATAAGTCTTGGTGACCGATAGGTTTTGATAGGTTTTTGTGCCTTTTGGGCATACCCCATCAGCGAAGCTCCAACCAGGAGACCCGCGGTGAGTAAACGAGTTTTCATAGTTTGATTTTTGAATTATGGTTAACAACGGTTTAAATTCTTGTATGCAGTACTTCTTGGGCGAGTTACCTCGTATTATTTTTCATCATATGCTTAAAGGTTTTGCTGGCCGTTTTAAGAAGGCATTTGCGATATTTAGTGTCCAAAATATCTACGGCGGATTCTCAAATATATAGAATATGCTTAGGAAGAATGAAGGAAATTAAGAGGGTTTTTCGTCTTTTACTCAACTTCGAGGAAATGTTTGGTTATATCAGAATTTGGAAAATTTTCTTCAACCAAAAATCGATTTCACTTATGTCCATTTTAGGATCAACGGGTATAAATGTAAGATGAACGGGTAATATTTACCGATGAATGACATTTAGAGAGTAATATTGAAGACAAGTATGATGTTTTAGTATGGAGATGTCTTCTCTGTCAATGATGTGTTGCTAGTTCAGATTTAGTAACTCTCTTTAATAGCGGCTTTCCCATCAGGGCCTGAACCAGCACACCAGTGGCCAAAAGAAGATACAGCATAGAAATGATGATAATACCTCTGGATGAAGAGAAGACATAGAACCCTAATAAAGGCAACACCTGAAGTGCATGCATCCCTATAAAGTGGGCAATGCGTAGATCTCCGTGAGTCACGCTCCAGTTTAAAAACTTTAGTCCTGGAGATCCATCAGGAGCACCAACCGTATGTGCCAGTCTGGCTCCCATCAACCCTCCTTCAAAAGCAAAAATTATGAAGAGTATAATCCCCAGCCGGATACCCCATAGATAGCTAGTGGGTAAATCAGGCAGAGGCTCGATGAAAAACAGGATGCCAATATAAAGTGTGGCCAATGTCATCAGACTAATGGCCAAGCCCATCATGCTAAACATAAATCCATTGAACGAGGAGGAAATATTGAAATGGGAGAGATGGCCCTGAGCGGCTTTTAACGTGATATAAATGAGCTCAAAAGCTAATACGGCAATAGTCAGCCAGGTGTAAATGGAAATGGCAGGCGTCTGCTTTAAGTAACCCAAATACCAGGTCATACTCCAGGTAAAGATGAAAGTAGATAGGAAGAATTTGGTTGGTTTGATCCAGGCACTGATTCCATTTACTTCTGTGGGAGAGTAGAATGACATGAACATGCAGGCAATAGTGCCTATGAGACTAATCCATCCGAAAACATATAGTGGATAATTTCTACTGGAGAGTTCCTGAAGTAGTTCCATGGTTTAATGGTTGTGTTTGACCATTAAAACGCTAAATGGCTACTATCGGCTTACGAATATTTTTTGAACCCGGGAAATAGTAACTCGAAGCGGCTAAATCTTCTTCTGAACTTAGTCCATCTGAATATTAGGATCCACGATCTCATAATCACTACTCGTGAGCATGTGCGATGGAATGTTGTTCTTTATATACTCCTCCAATAGCTTGATGTAGCGCACCTTGTCATAGTTTGGTGTGACCACAATGCCTATTTCCCTTGCTTTGGGTCTTCCATAGATCATTTTCAGGTTTTCCTCCTGGTATTCGTTCAGACTCAGAGTGGTGAGCTCAGGCAAAATGGTCATACCACCATGGGTATCCACGATACGGATCAGTGCGTCTATTGAGTTACTCTGGTAGATGAACTTTTTGCCTTTTCTGATAGACTTGATATCACAGAAGTCATTGATTTGGTCCCGGAAGCAATTGCCTTCATTTAGTAGCCATAGTTCATCATAGTCGATATCTTCCAGCTTGATTTCATTTGACGAACCATTGCTTCCTTCTGATGAATAAAGGTAAAACCGCTCGTAGAAAAGCGGAATAGAGTTGATGCCATAAACATTAATAGGAGTGGAGATGATACCTGCATCCAATTCCCCACTCCGGACGCCGTTTACGACCATTTCGGTAGTTGACTCTTTAAAGATCAACTGCAGATTGGGGTAGTCTTTTTGTATGGCGTGGCTAAATAGAGGGACCAGAAAGGGAGCTAATGTGGCGATCACACCAATTTCCAATGATCCACTGTAATCCTCCTGTAGCTCATTGGCAAAGTTGGTGAGTTGCTTTGCATTGTTGACCACTTCTTGTGCTTTGATCAGAAATAAGTCCCCATCTCTAGTGACTTGGATAGGAGATCCAGATCGATTAAAGAGCTTAATGCCGATCTCATCTTCCAGTTTCTGAATCTGTACACTCAGAGCCGGTTGGCTAATTTCCAACTGTTCTGCAGCCTTTTTAAAATTTTGGTATTTCTTAAGTATTAGTGCGTAGCGCAGCTGTGTCAATGTCATAAATACAAGCTATTCCCCGATAAACTGAATAGTAAAAAACTATTGCATATTTACGAAGTTATTCCTAAGAATTTCATGACAAGAGTCATAAAGTCAAACAAACAAAAAGAAAAACCAAAGAACCGTGTCCAACATCAACGAACTCATCAAAAATCAACAATTAGATCAACTAAAAGCTGCTCTGGAAAGTGATTCTACTCTTGCCAATCAGCCGGATGAGAGAGGATTTACTCCACTCATCATGGCTTCTTACATGAATGCAGTAGAGGCTGTCAAATTACTAATGAGTGCGGGTGCTAATGTGAATGGGCAAGATGCTGCAGGTAACACAGCACTGATGGGAACCTGCTTCAAGGGGTTTACGGAAATCGCACAACTATTGCTGGATCATGGAGCTGAAGTAAATATCAAAAATGGGGATGGGGCCTCTGCATTGGCATTTGCTATCAACTTTGATCAAGTGGAGGTGGCTCGCCTACTGCTACAAAATGGAGCTGTGGTGGATGAAAGTACTAAAGGCATGATCGCTCAGGCAAGAGCCAAGGGAAATCAGGAAATGCTTGCATTGTTTGAGTGACTGTTCCAGTCTGTTCTGGTTAGCCGAAAGACATAACATTCATCTTTTCCGAAGCATCGTTCTTCGTGGAATTTAAATCCGAAGCGTTTATAAAACCGATGAGCCGCGCGATTCGATTTCAGGGGATCTATCATTATCGCTTGGACATTATCCGGTGCAAAGCATTTTGTAATGGCTTGTTGCATCATTTGAGTCCCATGGCCTTTGTTGAGATAGTCCGCCTCACCTATCCAGATATCAATAGCTCGGTGGTTAGGCTCAATCTCACCCCAGTAATGCGTTTCTTCCAGGTATGGGTCAATGATTTGCACGAAACCTATTGGTTTACCATCCAGCTCTGCTACTAGCTGTTCGCGCCAGGCTACTTCCACGCCCAGTTCCTCTTGCCAATCCCAAAATTCTTCTTCACCATCGGAGAGTCTTACATGAGGTTGTTTATCCCAGTATTCTAGTAGTGAAATGTCCTCCCTGATGGCTGGTCGAAGAGTGATCATGCCAATTTGAAACGGATTTTACTTCGCTCGGTTTTTTGAGCCAGTTGATTGATGGAGAGTTCGCTCAGCTGAAGGATTCGTGGGTATCCGCCGGTCACTTGTGCATCTCGCATTAGTGCTAGTAGTTTTCCAGCTGGGGTTAGCTGTATGGTACCTGGGATCGTTTGAGTGGTGATGATCTCCCGTGTATGTCCCGGCATTTGCTCATTGGTCATTTGATAACCCATTCTATTGTTAGGCCCAATGATCCATTCCTGGTCAAATATCGATTTGAGTTGTCCTTTTTGTAGTAGGTTAAATTCCGGACCGGGGAACACTTCCAATCTTTTCGTATTAAAGTGTTTTTTACTAATTCGGATAGCTGTGGTTGGAGCACTCAGCATTTTTACTTCAGTGTAATCCAGCACATCGCCGTTAGTAAGTTTGGTGCCGGAGGTGATACCATGAAACTGTGAATGGCTCTTCATGACCTGCTCGCACTGGAGTTCAGCGGCTATTGCCAGGTAAGCTCTTATCCCGTACTTACACTTTCCAAACTCTAGTACCTGTCCTTTCAATACATTGATTCTGGCATTGGTATGGATCACTCTTCGGTCAAGTTTGGGACTTAAGTCTGCTCCCACTATAGCGATGGAAGCATCCGATGTAAATTCAATCTGAGGTCCTACTACTGTGATTTCTAATACTGGCGCACTCGCTTCATTGCCTACTAGCAGATTTGCTCTGATAGCGCTGTTTTGATCCATCGACCCTGATAGTGGTACTCCATATTTTCGATAGCCATATCTACCCATATCCTGCACGGAAGTGTGAAGTCCTGCTTTGTGAAATATCAATGAACCTTTCATGCTTTCTGATATTTATATGTCCCGTTGGTCACTTCTTCTTTCGTTTTCAGGTATTCTTTTTTACTGATTGCTTTGAACTTGATGTGGTCCCCAGGGCTAAACGGACAAGGTGGATCTAGAGTAATATCAAACAAAGGGATTGGGCTGTTGCCAATCACGTGCCAGCCACCGGGAGACTGAGTAGGATATATACCGGTCTGATTACCTCCAATTGCGACAGATCCAGCAGGGATTTTAGCATCTGGGTTTGATTTTCTAGGTATCGCCAATTTCTCATCCAATCCACCCAAATACATGAATCCGGGAAGGAAGCCATAAAAGTGGATGTCGTAGAGAGGGGCTGTATGTAATTTGATGATACTTTTTTTGGTCAATTTTTTTGCATCACAGTATGGTAATAGGTCCTGTGCAAACTCCTCTTCATAACAAACTGGGACAGCCCATTTTTTGGTGCGAAATTTTTTGCGATCGATGGGAAGCTTTAGCAGTTCGATTTCCAGATCTTCGGCGTCTATTTGCTGGTGATCATAAGTGATCAATAGGCTTCTATACGCCGCAAAGCACTCGATGATGAGGTGCCCTAGGTTTTTCTCAATGGCATGTTGCCAAGCTGCTATTTCTTTCATGATGTCTTTGGAGATGGCACCTGGCCATTCCATCAACAGATTGCTTTCATCCATTGATTTGATGTGGATGTTTCTCATGATTCTTCGCTCAGTAGTTTTACGATTGACACGGCATGGGGATTATCTCCATGAATACAGAAGGTCTCCGCTTCAAAATCGAAGGTGATTCCATCTATTGAGGTCAATTTGTGGTATTTGGTCACTTGCTTTACCTGTGAGAGGGCTTCCTGGGGGTCTTCGATCACCGAGCCCGGATTAGACCGGGAGGCCAGCGATCCATCGTGTTCATATCGTCTGTCTGCAAATCCCTCAAAGCGAACAGGAATACCATCTTCTTGTGCCAGTTCGCCAACTACACTTTTCCAGGGAGCATATAGCGTCAATCCTGGATATCTTTTCATGACTTGCACCACCGCACCGGCTGTTCGCAAATCTGTGGTAGCTTGATTGTAAAGGGCACCATGTGGCTTGATGTGTTTGATATGAGCCCCTAAGACAGAGCACACTTTTTCCAGACTGTTGATTTGTCCGACCATCAGGTCAATGAGCTGGTCGGAAGGTAAACTCATAGGTTGACGGCCGAAGTTCTCTTTATCTGGAAAAGAGGGGTGTGCACCTATCTCTACCTGATACTTCATAGCCAATCGGACAGTCATACTCATAGAGTCTGCGTCCCCTATGTGGCCACCACATGCGATGCTGCAAGCCTGTATGTGAGGCATCAGTAGGTGGTCTTTGCCCGCGTTTTCACCCATGTCACAGTTGAGCAGCCATCGCTTCATATCACTAAATATAATCAGTCAAATGAATTAAAGTTTAAAAAGCTGTCCAGATACTTTTGATTCCTAAAATCAAGGTGATTAATGCAATGAGTATTCCAGCCATGGTAACTGCTTTACTGTTAGTATGTTGGCCAAGAATGGAGCGTCTGCTCGATAGCCAGATCAGTAGTGCAGCAATGATGGGCAGAAGTAGACCATTTGCCACTTGGGCAAACTTAATAATGTCCAGAGGCTTGTATCCGATAGAGGAAAATACAGCACCAACCAGCAGGATGCAGATCCAGGTGGCTCTAAACCCTATGTGCTTTGGATTGTCGTCCCAGTCAAAGCATCCCTGAGCTACATAAGCTGCTGCTAACGGGGCTGTGATAGCAGATGTAATGCCTGCTGAAAACAACCCTAAAGCAATCAGGTATTTGGCTGTCGACCCATAAAGTGGCTCCAGGCTTTTGGCAAGATCACCGGCATTTTGAATGTTTCCAGAACTGGTGCCTCCAGCCGTAATGATTATCGCCATGGAGATAATCCCGCCAATTAATATGGATCGAATGGTGTCTTTACGTGCTGGGCCAATTTCGCTGATATTCCAATGGTTTTTGGCCAGGGAGGCATGCAGGAATAGATTGTATGGCACGATGGTGGTGCCCACAAGCGCTAGAATAATCAAACTGCTGTCACTTGAGAATGACGGTAAAAACATACCTTGAAGTAAGCCCCATGGATTTGGCCTGGTCATGATGGCCGTAATAATAAATGAAGCACTCATCAGGGCGACGAGTCCAGTTAGTACCTTTTGTATGAGATGATAGCTGCCTGTCCATAGCAATGCACCTGCAATTAGCCCCAAAATTGCTCCTGCTAGAGGAAAAGATACAATTGACTCTAGACCCAATACTGCCCCACTGATATTGCCCGCTTCGTATGCACCATTGCCAATGACAATAGCACTAAATACCAACCCGAGCATTAGCATCCTAAGTATTGGCTGGCTGAGTTGCTGACGTATGAGAGCTGTTAGGCTAAGCCTACTGACTATTCCCAGCCGTGAGGCAGTGTTTTGTAAAAATATGGTAGCTACAATGCTGACAATCATAACCCAGAGCAATTCAAAGCCGTAAGTGGCCCCGGCTATCGTGCAGACTGTAACCGTACCTGGCCCAATGAAAGCCGCGGCGATCAGTAAACCTGGGCTTCCACTCTTGGATGGTTTTTTGGCTTTCATAAGGAAGTTTGCATCAGTAGATTAATAATGTTGTATTTTAATGAAAAAAAGACAACCCATGAAAAACCTAATAGTACCAGTACTGTTCCTAATTGCTTTTGGGGCTAGTGCCCAACGCACTTTGATTCACGCCGGGCGGCTGATTGATGGCGAGAGTGACAAGCCAAAATCCGAACAAACCATTATTGTGGAGGGAAAAACCATCACTGCAGTAGAATCTGGTTATCTAAAAGCACAGAAAGGAGACCAGATAGTTGATTTGAAAAACAAGACCGTGATGCCCGGTTTGATTGATATGCATGTGCACCTAGAAGGAGAAACGAGCAAAGATGGCTATCTGAAAGAATTCACGATGAATGAGGCAGATATTGCCTATGAAGCACAGAAACATGCTAAAACTACCTTGATGGCTGGCTTTACCACCGTAAGAGATGTGGGCGGATCTGGGGTAAATATTTCTCTGAGAAATGCTATTAATAAAGGGCTGGTGGTAGGTCCCAGGATTTATACCTCGGGGAAGTCCCTGGCAATCACTGGTGGACACGCGGATCCTACCAACGGATACCGTGAAGACCTCATGGGAGACCCTTCGCCAAAGGATGGAGTGGTTAATGGTGTGGAGGATGCTATGAAAGCGGTGCGTCAGCGGTATAAAAATGGAGCGGACCTGATCAAGATTACTGCCACTGGCGGTGTGCTGAGTGTTGCCAAAGATGGTACCGGGCCTCATTTTTCTGAGGAGGAAATGGCGCAGATCGTGAAAACAGCTAGCGACTTAGGCTTTCATGTAGCTGCGCATGCCCATGGTGATGAAGGCATGCAACGAGCCATCCGTGCTGGAGTAAAAACCATCGAGCACGGTACTTACATGTCAGATGAGACGATGAAACTCATGAAAGAATATGATACTTACTACATCCCAACCATTACGGCTGGAATGTCTGTCGCTGAGCTTTCCAAAATAGAAGGTTACTATCCTGCGATGGTTGCAAAAAAAGCAGCGGTGATTGGGCCACAGATAAGCAGCACTTTCTCCAAGGCGTATAAGATGGGTGTGCCGATTGGGTTTGGAACAGATGCCGCTGTTTTTCCTCATGGAGAAAATTACAAGGAGTTTATCTATATGGTAGATGGAGGTATGCCTGCTATGGAGACGATCAAATGTGCTACCAGTGTTAATGCTAGCATCCTCAAGAAAGGTGACTTGTTTGGAGCAATCAAAAAAGGGCTTTATGCGGATATTATTGCTGTGGATGGAAATCCATTGCAACAAATTGATGACATGGGTAAGGTGAGTTTTGTGATGAAGGAGGGAGTCGTTTACAAGGATTGATTCTTAAGGGCATGTTTAAATGAAAAAAGAGAGCTGTCACAAAAGCGGTGATCTTGTCATCCTGAACTGGTTTCAGGATCTAAAATGCATTGATATTCAACTACATAGATTCTGAAATAAATTCAGAATGACACCAATTTCAGGCTTTTGAGACGGCCTCTTTTTTGTTGTTTCTTTGACAGAATCAGTTGTTTTTGTGCAGGTGAACGTCCATTTGTGGGAATGGAATATTGAGTCCTTCTTTCGCAAATTCTTTATAAACTTTCTCGTTCATGTCGAAGTGTACCGGCCATAGGTTATCAGCGGTGCTCCATGCTCTCACCACTATGTTGACCGAACTATCTCCTAATGACTCAAGTGCAATAAATGGCTCAGGATCTTTGAGAATGCGTTCATCTTCATCTATCAGACGCTGCAAAACAGACTTTGCCTTGTCATAATCATCGCCATAGGCAATGCCGAAAGTCCAGGCATTTCTTTTGACCTCATCCTGCGACAGATTCGTCATATCAGAGTTGGCCAGACCACCGTTGGGCACGTAGACCGTTTTCTTATCAAATGTGCTAATGATGGTATAGAAAATTTGAATTTCCTTGACACTTCCCAGGTAGCCTTTGGCATTGATTACATCACCCACTTTGAAAGGCTTCAAAAGAAGAATTACCACTCCACCGGCAAAGTTTTGTAGTGTACCCTGCAATGCCAAACCAACAGCAAGACCTGCAGCACCAAGCACGGCAATGAAACTCGTGACTTCAATCCCTACCATACCAATCACCGAAATGACGAGCATCACTTTGAGCAACATGCTTAGGACGGTAATCAAAAATGGAGTCAGAGATGGGTCAAAATTACGTTTGGTCATCGCTTTACGGGTCCCTTTGGTGATTGCTTTGATCACCCAAAGCCCTATGATAAGGGTAAGGATAGCAAGAACCACTTTTGGTCCATACTCGAATACATACTCCATGGCTATGGTAGAGTATTCGTTGGCGGTATCAATTTGATTTTCTATTTCTTCCATGTGTTAAAGAATAATTTAGGACAGTAATTGTTCGAATTTATTCAATCTTCGGGAAAAGGAATAAACACGAAGTTGGTAAACTGCTGGTCCACGATGAACAGACAACAGAACTCATCAGGATCTTTATAGGCCTCTATGAATTTACTTTCCTCAGCTACCAGCTCACGTTGTGTGAATTCCTCCAGAAATGACGCATAGTAGTTCCACTCGTTTTCCATCTTTCCAGCTTCGTAAAGTAGCTGACCTACCGGAATGTCTTCTTTGGAAATAGGGAACACCGGATACTTGGAAAAACCTCTTTTGCGAATTTGATAGGACGCTTCCTTCAGTTGCTCAGATACCTTCACAAAGTCTGAGGAAATCTTACCGAGATACTTTGGATCAAGAGTAGGGTCGTTCTGCATCTTATTTAGATTTTAGTAACATCACGTTTTCCACATGGTGTGTCTGTGGAAACATATCCACTGGCTGTATTTTGACTACTTCAAACTGCTCTGACAGGAGCTCCAGGTCTCTGGCCTGCGTGGCTGGGTTACAGCTCACATAGACTAACTTTTTAGGTTTGATTCTGTTGAGCATTTCCACTACTTTTTGATGCATTCCTGCACGTGGAGGATCAGTAATGATTACATCTGGGTGACCATACTTCTTCACAAAATCGTCAGTAAACATATCCTTCATATCACCAGCCAAGAAGGTGGTATTCTCAATGCCATTGATTTCACTGTTCTTCCGAGCATCTACAATGGCCTCTTCTACAGATTCAACTCCTACCACTTTTTTGGCTTTTTTGGCTACAAAGTTGGCAATAGTGCCGGTGCCCGTGTATAGGTCATACACCAGTTCATCTCCCTGGAGGTCTGCAAAGTCTCTTGCTACCTTGTATAGTTCGTAGGCCTGTTTGCTGTTGGTTTGGTAGAATGATTTTGGACCTATGCGAAACTTAAGTCCTTCCATCTCTTCGTAAATAAAGTCTCTTCCATTAAAAGTGATGACAGGCAGATCATAGAAGGTTTCATTTTTCTTCTCATTGATGATGTACAAGAGAGAAGTGGTCTCAGGGAATGTTGTCTTCAAGTGGTTCATCACTGCTTCAATCGCCTTTTGGTCTGGCTCAAAAAACTGAACGATCACCATCACCTCTCCCGTGGAAGCAGTTCTGATAATGAGATTTCTCAATAGTCCCTTCTGTTCCCTGATATCAAAAAATGTCAGGTTATGTTGCTCAGCAAATTGCTTCACTGAGAGACGGATCTGGTTGGACGGATCTTGCTGCAGCCAGCAGTGATTGATGTCCAGAATCTTGTCAAAACGCTTAGGAATATGAAACCCCAGTGCATTTCTGCTGAGATCTTCACCACTACTGATTTCTTCTTGAGTGAGCCATCTCATATTGGAGAAGGTGAATTCCAGTTTGTTGCGATAGTAGGTAGTCTCTGTTGAGCCCAATATTGGCTCAATCTTCGGCAGGTCAGTCTTACTGATTTTACGCAAGTTAGTTGCTACATGATCGCTTTTATGCTTCAGCTGAGAGTCATAGGAGATGTGCTGCCATTTACATCCGCCGCAGATGCCAAAATGCTCGCAGAATGGTTCCACTCTTTCCGGTGATTTTTCATGGAAATGAACAATCTCACCTTCAAAAAACTTCTTACGCTTCCCAACTATTCTGACATCCACTACATCACCGGGAGCACCGTTTTTTATAAAGATGACCCTGTTGTCGTGTCGTGCGACGCTTTTTCCTTCTGCTGAGACACCGGTAATCTCAAGCTTTTCGATAACTTTACTAGTCTTCATTTCGGCGCAAAACTAACAATTGTTTTGTCCGGGAAGTTGGGGTTTGACAGTAAAAAGCTGTTCAACCAAACAGGAAGCCTAAAAAATGAAAAAGCACCTCTTAACTTTTGCTTTGGCTATGCTATCCATGGCCGGATATGGGTTTCACATTGTGGGTGGAGAAATTGAATTTAAGACCCTGGATGTAGGACTGTACCGCATTTCATTAATACAGTATCGGGATGAGGTGCAGCAGGAGAACACCTTCTACGAGCCTTCCATCGATGTTCATATTTTTTCCAATAAAGACAATGAACGTGTGGGTGTGTATGAACTGTTCCTGGTTTCTATTTCGGAGGTTCCCTATACCAATCAAGAGTGTGCTATTGACGAACTCGAAACGTCCAAAGTACTCTACGCAGCTGACTTTGAGTTCAATCCCGAAGATTTTGCTGATGAGGAAGGGTACTACATCGTGCATGAGCGCTGCTGCAGAAATGAGGTCATCAAAAACATCAATAACCCCGGTGGAACAGGAATGAAGTACGTGTTGGAAATCCCGCCACTTTGGAAGGATGGCGCACCTTTTATCAATTCCTCACCTACCTTGTTAAGACCACTCAGTGATTATGCATGCGTGGACCAGCTGTACTATACCGATTTTACAGGTACAGACCCTGATGGAGATTCGTTGGCTTATTACCTCACCACCCCTCTCAATAGCAGTGCTTTGGTTGCTTTTCCTCCGATCACTCCCAAGCCTCACATACCAGTTACCTGGGCTGGAGGATACTCAGTTGACAACATCGTGCCTGGTTCCAGGCCACTGGCTATAAGCAATGAAGGTCTATTGACTGTAAATCCATCTAGTACCGGAGTCTATGTGTTTTCTGTGATCGTAGAAGAATGGAGAGGAGATGTGAAACTAGGCGAAATGCAGCGGGACTTTCAGATGCTCGTGGTAGATGGATGCAACCCTCCTGATCCACCAGAGGTGGCTGTCAGTATACCTGGTCAACCAGATTTTAATCCAGAGGAGGATGTGCTGTCTTTTACACTTTCTGAGGACAAGTGCTTCGAGTTTGTTGTGACGAATGTCTCTGCCGGAGAAACAATCAGTCTGCGTGCAAAGGGTGTAAATTTTAATGGCTACCTGGATGATGTGTTTCAAATCAACAATGAACAGATTACTGCCGGTCAGGATTCTTTAATAGTAGAAGTATGTATGCCAGGCTGTCCACCAGTGAGAAATGCACCGTTTATTATAGATCTTATCGCATCTGATGATGCCTGTCCCGTTCCTCAGCTAGATACGGCCAGGCTGAGAGTATTTGTGGAGCCACCCCCAAATACGTTTCCAGTAATCGATGATTTCATCGTTCAGGCTTATCAAGTCATGGAAGGCGACAGTCTAAAGCTTGCGATCATTTCTGAAGATATAAACAATGACAGTATTGAGCTGGAACTAAAAATCAAGGGATTGACTAATCCGTCACAATACGGTTTTGAGTTGATCACTACACAGCAGGAGAGTGGCAGGACTGAAGGTCAGCTGATTTGGCGTACGGAATGCACGCAGTTTGATTTCTCTCAATACAAAGACTTTGAAGTAGGAGTTTTTGCGGAAGATCTGGATGACTGTATGGTGCCCAGTCCTACCGTGAAGTGGTTCAACTTTGAGGTGATCCTTCCTGACAACACGAGTCCTATTGTGACCGTAGATTCAGATGATTCTGTAAGCATTAATCTGGGTGATCAGCTGGTGTTTGACGTTCGGGCTACCGATGCGGACATGGATGAGATTAACCTGTCTCTTCAGGGAACTGGATTTGACCCTGTAGCTAGTGGGATCCAATTCGAAGGAGCTACCGGTTTAGGCATAGCAGAGTCCGGGTTTGCCTGGAGCACTTCCTGTGATGCTCTGAAGATATCCGAAAACACTACCTATGAGCTTGTCTTCAGGTCAGAAGATTATGATGACTGTCAGGTGACCAATCAGGATGAAAAGGTAATCAAGGTGCACATCATGATTCCTCCAAATGAAAAACCAAACTTTGATAGTTATGCGGATACTGTTTTGCAGCTCAATCAACTATTTGAGTTGGATATTACTGCCAGTGATTTTGATCTTGGGGATTCAGTAACCATCGAGTTTTTTAATCCCGCTCGTTTGCCCCGATCAGAGTTGATTGAGTTTGAGCCACGTACAGGTTTTGGGGAAGTGACATCCACTTTCAGATGGCTTCCAGAATGCTCCCTCTTAGATTTTGGAGAAACTTCAGCCTTTTTTGAGATTCCGTTTATTGCATATGACAATAATTGTATTCGTCCGCGGCTGGATACAATGGCCATCCGATTTGAGGTGCAAGAGACGCGTGAGCAATTCAATCGATTTGAACCACCTAACGTGTTTACTCCAAATGGTGATGGCGTAAATGATGTGTACACACTGACCAACCTGCGTGAATCTTCGCAAAACTTACCCCAGGATAATTGCGATGACTTTTTTGAGTCCTTCTCAGTGCATGATCGCAATGGTACCACTGTTTACCAAAGCGCAAGTCGTGAGTTTGTTTGGGATGGACAGAATGTGGATGCAGGGGTTTACTACTATCTGGTGAAGTTTTCGCGTTCGCAATACAAGGGGTTTATTCATGTGCTGAAATAGCTAGAATCCCACACCAACTCTAAATCCTGAGCTGTAGTGATCGCCGTTTCTGATGGCGGTGAAGTAGTCCACACGGATGAAGCGGAAGATGTGCTCAATACCGGCACCAAACTCCACATAATTGCCAATTGCTGCGGTGGTGAGGTAATTGATACTGGCTACAGCTTGCAAGTTGAGACGCTTTACCAGAGGGATTTTATTGAATATGAATTCGTTGAAGTGATGTTCGTAATGTATTTGGGCAAACTCACTTTTTGTACTATAAGTGTAATAATCCAAAAGCTGGAATCGATTCACCAGCCCTTCAGTGGTTAAGTAAGTTTGGTTACCGTTGAAATGCTGAAAATCTGTGAAGTACATTTGATTTTTACCTATAAATGTTCCTGCCCATGAGGCAACATCACTCGTACCAAACTGTCCGAGCATGATGCGATGAGTTACACCTGCTTTCAGCTGAGTGTAAGACACATCGGCTCCCATCACTGGCAGGGCAGTTTTTACGTAGAAATATAGGTCTGGGAGTTTGGAGTTTAAGGTTATCTTCCGATCGGGTCGGTCGATGTACTTCTGATTGAGCCTTACTCTAAATCGCGCACTCATGTAGAATGCCTGATGATTGGGGAATGCCGTGGAGCCTATCTCTGCACTCTCCGGTGTGTTGGGGCTGAAGTCTTTGTCTCGAAAATTGTAGGTGGCATTGCTGGTCAAGGGAGTGCGGTCCTCATAAGCAACTTTTCCCGTGAGTAATACACCATTAAGAAGCTCTCGTTGGTAGGTGAGGTAGCCAAACCCTTTTTGATATAATCGAATATAGTTTAGCCCATTAACGATCGATTGGTAAGTGTTGTTCCAATACGAGATCGGGTTTTGCTCATTTAGCTGCTCTATGTACCTGCCAAAACCACCTTGTAACATTTCCCTTTTCTTCAGGTCAATCATCTTTAGCCCTTCAATCTTGGCCTGAAATGCCTGGTTTTCAAATCCATAGCGGATACTTGGAGCAATTCTATAGTCGATGGTGGTTTCTGTTCTTTTCTGGTAAGCGAAAGGCAGATTAATGGCAAGACCTTCTACACTATTGTATTGTAAGCCTTCCAGTAAGTTGGGGAAGTTAAAGTATCGTCGTTCGAAACTATTGCGATAGGTATAGCCATTCAAAAACAGGTTGGCAATCTTAAACTTGTTCCTCTCCCGATCCACCGAATCCTTGTAGGGTTTAGATTCTTTGATAATTCTGATAGAGTCTTTTTGTTGGTAGTCCTTCTGTTCGGTAGGAGTGAGTGGCATGGGTCTTACTTTAGCCCAATAAGCGGAGTCTCGTGTATTGGCTTCACTTTCTACTGTTAGTATGGCATTGGTAAAGTCTTCTTTGGTAAATAGTGGAGGTTCATCCCTTTTGACAATGGTGCTGTTTTCCGGTTGCTTTGGTTTTGCTGGATCAGGTGTAGGTTCTTTGATCTGTTGATCGGTTTCGTCTTGCTTGTTTTTCGATGCTGACTTCTTCTCTTCTTTTGGTCGTGGGATGTAGTAGTTGGGCTGCACTTTATAATTGCGGTAGATGGCAGTAAAGTGGCCACTACCTTTGAAGCCAAATGCCTTGAACTGAAAGGTAAATCGCTGCGATATTGGCATCCAGATATCATTTCCAACCGGTGCAAATACCTGATTGAACGTAAGCGAATCGAGAAAATCAATACCATTGGATTTGGTGGTGAGTACATCCACACTATACAAGCGCCAGCTGTCTTCAATGATATATAGATAGCCACTAAATACCGGATCAGTATCTCTCTTTGGGATGACGCGAATTTTGTTGATATACAGGCCGTCTTCGATCTTTGTGCCGGCCATTTTATAGTCATAGTAAAGAAAGGCATTGCTGGCTATAGGAGAAATAAATGGCCGCTCGCTAAGTCCCTCCACAAAGAAGCTATTTTCATAGAGATTGATCAGCATTTCAGAAGCCTGATTGTAACTGAAGGCATTGTTGTTGCCACTCATTTTGGATGAGATCATCGTCTCACTCACTTTGTCTGGATGCAGGTATTTCAGTTTTGAGATTGATTCAGATAAATAGACAATACCCGTATCTACATCGATGGTCATGCCCAGGAGACTTTTGGGTTTCTCATCCAGACGCTGCAGTCCTTTGATATATACGTCACATGAAAATGCAGCTACTTCATCCCGGTAGTATTTCCTTTTCTTGATAGCATTTCTAATGATCTGTCTTGCATGGTCTTTTTCATTTGCGGAGACTATCACTTCCTGCAGCACCAGCGCTTCATCAATCAATTGGAAATCAAGTGAGATGTTGTTGTTGGGCAACACCTCTACGGTCTGTACGGTCCGTTGATAACCTACGTACTGAGCCACGATCTTGCTCGTGCCTGATGTGAGTGTGAGCTGGTAGTAGCCGTCTGCATTGCTGGTGGTGCCATTGGTGGTCCCTTCCTCATATACCGTAGCGAAAGATAGAGGCTGTCCATTAGTATCTTGAATTTGACCGCTGACAGTGCCTTGCTGGCTGTAGATGGTTAGGGATAATAAAATATAGGCACTAAATAGAGTTGAGCGCATTCTTTAGGTCTTCGATCAATAGTTCATGGTTTTCTGTTCCCACATAAAGCCTGATTCGATTAAGTAACGTGTCTGGCTTATCATAGTTTAGGGAACTCATGGTGGTAACTGCGGGAAACGCCAACGACTCATAGCCTCCCCAGGAGCATCCGAGTTTGAAACGTTGCAAGGCATTGCAAAATTTTTCTATTGACTGAAAATCTTTAGTGGTCAGATCAATCGTCATTAACCCACCGGCTGCTTTGAGGTATTTGTTTCTAAGCTCTGGTTGCTCAAAAGATTCGCTATGGGTAAAAATCAGGGATTCAATCTTTGGATGGTTCTCGAGATATTTGGCCACAGCCAGAGCATTTTTAGTCACACGCTCCATGCGCATTTCTAAGGTGCGTAGTGAACGAATCATCATCCAGGCTTCTATTGGGGATAGTATTGCCCCAAAGGTCATGTACTCACCTTGGAAAATCTGCTGATAGATTTTGCTGGAGGTACACAGTACACCGGCTACCATATCCGAGTGGCCACTGAGGTACTTGGTGGCCGAGTGCACAATAATGTCTACTCCATATTTGGCAGGCTGTTGATACAGAGGTGAAGCGCAGCTATTGTCCAGAATAGTCTTGATATTTTTGGCTTTGGCATATTGGGTAACCAGCTCTATGTCTTGCATCTCATAGGTCCACGAGTTGGGACTTTCCATATAGATCAGGACTGTATTCTCTTTACAGGCGTCAATCAAACCTTGACTGTTAGAGGCCTTGACATAAGTGCATGTGACGCCAAATCTTGACAGGATGTTGTTGAATAGTTTTTTTGTCCAGCTGTATGGGCTTTCTACACATACTACATGGTCTCCTGATTTTACTTGCGAAACCACAGCGGCAGTGATCGCCGCACTACCACTCCCAAATACCAAAGATTCATCTGTCCCTTCGAGGGCAGCCAGCTTCTGTTGAAGGATCGCTGTGGTGGGGTTGGCTCCTCTGGTGTAGAAGGGTATTTTATCTTCGTGTTGAAGAGATGTGGCCATGTCCTTTACTGTGCGAAAGGTAAAGTTGCTGGTCTGATAGATGGCTGGAGAGGCAGGTAGGTGATCATTTGGCTCACCCTCGCCCAGATGAAAGAATATTTGGTCTGTATGCATGAAGTAAAATTAGAGGATAAGAATAAGACAGCAATGAGTGGTTTTATGGGTGGTATAAATTGTGCTCATTTTCAATGGTTTTTCAATAAACAGAATAAAATTCCGATAATTTTCCGAATTATTATGAAAAATGCAGGATATGGCCGGATACATTAAAAAATATTTTGAAAAAATTTATTTTTACAATATGAATAAGTGAAATGCCTCAGCGAGGAGTGCTCTTAACATATTCATAATATGAAAACCTTATTATTAACGATCTTTCAAAATATTTCATTTTTTAAGCAAAATAGGCTGTTGAAATCCAGTGTTAATTGAAAGTTACGTTTTGATAATTAGTGATTATGTGGCTTAATTTGAAATTGATGCTTTAGGCAATGTGCCTAGAAAAGTCAAGACTGAACAACTAATAAAAGTTTAGTAAAAAAATTTCAAACCTTTAAAAGCTTATGAACATGATCACCAACCTATTGATGATTGTACAAGACTCGGTGGCTGTGGCAGATACACTTGCTGCTGAAGTACCTGAGGTTGTAGAAACGGTGGCCGCTGCGGCTACTGATTACAGTGCGGATATCACAGCGAATTTGCTGACGGCTAATAACATCTGGATGATGTTGGCCACTGCGCTTGTATTCATTATGCACCTGGGATTTGCAGGTGTTGAAGCTGGTTTTGGCCAGTCAAAAAACACAGTGAACATTCTTTTTAAGAATACACTGACTCCTATTATCGGAATCCTTACTTATGCACTAGTAGGATTTAACCTGATGTATCCAGGTTTTGAAGAGCCAGGATGGTTCGGATTTGCCGGATGGGGGCTAGAGACTTCTGCGACTGCAGATAATTCAGCTGACTATGCTAGCGCAGGTTACACATACTGGACCGACTTTTTATTCCAGGCGATGTTTGCTGCTACTGCCGCTACGATCGTGTCTGGAGCTGTTGCAGAGCGTATCAAGCTAGGTGCTTACCTGATCTTCACACTAATCTATGTTGGAGTTGTATATCCAATCATTGGTAGCTGGAAATGGGGTGGTGGAGCTCTAGACGATATGGGCTTCTATGACTTTGCAGGATCTACACTCGTTCACTCTGTAGGTGGATGGGGAGCTCTCGCAGGTATCATGATCCTCGGACCAAGACTTGGTAAGTACGTTGATGGTAAAGTAATTGACAAGCCTGGTTCTTCTGTGCCTTTGGCTGTGATTGGTGTTTTCCTTCTATGGTTAGGATGGTTCGGTTTCAACGGAGGTTCTGTACTTTCTGCTGATCCTGGATTAGTATCATTCGTGTTGGTAACTACTTCTCTTGCAGCCTGTGCTGGTGGTCTTGGAGGCTTCGTTACAGGTTACATCGCATTTAAGAGACTGGACCTTGGCATGGTGCTAAATGGTATCCTGGCAGGTTTGGTAGGTATCACAGCAGGTGCTGATGTGATCGAGCCTGGTAATGCCATCATCGTTGGAGTTATCGCTGGAGTATTGGTAGTGATTTCCGCTGTTACACTTGATAAGTTCAAACTGGATGACGTGGTAGGTGCTGTTTCAGTACACCTTACTTGCGGTATCTGGGGCACACTTGCAGTAGGTTTCTTCTCTACTAATCCTGATCACAACGCAGTGACACAGCTGATAGGTATTGCGGTATGCGGTGTAGCTGCATTTGCTGCTGCTTTCATCATCTTCTTAGTGTTGAAAGTGACTATGGGTATCAGAGTGTCTGAGGAGCACGAAAAAGAAGGCTTGGATAGCCACGAACATGGAATCAGAGGATATACCATTATCTCTGAATAATAGATCAAAAACAAAAAGGCCTCTGAGTACTAAGGCGCCAACCAATAACACTTCAGAGGCCAAACTTTCCACAAACTTTAACTAATCGAATTAAAGCTTATGAACACTTTTACAAAACTAACAAAAAGACTAATACTACCTGTTATGTTGATGGTAGCAGTTATTTCAGTACAGGCACAAGATGAGCCATCATTCACTTTGAGTGGATCTGTGGATACTTATTATAGAGCGAATCTAAATGCGCCAAATAAATTCCTTGATACTGATGGAGATGGAACAGATGATTATTATGCTAATCCAGGAACTTCATTTGCCAATTTGCCAGGATTCTCTTTAGGTATGATCAACTTGATTGCTAGCTATGAGGGGGAGAAAGTTGGTTTCGTTGCTGATGTTGTTGTTGGTCCAAGAGGCTCGGATGCAGTTTTTGGTTCTGACCTTTATGCTCAGTACAAAGGCAACCCTTTTAGTTCTAGTTCCCAGTTCGTTAATCAGTTGTATACCTACTGGAATGTGTCAGATGGGTTTACATTGACTCTTGGTAATTTCAATACGTTCCTTGGTTATGAGGTGATCTCACCTACTGCAAATTATAACTACTCTACTTCATACATGTTCTCTTACGGTCCGTTTTCTCACTCGGGATTGAAAGCGGATATTGCATTGGGTGATGCTAGTTTGATGTTGGGTGTTTTCAATGATACAGATGTTACTGATTTCAACCCGAACAATCACTATTATGGTGGTGCTCAATTAGGAATCGGAGGCCAGTACTTAAACTTATTGTTCAGTGATGATTACTTTCAAGTGGACTTTACTGGAGGATTTGATGTTTCAGATGCTACTTTCTTAGGTATCAATGCTACGTACAACAACGATTTATTTTATGGAGCCGCATTATACCTGCAGCAGTCATTTACAGATGATTTCAGCATGGGTATCAGGGGTGAATATTTTCAGGATGCTGGTTTAGGTTTATTGGCTACAGATGATTCTGTAATTGATTTCACTCTTTCTGCAAATTACTCTGTAGGATCTTTAACTTTTATTCCTGAGGTAAGACTTGATGCCTACAGTGATGATTATGTAATTACTGACTTTACAAGTCCTACAGATTTTGAAGTTGGAAGCTCGCTTGCAGCATTCACTTTAGCAGCTGTTTACTCGTTCTAAATGACTATATGATTTAAAAGAATCATCACATATTATCAATTATCCCATTTCCAATTTGGCTCTGCTGAGTGGAAATGGGATTTTTTATTGTAGTATTATTGTTTTTTTGATTTATTGACAATCATTTATAAATAATGATGAAAAATGTTTAATAATTCATTATTTTTTTTAAAATTTGTAATAGGCGGTTAACATTGAAAATATTCAATAATCGCTGGTTTTTTTATCAATTTTTAATCGTTTACTTAATTAAAATATAAACCAGAATAACATGGCTAAGTCAAAATTGGAGTACATCTGGCTTGATGGTTATAAGCCAACCCAATCTCTAAGAAGTAAAACAAAAGTAGTGAACAACTTCAGTGGTAAGCTGGAAGATTGCCCGGAGTGGTCTTTCGACGGTAGCTCTACAGAGCAAGCTGAGGGTGGCTCTTCTGACTGTTTGTTGAAACCGGTATTTATCTGCCCTGATCCGGCCATTGAAAATGGCTACCTGGTCATGACCGAGGTGTTGAATGCAGATGGTACTCCACACGAGACTAACGGTAGAGCAACTATTGACGATAAAGACGATGATTTCTGGTTCGGATTTGAGCAGGAATACTTCCTTTGGGATCCGGAAACCAACAAACCATATGGATTCCCAGCTGGTGGTTATCCTGGACCACAAGGTCCATACTACTGCGGAGTAGGTGGACAATTCATCTTTGGTAGAGACTTTAAAGATGAGCACCTGGATCTATGTCTTGCTGCTGGTCTTAATGTAGAAGGTACGAACGGTGAAGTAGCAATGGGACAGTGGGAGTTCCAGATCTTCGCTAAAGGTGCACAGCAAGCTGGTGACGAAATCTGGATCGGAAGATATCTTTTGGAAAGACTTTCTGAAAAGTATGGCTTGTCTATCAACTACCACCCAAAACCATTGGGTCAGCTAGACTGGAACGGATCTGGTATGCACGCCAACTTCTCTAATACGTTGATCAGAACTGCTGGTTCTAGAGCGAAAATCGAAGAAGTATGTGAGGCCTTCAGAGGTGTGGTAAAAGAGCACATTGATGTATACGGCGCTTACAACGATCAGCGTTTGACTGGTAAGCACGAGACTGCTGCTATCACTGACTTCTCTTACGGAGTATCTGATAGAGGAGCTTCTATCCGTATCCCGGTTTACACTGCCAATCACGGATGGAGTGGCTACCTGGAAGATAGAAGACCAGCTTCTAACGCAGATCCATACAAAGTAGCTGCTAGAATCATCAAAACGGTGAAGACAGTAAAGTAATAGCTACCTAATAGCATAAAAAAACCCTGACATCTATTGGATTGTCAGGGTTTTTTAGTTTACGGATATTTCGTGCCAAATCCAGTGACGCGGGATTCATAATCTTCTTAGGTTCTTATTGCGGATATAGGCCATTTCACCATCCCATTCTATCTTGGTCCATAGTTCATCAGATTCCAATATGACTACTTTGTTTCCAAGGCCAATGGTTCTAAGGGGTTCCGCTCCAGCAGATGGGCCAGACATTAGCAGAGATTGGTCTTTTTGAATAATACCAGACTGTTTTAAGAACATTTCGTTATTGACCACCAGTATCAGAATGAGCGTGAGCGCCTGCAGTGCCACAGAAATCATCGGTCGTTCGTCTTTTTTAGTCTTTCTAAAAGAATAGCCCAACAGGAATATGGAGAAAGCGATCAGGCAGAGTGTAATCAGGTGCTGATATTTACGGATGAAGTTTTCAAAAAACTTGAAGTCGGAGTACTCATAGCCACTCAGTCCATGCTCCTCAGCAATCTCTCGCATTTTCACCAACGCCCCTTTGTCAGAAGACCTCAGATAATAGAGATTGAGATAGTACAACGCCTCTCCATAGTTGCCCAATCCCTCCTGTATGAATGCCATGCGCGTAAGCATGGCAGAGGAAGCCATTTTTTGCTGAAAAATATTCTCATAGATCTCAAAAGCTTCGGTATATTTTTGATTGCTGAATAGCGAATCAGCAGTCGATAATTCGGCGGTTTGAGCGTGGGCGCCGAAGGTAAATAAGCCGGTGAAAATGAGTGAAAAAATAATTCTACTAAAAAAGTGATTCATGGGTTGTATTTTGAAAACAAGCGTTCTATTTTTGCAACCGCAATTTAAGGAAACGGCCTTAGAAAATGCAATTTTGAAATCCTGATTCGCTAGCTCAGTTGGTAGAGCATCTCCCTTTTAAGGAGAGGGTCCCGGGTTCGAGCCCCGGGCGAATCACTCCAAAACCTCGACCATTCAGTCGGGGTTTTTTTATGTTCATTTCTGTAAGAGGATTCTCATTTTTTATCATTGGAATATGGGTTTTAAACGATTATGATCAAACTTGATTGTAAACTATGTTGCAATAAAGGAAATACAAGAGAGAGTCCCCTGTTCGAGCCCCGTCCTATGCGGATCAACCTACGCGGTTCGGGCGAATCACTCCGAGTCATGTCAGTTCTGGCAGGACTTTTTTTATGTCTTTTGCTTTAACCGGTTTCTTAAAATTCATCATAAGCTATTTCAGTGAAAGTGACTCTTGTCATAAATAGTAAATCCTAATCATCAAACTATCTTGCTTGTTTTTACTACGAAAAATGGAATGCTGTGGTGGAAGTTTTTAGAAATTTTAACAGCCACACTATCTGTAGGAGGTAGGCTTCATGTGACCGTCTTGAGTCAAATGAGTTTCAGCTCCCGGTACAATATCCGTGTTGTGAGCAGAGACCGCTTTCCAGCCTCCATCAGGTTGCTTCATGATCACAAAGGAGAAGAGCGTCCTCCTATCTTCGGCATGCCTTCCTTCCTGACTTGTCTGACCCATCAGGTGCATTCTAGCATGCACGAGTGCTATGTGGTCTGATAGCATTCTGGTTGTGGTTCTGGTTACCTTGAGTGTGGATTCTGGGAAAATCACTCTCAGACCATATTCATGTGCTTTGTAGATGTCCTGTCGATTATGCCACCAAAGGCCTACCACATTGACAAATTCGGCATCCTCTACGAATAAATTGGAGATACCCGAAGCATCTTTTTGGTTCCAGTAAGCAGCGAATTGGTTGGCGATATCTTCAGGTCTACTTGTTTCCATTGATCTTTGCTTTATTGAAACCTACACGCTCCTGTGTGCCCCAGGTTTTCTTTTTTCTGATAAACTTATCGATGTTGCCCTGAATGGCAGCCCATACAGTAATGGGGTGATAGACGATTGGCTCTAACAGCGCCACGAAAAGCAGTCTGAGTAAGTAGCGGGTTCGGTCATACTCTCTAAAGGTGGTTTCCTCCATCAGGATGGCCATCCAGCTATACATCACGGAGAAACTGTATACCAGAATAAGTAGCAGCCAGAAATGATCCCAATTGACCCAGCCTACATAGGCCAGTATACCAAAATAGATAAGTCCGGTAAATTCAATAATGGGGGCAAGCCACTCATAGAAGAACCAAAATGGGTAAGACAGCATGCCCAGTACTCCATATTTTGGATTGAAAAACATGTCCTTGTGAGCACGGAGGGTTTCAATGGTGCCTCGGGTCCATCGGTTTCGTTGCTTGATCAGGATTTTCCGGGACTCGGGTGCCTCCGTCCAGCAGAGGGGGTCAGGGATGTATTCTACTCGGTACTTTTGTTTGCGCTGATGCATGATCTTTCGCATACGCACCACCAGCTCCATATCTTCTCCCACCGTTTTGGTGTCGTACCCACCAGCCTCCACCACCAGTTCGCGATCAAACAGTCCAAAAGCTCCTGAGATGATGAGGAGTCCATTTAGTCTGCTCCAGGCCATCCTGCCTAGCAAAAAGGCTCGTATATACTCTACCGTTTGGAATAGGGGCAACATTTTATGGGGCAATCGGACTTTTAGTATCCGTCCATGAGCTACTATGCAGTCATTAGCAATTCTTACCACACCACCTGTAGCAATCATTTTCTCATCTACACTTTCCAGGAATGGCTTCACCATCTTTAGTAGTGCATCATCTTCAATGACACAGTCCACATCTACACAGGCAATTAGCGGGGATGAAGAAATGTTGATTCCAGCATTTAAGGCGTCAGATTTTCCTCCGTTTTCTTTATCCAATACGATCAGTTTTTTGAATGCCGGATCTTTGGAGCGATAAATATTTTTGATAGGCTGATGAGGTAGATCACTGCAAATCCGCTCTTGTGATGGTACTAGATCATAGGCAGTGATCATTTGCTCTATACTATCATCTTTACTGCCATCATTGATGATGATGATCTCATAGTTGTTGTAGTGGAGGGATAGTAACGATCGGATATTTTCTACTATGGACATTCCTTCATTAAACGCCGGCGCCAAAATCGAGATTTTCGGAGCTAGAGGAGACCTGAGGATATCATCGTAGTATACCGTCTTGTTTTTACGAAGGTATTTGCGGATGATGAGTACCGAGTTAAATGCTAAGAACACATAAGCCAGCATGATGGACAGGGTATAGATATAGATCCCATAGTTCAAGAAGCTGGTTATTTCCTGGTAAATCGCCTGTTGCATCAGTGGATCAGTGAGTGTTTTTCCAGGTGCGATGCAAGAGAACGCATCGAATCACTTGGAGAAAGTTTAAGACGTTCGAGTTCTGCTTTGCTCAGCTTCACTGGGTTTCGGTTTAAAATGGCGATAATACTTAATGAGGTCCAATCTGACATTTCAGTGGGTAATTTGGCTATATCATCTAGTGCTTTCGATTTCTTCAATTCTACTAGGGCTACCTTAGCAGTTCTGCGTACATCCTGATTTTGATGATATAGCAGTGGTACTATGAGGTCAGAGGCTTTCTTATACCCCATGGTAGATAGCTCCACTATTCCCTCCATTTTTTTGTGCCACCTGCTGCTTCTCAGTTTGGCGAGGCTCAGGTTATACAGCGACAGGTCATTGTAGAGTTCAATAGCTCGGTGAGAACATACGCCGCTAAAGTTGTCATATAAGTCTGCCACTTCTTCCAGCAGGATTTGCTTTCGCTCTCTGGTTTTAGTCAGTTTGATGATTCGTTTTTTGATCTTTTCAGTCTCCGATTCCCGGTTGGTATTGACATAGCTGGCTAGCAACGTCTGAAACAAACCTCGTAAGTTGTTTTTCCACCGCTTGTCGATCACATGATTAGCACGGGTATACAGGATGATGAGCAAGAATATGACTGCCAGAATGGCTATCAGGCTAATCACGTTGAGGATAAATGCATCATCAAAAATCATGACTGTACTATTTTCTTCGAAGCATTTTTGACGCGAACTACCAGTTCATGAGGGCTGAATGGTTTGTCTATGAAGTCTATAGCTCCTAGCTCGAAAGCTTCCAGGATTTTATTCTCCAGGTCTGCATCGCTGATGATAATGATTGGAATGTTGTTTTCTACCGAATGCCGTATGAGTTCGAACCCATTTTTGTAAGGCAACAGCTCTTCGGATACCACAAAGTCGACTGATTTATTCTGTATCAGGGTTAGCGCCTCCAGACCATTGTCCACCACAGTTAATTCCACATCCTCCTGCCTGAGTCGTTCAGTCAGGACTTTTTGCATTAGCTTGTTTGGTTCGGCCAATAGGAGCTTCATCTGTTTTAATGGAATATTCTGCATTAATAATAAAAATTATTGTAGTGTTTGAGTAATAATAATCGACTAATCTTCGAGATATACGTTTCAAAAGAATCAGTTAGATGACTTATGCTTATAAGAAGTGTTCTTTATGTTTTTCTTATGACCTCTGGAGGCTTAGTTATGGGGCAATATCGCGGTGTTTATATCAATGATTTCAGTCGAATACTCAATGATGAGCATGCACTACAGTCGATGATTCAATGGGTCGATAAGGAAGAGTTTTCGCATGTAAGCCTCTATGATCTCCATCAAATATTGCCTAGCCCAGTCGCTACCCGACGGCTTCAAGAGGTGATCAGTCGCTTCCACCAACATCAAATCAAAGTGGTTGGTGTTTTCGGAGGTAGAGAGACGTTTGAAACTTATTTTGATGCCTTCCAACTGCAAGCTGGTGAGGACGGGTTGGATGCGGTCAACATGGAGTACGAATGGTGGGTAGGTCGTGATCATTTTGAAAAGTTTGAATTGGAGGTAGGCCCACTTTCAAGGGTTGATGTGCCATTGGAAACATACATCGGTTGGTTGAGTAAGGGTCGTAAAAAGCGTCTCGCACAGGCGGAGCGATTAATAGAGCTGAGTGATTTGATTACCATTCATGCTTACCAGAAGGAGCCAGCTGCCGCCTACGTGCGTGATCGGTTGAAAGGTCTTCAGCGGGCAGCAGAGCATCTGGATACATCAGTGGACATTGCATTTATATACAGTATGGAGGCTGAGTTTTCGGGGCCTTTGTCATCAAAGCATTCATATGATCAGATCCATCAGCAATTGCTCGCCGAACTGAACCAGTCCAAATATCCTAACCTGCGGATCGTTGGATGGAAGGTGTTCTGCTATACGGAAGCGATTCATTATAGACCTTTGCGTTAAAAGCGATAAGTCAGATTACCCACCAGGCTGTATATCCACATATAGTTGCCTAAATCATATGAGAGCTCCTGATGAACCACATCAAAGTCCGCTGAAGCTACCAGGTTGTATCTGATTAGTTTTTGAAAGGTGATTCCTCCCCGTTGCGACCTTAATGTGAAGAGCTGATCATTGGCAAACCCACTGGCAGATTGTATAGTACGGATATCTGGTGAAAAACCAAATCCACCAAGTAATCCAATGTAGGTGTCGGCAGATTCAAAGTATTTGCGAACATTTCCCACCAACGAAAATGAAGTGCCAGCACGCTTATCAGGTGTTATGAATGGTCGTAAGGAAAACCACATGCTCTTGTAATACCACCCCACCGAACCCGTATAGATAGTCACTTTGGAGTCTGATGAAAAGATGAGATGCCTGAGTCCTAAAGATGTTTCAAAGCTTTTGGGCAGTGACTTGAACAGTTCAGCTCCAATTCGGTGTTCCGGGAATAGTGCGCTTTTGGAATAGCCATAATTCAAGTAGGCATAAAGGCCATTGGCTATTGTGGGGTACAAGTCGATTTCACCTTGCAGACCATTGGTTTCAAATCTACGGGCAAAATTGACGCGTGCAATGGAGGTGCCCCAGCTATTTCTTCTGCTGAGTTGCAAGGAGGAGTAGAAGGTGTATTGATTACTGGAACGATCGAAATAATCCCCACCAATGCGATAGTTGATAGCATATAGTTGCTTGGCCACTTTGATGCTTTCCAACAGATCTTTGGCTCTTTGACTGGCTGGGTTGAGTTCTAAAAGATGATTGGTCGTATGTATGGCATCAGCATATGCCTCCAGGTTTTTTTGGATTACTGCCTTTTTGTAAAGAAAGTCATCAAAATTGGGATGTATTTTCAGTGAACGGTCTGCAACTATCAGGGCTTCCGCATAGTTCTCATCCCACATCAGTACGTCAATCAGCGCATTGAGTGCATCCTTATACTCTGGTTCTTTTTCCAATACCTTTTGAAATTCCTGCTTGGCTTCCTTCCGTTTGCCATCCCAGGCGTAGGTTCTTCCCAGAAGAATACGTACATCAGCATAATCTGGGCTTTTTTCTAATATGAAAAATAGTTTCTCCCGAGCTGCTTCACGCTTACCATCAAAAGCTTCTTCTCTAGCCAGAGCAAAGAGCTCATCAGACCCGAGACGCTTCCAGTCCTGCGCATATACCGCAGAGTGACAGAAGGTGTAGACTAGAACAAGAATTAAATGAATCCTTTTCATTTGAAATACTTACAGGTTTTCGATTCGTCGTTTTAGTTGATGGGCCATTTCATGATCAGGCTGATTCTTGATGACTTCATCTAGTAGCTCCGTTGCCTCCTGAAGACTGCCGCGCTCCAGATAGCTACGAGCTACACGTACTTTTAATTCGAAGCTATTCGGGTTTCTTTTCAAACCTTCCATGGCTTTGTTTAAGGCCAGATCGGAGTTTTGATTCCAATAGGCCACATCTGAGTAAGCAATGTAGGCATCTTCATAGTTTTCCGCCCTTCTCAACACTTCATCCAGTACCAATTTAGCACTATCGTATTGATTGTTCCAGCCATAGGTACGACCAAGTAGCACTCGAAGGTCATGAAAATTCGGGCTGTTGCGTAGGCCATACCGGCATATGAGGCGGCTGATAGCAAACTGATGATCTATTGCCAACGCACGAGCTTTGTTGTAAAGTGAGTCCGGTGTGGTGTTTAGGAGATTCATGCCAGTTAGTGTGGCTAGCTCTCCTGGAGATAAAGTAGTCTGCCGTTTCATGATGGCTAGGCTGTCAGGCAGAAGTTGGTTTGTGCTAAGTACATCGTGCGACATAGAGACGAAATTTCTAAGCTTTTGTTGTAACTTTTTTTTCAGCTCAGAATCCTCGTTTTTATCTAAGGACATATCCTCTCTGATGGTATATAAGGAGCCATCACTCAATAAATTGATTCCCATAATGTACTCTGCTGTTTCATTTTTACTACGCATGAGCGCAAGGTCCAGATTACTGTCGAATGATGGTTTAGTCATAAGGGGAGTAGAGATAAAGCTGACGTAATCGCTTACTGGCAACTGGTAAGTAGCCGATAGCCAGTTGATAAGTGTGGGGGTGACTTGTGAGTGCGTAACCAGATTATTGAACTGAAGTGGTTTTTTCGTTAATGGCGAATAGATCAACAACGGTACCCGAAAGCGATCCAGGCGCCTCTCAGCAGGTATTGGAATGAGCCGGTGATCTCCGGTAATAATAAAGAGCGTGTTCTGAAACTGAGGTTTTTTAGACATGGACTTGATGAACTGGCGTAAGGCATCATCCGTGTATGCCAGACATTCAAATACCTGGTGATACTCCTCATAAATAGTAGGCGATTTGGATTTTGCTAACTCATCAATAGCAGCCGAAAACCGATCATCTACGGGGACGAAAGGCTCATGAGTAGTTAGCGTCATGAAAAATGAAAAGGAAGGTGATGGAATCGCGCTTAATTTCTTAAGCCCATTTTCGAAGAGATCTGCGTCTCCATATCCCCAGGAAAAACCTTCGGTATTACCGGGCATTTTGTTAAGACCCTCTGGAAAGGAACTTTCACCAAACAGGTTATCAATCGACTGGGCCTCTAAGAATACATCCTGTTTGTCGAAATTTGGATTGCCACCATAAAAGTAGGAAGTGGAATAGCTATTGGCCTTGAGCCAACTCCAGAGTGAAATATGAGTGGGGTAGTCTGGTCCGTAATCCATAAAACCAGTCTGTCCATAAGGTAATGAACCTGTGAGAGTAGGCAACACACCAAAGGTTCTACCGGTATTGCTAAGGCAGTTGGGCCAATATAGCGACTGAGTGATCAAAGAGTCCAGAAACGGAGTTGCGCCACCATAAGCGGCATCAGGCCCAACAAAATCGGCACCTAATCCTTCAACAGCTACAAATACAATGTTCGGCAGATCCTTTTTGGGGCTGAGAAGATCAGCTAAAGGGTTGCTCGTGTCTCGGGGATGTAAGAAAGGATAGTTTCCATAATCTCTTACTGGCGTGGTTTTGTCAAAAAAGTAATCGAAACTTTTTGTCCAAAAAAAGGCTGATGGTGAATAGACCTTGTAATACTGTGATTCGGAATAATTGGTTGCTTTGGGCTGAGGAAGTAAATAAGCTAAGGGAATGAAGATGAGAGTGAAGCTCCACTTAGGACTGGTAGAGACGGTCATGCCCCGATGGCCTAACCATATGGCTAATGTAGCACTCATAACTAATGCCAAGAGTCCGCCAATTTTCAGATCAGATGACGAGCCAGCGGTGCTGAGAATATCTGATAGCGAATACCCAAATAAATCCGCACCCAGAGGAATACCCGTTGTGGTCAGGTAGGAGAGCAGCATAAAGTGAATCAAACCCATCAGCAGTATAAATGCCAGAAATACCCATTGTGCTGCCTTTTTACTGAGGGTAATAACAGTGGCGGAAATGAGTAAAAACCAACAGCAAGATCTTAGAAAGAACAGGCTAGAACTGTATACCCCTGTGAGTATTTCAGTAGTATTGACTGTGAAGTACAGCAGGCTAAAAACCAGCTGCAGGCAGATCATCATCATTATCCCAATGATTGTCAGCCTGCCAAACCCTTTGAGAGCGTCAGTGAGCATATCGAAATTTACATAGATACGATGATAGTGAAAAAGAAGATTTCTGACTAAAACAAAAAAAAGCCCTGATAAAAATTTATCAGAGCCTTCTGGCCTTGCGGCAGATCTATGATTGATTTTGAATTAGATTCTAAATCAGAAATCAAATCCTACATAAAGTTGTAGAGCTGAGTTTTTGGAGTTTTCAGTTGCTTCTCCTGCTACACCTTCTTGACCGATCTCCTGAAAACCATAGTTGTATCGGAGACCAAGGATCCCTGAAGGGAAGTCAAAGCCAACTCCGGCTGCTACACCTGTGTCTAGCGTATTGAAGTCATCTCTGTCCAGTTCTTCCACGTCGTTGATGTTTCCGTCATCATCCACGTCCTTCACATTCGCACCCACCAGGAAGCCCAAGTATGGACCTGCATGGAGGTTGATCGGACCGAGTTTGACTACAGCTAGTACGGGTACTTCCAGATAGTTCAGGTTAAAACGATATTTACCCTCACCCAGGAAATTGTCATATTGAATTTCAGAACCCTTCTGTGTGAAAAGGAACTCCGGCTGTATGGCAAAGTTGTCAGTGATGTCATTGCGATAGTAAAAACCAGCATTGAATCCGATTTTCATGTTTTCGTCATCCACATCATCCACATATAGATTCGTGAAATTTGCACCGCCTTTGATACCCGCTTTTTGGGCTATTGCCATTGATCCTAAGGTACAAAGTACTGTAAGTATTACGATTTTGAGTTTCATATGGTAATAGTTTAAAAGTGAAAAAAAATAGAAAGCGGAGCTCTCAAAGGAGCTTACCGCTCTCTGCTGGTTATGGTCCTAGCTTTTAACAGAAATCACTAGGTACTTGGAGATTTTCCAGAATTTAGCTGGATTAGTAACCTCCAGGTATTTTACTTTTCCTTCTTCATTGACCAGCTTGTAGCTGTCAGAAGGGTGTTCAGTGACGATTTCCATTTTGTCGCTATCCACGTAAAATTTCTTCGTATTCTGAATGTCCACTTCTGTGAATTTCGTTTGAGCTGCGTCCTCTTGCAATTCTGTGGTTCTACCGATCCACAAGAATCCACCTTCTTTGGTGATGAGGCCTTCATCTCGCAGTTTTTTCTCTGTGTCTACAGCAAAGTAGGCCGTATTGAGATGATCTTCTCTCTTGATCAACTCCTGATTCTGAACCTCGATGGTCTCAGTTTGGAGCTGTACTCTTGTCACCAGAGAATTTACCTCTGTGTTTAGCTCTGCAATCTGCGTATCCTTCAGCTCCAGCTCTTCTTGTAGCCTAGCGATGGCCGTCTCACGAGTAGCAAGGTCCGCTTTCATATTCTGAACGCGTTTTTTGAATGCATTCAATTCAAAATTTGAGTTTTCCAGTTGACTGGAAAGAGATGCTACTTTGCTGTTGGCATCATTGATCAGTGAATTGATACGCTTTAGATCATCCACCATTTGATCCTTTTCATTTGATGAAAAGTCTCCGCTACTATTATTGACTACCAGGTTTTCTTGTTTCTTGATGTCATCAATTTGCGCTTCCACATCCGCCATCACATTCATGATGTTGTTAAATGCAGAATCTCTTTCCTGAAGCTTATATTCTAGGCTGTCTGCTTGAGCCTGAAGTCTTTCTCTTTCTTGTTTGTCACATGAGGACAATCCGAGCACTGCTACCATCCCGATGGCTGCCGCACTCAACAGTGATTTATTGTTCGTTTTCATAACTGTGCTGATTTATAGTTCAAATACTCGTTTGATTTGCTTTCTATCCACCATGTTGTGAATTTTCACATGAGGGATAAATGTTGATGTCAATCGTTTTGGTAGGTTCTTGCGACTACTCGCTCGGTATTTTTTAAGTGAGAAAGTCAGGATAAAAACCAATCCTATGATGATGTAACTAATTGCTAGAGCTTCCATGAGTTTTTCTTTTTTGTGAAGTTTTGATTAGCTCAAGCTGGTTGATATTGGCTCGTTTAAAATGCCACTTTTACACCCAGACCAGGGTCTACAGCCAGATAGGCATCACCTCTGGTGGTTACTTCCAGAAATGGCTTTACATCCAAACTCACCGCGATAGGCACCTCGTTAATTTTGTACTCAATTCCGAAGATACCGTCCACCCCGATTCCAAAATCTCCTTCAGTTCTATTGTATGGGCGATAATTTTCTTCATAGTCCCAGTTAGTGGTAGTAGCCAGGTGACCACCGAAACCATAGTACCAGTTGAGACCTGGCTGGTCGAAAGCATTCACGTAGTTTTCTAATAGAAGGGTGAATGACAGTGCATCCGGATACAATCCGATGATCCCTTCTATGGCTCTGTCCGAACGGGTGAAATGTTTGATGGTAAGTCCTGAGGTACCCAAACCTCTAATACCCACTGCGGTATTGTATTTGTATGAGTTCACTGACAGTCCGTTGAATGGATTGTGAGCAAGTTTCCCATGTTGGGTATCTTTTTCATCCCCATTTCCTGAGGCCAAAACACTGCTCGTACTGATAATCAGGGCAGCTGTAAGCGATAATAGTGTTTTATGATTCATGACTTAGTTTCTTTTTGCTAAGACATGTTGCCAAACTCATACCAGATCAATAAAAATATGTAACTACCTGATAATCAGTTATTAGGAAATGAGGATTTATTGAAGATCCTCCCATTTTGAGAAAGTGATTCTCAAAAAAGGAGGAGCGAGTGAGGTTTTTTTGATATCAGGAAGCCTGTTCTTCTTCGCGCTTGAGCATGCGATAAATCGTGGACTGCCCGATATCCAGCAATTGGGCTACCTTCTTGATGTCATCGTCATGGTTTTTTAGGTACGTCTTCACAATGCGCAGCTCATAGTCTCTCATGGTCATTTGCTCATCAAACAAGTCAGTAACCGGATCTGATTGTGTAAATGAAACATCCTCGGCAGCTATCTCTTCCTTGTCCGCCATCACTGCGGCGAGTTCTACTATGGATTTTAACTCGCGGATATTGCCTGGAAACTGATACGACATGAGTTTCTTCAGTGCTTCCTTAGAGAATGTCTTTGGTGACATATTATTGTCCGCACAGAAGTTCTCTGCGAAGTGTTTGGCAAGGATCACTATGTCTTTGTCTCGTTCTCTAAGAGGAGGCAGCTCAATAGGCAATCCAAACAAGCGATAATAGAGGTCTTCCCGGAACTTACCGTTTTTCATTTCATCCAGTAGGTTCCGGTGGGTAGCAGCAATGATGCGACAGTCTACTTTTACGGATTCAGTACCTCCCACTCTGATAATCTCGCGTTCTTGAAGTGCTCTCAATAGTTTGGCTTGGAGCTCAGGTGCCATCTCTCCTATCTCGTCCAGAAACAGCGTGCCTCCATGTGCCTGCTCAAATTTCCCCGCATGTCTATTGGCAGCACCAGTAAATGCACCTTTTTCATGGCCAAAGAGTTCGCTTTCGGCAAGCTCTTTCGGGATGGCGCTCATGTTTACCGCTACGAATGGTTTTTTGGAGCGGCTGGAGTTGTAATGAATGGATTTGGCCACCATTTCTTTACCTGTGCCCGTTTCGCCAGTTACTATCACTGAGATGTTATTGTTGGTAGCTTTTTCCATCATTTGAAATACCTTTTTCATAGGAGCACTATGCCCAATGATGGACGACTGAAAGTCATATTTTTTTTCTACCTCAGACTGCAGGTTCTGTATTTGCGTTTTTAGCGATCTGTTTTTTCGGATGTGCTGCACTACATTGAGGAGCCGATCCCGGATGTCTTCTGTTTTGGTGATATAGTCATATGCACCAGCCTTTAATAGCTTGACAGCTGTCTCTATTTCGTTTTGCTCTGAAATGATCAGCACCTCGATAGCAGGGTCATAGGATTTGATCTCCTTCAGTAGCTCTTCTCCATTCTTGTCTGGTAGTTTGTAGTCGAGCGTGACCACATCCGGCTTGTTTTTTAATGCTTTGAGAAAACTCTCACCTGAATTAAATATTTCCACACGGTAATCCGGATTTAGAGTCAGGTTGTGCTGGAGTAGTTTTCGGTACCAATCATCGTCTTCTACGACGTAGATAGTGAAAGGATTGTCACTCATAGAATAGCTTAGCTTAAAAAAATATTATGTTATAAACACTAAAGTCGTCATTCTGTTCCGAATTACTTCACAGTCTCTTCATTTTCGAGGTAGGAGGTGAGTTGTGTAATAACTTTGTCTAATTCTTTCTCAGTATTGGTAATGATAGACTGATCAGGGACAACGTTTGCATCAGCCATCTTCTCCATTGCTTTCAGCAGTTTGACCAGGGCTTCAGCTTTCAAATGACGAGCAGGAGCCACTATTTTATGCGCGCTATTAGCCACGGTAGCCAGATCATTAGCTGCAAGTGATTGCTCGAGGATGGACCACTCCTTGGTTGCACTGTCTATGAATGTTTGCACCATGTCTATGACAAAGCTTCTATCACCCATTCGCTCCAAAGAGGAGAGATTAATGTCTGATGTTGGGCCTTGTGTAGACGAGGTATCAGTGGCGGCTGATGGTGTGGATTTGGAAATCAATGTGAATAGCTCTCCTTCATCAAATGGTTTTCTCAAGATATGGTTGAATCCACTTTGCTCGGTTCTCTTTTTATCAATTTGTGCTACGGTGGCAGTGAGTGCAATGAACGGTTGTTCTTTATTGGGTCCGTCAGATTCCCTCACACTTTTAACTACCTCCCAGCCAGACATTTTTGGCATTTTCAGGTCCATCAGGATGATGTCGTAGGGATTCTGCTGTAGCAGACTCATCGCTGCTGCTCCGTCACTGGCTGTGTCATATGTGGCGCGGTGTTTGTCCAGCAGGGTAGTGAGCAGCTTGACGTTAAATGGTTCGTCATCAGCAATCAAAATGTGTTTCCCTGATAAGTCTTCAGTGTATTCGTAGGACTTTTTCTCAATTGGTGGATTGTTGGAAATCTCGTAGGGCAGATTGACTGTAACAGTAGTCCCCTTACCTTCTGTACTTTCCAGTTTGATGCGGCCGTGATGTAGCTGTACCAGTCGCTTGGTGATGGCTAGTCCGAGACCTGTTCCTTTGGAGAAAGAGCTCTGGTCTGATTGTTCAAACTCCTGAAACAGACGATGCTGGTTGTCTTTTGGGATACCCTTTCCCGTATCGATCACTTGAATGGTCACCTGGGCTTTATCTTTTTTTGCTTTACAGACAACTTTCAGCTCTACATGGCCAGTATCGGTGTATTTGATGCTGTTATTGAGCAGGTTGATTAAGATTTGCTTGAGCCGATAGGGGTCACCATTTATATATTCTGGGAGCTGATAATAAGTCTGTCGCAATTCCAGTCCTTTCTCTTTAGCGGGCTCATTTAGCAATTTGCAGGTGTCCTCCAACAGCTCCTTTAGATTAAAAGGTTTCTTTTCCAGCTGTAGTTTGAGAGCCTGAAGTTTTGAGAAGTCTAGAATGTCGTTGAGTAGTTTAAGCAGATGGTCGGATGATTTGTTGATGATCTCCATTTGCTCGCGCTGGTTGGTGTCGAGATCAGACTTCATCAGCACTTTGCTAAATCCCGAGATAGCATTCATTGGTGTGCGAATTTCATGACTCATGTTGGCAAAAAATCGCTCTTTGGCTTTTGCCAGTGTTTCTGCCGCGTCTTTAGACCGCTTGAGTAGTTGCTGGTATTTTTTGTTTTTCTGAACGTAACTGAAAATGATGATAATGGTCGTCAAGAGCAAGAGAAACGTCAGAGAAGAAAAAATGACTATTTGCTGATTGGTACGGCTGGCCAGTTCTTTAGCCTCCAGCGAGTTAATTTCCATCTTCATGGTTTCTCTGGACTCTAACCTTCCTATCAGGTCCATGATGGTTTGTTGTACATCATCGTGCTCGTTTTGTAAGATGAGTTCTTGTGCTTTGCGGGCGGCAGATTGCTGGGCATTCGTTTGCTGAATCTCCGATAGGGCTTCTTTGAGTCGGTTTTGATATTGCTCGGTTTGAGCCAGGTAGATGCTGTCGGTATTGACCGCTTTGTCTGTAATAATGGTAGTTTGCTCGGTGATCGGTTTTTTCTTGAATAGCTTTTTGAAAAAGCCTTTTTCTTCAGGTGCCGTTTCTGTCTTGGTGATGGTGTCCTTTTTGTCTTTGAGACTATCAGGAATCTTGATTGCTGCGATCTCATCTATCTGGCTTACCAAAGGGTTTAGGTTGGGTTCTTGATCCTTCTGAGATAGTTGCAATATGTCGTTGAGCAGCTCTGTTTTTCTGTTGACTAACCGGGCAAGTGAATCGTTTAGTGCTATCAATTCCCGGTCTTTGGGGTTTCGTCGATTGAGTGAGTCAAGAGTGGATCGTACTTTTTCTACACTCAGGTCATATTCCTGGAGGTAATATGAATTGCCAGTAAGCTGGTAAGACTCTACCTTATTTTCCATTGCACTGATGGAAATCATCACCTCTTTATACAAAATGAGATTGTCGTTGGGACTGGAATCATTCTCCAGGCCTGAAACAATCTCATTGAGGTTCTTGTAAGTGATGTATCCAATGCCTGTCACCGACAGGGTGAGCAGGATGAGTAAAAACCCAATGAAGTTGGCAATGTGTCTACGTTTCAAGTGTGCTCTGATTTGTGACACAAAGTTAACGATCAACTTCATAGGATGTTTTAACGGTCTAGCTTATCGATTGATTCTTTTCTTTCAAGTCTTCAAGAGCTTCTTTCACTCGATCGGCTAGATTTCGAATGCGCTCGTTGTGACCTTCATCCTGATATTTTTTTACCCGCAGATCCAGTTCTTTTATCTCGGAGTTGATGTAGCGCAAGTACACGTCATCAAAATTATCGTCAGAGACGCTCTCGAGTTTTTGCAAGATTTTGTCGCTTTCCTCGCTCAGTGCTGATGCGAGCTTTATACGATGAATGGTCGCTTCTATACCATAGAAAGTCTGCAGATCATCCATGCTCGTTTCCATTTGCTCAGCGATCTGAAAGGTGGATTTCAGTGTGGCATCTTTTTGCGCCAACTCCGATAAATCAATTAACAATTGGATTTTGTCATTGGTCTCAACCAGGAAAACTGCATTTTCTTCCTGCCATCCATCGAAACGCTGTTCGTTCGTGTTCATGGCATTGTAATAGCTCTTGGATTGACAAGCTGTAAACAAGATGGGTAGTAAAAGTAGTAATAGCTTTTTCATGATTTTAGGATTTGTCTCAGAAGATGCTAATAGCGTTCCAAACCCCCAGAAAGCTGTTTTTTTGATTATTGGGTGTAAAATTCAATTCATTTTGAAACTACCGTTCTCATTTTGATAATGCGTAATTGTTAGATTTAAGGTCATGAGTTCATCAAATCGCACTTCTGCTCTGAGTCTCTGGCTGGGGCCAGTTGCATTCCTATTGCTTTTGATCTGGCGGCCATTCCCGACACTATCAGATGAGGCATTTATGGTTCTGGCCAGTACGGTTTGGGTGGCCGTATGGTGGGTAACCGAAGCAGTTCCGATTCCCATCACCTCGTTATTGCCCATCGTACTTTTCCCAGTCACTGGAGCACTGTCTATTGCTCAGACTACTTCCGCCTATGGGCACAAAATGGTCTTTCTATATGTAGGTGGATTCATACTAGCCACAGCTATCGAAAAATGGGACTTACATCGGCGTATAGCACTTAATGTGATTAAGTGGGTAGGAGTGAGCCAGCGTGGTATTGTGTTGGGTTTCATGTTGGCTACAGGTTTTTTGAGTATGTGGATTAGCAATACAGCCACCAGCGTGATGATGTTGCCCATTGGTATGGCCATAGTGGTTCAGTTGAAATCAACGTTCAGCAATCTTGGACAGAGTTTTGGAAAGGCCCTCATGCTAGGTGTAGCGTATTCAGCTTCGATTGGAGGCATTTCTACACTAATAGGTACACCACCCAATTTGGTACTGGCTGGTGTGGTGGAGCAGTACTTTGGTCAGGAGTTGATCTTTTCTGAGTGGTTTGTGTTGGTATTCCCAATATCGCTCACATTGCTGTTGCTCACCTGGGTGTATTTGACCAATGTTGCTTACAAGATTTCCTCATTGAAGGAATCCAATAGGGAAGAGATCGATCGTCAATTGAAGGAGTTGGGTGAGATCACTTCAGAAGAAAAGAGAGTTTTGATCATCTTCGGTATTACTGCGTTTTTGTGGATATTCAGGTCATTGCTTTTCACGGACATCTTGCCAGGTCTGGATGACACGGTCATAGCCATATTGGCAGCCATCAGTTTGTTTCTGGTCCGAAGTAAGAAAGAGAAGCACCTGATGACCTGGGATGTGGCCGTGAAGATACCCTGGGGGATTGTTTTGCTCTTTGGAGGCGGACTGGCCATAGCAGAGGGGTTTAAAACCTCAGGGCTTGCAGACTGGCTGGGCAGTCAGCTGGCTGTTTTAGAAGGAAGTAGCACTTTCGTTATTCTCGGCGGAATTGTCACCAGTGTCAATTTCATGACGGAGATTACTTCTAATGTAGCTACCACATCCATGATATTGCCGGTCATTGCTCCACTGGCAGAGGCCATTGGTGTGAATCCACTGCTGCTGATGACAGGAGCTACCCTGGCGGCTAGCTGTGCTTTTATGCTGCCAGTAGCTACCCCACCCAATGCGGTGGTCTTTGGCTCTGGATACCTGAGCATGCGAGATATGATTCGCACCGGTTTCGTTCTCAACTTGATTTCTATTTTGGTGATTACCTGTTACTTGTATTGGGTGTTGCCTCTATTTGGTATTAGGTAGGCAGCATTTTTTTTAATAAAAATTGTTAGTTTACAGTAAGATCACGAATAGCTAGGGAAATAGCATACTCACATTAAATGTGATCTGAATGGGTGCCATCAACCAAATCATCAACCTGGGAACCAATGATGCACCCAAAGGAGAAGCGAGACTAACCAGAGTGGTAAATAAGATCAACCTACTCACTATTGGATTGTCAGTAGTGTTGGCAGTTATTAATGTTTCGTCTGGTCTTTGGGTACAATCGTTGAGTAATCTTCTTTGCATTCTATTGATTTTCATTCCTGTGTATATTCTCAATTACAGGAATCGTCAGTGGATTGCCAGGGTACTATTTGTCATAGGCCTTACGATAAGTGTAACAGGTATATCGATTTTCAATGTCCTCAATGGACGTCAGGTCAATACGGAGATTATCATATTTGCCGTTTCTTCTTTTATTATCATTGTTTTTGACGGTCGGACGAAGGTCAGTCTTTACCTCTTCACTTCATTGTGTTTATTCCAGATCGAGTACCTGAAGGGTGTTTACCTTCTTGGTGGACTCTCTACCGATAACTTTATTTTTTCATTGATCAACTACTCGGTAGCGCTAATTGCTGTCTTTTACTTCTCGCAGATCTTCAAAGAAGAGCTAAGCAGAGCGGCAAATAAAGCTAATAGACTCAATGAAGAGCTGGAGCGCTCTCGGTTAATACTTTCCTCACTAATAGACAACACGCCTTTGTTTCTAGCAATGCTGGACGCGCGAGGTTGCTACGTTACGGTAAACAAAAAGTATGAGGACGCTTTTGGTTTGAGTAAGCAGGGTTTTGTAGGGAAACACTACGCTGAGATCTTAAGTCCTGAGATGGCGCAGTTTCATGAACCATTGATTGATCGCTGCCTGGGGGGAGAGTATTTGGACTTTTACCAGGAATTACCAGAAAAAACAAACCTCTATAGTCATTCATATGGCAAATACTTTCCAGTATTTGATGATAAGGGGAATGTGCAATTCATTACTGTGTTTGTAACGGACATCACTCAGTTAAAAAAAGCCGAGCATCAGCTCAAAGAGCTCAACAAAGCCAAGGACAAACTATTCTCAGTGCTGGCACACGATATTATTAGTCCGATTAATCTACTGAAGAGTACGCTGCATCTGAGTGAACATGAGCAATCCATCGATGAGGGGGATATTCGGTCTTTTCTAAAACGAGCCAAAGGACATTTACTTGTGCTCAGCCATATGATGGAGAACTTGTTAAGGTGGGGTAAGACCCAGTTTCATGGATGGAAGAGCGAGCCGGAGGAGGTTAGTCTGGTGCCACTGATTCAGAACATCCTTCATCTATACAAGGATCATTCATCACGCAAGCAACTGCAGGTGTTGTTTGATTCAGGTACTGAGTGTGATGTAACCGCAGATAAGGGACATCTGGAGCTGATCGTTAGAAATCTCATTGTCAATGCGTTTAAGTTCAGTGAGATCAAATCAGATGTGAAAATAGAGGTGGAGTCCATTCAAGAGGGCCTGGAGATCCGAGTGACAGACAAAGGGTGTGGCATTGACGAGCAACTGCTGCAAAGAATACAGGAAGGCAGTGCTGTGGAGTCTGAGATAGGCACTGACGGAGAGAGTGGTACGGGGTTGGGATTGCAAATGTGCTTTGAAGTGGCTCAGCAAGAAGGTTGGTCTTTGACAGCCTCAAGTGGGACTAAATCGGGTACCACCTTTTCGCTATTAATTCCCGAAACAAGCATTTGACTAATTGACTCCCTTCCAGCTGTTTATTGGGCTATTTTCCATTAATAGTACTATCAATTGCTTGTATAGTGCAAAAAATAAGTAATTATTTGGCTGATTTTACCCCTCCAATCCTGAATATTCCCAATCATTCCAAATTATTCCTGTTGGCTGTGGATTTGTTTTTCTAAATGATCTTATTGACAATATTTGTATTGCCCAACAAAGAAAAAGCATATGATTATGACAGCTACCAACCAGACTGAAACAAGAGAAGAATTTGATGGATTTGACGCAGAAGAACTGGCGATGCTAGATGCTACCCTGTCAAAGATCAAAGGACATGTAGATCGGAACATTGAGGGATCCAACGACCCGCAGGAAATTTCCAGACTACTTAGCATGAGATACTATATCAACCAATCTTATTAATAGACTGTACAAAACATTAGCAACCAATGTGAAAAGGCCTGTCGATCTTCGGCAGGTCTTTTTTTGTGGTTGGTCCGGTTAGTTGATGGTTTGACCGAAAGTGATTTGACCAAACTATATCATTTGATATATTAGGGTCTGATTACTAAATAGTTTTTTTTAACCGCCAAACCAACTTAACCAATGGCAAGAAAAGTAAAATTGAACCTGACTGTATCTGGAGGAGATCTCTGGTGGAGTGCAGACGGAGGAGTTAACTGGGCAGTAGTAGGCCCTAAGTCACCTGTTACTGTCGTCAAGAAGGATTTTGAAGTACAATGGATCTGCGATGATAGCACCATCGATGATATCGAGATCATCCTGGACAGTGGTGATGTGCTGGAGCCTCCATCTGGTAGCCGTAAGGAAATAACCTGCAAAGTAAACCAGAAGTGCAAAGACAAAGACGTGTCCAAATACACCATCTCTGTCAATGGAGGGAAATTTAAGATAGATCCAGAAGTGAAAGTTTGTAATCCACCATGTCCTCCGGGAGTTGGGGGATAAGCCCATAAATATTTCATTAAATTAGCGACACTTAACCGGTCGCTTTTTTTATGCAGAAGTATTTTTTATTCCTCCTTGCAGTCCTCTGCCATGGGCAGGTCCTCTTTGGGCAGGTCTATGATTTGGACAGTCTGAAATCCCTTGATCTACAGCGCATGGAAGTCGCCGATCAGCTGGAGACTTACAATCAGATTATTCGGATGTCCATCAATGATGAAGATTCCACTATCAAGTATGCTACTTTGATGATGGAATTGGCCAAAGAGCAGCATCTGAATGATTACGCTAAAGCACTTACCTATTTAGGTCAGACTCACTTGGATCAAGGCGAGTACCAGGTTGCTCTGCAATATATGTTAGAGGCCCTGGAAATTTCCGATCATTTACCCGAATCCAATCAGGCTTTCATTTATTCGATTATTGGAAAGTTATATGGTCGAATTGAAGAGGTGCAAAATATGAGCAAATACTATTTGCAGTCTGCACAAATGTATTTTGTCATTGGAGACTCAACTGGTGTTGCTATTAATTACAATAATCTGGCCGATGGTTTATATAAATTCGGGAGATACGATTCTGCACTTCATTACTATTCCCTGGCCAAGGCTCTCTGTGAGCCTTTAGGATATGATGTTTTTTACAAAATGATCGAGGGCAGTGAAGGAATAGTTTATGCCACACTAGGTCAGGATGAACTAGCCGAATCGCGTCTGTTGTCTGCAATAGAGGCAGTAAAAGGTACTGCACAGACCATCCCATATATTACTTACAAACAAGAATTGGCTGATCTCTACCTGAAGCAAGGTCGGTTGCCTGAAGCTGAGACACACCTCATAGAGTGCTATCAGCTCAGTGAAGAAAACGGTCTCAAGGAGCAACTACGAGACGCCAGCGAATCGATGAGTCTACTTTATGAGGAAAAGGGAAATTTTCAGTCTTCCTTGAATTACTATAAACGGTATCAGACCTTCAAAGACAGCATTGAAAATCTGGAAACAGTCAAAACCATGGCTAACATGCGCAAGGAGTATGAAGTGGGGCAAAAACAAGCAGAGGTAGACCTGCTTACTGCCGAAAAACGTAACCAGCGCCTCGTTTTATTGGGCGTTTCATTATTTGCTTTGGTGTTTGTGGTGCTGGCATTTATCATCTACCGCTTTTATCAGTCAAAGGCTCGGATCAATGCCGAGCTGGAGCGCCTCAATCAGACCAAGGACAAGTTCTTTTCTATTATCTCGCATGACCTGCGCGGACCGGTAAGCTCATTTATGGGCATTAGTCGGATGATCAAATACATGGTGCAAGCCAAACAAACTGATCAGTTACTTGAGATAGCCGATGACATTGACGAGTCGGTAGATCGGTTGTCAGCCTTACTGGATAACCTACTCAATTGGGCCATGCAGCAGCAGGGTCATTTCCCCAACGTTCCAGAAAAGGTCAACCTGGAAGAACTCTCGGAAGATCTGGTACGAACCCTTCATACCATGGCCAAGGGCAAGCAAATCAATCTTTACCATGAAATGTCGGCAACTATCCACCTGTGGGTAGATCGCAACACCACCATGACTATTTTGAGAAACCTGGTCAATAATGCCCTGAAGTTTACCCCTGAAGGTGGCAAGGTGTTGATCTCCGCCAAAGAAAGTCGGGGAATGGCTGAAATCCGCGTGTCTGATACTGGTGTGGGTATTCCACAGGAAAAACTAGATAAACTTTTCCAGTTGGAGGACAAAAAGAGCACTTATGGTACTTTGGGAGAGAAAGGCCTTGGTCTTGGTCTACAATTGGTTTATGAGTTTATCGAACTGAATTCGGGTGAAATTGATGTGGAGAGTGAAGAAGGGAAAGGCACCACTTTCGTGGTTCGGTTACCTCTGTATGAGTTGTCAGAGGAAAATATTCCTACAGAACCCTGATTTGTGACATTCCTGATTGTGCGCTAAGAAGCTTTTTGGGTATTTAGGCTATTCCACCACTCAATTATTTTAGCTTTATTAACTTTGGTGTAAATGCCTGACTATCAGGTTTGCGTGATTAAATAAGTCACATGACATCCAGCTGCTTAAAATTATTAATCTTCACCTCTTTATTAGGTGCGTTCTATTCTGGTTCTTCTCAGGATCAGTTGGTGGCGGATAGTCTTATTGCTGTTTATGAAAATCTGGAAGAGCCAGATACCTCTAGATTTGAGTTGCTACGGCTCATAGCCAATAATCAGAACGACCCCAGACTAAAACTAGAATACGCCAGCAAGCTAATAGAAGAAGCTAAGCGTATAAAAAGCCTGTATTATTTACATCATGGTTATCTCAATGAGGGACAGGCCTATCGGTTGGTAGGTGATTTTGACATTGCGATTTATAGTCTGTTCAAAGCACTGGCGATTGCTGAAGAAGACCGGAACCCTCAGGGCATTGCTTCGGCCAATACTGCGCTTGCTGATGTGCACAGCATATTAGGCAACCACAACAACTCGATCATCTACTATCAGGAAGCTATGAAATGGCTGTCGGAGGAAGATAGTAGCTTATTGGCAGTCATCCTGCTGAATATGGGTGATGAATACTACTTATCAGCCATGTATGATTCCGCTCTGGTTAGTTTTGAGAAGTCTATGGCCATATATCAGACCCTGGGCAGTGATCCATCAGGACTGGCTTATAACCTGGGAAATATTGGACTGGTGCAGGCTGAACTTGGTAATCTGCAGGAGGCCGAGCGTAAAGTGACAGAAGCTATTAGCTCACTAGAGCAGCTCGGAGATCACTATGGTAGTGCCATTTTCTTAAGCTATATGGCAGAGATCTACAAGCAGAAAGGCTTGCTCAAGAATGCCAAGGTGTTGGCTGACTCTAGTATGAGCATTTCAAAACGTTATGGGCTGAAAGCTGAAATTCGTGACAACTCACTGCGGCTTGCAGATATATATGCTATGAGTTCTGATTATGAACGAGCCTATAAATACCACCAGCAGTATGTAGAGATTAAGGACAGTATCTCCAACGACGAGATACTCAATCAGATAGAAAATCTGGAGAGTGCTTTCGAATTGGCTAAAAAACAATCAGAAGTAGATCTGCTCACGGCCCGTCAAAAAAATCAGCAGACGATTATCATCACCACCATCATCATAGCTGTGATTCTTACCATTTTGGCTATTGTGGTGCTGATGTACTATCGATCCAAGGCTCGGACCAATGCAGTATTGGAGGAGCAAAAGCGGAAACTGGAAGCCCTGAACAAAACCAAGGATAAGTTTTTTTCCATTATCTCTCATGACCTGCGCGGACCGATCAATTCATTTCACGGTGTTAGCAACCTGATCAAGTTTTTTGTAGATGCCAAAGACATGGATCAGCTTTTGGAGGTGGCTGATGATGTAGATCAGTCAGTAGATCGGCTCACCAATTTATTGGACAATCTACTCAACTGGGCTATGCAGCAGCAGGGGCATTTCCCGAATGTGCCCGAAAAAATTCACCTGAATGAAATGGCTTGTGAGCTGGTAGATACATTGGAAAACATGGCACGAGGCAAGCACATTGAGCTGGACTATCGTATAGACGAGGAAATCTATCTGTGGGCAGATAGAAATACTACGATGACGATCCTCAGAAATCTGGTAAATAATGGACTCAAGTTTACCATGTCAGGAGGCAAAGTGGGTATCACAGCTGCGCCAGACGGTGACTATGCAGCTATCAAAATCTACGATACGGGACTGGGCATGCCGAAAGATAAGTTGAAACTGCTTGGACACATGCGGGATGTGAAAAGCTCGTATGGTACAGCTGGTGAGAGAGGTTTAGGTTTGGGATTGCAGCTCGTATATGAATTTGTGGAGATGAACAATGGACGAGTGGAAGTGGAAAGCAAAGAAGGAATCGGGACCACTTTTACCGTTTACCTTCCACTTTTTGATCACATTGCCGAGCAGGTAGTTACTCCTTAGCTCAGTCTATTTTCCTCAGATTTACTTCATCAAAGAAAATGTCATGATTCGGCACATCAAATTGCAGGCCTGAGACTTTTAGGTTATTATCTAGCAGGAACTGTACCGTCCCAAAATCAAACCATGCATGAGTCTCATCCCAGTTGATCTGCCAGATGTTGTAGTGCCAGTGAGTGAGTGTAGCGGAGAGCTTGGGGGCGTCAGCAAAGTTCATGTTGTAGGTGCCGTCATCTCGCAATGTGATGGTTACTTGGCCATGCATTCCAGACTCATAGGTGCCGACATATTCCCTTTTACCAAGAGTTGGACCCACTTTCTTATTGCGCTCGGCGAGTCGCTCATCAATAGCATCTGCCTGACTTGCATTCTCCTTGGACGCCTTCAGTCGCTCACTGGAATAGTCTCTATCAGGATTTTCCAGGAACCGATCAACAACCCAAAGAGCAACCGCGCTACTCAATCCTTTCATAGTGTTGGTAAGTACCATTACCCCGAGTTTTTGGTCAGGAATGAGCATTTGATAGGAGTACATGCCATCATATCCACCACCATGCGTGACCATCAGGTTGCCATCATAGTCGCTGAGTCCCCACCCCAGTCCGTAGCCTGAGAAGTGCCGCCCGATCAGATTGTCCTGCGCACTGAGTGACACTACATGGTTATTGTGAGGTGTCCATAAGATATTGTGTGCTGAAGGGTCGATCAGGGTATCTTCATTGATCACTCCCCGGTTGAGGTTTAGAATCATCCACTGAGCCATGTCATTGGCACTGCTGATGATGCCCCCGGCTGCTCCCATGTTGTCCCAGTTCACCCAGTCGATCACCTCTTGCTTTTCCTGCATTGGCTTATGTGGCATAGCATAGTTGTCTGATAGGTCATCAGTAGAGGTAATCGTACGAGACATTCCGAGAGGTTTAAAAAAAGACTCCTTTACATAGTCACTCCACTCTTTACCGGTCACTTTTTTAATCACTTCACCAGCGGTGATGAACATCAGGTTAGAGTATCCATATCCAGCCCTGAAGTCATAGGCTTGAGGTACATATCTAACTTTTTTGATTACTTCCTCGGCTGTGAGTTCACTTTTGTACCACATGAGGTCACCACTAAAAGTCCCTAAACCCACACGATGGCTTAGGAGGTCTTCGATGGTCGTATGAGTGGTGGTATAAGAGTCGTAGAGCTCGAAATAGGGTAGATAGTCAATCACACGATCAGTCCATTTGATTTTTCCTTCAGCCACCAGTTTGGCAAGAGAAGAAGCGATGAACGCTTTGGTGTTGGACGCAATGGCAAACAAGGTCTCTCCATTTACAGGTTCTTTAGAGGTGAGTGCTTTTGTGCCATAGCCTTTGGCCAAAACGATCTCTCCGTCCTTGACAATGGCTACAGCCATCCCTGGTACTTCCCAGTCTTTTCGGGCTTTTGAGAGGTATTCGTCTAGTACTTGGGTGTCTGGTTGTGCGGATGCAATCAGTGTCAGACAAAATAGAGTAATAAAGGAATATTGCTTCATGGTCTTGCTGTTTGGATGCAAAATAACCATTGTGGAGGATTCCTAAAAAATCATTTAGTCATTGGTAAGACGGCTCAAGATTTGATCGATCATTTCTTGTGGATGGAGTTCTATTGATACCGTAATGGCATCTTCGGGCTCTTCCAGGGTAGCCAATTGGCTGTCCAGCATCTCAGGCTTCATGAAGTGTCCTTTTCGCTGTTGCATTCGATCAAAAATCAGCTCCCGACTTCCATTGAGATACACCCAATAATACTGCTTATTGGGGTCCATGAGCCTGCGATACGATTCTTTTAATGCGGAGCAAGCCAATACAGAATTTTGATTGGACTGTAGCACAGTGGCTAGCCGAAGTAGCCAGGGTTTACGGTCATCGTCATTCAGTGGGGTGCCGGCAGCCATCTTTTTCTTGTTACTATCCGGGTGAAAATCGTCTGCATCAAAGAATGTGTAATCCAGTTGGCTCGCGAGCATCTCACCGATGGTTGATTTACCACATCCCGAGACTCCCATCACAATTATTGGCTTACTCATGAGCAAAAGATATTCAAACTATTTATCAATTAGAATGGGAAAAGTAATGTATCCATTTGGTCTTTTCTGGTTTGTGCCTATGATTCTTTTGATTACTTCCAGATATTCTTTTCCGTTGTAGCCTCCTTCATTTAACTTAGCGTCAACTTTTTTTACACCAGCAGGTTGTCCATAGAATGATCACATTTTTAGTCTTTCTTCCTTTCTTATTAGGATTCGTGGTTATCGGCGTATACGGCGAGCGGAAGATTGCTGGCTTCATCCAAAATCGGCTCGGGCCGATGGAGGTGGGTCCCATTGGCTTGTTTCAGACCATTGCGGATTTGCTAAAAATGCTTCAGAAGGAAGACATACGTCCAAAAGCAGTTGATAAAGCACTTTTTTTGGTGGCTCCAATTATTGTGTTTGCATCCATTTTTGCTGGATATGCAGCACTGCCACTCACTACAGAGGTAGAGGGTGCTGGATTTACCGTTGGGGTGTTCTTTTTATTGGCGATCGTATCCATCGACGTGTTGGGAATACTAATGGCCGGTTGGGGCTCTAACAACAAGTATTCGTTGTATGGTGCTATGCGGGCTGCAGCTCAGATCGTTTCCTATGAGATTCCTCTCGGACTTTCTGTATTGGCGGTAGTGATGTATTACCAGTCACTTGACCTCCAGATCATTAGCAACGATCAGGGAATTCTTTCAGATACGCCGCAGTATTTTTTAGGTATTCAAGCTTTGGAAGTAAGCCAAAATGGTGGGTTTTTAAGTTGGAGTGTGTTTACCATGCCTTTTTTGTGGGTAGTTTTTATCATTTTCTTTATTTCTAGTTTGGCAGAGTCTAATAGAGTACCATTTGATTTACCAGAGTCGGAGTCCGAATTGATTGGGGGATACTTCACGGAGTATAGTGGTTTTCGTTGGGGGCTATTTATGCTTGCCGAATATGCCATGATGCTCTTAGTTTCTTTCCTGGCAGCCATTTTGTTCTTTGGGGGTTGGAACACGCCCTTTCCGAATATCGGTGGGTTAGCTCTGGCTGAATGGACTACTGGACCTATCTGGGGCGTGATTTGGTTGTTTAGCAAAGCAACGTTTTTTATTTTTCTGCAGATGGTGATTCGTTGGACTTATCCGCGACTGAGAGTGGATCAATTGATGGCTCTTTCATGGAAATACCTCACACCAGCAGCCATTCTTTTGTTGTTCATCGTTGGGATTTGGAAATTGTGGGTGATATGAGCAGCTATTTCAAAAACATAAAAGAAGCAGTAAGCACATTGAGTTCTGGATTGAAGTTGACCCTTCGGTATTTGACCGAAGCTCGTTTTTCCAGAAAACCAATCGGAATAGAAGATGAGAGCTATTTTGAGGTTGATAAAGGAATTGTGACTTTGGAGTATCCCTATGAGTCGCTACCAGTGCCCGATAATGCTCGCTACCGATTGCACAATGAGATTGATGATTGCATCGTTTGTGACAAATGTGCCAAGGTTTGTCCGGTTGATTGTATTGATATAGAGGCCATCCGATCACCGGAGACGTTTGGGGTCACATCTGACGGTACACCTAAAAGAATCCATGCAGCTAAGTTTGATATAGATATGGGTAAGTGCTGCTTTTGTGGACTGTGTACTACCGTATGCCCAACGGAATGCCTGACCATGACCAAGGTGTATGATTTCAGTGAATTTGACATCAACGATCATGTGTACTCGTTTGCAGATATGTCATTGGCCGACATTGCGCAGAAGCGTAAGGAATTAGAAGCGTTTGAAGCGAAAAAAGCGGCAGAAAAAGAAGCCAAAGCGAGTGCTCAAGGTGAGGTGACTTCAGCTAAACCCAAACCTGCGGTGAGGCCAAAACCGGTAAAACCTGCATCAGGTGCAAAACCTGCGATGAAGCCTAAAGTGAGCAAGCCTGTGATGAAACCGAAGACCGATGCGTCCGAAGCAAACGAAAGCAAATCAGCGGCACGCCCAAAACCGGTAATGAAGCCAAAAACAGAAGCTGAAAGCTCTGAGCAGAAAGCCAGTAAGCCGAAGCCTGTGATGAAGCCTAAAGTCAAGCCGAAGAGTGAGAGCGAGGAAGAAAAGAAGGCTGCCAAACCAAGGCCCGTGATGAAGCCAAAAATCAAGCCCAAGAGTGAGCAAAAGGCGGATGAAAATAAAGAGGATAAGCCAAAACCCAAATATCGCCCAAGACCAGTGATTCGTAAGAAACCTAAAGATGGAGATGACAATAGCTAATACTTTGTTTGCCTTCTTTGCAGTGATGGTGGTTGTCCCGGTGATCTACATGTTAGTAACCAAAAACATCATTCGCGCGGCATTTGCATTGGTGATAGCCCTACTGGGTGTGGCAGCCATTTACGTATTGCTTCATGCCGAGCTGATGGCTGTGGTGCAGATCTTGATTTACGCCGGTGGTATCGTTGTGCTATTGCTCTTTGGGATCATGCTCACTAGGAGAATATCCGATGAAGGGGTGCTTACGGAGCATCGCAATGTTTTTATCAGTGGTGCTTTGGTCGTTCTGATGATGGGACTACTAAGTTGGTTTATTCTGAATTCAGGCTTATCCTGGCAGGGAGAACCAGTCATGACCAATCAGGTAAGAAAAATTGGGGTTAGCTTCATGACTGATTATATATTGAGCTTTGAACTGATTGCCTTTGTCTTACTGGTGGCGCTGGTAGGTGCTTCTTACCTTGCCAAACGATCTGGAAACATATGATGGCCATTCCTTTGACATATTATTTGCTACTGGCTGCATTCCTACTCTGTGCAGGATTACTTATGGTCTTGATAAAGAAGAACGCCCTGTTCGTTTTGCTCGGTATTGAGCTGATGCTCAATGCTGCCAACCTGAATTTGGTGGCTTTCTCGAAGTTCAATCCGAATCTGGATGGGCAACTCTTTGCTATATTCTCTGTGGTGGTGGCAGCAGCAGAAGCGGCCATCGCATTGGCTATTTTATTAAATATTTATCGGAACTTCAGTTCGTCAGATTTGGATGACCTCAACACCATGGAATACTAGATGCCAGCACACTTATTCTATATGACACTGGTTCTACTGCTACCCCTCATTGGGGGTATTGGAGCTTATGCTTCTGGCAATCGAATGGCTCCTAAGGTGGTATTGGTAGGTATAGTGCCGGCATTCTTACTGAGTAGTGTCTTAGTATTTGAAGCCTTCAACGAGCCAATCCTATATCGGTGGGAGTGGATGCCAGGATATCGGCTGGGATGGTACGTTGATGGTATGCCAGCTTTATTGATTGCCCTGGTCTGTTTCATTTCGCTATTGGTACACTTATTTTCAGCAGCCTATTTAAAAGGTGATCCGGGTATCAAAAGGTATTATGCCAAGCTAGGCTTTTTCACCACCTCCATGCTATGCCTCCTGGCAGCTGATCATTTGTTGTTGTTGTTCGTTTTCTGGGAGTTGGTTGGCTTCTCTTCCTTCCTGCTAATCGGTTTTTGGTTTCAGGATCAGCAGAAAGCTAAAGCGGCAAGAGAAGCATTCATGATCAATCGAGTGGCAGATGCCGGCTTGTTAGTTGGAGTGATTTTAATGATCAGTGTATTTGATCAGCCATTTATTTCAGAATTCTCCCCTTTGGAAAATTCGTCGTTATTGACGCTTGCTGGATTTGGTCTTTTACTGGGTGCACTGGGTAAGTCTGCGCAGTTTCCGTTCTTTGGCTGGTTGCCGAAAGCGATGGCCGGTCCCACACCGGTATCAGCACTCATCCACGCGGCTACCATGGTGGCAGCCGGAGTGTATTTATTGATTCGAGTGCAGCCAGTACTTACTCCGGTGGTACTGACCACCACAGCGGTACTGGGTGCTTTTACCGCGTTTATGGCAGCTGTGGCAGCACTGACTCAGTTTGATATTAAAAAGGTGTTGGCTTTTTCTACCATCTCGCAGCTCGGCTATATGGTCATGGGCATAGGCGTAGGAGCTGGAGAAGCCTCTCTCTTTCATTTGTGGACACATGCATTCTTTAAGGCTGGATTATTTTTAGGTGCCGGAGCGGTGATTCATTATCTGCATGCGGTCCATCATGACGATCATGGATTTGATGCGCAAGACATGCGGTTGATGGGCGGGCTCAAAAAACACCTTCCTGTCACTTTCATTTCCTTTTTGATTTGTGGTTTAGCTTTATCCGGGTTACCGCTTTTTTCTGGATTCTTATCCAAAGAAGGCATTTTAACAGGAGCCTGGCTGTGGGCTGCCGCTACTTCAGAGTCCTATGGTTGGTGGGTGTACCTAGTCTCAGATCTCGGATTTATTACCGCTTTACTTACTCCCATTTATGTTGGCCGGCAAATATGGTTGGTGTTTTTTGGGCAGGCCAGAAGCGAGTTGAAACCTGTTTCACTTGCTGAGCCCGTTCTTCAGTTCAAAATTCCTTTGATGCTATTGGCAGTGGGAGCTTTGTGGATTGGACATGCCTTCAACCCACTTAATGCACATGGTTGGTATTTCAGCAATCCACTATTCGGCGCCCATGAATCCATTGATTCGAGTATTCCTTTGTTTACCATGATCTTGTCCATAGCTCTGGCTGTTGCCGGTTTGGCGATAAGCCTGGTGTTTTTCGGTCCAAGATCGAATCGAACACTTACATTCCAATCAGCTCAGCAGCCACAGTCTTTCCTAGGTCAGCTATCATTTAAGAGTTGGTACATAGAGCCTTTTTATGACTTGGTATCCAGAGTTTATCTGAGATTGGCTAGAACCTTTGGCAGAATAGATAAAAAGGTACTTGATGGAATTGTCAATGGTATAGGCGTATGGACGGTCGTATCTAGTAAGGTGCTGGCGATTATCGATCGAGAAATCATCGATGGTATTGTTAATTTTATGGCCTGGTTTTCCAAAACAATTGGTGGAATGCTCACGGGTATCCAATCGGGGAAAATCCAAAATCAACTGGTTTGGCTGCTGGTTTTACTGTTGAGTATTGTGCTCTGGTTTCAGTTTTAAGTAGAAAATTAAAGAATGAATAACCTGCTTAGTTGGCTTATATTCTTACCCTTTTTGGGAGCGTTCATCATTGGAGTGCTTCCTGGAGGTAAAACGTACCTGATGAAATTGGTGGCGCTGGTAGTCACTTGTATCCAGTTGGTTCTTGGATTGGTTCTGTTTTTCCAGTTCGATGGTAGCGTAGCTCCAGCTAGCTGGAATGAAGCATTTCAATTCACTGAGCTTTTACCCTGGATACAGCTCAAGGTTGGGACTATAGGCACACTGCAAGTAGACTATTTCGTTGGTGTAGATGGTATAAGCATGCCACTGGTAGTGTTGAGTGCATTGCTTCTGGTTATTGGTGTCATTTCCTCATGGAACCTCACCAAAAAGGTCAAAGGATATTTCATGCTGTATCTCATTCTTAGCGGAAGTTTGATTGGCTGTTTTGTGGCGCTGGATTTTTTCTTGTTCTATGTGTTTTTTGAATTCATGCTGCTTCCTATGTTTTTCCTCATTGGAATCTGGGGCGGGCCAAGAAGATCTTATGCTTCCATCAAATTCTTTCTGTATACGCTATTGGGTTCTCTTTTGATATTGGTGGTCATGATTGGTTTATATCTTTCCACTGGCTCAATTGATGCTTCAGGCAATCAGATAAATACCTTCAGTCTCATCCAGATGATGGACGGAAATTTTCTTGAAAATTCATTACTCGCACCAGGGAGTGGCTTTTTACTCTGGGGTTCTTCTTTGAGGTATTGGGCATTTTTATTCTTGTTGATTGGCTTTTTGATTAAGCTGCCGGCAGTGCCTTTTCATACCTGGCTGCCAGACGCACATGTAGAAGCACCCACAGCTATTTCGGTTCTACTTGCAGGAGTATTGCTGAAGGTAGGAGGATATGGTCTGTTCAGGATTTGCTATACTATTTTCCCAGATATAGCCATCCAGTTGGCTCAGCCAGTTGCAATTGTCGGGATGTTATCAATCGTCTATGGAGGAATGGTAGCCATGGCACAGAATGACGTCAAAAAGCTGATTGCTTACTCCTCTGTATCACACATGGGATTTGTACTTCTCGGTCTTGCAGCGCTGACGAGCGAAGGAGTTACTGGCTCGCTATTCCAGATGGTGTCACACGGATTCATTTCCGGAGCGTTATTCCTGGTGGTAGGAGTTGTTTATGACCGTACGCATGACAGACAAATAGAGGGGCTGAGCGGGTTGGCTTCTAAGATGCCTAAATACACCTTTTTTGTGGTGTTGTTTTTCTTTGCCTCTCTTGGGTTGCCGGGGTTGTCTGGTTTTGTAGGGGAGGTGTTGGTCCTGATTGGAGCAATTGGCGCACAGCACGCCAATGGTTTGTTTCCTCGTTGGATTGGGATGGTTTCTGTGTTGGGGATCATCATATCTGCGGGTTATTATCTCTGGACACTCCAGCGAATGTTCTTTGGTAAGTACTGGACCAAGCAAGCTGACTGGGATGCCAAAATGCTGGATCTCACCACCAGAGAGTGGTTGATGTTGTTACCACTGGCTCTGCTTACAGTTCTTTTTGGTGTCTTTCCGTCACTATTACTGGACCCAATCGAAAACACCATGCAATTCTTTGTGCAAAGCCTGATGAGTCAGGGACAATCTTACTTGAGTCTCTGATATGCTAGGAGATCAATTACAGCAGATCCTGAGTAGCCTGAGTGCTTTGTCCTTCGAACTTGGACTTGTCATTGGCTCTTTCCTATTACTCATAGTAGGAATGGTCACTTCATCCAGAGTCGCTTACAAAGTGGTTTACGTTTTGGTCCTATTGGTAGGATTATTCCTGGTTGATTTTGGAATAGAGTCAGAGCTGATTGTTAATCAAAATTTGGCTATCAACGACCTACATGCATTTCTGAAAGCCCTATTTGTTTTTTCAGGTATCTGGATCGTGTTTTACCCCACGGCAGGAAAGCATCGTAGTGAATTTTATTTTTTACTACTGTCTGTAGTGGTGGGCAGCACCTTTATGCTTTCAGCAAATAACCTGCTAGTTATTTATCTGGTTGTAGAGCTGACTTCTTTTGCCAGCTACCTCCTGACCAATTTTAATTTTGAAAAAAAGTCGTTCGAAGCAAGTATTAAATACCTACTTTTTGGAGGAGTGAGCTCCGCCTTGGCACTTTATGGAGCGTCTATTTTATTCGGCTATTCTGGAACCCTTGACCTTTCGTTGATGGATTTCGGGGTGGTAGAGAATGACCACTTTCTAAATCTCGGGATCACCTTATTTGTTGGTGGTTTGCTTTTCAAGATCAGCATTGTTCCTTTCCATATCTGGGTGCCAACTACTTACGAGGCTGCTCCAACAGGGGCTGTGGCGGTACTATCCATAGTGCCGAAGGTGGCTGGCTTGGTACTTCTCAATAATGTGTTGGATAGTTTGCATATGATGGATCAGCCCTGGATGGTGGTCATGGTTGCTATTTTGGGTATGGCCACCATTGTCATAGGCACTTTTGGTGCACTTCAGCAAACCAATGTGAAACGAATGATTGCTTATGGTGCCATTGCTCATTCGGGATTTCTACTGGCTACATTGCTCATTCCTTTCGAGAATGGAATGAGCGCTTTTGTGTGGTATTCAGTGGTGTATGCACTGATGAATATCACAGTGTTTTATCTCGTGGCGTTATTCGAATCCAAAGGGTTAACCACCATCGAGCAATTTGCTGGATTGAGCAGCAAGGAAAGCTATTTGGGAGGTATTGTGGTGGTTGCCATGATCGCACTGGTCGGTTTACCACCAACCTCTGGTTTTACGATCAAATTCTACCTGTTCACGATCATGTGGGAGTGGTGCCAGTCAGTGGGCGATCCATGGGTGCTCTCTTACTTAATAGTGGCTGTAAGTAGTGTCGTATTTTCTCTCTTTTTCTATCTCAAGTTGCCGTACTTCATCTTCTTTAAGGAAGGCAAAAATCTAAATTATTCCCGGTCATCACTCAGTCAGCGGATCATAGCAACTATTTTCACACTCTTGGTGTTATGGTTATTCTTTAGCCCGGAAATATTGAATAACATTGCAAATAATATTAAATTCCTTGACTGGTAAACTGACTCATGAGCGATCCTATTAAACATGAATGTGGAGTAGCCTTACTTCGACTGAGAAAACCTCTCCAATATTATATTGATAAGTACGGCACGCCAGCTTATGCAGCTAAGAGGATGTACATTCTCATGCAAAAGCAACACAATCGAGGGCAGGATGGCGTTGGATTGGCCAATATCAAGCTCAACATGCCTCCGGGTACACGGTACATTAGCCGCTACCGGACTACCGCACAGCAACCAATAGAGGAGATTTTTGGGAAGGTCAGTAAGAAATACAATAAGGCTCAGAAAGAAGGCAAGGAAAACTTCTACAACGCGCAGTGGATGAAAGAAAACTATGCGTTCACTGGTGAGGTGTGGATGGGGCACCTCAGGTACGGTACGCATGGTAAAAACAATATTGAGAGCTGTCATCCTTTCCTGAGACAAAATAACTGGAGGAGTCGTAACCTGGTAATGGCCGGCAACTTCAACATGACCAATGTGGATGAGCTATTTGATAAGTTGGTAACATTGGGTCAGCATCCTAAGGAAAAAGTAGATACAGTGACCGTGATGGAAAAGATCGGTCACTTTTTGGATGAGGCCAATCAGGCAATTTTCGATCAGTATCGAGGGATGAAAACCAACCAGGAGATCACAGATATCATTGAGGATGAGATCGATCTCAGGCGGGTATTAGAAAAGTCCTGCCGGGATTTTGATGGTGGCTACACCATGACCGGAATGGTCGGGTACGGAGCTTCGTTCGTGGCCCGTGATCCTAATGGCATCCGTCCGGCGTACTTCTATGCAGATGATGATGTAGTGGTAGTGGCATCAGAAAAGCCTGCCATCAAGACGGCTTTTGATTGCAACTACGATGATATACAGGAAGTTAAGCCTGGTCATGCTCTAATTATCGATAAGGACGGCAGCTACAGAGAAGAACAATACATCCAGCCAAAAGAAAAGAAATCATGTTCGTTTGAGCGGATCTATTTTTCTAGAGGAACAGATCCGGATATCTACAACGAACGCCGAAAGCTCGGTGAGTTGCTGATACCAAATGTGCTAAAGGCTGTCAACTTTGACTTAAAAAACACGGTATTTAGCTACATCCCCAATACAGCAGAAACCTCGTTTCTTGGATTGCTCAGAGGGGTAGATAATTACCTCATCGATAAGCGGAAGGATATCATTCTGGACAATAAACCAAGTGTAGAGTCCATGGAGGAGCTCCTATCTTTTAGGCCTAGAGTGGAGAAGCTAGTGCTCAAAGACGCTAAACTCCGCACCTTCATTACTGACGATCAGCATCGCGATGATCTGGTGGCTCACGTTTATGACACCACGTTTGAAGTGATCAAAAAGAAAACTGATACTCTGGTAATCATTGATGATTCGATCGTGCGTGGAACTACCCTGGAGAAGAGTATTCTTACACTTCTGGATCGATTGGAGCCTAAGAAAATAGTCATCGTTTCTTCTGCACCACAGATTAGATTCCCGGATTGTTATGGAATAGACATGAGCAAAATGAAGGAGTTTGTAGCCTTCAGGGCTGTACTTGCTTTGCTCAAGGACCACAATAAGGAATATCTGCTGGATGAAGTATTTGAAAAGTGTCTGGCTGCTAGCGGCGATAAGAACCAGCCCAACTATGTGAAAGAGCTTTATGAGCCTTTCACGTATGAACAGGTGTCACAAAAGATCACGGAGATCGTACGGCCTAAAAACATGAAGGCTGAGCTGGAAGTAGTTTATCAGACTGTAGAGAATTTGCACAAAGCTTGTCCTAATCACCTGGGTGACTGGTACTTTACAGGTGATTATCCTACTCCTGGAGGAAATCGTGTGGTCAACAAGGCGTTTGTGAACTTCATGAAAGGAGTCACTGTCAGAGCATACTAGCCCAACATTCTCATAATTAACTGGTTGAAGGGGGTATGAGACAATATCAATACCCGATATTCAATTCGGTTGTTTTAGCGATTACGCTGGTGGTTAACTACTGGTCCAATACCGGCTTCTTTAATGACCGGACGATTGCCGATGTGAGTAGCAAGTACAATAATTTGCTTACTCCCGCTGGATATGCTTTTTCCATCTGGGGTATTATCTACCTCTCACTCATTGCTCTTGTTATCTATCAGTGGATAGTGGCTCGTAAACGTCCAGTGCCCGTGCAGAAAGTAGGGGCTTTACTCATAATCGCTAACTTCTTAAATAGCATATGGGTAGTTGTTTGGCTTTATGATTACCTGGCAGTCAGCGTGCTGGTGATGATAGGGCTGTTAGTGACCCTCACACGATTAAATACTCGACTAGCCCATTGGGATACACAAGTCAAATCCGACTTATTTTTAGTGCACTTTCCAATATCACTTTATCAGGGCTGGATTATTGTAGCGCTGGTGGCCAACTTCTCCGCTTTTTTTAAAAGCACCGGCTTTAATTTTCTGCTCACTCCAGAGCTATGGGCTATTTTGGTTTTGGTCATTGCTATGGCTGTGTACGTGTTCCAAACCAACCAACTCAATCAAGTGGTCTCTACATTGGTGGGCGTCTGGGGAATATCAGCTATTGGAGTAAAGCAACTGGGTGAGGCACAAGGGGTTTCTCTTACCGCCTTTATTGTTGCAGGTATTTTGCTTATCTACGTTTTAGTGACTCCACTTCGCAAATTACTCACCAATTAAATTGATTTTACCGGTACTTTAAGTCGTTTTTGCTAAGTGCATGACAATCAGTACGGTGTGACTGGATTGCAATATTACCTGTTTGTTAAATGGTAATATTAGAAGATTAATATATAACAATATAAAGAAATTGATGTTATCTTTATATTAGACGAAACACACCACAACTACTATGAACTACTCAAATCACTCGATGAAACAGCTATTATTTAGCTTTTTCATCCTTTGCTGTGTTAGTCTGTTTCCAGCGTATTCACACGGAGGGACAGACCCAGCTAAAGTCACACCAAAAACCAATAACATCAGCACCCGAATCATTCAATTCGAGGTGGACGCAAAAGCTCCCGATGCACCTACACAGGTAAAGGAGTTTATTGATGAACTAAAGGTACAGTTCGCCGATCAGCCACTGAATATTAAAATAGTCGGGCGTACATGTGACCTTGGACCCAAAGCTTACAATCACCAGCTCGCGACTCAGCGTGCCTACGAGGTTATGGAAATGATGATGAATAAGGGTTTGAATATTGATTATCTGGAAGTAGAGAGTCTTGGAGAGGAGCAGCCGCTCGTTCCTAATACCTCCGAGCAAAACAGAAGGAAGAATCGATCGGTGGCAATTCACGTACAGTCCGGGGCACTCACTGAATTTTTAGCCTCGCTTTAAGGATAAGCGATTTGCCTCTTATTATTTTGGTAATATTTGATTTTACTGCCTTTAATTTGGTTAAATCATAATTTTCAGAATTATTTTAGTTAAACATGGGTGATGGGTTTTGAAAGTTCAAAAATCCATCACACCTTTGTCTCATCAATTCAGAGTAATTGATTTATAAAGAAGCGTGGAGAGACAGGCTCTGAGAAGCGCTAGCAACCTAAAAGCAACATTCAAGGTGCTAAGTCCTGATTCGGGTGATATTGCCTGGAGAATATGAATTAATAAAGATGAAAAAACAAAACATTTTAAAGCTAGAAGACAAACACCACCTGATAGGTGCAGTATGTTGTTGTTGCTGTTGTAGATAAGTCTGACACTTTATCTATTTCATTTTTAAGCAATAAACAATTACTCAATGTCTACTAGACCAAATTTCCAAATTCTTATTACAACCATCTGCTGCGCATGCTGTATGTGCTGTGCATGTTGTATTTGTACCATTCAATCCCGGATACAGTTATAAGTAATAAAATATCAAAGAACTATAACAAACCCCGGGAGATTATTTCTGGGGTTTTTTTATGCCAAACCAACAACAATAATGAGCACTAAAACCATTTCTAAAGAAGCCAAATCAGACATTGAGGAGCTGAAGGATAAGATCCAAAGTTTTAAGCTGGGACAAATTCCTGAAGAGCGCTTCAAAGCCTTTCGATTGGCTAGAGGAGTTTACGGTCAGCGTCAGCAGGGTGTACAAATGTTTCGCTTGAAACTGCCATTTGGAAAGATTACTGCAGACCAACTGGAAACAGTGGCCAACCTCTCGGAGCAGTACACCAATGGTAACCTGCACCTCACCACCAGGCAAAACATACAGCTACACTATGTGAAACTAGATGACTCACCGGCCATATGGGAGGCGTTAGAGACGGTAGGGGTCACCTCTAAGGAGGCTTGTGGCAATACCGTGAGAAACGTAACTGCCTCGCCATTTGCAGGAATAGATCCTGAGGAGCCTTTTGATGTTTCGCCTTATGCTCAGGGTGTATTTGAATACTTTTTAAGAAATCCGGTTTGCCAGGAGATGGGTCGCAAGATCAAAATTGCATTCTCATCATCTCCAAGTGATTCGGCATTTACTTACATTCATGATTTTGGGTTTATTCCTAAGATCAAGGATGGAGCATTTGGGTTTGAAGTTATCGTTGGAGGAGGCTTGGGTGCTCAAGCTTTCATGGGTCAATTAGCCTATGAATTCCTGCCACAGGATGAGTTGATTCCGTTCATTGAAGCTGGTCTCCGGGTGTTTGATCGCTATGGTGAAAGAGAGCGCAGACACAAAGCTCGACTAAAGTTCTTGATTGATCCCAAAAAAGGTATTGGTTTGGATGGGTTCATGAAGCTGATCGAAGAGGAGCGCAAGTCCCTGCCATATCATACCTATAAAATCAACACGAAGAAAGTAATCACCCGGGTGCCGGAGGACAATTCTATTCTTACGGTAGAAGACATAGCTACTGATGAGAACTATGATACCTGGTTTAAAACCAACGTATTTGAACAAAAACAAGAAGGGTTTTTTGCTGTGAAGGTGCGCATTCCTCTTGGAGACATCAAGTCACCAGAGGCTAGAAAACTGGCAGACCTTGTCCGCTCGTATGCAGCTGATGACATCCGGTTTACTTTGAATCAGGGGCTGTTGCTGAAGTATGTGCGTCTGGAAAATATCCCGGCGATTTACGCAGGATTGAAGGAATTAGGCTTTGCTGCAGCTGGATTTGATACGCTGGCTGATGTAACTGCTTGCCCAGGTACTGATACCTGTAATTTGGGTGTGACGAATAGTACGGCTCTTGCATTGGAGTTGGAAAACCTGGTTCGTGATGAGTTTCCGCATTTGATTGATGAGGAATTGATTAAGATCAAAATCAGTGGTTGCATGAACTCCTGTGGGCAGCATATGGTGGCCAATATCGGTTTTCATGGTTCCAGTATCAAAAATGGAGACAAAGTAGCTCCGGCTATGCAAGTGGTGCTTGGCGGTGGTGTAGACCCGGACGGGCAAGGCAATATTGCAGAGAAGGTGATCAAAATCCCGACCAAACGGATTCCAGAAACGGTGCGAGAGATCCTGAATAACTATGAAGAAAACAGCTTTGATGGGGAGTACTTCAATGCCTACTTCAGACGTCAGGGCAAGCGATACTTCTATGATGTGCTCAAGCATCTTGGAGATGTGAAAACCCTCGCAGATAAAGACTATCAGGATTGGGGAAAGGTAGATGATTTTGTGCCGGAAATCGGCGTTGGTGAGTGTGCAGGAGTGATGCTGGATCTGGTAGGGACCATCATCAACGATGCTAATGATCGACTGACCAGTGGACAAAAAGCTCTGGAAGAGCAAAAATGGGCCAATGCCATCTACTATGCCTACAATACGTTAGTGATTGGTGCCAAGGCGATCTTGCTACACAAAGACATTCAGTGCAATACCCATGCAGGTATTATCGAGGATTTTCAAAATGAAGTGATCAACAAAGGAGAATTGTCAGCGATTGGTGATTTTGCCGAACTAGTCCTTCAGATTAACAAATATGAACCGACAGAAGATTTTGCCAAGTCCTACTTGGGTCAGGCAGAGGCCTTCTTTGCGGCTATCAACTCCCTACGAAATGGTGAGGCAGATAAATTAGTGATCAACGAATTTTACAAAGCTTAAGGATGTCTGGTTTTTCAAAAGTTACATTAGTTGGTGCAGGCCCTGGGGATCCAGAGCTAATCACGCTCAAGGGAGTAAAGGCACTTGAAAGTGCAGATGTGGTGCTCTACGATGCACTGGTGGATCCAGAGTTGTTGAAATATGCTCCAGAAGCGCTGCACATCCCGGTAGGCAAGCGTGCCGGCAAGTCATCCGTATCGCAAGACACTATCAATCACTTGATCGTGCAGTATGCTAAGGAAATGGGACACGTGGTTCGGTTGAAAGGTGGAGATTCTTTTGTATTTGGTCGGGGTTTTGAAGAGAAGACCTATGCGGAGAAGCACGGACTACAGGTAGATGTGGTACTGGGGATCAGCAGTATCATGCTGCCGGGCTATTTTGGAGTTCCATTGACGTGTCGGGGGATCAATCAGAGTTTTAGCGTGGTGACAGCTACTACCAAAGAAGGTAGCTTGAGTGAAGAGGTCTTGAATGCCGCTGCCTGGTCACCTACTACGCTTTATTTCATGGGTTTGGGTAAGCTTGAACTTATTGCAGATGCTTATACAGCCAATGGACGCGGTGACTTACCTGTAGCTATCATTAGTAAGGGCTCTCATGCTGACGGTGATGTGATCAAAGGAAAAGTCTCAGACATAGTGGCAATAGCTAAAGAAAAGAAACCTGCTGCTCCAGCGCTCTTGGTATTTGGTGAAGGTGCAGCATTAGCCACCAACGAACAGCAGCTCAACCAGTGGTGGGAAGCTGCCAAAACAGAAGTTGCTTGAATATGATACAATCAGACGGTAATGTACTTTTCCCTGTTTTCATCAAACTACACCAGGTACAAACGCTGGTGGTGGGAGGAGGTAACGTGGGCTTGGAAAAAGTGGAAGCATTGCTGAAAAATGATCCCAATGCCAGGATTACTGTGATTGCTCCAGAGATCAAGTCCGAATTGGTGGATTTATCCAATCAGGCTGAAAATATTCAATTGATTAATCGCAAGGTGCGGGGTAGAGACCTTAGAACAGCTGATATCTTGATACTGGCTACTGATAATTATGCTTTGCATGTTCGCTTGAAAAAGAAGGCAGAAAAACTAAGGCTGCTCACCAACGTGGCGGATACTCCGGATCTTTGCGATTTTTATTTAGGATCTACCGTCAAAAAAGGTGATTTAAAAATTGGTATTAGCACCAATGGTAAGTCGCCCACTTTTGCCAAGCGGTTCCGACAAATACTCGAAGAAGTATTGCCTGAGAATACCCAGGAGCTCCTGGATCAGCTCAAATCCATCAGAGATCGCTTGAAAGGAGACTTTGAATCCAAGGTGCAAAAGCTCAATGAAATCACTTCCGTACTTGTAGAAAAGAATGAGGATAATGAAACCACAGTTAAGTGAACTAAACGATAAGTACGAAAACCTCACTTATCTGGACCGTCTCAAAGCACTTTTCGAAGAGTTTGATCCGGAGAAGATTCTCGTCACCACATCTTTTGGTGGCAGCTCGGTCGTACTGTTGCACCTGATCAACAAGGTAGCACCCAGACACCCTATCCATTTGATAGACACTGGGTATTTGTTCAAAGAAACGCATCGCTACAAAGAACAACTCATTAGCCAATTCGACCTAAACATTGTGGATGTGAAGCCTAGAAGAAGCTCACATGAGTTTACCAATAAGTATCGAGTTTGGGAAGGTCATTCAGATTTCTGCTGCTTTATCAACAAGGTGGAGCCGATGAATGAGCTGAAGAAAGGAAAGGATATTTGGATCTCGGGCTTACTCCGATTTCAGAATGCCAATAGAGCCGACAAGAAGCTTTTTGAGCGATCAAATGAGCTATTGAAATTTCATCCAATCATCGACATGGGACCCGAAGATCTCAACTTGTACCGCACCATTTATGAGTTGCCAACTCATCCACTTCAGTACGAAGGCTATGGGTCCATAGGATGTGTGCATTGCACCAAAAAGGGAAAAGGAAGAGAGGGACGCTGGCAAGGTCAGGAAAAGAGTGAGTGCGGTTTGCATGTCTAGAATAAGAAAGGGCTGTCTCAAAAGCCTGAAATTGGTGTATTCTGAACCTGCCTGTCGGCAGACAGGTTTATTTCAGAATCTATGTAGTTGAATATCAATGCATTTTAGATCCTGACATTCCATGCGGAACCAGTTCAGGATGACTAGAGCACCGCTTTTGAGACAGCCCTTTCTTTTAATATTCGCCTTCATCAGTTAGGGTATGCATGAAAGCGATAATGGCATTGATTTCATTATTGGATAAGCTGAGGGAATCAAATGGAAGGGTTTGGTGTGGCACATCAAACCCAAGACCAGCTCCACCTCCCTGATTGTAAAAGTCCATCACTTGCTCTAGCGAATCATATACTCCATTATGCATGTAAGGTGCTGTGAGTGCAATGTTTCTGATGGTAGGGGTTTTGAACATGGATTTGTGTATCTCCTGTTCGAACACCCAGTAAAAGCCTAAGTCATCATCTAACTGCTCGTTTTCAGCTGTTTCAGGGACTCCCAGAATTTCTTTTTCTGTTTCATGAAATAAAGGAGGTACTGTACCATTGGTCAACGGCATGAAATGGCATGTGGAGCACAAGGCTTTACCCATGAATAAGTTCATTCCTAAAACTTCCTGAGATGTAAAATCATCCAGCTCTCCTCTCATGTTCTGATCAAATCGAGAGTCGAGTGAAGTAAGTGAGCCAGTGTAGGCCGCAAGCGCTTCTATTATTGCAGCTCGGTCGAATTCCTTTTGAGGATAGGCCAAATGAAAAACGGCCTGGTAAGATGAGTCTTTCAGTACTTCTGATGTTCTAAGCTTGTGAGCATCATTATTAAACTCAGATGGATTATCAAAGACGATGGTAATTTGCTGTTCAAGATTATCACTGCGACCGTCCCAGAAAAACTTCTGCTGGAAAACTGAATTGATCAAAGTGGGGGTGTTTCTCAGTAAATCCTTTCCATTTTTATCCTTTCCTACTGTCATTCCATCCTGAAAAGCTTGACCAGGTTGATGACATGAGCCACAGGATAGATTACCACTGGAGCTGAGAGCCTTGTCATAAAATAATCGCTTACCAAGATCTAACTTTTCTGAAGTGATATTGCCAGACCCTGCCGTGAGAAAGAAGTCTGCACAAAAGGAGTTTTTTTCAAAGAAAGTGGGAGCGTCAAGATTAATTGCAAGATTTTTTGGATTGGGGTAAAGGCCTGACGTTTTCCGGATTGCTACCCAGTCGGCAGTGAGTCTGTTGATGTGAGATCGGCCAAAGAAATATCTGTCAAATGTCTCGAATTCATGATTTTGTTTCAGATAAGTTATTGCTTCTTGTAAATCAGTGGTGAACTGTTGGTCTAAACTGATGTCGAGAAGTCGAATGGTATCTGCCAAAACAAGACGATACATCTGTTCGATATTCTCAAGGGAAGAGGCTGCTTCCTGAATGCCAATGAGACTAGTGGGTGTATCAAAACCTGTAATGCTAAGACTAAAAATACTCAATAGCTCTTGATGGATGGCCGGAAAAAAACGTCTTGAGTTAGGTGGAAATCGATTGATTAATTCAATCAGGTTAGTCAAATAGCCGATGGTAACATCGGTTTGGTATTTAAAGGTCGAGCTATCTATAGCATCGGCATAAACCTGATCGCCTATTGCCTGATAACCAACGGGTTCCAGTATTTTACCACTATCGTCTTTGTAAATAGGAAGTGGCGGGCCATTGATTTTATGAGTTGATTCTGCGTTGATAACCCGGCAGAAAGGTTCAGCCCTTTTATAGTATTTGCGGGCTGAGATAAAGTTGTTAATTAACTCCTGCGGTGTTTCGCTTGTCTGCAGTTTACGGGTATAGTAAATGGCCTCTGTTAGCTGTTGGGTTAGGTATTTCTGTAGTGACGTGTAATCTACTCTGGCCGGTGTCTGATTGTGCTGACACTGGATATTTAGTGCGGTCAGTACCGCAAGGATCAAGAGTTTTTTCATAACATGGAAAGAAATATAAAAGGCTCTCCCAAGCAGGGAGAGCCTTCATTAAATGTTAATGAGTTAGTATTATCTTGGTACGTTTCTTAAGATCACCAATTGAGATCCCTGATCATCTTCTCTGCTACCGTTGGCATTGCCATAGTTAAAATGCCCATCCACTCCTTCAAACATGGAGTTCACCCAGTAGTGCGGTTGCAGACAAAGAATGAAAGTGCCTTCTTCGCCAACTTTGTCAGAAATGTCAAACATGGCTCCAAACTCACCAGAGAAAGTTTCTCCCTCCGGATTTAAACCTTCATTAATATCTATCTGCAATAAAGCAGCAGCATTGTCGCCATTAAGGTCTGTCTGCCAGATATAAGCCTGATGGTTTCTGTCAAATGAGTTAGGGTCTTCCTGCCAGTAGATAAAGTTTTCTGTCACACAGATGTTGTCAGGGCTCTGGAGTAGACTGATGTTTCCGTCCATATTGTTGCTATCCGTGTTGCCACTAATGATCTGAGTCATTTTACCTTTGAGTGGATTGTTTTCATCAAGGACTAGTTTGTAACCAGTACCCCAATCATTAAATGTACCTCTGCCAGGTCCTCTGCCGGTCACAGCAAAGTAGACAATTCTATTGGCTGCTGCGGAGCCTTTTCCATAATCCAGGTCTTCCACTCTCATGAATTGGAAAGCGTTTGAGTCCAGACTTGCCTGTCCCATCTCAGCAAGCGTTAGGTCTGCCCCACCTTCTATTTCCACAAACTCAACTGCGTATTCAGTACCAAATGCAATGTCGCCTTCATCTGATGGGCCAGTGGCCCCTTCCATCCTTAATACATATACTTTACCATTAGTTAGGTCTGCATCTCCACTTTCGCTCATGTACATGGCTACTTGCCCATAGGCAGTTTCGTCATCTGAATCGTCATCACCACCTACTACTACAGTTTTACCAGGGTAGGCCACCTGTGGCAGTGGTACGTTATTCTCCCAGGCAAACTGTCCAAATGCAGCCAGGTGGTTTTGCTCAGTTGGGTTAGGCACATCCAATGGATCTATACCTCTTGAAGTATAATTGAAAGTTTCAGATGATGAAATAAATAAGTCACGATCTCCACCATGAATCGCCGCTTCCCACATTGTACCAGAGCACTGACGGGAAACATCAGATACGCCAGAGTTGAGCATGTAGTCACCTTTGATTGGTTTGAGGTCAGCATTTAAGGTAATTCGAGCTACTGAATAGTGGTCTTCACAGTTGACCATCAATTCATAATTTCCCGTAGTTGGGTTCAGAATCATGCCAGCTCCATCCGCAGATCCGCCCAAAATGAATTGCTCTCCATTTGAAGTAGGAAGCTCGTCTAGTGAGCTAATCAGAGGTGTCACCGTTACAGCGGAGAAATCTGGAAATACAGTAGCCAGAGCACCTAGTGTGGTTGATGAGACACCATTGCACAAGTAATCTGTTTGGGTAATTTCTGCTTCATCGAGGGTTCCGTTTTCATTTTCATCTAAACCTGCTTCGATCTTAAATCCACCAAACTGGCAGTTGTCTCCAGCGGGCTCTTCTGAGGTGTTAATCAGAAATGACAAACCACTGTCACCTGTATCGCCATTACATGCATAAGCTGTTCCAGTGATTTCGTCAGCATCCAAAGTACCATTGCCATTGGTGTCAATACCGACAGTAATTTTAAATCCGCCTTTTTCACAGTTGTCACCTGCAGGTTCGGTCGCTAAAGAGATGAGTGAAGAGGCGCCTTGTGTTCCTGTTTCTCCCTGAGGACCTTCAGGCCCCTCCGGACCTTCGCAGCTGAAAACCATAGCTCCTGTGATGACAAGAGCTGTCAATAATAAAGGTAGTTTTTTTCGTAGTTTCATAGTTTTTGTAGTCAAGTTTTACGAACTACGAAATAGCATTTTTACTATGTCTCGTTAATTAATGGATGCTTTCGGTTTGGTTAAAATTTTCACCCATTCTCCAGAAAATATTCATACAATTTTTACGGTTTTAATATTCCGCTAATGGCCGCTTAATGCCAATCGAATTTGAGCTGATCTAACTGGTTGATTAATAATTGATTCAATATTAAGCGTTGGTAATTTGATACTGATTGAAAGCTATAGGCCGTAATTAGAACCACTCATCAAAATCTCCTGAAACTTTCCCATCCAATTCCGTACTATTAGGATTATGATCAAAAACTACTTTAAAACGGCCGTTCGTAGCTTACTAAGGCATAAGTCATTTAGCATCATCAACATTCTTGGTCTCACAGGAGGCTTGACCTGTTCATTGCTCATTCTACTGTTTGTAGTAGATGAGTATAGCTACGATAAGTTCCATGATAAAAAGGATCGTATATATCGGATGGAATATTTCATCTCCAATTTTGACATAGCCCGGATACCACCGGTGATGGGTCCGGAGCTTAAAGAATACTTTTCTGAGACGGAAGCCGTAAGTCGTATGTTTTCCCGTAGTGTCAGCGTGCAGGTGGGTGACGGTGCATCTGCAGAGCGCTTCGAAGAGCCAAATGTGACTTTCGCCGATCCGGATTTGTTTCAGATATTTTCATTTGATCTGGTCGGCGGGGACATTTCAGGAGCGCTGAGCCAGCCATTTACGGTAGTGCTTAATTCAGAAATTGCCAGAAAATATTTTGGAGAGGCTAATCCAATAGGTCAGCAAATCCAGATGGAAGGAAATCATAGCTTCAAAGTAATTGCGGTAGTGAAGGATTTTCCATCCAACTCCCACGTGCACTTTAATATGCTGGTGCCATATGACAACATGTATGACCTGGAGCCAGCCACACTTGCTGAAGGCATTCGTCAGAATTTCAAGCAAAACTGGATGGTTTCGCATTCTCCAACTTATGTGTTATTGGAGAAAGGAGCTGATCCAGAAAACGTAAATACAAAACTGGTAGACTTTGTAAAAGAGAAAATACCACAACAGCAACAACGTGGACAGACTTACCAGCTTCAGCCATTACTGGACATTCATCTAAATGATGATGTGATGGCACAGTCAGAATCTCCTGGCAGCATCATGTTTATCTATATCTTCATCGCTGTGGGGGTGTTGACACTTGCGATAGCTTGTATCAACTATGTGAACCTGTCCACTGCCAGATCGCTACAACGAGCTAAGGAAATTGGTATGCGGAAGGTGCTGGGTGCCTGGAAGTCCAATTTGATTTTTCAGTTTTTGGGTGAGTCATTTGTCACTACATTTTTAGCAGCCTTTCTGGCATTTGGACTGACCACCATACTCATCCCACAGCTCAACGAACTGACCGGGAAAGAGCTTTCAGTAGAAGTGTTGTATCGTCCGATGATTATTGGTGGTTTTCTAGGGTTGACTGTTTTGGCAAGCCTGCTTGCAGGTCTTTACCCTGCATTCTTCGTTACGCGAGTATCACCAATTTACAGCGTTAAAGGGTTGGTTTCCAGTAACTCACAGGGAGGTCTGAGTTTCAGAAAAGGATTGATCGTCGTGCAGTTCGTGATATCTGTGGTCTTGATATCCAGTACACTTATTGTATTTGAGCAGCTGGATATGATGCGTAATCGTCCGTTGGGGTTTCAAAAAGAACACATCATCAATGTTCCGGTTCAGAGTCAAAACTTCAACAATGTATTCGGTGGAGTGGATGAGCAGAAACGTCAGAAGATGAACGCATTTGAGAACGAGCTTAAAAACCTTCCAGGAGTGGTTGGTAGCACTGTTTCTTCAACCGTGCCAGGGTTTGGCATGGTCAACCGCAATGTGATTCCAGAAGGCTACACACAGGAAGAGGCAGTCATTGCTCCGGTGTATTCTGTGGACTATGATTTTACAGAAGTTTATGATATCGAAGTAGTTGCTGGAAGGACTTTTTCAGAGGACTATGGGACAGATCATACCTCAGCCTTTTTGATCAATCGGTTTGCTGTAGATGAATTCAACTTTGGTTCACCAGAGGAGGCTTTAGGCAAGAGCATCAATATTGAAGGGAAGAAGGGTCAGGTAGTAGGTGTGGTGGAGGACTTCAATTTTCTATCCCTGTCACAGCCGATGAATCCTTTGATTATGGAGATTGCTGTTGGCCAGTTTTCAGTCTTCTCTATCAAGCTTGCAAACAAAAACATACCAGAAACATTGGAACAGCTGAGTGGGGTATGGAATGACTTCTTTCCTGAAGAAACCTTTGATTATAACTTCTTAGATGAGTCTTTGGATCAAAACTATGCAGATCAGGAGCGGCTGGGAAGAACTGTTGGTTACTTTGCCATTCTGGCTATTCTCATTTCATGTTTGGGTTCTTATGGTCTCATTATGTTCATTGCCACAGGTAAAATGAAAGAGGTTGGTATTCGCAAAGTACTGGGTGCTTCGGTAGGAGGTTTGGTGTTTTTGCTTTCTCGCCAGTTCCTGGTATTATCTGCAGTAGCCATGGTGATTGCCGTGCCACTGACCATTTGGGCTACGTCTGCCTGGTTGGAGGATTTTTCATATCGTATTGACCTGACACCCCTGAGCTTCGTGGTGGCAGGGGGTATTACCATCGTTTTGATGCTAGCTACTATTAGTTATCAAGCCATCAAAGCAGCATTGTCTAATCCTGTAAAATCCTTACGGACGGAATAAAAAAAGGCTCTGGGATTGCCAGAGCCTTTTTTATGGATCAATTTTTTAGAGACTCATGGAGCCTCAGATGTCACACTGTCTATAGCCATTTCCAGACTGTCAGAAGTAGCTGTCATGGCCGTATCCATTTCTGATACAACAGAGTCCATTGAATCAGAAACTGCATCTGTTGCTTCATCCACTACGTCAGCAGCCGACTCGTCAGCTGACTTGGTCTCACCTCCGCAAGCAAATAGGACGAGTGCTAGTACTGAAATAAAAATTTTCGTTTTCATGATAAACTGGTTAAAATGTTAGGAATATGACATCAATTTAACGAGAATATTAGATATTTCCTAAATCAGGTAAAAAAGGGAGGTTCTTTAATCGCCTTACATGAAGCAATGACTACTTGGTGTGTTCTAAACTAACGTTTGGTAGTGCTGGTGAAAATCAAAAAAAAAGCTCACAATGCGGTTGTGAGCTTTCAAATTTCTCTGTTATACTCAGACTTTAAATAGCGAAACTTTCACCACATCCGCAAGTTCGTGTTGCATTTGGGTTAATGAATTGAAAACCTTTGCCATTCAGTCCATCTGAGAAATCCAGGGTGGTGCCAAGTAAGTAGAGCATACTTTTCTTATCCACTATTACTTTTACTCCCTTGTCTTCGAAGATTTCATCAGATTCAGTGAGTTGATCATCAAACAGCAAGTCGTACATCAACCCAGAGCAACCCCCACCTTTCACAGCTACTCTCACGTTGTGCTGCGGTGAGTGACCTTCCTCAGATCTTAACTCCGCGATTCTTTCTTTGGCTTTATCTGTAACATTAATCATAATCTTATGCTATTGGGTTTAATACCACGCTAAACACTGTCAGGTTATTCATATCCCTGCCATAGTACAGCTTATCCAGTGCATCATAAATATTCTTAGCACGAAAATAAGAGGTTTGAAGCTCGGCCATTCCTTTGGTTGTCCATTGGATGGTGTAGGAGCTTTCTTTCTCCTTATGTGTTTTCACATAGTCCAACATTTTATTAAGAGCATCAGTCTTGTCAAAACCGGTTATGGTTTTGAAAAGAAATGACTGATTGTGACGTGGATTGATTGTGATCAGGTCCAGTTTTACTTTCCCGTCAGTGCTGGCATATTCAAAAACTAAATCACTGCTTTTCAATCCAAGAAAATTCTTGATTTCATTTTGAATCCTGGCAGCCTCCACATGGACATCCGTCCTATACTCCATAAAATGTTGAGTTTACTTAAAAATACAACAACTCAGGAAACCTTTCAAATCCTCTAAAAGTTTCCTCATTTTTGCGAAATTAATACATAATCGACACATCATGGTCAGAATCGAGCATATAGGTATTGCCGTCAAAGATTTGGAGAAGGCTAATGAATTATTCGCCAAGCTTTTTGGGCAACCTCAATACAAAGAAGAAGCTGTACAAAGTGAACATGTCACCACATCTTTCTTTCAAGTAGGACCCAATAAAATAGAGTTATTAGAGGCAACCTCGGATGAAAGCGCCATTGCAAAATACCTGGAAAAGAAAAGTGAAGGCATCCATCACATTGCTTTTGAAGTGGATGATATTGAAGCCGAGATGAAACGGTTAGCAGGAGAGGGGTTTCAATTGCTCAATGAAAAGCCCAAAGCAGGAGCCGACAATAAACTCGTCTGCTTTTTGCATCCAAAAACAACTAACGGTGTGTTGGTAGAGCTATGCCAGGAGATCAAGTCAAAATAAACGAATATGAGTGACGAGAAGAGAACAGAGGTAAGTGAGTTAGGTGAATTTGGTCTTATAGATCATCTGAGCAAAGATGTGAGGTTTTACAATGCCTCTACCATCAAAGGAATAGGCGATGATGCTGCTGTAATGAAAGTGGGCGACGAACTAATCGTTACGTCAACTGATATGCTGGTGGAGGGTATCCACTTTGATTTGAGCTATATACCGTTGCAGCATCTCGGGTATAAAGCCATAGCCGTCAATGTGTCTGATATTGCCGCGATGAACGCCACACCGAAGCAGGTAACTGTGAGTCTGGCTCTGAGCAATCGGTTTTCTGTGGAGGCACTGGAGGTATTGTATGAAGGCATTAGAATGGCCTGTGAAGCCTATAAGGTGGATTTTGTGGGTGGTGATACTACCGCATCCAGGAGTGGGTTGATGATTTCCGTGACTGCTATTGGCACCACCACTGAAGAAAAAATCACCTACAGGTCCGGTGCTCAGGAAAATGACATTCTATGTGTCACAGGAGACCTGGGAGGAGCCTATGTTGGGCTACAGGTATTAGAAAGAGAGAAACAAGAATTTCTGGGAAATCCAGAGATGCAGCCTAAACTAGATAAATATCCCTATGTGGTAGGCAGGCAATTAAAACCTGATGCCAAAATGAACATCATTTATGAACTGGCAGATTTGGGGGTAGTTCCTACATCTATGATTGATGTGTCAGATGGCTTGGCTTCTGAGATTTTTCACCTTTGCAAGCACTCTGAACTAGGAGTGGCAGTCTATGAGGATAAGCTGCCAATAGACAAGGAAACCTATGAGACTGCAGCGGAGTTTTCCATAGACCCTAATACCTGTGCACTAAACGGTGGTGAGGATTATGAGCTGTTGTTTACACTGAAGCAGGAAGACTTTGAGAAAATCAAAAATCATGCAGATATCCATACCATTGGCTACATGCATCAGGCCCAGAATGGCAGAGTGATGGTGACCAGAAGTGGCAACACCATACCATTGCAGGCGCAAGGATGGAAACATTTTTAAAAAAGAAGGCCGATCACTAAAAAGCGATCGGCCTTACCGACTAACCTAACTTGATTTTTAACTTATTTCTTGCTTACAAGTTTTATTTTCAGGTCAAAATTATCGTAGATGGTTTTGTCTCCAAGGTTATCAAAGAAACTACCAGAGCCATACTTTACATTGTATTTTGATCGGTCGATGGTTACAGTGGCAGAGCCAATTACCTGATCACCTGCTACTACGATCTCCGCTGGAAACTCCACTGGGTTGGTCACTCCTTTGATAGTCATGTCACCTTTTACCAAATACTTATTGCCACCTTGTTTTTTAGCACTTGTCATTTTAAACTCAGCGTTTGGATAAGTCTCCACACCAAAGAAATCATCAGATTTTAGGTGCCCTACTAATTTGTCTTTCCATTCGCCTTCCAGGTCAGAGTTGTCAATAGTGGTCATGTCCACTACGAAACTTCCGCCTGTGAGCTTGTTGTCAGTGAAGCTGAATTCTCCACTTTTCATTTCTACTGTACCATTGTGCTTTCCTGTCACTTTCTCAGCATACCATTCTACGGTGCTTGATTCTGTGTCTACAACATACGCAGCCTTCGTTCCTTCTCCTGAAGAAAACATGACTGAAATTGAGAGTAATAGTGATTGTAACATAGTCTTTTGTATTTATTCAAATTCGGTCATACATGTATGTACATATATGTTTGTACAAGGTTAACGCTTTTTGAACTAAAGGGTTTTAAATTTTGAGAAAAAATTCTATTGTTATTCAGGTACCTTTGCGGGGAGTTAATAAAAGTTTAGGAGAATGATACAGCTAGAGAACACATTGGTGTCCAGCGAGGTGAAGGAGCGTTTTTTTGTTTGTGATTTGGACAAGTGCAAAGGGGCATGCTGTGTGGAAGGGGATCTGGGGGCGCCTCTGGAGAAAGAGGAGTTGCCGATGCTTGAGGAGGCGGTAGAGGCTGTTAAGCCATATTTATCCAAAGAGGCAATTGAGGCCTTGGAGAAGAATGGTCCTTATTTATTGGATGAGGAAGGTGATTTTAGTACGACTACCATCGATAACAAAGAATGTGCTTTTGCTTTTTATGATCAAAAAGGAATACTGAAATGTGGCATTGAGCAGGCCTGGAAAGATGGAAAGACTGATTTTCAAAAACCCATATCGTGTCATTTGTATCCAATTCGGGTGGCTAAACTGCATGACTTTCTAGCGCTCAACTATGATCGGTGGGAGATTTGCTCTCCAGCATGTGATCTGGGAGCCCAGCTATCTGTACCGATTTACAAGTTCTTAAAAGATGCTTTAATCAGGAGATTTGGGGAGCAGTGGTATTCGCAGCTTTGCGAGATCATCGAGAGTGATGGTCAGGACTAGAAGGTCCGGTCATTTACTTTTTTTTCTTCTGTATCATTTCAGCATAAGCCGGATTTCAGATTAACTGGTCACAGCCCTACTCAGTAGATTATTATCCCCGATAGATCGAAATAAGCTGGGTTTATAACTGAAATGATGTTACTTAGGGTAAACAATCGTTAGCTCAAAGAAGATTTATTGTAAATCTTATAAAGCGTTGAACATGAACACCAACTTGACCATTAGACAAAAGATGATGCTGCTGATCGTAGGCATGACAGTACTCATTTATGTCATTTCACTCGGTTATATAAGCCTCCAGCTTAGATCCAATGCGATCAAAGAAGCTAAAAAATTAGCCGATTCTTATGCCGTCCAAAAGGCCAATGAAATCAAATCGATCCTGGATGAAGACATGGCTGTGGCTCGCACCATGAAGAATGCCATAGAGACTATGACCACACTGGATCGTCCAATGCGGGATAGTCTTAGAAGAAAGCTGCTCACCAACGTAATCAAAGACTACTCCAAATATGACGCTACCTGGATGAGTTGGCAGCTCTGGGCTATCCAGGAAGGATACACCAAAGAGTATGGTCGTGAGCGATTCAATACGTACATAAGAGATGGTCAGGTGAGGTCCTCCAGCGAACTGGCCAATATGGATGGAGACCCTACATCAGGTATTTATTGGTTTTTAAAGAATTACCGTGACCATAGCGAAAAGCTTTCTGAGCCTTATTGGTATTCTGATTATGATTATGAATCAGGTTCTACGGATTCACTACTCGGCATCTCACCTACGGTGACCATAGAGCTGGATGGTCGTTTTGCCGGAATTATTGGTACGGACATGACCGTAGACGATTTTAAAGACATTGCCAAAGTTGATTTCTACGAATCTGGTTTTGCCTTTTTGTTATCCAATGAGGGAGTCATCATTTCTCATAAAAACAATAATCTGTTTAGCCAGTCCATGGATACATTAAGTATCGTCAAAAAGAGTCCATACAATGTTCGAGAGAAAATAAAGAATGGAGAATCGTTTGCTTATACGGTGTATGATGATGATATGGGTGAAGATGTCTATGTATCTTTTGCATCCATTCCGGTAGGGAGGTCAAGTTTTCCCTGGTCTACTGGTTTTGTTGTTCCTGTATCAGAAATCACTGCTGAATTCAATTCTACCTTTTTTGTCACAGTTATCGTAGGCCTGATAGGTTTGGCATTATTGATTGGTGTGACCTTTTGGATATCATCCGGAATGGCTCATTCATTAGAGAAGGCCAGTTACTTGCTCACCAAACTTGCAGAAGGGGACCTATCCGATGAGAACAGATTGAAGATAGAGTCGAAAGATGAGTTGGGTACTCTGGCTAAATCTGCCAATCAACTAATGGATGATTTGACCAAAAAGGCCAATTTTTCGCATGAAATAGGTAAAGGAAACTTAGAGACTGATTTTGAAATTTCGGGTCAGAATGATATGTTGGGCTATTCGTTGATCCGCATGAGAGAGAATCTGCAGCGAGTGAGCCGTGAGACCAAATCAGTCATCCAAAAGGCTGGAGAGGATGGTGAAATCATGAGCGCCAGGATGGAAGGTGAATGGGAAGAAGGAGCTTGGAAGGATCTGAGTGAATCGATCAACAATCTTTTGGATACCGTCTCCACCCCATTCAGAAAGATTAATGATATGGTCAATGCCATGTCAGATGGTGATTTGACCGTGAGATATGATGAGATGGCACGAGGTGATGTAGAGACCATGGCTAATAGTTTCAACAAAGCACTTGACAATATTAATGAGCTCATTGAGAGTATATCTGGAGTGGCGTCAATCGTGGCTGAGTCCTCACAGGAAATGCTCGCTGTGAGTGAAGAAATGACCATCAATACACGTGAGATTGCTTCGTCTATTTCTGAGATGTCCAATGGAGCGCAAAATCAGGTGGTAAAAGTTGATGAGTCTTCATCACTCGTAGAAGGCATACTGAGATCATCCAACGAGATGGGTGATCAATCGGACAGCATCAATGCCTCAGCACAGGCGGGAGTTGATAACAGTGAAAAAGGACTCACTTTGGTGAAGAAGGTAGGATTCAGCATGCGGGATATTGCAGCATTCTCCTCTGACACCTTTGACAGCATTCAGGTCTTGACCAGACGATCCAATGAGATTTCCAAGGTGTTGGGAGTCATCACAGAGATCGCTTCACAAACCAACCTTCTAGCACTCAATGCCGCCATAGAAGCTGCTCAGGCTGGGGAAGCAGGTAGAGGTTTTGCGGTTGTTGCTGAGGAGATTAGAAAACTAGCCGAAGATAGTAAAAAGTCTGCTCGAGAGATCGAGCAGCTAGTGAGTGATGTGCAAAATGACGTGAGCACTGCAGCCACTGCAATTGATATGATGAAAAACAGTGTGAAAAGCGGAGAAGAGGCAACCAACCTCACATCAGAAGCTTTCACAGAAATCACTCAATCATCATCCAAAACACTTTTGATGACTGAGGAAATCAGAAAACGTGTCCAACAACAAATTGACTCCATTAAAAACGTGGTGACCATCACTGAGTCTGTGGTAGTTATAGCTGAAGAGACAGCAGCTGGAACGGAACAAATCGCAAGTTCTGCAACCGAGCTTTCTGCAGGTATGGACAATTACGTAGAACGTTCGCAGAGTCTGTCAGAAGTAGCAAATGAATTGACAGATAGATTGAGCAAGTTTAGATTGAAATAAATGGCAACTGGAAACAATATAAAAACCAAGGAGGCTTCTACATCTGCTGCAGGCAGTTGGGTGGAACGAGCCGAACTAAGCACCATCAATCAGGAGATCAGCGAAAAAAAGGAGATAGCTGATCGTGAAGTACTTGTGGTCTTCCCAATGGGTAAGGAAAAGTATGCGATTTCTATCGAAAAGGTAAAAGAGGTGGTCAAGCTTCCACCCATAGCTCCTGTGCCGCAATCTGAGGATTATATCCTTGGTGTTGGTAATATTAGGGGTAATGTCATTGCTGTAACTGATCTGGCCAGGAAGCTCAACCCGGATATAGCATCTGAAGTGGATTTGGATACCGCTTATGTAGTGGTGATCAAAGATCCACAGGTACATGCGGGTATGATAGTGAGTCAGGTTCCGGACACCATTGTAGTGGAAAAAAATCAAATAAATACATCGGCCAGTGTAGTGAAAAATCTTTCGGCCGATGATCAGTTTATTAAAGGAATTGTCAAAGTAGACGGAGATATGATCATCTTAATAGATATATTAGAGATGATAGATAATTAGCAACCACAGCTGTGCCAAATCAACACCCCCTATTTGATGATTTGGCATTAAACACAACTTAACGTATGAATGATCGATTATTGAGCACTGAGGTGATGGAGATACTCAAAATCACCCTATATGTGCTAATTATAACAGCAGTCAGTCTTTATGTAATTTATAGAAACTTCAAGGGGTCATTTCTTTTTTATGTATGTCTCACCTTTGTAGTCATATCCGCAGAACTCTCGGTAATTTCCTTTGCCGCAGGTAAGTTTGGCTTTGAGTATTTTCTATACGCCTCACCGCTCATCGTATTGCAGTTTTTTCTAGGAATGCGCTATGTGTTCAGGCACATACATCATCCGCTCTATCGAATGATCAAGCGGATCAACCTGATGGCATCTGGTGACACACGAGTCTCTTTTGAAGAGCTAAAAACAATGCATCGCCATGATGAGATTGGCAATATTACCAGGGCACTGATATCTCATATCGATTTTCTCAAAAGCACAACACTTCTTGCCGAAGAAATCAAGAGAGGAAATCTGGAGTATGAATTTGAAGCAAAGGGTGATCATGATGTACTGGGTCAGACGCTAGTGGATATGAAAGACAACCTGCATCAAATTATTGGAGAGACCAATGATGTGGTGAAATTGGCTAGTGAAGAAGGTGACCTCAGAGCCAGAGTAGATAGTGAAGGAAAAAATGGAGTGTGGGAGCAGCTTAGTCTATCCATCAATAAGTTACTCGAAACAGTAGCCGTGCCATTCTTCTCTATTAATAAGATAGTAAGTGCCATGGCTGCTGGAGATCTAACGCTTAGATACACCGACCGGGCATCTGGTGATATCAAGCAAATGACGGATAACTTGAATCTGGCATTGGATAATCTGGATTCACTTCTAAACACCATCGCCAAAAATGTAGATTTAATTGATAGCTCCTCATCTGAAATGCAAGTCACAGGGGAGGAGATGACCACCAATACCAGTGAGATCGCTTCATCTATTAGTCAAATGAGTCATGGAGCTCAGAGTCAGTTATCCAAGGTAGATGAGTCCTCTAGTCTGGTAGAGCAAATCCTGAAGGCTTCCAAAGACATGGTAGAGAAGTCTGAATCAATTAACGGAGCTGCAAAAAGAGGCGCCGAAGTAAGTGAGAAAGGAATTGGCATAGTGGATGAGATGGTCAAAAACATGCGGGAAATTTCGGACTACTCCGAAAAGACCAATGATTCTATGAATGTACTGACGGATCAGTCCAAGGAGATTGCCAGAGTGCTGGGAGTAATAACGGAGATTGCTTCTCAAACGAACCTTTTGGCTCTAAATGCTGCAATAGAGGCCGCCCAGGCTGGAGAGGCAGGCAGAGGGTTTGCCGTAGTGGCAGAAGAAATCCGCAAGTTGGCGGAAGACTCTAGAAAGTCAGCCAAAGAAATTGAAGCGTTGGTAATGGATGTACAGGCAGACACCCTGGAGGCTGCGACCGTGATCGACCACATGAGAGGTATTGTCAAAAATGGAGAAACCACCTCCCAGCAAGCCTCTGAGTCTTTCCGAGAGATCTTTGAGTCATCCAACATCACTCTTCACCACTCTGAGGACATATTGCAAGGTGCTAATTCGCAGATTGACAGCATCAACAATGTGGTCTCTATTACCGAGAGTATTGTGGTAATAGCCGAGCAAACAGCTGCTGGTACTGAGGAGGTGGCAAGTTCGGCCACCGAGTTGTCCTCCGGAATGACCAGTTTCAGTGAAAAGACTACTTACCTGGCACAGGTAGCGGAGGAGTTTAAGGAAGGTATTTCCATGATGAAGCTCACCGGGCAAAATGTCGAGAATAGCGCTTTGTATAACATGCGCGAGAAATTTGAAAGGGAGAAAGCCTTGTTGGATGCGCTTTTAGATAACATACCGGACCTCATTTATTTCAAAGATCTGGAAAGCAAGTTTACCCGTGTCAGTCAATCATTAATAAAGCTACATAAGATGGACTCTGTAGATCATGTGCTAGGCAAGACGGATTTTGATTTCTTTGGAGCTCATGCACAGAAGGCTTTCAATGATGAACAGGAAATCATTAAAACAGGAAATCCTCTGTTGAACGTTATTGAAGAGGAAGATAGAAATGATGGAAGTAGTGGGTTTGTTTCTACCACCAAAATGCCGCTCAGAGACGTGAATGGTGAGATCATTGGTACGTTTGGAATCAGTCGGGATATCACCGATCTAAAAATGGCCGAGCAGCAGTCAAATAAACGTGCAGATCAGTTGAAAGAACAGCAAGGTTTGATTGCCAAGCAAAATCAAATGTTCCTGAAAATTATCGACCACATGGAGGAGCGCGTTGAGGTCAAAGATGCAACAGGTCATTTTTACCTAATCAATGAAAAAGGAGCACAGAGCTATGGTGATCCGGTCAATGAAGTGCTGGGCAAAACACTCGATCATTTCTTTGACGATGATCAGGCAACTCAGTACTGGACAGTTGAAAAACAGCTCATTCAAGAGCGGAAAACGTCGGTTACCTTAGAACGTGTCGAACTTAACGGGAAGAGCACCTATTGGTTTATTCGCAAACTTCCAATATTCATCCCTGAATTTGATAGTTATGGCCTATTAGGCGTACATCGTCAGGTTTCTGAAGAGTTTATCAAGGCAGATAACCGAGTGAAGGAATTAAAGAAAGAATATCCAGAATTAAGGGTATTGATCGATTGATTTTGGAATCTTAGGGCTTCAAAATCTCACTCATCGTCAGTTTCTTCTCATTCAGCGTTTTCATTAGGGAGTATTGGTTAATGATTCTTATTCTTGTATCACGCTATTACGAATTAAGAATCATCGACAAATGTTATTCATTAGAAAAACACACCTAACACCAGAGATCAAATTTGACCCTAGAAAAGGCAGGTTAGAGATTACTGGAATGTCCAGTCCGGACAATAGCATGGCAGTGTACCAGCCATTGCTCAAAATATTGAATGCAATCAAAGCCACACGTGGCGGCATCAAAGCTGACTTCAAATTAAGCATGTTCAATACCAGTTCTGCTAAGTGCATCTTTGACATCTTGAAGCGCTTGAAAGCTCTAGAAGATCAGGGTCTGAGAATAGTGATTAACTGGCACTATGAAGAGGAAGATGACGACATGCTTGAATGTGGTGAGGATTTTCAGGATCTTCTGGACGCCCAGTTCAATTTCATCGAGAGTTATACCTCTTTTCAGCAAAAAGTAGCTCAGGCATCTTAAGGCATTTTACAGATTAGTTGTTGTTTTGATTAGCATATGTTGAAGTCTTTGAAAAATAGATTCGCTGTGAGGGTAGCTTATGATGAGTATCTGGATCAGTATCTGGTAAAACGTGGAGATAGGGTAGTGTTTGTAGGGTCGCAGGAAGAATGCGAGCGTTTCTTTAAAGTGCATGTCACTTCAAGAAAATCCTCACAGCCATTTAGTTGATATTTTAAAACGGTGAACGATCAAAGGGCTCTGATAATCAGAGCCTTTTTTATATAGGATAGTTATTCGTAAATGCCCGTCTATCCGAAAATTCTCAGGTTTAAACGAATCGCTTGGGCTCATGTATTTTTTTGGTGTTATGTTTAGAATAGCAATCAAAAGTAAAGTCCCAGCAGGCGAAGAATGTTAGGACTAGACTATTTTGAAAAGGAAAAAATCGTTAGCTTATTACTTTTAAAAATCACCACCTAAACAACCAGTAATGACCATTGCAGTTGTAAATCAAAAAGGAGGAACAGGAAAGACCACCAGTACCATAAACCTCGGCAAGAGCCTTGAAGAAAAAGGTAAACGAGTAATGCTGGTGGACATGGATCCACAGGGAAGTCTGGGCTATTCTTTGGGGATAGTGGATAAAGATAAGACCATAGCCGAATTGCTTTATGGTGAAGCTGACCTGTCCGAGGTGATAGTGTCCAGAGAAGGAATGGATGTCATTCCATCAAGCGTTACGTTGGCGGATGTAGAGCTTTCGTTGGTCGATGCTGAAAACCGAGAGTTTCGTCTTAAAGAGATTTTGGAACAATTGACAGGTTATGATTACATCTTCATTGATTGTCCACCATCACTCTCGATGCTCACTGTCAATGCACTCACAGCAAGTCAGTATGTGCTCATACCAATGCTTATGGAAGTTTTGAGCTTGCAGGGATTGGACCTTATTTCAGAAACACTGGCAAAGGTTAAAAAGTCACTCAACCCAGAGCTATCAGTATTAGGCATTCTGCCAGTGATGGTAGATCGGAGACGTAAGCTGTCATCAGAGGTGTTTGACCATATACAGAGCAACTATGATTTTAAGCTTTTTGATACTCAAATACGACCAAATGTGAGGGCTTCTGAAGCGCCTTCGTTTGGACAAAGTGTAATTACCTACTCACCAGGATCCAACAGTGCTAACGATTACCTGGAGTTAAGTGAAGAATTCCTAAAACTAGTATAAGGATGGCATTAGGAGGAAACTTGAAGAAAAAAAGCCTCATCCCAGGGGAAGAGGCTCAAGATAAAAAAGAGACGAAAGCGACCAGGGCAAAGAAACCGACCAGGTCAGCAAAGAGTCCGGACAAGCCGGTGGCGAAAAAGGCTAAAAAGACTACTGTTATAAAGAAGTCCACACCCAAAAAAACTTCACAGCCTAAGGTCACTTCTACTAAACAAGTAGATGTTCCAAAGACTGTGTTAGTAGAAGAGGAACAGCCTAGAAAGGCTCCTGAGCAAAATCCTGCTATCAGAGAGGGATTACTGACACGTGCTGAATACGAAAGAAGGCATCGACTACACGAAAAGTTTAATCAAGAGATCAAGGAGCTTTCAGAAAAGCAGGTACACCTTATTGTGTTTAGAATAGAGCAGGAAGAGTTTGCATTGGAGATCAGCAAGGTGAATGAAGTAGTAGTGACACCTACCATCACCCGCATGCCTCAAGCTCCTAAATATGTTCCTGGTATTGCCACTATCAGAGGGAAGGGTGTAGTGACGCTTGACCTGGCCTACAAGTTAGGTTATGTAGATAGTACTGAAAACCTTGCAGAACGAGCTGAATATACCATTGTGGTGAAAACAGAGCGCTTTACGGTAGGTGTGCTGGTGCCAGAAGTGCCGGTCAGTCAGATGATAGCCGGAGGACGGATTCAGGCGGCTGATGATAGTGTTTCTGAGACCTCCCTGGATGAAACGTATATCAAAGGCCTCATTCGTACGGGAGATAGGGTGATTTTCTTTATTGATATTGACGAGATGATCGAGGGAGATCGTCTGAAATCCAGACTAGTGGAGGTATAAATTGGCGAAGCATATAAACATATTAGTAGTTGATGATTCGGCATTCATGCGCCTGTTGCTCACGGATCTGTTGTCTAAAGATGATGAGCTCAATGTAGTAGGCAGCGCAGTGGATGGTAAAGAAGCCGTAAAGCTTGCTAAAGAGCTTCGGCCAGATGTGGTACTGATGGATATGAACATGGGTGAGTTTGATGGACTCTATGCCGTGGAGAAGATCATGCAGGTGCATCCAGTGCCGATTCTGATTTTAAGCTCTGTTGGCAATACCAATCTCGATCCCATCTTTGATGCGTTGGAACTTGGTGCCGTTGATTACATTAACAAACCACAAAAAGGAGGATCAAAAGTCCGTGAAATAGGAGTGCACCTGGTAGCTACGGTGAAACGAGTAGCTCGCGCCAAACCTAAGGCCACGAAAATAGAAAAAGACGGGCTTAATAAGCTTTCACATACATTTGACTCGAAAGCCTTATATCATGCCATTGTTATCGGAGCATCTACTGGCGGACCCACTGCTGTAGAAAAGGTAATCACTTCTCTCCCTGCCAACTTAAACGTTCCCGTGCTGATTGGTCAGCACATGCCTACCAACTTCATCAAATCCTTTGCTGCAAGGCTGGATTTCATTAGTCCCCTCAAAGTAGTAGTTGGTAAAAAAGGCATGATCCCCAAACCGGGCATGGTGATCATCGCACCGGGAGATACCAATATGGTGCTGGTGAAGGATAAGAGTGATACCGTTAAGATTGGTTATTCTGATGAGCATTTCAAAGAATATAATAATCCTTCAATAAACGCCTTGATGATGTCTGCGGCCAAAGTGTACGGAAGCAAAGTGATTGGAGTACTGCTCACAGGAATGGGCAAAGATGGAGTAAATGGATTGCAGGAGATTAAGTCATCCGGTGGCATGACCATCGCTCAGGATGAAGCATCAAGTGTGATCTACGGGATGCCGAAGTTGGCATATGAAACTGGAGCTGCGGAGACAGTTCTTAACATAAAAGAAATTGGTGGTTACCTGGTAAACTGTTTATAGCATTGAAAGAATCAGAATATAAAGAACTCTTCCTTGTTGAGGCTAAAGACAATCTTGAGCAACTCGATAAGCTCTTTGTTGATCTGGAGAAAGATCATGGCAATAAGAACGCTATCAATGCCATCTTTAGAATTACTCATACGCTGAAAGGCAATGCCATGGGGCTGGGGATTGATTCCATTGCTGATTTGTCACATGTGATGGAGGATGTCATGATTGCCATCAAAAACGAACAGGTTCAACTAAATGATGACCTCTTCAAGCTACTTTTCCGTGCCAATGACAAGTTAAACGCCCTTGTCAATGCTTTTGGTACGGATGAGAAAGTTAGCTTTCTTGGTATCAAGACTAGTTTGGCGATCTTTTTGAAAAATGAACTGAACAAAGAAACCGAGGAAGGTGAGCAGGGAGATACAGAAGAATCTAAGTCAGCAGAGCAACCAACGTCTGAAACACCGGAACAGCTGGTAGAAGAGCTTGATGATGCCAATGCCTCTCAAATATCTTTTTCTGACGTCATTCAGATACCGGTAAAGAAAATGGATGACCTGTTGAGTGAAGTGGGGCAGTTAATTATCGAAAGAGATCGATTGATCAGCTACAGTCAGGAGTTGGGGCTGAAGTCCAGTGAGTTTGATAGGCTTCAACGAATCAGCTCCAATCTTCAGTACAGCATCATGAACGCCAGAATGGTACAGGTAGGCTTCCTATTCAACAAGTTTCACAGAGTGCTTCGAGACGCAGCGTCCATCGAAGGGAAAAAGACCAACCTGGTACTAAAAGGAACCGAAACCGAAATTGACCGAAATATCCTCAAGTTAATGAGTGATTCATTGGTCCACCTTGTTCGAAATGCGGTGAGTCATGGTATAGAATCTGCTGAAGTGCGGAAGCGCAACAATAAACCAGCTGAAGGGCAGGTAACCTTAGATGCTCACTATGAGCGCGATCGGGTAATCATTCAAGTTAAAGATGACGGTGGAGGAATAGATCATGAAGTAATCCGTAAGAAGATTGTGGAAAAGGGATTGGCTACCCCAGACATGGTCAAGAACATGGGTAAGGAAGAAGTGCTCTCTTACATCTTTGAAGCTGGATTCTCTAATGCTGCTCAGGTAAACGAACTATCCGGCAGAGGGGTAGGTATGGATGTGGTGAAGCGAGCGGTAGAGTCTATTGGAGGTCAAGTGAAAATTGAAACCGAAGTGGGCAAAGGTACCACCATGAACCTCCAGGTTCCAGCATCTCTGGCACTTAAAGGATGCTTACTCTTTGACGTGGGAGCTCATGAATACGCCATAGCACTCTCTTATACAGAGGCTGTAGTGTCCATAGAGAAAAGTGAGATCAAGAAAATAAGCGGAGGTCTGATGAGTACGTTCCAGGGAGATGCCATCAGCATTTTGTTTATGGAAGACGTATTGAAGCTCCGAAACCTCAATGAGATTCACAATCGAGGAGTGCTACATAGAAGTTTTGACGCATCAGATGATAATGCCATTTTTGATGTCATCATTGTTACCTATGATGGCAAGACCACTGGCCTCATCGTGGATAAAGTACTACAGCAGAAAGAAATTATTGAAAAACCTCTGACCAAGCCAATAGACAAGACTAAACTGCTCAGTGGAACGACTATTTTAGGAAATGGCAATGTTTGCCCTGTTATCGATATTGCGGTAATCTCCGACCTCATCCACCGACAGTCACTACAAGCGCAAATGGAAAACTAATGAAGGGATCGGGAACCATATTTATGCAAGATGTCAAACCTCCGGCTGAGCTTATCACAGATGAAGAGATGAATGCGCTGATGACAGCTATTCGCAATCGTTATGGATTGGATTTTACCAATTATGAGAAAACATCATTAAAGCGTGGAGTTACCAGATTGATGATGAAGCACGGCATGGAGTCTTCCCTAGATCTGTGGAGTCGGGTACTGAAAGATTATGATTTCTTCATGAGTTCCATCGATGACTTGTTGGTGAATCTGACCGAATTATTTAGGAATCCCGACGTGTGGATTAAACTTCGAGATGAAATTCTGGATCAGTTCAAAGGTCAGTCACTGAATATCTGGCATGCCGGATGTTCTACTGGTGAGGAAGTCTACACCATGAGTATCGTGCTGGATGATAAAAATTTACTGAACCGTGCCAGGTTGACAGCTACTGACTTGAGCTCCAAAGCGCTAAATAAGGCCAAATCTGGTCAGTATTCTCTCGACATCATTAAGATGTATCTAAATCCTTTTTTGAAATTTTTTCCAAACAAGCAAATAGAGGACTATTTCCATTTTACTGATAAATACGCCGAGATTAAACCTAAGTACCGTCAGAACATTAACTTTAGCAGGCACAACCTGGTGCATGACGCTGCTGGAGGAAAATATGACCTAGTTTTTTGCAGAAACGTTATGATCTATTTTGATGATCAGCTTAAATTGAAAGTGCTTAGTTTGATTCATCAGAGTTTGAAACCCAACGGGTACCTGGTCATTGGATATTATGATATCATGCCCGATTCAGGTAAGACCTTGTTTCAGGTGGAGGATATTAAAACAAGAATCTATAGAAAAAAGGAGCAGATTGCTTCATAAAACAATACAGAGCAAATGAGCCATAATATATTAGTTGTGGATGATTCTGGGTATTCCCGGGCAACGATCAAAACCATGCTCACTGAGAATGGCTATAATGTCATTGGTGAAGCTCGAAATGGAGCCGAAGCTCTTGATTTGATTGTAGAACTCAAACCTGATCTGGTGACACTGGACAACATACTTCCTGATATGTCTGGGATCGAAATATTGAAAGTCTTGCGAGAGCAGGGGATTACTTGTAAAGTGATCATGATTAGTGCAGTAGGGCAGCAATCAGCGATAGAGGAAGGTCTTGGTTTGGGAGCAAATGCTTATATTATTAAACCATTTACCAAAGAGAAAGTACTAGAAGAAGTGGCCTTATCTCTGAAAGGGTGAATGACAGGACATTCTGCTTAGTTCAGGGTTTAAATCGATTGACCCATGAATTTTCTGTGTCCAACAGATTAAACCTTGTTTTGATCGACTAAATATTGATTTAAAATACAATTTTAAGAGATTGCATTAAGTAACCAGAATAACCTATGCTTGATAAATTAAATGAAAACGAGTTGGAGGTGGCATCAAAGCTAGTTTTTGATGGCATGTCTATGGCTAAAAAGTCCATGGAGCAGATACTTCAGAGCCCCATCAAGATGGAGAAGATTGACTGGAGTAATGATGATGTACCGCTGCCTAAATACCAGAATTCTGCGAATCAAAGCGTTCATGTGATCAGGACCAATCTGATCGGAGAGCTGAAAGGAACCAGTCACCTGATCTTTAGTGAAGATGAAGTGACTAAAGTATTAAAAGCGTGTCTACCGGCTAATATTGTAGAGTCCAATTCTCCAGAAAGTAAGATGATGAAGATGGGATTCCTTACGGAAATGGACAACATGATGGCTGCAGCAGTAATCACAGAGTTTTCTAACTTCCTGGGGTTAGAGATCTATGGACATGTCCCTTCACTAGAAGTAGTGAAAGGGTCTGAAATCAATGCTTTCGTAGAGAAAGAAGTAGGTGAATTTGATGCGATCGTTCACTTCAAAGCAATATTTCATGGTCAGGAATTAGATATTTCACCTGACTTTATCTGGATATTCCAGGAAGAATTTGTTGATAAAATTAAAAATTTGGTTTGATAGGTAAATCTTTTAATAAATAAAGAATATGAGCAAGAAAGTACTTATAGTTGATGACTCGATCTACATGAGATCTTTGATCAGAAGCGCTCTAGAGGAAGCTGGTTTGGAGGTAGTAGGTGAAGCCAAAGATGGTGAGACTGCCATAGACCTGGCGCTGGATACTCAGCCTGATTTGATTACTTTGGATAACATCCTACCTGATATGATGGGGTTTGAAATTTTGAAAGTGTTGAGAGATCAGGGACTCGAGTCTAAAGTCATTATGATTAGCGCAGTTGGTCAGCAAACAGTTGTGAATAAAGGTAAAGAACTTGGTGCATCTGAGTATATTGTAAAACCTTTCACCTCTGAAGCACTGATTGAGGTCGTTAATCGAGTAATGTAAATGAACAATCACCACCTAACTCCATTTAAAGTATGAAAATACTTTATGACCTGCCTATACGAATAAAGTTCGCAGTGGTACTGATACCACTGATCATCATAATTCTGTGTTTCGATTACTTTCAGATTCAGCACAATTATCTGGATTATGAAGATTCAGATCGGCTGAACAAAACGATCAATCTGGGAATAGAAATAAACCATGTAGTACATCAGCTGCAGAAGGAACGCAGCATGGCTATTGGTTTTGTTTCCAGCGAAGGATATGAATTTGAGGGACAGATTGAGCACCAGCGCCAGCTGACCGATAGTACCTTGAATCGTTTCTACGAGGAATTGGACAACCCGGAGTTGGTAGAGGTATTGATCAGGCATACCAATGATATTGAGTTGCTAAAGACTAGTTTTTCTCAAATAGAGGATATTCGAAAGCGTATCGATAACATGTCCCTGGATGGTTATCAAATCCTGAAATATTTCTCTGACATCAATAATGTGGCTCTCAACACCGTGGATCAGCTGATCAATGAAACCAGGGATAAGGATGTAGCACAACAGGTTCATGCACTCATTTACTTTTTAAAATCCAAAGAGCGTGCTAGTATCGAGCGTGCCATTGGTACCCAGGCGTTTGCAGCAAAAGCAATGGATGATGAGCTCTATGCTACTTTCACCTCATTGGTTGCTGAGCAAGACTCCTATACAGATGCCTTTGAAGTGATTGCAGATCAGGAGTCTAGAGATACTTATGACCGGTTGGTAGCAGGGCATGATGTAGATGAAGTGGAGCGATTGCGAAGTGTGCTACACACACGCACTAATTTTGATGTGGATCCGAACTATTGGTATGAAATGACTACCAACAAGATCAACTCCTTGAAAAAAGTAGAGGACAGTATATCGAAAAGGTTGTTAACCAGGACTTCAACCTTGGCCAGCTCTGCATTTCGCAAATTCTGGACATTTATAGTGCTGGATGTGATCATTGGGGTATTGGCTCTCTGGCTAATGTCCATAATCGTCACCAATCTCTTGACCAACGTGAAGAATCTGGAAGCATATGCCATTCGGTTCTCCAAAGGAGATTTCTCGAAGCGTGTCTCCATTCCTACCAAAGATGAAATCGGTCAGTATGCCAAGACATTTAATGTGATGGCAGGTGAGATAGTAAAATCTCACAATATCCTCAGGAAAGAGCGTGATAAAGCCAAGTTCCTTTACAACAACATCTATCGAGTGGCCATGATGGTGTTCCAAAACATCCATCAGGGGATATTTTTGCTGGATCGAAACCAGAAGATGAGTAAGCTCTACTCTAAGTCTATGGAAAAGATCTTTGGAGTGGATAAAATAGCAGGAGAGAATTTTTCTAACTTCATGAGGCCTCTAATCATTCCTCGGGATCTGGAAGCACTAGAGATGTTCATGCGCCACCTCTTCAATGAAGACATGGACGAAGATGTGGTGAATCAGCTCAATCCTATAGAGCAGGTAAAGATTTATAGTGAAAAAGAAGGACTTGTCACTACCAAGTATATCCGGGTAAATTTCACACGTATTTGGAGGAAGGATAAAATCGCCAATATCATGGTGACTGTGTCTGACGAAACGGAGGCAGTATTGCTGCAGAAACATCTCGAAGAGGCCGAGAAGAAGAAGAAGCAAGAAACCGAACAGGTATTGAGTATTTTGAAAATCGACCCTTCATTGATTCGTGGGTTCCTACACAATGCCAAGCGGACTCTTCGAAGTATATCTGAGCGGTATGAAACCGATAGAGAAGGTAAGTTCAAGGAGTTGTTGCAATTCACTTTTGAGACCATCCACAACCTGAAAGGTAACGCAGTGGTGATCGGGCTGGACATCATGAGTCAGAAGTTTCATGAGGTGGAAGAGTCCATCGAGGAGCTCAAGGAAAAAGACATTAATGGAAAGGACTTCCTGACCATACTATATGAAATAGATGATGCTGATAAGATGATCGATGATATGAGCTCAATGCTCAGAAAAGTTGCTGATATCTATCGCAAATATCCGTCTGGAGGGCACGTGGTATCTAACATCATGCTGATTGATTCATTGGAAAGAGCCGTAAAAGTGATTTCTGAGAAAATGGATAAACCAGTGGATTTCTTCTTTAAGAACGATCTGAATTTGGTATTGCCAAATGAAAAGATCGATAGCTTCAGAGATATCATGATCCAGTTAATCCGCAATTCCATCAAGCATGGTATAGAAGATAAAAGCGAACGCTCCAATATCGGGAAGCTTGTGCGAGGTAGCATCACCATAGATCTGGATCAACCGGAAGAAGAGTTGCTACAGGTTACCTACAAAGATGATGGACGTGGACTGAACATTGAAGACATCAAGAAACGAGCAATAAAGGTGGGTATTGTGAGTGAGTTTGAAGCTGATAAAATGGATGAACAGACAGTGGTCGACCTGATCTTTAAAGAAGGCTTCTCTACCTCTGAGGAGGTGGATGAGCATGCTGGTAGAGGTCAGGGAATGAACCTGGTAAAAAACCTGATAGAAGGAATGTCAGGATCCTTTGACACCAGTTTTGAAGAAGGAAAATATTTTCAGATGATTATTAAACTGCCGGTGACAGGCAGTATGACAGTAGAACCAGAAGTAGATGAGACTGCTAATAGTTGATGACTCGTCCATAATGAGGCGAATTATTGAAAAGAATCTCAAAGATTACGATATTGAGATCATCGGTACAGCACCTGATGGTCAAAAAGCTCTTGAGATTGTCAAGGAAAAGAAGCCAGATGTGATTACCTTGGATATAACTATGCCTGGAATGGACGGTTTATCTTGCCTTGATGAAATCATGGTGGTACATCCTACAGCCAAAGTAATGATCATCACGGCCCTGTCTGATAAGCTTACGGGCTTAAAAGCATTAGATAAAGGAGCCAGAGGCTTCTTGTACAAGCCTGTAAATGCAGAAGATCTGGCGAATGCGTTTGATAGATTACTAAAACGAAATGAAAACTAGCAAAGCAGAATTTGATGCTACTTGTAATCTGTTCATCAATTCAGTGAACAATTACTTCCGGCATCTTACTGAAGTAGACTCAGAGCTGAATGTTCCTTACATCAAGCAATCCGAAGGGTTGATATTGAAGGACTATACAGGTATGATCGGTATCTCTGGTAACCGAAAGGGTTTTGTGTATATTTCTGCTGACCGTCATATGTATGAGGATCTGATCAAGATTTTTATAGGGATTGATGATCCATCCGATGAGGATATTCTGGATATGGCTGGTGAAATTTCAAATGTGGTTGCTGGTAATGTGCGAGCAAACCTGGGTGCTAACTTCATGATTTCAGTGCCTGTAGTTTTTCAGGGAATGCCCTCTCAGCTAAAAATACCAGATGATGTTTCTATCTACGTCATTCCAATTGTATGGAACAATCATGAAGCTTACGTAGTTATTGGACTGCAATAAATATGAGTCAACAAGAACCAACCTACTTTAACCTCGGAATCGGAGAGGACGAAACGCAAAGAAACTACTTTTCCTTGTTTCCGGAAGAGTTGATGGCTAGTGTCATTGAATCTTTCGTCATCAACAAGCCGATGATCGGGAAAGCTGGAGGTGATGGTTTTTGGGTTCATCAAGATGGAGAGCATCTATACATTATCTTATTTGACTGCATGGGGCATGGACACCTGGCCAGTATGATGACCCGTGTGTACACGCAATCACTGCAGAAGATTGTCCAGGAGGAAGACATCAAAGATCCGGGAACTATTCTGCGATATCTACACCATAAGATCGGCTTGAAATTCAAGAAGAGAGAAAACATGCAGATTGGCACTGGTGCTGACGTAGGCGTGCTGAAAATCAATTTGGCCATCCGAAAAATTGAATATGCTGGTGCTAAAACCGATCTTTTTCACGTTCAGGATGGAAAACTGGAGGTGATCAAAGCAGACCGGATGCAGATTGGTGATATGTGGGAGTATCCACATCATTACAACACCCGCAATGTGGAACTCAAAGAAGGTGTGAAGTCTAACTTCTACTTGTCCAGTGATGGATTTAAAGACCTAATGGGTGGTCCCGAAGGAAAAAAACTCGGCAAGAAAAAGGTAAATGAGATCCTTGAAGCTGAATATGGCAAAGCCATGATGGAGCAGAAAGAGAACATCTTGAAATTTATGCAAACCTGGAGTGGGTCACACATGCTGATCGATGATGTGCTGATCGTCGGTTGTGCCCTGTAACTAGCTTACTCGGTAGTGTTGAGCCGTAGGATATCCATGAAGTTGTTATCCAGAATCCAGATAAAGTAGGGAGAGACATTCACAGCTACTCCTTTCAGCACAGACTTCACATGAAAGGCGGTATTGTATATCTTATTTTCCTTTTCAAAAAACTCATTAACCTGGTCACAAGGGATAATCTGAATCTGAGGTACTTTCAGCTCTAATTGCACTCCCAGGTATTCTGAAATTTCTTTCATCGATAGCGCGGCAATCACATTTTCTATCTCAGACATGAATCCGTGCTTCATCAGCTTGTTTTCAGTACGCTTTTCAGATTTAAATTCTTCAGGTAGGCACACCGAATTGATCAGATCTACTTCATGATCCAAAATGATAAAGTAAAATGCCCCACGAATATCCCCGCTAAATACTAGCTTAACCAGATGTGCCTTGAATCGCCCTAGTAAATCCAGGTCATGAATAGTAGGCACGTGGCCAGTATTGAAGTCTATATGAGAAGCGTCCACCCTGATTTTGAGCATTTGCGCCATAGAGGTGACAGCCTTCTGCAGGGCGTTGTGCACCAGCTCAGCCACTAGCTCGTGTTGTTCCTCTGTGAGTCTTTTTTTGGATGTCGTGGACAAATCTGTTCGTGGTGTCTAAGCTTGAAACTACAAAGATAGTCAGGTAGGATTTTATTCTGCCTTAACTTCCAAACGAAATAAAAAAGGTCTTTGTTCAGCACAAAGACCTTTTCGATCAATTATGAATTACCTCTGTTAGAGGTCTGAAAAATCAAATGTTTCCAGGAATTTCGTCGTGAATTTACCAGATCTGAATGTTGGATCGTCCATCAACTTGATATGGAATGGAATCGTAGTTTTGATTCCTTCAATGACCATTTCCTGTAGTGCACGCTTCATTCGTACAATCGCTTCCTCTCTGGACTGACCACTTACGATTAGCTTAGCGATCATGGAATCATAGAAAGGAGGAATCACATATCCAGCATACACGTGACTGTCTACACGCACACCATGTCCACCCGGTAGGTGAAGGTTGGTGATTTTTCCTGGACTAGGTCTGAAACCATTAGCCGGATCTTCCGCATTGATTCTACACTCTATCGAATGAAGTTGAGGGTAATAGTTTCTACCAGACACTTCCACACCAGCGGCCACTTTGATTTGTTCTTTGATCAAATCAAAATCAGTCACTTCTTCAGTGATTGGGTGCTCTACCTGGATTCTTGTGTTCATCTCCATGAAGAAGAAGTCTCCATGTTTATCAACAAGGAATTCGATGGTGCCAGCTCCTTCGTAATTGATGGCTTCAGCTCCTTTGATAGCAGCTTGTCCCATTTTTTCACGAAGTTCCTGAGAGACGATCGGAGAAGGTGTCTCTTCCACCAGTTTTTGGTGTCTTCTCTGGATGGAACAATCTCTTTCAGACAAGTGGCAAGCGCGTCCTCTGCTGTCACCAACAATCTGAATTTCAATATGTCTTGGTTCCTCTACAAATTTTTCAAGGTAGAGACCATCATTACCAAAAGATGCTGCGGCCTCCTGTCTGGCATCATCCCACGCTTTCTTGAAGCCACTCTTGTCTTTTACCAAACGCATACCCTTGCCTCCACCACCGGCAGTGGCTTTGAGCATGATAGGATATCCTGCTTCTTCAGCAATCTCCAAGCCTTGCTCAATGGACTCTAAAAGGCCTTCTGAGCCTGGGATAGTAGGCACACCTGCTGCTTGCATGGTTGCTTTAGCGGTAGCTTTGTCTCCCATGGCATTGATCATTTCGGCGCTTGCACCAATGAATTTGATGCCATATTCATCACATACTCTTGAGAATTCAGCATTTTCTGAGAGAAATCCATAGCCTGGATGGATCGCATCAGCGTTGGTGATTTCTGCTGCAGAAATGATTTGAGGTATTTTCAGATAGGATTCTTTTCCAGCTGGTGGTCCAATACACACCGCTTCATCAGCAAATCGTACATGAAGACTGTCGGCATCTGCCGTAGAGTAAACAGCTACGGTTTTAATACCCATCTCCTTGCATGTACGAATCACACGCAGGGCAATTTCTCCTCTGTTTGCTATCAGTATTTTTTTAAACACGATGTATGATTATTTAAGATGGATCTACTAAAAATAACGGTTGGTCGTACTCAACAGGCTGAGCATTTTCTACCAGTACTTTTACGATTTTTCCAGAAACTTCAGATTCGATTTCATTGAAAAGTTTCATTGCCTCAATAATGCACACCGCATCTCCTTTACTTACCGTGTCACCAACACTCACGAATGGATCGGAGTCCGGATTAGCTGATCTGTAGAAAGTACCGATCATCGGTGATTTAACAGTTACAAGGTTGGTATCAGCTCCACTAGATGCAGGTTCTGTGGCTTTAGGAGCCTCAGCAGCTGGAGCTGCCGCGGGAGTCGGAGCAGGTGCTGGAGCTGGAGCAGCAGCCGGAGCAGGCGCACTTACAGAAACTTGTTGTGAAGATCGTTTTACATTGATTTTGAACTCCTCAGTTTCAATGTTGACCTCTTCCAATCCAGATCCCGATATGAAATCTATTAAATCGCGAATTTCTTTTGCTTTCATGCGTTCTTTAGCTTTTTTGTTGTTTATCAGAGAGTTAGGGATGTCCCTTTTTTTCAAAATAGATTAGCTGATAAAGGTAATTATTTTATTTCACTCGCTCTACGTATGACTTGGTCTCCGTATTCACTTTGATTACTTCATCCTGATCAATAAAAAGCGGAACCTGAATAGTGGCTCCAGTCTCCAGTTCTGCAGGTTTACTGGCATTGGTGGCCGTATCTCCTTTAAGGCCAGGTTCTGTGTAAACAACCTGAAGAATTACGTGTTGCGGTAGCTCTACTCCGAGAATCTTCTCTTCTTCTGCATGTACGAGTATTTCTACGTTCTGACCGTCCTTCAAAAACTCTGGCGCGTTGATTAGATGTTCTTGTACTGGTATTTGCTCGAAGGTGTTGCTGTCCATAAAATGGTAACCCAGATCATCCTTGTACAGGTATTGATAGTCTCTTCTCTCCACTCGCGCTGTGTTGACTTTATGTCCCGCTGAGAAAGTGTTGTCGATTACTTTGCCAGTAGTCAAACTCTTCAGTTTGGTCCTAACGAACGCAGGACCTTTGCCAGGTTTGACATGTTGAAACTCCACAATTGCGAAAAGGTCGTGGTTGTACTCAATCACGAGACCATTTCTGAAATCTGCAGTTGTTGCCATGATTTATTTAAGTTTATTTAGGATCGTATGCCCACTTCAGCCAGGTAGCACCCCAGGTGAAGCCACCACCAAATGCAGCTAGAATTACATTGTCGCCCTTGTGGAGCCGTGATTCGTAATCCCACAGGCAAAGCGGGAGTGTACCCGCGGTGGTGTTGCCGTATCGTTGGATGTTCAGCATTACCTTGTCATCCCCGACACCCATGCGACGAGCTGTCGCATCAATAATACGTTTGTTTGCTTGATGTGGAACCAGCCAAGCAATGTCATCTCCCGATAGGTGGTTCCTTTCCATTACTTCAGCTGCTACATCAGCCATGTTAGTAACGGCAAATTTGAAAACTGTAGATCCCTCCTGGTAAGCGAAATGCTCCCGATTGGCTACCGTTTCTGCAGTGGCAGGTTTTCTGCTGCCACCGGCTTTCATGTGTAAGTATGGAGCTCCTGACCCATCAGATCTTAGGATAGAGTCCATAACACCTACTTCTTCTTCTGTAGGCTCCAATAAAACAGCACCACCTCCATCACCAAAGATGATACAGGTGGTTCTGTCTGTATAATCGATGATTGAGGACATTTTGTCCGCACCGATCACAATCACTTTCTTAGCGGTACCAGACTCTATGAATGAGGCTCCGGTAGCAAGTGCATATAGAAATCCTGAGCAAGCTGCACTTAGATCATATCCAAATGCATTTTTTGCACCGACCATATCCGCCACAATATTTGCTGTAGCAGGAAATGGCATATCGGGCGTCACAGTAGCACAGATAATCAGGTCCACTTCTTCGGGTTTGGTGTTGGTCTTTTCAAGAAGCCCTTTTACTGCCTCTGCACCTATCACCGAGGTACCTTGATTGTCTCCTTTAAGGATTCTTCTTTCTACTATTCCGGTTCGTGATTGAATCCACTCGTCGTTCGTATCGACCATGGTTTCAAGTTCCTGATTGGTTAAAACATAGTCAGGTACGTAACCTTGAACTCCTGTGATTGCCGCTCGGATTTTTGCCATAATGTTTGCTTTGTTTGGCTAACTTAAGCCAAAACTTCCTTTTCCATCACAACTTTACCTTTATAGTAAAGTTTTCCTTCATGCCAGAAGGCTCTGTGTGGAAGGTGAGCTTCACCTGTGGTTTGGCAAATCACGTAATTCTTAGGGTTTGCCTTTACGTGAGTTCTTCTCTTGTCCCTTCTAGTCCTCGAAATTTTTCTCTTAGGATGCGCCATTTTATTCTAGTTCTATTTATTTCCTTTCAATTTTTTCAAAGCTTCCCATCTCGGATCCGTTTCCTGACTTTGGTCTTCATCCGGCTCGTCGTGAGAAGTGTATATCATCTCTGGCTCGTCATCTTCATCCAGCTCATCACCATATCTGGGATGTAACTTCTTCAGAGGCACTGCCAAGGTGATGAATTCATAGATAAAGTCCCCAATGTTGATGCTAGGTGTATCCTGACGGATAACCATTACTTCCTCGCTGAGGGTATAATTATCTTCACCAAACTTAATGATGACTTGCTCATCTATCTCCATCGGATAGTCAAATGCGTCAAGGCTTCTATCACATATCAACTCCACCTGAGCGTCAATGTGAAAGTGAAGGGTCATCATGGTTTCTGATTTATCAAGTTGTAAGTGGCATACACCACTCCCATGATCCACGATTCGCTCCTCAAACTGAGAGAACAACTGGTCATCAATTTTAAACTCAAACTCGTGTTGTTTGTGGCTTAAACTGAAGATATCTATTTGATATTCTCTCAAACCTTTCATGCGCAATTTTCTTCTATCCGCCTAAAGAACCGCAAATTTAGGAATAAACCAGATATAAAAAAACTTATTTAACTGCTTGATTTACTGAAATTCTTCTCTGTTTCGAATAATGTCTGCCGCAGTGTAGATCGCATTGCGCATAGAAGTCTCGTCTGCCTCATTTTTTCCAGCAATGTTAAAAGCTGTTCCATGGTCTGGAGAAGTTCTGATAAAAGAAAGACCAGCGGTAAAATTCACTCCGTTGGCAAAAGCAATGTTTTTGAATGGAATGAGACCCTGATCATGGTACATAGCCAGAATACCATCAAAACTGGTGTACTGAGTGCTTCCAAAGAAGCCATCTGCTGGAAAAGGGCCGAATACCAGGTTTCCTTTGTTTTTGTATTCGTTGATTACCGGTATAATCACTTTTTCTTCTTCTGCGCCCAGTAGTCCGTTTTCACCGGCGTGTGGATTCAGCCCTAATACGGCTACTCGTGGTTTTTTGATGCCAAAGTCCTTTTTGAGTGACTTAATCATTAGCTCGAGCTTTCTACCGACCAGTTCTTCTGTAACATGATTAGAAACTTCTTTGAGCGGAATATGCCCAGTTACCACACCAACCCTTAAGTCTTCCGCTACTAGAAACATTAAGCTGTCCTTGGCACCATCTTCCTGAGTCAGGTACTCTGTGTGCCCAGGAAATTTAAAGTCATCTGCCTGTACTAACTCTTTGCTGAGAGGTGCGGTCACCAACGCTTGTATTTTGTTCGCTTTAAGGTCTTCCATGCAGCGTCTCAGAGAAATCAATGCATAATTACCACCTTCAGTCGTGGCCTTGCCGGGAGTGACATCTACACCTTGCTCGTTCAGATTGATTACGTTGACTTTCCGGTGATGAATTTTGTCGATCGACTTGGTTTGGTTATAGTTAAAGTTCTGGAGGTCCAATTGCTTTCTGTAAAAAGAGATAACTCGTCCGTCAGCATAAATGACTGGTGTCAGGTGTTTCAAAACCCTGTTGTCATTCAACGCTTTGATGACTACCTCAGGCCCAACACCATTGATGTCGCCAATCGAAATACCAATTACAGGTTTGTGATCTTTCTTATGAGAAGAATCCTCCATATTTATCATTTTTACAGCGCGGAAATTTAAATCATTTTAACGTAACCGGATAGTTTGAAACAGGTTTCTCCCAAAAAGCATTTAGGCCAACATTTTCTCAAAGACGAGAATATTGCCACTAAAATTGTGGATAGTCTGCAGCAGCAACATGTTGCCACATTATTGGAAATAGGTCCAGGTACAGGAGTGTTAACCAAGCACCTGTTAGTCCATGACCATTTCAAAGCATTTGACGTGGATGCAGAGTCCGTGGTGTTTTTGAAAGAACAGTATCCGGATCATCAAGATCAGTTTTTACTTCAGGACTTTTTAAAATATGATCTGAATCAACTGGCCACACCAATTTCCGTGATTGGTAATTTTCCTTACAACATTTCCTCCCAGTTATTTTTTCGAATCTGGGATCACCGAAATGACGTGCATGAGGTAGTCTGCATGATTCAAAAGGAAGTGGCAGACAGGATAGCTGCAAAAGAAGGTAACAAAACATATGGAATACTAAGTGTGCTCTTACAGGCATTTTATGATATCGAGTATTTGTTTACCGTACCACCTCATGTTTTCAACCCACCGCCCAAAGTGCAGTCGGCTGTCATTCGTCTCACTAGGAATGCTGTGGGTGATTTGGGCTGTGATGAGCAACTGTTTAAACGAGTGGTCAAAGCCGGATTCGGAAAACGACGTAAGACCTTGCGCAACGCACTAAAAGATCTAAATTTGGAGTTTGCAACAGATGCAGCCGTTTTCGATCGGAGGGCTGAGCAACTCACGGTTGCAGAGTTTGTCCAACTGACCAATCACATAGCTTCATGAGTGAATTAGTAATGGAGTTCGAATTAAGCAAGGAGTATCTCGAACGCTTCCAGCAAGCGCTGGATGAACAAGATGAGGCGTTTATCAAATCATCATTGGAAGGGATCAACCCTGCGGATATTACTGCATTGCTATACGAGTTTGATGCTGAGGAGTGTAAGTATGTCTTCAATCTACTGCCCAAGGAGATTGATGCTGCCATTCTAAATGACCTGGAGGACGATGTTCGAGAAAACTTCATCTCGGAGTTTTCTCCAGAATCTCTTGCTCAATATCTGGAATTTTTGGACTCAGATGATTGCGCAGATATCCTGTATCAGATGTCTATCAAAAAGCGCGAGGAAGTTATCAAGTTCATTGATAATGAGGAGAAGGCTGGTCACATCATGGACCTGCTGCGGTATGATGAAGATGTGGCAGGTGGACTAATGGCCAAAGAGCTAATCAAAGCGAATATCAACTGGTCCATACTCCAGTGTATAGAGGAGATAAGAAAACAAGCTGAAAATGTGCAGAAAATGTACTCCGTTTATGTGGTGAATGATATGGGCAAGCTTGTTGGTAAGGTATCTCTAAAACGAATTATTCTGGCAGGAGATAAGGCAAAAATTGCCGATATCTATGATGATACGGTAGTGGCTGTGGAGACCTATATGGATGAAGAAGAAGTAGCCCAAATCATGCAGAAGTATGACCTGGAAGCAGTCCCGGTGGTCAATGCCAGAGGTAAGTTGGTAGGTCGGATTACGATAGATGATATAGTAGATGTAATTACAGAGCTGGCAGAGGAAGAGCGTCAGATGATGGCTGGTATCAGTGCCGATGTGGAAGAAGCCGATACGGTCTGGATGCTATCCAAAGCACGACTACCCTGGCTGGTTATCGGTATGGTTGGGGGACTTCTGGGTGCCCAGTTTATGGGTTTGTTTGAAGGCGATATTGCCATCGTTCCAGCTTTAGCTTTGTTTATACCCCTGATCACCGCGACAGGTGGAAATGTGGGTATTCAATCTTCATCACTCGTAGTTCAGAGCTTGGCCAATCCCAATGTCTTTGCTGGTAGTCTCTTCCAGCGGTTGTTGAAGGTCTTGTTCGTAGCAGTGGTCAATGGAGTCATACTCGCATTGATGGTCTTCGGAGTAGTAATGCTTATTAACAGAAATCAACCACTTGCAGCCACAGTGTCCATTGCTTTGTTTAGTGTAGTGCTGCTTGCCTCGCTTATGGGTACAATCACTCCGCTTATTCTGGATAGGTTTGGAGTAAATCCAGCACTGGCATCTGGTCCATTTATTACCACCGCGAACGATTTATTGGGTCTTGCCGTTTATTTCTCTGTTGCTCACATGCTCTACAATTTATGAACCCTGTCCATCAGAAAATACTCATTGTTGATCTCATGCACGATAGTATCGTGCCTATGCTACTGGAAGCTGGATTTGAAGCAGACTATCGGCCGTCCATTACTCCGGAGGAAGTTCATGATATTATCCATAAATACGATGGCATTATGGTTCGTAGCAAACTCAGCATGGATAAATCGCTTATCGACAAAGCCACCAAGCTAAAATTCGTGGCCAGAGCTGGTGCAGGGATTGACAAAGTGGATTATCCATACCTGACTGCTAAAGGGATCAAGTTAATCAATGCTCCGGAAGGCAATAGAGATGCTGTGGGTGAACATGCCACAGGCATGTTGCTTTCCTTATTTCATAACTTGAATCGAGCCAATATGGAAGTGAAGAGTGGAATCTGGGACCGTGAAGGCAACCGTGGTTTGGAGCTAAAAGGAAAAACGGTTGGCATCTATGGCTATGGGTTTATGGGAACATCCTTTGCTCGAAAGCTTCGAGGCTTTGACTGTCGCATTCTGGCTTATGACAAGTATAAAGAGGGATCGGAACTTGATTGGGTTGCTCGTGTGGACTTAACCACTTTGTTTGAAGAAACGGAAATTTTGAGTATTCATGTGCCACTTACTAGCGAAACACGCGGACTATTTGATGGAGAGTATCTGAGCAAGTTTAAAAACCTCAAAGTAATCATTAATACCAGTAGAGGAGAGGTGCTGAGGTTAGATGCTGTAAATCAACTTTTTGATAGTGGTAAGTTAATTGGAGCAGTACTCGACGTACTGGAAAATGAAAAAATCAATCAGCTCAGCGATGCTGAACAAAAGGAATTTGACCAATTGGTCCAAAATGATAAAATATTGATGTCACCACATGTGGCTGGATGGACCTTTGAGTCATATGAGCGGATCAATGAAGTGCTTGTATCCAAGTTGAAAAAGGAGGGGCTCGCTCAGATCAAGTAATTGTAAATCATTGGCAAAACACATATATTTGCCATCTACGATAAAGAATTAAGAAACACGACTATAAGAGAAGGCGGTCCTTTTGGGCCGTTCTTTTTTGTTTTACACAGTTAACGAAATTTTAATATGTCAGCAGTAAATTATTATACTAAGGAGGGATTGGATAAGCTTAAGGAAGAGCTGAACCACCTGAAGACAAAGGGTAGAGCGGACATGGCCAAGCAAATCGCTGAAGCTCGTGATAAGGGTGACCTTAGTGAGAATGCTGAATATGACGCAGCGAAAGACGCACAGGGACTGCTTGAGTTGAAGATCTCTAAGCTAGAAGCAGTGGTCGGTAATGCACGAGTGATCGATGAATCTAGTTTGGACACGTCCAAAGTAGGTATACTTTCCACCGTCACTATTAAGAATAAGAAGAATGGAATGGAGGTCAAATATCAAATCGTAGCTGAGGAAGAGGCTGATTTAAAGATGAACAAGATCTCTATCAAATCTCCGATTGGAAAAGGGTTGCTGGGTAAGAAACAAGGAGAATTGGCTAAGATCAAAGTACCTGCTGGCGAAATGGAATTTGAAGTAATAGACATCTCTTACTAATGGCTTCTATTTTTGCTAAAATAATTGCACGAGAGATACCAGCTCATATTGTAGCTGAGGATGAGAATTACCTGGCTTTTTTAGATATCAATCCACTTGCTCAGGGACATACATTGGTTATTCCTAAGAAAGAGGTTGATTACATATTTGATTTGGAGGATGATACGCTAGCTGGGCTGCATGTTTTTGCGAAGAAAGTGGCCAAAGGCATTGAATCGGTGGTGGAATGCGAACGGATAGGTGTGACCGTCATCGGGCTGGAAGTGCCCCATGCGCATGTGCATTTGATTCCAATCAATGGGGTGAATGACATGAACTTTGCTCAGCCCAAATTATCCTTGACTTCTGAAGAAATGGCTGCATTGGCCGATAAAATCAGCAATGCAATAGGTTAAAAGATCAAATTGAAAAGAAATAGGAAGTGAACTTCGAGAGGAGTTCACTTTTTTTGTGCCATGCAAATTGAACAGATATCTCCAGACCAAACCTGGCCTATCAGGCATCAAGTCATGTGGCCGGACAAAGCGCTGGACTATGCTAAGCTACCCGAAGACGATGAGGGAGTTCATTTTGGGTTGTACGTAGATGGGATTCTGGTGACTGTGGTTTCTATTTTCATCAAAGGGCAAGAAGCTCAATTCCGGAAGTTTGCGACCTTAGAATCTCATCAGGGTAAAGGCTATGGGAGCGAGCTGTTACAGTATACTTTCCGTTGGTTGAGTGAGCAAGGAGTCACTAATGTATGGTGCAATGCCCGAGTAACTAAAACGGGCTTCTACGAAAAGTTTGGGCTGGTGAGAAGGGACAAAACCTTCCAGAAAGGGGGGAAGGATTATGTGTTGATGGACAAAACGCTATAGGTTCTACCTACTATCAGGTATACGGATAATGCCTTGTTCGACTGATAAAATGCCCGGTCATTAATCAAGAATTTTACCGAAGAATGATAGATATTCGGTGAAATTTATAGAAAGATTACATTTTCAAAGAAATAGAAGCATGGCCATTGTGGAAATCTTGCTGGTAGACGATCACCGCATTTTGTTGGAGGGCACCAAATCGGTCATAGAGGCGTCTACTGAAAAGTTCCGAATTAAGGATACTGCTCATTCGGTTGATGTAGCTCTGGAACTACTCAAACAAAACGACTATGACGTGTTGATCACCGACTACCAGATGCCTGGTATGACCGGTATGGAGTTGGTACAAATGGCCAAAACAATGTGCCCTGACTTGAAGACAATTGTGCTGAGTATGCATGATGAACCGTCAGTTGTGAAAGAACTACTGAAGATGGGAGTAGATGGATTTGTACTCAAAAGTGATACGCATCTGGAAATCATTGAAGCACTAGATCGTGTGATTGAAGGTAAAATCTATCTAACACAAAACATCTCTCAGATGCTCATTCATCATACAGAAAAGTCCAATTCAAGTGAGCTTAGCCCAAGAGAACAAGAGATCGTCAAACTGATCGTAAAAGAGTACAGCACCAAGCAAATAGCGGAAATTCTGCTGATCAGCGAAAAGACAGTGGAAACCCATCGCAAAAACATTCTCAAAAAAACCAAAACGACTAACCTCGTTGGACTGACTAAGTACGCCTTTAAGCATGGGTTGGCATAAATGAGACTTTAGATGCTAGGCTTTAGATCTAAGTTCATTTCTAAAACAAAATCAGTAAAACCACTATTCCATCAAGTAATTTTAATTGGAAGCCACCTCAACACTTCTCAATCGCTCAATGTCCTTCGCATCGATGTTGATTACGACGGAGGAGCCTTTTTGGCCTTCCGAAGTGTCGATATCCAGCTCGCCTTTGATTAGGTTGATCCTTGAGTTAATGTTGCGCCAGCCATTGCCTTCACTCACTTTGAACTTCTCAAGGTCATAACCTAAGCCATCGTCTTCTATAGTCAGTACCAGTTCGTCCTCATGATTGGTGATGCCGAGGTAGACATTTTCTGCCTTACTGTATTTCATGATGTTGGAGAGAAACTCTTGAATGATGCGATACAAAGACACCTCCACTACTTCGGGGAGCCTTTCATCCAAATCGTATACCGACAGATTGACTTTGATTTTTTCGGTTTTGTTGATCCGGTGAATTAATTCTTCCAGTGCATCTACCAGACCTGCTTTCATCAGTGTCTGTGGCATCAGGTTGAAGGCGATGTTGCGTATTTCGGAATGGATGTCGTGAAGTAGGGTAGTAGAGTTGCCGTACAGTTGATCACGCTTGTCATGATCTCCATTTACCTCATTCATCGATTGAATATTGAGCTGGAGTGCAGAAATCAGCTGTCCCATGCCATCGTGTAGATCTGTGGCAAATCGCTTGCGCTCTCGCTCCTGCGAGTCGATAACTGCCTGCATCTGATGTTCACGCATTCTTATTTTTTGTTCCTGCAAGACCGCCTGGTGCTGCTGTCTGGTGCGGTAACGGATAAAGTAAAAGATGACAATAAGTAAGACAAGCAGAATGATTAAGCCCACCAGTAAAAAGGTATTCCGTTGAATGGTCGCTTCATTGAGTTCATTTTCTTTTTCCAGCAAAGCAATCTCCTGCTCCTTCTCTGATGTTTTGTACTGCGTTTCCAGTTCGCTAATTTCTCTTGATTTTTGGACCTGGTACATGGAATCTTTAGTAGCAAAGTACTCGTTGCGATAAGTCAGGGCTTTCTCAAAGTCTTTATCTTCCAGTGCAAACTCATATTTTAAATTTTGCACTTCGCTCATCACTCGCTTGGAGTCAATGGCTCGACTGATCATGGCTGAAGAATCCAAATAAGCATTCGAAAGCCGTTTATTTCCTAACCTCCAATAGGCAGTACCTAAGTGAATATAGTTTAGTGCTACATTGGTTTGATCATCGAGTTCTTTGGCTATGTGAGCACCATCCTTCGCATATTCAATTCCTTTTGCGAATTCACCCACCATATTGGACACGGCAGCCGAATTGGTGCAACAAAGGAGTAGACCCAGGGAATGTCTGGTTTTCTCGTAATAAAAAGCTGCACTATCCAGATAACCCCTGGCCGCAATTGGATCACCCTCCTGAAACTTAATGCCACCAATGTTGAGCATCATATTTCCAACCTCTTTGAGGTCTCCAAGTGCTTTCTTCTTTTTTACAGCTTTGTCATAGAATTTCTTGGCACTTTCCAAATCTTCTTGCTCCATGTAAGTAATCCCTATGTTGTTATAGACATTCCCCTGATGTCTCAAGTGGATTTTCGACAATAAAGGAGAAGGTTCGTAAGCCTCCATGAGCTCAATCGCTTTAAAAAAGGTCACAAGAGCTGAATCAAATTGGCCCATGAGCTGGTATGCCCGACCAACGTTGGAGTAGGCTGGTACCATTCCCAGCGTATCACCCAGTGTGACAAAAAGGTCACAAGCTCTCTCGGCCGACAGCTTCAGCGAGTCAAACTGGCTTTGTCGTCCATACAATGCCGCTAAGTCATTGCTGATTTGCGCTGCTTTTTGAGTTTGGTTAGTTGCTAAAAGAGCATCATAGGCGTTTGAGTAGGCTTTTTTGGCTGCTTCTAATTGATTGGCTGCTTCCATGAGGTTGGCCTCAATCCCAAGCTTCATTGCATCTACCTTTTTGGGATCAGCTAAAGACTGTTCCAATTGCTGGAAGATCTCTATGGCCTTTAGTGAATCCGAAGCGGCATATTCACGTGCCAGCGTCCACAGTAGATCAATCTGCTGGTCTTTGGGAAGTTGGGTTAAAGCCGTTTTCAGGGAGTCGGAATAGACAAGGTCCTGAGCAAATGCCTGTTGACTAGCAATGACGGTCAGGGTAAGCGTGAGAATCTGGAGAAATTTCAAAGCAATAATCGTTAGGGAGACTACCTACCACTAGGTAGGCCAAATCTACCTCATAAAGTCGATAGAAAGCACAGTGTGAACACTTGAACTTTGTGAAAAACTATTCACAAATGAAAAAGATTGTTTTACTTCTCTTGTTGGGCTGGTTGGCGCATGCCGGCATGGCTCAACTATCCGCCTATCCACTAGCAGGCGTCAAAACGAACCGCTTTGCACTGTTTTATGGATCGCTGACAAATGAGTGGTCAGGTAAAATAGAAAATGAAAAGCATAGTACCGTGGTGTTTGACTGGAGTCAGAGCAAATCCACATTTGGATGGGGTAAATATCAAAATAGTCATCGCTATAAAATACTGGGAGATATCATTTCGGTTTTATACACTGGTGGGATTCTGGAAAAAACCGAACCAGGAACGCCTTATCTGACAAATCTGGTGGGCTGGCACAACTTTGCATTCTCTGCACTCTACAATGACTATTTTCAGCTCTCATTAGGACTTCATGCCGGTGATTACCTATATGGGATCGAAGGTCTTCACACGGATAAGGATTCTGATCAAAATACCAGCGGTACGCGCTATTACTATGGTGCAGCGGGACCAGCATGGATGGCAGATGCGGCTATTGGAAATACGGGATTCTGGCTTCATTATGAAGGCTCCTATGCTTTCACTTTTGGTAAAGAGCCATTGGAAGTTGCTCCCGATGTAAAGCCCAATATTCTCAATCAGACTTTTGAAGTGCGTTGGAGAAAGGTGTTTGTCAATGCGGAAATTGTCTATGGTCTCAATGATTGGGGCAACCGCATCAAGCGACAACAATACGGAATAGGTATTCACATTTAATGGTTCTGTTTATGAAATTCATTGTAGTCGCGTTGACAATAGCTGCATTAATTACGCTGAGCTCATGTGTGAAAGAAGATGATCGCACACCGGACTGTACTAAATGGGAGGTAGAAGTCAATAACCCGGAGGCCACAGTCAAGGTAAAGGATGGACGATTGATTGTAGACATTCCTAATCCAACCTCATTCAAGGATGTTCGGCTGATTCAGGTTCAGGAGGATGGAGAACTCCATGCCGTGGTTGGTTCGTGGTTCAATGGCACCATAGATGCCATCTCCGCTACCGATCAGAAAGCCTATGCGGAAATGCGTTTTTCCTTCGGGTATCAGGCAAATGCCGGTACCACCTTTATTGGGTTGGCTGTGGACTCTGATGGGAATCGTAAAGGATATGTCAATGAACGTCGGGTTTATTCCTCCATTGCTGGGCCGAACTTTTATTATGCAGAAGGCACTTCTGCCATTTTTGAGCCCAATCACGAGATCAATCCATTAGAGATTCCTCAGGTTTCCGCTGCTGCCAAGGTTTTTTACATGGATTTTGGGGTAGATCCGGCACTTTCTCGTGTCAATCCCATCGCTTCTATCCATGCCGAGCTGGATTTTGTCCGAATGGGAGATCGAGTCCTGACACCTTTTGATATCTCAGAGCGCAGTGAGGATCAGATGAAAGATCTGGGATTCCAGTGGGATGACTTTGTTTGTAACTCTTTAAAGAAATAAGCCATGAACAGATTCTTTATGATCATCGTATTTATGGGGTTGGTCACCTTTACCGGCTGTGAAGAAACTCCCGAACCGACAGACCCGTGTGAAGACACCCAATGGGCTACCGCGACTAGAAATGGTGAAGATCACTGCATGGGAAATGTAGAAGTGACTTACTGGAATGCGAATACCACTTCTGCTAAAGTGATTCTGTCTGCCAGAAATGACGAGTCGCTTACACCTGAAATCAATGCAGCGTTTTCAATTCCCGTGGAGGGAGTAATGCTGAATACTGCCTATCCGGTGCTTGAGGGTAAAATCTTCGGAGCAGATGAGATCACCGAAGGTTCGCTTACATTGTTAGTTTTTGATCCACCAGCTCAGGGCAAGGCTGGCTGTATAGCTGGTACTTTCACCCTCAAATCACAATCTGGTGGTATCTCCACCTTTGAGTATACCGATGGAAAGTTTGCCTACTTCAAAGGAGAAGGAACGGAACTAACCGGATCGACGGAATTCTGTAATCCATTTTAAATCACACGAATCATGAAGAATTTACTATCGATACTGTTGCTGATGTCTTTGGTCGGGTTTACGGGTTGTGGTCTTTTTGATGACGAGGATGCAGACTGTCCGATCACCTCCGAGCCGCTGGAAGAGGAAGATTACACACTCAATCAAAATGTGGCCTATCACAACGCTTCCGGTGGAAATGTCTATTACATCGCTGGTGAATGTTTTGGTGGCAGTGCAGAGTATATTTGGGACTACTCCGGGGAAATTTACGACATGGTTGGCAATCAGAATTTTGAGTTGCTGACCAGCGGGACCATGTGTGTGCAACTGGAGTCAGGCGGTCGCAAGACGGAGCAGCTTTGCAAAGACATTACGGTACACCGAAACCATGTTTGGGCAACACACTACCTCGATTTTCCCGGAGGCAAAACCAAACAAACCGTGACCATGACCATCAATGGAAGCATGTATAGTGGGTTCGGAATGTTCAACAACTGGTATCGTTTGGACACCGTAGCTTTCCGCTGGCAAGAAATGGCCAACATCCCCAATCTGGTTGACTTCAAGGCGTTTGCTGGGTTTTCTATCAATGGAAAAGGCTATCTGGTAGGCAATAACTCCAACCTTTACGAGTATGATCCTGCTGCCAATAGCTGGACGACTAAAGGGCAGCTGCCGGAATTGGTTTCGACCATTCTCAACCTGGGCGCATTCCCGGATCCAAGCAACTATAGCTATCCGGTATTAGGTGTTGCAGATGGAGGTAAAGGCTATTTTGGAATCGGAAATATGTACTACCTCTATGAGTATACACCTGAAACCAACTCCTGGAAACAGCTAGCGGATCGGCCGGAGCGTGGCAAAGTAGGGGACCACTCGTTTGCCTACCAAGGCAAGATCTACGCAGGAAAATACGCATACGATATTGCTACGGATACCTGGACCAGGGGAGGAGATAACTTCTCGGTGGATGTAGGATTTTCTCCGGGTTTCGTGCCATTCAAAGGTGTGATGTACGGTGGCCTGGCAGGCAAGACGGTGCAGTTTGATGGCAAGGAGGTAACAGAAGTAGATATGGAAGGAGCGACTCAGCTCATCACTGCGCCTATGGGTTTGCATGGTAATGGAGCTGTAACTGGTGACATCATCGTGTTTCCGAGATTGATGGGGGTGTTGGGTAAAGATGAGAGTAGCTGGATATATTACCTGGATAAATAAAAATGATGATGAAAATGAGACAACTGCTTTTCTTAGTAATCCTGGGCGCAACCACCTGGTCATGCGAAAAAGAGGATGATTGTGCTGAAGATCAAAATGGAAAACTGAATGGAGACTGTGCCCGCGTATTTGTGGATGCGGCGGAGTATAAATCTGACGGCTCCACTTATGAGGAGTTTTTTATTAAATATCGCCTGGGCACGGGAGTTCCAGCGATATTCATCAAAGATGCTGATGGTCTGGTGGAAAAAGGAACCTACACCGAGGAGGATGGTGCATATTACTCTGGTGGAGTTTATTTCAATATTGATATGGAAATCAACATTAGTCAAGTAGACCGCAAGGCCGAGGGTGGCAGTACCATCTGGGGCAATTTCCATTTTGAAGGTACGGATGAATTTGAGAGAGTCCTGGAGCTGTCAGGTAGTTTCAATGAAGTGGTATTGCCTGATTGACCAGGCCAAAAGAGGTGAATAGTGAGTGGAGCCCGAGAGGGCTCTGCTTTTTTGTTGGTTCGGTAATCAAAAACGACATAGCGCTATTTCAGTAGGCTAAAAGGAAGGCTGGCAGGGGATGAAATTTCAGTCTTACAGGGAATGACAAATTCCTTAATTATTTCATACGGATTGCAAATCAGAATGGGCGGGGGATTTTCATTACTCGAGATCAATAATAGTTTTGAAATCTTCTTCGGAGAGTATTTTGATAGGGCTTCCTTTCTTTATTAACTCTTCAGCTTTCCTATGTTTTGAACTTTTTTCATATCCAGCAAGTCTGTCCTTTTCTTGAAAACCAACAACCAGCATTGTTGTCTTCTTTGTTACAGAATTTGTCACGTTACAACCAAGTTCTGCTGCCATTCTTGCAGCTTCATCTCTTACAAGACTCAAAGTGCCTGTAAAAACTAGAGTCTCTCCATAAAGCTCTCCATCTGCATTGCCTTCAAGTTTTATAGCCTTCTTGGAGTTGGAACTTTTTCCGGTGTGCCCTAGTCGTTCATACCATTCTTCAACAGACAAGTTTTTTATGTTGCACGCCTCATGAAAAATTAGACCAGCAGCAATTGAATCTTCCAAAGCATCATGATGTTGAAACCTTATGCCCAATGATAAGGAGACATTAAATAGGCTATAACCACTCCTTGCAAACTTTTCCCAAGTCCTTCTGGATACTTTAGCTGAATCAATCCATTTAGCTGAAATATCAGGTAGATCATATTTCTTACATACTCTTGATAGAGCAATTCTATCAAATGGCATATGGTGAACAACAAATTTCTGAGTCAAAAAATCAGATAGTTGTTCATAAAGAGTTGGAAATGTTGGTGAGTCAATAATGTTCTCTTCACTAATGTCGTGAATGGAAGTGTTGAAAGGATCAAAATATGATTCTGGATTGATAAGTGAACTCCACTTCCTAATTACCTTACCATTTTCGAATTCTACAATTCCAATTTGGCATAAACTCGAATAATCTGAGTTGGCAGTTTCAACATCAAGCGCTAAATATTTCATGATTCTATTTGAGATTCTATCTTCTTTTGCAATACCCCATGAAGCATACAAAGACTACCAAGTTCAGAACTACCACAGTTGTCAACATCACGCCTTTGGATCAGAAAATTCAAGAAGTCTAGAAAATCTTGATTTTTTGTGACAGTTGCTAAGTTGTCTTCTACTATTGGTTTTGAATCAATAAACCTTAAAGCCTGATCAGGATCATTTATGTGAGTTAGAATACTCTCGATTACTTCCTTCCACCTTTGAATTTGTTCTTGAAAGTTTATTTCAATTTTGGAATCGGGATCAAACTTCTTTTTTGATTTCTTCTTATAACGAACTGGTATTTCACTCTCATCTGTGAATTTAAGTGCAAGTTGAGTCGCTTTACGTATAATTTCTTGATTCGTCATGTTACTTATCCAACATCCGCATTTTTTAAATTTATACCTCAAAATACCCCTTTCCCTGCTTTCAAGCAACACGTTAGTTCAGATATATGAATTTTTTGATCGAATGCGTTATCTTCAAACATTAAAATTTATTTGTTCATTAAAATTCATTGCCATGCAGATGATTAAAGTACCGCAGCTGCGCATGGCGCAGCTACAAACCTTCACTGAAGGAGTATTGCAAACCACCAAAGACCTGCCTGAGGTAAGTGCACAGGTCGCCGCTGTACAAACGCACTTTGCCGCGTTCAAAGAGGGGATGATCCGCGCTCAGGCCCTGTCGGACAAGCCCACACTGGACCGCACCCGCGACCTACTCAATTCAGGTTTTTTCAAGAGTGTAGAAGCTGAGCAGCTTTTCCCACACGAGCCAGCAGCCAAGGCACTCGTTGACAAGTTGGTGCATATCACCAGTGGATATGGTTTTGGGTTGAGTAAGCTTAGCTATGATGAGCAGACCGCCCAGACGGACAACATGCTACAGGAACTGGAGGCCCTGGACCTGACTCCTTTAGCGGGAGTTACCCGGTGGATTGCACCCTTAAGAGCCGCCAACGATGCGTTTAAAAGCGTGACGGTTGATTATTTCAAACGAGCAACCGAATTGGCGGATACGGTAGCGGCATCCAATGCGGCTCTGCCACTGACGGATGCACTCAACGACCTGTTTACCATGTTGTTTGCTCATGTGCAGATTACAGGTACAGATGAGTTGATTCGGGCTTACAAAGAACTGATCACCCAGGTGGAGGCTTACAGGTAACCACATTTCCCACAGCCTCAAAACTCCAGTTTTGGGGCTTCCTAATCTTCCAGATAGCCCACTACTCCAGTTTTGGGCCTTCTTTAACTGCCGGAAAGCAGAAAACTCCAGTTTTGAGCATTCCTACACTTCCAGAAAGGAGAAAACTCCAGTTTTGGCCATTCTCAGGCCACCGGAAAGGTGAAAACTACAGTTTTGAATTCCCCAACTTCCAGAAGGTAGGAAACATGGTTTTGCAGAAGATATTAATCCTGCTCAAGGATTTGTCCTTGGAATAGGTTCAGATAGGGAATTATTTTCCTGCGTTATAGCTTTACAATTCGGAGCATTTGACTAATCCATCGTTTTCATGACACATGCATCAAAGCATATCGCTTATTCCATATTGGATTTGGCCAGTGTATCAGCCGGATCCAGCATCCAAGATACCTTTAACAAAAGCCTGGACCTGGCACGAAAGGCCGAAGCTCTGGGTTATACCCGCTTTTGGCTGGCGGAGCATCACAACATGAAGAGCATTGCCAGTTCGGCACCATCCATCTTGATTGGACATATTGCCGGCGGTACGAAGACCATCCGAGTGGGTTCTGGAGGGATCATGTTGCCCAATCACTCTCCACTCATTGTAGCCGAGCAGTTCGGTACTCTGGGTTCCTTGTATCCGGGCCGTATTGATCTGGGCCTTGGTCGAGCTCCAGGTACAGATCAGGTGACGGCTGCAGCCATCCGCTCTGATCGGATGCAGTCCGTATACAAGTTTCCAGATGAAGTTGCCTCGGTCATGCATCTGTTTAGGCACAATGAGGGCGAACGCATCCGAGCGACAGTAGCCGAAGGGGTAGATGTGCCGGTGTATATTTTAGGCTCCAGTACCGACAGTGCACATGTGGCTGCCAGATTGGGTTTGCCATACGCTTTTGCTAGTCATTTTGCACCTACTTACCTGTTTGAAGCGATGGACATCTACCATCGGGAGTTCGAGCCATCTGCCCATTTAGATAAACCGTACACCATTGCAGGCATCAATGTGATCGCTGCGGACACCGATGAGGAGGCCAGGAGGCTATCGACCTCTTCACTTAGAATGATTTTGGGCGTGTTAACACAAAACATGGACTACCTGCAGCCACCGGTGGATTACACCAGGGAGTTTGAGGAGCTGGCCGCCAATCCGGCCGTACAGCGCATGATGAAGTATGCCTTCTTCGGTAGTCGGCAGACGGTATTGGAAAAAACGAAACGGTTTATTGAGGAGACAGCAGTAGATGAGGTAATAGTCAGCTCACACATATTTGAACATCAGGACCGATTGAAATCGTATGAGCTTTTTGCTCAGGTGATGCAGCACATCAACGAGGAAGTCCTGGTTTGATCCAACGAGTTATGCCTTTTTCACAAACTCGGACTTGAGTGCCATGGAGCCAAACCCATCAATCTTGCAGTCGATGTTGTGATCTCCGTCTACCAGTCGGATGCTCTTCACTTTAGTGCCAGCTTTAATGGGTCTTGGAGCTCCTTTTACGGGTAAATCTTTGATGACCGTTACCGAATCGCCATCTACTAGAACATTTCCGTTGGCATCTTTAACCACTGTCTCTTGATCCTCCAGATTTTCGGCTTTCATTTTCTCTGCACTCCACTCATTTCCACACTCTGGGCACGCCAGAAAACTGTCCGTTGGGTAGGTGTATGGTGAATTGCATTTGGGGCAAGGAGGAAATGTTTCTGACATAGAATTTAAGGTTAATAAGTGACTGGCGAATTTAGCTTCTTTTTGATTGTTTTGCTTTAATTAAGGAGTGTTGCCCATCGGCGAAGCAAGTCTTCCAAATGAATACTGGGATGATTCCAGTACGTCAATTGATTTTTTATCTGATGGCCTCAAGAAATGACCAACCCGGTTCAGACCAGCTCCAGTGCCCAATAGTAAACCTCCAGTAATTAATGAAGACCCCATGTCTTCTGAATCATTGTCTTCAGCTATTGCAGATCCTAAAACTAGTATTCCAAGCCCTGCTGCCGCAACACCTGTCATCTCCAGAGGGAATGCAAGGACATCTCCAAATGTGCGTTTTCTGACTTCAATGGCTGAAATTTGACTCCACTTGATAGGTACGCCAGCTGAAGTTAGCTGTCCAGTATTCCAATCGATGTTTTCTTCATAGACCAGGCCGTCTTTTAAAATAATGGCATTGATTTTCCTTATTTTGATTTTGCGAAGTTGATTGGTTTGGTAGTTCGTGACAGTTAGTGTAGGGGAGCAGCTCGCTAAAATGACTAATGAAAGTATTAGAGTCGTGAGTTTGTTCATGCGCTGATTTTAATATTTTTAGCAGGCTATGAACAAAATTCTTGCCAGCAACACCCAGCGTCTTGTTAATATAGCTTACTTCACCCGTTTCGGATTTTCGCTCAAGAAGGCATTCCAACTTTTATAACTCGCCTTCGCCTTGCCACCGCCCTGATAAAAGTGACATAAAGCTACACCCAGAGCATCAGTTGCATCGAGCATGATATTCTCCTGTGAGGGCATTTTGAGTAAGTTTTTTAGCATGGCTGCTACTTGTTCCTTCGAGGCATTTCCATTTCCAGTTACGGATTGCTTCACTTTTTTCGGAGCATACTCCGTGATTGGAATTTCACGAGAAAGGGCAGCCGCCATGGCTACTCCCTGAGCTCTACCCAGTTTGAGCATCGACTGTACGTTCTTACCAAAAAACGGTGCTTCCAGTGCTACCTCGTCTGGATGATAGTCGTCAATTAGGCTCAGCACCCGTTCAAATATTTTTTTGAGTTTCAACTCATGCCCACTGTACTTGCTCAGGTGGATGACGCCAAACTGCAGCAGGTTTACTTTTTGCTTCTTAACTTTGATCAATCCATAACCCATCACGCTGGTACCCGGATCTAATCCCAAAATGATTTTCTCTGATGAAGCATCTGCTGACATGGTTGCAAATTAACGATTACACCCTGAGAAATAAAGAAAGATGGCTGTGGGTTCTCAAGATTGTGATTACAGCTTTTTGTTTGTGGTTTTTGATCACAAAGCTACAATCTACCCAATATCCACCAGGATCTTTGCTGATTAGCTCCAAGGTGCTTCCTTGGATTCTGCTTGTTTTGGCGTTGGTGCCGCTCAACTGGTTTTTAGAAATACAGAAGTGGCGAGCTTCCATCCCAGAAGAACAGCTGTCTTTCCAGGAAGGTTTGCAGGCAGTTTTGTGTGGGCTAGCTCTCAACTGGCTGATGCCTTTTACGCTGGGAGATGTCAGTGGTCGCCTTTCCAACGTCAAGAACATTCGTCGAACAGGGGTGGCACTTGTGGCTAACCGGGCATTGTCTATGGGCATCACCCTGAGTTATGGAGGGTATGCCTTTCTGTATTTCAAGGAATATCCCATGAGTCTGTATGGCTGGGTAGTCGCCGTGATCCTGTTGGCGTTTGTCATGGTAGCTGTCATGTATGGTGTACGTGAATTGGTTACTTTTCGGCAGATGCTTTGGTACACCTTACTAAGGTACCTGGTCTTTACCTTTCAATTCGTGGTGCTTATCTGGGCCTTTGTACCACAGTTATCTCTGGAAATCATATTCATTGGTGTAGGCTGGATATTCCTTTTCAGGACAATAGTCCCTGCTCTTTTTGGCAACATCGGTGTACGTGAAGCGAGCGCGGTGGTTTTTTTTGAATCATACCTGGAGAGTGCGGCAATAATCTTGATACCATGTGTCTTGATTTGGATCATCAATAATGTATTGCCATCACTGGTTGGTTTGGGCCTAATGTTCAAATTAAGGGTTAACATTGCCCGATGATTCCTTTTGCAGCACTATCTATAGTCTATATCATTTTTTTGCTGTGGATCCGTAGGCATTGGCTTGGTGTAACGGACAGGAGTGCCGAAGCTGTTGCTCATCACCAGACATTTAGTGTGTTAGTTCCCGTACGGAATGAAGCTGGCACTATTGCAGTTCTACTGCGCAACTTAAAAGACCAAACCTTTCCAGAAGATCAGTATGAGGTGATTGTAATAGATGATCAGTCGGAGGATACAACGTCGGAGATCGTAGAGCAATTCATCACTTCCAACGAGCTTTCCTGGAAATTGATTCAAGTACAGGAGACAGAACAAGGAGGGAAGAAACAAGCATTGACGCGAGGTGTTTCAGTGGCTAGCAATGACTACATTATTACAGTGGATGGAGATTGTGAAGTGCAAGCAGATTTTATTAAGTCCTATGCGGCTGCTTATTCAACGGAAGACTTGGCAATGATCTCTGGTCCAGTAGCTATGAAAGGTGATGGGTTGTTTATGAACCTCCAGTCTTTTGAGTTTTCAGGGCTAATCGCGATAGGAGCAGCGACTCTGCACTCTGGCAATCCAACCATGTGCAATGGAGCGAACCTGTCTTACAAAAAGGAAGTATTTGAACAAGTGAGAGGTTATCAGGGCAACGAAGATATTCCCTCAGGAGATGATGAGTTCCTTTTGCAAAAGGTACACAAGGTATATCCTGATCGTGTAGGTTTCTTGAAGCATCAGCAAGCGATAGTTTATACAGAGGCCAAGGATACGTTAGTGCAGTTGCTGAGTCAGCGCATACGATGGAGTAGCAAATGGCGCTTTCATAAGAGCTTATTTATCAAATGTATGGCCATGACGGTATTCCTCAATTATGTGGCACTACTGGTGGCTCTGTTTTCATTGGCCGAGCTGGAGAGTGTTTTTGTTTTCGGCACCATCCTGGCCCTTAGGACTTTGGTACTATGGTATTTTTATTACCCTATCACCCAATTTTTTCAGATAAAAGACGTTTTATGGAAGTCTCTATTGATAGAGATTATTTATCCATTCTTCGTAATATTCTTGGGAATAGCTTCTATTTTTGGAAAGTATTCATGGAAAGGGAGATACTACTCATGAGCGACGCGGAATTCGATGTATTGGACCAGTTGTATTTTGTAACTCAGATGAAACAAATACAAGAGGAGACATCCATATCGTCAAGTGAGTTGATCCCGGTTCTAGAGCGATTGCACCAAAAAGGATGGATTAAAATTATGGAAACAGTAGATGAAGAAGTTTCCGAAAAAGAAATCGATCTGAAAAATCGTGCTCAGCAATACTTCTACCTTGCCACCAAGGAAGGATTGCTAGCTCACAATTCGTAATCACCTATGCCTACCAATAGTCTGGACATTCGGGACCTGGAGCTGAATGCGCTTCTGGAAATAACGCAAGCCATTAATAATAATTTGCCAGAGGAGGATTTATATAAAATCTATCGATTTACTGTATTGGCAGACCTGAAGGTGAGACGCCTGGCCTTGTATGTGAAAGACGACAACTGGGAGTGTAAGGTCCATTTTGGTACATCTTCAGACTGGAGCAAGGTGTTTTTGCCTCAAGACTTTTGGAATATCCGATCGGGCAGAGCTTTGACATCTGATGATGGTCCGTTTGACGACTTTGACGAGGTTATTCCAGTATTACACAAGGATCGGTTGCTAGCAGTCATATTCATAGGTGGTTTAGGTAAAGAGTCCAAAAGTGTAGACTCTACTTTTCTACGAGCGCTGACCAATATTATCATCGTGGCGATTGAGAATAAGAAGCTTGCGCGAAAGCAATTGCAACAAGAAGCTTACCGCAAGGAGTTGGAAATTGCCAAGAAGGTACAGAATTTCCTTTTCCCAAAGGAATTACCCCAGACTCATCGACTTAAAATAGAAGCCGTTTATCTACCACACCAGGATGTCGGAGGTGATTATTATGATTACCTTACCATTGACAATGATCGGTTTCTGGTGTGTGTAGCTGATGTGAGCGGTAAGGGTGTTCCTGCAGCGTTGTTGATGTCCAATTTTCAGGCATCACTGAGAACTTTGATCCGGAAAACACAGGATCCAAAGGAAATCGTCACAGAGCTCAATCATGTCATCACCGATAGTGGCAATGCAGAGAACTTCATCACCTTCTTTTTAGGTATCTACGATTTCACAGAAAAGACCTTTGAATACGTCAACTGTGGTCATAATCCGCTCTATCTGGTCAGGCCGGATGAAGTGATCGAATTGAATAATGGCACAACGATACTCGGTATGTTCAACCCATTGCCATTTCTGGAAACCACCAAGATCGAAGGATTGGATGACTTCATGTTTTTTGGATACACCGATGGCCTTACGGAGACTTTCAATAAGAGCGACGAGCAATTTGGTGAGGAAAGACTCATGGAGTTTTTTGAAAATGGTGTGCCAGAAGATATTAATCAGCTCCATACACAAATATTTAAAAGTCTTGACCAATTCAGACAAGACACTCCATATCGTGATGACATTACCATGTTGTCCTGTTTAGTTAAAAACTAATGCGTACCTACTTTTTCAAGAATCCCTGGTGGCTGAGTAGGTTTTATCACAAAGCGATTTTTACCATTCCCGATGATAATGGGATATACCTAACTTTCGATGATGGTCCTCACCCGGAGGTTACTCCATGGGTACTTGACCAATTGAAACAATTTCATGCAAAGGCCACCTTTTTCACCATTGGTAAAATGGTGGAGAATCATGGTGATGTGTTGGCCGAGACCTTAAAACAAGGACATGCTGTAGGCGGGCATACCTACCGTCATAACAGTGGCTGGCAGCTGACCAATGCTGATTATATGGAGGAAGTAACTAAAGGGATGCAATTACTTCCCCAAACAAAGCTTTTTCGTCCTCCTTATGGCCATATCAGGCTGACCCAACTCAACCAACTAGGTAAATCAGGTATTCAAACAGTAATGTGGTCACATTTGGCTGGAGATTGGGATAGGCACCTCATGATAGACGAATCCCTGAACTCACTGAAAGCAGCAAAACCAGGTTCAATCATCGTTTTTCACGATAGTGCTAAAGCGTTCCAAAATTTAAAGATTTTACTACCTCAGGTATTGGAGCATTTTTCAACTTTGCAGTATTCTTTCAAGTCAATAAGCCAATCATGATATTAATAGATTCTCACGCACATATTTACACTAAAGAATTTAAAGAGGATATTGAAGAGGTTATCAGTAGAGCTAAAGATGCTGGAGTGGAGTGTATTTATATGCCCAACATCGACCATGAGTCTATTGAAGATATGATGAACCTAGCAGATAAGTATCCGGGCTACTGCGTCCCTATGATGGGGTTACATCCTTGTTCCGTAGAAAAGGACTTTGAGAAGCATCTTTATGAAGTGGAGGATTTGTTAGGTAAAGGGCATTTCTGTGCCGTTGGAGAGATGGGAACTGACCTTTACTGGGATAAAACCTATTTTGAACAGCAGCAGGAAGCTTTTAAAATTCAGTGCGAACTGGCTTTAAAGCATAACCTTCCGATCGTGATCCATTGTAGGGAGTCAATTGATGAAACGATTGATTTGGTGCGACCTTATTCCAACCGGGGGTTGACGGGTGTTTTTCATTGCTTTACAGGAGATATTAAGCAGGCTGAGGAAATAATTGCACTAAATTTTAAGTTAGGATTAGGAGGTGTGGCAACCTTTAAGAAAGGAGGACTAGAGCCTGTTATAGAAAAAGTGTCACTTGAACACATAATGTTAGAAACGGATAGTCCATATTTGGCTCCAACACCGAACCGTGGAAAAAGAAATGAACCCGCTTATGTAAAACTAGTCTGCGAAAAAATCGCCTCAGTTCTTAATAAAGAAGTGGAAGAAATTGGGGAAATTACGAGCCAAAACAGCAAAACCCTTTTCATCAACCCATGAATTACAAAATTGTCAACATTCGAACCACAGCTAGTGTAGATCCAGTAGATTCCATACTGATTATCTACACAGGAGGTACGTTTGGAATGGCTTATGACGAATCCGGCGCTCTGGCACCATTTAATTTTGGCCGGGTGATTGATCGCGTACCTGAGTTGAGAGGTTTAGAGTTGAAGCTTACGGTGATTTCCTTCCCGGAGCCCAGAGATTCTTCCAACATTAATTACACAGATTGGCAGGATATGGCCTATATCATCTACGAGAATTACTCTCAGTATGATGGATTCGTGATCCTCCATGGCACCGACACCATGGCCTACAGTGCCTCCGCTTTATCATACATGCTCAAGGGCCTCAACAAACCCGTGATTTTCACTGGAGCTCAAATTCCCATTGGGTCGATACGTTCTGACGCACGTGAAAACTTGATTACCGCTTTGGAAATTGCCTCTGCCAAAAATGGCAATGTACCTATGGTCAATGAAGTGTGTATTTATTTCAATTACTTCTTACTCAGAGGGAACCGCTCACAAAAGATACGTAGCAGTACATTTGCCGCCTTCCAGTCACAGAACTATCCATATCTAGCCGAGTCTGGGATTGAGATCGAGTATAGACAGACTTATATGGCACCTCATGACCCTACTGCCAAACTGAAGCTGGTCAAAAATTTTGATGATAATGTGGCCATACTTAAGATCTTCCCAAGTATTAATAAAGCGACTGTGGAGAGCTTCTTCAAGATCAAAGGCCTGCGTGGAGTGATTTTGGAGACCTACGGGTCAGGAAACACTATGAACTTTGATTGGTTCATTAAGATATTGGAAGACGCGATGAAGAAGGATATAGTGCTGTATAATGTGAGTCAGTGCAGTGGAGGAGAAGTAATACAGGGCCGCTACGAGACAAGCAAGCGATTAAATGATATAGGAATTGTAAGCGGTGGAGATATTACCACTGAAGCGGCGATATCCAAGCTTATGTTTCTTCTGGGAAATGAGAAAAATACTGCTGCTGTCAGAAGAAAATTGGCTGTTCCGTTAAATGGCGAAATGGATAATTGAAGTTTTTTGAATTGAAATTTAAATTTGCATACTCTTTATTTTATTAATTTCTTTGTTGGCTTGTAAAATAGGTCGAGTACCTAAACAGAGAGGTGGCCGAGTGGTCGAAGGCGCACGCCTGGAAAGTGTGTATACCCCAAAAGGGTATCGAGGGTTCGAATCCCTTCCTCTCTGCAGTTGAATTTGAAATAGTTTGTATTACGCTTACATCCTGAAGAGTACCACGTATGGGACTCATTACTATGGTAGTTCTAAAGACGTACAAGAGCGTTTGAACCAGTATAATTCAGGCAAAGTAAGATATACGAACGGCAGACGGCCCTGGACATTGATTTACAGTGAGGTTTTTGATACGAGATCGGAAGCCGTACAAAGAGAAAGATTCTTCAAATCTAGTGATGGCCACAATTGGCTCAAATCCGAAGGGATTATCTAGGTTTGGGTATCGAGGGTTCTGCCGAAGGCATTCCTACGGAAGAATCCTTGCCTGCGGTATGCAGGCCTTCCTCTCTGCAGTTGTTGAATTATTAATATATTTACGAATCTTACATAAAATTTAAACTTAACCGAAGACTACGAGACAGATTATGAAACAGTTATTATCTCTTTTGATGTTGGCAGGTGTTTTCACCTTTTCTTCAGTGAATGCATTCGCACAAGACAGTTCTGATGCAGCATCAGACTCTACTGAAGTGGCTGATAGCACCACAGTGGTTGAAGAAGAACCCGTGGCAGCCATCGCTGAAGAAATCACTGAACCTATAGAGGACGAAGCAGAGCCATCCTTTCATCAAATCGTTAAAGAGCAATTCATTGACGGTGATGCTAGGTTCATGGGTATTGTATTGCTTTGTTTGATATTTGGTTTAGCGGTAGCTATCGAAAGAATCATTCACTTAAACCTGGCTACAACTAACGTGAAGAAATTATTGAGCAATGTAGAAAGCGCTCTTTCTTCAGGTGGTGTTGAAGCTGCTAAAGAAGTTTGTAGAAATACAAGAGGACCTGTTGCATCAATCTTCGTACAAGGTATGATGAGAATGTCTGAGGGCATTGAAATGGTTGAAAAATCAATCATTGCTTATGGTTCTGTTGAAATGGGCAAGCTAGAAAAAGGAATGGTTTGGATTTCTCTTTTCATCTCTTTGGCGCCGATGCTTGGTTTCATGGGTACTGTAATTGGTATGATTGGAGCATTCGATGCGATCGCAGAGGCTGGTGATGTATCTCCTGCACTTGTGGCTGGTGGTATTAAAGTAGCACTATTGACTACAGTTGGTGGTTTGATCGTTGCTGTTATCCTTCAGTTGTTCTACAACTACCTGGTATCTAAAATTGATTCATTGGTAAACAGCATGGAAGATGCTTCTATCTCCCTGGTTGATATGCTAGTGAAACACAATCTTTCTAAATAATTACCTAAACTAAACTGACATTATGGATATTATAGATGTAGGTTTATACGCCGGCTATGTACTTATAGCCATCTGCGCTCTTGCTGCTGTGGTATTTCCTATCATACAGATCATCAGCGATCCGCAAGCATTAATTAAGTCAGGAATTGGTTTAGGGGCTTTAATCGTTGTGGCTGTTGTTGGGTATGCTTTGGCAGACCCTAATGCTGCTGGTGCGACAGAATCAGTTTCTAAATGGGTAGGAGCTGGTCTGATAGCTATGTACATATTCTTTGCAGTAGCTGTAGTTGGAATTGTATACACTGAAATTTCAAAACTGATTAAATAATGCCAAGAGGTAAAAAAAGACAACCACCTGAGGTCAGCTCAGGGTCGATGGCCGACATTGCGTTTCTTTTGCTTATTTTCTTTTTGGTAACTACCACAATAGCAAATGACAAAGGTATCGCAATGCGATTGCCTCCTAAGCCAGACCCAAATGAGCCACCACCAGAGGTGACGAAAAACGACAAGAATATTTATAAAATTCTTGCGAACTCAGGAGATCAACTCCTTGTGGAGGACGAACCATACAGAGATGATATGGATCAGCTAAAACAAGACGTGAAAGAGTTCATCTTGAACTTTGGCTCTCCCGGAGAAGAAGGTATTCAGATTTATAATAGTCTGCCGTCTTCTATGAAAACGAAAATCAATCAATTCGGAAGAAAGCTTGATTCGTCTGATGACCCCACGGAATGTGTGGTATCATTTAAGGCAGCACGTGGTACTAGTTACGAATTATTCATTGACGTACTAGACGCTATTAATGCTGCTTACAACGAAGTATATGCAGAACGAGTAGGTATTACTGTGGAAGAATGGCTTGCCCTGGATCGTGAGGATGACATCCAAAACGATATGTATGAAAAGGCTCGTCAAGGTATTCCTCGTGCAATATCAATTGCTGAACCAGATTAAATCATTGAATTATGTCAAAGTTTAAAAAGAGTTCGAATACACAACAGGACATACCTACAGCAGCACTTCCAGATATTATCTTTATGCTCTTGTTCTTCTTTATGGTAACTACTGTGATGAGAGAAACCGATATTATGGTGAAGCAACAGCTTCCTAGAGCTACTCAGCTTACTAAAATCGAAAGAAAGTCTTTGGTTAGCTATATATATATCGGAGAGCCTAAAAACACTTCTCTATACGGTAATGAACCTAAGGTTCAGACCAATGACAACCTGGTAGATGTAAATGATATCGTGTTGTTCGTAAACCAGGAGAAGGATAAGCTTTCTGAGGCTGAGAGAGATAAGATCACCATGTCAATGAAGGTAGATGTGGATGTGAAGATGGGTATCGTGTCTGACGTACAGCAAGAACTTAGAGAAGCTAATGCTTTGAAAGTTCTATATAGCTCCGTAAGAAGAGCAGATAGTAATTGATTAAGATAATTGATCTATATAAACAAAAGGCTCGCATTTGCGAGCCTTTTTTTATTGGTCTAAATCTTTAAGAGCCTTTTTTGTTTTTTGAAAAATCTCATCCATTTCTTTCGAGGAGGTTTCCAAAAAATCATCGACCTCTTCTTTCAAATTATCCAGTTCTTTATCAGATGCTCGCTTGACCTTACGGATTTGACGCTTGACTTTACTTCGCTCATCCTCAATTCTATCCAAGGCCTTGGACAATTGATACCGCGCATCCTCTGATAGGTCTTCAGAATCTTTCTTTAATTTCTGTAAGTCCTTTTCCAGATCTTCTTGTTTCTTTTCCAGGCGTTCTACTAACTCTTCTTTAGAAAGCTTTTGTTGATCGTTATCTGTAGTACAGCTTGCTATCAGCACGCTTAATATCAGAATGATCGGGTATGGTCTATTTCGTTTCATTTACACTTAGTTCTTCTTTAATGAGTTCATAAGACGAACCTACAATAAAGGAATGTTTCGGAGAAACTATAATTGGAGTTTTCATTTTGGAAGGATCAATGGACAACACACGGATCAATTCATCATCCGTAAACTGTTCATATGCAGTGGCACTTTTTTCTCTATACAACTCTTTGATAGATATATCCAGGTGATTAGCAATCTCAGCTATCTGCTTGGGTGTGAGATGATCCTTGTGGATGTCTTTTTCATTGATTTTTACATGTTTAATGGACAAAGCATAACCTTTAGCCGTCTTGTCCTGAATCATGTTACTGTTGTATATGAATAGGTATTCTCCTTCACTAATCTGCATAATATTCATGTTTGGTACATTAAACTAACAGGTCGGCAAGGGTTGATGTTTAGAATCAGGTGAGGTAAACAGTTTTAGCATTGACGAATTCCTTGATTCCCAATGGCGATAGCTCTCGTCCATATCCACTCGACTTCACCCCTCCAAACGGCAGTCTTGGGTCAGACTTCACAAAGTCATTGACAAAGACACAGCCTGCTTGAATTTGATGAGCGATTTCTTTCCCTCGAATAGGATCATCAGTGAAAACAGCACCACCTAATCCGTAAGAAGTATCATTGGCCACTCGTATGGCCTCTTCCTCGTCTTTTACCACCAGGATACTTGCTACTGGACCGAAGAGCTCTTCCTCATAGGCAGGCATATTTTTGGTTACATTGGTAAGTAAGGTGGCAGGATAAAAATAGCCGGCACTGTCTGGGAGTGTTCCACCCAGTATGCACTGAGCTCCCATTTCTATAGTTTTTTTGACTTGATTGTGCAATTGTTGTCTGAGGTCTCCTCTTGCCATACTTCCAAGGTCAAATTGATTGGATACCGGATCTCCAAATTCTTTTTGAGCCATCAGGCTTCTCACTTTCTCTGTGAATTCTGCTTCATTTTTGTATGTCACAATGAAGCGCTTGGCTGCAATACAACTCTGGCCAGTATTAATCAGCCTTCCGGTAACACATTTTTCTGCGGCCAGGGATAAGTCTGCATCCTCCAGGATCAGGTATGGATCACTTCCACCAAGCTCCAATACAGTCTTTTTTAGGTACTTGCCAGCTAGTGAGGCTACTGACCTTCCAGCTTTTGTTGATCCTGTTAGCGTAACCCCAGCAATGAACTTATTTCCGATTACCCCTTCTATATCATCCGTATGTGCAATGATGGATTGAAAGGTATTTTCTGGGAAGCCAGCTTTTTCAAACAGCGCCTGTATTTTCAAGCTGCAGCCAGTAGTATTGGGTGAGTGTTTAAGGATGCCTGTATTTCCTGCCATCAGGTTAGGTGCAGCAAATCTAAACACCTGCCAAAAGGGGAAATTCCAGGGCATAATGGCCATAATAGGTCCCAGTGGTTCATAGCTGACAAAAGATTCCGTAGCATCTGACTCGATAATGTCTGGTTTTAAAAACATCTCCCCAGAGTGGGCATAATATTCACAGACCCAAGCACATTTTTCAATTTCAGCAATGCTTTGTTTCAGGGGTTTACCCATTTCCTGTGTGATCAATAGACCTATATCTTCCTTTTCATTTACTAGTAATTTGGCGAGAGTCAGTAATAAGTCGCTTCTATATTGAAATGAGGTATCTTTCCAGGAAACCCATGCTTTATAAGACTGCTCGATTTTTTTGGTAAGGGACTTAGGATTTTCGTATTGGTATTCTTCTATAGTCTCTTCTGTTGCTGGGTTGATCGTTTTGAAATCAATCATATTAGGCACTCACTTTATGTTCCAAATAAGGAATCCAGTCGTCGCTTAAAAGCTTCGTTGAAAACCTCAAGAACATAACATATGAAGGCCTTATTGGTTTTTTGACCAGTGATAACCCTACCTCTTCGGGTTTGTAATCGCCTTTCGTCGCGTTGCAGTTTTTGCAGGCAGTGACCAGATTGGTCCAGGTAGATTTACCTCCTTTGGATTTTGGAATGAGGTGGTCCAGGGTTAGATCTTTTCCGGATCCACAGTATTGACAGCAGTAGTTGTCTCGTTTGAATACATTGTGTCGTGTAAGCACTACCCCTTTGTACGGAACATGAATATACTGCCTTATTTTGATCACACTGGGGTAGGGATAGGAGTCGTCAACAGAACGTAGTTTTTTTCCTTTAACTTCTGAAATAAGGTCCGCCTTGGTCAAGTACATCAGCAAGAAGGCTCTCTCCACCGTACAAACTGACAGTGGAGTGTAATCTGCATTTAGTACTAAGACGGTCATGTTCAAATGCGCATTCGTTTTAATTCTCTATCCTGATCTTTCTTTTTGATACTATCTCGCTTGTCATATAATTTTTTACCACGAGCCACCGCTATTTCTAGCTTCGCAAATCCTCTCTTGTTGATGTAAATCCTGGTAGGAACGATCGTTAGTCCCTTTTCCTCGATCTTAGATTGAATTTTCTCCAACTCCTTTTTTTTGACCAAAAGCTTGCGTTCTCGGTCTATTTGGTGGTTTTCAAACGAACTGTTTGAGTAAGGGGAGATGTTCATTCCTTTGATAAAAAGCTCACCATTGTTGATGTAACAGTAGGCTTCCTGGACGGATGCTTTCCCTTCCCGAATGGATTTGATTTCCGTACCCTTCAGTACCAGGCCTGTTTCATACTTGTCTAGAAATTCATATTCAAAACTTGCCTTTCGGTTTCTAATCTGAATGTTATTCGAAAATCGAGGTTGTTCTTTTGCCATGGTTGTTCAATCAATCTAAAAATAATCAAGTTGTGGGTAGAATTGAAGGATTATTCAGAAAATGCCATTCGAGGCATTGGACTATCCCTGAGAGAACCAGTCTTGCCGGCCCCAAACTGATAATACCCTGCTGTGGCAATCATTGCTGCATTATCTGTGCAGTATTCAAATTTTGGGATAAATACTTTCCAGCCAAACTTTTTAGCTTCTGCGGTCAGGTGATCGCGCAATCCACTGTTGGCTGAAACCCCTCCTGCAATAGCAATGTTTTTAATCTTTTCTTTTTTAGCCGCTTTTTTCAGTTTCTTAAACAACATATCGATTAAGGTAAACTGTAAACTAGCTGCAAGGTCATTGATGTTTTCTTCGATGAAATGTTCATTTTGTTTTTTCTGGTCTCTCAGGAAATACATGAAGGCAGTTTTGATGCCAGAAAACGAATAGTCCAGGTCTGGTATATCGCTTTGCGGGAATGTGAATTTTTCAGGATTGCCAGCTTGTGCCAGTTTGTCAATCTTAGGACCACCAGGATAGCCAACACCAAGTAGTTTAGCACATTTATCAAATGCTTCACCCACCGCATCATCTTTTGTTTGTCCTATGATGGTCATGTCGAGGTAGCTATTGACCTTGACAATTTGGGTATGGCCACCACTGACCGTCAGGCATAGAAAAGGAAACTCGGGTTTTGGCTCTTCTATGAAGTGCGCCAATACATGAGCTTGCATGTGGTTAACAGGAACTACCGGAATGTTTAGCGCCAGAGCAGCGGACTTAGCAAATGAACTTCCAACCAACAAGGCACCAAGAAGTCCAGGTCCTTGTGTATAGGCTATGGCACTGATCTCTCGCATGGATATACCTGATGTAGTCAAAGCTTCGTTGATTACAGGAATGATATTCTTTTGGTGAGCACGCGATGCAAGTTCGGGAACTACTCCTCCATAACTTTCGTGTATGGATTGAGTCGCGATAATGTTATTGATTATTTTTCCATCTTTGCAGATTGCCGCGGCGGTTTCATCACATGATGACTCAATACCTAAGATGATTGTACTCATTGAAATTAATATTTTGGGAGTTGAAGGGACAGCAAAACGTATTTAGAAAAATCTTAAAATGGGTCAGAAAGATCGTCTTTTGGACAATTACTACTGTTGTTCTGACGCTATTTTCGCTGATCATTCTTCTTCAAACACCGGTTTTTCAAAATTATCTGGGAAGCCAGGCACTTCGTTTTATCAATGATAATACCCGACAAACGGCAAAGTTTAAAAACATTAAGATCAAATGGTTTGATTTTGTTGAAATAAAAGAGGTAGAAGTGCTGGATTATCAAGGTAATCGCCTATTCACAGCTGGTAATGTGAAGGTTGATTATGAACTAAGCAAACTTCTGTCGGACTATGAGATATCATTTGATAATGTTTACCTGACAGATTCCAAGCTTGATCTGACGAAATATCCTGATTCACTGGATATCAATCTGGTGGAACTAATCAAGGATTTAAACTCACTAAAGAGAAAACCAGAAGACACAATCAGTCAGAAAAAACCAATGGAACTGCTAGTGGAAAGGATTCATTTGGTGGATTTTCAGTTTTCCTATGACAATCAGCTTAAAGATAGTTTACCAAAAGATCGGTTTGATTATGGGCATTTTTTACTGGACATTCCTGGCGGTGTATTCGAGGGTTTTCGTGTAGTCAACGATACCATTGAGGCTCGGATAAATTCATTGGTGGCTATTGATGAGGGTTCTGGTTTGAGAGTGGAGCGAATGAAGTCTGATTTGCGCATCAGTAGCAAGGAAATAGCTTTAACACAACTCGACCTTGAAACAAATCATTCACATATCAATGATCGAGTGGTACTAAGCTTTAATGGATTTGATGATTTAGGGTACTTTGTTGATAGTGTGAGCATGGACATTAACCTGGTTGACTCTCGCATTTCACGACAGGATATTGCGTATTTTGCCAGCATTCCGGTGGAGGACTTTATTGCTTCAGTAGATGCTTCTATCTCAGGTACAGTACCAGCTCTATCCATTCAGGATTTGAGTTTGAAATTTGGAGAGAGGTCCACTCTCGAAGGGAATATTGACTTCATGGGCTTACCCGTGATAGATGAGACTTTCATCGAGGCACGCATCCGACAATCGGACGTTTTGGTTACTGATTTGGCTCCGTTTCTGGACGATAAATCTCTCCAGCAGTTGGGAGTGCTGAATGAACTAAGCTTTAAGGGTAATTTCCTGGGGTTTACTCATGATTTTGTAGCTAATGCTGCATTCCAAACGCCTTTGGGAAAACTGAGTTCAGACATAAATTTGAAATTTTCTCAAGGCTGGGACAATGCTTCCTATTCTGGTAAGCTGAGCCTGGATCACTTTGATGTAGGACGATTGGTGGGACGACCTGAATATGTTGGTGAGGTTACCATGCATGGAGATCTACGCGGCAGAGGAGTGAAGCCTGAAAAGGCAAAGTTGAATCTGAATGTTCAATTTTTCGATACGGAGCTCTTCGGCTACCGATATGATAGCATTAGTGCTAAGGGAGATCTGGCGGCTGAGTTTTTCAATGGTCAACTGAAGGTTAGTGATGAAAACTGCATGATGGAGACAAGTGGGCAGGTAGATATTTCACATACTCCGGAGCAAGTGATTTTAAGTAGTCAAATAGATTTTGTAGACCTCCAGGCGCTTGGTTTTGTTGATGATTACCTGACTATTGTTGGTAGTCTGGAGGCTGATGTTTCAGGGCTCAATTTGGATAGTTTGCAGGGCCAGGCAAAGGTGACAGATCTCAATTTGCATTGGAAAAAAGATTCCCTGGAGTTGGACTCAATAATTGTAACGTCGCATACCAAGGGAACACAACGTCAAATAAAGGTAGACCTTCCTGATGTGCATGTTGGGATGGATGGCGACTTCTATTTTTCAGAGTTGTTGAGTGATGTGAGATTGTTAGCACAAGAAGTAAAAGATTACTTTAGTCCAGATTATACTTCAGAAACAAGTGGGTTTAGAGAGGAGCAGAATATCAATCAGTATTCTATTGATTTTGAGGTAGAGTATGACGATATCAATCAATACCTGGGACTCTTCGACTGGCCATTGTATATTTCCCCGAAAGGTGTTTTCGAAGGTACCTACTACCAACGCCGCAACGCCACTTTATCAGTATTCACAGAGATTGATTCCATTAATTACGATGGAGTGGGATACAATGGCAATACATTCGATGCAAACTTCTCCAAAGACTTAGACTCTGCCGGGATCATCGCATCTGTATTCGTCAACTCTTCCAATCAGGTCTGGAGAAACATCCCTCAAACCAAAGACTTTTCTTTAGAAGCAGTGTGGTTCAATAATCGCATCAATGTTACCAGTACAATTTCCCAACCTGAGAACAATAGTTCGGCTAGTGTCAATGGAGAGCTGATGATTTCTGATGATCGTTTGGTGTTCAACTTTTTACCATCCAGAATGATCGTTTTTGGAGATCAGTGGTTTTTCAACCCTTACAATAAAATAACCATCACGGAAAAAGAAGTGCTTGTGGATCGTCTGGAACTGTATCAAAATGCCGAATCTATCCTTCTCAAAGGGGTCTATTCTGACAGCAGTGCCACCGACTTGTCTTTGAATTTCAAAGATTTCTCGATGCGAAGTATTGGGCCACTAGTACCCTTTGATCTCAGTGGACAGCTGAATAGTTCAGTCAGTTTGCAACGAAAAGAGAGAGGTGATCCATTTGTGCTGAACAGTCAGATTAAATTGGAAGAGTTCATGATGAACGAGTTTTTAATTGGAAATGTGACGGGTGAAACGCAATGGGATGCTACTAAAAAGCAACTCGGAGTAGACCTGAATGTGCGTAGAGAAGGTGTCAATACAATCGATATTGCCGGATCGTACACTCCTGATGACACTGAAAATCAGCTAGATCTCAATGCTAAATTCAATCAGGCCAACCTGCAGTTAATTAATCCATTCTTTCAGTCACTTTTCTCCAATATAGGTGGATATGCGAGTGGTGAGGTCGATGTATCTGGCTCTTTAAGTCAACCAGTGATCATCGGAAGTAGTGACGTTGAATCAGGAACCTTTGAGTTTGATTACCTTGGTACGACTTACGGGTTCAACGGGAACATTGCTTTTGATAATGAATCCATCAAGTTCAATGGTATCCGATTGCTAGATAGGGATCAAAATAGAGCGTCATTTTCTGGTGTGATCAAGCACAGGTTCTTCAAGGAGTTTGAAACAGATTTGAAACTGGCAGTTTCCAATTTCCAACTTCTGAATACCACATCTACGGATAACTCGCTGTATTACGGTACTGCCAATGCCACAGGAGATATTGAAATCTTAGGACCTGTGGATGATTTGCTCATCAAGGCCAATGCTACGACCAATAAGGGCACTAAATTATATATCCCACTCGGAGGAACGAGTGAGGAAGTTACGCAAAAAGATTACATCTCCTTTGTGGATCTGAGAGACACCACTAAAACCATCGATTTAAATGAAATCGTGCAAAACAGTATCTCAGGTGTACGGCTGGACTGTGAGATTGACGTCACTCCCGATGCCTATGTAGAGCTGATTTTTGATATACGGACCGGTGATATTATACGAGGTAGAGGAAATGGGAACCTCAACCTGTCTTTGGATACAAATGGGGAGTTTGAGCTATTTGGAGACCTCACAATCACTGAGGGAGCCTATAACTTCACCATTCCCAATTTCATCAATAAGGAGTTTAATATTGTGCCTGGGGGTACTATTTCGTGGTATGGAGATCCTTATTCGGGAGTGTTAAATCTGGATGCTACCTATCGGCAACTCGCCTCTCCGGCTGATTATTACCCGAGTGCTGAAGGTGAGGACCAATCCGTAAAACAGAAATATCCGGTATTGGTCGTTGTAAAGCTTACTGGTGAGATGTTGTCTCCTAGCATTGAGTTTGCTATACAGCTAGAGGACTCTCAAGCTTCACCAACTGCAGAAGCAGAGCGTGCCATTACTGCGATCAATAGCAATGAGCAAGAGTTGAAAAAACAAGTGTTCAGCTTGTTGATCTTAAGGAAGATTTCTCCACAGTCCCAGTTTGATTTGAGTAACAGTGGAGCTGTTGGTGGGAGTTTGAGTGAGTTCTTCTCCAATCAGTTTTCTTACTTTATTAGCCAGGTGGATGAAAATCTGGAAGTGGACATAGACCTGTCCTCGTTGGATCAAAATGCATTCAATACTTTTCAGCTACGGTTGTCCTATACATTTTTAGACGGACGTCTGAGAGTGTCTGGTGGTGGTGGTATCCCTCAGGATGGTGAGGATGTAAGCGCGTCCAACTACATTGGTGATTGGTCTGTAAGATATCTATTGACTCCAGATGGACATTTGAGGGTGAAAGCTTTCAGTCAGACCGAACAGATGGCTAATTCATTGGTGCGTGAGACGGGAGTCAGCTTTCAGTACTTAAAATCCTTCAATGATTTTAGAGAGCTAGTCACCAAATCTCGTGAAGAAGCCATTGCCACCAAACCTAAGGATATTTCAAAGGAAATAGAAGCTAATAAAAGTCAAAAACCTTCCTCCAAATAGCAAACATCTCCGGTGCACGGGTGTTTCTAAGCCATGGATAAAATTAACATCTTTTGGCACCGAAGAGATTTGCGATATCATGATAATGTTGGGCTTTACTACGCTTTAGATACCGACTATCCAGTCTTACCTGTTTTCATTTTTGATACCAATATCTTAGATGATCTTTCTGACAAAACAGATGCAAGAGTCACTTTCATTCACGATCAATTGAAGGCGCTTGATGAAGTCTACAGGAACAACGGAAGTGGGTTGAAAGTCTGTTATGGTACACCAGAAGACGTCTACATGCGACTGTCAGAAGAGTATGAGATTGTGGGAGTGTACACCAATAGGGACTATGAGCCCTATGCAAAAAAAAGAGATGCTACTATCGCCAAGTATTTAAAAGGCAAGGGAATCGGTTTCTATTCATTTAAAGACCAAGTGATATTCGAACAGGGCGAAATCCTTACAGATCAGGAGCAGCCCTATAAGGTGTTTACTCCCTACAAAAACAAGTGGCTGGAAAAGTGGAGCAATCTGGAATTGGAATCTTATAATTCAGAACAAAAACTCCAGGCACTTTGGTCAGCTGATGTCGATCCTTTAATGTCACTTGAAGATATCGGATTTCAGAGATCAACCATTGCCATCCCCGAGCCTTCAGTATCAGAAAACCTACTGAAAGAGTACTCAGAGAAAAGGGACATCCCTGGAGAGAACGGTACTTCTCGCTTAGGCATACATTTTCGGTTTGGTACCATAAGCATCCGCCAGCATGCCAAAAGAGCTAGCGAACTGAGTGATGTATGGTTAAATGAACTCATCTGGCGCGAGTTTTATATGATGATCCTTGGTCATTATCCGGAGGTGGTAGATCATGCCTTTAAGTCAAAATATGAGCAAATTCCGTGGACCAATAATGAGTCCCATTTTCAGAAGTGGTGTGAGGGAAAGACTGGTTACCCGATTGTGGATGCAGGTATGCGCGAGTTAAACGCCACGGGATACATGCACAACAGGGTACGAATGGTGGTCGCCAGTTTTCTGACGAAGCATCTCTTAATAGATTGGAGATGGGGAGAGCGTTATTTCGCTGAGAAATTGCTGGACTTTGAGCTAAGTAGTAACAATGGTGGCTGGCAATGGGCGGCAGGTACCGGTACAGATGCACAGCCTTACTTTCGCGTATTTAATCCTTACAGCCAGCAGGAGAAATTTGACCCACAATTCAAGTACATAAAGAAGTGGGTACCTGAGTTTGATACCGCAGAGTACCCAAACCCGATTGTTCCGCACAAAGAAGCCAGACAAAGAGCTATTGACACCTACAAAGAGGCTTTATCGTAACAAGATTTTTCGTATCTTTCTACCAAACCCGTTTACTCATGAATTTCAAAGCTTTTAGTCAAAAATTCGCCGATACTATTGGTGGCAAGTACAATGATTACGATGACGACCACTCAATTTTCATCATTCCTATAAAAAATGATCGATTCCAAACGGTCATTGCTCGACTGGTTAGAATTGACAATCAAGATGCGGAAGTTGTACACATTACCTCGAAGGTATGTGAAGTGTCTGAATCAATAGATTACCCTGCTATCCTGGAAGCCAGTGCTGATTTTAAACTGTCAAGTTTCATAGTCGAGGATGGATTCTTAAAGGTAGACTCGGCCATCTTACTCAAATCTGTAGATGAAGCCTTCATTGAACAAGCAATTGTGGAGTTGGCAAATCTGGCAGACGAATGGGAATTGAAAATTACCGGCAAGGATATTTACTGAATCAATTACTTTTGCAGTGCAAGTCGGTTCATCGTGTCCGTCAGTTGGCGGATAAGGAAAGTCCGGGCAGCACAGAGCACCGCACTTCCTAACAGGAAGGATTCTTGCTATTGGCAAGAAGACAGATAGTGCAACAGAAAGTAAACTACCCTGGCGGTTTCGTTGGGGAAAAGGTGAAAAGGTGAGGTAAGAGCTCACCGGTCAGTGGCGTGAGTCCTGATGCGTGGTAAACCTTGCGGGCTGAAAAGCCAAATAGGTCCCGGTTTAGAGTGGCTCGCTCGTATACGGGATGGGTAGGCTGATTGATCCTGACGGTGACGTTAGGGCTAGATAAATGATGAACTCCCAGGGAAACCTGGCAGACAGAACCCGGCTTACAGACTTGCATACTTTTAAAACACAAAAAGCAAAATGGCACATCTATTGGTGGTAGATGACGAAAAAACCATTCGTCAGGCACTTACAGAGATCTTATCAGATGAATCGTATGAAGTTTCCCAGGCAGGAGACGGAGAAGAAGCCTGGGAGATGATACAGAGCAACTCATATGATGCAGTACTCTGTGATATCAAGATGCCAAAGATGGATGGTATTGAGTTGTTAGACAAGGTGGTTGAAGCTGGAGTGGACGTTCCTTTCATCATGATTTCTGCTCATGGCACTATCGAAACAGCTGTAGATGCTACCAAAAAAGGGGCCTATGATTTTATCCAGAAGCCACCAGATCTGAATCGGCTATTGCTGACGGTGCGCAATGCACTGGATAAGTCCACACTGCAGACAGAAACAAAGCGTCTGAAAAAGAAAATCAGCAAAGCTTTTGATATCATTGGTCAGTCTGATCCAATTTCGGAGATCAAGACCACTATCGAAAAAGTTGCTCCGACTGATGCCAGAGTCCTAATTACTGGCGAGAACGGAACTGGAAAGGAGCTGGTGGCCAGGTGGCTACATGACAAAAGTGCTCGGTCTGCAGGACCACTGGTAGAAGTAAACTGTGCTGCTATTCCTTCCGAACTCATTGAGAGTGAGTTGTTTGGGCATGAGAAGGGGTCGTTTACCTCTGCTCATAAGCAGCGATCCGGTAAGTTTGAGCAAGCTACAGGTGGTACCTTGTTTCTAGATGAAATCGGTGATATGAGTCTTTCTGCACAGGCCAAGGTCCTTCGTGCGCTGCAGGAAAGTCAGATTACCAGAGTAGGGGGAGATAAGAAAATCAAGGTAGACGTCAGGGTGCTGGCAGCTACCAATAAGGATCTTAAAAAAGAGATTGAGGAAGGTAATTTTCGAGAAGATTTATATCATAGACTGAGTGTTATGATCATTCAGGTACCAGCACTTCGTGACCGTAAAGAGGACATACCTTTGTTGGTAGATCATTTCCTAAATCAGATTTCTACGGAATATGGAACTGTGCCTAAGAAGATTACAGATAAGGCTTTGAAACAATTGGCGGAATATTCCTGGACAGGAAATATACGTGAGCTTAGAAATATCGTAGAGCGATTGATCATTATGTCAAACGATGAAATTACTCACGAGGATGTGAAGAAGTACGTGGAAATCTAAGTTATACGTTAGCCTTTTCTTCAGTTTGAGGCTTTTCTACATCACTTTTAGCGTATGTAGGACATGTCTTCTGAGTACAAGCAGAAAGACCGAGTATAATTAGTGCGATGGCAAATATTTTTACTTTCATGAGCGGCTATTTTGCAATAGTAAACCTAGATATATTCATAACTACCTATCTTCAAAAATATCATTTAGTTTCTACCAAAGCAAAAAATTGATCAATTAATCTCCAATGATCATGAATTTATGAGCAGATTACAGCCACGAATATCTGAATTATCAAACCTACCTAACACCTCAAAAGTTCCATTTTCATGTGTTTTAGCCAGGTCTTTGGTCTCTAGAAAGGCACATGAATGTATGTTTGCCAGATCAATAATATTGAGTCCTCCAACTTTTCCATGACCAACTGCGGTGAGCGGGTCATTTACATCTCTGATCATTGGTTTGCACCAAGTTGGGAAAGTAAATAAACCATCTACTCCGTAGGCTTGAGAGGTGAGTTCGGTCATGCCATATTCAGAATGGATGTGATTTTGGTGAAACCTAGCCTTTAACACCTCATGCAGCTCAGTCCGAATCATTTCTTTTCGTCTGCCCTTCATACCGCCTGTCTCCATGACTATGTATTGCTCCGGTGGCAGTTTTGTCTTTTCGGCTAAGTCCAATAGAGCATACGACACACCAATAAGAAGAATCCTCTTACCACAGTTGTGTCTAAGTTCATCTGCCAGTTGGTCTTGGGAATGTAAGAAATACTGACTGTTGACATCTGCCAGAGACATGAAATAGTCAACCATGCTAATGAGTGAAGAGTCTCCTTGTTCTTGATAGGAGGGCAACAGGGCATAGATGATATATTCTGAAAGTGGTCCATAGTGACTCTCAAAAATATATTGAGTTATGTGGTGATAGAAGTCTATTGATTTTACATGGTGATGGCTCCTTACCTGTCCGGTGGTGCCACTGCTTTTAAAAATCTTTTGCTCTGGCCACTCTCCGGTTACAACCTTTTGATCTTTGAAGAACTCTATAGGTAGGAAAGGAATTTCGGCGATTGAATGAACATTTTGTGGTGTTCGATGTAAGTAATTACAGAAGTGCCGGTAAATGGAGTTGTTGGAGTATTGATAGGCAAACACATCCAATGCTGCTGCGTCGAATTGATTAGATTGAAGAAAAAAAATCTCACTTGTGAAATTTTCAGGTTTAATCATTGGTTATAACTTCCGTAAGGGGAATAATGAATAGGTTTGTCTAGTAGAAAATGTATGAAATTAAGAGTAGCCCAAATATCCATAATTTTAGTCACACTGACGATTTCCGGGTGTTTTGATCCACCAGAATTCTCAGAAATCCCATACATCGAGTATGAGTCCTTAAGATTTGTAGAGATTCCGGCCGACTATGTAATTCCGGATGGTGGGACTCGGCCCGTGGACTCTCTAGTGCTTTCCTTTAGCATAGAAGATGGTAATGGTGATGTTGGTCTCCGTGACAATGAAAGTTTTACCCCCTATCATTCTTTTAATCTCATTATCGATTCGAGGGATTCTTTGGTTACTTATACGGGTGATTTTGAACCTCCTTTCTATACGATTGACCCCTTAGGTACCCGTGAGCCTTTTAGTGAAGAAGACAACCGTCCCGGATATAATTGTACCAACTACATCATCAGTAGTTTTTCAGATCTAGGAGTTGGTCAGGATACTTTTTACATTCAGCAAAATGAGTTCCACTATAATCTACACGTGAGCATTTTGCGAAAGCGGAACGGCACTTACTCTCCTGTAAACTATGCTGAGGCTTCAGGAAATGCTGATTGCGCACTATCAAGCTTCAACGGACGGATTCCGGTGTTCGATGAATCCAACATTGGCCGAACCTTGAAGGGCGATATATCCTACTCCATGCGTTCCAGTGGGCATAAAATAGTCTTAGCCAGAGATACTTTCAAGGTGCAATTTTACCTTTATGACAGGGCATTGCACAAGAGCAACGTGGTAGAAAGCCCCGATCTCACCCTGCCAGATATTATTTCGGATTAGTAGAGCTTTTTGAATTGCTCTGGAGCTGCCTCGTGCATGAGTTGATACACCCGCTCAAACACATCTTCCACACTAGGTTTTGAGAAGTAGTCTCCATCAGTACCGTATGCCGGACGATGCTCTTGCGAGGTAATGGTAATTGGCTTTGAATCCAAATGGAAGTATCCACCATCTCTTTCCAGAACATTTTGCATCATAAACGCAGAAGCTCCTCCCGGTACATCTTCATCGATGAAAGCCACTCTGTTTGTTTTCTTCACTGATTCCAGAATCACCTGATTTCGATCAAATGGTAGGAGTGTTTGCACATCGATCACTTCCGCATTGATGCCGATTTCACTGAGTTGCTGAGCTGCTTCCATCACTATTCTGCACATGGATCCATAGGTAACCAACGTGATGTCCTGACCATCTCTGAGGATGTCTGGCACACCCAAAGGAACCTTAAATTCCCCAATATTTTCGGGCATTTTTTCCTTCAATCGATAGCCATTCAGAGATTCAATGACAATTGCCGGATCATCTGCATCCATCAGCGTGTTATAGAACCCAGCCGCCTGTGTCATGTTTCTCGGAACCAGTACGTGCATTCCCCTAATAGCATTAATGATCATGCCCATTGGAGAGCCGCTGTGCCATACACCTTCCAGTCGGTGACCCCTCGTACGAACGATAAGTGGCGCTTTTTGTCCACCCTTCATGCGGTATTGTAGAGTGGCCAGGTCATCAGATAATGTCTGAATCGCATAAAGCAAATAGTCGAGATACTGGATTTCAGCAATCGGTCTTAAACCTCTCAATGCCGCACCAATACCTTGCCCAATGATGGTTGTCTCACGAATCCCAGTATCTGAGATTCGTACCTCACCATACTTTTCCTGTAGTCCGGCAAATCCCTGATTTACATCACCTATTCTGCCCACATCCTCACCGAAAGCAATAACACGTGGGTCTCTATCAAAAAGAGCGTCGAAGCAAGCTTGAACAACTTCACGGCCATCCACAAGTTTAGATTCGTCTGTGTAAGTTGCAGGAACACCGTCCACTTTTAGAGCAGCCTGATCAGATTCACTGTACAAGTGGGAGCTGTACTCATCGCGGTATTTATCGAATTTCTCCTTGTACCAGCTGATCAGACGGGACTTCTCTTCTGATTCAGTACTGGTTAGGTATCGGAAGCTCTTCCTTACCGCTCTGGCAATATCTGCTTTAAATGGATTTAATGCGCTTTTCAGGTCGTTTTTGATTTGCTGCAGCGCCTTGTTGTTATCCGAAGAAAGTGCCGCTTTGCCGATAAGTTCCAGCGCCTGGTTCAAATCCTCTTTGATCTCTGAAGTGTAGGATTTCCAGGAATTGTCTCGTGCTTTTTTGGCTTTGTTTTTGGCCTCTTTTTCAAGAGCATCAAGTTCATCCGCAGTAGAAAGCTCTGACTCCAGTATCCATTCACGCATCTTCAGGATACAGTCGTGTGCTTTTTCCCAATCCAGACGCTCTTTGGATTTATACCGTTCATGTGATCCTGAAGTGGAGTGTCCTTGTGGTTGTGTGACTTCAACGACGTGTACCAGGCATGGCACATGTTCTTCTCGGGCTATTTTAATGGCTTTTTCATAAGTCTTCAGCAATGCTGGATAGTCCCAGCCATTTACTCGGAAGATCTCAAATCCCTTTTTATCTTCTGTTCTCTGAAGCCCTGTTAGCACTTCTGAGATGGATTCTTTGGTGGTGTGGTACTCTTGTGGTACCGAAATGCCGTAGTGGTCATCCCATATAGACATGACCATTGGTATTTGCAGTACTCCTGCTGCATTCATCGCTTCCCAAAAGTGACCCTCGGAGGTGGAAGCGTTACCAATGGTGCCAAAAGCAACCTCATTGCCATTGATAGAAAAATCTTTGAAGTCGTGAAGTGCTGGATTTTCTCTATAAAGTTTAGATGCCCACCCAAGTCCAACGAGCCGTGGCATTTGGCCTGCAGTACAAGAGATGTCTGAGGAACTGTTCTTCATATCCGTCAGCGTCCTCCATTCTCCTTTGCTATTCAGAGACCTTGTACCGAAGTGACCATTCATCATTCTTCCTGCAGAGGCTGGCTCAGCGTCTACGTCTGTATGAGCGTATAGTTGTGCGAAAAACTGCTGAGAGGTCAATTGACCAATAGCCATCATAAAGGTTTGGTCGCGGTAGTATCCTGACCGCCAGTCTCCATTTTGAAAGAATTTGGCTTTGGCTATTTGTGCTACTTCTTTGCCATCACCGAAAATACCGAATTTGGCTTTTCCCATGAAAACTTCTTTGCGGCCGATCAAGCTGTCCTCCCGGCTTTCAACGGCTAAGGCGTAATCGCTTATGATTTCGTTCTTTTTCAGAGCAATCTTCTTGATGGTTTTTGTAGCGCTCATATAGTCAAGTTTTGGGGGTTAATGTTGAATATGTTCACCTTCAAAACTAATAAAAATGAAGGACTTTTCCTTGTTTTTATCCATATAATCTATATGTTCCGGCTGTATCAAACGTTTTCATAAAGAACAATATTCCGTAAATAACATAACTTCAGAATAATATTTTATTAAACACAAAAGAGAGGTGTTGCTTCTATTGAATTTTATGACCCCTAAATAATTGTGAAAACAGCCTTATATCTTTGTACGAGAATTAATCCAAAATAGATATTACGACTATGATTATTGGGGTTCCAAAAGAGATCAAAAACAACGAGAACAGGGTAGCTGTCACCCCTGCTGGTGTTAAAGAGTTTACCAAAAACGGACATCAGGTTTATGTGCAGTCTACAGCTGGTTTGGGCAGTGGGTTCACGGATTCACAGTATGAGGAAGCTGGTGCTAAGATGCTGCCAACCATAGAAGAAACCTATGAGATTGCAGAAATGATCATCAAGGTGAAAGAGCCTATTGAGCCGGAATATAAGCTGGTAAAAAAGGGGCAATTACTTTTTACTTATTTTCATTTTGCATCATACGAGCCCCTTACAAAAGCAATGATGGAAAGTGGTGCCACTTGTCTGGCGTACGAGACAGTGGAAAAAGCGGACCGCTCGTTGCCTCTTTTGGTGCCAATGTCTGAAGTGGCTGGAAGAATGTCTATCCAGGAAGGAGCCAAATACCTGGAGAAACCAATGGGAGGACGTGGCATCCTTCTGGGAGGAGTGCCAGGCGTGAGGCCGGCAAAGGTGCTTATTCTTGGTGGTGGAGTCGTTGGTACCAACGCTGCGAAAATGGCTGCTGGAATGGGTGCGGATGTTACCATCATGGATGTGAACCTGAATCGTCTGCGCTATCTTGATGATGTGATGCCAGCGAACGTCAATACTTTCATGTCCAATGAATACAATATCAGAGAACTGATCTCCACTCATGACCTGATTGTGGGTGCAGTGTTGATCCCGGGTGCTAAAGCTCCGCATTTGATTACTAAAGATATGTTGAAAGACATGCAGCCAGGTACTGTAGTGGTAGATGTAGCTGTAGATCAGGGTGGATGTATAGAGACCTGTAAGCCGACTACTCACCAGGACCCTACCTATGTGATTGATGACGTGCTGCACTACTGTGTAGCTAACATGCCTGGAGCAGTGCCTTACACTTCCACACTTGCGCTGACTAACGCAACGCTACCTTATGCCCTCCAACTGGCCAATAAAGGCTGGAAGAAGGCATGCAATGAAAACAGAGAATTGCTTCTGGGACTGAACGTGGTGAATGGCGAGATCTGTTACGAAGGTGTGGCCAATGCATTTGGTTTGCCATTCTCTCCAGCGGAGAAGTTCTTATCATAAGTCATTACTAACTCATCTAAATCTACAAAAAGCGTGTGCTAACTGGCAGACGCTTTTTTTATCCTCCGAATTTTGGAAACTCCTTCTGCTGAGTGTATTGATCCTTCAGTTCATCAAATGACCAGATGAAATGCTGTAGGCCATTGGTGAGGGCAACATTGTTGGCTTTTAATTCTTTGTTGTAAATACTGACCTGATTGAGGGCTTTTTGATCCAGTTTCACGTCTGGAGCTTTACACTCAACGAGTAAAAACAACTTTCCCTCCGATGTTCTCAGGGTAATGTCGCTTCTCTTGGCTGATTTGAAATAGGATAACCCGGATTCTACTTTCATTAAGGATTTTGGGTAGCCGAGATGGTTGATCATCAGGTGGATGAAGTGTTGGCGCACCCATTCTTCGGGTGTCAATACCACATACTTCTTTCGAATGATATCAAAGACAAACTGATTGCCTTCCTCATTCTTGAGTTTCAGATCACATGTCGGAAGTTTGAGCGGCTGCATTGTTTGTTTTTGGCATTTTCACAAAGATCAGGAAGAGTAATCCAATCACAAAATAGGAAGCCAAAGCGAGTGTACTATTCCGCATACTACCTGTGAGTTGTTCGATTGCTCCGTAGCTAAATGTTCCGAGAACGACAGACAAGTGAAAGAGCACATCGAAGAATGAAAAGTAAGAAGCATGATTCACAGCATCTTCTGGGATGAGTTTAGAAAAGGTAGCTCTGGAGAGTGCCTGGATGCCACCCATTACCAGACCCACCAATACGGCCACAATGTAAAACTCATTCACCGTGGTGATGGTGTAGGCAAAAAAGCAGATTCCTATCCATATCCCGATCATCGCTCCGAGAGAGAAGATATTGCCTTTTCGTTCAGAGATTCTGGCAAAAAAAATAGCTCCGCCAATGGCTACAAACTGAATAATGAGGATGACCGGTATTAGCTGTGAAGAGCCAAGTTTTAATTCTTTGGTTCCGAATAATGTAGCTAGTAGCATGATTGTCTGTACGCCCATGTTGAAAAAGAAAAAAGCAATCAGGTATCTCTTAATATTCGGTAAGTTTTTAAGTTCTAAGAAAACTTTTCTTAGTTCTCTATAACCGTTGACCAGTACTCTGCCAGTTGGTTTGCGATTAAAAACATTGGAAGGAAGATTCTTAAAAGGAATCTGAGCAAAACCAATCCACCAAACTCCGACAATGAGAAACACTGTTCGGGTGGCCAGGCCTTTATCTGGAAACCCAAGAGAATCATAAAAGCTGATCAGTACCAAACTGATGATCAGAAGAAGCGCACTGCCGGCATAACCAAACGAATAACCACGACCGCTGATTCGGTCGGTCATGTGTGCCGGAGCGATTTCTGGCAAGTATGCATCGTAAAAGACTAAACCAGAACTATATCCTAAACTCGCCAATACCACACAGATAATTCCCCATTCCAGTGAGTTGGATGTAAAAAAGAACATGCCCATACACGCCAAAGAGCCCAGGGTGGTGAAAATTCTGAGATACTTTTTCTTTTCACCGGTATAGTCAGCTATTCCAGATAAGAGTGGCAGCATCATGGCGGAAAGTAGGTAGGAGATGGACAATGCATAGCTATAGAGCACCGAGTTGACCATTTCGAATCCAAAGAAAGAAACCTTGTCTCCATTACTCTCACTGGCAGTTACTGCCGTATAGTAGATGGGGAAAATAGAGGTGTTGATCACCAGGTTGTAAACCGAGTTGGCCCAGTCGTACATGCACCAGGAATTAATGACTTTTTTGTTGGCTTCCATTGGCTAAAAATAAATAGTTAAAAACCTCATTTTCCTGCGTCCGTCCGGGAGGCAAATTCGTTGTACTAAGGAGGCTTAAAAAGGACAAGGTTAACAAGATTTAGTCTTATCTGTTGATAAAATAAAAAGGAAAACGTGGAAGCAACTATAGAAGCACCTGTACGGAAAGTTGATAAAATCAATGAACGCATACCAGATACCGATATGCCACGTATTGTCATCATAGGTGGTGGCTTTGCAGGAATCGAGCTGGTGCGAAAGTTGAATAAGGAACGGGTTCAGATTGTGATGATCGATCGCAGAAATCACCACACGTTCATCCCGCTGCTTTATCAGGTGGCAACTGCCGGGCTAAGTCCTGGAGATATATCCAGTCCGTTGCGTGAGTTTTTACAAGATAGCAAGCACTTTCACTTTCGCATGGCACGGGTAAAGCAAATCCATGCGGATGATAAGAAAGTCGAGACCAATTTGGGGTTCCTGAAATACGATACACTGGTGATTGCTTCCGGCGCTACTACCAATTTCTTCGGTAATAAGGAAATTGAAAAAAAGGCCATGAAGCTCCGGGTGATGAGTGATGCCATCGAGCTCCGAACTAAACTCATAGAGAATTTTGAAGAGGCTCTCCAGCTCTATGATGATGAACAGGAGGAACTCGAGAAGCACATGAACATTGTCATCGTGGGAGCGGGTCCAACTGGGGTGGAATTGGCGGGTGCCATTGGAGAGCTCAGAAGTCATGTGCTACCCAAGGACTATCCTGAGTTGGACTTTTCTAAAATGAATATACATCTGGTGGAAGGTCTGGATAGGGTACTTCCACCTATGTCTGACAAGGCTGGAAAGAAAGCTGCCAACTACCTCAAGCAATTTGGAGTTAATGTGGAGCTTGGCAAATTGGTGGAGAAATACGAAGATGGCGTGGCTTACCTCAACGATGGTTCGACCATTAAAACCCGCTGCCTTATTTGGGCTGCCGGTGTGAAAGGAAATGTCATCGATGGACTGAGAGATGGAGCGGTAGAGAAGGGCCGCATACTGGTGGATGAATACAATCGTGTCAAAAACCACCAATATGTATACGCCATAGGTGATGTGTGCCTACAAACAGATAAAAATTATCCTAAAGGATTGCCACAACTAGCACCTGTAGCGATCCAGCAGGCACAAAACCTGGGTGAGAACATCATACGAATCCATCAGAACAAGGAGCTGAAGCCGTTCAAATACCTGGACAAAGGTACCATGGCTACTGTCGGTAGAAACAAGGCAGTGGTGGACGCACCGGGCATTACACTGGGAGGATTTTTCGGCTGGTTCATCTGGATGTTCGTGCACTTGTTTTCCATTATAGGTATTCGCCGAAAGCTGCTGGTCTTTTCCAACTGGGTATGGAACTATCTGACTTACAACAGAGGAAACCGTCTGATTATTAATAAGGATTTGGATGATCTGTAGTTGTGTCGGATTAGTTCACAGACTACAGCTATCGCGAGCATTATGCTCGTGGTAAATATGCTGAAATGTTAAGAGCCAAAAGCTTGCACCATCGGAGGGGTTTTAAACTTCTAAAGAGTCCGGGTCTTGATAAGAATTCCAGAATCGAATTAAGTAAATGTCAGAATCTTTAAGCAGGTAATAGAGTGTTATTTGTTTTCTAATGACTGCTCTTCTGATCGATTTGTAATCGCTTTGCGGGAAAAGTCCGGATTGATTTTTAGTATCTCTAAAATAGCGTCTACTTCATTAATAAAATTAATGGCTGATTTTTCGGTCCACTTTTCCAGCAAGTATTCGATATTTTCTAGATAATCGTGTTTGGCTTCTTCTGATCAGATGATTTGCATGAAGCTTATTTGAAGAGATGCGGATACTTTTCTTTTGTAGATTTCATCACAGAATCATGGTCATGAACGTTACCTTCTTCAATTGACTTCAAGCCTTGATCAACAGCTGCTTTTTCTTCTAATGTAAGATTGAGGGATAACCCAGCTTCATTAGATTGCTGTAGAGCTTTGAACTGTTTGATGATTCGATCATCATCCACTTTGGCTAACCATTCTATCAAACTAAGTTTTTCGGCTTGTATATCCATATCAGTAAAGATAATCAATGATCACTTTAATTTAATGCAATTGATATACTCACGAGTTTCAATTACTTATTCTGCTTCAGTTAGGATTCAATATAGATAAATAGTCAAAGTTGATAAACCTCAAAAATATATTTCCTCTAACTGCTCTCTTTTTACATCTAAAACCAACTAATTACGTAAACTTTGTATCGCGATTTCGCTGACGTATTTACGTTGATTAAAAACACCGATTTGGATGCCAAAACGCTCCGTTTAGACATCCACGCACAGCCCAACGACGAAACATGTGGGCCCACCTGTTTGCAGGCGGTTTACCAGTATTATGACGACTTTATGCCGCTGGAGCAGACTATTGCCGAAGTGAAAACCCTCAAAGGCGGTGGCACACTGGCAGTAATGCTGGGAAACCATGCTTTGGCTCGTGGATACGAGGCAACTATCTATACCTACAATCTTCAGATGTTTGATCCTACCTGGTTTCATGGGGAGGTGGATCTGGTGGCCAAACTGACCGAACAGAAGCAGTTCAAGACGGCTAAAAAGTTTCAGGTAGCTGCTAATTCATATCTTAAGTTTTTATCACTCGGTGGTCAAATCAAGTTTGAGGAGCTGAATACCAAGCTGATCAAGCGCCTGTTGAATGAACATACACCAATATTAACTGGTCTCAGTGCTACGTATCTTTACAACTGCGCTCGGGAGATTGGTGAGACCAACACCTATCACGATGTGCAGGGTGAGCCAACTGGCCACTTTGTGGTGATTCATGGGTATGACGTAGCCTCCAAAGTGGCTCATATTGCCGATCCACTGGAGAAAAACCCCATCAGTGACAAGCAGCACTACCGAGTGTCACTTCAGCGATTAATTAATTCAATTCTATTGGGAATCGTCACGTACGATGCTAACTTATTAGTACTAGCACCCAAAAATCATGGCTAACAAACTCATTGTATTGGAAGGTGAAGGTCAGTGGACTGACCTGCCAGCGGATGTGGAAGTTATTTCTCCATCTACTTATTTTTCGGATGAGACTTTTCAGAAGTCCAGAAAGTATAAACTGGTCAATCTTTGCAAAAGCTATTCGTACCAAAGCATCGGCTACTATGTTTCCTTATTGGCTGAAGCCCGTGGACACAAAGTGATGCCTCAGATTTCGACCCTGCAGGATTTCAAATTTCCGACTTTGGTCAAAGAAGAAGCTGAGGACTTTGAAGACCTTATCCAGCAGGCATTGAAAAAGCAGAGTGATGAAAAGATTGAAATCATTGTTTGTCTGGGTAATGTAGAGGATGTAAAACTCGCGAGAGTTGGTTCGCTGTTGTTCAACCTGTTTCAGGTGCCAATACTCAAAGCAACTTTTCAGAAAAAGGATAAGTGGCAGCTAGTACAGCTAAAACCACTCAATCTAAAGGAACTACCAGACGGCCTTCATTCATTGATGAACGCTTCACTGGATGAATACCTGCAGGGAAAAAACCGTCTCAACAAGAGCTACAGCCGTAAAAAGTTTGATCTGGCCATTTTAGTCAATCCAGAGGAAGCCACACCGCCATCCAATAAGAAGGCTATCCAAAACTTCGTAAAGGCAGGTGAGAAGGTAGGTTTCAACGTGGATGTGATCACCAAAAATGATTTTGCCAAGCTCATCCAGTATGATGCCTTATTCATTCGGGAAACCACCAACGTGAATCATCACACCTTCAAGTTTGCCAAGAAAGCCGCATCCGAGGGATTAATTGTCATGGATGATCCAGAGTCGATTCTCAGGTGTACAAACAAGGTTTATCTGAGTGAATTGCTGAGCGCACATAAGATTCCTACACCGAAGTATTACATCATTAAAAAAGACAAATTAAGCCAGCTCAATACTTCCGGGTTTGAATACCCGATTATTCTGAAGCAGCCTGATGGCTCGTTTTCCAAAGGAGTGAAGAAGGCTAAGAATGAGCTAGAACTAATGAAGGTGTTGAAAGATTTCTTTCAGACCTCTGAGCTGGTGATTGCTCAGGAGTTCATCCCGACTGATTTTGACTGGCGTGTAGGTGTGCTAAACAAAAAGCCGCTTTATGTCTGTAGGTATTACATGGCCAAAGATCACTGGCAGATCGTCAACTGGAAGGGAGCAGACTCACCAGAAGAAGGTGACGCGGACACAATATCTATTGAAGATGCTCCTAAAGCCCTACTGGACCTGGCCGTGAAAGCTACCTCACTGATCGGGAATGGACTATATGGTGTGGATATCAAACAGCGAGGTAAGAAGTTTTACATTATTGAAATAAATGACAACCCCAACCTGGATGAAGGTGTAGAAGATAAATTACTAAAGCAACAACTTTACACCTCTATCATGCAGGAATTTATGAATCGATTACTGTGATGAGTAAGCGCTTACACTTATTCGAAGGCTACGGTGTAGAACTCGAATACATGATTGTGGATCGGGATACTTTAGCTATTAAATCCATCGCTGAACTGCCGCTGACCAATGCCAATGGAGAAATAGAAGGTGAGATGGACAAAGGACTCACGGCTTGGAGTAATGAGCTGGTCAGTCACGTATTGGAACTGAAGTCCAATGGACCTACGGGAGATTTGGTGGCTTTGAGGGATAAATTCAATGCCGATATAGCAGAAGTCAATGAAATCTTAGCTAATCAGAATGCTATGCTTCTATCTTCTGCGGCGCATCCATGGATGAACCCAGCTAAGGAAACAAAGTTGTGGCAACATGAAAGTCAGGAAATCTATCATACTTATGACCGGATTTTTGGCTGCAAAGGTCACGGTTGGTCCAATCTTCAGAGCACTCATATCAATTTACCGTTTTATGACGATGAGGAGTTTTCTAAGCTCCATACAGCCATTCGGTTTATGATGCCCATGATCCCTGCCTTGACAGCTTCTAGCCCTGTGCTGGATGGGAAGTTTACCGGGTACTACGATAAGCGACTGTACTATTATGAGAAAAATCAGTCCAAGATACCTGTCTTAACTGGCAAGGTGGTGCCGGAAAGACTTTTCACCAAACATGCCTATCAAAAGCATGTCTATGATAAGATATCGGCAGCTATAAAGCCATTCGATACGGATAACATTCTAAAACCAGTTTGGCTCAATTCGCGTGGAGCTATGGCCCGTTTTGACCGAGGGGCGATCGAAATTCGCATCATTGACATACAGGAATGCCCCAGCGCTGATCTGGCTATTGTGGCATTGATTACCGAGCTGGTCAAGGTGCTGGTTAAGGAAAAATGGGTGTCATTTCAAGTGCAGCAGTCTTTTGAAACGGAAGAGCTGCATCAATTGCTGAAAGGCACCGTCAAGCAAGCCGGAAAATATGTTATCTCAGATCCGACTTACTTAAGCGCATGGGGTTTAACAGCTCCAGTTACTGGCCAGGAGTTTTGGCAGATGGTTTTGGAAAAGCTAGGCGACAATCAAGCCCTTGTTTCTTGGAAGCCTATCTTGCATCAATTGATTTCTGCTGGCACATTGGCCGAGCGGATTTATACAGCTCTCAACGAGGATTACAGTCGAGAGAAGTTGCACGCTGTGTATGCAGCAATCGCTGACTCATTAAAGAGCGATGAGCTCTTCAGGCGTTGAAATCAACTGTTTTCCTGATTACTTGCGAGCATGCAGGGAATCAGGTCCCTCATATTTATCAGGCGTATTTCGAAGGAGTAGAGGAGGTACTTTTTTCGCATCAGGGATGGGACCCTGGTGCATTGGGGTTAGCTCAGGAGATTAGTGCTATTTTGAATGCTGAATTAATTACTTACGAATACACTCGCCTGTTGATCGAAGTAAATCGGTCACTGCATCATGAACAGCTCTTTTCTGCTTATACACGCTCCATGAGCGAGGAGGTGAAGACATACTTGATCAACACTTATTACAAACCCTATCGTGATGGAGTGGAAGACAAAATACGCCAGTTGATTGCAGCGGGGAGCCGCGTTGTTCACTTGTCCATCCATTCGTTTACTCAGATCTATTTCGGGGAACATCGCGAGGTAGAAGTGGGATTGTTATTTGATCCGGAGCGCTTACCAGAGTATCAATTTTGTCGTGCCTGGCTTGATTTGCTAAGGGCGGAAAGTAGTGCGGTTGTTCGGTTCAACGAACCTTACTTGGGTGTGGATGATGGATTCACGACACACCTGCGCAGGCAGTTTACAGAAGACTATGTGGGAGTGGAGCTAGAGGTTAGCCAACAGCGCATTGACCAGGGGCAGCTTCGGATGAACATTTGCCAGACCCTATTGGCCTTGTCTGCCCATTCTGCCTGGTCGGTTGCGGATCAAGGCTCCCTGCATTGATTTTAAAAATTTTTCGCGCTGGTCTGGTGTAGCTATTTCAGCAAGCCTTTTGGTTAGTTGCTGAGTTTCCAGTTCTATTTCTTGCTGGATGGCAAAGAGCTCGGAGTTTCGCGTGGCCAGATCGGTGGTGTCTCCCAGGACTATCGATTGGTTGATATCGTGTTTGACCTGACGCATTTGCATACTGAGAGAGTCCATGGTTCGTCTGTGCGCCTCAAATATGCTTCGAAACTGATCTCTTTGTTCCCGATCCATCGCCAGGTCACGGATAAGTGAGCGTCCGGTGATTTCTGGTCTGCGCATCTGGTCATGAATTGGAGGAGAAACCGCCATGCGGGAGTGTCCGCGCCATACCACTACCATCAGCGCAATATTGATAACGATTAAGACCAGCACTGCGGCGATTAGCCATTTTTGACTACTATTCATTTTCCGATAAGTTTAGGATAGATATGGTGCTTTCAGTGAAATAGGCTTCATCCAGATAGCTACTTTGATCCGTAGCAGATGAGAACTGCATGACAGTGAAGACATTTGCCAGGCTGAAAATAATAAGAGCTGCCACAGCGAGTCTTATATACCACTGAGCTTTTTTGCTTTGATTGATTTTGGCCATTGCTCGTTCTTCAAAACCCAAAGGAGCATTAACTGGCGAAAAGTCATCCAATGCTTGCAATGTTTTGTGGATTTGTTCTTCCTTATTTTTCATAGTACGCTTCTAAGTGTTTTCTTAAATTTTGCTTTGCGCGATGCATCAATGACTCCACGGAAGATACACTTTTCTCCATGATTGCCGCGATTTCCTCCTGAGATAGCTGCTCTATTTTGTGCAAGGTAAAAGCCACGCGTTGTGGCTCAGGCAATAGCTCTATTGCCCGTAAGAGCAATCTTCCCAGTTCTTTGTTTTCCAGACTCAACCCCGGATGCTCAAAATCAGGGATGTTCATCATCTGATCGCGAATGGAGGTGGTTTCCGCCTGTCTTTTGAGAGCATTTTTGGAGCGAATGAACTGCAAGCATTTGTTGATTGTAATCTTGTAGATCCAGGTGCTCAGGGAGGAATCACCTCGAAATTGATCTATCTTCTGGTAAACTTCCAGAAAGACTTCTTGTCCAATGTCTTCTGCGTCCTGATAGTTTTTGACCATGCCAAGAGCGGTGTTGAAGACCTTGTTTTTGAATTCCGAGATGATTTCCTGAATGCTATTCAAAGACGTTCGATTATTTTCCTCGACCTCCTGGACGCCCCATGCCCTGTCCCATACCTCGATGATTTTGACGCATTTGATCGAAAATCACCTTTTGGTTGTCATCCAATACATTTCTTACGGCTATTCGGTGCTTGATGCGGGCATCTAGAAGTTTGTTTTCCAAGTTACCGATTTCGGTAATCAGTTTATCTACTGACTTTTCACCTTTTATGGCAGCTTCTAACTCTGCTCTTTTGATATCCAGTTGACTCTTGGTATCAGCTGTTACCTTTAAATGGGCAATGCGTAAATCTTCCATCTGTTGCTGCTGTGCATCCGATAAGTTCAGACGAGTAGCCATCATTTCACGCATATTCTCCTGCTGTGGTCTATCCGGACGATTGGCTCTTGGTCCGCGCTGTTGGCCAAATGCGATAGTTCCTATGAGTACCATCGCCATGATTAATGTGATCTTTTTCATTGTCTTAAATTTTGGTTTCTACTCTTTTAGATGCAGACTATGGAAAGATCCTGCGGCGTACAATGAAATATTTTTTAATCACAGCTAATTTTTTTCTCTAAATGCTATTTAATGCTGAAATTCACTCGTTCTGAGAAAATCAAAAACCATGAAAATAGCCGGTGAAGAAATAAAAAAGGGAGATACCAAAAAAATTGATGTGAACATCGCAAGACTTCCGTCAGGTACTTCGATTGATATTCCCGTGATTGTTTATCGCAGCAAGGCGTCAGGACCCACGTTGCTTCTACTGGCAGGCATGCATGGCGATGAGATCAACGGAGTAGAGATTATGCGCCGGATTATACGCGAGAAACTCTACAAGGTAGAGATTGGTTCAGTGATTTGCATTCCCATTATGAACATCTACGGATTCATTAATTTCTCCAGGGATGTGCCTGATGGCAAGGACATCAATCGATCTTTTCCAGGAGCTAAAACGGGTTCATTGGCTAGCCAGGTAGCATACTTCCTCATGCAGGAAATTATCCCGCACATTGATTATGGGATCGATTTTCATACTGGTGGTGCCCGCATCAATAACTCACCACAGATCCGGGTAAAAACTGACGATCCAGAAAACCTGGAGCTTGCTCAAGCTTTTGGGACCAAATTCATCCTTAACTCTCCTTTCAGAGATAGATCACTTCGAAAGGAAGCGTTCAAGCTAGACAAGCGAATACTGGTTTATGAAGGAGGGGAGTCCCTAAGACTTAGGAAGAATGCCATAGATGAAGGAATAGAAGGAATGCTCCGAGTAATGAAGCACCTGAAGATGCGGTCAGAAGCTCCAAAAAGAGAAAGAGAGCCAATAGTAATCATGAAGTCTTCATGGGTGCGGGCAAAATCAGCCGGATTGCACTTTGGGTATCATCGAAATGGAAGTGCTATTAGTCATAAAGAAGTACTCGGAAAAGTATGCGATCCCTATGGCACGTATGAAGTACAGATCAAGTCACCGCTAGAGGGCCACATCATCGCCATCAATAACAACCCAGTAGTCAACCGAGGAGATGCGTTGTTTCATGTGGGGAGTTGAGTTGTAGAAGTTTTTTCTAACTGAAAACGTTTTCAATTCCTGATGAGCGGAAATTCTTCCAGGGTCATGCTAAATGTTTGATTTTAAGCACTATTTTCGATGCTTTCCATCAATAGATTTAAAGAAATGACTCAGTATTCTAGTTGGTATCATCCCTACACCACTGATAAAAAATATAGTAAAAAAGTCGCCTATTTCAGTATGGAATTTGCGATTGATCAAGCCCTAAAAACCTACTCCGGAGGACTTGGCTTTTTGGCGGGTTCGCACATGCGCAGTGCCTATGAATTGAAGCAAAACATGATCGGTATTGGCATGCTATGGAAGTATGGCTACTACGATCAGGGAAGACATGAAGACGGCACGCTCGCTCCTCATTTTGTGCAAAAGCGCTATTCATTTTTGGAGGATACAGGGATCCAGGTTTCTGTGCGAGTAGTGGACAATCCCAACGTACAGGTACGTGCTTACTGCCTGAAACCAGAGATTTTTGGTACGGTACCCATGTATTTTCTATCCACAGATTTGCCGGAAAACGATCACCTCTCTCAGACAATCACCGATCGCTTATACGATGCAAACGAGCTGACGCGTATCAGTCAGAGTATCGTACTTGGTGTAGGTGGCGCAAAAGTGGTGGAAGCTCTAGGTGGTGCGGATGTGTATCACCTCAATGAAGGCCATGGCTTGCCGGCTTTTTACTACCTCAAAGACAAAGGACTGAAAAAGGAGAACTTTGTATTTACCACACATACTCCAGAAAAGGCCGGAAACGAAGAACGGGCTGGTGATCTACTCAATCGTATGGGTTTCTTCACACGAAATCTATCTGAAAAGGAGGTTAAAGCTGAAACAGACAATGGCATGCTCAGTTATACCGTTGCAGCTCTTCGGCACGCAAAGAAATCCAACGCGGTGTCTAAGATCCACGCTAAGGTGTCTAAAGATATGTGGAAAGGCTACAAAGGGATTAGTGATATCATTCCAATCACCAATGCTCAAAATCAGTCCTATTGGCAAGATAAGGCGCTGCTGACGGCTATGGAAAAAGGAAATAAAAAAGCCTTTGCCAAGCGCAAGGCAGAGCTTAAGTCTGATCTATTCAAAGTGGTTGCTGATCAGACCGGTAAGATCTTCGATCCACAGGTGCTTACTGTTGTTTGGGCACGAAGGTTTGCTGGCTACAAGCGTGCTGATTTACTACTCAGTGATGTGGAACGGTTCGAAAAGCTGCTAGAAGACAGCAAGCAACCAGTGCAGGTGATCTGGGCCGGAAAACCATATCCTCGTGACTTTGAGGCAATAGATGTATTTAACAGACTGCATCGTTTTAGCCTCAATCACAAAAATGTGGCTGTGCTCACAGGGTATGAATTAGAGCTGTCCAGATTGCTCAAGCTAGGTTCTGATATTTGGCTGAACAACCCACGAATCACCCGCGAAGCATCAGGTACTAGTGGTATGACTGCTGCTATGAATGGATCGGTAAACCTTTCTACTTATGATGGCTGGATACCGGAGTTTGCCAAGGATGGAAAGAACTGCTATGTGATCCCACCAGCCGATACCTCGTTACCTTTAGAACTGCATGATAAGGCCGACTATGAAAGCTTATATGCTATTCTTGAGAAAAAAGTAGTGCCTACCTACTATCAGAAAGCGGACAAGTGGTTGGATTTGGTGTTTAAAAGCATGAAAGATGTCTTGCCAGAATTTGGTAGTCACCGAATGGCCCATCAGTACTACTCTGAGCTGTATTAATGCTGATTGGCTCCGTTTTATTTTAGGTATTTCTAAATTCTGGCTATTTTCAGCCCAGATTTTATGAATGCCAAAAGACAAATAACTAGGGTAGCTTGGTTGATGGGTGGCAAACTCACCATACTACTCTTGTTATTTTTTCTAGTGCTTGTAGGGATGGATTCTGGTTGGTTTGGTGTAGAGGACAGCCGGGTGCTTTTTTGGCTCAAGATAGTCCTGGGAGGTCTCTTCTTTTTGTCGATTCCATTTACATTTTTTGCTGCAGGATACCTTACTCGCCTGCTTAGGCAGCATGATAGAAACACCGAAGATGTAGAACAAAAGCTTGGGGACTATTCGGCGAGGTTGAATTCTTTCATTGAGCATCCCGGATACGTAAGTATTTACTCCATCGATACTGATTATCGCTATACAGGCTTCAATTCATTGCACAAGCAAGAGATGAAGGAAGTGTTTGACGCAGATGTGCAAGTAGGAGTGAATATACTGGAAGTATTGCCCAAAGACTGGGCAGAACGGGCGGTTAAGAATTATGACAAGGCGCTGCAGGGCGAGCATTTTCAAGTCACCAGCCTTTTAAAGGATAAGTATTTTTCCCAGGTATTCAATCCTGTTCGGGATCCCAATAATCAGGTAATAGGTCTTACCAGCAGTATTTTTGATGTGACAGAACGTGTGCGTGCTGAGCAAGAGCTGGAGAGCTACAAAGACCAGCTGGAGGAGTTGGTCAAGGACCGAACCAGTCAACTGGAGCGACAGACGTTGTTTTTTCAGGAAATCATCGACAGTCTGCCAAACCTCATCTTTGTTAGAGATAAGAAGAGCCGATATGTCCTGGTCAACAAAGCAATGGCCGATACTTTTGGTAAGAGTACTGGCGAGGTAGTAGGTAAGTCGGTGCTGGAGACCCACTATGACAAGAAAGAAGCGATTCGTTTTGAGGAAGAGGATCGAGAAGTCATCAAATACGATGAAGTCATCGAGCAAGAGTCCTTTCACAAAAACAAGGATGGCTCTGGGAGGTGGCTGTTTCTCAGCAAGCGGAAAATGAAGGTTTTTGATGATGAATATGTTCTGGGCTTTCATTTTGACATCAACCATTTGAAGGAGACAGAACTCAAGTTGCTGGAAGCCAACCAGGAACTGAAAAATGCGCTAAACCGTCTTAAATCAGCCCAAATGCGATTGGTAGAGTCGGAAAAGATGGCTTCACTAGGTCAACTCACCGCGGGCTTAGCACATGAGATCAACAATCCGATCAACTATGTGGCTGGTAATGTAAGTCCGATACGTCGGGATATAGAGGAACTCCGCAACTATCTGAAGGAGCTTAAGAAGGAACAAAACGAGGAGAATGAGCACGCCGCAAACATCAATGTTATTTTTGACGAGCTGGAATCACTGCTGGATGGCGTTGACGAGGGCACTGCTCGGGTAAAAAACCTTATGAGCGACCTTAATGCATTTTCACTTCCTGACGCTTCCAAGAAACAACCTTGTGACCTCAACGACTCTTTAAGGACTACTATCAACTTGATACGGCATCATTTGAAAAATCGAATTGAATTGAAAGTAGATCTGGGAGAAATACCGGAGATTAATTGCAACTCTCAACAACTCAGCCAGGTATTTTTGAATATGCTCAATAATGCCGTGCAGGCGATAGATGGAAATGGAACTATAAAAATAACCTCTCGGCTGAAGAAAGACCATGTAGTCATTGCTTTCAAAGACACCGGAAGTGGTATTTCCAAAAAACACCTCTCCAAGATTTTTGACCCGTTTTTTACTACCAAAGATGTGGGTGAAGGAACTGGCTTGGGTTTGGCTATTTCTTACCGAATAGTGGAAGAGCACAAAGGCCACATCAAGGTGACGAGTAAAGAAGGTGAGGGTACCAAGTTTTCCATTAGTCTACCAATTTCATAGTTTCATCGGATCGTGTCTCTTTCACTTTGCGAATGCTCCTGTTCACCCTTCTTGGTTATAGGTATGCATGCATACTATCTATATTTGTGATCAGCTAATGTCTAATTCATGGAAATAAATTTAACATCTAGCCTGTCAGAATGGTACGTGGGTAACATTGTTTACAATGGATCCAAAAGTATAATTAATACTGAGGTAGCCATCAGCGCACTGAATAACATTCTGATCAAGGTTCATTTCAAGTTGGGAGAGAGACAGTACTCGTTTAGAGCGGTACTATCAGAGCAGGAGGAAGGAATTCTGATGTTGATTCAAGACAGAACGATCAAAGGATACATGCTCCAGGGTGTGAGCGGATTCTTGCACAGCAAACCCAATGTGCATGGTGGATATATCACCAGACTCAATGCACTCTATTTTCACATCAAGCTGTCGCACTATGACGGTGTAGATGAGGAGATCTATTTTTTAGGTAAGAACAGAGAGGAGTATGAACGCATGAAGAAAATACGCTCCCAGTCCCTCTTGGAGTCTGTTTAGTTATTCATCATCCAATTTTTCAAACTTTCGATGACCTGATGTTTTTCCAGGTCATTGTGCGGCTCATGATATATGTGCTCCAGCTCCACGAATGTTGCTGATTCAACCTGATCGGCAAAATCCCTGGTAGCAGTCCAGTCTATGATTTTATCTGCATTGCCATGGTATATAAGTCCTGGTAGGGTAATGGACTCGTCATTGGATAGCGCATATTCTGCAGCTTCTGTGATTACTTTATAGAGCATTGCGGACATCTGGCTATGTACCAAAGGATCGGCTACATACTTCTGTACCTCAGCAGGGTCTTTGCTTATGTGATTGACATCCAATCCGCTCGGTTGTGTGACAGAGGGCCATACAGAACTCATAATCTGCCCGAGTTTTAGTTTCCAGGCCGGTGGGTCAGTGGCTAGTCTGAGCCATGGGGACGATAAGATGAAACCTGAGAGCTCGTTGGTATTCATTCGAATGAGGTAGTTGGCTACCAGATTTCCACCCATGCTATGACCAAAAAGATACATTGGGAGCTCGGTGTAAGTGGCCCGTGCAGTTTTGAGTAGCTCTTCAATGTCACTCATTAGGTGTTCATAGCTTTTTGCATGACCTTTTTTGCCTTGAGAAAGTCCATGTCCTCTCAGGTCCATTCCGAAAACAGTGATGCCAGCCTCATTTAGTACTTTAGCCACATGCTCATAGCGCCCGCTGTGCTCACCATGGCCGTGCACTATGCAGCAGATTTTATTCGGAGATTGGCAGTCCCAGTGTCTGTAGTAAATTCTCAAACCATCCTGGCTCAAAAAGTATTGGGTTTCCTCAGTGAAGCTCATCTTATAATCCCGAATTTTTATAACTTATCTCCGGCTATGACCGCCATACCGAATGCGTAAAATTATCGATTCAATTATTTATTCCTTCTCCATTCAACTGGTTTTTCATCATGTAAGGAGAAACCTTCCCCTAGTTCTTTTATGGATTCTTTTGATCGCAACCATCAGCGGGGGAATCGGGAAAATATACGGAGTTCACTACCTGTACCTGGATCCTGAGTATGTCAATAAGGTCAATTTTTGGAGTTTTCTCATAGTAGGGTTGGCTTTTGGTAATTTCACCATGGCTTATCACATCACATGCTACATACTGGACAGCCATCGATTCACTTTTGTTGGTGTGCTTGAGCGGCCATTTGCTAAATTTTCCCTCAACAATAGTCTGCTGCCGGTTATAGCGCTTATCGTCTATGTAATTCTGATCATTCGGTTTCAGTTTTACAATGAGTTTTCTACCGGTTGGAATGTGTTTATCAATATACTGGGTTTGCTTATAGGCATTAGCATGATGCTGGCATTGTTCTTTTTGTACTTCAAGTTTACCAATAAGGACATCTTTAAATACCTGGCGGGATCAGTAGATAAACGATTGAGGAAATCAAAGCTCAGTAGAGAGCGAATGATGAACAAGCTCAATGAAACCCGTCAAAAAAGATATGAGGTACATTCCTATTTAGATCTAAAATTCAGGGTACGATCGTGCAAAAATCTACAGGACTTCTATGATAAACAGGCAGTGCTGAAGGTCTTTGATCAGAATCATTTCAACTCGGTCATTATCGAGCTGGCAATTATCCTGTTGATTCTGTTTCTGGGTACGTTCATGGATAATCCCTATTTCCAGATTCCAGCAGCAGCCAGCTCACTACTGATGTTTTCCATCCTGGTAATGCTCGTTGGAGCATTCTCTTACTGGCTCAGGGGATGGGGAGTGGCCTTTGTTTTTGGACTATTTCTAATGGTCAATCTTTTGGTAAAATGGGGAGTGATTGAGGGTGAATTTCATGCCCGGGGCTTGAGGTATAATGCTGATAAGTCTAGCTATACACTGGACAAACTGACCTCACTAAACAGCCCAGAGCAATATACTGCAGACAGCCTGGAGATGATAAAAACGCTCAACCTGTGGAAGGTGAAACAGGCGGATTCGTTACCCAAGGCTGTCTTTCTGTGCGTGAGTGGTGGTGGTCAGCGGGCTGCATTGTGGACAGTAAATGCTTTGCAGCAAGCGGATGATAGAGTCTCTGGTAAACTCATGGATCAGGTGATCTTGATATCTGGTGCATCAGGTGGCATGATAGGCGCTGCATATTACCGAGAGCTGTTTTACAGACAGCAGCAGCAGTTACCGATACCTGGCCAAAAAGAACAGCTTACTAATATTGGTCGGGATAATCTGAATGCGGTGATTTTTTCCTTGCTCGTCAACGACGCGTTCTTCCGGATCAGGTCATATGAGTATGCTGGTAAGCGCTACCTGAAAGATAGAGGCTATGTTTTTGAGCAGAACCTCAATAAAAATCTGGGTGGTGTACTAGATAAGCAGTTAAAAGATTATTACAAGCCTGAGAAACAGGCTGAAATTCCTATCATGCTCATGTCTCCTGTTATCTCCAACGATGGCCGTAGTTTGTACATATCACCTCTGTCGATGAGTTTTATGGGGATCAAGGAGCGAAAAGATAAGTATGGAGAGGGTAAGATCCGGGGAGTTGGTTTCAAGCAGTTGTTTGATGATCAGGGTGCAGATGACCTGAGTTTTCTTACGGCACTTCGTATGTCGGCATCTTTTCCATACATCACACCTACGGTGAATCTACCCAGCGAGCCCTCAATCGAAATCATGGACGCCGGCATAGCTGATAACTTTGGTATTGGTGATGCGGTCCGGTTCATTCATGTGTTTCGCAATTGGTTTAGTGAGAATACGTCAGGGGTCACTTTTTTGATCATTCGTGATACGCGAAAAAATGCACCAATAGAGCCTAAGTCTGGATCTTCACTTTTGCAAAAGCTGACTTACCCCATAGCTAGTGTGTATAACAATCTGGGAAATATCCAGGATATCAATAACGACATGCAGCTGGATGGTCTGGCAGACTGGCTGGATGTGCCGCTAGAAACTGTGGAATTGGAGTACAATACCTACACCAATATAGATGAGAGTTACTTGCTATCAGCTAAGGAAGTGGAACGCAAGCAGTTGGAGCGTGCTTCACTCAGTTGGCATCTTACCACCAAAGAAAAGCAGAACATTATCAATAACATTCGCCTGGAGAACAATACCCGTGCACTGGATAAATTGGATGAGAATCTAAATGATCAGTAGAAATACGGAGTAAAAGATGAGTTGAATTACAGAGATTGATTATGGCAGGAACCCACTAATATTGCTATAAGTGATTAAGACTTGGTCTTGATTAAAGGTTCATAAGTTTAAACGATTATACGGAGGAGGGTTTGTTGGCGCAACCCTCCTTTTTTTATGTTTATTGCTCGATGGTATAGACAATGAAGACTGTCTCATTGTACCTCAAGTCAGCCGCCTCGAAATTACTCATCTCCACATTTGCTGCCTTCAGAAAGGTATCAGAAGCCACCACCTCATACATAGGTTGAGGGCCATTATTGGCTCTACCATATTCTATGGATTTGATGCCCGTAATATTGTATGCTGATGCTGAGGCAATGATTTCGGCTTTAGTCTTAGCATCTTTCACAGCCAGTTTGATCAATTCATTTTTCACCTCTTCCTTTTTGGTCACATCCAACCCAAAAGACAAGTTGATCGACGGTTTTGCTGAACTCTTTGTAACTGTATTGAGAACATCCAGAAGTTTTTTCTTGTCCTGAGGGAAAGTCACCATTAGCTGCTGAGTGGCTACAAAGCCACTGTCTTTCCACATGTTTTTGACATAAACCCGTCCCTGATTTACGTTAAAGTTAGAAGTGATGATATCGCTATCCTTGAAACCGAGTTTTTTCAAGTCTTTGCTAAGTTGCTCCACTCGGTTGATCATGGATTCGACAGCTCCTGGATAGGTAGCGTCTTTGGATTCAATGTTTAAGTTGACGGTGGTTTGTGTAGGTTTTACCGCCAGCGAAGCGTTTCCTTGTACACTGAGAGTGCTTTGAGCTGTTGCTGCAAATGCCAGTAAACAGCATACGGAAATGGATAGGATCTTTCTCATAATAGATGATTTAACATTTAGCACCAATAGTAACAATGAAGGTGCCAAAATGCTATGAGAAAGTCAAAAAAACTAAATCATGTTATTCGGCTATTGGCTCTGGAGCTTTGTCCTGCTTTAATTGCCAATTGAGAAAGTAGCTTACTTCGCTGTGAGGGTCGATATTGGTGAGCATTTCAGAGAAATCTCCCTCTGAGTCGTCCACTTTGAGGTGAAAGGTGCCCAGGTGATCATTCTTGCTGGTGAGGTCATATTCCCAAAGCTCCAGTTTCAACCACCCCTTACCATTTAGTTTCAGTTTGATGTTGATAGGCAGGTTTTCATCAGTATCTATCTTTTGATACTTCTGATCTCTTGGCCAGATTTTCTTACCCTTAAAAACTAAGTAGATTTCATCTTTATCTGTTTCCTGAGGTAACTCACATATAATGGATGAAATGGTTACGGTGGGCATAGGTCTTCTACGGTTTGTTAAAATGTGGTGAATTGTGAATTGAAAAATCTACATATTATTTCATTTTACAAAATTAGTTTTCGACGAATTGGGTGCTACCTTCTATTATTCCATGATCGTGTTGCTCACAAATGCGATTTTACTACCATCAGGTGACCATGATGGTACATTCATCGTACCCTGACCACCATATACATATCCGATGACCTTAATGTGGCCTCCTGCTACAGGCATGGAGCGGATATACACCTGCTCATAAAACGGATGTTGGTCTGACTGGACGGATTCTGGAAAGGAGATAAAGACGATGGTTTTACCATCTGGTGATAGGTGAGGAAACCAATCATTGAAGGAGTCGAAGGTGAGTTGGGTAGGAGCGCCTCCATTGGCCTCCATACGCCACAGTTGCATGGTTCCAGTTCGGTCCGAATTGAAATAAATATAGTTTCCATCGGGGCTGTACTCAGGGCCATCGTCCAGGGTATTTTCATCAGTTAGTTGGGTTTCTTTTCCTCCGGATTTGGAGATTGTGTAGATGTTGTAGCTATTCTCTCTGCCACCGGTGTAGACCAGCTGCTGACCGTCAGGAGACCATCCATGAAAATAAGATGGTCCATTAGGTGTGACTCGTATGGGATCACCGCCAGTGGCGGGGAGGTAATAGATGATGGACTGCCCATCATCTGAGTCACTGTGGTGGCTGATGCCTATGGTCTTTCCATCAAATGTCAGCACATGGTCGTTGTTGTTTCGATTAGCAAATCCTGTATTGATCAGTGTAGTGGACTGTGTAGCAATGTCAAAACCGTATAAGGATCCTTCTTGATTGTAAATCAATTTTTCTCCATCAACAGTCCAGTTGGGAGCTTGAAAGCTTCCTTTGTACTGCCAGACAATTTTTCTGGCTCCTGTTTTTATGTCCATAATTTCCAGATTACTACCCAGGTAATCCCTGTACTGTATCAGGTCATCAGGCGCTGGTTTTATGATTCTTACATTGCTGAAGGTGGCTTTTTCTGATACTTCAGCATTGTGCGAGCAAATGAAAATACCGACGAATACTCTGTCTGGCAAACTCACACCTTCAAGCACAACCGAGGTAAATGGCTGGCCGTATTTCGCAGTGGACATGATGTAAGTATTCCCTTTTCGCTCTAGCTGTACGATATCCGGCAGGCTATCCGTAGAGGTTATCTGCTCTGTGATGCCTCCAGTGTTTTGGCGGTATTGGAGGGATGTGAGACCGTCTCCATGAATTTCGGCACTCACGTGTTGTCCATTTGCTTCTAAAGTGGGACGTACACTCCATCCAATTTTTCTATGTGGATCCACGCCATCTCCTATGAAGGATACTCTTGCTCTAAGGATGAAGTCCCCCTCCACTGATTTGTGGGCATAGTGAAATTCATCGCGATCAGCCCACATATTTGCACCAGATCCTGATAAGGAATAGACCTGTGAAGACGCATCGTAAATTGTTTGGCCAGCCTTAGATGGATGACCTACATCTATAGTGGAGTTGAAAACCCCAGTACGGAGCAGTTGGCTTTGCGCATAGAATAGCGCGGAGCAGCAAACAATGGTTAACAGTGCTTTGAAAGGATTCATCATTTGGAGTTTTTAGGATTCAAGTGAAATTACTCACTTATGAGATGATCCCTTTATTTTATGCTCCAATTAGGTATCAATTATGGACATATCATGCCCACGGGTCAATCGTCACTACCCACTAACTCCCACAGCTCCTGCTGATCTGCCATGGTGCGGCTGCCATTGACTGGCTTGGGTTGTTCGGGTTTTTCACTGGCCATCAGTACTGGTACTTTCACACGCACGACTCGTTCTATGAATACGGTATCTGCTGGTTTTTCTACTATTAGGGTGTCTGTTTTACCGGGTAGTTCCACCACGATCGGGTCTTTGACCATTACTTCTTTTGGAGGAATGAAAATCCAAAATATAAGAGCGGCAAGAAGTATCAATGAGAGGTTCAAATAGGCAGGCGTTTGATAGCTTATGGCCAAATCAAACCAGCTTTGATGTCTTCTCTTGAAGTTGGTCATTAGCTTAGCTTTGACCTGTTTGGATGGGTGATATGCTGAAGAGCTAACAGCTCCAACTAGACCTTTAAAATGCTCAAAACTCTCTTTACTACCCATGTGCTGTTGGATAAGTTTGAGTTCTTCTTCATTTAGTTCTTCGTATGCTTTTGTTCTGATAAGATGGTCTATGTATTCCAGGTTATTTTCCATGACTTACTGGTTTTATCTCGTCTTTGATTGAATTGGCCAGGTGTTTTCTCAAAGCAAACAGCCTGGACTTTACTGTTCCTTCCGGTATTTCGAATATGTTGGCTAACTCCTGAATGCCTATTTCCTGCTGATATCGAAGCAGAAATAGTGACCTGTCGTCTTCTGATAATAGCTTTAAAGCTGAAGTAATGAGGTTCATCTGGAGTTCTTCGTCGAGTTTGGAATCCATCGTGGTGATTTGCAGGCCCTGGCTCTTCAAATGCTCCAGATAGACCGTTTCGAACTGTCGCTTTCGGTAGGTGTTTTTGCACATGTTGGATGCGATTTGAAACAACCAGGCTTTCACCAGATTCCCCTCTTTGAAAAGGTCTGGTCGATCCACGATTTTGGTAAACAAATCATGGACATGATCCTCAGCTAGTTCTGAATCTGACCAGAGCATTTTGTAGAAGAATGCATTGAGGCGAGGTGCGAATCGGTCATACAAATGACTAAATGCCCGATGATCCCCACTTTGAGTGAGGATCATCAGCTGTTCATCTGTCTTTTTTGTATATGAAGTGAATAGGCCCACTATTCTTCAATTACTTCCATGAAGACCCGAAACCCAACTTTCGGATCGGAGGTGTCATACTGATTGATGCTGGTTATCGTTGATTCTTCTGGAATATGTCCCCAGCTGCCTCCCATGGCTTTGCCGGGCTGGTCGATCATTTCCGCCACATTTCCGATTACATCGTATAGTCCCATGTCATTGGAAAAGTAAGTGCCTACCGGCGATGTGATGGTGAATCCATCTCCACTTATACCTGCCTTGCATGAGACTGTATCGGGTACTTTCACATTGGCAAGGTAGCAACCAAACTGATTGGTGATGGCACTACGAGACTTATACCAATCGGAATGATACCAGGGATAGTCTACATGTTCATAGTCACCGATGCGAAACTCTTCAAAATATCTTGGCTTTTTATCGCCATCAGGTCGTGCTTTCACGATATTGTCTTCAAATACCCAGGATTGAAAATCTACATAGCCAAGAGCTGCCATGATCCATTCCTGTTTGGAAGGTAGTCTAAACTTGACTTTCTTGAATTTTCGGCCATCCTGTATGTTGTATTGCGCTGTTAACCATTCGCAGTAGAGCTGAGCCGCCTCATAAGTCATATCCATGGATGGATAATTCGAAAAGTCTTCGCGAGTGCCTTTGTTGAAAGTGTAGTGGTATGCCTTCCCAAAGACCTGGTTGACCACATCATACTTTGAAAAATCAAAATTGGCTTGTTGGTACAGGTCCTTATATCCTTCATCCAGCAAGTAGGTTAGGAAAAACTCATACTCTTCATTGGTCACCTCGTAGGATCCAGCATAGATGTTGTCTTTCACCTTGGTCAGTCGCTTCTCTAGTTTCTTGACTTTTATGTCAGTTGGTTTAAAGTTTCGCGGACTACTGTTCTTGGAGAGCAACATATTTACTCGTGCGGCAATCTGAGACCGTTCGGCAATTTGCTTGATTTGAGTTTCCCAGTAAGCAGATTGTTCTGTGTTCCCAGACTCATCATAATACTGTTTCAAAATGAAAAATGGGACGATGTAGTTGGTCTCAAATGTTCTGCCGGTTGCATTTTTTGGTTCGCCATTAAAGTCCACAGTGAGATAGTCCAGTAGAAACTTATCCTCAATGTTTTTTTGTACGGTCTGGTAATTATCAAACGGTTCTTTGCTCAGTAAAGAGGCCAATCCCACCACATAGAGCTGGTCCTGGAGTTCTTTGATTCGCTCCTTTGGCAAGGTTAAGGCAAAGAAGAACTGTTTGTCCTGGTTCTCAAGTGGTAAGCGTCCGATATCACCATTAGAGAGGTGGAGATCATTGCTCGTAAGAACCGTTTCAAGGTAGGAGGTATTAAGCAATAGATCTCTGTTGAGCACCTTCACATCAGTCCGGACATTCATGACCTCTTGTAGTATCCAAATTGGCACTGTGGTATTCTCACCCTCGGTCAGGAGATATCCATTATCTCCTACTGACATGAGCACATTGTAGCAATAATTTAGCAGACTGGGGTAAATCAGGTTTTGCCGATGAAGTTTCGAAAGGAGATCTCTTTTGTCTTTAGACGTAACTTCTGCCAGCATGATTTTCTCCACGAGCCATTCGTCTTTGGAGGAGTTGATCAGTGCTTTTTCAAGGTTAGCTACACCTGCATCATTCCATCCTTCATACTTGGCTTTCACCCAATATAACTCACTAGAGCCAGGAAAGAGCGTTTCTATTTTTTGGACTAATTCGTCTATTTGAGTTTTTGATACATCAGCATACCTAGCTGCTTTGAAGCATTGGACCCATCCGTCCTTGTCAGTGGAGTTATCTTCCAGATAAGAAGTCCAGGATCTGTACTTTTCCAGGTACCAGCTACTTACTTTGACTTCTTTAAGCTTGGAAGGGATCTCTTCCGGCCTCTTCATGGCAGAGGAGATGAATGAGGAGAGGGTGAATAATATGATTAGAGAAAATTTCATGACTTAGTTTTTTAAATGGTTTAGGTGATTCCGGAAGTCACTAAGTAGTACACTTCAAATAGGCAGCGGTTCATTCAATTCTGAAAAAAAATTCTCTTATTGAAAGTCAAGGACATCCTATACTCTTAAAAATGTCATTAAATCCCACTTGGAATGGTTCTGGCACATCCTGCGTCGAATCAAAACCAATAGTAGAGATGAAAAAACTTATCATAGTAACGACAATCATTGTACTAACTTTTACAACAATCGCATCCAATGCTCAAGAAGGGAAAATCAACTTTGGGCTGAATGCAGCTACGGCTAGTCCACTAGGGGATAATAATGATATCCTCAAAGCTGGCTGGGGAGTAGATGGATCATTAGATTACTATTTCGGCGAGCACTTTGATTTGGGGATAGAGTCTGGTTTTAGGTCTTTTCAGTATGAGGAAGAGGCATTTGAAAATGAGAAGTTCACGGTAGTGCCTGTTTTGCTGACCATGGGACTCCACAATGACCTGGGGGATATCGTAGACCTGTATGGAGAACTTGGAGGTGGTCCGTATATTTTTTCGTCAAGCGCTTCGGACACTACTGATAGCTACGGTGGTATCTCGCCTCGGATAGGTATTGCTGTGGAGTTATCAGATAACTGGTTTTTAGATACTGGGGTGGATTACACACATGTCTTCTCCGAAGGTACTGACCTGAACTGGGTTGGAGTAAAATTTGGTCTTCTCTATACCATCAATTAATAAAAGAAGCCTCTGCAGTAATTTGCAGAGGCTTTTTCTTATTCGATTGTCACCACTAGAGAGACTTGGTTGACCAGGCCATCTCTATTGGAAACAGTGAAAACGAATTCATGGGTATCTCCACTATCACCTTCCACTGTAGTGGTGTAGTCATACTCATAGTTGTCTTCATCACTGCCGCTTAGGCTTTCCGTGAGCACCGTACCGGGAGTGTCTCCATTTACCGCTTCAGAAATATTGAACTGCTTCAAGACATCCTTATCTTCTGTTTTTTTGGCAGTGATCCCGATGGTGATCTCACTGCCAGATGATAAGGTAACGTCATCGCTGGTGTAACCTGCCGCTGTTTTGAAACTGATGGCTGGCAATAAACCCTCATCTTCCTCACAGGAGAGTAGTGCCATCGAGATACATAACATGAATAGTATTTTGGATAAAATTTTCATAAGTAGTTTTTTGTTGAATCTGAACTAAAAACTACGGCGACCCATTCATATCAAATACGTTGTTGTCTTGGAGGAATGAATGGCAATGTGGGAAATCCGTTGAAAAGACGCTGGTCGGCAATTCCAAAAATTGCTTGGCTCACAGCGTGACGTTCTAGTATGAAGGGGCTTATTGTCTGGATAAACAGTTGTTTACTGCTCTGATCCAACTTTTGATGCTGCTGCTTCTCTCGGTTCTTTTTATAATCTATGACTGCCCTGGTTTCTTTGTGGTCAGTCACATACCGTATGATCAATGAGTCTTCAGTTCGAATCATCGAGATCACATCATGCATTTGGTTTTGATAAAGGAATTCTCGCCCTGGTTTCTCCCATTGAAGATTGGCTTCAATAGAGACGTGCAGTTCTTTTATTTCCAATGATAAATGCTCAGTTCTCTTAGATTCAAAAACCTGTCGACTCTTATGTTTTTGCCACTGCAGTAGCAAATAGGGGAGCGTACTAATCAACAGCCAATTACCAATAAGAAAATACACGATGACTATCAGCTTTTTCATGGATGATGGCTGATTAGCTGCATGGTGAAATTGACCGTGATATTACGACCGATATTATTCAGTCCAAAGTATTTGTAACGAGAGAGGTGGTCATAGTAGGTGGTATTTAAAAGATTATTGGCAGCAACACTGAGGGAGTATTTACCATCATTCAGGCTTAAATGCCCGCCGACGTTTAACAGGAAATAACCATCCGTACCGATTTCCTCAGCGGCCAGTCTCTGCTGTGATAATGCGGCAGTTGCTGTGGTGAATAGGCCGTATTTGGTGGATTTATGTGTGCGATTGTAATAGATTCCCGGTTTGATTTTTTGTGCAGGAGAGAATGGTAGGTAACCGCCACTGTCGGTTCGGGCGATCATCCATTGATACGAAGTATTGATGCGAAACGACCCCACACGGAAAGATAACTGTGCTTCACTCCCATATTGATAAGCGTTTTGCTGTCGGTATCTATACACTGGAAATCCAAACCACTCTTCGTCTGTTGGGCTCAAGTAGATATAGTTATAAAAGCGATTGTAAAATGGGCTTATAGACAGTTTTAATCCTTTCTTTTGATAGTGTCCATACAGGTTGAAAGCCACACTTTGTTCATTCTGCATGGACGGATCGCCTATTTCATACGTGTAGATTCCTTCATGTAGGCCATCTGCAGAGAGCTCAGCAAGATTAGGTATACGCACTCCATTGGCAATGTTAAACTTTACCTGGAATGCCGGTCTGCCAAAATAAGTGAGTCCGGTAAAGGCAGTATAGTAAGGTGCAAATTTGGAGAAGGGATCTACTTCCTTTTCGCTATCGTTGACCGTGGGGGTGGAGAAGGTATGAATGTATTTGGTTCCGGCACCGATTCCATTTTCCAGGATCAAACCATCATCCAGGTATGATTCAAGAAATAGTGAAAGGTTACTTTCTTGCATAGAGGCATTTGGGACGATTTTGCGCGAGCCATAGTTGAGATTTTTTTCAAATGACTCCAGATTGGAGACGATCAGTTTGTGCTTGTTGGAAAGCTGTTTTTCCCATTTTGCCAGGTACTGAAAGGTGAGTAAATGCATGTTGAGGCTGATTTTACCGCCACCTTCATTCTCCATGCGTTCATTCGATTGAATCCCCACATTGACCAGAAGTCTGGATTCTCGCAGCTTGATGGTGTTCTCCGATGAGAGAATGTTTAACAGTACGATATGATTGGGAAACTGCTGTAAGTTCCTGCTCCATCGCGTGTCAGGTTCTATGAAGGTATAAACGTCATTAAAGACAAAACCGAACTTATTGAACGACGACATGAAGTTGTTAGTGGAGGTCCAGTCTGGTTTACTGAATCCGTAAGTGGACTTTAAGTAATAACCGTTAAATCTTGAATTGAGAACCCGAGTATTGTCTCCATCAGAATAGTCACCGTTGTTTTCGGCCCCAACCCTCAGACGCCACCAGTTGTTTCCATTGTTTTTGCGATAACCGGCCTGTACCAATCCTCCAAGCGTATTGCTATGGAATCGCACACCATAGTCACTGATTGACTGATTGGGTGCGGGCTTGGACTCTTCGATTAGATTAATCACGCCACCGATGGCTTCTGTTCCATAGAGAATACTCATCGGTCCTTTGATGATTTCCACTTTTTTTAAACCAAAATCAGAGAGGCCCATACCATGTTCATCTTGCCATTGTTGATTGTCAAACTTCAGACCTGATAGCAAGACCAAAATACGGTTTCCATACAGCCCTCTGATGACCGGTTTGGAAATACCTACTCCAGAGCTTAGTACATCTACTCCGGGTTCTGATGCGATAAGGTCTGTCAGGTTATAATTGCCGTAGCGAGCCAAACTATCCTTGCTCAGGGATAAGATCATGGAGGTACTTTCTTCCGCCAACTTCTGTTCGTAGGTAGTGACGGTTAGCTCCTCCAGCAGTATAGTAGATAGTGAATCCACAGTTTGAGCGCAGAGTTTGCTGAAAGAGAGACAAGTGAGCGCAAGAGATATGAAGTATTTCTGTATAAATCCAGCGTGCAACTTAGACCATTATTTGTTTAATATCAATGAAGAAAAGGAGGAACGGTTCGTTTGTTCAGGAAAGCTTTGGTGTGACCAAACATCCGAAGGATTATCAACTTTCGTATGTTGTTCAGGACGAACCCCACTACGGGAATACTCCCACAAGTCAATATTGACTTGTCATTAAAATGTTTAGGTGATAATAAGGCTCTTGCCACAGGCAAGGGCTTTTTTAATGTCCTCACTAGAAAGGCAGATGAATCACATTATTTTTAAGACAAGAAAGGGACAGCCCAATTAGACTGTCCCTTAGCATGTGAACGGTGAACTCTAACCGAGTAGTGTTATCCAAATTTCGGCAGAAGACTGTGTACATACTATCCGTACTAGTGGGTATATTCTTCCCCTGGTTACAACCCTTTTGATAATAATTGCGTTTAGGATTTTTATATTTAGATTACAATTAGATTTAAATATCATTTCAATGGGAAAATATTCAATAGGGGAGTTTGAAGAAGTGGTCATGCTCACGGTAGCCATCCTGTATGGCAATGCTTATGGGGTGACCATCAAAGAGGATATTGAGGCAAGACTCAAACGAAACGTCAGCGTGGGAGCAATGCGAGTGGCTTTGCAGCGGCTGGAAGAGAAGGGCTATCTCATCTCGGAGTTTGGTGAGTCTACGGCAGTGCGCGGGGGGAAACGTAAGAAGTTCTTTAGAGTGACGCCAGAAGGTAAAAGAGCTTTGGATCAAGTGAGAGAAGCACGAATAAAGCTTTGGGACGCAGTACCGGACATAGCTTTTGATTTCAAGTAGTATGAAGAGACCGAGTTACCCACCTCGTTTTTTGTCCAGGTTTTTGGAATGGTTCTGCAAGCCGTCTTTGTATGAAGATGTGTCTGGGGATTTGTCAGAGATTTATGACAAGAAGCACTCAGTAAGTCCTTATAAAGCTAACCTGTGGTATCTGCTGAGTATTGTTAAACTTTTCAGACCGGGTATCATCCGGTCATTTTCAATCACTAATCCATTTGCTATGAGCATGCTAACCAATTACCTGACAGTTGCAGTCAGAAATGCGAAAAAATACAAAAGCTACACGTTCCTGAACCTGATGGGGTTGGTGATAGGTGTAACTAGTTCCATGCTGATATTCTTGTGGGTGAATGATGAGGTGAAGGTGGATCAATTTCATGAGAATGGTGATCGCATCTATCAGCTCTTCCGAAACATGAAGCAATCTGAAGGAGCCATTAATACCACCGAATCGATTCCCAAACCAGCTGGAGATCTCATGCTGGCAGAGTATCCAGAGATCGATCAATTGACTTATATGAGTTGGGAAATGAACCTACGGGTTAGTCATGAGGATAAGAACTTTTCTGAATCAGGCTACTGTGTGAGCAGATCGTTTTTCGACATGTTCAGTTTTGAGCTACTAGAAGGAAACAAAAACTCCATTTATGCACAACTCAATGAAGTGCTAATATCGCGAAACCTTGCTGAAAGATTGTTTGGAAGTGATTGGTCATCCAAGGCCGTCGGAAGTTCTGTGATGATCGGAGGAGATGAAAGCTTTGTCATATCGGGGGTGTTTGAAAATCCAGGAAGGCACTCCTCGCTACAGTTTGATTGGCTTATACCTGCTCAGCATTATTTCAACCAAAATGAGTGGGTGGACAACTGGGGCAACGGAAGTTTCAAAGTCTACTTTACCCTCAGAGACGAGTCACAGCTAGAGGCAGTTAGGTCAAGAGTTCACAATGAGATAATAGACCACACTCAGGACAATGACATGGCAGGTGAGGAGACACTCATCGTGCACAGGTTTTCGGAGTATTACCTCCAGTCCAATTTTGAAAACGGGGTGAAATCTGGCGGACGCATAGTCTATGTGAGGATCATGACAGCAGCAGGGTTGTTTTTACTGCTCATTGCCGTCATTAACTTCATGAACCTGGCAACTGCCAGGTCTGGTCGCCGCTCCAAAGAGGTAGGTGTACGCAAGGTTCTTGGCGCCCGGCGGGCATCTATTCGCACACAGTTTTATGTAGAGGCTTTTATGATCTCCACTCTGGCAGTACTGTTATCAATGGGTCTTGCGTGGCTTTTGCTTCCTTATTTTAGTCAATTGGTTGGCAAACAGCTGATGCTGGATTTTTCGAATCTTAACTTCCTACTGATCCTGTTAGGATTGATTGTTCTGCTGGGAGTGTTTTCGGGAAGCTACCCAGCACTTCTGATCAGTAGGTTCCAGATATCCAGTGCTCTGCGAGGAGGTGTCCATCAGGGAAAGACAGCTGGTATGTTGCGAAGAAGCTTAGTGGTGTTTCAGTTTGCTGTGGCTATGATCCTGCTGGTGGGCACAGGCATCGTATATGAGCAGCTTCAATATGTACTTAACAAAGACCTTGGCCTCAATAAAGAGAACATGGTGCTGGTAGAGCTCAAGGGAAATTTGAATGAGCGCCTGGATGCTTACAAGAACGAGTTGCTGTCCATACCAGAAGTATCGTCAGTGACGGTGAGCTCTGGAAACCCCATTAGCTATGGCCGGTCCACAAGCTCTGCCAGCTGGGAAAGTAAAAGTCCCGAGGCGGGATATGAGATCAATGTGATGCTGACGGATAAGGAGTTTGTGCAGACAATGGGTATGCGCATGAAGGAAGGGCGGGATTTTAAAGACGAGCTGAATGACTCTACTAATTTCCTTATCAATGAAGTAGCAGCAGAGTTGATGGGTTTTGAAAACCCCATAGGTAAGCAACTTTCTTTCTGGGGTATTGATGGTCGCATTGTTGGGGTGGTCAGGGACTTCCATATGCGAGACATGTATCGGCCGATTGCTCCATTGATCATTAGCTGTATTTCCCCGAGCAATGCCACCGTTGCCCTGATCAGAATACAAGGTTCTACCAATGAGGCCATCGCATCCATCGAAGCACTTACTAAAGATATGAATCCTCAATATGAGTTTGAGTACGAATTTTTGGATCAGGCGTACCAGGCAAACTATCAAAATGAAATGACCGTGAGCCGTCTTATTGGGATTTTTGCAGTCCTTTCGATCATTATTTCGAGTATGGGATTGTTGGGGCTTGCAGCATTCACTGCAGAGCAGCGGTCCAAGGAGTTGAGCATTAGGAGAGTTCATGGAGCCACTATTTCCCAGTTGATGGTATTGCTTTCATCCGATTATGTGAGACTCATGTTGGTTGCCTTCGTGATAGCTACGCCTGTGGCCTACTATTATGCGAATCAATGGCTGAGCAACTTCGAATTCAGTACCAGTCTGAGCCTGGTGGAGTTTGTAGGAGCTGCCGGAGTGATCTTTTTGGTGGGAATACTTACGGTGGGCTACCGATCGCTGATGGCGGCTAGAGTCAATCCAGCAGATGCGCTGAAAGATGAATGATTAAAGTGGATCAGGTGTAACTCGAACTGCTTTTTCGTCATGAAGGGGTATTGCATGCTCTTTGCTGACATCAGCTCTGGCTGCAAACACAGCTATACCGATTAGAATGATCAGAGCAATTAAGATGACAAGAAATCTGCTATTACGGAGCACACGCCTACGATGCAGGTATTCTTTTTGGAATGATCCAAAATCTTTATGTTCACTCAATTGGCTCCTCCCGAATAGTTTTCTTTTCACACGGTAATCATATCTAGACATACTCCTCCAGGTTTGATTTTAGTTTGGCCAGTAACCGGTAAAGCCTCATTTTAATGGCACTTAGTTTACAATTTGTCAAAAGGGCTATTTCCTCAAATGTGAGTTGTTCGAAGTACTTCATTTCGATTAACCTTATTTCGTCTTCTTTTAATGAGTGGAGTACTTCATTCAGCTTGTTTGATTCTATCAGCTGTTCCCAGCTGTCTTTCAGGTCTTCGCTAGCTTCAATGTAGTCTTGTTCTATTACAAATACAGGCTTTTTGTTCCGATAATGCTTCTTTAGTTCATTAGAAGCAATTTGGTATAACCAGGGAGCGAGAGGTTTTCCTTGCCAACTGAATCGTCCAATACTGGCCAAAGCTTTGAAAAAGGTTTGAGAGCAGAGGTCTGCTGCCAATGTCTCGTCATCAGTTCTTCTGAGCAAAAAGCGAAAAATCAGGTCATAATATTTATTGTAGAGCGGTTCGAATGCTCCTATATCGGTTTTGGATTTTTCTATCCAAACCCGCTCTTCTTCCAGATTATGATCGATGCGACTACTCATTTAGTACTCATGTAATCCAAAAACGCACAATAGTCACAAGAATTTTAGTATGACTTGTGACTTTTCCGGAAAAGTGGATTTAATGGATAAACGAATGCTTATGAAACTTAATCGCAAAAAGATTCCTGAAGTGAATACCGGGTCAATGGCGGATATCGCGTTTCTGTTGTTAATCTTCTTTTTAGTCTCCACTACCCTTCTTCAAGAAAAGGGGCTTTCCTTGAAGCTACCTCCTGAACCAGAAGATAGGTCCGTAATGGAAGTGAACGATCGTAACCTGTTTAAGATTTTGATCAATTCGAACAATCAATATTTAGTGGAGGATAAGACTCGATCCGACTTGATTGGTTTGCGTGATGAGATCAAAAAGTTCGTTCTAAACGGGGGTGAGGATCCGAATCTGTCTGATTCTCCAGCTAAGGCTACCGTATCCATTAAAGCTAATCGTGGTACAGATTATAGATACTTCATAGAGGTGCTAGATGAGGTCAAAGAGGCATATTATGAAATCTATGGAGCCAATGTAGGCATCAGTAGCCAGGCCTATCGTGAATTAGATCTGACCAGAGAGGATCAAAAAATGAGCTATATAAAGGGGAAAGAAGGCACTCCCATGAATATTTCCATTGCACAACCTAATAACTAAAATGTATCCCATGAGATTTAAGACAAAAACCAAGTTTCAGAATACCGAAATATCTACAGCTTCCTTGCCAGACATTGTTTTTCTCTTGTTATTCTTCTTTATGGTAAGTGCCACTATTAAACCCGTGGATGAGCAAGTGACTTATAAGACACCTCAAGCTCTGGCCATCACGTCTGTAGATCAGAAGACTTTGATTCGAGAAATATCCATCGGGCATCCGCAAAATACTTCTTTAGGAGATCAGGATGTGATATCAGTTGCTAACCAAATCATTAGAGTAGATCAGATAGCTCAGTGGGCCATCGAGCAAAAAGAAACACTGCCAGAAGCACTCAAGGATCAAATGATAGTGGTGATCAAAGCAGATGAGTTTGTAAAAATGGGCTTGATATCCGATGTTCAAGAAGAATTGAAGAAGGCTAACGCCAGAAAGGTAGTATATCGTGCACGCCCAGAAGCTACTCAATAAATAATGGAGTACCTGATCATTAAGCCCTGATCAACCGGAACGGTAGGGATAGAATCCCCCACACGATCTGAAAAATTGCCTTGAGCGTGAAACCGACAATTCTGAAGGGCAACAGGATCAACCAGAAAAAAGCCAGGATCAAAAATAAACCAATGGCCAGTGGTGCGGAAAGCGAAAATAAGATGCACCAAAGAAGTATGACTATTATCGTGCGCATGTCTTTCTTTAAAACAAAATTCTCGCCACAAATGCTAAGTGGCTGTAATTCAATGTGATGATAGCATGTGATTCGTCACCAAATGTGTGATTTCGGACAGGTTTGATTTCTCATTGTTCAAAATTGAACGACATCAAATGCATCATGCGATTAAACTCCTGACTAAAAGGCGCAACGATATCCACTGCGATCTGGTCAATTGGGTGCATGAATGAAAGCTGACGTGCGTGAAGCATCATGTCTGTCATAGTCCATTTCTCTTTGAACAGTCGGTTTTGTTTGTTGCAGCCGTGAGGGCGATCGCCAATGATGGGATGGAAGATATGTGCCATGTGTTTGCGTATCTGATGCATTCGGCCCGTCTCCGGCCGGACCTCCACCAGGGAGTATCTGGAGGTAGCATGCTTACCAAAAGGCACGTCCAATTCAGCCCTGTCCAGGCAGCGATAGTGGGTCACGGCATCCTGGAGTTTGCCATCATCTCTTCGGAGCGGATAGTCTATAGTGCCAGCATCGTCGATATAGCCTCTCACGATCGTCAGGTAGGTTTTGGCAATGGATTTGGAAGCAAACAGTGGCTGGGTGAGGCGATGGGTTTGTTCGTCAAGGCTGAAGAGCAATACTCCAGATGTCTTGCGATCCAGACGGTGGGCCGGGTATACGTGTTGGCCGATTTGATCGCGAAGCATTTGTACAGCAAACTCATCAGCATCTTTGGCAATGGGAGACCGGTGAACCAAAAGTCCGGGGGGCTTGTTAATGGCCAACAAATATGAGTCTTGAAAGAGTATCTCCAACATAACGTAATCTTTATCCAAGCGCATGACTTTAGTCACAGCTTGTCGATAATTGACCCAAAGATGCTTCAAATAATTATTGACACCTTAAATTTGAGGTTGATTTAGAAGAGTGAACCAGACAACTACTATAGCACTATACCAGCCAATGCTGCAATCCATCGCCTACAAGATGTTGGGATGCATGCACGATGCTGAAGACATGGTACAGGATGCTTTCTTAAAGTACCTGTCTGTCGATCATGAAAAGATTGATAATGTAAAAGCCTATTTGATTCGCTCTGTTACAAATAACTGCCTGAATCATCTCAATAGTTTAAAGCAGAAGAAAAAAGATTACCTGGAATCGGTAAAACTGCCCGATCTCTTCGATAAGATCGATTTCAGTCATTTGGACCTAAAGCATGAGCTTAGCTCAGCACTGGGAGTACTTCACAAGAAACTGGGACCACTGGAACGCGGATTGTTTGTCCTGCGTGAAGGGTTTGATTTTGACTATGAAGAGCTTCAGCACATTTTTAATAAGAAGAAAGAACACTGCCGTCAGCTCGTCTGTAGAGCCAAAGACAAACTTTCCAAAGAGACGGAGCGGTTCACCTATTCATTTAATTCTGACAAATACTTTGAAGCCATTAAAAAGGCGTGCTCAAGTGGAGAATTTGATGATTTACTAGGACAAATTCTAGAGGAGGACGAAGAGTAGAAAAAAAAGTTTCATTTTTTTTCATCAATCTGTCACAAACGATCACTCAACTTGTCTTACAGTTTAGAAAGCGAGGAATTTTCACTTTCCAAAATTGAGTTAAACAAATTAATAGTTGAGTAAATGGAGGTAATCATCCCATTCTTTATAGCGCATTGGTATTTGTCGCTATTTTTCCAAACATTCTTTTTGCATAGATATGCTGCGCACAAGGCGTTTACCATGAGTCCATTCATGGAAAAGGTGTTTTTTGTATTAACCTGGATATTCCAAGGGTCTAATTATCTAAGTGCCTATGGCTATGGCGTCATGCATAGAATGCACCATGCTTTTGCTGATACGCCAAATGATCCACACTCGCCAAAATATGACGAGACCATTTTCAAAATGATGTGGAAGACCAAGACGATTTATTCTGATATCACTAGCCGAAGGGTAGAAGTGGATAAGCGATTTACAGAAGGGGTACCTTCATGGCATGCATTTGATAAGTTTGCCCGCAGTTGGGTTTCTAGAATTCTTTGGGGTGCGTCTTACTTCGCTGTGTATTGGGTGTTTGCGGACGCCTGGTGGTTGTGGTTGCTCCTGCCAGCTCAGTTTTTGTTGTCTCCTATCCATGGAGCCATTATCAACTGGTTCGCACATATTTATGGATATAGAAACTTCGAAGTAGGAGATACCTCTAAGAACTTCTTGCCATTTGACTTTCTGATGATGGGTGAAAGCTATCATAATAACCACCACAAGCATGGCTCTAGGGCGAACTTTGGAGGTGTGAGATGGCATGAAATCGACCCTACCTATCAGGTGATCAAACTTCTGAATTTTGTAGGTGTCATCAAGCTGGCCAAGCAGAAAGAAGTGAAAATGGAGAAAATAGATAAGAAAAAGGTTGCTGCTTAATTGTAGAATATAGTTAGAAATCTCAGAAACCGTTTCAATTAACTTTGAAACGGTTTTTTCGTTGATACCAGTTATGTTTTGTCAGTTATTTTCTCTTTTCCTACTATTTGGTTCATTTGTCAATACACTGGAGGTTAAAATCCAGGGTATAGAAGAGCCACAGGGAATGATCCGAATCGCTGTTTATGATTCGGATGAGGTGCATCTGGATGAAGAGCAGATTTCTTTTTTTCACGAAGAGCCAGTGAATGCTACTGGTGAGATGACCATCAGGATTCAGCTGCCAGAGGGAAGTTATTCGGTTGCGGTGTTTCATGATGTCAATGGAGATAAAGCGCTCAATAAAAACATGATAGGCATGCCCAAAGAGCCATATGGTTTTTCCAACAACGCGATGGGCACTTTTGGTCCACCATCCTTTGAGCAAGCTAGAATAAGAGTGCCTGATGCCGAGCGGATTACGATCAAGTTGCGGTGATCGGAGGTCCTCAGAGTTGAAATGAAGTTAAGTTTATCATAAGGGAAAAGGGCCAGGTTTTTGTTTATTACGAGAGCTGTAATGACCATTCAAATGTGAATAGCAGCCTATAATCAAAGAATTTTGGACACATGCTGATGCCTGCGTTCAATTGCATAAGATCAAAAACCAAACTACCAATGCTACTTAACTATCTGAAAATCACTTACCGAAATTTCATTAACCACAAAGTATACTCAGCCATCAACATCAGTGGTTTGGCCATTGGGTTGAGTTGCTTCATCCTGATATTTCTCTACATCCAGGATGAATTAAGTTATGATCGATTTCATAGTAAATCAGACAGGACCTACCGACTGGTGGAGCACTTCGAAAGTGAAGGAGTAGGAGAGCACAGTGCCTCTCAACCGTTCCCAACAGGCCCAACGCTAGCGGCGGATTTTGATGCTCAAATAGAGGCCATGACTCGAATGTTCAATTTTCAGTCACCATCATTGGCACTGGCAAATCGGGAAAAGGACAAGGCATTTAATGAATCAGGAATATTTTTCGTGGATTCTACTTTTTTCGATGTTTTTGATTTTGAGTTATTAGTAGGGGACAAAGAAACTGCTCTTGATGAGCCAAATAGTATCCTGCTAACTGAGTCCATGATGGAAAAATACTTTGGCAAGGAAGATCCAATAGGTAAGGTTTTGGAGTTTCAGGGAAACCAAAACTTTAAAGTAACAGGGGTTTTGGCAGATGCTCCTCTGAATGCTCATTTTCAGTTTGACTTCTTGGGTTCATTCTCCAGTTTGAAACAGTCCTTTGGTGGTGGGTATCCACAGACCTGGTACTGGAACCCCTGCTGGACCTATGTGGTGCTAGGACAAGACGTCCGGCCAGAAAATATGGAATCACAGTTTCCCGATTTTGTGAAAAAATATTTTCCTAAATTCATTGTAGATGATGTCACACTGGAGTTACAGCCTCTGGAAGAGATTCATCTCACCTCCAGATTGGACTATGAAATTCAAGCCAATGGCAGTATGGATAACCTGCAGATATTTGGGATGGTGGCGGTCTTCGTCTTGTTGATCGCTTCTATCAACTTCATCAACCTGTCCACGGCCAGAGCAAACAAGCGTGCCAAGGAAGTAGGGGTGAGAAAATCACTCGGTAGTGAAAAGAAACAGCTGATCAGTCAGTTTGTGGTGGAGTCTCTGTTGCTCACTTTGCTGGCAGTAGTTTTTGCTTTGGTGGTGCTGTTTTTAGTATTACCGGCATTCAATCAGTTGACAGAAAAGGCCATTTCATTTACCAGGTTATTAGATCCCTACATGCTTTTCGGTCTGCTTGGTTTGACCTTGGTGGTTGGGCTACTGTCGGGTTTCTACCCAGCCTTTGTGCTCTCCTCATTTAAGACCATTGACGTAATTAAAAGCTCCACAGTCAAGGTTTCAGGTTTTAACTTTAGACGAATACTGGTCACCTTTCAGTTTGCCATTTCTATTGCTTTGATTATTGGGACTATTGTGGCCATTCGTCAATTGAACATGCTCCAAAACGATGAAGTAGGCTTTGATCAGGACGCTATTGTGATGCTGCCGGTAATCAGAAGTCCAATGGGTCAGCACTATGAGAATTTCAAAAACATCGCTTTGGAGAGTCCACGGATCAAGAGCATGACAGGGGTGGAGGAGATTGTAGGAAGCAAGCATCAGGTCAATAACTATCAGTTTGAAGGGATGGAACAGTCCAAGCCTTTTCCGCATTTTAATGTGAGGCACGATTTTACCGAAACCATGGGGATCGATTTGGTAGCGGGCAGAGACTATGCCTATGAGTTTCAGACTGATGATTCTCTTGCTCTGGTGGTAAACGAAACCCTGGTGAAAGCCATGCAATGGGAATCTCCAGAAGCGGCCATTAACAAGCGGTTTTATTATCGGGGAGAGCTGCGTGGTAAGATCGTTGGTGTGGTGAAGGATTATAACTTCGTTTCCAAACATCACCCGATTGCACCTTTTGTGTTGTCTCTCAATACGCATCCGGGAGCATTTAATCTATTCATCAAATACGTGGCAGTGAAGATTGATTCGGAACAGACCCAATTGGCTCTGGCTGATATAGAAAGCGCCTGGAGGCAAGTAATGCCAGCACGTCCGTTTGATTACTTCTTTTTAGATCAGAGGCTTGAAGAATCCTATCGTGCAGAAAAGAAGCTCAGCACCATCACGGTGATCTTTTCAGGGTTGGCCATTTTTGTGGCTTGCCTTGGCTTGTTTGGTCTCACTACCTATGCTATGGAGCAGCGCAAAAAAGAAATTGGTATCCGCAAAGTGTTGGGGATTAGTACTCCACAAATCGTAATGCTATTGTCTAAGGAGTTTTTCTTGCTAATTGGAATTGCGTTTTTGTTGGCGGTACCAAGTGCCTACTTCATGTTGGAAGAGTGGTTGAGCGGTTTCGCTTTTAGAGTGGAGCTGGTTTGGTGGCCTTTTATTGTGGCGGGAGTTATGACAGCACTGATAGCTACAGTCACCATGGCTTTTCATAGCTTGAAAGCGGCACTGATCAATCCAGCTGAAACCTTGAAATATGAATAGTAAAAAACCACATTTTACTTGTCCGTTAATTGTAAATATTTCAACTTAGACAGTCAGAGTTCAATATGATTATGATTTGGATTCTTAAGGGGAGCTAATGCACTATTTATCCTATTAGATCATTAGTTCGTCTAACAAAATGATAAGATGTCGTTCGGATAAATTAAATGCTTTATTTTTCAATAGTAATTCCAACTAATGAAAATTGAAAGCATGATCACCGTACTAAGAAGACTTGTATATTTTGGAGCATTATTTTTGGCCATTATGGGCATACTCATGATCTTGATAAAGAGTGACATGGGACATGTTCCGCAGGCGCTGAAATTATTTTTACTCGGATTTGTATTTTTCTTAGGAGGCATGCTTGTTATTCTCATAGCTAAAAGAGGTTTGGGAGGATAAAAGGTTGCTAAATGTCAGATGTAGTGAAGATCCTGTATGTCGATGACGAACGCGGGAATATCGATTATTTCCGGTCGGTTTTTCGGCGTGAGTATGAGATAGTTACGGCCAATTCAGGCGAGGAGGGTCTTGAGATCCTGCAGCGTGATCAGGATATCCCGGTGATTCTGACCGATCAGCGCATGCCCAGGATGACTGGTGTGGAGTTCTTGCGCAAGTCCATAGATATCGCTCGAGATAGCATCAGGATTTTGGTGACTGGGTATGCCGATATGGAAACGGTGATCAACGCCGTAAACCTGGGACATATCTATTACTACATCTCCAAGCCGTGGACTTATGATGAGATGCAGATCATCATCAAACGCGCCATAGAGACTTATAGGCTGCGATCCATCAACAAGGAGTTGTTGATTCGTTCAGAAAGGATGGAGAAAGAGCGTGTAGTAGCCCAATTGGAGAATTTGCGCAATCAGGTAAATCCACACTTCTTGTTCAATTGCCTAAACACGCTGCACGCACTCGTACATGACAATGCTGAAGCCCGTGATTTTGTTAAGAATTTGGCTAGCACTTATCGCTACCTGTTAGAGCATAGTGAAAATCTGGTACCCATTACATCAGAGGTTTCTTTTGTGGAGAATTACATTCACTTGCAGCGAGTGAGATTCAAAGATGCATTTACTTTTGAGATGCAGCTGGAGGGAGCTGACAAAGAATACATGATCCCCAGTGCATCATTGCAGCTTTTGGTTGAGAACACCCTAAAGCACAACAAAATCACCAGGGAAAAACCACTGAACGTATCAGTGTATATAGAAAATGACTGGTTGTACGTGAAGAATAATTACCAACCAAAAGACTCCAAACGAGACTCTACCGGAGTGGGGCAAAAGAATCTGGAAGCACGCATGTCTTATTTATCTTTGCCTGCGCCGGAGTTCTATATGGATGGTGATTTTTATGTATCCAAAATTCCATTATTAAAAGATAAGTCCTAAATTCAGGAGAAAGGTTGCTATATGTTAAAAGTTGCTATTATTGAAGACGAGCCGCTCGCCGCGGAAGATCTGGAGAAAACCCTCATACAAGTAGACCCAGAGGCTGAAGTGGTGGCGAAGCTAGCCAGTGTAGAATCCGCCGTAGAATGGTTGGAAAACAATGAGGTGGATTTGATCCTATCAGATATTGAACTGGGCGATGGGCTTAGCTTCGATATTTTTAATCAGGTAACAAACGCCGCCCCTATTATCATCACCACTGCTTATGATCAATATGCCATTCGTGCTTTCAAGGAGAACAGTGTCGATTATTTGCTCAAGCCGATAGATAAAGGGGAGCTGGAGACTGCTATTACCAAGTATAAAAATTGGCGTCAGAATGGTCAGGAATTTGATATGGGTAACCTACTGGAGGTGCTTAAGCCGTATTCTGATCAGAAATTTCAGGAGCGTTTTCTGGTAACTTTGGGGGAGAAGATTCATTCCATACCGGAGGAGGAAGTAGCCTATTTTTTCAGTGAAGATCGCTATACGTTTCTGGTCACCAAAAAAGGGACGCAGCACATCATCAATACGAACCTGGGGGATCTGGAAGGCAGCCTCAACCCAAAGAAATTCTACCGGATCAATCGGAAGTTTATCATTTCATATGGCAGCATCCAAAACATGGTTTCTTACTCCAAAAGCCGGGTAAAAATCGATCTGGTACCACCTCCGCCCAACTCCATGGAAGTGGTTGTAAGCGTGGAGCGTTCCGGGCCATTTAAGCGATGGCTGAATGACTAAAAGCATTGGAACTAAAACTTACCAATCTGTTGTTTTCACCATAAGGCAGTAAGGTTAAGTTTTTGAGTTTTTGATTAATTAGAAAGCCCTGATCCTGGAGGTCAGGGCTTTTTTATTAAATTCAATTGAAACCAGAATGAGTTTTACTAGTTTCAACTATCAGAACTCAATACATTATGCCTATTCCCAAAGCTTCCATTGATGAAGTAGCCAGTCAGCTAATCCAAAGATTTCAAACCGTACGTGATCGATTCCTTCAATTGGTTGAACCACTAGAGATTGAAGATTTCGTGGTGCAACCTGTTCAGGATGTAAGTCCGCCCAAGTGGCACCTCGCTCATACCACCTGGTTTTTTGAAGTGTTCGTGTTGGTGCCCAATGTCAAGGATTACCAACTTTTTCATCCCGATTATCCCTACTTGTTTAATAGCTACTATGTAGCCGCTGGTGACCGCTGGACCAGAGCCGAGAGAGGATTTCTTACCAGGCCTACTGTTAAAGAAATAATGAACTACCGGGCTTATGTAGAAGAGCATATGCTAACGTTCTTATCCACAGCAAAGATGACCGAAGACCTGGCCTATGTGATGGAAATAGGTCTGCAGCATGAGCAGCAGCACCAGGAGCTTTTCCTTTATGACATTAAATACATCCTTGGTCACAATCCCTTATTTCCAGCATATAAGGACTTAGCTCTTGCACCTTCCCAGGAAGTCGACGCTATGCAATGGTTGTCGGTGGAGAAAGGGAACTACTCTGTAGGTTATGATGGAAATGGCTTTTGTTTTGACAATGAGCTGGGCCGACATGAAATTCATTTAGAAGCTTTTGAAATAGCCGATCGATTGGTGACCAATGGAGAGTTTTTTGAGTTTATCCATGCTGGAGGTTATGAAAACCATGAATACTGGCTATCCGAGGGTTGGGATTGGGTTAATAACCAGGACTATAAAAGCCCGATGTACTGGATCAAAGAAGACAATAAGTGGATGTATTACACCCTAGGTGGGTTGAAGGAGATTGATATGAATGAGCCGGTTGCTCATGTATCTTTTTATGAAGCAGATGCTTACGCCAGATGGACGGGTTATCGACTGCCCACCGAGTTTGAATGGGAAGTAGCCTGCCAGAAATATGAACGGGAAATTCCAGCCAATGCTCATCTCATGGACAATAGCTCATTTCACCCGCAGCATGCAAGTGGGCCAGGGTTTTATGGCAACCTGTGGGAATGGACATCCAGTGCCTACCAGCCTTATCCGTATTACCGAGCGCCAGATGGTGCGTTGGGAGAATACAACGGTAAGTTTATGGTCAATCAAAAGGTGCTTCGAGGAGGTTCTTTTGCCACACCCAAAGAACAAATCAGGTATTCCTATCGAAATTTCTTTCATCCGCACCTGCAATGGCTTTTTGCAGGGATTAGATTATCAAGACATATTTAAACTTCACTAACTCACACTTCATTTTGTCCAAAACTCAATTTGCCGAAGACGTAAAAGAGGGTCTTAACTCAACACCCAAGCGTCTTTCTTCCAAGTACTTTTATGATGCCAAAGGAGACAAACTCTTTCAGCAGATCATGCAACTGGAGGAATATTACCTCACTCGAGCCGAACTCAATATTTTCCAGACTCAATCCCAACACCTTCTTGACTTGTTTGACTCAGGTGGAGCGTTCCGAATAGTAGAGTTGGGAGCAGGTGATGGGATGAAAACCAAAGTGTTGTTGAAATATTTTCAGCAAAAAGGCGCTGATTTTTCTTACTGTCCGGTTGATATATCAGCCAATGTGTTGGAAGACCTCAAACGCAACATTCTGGCAGAACTACCCCATTTGAAGATGGAACCTTTGGCGGGTGATTACTTCAAGGTGTTGTCGGAGCTGAAATTTCAGAATCATAAAAGAAACATCGCTTTTTTCCTTGGCTCCAATATTGGCAACTTTCGAAAGGACCTGGCCATAGCGTTTCTGAGCAGCATTCAGCAAAACCTGGCTAAAGGCGATTTTCTGCTCATTGGATTTGATCTGAAGAAGGATCCAAAAAGAATCCTTAGTGCTTACAATGATTCGCAAGGTGTCACTCGTGCATTCAATATGAATTTGCTTCAGAGGATCAATGACGAACTTGGTGGAGACTTTGATCTGGAAGCTTTTGACCACAATCCTATCTATGATCCCATGACGGGAGAATGCCGTAGCTATTTGATAGCTAAAACTCCTCAAAAGGTGCATATCAAAGAATTGAATGCGTCTTATGAATTTAGAGCATGGGAGCCTATCTACATGGAGGTGTCCAAGAAATATGATCTGGATGAGATTGCTGATCTTGCTGAGTCCACCGGATTTCGCGTTCGGGAAAACCTCTTTGACCAAGAACAATTGTTTGCGGACTCTATTTGGGAGGTGGTTTGAGATTTTAATCCTTCAGATTCTTTTGATTTTCAATTATCAAAGTAAATTTGCCGTCCTATTGCCCAGGTGCTGAAACTGGTAGACAGGCATGGTTGAGGGCCATGTGTTCTTAAGGACGTGCGGGTTCGACTCCCGCTCTGGGCACTAAGAATTTTCACCATAAGGTTTTAGGTGTGGAAGGCGGTTCGCCGCTGCGATGTGATCGACCAGATCGACTCTTCTCGTGCGCACAAATGTGATGTCAGGTTTTAGATTGTGCAGAGTGGCTACTCTAATCGACCTTTACTTGTGACCACTAAAAAAATAAAGTCTGATCAATCATTGGTCAGACTTTTTTGTTTCATAGGCAGGAAAATCATTAGATTGAAAACATGAAAGTAGACGTTCAATTACTCAAAAATATTTGTGAGGCTCCGGGAGCACCGGGCTTTGAAAACCCTATCAGGCAACTGATCATAGAGGAGATAAAAAGCCATGTAGATGAATATTCGATTGACAATATGGGCAATGTGATTGCTATCAAAAGAGGGACTAAAAACCCAGATGGCAAAAAGGTGATGGTAGCTGCTCATATGGATGAGATAGGCTTTTTGGTGTCTCACATTGATGATAAGGGGTTTATCAGGTTTCAGACATTGGGGGGCTTTGATCCCAAGACGCTCACCGCTCAGCGTGTGATCATCCATGGTAAAAAAGAGGTAATCGGAGTGATGGGTAGCAAACCTATTCATGTGATGAAACCCGAAGAGCGCAACAAACCTCCTAAAATTGATGAGTATTTCATTGACTGTGGTATGTCCAAAGAGGAGCTGGAAAAAGTAATCGAAATAGGAGATCCAATCACCCGGGAGCGAGAACTGATTGAGATGGGTGATTGTGTGAATTGTAAATCCATTGACAATCGGGTTTCAGTCTACATACTGATCGAAGCACTGAAAAACATCAAGAATCCTGCTTTTGATTTTTACGGAGTGTTTACCGTGCAGGAGGAAGTGGGCATCCGCGGAGCGAATGTAGCATCTCACACGATTAACCCGGATTTTGGGATTGCCCTGGATACCACAATCGCCTATGACCTGCCAGGAGCGCAATCACACGAACAAGTGACAACACTTGGAGGTGGTACGGCAGTGAAGATCATGGATGCCATGACCATTTGCGATAGCCGTATGGTGAAGTTTTTGAAAAAGACTGCTGATGCCCACAAGATCAAATGGCAGCCGGAGATATTGGCAGCCGGTGGTACTGATACTTCCGGAGTGCAACGTATGGGCAAAAATGGATCAATAGCTGGAGCGATTTCCATCCCAACCAGACACCTTCATCAGGTAATCGAAATGGCGCATAAGGAAGATATAGTGGGTTCTATCGAGTTGTTAGTAGCAGCCCTCGAGGAGATAGACACTGCCAGCTGGGAGTACTAAATAGAAAGGCTGTATGAAGCGATAAGCCTATTTGGTACCGATCTAAAAATTGGAGGCCGTTCAAACTTGTTTGATACGGCCTCTTTTTTTATAAGTCTGTTTCCGTAGTGCTACCTACTTCCTGTATGCAGGTAATTTTGACTGTGGTGCCTTTCATGCAGATAGAGCCGTACTCACTGGCTACATCATAGTCTATCAGCACTTCCATACCATCTTCCATAGAAAAATTAGCCAATGGATCGTTCATTTGCTCTTCGGAAATCGGAGGAGTGCCACAATACCCCACAATAATGGGTTCGAGGTATTCGCCATTGTCTAGCTTTAGTAGGTATCCGCATCCATCCAGGCCAGACCAGTCTTCAATCACCGCATGGGTGCTACATTGCTCTTCAGGCTGGAGAGACTCATCAGCACAGCTACTGATAGCTATGACCATTGATACGGACCAAAAAACGAAGGTGTTTCGGATATTCATAGAGATCGTTATTTGATGTTAAAGACTACAGGTCCTGCTGATTGGTTGGAAACAAAAAGCCGACCTGAACTATCAGGCCGGCCTCTCAGCTATCTATGATCAACAACTAAACCTCTTGTGTTCTAAAAGAATTGAGAACTTGTTCCAATTCTGTTGCCTGTTTCACTCCCGATTGTCTCCACATGACCTGTCCCTTTTGATATATCATCAGCGTGGGTACACTCTGGATTTTCAACGACCTTGCCAGCTGTGGATTTTTATCTACATCCACTTTGATTACCGTGGCTTGGTCTTTCATTCTCGTTTTGAGTTCGCTCAGTATCGGCCCGAGCATTTGACATGGACCACACCACTCAGCCGAAAAATCGACTAGCACTGGTTTGCTGGATTGAATGAGCTCATGAAATGTGCGTGGCATTTGATTATGCTTGTGGTACCAATGCATTCACATCATACCAGCTGCCTCCATTGTAGCACTCGATACCTTGTGAACCCAAAAATGCACAGGCTTGACCGCTACGATTGCCACTCATGCAGCATAGAACAAGTGGACCCTCCATGGCTTTGAATTCATCCACTCGATTAGCAACTTCGTTTAACGGAATGTTGATGGCACCAGGTACACTGCCACCCGCAAATTCCATAGGAGATCTTACATCGATGATTTTTGCTCCTTCATTGATTAGTTTTTCTAAACTCATATGTATTAAAATTTTAGATTTCTGATTACCAATTCCAGTACAAAGAAACGGTGATCATTCTGTCGGGTTTGTAACTTCTGTTACACTCAATCATGCTAAAAGTCAGCGGCTTAAATAAACATTGTCATCAAAAGGTACTGGAGTGAAAGCTAGCTTTGTATGTCTAAAAAGCTAATACTATGGAGACAACAATCATTGTAGATAATCTCAAGTGTGGAGGATGTGCAAACACGATCAAAAACAACCTTTCCAAACTATCTGGAATTCATGCAGTGGCAGTGGATGTGGACACTGCTGCCGTCACTTTGCTCCACGAAACCGCGGTACACAAGCAGGACATCCTGGACCGACTTGGCTCTTTAGGTTATCCAGAACAAGGGACTACTAACGGCTATCAGAAAGTAAAATCCTACGTGAGCTGCGCAGTGGGAAGAATACAACATTGATTAAGTGTAACATCTTTTAGGTGATAGTCTTAGGCTTCTAATCTTCGTCTTAAGATTATCATTTAGGTGTTTTGCTTACATAAATCACGGGTGTAAATATTTGATTAACAGATAGATACATTTCAAGAGCAAATTATTCTCACTCGTCGATAAATCACTTGTCTTTACCATGACAAACTCTATATTGGTGGGAGTTTTTAAAGGTTTACCAGCGATCTTAAAGACATGGAGATTACAATTCAACCAGACCAGTTTTCGCATCTTTACAAGAGTATATTCGAGCAGGCATCTGAAGGGATAGCTTATTGCGAGATGTTGTTTGACCAGACCGGTGAAGCAGTAGATTATCGGTTTCTATCAATCAATCAGGCATTTTATAAGCATACTCCCTTTCCTCCGGGATTGGTTGAAGGAAAGACTGTAGTAGAATTAATCCCCGGTTTTAGACATGATCCGGCCAACTGGTTGGGTCAATACCACCAAGTATTGAAGCAAGAGGAGCCGAGTGAGTTTGAGAACTATGTGGAAGGGCTCGATCGTTGGTTTTGGGTGCGGGTAGTGCCCGTAGACCCTACTCACTTCGTTGCTTATTTTAAGGATATATCCAAATCAAAAAGCTCTCAACAGAAATATGATCTAAAGGAACGTGAGCTCAATGAGCTCAATAAAGAATACTCCAAGATTCTCAATTGTATGTCTGACGGGGTAGTGTTTCAGAATGAATACGGAGAGGTGGAGTATTTCAATGAGCGTGCTTTGGAGATCCTCCACTTGACGGAAGATCAGTTGATGGGCAAGACCAATTTCAGTCCAGAATGGAATACCGTAAGGGAAGACTGGTCCTATTACCCTCCAGAAGAACATCCAGTGGCCGTGTCTCTTAGGACCGGCGAGTCACTGGAAAATCAAATCATGGGCATTGCCACTGGGTCAGCCAAGTACCGTTGGCTATCCATCAATAGTACGGCGATAACGAACCAAAGTGGAAAGATCACTGGTGTGATTGCTGTATTTAGAGACATTTCTGAGATAAGGGAGCAATCCGAATTCATCAAAGAGAGCGAAGAGTCCAATGCGTTTCTCTACCAGCATAGCAGTGACGTCATTTGCCTACTTGACGAGCATGGCATATTTCAGAAAATCTCAGAATCAAGTGTGGAGGTGCTAGGCTATTCTCCTGAATCACTATTGGGTTCCAATATTGATAAGAACATATGCGAAAAGGATGCCGAGAGCATTTATAGTTTTTTCACACAGTTGAGTAGTAGGCGTATGGAAGGCAGATTTGCTTACAGATACCACCATGCCACTGCTGGAGTAGTATGGTTGGAGACGGTGTTTAAACCAATACTCAATGGCTCAGGTGATATCAAACAAGTGATTGCCACGATCAGAAATATTGACCATTCCAAGCTGCTGGAAAATGAGTTGATCAAACTCAATGAAGAACTGAACCGATCTAATCAGGAGCTGACTGATTTTGCCTATGTGGCGTCTCATGATCTGCAGGAGCCCTTGAGGATGATTTCCAGCTTCGGAAATCTACTACAGCGAGAATATGGCGACCTGCTCGATGAGAATGGTCATAAATACCTTGATTTCGCCTTGTCAGGTGCTCATCGAATGAAACGACTCATTGATGATTTATTGAAATACTCCAGAGTGAATACCACAGACCAGGGTATGGAACTGGTTGACATTCAAGACATTGTTGATACCGTCATAGCTCCTTATAAGGAGGTGCCCGGTGTGATTATTACTAGTAGCGTGGCTTCCATCTCTGTAGAGGTGATCCCATCTCTCATTGAGCGAGTGATTCAAAACCTGCTAGAGAACGCCATTAAGTTCAAAAAACAAGATGAGACCGGTCAGATCAATATTGCTACCAAACTAATAGACGGCTTCCTGGAGCTATCTATAACAGATAATGGAATTGGGATCAATCCTGTTTTTCACAACAAAATATTTAAGATTTTTCAAAGACTCCATAGTACGAGTGAATATCCCGGCACAGGTATCGGCCTGTCCATTGTAAAACGGATCGTAGAACGACATGGAGGGCATATAGAAGTGGAATCCGAAGAAGGGACAGGATCGACTTTTTTTGTTAGGCTACCCTTAACCAGCTAGAACAATTTATGAACAATCAGCAAAAAATAGTAATCGTAGAAGACAACCAAGGGGACCTGGAGCTGATCAAATTGGCTTTGGATTTGAAAAAGGTACAACGAGAACTGGTTCATCTGGCAGATGGTCAGAAGGCTCTGGATTACTTTAGGGGTTTGGAATATCAGCAAAAGCCCAGGTTGATCATTCTCGATTTAAACCTGCCCAGGATTAACGGCAAAGAGGTTCTTCACTTCATCAAAAGTCAGCCCTTGCTCAAGTCGATACCTGTTGTGGTCCTGAGCAGTTCTAATCTGGAACAAGACATAGTGGATGTGTATTCCCTCAATGCCAACTGTTTCATATCAAAGCCTATTGATCTGGATGATTTCATCAGTGCTATTCAGTCTATTGATGAGTTTTGGTTTAGAACAGCAGCAATACCAGGCTAGGATGAAGAAGGAGTATCACATATTACATGTTGAGGACAATCCAGGAGACATATTCTTAATTGCTAAGAGTCTGGAACAACTTGATCTGAACGTTCATGTCACTGTGCAGCATCGATTGTCAGATGCCATGTCGTGGTTATCTGACCATACAGTGGATGTGGTTTTGTTGGATTTGAATTTACCAGATAGTGATGGTCTTAGCGCGCTGTGCACGCTGATGAAGCATTACCCAAGCCTGTGCACAGTAGTCCTTACTGGTAATGAAAATTGGGATATTGGAGAAAAATCAGTCCAGTATGGAGCTCAGGATTTTTTGGTGAAAAACGCGATTAATGAGCAGTTGTTACTGAAAACGATTACTTACAGTTACGAACGTCACAAGCTTAGCAACAAGGTGCGTGAAAGTGAGGCTCATTTGCAGGAGATTTATGATACGGTCACGTCAGTCATTTTTAAGATAAGTGTGGAAGGTCCCAACAGATTTCGGTACCTCATGGTCAATCACGCCTTCTGTAAGCGAATTGGTAAACAGTCTGAAGAGATAATCGGCAAGCTTGTAGAGGAAGTGCTTCCCTCCAATTCCATAGCGCAGACCTTTAGAGAATACAACAAGGCAATTACCTCCAAAACGACCAATAGCTGGGAAATGAAAATGGATTTTGATCCAGGACAAACGGCCGGAATTGTCACGCTGACTCCACACTTCAATGATTCGGGTGCGTGCGAATACATCATTGGGTCAGTGCAGGACTTGACTGAGGTCAATAAGGCAAATGAAGCGCTCCGTGAAAGTGAAGCATTTCTGAAGTCCTTGTTTGAAAATTCGTTGAGTGCAGTACTAGTTGCTGATGATGAAGGCAATTACAGTGCCGTTAATTCAGGAGCTGAGCAGATGTTTGGCTATAGCCGCAATGAGTTCATGAAGATGAACCTTAATGATATTTGTGTGCTTAATGATTATTCATCCGCTGATGAATATGATTCATTCAAAGAAGAGGGGATAAAGACTGGAGAATTTCACTTTTACAATAAGCAAGGGGAGCGAAAGTGTGCCCTGTATCATGCTACCCGACTAAGGCGGGATTTCAATGTCTCTGTACTGATTGATATTACCGAACGAATGAAATATCAACAGGAAGTGCGTAAACTATCGCTTATTGCCAAAGAGACGATTAATGGAGCAATCATGACTGACGCACAGGGCTTAGTGACCTGGTGCAATCGTGCTCTGGAGGAACAGACAGGATATAAACTCAGAGAAATGCTAGGTAAAAAGCCCGGAAGACTCCTACAAGGACCGGATTCGAATCCTGAGACCATGGCTATAATGCATGAAGCGGTAGCCAATCAGGAGTCTTTTGAGGTGGAAATTCTCAATTATAGAAAAAGTGGTGACCCTTTCTGGTTTAGGATTACGAGTCAGCCCTTGTTTGATTCGAAAGGACAATTGGAAGGCTTTTTTGCCATTCAAACTGATATCACCCAGCAGAAAGTATATGAAGAACAAATCCGCTCTACCAAAGAGCGCCTGGACGCAGCTATAGAATCAGCAGTACTTGGAGTATTGGACTGGGATATGATCCATGATCGTATAGATGTGAATAATAAATATTATGAGGTGATCGGGTGGAATCCTGAAAACTACACGCCGACCGTACAAAACTTCTTGAATGAACTGATTCATCCTCAAGACCGTGAGTCCATGAAGTCTAGTTTCAGAAAGATTTATGAGGGAAAAGTTCAGGATTTGAATCACTCCTATCGAATTCTCAACCAGAAAGGAGAAGTGCAATGGTTAAGTATCAGGGGTACTATTCGTTTTGCTGAGGACAGACCGGTTCGAATGATCGGTATCATTCAGAACATCACAGACCATGTAAATCAAGATAAAATGCTGATGCAAGCGACGATCAATGCTCAAGAAAAGGAGCGAGAGCGGATCAGCAGGGAAATACATGATGGCTTGCAACAGACCTTGGTTACCGCCATGTTCAATCTGGAATCGGTCAAATCAAATGCAGCACTAATTGAGCCCTATGCGTCACGTCTGGAGCGCGGAATTGAATATGTCAATAAAGGCATAGCAGAGTCAAGAAACATTGCTCATCAGTTGCTGCCAAGAGCTATCAAGGATTTTGGATATGGAGAGGCCGTACAGTCACTCCTTGCTGGTATTCAAGACCGGATAGCTGTACAGTATTATGACAACCTGAAAGGAGAACGGTTGTGTGAAGAACTCGAACTGAACCTGTTTAGAATTACCCAGGAAGCGCTCAGCAACATTGTGAAGCATTCTGAGGCGACGAAAGTGATTGTGCAGCTAATAGCTGTTGACAAAAACGTTATTCTCAGTATTGAGGATAATGGTAAAGGGTTTGATGCAGACCTGAAAAACTGTAAAACCAATGGCTTGAATTCCATTCACAGTAGGGCTACAGCTCTTGGTGGATTGGCGCAGATTGACTCCATGCCAGGTAAAGGGAGTCTTTTATTAATCAACATTCCGAAAAAAGAAATATATGATAAACATTATGCTAGTTGATGACCATCAGGTAGTGCTTGATGGGCTGAAGTTTTATTTTGAAAATAGTGAGCGGTATGGTATCAAGAGCATAGCTAATAGTGGCGCCGAGGCACTTGGGTTACTCCAGAAGGAGTCTTATGATTTGATCATTTCGGACATTTCCATGCCTGAAATGAATGGGTTGGAGATGGTCCAAACGATTCGTAAGGACAATAAGGAGCAGCCAATTCTGATCATGACCATGATGGGTGAGTCTCAACACATCAAAAACTTACTCGCTCTGGGAGTGAATGGCTATATCCTGAAAAACTCGAAGCAGGAAGAGCTATTTCATGCCATAGATACGATTATGTCCGGAAGTAATTATTTCTCTGATGAGGTGACCGGTACCATTCTGAAGGACTTTGTGGGGAAGAAAATACAACCCAAAAAGCGTCTTACTTACAATGTGCCCCTTACCGAACGTGAAAAGGAAGTGCTGCAACTTATTGTTAAGGAGTACAGCAACCAGGAGATTGCGGATGAGTTATTCATCAGCATTCGTACGGTGGAAGGTCATAAACATAACCTCATAGAGAAAACAGGAGCAAAAAATGTGGCAGGTTTGGTACTATACGCAGTAGAGAATGACCTATTGCCAGACTAGTCAATTGACAATCACTGAAAAGGAAACCTGATGGCGGTTGCCTTCTGTATCCACCACCGCTAGCTGATGGTCTCCGGCTCTTAGCTTAAGTGGCAAGGAAGGTTGGTCTACTGTGCTTCCGAGGTATTCATCATCAAGGTACCAAAAGAGCTCTCTATCGGCATACCTGGTAGCCACTCTACTGACCACTGGCTGATAAGATCCATCAAAGTCTCGGGTCACCAGAATATTAGCCTGGTCAAGTGGGTAAATGATTTTCAGGATGTCAGATTCCTTCCGCGTGGGGCAATTTGGGTTGTGCTCTGGTAGGTATTCTACCAGTCCTCCATTTTGTCTGAGGTAGTAGTTGACATCTGGTGGGTAGCTGAGGAAGGATTGTTCGTGAGGGTGCTCCCCCCAGCAATGCGAGCAAACAACGCGATCGTCCTCAACCATCAATTGCTGGTGAAACGGACAGATTCGCATGGGTTTCATGTCTTTAGGAGCAGAAACCATCTGAGTCACAGGACACTCATCAGTGGCATAAAATCCTGTAGCCTTACATACTTTCACTTCCACAAAGTCTTTTGCCTCTTGTTCAAACCAACTGGATTCATTACCTGGCAGTACATTAAGTATATCAAATAGCAATGGCCCCGCACTTCGCATACCCGATAAGTTTTTGTTGGATTGTCCATCGAAATTTCCCACCCAAACGACTATCGTATAATCTGGTGTGGTACCAACGGCCCAGGCATCTTTATGTCCATAGCTGGTGCCTGTTTTCCAGGCGATAGGTCGTTGGCTTCCATACTTTTTCCAATAAAACTCCAGGCCTGGCCGGATCAGCTCTTTCATTTCATCAAGTATCAAAACTGATGCACCTTGGCTTATCAGATGATTTTGATAGTCATGCTTGTCATTGGCCAAATAGGTAATATCCTGAAAGTTGCCTCCGTTGGCCATACCCCGATATAGTCTAGCCATGTCCCAGGGAGTTACTTCCGACCCACCGAGAATGATTGGCAAGCCATACTCGTCTGGAGTCCTGAACAGTGTGGAGATGCCTGCTGCCTCCAGGTTGTTATAAAACTTATTGATCCCGTAGGCATTTAGCAGGCGTACTGCCGGAATGTTTAGCGAGTAGATCAATGCTTTATTGGCAGGAATGATGCCAGCAAACTTTTCGGAGGCATTGTTAGGAGAGAAGCTGTTGAAGTACGTTGGTACATCCTTGATGAGCGTATTGGGTAAAATCAGTCCTTCATCTATGGCCAATGCATACAGGAAAGGCTTCAAAATGGAGCCGGAAGATCGTGGTGCTTGTACACCATCCACACGTCCACCATGCTCCAGGTCATCAAAATCCTGACTGCCTACATAGCTGATAACTTGTCCCGAGTGATTGTCCACGACTAGTGCTGAGGCATTATTTACCCCCATCTGGCGCATGCGTGCACTGTGTTGCTTCACGAAGAAGTCGGTCTCGTACTGAATGTTCGGATCTATAGTTGTTTGAATTACATTCAGTTGATTGGTTTGATGAATGAGTTCGGTCAAGTGAGGAGCCGCCAAGGGGAAAGGATAAATCTGATCTGGAACAGGCTCCAGCAGTGAGAGCTCATAGGTCTCCTGATCGATGATTTGTTCTTCCAGTAATTTGGTCAGTAGTTGATTCCGTTTGACTTGAAGTGCTTCGTTGTTTTTGGACGGAAAGATCATACCTGGAGCATTTGGCAATACGGCCAAAGTAGCCGCTTCGGCCCAGGAGAGCTGAGAGGGTTTTTTATCAAAGAACCGATAGGAAGCGGCCTGGTATCCTCGCACATTGCTACCATACGGAGCATGATTCAGGTATAGACTCAATAGCTCTTGCTTCGAATACCGGGTCTCTAACTTCAGTGCCAGGAAGGTTTCCGCCAGCTTTTGATAGATCGTCCGGTCTTGATTTCTAATCATGCGGGCCACCTGCATGGTAATGGTGGAACCACCACTGATCACCTCGCCATGTTTCAGATTGAGGTACAACGCCCTCAAGATCGCCCACGGATTGATTCCCGGGTGATACTCAAAGTACTGATCCTCGTAAGTGAGTACGGCAAGTTTTAAGTTCTCCGGTATCTCCGCTTGGAGCTCAGGAGGCATACACCATTGCTCATCGGTGTTAAGGAAAACCCGGAGAAAAGTACTGTCCTTCGCCAAAATCACCTGACTGAAATCCTTGCTCAAACGCTGATTTAGTGGCAGTGCCAGATAAACCGCTAACATACATCCAACTCCTCCGATTCCGATCAGAATCCTCTTCCACATAGGCTACTTTGTCACAGTCACGGTTTTTGTTGCTTTAGTAGCCAGATAGTCATTATTGTACATGGCTTCACATCGTGCACCTGGCATGATGTAACTTCCTGCAGTAATGGCATTTACTTTCACCACAAAATCCAGTTTTGATTTTTGCAGATCAAAGAACCACATGATTCGGTCGTCACGAATGTCCAGATACTCTTCCTTGCCAGTGATCCATCCAGCCATCCAACTGGAAGCAACTTCACCGTTTAGTCGGGTATTTTCAATCTCCCAGCCTGAAGGCAAGATCTGCATTAGGGCTACTTCTTCTATGGTTGGTGTCACACTCTTGTTGAAAACTCGGAACCTACCATAGAATGTACTTCCTTGCTTCACATTGGTTATATCAATGGTTTCACCACTTTCATTGAACCAGTCTACTTCCAGGTTAATGTTTTTATTCTCCTCCGGAGTATTGTCTTTTAGCGGTACTCCATTGCTGGACATGGTAGCGTAAAGTTGCTGGGTATTCACACTGCTGTTGAGCGATACTTTAACTTGCTGTCCATAGCCTTCATTGATATAGAGGTCATAAGTGTCTACAGACTTGATGGTTTCGGTTTTACCATTGGGAAGCTCTACCAATCCTTCGATGATCAGGTCATCGGTTGCCGATATACCCGCCTTGTCAAAGTAATTCCCAATTCCCAAAAGCATCTGACCGATTGTCTGTGTGGAATACCAGTAGTGACTTGAGAGCACCTTGGCAATGCTTTTAGCCAGCAGTTCAGCATCTTCATTTCGTTCCAGTATAGTCAAACAACGCAGGATAATACCCAGGTCCCTGTTAGTAGAGCCATAGGTATGACCAAACTCCTGGTACTCTTCTACCGTCATCGGTATCTGTCCGATAAGATCTCGCACCTTATCCTGTGCTCCAGCAAGTGAATAGGAGGTGACCAGCATCCACTTCTGTACATTGGACATTTCCTCGTAGTTATTTTGTCTGAGCAGGTTCATTTCTGCCATTGGCGCACTACCAGCCAGTGCCAGCACAAAGCATCTGTTGACACGTGTCATCAGGTACTGCGAGTCCCTGGAGCCACGCTTGGTCTGACGTTCGAGGTAGCGAACGATCCCATCATACATCAGGTCTGGTACAACGTATCCTTGTTTTCTCGCTTCTATGAGAAACTGGCCGGCATAGTTGCTGCCCCACTCACTGGCACTGTTACCTCCTGGCCAATAGCTGAATCCTCCGTCTGACAGTTGGAACATCCGCAACCTGTCTATTCCGGCATTGATGTTTTTGTCTATTTCTTTTTGTCGGCTTGGATTGTTCTTAAACAATGTTTTCAACGCTAGCTGCGGAAACACCGAGGAGGTCGTTTGCTCGATGCAGCCGTATGGATATCGGATCAGGTAATCCAGTCGATGCATAAAATCCATGTTCGGGAATACTGCCAGCTTCAGGCGCGCGTTGTTGGTGCCGTCCAGTCCCACTTTTGGCAGATCAAATGTGATGGTCTCACCCGGTTTGATCACTTTTTCCTCTGATTGGTAAATGCGGCTGGCACTTGGGCTGACGGGAACATCCGCTTCAAATGTACTGCGGGTGTCACTTCCTCTACCTGTGATCATGATTTTGCCCTGGCCTACTGCGTCTTTTACACGTACCTTAAAGGAGAACATCTGATCATCTACAGAAGCGAAAGTATGCTTAACTGACGCGTCTCCTACTACTTCCAGAGGACCTTCAGTAGCAATGGCAATGTCCACGGTGCCAAGGTTTTCTTTGGTGGCAAAGACATTCACCGGAACGGTAAACTCATCGCCAGGTTTTAGTGCTCTTGGAATGGTCGGTTGTATGATCAGGTCACTTCGCACTGGTACGGTCTTTTCAGCAGAGCCATAGGAGTTTCCTTTGGCAGCAACTACCATCACTCGTACGGATCCAACATAGTTTGGCATTTTGAATTTGACAGTGGCCTTACCAGATCCATCGGTGAGCATGGGTCCCTCAAACATACAGACTGGCTTGAATCGTTTTTTCTTCTCAAATGGATCCAACTGGGACTCCCGGTAATCCATATCTCCACCGATAGAAAAGGTTTTGAATACGTCTCCAGAGTTAGCTCCAATAACATGCCCAAACAGATCGTAGGTTTCCACATCCAGGCGGATTTTCTTGAAGAATTCTTTCCATGGGTCCGGTGTTCTGAAACCGGTCAAGTCCAACAATCCTTCATCCACTACGGCCACTGTAAACTGCGTAGGCTTACCTGATAGAGTGCTCACGTTCACTTCAAACTCCTGCTCTGGTAGTAATTCTTCGTCCATAGCAATGACCAACTCCTGTTTGGTGTCCGGATCTACCACACTGATAGGTAGTATGCCAAACATGCGGATAGGACGGTCATTTACCGTCTGGGAATGATCCTGCAATACGGTGATGCTCACATAGACATTTGGCGCCATTTCTTTGGTGGCTTTGAGTTGGAGCCTCATGTTCTCCTGGTCCTTAGGGGCAATCCATGTGCTTCTTAGGATGTCATTGCCCTGCTCCACAGTCATCAGGATATTACCCTGGCGAGGTGATGGGAAGGTGATTATGATGTCTTCACCTACTTCATAGGTTTCCTTATCACTCCTCAGACTCAGGGTGCCGGCGTTTTCATCGCCAGAAGGAATTCCTCCATAGGGATATGCGCTCATGAAGATGCTGGAAGTATGGCCCATAGGCACGGAAGCATCCTGAACCTCAATCAGGTATTGTCCACTTTGCGTAGGTCTGAATGGAATAGACGAGAACGGCGTAGCAGAAGTAATGGTCCCTTCTTCTACCAGATAAGAATGCTTATCCGTTTTGTATCTTAATTTGAATTCTCTGTAGCTATCGTACTGGTACCACCAGTATTTACTGTTGCGATAGATTCGGTATACCAGTTCTTTGCCTGTTACTGCTTCGCCATCGGTATTAACCAATACTACGGGGATTTTCTGTTCAGCGTTTAACTGCACATAAGAATAACCATCATCTTGTATACCCACATAGTTGGAGAATGGATGCAGGTCCAGATAACTCCATGATTCGTTTGGTCGGCCACCATCTTCCTGTACGGTGGCTGTGATTTTCACTTTGAGTGGAGCGGGTGCCTGACTCATATTGGGGATGTTCCAGGTGATGTTGGCAGTACCATCCTCAGAGAGTACACCGGATCGAATTTCTGTTTTGATATCTTGAAATTCAACGTTGTTATTGAAGAAATTGTACTCACCGAATTTTGGAAAGGCCGTGGTGATATCGAAGATTTCTACTTCTGTATCATAAGCCAAGCCAGAGGCTGGAGCTCCAAAGAGGTACTTACTTTCTACAGAAAACTTGAGCTGTTTGTTTTCGGGTTTTAGCACTTTCAGATCGGGAGTCACTTTGACTTTTAGTCGATTGGCTACTACGGTTTCTACCTTCAGGTTGTGGTAGAAATACTTGTTACCTACATTGATCTGTACATTCCAGTTGCCTGTAGGATCGTTTTGATTGGTGCCCAGATTGAAGTTGTAGAAACCATCCCGTGCTCCTTTTTGTGTCATCTCCATGACGAGTGTGCCTTCAGGATTATACAGTTTCAGGTAAGCCGGGATATTATCCGCATTGGATTTGTTTTGATACCGAACGATACACGAGAGGTTAATGGAATCTCCCGGACGGTAGACACCTCGCTCCGTATAGATAAATGCTCGCGTTTGTAGTTCGTATTCGCTCAGACCACCCACGTCAAAGCCGGAGTTATTCCATTGCATTTCGTTGGGTTTGATCACACTGATCTGACCGTCTTTTTCCGCTTTAACTAGTTGGATGTAGGAGGAGGCACTGATTGATGCTCTACCTTCATTGTTAGTAGTGCGAGAGTAGGACTTGTCATAGCGCTGAATAGTGACCCTCACATTTGGCATAGGCTGACCAGATTTCAGGTCGGTGGTGTATACTTGGTATTCCTCGTTGCCTTCTCGTTTGACGAGTAGACCGATATCAGAAATCGTCAAAGGTTTGTACACCTGTCCGTATTTTTGGATGTACTGGAGCGGCTCACCTTCTATAGGCACGAGCACGTCCTGCGGGTTGAAGTTGATGCGGATCAGGTACAATCCATTGTCGTAGTTGGTAAGCACATTGTCTAGCGACAGGTTATGTAAAAGCCATTTGTTCTTTTCATCTCCAATCTCAAACGTCTGATTGTAAATGATGGCGCCTACCGATGATACGTAGGTGTTGTTGAATTCATTGTTTCTATTGGTTCCACTCTTGATGTTTTCACTTCTGAAGAACTGATCGATATCAGAGTTGAAGACCTTTTTAACTTCCACATGAACCTTTTTGAGGTTGGTAGTGAGAAACTGCAGGTTTTTGTTGTTACTAGTGGGCATGAACACCCCAGAGGAGGCAAACTCCACTTGCGGAGCTATGTCGGCAAACTTTACTGATTCTGAGAAAGCTTGTTCGCTAGTAGTGGCCCAACGGCTTTTCACACCTTTCGCAATACTGATTTTGTAACTGTTCCCAAAACGGAAGTCACCATCCAGAATGACGTATTTGCCGAGTTTTTGAATGTTGAACTCCACATCGGGAGTGACTGAGACGAATCCATTGATGTCCTGTCCAGGGTCCAACTGATCGGAGAACTTAATCATCACCTTCGGAGCTTTTCCAGTTTCATCTTTTTCCAGCGCACTAACCTCTAGCTTACTCAGAGGAACCACTTCGATTGTTTTTTCCAACGATTCGGTGAGGTTCAGCAGCTCTCTGTCCAGGGTGAACAAGAAGCGGGTCGTTCTCGATTGGCGAAGCAATGGGTCCGTGACAAAGCTGAAGGTCTTGTCGTTTTCCTGATTCCAATTGAGTTTAGCGTTTTCGAAAGTTGCTGCGGTTTGTAGCTTTTCCAGCTCCAGTGGTTGAGAAAAAGAGATCTTCCCCCGATACACCAGTTTGTTCGGATCTGTGGGGCTTACTAGTTCAAGATCTCCAGTAAACGTGCTGATTTCCTGTCCCTGAACGTAAAACTTCAGGTCTATGCTTTTTACACTCAGGTTTGGATTGATTTTTTCAAGATTCAGCTTACCTGTATAGTTGATTCGGCTTTTGAGTGGTTCGTCAGGTGTGAACTGCAATCGGTTGGTTTGAGTCCAGAGTGCAGTTCCTGGTATATCTGGTGAAAAGGTAAATGGGTTTTCGATTTTCGTGTTGCGCAGCTCAGGAGTGATCATATCCTCATTAAACTGTATCACAATCGGGTCGTAGGGAGAGATGATTCCAGAGGTGATCTTATTGATCATTTGAGCTACTTCTTCTGAATATTCGATTTCAGAAGTGTCTGGTTGTTCGGATTTTTTACCTCCACAAGCAAAAAGTACAAGGAAGATGACCGGTAAAATGGTGGATCTAAATGGATGAGCCATTGAAAAAGCAGGTTAAATCTGTTTGATAAATTGGAATCGGTAAGTAACGTTTGAAATTACAAAATAATCAGACAGCAACCGTTAAGAATGTGCTATTTCTGTGGGTTTTTCAGGAAAGAGACTGGATCGTAAAAATGGGTCAGGAGTTGTGCTTCTGTATAGCACTGAAGTGTTCTCGATAGGAAATACCGATCTGGAGTGTCTTCAGTTGGCTGAATCGGGAGTGGGGCTGTCCTTAAGATTTCAAAATGAAAATGATCAAACTGCCAACCGTGAGTATCGAGCTCTTGCCGGTTAAAGAACCGAGCAAGTTCAGTGGAGGTATTCACTTCTTGTCCGGGAGATACGAGTATTTCTGCGATGTGCTCATAAAGGGTCCAAAAGGTATCAGAAGGCAGCTGGTGCTCCAAAATGAGTTGCGCATAGGGTCCGTCCGTTCGTTTGCTGATAACTCGTCCTTTGGCTATGGGGAATATTGGTTCATGCATGTAGTTATTGGAAGGACGCGCTATGTCTATGCCTGTGTGTAAATGGGCTGGAATACCAGGCCTGGCTACTCGTTGTATACCGAAATCACCGATTTCGGTGAGTTGTATCAGAGAGGAGTTATGTCGGTCGTATTGGTCCACTGGGATGAGGAGGAGTTTCTCCTGGGATGAGCTACACCCCAGGAGAAATGACAATAATATGACACTAGTTGGTTTAAATACTTGTTGGCGGAGCTTTTGTCTGTGATTTTCCATAGGTGATGAGTGCAAATAAACCAATCCCCACCACATCACAAAGCATATCTACCCAATCGAAGGTCCTACTTGCAAATGCCAGTTGAGTGAACTCCTCTATCAGCGCAAAAGCCAACACCAGAATGGAGCCAATAGGAACCCGAATGGATGAAATCTTGCGATGGTTCAAGGCAACATTGAGCAGAAAGCTTAGTATTCCATAAAGTAAGAAGTGGCCGAGCTTGTCACCGTGTTTGATGGTCTTTGCCGTTTCGATCAGCCAGGAACCATTGTCTGCATCAGCAGCGTAAATGATGTAGCCGATAAATAGGAAGAAGAAGAGGAAGGGGAGAACCCTAACTTGCCCCGATTTCATAGTTAGTAGTCTCATTCGGCTGAAGTTTTAAGTTTTTGAGTGCTGAGATCAAACCAGTTGACATTTCGAGTGAAATACATAGTGGCTCCCAATATGGCAGTGAGCCCAACAGCACCCATCAGCAATGCATAATCGGCTAGTTGAAGGGTGACAAAGAGAAACCCATAGATACCACATAATACCACTAGCAGCAAAGCTGATATTCTCCTTGCACGGAATACACTCATGGAATAAAGCCAAATCATGGAAATGATTGCTAAAGAAGAGATACCGTAAGCAAAGTTAAAATTGGAGTGTTCTGAGATGGAGATCAGCAGAATATAGAATAAGCACAATGAAAGTCCAACCAGTGTATATTGAAAGGCGTGTATTTTGCGACCATGAAGGATTTCTACTAAAAAGAAAATGAGAAAGGTAAGTGCGATGGTCATGATGGCGTATTTCGCAGAACGAATTGCTTTCTGATAATCATCGAGCGGAAGAATCAAGTCTAGACCAAAGGCTGATTGGTTGAGTGACTGACTGTATTGATCCCCGATCCATTGCTGCGGATAATTACGGTTCAGTTGAAGTACTTTCCAGTTTGCTGTAAATCCTTCTTGAGTTACACTGCGATCGTTCGGTAGAAAGTTTCCATTGAAACTTGGAGAATTCCACTTAGATTCCAGTTGGATAATTGGTAGTTCCTCCTAGTGGCACAAAAGACATGTTTTCGCTTCCCTGGAGCTGAAGGTTAAATTGAAAATCTATAGATTTCTTAGTTGGGTCAAATCCTTTTGGGAGGTCAATGGTAACTCCAGAGGAGATGAGATCAGCGATTTTGGATCCCGGTTCAGCTTTGATATGCTCCTTATTCCAATCTAAAATAATATCCTCTTTGATGCCCCGAAGATCTGAGATTCCAATGGTTATAAACGCTTGATCCCATTTGACTTCTCTGAGATTATTCCGATCAATCAAGGTCTCAGGGGAAAATGACCCATTAACTGATAGATTGGATTTGTAGACGACCACCTCATAGATCCCGCGTTTGAGTTGCTCTGGATCAATTTTCCCATTGATGTTTAGCTCTTCGGGAAGCACATGTAGATAACGGGTCAGCTCAACCATGCCATCCTTCTTCTCTAGTTCATAGATTAAGGGAATGGAGAGTACAGGACCTTTTATTAACTGGGCATTGGCCCATTTAGAACTTACTTCACTTATTGCTTCCTGACTCAGATTTTCGCGTTCATGAATGATTGATGTTATCATCGACGATGGAATTAGTAGGAGCAAAATGAGTATAGTAATGCTGATTAATTTGAGAGTAACCGAATGCTTCATCCAGTTATTAATTCGCTCGGTAATGTTTGATTCAGAATTCATATTAAATAAAAGTACTTTGAAATACAAAGTTTACTAACGGTAATTGATCATTTAAGGTTGTGAGGGCGATAAACTTCTAGGAATATTAAGTATTTCGGAGTGTTTTCTGTTCCTTCGTTTATAAGTAAGAACTACACCCTTGCTGATGTGTTAATCTTATAGGAACCAACTTCCTAACTATAAAAAAAACTGGAGTCTTGAGCCGCGTATTGCGTAAAATAATGGTTTGGCGTTCCAAAAACCTGAATGATCGTCAGTTCGTGTTGCTACTAAGTGCAATAGTGGGAATCATCGTGGGATTTTTAGCCGTGGGCATCAAGCTGGGCATTCATTTCCTCCACGGAGCGCTCACTAATGCCATTCATACTTCCTCGCACAACTTCTGGTTTTTCCTATTGCCCATAGTGGGTATCAGCCTGTCTGTGATTATGGTAAAGTACCTCTATAGGGGGTCATTTGCGCATGGTATTACCAATGTCCTTTATTCTATCAGCCAACAGAAAAGTATCGTCAAAATCAAAAATGTCATTTATTTTCTTTTTGGAAGCGTATTGACAGTTGGTTTTGGAGGTTCGGTAGGGATGGAGGCTACCCTGGTGATGACTGGATCGGGAGTAGGGTCAAATGTTGCACGATGGTTTCGCGGTAGTTTTTCCAACAGGGTGCTACTACTCGGCTGTGGAGCGGCATCTGCTCTTTCTTGCTTTTTTCATGCACCGATAGCCGGTGTGATTTTTGCCCTGGAGGTGCTAATGCTGGATCTTACGATGAATTCATTACTGCCATTGCTGGTGGCTTCTGTGATCGGAGCTATCATTGGTAAGGTTTTCTTGGGTGATGATCTGGTGTTAGATTTCTCCCATCACAGTTCGTTTGTCGTGGAACAACTGCCCTATTTCTTGATTTTGGGCGTATTGTGCGCTTTGGTTTCTTTTTACTTTTCATGGACTGATCGTCTCACTGAGCGCCTCAGGCGGAGGCTGGGTGAAGGTTGGAAAAAGACCATAGTGCTGGGAGGTCTGGCGGCTCTGATGATCTTTTGTTTGCCTCCATTGTTTGGTGAAGGGTATAGTGCAATTAACCAGATACTGTCTGGACAGTCCAGCGCTATGCTTCACAATAGCATTTTTGCTAGTTTCGATGAGTTTCATGTCCATTTTTTGATATTTCTGGCAATCGTGCTGGTAGTGAAAGCTATCGCCGTAGCTTTCACTCTGGGTGCTGGTGGTATTGGAGGATATTTCGCTCCATCACTCTTTATGGGCGGGATCACAGGGTTTCTTCTAGCCAGGTTGGTGAACATGATGGGTTTTTTTGGTGTTCGGTTGTCTGAAGATAATTTCACACTGGTGGGAATGGCAGGAGTAATGAGTGGGGTGTTTTATGCACCACTAACGGCAGTCTTTTTGATTGCTGAAATTACCCGTGGATATGACCTGATTGTGCCACTTATGCTTGTTTCGGCTACTTCATACCTTATAATTCATTACCTGGAGCCTCATTCGTTGTTTACCCGCCGGTTGGCTAAAAGAGGCGAACTGATTACTCACCACAAGGATCGAGCGGCTTTATCTATGCTGAGTATGAAAGGTATTGTGGAAAATGACTTTAAAGCTACGCATCCACATGCCACACTACGCGAATTTCTGAAAGATGCTGTGGCACAGTCCAAACGCAATATTTTCCCAGTATTAGACGATGAAGGTAAGCTGGTGAGTATTGTCTTATTGGATGATGCCAGACCTTTTATTTTCAAACAAGAGATGTTTGATCAGTTGACTGTGAGCGAACTGATGCGACAACCACCAGCATTGATATTGGCTACTGACAGCATGCAGCAGATTGTGCAGAAGTTTGACCGTACTTCCGCCTGGAATCTCCCAGTGGTTGATCAAGAAGGACATTACGTAGGATTCATTAGTAAATCCAAGCTACTTTCTGCCTACAGAGATGTACTGGTTACCCTGAGTATGGACTAGTCGGCTTCTCGATCATTCAAGAGAAATTGTGCCGCTTTTGATTCGATTTCATGCCCAAGTGTTTGGTTGATAAATGGTTTATTTATCTCATGATTAAATATGCCTATAAGAGTCTCGCTGTTTTACTGGGATCATGGACTTTGTTGATTAGTCTTGCGGCTTGCTCTCCACAAAAAACGATCACCAATGATCCGAAAGAGGTGGGAAGCTTGCTAGTGGAAAACCTGCTTTCCAGAGCAGGTTTTATGATGTACGATACGCCTGATGTATATGCTTTGCATTATGCAGAAGCGTGCGCCGGGTTTGGTGCATTGGATTTTGCTGGTCTGGTGGATGATTCAGTGATGATCAGCAGGTTGGTTCAGCGGTACGCAAAAACAGACACCACGCACATTCGAAATACCATCAATCATGTGGATGCGAATGTAGTTGGGATATTACCACTTGAAATGTTTCTGCAAACCGTTGATAGTACCTTTTACCATCAGGGGATATATCTAGCTGATGGACAATGGAGCGATACACTGGACAATGGCCTGACGTATCAAACCCGCTACTGGATAGATGATATTTACATGATTTCAGCACTACAGGTGCAGGCGTTTAGAGCCACCAATATGCCAGTCTATCTTGACCGTGCCGCCACGACTGTGGCTACTTATGTGAAAAAGCTTCAGCAGGCTAACGGATTGTTCTATCATGGTCCGGAGGCTCCGTTTTACTGGGGTAGGGGAAACGGATGGGTAGCAGCAGGTTTGGCCCTGCTCCTGTCTGAACTGCCCGAGTCCAATCCACATTATGTATTACTCCTCCACAGCTACAAAGCCATGATGAAAACCCTTCTAAGCTATCAGGGTGAAAATGGAATGTGGCATCAGTTGATTGACAAGCCTGATTCATTTGAAGAAAGCTCCTCCACGGCCATGTTTGGATTTGCAATGGCTGTAGGAGTGAAAGAAGGACTATTGGATGAGACCTATACCAGGTCTTATGTCAACGCCTGGAATGCCTTGTGCAAGTATCTAGACTCACGTGGAAATATCCGAGAAGTTTGTGTGGGTACGGGACAGAGTCTGGATCCTGAATACTACCGTCAGCGTCCCAGGGTGGCTGGAGATCTTCATGGTCAGGCACCGATGCTTTGGTTTGCATCCACATTGATGCAGTAATAGTACAATGATCAGGCGGTAACACCAGTGAATAGTTTTTACCCAAACCACAGGGAGCTGATCAACGCATAGATTAGCATTAGGCCAAGACAAATAAGGAAACGAATTGGTTTCATGCTCAGTAAACGTTTGTACATAGTGTCTACCCCACCACTCATAAACTTTCAAAAAGTTTTGAAACTTTAGAAAATAACTGTACGTTTGTATCACTATGGATTACCTGGACGCAAAACATAAGTTTATTCAAGCATGGGGTACCTTGGGTTCCAACTGGGGCATCAACAAAGCGATGGCACAGATACATGCGCTGCTGATCATCAGTCCAGAGCCTCTTACTGCTGACGATATCATGGATGAGCTGCAGATGTCTCGAGGTAATGTGAACATGAATGTGCGGGCGCTGATGGATTGGGGAATCGTCACAAAGGAAAACCGAGTGGGAGATCGTAAGGACTATTTCATAGCTGATAAGGACGTTTGGGAGCTGGCGCGACAGGTATCAAGAGAACGAAGAAAACGAGAGATCGAACCCATCATCAAAGTGCTTAGTCAGGTGCAGGCAGTAGAGGGCAGTGGGAAGAAAGTGGATGAATTTAAAGCGGTGACAGGTGAACTCAAGGACTTTAGTGAAAAGGTGGACGGTGTCCTGGACAAGTTTGTAAAATCCGATCAAAACTGGTTTTTGAAACTGCTGATGAAACTCTGACTATTTTTTTAAATATTACTTTCAAATATTTCTGAAAATACAATAATTAGTAAACTTAAACATCAAAGTCATGAACTACTCTATTTTAACTTATGGCATCTATTTACCAATCACGGTGGTGCTCACCGTGTGGGTGGCAAAAACATTATTTAATAATGGCCGAATTTTCCTGGTTGATATTTTTCATGGAAATGAAGCACTGGCTGACAGTGTGAACAAACTTTTAATCGTTGGTTTTTACCTGATTAATGTCGGGTATGCCGTTTATACCTTGCAGATTATGGGGGAAATTGATTCCGTGCAGGTGGTGATTGAAAAGCTGAGTCTAAAGATCGGGGCAATCATACTGATTCTTGGCGGCATGCATTTCTTCAACCTGTTTGTCTTTTTCCGTCTGCGTAACAGAGCTCAAGCTGAAGTAACTGCTCAGTAGCCATGAAAGAGCTTCACTTTTACATCCAAAGCCTGATGATTTTAGTAGCCCTTGCATGTGGACTGCAAGGGCCTGATCAGGGCGTTGGGTATTTCTATGCAGGACTGCTCATGTTCCTGCTGGGTGTGTATCAGTATGGCATGAGCTGGATGCTCATAACTCGGCTGAAAAGAAACAAGGGGCTACTAACGATTTACTGGGTAGGCGTCAAAGGCTATGTGATTCTCCTGATCATCTTGGGATTGAGTTTGGATCTTAGTGATTTTCAATGGCAGGTATTGGTCTTTGGAGTACCGTGGATTTTTGCCATCTACTTCCTGGTAGTAATTGAAGATTTGCTGTGGAAGCGAGTGTCGCCCGTATCTAATTGATAATCAAACAAAATAATGGCTATGAAAACCTTTAATTATTATGTTCAATTGGGAATTGTCATTTCCATCCTGTTGATTTTACTCGCATCCATTTTTGAAAATGGTCTGATGATGCTCATCCTTTATCTTCAGTTTGGAGTGGGGGTGTACCAGTTTTTAGTAGGGGCTTTTTTCGCTTTCAAAAGTGTGCTTAATGGACAATTTAGAGTTTATTTCCTGGCGGCACTAGCCAATTTGTTGTGCTTATCCCTATTTACTATGATCGAACCAGATGACTTTCGTCTGGTCACGACATTGCTCGCTTTTGTGATTCCATGGATACTGGCCATATACTTCATGATCTTGTCCTACCAATACCATAAAAAGCCATGAAAAAGATCATCATAGAAACGTTTAGGTGAGGCGATTCGGGGTTTGTAGGTTCTTTACCGATTTAGTCGATCCAAATGATGAGGTGAAAAGAATTGTATGAATAATCAGCTTTGGCTTTCAGCTTTTGTAATTTGGATAAGGACATTCCCGGTTTTCTCACCTGTAAGCACATAGTCAAAAGCATCACGGATGTTCTCTAGCTCATATTTCCGATCAATTACTGGTTGAAATTTCTGTTGTTCCAGCAAGGAGCTGATGTAAGGAATGGTCTTGTCTTTGCTGTAGGGAACTGGGAAGATTACTTTCTTATCTGTCAGAAAGGATATTGCCGCATAAAAGAGATTTTGGGAATAGGGGCCCAATTCAGAGGAGATGTATACGCCGTTTTTATTCAATAGCCGTTTACACTTGCCAAAGGTGCTTTTACCTACAGCATCAAAAATGTAGTCATAGGTTTCATGGCCAGCAGTGAAATCTTCTTTGGTGTAATCATAGGTTTTGTCAGCTCCTAATGATTTGATGAGCTCAATGTTTTTGGTATTGCAGGTAGCTGCAACTTCCACATCAAACTGTTTGACAAACTGAAGTAGGGCAGAGCCTATTCCTCCAGTTGCTCCGTTGATAAGTACCTTCTGTCCAGGCTGTAGCGATACCTTATGAATAAACGTGTAGGCATAGTTGGCTCCCTCCAGACTTGCCGCAGCTTGATTGTAAGTGATGTTATCGGGAATAGGAAATAGATGGTCTGCTGTAATTGTAGCGTATTCTGCGTGAGACTCAGCACCTAAGTCGATAAACCCAAACACGCGTTGGCCAACCTGAAAGGAAGTTACGTCCTTACCAATCGCTACGATCTCACCGGCAAAATCCGTTCCCAGGGTGATTTTTCTTGGCTTGGAGAACCCGAGCACGAACCTCATAATGAATGGTTTGGCGGTAAGATTGGCACAGTCGGTTCTGTTGACGGTAGTCGCATGAATTTTTACCAGGGCTTCATGATCTTTAGGAATCGGTTGGTCCACGGTCTCTATTGTGATCTGATCGGGTGAGCCGTACCTTCTACGAATTGCTGCCTTCATGTGAGTAAAATAGTGTTTCTGCTGATTTAATCATCAATGAAACTATGGGAAAACCTCCATTTATTGACATAATCAGTTGATTTAACTTAAAATTAAATTATAAAACTTAATAATAAGTTGGTAAACTTAAAATTAAGTTATACTATTGTATAGCTGATTAATCTAAACTCAAAAGCAATGGTTACACTCACTAAGGCAGAAGAGAAGATCATGATGATCCTCTGGGATATTGAAAAAGGATTTATCAAGGATATACTGGATCAATATCCCGACCCTAAACCTCCTTACAATTCGGTTTCGACGATCGTAAGGGTGTTGGTGCAAAAGGAAATCGTGGGCTATACTGCCTACGGCAAGTCACATCAGTACCACCCACTCATCGAGAAAGAAGATTACAGTAAGGGGCAGCTCTCGCGTCTGGTGACGGATTATTATGATAATTCGCTGAAGCAAGTGGTCAGTTTCTTTTCAGAAAGCAAGAAGCTCAATGAAAAGGAGCTGGATGAAGCCATACAAATGCTGGAAGAGTTAAAATCACAGAAAAAAAATGGATAAGCTCATACTATACTTACTGGAGGCTAGTGTGACACTGGCATTGCTGTATACGTTTTATGCCCTACTCCTCAAGCGATTGACGTTTTTTAACCTCAATCGGTTCTTTCTGCTGACTATTCTGGTTTTTGCTTTGGTGATCCCGCTTTTGAGTTTTGATTTCATGCCATCAGCCGAGAGTGTCATTAACCGACCAGTTTCGGAGCTTAGTGCCATGCGGATGGCTTATTACCAGTCACTGGATAACTGGGTCTTTGAGGCCCGAAGTGGTGCGGTAAATCCTCCAGAGCAGTATTCCATCATTCCATCCATGGATGTGAGGCAATGGCTACTGAGCAGCGTATTATTGATATATGCCGTTGGAGTGATTGCATTGATCTACCGAACGATCTGGACCTATACCTGGATGCATCGCTTAAGAAAGCGCCATGTCCAGGAAATCATCGATGGAGTGGTGGTGGTGAAACTGCCTTACAAGCTGGCTCCATTTTCCTTTTTGAATGCCATGTATGTGCCTGAAGAGACGTGCAGCGATGCCTCATTTGATCAGATTCTGGCACATGAAAAGACACACATTGATCAGCGACATTCGATCGACTTAATTTTTGTTCAACTGATAGCGGCCTTCCTTTGGTTTAATCCAGTGGTCTGGCAGCTGATAAAATCCCTAAAAGCAACTCATGAATACATTGTAGACAAGCAAATGATTAACCAGGGTTATTCCTTAGTGGAGTACCAAACCTTGCTATTGAGACAATTGATCAGCAACAACTCATACGGGTTGGTACACAATTTCAATTTATCATTTATCAAAAAGAGAATAACCATGATGAAAGTAAAAGAATCCGGACTGACCGGAAAAGTAAAAGTGGCAGTAGCATTGTCCTCCATCTTATTAGTAGGTCTGATGACTGCACAAAGCAACGCATTTCTAACTAGCCAACCTTTAGGTGAGATGGATCGGACAGCTAGTGAAATAGCCGAAATGCAATTTTTCATTGACGGGGTTCCATTGAACAAAGGTCTTGAGTTTTCGAAGCTAAAAAACAGTGCGGGTGAGTTTAGATTTGAAATCAGCAATGACAAACAAGACAACATCCATGTTGGTGTGGAGCTGGTGCGAAAAGGTCAGAAAGTAGGTCATGCGAGCAAGAAGCTGCAAGAAAGCGCTTCCTTCAATATTGGTGAATTGCTTAGCCAGGCGGAGCTTGAGGATTACCTCATTATCGACATCATAGATGGGCCGGCTGAGGTGACCAAGTTGTATCATTTTCCACTTTTCAGAGAAAGTGATAACTGGGAAAAAGCGAATCGTATGGATTTGCCCCCAGCTCCGATGGATCTTTTTGTAGACGGTAAGGCGGTCAGCAGCCAAGAAGGCGTTTCCTTTTCCTCGCTAAAGGATAAAGCGTTTAAGGTAGAACTGGAATATGTAATTTCCGAATTTGTAGACTTCAGCGTGCTGGAAAAGCAAGCGGGAAATGTTACAGTTAGCCTGATGAGAGGCAAGGGAATGGTCACACAAATTACGAACAAAAAGATCATGCCGAAATCTTCTATTGAATTAGCAGGACTCTTGAAAGATGCACAGAAAGGAGATGCCGTCATGATCCAGATTGGCGATCCAAATGGTTTCCAGATCAGCTCCATGTTTGCCATTCAGTAGATCTGGGTGGGGGTGTTAGAGGATTAAATCAATTAAAAAACTTAGTACACATCGAGTATTCAACTGTCTCCGGAGGGAGGCAGTTGTTTTGTTTATACTTGTTACTCTCGCTCACAAAATGAGAAGATTTTAAAAGGTGTTGTGCAGTGATTCGGGGAGTGAAGTTTCCTTTGTTAATCACCTTTTTTATATTCCTTATGCAGCTTACCAATCACTTCCGGTTCCAATCCCATGTGAATCACCAGTCGATACTTCAAAACTGTAGGTTCAGTGTCTGAAAGTGGAATCGCCTGAGCACCGGGGTGAGGGAACACGGCGTTTTGCATACTGTTTTTGGCGCGTAGAATCCAGGGGTTGGGATAACCGGGATTTGTTGGGTGCGCCATGATCGTGATACCTGCAGGTGAACCACCTTTTCCTAAAGACCCAGAAATATCCATCCAGCCACCAGCGGATACCGGCAAGTTTTGCGCCTCCACCTGCCCTTCTGGTCCGGTGAAGATGATGTTGTCTGATAGTCGGATTCTGGGTGAAAATCCACCGTACCCTTTCGCTTCTTCTGATCCTCCCAGTCGCATGTCGGGCTCCAGTGCAATCATGGAAATCGTGATGTCCACTAGGCGGTAATTCGCTTTGGCTAGGTGGACGGTGATGGTGGTAGTTTCCGAAACCAGTGGCTTTTCGTTTCCGGTATCATCTGTCCACAATGGCGATTTCCAAACTACATCTGTTTGGACGCTTTTAGCTTTGGTTTTTGTGGATAGTTCTTTCACACGTAGTACTTCCCATTTGAAGTCTTCAATCAACCAACCATCACCAATTCGCTTTTCACCTACATAAAGCTGGTGCCAGGCCCAGAAGATACCTCTGTGGTGTGGGTGGTCCTCGGGGAAGTCTTCAGTGAGTACTTCTCCATCCAAGGCGTAGAGTGGATGAATGTAATTGGACCGTGTATACTCACTGTTCAGAGATTTCTCCGCCGTTTGGTGGAAAAGGATGGTGTCGGAGTTTTCGGTGAATAGCACGCCTTCTGGTTGGATGTCCAGTCGAACTGGCTGGGAGCAAGCATAAGTGAGGAGCAAAGTGAAAAGGAGAGTGGTGAGGAGTTTCATGAGATTATTTATTGATTTGTTGCTTCTGATGGAATTCTTCAAGAAGAGATGAAAACCTTTCCCAGGGCATCTCCTCACTCCAGTTTCTTGGTGACTCTATTAGGTTGTTCTCCTCATCCCATCGCCAGGTATAGCTGACACCCAGGGCTGTTCCATCATCTGTTAATTCATCTCGAATAAGTCTTACTTCCTGAATTTCATTACGATTGGCGTACATGACATATAAACTATTGCTCAAAGCATAACCACAGGTTCTTCCTGGTTTTTTCCATCGAAACACGCGGCTTGTTAAGTTTCGATTAGAATCGAATCGAATGATTCTTTCTTTGCCAATTGTCAACTCCTTAGTGATACCATTTTCATACCATTGGTAGCTTGTGTCTTGGCTATACAAGTATTTCGGTTGACCGTTTTGGTAATAGGACTCCTTATATATCGTTTCATTACGATACTCCTTTAACCGATCGCATGTATCATACAAGACTCGATATATTTTTGTCAGCGACTTCTCTTTGAGTTGACTATTCTCGTAAAGAGTAAAAGTTCTGTGGAAAACTGTATCATTTATCTGATACTTAATTGTTTCATAGGCCAGTTCTCCCGACTCTAACCATGACTGTGATGTATCCTTCCGATGATAGGATCTAAGTTTTCCATTTGAATAAAACCTTTTTGCCCAATCTGCTTCTGCTTCGAAATAGAGAACTTTATCGGGATATTTTTCAAGTGTACTTATTGTGCTGTCAGGAAAAAAACTAATCCATAATCCTTCCTGAAAACCGTATTTATTAGTTTTATTGATAATATCACCATTATAGGTTAACTGACTTGAGTCAAATGTTTCATAATAATCATCCGTGATTTCCAATTTCTTATTTCTAAAATACACATTGTAACTTTGGTCAGTTAATCCTTCAATTACATATTCGATTGAGAAACAACAATTGCACATGCAAATTTCTTCTCCAGGATTGATGTAAGGTACTAGTATTAGGCGATTGTCTTTAAACGTTATTGTGGGGTCAAATTTCACACAACAGTTATCACTAAAACCTATATTAATGCTAGTCAATTCGCCTTCTTTTTCCGTATTTAATATTCTGCTGAGTAGCTTATTCGGATCATATTGATCATTGCATTCAGACGTATTCCATCTAACCAATCGCACCGAGTCAGCTGACTGTGTGAAGCTACTAACGGAATAACCTATTAAGCTAAAAAATATCAGAAGTTTTGAAGTATTCATTGCCAATGAAAATACTCATTAATCAGATCAATTCCACACACGATCCCCGTTCCAAAGCGTATCCAATGAGATGGATTCCCCGATTTCTTTTTCAATTGACTGGTATACCTCCCCGAGTCTGGTGGTGTCTGTCAACCAATAGTAAAGATATTGCAGGTATAAACTTTGATTGTGTTCATATTCGGAAGCCAACGCACCCATATATATGGTATCACCCAAGTCCATGGCGAGGGTCAATTTCATGATACTCAGTTCGTTTCCCAGAATATCTGTCTTTGGAATGTTGTTTAAAGCTCTTAAGGCTGCTTTCTTCTCTTCCCTGGTTGCCGCCTGTTTGTACAGTCCCACGGCAGCATTGGCGTTATGCCGTTCTTTTGAGTAGGCATCATATTCCGAATTCCACTGTAAGGAGTTAATGATGCTCTCTGAATACCAGAGATTGTCCTTGAAATTATAAAAATCCACAATCGCGAGCTTGCCTTTGATAATCTCAATCCGGTATTTCATGAAGTCATAATTCATTGGAAAAGTGACCAGGAGTATCAGTTCAGAGTGTTCCTCAAAGTGATTGAGCGTCAAAAAAGAAGCCTGCCCATTGTAATCGTTGATATCATGAATCAGTGATAGATTACCTGATTTGATATGAAATTTGAGCTTTGACTCAAAGAGATGCTCAAAAACACTTTTCTGAACTCGACCAATGCTTGATAAACGGTTTTTAAACGCTTCATTGTTCCAGCTATTGTTGATCACCGAAAAATCAAAATGGTTGATGCTATGGACTATTCTGTCTGAGAGGTTCGCTATTCTTTCCTGATTTCTCTTATCCAGGTTGGGAGAGGTCTTTGGACTATTGCAGCTCACCAGAGAGCAACTAAACACCACTAGGAACGTGAATTGCACATAAGGAATTTTCATATCTCGCAATATACCCTTTGTCTATCAGTCTTGCGTCTAACATCCAATATCTAGTGTCTGAGATCTATCCTCTAAATTTACCCAATGATCACAGCAACAGTCAAGCAACTGAAAGACGAACTCAAGCATAAGGAAAAAGAAGACCTGATCGAGCTATGTCTGAGTATGGCCAAGTTCAAGAAAGATACCAAGGAGCTATTGACCTATCTCCTTTTTGAAGCGCACGACGAAGAGAGCTACATCTCAGGGGTGAAGGCTGAAATTACCGAGGACTTTATGGACATGAACACGTCAAGCGTCTATTATGTGAAAAAGAGTGCACGTAAGATTCTCCGAAATACCAAAAAATACATTCGTTATTCAAAACAGAAACGAACTGAGGTGGAGTTGCTGCTGCATTATTGTTCAGAGCTTGATGAATCTGGGTTTGTCAACAAAAGCATTCCGTTAAAGAACCTGTATCTCCGCCAGATTCAAATCATTCGCAAGTCCATTAATGCGCTTCACGCAGATTTACAGCACGACTATGAGCTGGAGCTGGAGGGGTTACTCCACTAGCACAAATGCACCCCAATAGTAGGGATTGGCAAATTCTCTTCTCACTTTCATCTGGGCGGTTTTCAGAGCTTGTGCTTTCGATTGATTCTGTAACCAGGCATCATAAAAGCTGTTCATCAGCAGCTGTGTGGCCCGGTCATCCACCTTCCAAAGGCTCATCACGATGGCCTCAGCACCAGCAATCTGAAAAGCACGCTGTAGTCCATATACCCCTTCACCATTTTTGATCTCTCCACGGCCCGTCTCACAGGCTGAAAGTACTACCAGTTCGGTATCCGTGAGATCCAGATTCATGGCTTCATAGGCTGTGAATACACCGTTTTCGATTCCTTCCAGGTGATTGCCCTGGGCTGTTTGGGTAGCTCCAGCCATGAGCAATCCCGACCTGAGCAGTGGATTGTTTCTACTCGTTTCGGTGTTGATGCCCAGCTGCATCGGGTTGGATGATTCTTCGGTGTCTTCCAGGAAGAACCCGTGCGTTGCGATATGGAGTAATCTGGGGTTGGAAACGCGCTTCAGTTCCTCTTCCAGCGCTTCATTTTGAAGGTAGAGGTTCATCTCCCATTTTCTATCAGCAAGTAGGTCATAAATACCTGTAGTTTCGTCCCTGGTGCCGGGCAGTTCAGCAAAGCTAAAATTGCGCATGTCAGTAGCTCGCTCGGTAGAGGCAGGGGCAGTAGTGATGCCGCGCTCTTTCAGCTCCAGCTCTATCGATTCATGATTGAGGTCGTATTTGGGATAGCCAAATAAGTATCCAATATTGCTCAGAAAATTCTTTTTGGTCGCGTTTTTTAAACTTGGTATAGTCTTGGTCGAACTCACCAGGCGCACGTCATAGTGGTCCAGTAAGTAAGACCCATCCGGAAATGGAATGGAACCAAGACTTATTTGGTTGTAAACACCGTCCAGAGATAGGTAGAGTGTTTCGATTCCCTTTAACTGCTCATTGATGGGTTGCCAAAACTGACTGTACGAATACTGATCCGGTACCTGGTATTTGATGGACGATAAATAAGCTTTCAGGTATTTGGTTTCCAATTCATACCCATTACCAAGTGTTACCAGTGCTGGTTGATTGCGGGTGTCTGGAGTGAGAATGAGTGCAGCATAAATGACTGAGTCGGTCACTACCCGATCGAATTGGCGGTAGCGAATGATCTCAATGGCTGCCTCACCTGGCTGAAGAGAGCGTTGGACGTCTTTCCAACGGATTTTGGATTCCTTCTGGGCAGAGGCCAGTGCTTCAGCATCCATGCTCAGGACCTTTTCCATTCGGTTGATGTTTGTTTCTACTGCCTTCAAATTGATGGCTTCTTCAGCCAGTCGCTCTTTGGTATAGCCATAGTACTTGGCGAGTTGTTCTTTCAGACCAAGGTATTCCTTGTAGAGCGCAATCAGTGTACTATCACCGCTACTGAGTATTCTTTGTCGTTCTTTGGTGCTGGTGCTCAGCAGTAGCGACTTGGTACGAATATGGTTGTCATACATATCCCGAAGGGCGTTCATACGGCCCAACCCTGCTGCTTTGGTGGCATAGCTGTTAAAATATTCGAAATCTTCTTTGTAAGCATCCCAGAAGGCCGCTTTGCCCTCTTCGCTGAGGTAGGGAAAGTCTGTTTCAATCTTGTCAAACAAAATATCCAATGTTTGTTGCCAGTAGGTAGCTGCTTCATCCATTTTGCCCCATGATTGGTAGAGAGTGGCCATGTTGTCCAGCCACCGCACCTGTTGGATAGGTGTTCCGTCTTTACCTATGGATTCGGCACTTAGCCATAGTTTTTCTGCCGTGGCAAACTCCCCAATAATCAGGTAGTAAAAAGCCAGGTTGTTGCGATAGACTGCTGAGGCATCCGGATCATCGGGCCAAAGCTCATTGGCGATGTTCAGTGCTTTTTCAAAGTACGCTTTACTTTCTTCGTGCCGATTGAGATCAGTCAGACACAACCCCTTCATGTTAAATACCTCAAGGTAAGTGGTCGGTTTGGCTTGGAGGCTGTCGTAGAGTGCTTCGGTGATGTTGAGGTATTTCATCGCTTTGTCAGGCTTCTTCCATCGGTAATACGTCATGGCTATGAGCTCGTACGGATTGCTGACGGCATAGCTAAATGCTCCATATCGTTTTTCCACCAGCTCAAGCACTTTGTGATATCCGTCGATGGCCTCTTGAAATTGGCCAAGCTTTTCCAGGTATTCTCCACGACTATAGACTGCATTCATATAATCCTCACTTCCCAGGTCTAGTCCAGCATAAATGTCAATAGCCTCATTGATCAGATTAATGGCTATTGGGTAGTTTCCTAGATGGTATTCGATAGAACTCAAGGCTTTGAGATCAGTTGCATAGTCTCTGTTTTTGCCTGAGCTTTTCTCTACAATCTCCATTGACTGCAGCCTGTATTTTTTGGCCTGTGCATAATCGTAGGTCCTGGTGTAGAAATAGCTTAGATTGTCTAGTGCAGAGGCATGTCCCATATTGCCTTCACCGTAGTAGTTTTCTGCCACCTCAGCAGCTGCCAGCAACAACTTCTCGGCGCTAAGAGGGTCATTGAAGGGTTCTTCTTCATAGCAATAAGCCAGTTCGCGTAAAGCCGAGGAATACTCCCAGGAGTAGGTGAACTCATTGGATTCAAAAGATTGTTTCGCCTCTTTGAGTACTTTGACAGCCTCACTTACCTTTCCGTTTTTCCGCAGGTTTTTTCCCAGGTTTATCCGGGCAAATAGTTCATAGCTAAGTTTGTTTCCTGCGATGTTGGGGCAGATTTCTATTAGCTGATTGAGGTAATTGATTGCAGTGGCATGTTGTCTCTGGAATTCAAAATTCCGGGCGATTTCGGACAAGGTGATGATGTAGGGAATGTTGTTTTTTCCGATAGTTGAATCCAGAAGATGCAATGATTTCAAATTGTAGGTTTGAGCTTTGACATAGTCCTGATTTCGGTCCTCATACACGTCAGCAATTCCTCTTAGCGCTTCTGCAGCCTCCGTAACACTGAAAGGGTCGTCCTTTGCCAGATCTACACATAATTGAAAATAGTGGATGGCCGAATCAAACTGCTGGAGTTCGTAGTATACCTCACCTCTCAGGTGGGCTGATGCCACCCCCAGGTTTTCTTCTTTGGGAAATCTTGTGCGATAAGCATCCAACTGATTCAGTCTTTGCAGAGCCTTGTCATACTTGTTCATCTCTTCGTAGTATTCTCCATAGAGCAACAGCGTATTCGCATACTGCATTTGGTAATCCTGTTTGTGCTCCAGTACACTCAGCGCATTGTTGAAGTATTGTTCAGTCAGTTTTTGGTCGCCTGCATCCTGAGCAATCAGAGCCAATCCCTGATAGGCCATACTCATGATGTACGGGTCTGGTTCTACTAATTTCTTGTAGAGGTTTAGTGCTTCCTCATATTGTGCTTTAGCGGTTGCATTGTCATTGAGCAAGTAGACATTTTTGGCCGAGGAGGCGAGCATCTTGGGCCGTAAGTAGGACTCTGAAAAGAACGGATGATCGAGTCTCCAAAGTGCTTCGTTGAAGAAGATTTGAGCACTATCCAGAAGCGCTTTACCATAATAAAAATTGCCCAGGTAGTTGAGTGTTTCAAAAAACTGGTTGGACGTGGTGTCATTGGCCTGGTAATGGTCCCAAATGGATTTTTGCAGGATGTCAATCGCTCCATCATAATCGTCAGTCATGATGATTTTGGCTTTGTGGTATTGGGCTAGCGGATAGGTGTAGTGTTGGGTAATGCCTTTCTTTTCCGAATAGTCAATCAGGAAGGTGGCCATTTTTACCGCATAATCATTGCTGTCTATGTTGTAAGCTCTTTGCACAAGTGTGAGGGCATTTTCAGCAATGACAATCGAGTCAGCATCTCTTTCGATTTGAGCTTCCACAAAATCTTTGTATTCGTGAAGGGCTTCTGTTTTCTGCCCCATGTTTTGCAAAGTCTCCGTGTATTGATAGAGGCCCTGATCGTAAGGTTTGGAGAAAATGCCTGCTTTGGTTTGTAGACCAATCTGCATCAGTTCTTTAGCAGTTGACAAGGCTTTTTGGTAGTCACGCGCATTGAGATACCTGGCTGCCAATGAATTTAGGTTGGCCGTGACCCAGGAAGAAGTGTCTGGTTGGCTGGTTCTAGCAGCCTTCACAGCTTTTTTGGACATTTTGATTGCTTTTTTATAGTTGCCCTCTTTCTTGTAGAGGTAGTCATATAGGGAGTATACATCACTATAGGAGTAGTGGTCCTTGTTGAACTGTTCCTCTTTCTTCTTTTTAGCAATTTTAGCGATCTCAAATGCAGCCTTGAATTGACCAGCATCTGCGAGGCTAGTAGCACTGTCGTAGTAGGTGCTGAAGTTGAGGGCTTTGCCCAAATGGTACATCGAAGTGCTGCTGAATGAGCCGTCCTCCTTATAGTAAGTCCAGAGGCTATCCTGAAGATCACGGGTAAAGAGCCCTTCCATTTCTTTGTGGCCATTGGGATAGTAATAGATCCAGTGCCTTTCGCGGTTATCTTCTTGCTCCAAGCCTTCATTTTTCAAGGTTCCATCGTCATAATAATACTTCCAGTAGCCTTGAGACTGGTTGTTTATATATTCACCATGAGATGAAACCTGACCATTTGGATGGTAGTAGGTCCATGGTCCTTCGATACTGCCTTCTTCATATCGGCCTTCTGATTTGAGCTGGCCATTTTCGAAGAAAAACCGGGTGTGCCCATGCCTGTTCCCATTGAGGTAGGCGCCCTGAGACTTGATCTGCCCATTTTCGTAGTAGGTGGTGGATTCACCATTCAGCACTCCATTAGAATAGCGTTCTGCTGAGGATAGGTGGCCATTCGGGTAGTAAAATAGAAATAGGCTGTCCATGTTGCCACTAGTGAGTTTACCGCTAGCTTCTAACCTTCCACTAGGATAGTAGTCATCATAAGAGCCGTCGAGCACATCTTGTGTGAAGTATTTAACTCCTGTTAACAGGCCACCATCATAGTATTCCCAGCAGCCATCTTTTAGGTCATTTTTGTAAGTACCTGTGGAGGTGAGCGTTCCATTTTGATCATAAAGTCGGGCCCAACCTTCCCAAAGACCCCCTTCGAGATAGCCTTCAGAGGTAATGAAGCCAGAGTCGTTATAAAACCTCCAATGACCAACACGCTGATCTTCATGATATAGTCCAGATGAGGCTATTTTTCCATTTTCATGGTAATAGGTCCATTTACCTTCATACAAGTCTTCCTCTAGATTGCCGGTAGATTCTATGTGGCCGTTGGCATGGTAATAGGTCGCTTTCCCGAACCTCTTACCTTCGTTGTAGGTACTCTCTGATTTCTTATTTCCATTTTCATAGTAGGAGGTAATGTGACCATGAAGTTCACCGTTCTTTTTGTAGTTGATTTCTTTAAGTTCTCCAGATGGGTAATAAAAAACACTTTTACCTACCAAAAGGTCATTTTCCCATTGGGCCGTACTTTTCAGTTCACCTGAGGCATAGTAATATTTCCAGTCTCCATGGTTTTTACCGTTTTTGAGAGTACCTTCTTTTAGGAGGTTGCCATTTAGGTCATAGGCTGAGAAAGGTCCATTCGCGAGTCCATTTTCAAAAGAGACAGTCATCTGAATAGACCCGTTTGGATAGAAGTACTCCCAATAACCATCTTGTTTATTATTGACCATTTCGCCTGTAGACTCCACCAGTCCATTGTCATGGTAGATAGTAATCGGGCCATGGAGTGAATCATATGCAAACCGTACATCTTGATGTACCAGCCCATTAGGGTGGAAGAAGAGGACTTTTCCATGTTTGACGAGTGGATCAAAAGAAAGCAGTCGTCCTTCAAACTGCTTGATGCCATCCATGTAGAAACACTCTACCAGATTGGTAGGAAGGTTTTCTTTAAAATTGACCAGACAGTAGGTGTTGGCATCTGCTATTTCAAAAACTTCATGCTCACCTGCACTGTCATAAAGTACCAGCCATTCACCAGTCCGCAGACTGTCTGCATCGTACGCATTGGGGCGGGAGGGGATTTGACTCAGACTGTCAAATGACACAAAAAGGAGCAAAAAAATGGGTATGTAGGCGATTGGTTTCATATCGGTAATCTCAATGCCTAAAACTAGAGGAAATGCCCTTAAGGGAAAATACCGTGATCTCGGTAGATTAGTTGAAGTTGGATAAGTAAGTCTAAAGTAGTCTCCCAATGAATATTTGTTAATATTCAGAATAATATTTGGTTTTTAAAAATCCTTTTCCGATCATTGCAGCACAATTAAAAATAGAAGACATGCGTCAATTTATTCAACATATAAAAGCTGATAGTAACCCGGAAGGGATGTTATTGGTATGCTATGATGGATATTGGCCTGGTGAAAGTTGATTTATCATTACTAAAGATATTGAAACCCAGGCCTTCCAGTCTGGGTTTTTTATTGCTTATGGATTTGGTGAGAATACATATCGTACAGAATAATATTTTGTTTACGACTGAAAGTCGATGGGAGAAGTATGCCCTGTCGGAATTACGTCCAGACCGAAATGAAAATGATTGTAAATCGCAGTTGCGAATGAAAGGATACTTAGTGTAGCATAGACTGTTATGAGCGCTGAGAACCCCGATTCGCCAACTGGCGGGTCGGGGTTTTTTATTGTTTATGACATAAGAGGCAAAGAAAATTCGCTTGGGAGGAGGCAGAACGAGTGTCTTCCTTAAGTTCAGAGAACGGGTGAGGACCGTAAACTGAGTTTCGTTCGCTCAGTGATGTTTGTAAAAGCTCTGATTATGTAGGCGATTGGTCATCGGTGGATTGGACCATAATGATTATTCAATCCATTCGGTGACCTGTATGGGAGTGCGACGAAGTTGGAGAGTCGTGTCGGACTGTAAATCCGATGTTTTTAAGCTGAGTAGGTTCGAATCCTACTACTCCCACTGGAAATAACCGAAAGTACAAAGACCAGATGAGTGTTTCTGTACGGCACCATAGTGTCCGCCTGTAGGTGGAGATATGCTGCTTTGGCTGGAGGATTTCCAACCACGTTGTAGGTCGAGGGTTCGATTCCCTCTCCTGATGTAAAAGTTAGGATAGTTCAGTCTGGTTAGAACAACAACCATTTCAGTGTGGGTTCGAGTCCCACGCCTAGTTATCTAGGTTGGCGGAATTGGCAGACGCGATGGATTTAGGTTCCATTTGATTTAAAAGAGAAGTCTACTCTACAAAAGATACCATAGAAAATGATCGCAGTGATCCTTATGAGATTAACCCTCAGGGGTTTCACCGTCATGTACTCATAAAAAGTCTGGAAATGGCTTTGAGTGTAAAGGATACCGTGGGTTGACCAGTGGGTACTTCAGGATTGCTTCTGTGTAGTTGATGAGCAGGGAGGAGAAGTAGGAATGAACTGTCCATTGAAATACCTACTCAATTTGACACTCCGCCAAATTTTCGGATGGAACACTGAGATCATTTTCTTTTATATGAAAACGTTTTGTCATCCTGAAGAATGAAGGATCTATAAAGATTCTTCCTATCGTCAGAATGACAATGTGGATAAAATATTATTGGCCAACAGTGATAGCTCTGAAGGTGAATAGTTCAACCTCATGAGGTCCCAAATTGAATTTGACACCCTTTAGGGAAGGGGTAAATCAAATTCGATTCTTGCAAGTAGCGAGAATCACATGTGTAATTTTTTAAATGAGTAAACAAATGTTGAATCGAGTAAAAATCAACGTAGGCTACGTGGGACTAGTGTTTCGCGGAGGTGATTACCAGCGAGTAATCACAGCAGGTGTTTACTGGTTGTCTCCATGGGAGACAGTTCGTGAGTTCAATATGGCTCAGCCATTTTACGCGCCAGTAAACCTGGATGTTTTGCTCAAGGATGAGGAGCTAGCATCACTATTGGACATTGTGAATGTAAAAGATGGTGAGCTATGCCTGGTTTATGAAAATGACAACTTCAAACATGTCTTGATCCCAGGTCGATATGCCTACTGGAAAGGATTGATTGCTTTCAGATTTCAAATCCTGGATTTGACTTCTGTCGATATCAAAGAAGATGTGCCAATCGCTATTTTGGAAAAAGTAGAAGTAGCGCGGTATGTCCGAATTCTTACAGTAGAGGATTATGAAAAGGGAATGCTTTTCGTGGACGGTAAATTCGATAGGGAGCTAGGTGCAGGTGCCTACTACTTTTGGAAAAACAGTATCCCAATAAAAGTGGTGAAAGTGGATCTGAGAAGTAGGCAAATGGAAATCAATGGTCAGGAAATCCTGACTGGAGATAAGGCTGCACTTCGAGTGAACTTCATGGTGCAATACAAAGTCAATGATGTGACAAAAGCTGTCATTGACAACAAAGACTATGAAAAACAACTCTATGTGTTGGTGCAGCTGGCGCTTCGAGACTTTATTGGAACCTACACGCTGGATGAAACCCTTGAAAGAAAGGAATCCATTTCAGCATACGTGATGAAAGAGATTCAGGCGAAAGCTGCGGATCTTGGAGTTGTGGTGCAAGATTGTGGTGTGAGAGATATCATCTTGCCAGGCGAGGTGAAAGAAATCATGAATCAAGTATTGGTGGCGCAGAAAAAAGCGCAGGCCAATGTGATCATGAGACGGGAAGAAACAGCTTCTACCCGAAGCTTGCTCAACACTGCAAAATTGATGGAAGACAATGAAATGTTGTGGAAACTCAAAGAGATGGAGTATGTAGAAAAGATCGCTGAGAAAATTGGTCAGATCACCGTTTCCGGAAACGGACATGTGGTCAACCAGCTCCGAGAGATTTTCGCTCCAGCTAAGTAATGGTGATTGTCACCCCGAGGTACTCGAAGGGTGATGCTTCACCAAAACCTAATACTAAAATGAAAATTGTAGATCAAAGTCTAGAGGATTTAATCAATATAGCAGAAGATGCAGTCTTTGATGGGAATTATCAACAAGCTTATGACTTGCTTCAATCAGGTTTATACGAAGAGCCTGGTTATCCCAAACTGCATTATACATTGGCCTGGTTCTTTAATTATTACAGTGTCAATAAATTAAGAGCGGAGCGTCATTATATGCTGACAATCAAATTTGACCCTGAGTATGAAGATGCTTATGGTGATTTAGTGGATATCCATATTAATGCAAAACGCTATCAGTATGCAAAGAATATATTGATTAAAGCTCTAACTGTTGAAAGTCTTGATCAGGTAATGCTTCGAAAGAAACTCGGAGTAGTTTATGAGAAGCTTGGGGATTATATCAATGCGATGAAAGAATACCGTATTGCAATGATGGAATCCACCGACAATGACGACTCAGCAGAGTTGAAAAAAGATGTAAAACGAATTCGCATGAAGCGATTCAAAACAATATTTAGAAAATGGCAACCACAAAGTTGACAGGAAAAGAGCTGAGACAACTTGGTTACCCGGAAGGAAAAGTAATCGGGACGGCCATGAAAGTGTTGGAGGCTCATTTCAAAGGAAAGAGTAAGAAGCATAAGCTAGAGCTTTTGCAGCGAGTGTTGGAAAATCCGGCATTCTATCAGAAGCATGAAAAGCTAGGAGCTGTTGCTAAAGGTTTGATTATCAAAACTGAACACAACAAAACGCTAGAGTTGAATGCTTCAAGAATTCCGTATCAAACCTACGGTGCTGAAGGAATCGAGCAGGGTGCGGTCCATCAGATGGAAGTGGCGATGAAATTGCCAGTGACACACTCTGGAGCCTTAATGGCGGATGCACATCAAGGTTATGGGCTGCCGATTGGTGGTGTCTTGGCGACTAAAAATGCTGTGATTCCATATGGAGTAGGAGTAGATATTGGTTGTAGAATGTGTATGACCCTTTATGACCTGCCGCCATTGTTTTCATATGATGCAGTTTCTGACTTCAAGCAGCTATTGGAGGATAATTCGCGGTTTGGAAACGCGACTTTTAGGAGACCGATGGATCATGAGGTCTTGGAAAACAAGTCTTTCGGTGAGATCAATATTCTGAAATCCTTGAAGGATAGAGCGTACTCGCAAATCGGTTCATCAGGAGGAGGAAACCACTTCGTAGAGTTTGGTGTGGCGGAGCTGCTAAGTGATGAGAATGACTTGAAATTGCCAAAGGGTAAATACCTGGCGGTATTGTCACACTCAGGTTCTAGGGGGTTGGGTGCAAACATCGCCCGACACTATACCAAGCTGGCTATGGATAAGTGTAAACTTCCTTCGGAAGCGAAACATTTAGCATGGCTGGATTTGGATACCGAAGATGGTCAGGAGTACTGGATTGCGATGAATCTGGCTGGGGATTATGCGTCGGCCTGTCATCATCAGATCCACGAACGAATGGCAAAAGCTTTGGGAGAACAGCCTCTAGCGATGGTTGAGAACCATCACAACTTTGCCTGGAAAGAGCAGGATGCAGAAGGTGAGGAGATCATCGTCCATAGAAAAGGAGCAACACCGGCAGGTAAAGGCGTGCTGGGAATAATCCCAGGATCGATGACAGCACCAGGTTTTATTGTGAGAGGAAAAGGGGAAAAAGCTTCCATCAATTCCGCATCGCATGGAGCTGGTAGGGTGATGTCCAGAACAAGAGCCAAGCAAAGTCTATCCAAGGATGAGGTGAGAAATCATCTCAAAAAAGCTGGTGTGACAGTGATTGGATCTGGTTTGGATGAAGCACCACAGGCCTACAAAGACATTCATCAAGTAATGAAGCAGCAAGTAGATCTGGTGGATGTACTAGGAACGTTCACTCCGAAAGTGGTGAGAATGTGTGGGGGCAATGAATTTGCTCAGCGAGACTAAGAAGAGGTTTGTCTCAAAAGTAATTCCGAATGCCAGGTTGAGCCTGTCGACCAATTATCGTGCTATTAACTACATTTCGACAAGCTCAATGTGACAATTATCGAGATTGGTTCACTTTTGAGACGGCCTCTTTTATTCCATTTTTAAAATTACTTTCAATTCTATTTTAGGATCCACCAACGTTCGATCGATTAAGTTCCCTTCATAAGCCACATTCCAGCGGAATCGGTCAAAAACGATTAGAGCAGTCAACTCATTTTTCTGCTTGAAAGCATTAAAAGTGATGGGTTTCGTTATCTCCTTAATGGTCAGATTACCAGTAATCTGAAGACTGTCACCAATTGGATTTACCACAGCGATTTCTAATCTGGAAACGGGATAATTCGCCACATCAAAGAAGTCTTCACTTTTCAGGTGATTGACCAAACGTCTTCTAGGGACTGTCTCATGGGCCGGTATATCGGTCACCTGGATGGAGGTCATATCGATGGTGAAACTTCCTCCAACGAGTCGATCACCTTGAGTCAATAAGCTAGCGCCTGAAAGGTTTATAATACCTTCATGCTTCCCCAAACCACGCATTTTGGTGCCTTTCCAATGCAATATAGACCTAGCCAGGTTTATCTCCAATGTATCGGATATTATGATGGAATCAGCTTTTTGAGTCGGCGGTTCTGCTGACTGTGATGCGCTCGAGCAGGACACCAAAATGACCAATGCAACTACCCACTCACCTCTCATAGTCATTCACATTTTTGCCTAAAATAACATCCCTGTTGCCGACAAGCAGGTTGCCTTGTGGTTTCAGCTCCACGAGTCCATTTCCGCCTCGTGCTATGCTACCATCATAATCTTTTAGACGAGGGTCACCCTTGAACACTACGTCGTGAATCCAATAGTACTTCCCATTGGGTTCCAATATGGTGTAGTGAATGTGCATGGGGTCTGTCCTTCCTGGATATGGAGCTGGTCTTAAGGTGTAGTATTCATACTGACCGGCTTGATTGGTTTTCATCCAGCCGCGAATTCTCCCATGGCGTCTTCCCCATCCTTGAGCATCCTTGGCCGGTGGGTAGTATCCGTCCTGATTGGTATGATGGACGTAAATGATGACCCCTGCCGCTGGTGTTTTTCCATCTATTTGATACACTGTTCCACTAATTTTGATTTTTGGACCTTTTTCATTGAAATCCGGAAGTGTGTCAATGGACGTTAGATTTCGCTCTCCGTATTCGAAAATAGCCTCACATCCTTCACAAGGCCCACCTACAAGTCGGTAGTTTGTTGGTTTTTCTTGAGCGCACGACCAGATCGATAGGATAAGGAGTGCTGTACTAATGATTTGTTTCATGCCATGAAGTACGTCTGAAAAATGCCAACAGGACACGAATTTCACAGAGAATAGGCCAAGATGAGTTAAATGCTGGCTATCCTGTGAGTGATTATGGACTTAAACTCCTGGCTATAATTGCGACTAGCTCTCACATTATCACCATTCATCATTTGCACATCATGATCACCGTTCTTTCTGGAAGTGTACGAACGTACATAGTCAGAATTGATGATAGTACTCTTGTGTATTTGTAGGAAGTTTCCACTCGCTATTTTGGCCTTGAACCCATGGAGCGTGTCATTGTACAGATAAGTCTTATCGGCAGTGACCAAGGCGATGTAGGGCCTTTCTGTTTTGACATATTGGACTTCTGAGATAGGCAGTAAAATGTTTTGATTTAGATGACTCACCTTGATCATAGTCAATGAAGGACTATTCGGGTTCGTTTTTGGTCTACCATTTTCAAGGTAATGGAAAACCCCGTACACCATTAGGCATGTCAGCCAGTGATCGCTGAGACTCTCTCCAAAAACGCCTGAAAAACTAAATGTATGGTACATGAAAATTCCAGAAACCGCATAAACCGTAAAAGAGAATAACGTGATGTGGAACATGGTCAGTACCACCGTGATTATTGTATAATGAACTGAAGGAAAGCGTCCAGCAACTCTTCTGCTAAGTAGCACAATGGGGAGGAAAAGTGCCCAGAATGAATTGAATAAAAGGGATTCTGAAAGGTAAAAACTGCTTTGGTGACTGAAGGAGTAAAAAAGGTCTCTACCAACAGCCAGTACCATTAACCCAATGATTGGGATGAATACGTATCGTGACGACTTGGGAATGTGGAGAGGGAGCGAAATCATAATTACTCTAAGCTAACGAGAATTTAAGTTAGTGAGTTTGAATAAACCCATTACCAATCTATTTGAATGCGAGTAGATAGCCAGGGAATTACAGGTCTCTATAAAAATTGTGAGCTTCTATAGCGAGTTTTTAATTCTAGCCGGTACTTTTGCCATCTCATCCGCGCACGTGGTGAAATTGGTATACACGCTGTCTTCAGGTGGCAGTGCCGCAAGGCGTGAAGGTTCGACTCCTTTCGTGCGCACATAAAAAAGGCTGGTCAGTTACTGATCAGTCTTTTTTTGTGTCCTGAAGTGAAATTCAGCTATTCAGACTATTGACACAGCTGATCATAAACCAGCACGTGCTTTCAACCAATATCCTGGTTTCACTGCCAAAATCAGGGTAGAGGTCATTTACAATAGGAGATAGTATGAGTAGAGTCTTGATTCATCAATTTGATTAGCTTTAGGGCACAGATAGTTGAAGAAGTATTTTTATGCCAAGAGGTACATTGCTTTTTATTGGGTTCCTAATGACTTGGGTCGGGCATGCCCAGCAAACAAGTAAGCTGGAGCAGTTGGATCAAGTATTAGAGAACAAGAAGTCTTATGTCGCTCTAAAGGAGCAAAAGATCAATTTGCTCAAGAAACGACTTGCCGCCAATCCAAACGCGGATCTACTGATCCGGTTTGAGATTGTAGATGAGCTCTACAATGAATATCGAAGCTTTGTATACGATTCAGCTTTCACTTATGCGCAGCGTTTGATTGATCTGAGTTATCAAACAGCAGATCCCAGGAAAATAGGTTATGCAAAAACTCAACTGGGATTTACCACATTATCTGCCGGAATGTTTAAAGAAACATTTGATACTCTCAATACTGTTCGAATTAGTGATCTTGATGATGACACCAAGCTTGACTACTACGCGTTGATGGCTCGAGTGCTTTATGATATTAGTGATTTCAACAGAGACCCCTATTATTCTAAGAGATATGTGACCATGGCAGATAAATACATTGAGTTTGCCACGAATATGTCTGAGCCAAATTCGTACAATTTTCTCTACCTCAAAGGCTTGCATAACCTCAGAGTAGAGCGTACAGACGAGGCGGTAAACTACCTGAGCAAACTGATGAACCAGCAGGCTCAATTGACCAATCATCAGTTTGCAATCACCGCCTCCACGCTGAGTTTCCTTCACTTGAAGTTAGGAGATACCACTCAGGCCATCAACCTACTGGCAGAGGCTTGTATCTCGGATATTAAATCCGCCATCAAAGAGACATCTGCAATGACCAGTCTCGCTGATTTGCTTTATCGTCAGGGAAGAATTGAAGCTGCTTATAAGTTCATTAACCATTCCATGGATGATGCGAATTTCTATGGTGCCAAACAACGAAAAAGTGAAGTAGGTGCCATATTGCCTATTATAGCCTCAGCCAGGCTCAACTACATTGATGACCAACGAAAGACGTTGTTGGGATATTCCATTGGGTTGACCCTATTAGCGATCCTGACCATATTCTTTGCAGTGAGCACGTTTCTCCAGTTTCGTAAACTTCGCAGAAAGGATCGCGTGATTCAGGATAAGAACCTGCACCTAAGTGAAACCAATAACAACCTGGTTGAAGCGAATAAAATCAAAGAAGAATATCTCGGTTATTATTTCAATATCAATTCGGAATACATTGAGAAGATCGAGAAGTTTAAGCGCTCGGTTGATCAGAAGCTGATTCAAAAGAAGTATGAAGATATCCGGTTTGTGATGAGCAAGATTGACTTGAAGAAAGAGCGCGAGGAACTTTATTATTCTTTTGATAAAGTATTCTTGAAGCTCTTTCCCGATTTTGTGGAGATATTCAATTCTTTTTTCAAAGAAGAGGATCGAGTCGTATTAGATAAGGATCAGCTCCTCAATACGGAGCTTCGCATCTTCGCACTCATCCGGATGGGAATTTCTGACAGTGATAAGATGGCAAAGATTTTAGGCTACTCCGTCAATACCATTTATGCTTACAAGAACCGGGTGAAGAGCAAGTCTATCATTCCAAATGAAGAGTTCGAAAAGCGGATTATGGAGATACAGGCTAGTTGATTGCATAATCTGCTGTAAACACCCACCTCATTAAAAATACCGCAATAACATTGGTTATTTCGCTACTCTTTTTGCATAAATAGCAAAATACCCCGCAAATAGCACCTATATATTTTCTATATTTTTCAAGTCTCTTAAATTCTGTAATTGACTGAATTACAATGCTTAAGGAGTGATTGAGCTCCAATATTTTCTATATTCTGAGCCTGCATTTTGGGTTTGCCTTTGCAGCTTGGTTCTTTTATAAAATCAAATCATGCGACTTCTTGATTGTGGTAGCTGATTGAATTTAACCAAAAGTGAACATGAAAAACCAAGTGAACATCTACCGGGATTTAAGACAGCTCGTCTATTGATCTCACCTAAGCTTTCCACGCACCCCCAATCTCCACGCGTGAATGAAGTATTAAACCAAAACCTATTAAATGATGAAAATTCGTTTACTCAACCAAAGACTGAGGACCCTTATGTCAGCGTTAATGCTGATGTTGCTGTTCCTCCCTCAACTAGTACTAGCACAAGACCCGCCGCAGTATGGCACGCCTTTTAGTGGAGTGCCAAACCGAATGGATGCTAATATTTACCAAATGAACCTAAGGGAGTATAGTAGCTCACGAAATATTGCCGGAGCTAGAGCCAACTTGCAACGTGTCAAGGATCTCGGTATCAATGTGCTCTATCTGATGCCGATTTTCCCTGTAAGCACGGCCAGTCAGGCTTCTGGATCTCCATATTCGAATACAGATTATAAAGCAGTAGCACCGGATCTTGGAAGTTTGCAAGATCTTCGAGGATTGGTGGAAGATGCCCACAACATGGGCATGGCTGTGATCCTCGATTTTATTGTCAACCAGACTGGCTGGGATCATCCCTGGATTACCCAGCATCCGGAGTACTATCAGACAGATGGTAGCGGCAATATCGTACAGGCTGGTCCTTTTCCTGATGTGGCAGGAATAGACCTGAACAACACGGGAGCAGCGAATGCTATGATAGATGCGATGCGGTATTGGGTGTTTGCGGCCAATGTCGATGGATTTCGTTTTGACTGGGCAGACCAGCCTCCACAGGCCTTTTGGACCAATGCTGTAAACAACCTGCGAGGTATTTCTTCTCATGACCTTTTGTTGCTTGCGGAAGGGTCCAACGAAGGAACCCAATCTGGATGTCAGACCTGTGGTAATAATCAGCCAGGAGCACATTATGCCCAGGGATTTGACTACATCTTTGGCACCAATTTCTACTGGAATGTCATGAAGAAAGTTTGGGATTCTGGAGAGCCAGTAACCAATCTGGATGGCGTTACAGCTGGAGAATACAATGGGGCAGGATCTACACAGTTGGTAGCTAGGTTCTTAAGTAACCATGATGATTACAATGCCGAAGGTTCACCATTTTCATTCCTTCAAGGAGGTAGGAATGGGGTGATGGCTGCATTTGTGCTGGCAACCTATCACAGAAGTGTTCCTTTTATTTACAATGGAATAGAAGTGGGTAACACCAATCCACTACCATATCCATGGAATTCTGGAAATATTAATTGGTCACAGGATTTGACCGTTTATACGGAAATGCAACAGATCCTCAATGCGCGTAATAATAGCGTGGCATTGAGACGAGGATTACCCACTTCTTACATCGATCCAGCAAACACTAATCCGGATATTTTCGCATTTACTAAGGAGAGTGGTGGCGAGAAAGTAGCTGTTTTGATCAACCCACGAGGGGGAAACCGATCATTTACCATTCCGTCTGGCATGGCCGGATCCTATACCGATATTTTTAATCCCGGCACTTCAGTTATCTGGACCACAGGTCAGAATGTGACGTTGGGAGCTTATGAATACATTGTCCTGACCAATGGGAATGTACCAACGGTAGATGTAACTGGTGTTGGATTGAACCCAACGAATATAACCATCAATCAAGGACTAACCCAGCAACTCAATGCATCCGTGCAGCCATCAAATGCCACCAACCAGGGAGTAAGTTGGAGTTCCAGTAATACAAGTGTGGCCACCGTAAGTGCTTCCGGTTTAGTAACAGCAGTGGGAGCAGGGTCGGCAACTATCACGGTGACCACCAATGATGGAGGCTTTCAAGCTAGTTCATCAGTGACGGTAAATCCCGCTCCTACCTTTACTGTTCACTTTTATAAGCCCACCTCCTGGGGAACTGCAATCAATATTTACTGGTGGGCAGCACAGCCTTCGGGTGTGTTGGCAGATGGTTCATGGCCAGGAGTGTCCATGACCAGTGAAGGAAGTGGCTGGTATGCTTACACTTTCACCAACGTGACTTCTACGAACCTGATCTTCAATGATGGTACCAATCAAAGTGCCGACCTATCCAGAAATGGTACAGATGGCTGGTATCAAAATGGGACTTGGTACAATAGCAACCCTGGAGGCTGTGACCCAACAACAATCACTCCTTATGTGAATGTAAACAGCGGCAGCTGGAATCAGACAGCCACTGCTACTTTGGATGCTGGTGGTTCAGTAACCTTTGGTCCTCAGCCTACTGGTGGTAATTGGAGCTGGTCTGGACCAAACAGTTACTCTGCTTCAGTTCGTGAGATTACGCTTTCTAATGTACAGGTGAGTCAGTCAGGTACCTACACAGCGACTTATACCAATTCATGTGGAGCCACTTCTACTCAGGACTTTTCACTTACTGTAAACTCCCTCGGACAAACGCCATACAATGGGGTGATTAGCTTACCTGGTACAGTTGAGGCTGAGAATTTTGATAACGGCGCTAATGGAGAGTCCTATAATGACAGTGATGCCTCCAACAATGGCGGTCAGTACAGATCTACTGGAGTGGACATAGAAGCATGCTCTGAGGGAGGCTACAATGTAGGCTGGACCAATGGTGGTGAGTGGCTCGAATACACAGTAGATGTCGCTAGCGCTGGAAACTATGATGTCGATGTGCGAGTGGCCAGTGCTGTAGGTGGATCGCTACGAATTGAATTTGATGGCGTGGATAAAACCGGGTCAATTTCTGCACCAAATACAGGCGGATGGCAAAGCTGGCAGACGGTCACAGTCACTAATGTGGCGCTAAGTGCCGGTCCGCAAATCATTCGTATTTATATGATTAGTGGTGGGTATAACTTAAACAGTGTGACTTTCACTGCAAGCCAGACTGGTGGTGGCGGTTCTGTTTACTACATCAAGAACAGGTGGCAGGGAACCTATCTCTACGACGCAGGAACCAACACGGGATATGGTGGATTCAGCAGCGCAGATGACCACAAGTGGGAACTGGTGAGTGTAGATGGATATACAGCTATCCAGAATGTAGCCACCGGTCATTACATGAATATTGAGGCATTGACTGGCACCGTACAGAGCACCAATATCAGCACGGGAGCATGGAGTGCCCAGTGGGCGGTTGAGGACTATGACGGTCACAAAAGATTCAGGAACAGGTGGCAGTCAGGTGACTACATACATGTAGAAAACCTTACCGGTAATGCACAGCATGGATCCATTAATGCCGCCTGGCATAGCAGTCATTGGACATTGGAGTCTGCATCAGCCGCTAGAACTACGCAGCTGGATGAATTGAAAGAGCAGCTTTCTCTGAGTGTTTACCCCAATCCAACTACTCATTATCTGAAGCTTGATGCTTCTGGCTGGGCTGGCAATTTAGAAGTGGAATTGAGACTGACTGATCTGTCCGGACGGCAAGTTCAGACAGTTAAGGTAAAAACAGCTGACGATGGTTCGCTGCATCAACAACTAGACATGAGCTCAATGGAATCTGGAATCTACCACCTACAGTTACTTTCTGAAGGTCAGGCCAGATCCTTCAAAGTGATTAAAGAGTAAACTACTTCTTCTTCATTTTTTTTTGATTGGATAGAACCGGGGCCTTAGGCCCCGGTTTTTTGCATACATAGACCTCCCAAGTAGTGTTTGTAGAGAACGAATCCCGTAGGGATGACCTGTAATATGACTGTTTTACCATTCGATTAAGCTCCGTAGGAGCGACCTGTTTAGATTGTGTCTATCCAATCGAACAAGTATTGATCTTCAAAGTCCACCTCGAATTTTTTTAAGAAGGAATGGTATTCTTCTTTGAAAGTTTTTTTGCGGTGGTGTTCCTCTTGATTTAAAATGTATTGAATCACATTGTTAACGGCACTTTGAGAATATGAAAACGCTCCAAATCCTTCTTGCCATTGAAACTTATTGGACATCCATTTTTGCTTGTTGATAAAGCCAGAAGATCCAGCCTTAACATCTCTTGCAAGATCGGATATAGCAATGCTTGGTTTAATACTGACCAGAATATGGGCGTGATCTGGCATGCAAAATATGGCTAGTAGTTTTTGTCCCCGGTTAGCCACAATTCCAGAAATGAATTTATGAAGTTCTTCTCTATGTTCTTTCGGTATTAGGTTTTCTCTCCTTTTTACTACAAATACCAGTTGAATGTAAATCTGTGAGTAAGTGTTGGCCATCGTCGAATTTGTTAATCAGGTTAATTTACTGCTAACGTATCATAAGTTCAAGAATGACTTAACAGGCCGCCCCTCCGGGGCTGGTAGAGGGTATTTGTCTTTTCTAAGAACAGGTCGCCTCTCCGAGGCTGTCCGATTAAGCTGTTTGAATCTCAAAAAGAATGATCTATTAGTAATTTAAAAGGCTACTTCTATCGGTGAGCTCTGTTGGTGCGACCTGTTTAGATTTCATTTTGCATTAAAATATTTCAATTCACCTCGCATGCATTTCAGTTTAAAAAGAAAGGGACAAAATAATAGCTATTTCACTCAATATCACATCTATATTTTAATAGCACTCACAAACAATTAACTACTTGTAATACAAATAATTAGGTCATATTTGACCTAATTATTTTTTATACAAAACGCATGTTTTTTGAAAATCCTTTGCAAGTCTGACTCTTTTGTGAAAACCAATTCCGGGGCATTTTTCATCACCCTACTGACCCGGAATAGTGATGTTTTCAAAACCCTAAATGATGCAAAGAGTAAGCACTTTGATTGCAGGACTGATTGTCCTGATGTTGGCGACAGCCTGTTCTTCAGATACCGTGGTTTTATCACCAGATGGATCAATAGCGGTAACCTTCAAGCTGATCGACGACCAACCTTTCTATCGCGTAAGCAAGAGTGGTGAGGTCATTGTGCAGGATTCTCCACTTGGATTTGAGTTTAAGAATCAGCCTGCTCTTACTAGCGACCTTCAACTTATTAATCTAGAGACCTCTTCCTTCGATGAGACCTGGTCTCAACCCTGGGGAGAAGTCAAAAACATTCGCAATCACTACAATGCTATAACGGTCACACTTCGAGAAAAGACCGGGCTGGAACGAGTCTTAGAAATCACTTTCAGAGCCTATGACGATGGAGTTGGGTTTCGGTACGAGTTCCCGGAACAACCAAACCTCAAAGACTTCATCATCACCAATGAACTGACAGCCTTCAACATGTCCCGAGACATGGATGCCTGGTGGATACCAGCATATGGCGATGAGATCGATTCAGAATTTCTTTTCACGAAAAATCGAATAAGCGAAATCGGTCAGAAAGTACATACACCATTGACCATGGAATCTGGTGATTCTTTGTTTGTGACCATTCATGAAGCGGCATTGGTTGATTATGCTGGAATGGCACTAGATCCAAAAGGCCAAAATCTGACTTGTGATTTAGTGCCTTGGGCCAATGGCGACAAAGTAATTGGTAAAGCACCTACGGTGACACCCTGGAGAACCATTCAGGTGGCAGAAAATGCTGGCGATCTAATCACTTCCTATTTGATTTTGAATCTCAATGAACCGAATAAACTTGCAGACCTCTCCTATCTACGACCGGGTAAGTACAATGGTATCTGGTGGGGAATGCACCTTGATCGCTACACATGGAATCAGGGACCCAAACATGGAGCTGCGTCACCTGTCGTTAGGAAATACATTGACTTTGCTGGAGCCAATAACTTATCTGGAGTCCTGGTGGAGGGCTGGAACAAAGGTTGGGAATATGACTGGAGTGAAGGTCGATTCAATTTCCTAGAACCGTATGATGATTTTGATATTGCCAATCTCAGTCAATATGCTTCGCAAAATGGAGTAGGGTTGATCGGTCATCATGAAACAGGAGGCAACATCGAGAACTATGAGAATCAGCTTCCTGAGGCATTCCAGTTTTACCAGCGGTATGGAATTCACAGTGTGAAGACAGGATATGTGACTCGTCGACCTGCTGGTGAATACCATCAGGGACAGTTCATGGTACGCCATTACCAGCGTGTGGTGGAAATGGCTGCTGCTCACCAAATCGCACTAGATATACATGAGCCAGTGAAGGCTACTGGATTGAGAAGAACCTATCCAAACCTGATGACCCGTGAGGGTGCACGAGGTACGGAGTACGAAGCGTGGAGCAAGGGTAATCCGCCAGAGCATACGGTGATTTTACCTTTCACCCGATGCCTGGCGGGTCCTTTGGATTATACACCGGGGATCTTCGACATCCTCATCAAGGACAAACCCGAAAACAGGGTGCATACCACGCTTGCAAAACAACTAGCACTTTATGTGACGATTTACAGTCCACTGCAAATGGCCGCTGATCTGCCGGAGAATTATGCAGGGCAGCCAGCATTTCAGTTTATCCGAGATGTGCCCACGGATTGGGAAGAGACTCATGTGCTCAACGCTAAAATTGGAGACCATCTGACCATTGTGCGCAAAGACAGAAAAAGTGATGACTGGTACCTGGGTAGTACTACCAATGAGCAACCGCGTGAGCTAACTATTGATCTCAATTTCTTACTTCCCAACCGAAGGTACCAGGCACAGATCTATGCAGATGGTGAACAGGCAGATATGGAAAACAATCCCACAGACGTGCTCATCACTAGCGCAAATGTGTCCTCTGACCAGACCATGCAATTGAAACTTGCCCCTGGAGGAGGGCAAGCTATAAGGTTCCACTTGCTGGAGTAATACCAAAACAATGAAGACTTTCCACCCAAATTAAATAACCATCTAAATGATACAGACAGACTTAAAAATGATGAAATACCTGCTACCCATGCTGCTATTCATGTGTAGCATGTGGTCCTTTGCACAGGACAGGACACTATCAGGTAAAGTGACCGACGGAGATACAGGTGAGGGCCTACCTGGTGCCACTATCCTGGTGAAGGGAACGGACAATGGAACGATCACAGACATCAATGGCAACTACTCCATTACCATTCCCTCGTGGCAAGGAGATGCCGTGATTACCGTTTCTTTTGTGGGGTTTGTGACACAAGAGATTCAGCTGAATGGTCAAACTCAACTGGATGTAACCATGTCCACGGACATTGCTGCTTTAGAAGAAGTAGTGGTGGTAGGTTATGGTTCGGTGAAGAAATCCGATGCGACAGGCTCTGTGGCCGTGGTGACTAGCAAAGATTTCAATAAAGGCGCTGTAAACTCACCGCAGGAGTTGATTCAAGGAAAAGCTGCAGGTGTCAGCATCACCAGCAACAGCGGAGCACCGGGAAATACTTCTACTATCAGAATCCGTGGAGCGTCCTCCATCTATGCCAGCAATGATCCATTGATTGTGGTGGATGGTGTGCCGCTCAATAACAAAGGAATCGGCGGGGCACCGAATGTTTTGTCGACCATCAACCCAAATGATATTGAATCCTTTACCGTGTTAAAAGACGCATCCGCTACGGCCATCTACGGTTCAAGAGCTGCCGGAGGAGTGATCATAATCACCACTAAAAGAGGAGCGAATCAGAAGCTCAAAGTGGATTACAATTTTACTGGCTCACTATATACAACACCCAATAAACTGAATGTGTATTCCGGTGATGAATTCAGGGAGCTAATCACGCAGCAGTATGCTGCTGATCACGATGCTCGGAACTATCTAGGTGACGCCAATACTGACTGGCAGGACGCTATTTATAAAGATGCATTTGGTCAGGATCACAACGTGAGTTTATCAGGGTCTGTTCCTAATTTGGACTACCGCGCTTCGGTGGGTTATAACAATACTGATGGTGTTCTGAAGACTTACAACTTCGAGCGAACTACTGTGGCTGTGGGGCTTGACCCAACACTCCTCAATGACAAGCTGAGGATGCAGCTTAACGTGAAGGGCATGATCAATAACAACAATTTTGCAGAGCAGGGAGCTATTGCCAATGCCATCGCTTACAATCCGACTTTGCCCATATACAATGGAAATACTCGCTATAGAGGTTATACTACGCTGACTGATGATCCAGAAAATGTAAACGGAAATCCCATCACTTTGGGTACTGCCAATCCCGTGGCGCAGTTGGCACTGACAGACAACACTTCTCAAGTCAAACGGAGCATTGGAAACCTTAAAGTTAATTATGAAATCATCGATGGGTTAATTGCTACAGCAAATGTCGGGTATGACTATGCCTTTTCGGAAGGGCACAACAATGTAGCTGATAGTACCCAGTGGGTTTATCTGCCGGTACCTGAGGGTGGTCGCACTACACTTTATGAAAACGAGCGAAAGAATGAGCTGTTGGATTTTTATGTGAGTTATAAAAGAGACGCCGAGTCCATTAATAGTCGCTTTGATGCGATGGTTGGGTATTCTTGGGCACACTTTAGTAGTCATGATACTGACTCTACATGGAACCGCGATCAGACCGTATTCCAACGTGGAAATGATTTTCCATCGGAGTATTACTTGATCTCGTTCTTTGGAAGGCTCAACTATACATTGCTGGACAAGTATTTACTTACCCTCACTTTGAGGAATGACCAGACTTCTCGATTCGGGCCGGATCAGCGGTCCGGGTTATTTCCATCAGCTGCATTTGCCTGGAACATCCATGATGAGGCTTTTCTGAAAAGTAGTCAACTGGTTTCAGACCTGAAGTTGCGTCTGGGATATGGTGTCACTGGTCAGCAGGATGTGGTTAATAATGACTATCCATACATTCCTACCTACACTTTGAGCAACAGCTCAGCTCGCTATCAGTTAGGAAATACTTTCTACAATACCCTTCGTCCTGACGGATACGATGCTTACCTGAAATGGGAAACAACAACTACGTTCAATGCAGGTATCGATTTTGGTTTGTTTAAAAACAGGTTGTCAGGTAGTCTAGATGTCTACCAGAAGGAGACGACGGATTTGCTCAATCAGGTGGACATTTCACCAGGTACCAACTTTGTGGCTACACTCATCACCAATGTCGGTGATATGGTCAATCGAGGTGTGGAGCTCAACTTAAACTGGATCGCTATTGACCAGGGAGATTGGCGATGGAAACTCAATGGGAATGTCTTCTTCAATCGCAATGAAGTGACCAAGCTGAACAATAGTGCTGATGAGGAATACACTGTGCCAGAACCTTCTAGTAGTGTAGGCGGTACCACCGATGGAACGGCTCAGGTTTATCGAGTAGGTTATCCGATTCGCTCTTACTATGTCTATGAGCAGGTTTATGGTCCTGACGGCAAGATGATCCCGAATGCTTTCGTGGATCGAAATAAGAATGGCATCATTGATAATGATGACAGGTACCTACTCAAAAATCCAAATCCAGATGTCATCTTCGGATTCAATACATGGCTCAGCTACAAGCAGTTTGATCTGGCTATCAATGCAAGAGCCAATCTCAATAACTATGTCTACAACAATGTAGCCGCCAATAGCAACTACTACAATCTGTACGATGGTATGGGCTATCTACGGAACATGTCTACTCAAGCGGATCTGACACAGATTACCGATGCGGGAGAGTTTACCAGGCTTTCAGATTATTACGTAGAGAATGGGACTTTCTTTCGAGTAGACAATGTCAACCTCACTTACAATCTGCCAGATGTATTTAATGAGTTCGCCGACTTGAGTTTCACTGTTGGCGTGCAGAATGCACTGTTGATCACCAACTATCGAGGGCTTGACCCTGAGGTGAGTGGTGGTATGGACAACAATTTCTACCCAAGATCCCGAACCTTCATGCTGGGCATAAAAGCCAGTTTCTAACCCCAAAATGAATACGATCATGAAACATATATCAATCAAAATATTCGCCAGTCTTCTCCTATTGTCGTCCATGACCTCTTGTTTGGATGACTTGAATACTGAGCCCCTTTCGGATCAGGTGATCAATGGAGCCACTGTGTTCGATACGGAGGAGGGCTACAAACAATTCCTCGCCAAACTATATGGTAGTTTGACACTGACAGGTCAGCAGGGCGAGTTTGGTAATCCCGAGATTGCCAATCCTGATGAGGGGGAAACATCTTTTCTCCGAACCTACTGGTCAGCTCAGGAGATAACTACTGATGAGGCCATCTCCTCATGGAATGATCCAAAGATTCAAACCTTCAACTTCCAAACATGGGGAGACCAGAATGCGCTCCTCTCTCTGCTTTATCAGCGGATTTACATCAACATTGCCTTTTGCAACGAATACCTGCGAGCAGTCGATGAGCGCATCGACGGTCTGTCTGGAGATTTTCAGGATGAGGTAAGAGCTTATCGAGCAGAGGCAGCTGTTCTTCGGGCATTGAATTACTATTTCGCTATGGACTTATGGGGCAATGTTCCGTTCATCCTTCCAGAGGATGGTGTAGGAGCTTATCAACCACCACAGATCAGCCGAGCAGAATTGTTTGATCACATCGAATCAGAGCTTTTGATGGCTCTTCCAGAGCTTATCGATGCAGGCAAGAATGAATACGCCAGAATAGACAAGGCAGTGGCATGGACGCTTTTGGCTAAGCTTTACCTAAATGCTGAAGTGTACACAGGAACCGCACAATGGGACAAAGCTGTGGAATATAGCAGTCTCGTTATCAACTCAGGAGCATTCTCTTTAGGGTCTGATTATGAAGAGTTATTTCTGGCAGATAATCACGGACTTACTCAGGAGATCATTTTCGCAGTGGCTGAGGACGGAGTGAATACACGAAACTATGGTGGGATGACCTTCATCATCCACGGAGCTACCGGTGATGGTCCGGCTAATGGTGTGAGCGGAGGCTGGTATGGTCACCGACCAACCAGTTCATTTGTGGAGTCAGCTTTTGCTGATGGTAATGATAACCGAGCGTATTTTCCGACAACTGGACAAACCGGAACAGTAATTAACGATCCCATTCAGTTTGGTCAGGGTTATCGATGCAGCAAATTCAAGAATCTCACGTCTGGAGGAGCAAACGGTCAGGACCCAACATTTGTGGACACGGACTTCCCGCTATTCCGCCTGGCAGATGTCTACCTGATGTACGCCGAGGCAGTGCTAAGAGGTGGTGCTGGAGGTAATATGACAGAAGCTGTGGCTTTGGTGAATGAACTGCGCCAGCGAGCCTATGGTGACAATTCCGGGAACATTACCACCTCAGATTTGACACTTGATTTCCTACTTGCTGAGCGTGGTAGAGAACTCTATTGGGAGGCGCATCGCCGCACCGATCTGATCCGATTCGGACAGTTCACTAACGGAACCCTCCGCTGGGACTGGAAAGGTGGCGTGCAGGCAGGTACTTCCACAGCTCAACATCTCACGCTTTTCCCATTACCTGCATTTGACCTGGGACTCAATAAAAACTTAACGCAAAATGATGGCTACTAGCCATCACCTAATCAACAAACTATTAACCAATTATTTAAACGATGACTATCATGAAACAACTAAAACTAATGGCAATGATGCTCACAGTACTTATTTTGGGTGCGTGTGGCGATGATGACGATGGAGGCAACGAGGTATCTGATCCGGTAGCCCCCTCAGTAACTGCTCCAACAGACGGATCAAGTATTGTGATCACTGAAAGTAATCTAGAGTCAGATCTGGAGATCTCATGGGCCGCTGCAGACTTTGGAGTGGATGTAGCGGTGAGCTATGATATTCAGCTTGATGTAGATGGTGGTGATTTCTCCAATGCTGCTACCCTTGCCGCAGGTGTGAATGGAGTATCTACTACCATTGCGTATTCCGTTTTGAACTCTGCAGTGATCTCTACCCTGGAGCAGGAGGCGAACACCGCAGTAGATCTGGATTTAAGAGTAGTGGCCTCATCACAGGGGTTAGATGACCTGACTTCTGGAGTGATCGGCCTTAATGTGACTTCTTTCAAAGCAGATGTCATTGTAGCGCCAGTTACGACACTCTCTTCAGCTACCGTTGCTGTTACCAGTGAAACGCTTAGCAATGAACTGACTATTTCGTGGAGTGCTGCCACAGTAGGATCAGGGGATACGACTATCTATACAGTAGCCATGTCAGTAGCAGGAGCTGAGTCTTCACAGACAGTAGCGATTACCGGTGATCTACAAACGACACTTACCCACGAGGCGCTTAACTTCTACCTGGATCAAAACCTGGGACAAGATCCAAATACTGAAGTGAGTGTAGAGTTTGTGGTGACAGCTACTTCTGGTGAGGAGTCCATTGCAGCGGAGGCAGCCACTGCGGCCATCACTACGCTGGATGCTCAGTATTCTGGTTCGGATGTGATGTACATGACAGGGAGTTTCACCGATCCGGGATGGGAGCCCTGGAACAATGCCGTAATTCTCCATCCATTTGACAATGAAGGGACTACAAACTACGAAGGATATGCGTACTTCAATGCCGCACACGAAGTGAAGTTCACTGATCAGGCAGGTTGGGATGGTACTAACTACGCGTTTGATTCCGATGGAGTACTGACTACAACGGGAACAGGCAATATTCCAGTTGCTGCAGGTCATTATCGAGTGATTGTAGACCCTACTAACCTGACATATTCATTCACCGAAGTGCAGTGGGGAGTGATTGGTACAGCTACACCTGGTGGTTGGGATGCCTCTACGGCAATGACTTTCAATGAAGACAACAATACCTGGGAGTTGACTGAAGATCTGGTGAACGGAGCATTGAAGTTTAGAGCCAATGATGGCTGGGATATTAATTTCGGTCCAAGGGATAGTTTCACCAACCGAGGTGAGTTGATCCATACGGATGCAGCTATCGACTTTGGAGTGACCGAATCAGGTAACTACACCGTAGTAATCAGCTTTGACACTTCAGTAAGTCCTTACAAATGGAACTTTGAAGTTATAAGAAATCAGTAACTGTCAACCTAATGTAGATAATTGCACCTTGGGAGATGGACTATTACAATCCACTCTCAGGGTGTATCTGTGTTTCAATACTATGATTATGCGATACCTATTAGTTCTTGCTCTTCTTTTTTCTCTTGCCTGTGGTGATGAGGGTCTTACACCTCCAGATAATCCTGGTGGTGACATTACCGTAGCTGTAGAGCCTTTTAGTGATATCCCATCCCTGGAAGAGATGGTCGTATACCAGGTAAATATGAGAGCAATAAGCTCAATAGGCACCTTCAAGGGAGTGCAGGGTAGACTCGATAACATTGAAGAACTGGGTTCTAATGTGATTTGGCTGATGCCTATTTTTCCTGTTGGGATCGAGAAAGGAGTGAATTCACCCTATGCGCCTAAAGATTATACAACAGTTGGATCAGAGTATGGGGGCATGGATGATTTGATTCGTCTGGTCAATGATGCCCACAGTAGAGGGATTGCGGTCATTCTGGACTGGGTAGCCAACCATACTGCCTGGGATCATGCCTGGGTTTCGAAACACCCCGATTGGTATACAACTGATGATAATGGTAACATGATTCCACCTCCAGGAACCAACTGGACGGATGTGGTAGAACTTAACTTTAGCAATAGCGACATGAAAGCAGAGATGATCTCTTCTATGCAGTTTTGGATAGACAATGCAGGAATCGATGGATTCAGGTGCGATGCTGCTGATTTTGTGCCCAGTAGTTTTTGGTCACAGGCACTTGGTGATTTGAAAAAAAGCACGGATAAAGAGTTGATTCTACTCGCTGAAGGTAGCCAGACGGCTAACTTTTCGGCCGGATTTGAAATGGACTATGCGTGGGATTTCAACCACGCGATCAGATCAGCATTTGAGAATGGCTTATCTGCCACTACGATCATCAATGCGCATACCAATGAATACAATCGCATCCCATCGGGTAAGGAAAAGCTCAGGTACATTACTAACCATGACGTGTATGCCTGGGAAAGTACCGTGGTTGATGACTTTACAGCGGTGGGTTCTGTCACTGCATTTGTGATCACAGCTTACCTGGGTGGTATTCCATTGATTTACAACGGACAGGAGATAGCCCGCCCCACTACCATTAATTTCCTAACAGATGACCCCATAGACTGGACACTAAACCCGGGAATTTACGATGAATATGTAGCCGTGATGAATGCTAGAGCAGCTCTTGTTGCTGTAAGTGACGGATCGATGACTTCTTTCTCCAGTTCTGATGTGATAGCATTCACTCGTATAAATGGGGATGAGGAGGTGTTGGTGCTAGCCAACATACGCAATGATGGCAGTGCACTTGTAATTGGCAGTGCTCTGGAGGGTGATTGGACCAATGTATTGAATGAAGAGTTGGTTACACTGAGTGGCACTATTGAGTTATCGGCTTATGAGTATTTAATTCTGAAGAGGTAGGAGGTAAGGTTCCAGATTCTATGTCTTGGACTCATAGTTGAGTCAACCTAAAGTCGCTGAACATAGAACCTAGTACCTACAACCTTACTATTCTATTGGCACAGCTGATCATAAACCAGCACGTGCTCAGAAAAGTCAGACCATCTGAATTTCTCGCCTGCATATTCTTGTTCGAATTCCGGGCAGTCTTTGTATAAGCGAGTAAGTGCCTCATCGTCGTATTTTCTCTTTTTATAAATCTCGGCTTGGTTACTACCTTCAGTTACTACCAGATAGGAGGTGTCTTCACCTCCAGCTACAGCCAAACCCTGTACTTGAAAGGTGCCGGTTTCGTTTGCGTTCGGGTTAATGTAGACTTTGATTTTACTGTCAAACCCTGGATTGAGGAGCTGCATGAGTGCATATTTGTTTTTGTTTGGGAGAAGTGCCTGATCAAAAATGACCCATTCACGCTCCATGATTTTGTCAAAATCCATTTCAGAAGCCCGCTGGATATTAGGAGTAGCCAGGGCACTTACCTGGTTCATGAATCTGGTTGTTTTCACTGCCAGCAATGTTACGTCCGCGGATTTGAGTTTCACTTTGGTTTTATCAGCCTGCTTAATGGTGAGTGCGCGAACCTGGCCATCCATCATGGTGGCAGAGCTGATGCTACCGCGGATAGTATCTCCAGCAATGGTGACGGCATATACTTCTTTGGCGGTCATGAGAAGACCATCCTCTACCGGAGGCATGAAGTATTTGGAATATTGGGCATTGACCTGCATACTGACAAGCACAACGATAAACAGCGATAAGATGGATTTCATAAGGTGAATTTTCCTGCCAATTACGGTAAAAATCATGAAATAATTATTCCCAATAAGATGAATATTTTCATGGCTCAAATGGTCTTTAGCCAGCACAATGGTCATTGGCACTGACTGATTCAAAACCAATGACACTAGATTTTAATTATCAGAGTGACTTGTGTTGTGAGGAGTACCGCTGTTGGTGTTTCATTCTCAGTCGGTTTGCTTTTGCTAATTCTCTGATTGAATTTCTTGGATTTTCTGTTTATATCGAGCATTTCTACTCAGTTCATACGCCTTTGTTAGATAGGTGACTGCCTTGTTCGGTTGATTGGTTTGAAGGTAATACTCAGCAAGCTGACCTTGTGCCTCTTCGCTTTTTGGGTAAAATTTTGCAGCATAGCTGAGAAACAGTTCTACTTTATCTAGTTGTCCCATTTGCACATACATCTGTGCGGCCATTGACAGCAGTTCTTCATCGGCGGGAGGCACCGTGTAGCCAAATCGTTTAGAAAGTAGTTGGGCACGCGCATCGATCATGGCTCGGAGCGTTTCAGTAGGAGTCTCCGGGTTGTTAAACTTTGAGGCGTCTTTTAGCTGATACCACTCAAATGTGTAGCGTAAAGCGTCAATCATCGTAGGTAGTGGCACCGAACCGTGGATGTCATCCGGATAGTACTTCCACCTGAATCTAAATTCGTCAGACTGTTTGCTTTCAAGTGCCTTACATAGGGTCAATGTAGATCTGGCCAGGACCGAATGCGGTGATGCTGTTTTCATCACCTCTTCAATACCAATAGCTTCATTGGACCGGTCTAGTGGACTGGCTAGTGAGATAAAAAGGCTCTTGTTCTGCAAGTCTATATGATCCAGTTTCTTTAATGACTTGTTTAAGAACTTTTGGTTATCCCAGTCCATGCTTGGATCGATGGCGATGTAATTGCTAAACAAGTTGGGGTGATTAATGAACGTGTTTATGGCAAACAAGCCTGCATGAGAGTGACCGATCAAGGTTCGGTAGGAGGTGGTGGCATAATGACCATCCACGAAAGGAATGAGTTCCTGTTGGATAAACTCGGTAAAGCGCCTGGCCTCACCAGAACTAACGCCGTTTATCTTAGTTGGTGTTAGGTCTCTGGTGCGGTTATCTTTATTGGAGATTCCTACCAGTATCATTTTGGGCAGATAGTGTCCCCAGTAGTAATTGTAAACCGCAGTGAGTCCACTCATTTGTTCGCCACCATCCAGTACATATACTACTGGAAACCGGTCGTAGGGCTTACTATCGGGTGGTACCTGGATCCAGAAGTCTCTTTCTTCTCCGAGTATCTTGGATTGTATACTTTGTTTTGTCCCTATTTTGTACAAATAGGAAGGATCATTTACGTCCTGTGCGCTGAGCTGTAAAGTGATTAGCCATAGCTGAGCCAGTAGTATTTTGACAATAGTTTTCATGTCCGCTTTAAGTTAAAGGGTAAAAAAAGTGATAAAATGTGGGTAGTAGGAGCTACTTTTTAATTCGAGGAATCCTCAATTGGCTCCAGATAAGGGGGAAGTTCGTAGACGGATTTCTTCTGGTTACTATTCATCCTGTTGTAGATGTCCTGAAGGGCGTCATATTCAGCTTTGTTTTCTATGGGCAGAATAATTCCTTCTTCCAGGTCTTTTTCATTCATTTGACCGGTACGAAGGATCTCCTCCATATTGGCTGTGTACCTCCAGTATTTGAGCATTTCTTTGCCGGTCACTCCCTGGTTGTCTGAGCACGACCATAGGATAAACGCAATGAGTGGCAGAGCCATGAGCTGTTTTAAATACTGGGTCTTACTTTTTCGCTTTTTCATCATTAAAAATCGTTTTTTGGTTAGAGAAAAATTAAACCCACTGGCTATGGCAGGTACGTCTTGTGACATAAAGTAGCCAAGCAACATATTTTGGTAGTGGGATATGCTCGTTGTGTTATTGATTGCTGATTGATCCGCCAGAAACTCATGGTTGAGTCGCATGGACTTCTTGAAGAGACCTAACATTGGATTGATCCAAATGAAGGCTTTTACGAATTCGATCAACAGGATATCATAGGTGTGTCCTTGTCGCACATGCGCAATTTCATGATCGATCAGCTCTGGTTCAATGTGAGCAAAATTTTGCTCGCTGATAAACACATAGTTCATGAACGAATAGGGAGCATGGCTTTTGTTGGTCAAAACCACTTTTGTGTCATTGATCCATTCGATTTTTCCTTTTTTGATTCGTCTCCAAAGCTTTGTGGTGTCGATTCCAAAACGGACTAAGAAAATGAAGGTCACACCTAGGTAGACTACATCAAAGAGTTGATTCCAGGTAATCATTTGCTGCGAAACATTCAATCCGGTATCGCTCAAGAGCATTTTGAACTCTTCCGGACCTGAGAAGGAAATCAGTGGCACGACTAATGAGAATACCAACCCCAGCAATAGAAAGAACCGGTTGAAAACAAAGGTTTTCTCTTTTTCCAGCAGGAGTTTGTAGAAGCCATAAAACATGGCCAATGACAAGCTAAATCTGATGATGTAGAGTATCATTTTTCTGCGTCTTTAATTTTGTCATCAATAATTTCACGTAGTTGTTCCAGTTCACCTTTGGTGAGATTCGCATTTTGAGCAAAAAAGGAAGCAAATCTGCCAGTAGAGCCTTGAAAGAGAGTAGAAATCACCCCCTTGAGATATGACGATGAGTAGCGCTTCTCATCAATAAGTGGGTAGTATTGTCGTGAGTTTCCATGCAGGTCATAAGCAATAGCTCCTTTGTCTGCCAGACGTTTCAGAAGGGTAGCCAGAGTTGTAGGTGCTGGCTTTGGTTCGGGGTGTGCATCCATGATATCTTTCATGTATACTCTTCCTTTTTGCCATATCAAACTCATGATATACTGCTCTTTGTCGGATAATTTTATTTCTACGCTTTTAGATTTCATTCTACAAGTATAGAAGAACTTTTCAGATTCTACAAGTGTAGAAGAGTATTTGTGGTTTTATTGTTCACTGAACCAGTAAAAACAACATCTTCCCAGTCTCCTCGTTCAAATGTTCATGAACAGGTTAAAAGAATTTTTTTGGTTATGCTCTGGTGCCAACCGGGAGATCTTGTCTAATACGCCATCCGAGTCCTCAAAATATGTGGGTATTGGAGCCACCGTTTTTTTTACAGGAATCTTCGCTGCGCTAGCCGGCGGTTATGCGCTCTACACGGTTTTTGACAATTACTGGATAGCGGCTCTTTTTGGGATCGTGTGGGGTCTGATGATTTTTAATCTGGATCGCTTTATCGTAAGTAGCATGCGCAAGAATGGCGATACCCAACAGGAATTTCTACAGGTATTGCCACGATTGGTGCTGGCGGTGGTGATCTCCATTGTGATTGCTAAGCCGCTGGAACTGAAGATTTTTGAGAAGGAAGTGAATAGCGAGATCACTTCCATGATTCAGGAAGACCTGGCGCTCAAAGAGCGCATCGTGCAGCATCGATTCGAGGAGTCCAGAAGCCGACTGAATAGTGAAATCAATTCACTGAAATCAGAAATTGACACAAAAGCAGCTCGTAGAGATGAACTGAGAGAGATCGCACGGCGAGAAGCAGATGGCACTGGCGGAACCGGCCTGAGAAACCCTGGACCCATTTACCAAATCAAAAAAGCAGATGCCGATAGGATAGAGGCAGAGCTCAATGAATTGATTGCTGCCAATGCACCCATTATCGAAGAGAAGGAGCAAGCCATTCGGGACTTGAACGACCGACAAAATGAACAGCTTGCTGCACTGGAAGAAAGCCAGCTGACAGGGCTTGCGTCTCGTATGGAAGCGCTGGACCGACTGACCAACAAAAGCTCAGCCATTGCCATGGCGCATTGGTTCATCATGCTATTGTTTTTGGTGGTGGAGACCTCACCGATTTTTGTGAAGCTGGTATCTCAGCGTGGACCCTATGATTATGTGCTCAAGACCGAAGAGTATGGATTTGAAGCGTTTCATTATGAGGACCTGGCTAAAGTCAATGCCACCATCAAGAAACGTTCGTCAAAACTCTCTCGAGCAGAAGTGGAGTATCTGAACGAACGGCTGGAGTTGGGGTTGAGGGGGTAAGTTACTCCCACCAACGATCTGGTTTACCGTAATTTGGGTGGTGAATATCCTCAACTACCGCCAGCATGTTGCTCGTGGTGTAACAAGCTACAAACTCGACCCAGCTCGGTGATTCACCATTGTTGAATGATAAGACATACTTGTCCATCTCTTAACGCAAATTCTTTCGCTCCCCAGGGGCGAAGAGTAATCTTGCTAAGATTAGGATGCAAATATTCTGGATGTGATGAGCTGATCTTATTAAATACCTCTTCTATGTTTCTTGTCACAAGTCTAAACTCGGGTTGATGTTCCTTAGCCAATTCCTTGTGTTCGAAAAGCATTAGATGGAACTCGTTACTTTCGATTACACAAAATGGTTCTTTTGATGTCAGTTCTTCATGTCCAATTCTAAATCCAAGACAGTTGACAAAAAGCTTGATACCGTCATTGATATTTTGATAATAGACGTTAGGAACTAATCTGGTAAAATTCATGGTCAAATCAGTTTATGATGATGCTACAAAGGTGTTTTTTATTTCCAAACTAAGGTACTTAACCAGAATCAAGATGTTACGAGCTACAAGCTCGCATTGGAAGGTGATGGTTTTAAAGTTTCGGGCTGACTCATGAGCTCTCTTGCTCTCTCAATATTTTGACGATTCTACTGTTGATGATTTCAGACAAGTTCCAATTGTAAAGGTCAGGGTCTGTAGTGCTGTAAAATGCAACCACCACTACATCAATGTCTTCGTAATATTCCGCAAAGCTTTGGTAACCCGGAACCCAACCGGCATGCTTGTATTCATAGATGGAAGAATAAATCTCTTGCTCTTCGGGAGTAAAGAAAGAGCCTGTATTCAGCGCTCTTAGGAAGGTTCCCACATCTTCTGCCGTGGCATGCATGCCATGATCATTGCCTTTTAAGTCATGCGGATACCCGACATGATAGCCGCTCATCACCTCATCTATATTCACATCAATTAGTGAACCGAAGGTGTTTTTGAGATCTAGCGGTACTAGAATTTCCTCTTTGATGAATTGAAAGTTACCATAGCCCAGCTCATCATCCATGATCTTATTGATTAGCAGGTAGTTGGTGTTGCAATACTCATAGTCTTCACCAGGTTCGAAGTTGGCGGGCATGCCCGCAATCAAGGCCAGGCTTTCTTCGAACGTTTCCGTCGGGGAAGCCCAAAAACCTGGAGCATCCGTAAAGTTAGGAATGCCACTTCTATGCTGAACCAGTAACCTCAAGGTAATTTTGTCTGTGTTTTCGATTTTTCCGACCAGTTCTGGCAAATACTCCGCTATGGTTTTATCCAGAGAAAGTCGTCCGGCACTCACCAGTTTGGTGACCGCTACCGCATCGTAGAGCTTGCTGATACTGGCAATCTTAAACAGTGCATCAGGTTTGGCGGGTATCTTGGCATCTCGATCATGCCAGCCGGAAGCAAAATACTGAGGTGGTTGATCAGCTTGATCTACGTAAACGATGATTCCGTCAAATCCATGACCAATGGCTTCATCTGCCTGCTCCTGGACGGTATCTGGTAGTGGCAGTATCCATGCTTTCACCAGCAGCCATGGGACAAAAAATAAGGAAATGGCGGTTCCAACAAACAGCAGTATTCTAACAACAATGGTTTTTCGAGAGGTCATGGTTATGTAGGTTTAATAGTGGTTATCTGAAGTAAAGAGGTCGTTTAAAAGTAATAATTAAGGTGTAATTGAAATTCTAGATTCACTCCCGTTTCATCAAAAAAGTCTGTTGAATGAAACCCCTCATAGGGGTTTTCGGAGGATTTGTTATAGGTGAATGTACCGATTTTAACATTAGTGCCCAGGAAAGCACTTTCAAAGAGTTTGATTTGAAAACCATACCCAGCATTCAGAAACAGGTAGTTGTAGGTGGCTCGGTAGTAGGTGTTTCGTTGATTGTGAACAATGGCCAGTTGCGTGACGAAATAGAGGTTGAATTTCCTTGTTGTTCCATTAGGGAAGTATTTGTAGTTGATATCTCCACTGAGTAATGTCTGGTCTGACCGATCAAAAGGATTGAAACCAAGTCCTAGTTCGAACTGATTGTTACCCTTCAAATAAGCCAGACTTGGTGTAGCTTGAACGGCACCAAGTTCTCCAATAAAACAAGTATTTAAACTAGCACCCAATTTACCTGTGTTGTCCACATCACTTATTTGTGCTTGAAGCATCACCGGAAATAAAAGTATTTGAATGATTAGTATGAATCGTATCATGATCTGATTTTGTGGTTAGTGGTTCATTTCGATGATTCGGACAATGCGCTTGTAGAGTCTTTTGAGTTCGAGCCAGTAGATTTCTTTGCCGCTGGTACTGACAAACTGGACTACTACCGCGTCTATGTCTGGATGGTAGCGAGCGATGCTGGTGTAGCCGGGCAACCATCCGGTATGTTCGTAAGGGTAGACGGACGTGTAAATAGTCTGCTCCTCAGGCGAAAGCAGGCTTCCATCGATGAGTGCTCTTAAAAAGACACTCACATCTTCGGCAGTAGCGATCATGGATCCACCAGGTAGGGGAAATTCCCAGTCCTTTACATCAGGTTCCCAACCTTTCAGGTAACCACTCATCAGCTCTTCCATGGCTACATCGGCTGGGATGTTGTACGTATGACTCAAACCAAGTGGAGTCAACAGCTCGTCTTGGATATAGGTATGATGAGAGTAGCCCAATGTCCGGTCAAGGATTTCTCCGATTAACAGATAGTTGGTGTTAGAATACCGATACTTTTTGTTAGGCTCAAATACCGCTGATTTGTTATAAATACGAGCAGCGAAGGAGAGGTAATCATCAAATGTTTCGCCGGCAACTTCTGGTTCAGAACTGTAATCCAATATGCCGCTTCGGTGCTGGAGCATCATCTTCAGAGTAATCTGATCCGCATATTCAATGCGACCAGTTACTTCTGGGATATACTCTGCCAGCGTTTTGTCCAGTGATAATTTCTCATCAGCAACCAATCGTGTGGTAGCAGCCGCGATGTATAGCTTGCTGATACTTGCAATCTTGAACAAAGCCTGTGGGTCTGCAGGAATCTGGTCTTCACGGTTTTTCCACCCCGCAGCGTACAGCTGGATGTCATCTGGCCGATTGATACAGACGATGACACCATCCATACCCTGAGCCACTGCATCATTTAGTTGCTCTTGGACAGTGTTTGGCAAAGGCTGTAGACCAAAGGCACAGCCAGATAAAATGACCGTAATACAAGCAAATGCAACGGATGAAATTGGTGTAAATCGCTTTTTCATTTTGTTGGATTGTTAAGTTTTTAATCAGCTACAAAGGTGGCTCGCTGATTTCAGGTACTGTTATAAGCTATGTGGCGAATGCTATCAATTTTGAAGATGCAATAGAAACTATGCTTCATACATATCATTTATGAAGCAGCAGCACATTCCTTCTAGAAATTCAACAGGAAAACTTAGCGCCATAACCTTATAGGTTTTTGTGCTGAGGTAAGCTAGATAAGCATCGCCTCCAGAAATACTGAATTTAGGATGCAGGAGATCGATTCAAATAGGAACAGTTGTCAGATTCGCTTAGTCGACTACACCTGGGTAATGACCTATGGGATCACCTGCAAAAGGAAGTTGATGCATCTTGTGGCATGATAAGACTTTGTTTCAAATTTCTTATTTTCATTGGCAGAAACGATCATCTAGCCGTAGCATGCCTTTTGTCAGCAGTAGTATTTATCACAAAGCCAAGAAGCTCGCTCTCTCGGAAGGGTTGGATGCTACGGTATTTGATGGTCATAATGGGTCGAGTGAGCTTCAGGGCGGTGCCAAGTACATTCCTATTGATCTGCTTTTTGACACCTATGAAGCTGCTGATGCACAACTCGCTCCGGGATTTGCGGTAAGACAAGGCAAGCAGCTGGATTCGGATGATTATGGCACGCTCGGCATGTCCTGGAAAACCAGCTGGCAAGCGCGAGATGTCTTTGATCGGTTGGTCAGGTTTATGGTGTTGGTCACCGACCATGGCAGCATCAAACTTGAAGAGCAGCAAGGATGCACCTCTATTAATTTGGATCGTCCGGCTCATCGTAGAGGTGTGGAAATAGCTAACGAGGTAAGCCTGGTAATGCTCACCAATATCCTTCATGAAATTACAGGTCAAGCCATTCGTCCCATGGAGGTATGCTATCAACATTCGCCAGCAAATCCAGCAGCATTTGAAGACTTTTTTCAATGTGATGTACGCTTTAACCAGCCAGTATCTTCGCTAAAGTTTAAAACTTCAGACTTGTCCATTCAGACTCTCAAAGCAGATCGCACCATCAATGCCTATTTGCTGGAGCGCATGGATGAAGAGAAACGAGGCATTCATGCCAACTCTGACCAGCTTATAGGGGAGATTCATCAGCTTATTGAGCAGGCATTACCTAGTGGCATTCCGAGTCTTGTACAGGTTAGTGAGTTTTTGGGTATGAGTCCCCGTACACTCAAGCGGAGGCTTTCAGAAAAAGGTATTTCCTTTCGGGAATATGTTCAGAAGATCCAAAAGGAGGTTGCCATGACTCTCATCCGAAATACCTCCCAATCCATGGCAGAGATCGCTTTTCAGACGGGTTTTTCTGAACAGAGCGCCTTCAATCGGGCTTTCAAGCGCTGGACAGATCAATCACCAGCGGACTACCGAAAAAACCTCTAATTCTGGTATTTGGCCTCAAGTGTCAAGGGATTGGCACATTGGGTCAAGAAATAGGTAAGTCTTCAGATCAATTTTACTTCAGAATTTAAACTGGAAGTAAAATGAAACGACATCTATCAAGCTTTAACACAAAATCAATAACAAAAGAAGCACGACTGACCGGTTTGATGTATCTGGTAGTCATCGTATGTGCTGGATTTAGTCAAGGGTACGTTCGTGCCAACCTGTACATCCCGGGAGATGCAGTAGCTACGGCTACCAATATCATGGAAAACTCTGGTCTCTTCAGACTTGGGTTAGTCTCCGACCTCATTGCCTTCATTCTAGATGCGGTGATCTCCGTGATGTTTTATCAAATGTTAAAGCCCTATGGCAAGACGCTCGCCCTAGTTTCCTCGTCACTGAGGTTGCTGGCACACCCGGCTATTGGAGCCATCAACTTATTGAATCACTACATGGCCCTGGATGTGCTGGCTGGTATGGAAATGATGACCGGGTTTGAAGTGATCGAGATACAAACATTGAGTCTATGGTTCATGAATGCACACCGTTATGGCTATTTACTTGCCGGAGGGTTCTTTGGAGTTCACTGTCTACTTCTGGGGTTTCAACTGACCAGATCCAGACTGATGCCCGTCTTTTTCGGAGTGGCCATGATGATAGCTGGAGTAGGCTATCTGATGGAAACATTTGGCGATTTTTTATTTCCCGGTAATGAAGTGTGGCTGGCCTGGGTCGTGGGCTTATCTGCCGCACTGGGAGAGGTGGAGTTGACGCTTTACCTGCTCATCAAAGGAGTAAAGTCTAACCCTAAAACTGAAAACCAATGAAAGCGATAGTCTACGAACAATATGGAGGACCGGAGCAAATGATGCTCCGAGAGATCGAACGTCCCAATCCAGGACCAAAAGAAGTGCTGGTTAAAATATTGGCTGCATCCGTCAACAAGGCAGATTGGCACCTATTAACAGGTGAGCCATTTCCAATCCGAATGATGGCCGGGATGTTTCGTCCGAAATACAAAACGCTCGGAGCTGATGTAGTAGGAGTGGTAGAACGAGTAGGAGCGGAGGTGTCCCAATTCAAAGTAGGCGATGAGGTATTTGGAGAACTTTCTGCCACTGGTTTTGGTGGGTTTGCCGAATACGTCACTACGGATGAAAGCCACTTGGCCAGGAAACCATCCAATCTTACCTATGAAGAAACCGCTGCTTTACCCATGGCGGCCGTCACTGCCTTGCAGGGATTGCGCTCAAAAGGAGGAATCCGAAAGGATCAAAAAGTTTTGATTAATGGTGCTTCCGGTGGAGTAGGAGGTTTTGCCATACAAATTGCCAAATACTTTGATGCAGAAGTAACAGCGGTCTGTAGCACCAGCAAAGTGGAGCTAGCCTGGAATCAGGGAGCAGACCGTATTCTGGACTACAAGGAATTTGATTTTACGGAAGGTAAAAGTCGATATGATTTGATCTTCGATGTGGTTGGGAATCATTCCATTCGAGCAATTAGCGGGGTTTTGAAGGATGGTGGTACTTATGTAAGTTGTGCCTTTTCCATGGGTGCACTGTTTTTGGGTCCCTGGTTGTCCCTGGCTAATGGAAAGAAGTTTACCAATCTGATGGCAAGCACCACTAGTGCGGATTTGCAAACTATCTCCAAGATGGCTGAGGAAGGGTTCATCAAACCTGTTATTCAGCAGATCTTCACGCTAGATGACGTGCCCGAGGCACTAGGGGTGATTGGGGACGGAAGTGCTGAAGGTAAGCTGGTGATCTCCATATAAAAGCAGCTATGTCGGAGATACATACCGGCACAGCTATCTCTTCACGTAAATTTCAAATCCTCATGAAAACTTTGTTAGTCATTCCCTATTTAGTGAGCCTGCTAATTGTCTCATTTCCAGCGATGGGCCAGGATCAAGAAGCTGTTACCATTCATTATCCAGAGTCAGATCTACTTGGTGTCCAAGAGCGACACGTTATTGACAGTGCAATAAATGCTTACTCAAATGAACTCAGAAACTTATTACCTACTTTGCCGAACTCAATTATTATCCAGGTGAAGTTGGTGCCCAACGACCTGTCAACAGTATTTGGTGTCACTGGAAGAGCTGATAGTAATGATCCGAAGGGTGAGTTGGTGATTATGATCTCCACTTCTTATCCTGGTGGAATATTGGCAGCAGTACGTGACGGACTGGCCAATGTCATTTATCACGAACTGCATCATATAGCTCACGGGTGGACCATGGCCAATAGCCATTTGTCAAGCAGTATTTTATCGGCAGCAGTCAATGAAGGTCTTGCAGTTGTTTTTGCTGAGCAGTACACTCATCAAATTAAGTCAGCTAATGCCTACCCACCGAATGTCGATGAATGGGTACTGGATATTATGGCTTTGCCAGATGGAGCTAATTACTCCCACTGGGTTTCGGGGACAAACCCGGATGGCCGGCAATACATCGGCTATCGTGCTGGAAAATATTTGATAGAGGAGGCCCTGAAGAATTCAAATTATGATATCCTGCAGCTGAGTAATCTAGACGTTGCTGAAATCGTCAATCTTGCCGGCTTTTAGATAACTTCCACCTCCAAATTCTATTCTTATATCTAAGGTTGATGATTATATGGATGCAATCGGAAAGGTAATGACAAAGGTAGTTCCCTTGCCCGGTTTTGAGTCTACTGAAATATGTCCCCGATGGTTTTGGATGATCTCATAGGTAATAGATAGTCCCAGGCCGGTTCCGGCGCCTGGAGGCTTGGTGGTGAAAAATGGATCCATCACCTTGGAGAGGTTCTCTTTAGGGATCCCAACTCCGTTATCAGATATGAAAACGCTGATGTGTTGATTGCGCATTCGGGTTTTAATAGTAATGGTACCCTCTCTTTCAATAGCATGACAGGCATTGGTCAGGAGATTGAGAAATACCTGAAAGAGGTTGCCAACATTGCCGTGAATAGGTGTCAGTGAACTGTAATCTTTGATTACTTCTATACGGTCTTTTAATAAATTGTTTAGCATCACCAGACAACTGTCCAATATTTCATTGATCCGGCAGGTCTCCTGCATCGATTGGCCTTTGCGACTGAATTGATTCAGACTTTTTACAATGTTGGAGGTTCTGTTGATACCTTCCTCTATGGTCTTTTTATAGTTGAGGAGTTCCTGGTCCAGCGTTTTGTTTTTTTCTTCCAGGTAATCAAATACAGAAAACATCCCTCCACGAATGAAGTTTAGCGGATTGTTGATTTCATGGGCCACCCCAGCGGCAAGCACTCCCAGAGAGGCCATTTTTTCTGATTGGATCAGCTGACCCTGGGTTTGCTTGAGCTCTTCAATGGTCTGTTTCAGTTGCTGGTGACCTGCTTTGAGTTCGCGGTTTTTGATCTCAAGTTGCTTGGTTCTCAAATCCACCTGTATCTGTAGTAATTTCTTTCTTCTCACCAGGCTGGAAGTTTGCCAATGGATGAGTAAGAGTGCTATTATTACTAGCGAAAATGCCAAAAGGATCTGAACCCACTGTCTTTCCCACCACTTAGGCTTCACTATGATGCCGATGCTTTTAATGTCCCGACTCCAGATATGATGTTGGTTGGCGGCTTGTATCTTTAGTGTATACTCGCCAGGAGGCAGGTTGGTATAGGTGATGTTTCGTTTATGCCCGTCTCGGATCCAATCCTCATCATATCCTTCTAGTATGTGCTGATACTGCAATCGGTCAGGAGAATGGTAGTTGATACCAGTAAAGGAGATTTCAAAATCTCGTTGGGACTCATTTAGACTTATTTCTTTAGCAATCGCAAGGAGTGTATTCTTGCTTTTAATCCCCTGGATGTTGATGTGTACACTGGAGCTATCTATGGTAAAGTCGTCGGTGTTGATGGTGGCTATTCCGTCGATGGTCGGCCACCATGTCAGCCCATCAGCACTCCTGGCAATCATGCCTGGGCCATTGCCTTCTTTCATCCCATCTGCCCCCGAGAGGTTTAGACAGGAGACGTAGTTGATGTGGCCAGCCGCATAGTCATTGAGCATCTGCTTTGATGTCATGAACAAGCCCAGATTCCCCAGCATCCACATGCGTCCATGACGGTCTTCATGAATTCTGGAGATGATGTTTTCGGATAGGCCCGATTCAGTGTTGATTATGGTGGTGTCCTCTCCATTGATCCGGGTCATCCCGCCTCCATAACTCCCCATCCAGATTGTTCCTTCCTGGTCCTGATAGATACTTCGAATGGCTCCCGGAGGTAGTCCATCCTGTTTGGTAATTAGCTGGTGTTCATCGCCCGAAAGGATAACAAGTCCCTGGGTAGTGCCTATCCAGATTTTATTACCTATTTCTGTGATGGTGTGGATGCCATTTCCTTGCTGAATATTGATTTGCGACAGCTGCCCATTTTCGTACTTAAAGATCATTCCATCAAAAGTTCCTATCCAGAGTACTCCAGTTTGATCCATATAGATGCATGAGGTCCTGATATTGATTTTTGAAGGTAGTAGCAGCAAAGTATCCACTCCATCCCGTGTGAGGTAACCAACCATGCGAGAAGTGCTCATGAGAACTCTCCCGGTATTTTTATCATAGTGCAGCGACTGGACGCAGCGATTGGGTTGGCTAACGTAAAATGACTGTCCGTCATAGTGCACCAAATAGTCACACAAGGTGCTGAACCAAACACCCCCTTGACCATCGGTCACCACTGGCCCCACAGGTTGAGGTACATTGCCTGGTGTCTCCCATACATTGATGGCCCGCTCAGCTACCAGGTACATGCCTGATCCTTCAGTGCCAATCCAGATTCCACCCCGACCATCTCTCATCAAATCGTTTACGTTGATATCTGCTATGATCTCTTGAAAAGAGGTAATTTCCTGGTCTTCAAGCTCTAGTAAATACAAACCGGATGGTGTTCCAAGCCACAGCTGATTTCCATCAATCAGGAGATCACGAGAGTTTTTGATAGCAGAAGGCAAGTGGATAGTGTCGGAATCCAATAAGTCTGCAACGTTTACGCGGATCAGCCTGTCGGGATACAGTGCCCAAAGCGTGTTGTTTCGCTTGACGAAGGACAGATTCTGAGCAGGGATAATCTCCACTCTATTGCTGATCTCCGAGCCATCAAAGAATAGCATTTCTTGCTTCTGGTCTGTTCTGCTCATACTTTTAGCTACGAATAGAGAGCTATGCTCATCTGAGAGGTCTATGAGGTCTTCGCTTACCCCTGGGTCCATCACTTCAGTGACTGAGTCCCTAACCAGGACTTTTAGGCCATTTTCAGTGGCAAGCCAATGAGTAACAGAGTCAATTTGCACGACACCACTGTACTTAATTAGCTCCATGGGTGTATTGGCACCAAACACTGAGAACTCCCCGTTGCTGTAGCGGGTCATGCCTACGCCTTCATGTAAAAACCAAAGATTACCTCCATGATCTTCGTAGATTTCAATCAGTCTGTTGGACCCAAGATCAGGTGTGTTACCAATATTGTAGTGGGTGAAGTCAGATCCATCAAACTTCACTAGTCCCCCAAAAGAGGCCATCCAAACGATTCCATCCCGAGCGATGATGATGTCGCGAATGGAGTTTTGAGCAAGACCATTACTGGTAGTCCAGTTTTTGATGGTGTATTTATCTGAGCTTTGGAGTTGTAAAGAGGGCTGAGCGGAGACTAAACAGCCCACCAATAACGAGAGTAGGAGTAAGTTCACTCTCATTGGCAAAAAAGGGCAGTTAATGGTAGACAAAGCTGGATCAAAGTGGTTCAGGATGATGTAATACTCGAAGTAATTACGGGAATTTTAGTTGGTTTTCAAAGATCGCCCTACCGAGCAGGGGAAAACTCCGCTAGACCAGCAAATGTTGGTGTGAAGTGGGTTTAAAGACTACCAGCGAGAATTATTGGGTGGTGAATGAGTTTGAGTGAATTCTCTGCATCAGACATTTTCAGTGGTTTATGGCTGTCGTTAGCCTGATCTATGGCAAGCATTAGGGGTAACAGGGAATTCACTACTTCTCCAAATAGTCTCGTAAGCTTTTGATGGTATCAAATGGTGTGTCCACGGAGCCAGCATTGGCGAGCCAGGTAGGGATGGAACCGCCAGGATCTGCCACGAGCTGGTAGGTGACTTTGGTTTCCCGATCGCTCATCCGCTCCAGCAGCCAATAGCCTTTTAAGAAAGGAATCCTTGTTTTGCCTTCATTGGTCGGCTTGTACTCTGGTAGTGCTGTGATGTTTACCTTCACCCCATTACTTACTTCTTCATATTCAAACTGAGCATACGAATCCCGGTCTTGCAAAGGGAACGGAACGTCGGTTACTGTATAGTGGATCTGCTTGTTTCCATTTCGGGAAATAAGTTTCGATTCTTCGCAGTTGGCCCATTCGTGCATTAGATCCGCGTTCTCCAGGATACTCACCAATGATGCAACTGAAGCTTTGATCACACCCACTCCCTTAAATTCATCCAGATCTGATTCCTCGGAATCTCGTGTGTACACTTGTATGCCATCCTTGTCTTTCTTTAGTTGCCAGTTAGTTTCCTGAGCTACCATTGTCAGGATGTTGCCCATCATGAAGCTGGCTAATAGTACGGATTTAGTTTTTAGCCAGGGCATTGATTGCTGGATTTTCGAGGTATTGTAGATCGGGTGCTTCAGTGATGGTTTTGATCATTACCACACCAATTCGGGTGGTAGTGGTGACGCTGTTCATCTTTCGAAAGAACCCGAAGAATGGTCGCATGATTTTATAAATAGTGTTGTAAAGGTTGGTCCTCGACTCGATTCCTTTTTCTGGTATGATAAATCCGGGACGAAACATATAGGCTTTTGCAAAACCTTTGGCCAATACATAATTTTCGGTGCGGCCTTTCACACGAGCCCACATTTGCCGACTTTTTTCCTCACTGTCTGTGCCAGTGCCGGATACGTAGTTAAAAGTCATTCTCGGATTCATATCGTAGCAAATATCGGCGAGCGTTTTGGTCACATCAAGTGTCAGCTTGCTGTACTCGGCTTCACTCATCCCTACTGCGGATACGCCCATGCAGTGAAAGCATGCGTCTGGTGTTCCTAATTGGCTTTTTACTGTAGCTAGCTCCAAGAAGTCCCGCAGGATGACTTCTTTGATTTTTTTGTCTGTGACTTTGGAGGGAGAGCGGTTGATCAATGTAATGGATTCAATAGATGGATCATCGATGCATTCTAAAAGAACGCCCTTGCCGATCATACCTGTGGAGCCAGTGATGAGTACATGTGCCATGATTCAATTTAGTGATTGTTGAGTTTACAAAGCTCGCAACAGGATGGTAATTTGTTCAACACAAACTCCGGAGGGTCCAACACTAAAGATGTATGTTCAGATCATTGTAGCATAAAGCTCCCCTTGTCAAACTCATTTCCACATAAAGTAATTGAGAAATTTACACTGGCTCCACGCATTTCATCGTAGGTTAGGTTAAGTAACTCCTCAAGGTCCAGGTCTGCGGAAAGGTATGCTTCGGTGAGTTCGGTTTCTGCATCGATTTCAATTACTTCAGTTGTCAACTGCAATGGGAAATCAGCGCTAAACTCATTCCCATTATTAAGATAGACAGTACCATAGTCGGCTTTTTCTTTTGGGAAGAGTAATAGGCCAAATCCCTGATCTACTCTAAAGAACGAATGGAATTTAACGTTGAAGTTGGTTTCAGTTATTGGGCCTTGCCAGTCATCATTAATCAAAGGTTGCCCAAAATCGAAGTTACCAGTGAGATTACTGGAGATTTCACTGCAAAAGTCTGTGGAAGTAACACTTATTTCAGCATTATGACCTGGTTCTGCACCATTTTCAGTTTCGCAGAAATAAGTTATCTCCAGATTATAGTTACGGTTCGTTTCATTCAGTTCAAAGGGTAGATTCCAGTAGAAAATAGGCTCTTCAGCATTACCAAGAGATATCCACTCCTCCTCGGGAAAGCTGCTGACTTGATACGTTTTAGTATATCCATCTACTCGACCAAAAGCTGGACCATCAATAGACAATTCGATGTATTCTACATCATCATAAATCTCGGCATAAATGGTGCCCAATAGAATTTTCTCTTCCCCTGTACCCATGATAATATCTGGAGCGATTTCACTATCACAATTTTTCAGCGTGTCACGAAATGAAGGCTCTTCCTCTTCGCCACAGGCGTATATGAGCGACAGAATTAATAAGAAAATGCAGTTTTTGGCGGTTTTCATTTTTTATGAGGTTAGTTATTAGTTATCATTCCAACTTTAAAAAAATATGACACAACGTCAAAATATGGTTTGTAGTTTCATAGGGTGTTTTGTGAATACCCTTCACAGTATAATGATCACAGATTCTGCTATTAGTCAGTGCTCGACTTGCTATCTCCATGTATATTTTGACTAAGAGTAAAGGTTATAAGTTTTTAAAATATCCAGTAGCAATCAGCTGTGCATCGTTTATCCTGAGTTGCTCTTTCAGGTTCAAACATTCCTTTAGCAGTAATTCGTCTGAAAGCATACCCGACTGATCAATCGCTTCTATCTCCAGGAAATGTTCACCTGTGGGGAGTTGGTCCAGGTGAATTTTGAGGTGGTTTTGGAAGTAGATATGGCGTCTCTTTTTGATTTGCCCGATTGCTTTCTGTGTAGCCTTCAGCTCGTCAATGGCTTGTCTTGTTGGGTTTTGATCATATCGATAGACGGTGGTGCGCTCCACTCCGTTTTCCTGATGTCTTTCGTAGTGCATGATCGCGTTCTCGATAGTACCCTGGCGCCATTTCAGTTTGCCCTCCGTTGTTTCAAAATAGGTGTCGACTTGATGATCCAGTCCTTTGTATTCCGCCAGATCCTGTAGCAGTCTTTGCAGCTCTCTTGGGTTATCAATTCGTGCTTTGAGCGTGATGTCCTTGTATGTCACAGGTCTAACTTTACCAGTTGTCCCTTGCGTTTGACGATGTTCTTGTAGTCCCACTGGATGCGTTCAGATTTAGCTAACCATCGTTTCAGTTTGACGGTATCAATAGCATCTGGTGAATGGTAGAAAATGGAGGCATCTTTAAACTTGGGTCCTTTTACATCTAAATCATCCTCCTCAAAATCGGCCCCACTCCAGAACATCAATCGGATTCCTTTTTTCTGTTTGCTGTACCCAACGATTGGGTTGCCATTCAGAAACCATACGGGGTGACCATGCCAGATTTTATTTTCTGCATTGGACAAGTACAAATCAATGGTATCAGCTAGTATTTGAGTAATCTGCTGATCCGTTTCAGACTGCTCCAGATTGTATTGAGCTACATGAGGGTTCATAAGACTAAATCTACAAGCAGAATGCAGGATTTACAAGCGTTAGTGAATTTTAGCTTCCTTACTAGTTTTTAGCAAGAGGTTGGTACCGGTAGTGACCGATGAGCTGGTAGTCAAATAGCATGTCTTCTATTACCTGACCTCTACCGATGTTGTGCACGATCATGGGGAGTCCGGTGTCTTCACCAATCTCATCACTGACAATACCTATATGGGTGACAGCCCCGCCCAAATTCCAGCAGACAATATCTCCGGGAAGGTATTGGTCTGGATCTGTTGATAGAGGTAGTGTGATACCGTATCGTTCGAAAAAGGTCATCAGATTGGGTACACGCCGGTGATCGATGTTCTTATCTGTTGTGCTCAGACCCCAGATGGTGGGGTATCGGTCAAAATGCGTTTTCATGTCCTCGTGTACTTCTTTTTGTAGGTCTATTCCCAGTTTGCGATAAGCCCTGATGACCACATCCGTGCACACACCTTTGCCTTCGGGCACATCTCCATTGGGGTAATTAATCGAAAAGTAAGAGGGATCATAAACCACTGAAACCTGGGTGAGCGTTTCTGCAGAGTCAGCCAACTGCTCATAGAAGCTCGTTTGTGAAAAAACCAGTGAAGGTAGGAGAGTACATAGGATAACCAGGCTTTTCATTCGGCTGAGTTCAGAGAAGTGAAGTTAGCCTGAATTAAGATTATTCCTCTGTCGACTGACCTTCGTATTTTGAAATGATCTTCTGGGCGTTTTCTACATCCACTTTTGCCACGTACACTTTAACTGCTCCACTGCCTCCGGGAGCAGAATGCCAGGGAAAAATTGTTCCTATGTATTCATCTTTTAAGAAAGCTATAATACCCGCATGTTCCATGAGGTTTTTGACCTGACAGGCCTCAATAAATGTACTAGAGTAGACTTCTGTCAATGCGATATTGGCTTCTTCAGACATGACCTTACATGGGTATGGACAACAATGGAATCGTTTTGCCGGAGGCCATGATGCTGGTTTTGCTGCGATGAGTGAGTGAATCCCAGAAGCCATGCTTTTGTGGAGCCATTACCAGCAGGTCCGACTCAGAATCCATCATTTCATCTCGTATGGCTTTGACTATTTCTCTGGAGCGTACATTCTTGTAATAGTAGGTTACATCTACCATTACTTCATCGATCACTTGTGTGTCTTCTTGATTAAAAACCTGCTCAGCCTGTTCGCTCACATTGAAAATCTCTACATCTGCACCAAAGTTAGCGGCTATGTCGTGTGTTGCTTCCAGTGCTCTGGAAGGTAGATCGTGTGTTGCATCATAGGCAAAGAGTATTTTGTTAATTCCGTTGAATGATGAGTCTATCGGTACGGACAGGATGGGAATAGAAAGCTTGTGAATGGCAGAGGTGGTGGTGTTACCCAGCAGTTCCTGCTCGATCGATTTTGGCGCCATGCCCATGACCAGGAGGTCAGCTGATGTGGCCTCAGTGCATCGCACTATTTCTTCGAAAAAGTCGCCAGTGGCATGATACGGAGTGATCATAACTCCATATTTTTCCATGATGATGGAGGCCACCGCTGTTGCTTCCCGGTGGTTACTGTGCTCCAGTTCGTCAAATGAAGTGCTGGAAGCTCGAGCATTCATGGCGTGGATAGAGGGCTTGTATAAGTTGAACAGGATCAATTCACTTTCTTGCATAGCGGCCAGTTGAGCCGCATACTCAGTGGCGTGATTGGCTTCTCGAGAAAAGTCCGATGCAACAATTAGCTTTTTCATTTTTGAGGTTGCTCACTAAAGGGGCTTTGGATTACCCTACAAACATAAACCCTTAAATGGGCTAAAAAGTGCCATTTTGGATGAGTTATGTCAGCTCAGAGGAAGATAAATGCCGTGATCTTTTGACCAGTTTTCAGCTTTTCTTGTTGGCGTATTTGTGCCTTGAGAGGTAGGATGTAGGTGTTCTTTTTGGTATCAAACCAAATGGCGGTATCCCATGTGGTATCACCGATTTTGGCGGTTGCTTTGAGCCGACCCCAACCTTCCTCTTGCCATTTGAGATGCGTCCTGATTTCTGTAGCCAGGTCCTCTGGAAGTGATATGAAATACCAACCTCCTGGAGCGCCATATTGCCAGATTTCAGCGGAGAAGGTGTAGGTGATTTTGGCCTGCATGAATTTTAAAATGTGAGTGATGAATGGAAGTGTAAGATAGAGTTGGTCGTATTTCGGTGCAATCTCCAGTCACAAAAAAGATGATTGCTTTTACCTTCATTCAAGTTCAGTTAAAACTGGATTACTCATCCCAGTCATCATCACTATCATTGTTTACTGGAGCTTTTGGCATGTTTTTCATGGTTTGCTGAAGTGAGGCCATCAGGCTACTTGCACTAAACACAGGTTTTTTAAGATCGGCAATTCGATTGGTCAGGGAAAGCGCCAATGCATATGCATTCTTGACTAATTGGGATAAGTTCCCGCTGGAGGGTAGTTTGAGTAGCCTCGCAAGTTCATCAAAGCGACCACCAATAGCCTGTTCGAGTTGTTGTCGTATTTCTTCAAATTCTTTACGATTTATTTCCAATTGTTGTATCCATTTTTCCATTTCTTTTTCGAGGACTGGCAATTCTGTATTAGCTTTTTTAGAAGCTTCAGTGTATTTAAGATCTGTCTGTGGTTTCTGGCTTAGTAGTTGTTTGTATTCTTCAAACTTCAACTTTATTTCTTGAATGGTCGATCCAAGTTGCTTTATGGACCTTTCTTGATCTTGTAATGACTCCAATCCCATTTCGACAAATCGTTTGATGCGAACGATATTCATGGTTTTTCGCATGTCATCATGTGATTCGTCAAGGCGTTTGTCGAGGTATCCCAAATCATGGATTTCTGTATGGCTTGCTGCAGCAAAAAACTCAGATTCTCCAATTCCCAGGATAGCATTCTGGCCACTTTCATCTGTTTGGATGTAACTGAGTAGTACCTGTGATATAGGCAGTAGTGCTCCCAGGGTTGTGGCCCATTTTTCACCGGTGCCTTTAGTCATTCCGGCGTAGGACCAGGACTCAAGACTGGCTCTGCTGGGGCGAGGTGACTGCCGGCTGGTGACCAGGTGTCCAGGATTGGTATCATGACTGTGGTCCTCTCTGCGGTAGACCATGATTTTTGGTAATGATCCTGGGTGCCGAACGGAGTTTTTCAATGCCGAGAAATAAAGCATGGCGATAGTAAAAGCATGCTGATGTACCAGAGCATTTACAGCGGTAAGATTCATGGTATCCGGCATGTCCTCATGGCCATCTATTCCATGCCAGACTTGCTTGTTTCTTCCCGCTACTGCCATTTGTTCCCATAGTGTTTTGGCTTGAACCGATGGACCACTCCATGAGTTGCCGAGCTGCGCATCATGCAAATGACTCAGATACTCGGCTTCTGCCTTGGGTAGAAAGGTCATCAAGAGCTTGGAAGCACCCGCCATCCCTGTGACCTTGCCCCAGGTATCCTGATTACCGCGAGTAAGCGGGTCGATGATTGCAGGTAGCTGGTGATGGATTTCAGCGATGTATTGTACCTTGATAGCGTGCAATAATGCCATGACGTAGGCTACATGGGTGTCTTTGGTATGCAAATCTTTTACTAGAAGCGTCATCATTGGTCGCAGCAATGGCTGAGAGGGGCCACTGCTCAAAGAGTTCATTAAGCTGTAAACAATGGGCCATTGTTGTCCCAGACTTTGCTGTCCCATGTTGCCAAAATTCTTTGCTATACTCTGGACTGAAGCGGACGGAAGTGCCTGGAAAATGATCCTGGTATCTGGATAAATCATTACTGGCCCATGCAGTTGCTGCATTCTATTTACGCCTTCTATCAAGCTCCACTTCAGTATTGCCTTGGGTTTGGGTCCCCATTGATTTGGCAAATGGTTCGAAGCTGCATTGGCTACCATGGGAGAGGTAAGAAACCCCAGTATGGACCTGACAATGATTCGTGGACCTCCGCTACTGGCTTGCCTGTCTTCAAAAGCACCGGGTTGCTTGATCAATTCTGATAGTACTGTGGCATTGGTTATGAGGCTATGCTCTTTGATCTGGGATTTATGACTACCATCATCTTCATGAACTGGATCTAAGTCTTGCGTGCTGGCTTTTAGAGCTTTTTCACGTTGTTGATTATACTTGTTGGTAGGCCAGTTATCAGTGATCCAGAGCGAAATGGTCATAGGTGATCCACTTACATGTTGAGTTTTAAACTGACTGATCAATAGTTGGTCACCAGTTTCTGAAATGGCTTTAAGCACACTCTCATAGATCAGAATTGAGATTTGATGGCTCTTTTGCTCATTGACAAAAATACCCTGGACAATCCCTTGGTCTGGAAGTGATGTTCCTGATCCACTATAGGCACCTGGAGGTGTGGTTAGTGCTTTTGTCCCCATCATTGTGGCCTCATTCTCTAGTGAGGGACTATCATTTATGTTAATACTGGATTTTAGCTGCATTGTCGGCTGTACCCGACCTTGCTTCTGCTGCACCACATGCCACGCTTCGTGTGGGAGGTGTTTTTCCTGACCAGGCCCCAGGTGTATGTGAGTGCCCTGGGCATAAGCTGCTGCTTGGAGCTGTGCCGGTTTGCTTGAATTTCGGTGAACTTTCACATCGTCCATGGAAAAGCCGGAAAGACTTTCTATGCCTGCTTTCAAATTGTCCGGCAGTCCAGTGTGGTTGCTTTTTGTCTGAACCGTTTGACTCAGACGGGAGCTGTAGGTGTCTGCTACCTTTTTTAGTTTGAGCTGTGCGATGGCTTCCGGCCTGTTATTGACCATCTGTTGGGTTCCATCGGAATTGAAATTAGATGACAATCTCGAAGACACCGCATGCTTTCCAGAGACCTGCTCTTTGTTGGTGTGGGAGTTTACTGTCGGCATTTTCGGTTCGAATAAGTATTCATACCAGAAAATGGAAAAGGTTACCTGCAAAAAAAGATAAATCCCGCTTAAACTATTAGGAGGTGTGACAACATCGGGGCTTGATCCATGGCAGCCCCATTACCGTTTGTCACACCTAATGAATTAAACCGGCTGATAATTGATCATCCAGTTGATGCCGTACTTATCCTGAAAGGCTCCGTAGTAGGCACCCCAAAACATGTCTTTCATGCCCATTTCCACTTCACCACCTGCTGAAAGTTCGTTGAACAGCCGGTCAGCTTCAGCTTTGCTATCGGGTTCTAATTGGATATGCATATTGTTGCCAGGAGTTACTTTAAAGCCCATACTCTCCGGCGCATCGGTAGCCATGAGTCGATGACCGCCCATGATGGTCAGTTCTACATGGATAATAAGCTTGCGATTGGAGTCATCCAAAGGCGGCTGACCCGGAAAACTAAAATCCTCGAAGCGCTGAAGTCCACGGCCAGTAAACTCTCCTCCGAATACCTTCTTGTAAAACAGGAACACTTCTTCGGTATTTCCAGGAAAGTTAAGGTAAGTAGCTACACCCGGTCGACTGCTCGTTTTGTTCTCTTTTTGGAGCTTAAACTGCGTGCTGATGTAATGATCCAGATTGTCCAATCCAGCACTAAATCCTTCTTTAAAGCCCATCTCCACGATTTTCTCTAAATCTTCGAGGCTTTTGTAGCTGATAGTAATGGCGACCAGCGTTCGGTCTTCCTCATGATCAGAAAAGGTGTTTTCCCAATGAGATCCCGGATGCCCCTCATTGATGACTCCCTCACTATCGCAGAAGGCATCATCCACCTCAAACACCTCTTCGGGCGTGATATTGGAATAATCCGCTCTGCACCAGTGAACATCTCCTTCAGGACCTTCCATGTTGTACAACCAAAATCCTCCGTCTCGAAAGTCCATCGTTTTGGTGTTGCATTTGTAGGGTTTGGGAGCCCACCATTGATCGAGGATTTCGGCGGTGGTCCAGGCTTTCCAGACGATATCACGCGGTGCATCGAATTCACGCTTTACGTGGATGGTATTGTTGGACTTGTCTACTGTGAAGTCCGTTAATAGTGCTTTATTCATGATTTAATGAGTTTTTCGTTGAGATATTTTTGTAGTCTTTCGCCATTTTGTTTCAAACCTTCTGCTGCGTTGTGTGCTTTCAGGATCGCTTGTAACAAGTCGGCAGTTTTAAAGGTCATCGTCCAGATCAGTGTGGTTCCATTGTCATCTGATTGAAATTCCACTTCAGCTAGAAAATCAGGATTGTAGTGTTCGTAACTGATTCTTTTTAATGGGACAATTTCTTTGAAGACGCTACGGTTGGGATAGTTGGTACCATCGGGCCCATGCATGGTCAGTAGCCATTCGCCTCCTTCCCGAAAGTCCATTTTGTGAATGGTGGTGCTGAATCCAGTTGGACCCCACCATTGAGCGATGTGTTCTGGATGGCTCCATGCTTCCCACATGAGTTCTGGTGATACATCAAATGTTCGCTCAAGAGTAATTTGCCGGTCTTTAATATCCATTTGCTTGGAGGTCTATTGGTGTTTAGTGTGCCTCGGTGTATTTGGCATAATTATCCAGGATGGCCTGCCATCCATTTCTTTGCATTTCCATTGGGTTTTCAGACTCCGGATCGAATACCACTGTTACAAGTGTGTGCTCGGTTTGCTGCTCGAATGTGACTGAGACTTGCCGACCATCTCCTAGCGTATAGGCAAATGACTCACCTGGCTCAATGGCGCTGTAGACTGCTTCAAAATCAAAGCCGAAGCTGCCATCCTTTGCTTCCATTCTGGCTGTGTATTTGCCACCTACACGCAGGTTATTAGATGCGGAAGGGCAGTGCCAGGAGGGATCTGCAAAATTCCATTGAGTGATGTGTTTTGGCTGAGTGTAATAGTCCCATGCTTTTTGGGAGTCAGCGGCTACTGTCGCTTGAATCGTTAGTTTATTGCTCATAGTTAAAAAGTTGTTGCTTTTGATTAGTTCTTTTTCAGATTGGCCAGATACCGGTCCAGGTTATCGAAGCGGTTTTCCATCAGTTGTCGGAATTGCTTCAGCCATTTTTCTATTTCTTTCATCTTGTCGCTGTTGAGGTGGTAGTGGATTTCTCGGCCTTGCTGCTCCTGTGTTACCACCTCACATTCTACTAATACTTTGAGGTGCTTGGACACCGCCTGCCGACTGGTGTTGAAGTGTTCTGCCATGGCATTAGGTGTCATAGCACTTGCAGCCAGCAGAAAGATAATGGCACGGCGTGTAGGGTCTGCTATCGCCTGGAAAACGTCTCTTCGAATGGATTTTGATTTATTCGCTACCATATGGTTGCAAATATATATGCAACAATTTGGTTGCGCAAATAAAACTGGGAATTTTTAAATGATGCAGGATGATTTCTTTTCTTTGACTCTATGAAAAAAGTCAAATGGGGAATCATTAGCACCGGACGCATAGCTGGTGAGTTTGCGTCAGATTTTAAGTATGTAGACAATGCGGAATTGGTGGCAGTGGCCTCCAGGTCGCAGGAAAGTGCCGATGCATTTGCTCAAAAACATGGGATACCAAAAGCTTACGACAGCTATCAAAAACTGTACGAAGACCCGAATGTAGAGGCCATCTATGTAGCCACTCCACACAATTTTCATTTTGAAAATAGCAAAGAAGCACTGGCTTATGGTAAGGCAGTTCTCTGTGAAAAGCCCATTACGATCAATCCTCAGCAGTTTGACGAGTTGCGAGCTTTTGCTAAAGAAAAGGACTGCTACCTGATGGAGGGCATGTGGACCTATTTTCATCCGGCCATTCAAAAAGCCCAGGAATGGGTGAGTGATGGAAGAATTGGTCAGCTGGTGCAGGTCAAAGCAGACTTTGGGTATGCGGTTCCTTTTGATGCCAAGGGTAGGATGTACAATCCCGATTTGGCAGGTGGAGCACTCTTGGATATGGGCATTTATCCCATTGCTATGGCCTGGCTATTTCTGAGAAAGGATCCGAAGGAAATTCACGTAACGTGTCACAAGGCAAGTACTGGTGTGGATGATGATGTGAATATTTTGTTTGATTATGGAGACGAAACCGCCAACCTGGCAACATCCTTCCGCAGTAAACTGCACAACAACCTCTTTGTGATTGGTACGGAAGCAACTATCCGAATTCCATTTTTTTGGAAAGCTTCAGAAGTTTATCTATACAAGGGAGATGAACAGGTAGATTATTTTCATGATGATCGGGAAAGCATTGGTTTCAATCATGAACTGCGGGCAGTCAGTCAGGATATCCTGGATGGTAAAAAGGAATCAGCCATCATGCCGCATCCCCATTCTGCTAAGTTCCAGGAACTAATGAGTAAGGTGATGGAGCGGTTTTTAATTCTTAGGTAACAAAGGAGAAAAGTTGTACGACTTATTGTACAATTATTAATAGATTTACACTATGGAAATCACATCATACTCCAATTTCAGACAGCATCTTAAGTCTTTTCTGTCAAAGGTTATTTCATCACGCGACACTTTATATGTTACCCAGCAGAACGGTGAAGATGTAGTGGTGATGAGCAAGTCAGACTATGAAGGCATGCAGGAAACGCTGTTTTTATTGAGTAGTCCAAAAAACGCACAACGTCTGAAAGAGTCGCTTGAGGAATATCAGCAGGGCGGAGGTACGCCCCGGGAACTGCTAGATTAAATGGAGACGGTTTTTTTGACCCACGCCTGGGAAGATTATTTGTATTGGCAATCCCATGACAAGAAAACGCTCAAGCGGGTAAATGAACTAATCAAGCAATGCCAGCGAACACCTTTTGAGGGAATCGGAAAACCAGAAGGGCTAAAGGGTGATTTGTCAGGCTGGTGGTCCAGAAGGATTACCCAGGAACACCGCTTGGTTTACAGAGTGGAAAATGACCGACTGATCATTGCCCAATGCCGGAATCATTATTGATTTTGACGTCCGTCTCACCAATCCAGCACAAACTTGTGCTCCTTCAGCGACCGGTAGACTTCCTCGTCAAATCGGAAAAGTTTCGCTGCGCGGTGGGAGACATTGTCCTGCTTTTCATCACAGTCAATCAGGAGCTTCATGCCCAGCATCTTTCTTCGGAAATTAGGTTTATCCAGCTTGATCTGTAAAATGGATTCGTACAGATTTTGCAATTGCAGTAGAGTGAATTTTTTGGGCAGTAAATTGAAGCCAATCGGTTCTTGCTTCACCTTGATTTTGAGTTGGTCCCAGGCATACTGTAGTATATCCCGATGGTCATAGGGTAGCTCTGGTAGCTCATTGATAGAAAACCACTGCACATCCGATGCGGTAAAGCCCGCCACCAGGTCATAGTCCGCATCTCTTATCAACGTATAATAGGCAACCGTCACCACGCGCTTACCAGGAAAGCGGTCCACAGCCCCAAAGGCTTTCAGCTGCTCCAGAAACAGGTTATCTACACCAGTAAGTAATTTAAGTATGCGATCTGCTGCGGTATCCAACGACTCATCGTAGGTAATCCAGCCACCAGGCAATGCCCATTTGCCCTTGCTGATGCCTTCCGCATGTTTGACCAGCAGTACCTTCAGCTCGTCCGTAAAACCAAAAATCACACAGTCTATGGACAGGTCGTCCATAATAGGATGCTCCACGATCTATCGTTTGTTAATTCTCCACAATACTAAAGTAAATAAAATTCACGAAGTAATAGTCATAATGACTATAAGTTTCTATATTTGGAAAAACAACACGCTAAAAATGTATTTTATTGGTTACGACATAGGAAGCTCCAGTATCAAGGCGGCCCTCCTTGATGGGGAGACCAACCGGCAACTGGCGGTGGCGCATTTTCCTGAGACAGAACTTGACATCAGCAGTCCACAGCCTGGATTTGCTGAGCAAAACCCTGAGCTCTGGTGGGAGTGCGTCTTGCAGTCTACCCGAGCTGTGTTGGCTCGTGCCAATGTAGATGCGTCACAGGTAAAAGGCATTGGTATCTCCTACCAAATGCACGGCTTGGTGATGGTAGACAAGGACCTGAAGGTCCTCCGTCCTTCGATCATTTGGTGCGATAGCCGCGCTGTGACAACGGGTGATGAACTACTGGCTCAGATCGGTGAGGTAAAAAGCAATGAGCACATGCTCAACGCGCCGGGTAACTTCACGGCTTCCAAACTGAAATGGGTGAAGGATAACGAGCCGGAGCTTTTTGAGAAAGTATATAAAATCATGCTGCCAGGTGACTATGTCGCCATGCGTATGACGGGCTTGCCCACTACTACCGTATCCGGACTTTCAGAAGGAATCTTTTGGGACTTTAAAAACGAAGAGCTGTCCAAACCACTCATGGAGGCTTGTGGGTTTGATGAGTCGGTGATTTCACAGATCGTTCCGACTTTTGGGGAGCAAGGCGCACTTACTGCGCAGGCAGCGGAAGCATTAGGGTTACCAGAAGGAATTCAGGTGGCTTACCGTGCTGGAGATCAGCCCAACAATGCACTTTCGCTTGGAGTGTTTAATCCCGGAGAAATCGCCGCGACTGGCGGTACTTCCGGTGTAGTGTATGGAGTGAAAGGAACGCCTGTTTTCGATCCCAAATCGCGAGTCAACAGCTTCGCGCACGTGAACCATACCAGTGAAGATCCGCGAATAGGTGTACTGCTATGCATTAATGGCTCAGGGATTCAGTACCGATACATTCGCCAGATGTTGGCCAAAGACAATGTCAACTATGATGACATGGAAGCAATGGCCAACAAAGTAGCAGTCGGTTCGGATGGGTTGAAAGTGTTGCCTTTTGGCAATGGAGCCGAACGCATGCTGTCCAACAAAGACCTGGGTGCATCCATGCTCGGAGTTCAGTTCAACAGACACAAGCCAGAGCACTTTTTCAGAGCTTCTCTGGAAGGCATTGCTTTTTCCTTCATGTACGGCATGGAAGTAATGCAGGAATTGGACATGGACATCAACAAACTCCGTGTGGGCAACGATAACCTCTTTCAATCCCAGGTATTCAGCAACACCATCGCTTCACTTTCCGGTGCGCCAATAGAAATGGTGCAGACAACTGGCGCTATTGGAGCAGCGCGTGGAGCGGCCTATGGATTGGGTTATTATAAAACACTGTCGGAGGCAGTAGCTGGGGATACCATCCTTCGTGTGTACGAGCCGCAGCAGGGCAACTACCAGCAGGCTTATCAAAGCTGGAAAAACGAATTAGCAAAAATCTTAAACAAATAGTCATGAGTAATATCGTATTAGGAGACAAAGAATATTTCAAAGGAATTGGGAAAATCCAGTTCGAAGGACGAGAGTCGGACAATCCGTTCGCCTTCAAATTCTATGATGAAAACAAAGTAGTGGCCGGCAAAACCATGAAGGAGCACTTCCGATTTGCTGTGGCGTACTGGCATTCATTCTGTGGTACCGGCGGTGATCCATTTGGTCCGGGTACCCGTGTCATGCCTTGGGCTACCAGTGCTGATCCATACCAGGCCGCTAAGGACAAAATGGATGCGGGGTTTGAGTTCATCACCAAAATTGGTGCACCGTTCTTCTGTTTTCACGATTTTGATCTGATCGATGAGGCTGACAACATGGATGAGTCACAGAAACGACTGGACTTCATCACGGACTATGCGAAAGAGAAAATGGCTGAGTCAGGTGTGAAGTTGCTTTGGGGTACAGCCAACCTGTTTTCCAATCCACAGTACATGAACGGAGCGTCTACCAATCCGGACTTTAAAGTGGTAGCTCGTGCGGGCCGACAACTAAAAGGTGCATTGGATGCGACGATCAAGCTAAACGGTGAGAACTATGTGTTCTGGGGCGGAAGAGAAGGCTACATGAGTCTGCTCAATACCAACTTGAAGCGTGAGGTAGATCACCTGGCACAGTTCCTGACCATGGCACGGGATTATGCCCGAGCTCAAGGATTTAAGGGTACTTTCTTCATTGAGCCGAAACCTGCAGAGCCGACCAAGCACCAGTACGACTTTGATGCGGCGACTGTGATCGGCTTTTTGAGAGAGTATAACCTGATGGATGATTTTAAAATCAACCTGGAGGTGAACCACGCCACGCTGGCCAACCACACCATGCAGCATGAAATGGAAGTGGCTGCAAGTGCTGGACTGCTGGGTAGTATGGATGCCAACAGAGGCGACTACCAAAACGGCTGGGATACCGATCAGTTCCCAACCAACCTCAACGAGCTGACCGAGATGATGATGATCTTTCTGGAGCACGGCGGACTGCAAGGTGGCGGTATCAACTTCGATGCGAAGCTGCGCAGAAACTCTACAGATCTGGACGATCTGTTCCATGCACACATTGGTGGGATGGACAACTTCGCTCGTTCACTAATGATTGCAGATGACATCCTAAAGAACTCCAACTACTCGAAGTTGAAAGCAGATAGGTATGCGTCGTTTGACTCAGGTGATGGCAAGTCATTCGAAGATGGCAAGCTAACTCTGGAGCAACTAGCCAAGCTTGGTGACAACACCGAGCTGACCAGCGGCAAGCAGGAGCTGTTTGAGAACATCATCAATAATTACATTAAATAAGTCTTTTGATGCCTTGACATCCTGATATTTATTGTCATGGGTTTCTCAATAATTACATGTAAGCCAATAAGATAGTTTTCTTCATAAGGTAAACCCACGGTCGCGAGGCTGTGGGTTTTTTATTTTGCCTTAATCACCTTAATATAACCTTCTGTGAAGATTTGTCCCAGAGTCATTTTTTCCTCGTTGACATAAAAAGAATCATTACCCTGAACATATCTTACACTCTCTGGATTTACCAGTAGAAGGTAATTGTCTCTGTCATGTAACACGCTTAAATTATCATCAGAAAGCTCAATTTCCTCAATATATGAAATGGACCCATTGTTGATTAAATCAGAGATTGGGATGACTTGATTATTCATTTTGAAGCAATATTTCTGACCACCACCTGGCATTCCAAACCATGGAGCGGCAGTTCCTACAGAAACGGAAATATTAGAAGGAATGTCATTTACAGTGAAGTGCTTTTTATCAAGTCCAGTAAAATGTGGAGGAAGTGATTTGCGCTCAAAAGGTTCATCTGCTTTCCAGAAAAAGCATCCCTGATTTTGCCATTCAGGATTTGTTGGGTCAGGACTTCTATGAACATCGTAATAGTGCATGTAAAGATCACTGAATAACATTTTCAGTGTGGAGTCATTAACCTTCTGAGCTAGGAGTTTTGAATCTGGTTTTTGCTTACTTCTTTTAAATAGATTTTTGAACACTTTTTTCGACTATTTAGATATACTTTAGTTTAGTCTAAGCTGCTAGAAGCACTGAAGTTTCCATTGTGAATTGTCCTTTCAGATGGCTCAGTTCGCATGTGCACGCCTAATGGGGTCATTTTAGTCTGTTATGATTTGGCTATTCCTTAAGAACAAAAGTTCCATCATTCCACTCTAAAATAAGACAGTTGTCTTCGCTTCCGTCTACACAAAACCGAAGATCTTTTCCCTCAATTGGGAGTTTGAAAACAAACTCTTCCTCCGAATTGTCTGGGGAGTAACCAGGTACAAGTTTGTCTGAAAGGGTTGCCACATCTGGTATCAGTGACTCAACTTTTTTAAATGTACCACTTGTATGTTTTTCAAATGATATGCTTGGTTGATCTCCCATTGCTGTCAATTGTGTTGCAATAAGTTGAGAACCATCACTGACGTTCCAATAAACCATATCTATAAATACTTCTACAGGACCCGGTGTGTAAGCTAAGTAGCCATTTTTTGGCATATACTTCTCGATGTAGTAGTCAGGCTCGTTAGTAGAAACATTTTCAAGTATTTCATGGACCTTTGGTGTATTTTGATTGTCTTTTTTTTCAAGTATGACTTGAAGTCTTTTGTATGAATTTTTTACAAAAAATTTATCAATACCATTTAAGTCCTTTATCAATGAATTTAAAAAGGCAGAATCCTGTGCGGTTAATGAGTAGGCTTGAGCGTCTTGAATACTTACTTCTGCTTCCGCTGCTTCTTGAGATATGTTTGTCTTCTGATTTCCAGTCTGTTGACATCCAATTAGCATTACGATTAGACCTAAATGTAAGCAAGTGTTTAGATTCTTTATTTGTAGCATGATCTCTGTTCGTTCATAACAACCTAAAATCCGTAAGCTGGACTTTTCATCCCGATAGTTATCGGGACTATAAAAGTATCTTATCGCACTAGCCTTTGCAAACCCGTCTGCAGGTGAGACAAGGAGCTTAGCTAGCTTATAGATGTGTTTGTTGTGGGTAGTTTAGAATACTATAAACCATTTTGGAAGTTTAAAGAGGCGGTAGTAACACCCCACCGTTACCGTTAGGATTGGGATAGGTGATTGGTGATCATCGGTCGTTGAGCAGTTTCTGATATATGAAAAGATTGTCGCCTGCACACGAGACAGACGACATGTTCTAAGCATTTATAGCTATAGTGGTTCTATGAACCATTCTATTTATTCTGTTAGTTGATTTTGTTTCCTTTATTATCATAGTCCTCAAAGGGGAAGTAATTCAGTACGTCATACTCCCACACATTTGTAGGGAATATCACCACCAGGTTGGCGGTTTCCTCTCCAATATTTTTGAAGGCGTGAGGCACCATGGGTGGAATATTGACGATATATGGCGCAGAAATGGTGAATATGGTATCTCCCAGTGCATATAAAATCTCCCCATCGAGCAATACATGGGATTCTTCGCCTTTATGTGTATGCATAGGAGGCGCTCCTCCTGGGAAAGTTTCAGTAATACCGATTACCAGGTTTTGATAGCCATGCTTGTAACCTTCCATCACGTGTACATATTCGCCTGGTCCCGGATTGATCGCGGGCAGGTCTTCGACCTTAGCGGCATAGTCCTTCCAGTACTTCAGATTTTTGGTTTCGTAACCTGAGGGTACAGTTCTCCTTTCCAATACCTTATGTTGGTGATGCTGGGCATGTAGGTATTCAATAATCGAATCAGGCACAGTTTTTACCTCATCGACCAATTTCTCAATAGAGAAGGTTTCTTTTGCTGCAGAGGATCCATGCGTGTGACCATCTGAGTCTCCACCGTGGCTGTGTGGATGCTGCTCGGAAGCAACTTCCTTGGATTTGTCTTGCTGTCCACAAGAGAGCATACTAAGCGTAATGAAAGCTGCAGCAATCAATGATAGTTTGTTCATTAAATTCATTAGGTAAGTGATTTGTAAAACATGTGTGCATTTGCCGTAGACTCACGGTGCTTGCACTTTTTTTGGCATTTTAAGAATACAATTTTTTGCCATGTGAGTCAACTAAATCCAGGGTCAAGTACGGAAAATGGCGGAAATTGAAAGAATATGAAGGTTTTTTAGTACTATTTGGAGTCTATCTCAGTGGATTGTTGGTTTACACCAATAGGGGGCTCAATGCTAGAAATTTGGTCAACTGCCGGCGGGTTTCCGATGTGCTTTCCTTTGCCTTCATGATTAGTAAGATAAGAAATGCAGTACAAAAGAATTATTATTGCCAGTCACGATTAACTAGTTGCCATTGGAAAAGCGGAACATCTTCTCATCCAAGTTTGAAAAGAAATCTACTGATGAACTCAAGCGAATAAGTGTTAGCCAAGAACATCAGGAGACAGCAAAGTTGGCTACCATCTGGGAGTTAGAAAAGCGCGAGGGTGTTAGTAAGGAACTGGCTGAAAGGGCTTCTTCCATTCAGGAGAAAGAGGAGCAGAGAAAAGAAGAAAACAAAGCAGCCGAGCGATTTCAGACTACCGGACCGAGATTCGTTGCGGCCGTTATCGATTTGTTTTTGTTCATTGGTTGCGCTGGCTTAGTTGGTGTTATTCCAGTGCCTGCCTGGATCACCTCTTTGTTTGGGTTCATAGCAATAGGTGTTCCATATTTCTATTCCGTATTCATGCATGCCCAGTACGGTCAGACACTGGGTAAAATGGCTATGTCCATCAAAGTGATTGATTATGCCAAAGAGTCAAGGATAACGATGAAACAAGCTTTTCTAAGAGATATAGGTCCAGTAATATACATCATGGTGGTTTGGCTAAATATTTTGTTCATGGCAATCTATCGAGATCAGGCAGCTGAAGCAGTGGTTATTGTTATCATGATTTTGCAAATCGTTTATTGGGGTTGGACGGTGATGGAAATTGTGAGCATGCTATTTGATGATAAGTCTCGATCCATACCAGATTACATCGCCGGTACAGTGGTGGTCAGGGAGTGAATGCTTGCAATCTCTCGCAATAACACTTAGCTTGAACATCCACAAAGAAACATACCCATGAAGAACCTAATCACCTTATGGCTGGCTGCTGGAATCGTTTCTGGTTGTTATAGCCCAAAACCAATCAAGTCTGAGACATCTTCCGATAACTACCTTGACTACTCCGGCACACTATCTGAGCTAAGCGGTGGTGCCCGCATGATACCTATTGAGACTCCGAGCGGCACTTTCAATGTCTGGACCAAACGTGTAGGCAACAATCCCAAAATGAAGTTGCTCTTACTCCACGGAGGCCCTGGAGCATCGCACGAGTACTTTGAGTGCTTTGATTCGTTCTTACCAAAGGCGGGTATTGAGTATTACTACTACGATCAGTTAGAGTCAGCTTACAGCGATCAGCCTTCGGATACTAGTTTGTGGAACATCGATCGATTTGTGGAAGAAGTGGAGCAGGTGCGTAAGGCACTGGGGCTTAACAAAGACAATTTTTACTTACTCGGCCATAGCTGGGGCGGAATCCTGGGAATGGAATATGCCCTCAAGTATCAGGAAAACCTCAAAGGATTGATCATCTCCAACATGATGGCCAGTATCCCAGAATATGTGGACTATGCGAATAACGTGCTGGGACCACAACTGGACTCGGTAGTTCTTGCTGAGATTCGACAGTTAGAGGCCAACGAAGACTATGCGAATCCGAGGTATACTGAATTAATTTATGAGCACTACTATCCGAGACATGTCTTGCGCATGCCGATGAGCGAATGGCCAGATCCGGTTAATCGAGGCTTTGCCAACATCAACGCAGACATGTATGTGACCATGCAGGGTCCGAGCGAATTTGGAATAGTCGGTGATGCGAAACTCAAGAATTGGGACCGAACGGCTGACCTGGAAAAAATCACCGTGCCCGTACTTTCGATAGGAGGAGCACACGATACCATGGATCCGGAGCATATGAAAATGATTGCTGAAACGGTCCCCAATGGTCAGTACTTGCATTGTCCGGAAGGCAGTCACTTTTCCATGTACGATGATCAGCAAACCTACTTCTCAGGACTGGTTGACTTTATTCATTCAGTTAATCAAAATAGCATGAATTGATGAAGCTAGAACGATACAATCAAAAATTACTGGCAGTACTCGGTACTATAGCAGTAGTAGCTTTGGTCTTATTCGTCCTTTTTATGGGTGGACTGATAATCAATGAAGTGATGCGCAATTTCCGATTCAATGACCAGCCTGACAATGCCCTGATTGTTGATAGGGACTCAACCGAGACCAAGGAGAACACTGAGGAGTTCATCCGCAAGCAAGAGCTAACGCTGGGTACGCCAAGATTGATTGACACACTACAGTCGCTGTACTTAATTCCTGTTTCACAAGTCAACCTTAAAGAGCCTGAACAGATCAGAAGGCGTAAGACAGAGGCATTGCTGGATCTGTCCATGTCAAAAGGTTATGGTTACCACAGTTACTCTGGGTATTTCAATAACATCATTTTGTACAATCGCCCGGCAGATAGAAAAACGCCAGTATTTGCTGAAAAAGTACTATTGACCCAATTTGAGCACCGTGAGATTAATAGTCGGCTTTACTTGCTCATCAGCGGAACAACAAAGGACACCAATAAAAACGGTAAGCTGGATGGTGCGGATCTGCAGTCCTTTTGGCTTTATGACCTACAAACAGCTACTTTGAAACAAGTAGCTTTTGAAGGATTGAGTTTGAATACTTATTATGTGCCGCATGCTTCGGCAGAGATTCTTTTGAACATGTCACGGGATAAGGACCGAAATGGAGAAATTGATGAATACCGTGAACCAACCATCATCAAGCGATTGAATTTGACATCTGGTAAAGTGGATGATCTGGTGGATGATCGTTTGCAGAAACAGCTGCAGGAATTGATTGACTAAGTATCTTTCACGCTATTCTTTCGTATCTTTTAGTTGAACCTAACTACTCGACATGAAATTACCTGTACTAATTCTCTCATTATTGAGTGTATCTGCTGCAGCTCTTGCTCAGGATTTTGATTCGGAAAAGCTGAACACTTTTCTGGATCGAATAGAGGAAAACGATAAAGGCATGGGAAGTCTTTCTATTTTTCAGAATGGAAAGGAAGTATATCAGAAGGCCATCGGCTATGCCAACGTAGGGGAAGAAATTAAAGCAACACCATCATCTACCTATCGGATTGGCTCCATTACTAAAACGTTCACTGCCACCATCATCATGCAGCTGGTTGAAGATGGGAGTTTGAGTTTGGAACAAAAGCTCAGTGAATTTTATCCCAAGGTAACCAATGCAGATAAGATCACCCTGGAAATGATGCTGCGTCATAAAAGTGGTATTTTCAGCCTTACCGATGAGGCAGATTATACACTTTGGATGGAAAAGCCCATCAAGAAAGAAGAGCAACTGAAAAAGATCTATGGCTATGAAGCTGCGTTTGAGCCTGATTCTAAGGCGGCTTACTCCAATTCGAATTACGTGTTGTTGACCTTTATTGCAGAAGACGTGACCGGTGTTTCTTTTGGCCAGCTACTAGATCAGCGAATCTTCAAAAAACTAAAGCTGACCAAAGCTACCTATGCGCAGAAGCTCAAAGGAGATGGTACCGATACTTATTCGTACTATCGGGGCGGAGATGGCTGGGAAAAGGCCACACTGACCGATCCATCGGTACCGCGCGGCGCAGGAGCAATTAACGCTACGGCTGGGGAGCTGAATCTATTTTTGAATGCCCTTTTTAACAAGAGGCTCGTTTCTGAGAAATCGCTGAAGTTGATGATGGAAATAGAAGATGGCTATGGTCTGGGCTTGCTTCAGGTTCCGTTTTACGATAAGCGCGCTTATGGGCATACCGGTGGAATTGACGGTTTTCAGTCTAATGCCTTTTACTTTCCCAATGAAAAGGTATCAGTAGCTTATGTAACCAATGGCGTGGTGATGCCCGTCAATGACATTCTGATTGGTGTTTTGAGTATTTACTTTGGTATGGATTACCAGCTTCCTGAATTCGCTCCATCGATTGAGCTGACCAGTGCAGATTTGGATAAGTATCTGGGCGTCTATTCGAGTCCTACTTTTCCGATGAAAATCACCATCACCAAGAATGGTACTACATTAATGGCTCAGGCTACTGGTCAGTCCTCTTTTCCGCTGGACTGCTTTGCAGAGCATCAGTTCAAGTTTGACCAGGCTGGTTTGAAACTAGAATTTGATCCAGAGAATGAAACAATGGTTCTCAAGCAGGGTGGCGGGGAGTTTGAGTTGAAGAGGGAGTAACCACTGATGTAAAAGGTTGATCAGTATCGATCTGATTGCGTTCGCATTCATTAACCAACTAACAGCATCATGAAAAGATCATCATTTATCAAAGGTGCCGGACTTTTTTCGGCTGGCCTTTTTGTGGCACCCAATACCATTCTAGGTCAAGATAAACCGGCGGCCTATCAAAAAGAGGTGGTAAGCAAGTTTGTAGGTGCCTCTCATAGTGATTTGGAAAAGATCAAGGGACTATTGGAAGAATTTCCCAATCTCATCTACAGCTCCTGGGACTGGGGTGGTGGCGACTTTGAAACTGGAATAGGGGCTGGCGGTCATGTGGGAAACAAAGCCATAGTGAACTTCCTACTGGACCAAGGTGCCCGTCCTACTATTCATGCGCTGACCATGTTGGGCAAAACCAACCTTGTAAAACCCATACTTGAAGAATACCCACAACTGATCAATAGTGCTGGACCACATGGATTTACATTGGTGCATCATGCCGAAAGAGGAGGCGAAGACTCAGTAGAGTTGCTTACATACCTACAAGAGAAAGGTGCCAAGTCCGGTAAGTTGAGCCTCTGGTGATTTCTTTGTATTTTATTAGAATGATCCATGTAATTATCGACTTTAAAGTAGAACAGCATCAGATCAAGAAAGCCCTTAAACTAATCGAGGAGTTGGTATTGGGTATCCAGACTAATGAGCCGGACACCCACTACTATCACTCATTTGAAGATGAGGATTATCCCGGCAGATTCACTCATGTGATGGCATTCAAAGATGAAGCGGCACAGCAGCTTCATCAGGAAAGTGCCTACTGTCGCAAGTTTGTAGAGAGACTCTATCCGATGTGCATCGAAGAACCACTAGTACGCACGGTCCATCTCGTGGCCAGCAGAACTACTCCAACTGATAAGTGACTCGTACTTTGGAGTTGATTTTGACCTTTTCTACTGCAAAATCCTCCGGTTCGCTCACCGCTCGACTGACTGCTCCAGTAGCATTCAGACGTGCTCTGTAGTCGAATATAGAAGCGTAAGAGTAAGACTCATACTCCGACTCTAATCGTTCGGCACCAAACTCTTTGATAGAAAGGGTGTTGCCCAGCTGATCTCCCTGCGAGGTAACCATCATGGTCGCTTTCTTGCGAGCATTTTCGATAGCCATTCGCGTTACTTCCAGTTGGATACTATCTCGATTGTTGTACTTCACCTCTGAGATGTGAACCGACTCTACACCAGAAGTGTACAGATCGAGAATCAGCCGATTGGCAATTCTGGGATTGTAAAGCTTCACTTCATAGATTTTGATGATTCGTACCTTGTTGACATACTTATAACTGTTGAAGTCGATTATCTCCACATGTTCCTGAGGGATCTTCCACTTGGCTAGCGTCAATTTGAAATTGTTTTCTTTAAGCTCAATTTCCGAGTTTTTGATCTTTTCGTATTCGGTAAAGGTGACCTGCATGACGACCTGATCTGGTTCCAGATCTTGTTCCGCATTTCCATATACAGTGATGGATCGGTCTTCGTATTGAGCAACAGCAAAGTAGGGTGCCAGCAGGCACAAAAGAAGTAGTTGTTTCATGGCGATGAAATAGTAATATGTTAAGAATAATTTGTATTTAATACATTTCGCATGCAATTAGTAACCCCGGCGGTATGTACACTTCTATTGCCAGATTCTGGTCAGGCGTCCACTATACTGCCATAAATCACTTCAATAGGGAGTTCAAATGTTCACAAAGAGTGATTATGTGGTTATGACACCTTATTATTAAGAATCAATCACACTTCTTCAAATTTTTGGTGATGCCGGGGATGATTTCATTCCCGGTTTTTTACCGTCACCCCGAAGATGTGATTGAACCAGTTTTAGAACAACCTAAGGATGAGCAGAATGAAAACGTGTCTGATAGGAATGGCATTCGCCCTATCTGTAGCTACTTTTGGCCAGCAGCCCATAGACGATCAAGCCACTCAAAAAACCGCTGATTTACTAACAAATCTCCATGAGATAGCCCGACAGGGATTTATGTTTGGCCATCAGGATGATCTGGCATATGGTGTAGGCTGGAAGGAAATCAAAGGAGGGTCTGATGTAAAAGAGACTGCTGGAAGCTTTCCAGCGGTGCATGGTTGGGATGTTGGGAGTCGACTCAATAGTGACGCCAACATTGATCAGGTCAAGTTTGATAACATGCGCAAATGGGTGAAGAAAGCCTATAAAATGGGAACCATCAATACCTTCTCCTGGCATCTGGATAATCTGACCACTGGAGGCAATAGCTGGGATAAAACTCCTTCCGTACAGGATCTGCTTCCAGGAGGATCCAAACATGCAGAGTTTGTTGAGCAACTGGACTTATTGGCGGAATTGTTCAATTCCATGAAAACATGGTTTTCACCCATTCCAATCATATTCCGGCCATGGCACGAGCATAATGGTGATTGGTTTTGGTGGGGGAAAGGCAACGTAACTGAAGAGGACTATATAGCCCTGTATCGCTACACGGTAGATTACTTGAAAAAGGAAAAGCAAATACATCACATATTGTATGCATTTTCACCAGACAGGAGTCGCTTGCGGTTGGATACCATTCCAGAGCAAAACTATTTGTGGGGCTATCCTGGTGATGATTATGTGGACATCATTGGCATAGATAATTATGGAGATGTTGGTCGGGTAGGAGGTCCGGATTCAGAAGAACAGCAAGCCAAAAAGTTCATTGAGTCACTGAAGCTGATCACTAAAATAGCACGTGATAAAGGCAAAGTGGCGGCCTTAACAGAAACGGGCTTGGAAGGTGTTTCTCGAGCGGATTGGTTTACTCAGATCATTCTCAATCCGATCAAGGCAAATGCAGAAGACATTGATATTGCCTGGGTGCTGGTGTGGCGAAATGCTAATACCACACATCACTACGCGCCGTATCCGGGTCATCCGAGTGTACCGGATTTCCAGCAGTTCAGTGCTGATACCATGACCTACTTTCAACAAGACATGAAGAATCCTTACAAAAAAGGAAAAGCAATTAAGTAACGACCATGAAAGCATTTTTTTCAACTATTTTCATTTTACTATCCACACTAGTATTTAGTCAGCTGAAGCTTCCAAGACTGTTTGCAGACCACATGGTCATTCAGCGAAATCAACCAACCAAAGTATGGGGATGGACGGAGCCAGGAGAAAAGGTGAGCGTCACTTTGGATGCTGAGAAGCAACAGGTAAAAGCTGATAAAACGGGCTATTGGGAGACCTATCTCAAGGCTCGGAAAGCAGGAGGTCCTTACACTCTGATGGTGGTATCTGGAGATTCCACTATAACCTACGAAGATGTCCTGGTTGGTGATGTGTGGATAGCTGGAGGCCAGTCCAATATGGAGTGGCAGCTTCAGTGGAACGTCAACAACTGGGAGGAAGAAGTGAAGGATAGTGATTATCCGAACATTCGTTTTTTCAAAGTGCCTAATACATTTGCTTCATCTCCTCAGCAGGATGTTTCTGGTGGCGAATGGCTGCTTGCCAATCCCGATAACAGTCCTCAATTTTCAGCAGTTGCGTGGTTTTTTGCTAAGCATAATCACCTGGAGAAAAACGTGCCGGTGGGTGTGGTAGAAAGTCATTGGGGAGGTACACCGGCAGAAGCATGGACATCACTGGAAACCTTAACGAACACTCCTGGATACGAAGACATTGCTGACACGATCATGAATCCGAGCATGCCCTGGGATCAGTTAGAAGCCATCAACCAAAAAAAGGATGCCCGCAAGTGGGAGCTGATGCGCGATCAGGAAGGAGCAGTTGCCACGGGTGCACAAAACGTGGATTTCGATGATAGCAACTGGGAGAGGCTGGACCTGCCTTGCAACTGTCGAATGACCGACCTGGCCTGGTTGCGAAGAGAGGTGAACCTGTCTCCTGACACGATCAAGGATATCAAGCTTTACATTAGCAATGTGGTACAGGAAGCTTTTGTCTTCTACAACGGGGAGCTGCTGTGGACTAAAAAGTGGAGCGATGACATCCAGCCACTGGAAATCCCCAAAGAGTTAGTTCGAGCTGGAAAAAATGTGATCACCTACCGGGTGGCTAACTCATGGGACAACAATGTGTACTTTGGTAGACCTGGAGAGATGTGGCTGGAAATAAACGGTACCAAGCACTCACTGGAGCATGATTGGAAGTACTCCAGCGATATAGAACCGGACATTCCTATGGCAGTCAAAATGTTTCAGATGCCATCTTTTCTTTACAATGCGAAGATTGCACCGATTGGCGGATATACTGCCAGGGGTGTGATATGGTACCAGGGAGAATCCAACGCCGACAAGCCGCAGTATTATCGTCAGCTATTTACCAATATGATTGGTGACTGGCGCAAGCTGTGGGGAGATATTCCGTTTTTGTACGTGCAACTTGCCAACTTCATGCAGCGACAAGATCAGCCAGTAGCAAGTGACTGGGCGGAGTTGAGGGAAGCACAGACGCAGACCTTGGCATTGCCGAAGACTGCTATGGCCGTCACTATCGACATTGGAAACCCGGATGATATTCATCCTAGAAACAAGCAGGATGTTGGTGCCAGACTGTGGCTTGCAGCTAAGAAAGTGAGCTATGGCGATGAAGTGGTCTATTCAGGGCCATCCATCAAGGAAGCTACTACAGATCGGGAAGGAGTGATACTTTCATTTGATCATGTTGGTTCAGGACTTAAATCCACTGGTCCTTTGAATGGCTTTGCAGTGGCAGATGATGCCAATAACTGGTATTGGGCTCAGGCCAGGATTGTCGGAGACCAGGTGATTGTAACCTCAGAGAATGTAAAGACTCCCAAGGCAGTGTCTTATGCCTGGGGAGATAATCCAGAGGCTCCACTCTACAATCAGGAAGGATTGCCAGCGGTGCCTTTTCAAATAAAATTGAAATAAGTAATCAAATGAAATATTCGACCCATGAAAAGCTGAATTTGTAGAATTTGATCTTCCACCCAAAGATCAAATTCATTAAATTGTATAGAAGAAACCCTACCCCTGAAGATGATGAAGTATTACCCAGCATTCTGCCTTATGGCACTCATGCTGTCGTTGGGACAGTATGCCACAGCCCAAACCCCACAGATCCGGTTCGAACATTTGGACATTCGTGATGGACTTTCGCACAACCGAGTTGGCACCATCTTTCAAGACGATTTTGGCTTCATGTGGTTCGGGACCCGTTCTGGTTTGAACCGGTATGACGGTCACAATATTGAAGTGCTCGAATTTGATGAAAGCAATCCCTACTCACCCAGCGACCCCAATGTGGTATGGCTGAAGGAAGGACCTGATCATCGTATTTGGCTGAAGTCACACTACGGCGTGTTTGCCTATGACATCCACCGTGAGCAGTTTGTGGACATCACCCAAATGCTCGATGAACTTCAGATTAACAACTACAACCTATCCGATATTGTCAAAGATGATGTAGGCAATTATTGGTTTGTGATAGATGATGTAGGGGTGAAAAAATACCTCACCAAAGAACAGACCATTTATCATTTTGGCGGGTCCTATCGGGATGTGACTAGCATCACCAAGGATACCTATGGGAATATGGCACTAATTCATTCTGATGGAGAGATTGAACTTGTGGATGTGACCAATCAGAACAATACCACATTTTTAAACTATCCTGAGCATCTGCGTAGCATCAATGGGCTTCTCAGTTTTCTGGACAATAGCGGAGGGTATTGGTTTTACAGTACCAACAGTTCTTTTGGGACTTGCTACTATCAGCCAGAAACCAAAGATCATCGCCACTTTGATGCGAAAGAGTTGGGCTCCAATTTGGTGACCGGAGTAATTCAAGATGAAAATGATCGAATCATCATCGGAGTAGATCATGGGGGAATGACCATGTTTGACAAGAAGGATTGGAACTACTCCAATTTTGTTAACAATCCATCAGATCCCAAGTCGCTGAGTCATAATAGTATCATTTCCCTATTTCAGGATGATAATGGGCTGGTGTGGTTAGGGACCAACAAAGGTGGAGTGAATTACTTCTCGTCAGAGGCTGTCTCTTTCAATTTCTACAAGCAGCTATCGGGTCATCCGACCAATGCCAATGATATCTGGCCAATAGTAGAGGACAAGCAGGGCAACCTGTGGCTGGGTACCGATGGAGGAGGACTGACCTATTTCAATTTAAAAACGGGTGAATACACCAATCATGTACATGACCCAAAAGACCCGAATAGCATCAGCACAGACATTGTGGTAAGTATGAGTAAGGCTGCTGATGGCGGACTTTGGTTGGGGACTTATTTTGGTGGACTTAATTACTTCGATGGTAAGAAGTTTACGGCATTTTACAAAGATGAAAACGATCCTAATTCCATTTCTGATAACAGCGTGTGGAACCTGCTGTTGGATTCGCAGGATCGTCTTTGGGTTGGTACTCTCAAAGGCGGCGTAGATGTCTATGATAGAAATTTCAAAAAGCTCCAGCATTATGGACTGGACAATCAGCTGATCAACTCAGACTACATCACTAGTTTTTGCGAAGATCAGGATGGCAAAATGTGGATCGGTACTGGCTATGGTCTGGAGGTAGTGGACCCAAAGGTAGATACCATCCGTCACATTCTGAGGGAAACAGGAAATTCTGAATCGCTGAGCAACAACTCCATACTGCATATCTTCTGCGATCGTGATAACAACATGTGGATTGGTACTATGTACGGGCTCAGTAGATATGATCAAAAAACAGGTAAGTTTCGGTTCTTCACTAAAGAAGACGGGCTGCCAGAGAACATTGTAGCGGCTACCAGTCAGGATGACGAAGGGGCCTACTGGCTGAGCACACCGAAGGGTCTGTCCAAGTTGAGTTTTAAAGGAGACGAACCTGTTTTTCACAATTTTGATATATCAGATGGGCTGCAGGGTGATGTTTTTAATGAACGGTCTGTACTGAAGCTCCACAATGGAGACCTGGCTTTTGGAGGAAAAAACGGACTTAACATCTTCGATCCTGCCAAAATCAAAGTAGATGAGAACAAGAATGAGCTGGTCTTTCTAAACTTCCTGATCTCCAATCATCAAATCAAACCTGGTGACACCTTTAATGATCAGGTATGGTTTGAAAATGGTCTCAACAACACAGAGGAACTCGTTTTGGCACACGATGAAAATTCATTTACCATTGAGTTTACAGCGCTGAGCTTTTACCGTCAGGAAAATATCAACTATAAATACAGATTGCTTGGCTTTGACGATAAGTGGGTAGTTCGGCCAAACATCCACCGAGCCAACTATACCAACCTGGACCCTGGTACTTATCAGTTTGAAGTGATGGCCAGTGATCAGACCCAGCGCTGGGATAGCCAGTCGCGGATTATGAACATCCAGATTCAGTCTCCATGGTGGCAAACGCCGATTGCATATTTGGTGTACCTGGTACTGTTGGCCATCGGATTGTATTTTACGAGACGTGCCATTATCGACAAGGAGCGCTTTCGTGCCAAGGTGGCACAGGAGCAGCTGGAGGCTCAACAGCTTCACGATTTGGATCTGATGAAGATCAAGTTTTTTACCAATATCAGCCATGAATTCAGGACGCCTTTGACGCTGATCATGACGCCAATCGAGCGCCTGTTGAAGACTAGCACTGACCATAGCACCTCCAAGCATTACCAGATGATCTATCGCAATGCCAAAAGGTTGCTGACTTTGGTAAATCAACTCCTGGATTTTAGAAAAATGGAGGCTAATCAACATCGGCTTTCCCTGGCCACAGGTGATCTGGTGGAGTTTATTAGGAGCATTACTGAGTCGTTTTCAGATCTTTCCAACGACCGACGAGTGAGATTGCATTTTCATTCCAATATGAATGAATTCCTGACTTTGTTTGATCGGGATAAAATGGAAAAAATCCTCTTCAACTTGCTCTCCAACGCGTTTAAATTCACCCACTCTGGAGGGAAGATTGATGTGACGGTGAAGGATGTGGCATATCGAGAGGATGTGCATACAATCCGGATCAGTGTGGAAGATACTGGAATAGGCATACCCGCTGAGCGACTAAAGGAGGTATTCAATCGATTCTTTCAGGTAGATGGCCAAGCCTCACAAAATCTCAATCATGGCAGTGGAATAGGACTATCCATTACTCGTGAATTCGTGGAAATGCACGATGGCAACATCTGGGTGGAAAGCGAGGTTGAGAAAGGTAGTAGCTTCATCTTTGAGCTGCCGATGAAGAAACTCACCGAATATATGGAGCCGCATGATGTGATCAATGAGTTGGAAGGTGAAGGTGAGCCGTTAATCCATCAGGACAACAATGCCACAATCATGCTGGCAGACGACAATGCGGATTTCCGTTTTTATCTCAAGGACAACTTAAAAACCATTTACAATATCTATGAAGCTCCTAATGGCAAGGAGGCATGGAAGAAGGTATTGAATAACTTGCCAGATCTGGTAGTTACTGATATCATGATGCCGGAGCTCAATGGTATAGATCTATGCAAAAAAATCAAAAACGATCCACGTACAGCTCATATTCCGGTCATTTTGCTCACCGCCCACTATTCGGATGATCAGAAGCTGGAAGGTTTTGAAGCAGGAGCTATTGAGTACATTACTAAGCCGTTCAACTTTGAGATACTCGTGCAGACGATCAAATCTGCCATCCAGCTGCAAAAGCTGATTCATGCGCAGGAACACCGTGTAGAAGCTAAACCAAAAGAAATAGAGATCACTTCACTGGATGAGAAGTTCATTGCCAAAGCGCTGGATGTGGTGGAGGCCAATATTGCCAATGCCAATTTCTCCGTGCAGGAGCTAAGTAGTGAGATGGCCGTCAGCCGTGGGCAATTGTATAAAAAGACACTGGAGATTACTGGCAAGACGCCTATTGAGTTCATTCGGGAAGTGCGAATCAAACGCGCTGCAGCATTGCTGGAAAAAAGTCAGCTGAACGTAGCAGAAGTGGCTTACAGTGTCGGATTCAACAATCCGAAGTATTTCACTAAGTACTTTAAGAAAGCATATAAGATGCTGCCATCGAAATATGCAGCTGCAGCAGCCGAGCGCCAGGAAAAATAACCTGTGACTCTTGTACGATATGATGGTGGTTAATTGCTGCTATGCCGGGGATTACTTATAATTAATACATTTTAACCCCCACATGAATGCAAAACATGCATTATGAGTAGCTCATAAACATCTAATATTGAATAAATAACAATCAGACCTCTTCAGATATATAACTGATTGTGCATGTTGTTTCATATTAAGGGAATATTGTTGAATCGGGTGGCAATCGTCACCCGATTTCTTATTACGGCCATGAATAGAACGTTGATTTTTTTCGGAATATGCTGCCTGACACTGAGCAGTGTAGCACAAACCTTTGAAGCCGAAAGCGGCTCACTCACCGGTACGGAAATTGCCAACTCTCGGGCTGGATATTCGGGAGATGGTTACGTCACGGGATTTGACAATGACGGAGATGCTGTTTCCATTCCGGTTACTGTTTCCGGAGCGGGTCTGTATGATCTGTGGGTTGGATATGCCGCACCAAACGGGGAGAAAACCAACGATATCTATGTCAATGGGAGCTATGCCGGTAGTCAAATCTTTCCATCGTCCCAGTCATTTGAAGAGGGATACTTTGGCAAGGTGATGCTGGATAAAGAAAATAATCGAATCAAAATTGTTAAAAACTGGGGGTATTTTGAAGTGGATTATGTGCGGGTGACACCAACCACTCCCAATGAAATACATCACTACCCCAATGAGCTTATTCATCCAAATCCAAGCTTTGAAGCGGCCACTCTTTATCTTTTTTTGAGAGACTATTACGGTCACCGAGTGATATCAGGTCAGCAAGCCAATGCTGGAGGAGATCAGGAACTGGATTACCTAAATGCTAAAACAGGTCATCTGCCGGCAATTAAAGGGTTTGATCTCATCGATTACTCTCCGAGCCGTGTGGCTAACGGCACCTCCTCAGAAGAAACTGATCTCGCGCTGGAATGGTGGAATGAGCAGCAGGGTATTGTCTCTATGATGTGGCATTGGAATGCACCCAAAGATCTGCTGGATACCGATGATGCACCCTGGTGGAGTGGTTTTTACACCTATGCTACTACTTTTGATCCCACTGAGGCTATGAATGATGAGACTTCAGAAGCATATGAGTTGATCATACGGGATATCGACGTGATTGCCGAGGAACTGAAACGGTTACAGTCGGCGGATGTCCCAGTGCTTTGGCGACCGCTCCATGAGGCCGAGGGAGGCTGGTTTTGGTGGGGTAGCAAGGGACCTGACGTCTGCGTATGGCTGTGGAAGCTCATGTATGATCGGATGACCAATGAACATGGTCTGGATAACCTGATTTGGGTATGGACTGGTACTAACTCTGAAGAAGCTTTGGACTGGTACCCTGGAGATGGTTATGTAGATATCATTGGAGCCGATATCTACCTGGAAGACGGCAACTACGCTACCAATTTCAGCATGTTTGATGATATGGCAGGTATTCATGAAGGGAGCAAAGTGATCACGCTTTCGGAAACCGGGACGATCCCAGTTCCCGATGAGCTGGACAAGCAAAAAGCCCGTTGGAGCTGGTTCATGGTGTGGAGTGGAGACTTCATCATGGATGGCCAGAAAAATGAAGTGGATCATCTAATAGATGTATATCAACATGATTATGTGATTACGCTGGATGAGTTGCCGGATTTTTATCAATATGAGAGTCCAGACTTTCCAGATGAAGAGGTAATACCATTAGGTATCAGTTCTCAGCTGCAGGTGCGAGCATTCCCCAATCCCACAACCGACTTTTTGTACATCGAGTCCAAGAGAGAGACTATTGAGAAAATTCAGTTATTCGACTTGCAGGGATTAGAACTGCCCGTGAGGACGACTGGAGTTGGTACTCGAAAGACCATGGATCTACGGATGTTAACGAAGGGGACCTATCTCATCAGACTTTGGACTGACCAGGGAGCCAGAGGCTTAAAAGTAATGGTGGAGTAAGTAGATGCTTGTGAGAAAGTGAAACATAAGTTGTTTCATAGTGAAACAGTTTGATGTGTTCATTTATCATGTATATATCTGAAAAACAGATATATACAAGTAGTGGCACTGTGTTGGTCTCAGATGAAGTATCTTTCACTAACACTACTGCTATGTTTACTCAATACTTAACCGCCGCCTGGAGAAATCTACTCAAGCACAAACTGCATTCCTTTTTGAACATTGCCAGTCTGGCTATTGGTCTGGCGGCTTGTTTGATCATTATTTCATATGTGGATTACGAGCTGTCATATGATCAGCATCACCCGGGTGCAGAAAATATTCAGCGGATTGCACTCAATAGAATTTATCCCACTCAGTCGAAGAAATGGGCGATTACGGCACCCATTGTGGCCCCAACCATCACCGATGAGCTTCCGGAGGTGGAAAGTTTCACACGGATGATCTGGGGAGATTATCTCCTTTCACCAGTGGATGATAAAATGCAAGAGCAACGAATTGTGGCGGTAGATTCCGGGTTTTTTGACATTTTTCATACTCCTGTGATCAGTGGAAAGATCTCCAACGATATGTTTAAACGCAAGGATCGAATCATCCTTACTGAGTCTGCCGCTAGAAAGTACTTTGCAGATGAGGAAGCAGTGGGTCAGCTGTTCCATGCCACGTTTGAAGATGAGGATCGACTGTTGGTTGTAGAAGCGGTCATAGCTGACCCTCTGCCTAGCAGTCACTTTTCGTATGAGGTATTATGTAGTTTCAAAGCCTTTCCGCTTCCTCCGTGGTTACTTACCTCCTGGGGTACCTGGGCCACTTATTCGTATATCAAAGTACACAAAGACACGGATCTGGGCTTGCTGGAAGAGAAAATCAATGAAATCTCTGAGCGCAATCAAGGTGCTGGCGATGGTACTTATCAGGCCTGGCTGGATGCGGGCAACTACTATCAGTATTTCTTACAGCCGCTTACATCCATTCACTTGCAGTCTAATTTGGCAGATGAGTTTGAAGCTAACTCCAGCGAATCTTTCGTGTACTTCTTCGCCATAGTAGGGTTTTTCATACTGTTAATGGCAGTCGTCAATTTTGTGAATCTGGCTACAGCGAAAGCGTCTTATCGCACCATGGAAGTAGGTATTCGCAAAACGATTGGCGCCAGTCGGGCAGATCTGATTCGTCAGTTTTTATTAGAGTCCACCTTGATCAGTATGTTAGCGCTATTGATCGCTCTGCCCGTTACGCAGCTATTCATTCCATTATTCAACCAAATGGTAGGCAAGTCCATTTCCATGGAGTTATATACGACTCCAGTGGCGCTAGTGATTTTGGGTCTCACACCAGTAGTGCTCGGGATGCTGTCTGGATTCTACCCGGCCTTGTACTTGTCACACTTTGGACCGTCTTCTATTTTTCAGAAGTTCACGGTTAGAAGGGGGAAACAACAGTTGCGCCATGTATTGGTAGTTGGTCAGTTTGTGATTGCCGTTATACTCATTGCTGGTACTACTACTGTCTATCGACAGATGCATTACATTGCCAACAAGCCTTTAGGTTTTGACAAGGATCAGCTTATCAGTGTTAAACAGTTGCCATTCTCTGATGAGAAAATTGATGTATTTGTCCGGGAGGCAAAAGAGATTCCTGGTGTTCATGACCTTTCTATAACTAGCTTTCCTTTCGAAAATATAAGGTCTGGTATATCTGTTCGTAACCTTGACGAGCAGCAGAACTGGGTGAATATGACTCATCTGGATGCTGACGAACATTTTATTCCAGTGTATGGTATTAATCTATTGGCTGGTCGCAATTTCAGGGAAAGTGAAGCAAAGCGCATAGCAGAACCAAGTGACAACATCAATATTATTATCAATGCTACGGCGGCCAAATCACTCGGATACAGCCCTGATGAAGCAGTAGATCAGGTGGTGTCAAATGGCGATATGCACCTGACGATCATTGGCGTGGTGGATGATTTTAATTATAGCTCGCTTCATACTCCGGTCAGTCCATTTCTAATGTCCGTTGAAAACTTCCCTGACGCTATCCGCTCAGCTACTATCAAGGTGAGTCCGCATGAGATGTCTGAAACAATTGATGCTCTGGATGCTCTGTGGCTAAAGTATGCACCAGATCAGCTATTTGTCTATAGTTTTCTGGATGAATCCATGGCTAAGTTTTATGAAGCAGAAAAGCTTACTGGCAAATTATTTATACTCTTCTCGGCACTGGCAGTATTCATTTGTTGTCTTGGGTTGTTTGGACTGATGGGATTTGTGGTGGAGCGAAGAGCCAAAGAAGTAGGGATACGTAAAGTGATGGGGGCCACCATCAGCCATATTATCTTATTGCTGTCCCGAGACTACATCCGATTGGTCTTGATATCAGCGGTAATCGCCTTGCCTGTAGCCTGGTGGGGGCTGGACCAATGGCTGGGTAATTTCGCCTATCGAGTCAACAATTCAGTGTGGATTCTGCTGTTAGCAGGAATGCTGGTAACCCTTATTTCCTCCATTACCGTAGCTTATTATGCCTTGCGATCTGCTCGGTCCAATCCAGTGAATTCCTTGCGAAATGAGTAGTTAAGTCGCAGAAGCACTCAGCTCCAAGTTGGTGTTTCAGATCGTGAGAGGATTATCAATGATGAGATGAAAAATACCTCGCCAGCACACGCTGGCGAGGCTCAATCAAAAATAAAACTTAACTATTTAGAAAGCTCAAGTATTACTACTGAGTTTTTTGGTAAGGTCACCTTGAGACTACCTTTTGTGATTTTTGCTCCTCTGAATGTCTCAGGAGTGACTTCTTCTGGTTGATCGAAGGTGTTACGATCTTGTACTCGCGCGGAGGTTAAAATTCTCCCAGTGACTTTATTCAACTGAATAGATCCAAGGTCTACTGTTATTTCCTGTTCATTCAGATGGTCGATGTTGGTTAGAGAAATATGCAACTTACCTTCCGTGTCAAGTGATGCTGATGAGCTGACCGATGGGATACTTTCCCCATTCATTGTATAACTAGCACTCTCTATTTCTAGAGGTACGAGCTGGGCATCTTGATGTACTTTGTACATTTCCATCACATGGTAAGTTGGGGTAAGGATCATTTTCTCCTCATTGGTTAAAATCACTGCCTGTAGCACGTTTACTGTTTGTGCCAGATTAGCCATGTGCACCCGATCGGCGTGGTTGTTGAAGATGTTCAGCGTCATGCCAGCGATCATCGCATCACGAATGGTGTTTTGTTGGTAGAGTGCCCCATTGCCTTCCGGCATGGTGTTGTACCAACCTCCCCACTCATCTACAATGAGTTTCACACGCTTTTCTTCGTCGTATTTATCCATCACCACACTGTTTTTGGTAATAAACTCTTCCATAAACCAGGCGCGCTTCATGGTTTTAAAATACTCCTCTTCTGAGAAGGCATAGGATGAGCCCTTGTTGCTCCAGTTGAACACTGAATAGTGGTGAATAGATAAACCTTCTATACGTCTGGCGGGTACCTGTTTCATGATGGTCTCAGTCCATTCATAATCCGGCTGACCAGGCCCAACAGCAATCCTAAATAGACCATCCGTATTACCATAATTTGTCATGGCTACTGCATAGCGCTTGTATAGATTGGAGTAATAATCAGCGGTCATATCGCCACCACAGTCCCAGGATTCATTTCCGATTCCCCAGTACTTTACGTTCCAGGGCTTCTCACGTCCATTGGCTTCTCGTAGATCGGTCAGGTAACTGCTGCCGTTAGCATTATTGACATATTGCTCCCATTCTACCGCCTCTTGAACAGATCCCGTGTTCATGTTTACAGCCAGATATGGCTCAGCATCTAATAGTTCACAGAGATTGAGAAACTCATGGGTGCCAAAGCTGTTGTCTTCCCGACCGCCCCATGAGGTGTTTTCAATGGGTTTACGCTGGTCTTTTGGCCCTATGGCGTCTTTCCAGTGATACGTGTCGGCAAAACACCCTCCAGGCCATCTAAGGTTAGGAATTTGAAGTTTTTTCAGCGCATCAATTACGTCGTTCCGGACTCCATCCGTTTTGGGAATGTCGTAGCTATCACCGGCATACATACCATCATATATACAGCGACCCAAGTGCTCTGCAAAGTGGCCATAGATGTGTTTGCTTATCTGAGTTTGAGATTGCTCAGGATAAAGTTTTATTTGGTTTTGACTGTAAGAAGTAACCAAAACGAAGGCTAAAAGAGTAAAGAAAAGTGCTCTCATCATTTCATTTTTAAGTTGATACTAGTGCCCGGGAGCATAAGGAAACCGAAGGCTTTTGTAATAAGTAAGTGTTTTTTCTGGAGGTTCAACGGTGTCAGGTATCGCACGATCGGAAAACTGCTGAAAGTATAACAAGCAGGCGTCCTTCCACCAGATAGCCTCCTGCTCCTGGATATACAGAAGCATTTTTACCTGGGTGTGTCTTTTGGGATCGATGGCATCTTCTAGTGAGTTCCACTTGGCTTGCATATTCCGCACCTGATCAATTCCTTTTTGATAACGAAGTGCAATTTCATTCCACAGCGTATTACCTGACTTCATTTCATAGTCCCAAGATAAGTGGTGAAACCACAGCAAATACTTTTCAGGACATTTGTTAGGGTCATTAAATACATTTGATACTGCTGGGAAGTACTGATCTACCGCATCACTACCTGTACGGGTCCTGTCAAAACCGATTCCATCCGCGGTTGCTTTGTGATAGTACACTGGGTTCCAGTCGGCACGTGGCAAGTTATCAACCCATGGTGCTGGACCGTAGTGATGTCCGGTGCCCATGAGATGGTGTAGCCCCAGAGGTGTCATGTAATTAACAGAAGCTGGCCATGAAGTCATCATTAGTTCTTTGATGGTTTCGAGTTCCGCTTTCTGTTGAGACCAGGTCATCTGTATCCATTCATCTGCGATACTTTCTGACGACAAGGAGTGGTCCCACGCCAGCCGACCGAAAGTGTACCAGTTAGCCTGGGCGAACGGGTGTCCTGTCCAGTTGAGGTCGGTGCCAATATTGGCAACTCCTGCTATGGCACTTACATCATGATTGTAAAGAGTGCCGTCTATGGTTTTGGATACTTCTGATCCCTCACCTTTGGCATAGGTATCGCTATCCAACACTTCTTTGTACATTGGTGCCAAATAGACAAGCTGCGTTGCCTGGCCCAGATACTCCTGTGTGATCTGAAACTCCATAGCCAAAGGTGTTTGCTTCATGGCTCCAAAAAGGGGGTGAAAGGGCTCTCTTGGTTGGAAATCTATAGCTCCATTTTTCACCTGGATGACCACATTCTCTTCAAATTTTCCATCCAAAGGCATGAATTCGTTGTATGCCTGTTTGGCACGATCTTCGGGCTCTTCGTTGCTGTAAACGAAGGCTCGCCACATCACGATCCCATTAAATGGCTGGAGTGCTTTGGCCAACATGTTAGCCCCTTCGGCATGAGACCGACCGTAGTTTTGTGGCCCCGGCTGACCCTCACTGTTTGCTTTTACCAGGAAGCCTCCAAAGTCTGGTATGTAGTTATAAACTTCCTCCACTTTCTCATTCCACCAGTTAATCACCTCATCGTTTAGTGGGTCGGCCGTCTCTAAACCTCCAATCTCAATAGGGGCACTAAATCGTGCGGTCAGGTAAACTTTGATGCCGTAAGGTCTGAATGCATCTGCAAGTGCTTTTACCTTTTCAAGGTAGCTAGGTGTTAAAATGAGCGCATTGGCGTTTACGTTGGTTAACACAGCGCCATTTATCCCGATGGAAGCATTTGCGCGTGCATAGTCGAGGTATCGTTGGTCTATATATAAAGGTAACTTATGCCAGTCCCAAATAGAGAAGCCAGCATATCCGCGTTCAGAGGTTCGATCGAGGTTGTCCCAGTGGTTGAGGATGCGTCGTTGGATTTTCGGTTGGGATACTATGTCAATTGTTTTGATGGATTGTTGGGTTTGTAAATGACGAAGCAAGCCGAATGTTCCGTACAAAAGTCCAATATCCGAATCAGAGGTAACTATTATTTGATCATCAACCTTCTTGATCAGGTAACCATCTTCACCCAGATCTTTAAGATCGGATATGAATTTAGGATGATTTTTGGTAATTAAAATGGAGCCATCATCCGCAGCTGAGATTGGTTTTCCGAGCAACTGAGGCAGCGCCAGTTCAAGTTCATTGCGTATTATTTGGTGGGTTGGTGATGTGCCGCTGACTGTGTAGGTGCCAATGGTTGCTTGAAACTCATCTAACAACTCTGGATTGGTTATCTGATCATACCTAAGCCAAAGCTTATAACCATCCTGCGCGGTAGTTTTTTGATAAATCAGCAAGAATGCTGTGATGAAAAGGATTTGTATTGAGATTTTCATAATGCCAAGATAATAATTACATTCGATTACGCAACCGATTGTGTAAAGTATCATTTGTTAATTACTTTAGTACATATTGTCAAAATGACCATTATACAAACGCTGGTCTATTATATTAGTCCAAACGTAACCAAAAGACCCAATGATAAGAGTATATACACTATTTCTATTGATGCTGGCATGTACATCGTACACTTTCGGCCAGGATTACTTAGATGAGTCACTTTCACATCAGCAGCGAGCGAAGGATTTGGTCAGCCGCCTCTCATTGGAAGAGAAAGTGGGCCAAATGGTTATGAATGCTCCAGCGATAGATCGCCTGGATATTCCACCATACGACTGGTGGAATGAAGCCCTCCATGGGGTAGGACGGGCAGGGATTGCCACAGTATTCCCGCAGGCGATCGCGCTGGGAGCAACTTTTGATGAAAGCCTTGCCTATGAGGTATCATCGGCTATATCAGATGAAGCCAGAGCGATGTACAATGCAGCCTCCGCTCAAGGAAATTACCTCCGCTACAGCGGACTAACTTTTTGGACACCTAACGTCAATATTTTCAGGGACCCACGATGGGGAAGAGGTCAGGAGACCTATGGAGAAGATCCATACCTGACCTCTTTATTAGGTGTTTCTTTCGTAAGAGGGCTTCAGGGTGACGATCCCAACTATCTGAAAACAGCTGCTTGTGGAAAGCATTTTGCCGTACATAGTGGTCCAGAACGCTTGCGTCATGAGTTTGATGCCATCGCCTCTCCAAAGGATATGTTTGAGACCTATTTACCAGCATTTAAGGCATTGGTAGATGCTGATGTGGAAGCCATTATGTGTGCATATAATCGCACCAATGGAGAAGCCTGTTGTGCTCACAAAACCTTGCTCGGAGATTTATTGAGAGAAGAATGGGGATTTGATGGGCACATCCTCAGCGACTGCTGGGCTATTGTGGATTTTTATGCAGAGAATGGTCATGGAGTGGCAGCCAATGCGGCCGAAGCATCCGTCATGGCGGTGAAGTCTGGTGTGAACCTGAACTGTGGCAGTTCCTATCCGGCACTGGTCGATGCTGTGGGACAAGGACTCATCAGCGAAGCTGAAATAGATGAAGCATTGACCAAATTGCTTGTTACTCGATTCAAGCTTGGCCTATTTGACAGCAAAGAATCGAATCCTTACAACCGCATAGGACTGGAAGTAGTCAATAGCGAGGCGAACAGGGCTCTGGCACGAGAGGCAGCCACCAAATCAATCGTCATGCTGAAAAACAATGGTGTGCTTCCGCTCCGAAATGACTACAAACGATACTTTGTTACCGGCCCCAATGCGGCTAACATCATGCCGCTCATTGGTAACTATTATGGCGTGAATCCTGATATGGTTACGGTATTGGAAGGCATTGCTGGAGCGATTTCTCCCGGCAGTCAGGTGCAATACCGGGCAGGCACATTATTAGACCGCCCAAACTCCAACCCGATCGACTGGGCATCTGGTGTGGCACATACGTCAGAAGCCACCTTCATGGTGATGGGAATCACTGGTGACATTGAAGGAGAAGAAGGAGCGGCCATAGCATCAGAACACTATGGAGACCGTCTGGACTACAACATTCCTCAAAACCAGATAGACTACTTGAAGAAACTCAAGGATGGAAACGACAATGCGGTGATAGCCATTGTCACAGGAGGAAGCCCTATGAACCTGGCTGAGGTGCACGAAATAGCTGATGCAGTTCTGCTGGCATGGTACCCGGGAGAAGAGGGAGGAAACGCCATCGCGGATATTGTATTTGGGAAAATCTCGCCTAGTGGTCGATTGCCTATCACCTTTCCAAGATCCTTCGATCAACTGCCGGACTACAACGACTACAGCATGGTCGGCAGAACTTATAAGTACATGAAAGCCGAGCCTCTTTATCCATTTGGATTTGGGTTGACTTATTCCAAACTGAATTACTCGGATTTGAATCTATCATCAAGTACCATTAAAAAAAATGGAGAAATAACCGCTGCTATAACCATTGCCAATGAAGGAGATTATGCAGTGGAGGAGGTAGTGCAGCTGTACGCTACCGATCGGGAGGCAAGTGTTCGTGTGCCATTATTTGATCTGAAAGGTATTGAGCGAGTAGCACTAGCACCTGGCGAAAGTAAGCGGGTTACATTTCCGATCACTACTGATATGCTCTCACTAATTGACGAAAATGGGAATCAACGCCTGGAAAAAGGTGCCTTCACCATTTCAGTAGGTGGTTCATTGCCTACTTCAAGAAGTTTGGAGCTTGGTGCTTCTACATTTCAAACTGCAACATTGAATTTAAAATAACATGAAAAGAATTTTACCAGCTATTGTTAGTACTGTACTGACATTTCAAGCCATGGCTCAGCAGCCCTTGGCTCAGGGAAAAGAGAAGTGGTTGGGGAGCATTCACAGCTCGTCACAAATACAGGATTTTGAAAAATACTGGAATCAGGTTACTCCTGAAAATGCCGGTAAATGGGGAAGTGTAGAGAGCACACGTGACGTTTATAACTGGACGGCCCTGGATGCAGCCTACGACTTTGCCAAGGAAAATGGGTTTCCTTTCCGATACCATGTGCTGCTTTGGGGAAACCAGCAGCCTTCCTGGATTGAGTCTTTGGAACCGGATGAGCAGCTAGAAGAAATAGAAGAGTGGATGGACACCCTTGCAGCGCGCTATCCAGATATCGACTACCTGGAAGTGATCAACGAGCCGCTACATGATCCACCGAGTGGAGCAGGAAATGGTAATTACCTCGCTGCCCTTGGAGGCTGGGGTAGTGGCTATGATTGGATTGTCAATGGATTCAAAATGGCGAGAGAACGTTTTCCAGATGTGCCATTGGTTATCAATGATTACAATATTCTGAATAACACGTCGGATGCGAATCGATATGCAACAATCGTCAACTTGCTCAAGAGTGAAGGACTAATCGATGTGATCGGAGTACAGGGACACGCATTTACCACTACGACGAGCAACGAAACGATGAAAGAGGTGTTGGGTATTCTTGCTGCCACGGAGCTACCGATTATGGTGACAGAATTGGACATTGATGGCCCCAGTGATCAAAAACAATTGGAAGACTACCAACGAATCTTTCCATTACTTTGGGAGCATCCCTCAGTGATCGGGATAACGCTATGGGGCTTCAGGCAAGGATTGTGGAGAAACGAGCAAAAAGCCTATTTGATTGATACCGACGGATCAGAGAGACCAGCATTGACCTGGCTCAGGGAGTATGTGGAAGAAACATTTGTTTCCTTAACTCTTGATGAAAAATTGAAACAAGAACTGTCCATCTATCCGAATCCTGCCCAAAGCTATTTTACCATTCAAAGTGAAGAAGCTATCAAGCAGGTTAAAATCTACGACCTGGTGGGTAAAACCGTTCACCAAAGTAGCAGTCAGCAGGTGGAGCTTCCGGGACACATTCCAGCAGGCACTTATGTGGTGGCTATTACTACCATCTCGGGTAGACAAATTAGCCAAAGACTTAAAATCAACTAATCATGCGAATCAACCAATTGTTACTTCTATGCCTGACTCTAGTTGCGTTTAGCTGTCAGCAGTCTTCTTCACCCGTGGAGACGGAAAGTTCCAAAGGTCTCAAGGATTATTATCAGGATTTTTTCCCAATGGGAGTAGCGGTTTATCCAAGAGCCATGCAGGGTGAGCAGGCAGAGCTGATCAAAGCCCATTTTGAAAGTATGACTCCAGAGAACGTCATGAAAATGGGGCCTATCCATCCTAAGGAAGATACCTATAGATGGGGACCGGCTGATACCATCGTTGAGTTTGCCAGAGCCAACGACCTCAAGCTGCGTGGACATGCGCTTTGCTGGCACAATCAGGCCCCAGAATGGATCTTTGTAGATGAAAATGGGGAGGATGTTAGTAAGGAAGTATTGCTATTCAGGCTGGAAGCGCACATTACTGAGGTGGTATCACGATACAAAGACGATATTTATGCCTGGGATGTGGTGAATGAAGCCATCTCAGATTCTAAAGAGGAGATTTATCGTAATTCTAAATGGTATCAAATCTGTGGTGAGGAGTTCATTGCCCGGGCTTTTGAATATGCGCGGGCTGCTGATCCGGATGTAGCGCTTTTTTACAATGACTATGAAGTGATCAATCCGGTCAAACGAGAGAAAATCTATCAGATGGTGAAAGGCTTAAAGGAGGCAGGGGTACCGATTGATGGAGTGGGAATTCAGGGTCACTGGTCCATCTATGAGCCTGATGAAGCAACCCTGAGAGCTACTATTGAGCGATTTACTGATCTTGGACTGAAGGTGCAGGTCACTGAGCTGGATGTGTCGGTTTATCCTAAGGAGCACTCTAGAAGAGAAAAGCGGGAAACTGATGTTGACGAGTTCACAGCTGAGCAGAAGCAAAAACAAATCGAACAATATGAAATGATTTTTCGAGTGTTTCGAGAGTACAAAGATGACATCAATGCAGTTACCTTTTGGAATATCTCAGACCGCTACAGCTGGTTAGATAACTTTCCTGTGAGAGATCGCAAAGATTATCCACTTTTATTCGATGAAAACCATCAACCTAAAGAAGCCTACTATAAAGTCATAGACTTCTAATTTAGATAGCACATTTTTAGTTTAGTCAAATTGAAGCTGCGTCGGACCGATGCAGCTTTTTTTGTGCCCAAACTGATACTCTGAGGTTTTTGTCGGTCAATTAGGAGCTCGATATGCGTATGGAATGTGCTTTGGAGGGGGATATTTTGTGCATGAATAATTCTTCTCTGAAAACGTTTGCAAATTACGCATTCGATTGATGGAAATATGTTAATGAATAAGGCTGATTGTTAGTGAATTTGTAATTTCTACTTTTTTATCAAACGAACAGACTCTTGTTTCAGATTGCTTACTTCATTAAGTACAAATAAAACATGCTATATAGGCTTTTTAAGGCATTTTTATATATGAAAAATCATAATTGACATTTTAATACCCATTTGAGAGCAAATGGAATACATCTCTTGTCGATCATCTCGGTAATATTGATCTGGCTCAATGGACAAGAGTCGATCAAAAAATTATCCAAGTTGTAAACATAAATGATGATCTATGAGAAGTAATTCTACAAATGGGGACCGGTCCCCGCGCAAGCGGTGGATGTCCTCAATGTTTACCTTCTTCCTGACGCTGGTGACTTTGGTTGCCACCGCTCAGCAAAGAACGGTTTCGGGGGTGATCACATCTGGGGATGACGGTAGTACGTTGCCTGGTGTGACCATCCTGGAGAAAGGAACAACCAATGGTACCATCACAGACATTGACGGTAATTACAAGATTACTGTGACTGATGAGGATGCAGTACTGGTGATTTCCTTTGTGGGTTTCCAAACACGGGAAGTGACAGTTGGGAACCAGTCAACTATCAGTGTAACGATGGAGTCAGACGTATCCACCCTGCAGGAAGTAGTGGTGGTGGGTTATGGTACACAGCGCAAAAGTGACCTCACTGGAGCCATTGCCTCACTAGACGGTGATGCATTGTTACAGTCGGTAAATACCAGTTTGGATCAGGGCCTTCAAGGTCGTGTAGCTGGTTTGCAGGTGACCCAAAACTCAGGACAGCCAGGTGGAGCTGTATCCATCCGGATCAGAGGGACCACTTCACTTACACAGAGTAGTGAGCCCCTGTATGTGATAGATGGAATTCAAGTGGGCGGTCAAGCCCAAGGAATTACCGGTTTCGACTGGCAAGGAGGAACTGGTGGACAGCAAGGAGCTGCCAGTAACCCGATGGCCTCTATCAACCCTAATGATATCGAAAGCATCGAAGTATTGAAAGACGCATCAGCTACGGCTATTTATGGTTCGCGAGCAGCAAATGGTGTGATCATCATCACCACCAAGCGTGGTAAGAAGGGAGATGGCAAAGTTTCCTACAATGGGTTCTATGCTGTGCAGGATGTCTACAAGACGGTGGACATGATGAACCTGCGTGAGTATGCAGAATACAACAATGAAGTAGCGCAGGAAGTGTCCACAATTGGTGAAAACGCCAATTTTGCTGACCCAAGCTTACTTGGTGAGGGTACTGACTGGCAAGAAGCAATCTTCCAGTTGGCCCCAATGCAGAGTCACTCGTTGACATTCTCTGGAGGAGCTGATAAGCTGCAGTACATGCTTTCCGCTGGCTATTTCCAGCAAGATGGTATTGTTATAGGGTCTGACTTTGATCGGATCAACGTCCGGTTGAATATTGACAATCAGGTAAAAGACTGGTTGAAAATTGGTACCAGCATGTCCCTTTCCAGAAAAGATGAGCGAATCATTAATACGGATGGTGGAGATGGAGTAATAGCCCAGGCAGCATCCATGCCGCCACACATTCCGGTGAGAAACTTCGACGGTACATTCGCAGGACCACAGCAGCAAAACCCATCAGCTCAGGTGGGGAACAACCCGGTGGCGATGGCGCTGGTAAGAAACAACACCAACCTCTCCAATAGGGTAATGAATAACCTATATGCAGAGGCTAGCCTATACAAAGGACTCAAAGTGAGAACAGAATTGGCTGTGGACTATAACAATGGTACCAACAAGTCATTCTTCCCAACCTTCAAATGGGGAACCTTTGAAAACCAAATTAGCCAGTTTGCACAGAGAAACTCAGAGTCGTTCTTCTGGCTTTGGAAGACTTATGCTACCTACAACCTGAAACTAAGTGATCACGACATTACCATGATGGTAGGTAATGAGGCTCAGAGAGGTTCTTATGAAGGATTTACAGCCTTTAAAGTCAACTTGCCAAATGACATCCAGACGATGAACCAGGGAGATATCTCTAACATCGCCAACACAGGTTACAAAGGATGGAACTCCCTGGCATCTTACTTTGCCAGAGGTACTTATTCATTCAGTGATCGCTATTTGGTGACAGCTACCATCAGACGTGATGGATCTTCCAGATTTGGTCCAGAGTATCGTTGGGGGTGGTTCCCATCAGCTTCTGTTGGTTGGAGAATCTCCAATGAGCCTTTCATGCCGCAAACAGCCCTTATTGATAACTTGAAGTTGAGAGCTGGATGGGGACAGGTAGGTAACCAGGAAATTGCCAACTACGCTTTCGGATCTGCCTTGAATGCGCTAAACACGGAGTTTGGACCGGCAGTAAGAAATCAGCGTTATTCTAACCCATTTGTAAAATGGGAAGCAACTGAGACCGTAAACGTTGGTTTGGATATCGGACTCTTCGAAGGTCGATTGGATCTGACAGTTGATGCCTATCGTAAATACACCAATGACCTCTTGCTCGAGCAGCAGCTACCTGGCCCATTTGGTAACCGAATTGCCGGTCCTTATGCCAACGTAGGAAGCATGCAAAACCAGGGACTGGAGTTTTCATTGAACTCAGTCAACCTCGACAATGGATTCATCAAGTGGACTACCAATGCGAATGTGTCCATAAACCGCAACAAAGTGCAAGATCTAAATGACCTGGAATTCTACATGCCTATTTACTGGTACACAGGATTCGAGCAGTCTACTCGCACTATTGGAGGGGGCTATCCGGTAGGTCAGTTCTACGGATATGTAATGGAAGGCATCTTTACCTCTAGAGAGGAGATCGAAAACCATGCCGTGCAGATTGATAACGGCGAAGGTCAGAACCTGATCGACCGTACAGTTGGACTTTGGTTGGGAGATGTGAAGTGGAAAGATGTAAATGGTGATGGCTACATCACGCCTGAAGATCGTACCTTCATCGGGGATCCAAACCCAGACTTTACTTTCGGTTTTTCCAACAGCCTTACTGTAGGACCATTCACTCTTGATGCGTTTGTAGTTGGGTCTATCGGTGGAGACATCCTCAACTATACACGTGCCAGAGGTGAGGCCATGACTGGTAACTTTGCTAACCAGAACGTGAGCGTTAGAGACCGTGCACGCACTCAGCTGGTAGAGGGTGGTACTGATATCAACAACATCGACGATGTAGAGCTGGTCAACCCAGGCACTAACATGCCGAGATTTGACAATGGTGCTGAAAACCAAAACCACGTGATGTCCAGCAGATGGATTGAAGATGGGTCTTACGTTCGTATTCAGAACATAAAGCTTACCTATAACCTTCCACAAAACTTGGCGAACGTGATCAAAATGCAACGAGTGCAGGTGTATGCCAACGTGCAAAATGTGGCAACTTTCACCGAGTACTCTGGACTAGATCCAGTCATTGGTGCATTCAATCAAGATCCAAGAAGACAGAACTGGGATCTGGGTAGATACCCAGCGCCAAGAATCTACACACTAGGTCTGAACATCGATTTTTAATTACAAAATCCAAAAGAAATGAAGACTTATATCAATTATATACTCTTGAGCTTGATGATGTTATTCACAAGCGCTTGTGGAGATGAGTTCCTTGAATTCGTCCCGGAGGATCAGTCTACAGTAGCTGGCTGGTACCGAAATGCAGATGAAATAAGACAAGCGACAGCTTCGCTCTATCACGATCCGTGGTTTGGTTACCAGGACCAGTTTGGATGGCTTGCATCAGACTTGTTATCTGGTGATATGCACCACAACTGGGACCAGGAAGGACAGTTCTTTTACTTGTCATTCAATGAAAGTAACCCGTACATCAACGGTGGTTTCCAGGGATTGTACAATGTAATCTCTTATGCTAACCTGATCATAGATGACATGCCGGATATCGCTTCTGGTTATGGAGTGGATCAGAATGTGATCAATGCAGCTCTGGGTGAGGCAAGATTCTTCAGAGGTGCAGCTTACTTTCTGCTGGTAGAGTATTGGGGAGAAGCTCCAATCATTGAGAAACCAGCATCCAAAATTGCTGGTGGAGAGTTGTTCCAGGCTAAGAATACTGCTGCTAGTTTGTATGAGTTTGCTCGCAGAGACTTAGTGTATGCCGCTGAGAATCTACCAACTGCAGATGTGGCTGGAAGAATCACACAGTGGGCAGCCAAAGGTATGCTAGCTAAACTTCATGTGACTCTGGCTCAGCGTGCAGCTGGCGGCTCAGATATTGGATCGTTGGGAGATTTCAATACAGCAGCTTCTTATGCAGCTGATGTGATCAACAACAGTGGGCTATCACTTATGGAAAATTATGAGGAAATGTTCATGATTGAAAATGAGGACAATCAGGAGATCCTATGGGGAATCCAGTTCATCAATCAGGGATACGGCACGGGTAATAGCCGTCAGGCAAGATATGCTCGTCACTCTAGAATTACCGGCGATGCTCAAGCTTGGGGTGGTGGAAAGTGCATGACGGTTAGTTATGTGCAGAATCTGCAAAACAATGCAGAGGGAGCCACTGATGAGCGTAGAAGAGCTATTTACATGCAAAATGGTGATTTCTATAGCTACATAGGTGAAGGGTACGAATATGAGATTGTGTCTCGTGATGAGGAAGGTACCCAGCTAGAGGGTGCAACACCAGTTCTCAACAGCTTGAAAAAGTACGTTGTTGGTGGTGTGGCAGATCACGGTTACGTCATCTCTAATCAGGATTCTCCTTTAGACATGTACATGTTGCGGTTAGCTGATGTATATCTGATTTATGCTGAAGCACTTTTGGGAACCAACCCATCACTCACTGGTGGGCCGGGGTATGATGCTTACCTGGCTGTAAGAGCAAGAGCAGGTCTTAGTGCACCTACTGATGGTAACATGACCTACACAGATCTTTTCAATGAGCGAAGAGTGGAGTTTGGTCTGGAAGGACAATCGTGGTTAGACATCAAGAGACGATTCTACCGCAATGCAACAGACGCACTTTCTTACCTAAACAGCCAGGGAAGAACCGATCGGTACTACCGTATAGACCCAAATGATGATTTGGAAAGCGATCCTGCAGGATATGAGTTAGTGCCCGCAGGTGGTGTTGGTAGCAATCCAGACAACGTCAACAACGACCCTGTGGTGACCTTCACTGCAGAAGATATGCTCATTCCAATGCCTGCTCCTCAGGTCACAGTGAACCCGCTTTTGGGTCCTGGTGAGGATGCAGTAGACTATAGTTTCGAAGATTAATTTGAAAGACATGAATAGACATAAAATAATCTACAATACGGTTCTCATGCTGTTGGCCGCTGTTGCATTCGTGCTCACATCGTGTGAAGAAGATGACGGAGTGCCATTGGAAGAGCCGAATGGAGCTCCTTCGATCAGTTACATCCGAGTGACTAATCCGGAGCAGAGTGACTCACTGCTGGTACGTGCCGAGTTAGGTGCGGGAGTGGTGATCATGGGAGAAAACCTTGGAGGAACACGCCAGGTATGGTTCAATGACCGTCAGGCCACTGTTACTCCTTCATGGGTGACTAATAACACCATTATAGTTTCAGTGCCAAGTGTAGCACCACTTCAAGTTACAGATCAATTGTATTTGGTGGACAAGAACGCAGATACACTTGCCTATCCATTTGTGGTGACGATTCCAGCACCTGAGGTATTCAGTGCTCGCAACGAGTGGCCACAGGATGGTGAGAAGCTGGTTTTGAATGGAGACTATTTCTTTGATGTAGTGCCTGTTACGGTGGATTTTGCCGGCGGGGTTCAAGCGGAGGCTACAGTGGTCGATCAGAATACTCTGGAAGTGGATGTACCTGAAGGTGCTATAGAAGGACCAGTTACGGTGACTACCAACTTCGGTACAGCTACATCGAGTTTTAATATTTGGGATTCTCGAAACATCGTTTTGGATTTTGATGGTAAGAATCCGAATGGTTGGAGAATTGGAGCGACAGGTAACAGTGATGGTCCAATAAATGGAAACTACCTAATAGTAGGTGGAAATGTAAATGCCAACGAACGTGATGAAGGACCTGGCGCACCATCTGAGTCTACCAAGGTAATGGAATACTGGGGTGGTAGTGATCCGAATCGTGATAACAATTTCTACCCATACTACCCAAATTCTTATCAGGACTATGTGATGAAGTTTGAAGTGAAAGTGAATACCTGGTATGGTGGGCACTTAAACTTCTGTCTGGCTCCACCAGATCATACAGGAAGCAACCAGGAGATCTGGAGCAACGACATCAACGCTCGTGCTATCTGGGCTCCATGGCAGGCCGAAGGTGAGGAATACAGCACTGATGGTCAGTGGATCACCATGGTTATCCCTTTGACTGCATTTCAGTACTACATAGAAGTGCCTGACGCTGTTGAGTACACTGGCGGTCAGAAGTTCATCGAAACTGCTGCTGGTTCATTAAGTACCTGGTTGATCGGTTCGCCTGAAAATGATGGCAACTACATAGAGATGTACATTGATAACATCCGATTTGTTCAACCCTAACTAAGCAGAGAAATGAATATTTATATCAAACATACATTTAGAAGCCTGGCAGTACTTATGGTGCTGCTGGCGCTGACCTTTACCACTGCTTGTGAGGAGGATGACATGGGCACCTCGGAGATTGAGTTGCTCAGTTTTGGTCCTGCAGGGGTTAAGCATGGAGAAGAAGTGATTTTTATTGGGACCAACCTTGACAAGATTACTTCCATCGTATTTCGTCCTTCCGTTGAGATCGGTCAGGATGGATTCACATCACAAAACAGCAGCCAAATCAAACTCAATGTTCCCGATGCGGCAGAGGCTGGTTATGTGTTGCTGAAGACGAGTGCTGGAGACTCCATTCAGACGAAAACCATGTTGAACTTTGAAGTGCCTGTGATACTCGAGAGTGTGACAGCTAAAGCCAAACCGGGTACGAATGTGACCATTACTGGGCAGAAGCTAAACTGGATTGAGCAGGTTACGTTTGCTGCAGATCAGGTAGTAATGAAAGATGATTTCGTGAGTCAGTCACTTACTGAGCTGGTGGTTACCGTCCCAATGGAAGCGCAAAGTGGTTTCCTAACTTTCGCTTCAGGAGGAACTGAGCCGATGACTTTCGCTACAGAGAATCAGGTGGAGGTGACTCTCCCTGCTGTTACTTCCTTGAGCCCTGCATCGATCAGACATACAGGAGATCTTACCATCAATGGAACAGATCTTGATCTGGTAACAGAGGTGATTTTGGCGGATGGGATATCCATAGCCAAGGGACAGTTCAAAAGTCAGTCAGCTACAGCTATTGTAGTGACGGTACCTGCTGATGCAGTAAAAGGAACGATCACTTTGAAGCAAGCTTCGCCTGTGGATGTAGTGACGGCCGAGGAGCTAACTATTATTTTGCCAAAAGCGACTTCAGTAACACCTTCTCCTGCTAAGCCAGGTGAGGATGTGATGGTCATTGCTGGTGAAGATTTGGATCTGGTATCAGAAATCGTCTTACCAGGAGCAGGCTCTGTTACTTCATTCCTCACACATACAGCTACAGAGATATCGTTCAACATTCCAGAATCCGCTACTCAAGGAGCAATTGGCTATGTAACAGTACACGGGTATGAGGCTCCGCTGGAAGGTGCACTACTCAAGCTACCTCCATCAGGTGGGTTCCCGACTTTGGATTATTACATCTACAGCGATGGATTGCAAAATGGATGGCAAGCCTGGGGAGGCTGGGGTCACGTGAGCCAGGATTACAACAATGGAGAAAATCCTGCCAATGGTGATCTGGCCATCAAAACGGTGTTTAATGATGCCTATGGTGCCATGCAGATATACAATGGAGGAGGTAATGCTGGGGTCTTTAACGGCTATAATTACCTGGTCTTCTATGTGTATGTGGAAGGAGAGGAGTCTGATGTGATTGTACAAATAGATGGTAACGCAGATTATTACCCTGCACATTTTGTCGGTGATAAGTGGCACCAAGTAGTGGTACCTCTGGCAGATCTGGCTAGTGCTGATAATGTCGGTGAACTGCGCATCAAAAACAATAACTCAGATGCCGCAACGAATAATACCACGCTGTATGTAGATGAAATAGGTTTGACGGTAGAAGAGCCACTTGGACTACTACCTGACATTGTCACGTTTATTTATCAGGACGCTATCTCTGCGCCATTTGGCGGAGGTGGAGGCTGGGGTGGATCCACCACAGACTTTGCCAACGAAGAAAATCCACGTGGCGGAAGTGCAGCCATTAAGGCCACCTATGTCGGGGGCTGGGGCGGAGCGGCTCAGTTTGGAGCATGGGGCAATTCTCCATTGTCTACTTCTGGCATGACTCACCTTGCATTCTCTATCTATGGTGCAGACATCACAGATGGTACCAACATTCAGGTGAACCTCATACCAACAGAAGGAGGTACAGCCTCTTCTGTGCAGGTGTCGATGAAAGCCAATGGTTGGGTTGATTTTGAAGTGCCTCTTTCAGAGCTGGGAAGTCCAGCTAGTATCTTTGAGTTGCAGTTTCAGGATACCGACTGGGCCGGAACAATCTTCATAGACCATATAGGATTGAAATAGTTCATCATCTCTAAATAGATGGGTCGATCATCAGATCGGCCCATCATTTAAACCATTCAAGTATTTTTTCTCAATCAGATAAGTACCTCTAACTGATCGTAACTCATTTGGTATGACAGGAACACTTCGATCATTTCTAAGCTTCACTTTGCTCACGCTATTGATGTGGAGTTGTGCGTTTATGGATAAGTCAAGTCAATCAGACCCCAATATTAGATTGAATCAGGTTGGGTTTTATCCAAATGGACAGAAGCTAGCCATCATAGTTGGTCCACAAGACGATAGCTTTGAACTCAAAGACAAGAACGACCAAACTGTCTTTACCAGCGAAGTATTACCAGCGAAGTATTGGGATCAGTCGGGTGAAAACGCTTCTATTCTTGATTTTTCGGCTTTTTCTGAGACAGGTGAGTATTACCTTCAAAATGGAAACATCAAGTCAGCGCTCTTTACCATCAGCGAACAACCTTACACAGAATTACTCAAATCAGCGGCTAAAACGTATTACTTTAACCGTGCTACTACTGAGCTACAAGAAGAATATGCGGGTGTCTACAAAAGACCTTTTTCACATCCAGATACCACCGTGCTCATCCATGCGTCTGCTGCAGGAGATTTTATCTCCGCCGGAACCTCCATTTCCACCCCATTTGGATGGTATGACGCGGGAGACTTTAACAAGTACATCGTCAATTCGGGTATTTCTACCTATACCTTATTAACTTCCTACCAACATTATCAAACCCTCTTTGACACGCTGGAGTGGAACATCCCAGAGAGCAATAATTCACGTGCTGATTTGCTCGATGAAATCTTATGGAACATCAAGTGGATGGAAACCATGCAGGATACCCTGGATGGAGGTGTATATCACAAAACCACCACTGCCAATTTTGAAGGATTTATGGAAGCCTCCAAGGCTTCTGCTCAACGTTTTGTAGTGACCAAAGGAACTGCCGCCTCGCTTAATTTTGCAGCCGTAATGGCTAAAGCTAGTGTGGTGTATAAGTCAGAAGACTCTGTGTACTCACAGCAACTGCTAAATAGAGCCAAAGCTGCCTGGAACTGGGCACAGCGGCACCCTAATGCAGAATTTAAAAACCCAGTCTCCAACAGCCCAAAGTATCCTTCTATCCACACAGGCGAATATGGTGACAATCATTTTCAGGATGAATTCTTCTGGGCTGGTGCAGAGTTGTATCTGGCTACTATGGATATGAATTACCTCCAGGCTCAGAGTATAGATGAGTTCAGTTATTTTAATGTACCCAATTGGGCCACCGTAGAAACACTAGGTTTGATTTCACTTGCATCCAGCGATCTCAACAATCATTTAAAGAAAAAGGCCTCCGACCAACTGATGGTCCTGGCAGAACGTTTGATTTCCGATTGGCGTGAATCACCATACAGGGTGACCATCAATAAATTCGTTTGGGGTAGCAATGCAGAGGTGATGAACCAAAGTATGGTTTTACTGAATGCCTACAGGGTGTTGGGAAATGTGGAATATTTTGAAGCAGCAGTTTCGGGTCTGGACTATGTGCTTGGCAGAAATGCCACCGGATATTGCTTTGTCACTGGCTATGGTCAGGTGTCTCCCATGAATATACATCACCGGCAATCTGCCTCTGATAATATAGATCAGCCGATTCCTGGATTTTTAGTGGGAGGCCCAAACCCGAGAAACATCCATCAGGACTGTGGTGCGGATGAATACCCCGTTCATTTACCAGCCAAATGCTACCTGGACGAAGTGTGTAGCTATTCTACCAATGAAGTGGCCATCAATTGGAATGCACCACTGGTATATGTAACTGCCGGAGTTCAATCCATTTACCGTCAGCGATTTTCCAAATAGGCTTACTGACTGCATTTTTTTGAAGATCAACCGGTTGCGTAAATTGATTACTCTTCGTTAGTTTAGCACAATGGAATTCTTAGAGAAGACATTTAGGTGGTTCGGTCCTGATTTTGGGGTAACGTTAAATGATGTGCGCCAAACAGGTGCGACGGGAGTGGTGACAGCTTTGCACAAGGTGCCTACCGGTGAGGTGTGGAGCTCGGAGGCTATCCAATCAGTAAAGACAGAAATAGAAGCTGCCGGACTGAAATGGTCGGTGGTGGAAAGTGTCAATATACACGAAGCGATCAAAACCAATAGCTTAGAATGTCAGAAGTACATTGACAAGTACATTGAAACACTCAGCAACCTGTCTGCCAATGATATCAAGACTGTATGCTATAATTTCATGCCAGTTTTAGACTGGACACGAACTGATTTAAACTACCAGCTTGCCGATGGTAGAAGTGCCCTTCGGTATGATCATGTTGCTTATGTAGCATTTGATCTATATGTTTTGAAAAGAGCAGGAGCAAAGCAGGAGCATTCCGAAGAACTACAGAGAAAAGCAAAGAAGTATCTGGATGGTCTTGATGAATCAGGACTATCCAACCTACAAAATACCCTGATGGCCGGATTGCCAGGCACCCGCGATGTTATAAGCTTAGAGGCTTTTCGTGAGCATCTCTCACGCTACGAATCCATTGATGCTCATCAGCTCAGAAAAAATCTGGTTCATTTCCTATCCCAAGTAGCTCCTGTGGCTCAAGAGCTTGGTGTCAAGCTCTGCATTCACCCAGATGATCCTCCCAGACCCATATTTGGATTGCCGAGAGTGGTGAAGAACAGAGAGGACTTATCGTATTTGATGAACGAAGTGGATGTTTTATCCAATGGCATTACTTTTTGTACGGGTTCGTTGGGAGCTGATCAGAGCAATAATCTGGTGAAGTTATTCGAAGAATTTGGATCAAGGGTTCATTTCCTTCATTTGCGTAGTGTGCAGCATCAGGAGGATGGAAGCTTCTATGAGGCTAATCACCTGCAGGGTAGTGCGCCAATGGCTGCCCTAATGACCGCTATTGTCAAAGAACAACAGCGCCGTGAGCAGGAGGGAAGATCAGATGTCGCTATTCCGGTGCGTCCTGATCATGGACACTTGCTTCTCGATGATGTACGGCGACCCCAATCATTCTACCCCGGATATTCTACCATTGGGCGAATGAAAGGGCTTTCTGAGCTATCTGGATTGGAATTGGGTGTTCGCTACGGTTTGGGTATCCAATAGCTTATTACCTGGCGTCATCGTTTTTGTGAACTAACCACATAATTTGGGGTAAAGAAGTTTTGATCATCTGCGATCATGCCAACATCTCCGTCAGCATCATGATCGAAAAATTACATCCAGTGATACCAGCTGTCAATTTGTCCCCCAAAAGTTTGAGTCTGGTATGCACTATCGGGAGCCATATGCTCTGCCTTAGACAGGAAGTTGTCTTTTAGGGTGAATTCACCAGTCCCATCCTATATCAGCAAATAATCATGGATTCTTTTATTTCTTCAGCTTCATTCCAGGGGGGGTAAGATCAAAATATAAACATTAGTGCTAGTGATTTGAACATTGCATAGAGTATGGTGAAGGCCATTTTGGACAACTTTGGTTATTTTGTAGTAACAACAACCCCCAAATGTTCAGAAGCCAGGTATACATAACACTCCTTGCCTTGATTCTTTTAGAAAAGTCTCAAGCCAATGATCTCAAATTTCACAAGATCACTACCAGTGATGGCTTATCTCACAATACTGTTTATACCATCGAACAGGACCATAAGGGCTTCATGTGGTTTGGTACTCGCGAAGGACTTAACAGGTTTGATAGTGAGGAAATCGTCACATATTATCATCGCAAAGGAGACTCCTTGAGTCTTAACTCAAACCACATTACAGCATTGGAGTCTGGCTTAGAGGCGCTCTATGTGGGTACACCAGTGGGGCTATCCAGGTATATTCATAAATCAGAGACATTCGAGCACTGCACGTTTGATGGGGCCAGCATGGGCCATATCAGCCGGATTTATATATCTAATGATAGTGCCGTTTATGTAAGTTCCAACAAAGGGCTTTATGTGAGGAGAGTCGGCAGTGATGATTTTGTCTGTTTGATCAGTGGGGCCAATGTGGTGGATTTTATTGAGTACCGCAAGGGGATATTCTGGGTGAGCACCTTACAGAGTATCCGAATGATCAATATCTATGGAGAAACCATTCGGCAATTTGGAGAGGTTCGTATGGAAGATGGTAAGCGTATCAGTTTACAGCAAAATGTTAGCTGTCTCTACAAGGATCAATCGGGTATAATGTGGATTGGTACCAGGAAAAACGGCTTGATCCGCTATAACGAAGATCAGGACCTGTTCACCCAGTCTCTTGCGCAGCATGACCTCAATCCACTAGAGGTGAATATCGTGCGATCACTCAGCGATGATGAGCTGGGAAGAATCTGGATTGGCACCGAATCTGGTTTGTTACTTTATGATCCTGTAAATCGTTCTTTCGAGCGATTCAGTCAGGATTTCTCCAATCCACAGACTGGTCTAAGCGACAAGGCAGTGTACTCCATTCATAGAAGTCGAGAGGGAATCATGTGGGTAGGCACATACTTCGGAGGGGTGAATATGGTGCGACTGAGGGATAAAGGGTTTAACAAAATTATGGCAGATGGAGGCAAAGAACGGTTATCCGGAAAAGCTGTTAGTCAGATCAGTCAGGTAAGCGATAAGGAGCTGTGGATAGGGACCGAAGATGGGGGAATTACAATCTGGGATCGGCAGGAGCACGTATTTAAATACCTCAGAAACCAGCCAGGGAAGAATGGCCTGAGTGTGGATAATGTACATGAAATCTATAAAGACAGCAATGGAGATGTATGGATTGGTACTTTTCTGGGAGGTTTGAATAAGTACAACCATCAAAGTGGAAGGGTGGAAGTTTATAAAAGTGAAGGAACAAATAACTTCCTGAATAACATGGTCTATGCGGTTCACAGGGATGCTGGTCAGAGACTTTGGGTAGGTACGCAGGCAGGGCTCAACCTCTTTGATGAACAGCGGCAGACCTATGATCTGGCCATGCCAGAAACCTTTGCCGGTAAGTTTGTCTATGAAATCTATGAAGATAGAAATGATGGTCTTTGGTTCTGTGTCAACAACCTCGATTCCATTTACTACTTGGACAACCAGAACCAACTAAACAAATACCATTACATCACCGAGGGCGATGAAGTAAGTGGCAGCATTGGGGTGATCAGTGCTCTGGAAGACCGGGATGGCACCATGTGGTTCGGAACCAATAATTACGGCCTGCTGCATTTCAATCCTGCTACCCAGTTGTTCTCGAATTACACAATCGAGGATGGTTTGCCAAACAACTATGTCTATGGCATCATACAGGAGGACAGTTCCAATGCGCTCTGGATTAGCACCAACAAAGGCCTAAGTCGGTTTGATCCTAATACCACCACCTTCTTCAATTTCAATATTTCACATGGGCTGCCTAACAACCAGTTCAACTTTAAAAGTGCCTTTAAAGACAAAAGTGGAACGATGTATTTCGGCACGATCAACGGGCTTTGCTATTTCCACCCTGACAGCCTGATGGTCAATACTCTTGCTCCTGAGGTATATTTTTCAGACCTGAAGCTGTTCAATAAGAGCGTGCCTGTTGGTGCTGAATCCTTGTTGTCTCAGTCAATCAATGCTACCTCTACCCTCGAGCTTGATTATTCGCAAAATGTCATTACACTTGAGTTTGCCGCAATCAATTATTTCTCTCTGGGCAACAACAACTATGCTTACTACCTCGAGGGATTTGAGGATGACTGGAATTATGTGGGTAATAAGAAGAGTGCCACTTATACCAATCTGTCTCCCGGTGCATATACCTTCAAGGTGAAAGCAGCTAATAATGACGGTGTTTGGTCCAATGATACACGGGAGATCTCCCTTTTAGTTCATCCACCATTCTGGAAGTCAGACTGGGCTTTGTTGATTTATGTATTGATGATTGCCGGGTTGTTTTTAGCCTATAGGATGTTTCTTAACTATAGAAACAGGGAGCGGATGGCCATTCAGATTGAGCGATTGGAGCGTGAGAAAATTACCGAAATCAACCAACACAAGATCAACTTCTTTACCAACATTTCACATGAGTTTAAAACACCACTTACACTCATTATTGCTTCCATCGATAAGTTTCTACTGGGTAAAAAGGATACCGAGTACAGTGCCGATTACAAATCCATCAAACGCAATGCCAAGCGACTGCAGTTTTTAATAGAGCAGCTCATGGAATTTAGGAAAATAGAATCTGATCATGCCAAAATCAATTATAGTCAGGGGGATTTGGTGGTTTACCTGATGGATACACTCAATGCCTTCAAACCCATGTTTTTGGAAAAGGGAATCGATAGCCATTTCACCACCAGCCATGAATCATATATTGCCTTTTTTGATAGTGATAAAATGGAAAAAGTGGTGACAAATCTCATTTCCAATGCTATTAAACACACAGACGCCCAGGGTCATATTGATTTGGAAGTGACGTTCATCCCAGATGACGCACCAGGCCAGGATCTGATGAAAATGATTATCAGTGATACTGGACATGGTATGGCATCTGAGGAAATCGATAAGATCTTCGCTCCATTCTACCAGGTAGACAAAGGCAAGCAGTTACAGACCGGATCAGGTATTGGCCTGGCTCTGGTAAAAGGACTGGTAGATTTTATGGGAGGTAAAATTGATGTGGAAAGCAACCTGCACCGAGGTACCTATATTACCATTACACTGCCGCTGGAGCAGCAGCCAAAGCAAGAAGTGATCCGGTCAGTAGAAGGGAACAAACGACTAGACATGGAGCACGAGCTTGTCAGCAATGAACTGGAAGGAATGCCACGGGAAATGAATAGTCAATACGAGATCATGCTCGTGGAGGATAATGAGGAGATCATTCGGTTACTGCAGGGACACTTTTCTAGTTCCTATAAAATCTACACCGCCACCAATGGAGTAGAAGCATTGAAAAAGTTGAAGAAGAATATCCCCGATGTGATCATCAGTGATGTGATGATGCCCGAAATGGACGGCTATGAATTTTGCAAAGAGGTAAAAAGTAATCTGGAAACCAGCCACATTCCTGTGATATTGCTGACAGCCAAGGGAAGTGCAGAAAGTAGAATGCATGGCCTGGACATAGGCGCAGACCTGTATATACCCAAACCATTTAACCTTGCAGAGGTGGATTTGAGAGTAAAAAACCTGCTCGATCATCGGCAAAAACTTCATCGTCATTTCATGAAGTTTGCCAATGTGGGTGAGGATATCGAACTGTCATTGAACAATCGGGATCAGGAGTTTTTATCTTCCCTAAAACAGATCGTGGAGGATCATTTGGAAGAGTCAAACTTCAACATCACCACGTTTACTCAGGAAGCAGGAGTAAGCCGTACACTACTCCACCTCAAGCTGAAAAAACTCGCCAACCTTAGTGCATCAGAGTTTGTGAAAACCATCCGACTCCAACGTGCTGCGCAGTATCTGGAAAAGTCAGACCTTACCGTATCTGAGATCGCTTATAAAGTAGGCTATGGAGATCCCAATTACTTCACCAGGTCATTCAGAGAGAAATTTGGAGTGAGTCCTACCGAATACAAACAAAAGGAAAAAGAAGCAGTAGACTAACGGATCTTCGGGTTAGGATATTTCCTGATCTGATGCAGCAGAAATGTTCAAAAGAGTTCTCTCAGGACCCTGAAACACACCTTTTGAACAATCGTCCAGCTGGAATAAACAATACTCCAGTAATTATGAAATTGGCAATACTACCTTCGATCTGAGCTTCATAATTGCAAAACATTTAATGGTCAGGGATGAAGCTTAATGAAGTCAAAAAAACTTGATGATTCACTTATGGCAAGAGATACCAACAAACCAAACCAATTATCAGCCCGGGACCACTCGTCTGCACAGGGTACGACTAACCGAACTAAATACATTCAAATGAAAAGACCGGCACAATACTTATGCTTATTCCTGGCACTAGCTGCACTAACTGTAGCGTGCGTGGAGGATGAAGGTGGAGACATTCCTCAGTTTCTCGATCTGGCAACCCAGGTGAGTTCACTTGATTTTGAAGGAGTGACGATTGGCTCCCCCAAAACGCAGAGCTATGGATTATATGGCAGCTTACTGGAAGGTGATGTCACCGTGACCACTACCAGTCCATTTCAGGTATCCAAGTCAGCTACTGAGGGGTTTGCTTCTAGTGTGACCTTCAGCTCATCTGATTTTACCAATAACATTACCAATGTCTATGTACAATTGGACCCACAGGAGGAGGGTGAATTCATGGCAGAAATTACTCACTCCACACCAGGCCTGGATATATCCAGAGTAGTGACTGCAACAGGTATAGGAGTGACCGACCCAGAGTCCATTCCCACCTTGCTCTTCAGAGATAACTTTGATTACACCGATGATCTATTGCCATCAACAAACCGCGCAACTGATGACACCAACCCCACACTGGATGGATGGCTGAAAGTGCGTGCAGCCAATAAAGATCTGGAGCTGGTTAGTGAGAGTCTCACCTTTGAAGGTTATCCAGAGTCTGGGATCGGTAAGGCCGTGGTAATCGACAGAAACCCTGATGTGCCGGGTGGTCAAACCAATTTGCTGCAGCACAATATTGATCCTCAACAAAATGCAGAATTCACGGGAAGCTACTATGCCTCTTTTCTTTTCAAAGCTGAAGATGTGCCCACCGCTGCAGGAGGGTACAACAGTCCGCTGATTTTCTCGAGTTGGAATCCTAACAATGGAGCGTCCTGGTGGTCTTCTGGGTTTGTGGTACAAAATGACAAAGCCAATGATACCGATCCTGATAACATGGTTTTTGGTATTCGATATGAAGCACTTAATGAACTATCAGATAAAACAATGGAAATTGGCAAGACATATCTTATAGTGCTGAAACACACCATTACCACTACCATTCCTGCCGAACTGGAAACCACTGCCACATCCACAGCATCCATCTTTGTGTTTGAAGAAGGTGACGCCATTGATGTGGAGAACGAACCAGAGGCGGTGTATACCATGATCAATATTCCGGATAAATACTACATCCGATCAGTGACACTTTTTCAGGAGAATGATCCTCAAGGTCGATACATTATTGATGGACTGAGGGTGACCAATGAGTGGGACGATATTTTCAAATAAGAAACTGAATGAACTTTAGAAAGACAATACAACGCACATCATTTGGGGTTATATCACTCATGCTTGCTGCCTGTACTACAGCTACAGAGCAGCAAGCGGTGAGCGAAGACCCAAGACCAAACATTCTGATCATCCTGGCTGACGATCTTGGTTTCTCAGATTTGGGTAGCTATGGAGGAGAGATTCAAACGCCTAACATAGATCAATTAGCATACAATGGAATGAGGTTTACTCAGTTTTACAATACTTCCCGTTGTTGCCCTACTCGTGCCTCATTACTTACAGGATTGTATCCACATCAGGCTGGTATAGGTCGAATGACTTTTGATACTGGAAAGCCAGGTTATCGTGGGTTTTTGAAGGAAAATACTGTTACCATAGCGGAAGTACTGAAACAGGCTGGTTACAATACGGGCATGACAGGCAAGTGGCACGTATCTGAGACCAATCGTCTGGAAGAAGAGAAGCAACTGGAGTGGTTGGCACACCGGGCAGATTACAGTCCGTTTTCTGATACAACTCAGTATCCTACAGCTCGTGGTTTTGATAAATACTATGGCAATATATGGGGTGTCGTAGACTACTTCGATCCCTTTAGCCTAGTAAATGGAAAAGAGCCTATACAGGACGTACCGGAAGATTTTTATTACACTGATGCGATAACAGACAGCACGGTTGCCTACGTAGAGCAGTTTGCTGCTGATGAAAAACCTTTCTTCATTTACATGGCGCAGACCGCACCGCATTGGCCACTGCACGCCTTGCCTGAGGACATTGTAAAATATGAAGATCGGTATGTAAGCGGGTGGCAATCCATAAGGTCCAGTCGTTATCAAAGGATGCTGGACATGGGTTTGATGGATGAGTCAAACACTAAGCTGGCTTCCTGGCAGTTTCCAGAAATGAGCTGGGAAGACAATGCCCACAAAGTCTGGGATAGCCGAGCTATGGCTGTGCATGCAGCCATGGTGGATCGGATGGATCAAGGGATCGGTAAGGTGATAGCCAAACTGAAAACACTTGGAGAACTGGACAATACCATCATTGTATTTCTTTCTGATAATGGTGCCAGTTATGAAAGACCTTCAAAATACGGTCCTGGTTTTGACAGAGCCGGAAGTACCAGAGACGGACAGGAGGTGTACTTCCCAGTAGACAAAGAAGTGGAGCATCTGCCTGGACCACAAACCGTACATGCCGGGATTGGTCCACAGTGGGCACACACAGCCAATACGCCTTTCAAATTTTGGAAGTCCAAAGTATACGAAGGAGGTATATGTACACCGATGATTGTACACTGGCCAGCCGGCATCAAAGACCCCAACTCTGTGAACACCAGTCCTGGTCATGTAATGGATCTGATGGCCACTGCTATAGATGTGGCCGGAGCTACATACCCGGCCACTTTCCGGGGAAGGGCCATTACACCAATGCAGGGTAAGTCACTCATTCCATTGCTGCAGGGCAATACTCGTCAGGATCATGAGTACCTCTTCTGGGAGCATTTTAACAGTAAAGCCATTCGCAAAGGAGATTGGAAGCTGGTACAGCTAAACCCAAATGAAGAGTGGATGCTGTACAACCTGAAAGACGATCGTACGGAGACCAATGACTTGTCTGCAGGTCATCCGAAACTGGTGACAGAATTGAAACAAAAGTGGGAAGAAATGGCAGGGAGCCTGGATGTATATCCGGCTCCATAATTAAGAAACAGAATGAAACAATTGAATAGAATACTAACTATAGCCTGCCTTATCCTAAGTGTGGTAGTGCAGGCACAAAAGAATGAGGTCCTGAAGTACAGCATGAAAACACGCTGGAGCGACCAGATGGACAAGTCCAACCCATGGCCAGAATATCCACGGCCTCAGCTTAGCCGCGATACTTATTGGCAGAGTTTGAATGGAAAGTGGGAATATGCCATTGCAAAAAAAGGAAAATCACAACCAAAAAAGTTTGATGGTAACATCCTGGTTCCCTTTGCAGTGGAGTCCGAATTGAGTGGAGTGAAAAAACTCGTTGGTCAGGAGCATTATCTGTGGTACCGCAGACTCTTCGATGCAGCTGATTTAGCAGCAGATGAACGACTCATCTTACATTTTGGTGCGGTTGACTGGGAAGCTGTCGTTTACTTAAATGGAGAGGAAGTAGGATCGCATCGTGGAGGGTATGATGCCTTCGAGTTTGACCTCACTAATCACTTGAGAGATGGACAGCAAGAGCTGGTAGTAAGAGTCTGGGATCCGTCGGACAAAGGCACTCAACCACGAGGTAAACAAGTATCTGATCCATTCGGAATCTGGTATACTCCTGTTACTGGCATTTGGCAAACTGTATGGCTGGAGAAAACACCTGCTATTCGAATTACCAATTTGAAACTAACCCCCAATATTGACACGCGCCAGTTAGACGTGCAGACATGGACTAATAGAGGTTCAGAAGGTCTCAAAGTGGAAGTGATCGCATCTGCTGATAACAAGGTGGTTAGTACCAAGAGCTATGATCTTACACAGAAAAGTGAGCCGCTCAGTATAGAGCAACCAAGACTCTGGTCACCTGAAGATCCATTTTTATATGATCTCAAGGTGCGCCTTCTGGATGAGAACGGAAAGACCTTAGATGAAGTAGATTCTTACTTCGGCATGCGCAAAATCTCATTAGGCAAAGACGCCAATGGCTACACACGTATTATGCTCAATAACCGTCCGTTGTTTCAGTTTGGGCTATTGGACCAGGGCTGGTGGCCTGATGGTCTTTACACGGCACCTACAGAAGAGGCCATGCTATATGATGTGAAGATGACCAAAGAAATGGGCTTTAACATGATCCGTAAACATGTGAAGGTAGAGCCGGCTAGGTTTTACTATCACTGCGATCGCATGGGGATGCTGGTGTGGCAGGATATGCCCAATGGCAACTATCTGAGAGAGCTAAGAATAGAAGCCTGGGAAGAGAAGGATGCCAATCGTCCCAAAGAATCGGCTGTGCAGTTTGAGGCCGAACTCAAGGAAATGATGGACCAATTTCATTCATTCCCGAGCATCCTGGTATGGGTGCCTTTCAACGAAGGCTGGGGACAGTACGATACCGAGCGAGTGACCAAATGGGTTACCGAATATGATCCTTCTCGCTTAATAGACTCACCCAGTGGCTGGGCTGACAGGGGTGTTGGGGACATGATCGATATTCATTTATATCCTGGACCGGGTATGGAACCGGTGGAGGAGAATCGTGCAGCTGTCCTGGGAGAATTTGGAGGGCTTGGATATCCAGTAAAAGACCACTTATGGTGGGACAAGAAAAACTGGGGATACCTTACTTTCCATGATGAGGACACGTATATCAGAGAATTCGAAAAACTAATGAATGGCTTGCAAGGTCTGGTAGGCTCAGGACTCTCAGGAGCTATCTATACTCAGACCACAGATGTAGAAGGAGAAGTTAACGGGTTAATAACATATGATCGAGAGGTGACTAAAGTAGCCCCAGAAAAGCTCCGAAAACTCATAGCACCTTTATATAGTGAATACTGGAGTGCCAGAAGACTGGTGAGAGATTCCGAACAGGAGGCCAATCAATGGAAAGTTTCCTTCACAGAACCTGACCAAAAATGGAGGTCCATTCAATACGACGACTTTAACTGGGATACACAGGATGCACCCTTCAGCTCCTATGAGAACCCATTCCTACCTAACGCCACGGAGTGGAGCTCAGACAAGCTATATGCGCGCAAAACCTTCAGCGTCAACACCATCCCTTCCACGATGTATTTACGCCATTATTTGCCGAAAGCGGGTCTGAAGTTATGGCTCAATGGGACACTTATTTTTGAACAAAAGGATCAGGGTGGAAGAAAAAGACACTATACGGATGTGGCTATTTCCGAATGGTTGCATCTGTTAAAGACTGGAAAAAATGTACTTACAGCAGAAGTAACCAGGCAAGATGAAAAGGCATCCTTTGATGTGGGTATTTACGCCACAGAGCAGGTTCAGCCTATTCCAGATAAAGCCCAAAAAGCTATGGGAACCACTGCAAGTGATCCGGCAGGCAACTAATCCGAAAAGAAATCAACCAATAAACTTAACATAACAAGAATGAATATGCACCTAGTTTACAACAAACTCAATTATTCATGGATTCGGCTCCTCTTTGTAGTAGCGCTGACTACCATGACAATTGGTGCCTTTGCTCAGCAAAATATTACAGGGAAGGTGACCTCTGAAGAGGGAGAAACCCTACCTGGCGTCACGGTGCTGGAAAAAGGAACTACCAATGGGACCATCACGGATTTGGATGGAAGATATTCACTATCTGTAAGTAGCAATGCTGTGATTACCTTCAGCTATGTTGGGTACACCGCCCAGCAAGTATCAGTGGGTAACCAATCAGTGATCGATGTGAAAATGGAACTTGACCTACAGCAACTATCAGAAGTAGTCGTGGTAGGCTATGGTACAGTCAAAAAATCTGACCTCACCGGATCAGTAGTCTCTGTGAAGCCAAAAGATATGACCGCCGGAGCTAATTTATCTGTGGAGCAGATGCTGCAAGGTAGAGCACCTGGAGTATCTATTCAGTCTAAAAGTGGAGAACCAGGTGGTGCTATCAGTGTAAAGATCCGAGGTGCCAGCTCTATCACAGCGGGTAATGATCCACTCTACGTAGTAGATGGCATGCCGTTCAATACAGGTACTCAGATTACTAGCACAGGAGGCAGATTTGTGGGTAACCAAACACCTAGAAACCCACTGAACAGCCTAAACCCTAATGACATAGCTTCCATCGAAGTATTGAAGGATGCAAGCGCCACTGCCATTTACGGGTCTCGAGGTTCTAACGGAGTTGTCATCATCACTACCAAAAGCGGTGGTGCCGGAGGAATAAAAGTCAATTATGGTTACTCCAGAAGTATTCAGAAGGTGGCTAAAAAGTATGAAATCCTGGATGCACACCAGTATCAGACCATTCTCAATAGTTTGATCGATGAAGGAGCTTCAGGCACACGAGTTGCCGATTTCCAAGGTGACGGTATCAGCTGGCCGGAGTTGCTTTACAGAGATGGTAGCATAGATGAACATAACCTCTCCATTTCAGGCGGCAATGCTACCACTAACTATTACATGTCACTTAGTGCATTTAGTCAGGATGGTATTTTGATCAATTCAGGATTAGACCGATACAACTTCAAAGTAAATGTGGATACCAAACTGGATGAAAAGTTCAATCTGGGTTTGAGTCTGAACACCTCAGTATTGAAAGATCGATTCATGTCCAATGGTACTGGCGTCAACGAAAATGCTGGTGCCTTGTATGCCGCCATCTATTATGATCCTACCATCACGCGTGTCATTGACCCGTTCACAGGTAGGTATATCACCTCTCAAACTCAGGTAATTGATAATCCGCTTGCTCTTGCCAATCACGAAACAGCCCGTCAAAACTCATTTCGCACCTTCGGTTCATTATTTGCTGAGTACTTCATCATGCCGTCACTCTCAGCCAAGCTGAAAATAGCCGGTGATGTATCTACTGCCAGAAAAGATGTATGGATAGGTCCTGAGACCCTTGATGGTGTAGGGTTTGGTGGTGTTGGCTATATCTTCAACCGAAACAATACTTATCATCTGGGAGAAGTTACTCTAAACTTCAATGAAACCTTTGGAGAGCATTCGATCAGTGCCGTGACCGGGGTTACTTATGAGGAGTTCAATGTCAACAATAACAGTGCGGAAGGAGCAGGGTTTCTATATCCAGATCTGCAAACAGATGCCATTGGCTCAGGAGCAGACTCACTGGAGTTTGTAGGAAGTGGAAGAGCCCAAGCCAAGTTAAATGCATTTCTTGCCAGAGTCAACTATTCTTTTCGTGACAAGTACTTACTCACTGCTTCTATCAGAGCTGATGGATCATCCAGGTTCGGTCCAAACAATCAGGTGGGATACTTCCCAAGTGCAGCCATCGGATGGAAACTGCATGAAGAATCTTTTATGACAGATGCCAGTCTTGTGTCAGAACTGAAGTTGAGAGCTAGCTATGGAGCCATCGGTAACCAGGCCATTGGCAACTACCTCTACGTGACCACATTCGAACCTGGAGGGGGTGCTGTACTTGGCGGGGTGATAAATGGAACAATCCAGCCATCCAGATACCCCAACCCTGACTTGAGATGGGAGTCAGCTGAGCAGATTGATATTGGAGTAGACTTTGGTTTGTTAGATAGCCGGATACAGGGTTCGGTGGATTATTATGAGCGAAACACCAAAGATTTGCTCTTGGCAGTGCCACAGCCAACCAGTACTGGTTTCGGCACGCGAACAGAAAACCTGGGTAAAATGCAAAACAAAGGGATCGAAGTGGCGCTTTCCGGATATGTCATTGACAACAAAGAGCTGAAATGGGAAGTCTCGGCCAATTTCTCTACACTACAAAACAAGGTAACAGACCTTGGTGGTGTGGATGCCTTCTATGCCGGTAACCTCAACTTCGTTCAGGGAGCTACCATCGTGCAGGAAGGGTTACCATTGTACACCTACTGGGGATATGAAGTGGATGGTGTTTGGCAGACAGACGATGATTACTCAGCCACCAAGACCAATGCACAGCCAGGAGACTGGAAATATCGCGATGTGAATGGAGACAGTGTGATCACCTCCGAAGATCGGGTAGCACTTGGCGATTCCTTTCACGACTTCACCTGGGGTCTTACCAATACAGTGAGCTACAAGGGTATAAGCCTGACGGTCTTTATCGATGCAGCCAATGGTGGAAAACTACTCAATCAAAATCTGGTAAACACCTACTATCCCATCACCTTTAGAAACAACAGGCTGGCAGAACCTTACCTGAACCGATGGACAGAAGACAACCCGACCAACGAATATGCATCATTCGTCAGACCAAATATTGGTGAAGGGTATCAAGTCAACTCGCGAACGGTGGAAGATGCCTCCTACGTGAGACTGCAATCCATCAGGTTGTCTTATCAGGTGCCTGTAGACAAGATCGGGTTGAAGTTCATTGATTCATTCAGTGTATTCGCCACCGGACAGAACCTCAAGACCTGGACCAATTACTCAGGAGTGGATCCGGCAGTTAACTCGTTTGGCAACAACAATATACCGATGGATTTCAATGCATATCCATTTGCCAAAACATACACTGTAGGTTTAAATATTGGATTTTAATAGCTATCAATCATGAGAAGATATATCAAAAGTTCACTAATCATTTTGGCACTACTCATCGGCTGGTCATGTGAAGACCAGTTGGATTCACCTCCATTCGATGAGTTTGCCCCCGAAAATGTCCTAACCAATGCCAAGGGTATTGAAGCCATGCTTTTCAATGCCTATGGATTCACCAATCCTCAAGAAGGTGTCCATACACTCATCCTTCCACAGGAAACAACCACCGACATCATGATCGTATCCGAAGGAGGTGTGGCCGGGTTGAATTCTCCATTCGAGACGTTCACCTGGACTGCCGACACCCAGTGGCTCAATGAATGGTGGAGTCGACTATACCGAGCCATCAGAGACGCCAATATTGTGATCGACAATATTGACAACTTTGAAGGAGATACCGAACGCAAGTCTATCGTGTTGGCTGAAGCCAAATTCATTCGGGGCTCTACTTATGCACTGCTCTATAACCTTTATGGACCAGTAGTGCTGAGGAAAGCATCGGGAGAGCCAACTAACAAAGCTCGAGCCACAGAAGAGGAGATGTTAGAATTTATTGAGACCCAATTGCTCGAAGCTATAGAAGACTTGCCGCATCCCGGCTCCGTACCGAGTTACTATAAGTACGGTCGTGCCACCAAAGGAACTGCCATGGCACATCTTGCCAAACACTACCTGAACACCAGGCAATGGCAGTCAGCTGCTGATATGACTCAGGAGGTAATGGATCTGGGATACTATGACCTATATCCAAACTTCCGTCAGTTGTTCTTTGTGTCCAATGAAGGAAACAGGGAGATGATGTCTGTGTGGCCAGCCATTAACCAGCAGGGATATCATACCACCTTTCCCAACGGAGTAGCCTCTCCAGATTTTTACTCCGCTCCAAACATTCCGGAACTGGTGAGAGACCCTGCTCAGATGGCGGCATGGGCTACGAACTGGCGAGTGACTGACTGGGTGATAGATGGTATGGAAGCCAACGATGATCGAGCTTTGCCAGCAGTAGACGATTATATAGATGTGACCGGATCAAATTTAAGATACAGCGACCAGCGTGCTAACAATCGCAGATACATGAAGCTTTTTGATCCGAATGGTCAGGGAAACTTCCATGGCGTGGATATCCCTGTTATTCGCTATGCAGACATGCTTCTTTCGAGGGCTGAAGCACTAAATGAACTCAACCAGTCTATCGGGGAGGCCAAGGATTTGATCAAACAAGTACGCGAACGTGCCGGTCTCACAGATCATACGACTATAGATGCTGCTTCACAAGGATCGGCTTTAAGAAATATCATTCTTTCTGAGCGAGCTAAAGAGTTTATCCATGAGGCTAAGCGAAGAGAAGATCTGCTCAGACATGATTTGTTCCTATCCAATGCCGAGGCGCGTGGAATATCAGTAGATGGCACGCACAGACGTAGATTCCCAATCCCTGCCGAAGAGGCTAATAACAACGATCTCATCGTACAGGATCAGGGATACAATTAATTTTTATACTTCTTCATAATCATAGATGGTCTGTCCGCACAGCGGACAGACCTAACTTTCAGATCAGCATGTTTAGACTTATTCTTTTCACAGTTATTATTCTAAGTTCTGCTTCACTGCAGGCCCAGAGATTAGAAACACAACTAGGCGCAAACTACAATCATGACCCAGACCTAATTGAGAATGAGCTACTGGCAAGAGCCGGTGTCCGCTGGGTACGGGTCACTCCTCGGTTTTTTAGATACATGAATGGTGAATTGGATCCAGCTACTGATGAAGGATTGGAACACATTATCCGGGCTAGTAATGCTGGATATAAAGTCGTTTTTGGTTTCCGATTTGATTTTCATCAGAACGAACGAATTCCCATTCCTAACTCACAGCGTGAGCGTGAAATGTTTGATGTGATTGGATCTGTGATCGCACGAATTGGTGAGCACATTGATATTTTCACTTTAGGTAATGAGCCGAACCTTGAGACAGTGGGTGCAGATATGGTCTTTCAGGAGTCACACGGCGGTATCCCTTTGGTTGTTTTTACTCAGCGTCTTTTGGATGAGGTAGTAGAGCCGTTTTACGACCGTCGGCCATCCTTTCGCCGACCGGAGATTTATGGCGGATCTATCCCGGCTATTTTTCAGACGTCTACACAAAACAATGATGCGGTACGTGGACTGCTTCAGATGGCCAACGATGATGATCGAATTGCTGGATTTGACCTGCACTTTCACATTGAAAGCTTTGATGAAGTGGATGCTGGATTTGAGTTTGCCCGAAGCATTATGCCTGAAAAACCTTTTTTGATCACGGAGTTTTCGCTTCATCGGTTGTATCGATCCAAAATCGAAGAACCACTCAATGCAACAGAAGCTGGAACTGATTTCGCTAATACCTACGGGTATGATCCCACCTGGAAGTCTTACCAGTGGTATACTGTGGTGAACTCTCAGCGAGTTACTCCTGATGAATTCAAGGCATTTTTTGATTCGAGAGAATGGTACCCTCAAAACTACCTGGACCTTTACCGGGAAAAATTCAATCAGTATGGGGTCTTTCTAGCCACTTACCCCATCTTGCAGCAATCCGCACCCCAGGTACTCAACCCCACGTCACCATTGTGGTTCATCAATCCGGTTTACATGCAGGTCTCATTAGAACTGGAAGAGGACGGCTCGTTGGCAGCTAATCCATTGTGTGTAGATGATTACCTCGAGTGGGCGTCTTACCGACTGCCATTGGGAGAAGTGTTTGAAGAGATCCATGACACCATCCGTTTGTACCCCAACCCAACCGCAGGACTGCTTCAAATTGATCGAGGTAGACTGAAAGGAAAAGTTGAAATTACTATTCACTCACTCGAAGGGAAGGAGTTGCAAGTGAACGAGTTTTCAACCGATGAAATCCGCCTGGACCTGTCTGACTTGAGAAACGGCGTGTATCAACTGACACTTAAAAGTGGACAAGAGGTTTATTCTAAGAAAGTCTTTATTGATAGCAAATGAAACGACTCATCTTTAGTTCAGTATTTGTAGCTCTTTGGATCAGTTCATTTGGACAGCAACGACCAAATGTCATTCTCATGCTCGCGGATGATATGGGCTACTCAGATATTGCTGCATTTGGTAGTGAGGTGCCTACCCCGAATATTGACCGCTTGGTGGATAGAGGGACGTCATTTACCCAGTTTTACAATGGAGCCAGGTGTTGCCCGACTAGAGCTAGTCTCATTACTGGTCTCTATGCTCACCAGGCGGGCGTTGGCTACATGAACCAAAGCTGGAACGAAGATGGCTACCAAGGTCATCTGGATGATCATGCACGCACTGCCGCTGAGATCATGAAGTCCAATGATTACAGCACCTTTATGGTGGGTAAGTGGCATGTTGGGAATATAAAAAACCATCAAACTCCCTTTGAAAGAGGCTTTGATCGATCATGGTGGCGACATGCAAGAGTAGACTACTTCAAACGGAACGGTATCATGCTAGATGGTGAAGATTGGACCACAGAGGACCAGCACTATTACCTTACAGATTATACAGGAAATTACATTCTGGAGTTTATCGATGAAAGTGTAAAGTCCGAAAAACCCTTCTTTGGTTACGTGGGATGGGATGCCTGTCATTGGCCACTCCAGGCAAAAGAACAATACATTCAGGAGTTTCTTGAAACATATGAAGTTGGATGGGACCTGATCAGACAGCAGCGTATTACCAATCAGTTAGAATTAGGATTGATTGACCCCAATTGGTCTATTCCCGGCAGGGACCCAAAGGCTCCTGCATGGTCAGACCTCAGCCCTGCAGATCAGCAAAAGTGGACCAGAAAAATGGCTACTTATGCAGCACAGCTCAAGTCGTTGGACGAAAACATAGGTAGAGTACTCGACAAACTGGATGAATTGGGGATCGCTGACAATACCTATGTGATGATTCTCTTTGATAATGGAGCCTGTGCTGAGGCGATAGGATGGCAGGAAGGTAACCTCATTGGAGGACCGGACTCCTACACCTCATACAATCTGCCCTGGGCCAATGTAAGTAATACGCCTTTCAGAACCTACAAGCACTTTTTGAATGAAGGTGGGATATCAACTCCTTTTATTATAGCCGGCCCTCGTATTCCAAATGGTGTTACCACCAGTGCGGTAGGCCATATTATTGACGTGGTACCCACTATTTTAGATTTGACTAAGAGCACGTTTCCAATCGAAAAGGGAGTTAAGAAGCTTGAAGGACAAAGTTTGGTACCTGCCCTAAAGCAGGGTGCTACTGGTCGAGAATGGACATTTTGGGAGCACGAAGGCAATAGAGCTGTGCGTTTTGGAGATTGGAAGCTCGTGTCTCGGTTTGTACACGATACCATTTACTTTAGGCGTTGGCATTTTCCCGGAGCACCGAGAACTCAAGAGTGGGAACTTTATAATCTGAAGGATGACAGGACTGAAATGAATGAAGTATCTGATGAAAACCCAGAGTTGGTTGAGCAGATGCAAATCAAATGGCAGGAATGGGCCGATAGAGTTGGTGCACTTCAAAATATCACCTCATACGACGGGCAAGAGCTGAAAACGAAGTAATAATGTATAAAAGACTTTTGAGCGTATTATTGATCATTTATTTAGGGCTTTTACTCTCATGTGAACTTCCTAAGCAGGAGGAGCAAGAGAAAATGAAGCCTAACATTGTTTTATTCTATGTAGATGACCTGGGCTATGGTGATTTGAGTAGCTATGGAGCCACAGCCATCAGCACCCCAAATGTAGACCAATTAGCAGCTGGTGGTGTTCGTTTTACAGATGGTCACTGTTCAGCTGCTACATGCACTCCTTCCAGATATTCATTACTCACTGGAAATTATGCCTTCAGGAATAACGCGGCTATTCTGCCAGGAGACGCTCCCTTGCTTATTGATACCGCACTTCAAACCTTACCCAAAATGCTGAAGTCCGCTGGCTACCGAACGGCAGTGGTGGGTAAGTGGCATCTAGGTCTGGGTTATGGTAGAATAGATTGGAATCAGCGCATAACCCCAGGGGCAAATGAAATCGGGTTTGATTACAGTTTTCTTATACCTGCCACTGGCGATCGAGTTCCTGCCGTCTTTGTAGAAGATGGCGCTGTAGTCAATTTAGACCCAGAGGACCCCATAGAGGTGAGTTACAGTGAGCGAATAGATCCAGGCCCAATAGGACTGGAAATATCCGATCAGCTCAAACAGAAAGCAGATGTACAGCATAGTCAAACGGTGGTGAATGGCATCAGTCGTATTGGGTACATGACGGGAGGTCAGTCGGCAAGATGGGTAGATGAAGAAATACCTTTTGTCCTTAATGACAAGGCTAAAGACTTCATTGGCACGACAAATGATGAACCATTCTTTTTGTACTATTCCTTCCATGACATTCATGTGCCTAGAGTTCCGAATGAACAATTTCAAGGATTAACTGGTATGGGTCCACGAGGAGATGCTATTGCTCAAATGGACTGGGCTGTCGGGGATATCATCAGTAATTTGAAGAAAAAGGGCTTGCTCGAAAACACCTTGATCATTTTTACAAGCGATAACGGACCTGTACTGGATGATGGATATTTTGATCAGGCAGTGGAGCTAGTAGGGGATCATGATCCTAGTGGAGGATATAAGGGAGGTAAGTACTCGGCTTATGAGGCTGGTACACGTGTTCCCACCATTGTCTATTGGCAGGGAAAGATTCAACCCATGATTTCTGATGCATTGGTCACACAAATTGATCTACTTGCATCTCTAGCGAGTCTTACTGGTGCACATGTAGGAGATGGAGTGGTTGATAGTGAGAATTACTTACAGGCATGGTTCGGTCAGGATAAGAATGGTCGGGATGAACTTCTGGAAGAATCATTCACTCTTTCACTCAGATCTGGAGAGTGGAAGTATATCAAACCTTTTGAAGGGCAGACACCTGATTGGCTGGCCAATAAGGATATAGCCGTTGGTTTATCCAGCACGCCACAGTTGTACAACTTAAATTCTGATAAGGAGGAAGAAGTCAACCTGGTAAGTAAGCAGCAAGATTTGGTTAATGAAATGGAGAATACAATGAACAAAATCATTCAAAAAAAATGACAATGAATGGAGGAGGTGTAATCATAATTGCTGAAATAGTATGAGGTATTACATCATGCTGCTTCTGCTAGTGCTGTCTCAACTGACTATTGCTCAAAATGATCGACCTAACGTAGTAGTTATACTCATTGATGATATGGGCTATGGTGATCTAAGTTGCTTTGGCAATTCAAAAGTACAAACACCTCATATCGATCAATTAGCTGGTCAAGGTCTAAGACTTACCAATTACTACGCCATGTCTCCGGTCTGTTCTCCCTCCAGAGCGTCGTTACTTACAGGTCAGTATCCAGCCACTCTGGGTATCAATTCCATCTTTGGAAATCGCCAGGAGTTGGAGGAATGGAATATGCCTTATTTCCTGCCAACCGATAAACCCAACATAGCTAACCACCTCAAAGATGAAGGATATGCCACCGGGCATTTTGGTAAATGGCACATGGGCGGTGGCCGAGATATTGCAGAGGCCCCGAGACCAACTGCTTATGGTTTTGATGAGTCTCTGGTCAGTTTTGAAGGGATGGGAGATCGTTTGCTGAATATAGATGCCAGGCACAAGCTACACGAGATGAGTGCTGCTCTAGGTAATGGCGACATTCAATACGTCTACAAACATCAGAAAACCGGAATTTATGTAGATAGTGCTTTATCATTCATAGATAGGCACCAGCAAATACCCTTTTACATCAACTTGTGGCCAAATGACGTACACGACTGGCACCTGCCCAAAGAGGGAGCTGCTCGAGAGTTTGATTCAGTGACCGATAATCCCTATGAACGCGACTTCTTTGCCGTACTCAAAGCCATGGATCGTGAGATTGGTAGGTTTACTCAGGAGTTAGAGTCCCGTGGATTACTTGACAATACACTCATCATCATAGCTAGTGACAATGGTCCGACGGATTGGCCCAGATATTATCAGCCAAATAGCTATCCAAACGGCTATCAGGGACCCCTGAGAGCACCAGGATTTACTGGCGGCTTGAAGGGTCGTAAATGGAGCTTGTATGAAGGTGGTATCAGAGTGCCTTTTATCGCATATTGGAAAGGAAAGATCCAGCCATCAGTAGACAGTACCATGGTAATGGGAAGTATAGACATTTACCCAACGATATGTGGCTTACTCGGCCTTGAACCTTCAGAATCCATTGAAGGCATGGATAGGAGTAAAGCGATACTAAACCTGCAGGGAGCCTCGGAAAGAAACCTGTTTTGGTACTATGAAAAACCCAAGCCTACCCCAGATAAAGAATCGATGCGGCCAGAGCTAGCCATGCGCTCAGGTAGATGGAAGTTGATCACCAGGTTGGATGGATCAGAATCATTTTTATTCGATTTGGACGTGGATCCATTTGAGACTAACGATTTATCTGAGCAGCATCCAGGTAAAAAGCAACAGCTCACTACCGAACTAATGGAGTGGTATTACCAGCGTGCAGGTCATTAGATCACACATTCAAATCCAAATGATATCCTTGTTTACGCAGATAGTTATACTTCTCAGTATCAAACTGATAGAGGAAGGCACCTTTCTTAGAGGAGGATTTGTCCTTCTTTTCTGTTTTGATCAACAGATCTGTGGACAATATTTTTTTTCGGAAATTCCGATCGTCTATTTGTTTGCCGTAAATGGCATCATATAGCTGTTTTAGCTGTGGCAAAGTAAATTCTTCGGGCAACAACTCAAATCCTATTGGGCGTAATTTGGCGTTTTGAACGAGCTGTTCGGCACCAAGTCTCACCATGGCACTGTGGTCCAATACGAGTGCAGGCAAATCATCCAAATCAAACCATCGGGCACCATGCTCATTAGCAATGTCTCGGTGTAGCTCGTCCAGCTTGATCAGACTCCAGTAAAGAATGGAGACCACCCTGCCTCCCGGATCCCGATCAGCTTGACCAAAGGTGGATAGTTGCTCTAAGAATACATCTTTGAGTCCCGTGAACTTCTCCAGTACACGCTCTGCCGCACTGGACAGATTCTCCTGCTCATTGACAAATCCACCTATTAGAGACCAGCCACCAGCAAATGGTTCTACCTGCCGCTCAAACAGCAAGACCTTCAAGTTGTTTTCAGAGGTATCATATCCAAAAACCAAACAGTCAATGGCCACTAGTAACTTAGGATGCTGATATGTCATGAGTCAAAAATAGTATTTTGAATTTATTTAAATAAACGTTAAAATTACGCTTAATTATCTTAACCCTCAGAAATGATGAATCAAAAAATCCATAATGAAGTTAAATCTCGGTTTACTGAAGAGTTTGGTGCGGACCCCATAGTGGTCAAAGCACCGGGCCGGATTAACCTGATTGGAGAGCATACTGATTATAACGATGGATTCGTATTACCGGCTGCTGTGGATCAAGCCATTTACCTGGCTGTGTCCAAATCTGGTACTGCTCAGTCTACACTAGTCTCGTTGGATATGAATGAAACGTTCTCCTTTATAGTAGATGATTTCCAGCCGTCTCAGTCGGTTTCATGGGCCAACTATATCATGGGTGTGGTGGCGGAGATTCAGAAATCTGGCCGTGAGGTAGAAGGCTTCAATATGGTTTTTTCTGGGGATGTTCCTCAAGGTTCAGGAATGTCATCTTCAGCTGCACTGGAGTGTGGTACCTGTTTTGCTTTGAACGAACTATTTCAGCTCAAAATTGAGAAAGTAGACATGGTGAAAATGTCTCAAAAAGCAGAGCATAATTATGCTGGGGTCATGTGTGGTATTATGGACCAGTTTGCCAGTATGATGGGTGCTCCAGACCAAGCGCTACTGCTAGATTGTAAGTCGTTGGCGTACCAGCACTTTCCTATAGCCTTGACTGATCATACCATCATCTTGTGCAATTCCAATGTCTCACACAATCTGGCTGATTCAGAGTACAACATTCGTCGCCAGCAGTGCGAGGAAGGAGTAGCTATCCTGCAAAAAAGCGATCCTGAGATCGAATCATTGCGTGATGTTACTATGGATCAGTTACTGGCGCATAAGGATGAATTTTCTGATGTTGTTTTTAGAAGGTGCAAATACGTGATCGAAGAAAATGATCGGGTAAAGAAAATGACAGAAGCAATGAGTGAATCCAGATGGGCAACTGTTGGTCAGATACTAAAAGTGGCTCAGGATGGTATGCGCACGGAATATGAGATTTCGTGTCCTGAAATTGACTTCATGGCTGGTTTTGCCAACGAACGAAGTGACGTGCTGGGGGCTCGGATGATGGGTGGAGGATTTGGTGGCTGCACCATCAACCTGGTGAATAAAGGGAGTGAAGATCAGTTTATAGATGAGCTTAACAAAGCCTATCAGGCAGAATTTAAAAAAGAGATCACTCCAATCAAAGTACTGATCTCTGATGGCGTGAAAAGGATCTAATTCATATGAGTTTAAACATTGAAAAGCCACATAAAAGGTATAATCCCCTCACTGATGAATGGGTATTGGTGTCACCGCATCGTACCAAGCGTCCATGGCAGGGCAAAACGGAGACTGTAGAAGAAGTGAAGCGTCCATCCTATGACCCTGCTTGTTACTTGTGTCCGGGCAACGAACGCATGGGGGGTGCTAGCAACCCTGCCTATGAGTCTACCTATGTTTTTAAAAATGATTTTGCCGCTTTGATGGAGGATCAGGGCGTGGAGGAACATCAGGATGGACTGTTGCGATCGGTGGAAGAAAGAGGTACCTCCAGGGTGATTTGTTTTTCACCAGATCATTCCCTGACCATGCCGGAGATGAGTGTGGAGGCACTGACCAGGGTAGTGAAGGTTTGGAAAGCGCAGTTTGATGAATTATCAGCAATTGATTACATCAGTAACGTTCAGATATTTGAAAACAAAGGATCCATAATGGGCTGTAGCAATCCGCATCCCCATGGACAGATTTGGGCTCAGAGCAGTGTTCCAAATGAAATTGAAAAGCGGACAAAAACCCAGAATGCATATTTTGATAAACACGGAACTTCATTATTAGGAGATTATTTGAAGCAAGAATTGGCATCTAGCGAGCGAATCATTAGTGAAAATGAACATTTTGTGTGTTTAGTGCCATTTTGGGCTGTATGGCCATACGAAACCATGATCATACCCAAAAGACATATTCAGGCAGTGACCGATATGACCGAAGAAGAGGAACAGTCATTTGCATCCATGCTGTCATTCGTTACTATCAAATATGATAACCTGTTTGGCTGCTCTTTTCCCTATTCGGCCGGAATGCAGCAGCGGCCTACCGATGGAGCAGATTACGAAGGCTGGCATTTTCATTATTCATTTTATCCACCATTGCTTCGTTCGGCTACAGTCAAAAAATTCATGGTCGGTTACGAGATGTTTGCCAATCCGCAGCGTGATATTACTGCTGAAATGGCCGCCGAAAAGCTGAGATCTCTATCATCAGTGCATTACAAGCTACAGGAACAATCTGTTTAAAAATGTGGATACGAACCGAAGAATCTCAAATAATTAGTCTTCTAGTTTCACTTTTTAATAGATTTGACGTATTGAGACTTGAATACTAGGAGGTTGCTAGCATTCATTAGCCAGAATAAATAGACAAGACTTTGGAATACACATCTATCAGAAAATCTTTTCAGCGAGAGCTGGATGGCCAGCAGGTGGACCTCTACCTCCTCTCCAACACTAAAGGCACGCAAGTGACCATTACCAACTACGGTGGTCGGATAGTACACTTGATTGTGCCGGATCAGAATGGAAATCTGGTAGATGTCAATCTAGGCTACCACACACTAGAGGAATACTTGAACACTTCACAGGAGTATTTTGGTGCGCTCATCGGGAGATTTGGCAATCGCATTTCCAATGGCAAGTTTGCAATTGGCAGGGACATCTTCACACTGGCACAGAATAATGGACCTAATAACCTGCATGGTGGTGTCAAAGGGTTTCATAAGGTGGTTTGGGGAGTGAAAGAGGTTTCTGATACAGCTATTACACTCACCTACACGGCAGCAGATGGTGAAGAGGGGTTTCCTGGCCAGCTAGAAGTGGAAATGACCTATTCGCTAACGGATGATAATGAACTGGTGATGGATTACAAGGCTATCACTGACAAGCCAACTCCGGTTAACTTGACCAACCATGCCTTTTTTAATCTGAACGGAGAGGGTAGTGGTTCTATTCTGGATCATGTATTGGAGATTAATGCTTCAGCTTTTACGCCTATCAATAAGAACCAGATACCGATTGGTACCATTGAGAAGGTAGAAGATACTCCGCTGGATTTTAGGAAAGCAACCCGAATTGGCGAGCGGATCGAGGATCAGCATCAGCAGATAGAATTTGGGTTTGGTTATGATCACAACTACACACTTGACAGCTATGCCCTGGATAAGCGTACCACACAGGGACCGAGGTTTGCTGCGAAAGCTCGTGGAGATAAGAGTGGTATTGTGTTGGAGGTACTCACCACTGAGCCAGGCTTGCAGTTTTACACCGGCAACTTTCTGGATGGAAAAGAGACGGGCAAAGGTGGAACCTACCAGCGAAGAGATGCTTTTTGTCTGGAAACGCAGCATTATCCGGATTCACCAAACAAACAAACATTCCCACTGACTATTCTTTACCCAGGGGAGGAGTATCATAGCACCACAGTTTATAAGTTCTCTTAAAAACCGACGGACAGTAAGGCTCTTTTGCTGCAGTACAAGGGAATTACTATTTAATGTTTCCATTGATTATTATTCTCCATGAGCGCTGTGTATTTGAGAAAATGTAAAATTTAATCGCTTTTCAGTGTTGTTTTTGATAAATTTATAACCGTAATATTTACGTGTATGAGCGACACTTCTAGAACTTCTAAAGCGACAACCGGTAATCAATTCTTGCATGTTTCTCAAAAAAATGAGCATCTGGAGAGTGATGATCTGTTGTGGGATCGGTTCAAATCTGGAAGCCAAAATGCACTTACCTACATTTATAGGACCCATTCCGAGGTGTTATTTAATTACGGATGTCAATTTGTAAATGATCGTGACTTAGTACGGGATACTCTTCAGGATCTTTTCATAGACTTGATTAACAATCGCGAAGGGCTGGGATCCACCAATTCCATCAAATTCTATTTGATGAAGAGCTTTCGAAACAAGCTTCTACGTTCTATAAAACATACCAAAAAGCGTAAATCGGCAGAGCAGGACTCTGGAAATGAGTCCTTTTTAATCACTATTTCAGCAGAAGCCAAATGGATCAATGGCCAACTAGATGTTGCCAAAGAGAAGCTGATTGAAGAGAGTCTGAATCAGCTCCCACCGCTGCAGCGGGAAGCATTGGTCTTGTATTTTTTTGAGGGACTACAATATGATCAGATTGCCGAGATGTTGGGCATTAAAGTTAAATCATCCCGAGCCTTGATCTACAGATCTACTGAGTCACTCGCCAAGATACTGGGTCCACATAAGAAGGAAATCTTCACTTTACTATCTGCGATACAGTTATCTAATTTGTAGTTTATAGGATTTATTATTGCAATTATCATCAGTCGCAAAGCTTATTTGTTGAGATATTTATAAATATTTCAACACCCTATGGTCATTTGCGAGTTTCTTGCCTTTTAGAGGTAAAGGAACAAGAAGCATAGATGGACTATCGGCATTATCAATTAGAGGATTTTTTAAAGGACGAGTTCTTCGTCAATTGGGTACTGCATCCCGATCAGGAAACGGATCACTTCTGGAAGAAGTGGATTTCAACTAATCCAGACCGAGTTCCGGTAGTGGAGCAAGCACAGCAGATCGTTCAGTCTATTTCTTACAAGAATCAATATCAACTCACTGAGGAAGAATACACAGGAGTATTTGAACAAGTATTGAAGGCCAACAACCGTCGAAATAATAAGGCGTTCGTTTGGCGACAAACCCATACTTTTCGTTTGGCTGCTGTGATTGCCCTTTTACTGGCTGTGACTGCCATACTTTACTTGAATCAACCAGAAGAAACTCTGAGTGTGCCAGAGATGGTCATGATCAAGGCGGCTCCCGGACAAAAGCGCAACATTCAGCTTGCGGATGGGACTAAAGTGATGCTCAACTCTGGAAGCTCACTAGTTTACCCGAAAGAGTTTGTCGATAGTATTCGCCAGGTCACTCTATATGGAGAGGCTTTCTTTGACGTGAAGCGAAATCCACAACAACCATTTCTAATAGAGTCTGGCCAGCTTACCACTCGGGTGCTCGGGACTTCTTTTAATGTGAGAAGCTACACCGAAGAGAGGCAAATCTATGTGGCAGTGGTCACAGGCAAAGTGCAGATAGAAAGCACTGCGGGTCGAAAGGAAGTACTGCTCCCGGAAGACATGGGCGTGTTCAATAAAGATGATGGTACGCTGAATCAGACAGAATTCGACCCAGAATTGCTAATTGGCTGGACTGAAGGACTATTGGCTTTTGAAAATCAGACATTGCCAGAAATTTTCAAATCTCTTGAAAAGTGGTATGGAGTGAAGATAGAAGTAGATGAAAGTTTGAATCTGGAAGGACAATACAGCGGTCGCTATCAAAATAAACCACTTGAAGTAATCCTGAAAGGGATTAGCTACACCTCTCATTTCAATTATTCAATAAACCATAAAACCATTCGGATCTATGATGAAGAAAAATGATGAATTAATGACCTAAACTGGTTAGTATCAATAACCTACAAAACAACAAACCCTCGCATCCAAAAAGTTGGGGAACTCCGGCTGCAAGGGTTGGTTCTAGCAATCTAATTATTCACTAAAACACCTTAAAAGTATGAAAAATAATCTACTGAGGGAAATATTGATTATGTCTAAACCCCTTTTTTACGTCATATTTCTACAGGTGCTTTTTGCTGGTATGTTACACGCCGGAGTAGGCGTGGCGCAGCAAAAGAGCTTATATGAAATCGACATTGACCTTACAGCTGAGGATCGGGAATTGCTCCAGATCTTCAGAGAGATTGAATCAACGACCGACTTTGTCTTTACATACAACGACCGGTTTGTGAAAAACAAGAAAGTTTCTATTGGTTCCAATGAGTCATTGGGCAAGATATTGGAGGAAATATCCAAAAAAGCCAACGTTCAGTTCAAGCGAATCAATGAACACATTCATGTGGATCGCCACTTGAAAACGCCAAGTGTGTTGGAGACCTACGATATACCTGATGATGTCACCATCACGGGGCAAGTTCTCGATGAAAATGGTGAGGGTTTACCTGGTGCTACAGTAGCAGTCAAAGGAACAAGTATTGGTACCATCACTGACGTTAATGGATCTTACAAACTCACTGTTTCAGATGACACAGAAACACTTGTATTCTCCTTTGTGGGGTACAAGTCTCAGGAGGTGGCTGTAGCTGGTCAGACAGAGATAAGCGTGACATTGGAAACAGATTATACCAGCTTGCAAGAAGTGGTAGTGGTGGGGTATGGTGAGCAGAAAAAGGCTGACCTGACTGGAGCAGTTTCTGTGGTGGAATCCGAAGAGGTCCAAAAACGCCAGGCTACCACCGTGGCTGAGGCCATGCAAGGATTGGCTACTGGTGTGAACATCAGAGGCGGAGGCCAACCTGGTAGTGAAGCACAAATTCAAATTAGAGGGTTGAGCAATTTTTCTAATGAACCTCCACTCTATGTTATTGATGGAATGATCACCACAGCCAACCGCGATTTCAACCCCAATGACATTGAGTCTATACAAATCTTGAAAGATGCTTCTGCAGCGGCCATTTATGGATCCAGAGCAGCTAATGGTGTGATTATCATTACCACCAAGAAAGGTAAAGAAGGACCACTTCAGGTGAAGTTCTCCGGTAAAACGGGAATTCAGAATATCCCGAGATATGACCTGGCGGCACGTGATGAATACATTGAGATCAATAACATGGCCTATGATAATGCGGGAGTTCCCAGGCAGGATCACGACTTGACCAATGATACAGACTGGCAAGATGAGACTTTCCAGACCGGTCGCATTCAAGATTACAACTTGTCTTTTTCAGGCGGTAGCTCCAATGGAACCTACTTGATTTCCGGTAACTATTTCGAGAACAAAGGAACGGTAATCAGTACAGGTTTTGAGCGATTAAGCTTCAGAGTGAATACCTCTGCTAACAAGGGAATCTTTAGTGTAGGTGAAAACATTGCCATCACCAATGCGAAGGCAGACGAAATGTCTGGCAATCCGATATTTGATGTAATTCGTTTGATGCCGACGATCCCGGTTTATGACGAGAACAACCCTGGGGGATATGGATATGGGAGTGAAGATCGTGCCAGAACATTTGCGACCAACCCAATAGCGATTGCTGATCTGGATGACCGTACCAATGAGAACTTCCGCGTACGTGGAAACCTCTGGTCTGAGATCAAGCCAGCAGAATGGATCAAATACCGATTGAATGTAGGGTACAATGCTAGCTTCGATCACTACCAGTACCTGAGAAAGGAAGGAAACTGGACCCTGAATCAGCCATATGATCCGGCTATCGCCATCGAAAACCGAGCGGCATCCAGCACATTGTTGGTAGAGAACACACTGACATTGGAAAAGGATTTTGGTAAGCACAATTTCAACGTGTTGTTGGGACAAACTTTCCAAAACGACAAGTATGCACGCATGGAAGGCACTAAAAGAAATCTACCTCAAAACCCAACTACAGGTGAGTACTACACAGTATTAGATCAGGGAGATCAGGCAGTAGTTACTGGATTCCGACAAGAAGCGGTTTTGATTTCGTACCTGGGACGACTGAACTATTCCTATGATGATAAGTACATTCTTACAGCCATATTCAGACGAGATGGAACATCTAGACTAAGTCCAGACAATCGCTGGTCCACTTTCCCATCCATCGCTGGTGCATGGAGAATTAGTGACGAGTCATTTTTCAATAGCAGCTTAATCAGCAATTTGAAACTACGTGCCAATCATGGGACACTCGGTAGTGCCAATATTGGTTTCTGGGATTATCAGCAGACTATCAATACCTTCCCGACTATCGTGATGGGTGATGATCAGCACATTGAGCCAGGTGCTACAAATATCCGGTTGGCTAACAACAACTTGAGATGGGAGACACTCACTCAGAGCAACTTTGGATTGGACCTTGGTCTTTTGGACAACAAACTAACAGCCACTGCTGAGTACTATGTGTCCACAACAGACGATGTGTTGACAGCTGCACCAATCACACTCACTACTGGTAACGATGGAGGCAACCCTATTGTGAATGCGGCTTCCTTAAGAAACTCTGGATTTGAATTCACCCTGGCATATTCTGAAGCTGAAAAAGATCTGAAATACAATGCTTCATTGAATGTAACGACCATCCACAATGAAGTGCTCTCACTTGGATATGGAAGAAATGACATCTATGTGGGCAATACCGTGACTGAAGTGGGCAACCCAATAGGGATGTGGTATGTACTGGAAACCGATGGTTTGTTTCAGAATGCTGAGGATGTACAGAACCATACCACTGACGGTCAGGTGATTCAGCCAGATGCACAGCCTGGTGATATCCGATTTGTAGATCACAATGGAGATGGCCAGATCACTAACGATGACAAAGTGGTGGTTGGCAATCCCTGGGCAGATGTAGAAATCGGACTCAACTTAAATGCTTCTTATGGAAACTTTGAGTTCACGATGACCTGGTTTAGCTCCTTGGGAGCTACAGTGTATAACGCTCCAATGTCTGTGATGGGTAGATTTGATGACAACTCTAACTATCCTGCTGGCATCCGGCCGTGGACTGCCGAAAACCAAAATACAGACGTGCCTAGAGCTTACTATGGGACTACTTTGAATTCACGAGCTGATACGGATAGGTGGTTGGAAAATGGAAATTTCGCCCGTCTCAAATTCATCAGCCTCGCGTACAACCTTCCGGTAGGTTTGTTAGGGAAGATTGGTTTCCAAACTGCTCAGGTGTCTATCTCAGGGCAAAACTTGCTCACCTTAACTAAATACACGGGACTTGACCCAGAATTTCGTGGGCCTACCATCTACGAGCGTGGGCTAGATCTGGGAGCATTCCCTAATGTAAAGACAATGTCTGTAGGTCTAAACTTTGGATTTTAATCAAAAACTGAAGCGAAATGAAAAATCTTAAATACATATTCTTACTGATGGTTGCCATGACGCTTTATAGCTGTGATGAGGAGCTGTTAGATGTAAAAAACCCTAATACTTTGACAGAGGACCAGTTTTGGGCTTCTGCAGAAGACGCACGACTAGGTGTCAACTCCATCTATGCGATGCAGTACAAGCCTGGGTTGTGGAGCAGATGGATCTACTTTAGGTATGATCTTACCTCTGACATTGGATACAGTAAAAGCCCATGGATAGAGTTAGGAGACTGGACACGTTTCCAATATGTCAACTATAACTTCTGGGAAGGCCAGGTGATTACCTGGAGAGATCATTACAAGGCTATCTACCGATGCAATCAGGTGCTGGCCAATGTGCCAGATATTGACATGGATGAATCTGAGAAAGAGTTGATATTGGCTCAGGCCAAATTCTTCAGAGCTTTCTATTATTTCAATATTGGAGTATTGTGGGAAGATGCACCATTGGTACTGGAGCCATCCAGTCCTGAAGACCTACCAGAGAAACGCACTCAAGCTGAAATCTATGCACAAGTAGTGACGGATTTGAATGAAGCAGTGGCGGTGTTACCTACCGAGTGGGATGCAGCCAATGTGGGAAGACCTACCAAAGGGGCTGTTTATGCATTTCTCGCGAGAACATACATGCAGCAGCGTATGTGGACAGAGGCTAAAGGAGCTCTAGACTATTTCTTTACCGGAGAAGGAAGAGACCTTTATGGTTTGGTACCAAACTTCAAAGACAACTTTACGCATCTCAATGAAAACAACATCGAGTCGGTTTTTGAGATTCAGTTCTCTGACGCAAACTTCGGTGGAGGCGATGGAGAAGTGCCAAATGCGAGTATGGGTAATAACCGAGCACAGTTCTTTGCTCCTGGTGGAATCGGATGGTCTGATGGTCAGCTGAGATACTGGGTAGTGGAAGAGTTCAAAAAAGAACTAGACCTGGATGGGAATCTGGACGAGCGTCTAAGACACTCTGCGCTGTATTCAGATCTGGAAGCAGACTTTGGAGACAAAACCTATGGCCGTGACTGGGAGTGGGGACCAGAAGATGCTTACTTCAGAAAATATCAGCGTGACTACTATCGCGACAATGAGGACTACTTCTCTCAAGTCAATCTAAGGCTGGTTCGTTTTGCTGATATTCTACTGCTATACGCAGAAGTGCTCAACGAACTAGGAAACACAGCTGAGGCCTATCAGTATGTGGATCAGGTGAGAGCTCGAGCAAATATGGCACCTTTGGCTACAGCCTATCCAGCAATTGGGAATGATCAGGATGCATTCTTAGAGCGCCTGAAAATAGAAAGAGTCCTGGAACTGTGTGGCGAAAGTACTCGCTGGATGGACCTCAAACGCTGGGGAGATTTAGAATCACAGGCTAGCGTAGATGCTATTGCGCAGCGTGATCCAGACTTTTTCAACTTCGTGGTGGGTAGATCTCATAGATTGCCAATCCCACAGGTGGATGTGGAGAACAATCCAAACCTGGATCAGCACGCTGAATACTGAACCATTTTAAGTTAGATAGCTACAACCTGCGGAGGTGGTGGGGGCCGCCTCCTGCAGGTAGCTATTGCTAATTGACAATTATTTAAATCCAACCTTCCTGATATGAAGATTTTTATTCCAATGATCCTGATCCTGCTGGTAGTAGCTTGTACTCCAGCTAAAAAAGAAAATGCGAATACGGAAAAGCCGTTTGCCCGGGAAGTCTGGAGCAAGCAGCAAGCCAATAGCTGGTACAAAGACAAGCCCTGGTATCGCGGAGCTAACTTCAATCCAAGCTCGGCCATCAATCAACTGGAGACCTGGCAAGCTGAATCATTTGATGCTAAAATTATTGACCGAGAACTCGGATGGGCCGAAGATATTGGAATGAATGCCATGCGGGTGTATCTGCATCATGTTGCTTGGGAGCAGGATAAGGAAGGCTTTAAAAACCGAATGGCAGAGTATCTCAAGATAGCCGACAGTCATGGTATTGCTACCATGTTTGTGTTTTTTGATGACTGCTGGAACAATACTTACCAGGCGGGTAGGCAACCAGAACCTAAAACCGGAACCCACAACTCCGGCTGGATTCAAGATCCAGGGCAGCTGATATACGACCAGCCAGAGCTAGTCAACGATTTGGAAGTCTATGTGAAAGATGTCATGAAGCATTTTGCTGATGATTCGCGTATTCTACTTTGGGACGTGTACAACGAACCCGGCAACTCTGGTTATGGAGATAGATCTTTGCCTTTGCTCAAAAAGGTATTTCAATGGGGCCGTGAGGTCAACCCATCACAGCCTCTATCGGCAGGGGTTTGGAACAATTCCCTTACCAACCTGAATAAGTTTCAACTGGAAAACTCTGATGTGATCACCTACCACAACTACGAAGACAGTGCGCATCATGCTGCCATGATCGACACCTTGCAGCAGTATGGTAAACCGATGCTCTGTACCGAATACATGGCCAGAACGCGTAATAGCACTTTCCAGGACATTATGCCTATGCTCAAAGCACACAAGATTGGCGCTTTCAACTGGGGCTTGGTGTCAGGCAAAAGCAATACGATATACGCTTGGGATACACCGATCGAATCTGGTGAAGAACCAGAGGTTTGGTTTCATGACATTTTCAGACAAGATGGATCTGTCTACAGCCAGGAGGAGGTGGATCTAATAAAAGAATTGACCTCCGCTGATTGATTGACAATAGCAGGTGTGATTAAATCAATGTTTTATAAAAAAAACCAGAAATGATGAAAAAACTCACATCACTATTTCTATTGTTATTTCTGTGCCTCGCTGTGAAATCACAAGAGGTGCTGCTGGAGGATGTAGACTCCTTCTACCCGAGATTGATCCGGCTGAAAGCCAATGGTTCCGCTAATGGCAGACTCATTGCGAGCTTTGATGTTATTGGTGCCGGTCGTATTTACCAAAGTACAGATGATGGTCTCAGCTGGTCTCAGATTACCACCATCACTGAGACTGGTTTTGCCAACACTTGTTGCAGTGAATTGTATGAGGTCCCTCAAAACCTGGGGAGTACTACTGCGGGTACCCTGTTTTGGGCGGTATCGGCTCATGATGGAGCTGCACCAGCAAGCCGTGCAATCAAAATCTACAAGAGTACGGATCAGGGTAATAGTTGGAGCTATTTTTCTACACCAGTGACAGGAAACACAGGTTTATGGGAAGCAGAATTCATCATAGATGATCTGGGGCGATTGGTCATGTACTATGCCTCTGAAGAACATAAGGGCTCAGGTTACAACCAGCTGATCGCCCACAAAATCTCTACAGATGGAGGTGCCACATGGGGAGGTGAAGTATTTGATATCGGTATTGCCGACAATGATCAGCGACCAGGGATGCCCACCATCAGCAAGTTGCCAAATGGTGATTATGTGATGGTTTATGAAATATGTGGCCCTACTTACAACTGTGATGCCTTTATCAGAACATCTTCAGATGGCGTGAATTGGGGAGCCATTGGCAATATCGGTAGTCGAATCGAATCGGTATCAGGCAACCACTTCTCACATGCTCCTACAGTTACCTGGATTGATAATGGCACCACAAATGGAGAATTACTCGTAGCAGGTCAGGTTCTTCGAAATGGTGCCAATGTAGACGTGGCAGAGAATGGGAAGAAATACATGGTAAACTCCACCAATGGTACCGGGCTATGGGCAGAGCGATCAGCTCCATTGTTTACACCTAGTGATGGCACAAATCCTTGCAGCAACTATAGCACTCAGTTTGTTGCAGGGGCTGGAGGTACTGAAGTGGTTCAGCTGGCCAATAAGGAATGTCGCGTGTACGCGGGAGTTGGTACATTCAATGTCCCTTTTGCAGATGGTGTTTATCGGTTGACTGCTAAGCATAGTGGAAAAGCACTGGATGTAAATGCTTGCAGCACAGCTGATGGTGCGAATGTACAGCAATGGCCATGGGCTGGTGGTGATTGTCAGCGATGGGAACTCGAATACCTTGGAAATAGAGAATATCGGATTACCTCTCAGCAAAGTGGTAAAGTACTGGAGGTGGCTGGTTGTTCATCTGTCAATGGAGGCAATGTGCAGCAATGGCCATGGAATGGAGCTGACTGCCAGAGATGGTACATCGAGCCAACGGGCGCTGGTTATTATCGATTGGTTTCAAAGAATAGCGGCAGAGTGCTCGATGTAGATGCATGCTCCGATGCGGATGGACAGAATGTTCAGCAGTGGGAATGGCTCGGTGGTGACTGTCAGCAGTGGAGACTGGAGCCTGTTAGTCCCAATGAAGTGCCCACAGGATCGTACCGAATTACCTCCAAAAACAGCAACAAAGTATTGGACGTTTCGGGATGTTCTACCTCAGTGGGAGCAAACGTGCAGCAGTGGCCATGGAATGGTGCCAACTGCCAGCGATGGAGTATTAATACCACATCCGATGGGTACTATGAAATCATTAGCAATGCCAGTGGTTTGGCCCTGGATGTAAATGGATGCTCGTCCACAAGCGGAAGTAACGTGCAGGTCTGGACAGGTACAGGAGCTGATTGCCAAAAGTGGGGATTCGAAGAGGTAGAGCCAGGCTTTTACAAGATCACCTCCAAGAATGGATTGAAGGTGCTCGATGTGTCAGAATGTGCTACTGCGGATGGTGCCAATGTGCAGCAATGGGAGTGGATCGGTGGTGACTGTCAGCGATGGTCTCTGGAATCGGTTACCCAGAGTCAGCGACTTGTGACCGCAGAACAAAAGGTCGATAAAGTGGAATTGGAAATCTTTCCGAACCCAACCACAGAAAAACTGAGTATTCTGTTTAGTCATTCATCAAAAGGAGTCGGTAGCATTCGTTTGTTGAATGCAGCTGGGCAGGTTGTTTATAAACAAAACACACAGTTGATCCAAGGTCAGAACTCACTTGAGTTGAGTCTGGATAAGCTCTCTACCGGTATCTACTTACTCGAATTAACTGCTAAAAACTTATCAGTTAAAGAACGAATTATAAAGAATTAAATACACACCTGCTGATGGTCTGGTTGCTGGATAGCCTCGGCTCAAAAGTGACCAGCCATCACATGGTTTAATTAGAGAAGGAATGAAATGTATACTATCAACGACCCTAATGCTTCTAGCTGCCTTGGCTTGGGCTCAGCAGCCAGATCCTCCAGGGCAAGTTAAGGCTGGAGAGCGGCCCGTCAATGAAGCCTATCTTTTTGCTCACATGACACACGATGATTATGGTGAACTCTATTATTCTGTTAGTTTGGATGGGCTGCATTGGTATCGGCTGAATAATGGAAAACGTGTTTTTGAGGAGTATCATGGACATCCAGACATTGTAAAGGGGCACGACGACCGTTATTACATTGCCGGAAATGAAAGTGATGCCTCACCAGATATTACTATTTGGGTGTCAGAGGACCTGATCTCCTGGAAGAAGCACAGTGTGTTTACCCCTGATCTCAAGAAAACACCCAACTATCAGCCACTCCAGCGTATAGGAGCACCGAAGCTTTATTACGATAAGAATAGCAGACAGTATGTGATGACCTGGCATACTCCACACGAGGAGGGAACCAAAGAGGATCCAGAGAGGTATTGGGCAAGTCAACGTACTCTTTATGTCACCTCCAGGGATTTGAAGGAATTTTCAGAGGTGCCAAACAAACTATTTGATTGGGACATGGGAACAATCGATGTTTTCATCCGAAATGCTGAAGGAAAGTACTGGGCAATTATTAAAGATGAGCGATATCCTACACTGGATTGGGTGACGGGCAAAACCATTCGCATTGCCAGCTCAGATAATCTATTTGGTCCGTATAAGGATTTGTCAGACCCTATAAGTCCAAATTTTCGAGAAGCACCCATGCTCATTCCGTCGCCTAACGGAGAGGTATGGTACCTCTATTATGAGCAATATCCTGGTGTTTCCTACGGCTTATCGGTCGCCGATCAGCTGGATGGTCCCTGGTATCAGATATCAGGTTACACCTTCTTTTCTGATTGGGATAAATACAGCATGCCTCCTAAGGTGCGTCATGGCTGTATGATTACCATCAGCAGTGAGGAATATGATCAGCTAGTCACCGAATTCGGTATAGATAAGCAACAATAACTTCAAGGAATCAACCAAAACAATTTGTAAAATGAAACACCACATAGTCTGTTCACTGATCCTTTTTGTAGCCGTACAGGTAATGGCACAGCAATCAAAGGAGATATTTCTTGCAGACCCTACCATTTACCAGGAGGGAGAAACCTATTATTTGATCGGGACAAAAAATCGTAAACCACTTGGGTTTTCAATTTTAGAATCGAAAGATTTAAAATCTTGGACCGTTCCAGCTGGGCAAAGTGATTCACTATATATGATCCTAAATGAAGGGGACAACACTTTTGGAACCTGGGGATTTTGGGCTCCACAGATTATTAAGGAAGGATCCACTTACTACCTCACCCATACGGCCAATGAACAGACCGTGTTAACAACTTCTAATTCCTTGATGGGACCCTTCCGGCAGGAAGAAGTAGGTCCAATTGATGGCTCTGAAAAGAACATCGACTCCTACATTTTCAAAGATGATGACGGCAAATACTATCTCTATCACGTCAGGTTCAACCGTGGAAATTACCTGTGGGTGGCCGAGTTTGATCTGGAGGCGGGTGAGATAAAGCCGGAAACTTTAACTAAATGTTTTGATCAAACTGAAGATTGGGAAGCTACGCCACTTTACAAATCTGATCCGATTATGGAAGGACCCACAGTTATTAAATTGAAAGATCAGTATTACCTATTTTACTCGGCCAACCATTTCATGAACATCGACTATGCTATGGGCTACGCCATAGCAGATTCTCCTTACGGTCCATGGGTTAAAAACGAGAGTAATCCGATTCTACACAGGTCCATAGTCGGCGAAAACGGGTCTGGTCATGGAGATCTTTTCACAGGACCTAATGATCAATTGCATTACGTTTACCATGTACACAACAGTGCAGATCAAGTGAGTCCAAGACGAACACGAATTGTTCCGATCATCAAGAAATGGAATAGGAAGAGCAAACAGTTTGAGTTTGAGGTAGATGAGGATCAGGTCATCATACCCAAGCAGGTCACCAAATAAAGCAAATATCATGTCCAGGAAAGAAATGTTCATCTTGTCAGTATTAGGCATCATCATGTTGGCATCTGCTTGCACGAGCATTGAAAACGAAAAAAAAGTTGAGGAGAAGCAGCAGGATGATGATTCCATGTTTCGTAACCCCATACACACCTCAGGGCCAGATCCGTGGGTATGGCAGGAGGAGGATGCTTATTATTTAACGTTCACCACTGGCAATAACCTGACGCTGTATCGGAGTGAAATCATGTCCGATTTGTCCGAAGCTAAAAAACAGGTAGTTTGGACACCACCAGCCTCCGGTCCTAACTCCAAAGAAATCTGGGCACCAGAGATCCATCGCTACCATGGTAAATGGTACATCTACTATGCTGCAGACGATGGTGATAACTACAACCACCGAATGTTTGTGGTGGAGAATGCAAGTGCAGATCCATTCGCTGGTACATGGGTGGATCATGGGCAGTTGGAATTGCCAGGAGATAAGTGGGCCATCGACGGGACATTATTCGAGCACAAGGATCAGCTCTATTACCTATGGTCCGGCTGGGAAGGAGATGAGAATGTGCGACAAGATATTTACATCTGCGAGATGAAAGATCCTTTGACACCAGTTGGAGAACGAGTATTACTCACCAAGCCAGAGTTTGGTTGGGAGACCAATGAGGTGTCACCAACGGTGACTGAAGGGCCACAAATCCTCAAACATGGCGACAAGGTGCATCTCATCTATTCTGCTGGTGGGTGCTGGACGGATGGCTATTCACTTGGGATGTTGACTGCCGAGACCGATGCAGACCTGATGGATCCAGCTTCATGGAAAAAGTCTGAAGAGCCAGTTTTTACTCAGAATCCTGCTGGAAATGCCTTTGGTCCAGGACACAATAGCTTTTTCAAGTCTAAAGATGGGGCAGAAGACTGGATCATCTATCACGCCAACCCTCAGGCCGGTCAAGGTTGTGGGGGTGATCGATCCATTCGCATTCAATCCTTTACCTGGGATTTGAATGGTAATCCATTATTTGGTGAGCCAAAACCACTGAATGAGCCTCTCAAGAAACCGTCAGGAGAATAGTGAATGACAAATGAGTACCAGATTATGGCGTAAAATGTACGTTTGCTTGTGTTTGATTGCCGAACTTTGGTCATTTATTAAATGATCCTAAAATGATGATAAAGAGAATTCTCCCCATAGTTCTACTGTTGGCGCATGCATTAATCACCAATGCACAACTAAAGGTAGCCAATGTCTTTGGCGATCACATGGTCTTGCAGCGCGACCAACCAGTCAAGATTTGGGGGACAGCCAACCCCAAAGAATCCATTGCTGTAAGTTTTAACGGCCAGACAGTAGAAACGAAAGCATCCAAGTCTGGAGAGTGGAAGGTGCAATTGAAACCAATGAATTTCGGTGGACCTTTCACAATGAACATATCTGGATCTACTGAAGATCTGACCCTCACCAATGTACTTATTGGTGATGTGTGGATAGGTAGTGGACAGTCCAACATGGAGTGGCCACTGTTCCAAACGAACAATGGTCCAGAATCAATTGCTGAAAGTCAAAACCCCAATATCCGGTTGTTCACCATAGAAAAGGATATGGCTGCCAAGCCAGAAAGCGATGTGACGACTAGTGGATGGGCCATCAGCAGTCCCGAGTCAACGCCTAATTTTTCGGCTGTGGCTTATCATTTTGGCAGGCAGCTCAACAATGATTTGAATATACCGGTTGGTTTGATCCATAGCTCATGGGGCGGCACAGACATAGAGACCTGGATGAGTTGGGAAGCATTAACCGCTGTAGATGGATTTCAGAACCTTGATAAGTCAGCATATGTAGAGCGAACTGAGAAATCTCAAGAAATGATGACTCAATATCAAACAGCTCTGGCCAAAGAGCCTGGTATGAATCAGAAATGGTTCAGCCTCAGTGAAAGTGAGTATCAATCCTGGGAAAGCATCGAAATGCCAAAAATCTGGGAAAGTACGAAGATAGGTAATGAGGATGGTATCATCTGGTTTGCTAAGTCTTTTGAACTATCCGAAGATCAAGTGTTGGCAGCTACACTTAGTCTGGGACCAATAGATGATATCGATGATACCTACATCAATGGACAGTTTATCGGCCGGATGACGGACTGGACTCAGGAGAGAACGTATGCTGTGAAGGGCGAAGTATTGAAGCCGGGTGTCAACTGGCTGGTCATTCGAGTGACAGATGGAGTAGGAGGTGGAGGTATCTATGGAGAGGCAGATCAGCTTTTTTTAAAAATTGGCTCTGAAAAGATTTCTTTAGCCGGAGACTGGAAGTACAAACCCGCAGTGGTATCATCCTCATTCGGAGGACCTGCGATGGGTCCTAATGATTTTCCTACCTGTTTGTACAATGCCATGATTGCTCCAATCACTGATTTAGCCATCAAGGGTGTAATTTGGTACCAGGGAGAGAACAATACCCGCAATTCCATGCAATACCGCGAGCTGTTTCCTGCCATGATCAATGATTGGAGGCAGCAGTTTGGGCAGGAGTTTCCGTTTATCTGGGTGCAGTTGGCCAACTTTATGGCTCCTGACGAGCAGCCAAAAAACAGTAGCTGGGCAGAACTGCGAGAGGCACAATCCATGACACTTTCACTACCTAAAACCGGCCAGGCCGTGATCATTGACATAGGAGAAGCCAATGACATTCACCCGAGAAACAAAAAGGATGTGGGTTATCGACTAGCCATGTCCGCAGAGAAAGTAGCCTATGATATGGAGGTGGTTCACTCTGGCCCAACGTTCGAAAAGATAACCATAGAAAACGGAAAAGCTATTCTCACTTTTTCCAACATAGGGAGCGGTCTGGAAGTGAACGACAAGTATGGTTATGTGAAAGCATTTGCGATTGCTGGTCCAGATGGGAAATTCGTTTGGGCGAAAGCCAAGGTGGAGGGAGACCAAGTGATTGTCTGGAGCGAAAAAGTGAAGGAACCCAGTCAGGTCAGGTATGCCTGGGGAGACAATCCGGATGATGCCAATTTGTATAACAAGGAAGGCTTACCCGCAAGTCCTTTCAGAACAGAAAAATAGTCAAATGATTAAGTCAATATCAGTAATGGTTGCATTACTTGCCCTGGTAGCGGGGTGTAGGCAACCTTCTAAAAAGGAAACCAAACAAGCCGAGATAACCTACAGCAATCCCATCGATGTGGCCTTTGGCGATCCGTACATTTTGGATAATGGCGATGGCACCTACTACATGTATGGTACCGGAGGTGGAGCCAAAGATGGTTTTGCTACCTATTCGTCTGAGGACCTGATCAACTGGGAGTTTGAGGGACAGGTGTACACAGGCAATACCGATAGTTCCTGGAATGAAAAGTGGTTTTGGGCACCGGAAGTCTACAAGCGCGGTGAGAAGTATTATCTCTTTTTCAGTGCCCAGTGGAAAGAGAATCCCACCAATGAGGAAGAAAACTTTATGATAGGAGTGGCTGAATCTGATAGTCCCACCGGGCCTTTTATAGACCTGTTTGATCGACCAATCTTCAATCCCGGATACCCAATCATTGATGCCAATGTGTTTGTGGATGATGACGGTACCAACTATCTCTACTACTCACGAGCTTGCTGGAAGCACCCTGTACAAAGTGAGGTGGCAGATTGGGCCAAAGCCAAAGGGTGGTACGATGAAGTTGAAGAGAGTTGGGTCTACGGAGTTGAGTTGAAGTCAGACTTTAGTGGAGTAGTAGGGGAGCCGGTTTTGCTACTAAGACCACCGATATCTATGGATGATCAGCAGGCAGAGTGGGAAAGTAGATCAGTCACTTCACAGGAGATCAACCGACGATGGACCGAGGGGTCATTTCTTTTCAAAAAGAATGGCATTTACTACATCATGTACTCTGCAAATTACTATGCCGGGAAAAATTATGCCGTTGGTTATGCTACCGGGTCATCACCACTTGGGCCATTTACCAAAGCGGCCAATAATCCGGTACTGCAAAAGAATGTGGACCAGGGAGGAGACGTAACCGGCACAGGTCACAACATGGTACTGTTCGCTGCTGATAGCACAGAAATGTACTGTGTCTATCATGGGCGCACCACACAAAGTGGGCAAGAGCGCGTGGTGTTTATTGATCCGATGCGCATAGAGGAGGACGGGACATTGGTTGTCGATGGTCCCACTACCGATGCTCAACCTTTGCCATTTACTAAAAAATAAGAATTACTATTTGAAAAATGTTAGGAATGCCGTCGGTCGTTTAGACTGGCGGTTTTTTTTATATGTCGTAAATTGGCCACACGATAACCATAAGCATGAATCTTAAAGACAAAGTAGTAGTGGTAACTGGCGCCGCTTCTGGCATAGGAGAAGCACTGGCTGTTGAGCTTTCCAAAAAAGGGGCTCATTTGGCTCTGGCAGATATCAATGAAGTAGATCTACAACAAACGGTCAAGCGGATCGAATCCTCCGGCGTAAAGGTGAAAGCTGATAAATTGGATATTTCCCATCAGGCAGCTTTTTTCAGCTATGCAGCAGATGTCATCGACTATTTTGGTCAGGTAGATTGTGTCATCAACAATGCCGGGCGGTCCGTGGCTGATGGGTTTGTTGATGGGTCTGTAGAGGATTTTAGGATGGTGATGGATGTCAACTTTTGGGGATGCTACTACGGGACCAAGGCCTTTTTGCCTCATTTGATGGCTCGTCCTAAAGCCATGCTGGTCAACGTGTCCAGTGTGAATGCACTGATTCCATTCCCGAATCAAAGTTCCTACAACGTGTCCAAAGCGGCCATTATGGGTATGAATGAATCATTGGTGCAAGAGTTGAAAGGTACCAGTGTACAAGTGATGAGCGTGTATCCAGGAGGTATTCAGACCAACATTGTGAAAAACAGCAAGTTTATCAGAGGCCCCAAAGAAGGAATGACTCAGGATGAGTCTGCAGAGCTTTTCAAAAAGGTGGCTATGACCTCAGCACCAAAAGCTGCATGTAAGATCATACGGGGAATAAAAAGAGGAAAGTCACGCTTACGTATTGGGCCGGATGCTTACCTGTTTGATTACCTCAAACGCATGTCACCTCGATTTGCCGTTTGGCTGATTGGGAAAGTGGCTAGAGCCTAGTTCAACTGTATCAATAGTATCAATTCGTCAAAATAAAGGGCTAAAATGATTATCTATTTAGAAGGTTCGTAATTTTAGCTCAACTTCTCACTTGAATGTTAACGAATAAGAATCAAGTGAAAGAACAACACCTTCTAAAAATCAAAACATTGCTGTCCGAGCACGAGCAATTCTTGAATCAGAAGAACGAACCAATAGCTGATACTACAGGGGTTTATCAGCGTTATAAAAACCCAATTCTTACCGACAAGCATACTCCGATTATCTGGAGATATGATTTGAATCCTAAGACGAACCCATACCTGATGGAGCGCCAGGGCATGAATGCGACTTTCAATGCTGGAGCTATAGAATTCAACGGGAAGTTTTGTTTGGTGGTCCGAGCAGAAGGTTACGATCGCAAGTCCTTTTTTGCGGTGGCAGAAAGCGATAATGGGATTGATAACTTCCGGTTCTGGGATCACCCGATCACCCTTCCTGAAACGGACGAGCCGGACACGAATGTTTACGACATGCGTTTGACGCGTCATGAAGATGGGTGGATTTACGGTTTGTTCTGTACTGAGAGAAGAGATCACACAGCTCCTGAGTCAGACCAGTCAGCAGCTACAGCTAAATGTGGCATTGCCAGAACGAAGGATCTGGTGGAGTGGGAGCGTTTGCCGGATTTGGACTCTGGTGGCAGCCAGCAGCGAAACGTGGTATTACATCCAGAGTTTGTGGATGGGAAGTATGCTTTGTATACCCGTCCGCAAGATGGCTTCATAGATGCGGGAAAAGGGGGCGGAATTGGCTGGGCTTTAGTAGAGTCTATGGAAAGAGCCGTGGTTACCCATGAGCAAATCATTGACCCGAAGGTCTACCACACCATCAAAGAAGTAAAGAATGGACTTGGACCTGCTCCGATCAAGACCGATGACGGTTGGTTGCACCTGGCACATGGCGTGAGGAATACTGCTGCAGGCTTGCGCTACACGCTGTACCTATTCATGACTGCTTTAGATAATCCCACAAAAGTGATTCACCGACCGGCTGGTCATTTCATGGGACCTCAAGGTGAAGAGCGAGTTGGGGATGTATCCAATGTATTGTTTACCAACGGCTGGATAGCTAAAGACAATGGTGATGTATACATCTACTACGCATCCTCGGATACGCGCATGCATGTGGCTACTTCAACAGTAGGCAAGCTGATAGACTATTGCAAAAACACACCAGAAGATGGCTTGCGATCTTATGCGAGCGTCCAAATCAGAAACCAGTTAATAGACCGCAACTTGGCTTTCCTCAAGGCCAATGGGTTAAACTAAATCCCACTTCATGAGCACTTCTACCCTTAGTATAAAAGAAAAGATTTCGTATGGATTTGGCGATTTTGCATCGTCTATGTTTTGGAAGCTCTTTTCCATGTTTCTATTGTTTTTCTATACGGATGTGTTTGGTATTTCGGCAGCAGCCGTGGGTACGATGTTTTTGGTCACACGGGTTTGGGATGCACTGAACGATCCCATGATGGGAATCATTTCAGATCGCACCAAAACACGATGGGGAAAGTTTCGTCCTTTTTTGTTATTCGGGGCAGTTCCTTTTGGGATTATTGGAGTGCTTACGTTTACCACTCCGGACCTGACTGCAGATGGCAAGTTGATTTATGCCTACATCACTTACACTTTGATGATGATGGCCTACACCGCCGTAAATGTGCCTTATGGTTCATTAATGGCCGTGATGACCGGTGATAGTGTGGAGCGGACATCTCTGGCATCCTGGAGGTTTATTGGGGCCTTTTCTGGAGGTTTGTTTGTCACGGCCACCGCTAATTCGCTTGTCCAATATTTCAGTCAGGGAGGCGATCAAGCCACCGGCTATCAAATGACGATTGGGGTGTATGCCGTTGTTGCAGCGGTGTTGTTCATACTGACCTTTGCCGGAACCAGAGAGCGACTGGCACCACCGAAGGAAGAGAAAAACTCGCTTCAAGATGATCTGAAAGATCTGGCTAAAAATGCGCCCTGGTTCATCATGTTGGGAGCCAATATTTTCATTTTAATTTTCAACTCACTGCGCGATGGTTCCATACTATTCTACTTTAAGTACTATGTAAAGGACCAGGTAGTTGAGCTGTTTGGCAGTACTTATGAATTGTCCTCCACGGCTCTTTCTTCGGCCTATATGTCCATATGGTTAGGTACCAATATCCTGGGTGTGCTTTTGGCCAAGCCTATTGCAGCTCGTTTTGGGAAGAAGACTACTTTTAGCTGGGCGGCATTGATTTCAGCTGGGTTGAGCTTCTTGTTTTTTCTGATTTCCGCAGACCAGATTATATTGATTTTCGGTATGAATGTATTGATTGGGATTACAGCAGGGATCATCTTACCCCTGGGCTGGTCCATGTATGCCGATATAGCAGACTTCTCTGAGTGGAAAACCGGCCGCAGGGCGACTGGATTAGTGTTTTCATCTTCTTCCATGTCTCAAAAATTTGGCTGGACTCTGGGTGGAGCCATCTCAGGTTGGTTGCTTGCTGGGTTTGGCTTTGAGCCAAATGTAGAGCAATCAGAGGAGGCTCTTTTAGGTATTCGATTGATGATCAGTGTGATAGCGGGTGTTGGAGCCCTTTTTTCTTTTGGGTTCATGCGGTTTTACAAGTTGGATGAAGCTTTTATGCGGAAAGTGAAAAGTGATTTAGATGGTGTAAATTCGGTTTCAGATTGATAGCATAACTCTCGACCTTAGATGATGAATTATTTCTCACCATACCCGGCCATTAATTAGTACGAATAGAATGGCGAAATCAATAAAACCCGATGTAAACCCACACCTGAGTTTTGTAAGAGAATGCCAGGGGGTGCTCAGTGAAAATATCCTTGGCTTTTGGTCACGCAAGATGGTGGACCCGATTGGCGGATTTTACGGACGCATGGATGGACTTGGAAAACTCCATGAAGATGCGGATAAAGGTGTTATTCTCAACACCAGAATTCTTTGGACATATGCTGCCGCCTACCAGGTGACAGGCAATCCCAAGCACAAAATGATGGCCGATCGAGCTTATGAGTACGTGACTTCCCGGTTTATTGATAGCAAAAACGGTGGCGTTTATTGGATGCTGGACAGGCAGGGAAATGTGACAGTGGATAAGAAACAGACGTACGCTCAGGCTTTTGCCATTTACGCTTTGTCAGAGTACCATAAAATCAACGAATACAAAAGAGCTCTTGATCATGCCAAGCGCATTTATAGTTTGGTGGAAGAGCACACGTATGATCCACTTCATACAGGTTACCTGGAGGCGCTGAATAAAGAATGGCAGCCACTACGGGATGTACGTCTTAGTGACAAAGACATGAATGCTGCCAAGACCATGAACACCCATTTGCATGTGTTGGAGGCATACACCAACCTGTTTCGTGTTTGGCCAGACGAGGGCCTCAGGAAGCAATTAATAAGCCTGATTGAGTTGATGGTAGACAAACTGGTAAATGAAAATGGACACTTTGAGTTGTTCTTTGATGAGAGTTGGGCATTGCTATCGAGTGAGGTTTCTTTCGGTCATGATATAGAGGGAAGTTGGCTGCTCTACGAAGCGACCGAGTTAGTCGGAGATGACGACTTGCTCGCTCGAATTAAACCAATAGCTCTTGCCATGGTGAAGGCAGGAATGGAAGGGCAAGATACCGATGGCGGATTGATGTATGAGGCACATGCTGATGGTACACTGGACGAGGACAAGCACTGGTGGCCTCAGGCTGAGGCCCTGGTAGGACTGGTCAACGCATGGCAGATAACTGGTGATGAATTTTTTCTTTTGAAAATGAAAGAAGTCTGGAAGTTTATCAGAACCTACCTCATGGATAAAGATGGTGAATGGCACTGGAAAGTAAACAAACATGGAGATATTGATTATCAGGAAGATAAGGCGGGTCCATGGAAAGGTCCGTACCACAATGGCCGGGCAATGGTAGAGTTAATGAATCGATTGAGCTAATGATTAGAAGTATTTCGAATGGGGCAGTAGTGCTGCTCTTATTATGGCTGGTTTCATGCACGCAGACGGGTTCCAACCTGGTGGTTCGTGGTAGCGAGGGTGTGCTGGATGAGTCATTTGACTCAGTGCTGGTGGTAGATGATATCCGTGAAGAGCATCTAAAAAGTGCAGGCCATTTGTTGATCAAGGTACCCGAGACAGCTCTTGGTTTTAAGGAGCGCAGTTATGTAGAGCGCTATTTAGAAGCAGGGGGTCTGGTGACATTCAGTTGTAGGGATACCGTATATAACTGGGGACAGATTCAGGAGTATTTTACTAACCAACAAGTGCGGATAGCCTGTGCTGATGAGCCCCTGCCAAAGGCTCAGTTGGATTATGCTAAAGTCAAATCAGCTGCGGCTCCAGGCCTGGATCGATTGGTAAGGGAGGTACTGGTAGCGCCATTGGCAGAACCCATGGACCTGGTCGTAACTGATAATTCCCTGGTTTACTGGATAGAGCGTAAAGGACAGATTCACACCTATAACCCAGGCACCGATCAAGAAAAATTAATCACGCAGATGGAGGTGTACACTGGAGAGGAAGACGGATTACTGGGTATTGCACTCGATCCTAAGTTTGCCGAAAATCAATGGGCTTATATTTTTTACTCACCACCAGGTGATGAACCAAAGCAACATGTGTCAAGGTTCGTGTTGACCCCTGACAGTCTTCACCTGTGCACAGAACAGGTGATCATTGAGATCCCCACCCAGCGAGAGGAGTGCTGTCACTCCGCTGGAGACCTGGCTTTTGACCGGGCCGGCAATCTGTACATCAGCACTGGGGACAATACCTTTTCAAGGGCTTCAGATGGCTTTACTCCGCTGGATGAGCGACCTGGCAGATCGGCTTTCGATTCGCAAAAATCGTCTTCCAACACCAACGATCGAAGAGGTAAGATCCTTCGAATTCACCCGGAAAAAGATGGTAGTTACACCATTCCAGATGGTAACCTGTTTGCCAAAGACGGATCTGAAGGTCTTCCCGAAATCTATGTGATGGGTGCACGCAATCCATTTACCATGGCTTATAACCTGGACAAAGACTGGCTGTACTGGGGAGATGTAGGACCCGATGGTAACGTAACCTCTGAGCGTGGCCCTACTGCTCATGATGAGATCAACTTTGCTGCACGTCCTGGAAACTATGGATGGCCCTACTTCAATGCCAACAACCTGGCATATGCTGATTATAATTTTGAGACGGGAGAGCTGGGGCCCAGATTTGATCCCAAACATCCACAAAACACTTCGGTCAACAATACCGGAGCTGTTGATTTGCCGCCGGCTGTTCCCGCCATGGTCTATTATTCCTATGATGAGACACCTGAGTTTCCTGGAGTAGGAAAGGGGTCCAGATCCACCGGAGCAGGAGAAGTATACAACTATCGGGAGACGAGAAAGCATGGATATGAATTTCCGGAGTATTACCACAACAAGCTATTTGCTTTTGATTGGGCCAGAGACTGGATTAAGGTCATCAGTCAGGATGAACAAGGTAATTTTCAATCCATAGAACCGCTGTTGGATCAAACCGTATTGGCTTCTCCCATTGCCATGGAATTTGGTCCTGATGGCTCACTCTACGTGCTGGAATATGGCATTGGTTACTTTACAGATAACCACGATTCCAAATTGATCAGACTGGAGTTTGTGAATGGCAACAGACCACCTGTGGCGCTTTTTGAGTCCTCGGTTACCAATGGGTCATTACCCCTGAAAGTGACATTTGATGCGCAGAACTCATCAGACCCAGATCGTGAACCGTTGGACTATCAATGGAGTATAGGGGACGAGATGCATTCGGGTTCATTGGTGGAGTATTCTTTTGACCAGGCGGGTAGATATGAGGTGGAGTTAATCGTAACGGACCCACATGGTGCCAAGGCCACATATAAAAAGACCATGACCGCTGGAAATACTGCGCCTGAAGTATCTATCCGCTTTCCTTCGAACTCCAGTTTTTATCTACCTGGCCAACCGATTCACTATGCTGTGAACGTTGCGGATGCAGAGGATGGAATACTGGGCGATGGAATCAACCCAGGGAACGTATCAGTCAATGCGACCATCTATGATGGTAGTGACAACCGAGCTGCTGCCAGTCTCGCTCAGCTGGGTGAACTGGATGCTGATGGACTCTCTCCTGGGTTACAGCTGATTCAGTCTAGTGACTGCAAGAGCTGTCATAAGTTAGATGAAAAATCGATTGGGCCTAGCTTCAAGCAGATAGCTGATCGATATGATACGGATTACATCCAAATGGATATTCTGGCTAAAAAAATCATCAATGGCGGGTCAGGCGTGTGGGGTGACGGTATGATGATCGCGCACCCGAACTTTAGTATGAAAGCAGCCAGAGAGATCGTCAAATACATCTTTACTGTCAATGATCCTCCGGCTGCAGAAAGTCAACCAATAGAGGTCAGCGGATCATTAATGGCTCCAAGCGATCGTCAAACGAAGGTGAGAATAGAAGCGAAATATACCGACCGGGGAGGTAATCTCGTCCTGGAAGCTAAACATGAAGTAACCCTTACACAGCCAGTACGGCAGGCAGAACTTGCCGATGCGTTGGTTGGGTTTGCAATAGATGGCGCAATAGAAGATGGAGATGACCGGCAGGCAAGAAAGAATGCAGATCACGCAATGATTATCTTTGAAGACATTGATTTGACCAACGTGTCCAGTATATCTATAGAAGGATGGTCAAAAGCGAATGGTTCGATCACCTTAGTGTTGGATAACTCCAAAGGTGAAGCGCAGAGTGCTGTAAGCTATGAGGCAGCCCAGCCAATGGTGATGGCTCTAAGTGATGTGCAAGGACAGCACGATCTGTATTTCATCTTCGAAACGGCTGATCAATTGTATATCAATCAATTTCGGTTTCAATTAGAGGCCATCAACGAATAATAGACATGAACTACCTAATTTTTTAAATGATCCATTATGAAAAATTCCAGAAGAAAAACCCTCAAAACTCTAGGTGTAAGCGGAGCGGCACTGAGTCTACTTGGCGTGAACCCATTGTTATCTGCCTGCTCATCATCCAGCCAGAAGACCTCTGATACTGAGAGTGATTCCAATGCAGCGGCAAGCGCAGCAACTGAGTTGTTTTTTAATATTTCACTGGCACAGTGGTCACTTCACAGATCGTTTTTTGGAGATGCGATTAGTTCGTGGGACAATTTCGGGAAACTGTGGGCTGAGAGTCCTGACAATGTACTCAGAGGCGAATTGAAACCAGTTGATTTTCCGACCATTGCTAAAAGAGACTATGGCATTACTGCTGTGGAGTATGTGAATGTATTCTACTTCTCCAAGAAAAATGACAAGCAGTTTTGGTATGACCTGCGGAAGCAGTGTGATGAGCAAGGAGTGAAGAGTTTGCTGATCATGTGCGATCGAGAAGGGAACCTGGGAGATACCGACGAAGAAGCTAGAAAACAAGCAGTGGAAAATCACTACGGCTGGGTGGATGCTGCACAGATATTAGGTTGCCACTCCATTCGGGTAAACGCTGCAGGAAACGGAACCGCTGAGGAGGTGAAAGCTGCAGCGATTGACGGGTTAGGACAATTGGTATCCTATTCCTCACAGTCCGGAATCAGCGTGATCGTAGAAAATCATGGTGGGTATTCCTCCAATGGAGAATGGTTGGCGAGCGTGATTGAAGGAGTAGGAAGTAAATACTGCGGCACGTTGCCCGACTTTGGAAACTTCTGCATCGAAGGACATCATGGTGATTGCAAAGAGGAATATGACAAGTATCAGGGTGTGAAAGAGCTAATGCCTTATGCAAAAGGAGTTAGCGGCAAAACACACGAATTTGACGCAGAAGGCAATGAAGTCAATACAGATTTTGTGAAGATGTTGCAGATTGTCAAAGATTCTGGCTTCACTGGTTATATCGATATTGAATATGAAGGAGGCGGACTATCAGAGCCAGAAGGAATCAAAGCTACCAAAGCCTTGTTGGAGAAGGCTGGGAAGGCAGTGAGCTAAAACACTCAGTCCGAACTATGCTGAGATATAAGCAAAACATAATATGGTTCGGTGTTACATTGATCACTTTGTTGGTCTTCGGTTATAGTGTCACCAGGAATATAATTTTCTCCTTGGTCGTCAGCATAGTTACTGGTCTTGGCGTTGGTTATATAGGATCGATGTGCGTAGCTATTATCTATCCTAATAGACAGCTTACCGATGATCATATCCCTGCTACTCGAAGAAACCTCAATCGGTTTTGGGTCATTTTCGGGAGTGTGATGCTTCTGGTTATTTTGATTGCAATTCTGGAAGGGTAAGATGTGGTTAGCAGGGGTGAGTTGGATAAATTAGGCATGATCTCTCCAGGTGGCCCAAGACTTGATGTAATGGATTTTTTTTAAACAAAAACTCCTTAAATCCAAATTATGCGTTAACGCATAATTTGGTGTCAATCACCCTTGACGGTAATCACCCCCACTCGCTGATCCGTCAACCTTCCGGTTTCAAACGCCCTAAAATAACCCTCCGCAAACGGTCTTCATGTGCATCGCCCCAGTCCCCCAATGTGGCAATGATTGGGATCAACGTCTTGCCAAACTCTGTTAATCGGTATTCTACTTTGGGCGGCACTACTGCATAGATTTTTTTAGTTATCAACTCGTGCTCTTCAAGTTCCTTGAGTTGAATATTCAGCACACGCCGGGTAGCATCGGGTATTTTTCGTTGCAGTTCGCTTGGCCTTAAGTGTCCGTCATTGATAAACCACAGCAAACGCATTTTCCATTTACCATACAACACCTCACCGATCAGATCCAAACCACAATTCAGGTTGGGTAATGTCTTTCGTTCATACATAATATAAAAATAGAACCATGTTCCAAAAAGTGCAATAGGGGAATAATTACTCCCTATCTGAATCGTATTTCCGTACTTGTGAGAACTATACATAAGCTAGAAATTTGCCCTAAACAAATCGGTTTATGGAACAAGTATTCAATTTTGATCATGAGCTATCAGGGAAGGTGGCCCTGGTAACCGGGGGCACAAAAGGAACTGGAAAAGCCATCGCCGAGCGTCTGGCACAGGCTGGTGCTACGGTAATTGTAACGGCCAGAAATGCTCCTGTCATTGACCAAGAGGGGTTTCATTTCATCGCATCAGACTTAAGTACTTCCCGTGGAACCGATAAAGTTGTGAATGAGGTGTTGACCAAATATGGCACTTTGGATATTTTGGTTAATAACCTGGGCGGTTCTGAAACGAAAGGTGGTGGCTTTTCGGCTTTGAGCGATGAAGACTGGGAGGAATCCTTTCAAACCAACTTGTTTGCTTCTGTTCGTTTGGATAGAGGTTTTTTGCCAAAGATGATTGAACAAAACAGTGGAGTGGTTATTCACATTGCGTCAATTCAAGCCAAGTTACCTCTTTATGAATCTACCTTGCCCTACGCTGCGGCCAAGGCAGGGTTGTTGAACTATAGCAAAGGGTTGTCCAATGAAGTTTCTTCAAAAGGTGTGAGGGTACTTACGGTCTCACCAGGATGGATCATGACCTCCTCATCAGAACGAATGATGGAGCGTCTTGCCGAAAGCTCAAACACTACTAAAGAACAAGCTGCGCAAAGTGTGATGGATGCATTGGGTGGCATTCCTATGGGCAGACCAGCACAACCGAAGGAAGTTGCAGAGTTGATTGGATTTTTGGTTTCGCCAAGAGCCAATTACCTGACAGGAACTGCATTTGTAATTGATGGAGGTACCATCCCTACTATTTAATAACCATAAAAACAGAAAGCAATGAATTTACCAAAAGTAATCTTAGAGTTAGTCAAAGCACAAGATAACTTTGACAGCACAGCATACGCCAATTGTTTTACCGACACAGCAGTGGTTTTTGACGAGGGTAAGAACTATCAGGGTAAAGAGGAAATCAAAAATTGGATTGATAAAGCCAACAAGACGTACCAGGTGACAATGAAACCGATTGCCTATTCGGAGAGTGAACAAATCCTCCATGCCGAGATCTCAGGTACTTTTCCTGGCAGTCCACTGGTATTGAGCTATCAGTATGAATTCAAAGATCAGCTCATTCAATCGTTGAGGATTGTGTAGCAAATGGGCAAGTTTTTCTTCAATTCAGGCATATTATCACCAAAATATCATTAATAAGTGTGAGAAAAACACTATTATGAATTACTGAATTTAGAACCTCTTTTAATATGTGTTGCAAAGCTAACTTTCTGACAAAGGCATCCTTTTTACTGTTCTTTCTGATCTTTGTTCATTCCACAATGGCCCAAGATGGGACTATTTACCCACTGGAAGCTCCAGATGAACCCAATGCCATTCTTCTTGGTACGGGAGGTGTGGATGATCAGCCGGCTTCAGAGAGCTGGTTCAGACAATGGGGAGATCCGATGGCTCGAAACATAACAACTGCAACATTGACACCCTTCATCCCTGAACCTGGAAAGGCAAACGGTGCGGCAGTGATTGTGGCACCGGGTGGTGGTTTTCGATGGCTTTCACTTGGTAATGAAGGGTGGGAAGTCGCTGAAGCATTAAAAGCTCAAGGTATTGCGGCGTTTGTGCTAAAGTACAGACTACATCCTACGCCAGAATCACTCGAGGACTTCAAAGCATGGATGAATCGTCCCCGCATCCCACCTACGGCTGATGCTTCAAAGGAGGGAGAGGAAGTTGCAGCGCCAGCTCCACCACAATGGGATCTTTCCAATCAGCTAGAGGATGCTGAAGCAGCATATGCGATGATCTTGGACCGTGCAGGAGAATGGGGTGTTGATACCGACAGAATCGGCATGATCGGTTTTTCTGCAGGTGCCGGTCTGACGATGCATTCAACCCTAAATTCGGAAACTATGAAACTGGCCTTCATTGGACCTATTTATGGAGGTATGGGGCAGGTGGAAGTACCTAAGGATGCTCCACCTATGTTTAATGTTATAGCCACGGACGATTTTCTCTTCAGAGGTCAGTTTGGTGTGATAGATTCTTGGTACAAAGCTGGTATACCTGTAGAGTTTCATCTTTACCAAAACGGAGGTCACGGCTTTGGATTAGGAAATCCCAATCGAACGAGCAATCGTTGGTTTGATGCTTTTGTTCACTGGTTAGATGTCAATGAATTTCTTGAAGCCAAGTCGAGGGAGTGACACCATTGAGACACATTCACCATGGAAATCCCAATCCATACATCAGTCTAAAAGATTGATTGATGATGGTTATTACTCTGGATTGGCGGGTGTTGATGGCTCTTTCTCATCCACGTTGTAACGCGGATGATTAAATTCTCAAGTTTTTAACTTGTCCTTCCGCATGGCACATGCGAAACACTAAAAGTCCTCGTTGCAAACGAGGACTAGGGTGGTCTTTTTTGAACTCCGCCTTGCTAGGCGCAGGAGACTTCATTATTCGCCGTTCGCATCATTTACCACCTCAATTGCGTATCTTTGATATATGAGTATTGTTGGAATATACATATCTGTTGACCCTGAAATACAAAATGGTCAACCTGTTTTCTCGGGAACTCGGGTACCAGTACAATCCCTTTTCTGGCATTTGGAGAAGGGGATTACAATTGAAAGTTTTTTGGATGATTTCCCGAGTGTGACAAAAGAACAGGTAGTTGGTGTACTTGAAATTGCTAATAAAATAGTCAATTCTGCACAGTTAGATGAACTCTATGAAGCTGCTAATTGACGAAAATCTTCCTAAAAGAATTAAGCTTGATTTTCCTGAACATGAAATTTTTACAGTCCATGACATGGGCTGGAATAGTAAGAAGAATGGAGAACTTCTAAAACTTATGTTGGAACAGGATTTTGAGGTCCTCTTAACATTTGACAGAAACCTTCAATATCAACAAAACTTCACCAAATATCCCATTGCTGTTTTTGTCCTGAACGCTGACGATAACGCTTATCTGACTCTTGAGCCTCTAATTCCGATTATTAACCAACATCTCAATATAGATCTGAAACCTGGGCCAACTGAAATAAAGGCCAAAGTCTAAGGAACCATGGAAGTATTCACTTCAACTCTGGTTTTGTTGATCTTTTTATCAAAATCCATAGCCCCCATTATCCGCGTTTGCAACGCGGATGTTTAAATCCTCAAGTTTTAAAACTTGTCCTTCCGCATGCCACATGCGAAACACTAAAAGTCCCCTTGCCTTTGTTGGACTTATGACCAACAAACATGACCTGCTTATTAGCTCATCTATCACTTGTATACATCAGTGCTGGACAAATCGGTTTGGTGATAACACCAAACCAGGCAAGCCTGGTATTTGAATTTCTTTTGACTGCTGGGTACAAATACGAAGGTCTTAAATTCCCATTGCTTCATCCACTCAAATATCACCAACTAGATGGGATATCGCCAAACTTCACAGAACGATAAATTACAATGCATAGTGTGTAAAAGATTTGTATGCCAATTTTGCTCCTGAACTAAACTCACACTCACAAAATGAAAAAACTTATCATGTTGGCTGCAGTTCTCTGCAGCTTTGGGATCGGTGTGTACTCTTCTCAGGCACAATCGATCTTTATCAATGAAATTCACTATGACAATGATGGCGCAGATACTGGCGAAGGTATCGAAGTAGCCGGACCAGCCGGCACTGACTTGTCAGCTTACACTCTTGTATTATACAATGGGAGCAATGGAAGTGTTTACAACACTGTGTCGTTAAGTGGTGCACTGGCTGATCAGGAAAATGGTTTCGGAACGGCTTTCTTTTCCATCACAGGAGTTCAAAATGGAGCGCCTGATGGTATCGCTCTGGTTGTAGATACTACTGTTGTCCAGTTTTTGAGCTATGAAGGTACTTTCACCGCACTAGGCGGACCGGCTGATGGAATGTCCAGTGTAGATATCGCGGTAAGCGAAGCTAGTTCTACTCCGGTGGGATACTCGCTTCAGCTCAGTGGCTCTGGTACTGACTATACAGACTTTGCCTGGGCTGCGGCTGATACAGCTTCCTATGATCAGGTAAACGGCGGGCAGGATTTTGTAGGTGCCGTCACGGAGGACGTGGTCTTTATCAACGAGATTCACTATGATAATGATGGCACTGATACTGGTGAAGCTCTAGAGCTAGCCGGTACCGAAGGCATTGATCTTGCTGGTTGGGAATTAGTGCTATACAATGGTAGCAATGGTTCAGTTTACAATACGGTAAGTCTTTCAGGTGTATTCACAAATGAATCAGGTGGTTATGGTTTCATTTCGTTTGCCATTGCTGGAATTCAGAATGGATCGCCTGATGGAATAGCACTGGTTAATCCGTTAGATACAGTTGTACAATTCATCAGCTACGAAGGCACTCTAGTAGCAGTGGATGGTCCGGCAGCAGGTCTGGAAAGTACCGATATCGGCATAGCTGAGACGAGCTCCACGCCGGTTGGCAACTCGCTGCAGTTGACAGGTACAGGTTATTATTTCGAAGATTTTATCTGGGTAGAAAGTGCAAATACATTCGATGCCCTCAATGTGGATCAGGTGATCGGCAATCCTACAGATACAACTGGAAATGATGGAGATACTACCATAGTCACTCCAGGTTTGGTAGACCTTTGGGTCAACGAGATACATTATGACAATGCCAGTACAGATGTGAACGAAGGCATAGAAGTAGCTGGAACAGCCGGAGCTGATCTATCAGGTTACTCTTTGGTGCTTTACAATGGCAATGGAGGCGCTGTTTATAACACCATCCCACTTAATGGAGTACTTGCAGACCAGCAAAGTGGATTTGGTACCAGGTTCTTTTCGATTTCTGGATTACAAAATGGAAGTCCTGATGGTATTGCTCTAGTATCTCCAGAAAATGAGGTGATCCAGTTTTTGAGCTATGAGGGTTCGTTTGTGGCAGTAGGAGGAGCAGCAGATGGACTCACCTCAGAGGACATTGTAGTAGAAGAGGGCGGTAGTACCGCAATTGGTTTTTCATTGCAGTTGCAAGGGACTGGTAGCACATATGCAGACTTTACATGGGCTGCAGATGTTACGAGTACATACGATGCAGTGAATGACGGTCAGACCTTCGTGCCTGCTGCTGAGATCGCGTTCATCAATGAGCTTCACTATGATAATGCTAGCAGCGATACTGGTGAGGCAGTGGAGATAGCCGGCACAGCAGGGCTTGATCTGGCAGGTTGGTCGTTGGTATTGTACAATGGCAATGGTGGAGGATCTTACAACACCACCTCCCTGTCTGGAGTTATTCCTGATCAGCAAAACGGTTTTGGTACGTTGTTCTTTTCGATCTCAGGAATCCAAAACGGAGCTCCTGATGGGGTCGCTTTAATCAATGCAGAGGATACAGTAGTTCAGTTTTTAAGCTATGAAGGTACATTTGTAGCAGTAGACGGACCTGCCGCTGGTATGACTTCAGAGGATATTGGGGTAGCAGAAACAGGCTCCACACCTGCAGGTTATTCATTGCAACTCATCGGTAGTGGATTTGCTTATACAGATTTCTCCTGGTCTGAGGCCATCGCGGAAACATTCGGGTCGATCAATACTGGTCAGGCATTTGGATATGGAGGTGTAGATCCAGGACCAGGATCAGACTCCCTGGTACTCATCACCATTGCGGAAGCAAGAGCAAAAAATCTGGGAGATTCAGTCATCATATCTGGTATTCTAACAGCCACAGATCAGTTTGCTGGTCCTGCTTACATTCAGGATAGTACTGGTGGTATCGGTATCTATGATGTGTCGGTACATGGAACTGGAGCATTCCAGATAGGAGATGAAATTCAGATTCAAGGAATCTTGGGCGAATTCGGTCAGATGCTGCAGGTAACTAACCTGACGAGCCTCGACTCCATCTCATCTGGTAATTCAGTTGTGGCAGACACCTTGACCATTAGTGAGCTAAGTGCTCATGAAGGTGAGTTGGTTACCATTACCAACGTCACTTTTGCTGATGGTGGGTTGTTTTACCCTGGTTCTAATTATGGCATCTCTGATGGCTCTGGCAGTACTGAATTGCGCATAGACGCAGAGGTAGAAAGCCTGGTAGGCAAACAACCACAAGGAGTAACTACCGTGACCGGTATCGTAGGTAGCTACAATGGTCAGCTGCAGCTTTTGCCAAGATTTGAGGCAGATGTACCTGGTGCTTACAATTACTCCCCTGGTGGGTCTGCCATTTCTCAGGATAGTACATTGGAGATAGTAACATGGAACATGGAGTTTTTCGGCACAATGCTACCAAACTATGGTCCATCCGATGTGGCACTTCAGTTAGAAAATGCCATATCAGTAATCACAGCATTGGATGCGGACATTATAGCTGTGCAGGAGGTGTCTGAAATAGATCTGCTGGATGCTCTGATAGATTCGTTGGGTACTTATGCAAGAGTTTGTTCAGATGTTTACTCCTACTCGTTCAGTCCGGATCCAAACTTCCCGGCTCAGAAGCTTTGCTTTATTTACAATACCAACACAGTGACCATCACTGATGAGCAGGTATTGTTTGAGCAGTTCTACAACGATGCTCGTACTGGTGTGACTAACGATATGAGTGATTACCCAACAGGTAGTGCTTCGTCTTTTTGGGCGAGTGGTCGTCTTCCATACATGGTGACTGCAGAGGTGACTATTCAAGGAATCACTACCACTGTGAAGTTGGTTAATATCCATGCTAAATCGGGGGGAGGATCGTCAGATGTTGCTCGCAAGCTCTATGACGCTCAGGCACTAAAAGATACACTGGACACTTACTACGCTAGCGACAGGGTAGTTGTGCTTGGAGATTACAACGACGATGTGGATGTTTCAATAGGTGGCGGAGCTACACCATACGAAGAGTTTGTCTTGGACACTGCAGCTTATGATCCGGTAACAGAAGTATTAAGTAATGCTGGATTTAGGTCTTACGTCTTTTCTGACAACATGATTGATCATATTACCATCACCGATGAGCTTTTTGACCCATACATTGAGAACTCTGTGTACACATTCATTCCTTTCAATTTGGTCAATAACTACGCGAATACCACTTCAGATCACTTACCTGTTGTTTCCAGATTCAACTTGTTTGATTTGGTGCAGCCTTTGGTAGTGGAGGAGCTGGAAGATATTAACTTAATAAAAGGGTACAATGAGCGTGTTGCTAACGTTAGTGCGGTAGTTTCTGGAGGTCTGGAACCTTACACCTATAGCTGGAATGATGGCTCATCTGAGGCCACACTCGAAGTAACTCCCGATTATCCGGATACGGTAGTGACTTTGACTGTTTCTGATGCTTCTGGTCAGGTGATCACTACTTCTGCGCAAGTGATCATCGACGATGTGAGCTGTGAAAAGGGTAGAGGCAGATGGGCACGATCAGGTGTACAGATGTGTAATGGTCGGGTTACATTGTGTGTTGACCAACACTTTGTAGATCATTTTCAAAATAAGGGATGGACACTAGGCACATGCGACAATCTAGTCAGAAGAACCTGCTCTGCTACCAACAATCCATGGAGTGCTACTCAGACGCTCACATTTGATTTTAGTGATGAACTAGTGGTACATGTGGTGATGTATGATTTCTTTGGAAATGAAATAAGCACTGAAGAAGTAAATGTCCCATCTGGAGAAAGTGAATATAATGTGAGTCTTCCGTACAAAGGTATCTTTTACGTGAAGGTGCTGGGTGTGGATGGTTCATTCTCCACCTCTCTGGTGATGGTGAGGGCTTTTTGATCTAGTAATGATACACATGAGCAAAGGTACCCGTTAGCAAATGGGTGCCTTTGTTATTTTAGATATCGGGCAGTATTAAAAAGAAAGTAGGTTTCTGAAATGCAATAAGAGAAAGGAGTTCTCAAGACCCATACATAGATGCTAGCAGAAAACTTTATGGTGCGAAATACGGGAAATGGTTTTCAGAATTGTATCAGTTAGTATGCGCATTCTGTTAATTTTTTTCTTCGCTTTGTTTGCAAATTCGTGTTGGTCACAAAATGTGATTGGTTTTATTGATGGACAGATTTCACCAGTAGAACTAGAAACATCTAAGGAGATTTACACTGACGATATAAGTTCTCTCAGAGTTGAAATTTCTGAGTGGTTCCTCAAAGTGTATGTAAAAGCGGAGGAGATGTATGTGGCAAGCATTTGTATCTGCCAGGGAGACCAGGTAGACGTGTTCCATGCATCTGCAGCACTCGGTAAGATCAGTTATGCTCGCGAGGGAGATCGCTGGGTGACAAATGACTCATTTGTCTTTTCCATGAGAGAAACCGCTATGGATCTGGAGACCATCAAGCTGAGAGAGAACTACTTTCGGGAGAATGGATGGCTTGCCAATACGATGGAGATGGGTGAAAAGGGAGAGGTGGAGTTTATCCTTGACAAGAGTCAATTTTCTGGTTCTACCTTGAAAATAGCCAATGGAATCATGTTGGCATCTGATCCAGAAAATATTCTCGGTCAACCGAGTCAAGCCAATGATTGCGTAGCGCATAGTTTGGTGTCTGGCAGTCCAAAGAGCAGCTATCAGTTCGTTCCTGAAGATTGGATCGGCTTAACTATTCCTTAAACTCCCCAATATGCCAGAGCACTGTGGAAGGATCGTGTACGAAGTATTCTTTGCCCCAGTCATTCTCCACGACCTCTGAGATTCTCACCGTAGGAAATCGCTCGGTTAGGTTGAGTTTCAATACTGCTTCCCGATGAGCATAGGTGTCTTTTACCTCCAGGAAGATCATGGAGTTGTTCACCCAGTCTTTGACATAATAATCCTGCAAATAGAAGCCGAACCCTTCCGTGCCTAAGAAAGACATCTTGCCCAGAGGCACTTCTTTAAATCCAAAAGCCAGATAAAACTGGCGAGATTCTTCAAAGTTTTTGGCGCCAATAAATGTGCGGATGGATTGGATGTGGTGTTGCATGTTAAAGTGGGTTTAGTTACAATATACTACCAATAATCAGGAAATTTTCCGGTTCATCGAAAAGGAGTTTAGTCTGAATCACCATGAGTTATATTTGCCGCCGATGTTTGGATTATTCAAGAAGAAGAAAGTCGAAGATGGTCCCAGGCAGATCCTGGATATCAATGGAATGCCGATAACGGTCGGTGGTAAGGTGAAGGCTTTGCGCTATGATCTTGGCGTTTGCACCGTGGAGCTGGAAGGCAAGGAATACTTCTACGTGTCGGATGAGACTGGTCAAAAGGTGAGTTTCACGAAGTTTTTTGATGCAGCCACCAAAAACCAGAAAGTGGAAGTGGTATGAATAAAAAAATCCCAACCTTTCGACTGGGATTTTCAATTCTTTAACATTCAAAAAAATTAAGCCAATTGCTTATCTATTTTTTCACTAAGTGCTGTCTTTGGAACTGCACCAATTTGTTTATCTACTACCTCTCCATTTTTAAATACCAATAGAGTAGGGATAGATCGGATGCCAAATTTTGCAGAAACTTCTGGGTTGGAATCAACATCCACCTTACCGATGACAGCTTTGCCGTCATAGTCTGCTGCTAGTTCTTCTACTACCGGGCCGATCATTTTACATGGTCCGCACCACTCAGCCCAAAAATCTACCAGTACTGGTTTATCTGTGTTGATTACTTCTTCGAAGTTCTGATCAGTTAATTCTAATGGTTTAGCCATTTCTAATATCGGTTTATTTTTCAGTCATTGAGATAACGGCAAAGATAGATTTTTTGTTGATGTGAAGGTTGATAAACTCGTCAATTGTTGTCAATCAGACATTTAATATGGTTATTCGATAAGCCTGGGTAATCGACGTATAAGGATAACTTATCATCAAGCTCAACACCGAATATCCAAAACGCAGAACCCAAAATTTCAAAACTTAAAGCCTAAAAATTGGAACCCAAAACCTAGAACCTACAACCAAAACCCAGAACTTTAAAACCTAAAACCCAAAACCTAAAACCTATTAGCTTATAGCCTAACCACCTAAGCCGTAATCACACGGTACTTGATCTCCTCTAGCTTATCCAATTCCTTCAGCAACTCATCGTTTAGCGCCACAGTCATTTTTCGACTGGACATCTCCAGATTAATCGGTCGGTCTTCGTAGACACCCATCACGCTTACTTTAAATTGGCAGCTGCCTGGGTATTTCTGAGCATACCCTTCCAGTTCGTTTACAAGGAGTTGATTGACATCTGCCAGATGCATTTGGAGTTCCACACCTTTGGCCATTTTATCGCGGATTTCGCCCAGAGGTTCCATCTGGTTGATTTTCAGCTCCAGATCTACGCCATTCCAGCGGGTTTGTACCATGCCTACGATATACAAGAACCAACCCGTTTCCAATAGCGGTTTGAAGTTGATGTAATCCTGTCCAAAAAGGAAGAAAGAATAGTTGTCATTGAAATCTTCCAGCGTAAACTGTCCGAATGGTTTCCCTTTCTTAGTCGTTCGATGAGCTACACTGCTTACCACTCCTCCAAAGCGAAGTTCGCGTCCTTTGATCGCTTCCAGGTCTTTCAGATCTGTGAGGGTGCAGTTGGTGAGGTAGTTCATCTCAAACTTGTATTCATCCAACGGGTGGCCAGTGATGTAGAGCCCCACCATTTCACGCTCAATGTTCAACTTTTCAATTTCTCCGTAAGGTTCAATAGGTACCACTCTGGGACGCATAACCACTGCCTGGTCGCCACCACCACCGCCAAATAGAGATGCCTGAGCACTGTCTTCTTCTTGCTGCATCTTGTTGGCATAGCGTATGGCTTTCTCGATTAAGGATGCTCCTTCGTCATCAGATTCCACGTATTGCCTTCTATGGAACTCATCAAAGCAGTCAAAACCACCTGCCTTAGCCAGGCTTTCAAAAGATTTCTTGTTAACAGCACGTAGGTTTACTCGTGAAGCAAAGTCAAAAATGTCATTGAAGGGACCATTCTTATCGCGCTCTTCAATGATGGCAAGTACTGCTGATTCGCCTGTACCTTTGATTGCTCCTAATCCAAATCGAATTTCTCCTTCAGCATTAACCTCGAAGTTGAGCCCTGATTCATTGACGTGTGGTCCCAATACCTTGATGCCCGCACTCTTGCACTCTTCCATAAAGAAGCTCACCTTCTCGATGTTGCTCTGGTTATGAGTAAGCACAGACGCCATGTATTCAGCCGGATAGTTGGCTTTCAGGTATCCAGTATGGTAAGCTACCACAGAGTAGCAGGTACTATGGGATTTGTTGAACGCGTAGGCGGCGAAGGCTTCCCAGTCTTTCCAAATCTTTTCTAGTTTCTCCTCTGGATGCCCTTTTTCTTTAGCCTGCTCTACGAACTTGGGCTTCATCTTATCCAGCACAGCTCGCTGTTTCTTACCCATTGCTTTACGCAACACATCCGCCTCACCTTTGGTGAATCCGGCAAGCTTCTGGGAGAGAAGCATCACTTGCTCCTGATAGACTGTAATTCCGTAGGTTTCAGCCAGGAATTCCTCCATATCGGGTACATCGTACTGGATCTCCGATTTTCCATGCTTACGATTAATAAACTCTGGAATGTACTCCATCGGTCCCGGACGATACAGGGCGTTCATGGCAATCAGGTCTTCCAGTTTATCTGGTTTCAGTGCACGCAAGTGCTTCTGCATACCAGGAGACTCAAACTGAAAGGTTCCATTTGTTTCACCCTTTTGGTACAGTTCGTAGGTTTTCTTATCGTCCAGAGGTACCTGATCTATATCTATTTCTATGCCATGTCGCTTTTTGACATTCTCGATGGCTGTCTTGATGATGGAGAGGGTTTTCAGACCCAAAAAGTCCATTTTCAGCATTCCGGCAGACTCTACCACGCTATTGTCAAACTGGGTGACCAGCAGGTCAGAGTCCTTGGCTCTTGCAAGTGGTACGAACTTGGTCAAATCATCCGGAGTGATAATGACCCCACAGGCATGTACACCGGTATTTCGAAGCGAACCTTCCAATACCACGGCCTGGTTTAGTACCTGAGAAGGCAAGTCTTTGCCGTGGCGCATGCGCTCCAGATCCGGTACTTCACCCCAGATTTTGGAGAATTTGGCACCAGGCTTTTCGGGCACCAACTTAGCAATCGCATCTGTGTCAGGTAACGGAAGTTCCATCACGCGACCTGCATCACGAATGGCTGATTTGGGTGCCATTGTACCATAGGTGATGATTTGTGCTACCTGAGTAGCGCCATATTTATCCACCACGTATTTGATGACGCGTTCTCGACCTTCATTGTCAAAATCAATATCAATATCGGGAAGTGATACCCTGTCTGGATTCAGGAAACGCTCAAATAGAAGATCATAAGCGATAGGGTCTACGTTGGTGATCCCGATGCAATAGGCCACGGCAGAGCCTGCTGCTGATCCCCGACCCGGACCGACAGAAACACCCATTTCCCGAGCCTTGCTGGTGAAGTCCTGCACAATCAAGAAATAACCTGGATAGCCGGTATTCTCGATAGTGGCCAACTCAAAGTCTAGTCGCTCCCGAATCTCCTCGGTGATTTCTTCGTAGCGCTTTTTGGCACCTTCATATGTCAGGTGACGCAAATAGGCGTTCTCCCCTCGCTTACCACCATCTTCATCATCCTGAGGATCCTTGAACTCTTCGGGAATCTCAAACTTCGGTAGGAGTACATCACGTTCCAGTTTGTATTCCTCTACCTTATCTATCAGTTCAGAAATGTTCTCGATCGCCTCCGGAAGGTCCGTAAAGGCCGATTTCATTTCCTGCTGACTCTTGAAGTAGTATTTGGAGTTTTTCAGTCCAGGTCTAAAGCCGCGACCTCTACCAATAGGTGTGCTTTGCTTTTCGTTTTCTTTGATGCAAATCAATACATCGTGTGCCTTAGACTCTTCCTCATCCAGGTAGAATAGCTCATTGGCAGCAATGACCTTCACATTGTATTTTCTAGCAAAACCAATCAGTACTTCATTCAAGTGATTTTCTTCATCCAGATCGTGGCGATTGATTTCAAGGTAGAAGTCATCACCAAATAGATCCAGCCACCATTGCAATGCTTCTTCTGCCTGGTGCTCACCCACATTCAAAATCAAGTTGGGGATTTCTCCAGCCAGTCCGCCACTTGTTGCTATGACGCCTTCCTTGTGTTGCTCAATGAGGGCTTTGTCGATACGCGGATACAATCCATATAAGCCTTCGATATAGCCAAGGGAGCAGAGCTTGATGAGGTTTTCGTATCCCTTTTTGTTCTTGGCAAGAAGGACTTGCTGGAATCGCCGATCAGGATCATCTTTGGTAAACTGTAATCTCTTTCGGTCTTCAGCTACAAAAAACTCGCAACCTACAATGGGTTTGATGCCTTCTGCCAGAGCTGCACGAACGAACTTGAAGGCGCCAAACATGTTGCCCAGATCGGTCATGGCCACAGCGGGCATTTCCAGTTCCTTCGCCTTGGCAACGATGGATTCCACATTGGGAGTAGCCTGAAGTACAGAAAATTGAGAGTGTACATGCAGGTGACAAAACGGTCCTTTGATGTCCTCTACAGATACTTCTGTGTCAGTTAGTTTACCATCCGACTTTTCCCGTGCCCAGGCAAAGTTGGCAGCCTCCAGGTCGGGTGCCTCGTAGGTGATTTTGGTTGGGTCGGTATCATCGTGTGTGGGGATGATTTTCCTACGCAGACATTCCATGAAAGCCTGAGCAGTGGCATCCACATCATACGCCGCATCGTGAGCATCATCAAATGGCTTACCAAAGAGCTTCTCATAAAGTTCGATGAGCTTGGGCATTTTGAGTTTGCCATTACCAAGACGAATGTTGCAAAACTCAGCTGTATCTACTCCGGTATCTACATTTGGGTAGCCTTCCAGTAAGTTTTCCTGCTCCATGCGCAGGTACTCTGCACCGATGATTTTGTTGTCGAACTCGATGTTGTGACCAACCAGCACCTGCGCTTTTTTGACATCTTCAGAAAAGATGTCCAGAACCTCTTTTAGGTCTTTTCCAACCTCAAGGGCTCGCTCGGTAGAGATTCCATGAACTTTCTGAGAGTTGAAGGGAATGGTGAAACCATCAGGCTTGATGATATGATTGCCCTGCGAGAGCAATTGCCCTTCAGGACCATGTAGCTGCCATGCTATCTGGACGAGTCTGGGCCAGTTATCAAAATCGGTTAGTGGTGCATTTTGATTTCTTGGTAATCCAGTGGTCTCGGTATCAAATATTAAGTACATGCAGCGTGGTGGTTTACTAGAGAAACAACCAACAAAATAAAAAAATCCCCAAGCCATATTAGCCTGGGGAGTCATCTATTTTATCACTGTGGATAAGTTGTGGATATGTGGATTCAGATTTCTATTCGTTTCGAAGAGACGATACCGGATTGGCCCGAGCTGCTTTCCACGACTGCACACTCATGGTGAGCCATGCTATGGCGCAAGCTGCGATACCGGCAACTAGAAATACCCACCAGCTGATGTCAGTTCGGTAAACGAAATCGTCGAGCCAGGCTTTCATGGCGAAGTACGAAATGGGGCTCGCAATGAGAAAAGACACAATGACCAGTCGAATGAAGCTGAAGGACAGCTTATTGACAAGATGTGCGACAGATGCTCCTAAAACCTTTCTGATGCCTATTTCTTTGCGTTTTTGCTCAGCTGTAAATGACGCCAAGCCGAATAGTCCAAGGCAAGCAATGAATATGGCCAGGAAGGCAAATACTCCGAAAATCTGTCCAATCTTTTGTTCACTTGCATAAATCCGATCAAATCGCTCGTCCATGAAATTATATGCAAATGGTTGGCCTGGAGCCAGATCATCCCAGACCTGATTGAGATAGTTAATCGTAGCTTTGGTGTCTGACGCGTCTATTTTCAGCGCAACATAACCAGTGCTATGCCCGATGTGGAAAACCAGTGGATTAATGTTTTGACGCATCGATTCGTAATGGAAATCTTTGACAATCCCGATGATCCTGTAGTTCTCGGCATACATTGAATCCTGGTCACCACCATGAGTAGAAATGAAGTCACCCACTGAGACATTCATTTGCTTTGCGGCTGTCTCATTTAGAATAGCAGTGGTGGAGTCAGTAGGGAACTCTTTGGAGAATGCCCTGCCGTCAACTATTTGCATATCCAGTGTCTTCAGGTAATCATAGTCGATGTAATGATTGTTTAAGATATGAGTTTCGCTTGTATTTACATTCTTGCCATTATAGTACACGTTGTTGTTGTTGGAAGTAGCCACTGGGAGAAAACTTGCCACTGTTGCAGATTTTACCCTACTGTCTCTCAATGCTTCATTCTTAAAAGCCTGTACGTTATCTCTGAGAATCCAGGCATCATTGATCATGAGTATCTGGTTTTTATCAAAACCTAATTTCTTATTCTGAATGAAAGAGAGTTGATTAAATACAATAGCAGTTCCCACGATCATGATGATGGACACGGTGAATTGCAAGACCACCAATACGCTTCGGATACTGCCACTTTTAAACCCTAGATTAAGTTTGCCTTTGAGCGTTTCTGCTGGTCTGAACTTGGATAAGTAGAATGCTGGGTAACTTCCCGAGAGTAGTCCTACTATCACCATGATGATGGCCATTGTTCCGATAAAGCCTGTTGAGAAGAGCTGGCTCATTTCAAGTTGTTTACCTGCCAGATCATTGAAGTAGGGGAGAAGAAGTGCCGAAAGTCCAAACGCAAGGATGGTAGAAATGAAGCTTATCAGCATAGCTTCCGATATGAACTGCTTGATGAGTTGACTTCTAAATGCACCCATCACTTTTCTTATTCCCACTTCCTTGGCTCTATTAGCCGATCTGGCAGTGGCGAGGTTCATGAAGTTGATACAGGCAAGTATTAAAATAAAAAGACCAATGGCTGAGAATATGTAAACGTATTTGATATCTCCATTTGCCTCCAGATCACCTAGTTTGTCGCTGTGCAGATGGATATCAGTTAGAGGTACCAAAAATATCCCAGCATAATCACCTTGCGCCTCAAACTGATCCATGGAGAGGTTCATAAACTGCTTAATCTCCGGACCAATTTTAGTATCAATCAGGTCTGGAAATTTGGCCGCCAGGGCTTGAGGTGAGGCACCTTCTTTCAGTTTTAAATACGTATTGAAATTGAAACTCATCCACATAGTTCGCTGCGCCTCTTCCCGGTCGTGCATGGTGAGCATCATGTTGTAGTGGAAGTGGCTATTGGATGGTAGGTCAGCATATACCCCCGTGACTTCATAGTCTTCACGGTTGTCCAGGACCACCATTTGACCTACCGGATCTTCATCACCAAAGATCTTCTTTGCTGTGGTTTGGTCCAGTACCAAGGTTCTGGGACGGTCCAGACATGTTACCGGATCGCCTGATATCAAACCTATTCCCCAAAACTCGAAGAAGTTTGGATCCGCGTAGATGGCATTCTCTTCTTTAAAAGTCAGCTCTTTTCCTTTGCGTTTGATGAACCAGTTGCCAGTACTTCTAAACCTGAAGGCATCGACCACTTCCGGATAGTCTGCTTTCATGGTCTGAGCAGCTGGGGCACTCATTAGGGCAGTGATGAATTCATTGCCGTTGACTGAGCCACTAAAATCCATCCGGTAGATTTGCTGAGCATAAGGTGACTGCTTGTCATAGCTAAACTCATCAGATACAAACAGCGCAATGAACAAAAAACAGGTAAGACCTATCGATAGGCCTAAGATGTTGATAGCGCTGTAGAACTTCTGCTTCCTGAGGTTTCGGAAAGCGACAATTAAGTAGTTGCGAATCATGGTCCTTCTTAGTTTGGTTTTGAGTTGATCTTTAGGTTGTATGGAAGTTAGATGCAGTTGATGTCTGATAAGTTGCATCTGGCTGTAAATACCATTACTGTATATTATATGGTATTATGTAATGCAAGGTTGCGACTTACTTGCAGGTAGTTGATGAATGGTAAATAGTGGGGATGGAAGGGGGAATGTGGTTATTTCTCCTCGATCTGAAGTTTTTCGAATTCGGGATGATTGAAAACTATTTTTTTATAGTCCAGCACGTAATGGTCTTTTTTACCTTGCCAGATATTGACCCGGTTAAAAATTGGAAATTCGTTGCTGTACTGCCAGTCTTCAAAGTGAACACAGATAATTTCCCCTTTTTTATAAGGATTGGCTTGTGCGATCCCTGCCATGAGGTTTGTTTTCTTATCAAAGAACAGTCGCACTGGCAGGCCTAAGTGGTCTGACCCAATTAGCTGGTGACATCTCTGGTCGAAGAATGAAGTATCTTCCAGTTGCTTTAACCCGAAATAACGCTGATCGGGCTGCATCATCATCTCATGAAATTCATGCGCTTTCAATACAGCTATCACAGCATTGGAGAGAGGACCTTGAGCGGTTAATGAGGAATCTAGTCCGTATCCTTTTTCTTTGGTTTTGATCAGTGCATAAAAGGGGTTCGGCTTGTAATCGTATTTTTGAAGAAACAGCAGGTAATCATCTTGTGTAGAGGATTTGGTGATCGTTTGATAGGTGCCATCAGGCCCTGTACAGTCCGCTTTGGCCACTATGTTAGTAACCTCTGATATGTCTCCCAGGGATTGGTAGTGCTTGTTGAGCACGTGCTCTGCCGAATTTCCACAGCCGAACGCAATGAATACAATTAATCCTCCTAAATAGCGCATTAAAAGCTAATGTCGTAAGTAAGTTCTTCTCCGTTTCTATTGATAACAACTTGAGTAGAATCACCCTTATTGAAGGCGGAAAGTGCACGCATATAGCTCATCATATCTATGATGGTGCTATCACCAAGTTGGATTACAATATCACCCTGTTCCAGACCTGCTTTTTGAGCGGGTTTGTCTTCACTGATACCATCTATGCGCATGCCTTCACCATCAAACAAATAATCGGGAACCACACCAAGTGTCACTGTGAATCTTGGACCCTGGCTGGACTCGTCTTTTGTTTTTTGAAAAGTAAGTTTTGGTTCGGTATCTAGATTTTTGACGATGTTTTCAATGTGTGTGGTAATTTTTAAGATTCCATTGACATTGATTAGCTCAGAATCATCTGTGGGCTTGTGGTAATCGCCGTGCTGCCCGGTGAAGAAATGAAGCACAGGAATATCTTGTAGGTAAAAAGAGGTGTGGTCAGAAGGACCTACTCCAGATTCTTTTTTCACCACTTTGAGGCCGACAGTGTTGGATTGATCGATTATCTCAGACCATACAGGAGCAGTTCCTGTTCCGTGAATAGCTATTCCCTTGGCAGTGTCTAGTCGACCTACCATGTCCATATTGATCATGTAGTTAACCAGAGTCAAATCTACAGTAGGGTTTTTAGCGAAGTAGTTGGATCCCCATAGTCCCTTCTCTTCACCAGAAAAACCTATGTAAAGGATGTCTGAGTTAATAGGATTCGTTTGAAAGTAACGAGCTATTTCCAGCATAGCAGAGACACCACTGGCATTGTCATCAGCTCCATTGTGAATGGCAGAATCACCGCGATGGAGAGAGGACAATCCTCCATATCCCAGGTGATCATAATGAGCACCAATAATGATGAGTTGATCGCCTGGATTGTCTTGAAATGCAACAACATTTCGACCTGATATTCCCTGTAGTGTATCCTCGTCAGACATGGTAGCTTTTTCATGAGGATTATCTGAATCTTTGACAAAAAAAGATTGCATGAAACCGGCCGTTCCTTTCGGGGATAGCCCCAATTCCTTAAACCTACCTGCTATATAGCTAGCGGCTTTGCGTTCTCCTTCAGTGCCCACTTCACGTCCTTCTAGTGAATCGCTAGCTAAAATGGCTATGTCTTGTGAAATGATCTCTGTTGGATTTTGTGCCTGCTCACAGGCCACTAAAAATAATGCAATGATTAAGGCTTGAATGGACCTCATAATGTAATAAGTTATATTAGTTTAGCGCGCTGATAAAGTTAGTTGTTATGAAAAACATTGTTAGCATCATGGGCCTGCTATTAATCATAGCATGTACTGGTCCTTCTAAAAAGACTGCCGATACTGAATCTTCTGAGCCAAAACCTGACACGCTCAGATATGATGAGGAATCTCATTTGAGTAATGTTCGTCAATTGACCTGGGGAGGTAACAATGCAGAAGCTTATTGGTCATTTGCAGGTGATCAGTTGGTGTTTCAGTCTGATTTTAATCAATGGGGAGTTTCCTGTGATCAGATTTTTGTGCTGGATGTAGACAAAGTTAGCCCTAATCAAAAGCCTGCCATGCTCAGTACAGGAATGGGACGCACTACTTGCGCTTATTTTTTACCTGGAGATAGCACGATTGTTTATGGCTCTACTCATTTGATGGATTCATTGTGCCCAGCAGATCCGCCGAGAAGTATTGATGGCAAATATGTGTGGCCAATCTATGAATCATACGACATTTTTGTTTCGGACTTGTCAGGAACTATTAAAGAGCAACTAACTGATACTCCAGGTTATGACGCAGAGGCTACGGTTTCTCCAAAGGGAGACAAAATTGTCTTTACTTCCATGCGTTCAGGAGATTTGGAATTGTTCACCATGAATATCGATGGTACGGATGTGCAGCAGGTGACTGATGAGTTGGGGTATGATGGAGGTGCATTTTTCTCACCAGATGGTACCAAACTGATCTTTAGAGCTTCTCGTCCAAAGACAGAAGAAGAGATAAAAGTATACAAGGAATTACTGGCTCAAGGGCTCGTACAGCCAACAGAAATGGAACTGTTCATTTGTAATGTGGACGGATCTGATCTCAAGCAAATTACGAATCTTGGCAATGCCAACTGGGCTCCATACTTTCATCCATCAGGTGAAAAAGTCGTTTTTTCATCCAATCATGAATCGCAGAGGGGATTCCCATTTAATCTATATATGATCAATATAGATGGCACAGGACTTGAGCGAATCACTTATGATGAGACATTTGACTCTTTTGCCATGTTCAGCCCGGATGGTAAGCAATTGGTTTGGGCCTCCAATCGATTCAACGGAGGAACCAGGGATACGAATCTTTTTGTAGCAGACTGGAATGATTAAGCCCTAGCTACTACTTTGCAAAGACAGCCGATCAGAAAGGTATTGCGTGATCATATGGACACTTGAATCACTCTGCTTTCTAAAGACCAGGTTGACAAATTTATGTTTGCTAGAACCGATATTCAGTTTGAACGAATAAATGAAGTCCTGGTAACCATCCTTGAAAGGACTCACATCACTGGTGACGATTGATTCATCTACTTCTAGTGAAGAAATATCATTAAAGCGATAGACTCTTGTGACAGTGTAGCCAGATTTTAGTGTTACTGTCTTATTGTTAGTGTCAATGATAATTTGATTTGGATACTTATAGCGTTCATAAATCAAGGGTACTCCTATGAAAAATAATCCGCAGAGGATGGTTGTAAAGTGAAGTCCAATGTAGAGACCTATGGTGAGTAAAGTCAACCCAATGAGACCAAAAATGATGAACGTAGTTAAGCTTCCCGAATTGGGTTTTTTCAGGACGATTGTTTCACCGGCATTTAGGATTTTATATCCATTTTCTTTGAAGACTGAAACGATATCTTCGGTATCAATTGATGAGTTCATGGTGGTATTAGGTTGAATATCAGTCTTCTAAGATATAAAAAATCCCATTACTCGCTAGCAATGGGATTTAAAAAAGAATTTGAACTTCTGACTATTCGGTCAGTGTGACTTTTCTTTCCACTGAGTTGTATGGACCTGGAATCAATTTTCCATCTTTGTCTATAAGTTCCAGTTTGATGGTTACTTCTCCCATTTCCAAACCTTCTATATAGTAAGGAGCCCACTCTGTCAGTACATGCTCTTCTCCATTGATGGTAGCTCTCACTTTGTTGCCATCAGGCGAAATTGAGGTGTTGAAGAGGAAAAAGTCCAACATAAGTTTTTTAGTATCGGCTCCACTGTAGGTTCCTTTAGGTCGGCTGTAGAAGAGGTGCTGAGCCATTGCGTCAAACTGAGGCTCATCTTCTGCTGGCGTACCTACTATCAATTCCTTTAATATATATGAACTATCATTTTTAACGGCCTCATGATAAGATCTTGAAAGGAAGGCTAGTAATACGTGCTTACCTTCGGTGAGTTCCTTAGTAAACTCTGGTTCATAGTGAGCAGAGTAGGGGTCATTGTCAAGGATAAAATGAATATGTTGACCTTTACCAGAATTGGCGATACCTCTTGCTGCTGCGTCCGGCGTCTGTACTCCAAGATCATAATTAGTCACCTCAAATTGGAAAGCTGTTTCTCCTGGACTAAGTAATGTTTCAGGAGCAGTCATGGACAGACTTGCATCCGGATAGTCATAGGACGGAGGGGCTTTGTATACAGAATATTTTTCTGGCCCCAAATCTTCAGCGGCCTGACTGATTTTCTCTTCTGGGGATTCATTGGAATCACTGGACTTGGTGTTACTACAAGAAAAAAATAATGCTGCCATAACTAAAGCTATTGCAGACAAACTGGTACGTTTCATAATGATTGGTTTTTATTTTTTACAACTAGATAGTCGGTGTTTAGTTTTAATCCGGATCATCTGCGAGTGTTTTCAGTTGTCCTTTTTCCGATAGCATTATGGCAATTGGCTTTAGTTCTGGGATTTCTTCAAATACAACGATCATGATGACGGTGATGGGTACGCTTAGAATCATGCCCATTATACCCCAGATTGCGCCCCAAATAGTCAGAGAAAGAAGGACCACCAGCGAACTTATATTGAGTGAATCACCCATTACTTTAGGTTCTACTATGTTTCCAATGATTACCTGAATGAGTCCCACAGATATTAATACAAGTACCATTGGGCCAAACTCACCAAACTGCACCACTGCAAACAGAGCAGGAAAGAGCGTGGCAATCAATGAGCCAATAGTAGGAATATAGTTTAACACGAAAATTAGAATTGCCCAAAATGCGGGAGCATCTACTCCAATCAACAACAAGGCAAAATAACTCAGGAATCCCGTGAGTAAACTGACGATGGTCTTTAACGTGAGGTATTTACTGATACTATGATCCATTTTTTGGAATAGAGCCACTATTTTTTTCTTCTTCTTTTCATCGCTATACAGGGCATCAAGCTTATAGTTGAATACCGACTCTTCTAGCAGAAGAAATAGTACGTACAGTAAGATTAGGAATGCATCGCCTAGTAACAGTGAAACGTAATCAAACAAGGTGGAGGCTGCTGCCGCCAGGTCGAGCTCTTTGATGTAGGTTAACACCTGATCAGTCACATTTACACCGGTCATTGCATTGATTTGGAGAAGACTCTTATCCAGGTTCTGCTCATAGATGTCAATAGAATCCAACAGGTCCGACATGCTAACTATCAGAAGCTGGAACACCAGAAAGAGAGCCACATTGATGACTACAAAACCAATCATGCTTTGTAACCAGATAGGACAGTTTCTCCTCAGCCAGGGTACCTGCTGGATATTCTCTCTTAATTCATGAATGATGAACCACACGAGCAGTGCGATTATAAAGGGGATGGCATAATCTTTAGAGTACACCAAAATGGTCGTAATCCCAAGAATTGTTAACACCAGGTAAGCTGCTCTGCTGATGCTAAAAGGCTTTGTTTGCATAGGTTAGGTGGGTTTTTGCTTCACCTGGATAAAGCTAGAAGAAATTTTGATTTGCAGAGGAGTAAAATAAGCTAGATCATCAAAATATTAAATTTATGTGACAGAATTGTAAAAATCATGCTAGGAAATCGATTTCAATTTGATAATATTTAAAATAAAACCCCCGTATTGTTAATAATTCAATAAATATATCCACATACCTAATTTTGGGTATGGTATGTCTATGAGATTTTTCCTAGGTTTGTTGTGGTTTAAATAAGAAGCCGCCTATTTCCCTTCTTATAAACCGCCAAAAATTGATTTTTCAACCCTAACCATTTACACTTATGCGAAAATGTGTTCTGGTTTCATTGGCTCTATTGATCGGCTGGGGTACCGCATTCTCACAGGACGAAGGTTCTGAGGGTGGGTATTTTGACGCTGGAGATATGGCTTTTGAAGTCACTGGTTCCCCTTTTGGTAATGATGCATGGTCATCATCTTCCAGTAGTGGGAAATTATTAAGTTTCGGCTCTTTGAGAGCTCGATATGCAGTTACTACCAACATCGTTCCTCGTTTGGGGATCAATGTGGGGTTGAGTAACGAGCAGGATACGCCCGATGCAGTGACCAACCGTAGTTCTTACCTAGTAAGACCTGGTTGTGAGTATCACTTCAGAGTAGAAAATGGATTCAGATCCTATGCTGCACTGGATGTTCTAGTGGGGCAGGGATTCTCTAGTTATGAGTCCACTACCTCTTATTCGATTGATGGCGCCACAAGCGTAAACATTGCCAACAGAACGGCTACCAACAAAGGGTACTTCCTGATTGGCGTTGGTATTGGTGTAGGTGCTGAGTACCACTTAAACTCACGATTTTACATCGGGACAGAAGTGGGATTCAACCTTGCACAGTCCAAAATGAACGAAGTGTTTGTAGATGGTGAGTTGTTTCAGGAATCAACCAAAAACAGCTCGGTGACCATGAACACACTCAATGCGATCAGAATCGGATTTAAATTTCTTTAATTAAATCACTGCAAAAATGAGAAAACAATACGAACAATATTTTATACAAACCGCCAAAGCGCTGCTTATCGTCTTGATAAGCTGTTTTGCGTTTGTAGCAAAAGGGCAGTTGACAGTAACTGCTCCTAATAATACAACTCAATTTGTGGGTGAAGACACAACCTACACTTTTGAGGCGACTGGTTACGAGAATGGGACAAATTTTGTCTTGTTTTACAGTAATGCTGCTATTGATTTAAATGATGCTGGCACTACTGATCTTATCTTAGGTCAGTCTACCGTTCAGGATGCTGAGGTAGACTTTGATTTTACATGGCCGACCAACGGTATTTATAACTTGAGGCTTCATGCATTGGAAGGTGATGACTTCTACAATGATGTAGACAGTGTAATCTTCGCACTTGAAGAAACCACTCAAGCAGGTACTGATAATGACGATGGCGTTTTTGATAGAGCAGGAACCAGATCTTTGGTAACTGACGCTGTAGATTTATCAGGAGCTGATACAGTTACCATATTCTTTGATTTTGAGGATGTGGGTGCGGATGATATTTATTCAGTTGATACAGTAAACTTTATTAAGTTTTATTATTCAACAAACGGAGGTTCAACTTATACATCTCTGGAAGAGGTTGGAGCTGCATCAGATACAATCGCTGGAGATGGATCTAAGGTTTTCCAACTGCCGTCTTCTGCCTATACTTCATCTGTAATGTTCAAGATTGAACAGGCAAATAGCTCTAGTTTAGGAGCAAATGTTCGCTCTTGGGCGGTAACAAGTGATATCGAGCTAACTCTAGAACAAGCATACTCTTCCATAGATAGCGATATTTCTATTGCATATTCTGTGGTGAATCCTCAATTAAGCATTGATTCTGTTTATGTGACGGGAGATGATGTGGATGTTTCAACCGCCTATCCTGGAGATGAAATCAACATAGTTGCTTCCATCACTGATGGTGCAGAACTGGACCTTTACAGCTATGGTGCTATTTTCACCAATGGTAGTGATCGTTTTTATCTGGAAGGCGAAACTTTTACTAATGTAAATGATACAGTATTCACCATAGTTGGAACTGTTCCAACTGGGGTTATTTATGATAGTTATGATCTGTATGTTGCGGCATATGATTCAGACGATAGTCAACTGCTTTGGAGTGATAGCTATACACCTGATTTCGGAGATTCAGATGACTTTGATGAGTTAACAATCGAAAATGGTGAGTTGACTGTTTTAGATAATATTGAATTTGACGGAGATGGTGAGAGATCAATTGAGTTTCCAGCATTTGATTTTGCTTCTATTGACAATGATTCCATCAAAATTTATCTTGGCAGATCTGAAAATCTATTATCTCCGGCAGGGACTGATTTGGTTTTAGAGTATGCTACCGAAGAAGGTGGAAGCTTTACTGAGCTAACAAGTGTTTCACTAAACGCTTTGTCAGCAACCGGAACATCATTACTTGCGGTGGCTGCTGCTGATTATCCTTCAGGTATGATCACTTCAGGTACCATTCTAAGAGTAAGACAAGAAGGAAATAATGGAGATGGACTCGATATGTGGTACATCAGTTCAATTTCCATAAATGGGGTTGACAATCTGATAGACATTGTTGGAGATGATGATATCAATTTTGATATTGACCGTCCATCGATCACTCTGGATCCAATTAGTATTGAATCTGATAACCTGTCATACCCAATGACAGATCAGACTTTCACATTTTCAATTGATGAAGGAGAGTTTCCTGCTAATACTGGAGCTAAGTTGTTGATCAACACGGTTGGAGATGAAGAATTGGATATTTTGATTGGAGAAATTGAGGATGTTACTGATGAATCAATTGACTTCAAGGTTCCTGCATTGGAAGGTGGAGACTACACGGTCTACTTATTGGTCAATGATGAAATGTATTCATCCGTTACTCTTCCGATTTATGAGGTGGAAATTTCAATTTCAGATGTTTCATTTACCATGGCTGTTGATGTAGCAGGTGAGCAGTACGCTGTTCCGGGATCTACAGCCACAGTGACCTACTCAATAGATGGTGAGCCAGGATCTGGCGCACAATTGGTTTTGAGTGTGTTGAACAATGACGGAGATTATGTTCAGCTTAATGCTACAGAAACTCTGGATGGAACGATTACAGGTGTTTTACCGCAAGATCTGGATTACCCAGATAGTCCAACTAATCCAACGTTGAAGCTTAGCTTAACCACAGGTTTATTCGATGCATTCACTTTCAGCGAACTTCTCAATGTTGATTTATCAGCAGAAGAGTTGGATGAATACTTTAGTATGACAGTTGGAACACAGGAAGTGTCGGGAACTCCTGATGTGTTCTATGGTTCGTCAGAGCGTTCGGCCACTAGTATTCCATTCGATTTCACTTATGGAGGAAATATCTCTGTTAATATCGATAATGAGGATTTTGATAGTGATTACGACATGACTATCTATTTGTCCAATGATGGTGAGACATGGGAAGATTTTGAAACGCTAACAAATAGTGGTTTCGATATAACTTTTGATGTTGACGTGCCAAACAACTTTTGGACAGACAGCCTGTATTTTAGGGTTGCCTATGATGATAATTTTAATGCTGGGGTAAATACATCTAAAATTGATGATGTTGTCATCGAAACTCCAACATTCACAGAAACAGCTGATGTTCTTTATGAATTTGGATTAGTTGAGCCTTACATCAACTTGGCTGATGTGAATTCTTCTTATACCATTGGTCAGGATGTGACTGTTAGCTACAATGCGGAGTACTTCCCAGATGATGTAGAGTTTGCTGCTGTTTTGGTTCAAGGCAATGTAACTTATGTTATCGGAACGAACTCAGATCAAGGCACACAAAGCATCTCTGGAAGCATGCCAATTGTTTTGCCTTTAGATGAAGACAATGCTTTAGCAGCGTATGAGATTTCGGTGATTCCATTCATTCCAGGTGAAGACGGTGAATACTATCCATCGGATGAGATCATTGATGTGGATAGCGAGGATGATTTCATGACCGTAACAGGTGTTAGTAACCCTTCTGTCTTTACCTCTTTTGATTTTGACCGAGTTGGTACAAGAGAATTGGTTGCAGGTCCGTTCGATCTTAGTGGAGCTGATTCAGTAACTCTTCAATTTTATTATGAATCCGTAGTTACTATGGCTTCCAATACCAATACTGTACCAAGATTAGAGCTATCTACTGATGGGTCTACATGGACCGCTATTGAGGTATTAGAGGATGAGGATGATATGTATCAGACTGGATTGTTGTACAATGCAGATGGTACCATTAGTGTGGGAATCCCTGAAGCATTCCTTGCTGAGGATGTTTACATTAGATGGAGCCAGCCTCTAAACTTAGGCCTTGATAAAAATGCATGGCTTGTATCTTCTATTGATCTTATCTATGATCAGGGTAATGAACTTGCTTCTTACCTATTTAATGATAACAATCAAGAACAAGCAGTTACTATCGACGAGCCTGCTGCAACAGACTATGTGTGGATGCAGACAGACCTGGAAGATGCAGTGTTCAATGGCGAGACATTTGAGTACACCTGGGATTATAATGAGGACCTTTTAGAGCCTGATACTTTCCCGTCAGGAACTCAATTCACTTTCATACTTCATGACGGCAGTGATTTTGTAATTGATCCTGAGACCGACAAACCTTATGTTGTAGGTACTACTACTACGCTGGGTGAAGGTTTCGAAGGGTCTATACCTTTCTATGCTACTGCTGGCACTTATGATATTTATTTAATTGCTTCTATTGAGGTGGATGGCGAAACCTACTTCATCTATGGTGATGAAGACGGTGAGAGTACTACGGATGTTGGTGATCTGGATGTCTTCCTGAAGGCAGTAAGAACTACATTAGAGTTTGCAGCGAACGATGTACTCTATGCAGGTAGCACGGCTACATTTAGCGTTGATCTGGAGAATGACGAGACAGCTACTATTGGTGTAGACGACCTTTATGCCAACCTTCTTGCTGTAAACATCAGCGGCTCTAACGACATGATCCTGGCAACTCAGGTAGGTACTGCAGATATTACAGTAGATCTTCCTCCGTTCCTAAGCGGATCACAGACTTTCGTTATAGAATTTACTGAAGGTGCACCACTTGGAGAAGTAGGTGATGTAGATATGTTCCAGTTCTCAGAAATGTCAAATAATGAGGATGACATTACTTCGGATCCTAGTAACTTTTTAGCTGGAGACGTAAATGATGTGGCTATCACCACTAAAGTCTTTAGGGAGGATGAGTTGTACAGTCCAAATAGTCCTTACATCAGATTCGATGTGGATTTTGATAAAGTGGGTTCCAATAATGTGGTTTTCCAATATTCGATGAACGGTGGAGATTGGACTAATATTACATCTTTTGGAGATGGCTACTATAATAACTATCTATACTACTTTACTTCTCTGGCATTGTTTGATGAAGACAGAGTCGAGACCGTTCAATTTAGATGGGTAATTGGTAACGATGCAGAGCTGGATGGTTCTTCACTTGACTTGTATGATGTTTACATCTATACAGGGAGTGCTGGTTATTCTAACTCTCAAAACAACACTAGTTTCTTCCCTGAGGGTGCATCCTTAAGTGGGTCTAATATGGTTGAGTTTGAGAATGATTTCGGCAGAGGATTGATCACTACACGTGATTTCGAAGCGGATGAGCTAGAAAACAAGACCATCATGAGCTTCGATCTTACATTCGATGAAGTATCTGAGAACCTATTGGATAATCAGTACCTGATTTTTGAATATTCCTTGGATGCTGGTGGCACTTACATGCAGTTGGATACGTTCCCAGAAATGGATTCTGAGTTTACCATCAATGATTCTACAGTTCAATACACCTTGACTGAAGAAATGAAGTCGGGGGTAAGGTTCAGGTTCAGACAAGAAGAGCGAAATGGAATCGACGTATCTGTAGATAATTTTGTTTTCAAGTCTGGCAATACCTTACCGTTTGACTACATCACTACAGAATCACGATCTATCGCAAAGCAACAAGTGTTGATTACAAGTGTTAGTGCTGATGAGATTTGTCAAGGTGATGAAGTTACTCTGGGTTATGAAATTAGAGGCCGCTTCGGAGTAGACAATATATTGAAAGCAAACTATAAGGCTGTTGGTGGAGCATCCTCCTCTTTGAGTGGCTATGACTTTATGGCGACTGAAGGTACCGGAACAATAACCGTACAGCTTCCTGGTAATGTGTTGACTTCATCACAAAGTAATACATGGTATAGATTTAGCTTGGATGCTGATGACAATACAGATATGTATGATGACATCAACGAAGACGTTGATGTAACAGGTCAGTTCTCAGAGCAAAATGTAGAACTTGTAGCACCTATCAACACCTCAGCAACATTCAGTGTAACTTCTGGAGATATCAAAGAATGTGATAATGAAGAGGTAGTATTGAACATCAATTCACCTCAGGATTATTTCATGTATGAAATCATCAACGTTGAGGCTGATACAGTAATGGCGACATTGACTTATGATCCTGAAGATGGAGAAACTGAGATTACTCTTGGTTCATTTATGGAGTCATTGGAGTTAGATATGAGAGTGACGTCTATGTCATCTTCTGGAATGGTATGTAATACTCGCGAGACAGTAGATACTGACCCGGTAGAGGTGGGTTACCTTGAAACTTTCAAACTATTTGTGGATTCTGATTTGGTTGAAGAAGATAACAACTCAATCACAATTTGTGAAGGTCAGGATGACGACATCTATTTGAGATTAGAAAGGTTTGAAGATGACTTCAGCTATGCACCTACGAGTGTTGAATGGTTCAGAGACAATCTAAACAACTTCGTTTCTAATGCAAGCGTACTTGACGGTGATGATGAAGACCTTGAAGCAGGCATGTATTTTGCCAGAGTTACAGACGGTACTTGTATTTATTTGACAGATACATTTACCATTGAGGAGATTGCTACACCTGAGATGCCAGAAATTACAGCTGATGGTGCTCTGAGCGAATGCTCTGATGGTGAGGGTGAAGTGACTCTTACTGCTACTGAAGGCTTTGCATACTATGCATGGTATGATAATGGAGCTTTATTGGTAGAAGGTACGTCTAATACCTATGTCGCTGATGAGCCAGGTGAGTATACCGTCGTTGTATCTAACCAATCTTTAGGTTTGAATGGTTGCAATGCAGAATCAGAAACGTTCGATCTTGAAGTGATTGATGTCATCGAGCTTGAGTTGTATGCTGATGGCGGTTATATAAATGGTGGTGAAGTGATCAACGGATGTGAAGATGTTACCATCTATTTCCGTGATGGCTTTGCTGGTGGAAATGTTAGCCCTGGAACTGGTGCACTTTATACGGTGTACAAAGACGGAGTAGCTTATAAAACAACAACAGGATCTTCAATGAATATTGAGGAGTCTGGTGAGTACTTTGCCGAGTGGACCAATGATGCGTTGAATGGACAATGTGTTGTTACCACTGAAACGTTTACAGTAAATATTACTGATCCTGTTGAGGAAACACCAGTAGTTACAGTGGTAAGCGGTGATCTATTGGCATGTTCAGATGCTATTGAGGTTACCTTGAGTGCTCCTGATGGATTTGCTTACTATGAATGGAATGCACCTTCAGCTAGTAATCTAGATGGAGTAGGTTCTCAGACTATTACCACTACCATTGCAGGTACTTATGAAGTAAGAGTTTCCAATGCACCTATTGGAAGTGGATGCTCCAGCGAATGGTCAGACCCAATCGTAGTAAGAGAGGTTGATCTACCACTGTTTAGAGTATCGAACAATACTACCTTTTATAGCAATGGACCAATTGTCGCAGGGGATGTTATCCACGCTTGTGATGATTATACGGTATATTTCTATGAAGGAACGTCAAATACCAATAATGTCAATACTGGGGTAGTTAATATCTATCTTGATGGAGCTTTGTTTGCTTCTACTGAATCCGACAATTATACATTCACCCAGGGTGGAGATTTCTCATTCGAATGGGTAAGTGATGATAGTCGTGTGACTTGTAGCACAACGATTGAAGCTTTCACATTGACGATCAGTGATGTGCCAGATGTTGCGCCAGTGATAACTTCAGACGGAGCTTTGACTTTCTGTCAGGGTGAAGGTTCTGTAACCTTAACTGCTCCTGAAGGATTCACTTATTACGATTGGAGATGGAATAACAATAGCATTACACAGGCTGGAACCACTAGTTCTAATGTAATCGAAGTTACAGCTCCAGGTGATTATACTGTATATGTAGGTGAGAGCTTTGAAGATGGTTCGGTTTGTTTATCACCTGAATCAAATGAAATTACTCTTAATAGCTTGGCATTACCGTCAGTTCCTGGCTTTAGTCAGTATTCCGCTGGATGTGGTGAAGCGGGAGTTACTTTTAGCTTGAGCGGTAGTCCTTATTTCAGATATCAGCTAGTTGATGCTAAAACTGGACTTCCTTCAGGTGCGATGGTGGCTGGTGCCAATGGTACGACTTATGTGACTTCAGATCCAATAACTTCCGAAACTGAGTTTATGCTATCAGTATCAAGAGCAGATGGTTCTGGATGTGTGGCAATGTCTACATATACACAAACTGCGAGACCAAACAACGCATCACTTGAATTGGATGGAATCACGTTAACACTTCTTTACAATAGTGCAGATGATTTGGAAATCAGATGGTATCGTAATGGAGTGGAGATGAGAAACAAACGTGATCAAACTTCTATTGTAGTACTGGATGCTGCTGAATACATGGTGGAAGTAGATTATGAAGGTGGTTGTACTGCTACTACCAACACCGTGGATCTTACTGGCAGCCGTGTTGCTCCTCCTACAAGTGCTCAAGGAATTGTAGCTAGTACTTATCCAAACCCTACTACTGACGTAGTGAATTTGGATATTCCTGGAGATAAGCTTGGAACAGTGAAGGTTCAGATTATGACTTTATCTGGTCAGATCTTGATCTCAGAAAGTTTCGAGAAAAATGCAGAACAGTTTGTAAAAGAAATCAGTATCTCAAAATTGGATGCTGGTATCTACAACATGACTGTGGTGCAAGGAAATGAAGTAGAGAATATCCGAATCGTTAAACAATAACAATTATGAGAAAGATACTTAGTTATATAATGATAACAGGGATGGCAGCATTTGCCATCTCCTGTGCTGAGCCAGTAGAGCCGACCCCTACCAATATGTCTTATGGAGACTGGGTGGTAACGGAATACTATGTGAATGGCCAGGCAGCTGGTAGTGGAGGATCCACAAGTTCTCCATTGGTTTTTGAAAGGTTCACACTCGAACGAGATGATTCCTTTGTTTTAACTGATGACAATGGATTTGTTTATGTGGGAGATTGGGTTGCAACTGATACCAATCTGACACTAACTGCAGAAGATGGAACCATATTCGATTTTGAGATCGTATTCCAATCGTATGATAAGTTACACTTGCTGCAGACTATCTCCAGTCCTACAGCTGGTGAGATTCAGGTTCGATACTTAATGAATCAGGATGATGCTTCTTCTTATTGATTGAGAGTTAACATCTATATATTAACAAAAACCCTGACGAGATTTCGTCAGGGTTTTTTGTTTTTAAACTTGTCAGGCATGTCCTAGTCCTTCAAGAAATTTCTCAAGACGTAATTCAGGATACCTCCGTGCTTGTAATAAGCAACATCCACTTCGGAATCTAACCGAACCATCGCCTTAAATTCAGTTTTGGTACCATCCGGTTTAGTTGCTGTGACCTGGATTTCCTTACCAGGAGTCAAACCATCAGCTATTCCTGAGATATCATAGGTCTCATCTCCAGCTAATCCTAAAGTGTCTTGTGTTTCTCCTTCCAGAAACTGTAACGGTAAAACACCCATCCCCACAAGGTTTGAACGGTGTATACGTTCATAGCTTTCTGTGATTACTGCTTTTACACCGAGTAATGTGGTTCCTTTGGCAGCCCAGTCTCTTGACGAACCAGAACCATATTCTTTGCCACCAATCACTACCAATGGTGTGTTATCCTCTTGGTATTTCATAGCCGCATCGTATACGGGCATTTCTTCACCGGTAGGGTGGTACTTGGTCCACCCGCCTTCACGGCTGGCTAGTTTATTCTTGATCCTGACGTTGGCGAAAGTACCTCTCATCATTACTTCATGATTTCCACGTCGTGAACCATACGAGTTAAAGTCTCGCTGTTCTACACCATGTTCCGTCAGGTATTGACCAGCAGGATGCTCTGGTTGGAACTTACCTGCAGGAGAAATGTGGTCGGTTGTAACCATATCTCCAAGCTGTAGCAGCACTTTAGCACCTTGGATGTCCTCTGGCTCTGGCACGTCTTCTGAGATATCCTTAAAGAAAGGCGCTTCCTGTATATAGGTAGACTTGTCATCCCACTCATAGATGGTACCTTCCGGGGCGTTCAGTCCTTTCCAGGCATCATCTCCATTAAAAATAGTTTCATAAGTGCGCTTGTAATCTTCTGGGGTGACCACCACATCCATTATCTCATTAATTTCATCCAGTGTTGGCCAGATATCTTTGAGGAAGATCGCTTCACCATTGGAGTCTATGCCCAGTGGTTCATTATTCATGTCAAAATCCATGCGGCCTGCTAGAGCATATGCCACTACCAGCATTGGTGAAGCAAGGAAGTTCATTTTAATGTTGGGGTGGATTCGTGCCTCAAAGTTTCTGTTTCCTGAGAGAGCGGAACAAACCACCAAATCATTTTCAATTACTGCTTTCTGTACTTCTGGCATCATGTCACCGGAGTTACCAATGCAGGTAGTACATCCGTAACCTACCGTGTGAAATTTCAAAGCCTCCAGATAGGGAAGAAGGTGTGACTTTTCCAGGTAATCGGTTACTACTCTAGACCCAGGCGCCAAGGATGTTTTCACCCAGGGTTTTACATCAAGTCCTCGTTCAACGGCTTTTTTAGCTACTAATCCCGCCCCAATCATCACACTTGGGTTGGAAGTGTTCGTACATGAGGTAATGGCTGCAATGACCACTGCACCATCAGATAAATTGTAACTGATGTCCCCACGCTTCATTGGGATGCTTTTGATACCAGTTTCAATCTGAACAGCTTCTGCTGCCTGGCCACCTTCGTAGGCCCAGTTACCAGTGCGTTCCTGTACTGGGATGTAGGTTCTGCTATGAGATTCTTTCAGTAAGCTGATAATTTGGTCTTTGGCATCTTTAAGCAGGATTTTATCCTGAGGCCTTTTCGGTCCGGATATGGTTGGTTCTACTGTACTTAAGTCAAGTTCTATCTCATCGGTGTATTTGATAGTGTCTTCCGGATTTCTCCAGAGCATGTTTTCCTGGGCATATTTCTTAACCATCTCTACATGCTCTTTAGATCGATTCGTTTTTAGCATGTAGGCGAGCGTCTGGTCATCTATTGGCCAGTGGGTATCCGTACATCCAAACTCCGGCGACATATTACTGATTGTACCTCTATCAGGCACAGTCAAATGAGCCAAGCCTGGTCCGAATATTTCCACAATTTTACCAACCACTCCATAGTCCCTAAGCAGTTTGGTCACTGTCAGCACCAGGTCAGTAGAGGTAGCACCCTCAGGAAGCGATCCGGTAAGCTTCAACCCAATGACTTCTGGTAGTATCATATAGATTGGCTGGCCTAGCATGGCAGCTTCGGCTTCTATACCACCTACACCCCAGCCAAGCACTCCAATACCGTTGACCATAGGAGTATGTGAGTCTGTACCTACCAGTGTATCTGGAAAAAGGTAGCCATCTCGCTCGATTACCCCTTTGGCCAAGTATTCGAGGTTCACCTGGTGACAAATACCCATTCCCGGAGGTACCACTGAAAAATTGGTAAAGGCTTTTTGAGCCCACTTTAATAATTTATAACGTTCCTCGTTTCTTTGGTATTCCAGGTCTACATTTTTCTTGTAAGAGTTTTGTGTGCCGAAAAATTCGACCATCACTGAGTGGTCAATGACCATATCAGCGGGTACTACCGGATTGGTCTTGCCTGTATCCTTTCCTTTTCTGGCTACCTCAGATCGTATGGAAGCTATATCCACCACGGCTGGCACTCCCGTAAAATCCTGCATTAAAACCCTTGCAGGAGTATAAGGGATATCCTTTTTGCCGGCAGTTTCATGCCAGTTGAGAAGTGTCTCAAGATGATCTTCAGTTACAGCGAAGTTATCGTAATTGCGAATGGCATTTTCCAATAAAATCCGAATGGCGTACGGAAGTGATTTCACTTCGCTTCGTTTGGCCGCCAAATCCCGTAGTGAATAGTATTTACGTTTTCCAAGAGGAGTGGTAAGTTCCTTTTCTATACCAAAAAAATCCTGTGGCATATGTAAGCTATTTAGTGATTTATCATATTCTGTGTGGTATTACAACCAACAGCACCTTGCATCTGTTATAAATTCCTTCTTTCACTGTCGTACTCAGGAATTGATTTGTATGATTATGATGAAGATTTTTCAGATTTAGATAACTTTGGCGTTTGTCTGATTTTTGAGAAAATTCATAGCACAATGGCATTTGATATTGATATGATTAAAAGGGTCTATGAGACTATAGGCCAAAGAGTAAATAAAGCAAAAGAGGTCACTGGGAAACCATTGACCCTGGCAGAAAAGATATTGTATAGTCACTTAGCTGAAGGTGAGCCAAAAGAGGTTTACAAGAGAGGCGAGTCGTATGTGGATTTTGCTCCAGACAGAATTGCTTGCCAGGATGCTACTGCCCAAATGGCGCTGCTGCAGTTTATGCAAGCAGGCAAAAGCAAAGTAGCAGTTCCAACTACAGTGCATTGCGATCATTTGATTCAAGCAAAGGTAGGAGCAGCTGCAGATTTGCAGAATGCCCTGAATAGCTCCAATGAAGTGTTTAACTTCTTGGAGTCTGTTTCTAATAAATATGGTATCGGTTTCTGGAAACCTGGTGCTGGAATTATACACCAGGTAGTTCTGGAAAACTATGCATTTCCGGGTGGAATGATGATCGGTACAGATTCGCATACGGTGAATGCCGGTGGACTCGGAATGGTAGCTGTTGGTGTTGGTGGAGCTGATGCAGTAGATGTGATGGCTGGAATGCCGTGGGAGCTTAAGTTTCCTAAACTAATAGGTGTGAAGCTTACTGGTAAAATGAACGGTTGGACTGCTCCGAAGGACGTGATCCTTAAAGTAGCAGGAATTCTTACCGTGAAAGGAGGAACAGGCGCAATCGTCGAGTACTTCGGTGATGGAGCTCAAAGCATGTCGTGTACTGGTAAAGGAACCATCTGCAACATGGGTGCAGAGATCGGAGCGACTACATCTACTTTCGGATATGATGAGTCTATGGAGCGCTATCTGAGAGCTACTGGTCGCGATGAAGTAGCTGATTTAGCTAATGGAGTGAAGGAACATTTGACTGGTGACCCTGAAGTCTATGCGAATCCTGAGCAGTATTTTGATCAGGTGATTGAAATCAATTTGGATGAACTAGAGCCACACGTAAATGGTCCGTTTACACCAGATTTGGCTACTCCTGTTTCTGAAATGAGTAAAAAGGCTCAGGAAAATGGATGGCCTGAGAAAGTAGAATGGGGACTGATCGGTTCTTGTACTAATTCATCTTATGAAGATATCTCCAGAGCAGCATCTATTGCTGAGCAAGCTTTGGCCAAAGGACTTAAGCCTGCTGCTGACTTTGGAATTAACCCTGGTTCAGAACAGGTTCGCTTCACAATTGAGCGTGATGGTTTTATCGAAACGTTCGAAAAGTTGGGAACCAAAGTGTTTACCAATGCCTGTGGTCCATGTATCGGTCAGTGGGATCGAGCTGGTGCTGATAAGAAAGAGAAGAATACCATCGTTCACTCGTTTAATAGAAACTTTGCTAAAAGAGCAGATGGAAACCCAAATACGCATGCCTTCGTCACATCTCCAGAGATGGTAGCGGCAATTGCGATTTCGGGTAAGTTGGGCTTCAACCCAATGACAGATACCTTAACCAACGATAAAGGTGAACAAGTAAAGCTTGATCCTCCTACAGGTTGGGAACTCCCTCCAAAGGGATTTGACGTGGAGGATGCGGGCTATATTAATCCAGCTGAGGATGGTTCTGGAGTAGAAGTGGTAGTCAATCCAGATTCTAAGCGTCTGCAACTGCTTGAAGGGTTTAAGCCTTGGGATGGAAAAAACATCACTGGCGCCAAACTCTTGATCAAAGCACAAGGAAAGTGTACAACTGATCACATTTCCATGGCTGGTCCCTGGTTGAGATTTAGAGGTCACCTGGATAATATCTCCAATAACACACTAACGGGTGCCGTCAACGCCTTCAACGGCGAGACTGATAAAGTAAAAAATCAGTTGACAGGAGAGTATGGTGGCGTGCCTGATGTGCAGCGAGCGTACAAAGCTGCAGGTATACCTACAATCGTTGTTGGAGATCACAACTATGGTGAAGGCTCTTCCAGAGAGCATGCAGCCATGCAGCCTAGACATTTGGGTGTGAGAGCAGTTCTTGTAAAATCCTTTGCCCGAATCCATGAAACAAACCTGAAAAAGCAAGGAATGCTTGCATTAACCTTTGCTAATGAAGCTGATTACGATAAGATTCAGGAGGCTGATACGATTAATTTCCTTGATTTGACTGAGTTTGTATCAGGCAAGCCACTCACACTTGAGTTTGTTCATGCCGATGGCAGTAAAGATGTGATTGTGACCAATCATTCTTACAACGAAGGTCAGATTGCCTGGTTTAAAGCAGGTTCTGCTTTGAACCTGATCAAAGAGATGAACAAGGCTTAAAGACCTAAAGAAGTTCTGAATAGAAGGGCTGTTTACCGTGTAAGCAGCCCTTCTTTGGTTATTGACCTAGAAGTATTAATCAAAGCTTCTCTAAAAACTCCAACGTATCCACATTATCTGCATAATCCCATGGCTCTGGTAGTTGCCCGGAACCGAAAGGAATTTTATTCTTACCCATAATGCATTGGAGCTTATCACCATAGGATTCTATGATAGAATTGAGCTCTTCCGTGCTGTTGTATTCTTCTGCATGAAGAATGGAAATAGGAGACACCAAATTCTCCGTTGGCAACCAAAGCAAGAATCCATTATCCAGGTGTTTGGTGCCGTTTACCAGCAAAATCGATTTGTGATAGTCGTAGTTGTTTCGGTATTTGTAATGATCGCCTACTGCTTTGTAATCTTCTATAGCTTCAAAGAATGTTGAGGGATCATAACCCGAAGGAACAAGTACCTTGGAGACATTGCGGCAACCAAGGCCAAAATACCAGAAAATGTCTTTACCTAGTTCATGAAGCTCTTCTGGTGTTTCTGTTCCATCCAATATAGCGATTGAGGTTCTGTTCTTTCGAATGATCTTCGGATGATCTTTGAAGTAGTATTCAAAATATCTGGCAGTATTGTCACTGCCGGTGGCGATGAGTGCATCAATATTCGTAAGTCGTTCTCTGGCTTCTAGGTTTTTTTTGAATCGGGGTTCAATCTCCAGCAGCCAGTCAACGAGCAGTTGTACCAGATAAGTATCCTGTGAGCTGGTTTTGATCGCGGCAAAATGACCAGATAGTAATACACACAGCAAATCATGAAACCCTACCAATGGTATATTTCCAGCCATGATGACTCCAACTATTTTTGGAACTTCGGCTTCAAGTGAGGTATAGTTTTTGGTCCATGACTTGAGTTTTTCTGATTGGAGCATGAAGGCGATTCCCTCAAATGCTCGTTTGACATTGTCCTCTGTGAACCATTGATTTTGAGATTGCGCTCTGTAGGCGTATTCTTCTAGCTTGTCAGATGATAATTTGGTGATTTTCTCTCCCAAAGCTGCAAAAGCATCAATTCTTTCGTTCAGAGTCATTTAATTGTCAGGATATTGTTTGCACGCAAACTTATTGTAGATAATTTTGTTCACTGTTGTTGTACGACATAAAATAAGTTTCAACATGGCAATAATGATCACAGATGAATGCATCAACTGCGGTGCATGCGAGCCGGAATGCCCAAACACTGCTATCTACGAAGGTGGAGTGGAGTGGAAATGGTCTGATGGCACGGATCTGAAAGAGGTTGAAATGGAGGACGGAACTGTCATAGATGGTGAAGAAACTCAAGAACCTGTTTCAGACGAATTTTATTACATCGTTTCAGGAAAGTGTACTGAATGTACCGGTTTTCATGAAGAACCTCAGTGCGCTGCTGTCTGTCCGGTGGATTGTTGTGTGCCTGATCCAGACTATGAGGAAACTCAAGAAGAGCTCGAAGCGAAAAAAGAGTGGTTGCACATTGAGTAGCAATCACCTGGAGATATAAAAAAAGCGGGCTTGACCCGCTTTTTTTATGTCTTAGTATGTCATCGCATACGTTTTCGTTTGATCAGGTAAGCACCAAGTATCTTTTCAAAGCTATCTGACACATTTGCTTCGATCATGTCGATCTTATAGGAGCCACACTTCAGTTTGAGTTCTTGGTAGAGAGCTTCCATTCGATCCTTATAGGCTTCCTTTATATCTCTTGGGTTTAGTTTCACGGACTGCTGGGTCTCCAGATCAATGAATCGGTGTGGACGATCCTCGAATTCGAACTCTAGTTCGGTAGCATGATCGGTCACATGGAATATGAGGATTTCGTGTTTGTTGTGCTTCAGGTGTTGAAGGGCCTTGAAGATTTCATCCAGATCATTGGTCTTTTGGAACATATCACTAAAGATGATCACAAGCGATCTTCGGTGAATCTTTTGTGCGATCTGATGAAGTACTCCAGAGACATCTGTAGCATTATCTCCTTCAGCATTTAGCTGCTCACGAAGGTGAGTGAGTAGTTGACTCAAATGCGACTTGGTAGTTTTTAAAGGAGATTGGTACAGAATCTTATCTGAGAAAGTCGTCAGACCTACTGCATCACGTTGTGAGGTGAGTAAATAGGCTAGTGCAGCAGCGCACAATACCGAAAACTTAAGCTTTTCATTATGGGGTTTGGGATAGTGCATCGAGTTGGAGACATCCAGTAAAATCTGTGCGCGCAGATTTGTTTCTTCTTCAAACTGTTTGGTGTATAACCGGTCCGTTCGAGCATAGACTTTCCAGTCTACGTGACGAGTACTTTCACCGAAGTTGTAGAGTTTATGCTCTGCAAACTCTACCGAAAAACCATGATAGGGTGATTTATGCAAGCCAGTGATAAACCCCTCTACCAGTTGTTTGGCTAGTAAGTCGAGGTTTTCGAATTGTTTGATATCAGCTAATCGGATGTCCATTTATGCTAATCTTCAGGTTTTATCTTCATGATTCTTCTACCAAAGTAACGTAATTTCAGATGAAGTCTTAAAATATGTCGTTTGCATTTGTCAATTTTTAAATGCTATATTTAACTGCAAATTGATTGAACCGAATCAGTAACGATTTAAAGACCAAACAAACATTTAGAATTGTGGAAGAGAATAAGGAAAAAGGGAGAGACGAGATTTATTCGGAGAGAGTGAGAGCGGGAAAGCGGACCTATTTTTTTGACGTAAAGTCTACCAGATCCAATGATTATTACCTAACGATCACAGAAAGCAAGAGAAGATTTAAAGATGACGGTTTCTATTATGAGAAGCACAAGATCTTTTTGTACAAAGAGGATTTTCACAAGTTTGTGGAAGCTCTGAATGAAACTGTCAATCATGTGAAAACAGAGCTTCTTCCTGAGGTGGATTTTTCACAGTTTGAGAACAATGATTCAGATGAGGCCGAAACCCTCAATGTCACTGATGATGATTCTGACCTGAAATGGGATTAATTCAATAGATATTTGATAAAAAGCTCCTTCCTACGGAGCTTTTCTTATTTTTAGGCCATGAACCGCACTTTGGCCGCTATCATTGGTTTTGTCATCCTGCTGGGAGTAGCTGTATGGTATTTCTCCAATATCTTCGTTTACCTCACTATATCTATTGTTTTGGCCACAGTTTTGCGGCCGCTCACCAATCAAATCACTCGGTTTCAGCTTTTTGGAGGTAAGATTCCTCGTTTTGTGGCCATACTCAGTTCTTACCTGGTCGTAGTGGCTGTTCTTACCTTGTTTGTTTTGCTTTTTGTTCCGCTGATCTCAGAGCAGATCGAAGTGTTAAGCGCACTAGAATTCAATGTAGTATATGATTCTCTGGTAGCGCCCCTTCGATGGGTGGAACAAGTGATGATCAGCAACCATCTGACGGAACAAGAGTCGGGTTTTTTGGTCAATTCCACCCGGGAAGGATTACTCGGTTTTATCAAAGAAATTAACGTAACGGATGTTTTCAATCAGGTATTGTCTCTCACCGGGAGTTTTTTTGTAGGTGTGCTGGCCGTTACGTTTATTACGTTCTTTTTGCTTTATGAAAATGGCATCATCAGGCGTCAGCTAATTGCCTTGATTCCTAATCAGTATTTTGAAGTTTTTATTTCTGCTCTCTATAAGATTGAGCGGTTACTTTCCAATTTTCTGATTGGCATCCTTTTTCAGATGTTTTCTATTTTCAGTTTGGCTTCTATTGGCTTGTCTATAGTGGGCGTTAATTATGCAGTCACCATAGCTGTGTTTGCGGCCATTGCCAATCTGATTCCCTACTTAGGACCTTTACTAGGAGGAATATTTGGGATTTTGGTCGCCATCAGCACTTCTGGTGATTTCTCATTTAGCAATGACAACATTCTATTGATTGTTAAGGTGTTTTCCGTTTTTGGAATCGTCCAGGCCATTGACAACATTGTACTACAGCCACTTATTTTCTCGAAAAGTGTGAAAGCTCACCCTTTAGAAATATTTGTCATTATTTTTGTGGGCGCAACCGTGGCGGGGATCCCCGGTATGATTGTGGCTATACCGGTGTACACTGTGGTAAGAGTCTCATCCACAGAGATATACGCTGGTTTTAATCAATACAAAGTATTTAAAAGCAAGAGCTGAGATATGGGATTAAGATGTGGAATTGTAGGGCTTCCCAATGTAGGAAAATCCACTTTGTTTAATGCACTTTCCAACGCCAAAGCTGAGGCGGCGAACTTTCCTTTTTGTACCATAGAGCCCAATGTGGGTGTCATTACCGTCCCAGATGAGCGGTTGGATGTTTTAAAAGACCTTGTGCACCCAGAGAAAGTGGTGCCTACAGTGATTGAATTCGTAGATATTGCTGGATTAGTTAAAGGTGCCAGCAAAGGTGAAGGCCTTGGAAATCAATTTCTTGCCAATATTCGTGAAGTGGACGCCATTATACACGTGGTGAGATGCTTTGACAATGACAATATTGTACACGTAGAGGGTCGTGTCAATCCGGTGGAGGATAAAGATGTGATTGATACTGAACTTCAATTTAAAGATTTGGAGTCGGTGGATAAACGTATCCAGCGTGTAGAAAAAATTGCTAAAAGTGGTGATGCTAAAGCCAAGAAGGAATTGGACGTGTTACTGGCTTTTAAAAAACACCTCGAATCTGGACAAAATGCTCGGGCATTAGAAATGGACAAGGAGCAGAGAATACTGGTTAAAGAACTGCAGTTACTCACCGATAAGCCGATCATTTATGTAGCCAATGTGGAGGAAGAAAACGTAAATACCGGCAATCAGTACAGCAAGACTTTTGAAGAAGCAGTGGCTGCTGAAAATGCCCTGGTAGTAAAAGTATCCGCAGCACTAGAGGCTCAAATAGCAGAATTTGAGGATCCGGATGACAAAGCCATGTTCTTGGAAGAATATGGTTTGAAAGAGTCAGGATTAAATAGACTGATCAAAGCGGCGTATTCACTATTGGATCTGATTACCTATTTCACTGCTGGAGTACAGGAAGTACGTGCATGGACGATCAAAAAAGGATGGAAAGCACCCGCAGCTGCCGGAGTGATTCATACAGACTTTGAGCGAGGGTTCATCAAAGCGGAAGTGATCAAAATGGAAGATTACAAGCAGTACGGTTCCGAGCAGGCATGCAAGGAAGCAGGCAAACTATCCATTGAAGGAAAAGAGTATGTGGTTCATGATGGGGATATCATGCATTTCCGATTTAATGTTTAAGAAATACTTCAATTCGCTAAACAAAAAATCTTAACACCTTGTTGCGGTCGTAGTTCTATTTTTTAACCATAGTGCCGTGAGAGTTAGGATAACATTTAACGTCAGCAACAGAGGAGCATTGGTTCCTTTCCACCATCAATTTCTGATATCAGAAGTTTTAAAGGATTTATTGAAAAATGATCAGTCAGATGAATTCAAAGAATACCCGTTCTTTAGTTTTTCTGGCTTGAAAGGTCAGACCAGGTTAAGCCGAAATGGCCTGAGGTACAATTCCAAAAAAGTAACCATTGTGATTTCTTCACTGAGTGAGTCCTTTATCAGGCACATTGTAGCTCTGGTGTTGAAGCAGGATACTATCCAGATAGCTGAACTGATCATTCACCCTGAGCTAGCAGAAGAGGAGGTCTCAATTAGCCTGGAACGAGGCACTAAATACCTGTGCATTAGCCCTCTGGTGCTCATATCGCCAGATGCTGATTCACAGTCCGCGAAGGAATTTATAGATCCTTCTCTCGACGAATTCTCGGACTTCCTGTATGAAACCACCATCAATAGGATGACCAAATATGGATTTGACATAGAGTCTATTCCTGAAGTGCAGAAATTCCAGTTGGTTCCGGATAAGGAATATTTAGAGAAAATCAGAAGTTCGAATAAGAAATTTGCCAGAATCTACCCGGTTTACTTTGATGGTGAGAAGAAAGAAGTGCGAGGTTATACTTTTCCGTTTACGCTCTATGCAGCCAAGGAAATCCAGGATTTTATATTCACTTGTGGATTAGGTTCTCAATGTTGCAAAGGGTTTGGCATGTTGGATTTGGCCAATTCCAATCCCGTCGAACGCACCGTACCATTCATGAACAAATCAGAACTGGTTTCGGCTTGAGGTTAGCTGATATCCAACTAGTTCTTCGTAGTTATTGAAGGGGCTGCGGAAGTACACCAGTATTTCGTAATCGTTGATGGTTTGGTAGTGGCTCCCTTCCATATAGGTGACTGGCAAGTCTGGAGCATCGGTCCAGTACATGTAATCATAATATCCTTGCTTAAGTAGCAATCGGCCTTTGTAGCCTCCCAGAGCTTGATCGTATACCATTTTATTAGCTTCAGCAAGCTGCCAGTTATTGTACCTGCCGACAATGTAAACTTCACCATCTACGCGCTCTGAGTTCAGCTCAAAGTGTGTTTCTATATATTCGCTCTCCAGCTGACTGTCGTTTGGATCGGTATTTTGCAAATAATACCCACCATTTAGGTCATCATTCAACTGCTGGGAGTAAGCGAGGTTATTTCTAGATCGGTCCAATCCTAAGAATGCCTGTACGCGTGAGTCTTCCATCCGTATGTTGGAGACATTGCGTCCTCTGAATTCAGTGGAACGAATATCAAAAAACCGAAATTCATTCCATGCAGGGAAGTTGTTTTCACTATTGAAGTGCTGATACTCCATGAACCCTTCATCCTGCCGTATTCTTGTCGGTTTTAAATCATCGATCATTGTATTCCAATTGTGATTTTGGAGGATCACCACCTTAATGTCATTAAGAGGGTTGATGTTTTCTATCCCTTCAAAGTAAATACCGAATTCGATCTGTTGGTTTAGTTCTCGCTTAGAGACAATATTGCTCGATCTGATACTGGATTGAATTCTAGCGCGATTATCGTACACTAAAAACCGCCTGGTAAAGAGTAGATCTGATTGGTCACTGTCACGGTTGGCAATTAATAGGTAGTTGCCAGACTTAATCGGTGTGGGAAGGTTTACTCCATATTTTACGTATTGTGTTCGGGTGTTTTGTGAGAAGTCGTATTCGTTGACCGCAAACTCATTGTACTCTTTCAGGAACTGTATGTCGTTGAGGTTGGATTCCTTCCAGTCGGACGTACAGTGTATCATCCTTACATTGACATAATCAGCATTTTTTTGAAGTAGGTCAAATTCTAATCGCATTCCAGATTGGTTGGCCAGAGCAATGGTCGGGTATTCAATACTGCTTTGAGGGCTGGAACCGTTGGGATATAATTGGACCATTCCTATGTTGGTTTCATAGTCCTGGTTGTCATAAATGATTTTTTTACCAGAGGTTGAGGAGCTATCAGTGCTAACTGGCACGCAACTTGTTGTAAAGAGGATTATAAGAATTGATGGAAGATATTTCATAGATTTGTTATACTGATTCCAACGATTTGCAAGATATCAGAGTCTAATGATTTAAACTATACTGAATGACTTTCAGTGACGAAGACCTAATCGACGCCTGCTCCAAAGGAAAACGCAAAGCACAGGAAGAATTGTATGCCCGTTACAGTTCTAAGATGTATCCTATTGCCTTGCGCTATTCTAAGATGCAGCAGGAAGCCGAAGATATCTTGCAAGAAGCCTTCATCAAAGTTTTCAAAAACATTAAGGATTTCCGCAAGGATTCGTCACTGGGGTACTGGATCAAGCGTATTGTAATCAATACCGCATTGAACCATCAGCGCAGTAAGTTGTATCTCTACCCGATGGTAGATATAAGCGACCTAAGAAATCATACTGGTCCAGAGCTCACCTTGTCCAATTTTAGTTACAAGGAGCTTTTGGCTATGATCCGACGGTTGCCAACCGGATGCCAGGTAATCTTTAATCTTTATGCGATCGAAGGTTACAAGCATCATGAGATTGCGGACCAGCTGAATATCAGTGAAGGAACAAGTAAATCGCAATATGCCAGAGCAAAGAGCTTGCTGAAGGAGTGGATTTCAGAAAATAACAATATGGATTATGACCGGGCGGGAGAATTCTGAAGAACAATTTGAAAAAGAATGGCGTGAAGCCTTTGATGAGTGGAGCGAAGAACCACCAAAAACTGTCTGGACAGGAATAGACAGACAGTTAGCCTATGAAGATTTGGGGGCATATAAAACCAAACTTGCTGTGTATCGATGGGTTGCTGCTGCTGTAGTACTAATGGCGGTATCTTTTGGTGTTATAAACTATTTTTCCCAGCAGTCTGAAAACTATGTCATCACAGCAGCAGCAGACATAAATGCTCCCAATCCAGAATTACCTTTTGATTGGGCTATTGATAATTGGTTCGAACGCAATACATCTCCACAAGTGAATGGGTTTTCTAGTGTCGGTAGTGGTGTGCAAGACATTGCCTCTATATCGGGACTAGCAGGGGAAGAGGAGAGCAATGGGTTAATGCCACTTTACGAGATCCAACCTCTGACCAGTAGGCCATTAGAAGTACAATTTTCCAACTCATATCAGGACAAGCATCTGTACTATTTACCTGTTTATAATTTTCAGAAAAAGAAGAAAGCGGCTGAATCATCCCAGTATTGGGCAGGATTGGATGTGGGTTCTGGTAGCTTCAATCCCAACTATTCGAGTTCTGCCAATTCGTTAGCGAGTAATCTAGGAGTAAATGCAGCATCTGGTTTTTCACAAAATAGCAACCGTGCATTTGATAGTCAGTCACCCACAGTGCGCGAAAATATGACTGCCGGAGAAACGGTCTCTATGGGTGTTAACTTTGGCTTGAAACTGGGTGAAAGATGGACGCTGGAGAGTGGTGTGCAATATGCTAGGGCAGATGCGATGACTGAAACCAACCTTATCGTGCGAAGTGACAACTTTCAGGAGGTGATACCAGCTACTGTCCAGAGTAAGAATATTCCAGCGGTAGTCACAGAGCTATCTAAAAAAGCAGTAGTCGAATATGATTACCGAGACGTAAATATGAATAATGTCTTCGAATTCACCTCCATTCCAGTCAAGGCGGGATATGTGCTGCTAGATGAAAAGTTTAGCATGGAATTGAATGCAGGGGTGGTGGCAAATATCTACTTGGGCAACAGACTTTCTACATCAGACCCCAACGTAGCGGAGTTGACAATAGGTCCTGGTGATTCATCCCCTTACAGAGATCTTAGTTTTAGTGGGCTGGCTGGTGTACAACTGGGTTATCGGTTCATGAAAAATTTCGACTTTGTATTAGAGCCGAATTACCGTCAGTCGATTAATTCCATCACTAAGTCGAATAGTAGTTTCGTAGCAAATCCATCTGGTTTTGCTTTGACTACAGGTTTGAGATATAATTTCAATTAAGTTCCAACCCTCCGACCACTGGTAGGGTCTATACAATCGATAACTAATTACGCCAGATATGAAAGACGAGAGAATTGCTTCCGAGCAGCTTGTGGATGAGAAGCCACAGAAGCTCGATTTGATTAGACTATCCACATTAACCTTGTTGGTATTGATCTTTTTATCCTTACTATATGTAGGTTAATAGCGGAGCGTTTGTCATTTGGCCGGCCTGAAAACAATTTCCAATTTACCATTGGTCATGTTTTTGAGCCGGCCAATCTTTTTTATGTAACCTCCATGCTTTTCTGTAGTATTCCTTAGCACAACAACTAACTGAAATCCAGCATTGCTGGTCTGACCCGACTGATGAGATTTTTGATTACCCTACTACTGATGGGAGGATTTTTTGCTGCCACATCACAGGCAGAGCCACCCAGAAGGACCTATACTACAGCACATACTGGTAGCATTACACCTACTATAGATGGCCTGCTCGATGATGAAGCGTGGGAGCAAGTGGAATGGGCCGGTGATTTTATACAGCGACAGCCTGTGGATGGAGCCAAACCTTCTCAAGAAACTCAATTCAAGATTCTATATGATGCAAAGTACCTCTACGTGGGAATTCGGGCTTTTGATACAGAACCCGATAAAGTCGTTCGCAGAATGTCTCGTCGGGACGGGTTTGAAGGGGATTTTGTGGAAATCAATATTGACAGCTATGCCGACAAACGTACGGCATTTAGTTTCTCGGCCTCCGCCTCCGGTGTGAAGGGTGAGGAGTATATCTCCAATAATGGTCAGAATTGGGACGCCACCTGGGATCCAATCTGGTATCTCAAAACTAGCGTGGATGATCAGGGGTGGATCGCTGAATTCAAAATCCCACTATCCCAATTGAGGTTTGCCGATAAGCAATCACATGTCTGGGGCATACAGGTCATGCGGATGTTGTTTCGTGAGCAGGAGCGTTCCTATTGGCAGCCGATTCCTCAGGCAGCTCCTGGCTGGGTGCACTTGTTTGGTGAGATGGATGGGATAGTCGGAATCAAACCACAAAAGCAACTAGAAATACAACCGTACATACTAGCCAAAACAGAAAGAAGTCCCATAGAGGAGGGCAACCCTTATGCTACTGGTAAGTCTAGCGATATTGACCTTGGTGTGGATGCCAAAATTGGGCTAACGAGCGATGTGACACTTGATTTGACTATTAATCCTGATTTTGGGCAAGTGGAGGCCGATCCATCCAGAGTTAACTTATCGGCATTTCAGCTTTTCTTTCAGGAACGCAGACCGTTTTTTCTGGAAGGTAACAACATATTGAACTTTAGACTGACAGAGTCTTCGGCGGGTGGTCCCTTCAATAATGACAACATGTTTTACTCCCGAAGGATAGGTGGTAGACCTTCGTATTACCCAGATGCTGAAGATATAGCCTATGTAGATGATATTAACAATACCCGGATACTTGGAGCCGCAAAACTCACTGGTAAAAATAAAAATGGCTTCTCATGGGGAGTGCTTGAATCGGTGACCCGAAAAGAAAAGGTGGAGGTCACTGATACCCTGGGCAATACCCGAATGGAATCTGTAGAACCAATGACCAACTATGTGGTGGAACGTGTACAGCAAGATATTAACCAGGGAAACGCACTAATAGGAGCCATGGTCACTGCTACTAATAGAAATCTGGATGAAGACCGCTTTGATTACTTACATGATGATGCTTATAGTGCAGGTGTCGACTTTACGCAAAACTTTATCAATAGGAATTATTATGTAAATGTCAATGGCGTATTTAGTCATGTCAACGGAAGCGCCACGTCGGTACTCGCCACACAAACGTCAAGCGAGAGGTATTTTCAGCGTCAAGACAATCGAAGGAGTGAGGTAGATTCTACCCGAACATCTCTGACGGGAACGTCGGCTAGTCTCGCCCTGGGCAAACGAAATGGGAAACTTGTATTTCAAGCTGGAGCTACCATGAGGTCACCTGAGTTTGAGCTCAATGATGTGGGCTTTTTAGTACAGTCTGATTATATATCACAGTGGTCTTGGGCTCAATATCGAATATTGAAGCCCTTTGGTGTATTTCGCTGGATGCGGTTCAATGCCAATCAATACCTCACTTGGGATTTTGATGGAGTTAATCTATACCGAGCCATCAATCTCAACATGCACATGCAATTCAAGAATCTGTGGTTTGTAGGTATGGGGAGCACAGTGCAAGGGCAATCCATCTCTAATGCTGACTTGCGCGGAGGTCCGTCCATACGATACCCTGGAAGTGAGGAGTTTTGGCTGTATGTTAGTAGCAATGACAACAAAAAATTGTCAATGGAAATGAATCCATGGGTCGCTTTTGGAAATCATGATAATTTTTACGGCAAGGGTGTAGATGTTAGTATCCGTTATCAACCAACCGATGCGTTGCGGCTTTCAGTCTCTCCAGGTATTTCATTCAATAATGATGAGTTGCAGTACGTCTCTTCTTATGCCAATGAATATGTCCTGGGTAAAATTGATCAGGTTACTTTTAGTGCTTCCTTTCGCGCCAATTACATCATTACTCCCAATCTATCCATTGAGTACTGGGGGCAGCCTTTTATCTCTCGTGGTGAATATTCCAACTTCAAACGTGTACTCAACGCCAACGCTTCTGAATACGATAGCAGATACCTGCCTTATGAGGAGAATCAGATATCTTTTATTCCTGGATCAGAGGTATACCATATAGATCATAATAATGATGGTGTGGTCGATCACGAGTTGGATGATCCTAACTTTAATTTCATGCAGTTTCGGTCCAACTGTGTACTCCGCTGGGAGTATGTGCCAGGTTCAACTCTTTTTCTAGTGTGGACTTCCAATGCATCTGAGTATCACAATTCGCGAACCAATACCTTCAGAGATCTGACTAGTGACTTGCATCGGGCAGAGGGGAGCAATATTTTCTTGCTGAAATATACCTATCGGTTCATCTTGTAAGCTTCGTTACTTAGTCCTGAGGTTTCCACTCCAATACCTTAACAGCGGTGGGAGCGGTATTGGACAATCCTTCACCATCTATCTGTACGGTGTTTTGTAGGAATACATGCAAAACCTGATTTCTTTCCCATTGTACAGGATCCAGCGTAGGTTCCCAACTGGCGTAAGCGTTTTCAGTTAGGTCTTTTATCCGCCACTTGCTCAAATCATTGAGAGGGGCATGGGCAACGGAGATGCGATTTGCGCGTTCTGCATCCCTGAAAATAATGTAGGCAAATGAGCTGGAAGCTACCACTTGTGGTCTGGAAATGGGAATTGCTTTCGTGCCTACTCCAGAAAGACTGAAATCCATTTTGCGAAATCCGAGAGAGTTTGTTTGCCACTTCCCTTGGCTTAGTGAGATCAGTTTGAACTGTGGAGCCTTGTCAGTACTATCTTTCCAGTAAGTGACGATCATCGGTTCACCTGTAGGCGTGGTGGTCATAGACGTTTGATTGATTAGTTCACTTCCCTGAGGTATTGGCTGGATGATTTCTGCTGTGGCAGCAGTAATGGGTAGCTGATAGGACGTTCCATTAGATCGCTCCCAGGACTTGCCCCCATCACGGGATCGGGCATAGCAGAGGTCGTGGTTACTGGCTACATCTGCTGACTCACGCCATACCCAACTGATGTGTATAATGCCATCCCTTGAAGTAGTTAGTTGCCAGTAGGCGTTGCGCATGCCTTCACCATCTATTAAGTTGTCCTGCAGTCGGGACCACTCTCCCGTATCGTCAGAATACTTGTTGAGGATTAAGTCTCCATTGCCTGATTCACCTGACCGGTAGGCAAACAGCATGTCCTCGGCGAGTGCATGAAACTCAGGATAGGTCACCACTTTTTCGAGAGTTCCGATCATGGGTTGCTCCTTACCCAGATCCAGACTTTCTGGCTCTAGCGAGCGGGCATATCTTAGATAGCTGTTGTGCTGATCCCAGCTGATATGAAGGTATCCCTCAGTATCTACAATTAGACTGATGCTATTGTGAGCATCTGCTGCATTTCCTTTGTATTGAGTACGTTGTAGCTCCCACGTATTAGTTCCTATTTTGCGCTTTCCCAGGATTACGTCCCGGTTGTTATCATAGAAGCCGATGTACTGATGGTCTTTGTACGTGTACAGGGAGTGTTTTCTGAAAATGACTGTATTGACCGAGTTCTTGGACCAGCCATTTGCTACATGACCAACCGAAATTTTGGGAGAGCAGGAGAAGTTTAATACTAAACCGATAATTAAGATCAAAAGAGTACACGGGGGACTGTAGGACTTCCAATTCATAGGGTGATGAAGATAACCATGTTTTGGTTAATCATGAGTTAGAAGATGTAAGATACAAGGGATAATAGTGTATGACTTTAGGCTAATAAAGACATATTGTGCCCATATCTGCTCAATATGCATACCCCGATGGGTAGATGCTCATTCTAAATTTGTCTTGACCAAAAAGACAACTAAACAAATGAATAAAGTATTAACGGCTGTGATCTGCATGGCTTTAATTGTGGCATGTACCACTCAAAAAGATACCTCAAAAGATGCTCCAATGGGAATAGATGAACTCGTAGATCAGATGACACTGGAAGAGAAGGTTCATATGCTACACGGTAGTGGCAAGTTTACCTCAGCGGGAGTGGAGCGACTAGGTGTGCCAAAGCTCAAATCCACAGATGGGCCTCTTGGTATTCGTGAAGAGATTCAAAATGATAGCTGGGCTCCGGCTGGTTGGGACAATGATTTTGCTACTTTTTTCCCGGCAGGTGGTGGACTTTCATCTACCTGGAACCTGGAGCTGGCCAAACGATACGGTGTGGCTATAGGGGAGGAAGCTCGTGCACGAGGCAAGGATGTACTCCTAGCTCCAGCAGTGAACCTAATTCGATCCCCACTTGGTGGACGAAATTTTGAGTATTTCACCGAGGATCCATTTCTAAATAAGGAGCTAGCAGTGCCTTACGTACTCGGTATGCAGGCGCAGGATGTTGCAGCATGCGTTAAGCATTATGCGATTAATAATCAGGAGACTCTTCGGGGTAGCATAGATGTTCAGGCTGATGAGCGGACTATTAGAGAAATGTACTTGCCGGTTTTTGAAGCTTCGGTCAAAGAGGGAAATGCCTACTCTGTCATGAGTGCCTATAACAGGTTTAGAGGAGCGTATCTCTCTGAGAATGATTACATGCTCAATCAGATTCTAAGAGAGGAGTGGGGATTCAAAGGTTTTGTGATGTCTGATTGGGGGGCAGTACATTCCACCGTGGAATCTGCCATGTATGGATTGGATATAGAAATGGGTACTGAGCTCGATGACTATGATGAGTGGTATTTTTCAGAGCCACTCATAGAAGCTGTGAAGTCTGGAAAAGTAGCTGAGGAAGTGATTGATGCCAAAGTGAAAAACATCCTGTATGTGATGCAGGAGATCAATGCTCTGGATACCGCAAAACGTAAAAAAGGATCAATAAACACACCTGAGCATCTGCAAGTAGCGTATGATGTGGCGGCAGAATCAATTATTCTTCTTAAAAATGCTAACAACATATTGCCTTTGGATGCCAGTGTAGTGAAGAGCGTGGCAGTGATAGGAGATAATGCCAAAAGGAAGCATGCAAATCAAGGGTTTGGCGCTGGTGTCAAAACCAAAACTGAGGTAACTCCTTACGATGGTCTGGTGGCCAAATTTCCGAATATTGAGATAAACTACGCTCAAGGATACAAGGAAAAGTACTTACCAAATGATTTGAATCGCTCATGGGGTTTACCAGTTGACTACACGGCTGACCCTGACCTGATCAAAGAAGCCGTGGCGGCTGCTAAAAAGTCCGATGTAGCGATCGTTTTTGGTGGATCCAATCGCCTGGTGGAAACAGAAGCAGAGGACCGGAAAGGGTTGAAACTGCCATTTGCTCAAGAGGAGCTGATCAAGGCAGTGAAGGCTGCAAATCCAAATACAATAGTGGTGATGGTGGCAGGAGCTCCATATGATGTGTCGGGTATTCATCAGACTGTAGATGGTCTACTTTGGAGCTGGTTTAACGGATCTCGTGCAGGAGATGCGATTGCTGATGTACTATTTGGGAACGTCAACCCAAGCGGAAAACTTCCGGTAACCTTTCCCGCAAAGCTTGAGGACTCTCCTGCTCATGCCACCGAAAGCTTCCCTGGCGGACCAGATGTGGTGAACTATGAAGAAGGAATATTGGTCGGATACAGATGGTTTGATACCAAAAACGTGGAACCATTCTACGCGTTTGGATACGGGCTATCCTATACCTCTTTCGAATACGGAGAGGTCTCTAGCAAACAGACTGATGATGTCATCCAGCTGAGTATGGATGTAACCAACACAGGAGAAGTGGCCGGTAAAGAAGTAGTTCAGGTTTACTTTTCCAAAGAGCAGTCAACAGTGGAACGTGCGGCAAAAGAACTAAAAGCATTCACTAAGGTGAGCCTCAATGGAGGGGAGAGTAAAATGGTAACTATAGAGGTACCCCTGAGTGAGTTGGCATATTATGACGTTTCAACAAGTGACTGGAAGGTAGAAAGTGGAGAATATAAGGTGCTAATAGGGGCCTCTTCCAGGGATATTCGCTCAGAAGGTTCGGTTACAATCAATTGATCTTTTTGGTGGCGATTGCATGAAGCACTGTCTTGATAGGCAGTGCTTTTTTTATGTGCAAAAATCATTTCCTGGATATCCTTGACTAATAAAAATGGTTGGTTATGTATTGGCTGTCATTTAGGTAACAAATGTCAGGTTTCTCTGGATTCCGAGTTTTTCTGATTTAATTGTATCTAATATCACGAATACAACAACAGGAATGATGGGAGTTCATTTTTTTATACGCAGTATTTTCAGATTGACAGTCATGCTGTTTCTGATTCTGTCCGTTGTTATGCTATCTGCTCAGTCTGCAGAGGACATCAAGCTAGAGCGGCTCACGGTGTCAGATGGAGGACTTTCCAATGACCAGGTAAACTGGATATTTCAGGATGATGATGGGTTCATTTGGATAGGTACTCTTTCCGGGCTCAATCGCTTTGATGGCTATGAGATCAAAACCTATTACCAGAACAAAGAAGACACTACCTCCCTCCATAGCAATACAGTTATTTGGATGAGTTATGGCCCTGACAACAATATATGGATAAAAAATGCTTCTGGTATTTCTGTATATCACCCTGCTACAGACAAGTTTTCAGTGCCAACAGGATATCTGGAACTTCTCCAAACTGAGCCTGCATTGGTTAACCAAATGGTTCGGGATAACAAGGGAGGTTTTTGGTTCAATATTGAAAATAGAGGGCTGGTCTATCTTACAGAGGATGACGAGGTGATAGCAGCCAATAACGAAAAGGATGCCGCAATCAAAATATCTTCAAACAGCGTTTCAGACTTTCATTTGGATGATGAAAATCAACTTTGGCTCGTTCACTCTTCTGGACTGATAGAAGTGATTAATACCGTATCTCAAAAAGTGGTGCGCAAGTATGGCCTCCCGGAAAGTCTGGATTCCAGTGGGAAAGAATGGAACCTTTATGTAGATAAAGATCATGATGCATGGCTTTCTTCCAGTAGTGACCCCTTTGGAGTTTATGTCTTAAATACGCGCACAGGTGCTTCAAAGCTCTATCATGCTCCTGAAATAAGTAGTGATTTGGTAACGGACGTATTGCAATCAGCAGATGGTACCATCTGGATAGGTGCTGACCATGGAGGAGTTACACTACTTGATAAGTCTACTGGGAGTATTCGTAATTTGCAAAACGATCCAGATCAACTCAAAAGCCTTGTAAATGACAATGTTAATACCTTGTTCAAGGATTCTTCAGGCGGTATTTGGGTAGGTACCACTAAGAGCGGGCTTAGCTACTATCACCCCGCAGCAAGTAGCTTTAGCCATTTCAGAGCTCGAAACAAGGAGTTGGCCTACAATGATATGAGTTCATTTGCTGAGACTGCTGAAGGAGATATATGGATTGGCACCAATGGTAAAGGTCTGCTGAAATTTGATCTGGATAAAAAGCAGTTCAAGTCCGTAGGAGAATCATTGGTGAAAAGCCAACCTGATGTCATCGTGAGCTTACTGATGGATTCACGTCAAACCTTATGGATTGGTTCTTATCTGGAAGGTGTTTATCAATATAAAAATGGGAATCTTAAGCCCTTCAGACTTCCCAATGGAGATGGAGTCAGCGTATGGGAGTTGTTTGAAGATACCAGACGCAACATCTGGATAGGTACACTCAATCGTGGTGTTTACAAATACGATCCCGTGGATCAGTCCATAGTGTCGTTCACTATGAATGACGGCTTGGCCTCCAACTATACCACTTGCATCGAGGAGGATACGGAAGGCAATATCTGGATAGGAACCGGCAATGGGTTAAACCGATACAACCAGGAAACAGGAGAGTTAAAAACATTTGATAGTGAAAACAATGGTGGATCTTTAGCCAATAATTCGGTAACGTCGATACACAGCTCTGACAAATACCTTTGGGTAGGTACGCTTGATGGGTTGAATCGGATTACCCTGGCTGATGAGGCGTTTACTGTTTATCGCAAGAGTCAGGGACTTTCCTCCAGCATCATTATGGCTATTGAAGAAGATGATCAGGGAAATCTATGGATCAGTTCAGATCATGGGATCACCAAAATGACCCAGCAAGGTGAGGACTATGAGTATCACAATTACAACATATCTGATGGACTGCAGGCTGAAAACTTCACTGAAGATGCAAGTTTAAAGACATCAAATGGACAATTGATTTTTTCAGGACAAAATGGGTTCAACCTGTTTGACCCGGACAAAATTGAGATTAAACGCAGTGCACCTGAGGTCCTTATCACTGGCCTCAGCATCAACAATCAGGAGATCATTACTGGCCAAACGTTTAATGGACGAGTACTTCTCAATCAACCTATTCGTGATATCCCGTCGATCGAGTTAGAGCATTCCGAAAACTCTGTTTCCTTGAGTTATTTGGCGGTGTCTTTTTTTCAGTCAGGTAAGCTCAGGTATCAGTACATGTTGGAAGGGTTTGATCAGGATTGGATCAATGCGCCAGCTGATTTGCGAAAAGTCAATTATTCAAACCTTGATTATGGAACCTATATTTTTAAACTAAGAGCATCTACGGGCACCAATTCCTGGACTGAATCCAAAGAGCTAGTTATATCCATTGCTCCACCTTTTTGGGAAACTCCATGGGCGTTTGTGCTTTATTTCATCGCTATTATTCTCATTCTCTACCTCACCAGAACTTATATCGTGCGTCGTGAACGCTTAAAGGCAAGTATTGAAAATGAACGAAGAGAAGTGGAGCGTCAGCACCAGTTAGATATGATGAAGATCAAGTTCTTCACCAATATTAGCCATGAGTTTAGAACTCCACTATCACTGGTGCTCACACCGATCGATCGGATGATCAAAAATAGCGAACACATCAAGAAGGGAGATTTGATCATGGTTCAGCGAAATGCCAAGCGGTTAATGACTCTGGTCAATCAATTGTTGGATTTTAGAAAAATAGAAGCCAACCAACATCGACTAAGTCAATCCAGCGGTGATATCATTACCTTCCTTCAGGATGTGGTTGATTCTTTCTCAGATTGGTCACGCGAAAAAGACATACCGGTGGTCTTTCAGAGTGAAGTGAAGAGCTATTACACCTTCTTTGATAAAGATAAGATGGAGAAGATCATGTTCAATCTGCTTTCGAATGCTTTTAAATTCACCTTGTCTGGAGGTAAGATCATTGTTGATTTTGAACTACAGCGCAATTCCGATGGGAACCGTGTGATCATCAGTGTGTCCGATACAGGGATCGGTATTCCAGTTGAAAAGCAAGGGTTCATTTTTAACCGCTTTTTTCAAAATGACCTCAATGGAGATTTGATCAATAATGGTACGGGCATTGGATTGTCCATTACCAAAGAGTTTGTAGAATTACACAAGGGCACCATATCTGTGGATAGCCGACCAAACATGGGGACTACCTTCTCTGTGGATATGCCGCTAAAGGAGATTAGTTCTGAAGAAGACATGGCCGATGAGCTGGTCAAAGAACTGGCAGAATCAGTCAATCAATCAGAGCCTCAGGCAGATACCGAGGATCAATCTGCTCTGCCCACTGTGATGTTGGTAGAAGATAACTTCGATTTTCGGTTTTACCTCAAGGACAATCTTAAGCAATACTACAACATACAAGTGGCCTCTAATGGTAAGGAAGCATGGAAGAGCCTGATACACAAACAGCCAGATATCGTGATCACTGACGTGATGATGCCTGTAATGGATGGACATGAACTCTGCGAGAAGATCAAGAGTGACCCACGTACGCTACATATTCCGGTGATCATGCTCACAGCTCAGTCATCAGACAGGCACCGGATTCAGGGATTGGAAGCTGGTGCCATCGAGTACATTTCTAAGCCATTTAACTTTGAGATACTTGTCAGCAGCATCAATAGTGCGTTGAAATTCCAAAAACGAGTACAGGAGTCGGGTAACAAAATTGATGCGTCACCTGGCGAGGTGGAGATAGTCTCATTGGATGAACAGTTGATCACCAAGGCAGTAGAACTGGTAGAAGCTAATATGGATAACTCCGAGTTTTCTGTAGAAGATCTGAGTCACGAGTTGGGCTACAGTCGTGGGCATTTTTACCAAAAGGTACTGCGTCTCACAGGACAAACTCCAATTGACTTTATTCGTAACATTCGAATGAAACGGGCTGCTGATTTACTGCAGCGGAGCCAGCTGAATGTATCAGAAGTTGCCTATAAAGTAGGATACAATAACCCCAAGCTTTTTAGCCGCTACTTCAAGTCAGTTTACAATAAATACCCTTCGGAGTTTAGAAGTAAAACACAGAAAAACTAGAAACATTTTTGACTTTAGTTTATTGAAAGTCACTAATTATCTCAATAAAAAGCCCCTTCAGATGCTCTAAAGGGGCTTTTTTTGTTGCCTGACATTTCTGTACCCTTTTCAGAATAAACTTACACCTTACTCCGCTTTGGATACGAATACATTTGACATATTCCTAATATAAGGTGATGCTAAGCGCCTTTAATTACGAATACATTAATCAACCAAATTGATCATTATCATAATTAAAAAGTGTATGTGGTGTATTCAAATCAGCGGTTTTAAAATCTTGCCATTTGCCAATTGGTTTAGGACGGGTGCCGCCATCGTATTTACATTAATCAGTGCCATGGTATATGCCCAGGATCAGAGGGTATCTGGAACAGTTACTGATATGGAAAATGGAGAGCCTATACCAGGGGCGACGATTCTAATCAAGGGTACTAGTAACGGGACCATCACAGATATGGATGGTAAGTATAGTATCCAGGCAGCGGCTGATGATATCCTCCTTATTTCATTTGTGGGATACAAGCCTCAGGAGGAACTTGTAGGAAGTCGATCTGAAATAAATGTCGGTCTATCCGTAGATATAGCCAGCCTGGACGAGGTAGTGGTGGTTGGATATGGAACGCAACGTAAAAAAGTCGTGACTGCCGCCACTTCACAAGTAAAAGGTGACGAACTGATGAAAAGAAACATCACCCGTCCGATGCAGGCCCTACAGGGACAGGTGGCAGGGGTGTCCATTCGTTCATCTTCTGGTCAGCCTGGTGCTGGACTAAACGTGATGATCCGTGGCCAAGGTACTATCGGTAATTCTGGTCCGCTGTACATTGTAGATGGTATAGCCACCAACGACATTAGTTACCTGAACAATGCGGACATTGAAACCATAGACGTGCTGAAGGATGCAGCATCTGCTGCTATCTATGGATCTCGTGCTGCGAATGGTGTGGTGCTCATCACCACCAAGTCCGGCTCAGAGGGCAAGTCACAGATAACACTCGATGCTTACTATGGTGTGCAGAATGTAGCTAAGAAAGCGGATCTGCTCAATGCAGAAGAGTATGCTCAGATCATGAACGAACAGCACCTCAACTCTGGAGGAGCAATAGGCGGTTTACCATTTGATATTAACAACCTTCCAGCTTATACGAATTCCGGTAGCGCAGATACTAGATGGCTAAACGAAATGTTTGTGGACAATGCTGCCACACAGAACTACTCCATTGGGTTGACAGGTGGTAGTAAACAGAATATTTACTCCGTAGGATTCTCTTACACCGGTCAGGAGGGCATAGTAGGCGGTAAAGATCTATCCAACTTTGAGCGATACAATGCACGAGTCAATACTGAGAGCAAATACTTTGATGATCGCCTGAAGATAGGGGAGAACCTCACCTTCACTTATAGCAAGCGAAATGGAGTAAGTGATGGCAATCAGTATTTCAATACCTTAAGAGGCGCTTTCAATGTGAGTCCACTAAGACCAGTCTATGATGATTATGGTAACTTTTTCAATGCCGCTGATACCATCACAGACCAGAATGGTGAGACCTACTGGAATCCTACCGAGGGTCACCCATACGGATCAATGGTACTCAATAATCAAAATGAAAGTAGCAATCAAAAACTGTTGGGTAAAGTATTCGCTGAGTTTGAGCCTATCAGTGGTTTAAAGTTTCACACTTCATTTGGTGTGGATCTATACAATGATGAAAATCGGTCGTTTAACCCAGCTTATGAGCTGTCAGAATATGCATTGAATGCGATTACTAGTGTCAACCAACGCATGAGTAGGAGCAGAGCATTTCAGTTTGATAATTATGCTACTTATGCCTTCGGTATTGGAGATAATAACTTCGATATTCTTTTGGGGATGTCCAGTAGGGACTTTCAGGGTTCATTTATTTCGGGTCAGAATGCAGAGCTTGTTTTTTCCAACTTCAAACAAGCATGGCTAGATAATGCTACTAACGAAGAGGCCAACCTAATACAGCTGAATGGGGCACCATACGATCGTGACAAACTACTTTCTTACTTCGCTCGGGTAGGCTACACTTTCAACGACAAGTACCTTTTCAATGCTACTTTCCGGGCGGATGGTTCTTCCAGATTTGCTGAAGGCAATCGATGGGGATATTTCCCTTCGGTATCTGCGGGTTGGGTAGTGAGTGACGAAGTATTTCTCAATAGTGTTGCCTTCCTTGATTTTGCGAAAATTAGAGCTAGCTGGGGGCAAAATGGTAGTCAGGCTGTTGGCGCTTTTCAGTATCTGGCACCAATATCCTTTACACAAGCCACTTATATTTTCGGAGATGAAGAAGGGGTGAATACACCCGGAGCATATCCAAGCAGACTGAGCAATGAGAACCTGAAATGGGAAACTTCAGAGCAAATAGATATTGGATTGGATTTACGATTCTTATCAGGAAGACTAGCTACATCCATCGACTGGTACAAGAAGTCAACAATAGACTGGATCATCACGCCACCCATTTTGGCTACTGCTGGATCAGATGCTCCGGCAATCAACGGCGGACGTGTTGAAAATACAGGGTTTGAGTTGGAAATGAGCTATCGCAATAGTATTGGGGATGTCAACTGGAATGTAACAGCCAATGCAAATTACAATCAAAACACTGTCAAAGAAGTACCTACAGAGGATGGTATCATTCATGGACCAACCAACCAGCTTTATGCAAATTCACCAGAATTCTTCCAGGCTCGTACCGGCTTTCCTATTGGGTACTTCTGGGGACTGGAATCAGACGGTATTTTTCAAAATGCAGAAGAAGTACTGGCGCACACCAGTTCCAATGGGACGTTGATTCAGCGTAGTGCCAGACCGGGAGATGTTCGGTTTGTAGATAGAAATGATGACGGTATTCTCAATGATGAGGACAAAATCCAATTAGGAAACCCTAACCCTCCGGTGACTTTAGGCCTTTCGGCAGGCTTAAACTATCGTGGATTTGATTTGTCCATAATGGGTTTTGGGTCATTTGGACATCAACTGGTGCAGAGTTATCGTGATCACTCTGGCAAATTCAATAATTATACCACGGCCATATTGGATCGATGGACAGGTCAGGGTACATCCAACACCATCCCACGGGTAACTAATGGAAACGTGAACTACATCTATTTTTCTGACTTGTTCATTCAGAAAGGAGATTTCTTCCGAATTGGGAATATCACTTTGGGATATGATCTGGACAAGTTAATTCGCTCAGAAGCTATTGGACAAATGAGGGTATATGTGGCAGTAAACAATGTGGCCACATTCACCAAGTATACTGGTATGGATCCAGATATCGGATTTAATGTCGGGTTTTCATCGGGTATTGACCTGGGATTCTATCCAAACCCACGCACTGCACTCGTAGGGATAAGTTTCAAATTTTAATCGACTAAATCATGAATAAGTTAATAAGAGCATCGATTATTCTCATGGCCCTGGTAGCTATCAGTTGTGAGGACTACTTGGAGACCGAACAAATTACTACTATAACATCGGGTAACTATTACTCTACATTGGAGCAGGCTGAAACCGCACTGGTCGGTTGCTATGATGGACTACAGCGGGTATGGGAATCGGGCATTTCATTCCCTGTGGCCAGTACGGTGATGGCCGATATGGCATTTGGCGGGACTGGTGCAGCTGATGGTGACAATTACCCAATGATGGATGAGTTTGACAAAACACGTTCACCTGGTGATCTCAATATGTTTGAACCAAACTGGTCGGCATATTACCGGACCATTTTCAGAGTCAATACACTCCTTCTGAGTATGGAGGAATATGACTGGGTGACAGAACATCCTGAAAGAGCAGCGATCATCGAATCAGAAGCACGTTTTATTCGGGCTTATTGCTACTTCGATATGGTGAGAATGTTTGAGCGTGTTCCTCTGCTGACAGAACCGAGTAGGGAAAACCTTCCTCAGGCTGATCCAGATGACACCTACGCACAGATTGCTGAAGACTTGCTGTTTGCCATAGAAAATGGCGATAGTAGACCTTATGCCAGCATACCAGCTGCGGAGTATGGCCATGCCAACAAATGGGCAGCACAAGCACTTCTGGCACGAGTTTATCTATACTACACGGGCTACTACGGTGCTTCTGATCTCGTAGGTGAGGTGTCTGGAGCTGATGCGCTTGGACATCTTGAGGACCTGATCGCGAATGGTGGATTTGATTTGCTGCCGACCTATTCGGACTTATGGCCTGCAGCGGCTACTTACATGGCCGCACAGCGCGGAGATTCGATCTCCAACAGTACCTATGCCGGTGAAAATCACCAGGAGATCGTTTTTGGGATAAAGTACACCTACACTAGTGACTGGAATGGCAATGCGGATGGCAACCATTGGATGGTCATGAATGGTCTCAGAAGCCAGGCGTGGGGACCACTTGGCTATGGCAATGGCTGGGGCGCTTGTACAGTACCACCTTCTGTGTATGCAAACTGGGACTCAAACGACGAGCGAAAAGAGGCATCCATCATGGCTATAGACGAAGAGAACATCGATTTTGGTCAGGTAAATGATGCCAAGGAGTACACGGGGTATTATACCAAGAAGTATACACCTACTGCTAATGCAGATGGAGAAAGCATTGCTCAGGATGTCCTGGGAGGAGCGAGCTTTATGATCAGTCAGTTTCAGGATTACTTCAGTATCAGATATGCTGATGTGCTGTTAATGGCTGCTGAGCTAGGTAGTGCCAACGCACTGGATTACGTCAATGCTGTACATACTAGAGCTGGGCTTGATCCACTACCAGCTATTGACAAAGACATCATTTTTGAAGAACGAAGACTCGAATTGGCCTTTGAGGGTCATCGATACTGGGATTTGCTTCGATATGATGCCTCCTTAGACTATGCAGCAAACGCTGTTTCTTTTTCAGGGACAGTCCTCAACGGAGGGGTGGAAGAACCAAAAACAATTGATGGAGCTAATCTGAAAGCTACAAGAGGACTCTTTCAAATTCCATATAACCAAATAACACTATCTGAGGGCGTATTAGAGCAAAATCAAGGATGGTAAACATTCAAATTCTAATCAACTAAATAAACAAACACGACTAAATATCAATCAATTATGAAACAATCAACTCTTAAACTATGTGTGCTGTTACTAACAGCAATTCCACTGATGTTTCTGGCATCATGTGAGACAGATGAGCCTAAAAAAGAAGATGATACCAATGAATTCTTACCAGTACTAGATGAGAATTTTGAATATCAAGTGGACGGAAACGATGTGAATTTTACAACGACCATTAATGGTAACGTTTGGGTCACAGTCAATGATGTAGACTACAATTTTGCAGACAAAAAAGTAACTGTAAATCTTCCAAACCAGGGCGATTACACATTTACCTGCAGTAGTCTTGGAAGCGGTGAAATTTTGTCGTCAGATCCTTTTACAGTTACCATCGAGCAGGATGATTTGTCCTTCTTGGATGAGGGGCTTTGGAAGTCTTTGAGTGGAGGTGCTAATAAGACCAAAACCTGGAGATTGGATATAAATGCAGATGCTGAGACCAAGTATTTTGTTGGCCCTATGTTCTTCAGCGGATTTGAGAATGAGGAAATTGGCAGACAGCCATACTGGGCATGGGATGTTCTACCTGAAGATCTTCCATATGACCTGCAAGGTAATGAGATGACTGGATTTTTCAACTGGTCACCTGACTATGAAAACAATACCTGGATCATGCCAGCTGCTAACTATGGGACAATCACCTTTGATGGAACTAACCAAAAAGTAACTGCTACGGATGTGTTTGGTGAAGAATCAGAAGGATCATTCAGCTTTAACGATGAGACCTGGAAGCTTACGCTTACTGGCGTGATTTTACCTATTGATACGGGTAGATTGTACGAGCCACAGTTCACTGACGAAAATCTTGGATTGGTAAGAATTTTCACGCTGACGGATTCTGCCATGCAGATTGGTATCAAAAGAAGCTACGAAGGTTTCGATGAAGAAGGGAATCAAATTGTGTCTGAGTGGACCAACGTGTACAACTTCATAGTGGTAGGTTATGATTATCCAGAGGCAGAAGAGTTCACTTATGCTGAGCCAGTAGATACTGAATTTACTGCAGCTGACCTAGAAGGTACGTGGGTCTATGCAGATGCGCCATTTGATTGGATTGGTTGGACTGGTACAGGCAATCAAGGAACTATCATTCCTGCAGTTCCACTCAATGGTTGGGCTGATGCTGCAGCGATGCTTGCAGCAGATTGGCTAGGAATTAGCCAGGCACAATTGGATGCTGCTCATGCTATGGAGTTCACATTTGGCGATGATGGATCAGTCACCGTGGGTGATGTGACCACTACCTACACAGTAGATGCTGGAGTCATCACGTTTGGTGAAGCTGTTACCTTCAATATTGGTGATCACTGGTTCTCAGTTTCAGGTACTTCTGTTAAGAAGCTATCAGTGCCTGACCAGGATGGTATCTGGATTGGAAATCAAAATGAATCAAAAGCAGAGTCTGCTTGCGTGCATTTGATCAAACAATAATCAGTCTCTTCATTTCAGCCACCCGCAGTAATTAGTCGGGTGGCTGTGTTTTATCCTTTTTATTTCCTTAAACGGTTCCAATTGCCTATCTTCAACTCATCTGAAGAATTATTCTGAGTTAATAGTATTACTGGTGGGTCGTTATTGCAATTGAATTTGAGTTCTAAACTTTTTATTTGTGATCAAACATTCTATCCGTTACATCCCACTGCTTCTTTTCATAGCTACTTTTTTTGGATGCACCTCTCCTCGATCATCGAGAACCGTTGAAGTATTGCAGCAAGGTTGGGAATTTAGACTAGAACCAGATACCGTTTGGAGATCAGTAGCTCTACCACATGATTGGAGCATCGAAGGTGAGTTTTCAGAAAGTCATCCAGCTGGAGTTGGTGGAGGCGCATTGCCTGGTGGTATCGGATGGTATCAGAGAAGTCTTAAGATCGACCCATCCATGGCTAAGTATTTCCTCCAATTTGATGGTGTATATCAGAATAGTACCATCTGGGTAAATGGTGATTCTGTAGGCACACGACCAAATGGATACATCTCTTTCGAATACGATATCACACCTTATATCGATAGAGATGGAGCTAATGAACTAATGGTCAAAGTGGCCAATACTCCACAGCCAAACTCAAGATGGTACTCCGGATCTGGAATTTACAGAGAAGTGAGGCTGGTTCAGACCAATGCTGTTTACATTCCGAAATCAGGCATATATGTGAAGCCTGATGTAGAAAATCAGACGGGCATTGTGGATATCGAAATAGATCTAAACAATGACTCCCAACTAGCAGCCGAACTTCAGGTGATCAATGAAGTGATCGGACCAAACGGACAAAAATTGAACAAAAGCATTCAGGAGCTTTCTATGGCTACTGGGATGGCTCAAACAGTAACCGCCAAAATCAATGTGGAGAATCCAGAGTTGTGGTCCATTGGTCAACCAAACCTCTACACGCTGAGGACGAATGTGCTGCAGGATGGAAACCTTATAGATGCCATGGAGACCCGCTTTGGCTTCCGAACGTTTCATTTTGATGTAGACCAGGGCTTTTTTCTCAATGGTAAATCTGTGAAGATAAAAGGCGTTTGCTTACATCACGATTTAGGTGCATTGGGAGCAGCATTTAATAAACGAGCTGCACAGCGTCAGCTAGAGATCATGCAGGGGATGGGGGTAAATTCCATCCGTACATCTCATAATCCGCCAGCACCAGAATTGCTCGATCTGTGTGACGAAATGGGTTTACTGGTGATGGATGAGATGTTTGATATGTGGTCAATCAGTAAAGTGGACTATGATTACTCATTGTACTGGGAGGAGTGGCACGAAAAAGATTTGACGGATTTTATCCTGAGGGATCGTAATCACCCGAGTATCATTGTCTGGAGTATAGGCAATGAAATCATGGAGCAGTACAATCATGAAGATTCCACAGGGGGTCGCATTGCTAGAGAACTTTCAGCGATCGTTCGCCAGCTGGATGATTCTCGCCCAATAGTAACAGCCAATAACGACATTAGTCCTGATAACTCATTGATCAAAAATGGGGGATTGGACCTATTGGGTTATAATTACCATCATGACTCTTTCGAGAAGGTACCAGAAGACCATCCAGGTATACCATTTATTGCTACAGAGACCAACTCTTCATTGGCCACTCGTGGTTATTATGACATGCCATCGGACAGCATTCGCATCTGGCCCGAGCGCTGGGATAAGCCATTCGATGGCGGGAATCCTGGGAATACAGTCTCTGCCTATGACAATGCCCGTACACCGTGGGGCTCCACTCAGGAAGACACATGGAGGATTGTGAAGAATAATGATTTCATCAGTGGAATGTACATCTGGACAGGATTTGACTACCTTGGTGAACCTACTCCATACACATGGCCTTCCAGAAGTTCTTATTTCGGTATCGTGGATTTAGCCGGATTTCCTAAAGATACTTATTACATGTACAAAAGTGAGTGGACCGAGGACACGGTACTTCACGTATTTCCTCACTGGAACTGGACACCCGGTCAATCGATAGATATATGGGCTTACTACAATCATGCAGACGAAGTAGAGCTTTTTCTAAATGGCGAATCAAAAGGAATAAAATCAAAAGGTGAACAAGACTATCACGTCATGTGGAGGCTAACTTATGAGCCCGGCGAAATCCGGGTGGTATCCAGAAAGAATGGAGAAGAAGTAGCTACCAAAACGATACAAACAGCAGGAGAGCCTGCTAAAATTGAGCTGATAGCTGATCGTCAACAAATTGATGCCAACGGTAAAGATCTTTCTTTTATTACAGTGAAAGTGCTTGATGATCAGGGAGTTTTGGTGCCCAATGCTTCCAGTCGGGTAGCTTTTGAAGTGGTAGGTGAAGGTAAGCTAGTAGGTGTTGACAATGGCAACCCTGTTAGTCATGAGTCCTTTACAGCATCGAAGCGAGAAGCCTTTCACGGTTTGGCCCTGGCGATCATTCAAAGCAATCAGCAAAGTGGAAAGATCACCATTAAAGCAAGTTCAGATGGATTGATTGGAGATGAATTGATAATAGAATCAAATTGATAATAGACAAATAAGCTAATGAAGACGAAATATTTAGGCCTGTTAATGACTTTGTTGCCACTGCTTACTTTTGGGCAATTGCAGAATTCAGGCATCCTGAATGAAGCACCTGATGTAAGTGAAGACTTTGAAGATCTTCGGAATACCTATTACCTGGCGGAGGAGTTAGCTTCTTTCGACCCAAATACGGGTCAGGGAGCAGTAAAGTTTATTCGACACAACTATGCCACTCGTCAGGCTTTTGACAACATGCTGTTGCGTCTGGTGCCAGTGGAAGCCAATGAATTTCCTTCTACTGAATATGCAGCTAGTCCAGAGCATCCTTTCAGCATATCGTTTACCAGTCCGCGTACCTTTAGGTTAAAACTGACCTCCGGACCACAACTGAGAAGTGATGAGAAGTCCCTGATGCTAGTAGATGGTGTAGCTCCGGAAGATAACAGTTGGAAATATACGAAAACCAGCCAGGGTCATACTTACACCAGTGCATTTGGTAAAGTAGTAATCTCAGAAAAACCATGGCATGTATATGTGTATGATGCATCTGGTAAGTTGCTTACCCAGACCATACACAAGTCAGATGTGAGCAATACCTACACGCCTGTGACGCCATTTGGATATGTCAGGAGAGCTTCTGACTATTCCAGAAGTATGGACGCTGTACTATCCCTCTCTCCTGGTGAGAAGATTTTTGGATGTGGAGAGTCATTCACTGAGTTTAATAAACGTGGACAAAAGGTAGTTCTTTGGACGGATGATGCCAATGGAGTACAGAATGAGACCATGTATAAGCCTATTCCGTTCTACATGAGCAATCGTGGGTATGGAGTATTCATGCACCATTCTAGTCCCATTACTGTGGATTTTGGCAAATACTTCAGTGGGGTAAACAGCATGATGATTGGTGACGATGAGTTGGATCTATTCGTGTTTTTGGGTCAACCCAAAGATATCCTGGATGAATACACTGATCTGACTGGAAAGTCTCCAATGCCACCTCTTTGGTCCTTTGGGTTTTGGATGAGCCGAATTACCTACTTCTCTGAAGAGGATGGGATGAAAGTGGCATCCAACCTTCGCAAGCATAAGATACCTTCTGATGTTATTCATTTTGATACTGGGTGGTTTGGTGTCGATTGGCGAAATGATTATCAGTTTCCTTCTGATCGTTTTCCCAATCCTCCCAAAATGCTTGCAGAATTCGAGAAGCAGGGATTTGAAATATGTCTCTGGCAGTTGCCATACTTCACACCAAAAAACACCCTCTTTGATGAGTTGGTAGAAAAAGACCTGGTGGTAAGGGATGCCAAAGGCAACTTGCCTTATGAAGATGCCGTGGTGGATTTCTCCAACCCTGCTACTGTTAAGTGGTATCAGGACAAAATCGGTGGATTGCTGGATCAGGGTGTTGCCGTGATCAAAGTGGATTTCGGGGAGGCAGCTCCTGCCAATGGCATTTATCACTCTGGTAAAACAGGCTTTTACGAACACAACCTTTTCCCACTTAGATATAACAAGGCGATTGCAGACATTACCCGTGAGAAGACCGGTCACGGATTTATCTGGGCTCGGAGTGCCTGGGCAGGTTCTCAAAGATACCCGGTTCATTGGGGTGGAGATGCAGCTACCAGCAATTCTGCTATGTCAGCCACGCTGCGTGGTGGACTCTCGTTCGGATTGTCTGGATTTACATTCTGGTCGCATGATGTAGGAGGGTTTGTGACTAAAGCACCAGAGGATCTCTACAGAAGATGGACTCCATTTGGGATGCTGAGCTCGCATGTGAGAAGTCATGGTGAGCCACCAACCGAACCGTGGGAGTACGGCAAGGACTTCATGGATGCTTTCCGCCTTGCAGATAACATGCGTTACCAGCTGATGCCATACATCTACAGTCAGGCTAAGCACAGCTCTGAAAATGGATTGCCGATGGTAAGGGCTTTGTTTGTGGAGTTTCCTGATGATCCGGGCAGCTGGTTAGTGGATGACCAGTATTTATTTGGAGAAGACCTGTTGGTGGCTCCACTATTCGAAAACGGAACCGAACGAAACGTCTATCTGCCTCCTGGGAATTGGATTGATTACCAAACAGGTAAGACCTACACTACTGGTTGGCATTTGATACCTACAGGTAAAGTACCAGTAGTAGTGTTGGTTCGTGATGGTGCTGTTATTCCGCATGTCAAACTGGCTCAAACTACTAAAGAGATCGACTGGAAAAATATCAACTTGCAGGTCTTTAGCACTGGAAATACAGCTGATGCCGACCTGTTTTTACCAGAAGATGATAACCTTAGCACCATTCAGTTAACCCGAGATGGAGAGAACTTCCAGGTTTCCAAGGACCCATACAATGGGAACTTAAAGTACACGATACAAAGCATGAAACAATAAACAAGTTCATCTTGATTGGTACGAAAAAGTCAGTTTCATTGCGAAGCTGACTTTTTTATTTAGGGAGTGTATTTCAATTTTGACTGGTAGTGCTTAGGGGTTACTTTTACGTTTAAAACTATTCGTTATGTCAGATAAACCAATTACCTCATTTATAGAGAAACACTTTCTTCACTTCAACTCAGCCGCGTTGGTAGATGCTGCCAAGGGATATCAAGCACATCTGGCAAGTGGAAAGAAAATGCTAATATCTCTAGCAGGAGCCATGAGTACTGGTGAACTGGGGATCTCCCTTGCTGAAATGATTCGAAATGACAAAGTTCAGATCATATCCTGTACTGGAGCGAACCTGGAGGAGGATTTGATGAATCTGGTAGCTCATACCCACTATAAACGAATTCCTAATTATCGTGATTTGACACCTGAGCAGGAGCGTGAGCTATTGGATCAGGGGTTGAACCGGGTTACGGATACTTGCATTCCAGAGGAGGAGGCGTTTAGAAGGCTTCAGGAACACATTTTCAAAATCTGGAAAGATGCTGAGGAAAATGGTGAACGGTATTTTCCACATGAGTTTATGTACAAACTTTTAGACTCAGGGGTGCTGGAGCAGTATTATGAGATTGATCCGAAAAACAGCTGGATGTTGGCTGCTAAGGATAAAAACTTGCCGATGGTGGTCCCTGGCTGGGAAGATTCTACTATGGGCAATATTTTCGCCTCTTACTGTATCAAAGGCGAACTGAAGCCTAGTACCATGAAGTCAGGTATCGAGTACATGACATTTCTTGCTGACTGGTATCTGAAAGAAGCTGGATCAGAGGGGATTGGATTCTTCCAGATAGGCGGAGGAATCGCCGGTGACTTCCCGATCTGTGTAGTGCCGATGCTCTATCAGGATTTAGAGAAAGAAGATGTGCCGTTCTGGAGTTACTTTTGCCAGATTTCTGACTCTACCACAAGCTATGGTTCTTACAGTGGTGCTGTGCCCAACGAAAAGATTACCTGGGGTAAACTGGATGCTGATACGCCGAAGTACATTGTTGAGTCAGATGCGACCATTGTGGCTCCATTGATATTTGCCTATGTGCTAGGCTGGTAACTAGTTTTTAATCTTTGGCTCCAACTCACCTCTCATGAAGAGGTTGTACTCTTCGCAGGTGATGTATGGCTTGCCTTCAGAGTAAGGACATGTTTGATAAAGGGTCTCAAAAGGCCCTTTTTTAAATACCACACCTTCACCTTTACACACGGGACACAGTATCTTGTCCATCCCACCACAGTCAAAGGTGCCACTTGCCATGTCTTCCAGCATTGTTTGACTGGTAGATCGGGCTTGATCGATGTAGGCATCTTCGGCCAGGTTGAGGGTTTCTACCGCATCTTCATAAAAGCGACCCTGAGTACCCTTTAGCTGAATGTACTTATTGAGCCAGTTGATGCTTTGTTTATATTTCTTGAGGTAATAACTGTTCTTCCCGAAGTAATAGGCCAAATCCGTTGGTACCGCTGTGATGTTTTTAAGTACATAGGTAAAGCCTTCGTTGGCCTTCTCATATTCTCCGATCGTCATTAGATCAACTGATTCATCAATCTTTTTGGATAGGTACCCATCTGCTGGATTCTGTGCGAAAAGGGTTATGGAAATCAGGTAGATCGAAATGAAAAAGAATTGCTTCATGAATATCTATTAGCCAACTAAACAGTACAAATTTAACGGGCTTCTTGAGAACTTGGTATAAACCTATGTTGCCCTTCTTTTGTTAGCCCATTGAATCCCTGTAAATTCGTAAAAAAAGTATTGGATATGGAAAAAACATTAACCCAAGATCAACTTGCCCCTGAAAATGTTGATTTTTTGCCAATAAATGGTACGGACTTTATAGAACTGTATGTAGGCAACAGCAAACAAGCTGCCCACTTTTACAAGACAGCTTTTGGATTTCAAGATCTGGCTTATGCTGGATTAGAAACAGGTCTGAAAGATCGTGAATCATATGTTTTGGTTCAAGACAAAATCAGATTGGTATTGACCTCACCGTTAAAATCTGGAACTGCTATCGGTCAGCATATCGATAAGCATGGAGATGGAGTGAAGGTAGTAGCGCTTTGGGTAGATGATGCTCGTTTGTCCTATGACGAGACAATCAAGAGAGGTGCAAAATCCTTCATGGAACCGGTGGTCGAACAAGATGAACACGGAGAAATAGTAAAGGCTGGAATCTACACTTACGGAGAAACCATACACCTGTTCATCGAACGAAAGAATTACAAAGGAGTCTTCCTGCCAGGTTTTAAAGAGCTAAAAACATCTTACCACCCCAACAACGTTGGCCTTAAATATGTAGACCATATGGTAGGCAATGTAGGCTGGGGAGAGATGAAAACCTGGGTAAATTTCTACGCTGATGTGATGGGATTCACTCAACTGGTTTCCTTTGACGATAAAGATATCTCCACAGAATACACCGCTTTGATGAGTAAGGTGATGAGCAATGGGAATGGAAGAATCAAGTTTCCTATCAATGAGCCAGCTGAGGGAAAAAAGAAGTCTCAAATAGAAGAGTATTTAGATTTCTATGAAGGTGCAGGAGTACAACACATCGCGGTAGCTACTGATAACATTATTGAAACGGTGACAGAACTGCGAAACAGAGGTATTGACTTCTTAAGAGTTCCAGGTACTTACTACGAAGAGTTATTGGATAGAGTGGGAGAAATCGACGAAGATCTGGAACCATTGCGGGATCTGGGAATCTTGGTTGATAGAGATGATGAAGGATATTTATTACAGATTTTCACAAAACCAATAGAGCCAAGACCTACGCTTTTCTTTGAGATCATCCAGCGAAAAGGTGCCAAGTCATTTGGTAAGGGCAATTTCAAAGCATTGTTTGAAGCCATCGAGCGTGAGCAAGAATTACGCGGAACCCTATAATAATTAGGGTTTCCTGCGTTTGTAGGTTTAGGTGTAAAATAGTATGTTATGCAGATGAAATACGGATTGATAGTGCTGATGGTATTTGGCTTTGTGCTGATGGGAGAGGCCCAGTCGACCCGGGATGTTACTAGTCCTAAACCTCCAGCTCCCAAGTACCAGGCATTCAAAAAAGAAAAGAAAGGCTTCCTATGGGGGCTATTTAAAAAGAAGAAAAAAACCGAAATCAAGACCCATGCCGAGGAAGTAGCGGACTTTCGAAAGCGGATGGCTGAAGTGCAGAAGCAGAAAGCCAAGGCAGCAAAAGAAGCCGACAAGCCTCAGTACACTAACCCACTTTATTTTGGTCATAAAAAGCCTCCTAAGAAGCGACCTAACGGTAAGAAAAAGTTTTGTAAGGAGTGTGGTCTCTGGCATTAGAAACAATAGATGAATCTAGCCCGACTCATTGAATCAACCAACCTGTCTCCAACGATTACAGGGAAAGATGTGGATCTGCTAATCCAGGAAGCCAGGGATCTTGGGGTTTATGGCGTTTGTCTTCCACCTTTCTGGGTAAAGCGTGCCGCCAGAGAACTGACCCATTCTGATTTGGCTTTAGTGACTGTAATTGGTTTTCCATTGGGTTATCAGATGACAGAGACTAAGCTGGAGGATGCCCGACTCGCACTGCGCGATGGAGCCAATGAGTTGGACCTGGTGATGAATATTTCCGCTTTTAAAGACGGCATGTCCTGGCCTAAAATTGAGTTTGCTAAAATGTCCAGCCTTGCTCATGAGCATGAGGCATTGTTGAAAGTAATCATTGAAGTAGGCTATCTCTCAGATGTTGAAGTCATCAAAGCAGCTAAACTGTGTGCTGATGCTGGTGTGGATTTTGTCAAGACTTCCACTGGCTTTGCGCCAAATGGATCGGTGACAGCAGATCATATCCGATTGCTAAGAGAAGTATTACCATCCAATGTAGGTATCAAAGCATCAGGAGGAATCAAAACCCCTGAGCAAGCGGAGGCGTTAGTACGTGCAGGAGCGGATCGATTGGGTACCTCCAGCGCATCAGTGATTTTAAAGAAATAATAAATGGCTGTTAAGATTAGGGTTTTTGGTAAAGTACAAGGGGTCTTTTACAGAGCATCCACCAAAACTGTCGCCGAGGATCTGGGCTTGACTGGCTGGGTGAAGAATGAAGCTGATGGATCAGTAACCATTCATGCCGAAGGCAGCAAGACCAAAGAGTTGATTACCTGGTCCAAACAAGGCCCCGAGTTTGCAAGAGTTGACAAACAGGAGGTAGCAGAAGTGGCCGATGAAGGTCTTGGCTCGTTTGAGATCAAAAGATAGTGCATTACATACCATACCTGCTTCAATTGTATGTAGTAAGGCCTTCCAACTATCGAACCGATATTGGGGTAAAGAATGTATGAAGTCTGAGGTGGTAATGTTCGGTTGTTTGGAACTCGAAAATGACCGCTATATCTTTCCATTCTTTAAAAACACACATCTCATATTTTACGGAAAGACAGGTTGTGCAAAATGATTCTGGTTTTTGCAAACTTGTGAAAAAACGATCCGGCTAGACTTGTGGGATTGAAATGAAAAAGTAATCAGCGATGAATAAACAAGATACGCAACCCAAAAAGAAAAGGCCTTTGCAATTCCTGACCCTAGTTATACTTTGTCTTTTAAGCCTGACTTCATGTGAGGAAGAGAGCGTCAATCAACTGGTGTTGAGTCGTGATCAGGTCAGTTTGCCCAGTGAAGGTGGAGAAGTCACCATTCTACTCCAAACAGATGCAGATGAATGGAGAATACAAAACCCGATGGATTGGGTGGTTATTTCTCCCACAAGTGGCAATTCAGAGTCCACTGAAATAGTAATTACCGTTTCCACTAAAACTCCAGAGGAGCGAAGTGGAGAACTCACCGTCATTGCTGGTTCAGCTGATCCAGTCAAAATAGGTGTTACGCAGGAACCATCAGAATATCTTTATTCCCTGAGTGCCAATTTTGTGGAACTAAGCTTTAAAAAGGGAGGCAGTACCAATACCATTTCAGTGACTACAGATGCGCCTGAGTGGCAGATTTCTTCCGATGCTTCCTGGATTCATTTTGACAAAGAGTCTGGAAGTGCAGGGGTAACAGATGTAAGCATAACTGCCGACGAAAACAGGTCTGGCCTAGAACGTGAAGCGGTGATCAGCATCACCGGAGAATATGTACCTGCAGAGGAAATTCCAGCCACACAAATCGGTGAGTACTACCCTGATTACAACACTTCGCCTCAAGACCCAGATCCCTCAGGCATGGAGAGCACAGCGGTAGAGTTGGCTGCTAAAATGACGCTGGGTATCAACATTGGTAACACTCTGGAAGCTATTGGTGGTGAAACTGCCTGGGGCAACCCGCAGATCAATGAGACATTTGTTGGGACACTAAAGGAAAAGGGGTTTAGTGCAGTGAGACTGCCTTGTTCATTTGATCAATACGCAGATACCAAGGCTAAAATCAGTGACACTTGGCTCAATAGAGTGAAGACGGTAGTTCAATACTGCTTTGATAATGACCTGTATGTGATCTTAAACATTCACTGGGATGGTGGCTGGTTAGAGAACAATGTGAGCAGCGCCAAGCAAGAAGAAGTGAATGCCAAGCAGAAAGCATACTGGCAGCAGATCGCTACTCATTTACGTGATTACGATGAACGGCTCATTTTTGCAAGTGCCAACGAACCACATGCCGAAAATGCTTCTCAGATGTCAGTGTTAATGTCCTATCACCAGACATTTATTGATGCGGTGAGATCTACAGGTGGAAGAAACAGCTACCGGATACTGATTTTTCAGGGGCCATCTACCGATATTGAGAAGACTGAAGATTTATTGGTACAGTACCCTACAGATGAAGTGGAAGACCGATTGATGGCTGAGTTGCACTATTACACTCCTTACCAGTTTACCTTGATGGAACAAGACGCGGACTGGGGCAATGTATTCTACTACTGGGGTAGTGACTATCACTCAGAGGTGGAGCCAGAAAGAAATGCGACCTGGGGTGAAGAAGCCGATATGGAGCGACTTTTTGGTGCTGCTAGTACACAGCTGGTCAACAGAGGGTACCCAATCGTCTTGGGAGAGTTTGGCGCCTACAAGCGTAGTGGAGTAGCTGAACCAGAACTACACGCTGCATCCGTTGATTACTTCAATCAGTATGTGGTCAAAACAGCTTTGGATAATGGCATGATACCGTTTTATTGGGATACGGGTGGAATGATCAATCGATCCAATGGAGATGTAAAAGATGAGAGTCTACTCCAGGCATTGCTGAGTGGAGCTGAGTAAAAATTAGGAAAGCAGCTTAGCGAATGTTAAGCTGTTTTCAACATTTTATTTCTTGAGATTTTGAGATCAAAATGACTCAGAATGACACGGCGAATCGCATAATACAAGAACTTGTTATTCATGCCTTGTCGTAGGATACAAGCCTTTAAGATAGAGCGGTACACTTCAGGCTTGGTACAAAAATGCTTCACCCACTCATCAAAGGTCTCAGACCAGTTTTCAGCATACACTTCATAGTGTGAGCGACCATCCCAGATTATTTCCAGTTGATTGTTGCCACGCTCGAACCGATAGATGGCCGATAGGATAGCGTATAGTTCCTGCAGGAAAGAGTAGTCATATTCCTTGATACTCTTTAGTTTTTTGATAAATGCATCTTCCAGGCCCATCGGGTTTTCCAGCAACATATAAGTCTTATAAGCCACTTCAACCCACCTTTTAAGTAGCTGAGGTTCTACGAACCCTTGTGCTGCTCTTAAGATCGTATTCTTGTCCTGATCGAAGTATTTGTCCTGGTAGTGCATAAAAAAAGGAACGGCTGGGCCGTTCCTCAAAGTTATAAATATTGTGCTAAATCTATTACTGTGGTACTAACACAAATACCCATGTGCCGTAGAATCCAGCAACTCGTGCACCTGGATCTTCTACACTAAACTCCAATCTAAGTTGAGTAGGTGTGTCAGGATTATCGAGCGTTGCGGTCATGGACACTCCATCACTTCTTACGATCGTTCCGGTGTTTGCACTCTCATCTTCACCATCAAACGTCCAGGTTACATTCTCTCCCCAAACGTCCGTTGCTTCTGCGCCTTCTTCCGTTGGTACTCCAGATACTGAGTAACCTCCCTGATCTGTATCATTGTTGTAAGAGAACCCAATGCTGAAACCTTCCCATTCGGTACGGTTGGAGCCATCAAAGGTAACTTCTGAAGGGACCCATGTTGCAGACAGTAGAGCTGCTGCTACTTCATCACGTGGATCTGGATCTTCTTCCTTATTCTTTTTCTTACAAGAAATAAAGATTACTAAAGAGCAAAATACTAAGGCAGTTAGTAGTTGTGTGAATCTTCTCATAATTCGATTGTGTGATAATAATTTTTCTGTTGCACTCAATGCAACCTATTCAAAAGTATAGGATTTAAAGGATTTAACCTATGATTATTTTGTGTAACACTATTTTTTTCGTGTAAACCAAAAAAACAACGCTTAACCCATTCCAAATAGTGTCCTACTATTTGAAATTTTCGACGAAAAGGTTCTTTTTCGCTTCCTGGATCTCAAATTCCTGATTGGAGGCGACTATTAGCGTCCTTTCACCCTTGTTAGCTAGGATGAGCTTCTGATACCACGCTTCACCACTTTTGTCAAGATTGGAAGTGGGTTCGTCCAGAAAGATGGTGTTTGCTTCATAGAAAAATGCCAATGACAGTCGCAACCGCTGCTTCATACCAGAGGAAAACTCCTGTACGAGTTTATTTTCACTTCCTTCCAGACCAGCAAGTTCTATCATTTCTTCATAATTCATGAGAGGCTGTTTGAATCGTGAATGGAATTCTAAATGCTCTAGAAGCGTAAATTCGTCAATCACGTTTTGGTAAGGTGCCACAAAACCAAATTGCGTCTGGAGGTCTTCCCCATCCTCAGCGTAGTGGACGTTACCTTCTGACGGAGTGATAAACCCACTGATAATTTGCAACAGTGTGGACTTACCTGAGCCATTATGACCTGTGATAGAGACCATGTCTCCTGAGTAGATCTGAAAATCGATTTTTCTAAAAATCCAATTGCGATTGAACTTCTTTCCTATGTTGCTTAATTCAATGTCCATAACTAATCTTGACCACCACGCATAAGCCCACGGCTAGAGTCTTCTATAAACCGTATGATTTGATCTCGTTCCAGGGTTGGTTTGAGCTCTGTTTTTATTTTTTCCAATGCATCCGAATTATTCAATCCTGAGACGTAAAAGATGCGATAGATATCCTGCAATTCATTGATTTTCTCATTGGAATACCCTCGTCTGCGCAAACCTATGGAATTTACACCCATATAAGAAAGTGGGTCTCTTGCCGCGGTTACATATGGAGGTACATCTTTTCTTACAAGCGAACCACCCGATATCATCGAGTGACCACCAATCTTTACAAACTGATGAACAGCTGTAGTGCCTCCAATAAAGGCATATTCTCCAATATGGACGTGCCCGGCCATCTGCACGCTATTTGCCAATATTGCATGATCACCAATCACACAATCGTGAGCAATGTGTGTGTAAGCCATGAGTACCACCTGATTCCCAATTTGTGTATTTCCACGATCTAGTGCTGTTCCTCGATTGATCGTTACACATTCTCTGATGATCACGTCATTGCCGATCGTAATGGTCGATTCTTCTCCCTGGAACTTTAGATCCTGCGGTTCACCCCCAATGACCGCCCCGGGGTAAACCTGACAGTTATTGCCAATGGTAGTACCTGATTTGATGGTTACATTAGGTCCTATTTGACAATGATCTCCAATTACGACCTGATCAGCGATGTAAGTAAACGGCTCAATACGCACGGAATGACCAATCTTGGCTCCCGGATGGATGTAAGCTAAGTCCTGACTCATAGATCTTTTCTAACGATGCTGGCGGTCATGATTCCTTCACACACCAGGTTGTTACCCACATAAGCTGCACCTTTCATTTTGGCAAAGCCTCGCCGTATGGGCTGCATCAGTTCCAGTTTCATGACCAGGGTATCCCCAGGAACCACCATTTTGCGGAATTTGAAGTTTTCGATTCCCAGAAAGTAGGTCCAGTAGTTTTCTGGGTCGGGGACAGTGTTAAGCACCAGTATACCACCTATCTGAGCCATGGCCTCCACCTGTAGCACTCCTGGCATTACTGGATTGCCTGGGAAATGACCTGAAAAGAAGGGCTCGTTCATGGTCACATTTTTAATCCCTGCTACCTGTTGATCATCCAGATGAAAGATTTTGTCAATCAGCAAGAAAGGATATCGATGAGGTAGGATTTTGGATATTTTGTTAATGTCCAGCACGGCCGGTACCTTAGGGTCATACTGAGGGATGTTAACGTGACTCTCCTCAGCCATGATCTTTTTTAGCTTTCTGGCAAAAGCTACGTTGGTGCTGTGTCCCGGTCTTGCCGCTAGTATTTGTGCTTTGATCGGCCGCCCCACAAGTGCCAGATCTCCCAAAACGTCCATAAGCTTGTGTCGAGCGGGTTCATTAGGGTAATGAAGTTTTTCATTGTTCAGAATGCCTGGCTCGTAGTTTTCCACTTTGGACTTACCTAGCAGCTTGGAGAGGTATTCAATATCAGTAGCTTTTACTTTTTTATCAACTACTACAATGGCATTGGACAGGTCTCCACCTTTGATCAACCCATGCTGGTGAAGCTCTTCCAGCTCATGCAAAAAGCAAAATGTACGGCTCTTGGCAATTTGCTTGCAGAAGTCCGAGAGTGTATTAAGTGATGCATGTTGGCTACCCAGTACCTTGGAGTTGTAATCCACCATGACGGTAATCCGATAATCGTCAAGTGGTAAAGCCGCAATCTCCACGTCCAGTTCCTTGTCCTGATAGAATATGCTTTCCGGTATCTCGAAGAAGTTGCGTTGAGCATTTTGCTCTTTGATGCCTACAGACTGAATGGCCTCCACAAAATCATTGGCACTACCGTCCATGATTGGAGTTTCGGCATTATCTAGCTGAATGAGAATGTTATCAATCTCCATACCGACCATGGTGGCCAACACATGTTCGATGGTTTGTACCTGTGCACCATCTTTTTCCAGGGTAGTACCTCTATTGACCTCTACCACCAGATCTACATCAGCAGGTATGATCGGCTGATCCGGTAGGTCTACGCGCTGGAATTTGATGCCATGGTTCGGCCGGGCGGGTACGAATGTAATGGTGGATTCCTCGCCGGAATGAAGTCCGATTCCAGATAGACTGACAGATTCTTTGATGGTTTGCTGATAGAATTTCATGCTGTGTAATCAACCGGAATCATTTGCCGGACATCAAATTTAGAATTTTTCCCTCAAGTTCGTCAATCTTCTTCAGAAGCTCTGGCAACTTCCTGTAAACTGCGTACGCTTTCAAATATTCCTGACGATCAATAGCCGGAACGCCAAAAAGAATCTGGTCTGACCGGGTATCTTTGGTGATGCCGGATCGGGCACCAACTTTGGTGTAATCGGCAATTTCAATATGTCCAACAGTACCTACCTGTCCACCTATCATCACATGCTTGCCTACTCTTGCCGATCCCGAAATGCCCGTCTGAGAGGCGATTACCGTGTGCTTACCTATTGCTACATTGTGAGCGATCTGCACGAGATTGTCGATTTTGACTCCATCCATGATTTTGGTAGTCCCCACAGTGGCACAATCAATGGTGGTGTTGGCACCCACATCCACATGATCTCCCAACTCCACATTCCCAATTTGAGGGATGTTGGTGTAGGATCCATCTTGTCTCGGCGCAAACCCAAATCCATGTGACCCAATTATTGCTCCGGCTTGAATGGTGCAGGATTTACCGATGATTGTTTTTGGATAGACTTTGACTCCTGGGTAAATGATCGAGTGGTCGCCAATTATGGTCCCATCACCTATATAGCTGTGAGGATAGATCTTGACGTGATCGCCTATTTTTACCTGCTCACCCAAATAGCTGAAGGCTCCCAGGTAGGTATCTTTTCCGAATGATGCTGATGCAGCTTGAAAGCTGGGTTGCTCTATTCCAGTCTTTACTGTGCACGTCAGTTTTTGAAATGTTTCAAGTAAAGCAGTGAAGGCCAGGTAAGCATTGTCAACTTCGATCCTCGTCAGCCCGTTAGGGAAGGAGGTTTTCTGAAAACTTTCATCCACAAGGATTGCTGAAGCCTCAGTGGATGTTAAATACTTGCGGTATTTTGGGTTGGAAAGAAATGTGATGCTTCCCCTTTTAGCCTGCTGGATTTCACTGATTGTATAGATGTGCTCATCACCATCTCCCGTCACCTTTCCAGAGAGTAGCTTCGCTATTTCACTTATGGTCAGTTTGAATTCTCTCATCCCTGCTGAACGTCGAATAGGCCTTTAGGTAGCTGTAGGTTTTTCGGAAAGCAGAGGTAGTGTTTCTTCACAATCTTGCTCATGGCTTTGATATTGGGTAAATCAGTAGCCTTAGCTACATCAATAATCTGACCACTTTTCATTAGGATATTGATACTCCCGCCTTTGGCGATGTAGGCCGCATTACTGATCGAGTCTTTCTGTATGAAATACTTAGCCTCTGATGATGTGTAACCTTTGTCAATAATAGCTTGCTGGACAGTGTCAATGATGTCAGAAGAAAACTTATCATTGGACAGTTGGATACCGAATAGCTTTCTGGTAAGTAACCCATGACTCAGGTCACTCAATACCGGATCTTCATGAGACTGCCACATTTTGATAGAGCCCCAGATGTCCGTATCATCCAGCATGGTGAAAATACCCAGCAAGTCTGGATCATCCAGAAATTCCTGTTTGGTGATGTCCCGCTCCATGAAAATGCTAAGAGCAGGTGTGGCTGGAATGCTTTTGCCAGACTGAGTGAGCTTTTTAGCTCTTTTAATTAGAGAAATGAGCATAGCTTCTGCCGCTACGGACGTTTTGTGTAGGTACACCTGCCAATACATTAGCCTCCGTGCGCTTACAAAATTCTCGATGGAGTAAATACCCTTTTCTTCTACCACCAGTTGGTCGTCTACCACATTGAGCATTTTGATGATACGCTCTGCACCAATGGTTCCCTCATACACTCCTGTGAAAAAACTGTCACGTTTCAAGTAGTCCAGACGGTCTACATCCAGCTGACTGGAAACCAGTTGGTGTAGAAACTTTCGATGGTAAGTGCCAGTAAAAATTTGCTTGGCCAGTTCCAACCGGCCTCCAAACTCTTTATTAAGTCGGTCAAAGATCCATAGGGAAATTTGCTCGTGATGCACACCTTTGAACAATGAAAACTCGAGCGTGTGTGAAAACGGTCCGTGACCAACATCGTGCAGTAGTATGGCTACCAGCGCAGCTTCGTATTCTGCATCAAAGATCATCACACCTTTGCTTCTCAGTGTGTCCAGCGTCTTTTGCATGAGATATGTGGCACCAATGGCATGATGAAATCGGGTATGATGAGCACCAGGGTAAACCAGATCGGTGAGGCCTAGCTGCTTGATTCGCCGCAAACGCTGAAAGTAGGGGTGCTCGATGATATCAAAAACTAAATCATTGGGAATGTTGATAAATCCATAGACCGGATCGTTTAGAATTTTCTTTTTGTTCAAAACAGCAATCGGTTTTAGTTTCTGATGGTTCAATGTTTTAAGAATGCGTGCGTTTTAATAAATGTTAAAAGCGTTCGTTTTCCTAGTATTGTGTAAACTTAGTTTAGAATAACACGTCTAGCAGATTGGAAGTCAAAAAATCCTTTGGATTTAGACATTTTAGAAATTACTTAATAGAGATAAATGCAGCAGTATCGAATACTTTGGGCAGATGATGAGATCGACCTTTTGAAGCCTCACATATTATTTTTAGAAAATAAGGGGTTTGAAGTGACTCCTGTCAATAGTGGCTCCGATGCGTTGGATGAGATCGATCACAATCCTTTCGATATTGTTTTCCTGGATGAGAATATGCCAGGCATGACTGGACTGGAAACACTAAACTACATCAAGTCCACACACCCCAATATGCCTGTGGTGATGATCACCAAAAGTGAGGAAGAGCAGATCATGGAGGAAGCCATCGGGGCGAAGATTGCCGATTACCTCATCAAACCACTTAATCCAAATCAGATTCTACTGAGTGTAAAAAAGCTGCTGGACAACAAGCGAATTGTCTCCGAACACACCAACCAGGGTTACCTCCAGGAATTTCAAAAGCTGACTATGGACGTGGAGGACTTGGAAGACTTTGACGGCTGGGCAGAGCTGTATCGTAAGCTGGTTTATTGGGATCTGGAAATAGACGAAACAGAGGATAAAAGTATGCATGACATCCTCAATGACCAACGGTCACAGGCTAATTTGCGGTTCTGTGATTTCATAGAGGATCACTATTATAATTGGCTGAATAATCCCGATGTGGATCGACCACTCATGTCACATCAAGTGCTGAAGAAGCGCGTTTTTCCGTTGCTCAAGTCTGGTGACCCGGTGTTTTTGATTGTGATTGATAACCTCAGGTTCGATCAGTGGGAGATCATCCAACCGGATATAGCGGAGCTGTTTGAGGTGACAAGTAAGGATCATTATTACTCCATTTTGCCAACCACTACGGCTTATGCCAGAAACGCGCTGTTTGCAGGGATGATGCCTTTGGACATAGCCAAACAACACCCAAACCTCTGGGAAGATGAGGATAGTGATGAGGGAAAGAACTTACATGAAGAAGAGCTGCTGGGCAAGAACATTGAGAAAGAGCGACTGGATATCAAGTATTCCTACAATAAAATCATTAAAGCAAGTGATGGGAAGCAACTGGTAGATGGTGCCAAAAACCTGATGAATAATCAGCTGAATGCTATTGTCTACAACTTTGTGGATATGCTTTCTCATGCACGTACGGACATGCATATGATCCGAGAGCTCGCTCCTGATGAGTCGGCTTACAGGAGTATCACCAAGTCCTGGTTTCAGCACTCCTCACTGTATGATCTGCTTCGGTTTTTGAGTAACCAAAAGGTAAAAGTAGTGATCACCACCGATCATGGGACCATTCGAGTAAAGAAACCTTATAAGATCATTGGGGATCGAAATACCAACACCAACCTTCGGTACAAGGCAGGAAAGAATCTGGCATTCGACGAAGAAGGGGTGATGTATACTCGGAAGCCGGATGAGTTTCGTCTGCCAAAAGTAAACGTGAGCACATCCTTTGCATTCGCACGTGAAGACTTTTTCTTTGCCTATCCAAACAACTTCAACTACTATGTTAATTTTTACAAGGACACCTTCCAGCACGGAGGCGTTAGTATGGAGGAAATGATTATCCCAATAGTGGAGCTTGAGCCGAAATGAAACAATACACCGTAGATGATGAAAACGAATTGCCTGCTGTAGCGCAGGAGATTCTTCCATTGCTTAGTGAGCACGAGATTGTCTGCTTTCAGGGAGAAATGGGTGCTGGCAAAACTACTTTCATTAAAGTCCTGTGTGAAGAACTAGGCGTGGTAGACTCCATGAGCTCACCTACATTTTCTATCGTCAATGAATACCGCGATGAGGAGGATAATCCCATTTACCACTTTGATTTTTATCGGGTAGAAAAGCTGGAAGAGGCCTTGGATATTGGTGTGGAAGAATACTTCTATTCAGGAGATTTATGCCTGATCGAGTGGCCGGATATGATTAAGCCTTTGATTCCTGAAAATCACCTCGAAATAAGTATTAAATTAGTAGGAGATAACTCACGTGAAATAACCATCAGATCGAATGGCTGATCAAATGAAATCTGGTTTTGCCCAGTTGGCGAGGGAGCAGAGTTTATACCCTCAGGAAGCACCTGCTAAGATTAAGAAGGGTTCTAAATCCTTATTTATTGGTGTGCCTAAGGAAGTGTCCCTGCAGGAGAGCCGTGTGGCACTGAAGCCAGAGTCTGTGGAAGTGCTGACGAGCAATGGTCACGAAGTTTGGATAGAAGCGGGTGCCGGAGAGTCGGCTCATTTTTCAGATAATGAATACAGTGAGGCTGGTGCGAAGATCGTGGAAGACACCAAAGAGGTATTTGGAGCGCATGCAGTATTGAAGGTGGAACCACCCACCATGAAGGAAATCGAATACCTCAATAACGGATCGACGATTATCTCAGCTTTTCAGTCCGGACGACAATCAGTTGACTACATCCATGCATTGAACAAGAAGAAGATCACGGCCATTGGCTATGAATTCATCGAAGACAAGGTGGGTGGTTTACCACTGGTTCGTGCGATGAGCGAAATAGCCGGGAGCACCGTCATGTTGATTGCCGCGGAGCTGCTGAGCAATACCAACAAAGGCCAGGGAATTATTCTTGGTGGCATTACCGGAGTACCACCTACTCAGGTGGTAATACTTGGTGCTGGTACCGTTGGTGAGTATGCCGCAAGAGCTTCCATTGGTTTGGGAGTGGATATCCAGGTGTTTGACAATCACATTTACAAACTCAGAAGAATCAAGCACGCTTTAGGACAGCAGATCCATACCTCCACCATAGACAATGCCACACTGACCAGAGCCATATCCAATGCAGATGTGGTGATAGGAGCTATCAGAGCTGAGAAGGGACGAAACAAATGTGTGGTTACCGAAGAGATGGTGAGTCTGATGAAGCCAGGATCCGTGATCATCGATGTAAGCGTGGATCAGGGAGGCTGTATAGAGACGAGTGAGATGACCAGCCACAAAAAGCCGACTTTCAAAAAGCACGATGTAATTCACTACTGTGTGCCCAACATTGCTTCACGGGTGGCGCGTACTGCCTCCATAGCTATATCGAATATTTTCACGCCGATGCTACTCCATGCGGCTGATGCGGGTGGTATCGATGAGATGATCTTCAACCACACCTGGTTCATGCGTGGGGTTTACACCTACCGAGGAAGTATCTGCAACATCCACTTGGCCAGAAAATTCAATCTGGGCTATAAAGATTTGAATTTATTGATGGCCGCCAGGTTTTAGGGTGATTCGTTGAAGAAGGCGAGCATTATAAATGCCGAATTTTAAGAGTCCTCGTTACAATCGAGGACTCAAGTCAAGGGAACCCTGAGTTAACTTGATATAAAGGTAACTGAGACCAAGCATAATCAAGAATCCCATCAGACCCATCAGCCCGGCTTCCGGACCATATTCACCACCATTAATTAAAGAATTTCCATCGTTAGTAATCGAAAACAAAGCTTTACCTGCTTTATTACCACTCATGGTGAAGCCTAGCATACTTTGAGTGATGTTCCAGCTGGCGTGCATGCCTATCGACAAACCCAAGCTCCTGGTCAGGACAAAAGGTATGCACCATACAAGACCATTTAATGTAAGCAGTGTTACAGAAATAAGCGATGCATGATGGTTACCAAGATGTGCTAAACCAAATGCCACGGAAGATATGAATATGGAAGTACTTAGAGCCTTGATTCCGTTTTTATAGTTAAATGATGAACGAATTGTGGTAAGCAAATAACCTCTATAGAGACTCTCTTCAAGAATAGCGACCAGCAGCATGTTAATGGTGAAAATTAAAAAGGAGTTGCTATTCATAGCAGCCTTCCTACGAGTCAATTCGATAGTTTCAGAGAATAAACCAATCACAAGCATCAGTCCGACTGCTAGTACACCAATTATTAATCCGATGAGCAGTTGGATAAGGCTCTTTCGTGATATTTGTAGTCCATAGTTTACAACTGGTAATTTATCTAGTAACCTTGCATTCAGATGGATTCCTACCCATAGGATGATGACGGCACCTAGGAACTGGAGTGTTTTGTCTTCCAGAAGTATCAATGGAAAAACAGCGCTTACGAGTAGTCCGACAAAGAGGAGTACTCTCCAGACTGTTCTTAACCGTTTATCAGAGGCATAAAATATCTCTTTCCAGTTCATGCCTGAATTTATACCATAATTTAAAAACCATACAATTAGCTTTTCACCAACAACGAGTTATTACTCCCCAGCTAGTCCGCGTTTGTAACGCGGACTATAAAAATAGCTCATTTTAAATGAGGAAAAGTCCACTAATCAAAGCCTCACAAAAACTGCTTCAGCAACCTTTTTCCCTCCGTCCAGGCGCCAAAGCCATCTTTAGGTGTAAGGTGGCCGGCGTTTTCCAGTACTTGCAATGTGCACTGCCAGTCTACAGCAAGTTCTACTGCCTTAGGAAAATCAATGGCCGTGTCGTTGGTGCTAGCCACTAGTATGGAGTGAAATGGTAGTTTTTTGTTGGGAATCTCATGGAAGTTTTTCAACTCCTCCGGACAGTCGGGATGCTGAGGGTCACTGGGGGTTACCAGCAGTGCTCCTTTGATCTGAAGATCGTATTGATGTACTGCATGGACAAAAGCTGTAACGCCGATGCTATGTGCTGTCACCAACACGTCAGGACCAGCTTGCTGGATTACCTGGGCTATTTTGGGAACCCAATGCTCTTTGGTGGGATGCTGCCAGTTGTCTTGCTGGATGCGGGTAAACACAGAAGGGTCACTGGCTTCCCAAATGGTTTGCCAGTGACCCTCTCGTGAATTTTTCCAACCTGGAATGTTGAGTACTTTCATTTTTAGAAATCGTGCCAGATAAAAGAAAAGACCCTGAAACGAGTTCAGGGTGACACCTTGGATCGGAGAGTCATTCAGAATTGAGCGGTCGTGCTGAACTTGTTTCAGCATCTACTCCTTCTCTAATTGCTTTCTCTTAACTCAGTGATGCAAGACTAGCCTCCAGCGAAGCGATTTTAGCTTCCGCATCAGCCTTTTTCTTTTGCTCCATCGCAACGACCTGTTCTGGTGCATTGTTTACAAACCGTTCGTTACTCAGCTTTTTCTCCACGGACTTCAAAAACCCTTTGGTGTACGTCAGTTCTTCGGTGAGTTTGGCTTTTTCCGCTTCCACATCTATTTCCTCAGAAACTGGAACGAACAACTCATGTGATTTCACCACAAAACTGAAACAATTCTCGGGCTTTTCAGTGGTGATGATTGGGTCACAAACGTTTGCTAGCTTCTTCAGAGATGAGCCGAGTTTGTTGATCACAGCTTCCTGATCGGTTTTTACAGACAGATCCAACTCCTCTTTTGGAGAGATCCCTTTGCTGCTTCTGAGATTCCGAACATTGGAAGTGATTTCAAAAAGCAGTTCCGCTTCATCCAGAATGGATTGGTCAAAGTCCTTTGTTTCCGGCCAGGCTGCTTTGATCAGGCAATTTTCCTCAGATCGTTCTTTGATGCTATGCCAAATTTCCTCGGTAATAAATGGCATGAACGGATGCAATAGCTTCATCACCTGTTCAAAGAAATCCAGGGTTTTCGCATGAGTTGCCTCGTCTATCGGCTGCTCGTAACCAGGCTTGATCCACTCTAGGTACCAGCTGCAGAAGTCATTCCAAACCAGCTTGTATACGGTCATGAGTGCATCGGATAGTCGGTACTTGGCGAAATGATCTTCCAGTTCTGCCTTCGCCTGATTGTATCGGTTTTCGAACCACTCAATAGCCACTGCATTCACTTCCGGCTGTGCTTCATGAGTGATATCCCAGCCTTTTACCAGACGGAAGGCATTCCAGATCTTGTTCGCAAAGTTTCTTCCCTGCTCCACCAGTTTTTCGTCGAACAGTAAATCGTTACCAGCAGGGGAGGAAAAGAGCATCCCTGTGCGTACGCCATCAGCCCCATATTCCTTGATCAGGTCCAATGGATCTGGAGAGTTGCCCAGCGATTTGGACATCTTTCGACGTTGCTTGTCTCGCACGATTCCCGTTAGGTATACATTTTTGAATGGCTTATCGCCTTTGTACTCGTAACCAGCGATGATCATCCGTGCCACCCAGAAGAAGAGAATCTCTGGAGCCGTCACCAGTGTATTGGTCGGATAGAAATAGTCCAACTCAGCATTCTTGCCATTGATGATTTTTCCACTTTCCTGATCGAAATACTGGTCATTGAACCCATCAAATACTGCTAATGGAAACAACCAGGATGATGCCCAGGTATCGAGTACGTCTTCATCCTGCTTCAAATCTGCTGTAGTTAGGCTTTTGTTTCCTGACTTCTCCTGAGCGAGTTGTAGTGCGCTTTCAAGACTATCAGCAACTACAAAATCATCCTCGCCTTGACCGTAGTAATAAGCGGGAATTCGTTGCCCCCACCAGAGCTGACGTGAGATACACCAGTCACGGACATTATCCATCCAGTGGTTGTAGGTGTTTTTAAACTTTGGCGGATGTAAAAGAATCTCATCATCCATCACTACCTGGTGAGCTGTTCGGGAGATTTCTTTCATTTTGATGAACCACTGTAGCGATAGTTTTGGCTCTACTACTGTGTTGGTTCGCTCGGAGCGACCAATACGAGTAGTGAACTGCTCCTCTTTGATCAGGTGTCCGGCCTCAGTAAGGTCTTTGACAATTTCTTTTCGAACGACAAATCGATCCTTGCCTACATATTTTGGTATGCCACACGCTTCGTTCAAGGTACCATCCAGGTTGATGGTGTCGATCACTTCCAGATTGTGACGCTGACCGATTTCATAGTCATTAGGATCATGCGCTGGAGTAACCTTCAGACATCCTGTTCCAAAATCCAGTTCTACATAAGTATCACCGATGATTGGGATCTCACGTTCTACGAATGGAACAATAGCTTTCTTGCCGATGAGATGTGCATGGCGTTCGTCATTTGGGTTCACAGCGATTGCTGCGTCACCAAGTATAGTCTCAGGTCGTACGGTGGCGATGGTTACGTGCTCATCAGAGTCCTTAATGTGGTAATTCACATAGTAGAGGTTGGCTTGTTCACCACCTTCTTTGTAGATCACTTCTTCATTTGAGAGCGCGGTTTTAGCTTCACAGTCCCAGTTGATCATGCGCAAGCCGCGGTAGATAAAGCCCTTATTGAAGAGGTCAATGAATACTTTGATTACAGCGTCGTAGTAATCATCATCCATGGTGAAGGCCGTGCGATCCCAATCACATGATGCACCGAGTTTCTTCAACTGCTCCAGGATAATGCCGCCATATTTCTCCTTCCATTCCCAGGCGTATTTCATGAATTCATCCCTGGAGAGGTCACTTTTCTTAATGCCTTTTTCACGAAGCATGGCCACCACCTTGGCTTCCGTGGCGATGGACGCATGGTCCGTCCCCGGTACCCAGCAGGCTTCTTTTCCTTCCATCCGCGCTTTTCTGATCAGCACATCCTGGATGGTGTTGTTCAGCATGTGACCCATGTGGAGGACACCCGTAACGTTGGGTGGTGGGATGACGATGGAATAGGGCTCCTTGTTAGGATCCACTTTGGCTTTGAAAAAGCCTTTTTCCATCCAGTATTGGTACCATTTGTCTTCGGTTTGTGCCGGGTCGTATTTAGTTGAAATCTCCATTGAGAAACTTAGAAAATCTTAGTGAATTAAATCAGGCGGCAAAGTTAAATCAAAATATTGGTAGAGTGTTTCCCAATAGGAATAGATAGCTTTTGTTTAGTGTTGGTCTAAAAATCTTTGAACAAATAAATCCAAATGCTCTTATTTGTACGTACATGGGGTGTTAGGTTTAAGACAGCCTAACTTAAACTTGAAACTATCAACTTAAACTAATTATTAACCATGGAGTACAATCCCGCAATTACTCATACTTCGAATTCCGCCGCTAAATATCAGGAGAAAACCGATATTCTCTGGAAGCAATTGTTGAGTCTTGCCACTCTTTATGCTTCGGTCATTATTGGGTGGATCGCTTATTACAATTACCAACCCATCCTGTTGGAGACCTACAATTTCACAAGCCTGACCATGTTCCTGTTCATCGTGCAGGGAATCATTATGGTCATTGCTCCACCAATAGCCGGTCGGCTAGGAGATAAATTTCGTGTAACAGCTGGTAAGAGGCTACCTATTATCTCTGCTGGTGTCAGTTTTGCCGCCATGATTTTTATGGCTACTGCCTTCACACTGTTTACGGAGCCAGGACCGATTTTCAAATGGATACTGCCAGTACTCATTACGCTCTGGTTGTTTTCTATGGCCATATTTACCAGTCCGGCTATATCTACGATCGAACTGTTCGTGCCTTCTAAAAAGCTGCCAACGGCGATGGCCGTGCTGACAATTGTGTATGGATTGCTTTACGCTCTCGAACCAATTATTGTGGATTTAGTGAATTTTATTGGTGCTCCTCTGACTTTTGTAGTAGGTGGAGTGGCCGTATTCTTTAGTGGACTTTTGCTTAAAAGAAACAGCACCATCATTACCGACAAGCCGAAACCAACAGAATTAGCGAAATCAGACTTTACCTACGCATTTATTCTGGGAATTGCACTGGGTCTTGCTACCACTGTTCTTTTCAACTTGTTTCCGGCCCTCTTTGAAGAGAAAGGTTTTGCCATATTTGGTGTGACTGGTGATGGTATCGCTTCTATTATCTTGGCAGCAGTGGCACTACTCTCCTTACCAATGAGTAAGCTCACGGAGACTCGATCAGTATACATGTCCATTTTATTAAGCATCGTGGCAACACTGGCGGTAACAGCTGGTATTTTTCTGATCGACAACCATTTGATACTCACCATTCTGATCATTCTCTTCATTGTCTTTTATGCGTTGATGTCAGTAAGCTTCTTGCCTTTGGCACTATCGGTGGTCAAAGACAAACAAAAAGTATTTGGTGTAGGGATCTTCTTTGCAGGTTTTGAACTGCCAAACGGAATACTGGAAGCCATTCTCGTCTATCAGGGTAAATTCTAATTGGGTGTTTTTGTGAAACACATCTAACCATCTATCATTGCATCTATTAATTCAAGAAACAACAGAGATCAATGATAGCAGCAAATAACCCCAAACTAACATCATGGATAGCAGTACCAGCAGATTCTGATTTCCCCATTCAGAATCTGCCTTTTGGTATTATCAAAAAAGGAGATAACACCCCAAAAGCCGCTTCCATCATCGGTGATCAGGTCATTAATCTAGATGCTTTGCATCAGCTGGGGTACTTTTCCAGCATAACCCTTCCCGAAGGAATTTTCAATCATCATACACTAAACGGATTTATCGCTCTGGGCAAGTCCACTACCAATGCGGTACGTGAACGTCTGTCGGAGATTTTTCAAAAAGATAATGCAGAACTAAGGGACAATGCCGAAGGAAAATCATCGGTTTTGACGCCTGTAGGGGAAGTCGACCTTCTGATGCCCGTTCATGTTGGAGATTATACTGATTTTTACTCCAGCGAGCAACACGCAACTAATGTAGGGACTATGTTTAGAGATCCTGATAATGCACTGCTCCCAAACTGGAAACACATCCCTGTGGGTTATCACGGTCGGGCCAGCAGTATCGTGGTGAGCGGGACAGACCTTCGAAGGCCTAAAGGGCAGACCATGGAGCCTGAGGCGTCTAAGCCTTCTTTTGGGCCTACGAAACGACTAGATTTCGAATTAGAAATGGCCTTTGTCACCGGAAAGGTGAATGAGTTGGGTAACTCCATCACACCGGATGAGGCCGATGAATATATTTTCGGGTTCACTTTGTTCAATGATTGGTCTGCAAGGGATATTCAGAAATGGGAATATGTTCCTTTAGGGCCATTCCTCGCCAAGAACTTTGGTTCTTCTATCTCACCATGGATTGTGACCATGGAGGCTTTGGAGCCATTCAAAGTGGCAGGTCCAGTGCAAGAACCAGAGGTGCTACCTTATCTCAAATACACCGGAAAGAGCCATTTTGATATCAATCTGGAAGTGTTCATCCAACCAGAGGGCTCTACGGAAACGTGTGTAGCCAGATCCAATTTCCGCCACATGTACTGGAACGTGCGGCAGCAGCTGGCACATCACACAGTGAATGGCTGCAACATCAATGTAGGAGATATGTATGCTAGTGGTACCATCAGTGGCCCAACGCCTGACGCTTATGGGAGTATGTTGGAACTAGCCTGGAAAGGAACCAAGCCGTTGATGATGCCAGATGGTACCGAGCGTAAATTCATCCACGATGGAGATGAGGTTACCATGAGAGGATATGGTGAGAAAGATGGTGTGCGAATCGGGTTTGGAGAAGTGAGAACTAAAATCTTACCTGCCAAATGAAAACCTACAGAACAATTATCCCGGGAGAGTTGCCAGTTCCACAGCTACACCAGTTTTTGCTAGGAACAATAGCTCCCAGACCAATTGCCTTTGCCAGTACAGTAGATAAGGAGGGTAATGTCAACTTGAGTCCTTTTTCGTTTTTCAATGTATTTAGTGCTAATCCACCTATTCTGGTGTTTTCGCCAGCAAGGAGAGGAAGAGACAATACCACCAAGCATACCCTGGATAATGTGTATGAAGTGCCGGAAGTCACCATATCCATTGTAGATTATAGCATGGTGGAGCAGATGTCTTTATCCAGTACTGAATATGATAAGGGCGTCAACGAGTTTGTGAAATCTGGCCTCACACCAGAAGATTCGGACCTGGTCACTCCACCACGAGTGGCTGAGTCGCCGGCTGTATATGAGTGCAGGGTCATAGAGATCAAGCCACTGGGTGATCAGGGTGGAGCTGGTGTGTTGGTTATCTGTGAAGTGCTCAAGGCGCACATAGAAGAACGAATTATCCTTGATAATCAGATAGATCCTGTTAAATTAGATGCCGTATCTCGAATGGGGGGCAATTGGTACTGTAGAGCACAGGGAGATGCATTGTTCGAAATAGAGAAACCGATAAAGAATAAAGGAATGGGAGTAGATCAGATACCTGGAAGCATCAAGAACAGCAAAATACTGACTGGTAATCATCTGGGTAAGCTTGGAAATGTGGAAACCTTACCTTCGCAGGAAGAAGTGGAGGAGTTTGCAAACGAACCCGAAGTAAGTGCTATTCTGGAGTACATAGATCACGAACCAGATCAGATACAGGATGAATTGCACAAGCTAGCCGCACAGCACCTGGATGCAGGAGATGTTACTTCTGCATGGAAGGTACTTCTTCAGGACTACTGAGGTGTTTTGAGAGGATTTTGGCGAGCTGATCATAGCTGATCGGCTTGGCTAGAAAGTCGTTCATACCTACATTCATCGCCTTTTCCCGGTCTTTTTGCATGGCTCCAGCTGTTAGGGCCACTATGGGTGTCTTGGCGGACTCACTGTCAAGCTGCCGTATCCTCACCGTTGCTTCGAGACCATCCATCACAGGCATCTGCACATCCATCAATATCAGGTCGTAGGTTTCTTCTTTCGCTCTTTCGAGCGCTTCTTTTCCGTTACTGGCAGTATCCACCTGCTGATTCGATTTGTTGAGCATTTTGGTTGCTACCATGGTATTGACCATATTGTCTTCTACCAGCAGGATCTTTTTCCCTTCTGGTATGTAGATGTCTGTTGAGCCTTCCAGTGAATTCGAGTCTTTCTGGCTATGCTTGAGTGGTAATTCGATTTTGAAAAACGAGCCTTCACCCGGTGTGCTTTCCAAACTGATCTCTCCACCCATCAGACTGATGAGCTTTTTGGAGATGGCCAGACCAAGACCAGTGCCACCATATTTGCGTTTGGATCCAGTCTCTACTTGTGTAAAGCTTGAAAATACATCCTCTTGTTTGTCATACGGTATGCCAATGCCCGTGTCTCTGACACCTATAAACAGACGTGTATGGGTTTCAGAGTCTTCCAATTGTCTCAGGATCACCTCGATACTTCCAGTTTCCGTAAACTTCAAGCTATTGGACAGGAGGTTGACTATCACTTGTTTGATGCGCAGTTCATCCCCAATGAGGAGGTTGGGAATATTAGGCGCAATGGAAGCCTTCAAGTCGATTTTCTTGTGTTCTGCTTCTGGCTGGAAAGCCAACACTATCTCATTGACGAGCCTCGGTAGATCAAAATCTTCAAAGGAAATATCGTACTTTCCAGCTTCTATCTTGCTGAGATCTAGCAGATCATCGATGATATCTCTCAGTGACTCAGCCGACCGTCCCAAAATGCCCAACATTTCTTTGTTCTCCGGGTTGGGTTCGTTTTCGGAGACCAGATGACTCATCCCCAGGATCCCATTTAAGGGTGTTCGGATCTCGTGGCTGATGTTCGCGAGGAATTCGCTTTTGATACGGTTGGCTTTTTCAGCGTCGTTTTTCGCTTTTTCGAGCTCCACAGCTGTTTTTTCCTTCGCCTCCACTTCCAGTTTCAATTCCTTGGTTCGTAGGTCTATCAGTCGCTGTAGGTTTCTTTGCTTGAAGTCTGCGGCCTGTTCCCTGTAGCGCAATACGCCAAATAGTATAGCTACTGTGAGAAAAGCAACCAGAATTTTGAACCACGCAGTTTCGTAAAAGTAAGGAGCGATGTAAATGGTGAGTTTCTTTGGTTCACTCCATGTCCTAAATCTACTGACTGCCTCCACAGTGAAGGTGTATTGCTTCCCTCTGGGAATATTGGTGTAAGTGGCCGAATGATCCGTAGAGTTCATCCAGTTTTGATCATAATTTTCCAGCTTATATCGGTACTTAACACTGTCAGGACGCATGTAATCCATTGCCGTGAAGGTGATCGTAAAATTGTTCTGATCAGCCGCAAGCATCAAGGTGTCTGAGATGTCTATTGATTTGGCTAGTCCTGCGTCCTGTCCGGGCTTAATGAGTTTATCGTTGACATGCAAATGGGTAAAATTCACATTCAGGGGAAGGTCAAACTCCTTGATTTTGGCAGGATCAAAATGTGTGATACCACTTAGTCCGCCAAAATAGACACGTTTGTTCAGGGCAACTCCAGCTTTAGGGGTGAATTGTTTTCCCTGTAGACCGTCATGCAAGTAGAAGTTGGTCACTTTCAGTACACTGTCTTTGCTCGTAGTGAGCTTAGCGAGACCTGCATTGGTGGAGATCCAGACCAAACTATCAGACATGCGGATCATGGAACGGATGTCATTGGTAGCCAGCCCACTGGCTTTACTGATCATGACCTTGTCTTCTGGTTGGTCCTCTTTGATGATGACCAGTCCTTCCTGTCTGGTACCCACGATCAGCTCACCTGCCGTACTTGTACACAGATAATTGACCCATGAATTAGTCACCTTGTCGTCTTTTAGTACAATAGGCCGAGATTCCAACACATTGTTCCCATTTACTTTAAACAAGCCACTGGCTGTACCTACCCAGATGCTTCCATCTGGTAGTTCCATGATGTCATTGATATTTGGAATGGCTACTTCATCTTCTCCTATCGCAAACCTTACATCATATTCGTCTAGCTCACTTCCAAGACGTTTTAACCCTTTGGTTTGAGTGCCAATCCACAAGGCCTCATTACTATCAATAAAAACTACATTTACTTGATCTCGAAAGTCTGGATGATCATTGATCTTCTGATATCTACCAGTGGGTTCATCAAAGGTGTACAATCCTTTTTCTGTCCCCAACCAGAACAATCCGGAGGCGTCTCTCTCGATGGAAAGAATCTGGTTATTGGTGCGCACACCATTCATCAAAAAAGGATAATGAGTGAAGCGGTCTTCATCTTCGGAATAAACGGAGATACCAGATCTGGAGCCAAGCCATAGCTCATTTTTAGTCCGATCTGTGTATGTAGACAGCACATTGTAGTCCAACAATTCATCGTTCTTTGCTGAGCTCGTTTTTTGACCATAATAGTCAAATTGATTATCGGATTCGTGATAGTAATTCACTCCACCCAATGGAGTGGTCATCCACACAGCACCAGCTGAATCCTCGAATAGGTCCCTAACTTCATAATCTGAAAGTCCATAGTAATTGTTGAAATCATATGTTAAGAATTGAGAAGTAGAGTCCTCTACATTTAAGAAGGTCAAACCATCCTTTGAAGCCACCCAGATTTTGCCACTTTTTACTTCTATGGCATCATTTACCTGATTGCTGGAGATGGCAGGAGAACTCTCCGTGGTAAAGCGCGTGATCCCGCCAAGTTTATTGAGGGCCCATAATCCCTGATTGGCTGTACCGGTTATTATCTGTCCATTGGACAGTGATATGCTGGTAATCTGTACATTCTCATAACCTTCTATTGGGTCCAGTTCGAGCTCCCGAGCAAAATAGAGGCCATCTGACGTGCCCACCCATATGTGATCATTGGTGGTATAGAGCGCCTGGAAGCTGGCCGGTTTCCCGTTTTGATCCTTCCATTCAAAGGTTTTTTTGATGCTGTCAGTCTCTCTATCGTAGACAAACAGCATGTCATCAGTGGCTATCCAGAGCTGACCCAGGTGTTCTTTTACCGCATGCACCCGCTTATTGGTTATTTGTGGATGATTTTGACTCACTCTAATGAAGTTGTCAAAAGCTCGATTGTACAGCGATAATCCACTCAAAGTCCCTATCCATAAGTTATTTTCACTGTCTTCAAACAAGGTAGTGATGTAGTCATTATCGAGAGTGGTGGAGTCGTTGCGGCTGCTTTTGTATTGTATGAAGTTATACTCAGCATACGAGACAAATCGGTTCAAACCCTCTTCAGTACCGATCCAAATGTAACCCAGGTAATCCTGGTAAATAACGGTAGATTTGTCACTGGTTATTCCCCAATCCGCATATACATGATAAAACAGAGGATTTTTCGGTTGCGCAGCTAGATTGAGTATACAAATTAGGCCAACAATGAAAATTCTGAATCGGTGAAAATTCATACTTGAAGATACAAACTATTAGGAATCATGCACTCACAATCTGGAGTGAGCGAGACTAAATGCAGCATTAATACCTTAATTTAGGTAGTGAATATCTGCTAATTAATTTGAAAATTTACAAGGATTATTAATCGTCACAAGTTAAATATTGATGTTCACAAAAGAATGTTTGTAAACATGCTGACTGTTAGTAATTTGAGATTCCAACTAACCTAAGCCAACATGCGACACCACCTTCTTGTAGCTGTGCTGATATTACTGGTGATCCAGGTGGATGCTCAGGACATCCGGTTCACCCAATACTATCAGGCGCCATTGTATCTCAATCCTGCATTTACCGGAGCATCTGGTGCAGCGCGAATTGGGACCAACTATCGCAAACAGGGCACCACGGACGAATCCCAGTACGAGTCCTTCTCAGCTTTTGGAGACTATTATGTCAAAGACCTATACATCAGTGGTGGGCTGCTGTTTGTTTCTGATAGGGATCAATACAGTGGCTTCAGTTCACAGTCCATCGCTTTGCCTGTGAGTTACGATTTTTCAATCAACAAAGACATCACCGTAAAACCTGCTCTGCAGGGCTCTTACACTCGTCAGGGAGTAGATTTCAGCAGGTTTTTGTTCTCGGATCAGATTGATGCCAATGGAAATGTGACTGGTAGTGGATCCGCTGAGCCGCTAGCTGTTGATAACCAAATCAGCTTTTTTGATGTGGCTGCAGGGGTAGTTATTTATGGTGAGCGTTGGTGGGCAGGCTACGCGATGCACAACATGCTTCAGAATAATGTCTCCTTCGTGCAGGGTGGAGAGGCTATTCTGCCTGTGAGATATTCAGCGCATGCGGGATATACCTTCTTTTTGGGTAAGCATACTCGCAAGACCAAAATGAAAAAGACCATTATGCCAACTGTCAACTACATGTCACAGGGTGGTTTTTCCCAATTGGATGCAGGTGCTTTGGTTCAGCTGGAGCCCATTTTGTTGGGGGCGTTTTACCGGGGCATTCCTAATCCACTGACAGAGGGTGAGTACTCAGCGGTCTCCTGGGTTGTCGGCATCAGCAAGTTTGATTTGTCTATTGGCTATAGTTTTGACATGCCATTGAATACTCCTACTGATCCAGGTGGGATACACGAAATATCATTGACATTCCTTTTTGACCCGACAGATCCTAATGCAACACCACGGTCTGCAAAAAGGCTCAAATGTCCATTACCATACTAACTGCGAAGAGAGGATGAAGAGATTTTTACTAGGTACGTTGATTTTGCTGAGTGGTCTGGTTGCTACTGCTCAAAATTGGAACTTTAGTCTTACTGCTGTAGACGAAACTTGCTTCGATGCAGGAGACGGCTCTATAGATATTACCATGTCTGGAACCACCTCGGGACTTACCTTTGACTGGGAAGTCTTCAATGCAAGCGATGTGTCAGAGGGCACCGGTCAGGTAGGTGTTCAAACTCCAGATATTTATCAGTTTTTAGAAGATGGCGATTACACAGTAGTTGTGACCAGAAGAGATAAGCCAACAGAAACCAGAGAAAAGGATATAACTGTTGGAGGGTCTACTTCTGCATTGGTAGCTAGTAAGTCTGTCACAGCACAAAATCTTTGTAATGGAGATGCAGCAGGCGAGGTTCAAGTATCTGCTACTGGGGGAGCTGGAGGTTATCAATTTGGTTTGGCATCTGGTACTGGACAGACGAGCCCCAACTATACAGGTGGCTATTCCGACAATGGTGGAGCATTTACTTCACTCTCCGCAGGAACCTACAAGGCGTTTGTTCAAGATGATAGAGGGTGTGTAGCATCAACAGCTGAGTTTACCCTTACCGCACCCAATAGTATTTCCATCACCTATGACACCATCAATGCTAACTGTAACAACGCAGGTGGACAAATCACCATTTTGACAATTTCTGGAGGAACACCATTTAGTGCAGGAACTGCAGGATCATTTAATTATGAACAGAAATGGTATGATGGAGATGTAATCGATGATGAAGCAGAGTTAACGGCTTTGGAAAATCAGGGAACAATAACCAATCTGGACTCCGGTACATACACGGTGGTGATTACTGATAAAAATGGATGTACGGGATCGCAGCAGTTCACTATTTTCAGTGGATTTAATTTGGAGCAAAACGGATTAACGAATGTTTCTTGCTCGGCAGAACAAGACGGCCAAATCATTGTTCGCGTGGATACAGACTCCGATAATGACGAAGACCCATTTGAGCTAAGGATTTATGATGGAGCCTCAACTTCTGACCCAGAGATCGTAAGTAAGAGGAAAACAGGCAGAAAACCTGCTGATACACTTACTTTTAAAGGTCTCGGTCCAGGAACATATACGATCGTGGCAGAAGGAGCCACTGGATGTGAAAGAGAAATAGAAGTAGAGCTCACCGAACCTGATGCGCCACAAGTGGATGATGCTGAAATGACTCCTGTCGTATGTAAAGGAGATAGTGACGGATCCATATTGTTGACGGTTTCAGGAGGGTCTGGTAGTTATCGTGCTAGTTCCGATGGTGGAACTTCATACCCATGGAATAGTGACGGAAATAATCAGATAAATATTACTGGTTTAGCTGCAGCAACCTATGACATTTGGATTCAGGATGAGTCCAATTGTCCAGTGGATGCTGCCAATGTCACAGTGACTCAACCAGCCAAGCAATGGGCACTTTCAGAAGTAAGTAGAGCAGATGTAACCTGCAATGGAGCTGATAATGGACAATATGCTTTTGAATTTGATACTTCTCTAGATACTGATCCCGTAGTGGAGGACGATAATATTATTTGGAAGGATGTAGATTCTGATGAAGTAATAGCAACTGGGGTATTCGAGAAAGATGACCTCCCTGAAGGATCTTACCGTATTGAGGTAACAGCTAATTCTGGTTGCTATCGAGAGCTGACTTTTGATATCAGCGAACCTGCCCAACTAGAGATATTGGGGTCTGCTCCCGTATTCAATTGTCCCTTGAGTTTGTCTTCCACTGCTTCGGAGATCGATGCTTCTGTCACCGGAGGCAATGGAGGCTATACGTATACATGGACAAAAGATGGTGGTGCTCTTACTACAGAAGTGGCTACTGATGGAAAGCTTGAAAACATAGAAGAAAATGCGGACTATACATTGGAAGTAGAAGATTCCAAGGGATGTACAGTCACTCGTACGTTCAATGTGGAAATACCTGATGAAATTGAAATCACAGTAGCGTCCAAGGTGAATGTGGCTTGTAGAGGCGAATCCACTGGATCAATTGACATCATAGTAACGGGAGGAACACCACAGTCAGACGATACCTACATTTATTATTGGGAAAAGGATGGTTCAGGTACTCAATTTGCTAATACGGAGGATTTGTCAGACTTAGCAGCAGGGACTTACGCTGTTACTGTGACTGATGACAATTCTTGCACTGCTGCTACTGTCAATTACACCATCACCCAACCTGCCAGTGCTTATTCACTTAGCGGAGAGGTTACTCCGGTCATTTGCAATGGAGAAGGAAGTGGAGCAATTGACGTGACTATCAATAGAGACATCACAGCGACCAAACATCCCAACCCAACCAGTATAGAATGGACCAAAGACGGAGTAGCCTATGCATCTGATGTGATTGACCTAACAGGTTTGGAACCAGGCACTTATGTGCTTACTACTAATGATACTTATGGTTGTCAGCAGACAGCCACCTTTGAGGTAGAGGAGTATCCTCAGCTCCGGGTGAACCCGACCGTGACGGACAATACCTGCGACGGTTATACGGATGGTAGAATAGTGGTAAATCCAGTCGGTGGCTATCTCGGAACCAATGATGGGTACACCATCCGATGGTACAAAGATGGTACTATCCAAGGATTGCTCAATGATGAAACGGAGTACGACAACTTACCAGATGCTACCTATCGAGTAGTCGTTTCAGATTCACTTGGCTGCACCAAAGACACCACCATCGTCATCGATGCACCGGATGCTGTCAGCACCACCTCAGCCGTTACCAACATACAGTGCAAAGGTGATGAAGATGGAAGCATCGCATTGGATATTGCCGGAGGTACAGCGCCTTACACCATCCTTTGGAAAGAAAATGATGCATCGGGAGCATCCATCAGCACCAATGACACCATTACAGATCTTGGTCCAGGGACATATTTTGTTTCCATCGAAGATGCGAATTCTTGCTCACCCATTTACACCAATACCTACACAGTCACTGAGCCAGCCACGGCCTATAGTATTGATCTAGAAGCTACTGACATCACTTGCGTAGATGAGAATGATGGTGAACTGGAAGTGGTCATCACAGCCGACGCAGGCCATCCTTCTACTTATTCCTATAAGTGGTACCGAAATGATACGGAGCTGTCTTCTTCTGGAGGGACGATTTCTGGACTTGATTCAGCCCAATATAAAGTAGAGGTGACGGATGCCAATGGATGTGTTCGCATAGCTACTTATGATTTGCAAGACCCCGAACAGGTCTATTTCAATCCACTAGTAACAGGAGTAACATGCAATGACTTCAGTGATGGGGAAATTATTTTAGACCCCAGCGGAGGATATGGAAGCTTCAGTGCGGTATGGGTAAAGAACCAATCTGCCACACTTACTGGTACTAATTTGAGCCGATCCAACCTCTCTGCAGGCCGTTATGACATTACATTAAGTGATGCTGGAGGCTGTGAGGTGGATACGACCATCTTTATAGATAACCCACTACCGATCATTGCCACACCTACTGTCACCAACTCGTCTTGTGTGGGTGGTTCCGATGGAGCCATTAGCTTGTCCATTGCCAATGGAAATGCACCTTATACGGTGAAATGGTTGCTAAATGACCAGCTCTTCAGTACCGAGCAGAACATCTCAAACCTTTCAGCAAATACCTATCAACTCATTGTATCAGATCGCTTCAACTGTGCTATTGATACCACAGAAGTGATAGTGTCGGACCCACCATCTGATTTTACTATTGAGGGAATTGTTGACAAGATTACCTGCAGGGATGCTTTAGATGGAAGTATCGATGTGACCATAGCCATCACTGGTGAACCTGACCTGGATTATGAGGTGTATTGGGAGAAAAATGGCTCTCTTTTTTCTCAGAACAATGAAGATTTAACCGGTATTGGGCATGGGGAATATGAGTTGTTTGTGGAGGATCAATATGGTTGTATCAAATCTGAAACGTTTCTTATTGAAAACCCTGAGGAGTTAAGTTTGATAATTGAAGTAAAGGATGTTAGTTGCTACCAGGAGACCGATGGATCTGTGGCTGTACAGGTGACAGGTGGATATGGTTCCTATACATATGAGTGGTTGAAAGATGATGAACCTTTTGATGTAACGGCCTCATTTGCCACTGGATTGGAAGCTGCTTTTTATGAAATCATCGTCACCGATGCGGAAGACTGTAGTATAAGTCGCACGGTGGAAGTGGAGCAGCCGGATCCTTTCGTGATAGAAGTAGAGTCTGCCGATAATATTTGTGCTACTCCATATGATTCTGAACTGAATGCGACGGTCAGGGGAGGAACATTGCCGTATAAATTGCAGTGGTTCAAAGACGGTCTGCCATATTCCAAAGAGGAGGATTTGATCGGTGTTCCTGCGGGTACTTATTACCTGATGGCGACTGATACTAATTTCTGTGAGACCGTATCCGACGATATCGTCATCACTACACCAGTACCTCTAGGTTTGGAGGTTATTTCTATTGAAAACAACCTCTGCCCCAACACCCAGAATGGAGCTATTAGCTTCCAGGGAACAGGAGGTACTTTCCCTTACAGGTATTCATTTGACACTGCGGCGTATGGTTCCGTGAATAACTTCTTTAATCTGGCAGGAAGACAGTATTTGGTCAGTGTGCAGGATAATGTGGGATGTACGTTTGATACGCTCATTACTATTGACAATGAATACGAGCTCGAGGCAGAGTTTAGCATTGAAACGGATGAATTTGCTATTGATTTCCCCATTACACTGACAGATGAATCGCTTGGAGAAGCCATCGTGCAGTGGTTTTGGGATTTTGGTGATACGCGAGCATCCGAAGATCAAAACACCTCAGTTACCTATACCACGCCAGGTAAGTATGCACTGACACTTACTGTAGAAAATGAAGTGGGTTGTCGATTGTCCAAAACGGATACATTGGTGATAGCGCAGGGGTACAACTTTACAGTGCCAACGGCATTTACACCCAATAATGATGGAGTTAACGAGAGTTTTAGACCAGCTTTTCAGAATATTGAAAGTATGGACTTAAAAGTGCAGGACCGCAACGGAGTTATTGTTTACCAGTCGGATAAGCTAAGTGCCTTTTGGGATGGTAAATTCAATGGTCAGAACGCTCCTCAGGGAGTTTATTACTATGAAGTTACCTTCACTGCCAGATCAGGGAAAGTGCGCAAACAGGCTGGAAAAATCTTCTTAATGCGTTGATTCGATACCCGACATTTTTAGTTTTTATGGCGATATCGGCCTGCGTTTACAGCCAATCTAGTATTGATCTGCTGACCTTGTCATATCGCAGAGGATTACCCACAGACCTGTCCGACGGCACTGGAGAAGCGGTAGAGGATGTGGCTTTTGCTAATGTGAAATTACCCATAGTATTGAATGATCGCGCCATCTGGTACAACGATTTAACCTATCAGGGTTCGTTTGTGAGCTTTTCTTCACCTTCTACTTCGTCAGTGGGGCTGCACCAATTCATTCTTCAAACTGGATTGGTCCAGCGGTTCAACAGTAAACAAGCAATGCAGGTATTGTTTGTTCCTCGATTGATGTCGGATTTGCACCAAATCGACTCGAGACACTTCCAACTTGGCGGAATCGGGATGTATGAAAACAAGTTTAGTGATCAATTGCTGATGCGTTTTGGGCTGATGGCCAATAGAGACCTGTTTGGACCAATGTTCGTTCCGCTGATTTATGCTGATTGGAAGATCAGTGACAAACTAAGTTTTATTGGGCTGGTGCCAATTTATGCCAAGCTGAACTATCAAGTGAATGAGCGGCTGGCGGTAGGGTTAAGCCAGTTTGGTCTGATCACTTCTTATCAAATGGGAGAAGCCAGCTTTGGAGGTGATTATTTTGAGAGAAAAAGTATCGATCTATGTGTTTTCGGCCGGTATCAACTGGTCGGACGACTATTTGCTGAATTTCGAGGAGGATATGCTGTGGGCCGGACCTACAAGCAATTTGCGGCCGATGATCAAGTAGACGCACGTATTGCGATCATCACCATTGGCGATGATCGCATTCAGAAAAATGTCTCTTTCGATCCAGGTATAATCCTAGACTCTAGGGTTGTGTACAACCTTCAGCTATCAGAATGAAAACTTGTTGTGAAAATCTGCTATCTGATTTTTGAAAGAAATCTTATCCTTGATATCCACGTATTGCGCCAGTTTTAGTTCTGGGCTCACCAGGATGTTTCTGAGCTTCAAGTGCTGATTAATAAAGATGAATTCGAGTGTTGGATTGACCTCCTTCATCACGTCTACAATATCCAATATACTGAAGTTGGTACCCACAAGATTGTAAATACCCGATGGAGCTTCAGAAGACAATAGTTGATTGAATACATCTGTGATGTGGTCGATGTGGATGAAGGCGCGGCTTTGTTTGCCATCGCCGTGGATGGTAATCCGATTATTGAAGTTGCTTTCAAAGACAAACTTATTGATCACCGAGTCAAACCGCATGCTTCGACTGTAGCCGTAGATGTTGCCACATCGAATGATGTGCATTTTCATTTTTGATTGCAACCGGCTCACATGCTCTTCGCCTCTGAATTTGGAAATGGCATAAAATGTTCGAGGGTTGGGTACAGTCTCTTCATTGATCTCCGTACTGCTGGAGCCATATACCCCAATACTGCTACTGTAAATGAAGTGTTTCACATTACTTTCTTCTGCGGCATATACCAGCTCGGCCGTACCCCAGTGATTCACCTGCTCAAAGAAATGAGGGTCTGTATTGGCAAAGGGGGTCGTTACCTTGGCTGCCAGGTGATAAACCACATCCACATCTTCTAGCGCTTTTTTGAGCTTTCTAGAGTCTAGTAATTCTCCTTGGATGAATGAGATGTTCTCGTGGTTTTGATATTTATGTCCTGTGAATAAGGCAAAATTGTCCCTGCTTAGGTTGTCATAAATTTTGATTTGTTTCACCTCAGGATTCTGAGAAAGACGTTTGATGAGTTCAGTTCCGAGGTAACCGGCTCCACCGGTGATAAGTATGTTCATGGATAGAATTCGTTAACAGTTAAATTTACTGGGTGAGGGTTGTCTACTTCTTTACGAGATCGGTATGAAGACCACATTCCACTTTGTTGAGTCCATACCAACGCGCTTCGCGTTCTTGCATTTCTGGATCCATTTTGCGTGTGCATGGTTCGCACCCTATACTCATATATCCTTTTGCGTCCAGTGGGTGTCGGGGTAGGTTGTGCTCCTTGATATAGCCAAAGATACTCTTCATGCTCCAGTCGAGCATCGGGTGAAACCGGATGGTTCCGTGAGGAGCGTCTTGTTCTACCTGCATGGCTTTCCTAATAGCACTTTGGTCGCCACGAACACCATTGATCCATACGTCATAAGTCTTTAGAAGCTCTTCTGTAGGTGCTGTTTTGTTGATGTAGCAGCAATGATCGGGGTCAGAAGTAAACAAGAGTTTGCCATCCTGATCTCGCTGCATAAAGCGCGGCATGGATGATTTGGTTTCAATCACATTCAAGCCAAACTCTTCGGCTATTTGATCCTTAAAAGCCACCGTTTCGGGAAAGTGATATCCTGTATTTAAAAAATAGATAGGAATACTTCGGTCGATACGGCTGATAATATGAAGCATCACCAAGCTGTGGGTTTGAAAAGAGCTAGTGGTAAACAGCTTCTTACCTTGGGCTTGGTACTGGTTGAGTTTTTCTTTGATTTGTGGAATTTCCATTGTTCAAATTTAGCCTACAAAACAACAGGCCTGTGTGAAGAATTCAAACAATGTGGGATTTTTCTTTCGAAATAGAAGTTGAGGGTGGGAGAATGGGAAAGACCGTGGAGACTATTCCACGGCCTTAGGCAGGTTTAAGCATATTTAGCGCGCTCCAACAGATAGCCTAATCTGCTGAAGGAGTCTTCTTCTGACAGCCCATTTCTGATGTTCATTTTTAAAAATGACACCAATTCAGCGGCTTTTTCTCTAGAGAGTTCAAGGCCAGAAATAAGTTTTCTAATCAGCGATTCTTTCTTTTCTGACAGTGCACCATTCTTCATAAAGCTGCTCACCAGGTAGTAAATGATCGAAAACCGATCTTTCGAAGATTCTGGTAGCTTGAGTTTGAAGCTTTCTACATCTGCCTCACTGTGCTGTTTAGCTGAAGGTGTGTAGTTAAGTTCCCGCATGAGTATTTGTAGCTCTTCCGGGTCAAATGCATTGTGGGCTTCACCAATCAATGCAAGTTTGGTCACATATTCTTTCTCCTTGTTAAGAGAGAAGATCGACTGTATCCATCCCATATTCTTATCTATTTAATTAGTGGTTTCATCGATAAATATAGGTAATTCATCTGATACTGCAATACAATAATGCAATTAAATAAAGGAATAGTATAATTATATACCACGCACAGGTATGTTGATTTTGGTAGAAAAAATTGAATTATAACCAGTCAGAGACTAATTTTTGAGCGGCAATCAACCCACTCAATGTTGCGCCGGGAATGCCCTGCCCGGGGTATGCTGTATCTCCACATTGATAGGCTTTGTCCATATCGAGACGAGCTTCGATCATCTGCCAGGGTTTGGTTTTTAAGTACTGTGGATAGCCGCCTACAAAACCAAAAGCACGACCAGTCCATTTACTCCATGACTTAGGACCGCTACTATGCTGAAATACCACTTGGTTTGTTCGAATGAGGTCTCGCTCTTGCAAGATGTTCAAAATAGCTGCTTCCACTTTCGCTGAGTCAACGATGGTGTTTTTAGGGTCGGGAATGTGTGTACTAATAGACGCCACCATGCATCCATCTTCAGATCTTGTGGTGTCTTCAGGGTGGCTTAAGCTCAAGAAAATGCTGTGACTGCCAGTCTCGGATAACGGCGCATTTAGATGAATCTGATGGTGCAGACTTTCATAATTACGATGTGGCCTAAAGGCAACTCCCATCTGAAAGGCACTGTAGAGCTTTTCTGAAGTGAGTAGTTTCTGATGAATTGGTTTTCTAATGACATTGGAGCTTATGGATTGCAGATTGTTGATGGGAATGCCAGAGATGAGGTATTTACTTTTGAACCGACTGTTTTTTGTAATAACCTGATAGGTATCTTTTTCTTTGATGATGTGCTGTACGCCATCTCTGTAGATGATTTCCCCGCCATTATCGGTGATGTAGTTGATAATGGGTTTCACCAGATTGATCAAGCCACCATCTATGTAATGATTGCCATAATTGGTATAGCAAAGTGCCGCAGCACCAAATAGATGATTGACTTCTTCTGCACGATTTTGAGCAGTGATCAAAAGCTGTTCATCTACAAATCGCTTGAACAACGAGTCATTTATACCTGAACGATCCACTATGTCCTGAGTGGACTTAAAGGCAAATCGGGCGTCCAGTACATCCATAGGATTGGCTTTTTTTGCGAGATTCAGCCAGTCCTGCCAGGTCTTAGGTGGGAAATGTTGGTATCGAGTAGAGGCCTTCCACACAAACTGACTTAACCCATAGGCAACCTGCCAGAATTTCTCCTGATTACCAGTGAAGTGTTTGCCTGCTTCTTTTTTCCATTTCTCTAGGTCTTGATACCTGTTGATTACCTTGTCATCAATATGTACCTGCATGGGTAGCTCCAATTTTCTTGAAGGAATTTCTATTCCGGTCGAATCCAGCAAATACCTAAGCGGCATATGAGCATCTAATCCCACCAGTGTGGTTGCACCAGCTTCAAATACATAGCCCTTGCGCCAAAACGAAGAAGTGCAGCCGCCAGGTTGCCAGTTTTGCTCTATGATAAGTGGCTTCATTCCCCGTTTGGTCAGCATAGCTGCAGCAGTGAGAGCACCCATTCCGCTACCGATTACGATCACATCCCGCATTAAATGTTTAATTTATCTCAATAAAAGTTAAACAAATAGATTTTGCTTTATGTTTGAGAGAAAAAATGTGGTCAGAATGTTACTATTTTGCCAAAAGCACTAATTCATGAAGATAGCTGTATTTCGCAAGGAACACTTTAACGCTGCCCATCGTCTTAATAACCCTAAGTGGTCTGAACAGAAAAATGATGAGGTTTTCGGGAAATGTAACAACCCCAATTGGCACGGCCATAATTATGAGCTAATTGTCAAATTGGTAGGCGAGCCAGATCCTGACACAGGTTATGTGTACGACATGAAGGAATTAAGTGATCTGATCAAGAATGAAGTATTGATCAGGTTTGATCACAAGAATTTGAATTTAGATACAGACGAGTTTAAAGAGCTCAACCCAACGGCTGAAAATATTGCGGTAGTCATCTACAATATCTTGAGACCAAAAATTGATGAGCGATTAGAAATGAAAGTGACTTTATACGAAACAGAGAGAAACTATGTTGAATACCCCGCTTAATTTGCAAGATATGGAAGATGAGTTTGAAGAAGATCACGTAGGTTCTTCTGATGAAACCCCTTTAAGACCAGATGCTTTTGCCAAGGATGATGATCTGAAGATCGAATTGATCTCAAAACATTTCAAAGAGATCATGGAAATATTGGGATTAGACCTGACAGATGATAGCCTGCAAGGCACACCAAAGCGTGTGGCCAAAATGTATGTACAGGAGGTGTTCAGCGGATTGAATCCTAAGAATAAGCCCAAAGCCCGGCTTTTTGAGAACAAGTACAACTATGATCAAATGCTGGTCGAAAAGGATATTACATTCTATTCGCACTGCGAGCATCATTTTGTACCCATCTATGGTAAGGCCCATGTGGCATATTTCTCTAGTGGCAAGGTGATTGGTTTGTCTAAGATCAATCGGATCGTTCAGTACTATTCTAAAAGGCCGCAGGTACAGGAGCGTCTCACTGTGCAGATTGCCAATGAGCTGAAAGAAGTACTTCAGACCAGAGATGTGGCTGTTGTGTTGGACGCCACCCACATGTGTGTATCATCCAGAGGTGTGAATGATACCAACAGCATGACAGGTACGGCTTTTTTTGATGGTAAATTCAAGGAACAGAGTGTTAAAACCGAATTTTTGAATTACATCAATTCAAAGACAGATTTAAAATAGAGTAACTCATGGAGTTTGAAGGAAAGAACATACTGGTGGTTGGCGGAACCAGCGGGATAGGTAAGGCTCTTGTTTCTAAACTCAAATCATCAGGAGCCAATGTCATCAATGCTTCCAGATCAGAAGCTGATGGTGTTGCGAACATTTCACTTGACGTGACTGAAGACTTCCAATCCATCGAAGGGCTGCCAGAGCAATTGGATGGATTGGTGTACTGTCCGGGCTCTATCAACTTAAAACCGTTTCAGAGTTTAAAACCACAGGACTATCTGGAAGATTATCGGATCAATGTGGTAGGAGCATTGAATGCTGTAAAAGCAAGCCTGAAAAGTCTCAAAAAATCTGAATCTGCCTCCATTGTCTTTTTTAGCACGGTGGCAGTGTCACAAGGAATGAGTTTTCATACCAGTGTGGCAGCCGCCAAAGGTGCTATTGAGGGTGTCACGAGATCACTGGCTGCAGAGTTTGCGAGGCAGGGCATCCGTGTCAACGCCATTGCGCCGAGCCTCACAGATACACCCATGGCCTCCAGTTTGTTATCTAGTGACGACAAGCGAAAAGCCTCAGAAGATCGTCACCCTTTGAAACGAGTCGGGACTGCCGGAGAAATGGCGGACGCAGCAGCTTATTTGCTATCTGGAGCTACCAGTTGGATGACAGGTCAGGTGCTCCATTTGGACGGGGGTATGTCGTCTATTCGTCCTCTTTGAAAAAAAAATCTAAACAATTTCATAGAACAGCTTAATTAATAGTTAAGACAACGTTTTTATGAGTCGTCCACCAGAAGCATTCATGATTTTTAAGGAAGAGCTGAAAAAAGCTCAGTTGGAGAAAGAGCGTCTCAAGGAGGAGTATGAGTCAAAAATCAAACAATTTTCCTCCGATATGGGTCTTCTTAAAGAGAAGATGGCTGCCCAGGAAGAAATGATGAAAACAGCTCTGGAATACGCTATGAAACTCGAGAATCAATTAAAAGAGTTTAAAGCCAGAGTTGAAAATGATGACGAGCGCAATAGTAATGGCTATCACTAAATCAAGAGTAAGATGAAGGATGTCATGGAAAAGCAATTGACTGACTTGGGATTTGAAAAAATCTATTCCAATGAATATGCAGAGGTTTATACCAATAGATCTCGAAAGACCATTTCCTGTAAAATCACAGCGGATTATGTTCCTATTCGATTTTTTATAGAAACATTCAATCAAATCAGCAAACAAGTACTGCACGGAAGTTTTGAGAAATTCATTTTTGATAAGCGTGAACTTCGGACATTTCATCAGCCATCTATGGAGTGGTACTTTATAGAGTGGAAAACCAAAATGATTGAAAGTGGACTTGTTAAACATCGAAAGCTTCTTCCTGATCTTCCATGGTTTGTGAAAGCGGTAGAGATCGCCAAAAAGCCACTTCTGGAAAAAATACCCAATGAGGTTATGGATCAATTGGACATAATTTACTGCGATAGTTTAGAAGAAGCACTTGACCGATGATATTGTCAAGTGAAGGGATTGCAGGCTTAGACCAGCGATTTCGTACCAATCTGATTAATTCAATCACAGGTTTCAAAAGCGTGGCTTTGGTGGGTACCAAGAGCCTTGCCAACCAGACTAATCTGGCCATTCTTAGCCAAATCATACACGTTGGAGCCAATCCACCACTTATTGGAATTCTGTTCAGGCCGGACGTGGTACCCCGACATACCTACTCAAATATTCTTGCCAGCAAGGTGTTTACCATCAATCACATCCACTCATCCTTTGTCAAAAAAGCACATCATACTGCAGCAAGGTGGGAAGAGAGTGAGTTCAATGCATGTGGACTCACAGAAGAATGGGTCGATGGTTTTGGAGCACCTTTTGTAAACGAATCGCATATTCAAATCGCCTGCGAGCTGGTAGAAAACCTGGATGTAAAAGCGAACGGAACTCATTTTGTTGTAGGTAAGATTCTAAGCATCAAGGTTCCCGACGAGGTAATACTGGAAGATGGTTTTGTAGATCTCGAGGCAGCCGGTACTTTGACCTGCTCAGGGTTGGACAGTTATCACCAGACCAGTAAAATTGCCAGATTCACCTACGCCAAACCTGGTCATGAGCCCAAGGAGCTATGAATGGCCTGTTGACCTATACCGAATCAGGCATTTATTGTCCGCAGGGAGATTTTTTCATCGATCCCTGGAGACCAGTGGATCGAGCCATCATCACCCATGCGCATGCTGACCATGCCCGACCTGGGCATAAACACTATCTCACACAGACTCTCAACCGGGAAATTCTCAAACTGAGACTTGGAAATGATATTAGATTGCAACTCTTGGATCATGGTGCATCCCAAACCATCAATGGAGTGAAACTTTCGTTTCATCCGGCAGGTCACATCTGGGGATCTTGTCAGGTTCGCCTGGAGTACAAGGGAGAAGTGTGGGTAGTATCCGGAGACTACAAAGTAGAGAGTGATGGATTTAGTGGTGAGTTCGAACCAGTAAGGTGTCATACGTTCATCACTGAGACCACTTTTGGTTTGCCAGTATTCAAATGGAGACCTCAAGAGGAGGTCATTAACCAGATCAATGATTGGTGGCGACGCAATGCGACCGCAGGTAAAACGAGCATTCTATGCGCTTATGCTCTTGGTAAGGCACAGCGTATTTTGTATAACATAGATCATCATATCGGAAAAGTATTTGTGCAAGGAGCTGTCGCCAATGTGAATGAGGCATTAGAAAGGGACGGAGCTCAACTGCCGGCCTATGCTTATGCCTGTCCTGATATCGACAAGAGGGAATATCCCGGCAGTCTGATAATTACCCCGTCATCATCGGTAGGGACATCCTGGATGCGCAAATTTCAACCCTATGAAGTAGCCACTGTTTCAGGTTGGATGCAGATACGTGGGATCAAGCGCCGGAGAAATTCGGGACATGGATTTGTGATGTCAGATCATGCCGACTGGGATGGCCTTAACTGGGCAGTGGCACAAACGGGTGCAGAAAAAGTCTATGTCACGCATGGTTATACAGATGTATTCAAGAAGTGGCTGGAACAGCAGGGACTTGAAGCCGGAATTGTCGAAACCAAATTCGATGGAGAGGTTTTGGAAAATCAACAATAAATCACAATAAATACTCCTCAAATTTTACATTTTTATAATTTCTCAAGGCTATTATCTTTGCACATCTTTTGAAAAACCAAATAAAAATATGAGTTATTTGATATACGCAGTGCCGGCATTGGCATTGATTGGGATCATCGTGATGATTATCAAATCACGGTGGGTGAACAAGCAAGATGCCGGAGATGATAAAATGCAATCGCTCGCTAACCACATTCGTGAAGGAGCATTGGCATTTTTAAGTGCAGAGTACAGGGTTTTAGCCGTCTTCGTTGTAGTGGCTGGTATCCTATTGGGAGTGATATCTACCTTGGTGGAGACAACTCATTGGTTTATTGTAGTTGCATTCGTGATCGGGGCGATCTTCTCAGCAGTAGCTGGAAATATCGGCATGCGTATCGCTACTGCAGCTAATGTAAGAACGACTCAAGCAGCTCGTACCAGTTTGCCACAAGCACTCAAAGTTTCATTTACAGGAGGTACTGTGATGGGATTAGGTGTTGCAGGTTTGGCCGTTTTCGGTTTGAGTATTCTATTCATTTTACTCTTCACATGGTTTATGGGAGGTCAGTGGACTTCCAATGACGACATGACCATGGTACTAGAGGCTTTGGCAGGGTTCTCGCTAGGCGCTGAGTCAATAGCATTGTTTGCCCGTGTAGGTGGAGGTATTTATACTAAAGCTGCAGATGTCGGAGCTGACCTGGTAGGTAAAGTAGAGGCTGGTATCCCCGAGGATGACCCAAGAAACCCTGCTACCATTGCTGATAACGTAGGTGATAATGTGGGAGACGTTGCAGGTATGGGAGCCGACTTGTTTGGTTCATACGTAGCAACAGTTCTGGCATCTATGGTGCTTGGAAACTATGTGATCCGCGATATGGGTGGATCCATTGAAGATCAATTTGGAGGAATAGGCCCAATCTTGTTGCCGCTTGTTATTGCTGGTGTTGGGATCATCTTCTCAATAGCCGGAACATGGGTAATCAAAATAAGTAATGAAAATGCCAAAGAGGCTGAAGTACAAAAAGCCTTGAATATGGGTAACTGGGGATCTATCATCCTCACGGGAATCGCTTGTTACTTCCTAATAAACATGTTACTTCCTGCTACCATGCAAATGTCGTTGTTTGGTGAAGGAATAGTTGAGATTTCATCAACTCGCGTATTCGGTGCTGTGTTAGTGGGGCTTTTCGTAGGAGGAGCTATTTCTTACATGACAGAATACTTCACAGGACTAGGCAAGAAGCCTGTAATGGATATCATCCAAAACTCTTCTACAGGAGCCGCAACCAACATTATTGCAGGTTTGGCTACTGGTATGAAATCGACTTTTGGACCGGTTATTCTCTTTGCTGGAGCAATATGGGGTGCGTATGAGTTAGCTGGTTTTTATGGTGTAGGTATTGCAGCTTCGGCTATGATGGCTACTACGGCTATGCAGTTGGCTATCGATGCGTTCGGACCGATCGCTGATAATGCTGGTGGTATAGCAGAAATGAGTGAGCTACCTGAGGAAGTAAGAACCAGAACGGATATCCTGGACTCAGTAGGTAATACGACTGCCGCCATTGGCAAAGGATTTGCGATTGCTTCTGCAGCTTTGACTGCATTGGCGCTATTTGCTGCCTATGTCACCTTCACTGGAATTGACGGTATCAATATTTTCAAAGCGGATGTGTTAGCTGCTTTATTTATTGGAGGTATGGTACCAGTAATCTTCTCTGCTTTGGCTATGGAATCAGTTGGTAAAGCCGCCATGGAGATGGTGAAAGAAGTAAGAAGACAATTCAAGGAAATTCCGGGGATTCTAGAGGGAACAGGTAAGCCTGAATATGATAAGTGTGTAGAGATCTCTACAAAGGCTTCTATCAAAGAGATGATGCTTCCTGGTGCGATCACCATTGTATTCCCTATTCTTATTGGATTCCTCATGGGACCCGAAGCACTTGGTTCCTATATGGCTGGGGTTGCAGTATCAGGTGTACTTTGGGCGATCTTCCAAAACAATGCCGGTGGTGCTTGGGATAATGCGAAGAAATCATTTGAAGCCGGTGTTATGATCGATGGTGAGATGACTTACAAAGGATCTGATGCGCACAAAGCGGCTGTTACTGGTGACACTGTAGGAGATCCTTTCAAGGATACCTCAGGGCCTTCTATGAACATCCTCATCAAACTTACGTGTTTGGTAGGGCTGGTTATTGCACCTATTTTGGGTGAGATCTATGGAGGAGTGTCTCATAGTGCTGCCAAAGTGGATGCTGTGGAGCAAATTGTAGAGAAACGTGAAATCAAAGTGACTGTGGAAGGAGAAGATGAAGAAAACCTTAAAGCAGAAATCACTATCGTCGATGGAGATAAGACAGAAACTAAAACAGTAGAAGGGACTAAAGCAGAAATTGAAGCTGCAGTAGAAGAACAGAAATAGTCCCATTAAATGACTAGATGACTAACCCTTCGGAGCAATCCGAAGGGTTTTTTTGTTTTTACGTCTCTGGTCTTGACTTTCGTTTTTGGCGGTAGATAGATGTTTTTTGCCCGCTTATCGAAATATATAGTTTAATCAAAGGTATATAACTTGCTGTAAAATAGGAGTTTAAGAAAAATATTTATATTTGCATAGACCAACGCCTTGACTACATGAGTAAAATCTTACAACCAAACCACATTTCCCTGGTGCTTTGGATGAGCATTGCACCGCTATTTTTGTTGGCCAACTTTGATGCAGACAAAGAACAGTTCGAACTTCTTTCCGAACGATTGAATGAAGCCATTGAGGCTAGGAACTTTCAGGATGCACGCACCACTATCGAGGAGCTAATGCCGCTAATGAAAGAGGCTTTAAAAGAAGATAAGAAGGAGCTCTCAGCTCTAAAAAAAGAGGACAACCCTACTGAAGATCCCGCCTCGTTTCAGAAAAAGCTTGATCGCAAAACAGAACTATACAATTCACTGAAAAAGCTGGTCGGAGTATCGCCGGCAGCACTGAGGAGTAAATCCAAACTCATCAAAGAAGAAGTTTCAGAGTTCATAGAGCTCAGCTAAAGACCTTATTTTGTTTACTGATAATTATCTAAAACCTTCCCATGCATTGGGAGGGTTTTTTTGATGGACGGGACGGTAGATTTAAGATGTTTTCATGAGTTTTGCAGGGATGACAAACACCTAATGACACGTTTACTTACGCTCCTCTTATTCTTTTTAATCGTCTTCAGCACATTTGGTCAGCAGCTTTCTTATGAGGAAGTCAAGCAACTGGAAATGGTGGTACCAGACCGGCAAAACTCCCAATGGGCTAAAAATCAGCCTTATGTCGTCATGCTGAGTATTGATGGATTCAGACATGACTATGCTGAAATGTATCAGGCCAAAAACATTCTTTCTGTTGCCAAAAATGGAGTGAGTACCCAGTCTCTGATCGCTTCCTTTCCTACTAAGACATTTCCCAATCATTACACTTTAGTCACCGGATTATATCCTGGAAATCATGGACTGGTTAGCAATGAGTTTTACAGCCGGGAGAAAGACTATTGGTATAAGATCCGGGACAAAAGTGCAGTTCAGGACGGTTCCTGGTATGGTGGAGTACCACTGTGGACTTTAGCAGAACAACAAGGTATGCTGTCTGCGAACTTCTTTTGGGTAGGTTCTGAAGCTCCAATAGGTGGTTCGCTATCCACATACTCTTATCAGTACAATTCTGGAGTCTCCAATCAACATCGGGTGCAGCGCATATTGGATTGGCTACAGATGCCTCCTGAGATAAGGCCTCACATGATACTGGGCTATTTCTCATTGGTGGACGATGCGGGTCACCGATATGGTCCTGAGCATGCGAAAACAAAAGAAGCTGTACTCAGAATAGATGAGCTGGTGGGTCAGCTAATAAGAGGATTGGAGAAGCTGAACTTGCCAGTTCATATCGTCTTGGTGTCAGATCACGGGATGTCCACCATCACCAACGGTATGGTACTGCCAGAAATGATCGATCTGGAGGATGCCAAAGTATCCTATAGCTTTCCGCCGATGATCTATCAATCTGATTCCGCTAAGCTCGAGAGGCTCTACGATCAACTGCTGCAAATTGAAGGTTTGTATGTTTATAGACAGGAGCAGGTGCCAAATTACCTACACTTCAGCAATAGGGATCGCATTGGAGATTTGGTGTTAATGACTGATGCTCCCACCATCATTATGGAGAAACCCCAGGTAGTGACCGGGGGAACTCACGGATTCGACCCGTATGCCGATCGGGACATGGGGGCGATTTTCTATGGACAGGGTCCATTGTTCAAATCGGGAGTGGAAATTTCACCTGTTGAAAACATCCACATCTACCCGCTCATAGCGGAGATCTTAGGTCTAAAGATCACAGAACCAATTGATGGAAAGCTGGAAATGATGGATTACCTGCTCAGTAAGGCCGAAAATTGAGATTGGCATACTTTTAGATAAGTAGGTCTCTATGTTGCACTTTTTAGATTTGTTCCTTACGGTATTTCATAGCGCTTTTGTGCTACTTGTTTTGTTTGGGTGGACGATCCCCAAAATAAGGAAATACCACGTTACCGCAATTTTGTTGACCCTGGTTGCCTGGCTTTTGGTTGGATTATACAAAGGGTATCTGGGGTATTGCCCACTCACTGATTGGCACTGGGATATCAAAAGGGCCCTTGGTGAGACCGGAATGCCAAGTTCATTCATCGAGTACATGGTGGAGAAGGTTATCGGATTGAATTTCCCAACCTTATTCATCGACATTGTGACTGTTTCCGGGTTGGTCTTTGGTATCGTAATGAGCCTAGTGGGGTATGTCAGACATGTTAGGAATTCTGAAAAGAAACCACCGCAAATGGCTAATTAAGAGAGATAATCAAGGTGTCGTTCTCATTCTATTTCTTTGGAAATGATTGCTCAAGAAAAAATATTCAGTACCAAAAAATTCCCGATCAGCAGGAAAGTTGTTCATGACTATAATTAGTTGTTAACTTGTACATTGATTTGAAGTCAACCTAATCGATTTATGACACGTCCTGAAAAACTTGAAATCTTATATGTCGACGATGAGCCTGCAAACCTGCGGAGTTTCAAATCGGCATTTAGACGCTTATACAAAGTGCATATTGCTGATCATCCATCCAAGGCGATGGACATTGTGAAGGAGAAAGACCTGAAAATAGTTGTTTCGGATCACAGAATGCCAGATCTCGTTGGAACGGATCTCCTCAGAGAAGTTCATGACTATGATGATAAAATCAAACGGATCATATTGAGTGGTTTCGTCTCCAAGGAGGAATTAGTAGAAGCTAACAGATCGTTTGGTTTGCACGCATACATCCCTAAGCCATGGGACTTTGAAGATGTGAATGCCACATTCGAACGATTGCTCTCCGAAGAGGAATCTCCGAAAATGAATTACGAATAACAGCTCATTAACTATAGAAACAAGCCCTTCTCTATCGCAATGAGAAGGGCTTTTTCATTTTGACAATCCAGAGATGGCTCCTACGCTTTTAGTAGCATATCAATGCTGTTTCTCGCTCTTTTAAAGGGTTAATGGAATAAATATTTAGTCAAATCCTATTTTGGCACGGTAATCGCTATTCTATTAATCAGTAGAATTCTTATACAAACAATACTTTTTAGTTAGGTTAGGTTGGTGATTAGCTCCCCTCGATCCAGAGGGGGGCTTTTTTTGTTATAGGCAAACACAACCTATGAGAAGTAGTTCATAAATCAAATGAAGCAATTTGCTCAGCTACTACTGGATCTGGAGAATACTACCAGTACCTTAAAAAAGGTATCGGCTATGAAAACGTATTTCTCAGTGGCAGATCCACCGGATCGTGTTTGGGCAATTGCGCTATTTACGCATAGACGTCCCAAACGCAGGGTAAACACCAGACTGCTGGCTGAATGGGCCGTGGAGCAATCTGGTTTGGATAACTGGTTGTTCGAAGAGAGTTATTCGGTAGTAGGAGATCTTGCCGAAACCCTATCCTTGATTTTGCCTGAGACCGACAAAACATCTGATCATTCTTTAACCCAATGGATCACACTGCTCATTGAGATGAAATCTGATTCTGAGGAGGAGAAGAAACAGAAAATCCTGTATGCCTGGTCCCAATTGGATCGTCAGGAACGCTTTGTTTTTAATAAGCTCATCACAGGTGGTTTTCGTGTTGGCATCTCCAAGAACCTGATTATACGCTCTTTGGCAGAAGCCACAGACCAGGAATCCACAGAGATTGCGCATCGACTGATGGGAAACTGGGACCCTGCTACCACTTCCTATCAATCACTCATTCTGGAAAAAGATGAAAATGAAGACCTTTCCAAGCCATATCCATTTTACTTGGCTTATCCACTAGAAGATGATGTTGGGGAGTTGGGGGATATTTCTGAATGGATTGCTGAATGGAAATGGGATGGTATACGATCACAACTGATCAAAAGATCGGATCAAATATATCTTTGGAGTAGAGGTGAAGAGTTGATTACCGAGAAGTTCCCAGAGTTTGATCCACTAAATGAACTCTTACCTGAGGGAACGGTGATCGATGGTGAGCTGCTGCCATTTAAGAATGGACAGCCACTTCCGTTTGCACTCTTGCAAACCAGGATAGGAAGGAAAACTATTTCCAAAAAACAATTGCAAGAAGCTCCTGCCAGAATCCTGGCATATGATCTTTTGGAACATCAGGGAGCCGATATTCGTGATTGGCCATTCGAGAAGCGACGAGCAAAACTGAAGCAAATCCTCAACGACTCGGCGGCAATCAACGAGTTGGTGGAGCTGTCCGAAGAAGTCACCTTAGACTCCTGGGAGGGCTTATCTGAGTTGCGTGAGGAGTCAAGGTCATATTTTGCTGAGGGGTTTATGCTGAAGAGGAAGTCATCCACCTACCAGACCGGAAGAAAACGGGGAGATTGGTGGAAGTGGAAGGTAGATCCGCTCTCGGTAGACGCGGTGATGATCTATGCGCAGAAAGGCCACGGACGCAGGGCAGATATTTATTCTGACTACACATTTGCCATTTGGGATGGAGATCAGTTGGTGCCCTTTGCTAAAGCCTACTCCGGACTTACTGATAAAGAATTGCTGGAAGTAACGCGATTTGTCAGAGCGAATACAAAAGAGCGTTTTGGGCCAGTGCGAACGGTAGCAGCCACACAGGTTTTTGAGATACACTTTGAAGGAATTGCTGAGTCAAAACGTCACAAATCTGGCATTGCAGTGCGATTTCCTAGAATTCACCGCTGGCGCAAAGACAAGAAACCCACAGAAGCCAACACTCTTGGGGATTTGAAGTCCCTACTGAATGTATATGGATAATTCGTAATTTGATTATCTTAAGATGATCAAACTGATACCCCTATGAAAATAATCTTTGAATGGTTGCTGAGTATCTTGGCTGCATTTTTACTATTACAAACGTTGTTCTTTAAGTTTTCTGGAAGTGATGAAAGTGTCTACATATTCACGCAGGTAGGTATGGAGCCCTGGGGGCGCATTGGTTCTGGAGTGGTAGAGTTAGTCGCAGGTGTGCTTTTGTTGTGGTCCAGGTATCGAGTGTATGGAGCCATACTTGCTCTGGGTGTCATATCTGGTGCGCTCTTTTTTCACCTGACCACATTGGGCATAGAAGTGATGAACGATGACGGACAATTGTTCTACTATGCATTGACTGTTTTCATTAGCAGTTTGATCATTTTGATCATGAGAAAAAACGACTTACCATTTTTTCAAAAACAAACTGCCTAGAAGAATCATTTAGTGGAGAGTGGATGATCTCTTAAGACCTGCATTTAACTGGTTTGAGCATAAGAACTGGACACCGTTTGGTTTTCAGCAAGAAGCATGGCGCGCTTATCTCAATGGTAAAAGTGGATTGCTCAATGCACCGACTGGAAGTGGTAAAACTTATGCCCTTTGGATCCCTTGTATATTGGAATTTCTTCGAGATCATGCTCCCGAAGAAGTCACTCCAGAGGTTCGAGTGCTTTGGGTTACGCCTTTGCGAGCCCTCGCAAAAGACATTCAACGGGCCATGCAGGAGGTATGCGATGATCTGGACCTCCGGTGGGAAGTCGGTCTACGAACTGGCGACACTACTCCAGGTAAACGTCAGCAGCAAAAAAGGAAAGCTCCACAGGCACTAGTCATCACTCCTGAAAGTATCCATGTGCTGCTCAGTCAAAGTGACTATCCCAATTTTTTCAAGAATCTCAAGGCCATCATTGTAGATGAGTGGCATGAAATCCTGGGAACCAAACGAGGAGTGGCTACTGAGTTGGCGATTTCCAGACTAAAAGCCTTAAATGGTCCGGAGCTGAAGGTTTGGGGAGTGAGTGCCACCATAGGCAACTTACCACAGGCCAAGCGGGTCCTTCTTGGCGAGGACCTGTACAAAGATAGTGTCACCATCAAGGCGGACATCAATAAGGAAGTCCGCGTAGAATCTGTGCTTCCGGATGAAGTGGAGAAGTTTCCCTGGACAGGTCATTTGGGCACCAAGCTACTACCAAAGATTTTACCAATCATCAATCGGTCCAAAACCACGCTGCTCTTCACCAATACACGTTCACAGACCGAACTTTGGTACCAGGCGATTTTAAAATTTGCGCCAGAACTGTCTGGTGTGATTGCCATGCACCATGGCTCCATGGACCATGACATACGTGGCTGGGTAGAAGATGCTCTTCACGAAGAAAAGCTTAAACTCGTAGTATGCACGTCCAGTCTTGATTTGGGAGTGGATTTCAGACCGGTTGATACGGTGATTCAGGTGGGCGGACCCAAGGGTATTTCACGATTCTTCCAGCGTGCTGGTAGGAGTGGTCATCGGCCTGGAGCACTATCTAAGATTTATTTTGTGCCTACACACTCCCTGGAGCTGGTAGAAGGTGCAGCTCTAAGAGAGTCCATCCAGGAAGAGAAGTTTGAGAGCCGCAAACCTTTGGAAAAGAGTCTGGATGTGTTGATCCAGTACCTGGTCACTCTGGCGGTTAGTGGTGGGTTCAAGCCACTACAAATCCTCGAAGAGATCAAGAGTACTTACAGCTATCGACGGATTACAGCGCCGGAGTGGCAGTGGTGTCTGGAGTTTATCACCACAGGCGGAAAGACTCTGGGGCAGTATGATGAGTTTGCTAAGGTTTACAACGATGATGGCATCTATAAAATCATCAACAAGAAAGCCGCTACCAAGCACAAACTTTCTATAGGCACGATCGTGGGTGATCCTGCACTCAAGGTTAAGTTTCTCACCGGAGGACATATAGGTACTATTGAAGAGAGTTTTATCTCCCGGTTGAATCCTGGGGATAGCTTTTGGTTCGCTGGCCGAAATCTGGAATTTGTTCGCATTAAAGACTTAACTGTGCTAGTTCGGAAGTCGAGTAAAAAAAGTGGTCTTACTCCCCAATGGATGGGTGGGCGGTTACCCTTGTCTTCGATGCTTGCCGATAAAATCAGAGAAAAGTTTGAACAGGCTGTGGATGGGAATTATGGTGATGTGGAGATGCAAACCATCAAACCTATATTGGATCTACAGGCCAAGTGGTCCGAAATCCCCTCCCGGACAAAGCTGCTAGTTGAGAAAACCAAAACAAGGTTTGGACATCATATATTCATTTACCCTTTCGAGGGGATGTTTGTGCATGAGGTACTGGGAGGTGTCATTGCCATGAGAATTAGCCGCATTCGTCCTATATCATTTTCTATCTCCATGAATGACTATGGGTTTGAGCTGCTGTCCGATCAGGAAATACCGATAGAGGAAGCTTTGGAACTGGACCTGTTTAGTGAAGAAAACCTATTTGCTGATATACAAGAGTCTATCAATATGACGGAGATGGCTCAACGTAAATTTCGAGATGTAGCGACCATCGCTGGGTTGATCTTTCAGGGATATCCAGGCAAAGGCATCCGAGCGAAACATTTACAAGCTTCATCAGGTATTCTGTACAAGGTCTTCGAGGAATACGACAAAGGCAATTTACTGATCCGTCAATCAATGGAAGAAGTGCTCACACTGCAAGTTGAGCATAGCCGTTTGTTGGAGGCCATTCGTCGAATCAACCAACAGAAAATTGTCCTTAAAGAGACGGTAAAGCCAACACCCTTTGCCTTTCCTATTTTAGTGGATATGTTAAGGCGACAAAATCTTACATCGGAGCAACTGTCCGATCGTATTGCCAAAATGCAGCTACAATTGGAACGTGCTGCAAATAAGAAGAGTTGATTATTTTTGACCCTCAATTGTTAACCCGTAGATATGAAAACATTCTTTATTGTTTGCTTCACAGTACTCACTTTAATTACAAATGCCCAATCCATCACTGGTAAGTGGAAAACCATCGATGATGAGACCGGCAAGCCCCGCTCGGTAGTGGAGATAGAAGAACGAGATGGTCAGTATTTTGGAAAAATCATCCAACTATTTCGTGAACCTGGAGAAGAGCAAGATCCGAAATGTGATGAATGTCCCGGCAAAAAAAAGAATCAAAAGATTATTGGGATGGAAATCATCACTGATATGGAGTATGATTCAGAAGAAAACGAGTACTCAGAAGGAGAGATACTTGATCCGGAGAGTGGTAACGTGTACGATTGCAAACTGTGGATAGAGAATGGTAAGCTCAAAGTGCGTGGTTACGTGATGTTCCTCTTCAGAACACAAACCTGGCTTCCATATGAAGGGTAGTCTCGAACTACTTGGTGCTACACATGATTTAGAGTTATTAAACCAGGAACTTACGCTGGATGCATCCAAAGCTTTTTATTGGCATGAAGAGCGTGCATTGGTACTTGCAGATGTACATCTGGGAAAGGCAGGTCATTTTCGCAAGCATGGGGTCCCGATTCCACGACAGGTTCATATTTCGGACTTGCAGCGAGTAAATTCACTTATCAGCCGTTATCAACCTGCCAAAGTATTGTTTCTTGGAGATTTGTTTCACAGTGACTCCAATGAGGAATGGTTGGATTTTGTGGAGTGGTCCAATTTCCAAAAGGGAGTAGAGCAGATTCTGATTGAAGGTAATCATGACATTCTGGAGCCGGATTCTTATCGGCAAACGAGAATGATCCTGATGGATCGCTATGAGTCAGGACCATTTTCACTCACACATGAGCAGGAGAAGACAGAGGCTTACAATATTTCAGGGCACGTGCATCCTTGTGTCTATCTCAGAGGTCTGGCCAGACAAGGAGCGAGACTATCATGTTTTCATTTTGGAGTGCAGTATGGGATGATTCCAGCCTTTGGAGAATTCACCGGAAACCATCCCATTCGACCAAAGAAATCGGATCTTATTTTCGCCATAGGCGAAGGTCAGCTCATTGGGTTAATGGGCTAAATCCATTATTTTACAGAAATAAACCAGCTATTCATCAAGTATGAGGTTACTTTTTAACCATGTAAAGTATTTAAAAGGGGAGCGAAAGCTCTGGGTGTATGAAGGATAGGGAAATTCTGGATAGAATAAGCAAAGGAGACGAGCGTGCCCTTGACTACCTCTACAAGAAGTACTACAAGATGATGACCAACATCGTCTTGAAAAACAATGGTACCATTGATGAGGCAAAGGATGTGTACCAGGAAGCACTGGTAGTGTTTTGGCAGAAAGCAGCAAGCGGAAAACTGGTGCTAACTTCCAAGATCAGCACGTTTTTATACAGCATATGCCTAAACCAATGGCGGAAAGAGCTAGACCGAAAGAGTCGTTTGAGTAATGAGGAGGTTGATCGAGAAGAGTTCCAAAGCCATGATGAGGAAGAGCGATATAAAATTGTGATGCAGTGTATCAGTGAGCTGGGTGACACCTGCAAGCGGATATTAACTTATTATTACTTTGATGGTTTGAACATGTCAGATATTGCAGAAAAGCTAAATTTTGCGAATACAGACACTGCAAAGACCAAAAAGTATAAGTGTAAAAAGAAATTAGATAGTTTAATAAAAGAACGCTACAGCACAACAGACTTTTTTGATTAATGAACCCAACACATAAAAATCAAATAGAAGCCTATCTACGGGATGAATTAAACCCTGAGCAAATGAATCAATTTCATGCGCACATGGAGAGTAATCCAGATTTCGCACAGCAAGTGCGATTTGAAGAGAAGATTGTAAAAGGCCTTAGTGAAGTACGAAAAGCGGAGCTCAAAGCGCGCCTGGATGCCATCGATGTTACTCCAGTTGGTTGGGTAGGAGGAATCGGTCAGTTGGCCAACAATGCTGTGGTGAAAACACTTGGCGGTATTGCGGCGGCTTCAATCGTCGGTGTTGTGCTTTACAATATTGTAGATCTAGATGGTGAGCAGTCTATCGATACTTCTAAAACCATCACTACCGAAATAAATCATCCACAGGATCAGGAGCAAGCTAGTACCTCCTGGAAAGATTTAATACCCGAAGAAACAATTGATCGACAATACGCTGAGCAGTCTGAAGAGCAGCAATTCGTAGCTGCACCTATGAAAGAAGTAAAAGAGGAGCTGATCGAAGTGTCCCCTGAAGAGGTGGCTTCACTAGAGAAGTCTTCTGAGGATTTTACACCTGAGGTGAGTGTTCCTCAGCCAGGCGATCTGGCTAAAGAGGATGGTTTGACAACTCCAGATTCTCGACTTCCGGAGGTTACTGCTTCTGATGAGCTGATTGATAAAGAGCCAGTGGCAGTAGATGTAGAAACCGTCAATAGGAAGAATGAAGCACTCAAATACAAGTATTTTGATGGTAAACTATTCCTCTATGGTGACTTCAGTGAAAACCCATACGAGATCCTGGAAATCAATGGAGTGAAAGAGCGAAAACTATACCTGTATTTTGAACAGAATTACTTCAGCATTGAAGTTACCGATAAGGTGAAGGAGTTGAATGAGCTGAGTGACCGCAGACTTATCAACGAGCTGGAGATTATTCGCAACAATAAGCTCTAGTACAGCACAAATCCACAGACATTATTTAGTTTTGAGGCGGGATGGAACAGAAAACCCGTAAAAAAAGAAAACTAGGTAGTTACCCTTTCGCCAGTGTTACGCTCAGTATCACACTGGCCTTGTTTGTCATTGGTTTGTTTGGGATGTTAGCTCTTCACGCGAACAAGCTAACTACCGTCATTCAGGAAAACATTGAGCTCCAGGTTTTTCTCAATAAGCAAATTTCTTCTGGTGAAATTACCAAAATCAATCGGACCATTGGTTCTAAGCCTTTTGTGTTGAAGAAAGAAAACAACCCGATGATCCGAATGGTCACCAGGGAAGAGGCAGCTGAGCAGTTTGTGCAAGATACCGGTGAAGACTTCACTGAGTTTTTGGGAGACAATCCGTTGAGGGATTTGTTAGTGGTCAATATTGATCCGGCCTACCAGGCTTCTGACTCGCTGCGCATGATCAAAGCAGATTTGGAACAGATCGGTGGCGTATACGAAGTATCTTATGTGGAATCGCTGGTAGAAAGCATCAACGAGAACCTGACCAAAATAGGCTTGATTCTCTTTGGGTTCTTCATCATATTACTCATCGTGGTAGTGATTTTGATTAACAATACCATCAAACTCGCCCTGTTTTCCCAGCGCTTCCTGATCAGGAGCATGCAATTAGTAGGTGCCACGGCCGGCTTTATTAGAGGTCCGTTCCTCAAGCGCTCTATTTGGTACGGGTTGCTGGCTGGTAGCTTTGCCAGTGTTACACTTTACCTGTTGATGAACTATGCCAACAGCCAAATAGAAAACCTGAACCAGTTACAGGATTTTCAAAGTCTTGCCGTCCTATTTGGGTCAATCATCGTGCTTGGAATGATTGTGGGTTACCTCAGTACTTACAGAGCCGTTAGAAAATACTTAAAACTTTCATTAGACGAACTTTATTGATATGTCAGATAAGAGCAAATTCGCCTTCGAAAAGGTCAATTACATCATTATGCTAATTGGGGTTCTTACCCTGGTTGTTGGTTTTTTCATTATGTCTTCAGATGGCGAACCTTATGGTTTCGGATTTTTAGGCCTAACCCTTGGGCCAATAGTAGTTATGCTGGGTTTCATTATCGAATTTGTAGCCATTTTCTACAAACCCAAGAAAAATTCAGAAGCTGAAAGCAAGTAATTCATGACATGGATTGAGGCGTTGATCCTAGGGGTCATTCAGGGACTTACCGAATTTTTACCTGTAAGTAGTAGCGGACATTTAGAGATTGGAAGTGTTTTGCTGGGTGTACAGTCTAGCGAAAACCTACTGTTTGCGGTGGTGGTGCATGCAGCTACTGCATTGAGCACTATCGTCGTGTTTAGAAAAGATATAGCTGAAATACTGGCTGGATTGTTTCAATTCAAGTGGAACGAATCCTGGGACTTTGCTATCAAAATCATTATTTCCATGATTCCTGTTGGAATCGTCGGTGTGTTTTTTGAAGATGAGATCACAGCGTTATTTACCGGCAACTTGTTATTGGTAGGGAGTATGCTGATTGTGACCTCTGCTTTGTTGTTTTTTACACATTTTAAGAAAGATAACCACAAAGAGGTCAGTAAGCCATCAGCCTTTATCATCGGATTAGCCCAGTCCATAGCGATATTGCCTGGTATCTCGCGTTCGGGATCAACAATTGCTACAGCTCTACTGCTTGGTGTGGAAAAGAGTAAGGCTACTGGATTTTCATTTTTGATGGTGTTGGTTCCCATCTTAGGTGCCAGTATGTTGAAACTCAAAGCCTATTTTGAGGCACCAGCAGCGTATGAAGGTTTGGGAGCTACTCCAATGCTGGTTGGGTTTTTAGCATCTTTTATCGCTGGGTACATCGCATGTAAATGGATGGTAGGTATTGTCCGAAAAGGCAAGCTAACTTATTTCGCTGTTTACTGTTTCGTAGTAGGACTCATCGCAATTGTATCTCAGATTTGGATCTAGCACAATACACAGAAGGCAAAATACTCCTGATCGACAAGCCACTCACCTGGACGTCATTTGATGTGGTGAAGAAGCTAAGGTATGCGCTGAAAGTAAAGAAAATTGGACATGCGGGCACACTGGATCCGTTGGCTACAGGCCTGTTACTTATTGGAACAGGAAAGTTTACCAAAAAACTCAATGAGCTTCAGGGGCTTGATAAGCAGTATGAAGGCGTGATTACCATAGGGAAGACAACTCCTTCTTATGATTTGGAAACTGAGTTTGACTCAGTGAGGGATACCTCACACATTACGTCAGAGGAATTACAACAAGCTGCCGCTAAGCTTACAGGACCTCTCGCACAAATTCCCCCGGCACATTCGGCGGTGAAGGTAAATGGGGAACGAGCTTATAAAAAGGCCAGGAAAAACGAGGCGGTGAAGCTGGATCCAAGAGCTATTACTATCCATTCTTTTGATTTGCTAAAGATAGATGGGGATGACATTCACTTTCGAATAGAATGCACCAAGGGTACATACATTCGAAGTATGGCCCGAGATTTTGGAGAAATATTGGGAGTTGGTGCCCACCTGAGTTCACTAAGGCGAACGATGATTGGAGATTACTCAGTGGCTGATGCTGAACAGTTAGACGATTTTATCAATCGAATTAAGGAAGATGCAACTGATTGAGGATTTAAAAGACTTTTCTGCTCCAGAGTATTCGGTGGTTACTTCCGGGACCTTCGACGGGGTTCATTATGGTCATCAAAAAATCCTCAGCAAAATTAGCCAAATAGCTAAGAAAAAGGGAGGTAAGAGTATTGTGCTTACTTTTTGGCCACATCCACGCTTCGTGCTGAAGAAAGACTCTAGTGATTTGAAGTTGCTTACCACCTTTGAGGAGAAGGCACAATTATTAGAAGAAAATGGGATCGATTTTTTAGTTAAGATTCCTTTTACCAAAGAGTTTTCTGAACTGACTTCTGACCAGTTTATCCGACAGATTCTAGTGGACAAGCTTAAGACACAAAAGTTGGTCATCGGCTATGATCACCGCTTTGGACGCAATCGCGAAGGAGGGTTTGATTACTTGATGGAGCATTCGCATGAATATGGATTTGAAATAGAAGAAATCTCCCGGCAGGATATCGAAAACGTGGGTGTAAGCTCTACAAAGATTCGAGAAGCACTGGCGGAGGGAGAGATTCATATAGCGAATGATTTTTTAGGAAGGGAGTACAGTATCACTGGATTCGTGAAAGATGGTGATCGCATTGGGAGAAGCATAGGCTTCCCAACAGCGAACCTCGATATACCCGAATCCTACAAGTTGATACCGGCAGATGGGGCCTATGCAGTACGTGTGCGGGTAGATCAGGAGTTATTTCAAGGCATGCTGAATATAGGTCAGAGACCCACCGTGTCAGGTCAGGAAAGGCGTATAGAAGTGAATATATTTGACTTCAATGCAGACATCTACAATGCAAGAATAAAAGTGGAATTTGTTAGATTACTTAGGAAGGAGCAGAAGTTTGGTAGCATTGATGAGCTAAAGGATCAATTGAACAAAGACCGACTTCAGGCGATTGATATACTAAATCAAGACAGAACTACATGAAAAAGCTATTCCTATATCTTCCAGTTGTATTGTTAATAGCTGGTTGTTCATCCTCTGGGAAGGTTTCATCCTTGTTGTTTGCTCCTGCTGATGACCGACAACTTGGGCAGCAAGTGAGTGAAGAGATTAATTCTAACCCACAAGAGTATCCATTGTTGTCAGAAATAGAGTACCCTGAAGCTTACCAGTATCTAAATTCAATGAAACAGAGCATACTCCGCAGTGATGATATTGATTACCTGGAGGAATTTGCCTGGAAGCTGAAAATCGTAAAGGATGACGATGTGCTCAATGCTTTCTGCACCCCAGGTGGATACATTTATGTATATACCGGCTTGATTAAGTACCTCGATAATGCCGATGACCTGGCAGGTGTCATGGGACATGAAATAGCGCATGCAGACCGTAGACACTCTATCAAACAGCTCGAAAAGCAATACGGTATCTCACTCTTGGCGAGTATTCTGCTTGGTGAGAATACCAGTCAGCTTGCTCAGATTGCGGCACAGCTTGCAGGTACAGGAGCCATACTTAAGTTCAGCAGAGATGCGGAGGAGGAGGCCGATAATTATTCGGTGAGGTACCTTTCTGATACCCGATATGCTTGTGATGGGGCAGCTTCCTTTTTTCAAAAGTTACTGGATCAGGGAAAAGCAGGAGGAACTCCTGAGTTTCTCAGTACGCACCCCAGTCCATCCAGTAGGGTTCAAGATATCAAAGATAAAGTGAGTACGATGAACTGCAGTACTCAGTTGATTCAGGAAACCGGCATGACTTATGCTGATTTCAAAGCTAGTTTACCAAATTAGAAACATATGATGTACATAAGAATACCTCTTTTTGTAATTGTTCTCCTTGGTTTATCCACCTTTTGGTCATGTGATAAAAATGGAGATGTGGTGCTTTTCTCCATTGAGAATGACAAGCAACTCGGCGCTCAGGTAGCCGCTGAAATTGAAGCAGATGAGAGCTTTGTGATTTTGTCCCCCGAAGAATATCCTGATGCTTATAATTACCTTCAGGATATGACTGACAACATTTTGGCATCAGATGAGGTGACCTATAAAGATGAGTTTGTCTGGAAGATTCACATCATTGATGACGATGTGCTCAATGCGTTTTGTACGCCTGGAGGATACATTTATGTGTATACTGGACTGATCAAATACCTGGAGCGTGCCGATGATCTGGCTGGAGTAATGGGGCATGAAATAGCTCATGCTGATCAGCGCCACAGCTCCAAACAGTTGCAACGAGCCTATGGTATTCAGATTTTGCTAAGTATTGCACTTGGAGAAGAGTCCAGCCAGCTTGCTCAAATGGTGGGACAGATAGCCGGCACCGGGGCAACACTCGCTTTTAGCCGAGATGCGGAATCAGAAGCAGATGACTACTCCGTGGAGTACCTATCAGATACAGACTATGCCTGTAATGGTGCAGCATCATTTTTCCAAAAACTTCTGGACTCTGGACAGAGCGGGGGCCCTGAGTTTTTGAGCACACACCCTTCACCAGATAACCGGGTGGAGGATATCAATGCCAAGGCAGATGAATTGGCTTGTGATAAGACAGCAGTTAGTGAAACAGGATTTACCTATCAGGATTTTATAAATAGTTTACCTCAATGAAAAAGTCGGAAATCAACATTTCTGTAGAATTGGATGAGCAGAATATCCCGGAAAAGATTACCTGGGATGCGGATGAAAAAGAAAAACCAGGACCTTCCGAAACCAAATCCATGAGTCTATCCCTATGGGATGACCAAACTAAGAATACTTTACGGATTGACCTGTGGGCCAAAGACATGCCGGTAGAAGACATGAAGCGCTTTTACATCGATTGTATCGGAGGAATGGCCCAGTCAGTTCTTAATAGTACTGGCGATGAGTACATGTCTTCAGAACTCAATGCCGTTTGTGACAAATTTGTGGAGCACCTCAAGAATGAAATGAGTTAATTGAAATGCAATAGAACACTAAAAAGCCTGTCAATTTCGTAATTGGCAGGCTTTTTTGATTGTACCAATTGTAAATAATATCAAATGAAATGCTCCAATAGCGCCAATCTTGATATTTTTATCTAATATTAGATTTTACACAGAGAATTTACATTAACTCATTAAAGTATATGAAGCTTACTTTACCCAAATCATTATTGAGTTTGGTCTTTTTGATGCTTGTTTCGGTAGCCTTTGGGCAAGTATCTATCAAAGGTCAAGTTACGGACGAGGCTACAGGAGAACCCCTAATTGGTGTGAGTATATTGGTGAAAGGTACCGTATTGGGAACCATCACCGATGTAGAAGGAAACTTCAGTCTGGATATCAAATCACCTCCACCGGTCTCATTGATTATTTCCAGTGTTGGTTATGAACGTCTGGAGTTGGATATAGACCAGGCGTCAGTTTCCAGCTTAAAGGTGGAGATGAAGGAATCCATGATGCTGGGACAAGAAGTAGTAGTGTCTGCTTCACGTGTGGAGGAGAACATTCTTCAGTCTCCTGTCAGTATAGAGAAAATGGACATTCTGGCTGTTCAAAACACCTCTTCTGATACTTACTATAAGGCGATAGCGAACCTGAAAGGTGTAGATGTAGCCACTAGTAGTATCAACTTTCAGATCATCAATGCGAGAGGTTTTGGAAGCACAGGAAACACCAGATTTGTGCAGCTGATCGATGGGATGGATACTCAAGCCCCTGCATTGAACTTCCCTATTGGTAACCTCAACGGACCTTCTGAGCTGGATGTGGAAAGTGTGGAACTGATACCTGGTGCATCCTCTGCACTTTATGGACCGAATGCCTTCAATGGTATCCTTTTGATTAACAGTAAAAACCCGTTTGAATATCAGGGCTTAAGTGCTTTTGTAAAAACAGGAGTTAATCATGTAGGTTCGAACGCTGATCATGAGCCTGCATTAATGAAAGAGGCTTCACTGCGATATGCCAAGTCTTTTAATAATAAGTTTGCTTTCAAAATCAATGGATCTTATTCATCTGCAGAAGACTGGCATGGTACGTCTTCATTGGATAGAAATGCAATTCTTCAGCCCGAAGGCTTAAGCTTTAACCCTGGAAGTGATAAGCCCCATTTTCATGGAGATGAAGCATCTATTAACCTTGGCATATTTCCTTTTTCTTCTGCATGGAGAACGCTTGCAAGGACCAATACAGTTGGGCCAGGAGTAAGTTTGGATAGTTACCGAGGAGATTTACCAACACATGTGGTTAGTCTAACACCGTATAAAGAAGTCGATCTCATTGATTATGGTGCTGAGAATATCAAAGCTAATGTGGGCTTATATTATCGCATCACAGACCAGTTAGAATTGAGTTATCTGTATAATGGAGGGTTTGGTACGAGTATTTACACTGGAGCACAGAGATACAGCCTGTCCAATTTTGGCATTCAACAGCACAGAGCCCAATTGAGAGGAGATAATTTTTATTTAAGAGCATATGGTACCTTTGAAAATTCAGGAGATTCATATATCACGGAGTTTTTGGCTCTTAAAATAAATGAGAAGGCGGTTAATGCTGGTTTAACATCTTATTCCACTCTTCCTCAATCAGATCGGTATGTTAGGTTTCTAGCACCGCCTGAACCCGAAGGTCGTGAAAGTGTTACCGGATATCTCACGTCATATTCACTCGCTTATTTGCAGTACATTGCCACACAAGCCAATGGAACTGGATTATCACCGGGAGAATTGGCGACCCTACCAGAAAGTCAAAGGTTACAGATAATTAGTGAAGCACATAATACAGCTAGAGCTTTCGTTGATGATTTGTTCATCTTAGATCCTAATTCTCAGGAATTCAATGATTTGAAAAAAGCTTCTGTAAATGGAGTTGTTCCTGAAGGTCCCAAATTCAACGACAAATCGGCCATGTACCAAGCAGAAGGTCAATATGATTTCAAAAATGAGATTGACTTTATGGAATTACAGGCAGGAGCTAGTTTTAGAATGTTTGCTTTAGGTTCGAATGGAACCATTTTTCCCGACACCTCAGGAAATGATATAACGATTAAGGAGTATGGTGCCTATGTACAGGCTGGTAAAAAATTGACTGATAATTTTAAGTTAAGTGGTTCAGTGAGGTTTGATAAAAATGAAAACTTTAATGGGCAAGTAAATCCCAGATTATCAGGAGTTTACACTTTAAATAAAAATCATAATTTTAGAGCTTCTTTTCAAACGGGATTTCGAAATCCTACTACCCAAGGTCAGTTTATTGATTTGAATATAATTTCTGCCCGTCTTTTGGGTGGTTTACCAGAGTTCTATGAGACCTATCGTTTAACTAGAACCAGTGAAACGAATCAGCCTTTAGTGTTCACAGGCGGTTCTGTTAATGATTTTAGGAATCAGGCATTTGAAGACGGAAGTATTTCAGAGGCTGCTATAGCTCAATTGGAATCATTTACAGACTATCAGTCAGTCAAACCCGAGAAGGTCAAGTCCATGGAACTTGGTTATAAGAGCTTAATAAATAATAAACTAATGGTAGATGCTGTTTATTTCTACAATATCTACAATGATTTCATCACGCAAATTAGGTTAGTTGTTGCTGAGGAGTTTACAACGAATCAGTCACTGGACACAGATCAGTCGCCTTATGGCTACACTTATAATCCAGACGCGACATTTGCGGGAACTGCCAATTATGGATCAATACTAAATGGCTCAGCCGACAACTCCTATCAAATTTACACTAATCTTAATGAGACCGTCAGAACTCAGGGAGCTGCATTGGGTTTAACCTACAGTTTGAGTAGAGGATATACTATTGGGGGTAATTATAGTTGGAATCAGTTTATAAGTGGATATAACGACAATACCCTGAATGACTTCAACACCCCGGAACATAAGTTCAATATAAAGTTTGGGAATCGTAAATTAACGGATAACCTAGGGTTCAACATTACTTACAGATGGCAAGATGCATTCCGTTGGGAATCTTCATTTGGTTCAGGAACTGTTCCAGCCTACAGTACTCTTGATGCTCAGGTATCCTATAGACTAGACCCATTAAAATCTGTTGTGAAACTCGGAGGATCTAATGTGCTAGGGGATTACTATATCCAAAGTATTGGTGGTCCAAACATTGGAGCTATTTATTACATATCTGTAACCTTTGACGAGTTGATGAATTAGATTCCTAAATGAATAATATAAGAGAGCCCGATTCTTAGAATTGGGCTTTTTTTATGTTTTTGCGAATTTAGAGGTATGGAAGATATCAAATTCAAGCATTTTCATCGATTAAGAACACGACTGTACATCATTGTATTTGGTACAGACACTCCAGCAGGAAAGCTATTTGATGTCATTCTATTAATTGCCATACTGCTTAGTATCATCGTGGTAATGTTAGAAAGTGTAGGTGAACTTCGTTCAAGTTATCTAGATGTATTCTTGCTGTTGGAATGGACTTTTACAGGCCTGTTTACAATTGAGTATCTCCTGAGGATTTTTATAACCCGAAAACCCTCAAATTATGTGTTCAGTGGGTTAGGGCTGATCGATTTAGTCGCTTTGTTACCCACCTATATATCCATCTTTATTTCAGGAGGAACCTATTTGGTGGTCATCAGAGCAATTCGTTTGCTTCGGGTATTTCGAATACTCAAATTGACCAGATATCTGGAAGAAGCAAAATTGCTAGGACATGCACTGCAGGGAGCTCAACGCAAGATATTGGTTTTTATGGGTGCAGTTTCCACACTGGTGGTGATCACCGGAACCCTGATGTACTTAATAGAAGGCGGAGAAAATGGGTTTACCAGTATTCCAAGAAGCATCTACTGGGCGGTTGTCACAGTGACTACTGTAGGTTACGGTGACATTGCACCTCAAACCATTTTGGGGCAGACATTTGCTACGCTGCTGATGCTTACCGGATATGCCATTATTGCCGTACCAACGGGTATCATGACTTCTGAGATAGGAAAGTTAGAGCGAAAAAAGGATCGGCGCTGTGAGCGATGTATGGAAGAGAATCCGCGTAATGCCAACTATTGCAATAAGTGTGGCGAAAGATTATAAAAAAAGGTCAGTGCGTTGAAACACTGACCTTTTTAAAATAATTTATGTTTGAATTACTGTATTGGGGTAAGCAATCCAGCTATCACGTGAACAGTTCCATTACCTGAATCTGCCGCATTTGGTAGAGCTACCTCGGCGTTTAGCCCTGTTCCTTCAGTAGGGTTAAAGTCTCCATTTGAATCGATGAAAACATCTGTAAAATCTCCAGCCCCTTCAATTTGGTAGAAAGTTAACATTTGGGCTTGTGCCGCAGAGGATGCTGCTGTAGCAAATGATGCTCCAGTTGATAAATCAGAAACACCTAACGTTTGTCCAACAATTACGTGATTAGCAACAATACCATAGAATTGTTGGCCTGAATAAAACCCTAAGAAACTGTTAATTTCTGCTTCAGTAGCCTCATCATTGTTATCACCAAACAGACTGTCAGCAAGCACTTCGAATGTTGCATTAGAAGGTGCAAAAACCGTGTTCAACTTGGTGGCATCCTCTGATGCATCAGCTGAAAGTATGGACGCTAGAGTTGGTAGACCAGCACCTGTTGCAAAAGTATCTGCCTTAAGAATTGCTTGAGCTAAAATAGAGAAGTCAGCACCTAAAAGCAGTGTGCCAGCATTTGTACCTAGAATTGGAGTCAATGTCTGCCCAACAGTTGGTGGTATCATGACCGAACCCACTATGTGCATCACTCCATTAGTAGCAGCTCTATCTGCTGTCTTAATCTCGATATTCTGATTCGTTGATCCTGTCTTAAGCGTTCCATCTTCATTTACGATGATCAACTCGTTACCAGCACTAGCTGTAGCCACCTGAGTACCAGCAGTTAAGTCAGAAGACTCATACAGTGTAACCGATACGTGGTAGGCTAGCACATTTTTGATAATGTCAGGATTGATTGAGGCTATATTTTGAGGGAATCCAGGAGTTTGGAGAAGACCTATAAATGCATTATTGTCTGGAGCAAATAGTGTAAATGTTCCTTCAGCTTCCAAAGTTGCAACTAGATCAGGATAAACACCAAGATATTTTTCAAGAGAGTCTAATCCTTCAGTTGACTCAACAAGTTCCCATAGATTTGAAGTAGGCTCAGCTTGAGTATCATCATCATCGTCTGAATTATCAACATATCCTTCAGGTTGTTCACAAGCCATAACAGATGTCTCAGCATCTCCTAGACCGTCACCATCCGCATCGGCATACCATGTAAGCTCATCACAATCGGGATCCTCATCATCACCACAGCTAGTTGTAAATACAAGAGCAATCACCGCCGTAAAAAGCGCTAGAGCTCTTAGTGGGTTCAATAAATTTTTCTTCATCATCTTCAGATTTAATTTGTTTCTAAGTTAATGTTCTCTAACTAATAAGAGACCTATAAAGTTAGGAAAAAATTTGTTATGCAAGCATACTAAATTTTTTCTTAATGCTCCGTTAAGAATCAGTTCCGCATCTGATAACGGTCATTTGTCTACTCTCAGCATTTCATGACCTTAGAATAAACAAACCACAATAAGTCATGAAAACGCATATCAACACCCCCCAGAAAATTCCTGGATTGCAAGAGGCTCATTTACCTCATTTGATTCATGCCAATGAAATCATTCATAGAAAGGAAAAGAAACTCAATCAGTATGATGGATTGATGCAGATCAAGCGAGAGCGTCAACGAGTAGAAGCCGATAGAAGACCTATGCTCTTTTTCCTAAGCCTCAGTATCAGTTTGCTCTTTATCATCATTGCTTTCAACTGGAAGACCTATGACAATATGAATCTGGTCGATCTAGGAAATGTAGAAGGAAACTTTGATGAAGTAGTGGAAATGCCAGTGAGTAATCAACCACCACCACCCCCTCCAAAGAAAAACCTGGAAGTCTTTCAGCTGAAAGAAGTGGAGGATGAAGTGCTCATCGAAGACATGGAGATCAACCTGGACATGGAAATGACAGAAGATCTAGCCGTGGAAGATGTGGTTTATGAAGAAGTGATCCTGGACATGGAAGAGGAGAAAGTAGAAGAGATCTTCCAGGTGGTGGAGACATGGCCAGAACCATACGGTGGTATGGCAAGCTTCTATCAGTACGTAGCTGACAATATGAACTACCCGGAAGCCGCGAGAAGATTAAATATAAGTGGGATGGTCTTCGTACAGTTCGTAGTAGAAAAGGATGGTAGCATCACCGACGTGAAAGTAGTGAAAGGAATAGGTGCCGGATGTGATGAAGAAGCCATGCGTGTGGTAAGCGAAGCTCCTGCCTGGAAACCTGGTAAGCAACGTGGGATGGCGGTAAGAGTTTATAGGACTGTCCCAATTCGCTTCATCTTGAAGGAGCGTTGATTGGGTTATTGTTGGTTTGGCCCCCTGATGGACGATCAGGGGGCTTTTTTGGTTTATATACCTTCCTGGGAGACTTTTTCATGCCAGTCGTTGAGCAGCATCAGTGCTGCTGAGCCATACCATGGACGCAGCTCCATACGCAAACGGCCTGCCTGGATGGCCGGATCTGACTTGGTGAGCTCCTCGGCCTCTTCTATCGTTTCCACAGCAAATACATAAATACCGCGTACGTCACCGTCATCCATAAAAGGTCCAGCAAGTACCAGCTTACCTTCCTCCGCCATCCGGGTGATGTTGTCGAGATGTGCTCGCTGAAGCTGGGCGGCAGTGGTGGAGTCCTGATCCCGATTCGGTCCGGCTATCAGATTGGCCATCACGTATTGGCGCATGCCATAGGCATCAGCCCCTACTTTGGCAGCCAGGGCGGAATCATAGGCTATCATATCATCGCTGGCTTCAGTCATTTGGGCCTTTTTGGTTGGCTCATTGCAGGAGTGCACTAATATCAGTACGAGTACTCCGGCGAAAATTTTATTGATCATAATAGATGGGATTAAGGATGGATTCGTTAATTGTCATTGAGAATGCAGTTTAAAAAAGCTAACTTCATATCATACACTTAGAAGTATAAAGATGAAAACTAAGGATTATCGTCCAAAGAACTATCATCAATTGATGCAGAAATACCGCAAGGTGCCACTCGTGATCTTGAAAACAGATCCGGGTAGTCGTTCTGTACAACGAAACACCTCAACGGGCCTGGAACCTTATACCGGTGACTGGAACGATGTGAATCATGCCCACTTTTTAAAGCGTGTGCTCTTTGGAGTAAAGCCAGAAGATTTTCACTCACTGGCAGGTCTTGGATTGGCGGAAGCAGTAGAGCTAGTACTGACCAAAAGCACTCCGCCTGAGCCACCGGTTAATGATTACAACGATCCATCGGAAGGAATAGAAGATCCGGAGGTAGCATTTGGGGAAACCTGGATACATGCAGCACATGCAGGAGACTATGAAGGGCCCAGGACCATCTCATTGAAAAATTGGCTGGTGAGAAATATGATTGAGCAGCCAACAAGTCTGGAAGAGAAGATGGTGCTTTTTTGGCACAATCTATTGCCTGTTCAGACGTGGGATGTGTTTTATGCCAAACTATGCTACCGCTATTTTGACATGCTACGAACCAACTGTTTTGGCAATTTCAAGACGTTGATCCGTGAGCTCACATTGGACCCGGCCATGCTTCTTTACTTAAATGGTACCTTCAACAACAAAGAGGCACCAGATGAAAACTATGCCAGAGAGCTTCAGGAGCTGTTTTGTATCGGGAAGGGGACAGCTGCTAATTTCACTGAATCAGATGTGCAGGCCGCAGCAAGAGTCCTTACCGGTTGGGTAGTGGATTGGGAGCATTTCTATGATGCCGGAGAGCTTCAGGTCTTCTTCTATCCACCCTTTCATGAGACTTCAGACAAAGAGTTTTCTGCCTTCTATGGAAATCGAGTCATCACCGGAAAGTCCGGTGCAGATGGAGCCCAGGAGCTCGACGAGTTGCTGGACATGCTATTTGATAATAACGAAACAGCTCTGTACATCTGCCGCAGGTTGTACAAGTTTTTCGTCTATCACCATATTGACGAATCAGTCGAGTCTACCATCATTCAGCCTTTGGCTGACCTGTTTCGGTCCAGCAATTATGAAATCAAGCCCGTGTTGGAAAAACTGCTGTCGAGTGCTCATTTTAATGATCCTGCTAATCATGGCTCCATGATCAAAAGCCCGGCAGAGTTTATGATTGGGCTGTGGCGCACTCTTGGTATGGGACTGGTGGAGGCTGACGTTCTGGATCTAAAAGATCAATATTCAAGTGTACTCTGGCAGATGGCCAACCAGGGGATGGAACTCGGCGACCCGCCAAGTGTGTCAGGGTGGCCTGCGTACTATCAGGAGCCTTCCTTTGACAAATACTGGATCACTACAGATACCATTACCAATAGAGCATTGACTGGAGATTCGATGGTGTATTGGGGGTATTGGATCAATAGCGACATTCAGTTACCTGCTGATCTGATCCAATTTTTGAAGCGGTTGAATAATCCTGAGGATCCCAATCTCATGCTGAAAGAGTGCAGTCTACTGCTATTGGGCATACAGCTGGAGCAGTCCACGCTGGACAACCTCAAAGCGATATTGCTGTCAGGCCAGCAGACTGACAGCTATTGGACGATTGCCTGGAATCAGCTAATTAACAATCCGGGCGACTCAGAATATGAAATGGTAGTCCTTAACAGACTCAAACCTGCTATGCAACATTTATTGCAACTGGGAGAGGCTCAACTAATGTAATGAGCGTAAACTTTTGAACACATGAAAAGAAGGTCGTTTATAAGGCATGTAGGACATTCACTGGCCGTTCCAGGTATTTTGGGGAGTCTGGGCTTTCGCCAACCAGGCGCTCAGACGTTAGCTGACCTGCTTCGGATGGCTACTAGCACCGACCGGGTGCTGGTCATGATTTATTTGGAAGGAGGTAATGATGGGTTGAATACCGTCGTGCCAATGGATCAACTTTCAGCTCTTAATACAGTGCGACCACACGTGATATTGCCCGAAAACAGCCTGTTGGGACTAAGTGATGCACCGGTGGGCTTACATCCAGCTCTATCTGGCTTATATGATCTTTACACCGAAGACCGATTGCAGATTATTCAGAATGTAGGATATCCACAGCAAAACTATTCGCATTTCCGGTCTACCGATATTTGGATGAGTGCTTCCGACTCTAATGAGCTGGTCAATTCCGGATGGTCTGGAAGGTACCTAAGCGACCGGTTTCCGGGATACCCCGATAGCTATCCCAATGATGATTTTACAGATCCACTGTCTGTTGAGCTTGGTTATGGCAGTTCATTGCTCTTTCAAGGACCAGAAAGTGCCATGAGTATGGTGATCAGCGATCCGGAGTTTTTTTATGAGCTGGTGGACAATGAAGATCGTGAAGTGCCTGACAGCTATGCAGGCGATAAGCTGCACTACATTCGTGTGATAGAGAAGCAAAGCCAACAATACGGTAAAGTGGTGCAAGAAGCTGCAGAGAAAGTAAAGCGCCAGGCGGATTTCCCTCAGAGTTCACTCGGTCAGCAGCTACAGATAGTGAGTCGGTTGATCGCTGGAGGGTTACGCACTCCGCTTTATCTGGTACGTCTTGGGGGATTTGATACGCATGATGCCCAGGTAGAAGCCTTGGACCATACCACAGGTGAGCATGCGGATCTTTTGAGTGACTTAAATGATTCCATCATGGCGTTTATAGATGATCTGGAAATGCAGGGCACTGAAGATCGGGTAGTAGGGATGACATTCTCGGAGTTTGGAAGAAGGATAGTGTCCAATGCTAGCCTGGGTACCGATCATGGTGCCGCCGCACCTATGTTCTTTTTTGGCAATGCCGTGATGGGAGGAGTGACAGGTTCCAACCCAATAATCAAATCAACCGCTAATTATGATGATAACCTGGAGATGACCTATGATTTTCGGCAGACCTATTCATCTATCTTGCAGCAATGGCTTGGTGCAGATGCCTCTATGGCTGAATCAGCTTTGTTTAAGGGGTTTGAACAGATTCCGATCATTGGATCACGGACGGTACAGTCAGCTGGACAAAAGAGCGATCAGTTGATGGTGTACCCCAATCCCCTCACGTCCAATGTGACGGTGGCTGTCAAGGATGTCACTGATTTTGTGACGATTGACCTGGTGGATATGCAGGGCAAGAAAGTGGAGTCCATCTTTGCCGGAGTAGTAGACCGGAAGCGACTAGTCAGTTGGCGCACCGATCATTTATCATCGGGCCGATACCTGGTCATATTGCGGGGAAAGGAGACACATTCTGTGTTTTCGGTAGTTAAGTGAGCCATGCTTGATTGGAGCAAGTTCCCACTCTTTTTAAGTCATCAATTGATTCAATAGGTAAGAAGTAGTATTTCTGTAAGTTGCTCTTCTATAGGTGGTTACGGATTAATTGTGTAATTTGATCAGACATCACCCTCTGGTTAACATGCTCGATACCAAATTTCTACTGCAGGAACTTAGCGCTGAATTAAACGATGCTGAGCAAAAGCGCCAGTATCACTACCGTCGCGTACGTCCATTCAAAATCGCCTTTAATCTAGGGATGATCAGTGCCCTGCTGTTCATTGTGTATGCCATTATAGTGCCTGACGATGGAGCAACCTCGTCTAGTATAGCTGGGGGGATATTCATGTTGTGTCTGGTGATTTATGGGGTCAAGCACTCCTATGAGCATGGGCAGTACAAGGATTACTTTCAAAGAAATGTGGTATCGAAGATCATACCGCATTTAGGTCCTGGATTCATCTATGAGAGTCGTGGAGGTTTTACCCAGCAGAGACTGGAGGAGAGTTATTTGTTTTCTTATTTCAATGCTTGTCATAGTGAAGATTTTGTCTCAGGAAGGATAGAGGGTAGGTCGATAAGTTTTGCTGAGGTAAAATTGGAACTACTCTCCGGGTCGGATTCCACTAAGACCAGGACAGCATTTAAGGGGATGTACCTGGAAATCCAATTGTCTCAACAGTTTGCGGCACCATGCTGGCTGGTACGAAAGAAAAAGCGGTTAAGTGAAAACGACCAGGCTGAGATTGTAAAACTGAATGAGTCCACCTCTAAGTCTCTAGGTAAGTATCGGTTGTATTCGGAGAACGCCGCATTTGCGCAGCAGCTATTCTCCGTGGAGGTAATCAATAAGCTGCTGACTGTTGATGAAGACTTACGTGCTCGCAAAGTGATCTGGGGTCATGCCAGGTTTGCCTTCATCGGGAATACGATCCGCATTGCTCTATCCATTCGAAAACGATTTATGGAGCCCGAGTTGTCCAGTCCGGTAACCACCGAAGCATTTCTACAACAAGAGCTGGCTTTATTGGAAGAGTGTACGAAACTGGTGAATTTGGTGTGAGGAGACTCAGTTAGCTTATGGATGATAGTGTTTGTTTATTCTTTTATTTTGTAAAATATTTTGTTAAAAAAGAACAAATATGTTTCATTTGTTTAAATGAATTTCATCAAATACGACAAAGAAGATATTAAAAAGCGAATTGTTGTTGACAATCCGTGGTGGCAAACATCCGAAATTGCTGAGTTTTTCCAACCGTTTAAATACAGGGCATATTTTGATTCCTTTCATAGTCTAGTTACAACCAAGAGACCAAAACGAGCAGTTGTATTAATGGGGCCAAGGAGGGTTGGTAAAACGGTGATGTTGAATCAATCTATCCAGAAACTTATTGATTCTGGTATACAGTCACGAAAGATCATCTATATAAGTTTAGATAAGCCTATTTATTCGAGATTGGACCCAGACTATCTGATGTCATTGTCTCTCGAAGCGGCAAGTTTAGAGAATCCAGAAGGCTGTTATTTCTTTTTTGATGAAATTCAATATTTAAAAGAGTGGGAGAATTATCTAAAGACCATGGTTGATTCTTACCATGAAACAAAGTTTATTGTTTCTGGAAGTGCGGCCGCTGCGTTAAGAAGAAAAAGTCAGGAGTCTGGTGCAGGTAGATTTACCGATTTTGTCTTACCTCCCTTAACATTTGCTGAGTTTATAGATATGACTGGCAAGGAAGGAATGCTCAAGCACGCTGATAGAGTTTCGGAAGCCTTCGATATCGTTGCATTTAATCAGGAATTTATTAAATACATCCATTATGGAGGTTACCCTGAAGTTGTGATGAATCCTGAAATGCAGGATGATTTAAAAAGATATGTAACTCAGGATATAATTGATAAAGTTCTCCTTAAGGATCTCCCCAATTTGTATGGAGTAAGAGATACTCAGGATATGAATTCATTTTTTAATGTAGTTGCTTACAACTCATCAAATGAAACCTCAATGGCCAATATGGAGCGTGACCTGCAAATATCAAGGCACCTACTCGATAATTACATTGAGTATCTTCAGGCTGCATTTCTTATTAAAAAGTTATCTAGAGTTGATGTTAATGCGCGCAGACTTAAAAAGGAGCAGCAGTTCAAACTATTCTTAACTAACGTCTCATTTAGGAGTGCTATGTTTACTCCAATCGAGTCGACATCTGATATGTTTGGAGGTCTTGTAGAAACGGCAATATTCGATCAATATCTACATAGGAGTTATGATATTCGATATGCAAGATGGAAAGATGGAAGGAAGACTAGAGAGATCGATTTTGTAAGCGTTGATAGGGCTACTCAAAAACCTAATTGGGCTCTAGAGATTAAGTGGTCAAATTCCGGAGATACTTCCAACTTGAGATCTTTTATGGAAGCTAATAAGCTGCAAGCTGGTTGGATTACCACTATTGATCAGCAAGATTTAAGTAAAGATATAAAAAAAGTTCCAGCTGCTATAATGTGCTATATGATTGGAAAAACACCTGAGATTATTTCAGAGGCGCATGATGGAATCTAACGATTAGCTAAGCGGCGGATGTCCGAAACTTGCTAGGTAACGATAAAAGTAACGAAGGTGCACCACCCCCGCAAACTTTCAGATACCGATGCGTACAGAAAGACATTCGCCAGAAGCAAGGGAAGAATAGAGAGCACAGAAACTGGCAGAAGGTGCACTGAAGTGGGCGAATCCCACCGCACCAGGCTGATTGGCAGTTGGCGCATTCGTGCTAGCGACTGTTAGATTTTCGTTTTACAATCCAGTTGAATTAGGGTGTTGACGAGTATCCCACACTCTCAGTATTTGGATTTCATTAGGTTCAATGCGATAGAAAATCTTGTAGTCTCGGACAACTTTAGAATACACGCTACGATAGTCTGTTCGTTTCCCAATATTTGGAAAGTTCGAAATGAGTTCTGCCGATTTTTCAAACAGTTGTTCAAGTTTTTCGGAATATGAATCAGATTGATTCCGTTCGAGCCAATATCTGTAAATGTCCGTTCGATCAGTAATGGATCGAGTAGTCCATCTTACTTTTTTAGCCATTCTTTAACCAGTTGGCTTGCTTCTGAGTTGGAGTGGAGTTTGCCAAGTTCAGCGTCAGAAATTCCCTCGTCTATGGCACTTTTTTCAATGTCTGTTAGTTGATCCACATGTTCGATTTCATATTCAAGTTCGACTGCCTTCAGCAGTTCATCCAATAGTCTTGGGTCATTGATATCGTTAACTCGTTCCTTTATTCTTTCTTTGACGTTCATGTTTATAAAGTTAAGCAGTTGAGATGAGAGTTGCTAGAGCATAGAATGAAATCTAACAACCACAACGAACCTTTAGCTTAGTGCTCAATGCAATTAGAAATAAGCTTATTCATAGAGTTTTTGCTTGTGTGAGGGATGGTAGAATATATGACGAAATTTATACCCATCCCCTTGTTTAACCCCTGGAATTCAGATATGGCGAGTGGCCATATCCTTTGTAAACACCTCTAAAGTAGTGAAACTGCCCAACCCCCACAACAGTATCCACAATGCACTGCGTTCTGCAAGTCAAATCCAGAAATAAAAAAGTAGCTAGAAGCCGAAAGGTCAGCAGAATGGGCAGGATCACGGTCAAGTTGCACTGAAGTATCAGATAGGCAGTTTGGCCATTCGCTATATCGCCTGTTACAGCACGTTTTTATTCGTTGCACCAGTCAGTGCGTTCGACATTAAAGGTTCGTTCGTTTCCGTTCCGGTACACTATGAGTTCAGTGTTGCCTGCGACTTTGCTAATGCTGTCGTTCGGTTGTAAATAATCGTAAAGTTCAATTACAAATATGGGAGTTTGAGTTTCTCTCTTCCCGTTGTTCAAGTTCAGTGTTCGGATGTTGTGGTTAAAAGAGTCGATAAATTTTGACTCAATTACTGCCTGCACATGGTTTTCCAGGTAATCGTTGAAGAGTTTACATCTATGGGTTCCAATTGTTGGGATGTTCGTGAAGAAGATCGTTGGCATCAAAATGATAACTCCAATTATAGAGAATAGGACGCTTCGGTAAGTTCTTTTAGTTTGAGGATTATCTGTTTTCTTGATTACTTCAGCAGCGTTCGAAAGGTCGTTGAAATGACCTCTAAAGAAATGCGTTTCATAGCCAAGTTGTTGGAGGTCGTTCTTGAGCCAGAACCATAGAAGGTTACCAACAACAGCAAGAAAAATTAGGGCTAGAATTGCAAATTCGTTCATGGGAGATTATGTGCTGTAACGCCCATGTATGAGGCGTGTGCTCTCACTTTGTGGACAGCACTAAAATAGTGAAGCTGCCGGTGCTTCCAAAGTTTGTAGAAAGCAGTGCGTTCCACAAGTAAAAAATCCCGCGAACTTTAGTCTCCGAAAGCCACAAAACTTTCTCGGCGGCTGACTCACGGTCAAGTCCCAATACAGTTTGTAGAAAGCACTTTAGCACATGCCTTTCATACATCATGTTAGCATCAGTTTTTCAGGTAGTTTTTGCTTCGAAGAAACTTTGTTATTTCTAGTTCAAAGGCTCCAAAGTCAAAATCCTTTAGTTTAGATAGTCTTGTCAATGAAGGTAACTGTTCAATGATTCGTTCGGATAATAACTGCAAAAGCTCCAAGCGTTCCAGCTTAATTGCATCCTGAAAGTCAATTTTCACATCGATTTCAGCGCAATTCAAAGTGTTGATTGTAATTCCTTCTGTTGTGAAAGATCTTTCACCAGGAAAATATCGTGGACGTTTAGGTTTCGCAAAAGCTTCGAATTCAGGCTTAACAACTATTAATCCAATTACCAATTCTGCCAGACCATCGCCAAAATTGCGTTCATTTAGAAAGGAATTGAGTTCTTCAGAAAGTTCGTTAATCCAACCAGTTTGTTGGGTTGTTAGATTAGAGTGTTGACCAATTCCGAATTCCAAAATTATCCGTTTAGAAGATTTATTGATGCTAACGCTCAACTATCGGTTTGTGTGCCCACAGTTGGCAAGTACAGCTAAAATAGCGGAAGTGCACCAGAAGCACAACGGTTTCCACAAGGCACTGCGTTCAGAAAGTAAAAATCCAGAACCACAGAAGCATCCTAAAGCGATGAACTTTCAGAAGGTGTACTGGAGCGGTCAAGTCCCGATAAGGCTGGCAAAGAGGCAGTTTGGCACATAACCGATAGTGTCTGTTAGCTGCCGGATTTCAATCCGGGTTTATCAGTTGACAGAGCCTTCTTTCGAGTGTTTTGATGTCGTTGCTTGAGTAAGAAATTGCACCCCCTTTGTCAATCTTCCAAGCAGCATAGTCAAATTTCAGGGTTCCGCAGTTAAGCGTTCCTGATCCAACTCGTCCAAAACAAAGTTCGGTGCTTTTATTTCTGTCATTTAAACTGATCCCCGAGGCAGTCCGAATAGTTGTGCTTGGAAGATCGCTAAACTTTGAGGATGACGTTAAGATGATTCCATTTTCAGGGATAGCCATTTCGTAGTTCCAAGTGAATATTGAGGTAGGTAGTTCTTGTTGGTTCTCTAGGTTGTAGATAGTTACTACGAATTCATATGTTGGGTTATCTGGAATTATGAACGTTTTTGAGCGTTCGGAGTATTCATATGAAAAGTAAAGTACTCCAATAATAATGAATTCGCTTATATATTGGTTCCTTCTGTTTGTGATGTTCCGGATAAATGAATCCAGACCGAATATTAGCAATGCAATTGGAATGAAATAGAAAGTTGCCAAGAGCCCGAACCCCCATGTTCCAGGTTCCATAACTCCATAAACTCCCAATCCAAAAAGGAGTAAAGCGATGAAGTTGAATGGGGTGATGAATTTTCTCATGTGAGGTTCTGGCAGCTAACGCCAAGCTATCCGCTGTGTGTCCCGAGATAGCTAGAATACTCTAAAGTAGTGAAACTGCTCAATCCCCACAACAGTATCTACAAAGAACTGCGTAATGCAAGTTTTCCTCCAGAAGCACTTCAGGTAAATAGTGTGAAGAAATTTCAGAATGAGCAGTAAGCGGTCAGGTTTTGATTCAGCGTCAAATGATGATAAGACACATGGCGGATCAGCGCTTGTTGTGAATTCGTCTTTTGCTTGTTAGTACATCCCTCAGGCCGAGGGGCCCCTACTTTTCCTTAGATGAAAAGTAGGCAAAAATCAAGGCGGAATAATCCTTCCACCCACAAAGCCTGCGCTCACCCCGGTATTCCGCCGGGCCTGCCCGCCTTCTTGGTAAATCATCAGTTTTCAGCTAAAAGCTGTTAACCTGGCAGATGCTTCCAACCCTGCGCTACCTGCTTAAGCAAAGCTTCCTACTTCTTCCATCGTTTAAGCACTGCCGGAGGTTCACTGCAAAGCTGAAAACAACGCCGTTTTGTAGAAAGTTCCTAAATCCGGCAGTTTGGCCTATTCGCGATAGCACGAAGTAAGTAGATAACTAATCTGTTTCTGACGGAGGAATCAGGTTATGCAGGCGTTCCATCTGATGGGCCACTTTGGCGACTAGATACTAACTGAGATGAAGTTGATTTAGCGATGAAGTTCCTTTGGAAATGACAGAGTTGAGCTACAAGATGAAGGTTCAAACTCAAGCGGTTAGGACGGTTCAGATGCCTACAGCTTGGTATCTTATTTGATGAAAAAATGGACTGGGGTCGGTAGAAGAAACCAAAGATGATTCACAACGTATGTATATGTTGCACTTGTGCAACATATACGCACTATGTCTTGACTAATCTAGTGGATTTTTGATGGATGCCAAACCATTTACTGCGACATGGGTGTAGATTTCCGTAGTTCTGCTTGAATTGTGACCTAGAAGAGTTTGGATATAACGTAAATCCGTACCACTTTCCAATAGATGGGTGGCAAATGAATGTCTCAAAACATGAGGAGTGACTCGCTTATTGATTTTCACCTTCTCAGCTGAACGTCTGACTATTTTGGACACACTGGCAGCACTATACCTAGCTCCATTCGGAGCTTCAAATAAGAAGTGTTTGGGTTTGTGAATTTGATAATACTTCCTTAGATCTTTTAAAAGTCGAGAACTAAGCAAGGTCAGTCTATCCTTATTGCCCTTGCTGTTTTTAATTACAATCACCATCCTTTCACTATCAATATCTTCCAACCTCAGATTGAGCAGCTCATTTCTTCTTAGGCCTGCGGAGTACAGCAGCCCGATGATGCATCTGTGCTTGATGTTGCTGCAGCAGTCGATCATTTTGAAAACACTCTCTTTACTGATCACTTTGGGTAATGTTTCCTTTTTAATTGGCCGCTCTACATCATAGAAGCGATTGGGCATTTCCTTGACCACTTCGTAGTAAAACTTAATGGCATTGATTGCCTGGTTGATGTAACTGTCCGACCGCCGTTCTTGCACTAAGTGTTGCAGGAATTGCTTCACCTGTTGTTCGGAGATGTGCATGGGATTCTCCACTTCTTTAAAATGGTTTATGAAGCGCTCAAACATGCTGATGTAGATTTTGGCCGTGTTGAGGGCGTATTTTCTGATCTCCAGTTTTTGATAAAACTCCTCTGGGCAATGTTTCCATTTTGGATTTTTCGGACGCTGCCTGTAAGCATCCACACTCAATGGTTCATTACCACTGTTCACTGGTCGGTTCACAAAGAAAGAGCTGGTATTTACCCAGGCTACTCCCTTGAAAGTTTCAAAAATGGCCGTAAGTATCTTCTGGTTATTCGGAAGCACCACCATTTGAAACGTATGGCTCCACTTCACACCAGGAAACTTTTTCACCATCGCATGAATGACCTTGTCAGGGTAGAATTGCAAGCCAATCATCCGTTCACCACCTATGACCAGGTGTTTTAAAGTGATATGACGTTCTTTGGTTGGATTCATGAATGCAAATAGGTAAAAAAGGAGGCATTAGTCATTTGCTTAAGCATTTATATACGTATCTAAGCATTTAATAAAATGAATAATGTTTACTATAGTGGTTTAATTGCAGTTTATGACTTTTGGAACAGATATCAATGAAGCGCGAACCTGCCTCCACTGTGAGAAGCCTCTCCTGGGACGCCTGGATCAGAAATTCTGCGATGCACAGTGTAGAAATGCTTATCACAACAGGCATAAACGAGCCGATGAGCGCTACATGGCCAATGTCAATGCACAGATAAGGAAGAATCGACGAATCCTAAAAGATCTATGCCCCGAAGGAAAGGCCACTGTAAGAAGGGAAGTCCTGGAAATCAAAGGGTATGATTACAAATACTATTCAGGGCAATTTTTCACCACCAAGCTCACATACTATTTCTGTTACGACTATGGCTTTGCACCCATTCATGACAATGGAAAAGAAAAGGCGCTCATCATCCAGAAGCAAAACTACATGGATCAGTACCAGGTCAATCCATGGGGTGGTTAACCTGTTTTCCTTCTGCTTTTGGGTACTTTAGTAAATGTGGTTCCGGTGAGTTTCTTTTTGATGTGCTTGCTTGGCAGGAAGGCCATCTTCACCTTAGTTATGTCTCGTTTGGTGACCTTGGCTGGATCTTCCTGGCCTACGGCCGATACGTGAAGACTAAAAGTGCCAAACCCATCCAGACGTACGTTGCTTCCCTGCTGCAGCTTTTCGGGAACCATTTGAATCAATGACTCAATGATGCCGATCACATCTGCCGTGCTGAAACTATTGCGACTACTAATCTCTTCGGCCAGATCTCTGGTATCCACCAGGGATCGCTTCGTTACCACGGGATAATATTTGGGTGGATTTTCGCCGGCCAGGCCGCCGGGTCTTTTACTGACTACTTTATAGGATACTGCCATGATCATTGAGTTTTAAGAGTTACACCATACGCTGTTAAAGGTCAACCTACCGACACTCAACTGGGAACCAGAGGCTTTATGGTCTGCACACAAGGTAAAGTGTGTCTGCACATACCTATGAATAGGTCGACCTTTGCGGTAGTGTAGCAAAAACGATACCTATCTAAAGCAAAGGAGATAGGTATCTTACTGAATTTTGATAGGTATCATTTAGGGAAAAGATAGGGGGCTTACTCAAAGTCGGATTAAACCCATAGACAGTGAGCCATTTGAGGGCGTGAATTAGCTACAGAGTAGATTGAGCACAAATCATTCCAAATAAGGTAGTCAGCTTCGGTTTAATTAGATAGCCACTCTTACTTAAACACTTATTAGTTAGTAAGAGACTTTATCCAGTTGCAAAGCCATACAAAAGGAATTCAATTGACCACCCTCCATAGATCGGGCAAGCCAATTGAATTCTTTAGCTAGAGCAGTATTTATTTGCTGCCTTTTCTTTTTGGTCGCTCTCGCGGTTCTTTGATGCTTAGTGTTTCACTCGCACTTGCACCACCTACCATCACTCTCAGGGTATAATCTCCCGACTGCAGGTAGTAAGAGCCATTTTCCTTTGCTTCCAGGTCTTCTTCCAGTTCCAGTGCTTGCTGCAGTTCTGGGGCTGCGCTTGCCGCAATGGTGAAGTCATAGTCGATGTAGTTTAGTCCGGCATCTACATCGGCTGTCCATTCTTTAAGCGTTAGGTCATCTTTGGTGATGGTCAAAGTGGCCGTTCCTGATGATCGTGTAAAGATCTCCAGAGTAGTGGAGGGCTCATACGGATCACCCCAATAATAGCCTTTGTCACCCCACCGATCGGAGAAGGTAGCTCCTTCGGCACGGAATACCTTCACTGCTGCTTCAGTAGCGGGTAGCTGCTGTAAAGCGGTCACATCTGCAATGAATATCGATCGGCCGTGTGAACCCAGGATCAAGTCATTTTCTCTTGGATGTATAGCCAGGTCATGAATGGCCACAGCGGGTAAGTCTTTACTAAACGCCATGTAAGATTTGCCCATATTCAAGCTCACATAGGCACCATGATCCGTACCGACATACAGAATGTTAGCATCCTTCGGATCTTCTTTGATCACATTCACAGGCTCCTTCGGTAAGTTGGCACTAATGGACGTCCAGCTTTTTCCATAGTCATTGGACACATAGACCATCGGCTCAAAGTTGTCCCATCGGTAACCGTTAAAACTCACAAACACGCGTCCCTCCACATGGCTGGAGGCTTGCACATTGCCCACCCAAAAGTCCGCCGGCAGTCCTGTGGAAATATTCGTCCAGGTCTGGCCGGCATCTTTGGATACATGCACCAGCCCATCGTCACTACCCGTATAGATCAGTCCAAATCGCAGGGGAGACTCGGAGATGGAGGTCAAAGTACCATAGCTCACATCTCCTTTAATGCCACCTTTGGTCAGATCGCCAGAAAGCGTCTCAAAATCATCACCCTGGTTCATACTGCGGTGAAACTTGTTACTACCGAAGTACACAATGTCCTGGTTGTGGCTGGAAAGCATGATTGGAGATTCCCAGTTCCATCGGAGAGGTTCTTCGTCGAGCTGGTGACTCGGTGTGATGTATTGGCGATCACCTGTTTTCATGTTGATGCGGAAGTAATTCCCAAACTGGTAGCCAGTGTATACCAGCTCATTGGTACGGGTATCAATTGCCACTTGCATACCATCCCCACCCATCAGTCGTTCGTACGGATACTTGCCTTCCTCATACCATGAGTACGAATACTCGTAGGTACTTGGCCCTTTCCACACGCCATTGTCTTGTAGGCCTCCATACACATTGTAGGGTTCGGCCATGTCATAGGCTATCGAGTAGAACTGGCCCACTTGCGTGGAATTGCACTTGTACCAGGTTTCGCCATAGTCGTAGGAGATGTTCACTCCGCCATCATTTCCATTGATCAGGTGACCCGATCGATTGGGGTTAACCCAAAGAGCATGGTGATCAGCGTGTACATTCTGTGAGGAAGTAGTCTCCCAGGTTTTACCACCATCCATGGATTTGACCAATGGCACCCCCATGGTGTAAAGGATGTCTGGATTTTGACCGTCCACCCGGATCTGTCCAAAATAGTAGCCATACGAATACACCAGTGCCTCAATGTAGTCTTCGTGCGTTTTGGACCAGGACAGCCCACCATCAGTGGATTGGTAGACTTCCGCACCTTTCACTGGCGTGTCAAATAGCATGCTGTTGGCATCCTCCAGGTAGGTGACCAGGTCCTGAGGTTTTAATTTTCCAGCTTGGGCATCTGCTTTGATGTCTACAGCATTGTATTCTCTCGGGAAGCGTTCGCGATCCAGAAAGTCATTCAAGTCATCATCTGTTAGCGCCAGGAATGCATCCATGGTGGTGTTGCGAAGAAGCTCTCTGGTGACTGGATAGGTTTCTTCATCTTCCTTTTCTCTACGGTCCTGATTGTCCAGTACGGCATAGACGATGTTTGGATCTGATGGAGCATAGGCAAGACCTACCCGTCCCATCCCATCGGTATCTGGAAAACCGGAGTCTCCTTCTGAGACGTTCGTCCAGGTTTCACCACCATCGGTAGATTGGTAAATACCCGATCCTTTGCCAGCTTCCACAAAGTTCCAGGCCTTGCGGTCTTTCTCCCAGGCTGCCGCCAATAGTTCATCGGGGTTGGACGGGTTGATGACCAGCTCCACAATTCCAGATTGATCATCTACATAGAGGGTCTTTTTCCAGGATTTTCCACCATCGGTCGTTTTATAGACACCACGCTCAGGGTTGGTGGAGTAGAGGTGTCCGAGTGACGCCACCCATAGGGTATTCGGGTCAGAAGGGTGGAGTATTACGCGCCCGATGTGATGTGTTTCTTCCAGACCGAGGTGCTCCCAGGTTTTACCATTATCCGCTGATTTAAACAGGCCGTAACCGGAGTAACTGGAGCGGCTGGAGTTGTTTTCACCACTGCCCAGGTAGATGGTACCATTTTCCCAGTCCACGGCAATATCCCCAATCGTCATCACGATTTCATTGTCAAAGAGGGGAGTAAATGAAGTGCCCTCATTGGTCGTTTCCCAGAGTCCACCTGAAGCATACGCCACGTAGAAGTGAGTAGGATCAGTAGGGTCTACCTCCAGGTCAACCACCCGGCCACTCATGATGGTTGGTCCCACATTGCGAAAGGGGATGTTTTTCACCCAGGAGTTTTCCGTGATTTGCTGGCGTTGCTGATAGCCAGCCCAGCGATCTGCAGCCGGAGTAGCCGCCGGAGTGGAGTTTTTTTTACGTTTTTGGGCGGTAAGGTCCGCTTGTACCATCAGTATGACCATCAAGGCCAGGAGAGTCGTGCGCATAGTCGTGTTATTCGATACTTTCAACAATAAACTAGTCGGTCATGTAACCGACTATCAATTTAGTGAAAAATGCTATGTGGCATTTGTACATTCTTTACTTGTGGAGATTTGTTGATTTGTGTGGTTGGCAAATGCTTTTATCCTCTGCGGAATCTTCTTAGTATTGTATGTACAGAAAAACCGAAAATATGACCCGCATATTTCACAATCCACGATGCAGAAAAAGTAGAGAAACCCTGCAGCTGTTAGAAGATAAAAAGGAAATGGTGACCATCATTGAGTACCTCAATACCCCGCCGAGCAAAGCGGAGTTGAAGGAAATACTGGAGATGCTGGACATGAAACCTGAGCAACTCCTGCGAAAAGGGGAGGCTATTTACAAAGAACAGTTTAAAGGTAAGGACCTAACGGATGATCAATGGATTGATGCGATGATTGAGTACCCAAAGCTAATGGAACGGCCAATCGTCACTAAAAACGGAAAGGCAGCCATTGGCCGCCCTCCGGAGAATGTATTGGATATCCTACCTTGGGGCTCAGCCTGTTTGATTTCTGCCAGAAACTGCGGATTTAGAAAGATATATGTGGAAATAAAGATGGTGAAAGTGACCGCCACTACAAGGCTGGTCAATAAACCTACTCCGGCACCTTTCAAAAATTGGAAGCGTCCTTCCTTCGCTTTCTTGTACGTGTGAATGGATAAATAGACGCCCGCCAGCATGATGATGGCGTTAAATGCTCTCAGCTCAAAGTTGTGTACCAAACCCACTGCTTTCATAATCATGAAATAAGCAATCAGAGCCGCTGTAGTCAGTACACCAAATGTCAAACTTCTCGATTCTATCGTTTTCATAATGGTCATTTTTTGGTTAACTACACTATATTAAGGCGCTGTAGCGCAACATTGTTTGCATAAATCCCAATTACCCATGCCCAAAGCAATTATTTGCAACTCGTTTAACGGTTTGGAAGCACTTACCCTTCAGGAAGTACCTGAGCCAGTACTCCAGCCAGATGAGGTCCTCATAGCTGTGGACTATGCTGGCGTCAATTATCCGGACACCCTGATCATCCAGGGGAAATACCAGTTTCAGCCTGAGCTACCTTTTAGTCCTGGACAGGAAGTATCGGGAACGGTGCTGGCGATTGGCGATCAGGCTCAGGAGGTACGGGTTGGGGATGCAGTGCTGGCATCCATGACCTGGGGTGGATTTGGTGAAGTCGTCAAAGCGCATTGGCACAATGTCTATCAGCTGCCACCCAAAATTACCTGCTTATCCGCAGCTGTGGTACTGGAAACCTACGGTACGGCCATCCATGCTCTCAAGGATCGCGGGCAGTTACATCCGGGGGAGACACTGGTGGTTTTGGGAGCTTCTGGAGGTACAGGTACTGCTGCCGTTCAGCTGGGTAAGGTACTGGGTGCGAAAGTCATAGCGGTTTGTTCGTCGGAAGCCAAACGGAAAGAGGCTCTCGACAATGGCGCAGATCTAGCCGTACCTTATGACAACCTCAAATCCCAACTGAAGGAGCACCACGTGGATGTTGTTTTCGATCCGGTAGGAGGGGAGGTGTCCGAGCAGGCTTTTCGTTCGCTACGTCCCAATGGCAGGCACCTGGTAGTAGGATTTGCGTCGGGCGAAGTGCCCGCACTTCCGTGGAACTTGCCATTGCTCAAAAGCGCTTCCATCGTTGGGGTGTTTTGGGGAAGTTTCTGGCGCACCAATCCCAAAGAGAACCGAGCCAACATGCGCATGATCTTAAAATGGATGTCTGAGGGCAAGCTGAAGGTGCGCATCTCTAAAACGTATCCCCTGGTAGATGCTGCCAAAGCACTGGATGACATCATGAGTAGGCGCGCTATGGGTAAGCTGGTTTTGGAGGTAAAAAGTTGAGTGTTTTTAGAAGCGTTGGTTCAAGCGAATGGCCACATAAGTGTGCTTCATCGCTGAGTCGTTTTCCTTGCTCCTCCAGAATCGGGTAAAGCTGAGGTCAAATCTGGGCCAGCTAAACATGACCCCAAAACGATGCTGAATTACCCAGGGAATCGCATCCACAGTATCTGGAGATTCCGGTCCAATCAATCCACCTTGCAGTGTGGCATTGTACAGCACGTATTCTACACCGGGTGAATAGAAAAAATAAAACTCTTCGGTTTTTTGCTGACGTTCCTTTCGCTTGCGGCCAAGCGATGAAGCCACGTAAGACGATTGATGTATTGGTCGCAGCTCTCCTGTGCGGATGACCAGACTCTGCCTGAAATTGTTATAAACCGTCCCCATGCTCAGATTGGACTGACTGGAAACCTCAAATCGATAGGAAGAGTACAGCGGCTGAATGTAATTGAGGTAGAGATTCACCACTGGGGTGTCCTCAATCTGATACTGCCAGCCCATTGGCTGAGGCATCCCAAACCAGCGGTGCCAGGTGCTCTGTTGCTGGCCCATTCGCACTCCGGGTCCAAGCCAGCCTAGCTCTAGTTCGGCTCTGAGGTATTTGTTCGTATGGAAATAGTACTCATTGGTGATGCTCCCTGAGATAATTCCTGCATAGGGTCGGTCTATTTGTTCCAGTCTGGAGTGCCCAATCCAGTAGGGAGTATATATCCTATGGTTGAGCTTATAGCTTCTGATTTTCTTGGCCTTCTTGTTACTATCTAGCAGCATTCTGACCTCCGGATAGATGCCACTGCTGTAGTATTGATCCATGGTCAGGTCCAGTGTGAATACGTCATTGTCCACCACCAGTTGATAGTCAAATGTGAGGTATTCTTTTTTGGGCTTTTCCTGTGCGGACAGATGAATGGACAGGGCGAGAAATGTAAAGAAGAATAGTGATCTTCGCATGCGGCGACAAATATAGAGATTTAGCATTTTTGTAAACGATGAATTTGGACTTCCTACAGCAGAAACTCAACGACCGGATCGAAAAGGGAAATATCCGCTCTCTGAAAACGGATGGTGGCCTTCTGGACTTTGTCAGCAATGACTATCTGAGTCTGGCGCGAAATGCACAGTTAAGTCAGCGCATTCACAACAGATGTCTGGAAGAGCCAGTACCCAATGGAGGTACTGGAAGTCGCTTGCTGTCTGGAAATCATCGCTGGTACGAGGAGGCAGAAGAGCTCCTGCAATCTGTTTTTAGGGCCGAATCGGTGCTCTTGTTTAACTCTGGCTATGCTGCCAATCAAGCCTTGGTATCATCGGTTGCCGATAAGGGTGACACTATTTTATACGATCAATTGTCGCACGTCTGTCTCAAGGAAGGGGCTTGGCTAAGCAGAGCAGAGACGGTTGCTTTTCGCCACAACGATCTGGACGACCTGGAGCAAAGAATGCAGCGAGTGACCGGTAGGTGTTTTGTGCTAACCGAGACCATTTTTTCCATGGACGGTGATGTGGCACCGCTGCACGAGCTGGTGCAGCTATGTGAAAAGCATGGAGCCTATCTGATCGTGGACGAGGCACATAGTACAGGTTGCTACGGAGAGCAGGGTGCCGGAATGCTCATGGAAGAAGGTGTGGCTGAAAGCATCTTTGCCCGGGTTTATACTTTTGGCAAAGGCATGGGCGTCCATGGAGCTTGTGTGGCTGGTTCCAGGACTTTGATTGATTACCTGGTCAATTTTGGCAGGCCGTTTATCTATACTACTTCATTGCCACCGCACAGCGTTATCGCTATTACAGAAAGTTTTCGGTACCTGGCGGAGTACCAGCAGTTGCAAGGACAGTTGCTTAAGAAAATCGAGCTGTTTAGGACCCACTGGCCAAAGGCAATGAGCCATACCGCTATACAACCGGTAATGATTGGGAGCAATGAGCAGGCTCGAGTGATTTCCAGCCAGTTGCAGGAGTCTGGCTATGATGTTCGCCCAATTCTCTCCCCAACGGTGAAGTCAGGTACGGAGCGTCTCCGCATCAGTTTGCACGTGCACAATAGTGATGAGGAGATCAAAACCCTGGCTGAGATGTTGAAGCAATTGATGAGTTAATTATGGACTTACAAAAAGTCGAAACTCATTAGAAGTTAAGTCATACTCCTGATTTCCATGAAGTAGCATACCCATTTTGATAGTAAAGAGTTGTTCGGCGGAGATCTGTTCGGCTCGGAGGAGGAATTCTCCAGTAGCAATCGATTTAGATGGGATATTAGGAAAATCATTGTCATTGATCAATACACAGTTAAGAAACTGGTCAGTGGTACTGAGGGAGATCACAGCAATAGTAGGCGCTGGAGTAACGAGTGATTCGCTGATGGCGTTTTGTTGAGGGAGCAATGGTTCTGGGGTAAGTGAAATGATCAGATGATCTGGGAAAATAGGACCTGAGGTGTTATTCACTAGTTTGAATCGAACCAGTGCCTCGTTTACGGCTATTTCTTCCCTGGATGTTTTGATGCTTTTGGTCAGCGGATGAAATTTGAGGATTTCAAGACTCATCGAATCCAAAGGAGCACTACGGAGCGGAAGCGTGTTGCTAAAGAGCTGCGAAGATTTGATCTCTTTAGTGCTTGAGGGTTTGTTCACCTGATAGAGGTAAATACCAATGGATAGGAAAGCCAGAAAACTAACACTGATCGCAGGAAGAATGATCCACCTCTTGCTGGCTTTTGTGGAATGCTGAGCTTTGGGCTGGGGTGTCTCCTGATGAATGGTACTTGCATCTGATTGCTCTATCATCATTTCCTCTAGCAGTTGTTCTGGTAGATTGAGTATGGCGAGGCACAGCATGAGCGTAAATCTGGAAGGTGTTGCTTCTGTGTTAGTGAAAATATTCCCCAGTACCTTGTAGTTGTCCAGGTCTCCACCTTTGTTATCTACACCGGTTATGGACGGAAATTCTCCTTTTTCAATGGACCGCAATCCTTCATCTTTGTTTTTGAAGTCCCTGGCGCCAGTATAGGCACCACAGAGGTATTTGTAGACAACAGCCGCTCGAATCTGGGCCTCCTTTTGATCTAAATGATACAGAATGTCACGGTTCACAAGTCGCTTAAATGATGCCGGTGTAAGTCTTGGCGTTTTGTCCTTCCCGGACTTGATCTCTGCAATGAAAGGATGCGCTGATGGGGAGGGATGATGGTGATAGGCAATGACTAGTGTTCTTAATGCCCTGGTGATGCTTTCTTCAGTATGAGTGCCTATGAAGCGATCCAGTTGGAGTTCGTATTGGTCTATTTCTTCGGTAAAGGAAAGCTTGCTCATTGGATGGCCAGGTGGTATGTTTTATCAGATTGGGTGCTTATTGTTTTAGCTGTTTGCAAATCGATCAGGTCTATTTGGATTTGAAATGAAAAGAGCTTTGTTTCTTTCTGTTTAAGTTGGTCATCGATGCTCACAGTCAATTGCAATCGGCTATCTCGCTCATCCGAACTTCCGAATACGGTAAGATCGGTCGGGATCAATACGGTAGGTGCATCAAGGGATTTCACTTCCAGATCCAATTTACCAAAATAATCGTTGGTATGCATGATTCCGACCCAACGGCCACTTGAGGCCACGGCATTCTCAATAGGCATCAGACTTTGGGGAAGTAGCTTTATTCGGTCAATGGTTAATTGGTTTTCGGTATCGTTGGTTAGTTCAATTCCAATTTCCAGGTAATTGGAAGCAATGGTAGGCAGCTTTACTCGCGGACCTTTGCTGGCCATGAGGCGATAGTTCATACCACCAAATACAGGACTGTTTATATCTTCTCCGTTTGTTTCATCCAGCGTAAGTTCTACGCCATCTTTCAATTTGATGTACTGATCATTCCACAGTGATACAGTAGTGTACTCTACAGGCTGGATCCAATTATACAGCCACAACAGGTAAATAGATAAGATCATATGTGATTAGGTTGACACCCTGAAACATAAGCTATTCTGGGTTAAAATCAGAATTTGATCGGAACTCAATCAGAATTTGATCGGAATCACAAGAATTCTCCATCGCCGGCCTGCATCCATCCCGTGAAAATTGACCAGGCGATCTGATGTGAACAGACGGTTGATCAGACGCTCGCAGGTTTTCAGCCGGTGACTGGGAATATCGCGACTGCACCCACCATTAATCAAGTCTTGCAAGACGCTTTTTCAAACCATTAAATAAAAATGAATTATGAAAGCGTTAAAATTAGTACTTCTATTATTTGCAGTTTCACTTGTTTCTTGTGAATTCGAAGCGGATGAGCCAACTCCGCAGGTAGTGGACCAAGCAACTAACGGTACGGAAGATCCGGATTGCAAAGCGGATTGTGACGATTGAGGTTTTATGAATAAGGAGTTGTCATTTTTGACAACTCCTTATTATCATTGAAAACATGAAATCCTGCCTGGTTGCTCTTTTCTTGATTCTGATGTTCTTATCCTGTGAGGACACCCCAAAAAAAGTACCGAGAAATCAGGTGGCAATAGACTCTGCGGTCAATTGGTACCAGCAAGGAGATACTTCCTATTACCAATACAAATACGGGCTAGCCATCCAACAATACCAGCAGGGACTAACCTATGCCGAGCAAACCGACAGCTTAAACCTGCTCTCCAATCTCCACAACGACATAGGACTTTGCTACAAAAAACTAGGGATGTATGATAGTGCCATCAAGTATTATCAGATAGCCGAACAGATCGATCTGAACCGAAATGATACCACCTCTCTGGCTGGTAGGTGGAGAAATATGGGTAATGTCTACGAGTCACAGGGATGGCATACCGAAGCAATAGCGCTCTATCTTAAGGCGGTAGACCTACTTACACCCAATTATCAGCAGAAGATCGCACCGCTACACCTGGCGATTGGCAATATCTTTTTGGATCAGGGAGAATACGATGAGGCCATCAACTATTACCACAGGGCTTTACCAGTGTACATCCAAAGACAGTCTGAACTGCGACAGGCATCAGTGACCAATAACCTGGGGATGGCCTATCTAAGATTGAATCAATTGGATTCAGCTCATCGTTACTTAACCCGCTCATTGGGTGTGAAGATCCGTGTGGACTCCTCTTCACTACCATATACCCTAAACATGCTGGGGGAATTATTTATACGGAAGAAGAATTTTGATAGTGCATTATACTATTTTGATCAATCCTCGCAGGTTATCAATGTTTTGGACGATGGCTATCTGAGAGCTAATAACTCCTATCATCGGGCCAAACTGGCCATTGCCACAGATCAATTGGATTTGGCCAAGTCTTTGATTCTCGAGTCAGTCTCCTATGCGGAGCGGCAGCAAATAGGTGAACTAATGGTTTGGAGTTACGAAATACTTGCTGAAATACACCTAAAAACAAGTGAATACGATAGGGCTTATGGGTTTTTGAAGCAATGGTCCGAACTGAGAGATTCCATCTTTTTGGCTGGCAAACTCCAGACGGAGCGAATCATCAGTAATTATGAGTTAGACAAGAAAGAAGAACAGCGCATCCGTGCAAACATCCAGGCAGAACGCTCCAAGGCTAATGCCAGAAGGAGTTTTTGGATAGCAGGCGTGGCGGTAATCGCCCTTTTGTTTTTTGCTTTGTTGTCATGGATTATTTACAGGCAGCGCCAAAGAATGCAGTCCTTAAATACGGACCTGCAAGAGAGCAATCAGCAAATTGACACACTCAATCGCCAAAATTTTCATTTCACGGTCAACTCGTTGGCGGGGATTATCAGCATCCTCAATGGGCAGCTATCTCAATACAAGGGAAGTAAGGCTTATGACGTATTGGTGGAAGAAAAACTTCGAATGGAAAGCATCTCTATCCTCTACAACAAACTGTTCAAAAGTGAGGAGGGTCAGTATGTGGCAGTCGCAGATTTTATCAGAGATATTGTTATCAATACCTTCGATACCATGGGTATCAGTAGCGATCGCCTTGAGCTGAATCTGGAAGATGATCAGTTTACCAATCAAAAAGCCTTCACCTTAGGATTGATAGTGAATGAGATCAGCCTAAACGCTGCGAAGTATGGGATGGCAAATAATGGTGTTTTTTTTGTTAATTTCAGTGGCACAAATAACAAACACTCATTGGTCATGCGAGATGAAGGTCCCGGATTACCTGAATCGGTGCAATGGACGGAGAGCAGTAGTTTTGGAATCAGACTCATCCGTATACTGTGCGAACAGCTGAATGCTGAGGTGATTATCGACAGTGAGTCGGGACTTAGCTATCACATTACCTTTTGATGAAGAGAACTATGGTTGATGCAAGAATAATAGTCGTAGAGGATCAGCTCTTACTGGGTCATGACATCATTGATCGGCTCAAATACTTCGGATATCAGAATGTCTCTGGTCCGTATGCGTCAGCAGAGCAGGCCTGGCAGGAAGTCAAGAACGACTTGCCTGATGTAGCCTTATTGGACATCAACCTTTCTGGTAAAATGACAGGTGTAGACCTAGCCACCAAACTCCTCTCCAAAGGAGCCGTGAGGATCATTTATCTCTCCAGCCGCCAGGATGATGAGGCGTTTGATATGACGCTGAAAACTGCTCCTGAAGCCTTCCTGAATAAACCCTTTACCAACAACGAATTGAAAATGGCGGTGATGAAGGCACTAAACTCAGAACACACTCCGGAGATACAGTCGGGCAGTAGAGAAATCCTCAATGACCGAATTTTTGTCAAAAACGGACGTGGCAGGTTTGCCATTCTCCTCGATGATATATTATGGATCAAGTCCAATGGAGGAGATACGGCGGTCATCATGACTGCCGACCGCCTGGAGCTGAAAGATAAGATGCTACCTACAGTGGCACTCAACCTTTCCAAGATTGAAGAACGGCTGTCCTTTTATCCTCATCTGACACGAGCATCCCGGTATTTCATCATCAATACCAAACAGGTGCAGCGTGTGATCGATCATCAGGAAGCACCCGGCTCCCCCGTGAAAAAAGCGGTTTTGATAGGCAATAAGGAAATTATCCTGGGATCTAGATATCGAAAACTGGTGACCGACCAGTTTCATCAAATATGATAAGTAACGACTTGGTTTAGGCGTCTTTTTTCACCATATTTCTGATTGATTCACCCCCTTAAACGGAAAAATTCCACACAAATATGAGCTTGTAGCAGGATGATAGAATTTTACAGTACATGTAAAAGTCTACTGTTATGAAAAATACTGCAAAGCTCCTCATGGCCGTCACCTACCTACTGATCACACTCAGTGCACTGGAGGTGCAAGCTCAAAAAGAAAAAAAACTGGAGGATAGTGGCAATAAACCTCACTGGGTCAATTGGTCGCGAGGTAAGGATTTTAAGCGATTGGGAAAAGGTAGAGCCAACCGGATCAAAATGGACAAGGACGATGACGTGTACTTGTTTGTGGCCAATGCCCGAGAAATGGCCAATAATGGCTCCACTGATCTGTTTTCTTTGGATGATACCCGGAGAGTAGCTACTCTCAATGCGTCGTTTGAATTTGCCAGCATCCTCAAGCAAGAGATTGATGCCTCCGTGAGAAACGATGTGGCCATCTCAGAAGAAGCACGTGAGCGTCTGTTTACCCGAACAGAGAAGATGAAGACGGCCGCCAAATTCACAGGTTTTACACGTGTGGCCAGCTATTGGGAGAAAATCCTGGAAAAGGAAACCAATAAGATTTACTGGCAAGTCTACTTTCTGTATTCCATCAATGCCAAAACAGTGCAGGAAAACCTCGCCAAAGCCATGGAGCAGCTAGAACTGGCCGATAAAACCAGTGCGGTGATGGCAGCCATCGAGACCGCTGCGGAAGAAGCCGATGATGGAGATATCGGAGAATTCTAAATAATACTATTTACACATTACGTACTAACCACACCTACCTTGATGAAAGTTTTAATTACGCTTCCACTGATACTTTTGGTATTAGCACTACAAGCTCAGCCTAAATGGATCAATGATGAACCACAATCTGAATCACAGTTATTTGATTACTTCGTAGGAGAGGGCACCTCTCGTGATGAAGCTTTTTTGGATGCACTGGAGGCGCTGGCGATACAACGTGGTGCGGTTACTGCTGGGTTTTCAGTAGAGCAGAAAAGAGAGATTATTGATGAGCAGGTGTCAAGCGAGTTTAAGCGAAGTGGTAAGGTCAAAGTAGCCGAAAAAACACTCGTTATTTTCCCAGTGAAAAAGTGGAACAATGGCTCGTACTTCTACACACTCATAGGGTCACCCAAGCAAGGTGAGCGCACTGATGGTGGGGTGATGGCCAAAGGGAATTTCATCTGGCGTTCATCTTTAGTGCCTGGATGGGGTCAGTTTTACAATAAAGAACCTTCCAAGGGGTTGCTGTTTAGTTTGGGCACAGTGGGATTGATTGGTGGAACCATTTTCAGCTTTAGTGAAGCAGGAAAGCAAGGTGATCAGGCAGCCATGGCCTTACGTCAGGGAAACCTGGCCCAGTACAATACCTACGATCAAAATGAAAAAACCTGGAAAGCGACCGGCACCATTCTCGGTGTGGGAGCAGCTGCGGTTTGGATCATCAACATTGTAGATGCCACAGCCTCTGACAAAAACCTTTATGTCTTTGAGCGGCGAAAGATGCATTTGGATTGGGCAGTTGCCAGAAACTCTGTAGGTCTAAAAATCACCTTCTGATGAAATGGGGATTGCTACATATTGCACTCTTCATTTCCACTTCAGCCTTGTTTTCCCAGCCAGGATTAACAGAGGCATGTGGGTATTACGGTGACAATGCCAAATTCTCCAGAGAGGAGCTCTGCCCACAACTTGGTTATGATAGCTATGAGGAAGCGGAAGTACCTGTAGCCAATATCATGGAGCAGCTTGGTCTACGGATGAACTTCCTGTTGGTGCGCTGTGCAAACATCAACAATGCCTTTGCAGTCAATCTGGATGGAGACATTGGCCAAATCAGGTACATTATCTATGATGATGGATTTCTTGATAGAATAGGGATGAAAGCTCAGACCGATTGGGCGGCTATAAGCATCCTTGCTCATGAGATTGGGCATCATCTCAATGGTCACACTCTGGATGGGCAGGGGAGCAGACCAGATAAAGAACTTGAGGCGGATGAATTCTCCGGGTTTGCGCTTAATCGACTCGGTGCATCAATGGAGGAAGCCCAGGCAGCCATGCAAAATGCCGGTAGCGATAAAGCTTCGAAAACACACCCGGCACGGAGTGACCGACTTGCATCCATAGCTACTGGCTGGACCCACTCAGCTGCTCTAAGTGCGAAGTACGCTAATCTCAGTCGCAACCTGGACTATACCACTTATGCCAAAATGTGGTTTGAAAAAGCACGTGCCATTGAAGGGGACAGTGAAGAAGATCACATCAACCGAGTGGCATACTATGGAAAAGCCACCGAGTACCGACCCGATTATACGGCCGCTTATCGCAATCGGGCCAAATATCTCAATGAGCTTGGATTGCATAAAAAAGCAATCGCAGAAGCCAATAGTGCCATCGCTCTGGACAAGGAACAATGGAATGCTTATACGGAAAAAGCCAGAGCGTACTTCGGATTAGAAGAGTACGACAATGCCATCAAGTACTACACAGTAGCCATTGACAACCGTCCTGATCAAAGAGCCGGAGACTATGCTGCCCGAGCGTTTGCTTATCTGAGCAAAGGGGATGAGCAGGCTGCCATCTCAGATCTAGAGAATGCGCTGAAGATCAAACCTGACTGGCAGGTTATGCGCCAACAACTCATAGAACTTAAAAGATAACCGACTATAAAATAACCTAAATCACATGTCACCAATCAAATACATCAAACTCATTTTGCTGCTGGTAGTAGCCATCACGGTTCTAACCTTTACAAGCTGTGGAGATGAAGAAGATCCAATATTAACCGGCACACTCATTGGTACCATTACCAATGCTTTGTCCGAAGGGTCAGGTACACCAGTGCCCAACGCAGTGGTCACTTTGTCAGGAGGTGAAGCCAACAGCATTACAACAGGTAATGATGGTTCTTACCGATTCGATGATCTGAATATCGGAGACTATACCGTATCCGTTTCACATCCAGACTATGAGCCAGGAGAAACTGCGCAATTAACGGTGAGAAGTCTGGAAGAAACGAGAGGCGATCTGGCACTCACTCCAAAACCAGCTATCACTGTTAGCCCGTCCAGTCTGGATTTTGGAGATAGTAGAACAGAGATATCGCTTTCGTTTAAAAACGTGATCTCCACACAGATCAGCTACGAAATCACTGCTCCCAACCAGTGGATCGAGATCAGTAGATCAACTGGGACATTGCAATCTCAGAACAGTGCTAATATCCTGGTGACGGTGGATCGAAGTGAGATGCAGCTCGGACTGAATGAAGGAACACTTACCATCAACATTGCAGGACGAGCATCCGCCGACCTGGTGGTAACAGCTCTCAACAACCCTGAGTCTCCTTTAGAAATCTCCCCCACGCAGTTGGACTTTGGTTCTGATGAAGATGAAAAAGCCTTGCTCATCAAAAACACTGTAAATTCTGCCATTACCTATGAAGTAACCAAAACTGCCGACTGGATCAAACTCAGCAAAACAGAAGGCACCGTAAATGGCCTCAACCAGGACAATCTGGTGGTGACTGTAGATCGTGCCTCGGTAGACGTGGGTGATTACAGCGGATCTTTGATCTTTAACATCCCAGAAAGTGGCTCCATCACTGTACAGGTGTTAATGACTAAAAGTCCTTTAGCTTCCATGACTATCAATCCTGATGAAATCGATTTTGGGACTGGGGAGAGTTCCAAAGAAGTTACCCTTTCCAATCCCAATGGAGAAAGTATCAACTACTCCTTGGACCTGTCGGCGGATTGGTTAAGTGTCAATAAAACCAGCGGCACATTAAATGCCAATAGTCAGACATCTTTCACCTTTACGGTCAATCGCTCGCTTCTGTCCATTGGGGACAATCAGACCTCTGTTTCATTTACTTCACAAAAAGCCGGTACTGCCGTGCTCACCGTTTTGGCAGAAAAGGTGGACGCATCGGGAGCTAATTTGGTGATAGAGCAGGGTACATTGAACTTCGGAGAGGAGTCCACGTCACTAGGATTAGTCCTTCAGAATTCTGGATCTGCCACTTTAAGCTGGGATGTTAATATTGAGATTACTTCAGGCCAAAACTGGTTATCACTCAACCCTACGGAAGGAAGTATTGAGCCCGCACAATCAGATGAAATCGAAGTGTTCATCAATCGGTCTGGACTGACCAATGGCGATTACCAGGCTAGATTACAGTTTGGTGGAAATGGTGGTGACGATGAGGTAGTGATTAATATGAGCGTAAATGAATCAGGCTCAGGCGGAGGTGGTAATGAAGACGATGATAACGATGGAGTTATTAACTCTGTAGATGCAGATGATGACAATGATGGTCTGATTGAAATACATACCATTGATGATTTGAATGACATGCGAAATGACCTGGATGCTGATGGAACTGGTCTGGCAGGAGCTCCTACTGGTGGGTTTATCGGATACGAACTGGCCAATGATCTGGACTTTGAGAATGTAGATGACTATGAGGACACTTCATTGAAGCCGACACTCACCAGTGGTAGCGGGTGGCTCCCCATAGGCTTCAACAATGGGGATTTCAACGCAGAGTTTGAAGGTAATGGATTCACTATCTCCAATCTGCTAATTAATCGCACAACTTCTAATTCAGCTCTGTTCGCTACCACGACTTTTAGAGCAGAGATCCGCAACGTTCATTTATCTATAAAATACTTGACTGGAAATGATAATGTTGCTGGACTAATTGGCTACAATCAAGCTGATGTGGTGGGTTGTTCAGTATCAGGAGATATTTCGAGTTCTGGAACAAGAGTGGGATTATTGATCGGATTACATGGTCAAGGTAAAGTAAGTCAGTGCTATACTTCTGGTAGCGTCACCTCTGTTGAAGGTTCTGTCGGTGGATTAATTGGACGCTTGGGTAATTCCTCTTCACATACCTGGAGAGTTGAGTATTCATACTCCACTGCACTAGTTAATGGCACTACAGCAGTAGGAGGTTTAATAGGATACAGATATTATGGATCAGGTGTTATTCAATCTTGTTATGCCACTGGTGACGTGGAAGGTAGCGGTCAAAGTATCGGGGGTTTAATTGGAAGTTTTGGTAATGGAGAAGTTTTGTCATGCTATGCTAAGGGAGCAGTATCTTCTTCAAGCTACTATGTTGGCGGATTGATAGGTACCAATTCAAGCGACGGAATTATAAGTACCTGCTTTTCAACCGGAACGGTGGAGGGTTCATCTAATATCGGTGGCCTTGTCGGTAGAAATACTGGAAGCGGTAGCATTTCCTCCACCAACTATTGGGACATTAATACCAGTGGAGTTGAAACCTCAGCCGGTGATGCCACGGGGCAGACCACTGCCAATCTACAGGGCGTTACTTCCAGTACCAGCATTTACGCTACCTGGAGTAGTGATGCCTGGGATTTTGGGAACTCCAGTCAGTACCCTGCCCTCAAAGGAATGCCCAACGGAGTGGATGCCCAGCGATGAGATTCATGAGATCATCCTATCCACTGCTCCTTCTAATGCTTTTTCTCCAGGCATGTGACGAATGGGATCTTACACCGAAAGAAGATGGTGAGCAATTGGTAACTGTGGAATTTACCGGTCAGGTAATAGAGCGGCTATCGACGGCTGTAGGAATACCCAATGCTGAAGTGCTTATCAATGGTCAGCATGCATACGCAGATGCATCAGGTAATTATTCATTGTCAATTTCCATGTTGGAATCCCAGCTTGGCAACTACGAATTTGAAGTTCGAGCTCAGGATTTTCAGAGTAATTCCTTCCGGAGTGACAATCCTGAAAGCAAAGTGGTCACAGACATTGCCTTAGAGCGTCTGCGATTTGTGGATATTTCCACTTCCACGATCAATATGGGACTGTTCGAACATGAAGTAGCTTTACGAATAGCGAATAACACGTCGTATGACGTAGCATTTGATGTGGACTCAGATGATGCTAATGTTTCTGTCTACCCATCCTCTGGAATCATTAGTTCCAGCCACGCCACACATGATTTTGTGGATGTCATTGTAGCAGTTGATCGGGCGGTATTTACAAACGGTGTCCGTCGATCTACCATTACCGCCGATGTAGGTAATGCTTCTTACGCGATTGACCTGGCCTACGAAACCAAGAATCCGGATGACTTAAACTGGGTGGATGAGGATAGAGACCGGTTAATTGACATTCGAAACATCAATGACCTCTATCGACTCAGTCTGGAGCACGCACGCGATACTTTCAATGCATTCATTGGTTTTGAACTGGTCAATGACCTGGACTTCCAGTCGGATGACAGCTATAAAAATACGAGCCTTAAAACACAGCTAACCAGTGGCGAAGGTTGGGTCCCAATTGGACACACAGGCAATACACGATTTGTCAGGAAGTTTGAAGGAAATGGCTTCACCATTAGCAATCTGTACATCAATAGGGAATCGGATTATATAGGGTTGTTTGCCTTTATCTCCGAGACCGCTTCGGTCGAAAATGTCGTGTTGCAATCCGTATCCGTGAAAGGCAAAGGATCCGTAGCTGGCCTGGTTGGTGCCAACAGTGGAACCATCAAGTCATGTTCGGTTGACGGGTCCGTAGAAGGGGTTCAGACTATTGGTTTGGTAGTTGGGTGGCATCAAAATGGCTCCATCATATCCAGTCAAAGCCATGGATTGGCCAGGGCTAGTGGAAATATATGCGGAGGTTTGATTGGTGCCGTAGGTGGATCAGGTGGTGATTTGCCAGTGGTAAGTTATAGCTACTCCTCAGCCACAGTGCGTGGTGAGTCGTACATCGGAGGATTATTAGGCAGTAGATACAACGGATTTCCAACGATTAGTTCGTGCTACGCTACTGGAAGGGTCATAGCCAATGGGCGATCAGTAGGAGGATTGGTCGGATATTTTACTGGTGAAATGAAGAATTGCTATGCCACAGGGCAGGTAGAGTCCAACTCCTATAACATTGGAGGTTTAATAGGTGAGAATGTTGGGTTGGTAGTGAGCAGCTATTCCACAGGAGGTGCTACGGGGAGCAGTGCTATAGGAGGGTTTGTTGGTAGAAACAGTGGTTCAGTACCTAAGTCCAACTATTGGGACATAAGCACTAGTGGAATCACCAGTTCGTCAGCTGGCTCTGGTTATCCAACTGCCACCCTTCAGGGCATTACAACGGACGTCAGCATTTATTTAACCTGGGATGAAGATTCCTGGGACTTTGGTAGCTCATCGGAATATCCTGTACTGAAAGGAATGCCAGGGGGATTAGAGAGTCAACGATAAAATCCAAAATGAAAGGGATATGAAGATCATTGAAAGTACACTTTTACTTAGAAATCAACTTAGTCAGTTAATGTCACGGCAATTAACTCTGAAATGCGTTATCTGTCTGCTGCTTTCTTCCACCCTTTTATTTTCATCTTGTCTTTCGCAAAGAGCTGTTTTCACTAATGAGCGAGAACGAACCAAGGAAATTAAGCAGGTGGATCCACGCTGGCAGTATGAGAAAGGATTAGCCTATTCCATACCAGTTCTCACTATTTTCTTTGGATCCATTGCTGGAGGGTGGGTAGCGGGTCCTGAGGTCTATCCTGGTATACCCGAGACCAATGAAGAAGAAAAGTTCAATCAGGAACTGGCAGGAGCAGCTACTTTGGGGTTAGCCTCTTTGATCGTGCTCAGCACAATAGGCCGATCCAAGAAATTGAAGAGTAAAATGGACGGTAACAAACCAGTGGAAGCCAAGGATTTTGATAAATGGTTGAAAAAGTACAATAAGTCACAGTCCACGACTTACAGTTTCATGGATCAGACATTTCCTTCTGTCACACTAGTACCTGTGAGTGTCCAGCGTCAGCTTGATCAGTACCAGGAAGAATGCCGAATGGCAATATCTGAACTTCGAACCAATCAAATCGATTGGAATGAGCTGGATAGATATAGAAAAATTTCTAAAAACAATTATGCTCAGTTCTTTCCTGAGGAGGTCGCTAATCTGGAATCAGCTATTCGTGAGGAAGAAACGAGTGCTGCTTATGAGCTCATCATGCAGCTTAAAGAGGATGAGTTGCAGCAAAATGAAGGATTTACTACACTGGAGAGAATCAGCTCGTTTGACCGGAGGAATATAGAACTTTGGTCTAAGATTGACGGGAAGGCCAAACAAGATATTCGTGCCGCTTTTGAGCAGAAAACAAACGAGGTGCTGAGCGAACTGGTGGAGCCAGAGGTTCGAAAATTAAGGTCGCTGGATGATGTGGAAGCGCTTAATAGCTTGTCTGGTGAGGTCAAAAGAAAATTTCAACTATATCAGTCAAGCCCTGCACTTGTAGCGTTTGATGAGAGCATCAAAGAGCGTAAAACGGAGCTGGTTCTTGGAATGAGCAATTCGCTAAAGCAAAGGATCAATAATTCTAATTTCATCCCTGAGCTGGACCAGATCAATTCAGTCTATTTTACAAATACTGAAGAGTCCACACAGATTCGGTCCCTTGTTACTGATTTGAAATCCAGGAAAGCGGAGATTGAGCGTGAGCAGAAACGTATTGAAATGGAGAGGCGCCTGGCAGAAGAGAAGGCATGGAGCAAGCTTGGAGCTGTAACTAAAGGCCTTCGCAACGAAGCATTAATCCGGTCATTCATCAAAGGGGATTTCCTCAACATCCCATTCAACAGGGATGAAATAATTTTTGGTGAGATGATCACTACTTACATGTATGCCCGTGCCCGAGATTGCAAGTCTGCCTTACCTGCCAATCGAGTCATGATCTATGAGGACAAGTGTGCCACTGAGAAGGTGACTAAGGATGGATATGGGTGGGAGATCAGCAGAGTCTGCGTGGAGTGGGTTCCCGTACCCACCGGACTTTATGCAGATCCAGAAGTATACAAGGCTTACGAATTGATCAGTAAAATCATAGATCGTGATGCGCTGAAAAATGTCGGTAAACTATTCATGCAAATGACACAGGGCAATAGTTTGGAGCCGGTAACAGATTTGTCTACTGAGGTCAAATATATCTCATTGGATATGAAGGACTTGATTGATATCAACCCATGTGGTGGCCCTGCTTTGGACAGATTTGAAGAGAATTTAATTCGCTTTGCCAATGGAGAACCACCCATGAAGCTGGATGGCTCTGTGGAGCGTTACTATGTAGATTACTCGCTTGAGCAGGATCTGGACCAGCTCACCAGAGATCTGGTATCCGAGAATTCCAGGTCGTGGGCATTTCGTTACATACCTAATAGCGTAAGCAATGTGTATGTCGCCTCACGAGATCAACAAAACAGACCTCAAAAAATCACTGCTAACTATCGATTCGAAGGGATGCTTGGAACTCAACGAGATCAAGTACAGATCACCTTCAAAGAAGGGATACCTGAATGCATTTACTTCCAAAATTACTCCTCCAATTGCCGGACACCGGACAGGAAAGTGGTTCAAAAGCTTGTTAACGGTGAATATGTTAGGAAATAGTTGCGTTAATACCTCTTCACCGCCGTTTAGTACTTCCCGGTTATCTTTAATCGGGAAGTCTTTCTTGCATTTTTCATAAGTAGTGATGTAAATACTGACGTTTCAGTATGCATGTTCAGTACCAATGATGTGTAGCGTTTGTTTTTTGGTTAAGCGACTTATTCAACTAATTCATTCACTCTTTAGCAGACTTAAGTCAAATTCAAATCCCGGGAGGGTTTGATCCGCTTTTAATAAATGGTCATAGCCTACTGTCGAAGATTGATTGTTTGGCGTGTAGACAAAAACAGCTTCATTTTCAATATCAAAAAGCCATCCCAGCTGTGCGCCATTGGTGAGATACATGAGCATTTTGTCTTTCAACTCGCTTAAATCGTCTGAAGGTGACATGACTTCCACTACAAATTCAGGACAAACCGGTGCGAATTTCTTTTTTTCTGCTAATGAAAGTTGATCCCATTTTTCATTGGACACCCAGGATACATCAGGCGAGCGCATCGAACCGTCAGGTAGTGAAAAGCCTGTAGAAGAGTCAAAAACGTGGCCTAAATGGTTCTCTTTGTTCCAGATCCCAAGTTCTATGATTAGCGTACTACTAAATTTACCTGATAAACTTCCGGTTGGCGACATTATAAGTATGTTGTTATTATGATCCCTTTCGATATTCAGGTCCGGGTTGCGTTGGCAAAAATCGAACAACTCATCATCCGTAAATTGAAGATTTTTGGGGAAGGACAGACTGTAACCATTCTTCAGTATCATACCACCAATTTAATGAATATTCGCAGGAAATTCAGCAAGCCAAATCACGGAATCCACTTGATGTCCGAAAAGTCTGGCTTCCTTTTTTCCAGAAAAGCATTTCGGCCTTCCTTCGCTTCATCGGTCATGTAGGCCAATCGGGTGGCTTCCCCAGCAAAAACTTGTTGTCCTACCATGCCATCGTCTGTCAGGTTAAAGGCAAACTTGAGCATCTTGATGGAAGTAGGGGACTTTTCGAGGATTTCCAGAGCCCACTGATAGGCTGTGTCTTCCAACTCGTCGTGAGGGATTACGGCGTTGACCATGCCCATTTCATAAGCATCCTGTGCGGAGTAGTTTCTTCCTAAAAAGAAGATTTCCCGTGCGCGTTTCTGTCCGACCATTTTGGCCAGGTAGGCTGATCCATAGCCACCGTCGAAGCTGGTGACATCCGCATCCGTTTGTTTGAAGATCGCATGTTCCTTACTAGCTAGCGTCAGGTCACAGACCACATGGAGCGAATGTCCACCACCTACAGCCCAGCCCGGTACCACGGCGATCACCACTTTGGGCATGAATCGAATCAGACGCTGCACTTCCAGTATGTTGAGTCGAGGCATACCATCATCGTCCACATATCCCTGGTGTCCGCGAGCATTTTGGTCGCCACCTGAGCAGAATGCCCACTTGCCGTCTTTTGTTGAGGGGCCTTCACCAGAGAAGAGCACCACACCGATTTTGGTGTCTTCACGAGCATCCAAAAATGCCTGATACAGCTCACCTACCGTTTTAGGTCGGAAGGCGTTGCGGACGTTTGGTCTGTTGAAAGCGATACGTGCTACACTTCCACATTTCTTATAGGTAATGTCTTCAAATTCCTTAACGGTGGTCCAGTTTGGTTTGCTCATGATTCGGGTTGTTTTGATACTTCGATTGCAAATATGTACAAAGTCAATTGAATACTATTTGAGTGGCTTAAATGTTCCTGTTATAACTTCGCTACATGAATTATTTTGTGACAGCTATTGATACCGATAGCGGAAAAACTCTGGTGAGTGCCATCCTCACAGAAATGCTGGAGGCTAACTACTGGAAACCCATTCAGTCCGGCCAACCCAGAGATACAGAGGAGGTCATGCGGCTGGTATCCAATGAACAAAGCCAGTTTTTCAAAGAAGCTTATCTGCTCAAAACACCCGCATCTCCACATGCATCGGCCAAGATTGATGGAGTGGAAATCAAGTTGGAAGAGATTATTCCGCCAGTATCTAACCGAGATCTGGTGATAGAGGGGGCTGGAGGAGTGTTGGTGCCGCTGAATGACGAGGATATGGTCATTGACATAGCCCAGCGTATTCCTTGTGAGGTTATTCTGGTCTCCAATCTCTACTTGGGAAACATCAACCATACCTTGCTCACCTACGAGTTACTCAAAACGAGAGGACTCAAAATCAAAGGCCTCATTTTTAATGGCGAGTCCAATCCGGATAGTGAGCGCATTATTGAGCTGCATACCGGTTTAAATGTTTTGCTGCGCATCCCCAAACTGAACAAAGTGGATCAGCAAGTAGTCAAACACTATGCTCAATTACTAAAAGACAACTGGTCATGAACCTTCTGGAACAAACTGATCAAGCCAATATTTGGCACCCATTTTCACCTCTTGCCGGCAACAAGCCGATTGCTGTGAAGAAAGCCAAGGGCGTGTACATTCATACCATGGATGGTCGCAAGATCATGGATGCGATTAGTAGTTGGTGGGTCAATATTCATGGGCACAGCCATCCCAGGATCAACAAAGCCATCGGAAGGCAGGCTGCGAAAATGGAGCAGGTCATTTTTGCAGGGTTTACCCATAAACCGGCAGTGGACCTGAGCAAGACCTTGAAAAAACTACTGCCAGATTCAATTGGCAAGATCTTCTTTTCTGACAATGGAAGTACCTCAGTGGAGGTAGCTATCAAGTTAGCCATTCAGTATTGGTACAATCAGGACAAGCCACGCAGAAAGATCATCGCCTTGGAAGGCGCATATCATGGAGATACGTTTGGAAGCATGTCCGTAGCGGAGCGCAACATCTTCAGCGCACCATTTAATGATTTTCTCTTCGAAGTAGCATTCATTCCTTTTCCACAAGGAGATGGACAAGAGGCAATCACCAAAATGAAAGAAATCATTTCCGATGATACTGCAGCATTCATTTTTGAACCGCTGGTGCAAGGAGCAGCTGGGATGCAGATGTATGCACCGGAGGTATTGGATGAGTTGATCGCCATTGCTAAAGAAAATGAGACCATTTGCATCGCCGATGAAGTGATGACTGGCTTTGGACGCACTGGAAAGATGTTTGCTTGTGATTACCTGCAAAATGATCCCGACATCTTTTGCCTGTCCAAAGGGATCACCGGAGGATATTTGCCCATGGGTGTCACGGCTGTGAACCAGCACATTGTGGAGGTTTTCGACGTGGCTGATCGGTTGAAGGCATTCTTTCATGGACATTCGTATACGGCCAATCCAATGGCCTGTGCGGCTGCCAATGCGTCCATGAAGTTGCTGCTGACCAAAAAGTGTCAGGAAGATATCCAAAGGATAGAAGCGAGTCATGCTACCTATGTTGAGCAGTTTAAACCAACTGATCAGGTGCTGGAGATCAGGCACCGGGGCACCATTCTGGCAGTGGAGCTAAAAGCGGAAGATGCGGGCTATACCAGTAGCATCAAAGAGCGGATCTATGATTACTTCATGGAGCGAAATCTATTGCTCCGACCGCTCGGCAATGTGATTTACATCATTCCCCCTTATGTGATTACCAATCAGGAACTTCAGAAGTTGTACACGGCTATTGATTCTTTTCTTATCGACCTTCAAAATAATCACTGATGAAAAACTGGTTAATTGTCATTCTTTGTCTGGTAGGTTTCTCGTTAATCGCACAAGAGCATACTGGTCTGGCTTCATTTTATGGTGGGCAATTTCATGGACGACCAACGGCAAGTGGGGAGATTTACGACATGGAAAAGATGACTGCAGCTCACCGGACTTTGCCTTTTGGTACGATGATCCGGGTAACCAATCTGAGCAATGGTCAATCAGTAGAAGTAAAAGTAAACGATAGGGGACCGTTCATTGACAATCGAATAGTGGATTTGAGTTTTGGGGCGGCCAAGGTGATCGAAATGGTCAATGATGGTGTGATTGAAGTTTCACTGGAGATCATCCAAAAGGATCTTGCTCCTAAACCCGTTTCTAACAATTCGTTTTTTCAAATAGAAATCAACCGACTCAAACCTGGTGGATATGGAGTGCAAATCATGAGCTTCGCGCAGACGGATAACTATGTGTCTTTTGTGGAGCAGCTGCAAGATCAGTACCCTGCGGATCAAATCATTCTTCAATCCAAGATGGTCAACGGGCAGAAAGTAGTCGGAGTCCTTTTGGGCCAATATGTAGACCGGTCAGAAGCAGAGTCCCATCAGCAAACCTTGGTCACCAGGTATCCGGATAGTTACATAGTGGATTACTCTCGATTTAGCCCATAGAAGTGTAGCAGACCCGACCTATGGAGTGAATCGAAAGGGTATTCATCTGCTAATGGGATGGACTGACATATCTTCGTTTGACAAAATAGCTTGTTCATGAAAAAACTCCTTTGGATACCTTTGTTGACTTTAGCTTGTCAGCCAGCCAAAAAAGAAAGTGCATACAGTGCTCCTGATCATCATACGAAAACGATGACAGCTATCCTGGACGCCCATGGTGGTTACCAACGATGGTCCGAAATGAATACTCTTTCCTATGAATTGGAGGGAGAAAAGCAGGTCATTTCTTTGAAGGATCGAAAAGTATTGATCACTGGGAAGGATCGGACGATTGGATTTGACGGAACCAACGTCTGGGTGACCCCCGATACCGCCGATGTGAGTCGAGCACGTTTTTATCACAACCTGTACTTTTACTTCTTCGCCATGCCTTTTGTACTGGGAGATCCGGGAATAACCTATGAGCCGGTGGACTCCAGAGACTTTCAGGGGGAGCAACTGGAGGGGATTAAGGTTTCTTATAAAAGTGATGTGGGAGATTCACCAGATGACAATTACATCTTGTGGTATGATCCATCATCCTATCAAATGAAGTGGCTGATGTACACGGTGACTTATGGAAAAGAAGGTCCAAATGACAACTACAGCCTGATCCACTACGCTGACTGGAAAGACTTTTCAGGATTGAAGCTCCCTACGCAATTGGAGTGGCATGCTTATAAAAACGACTCGATTGGGGAAGTAAGAGGAGGAGCTTCTTTCAATAATATAGAATTGACTCAGGAAGCTCCTTCTGCTGACTTGTTCGAGATGCCGGCTGGTGCTCAAATCGCACCTTAGTCAGGACTTAAACCAGTTGACTGGCTAGTTCTTTGGCGGCCTCAGCACTACCAGTTTCGTACACTTCAAATCCCATATCGCTTGTTGCTGCGGTTTTTTTCCATCGGTTCGCACCCATTTTGATGATGGCACTATCCGGCAGTACATTGATCAGTCCCTTGAAGTTCGGGTTTTTCTTAAATCCTGGAAAGAGCACATTGCCAAACCATGTTTGACATTCTGTAGGCGGTGTGCCTGCAGCATTGAGCATGTCTATGATGACTAGCTCTGCATTTCCGGCCTGCACTTCTTTTAGCTGGGCCTCACAGCTGCCATAGATGTGCTCTGCCTTGTAGAGTTTCTTCCAGATTACATGGATGATTTTGCCGTCGTGTAGTGTCTCAACTACCTCCGGTACGTTGTAGATATCTGTCATATTTTGAGTGATGATAGTATTAGTTTCATGGCAACATTAGACCAGCTATAGTTACCTGCCAACACGGTTTGGAATATGACTGATGATCAGGGAAAATTTGGTAATCAATCTGGAAGCCGTTATGAAAGAAGGGCACTGTCTCCAGGGGTTATTCGTAGGTTGGACTCTCAAAATATCTTCCATTGAATAATCTGTGAGTTTCAAGGTAACTATGTACGAATAAGTAGCTAGAGACAGTGCCGGTGTGCTTTCAAAACCTGGCAGTAAGCGATAGTATAAAATTCCTACCTGCTCCCGATATACCCGAGCTGTACGGTCGGTACCGTTGATCGGTGAGGTTTTCCATCCCAGCTGTTACGGACAGGTGATCCGAAAGGTCGTACTGACCTTTGAGGTTGAGCGTGTACCACGCTGGTGCGTAGGTTTCTCCATTGTCATCCAGTGCATAGATTTCATCCTTCTCCTGCTCAGTTACTGGCAGCTCTTCATGCACACGTTCGACCTGGTATTGAGCGTAGAGCTGTACCTGTAGCTGCTCATGCTCATAGGTAAGTCGACTTACCCCAAACCATGGAGCGGCGTGACGAGACCTACTGGTAGACCCGTCATCCAGCTCTTCTTCTCCACGCTGGAAATTGTAGTCGCTGGTGAACCGAAATCCATTCAACAGTTTGAGATTTAGGCCGATTTGGACTCCGTATGCATTGGCTTTGGCTGCATTTTGGATGGCCTGTACGCGGCTTAGTTCGCCATCATAGAGTATGCTGTCCTGACCATTGAGTGAAAAATCCCTTCTTACCAGAGCATTATTGAGAAGTGTGTAATAGCCTGTTACATCCAGCTTTAGACGATCGGAAAATACTTTGGCCACTCCCAGGTCCAGATTGTAGGCATACTCCGCCTCCAGATCCGGGTTGGGAACTACTACGGCACCCGGCTCACTATCAAATACTTTTCCCACATCATCTATATTGGGTGATCGGAATGCTGAACCCGCGTTGACTCGTACGATGAGTGATTCTGAAGGGCGCAGGACGGCACCTACGCTACCGGTGAGTGCGCCATCGTTAATGGAAGCTTTGTCAAAAGGAAAAGGGTAGAACTGCGTGTCGAAGGTAGCATCGAGCAGGAACTGGTTGTAGCGAATACCGGCCTGGAGGGTTGTTTTCGAAGAAACCTGCCACTCGTTGTTGAGATAGAATGCCAGTGATTGCCAGATTGCCTCAGGATATCTGGCCGGTCCTTCCGCACTTGTGCCAGTAGACAGATCTTCATCTACACCAGCGGAGTTCACATCATTTTTGACATACTCTACACCGTAGTAGAGCGTGTTGGAATTGCTCATTGCTTTGACCATGTCTGCATTCGCACTATAAGCCCATACCTCTTCCTCTCGTATGCTTCTGGTACTGCTGTTCAGAGACCTGTCGATCCTACTTTCTTCAAACTGTTGCTGAGCCAGACGTATAGTCAATTGATCGTAGAGCGCATTGGTCTGATAGTGAGAGATGCTCAGGTTGTTCATCAGCCACTTTTGTGGGCCATAGTTCCACTCGGCATATCGGGCGGTACCATTCCTGACCCTATTGTGGCGGTCATACCGACCATAAGAAGAAGTTTCCGAGAAGTGAAAGCCATATTCGAAATCCCAATCGCTGTTGGGCTGGAAACGCACCTTCTGCATGAGATTTTTCTGTGAGTAGGCTGATGGGATCTGCAGTAGTGGGTCATCCTGGGTGATTACACGATCTACACTGTCTATTCGCTGTACATAGTAGGGTTTCAGGTAGTCATCGGGTCCGTGACTACCTTGCCGCAGATGTTCATAATCCCAAGAACTAAAGGAGGTGACGAAGGCCCATTTTTGCCAACCGTAACCTACGTCAAAGTGACCTGTTTGTTCCTGGTTGGCCGAGGAGTATCTTGCCACGGCCTTTCCGAACACAAATGGCTGATCATCCAGAGATAGCTGCGGCCTCAAGGTCTGGAAGCTCATCACTCCACCGATAGCGTCACTTCCATAAATAACCGAGCCAGGTCCAAAGAGCACTTCGGTGTTTTCTACTGCGAATGGATCCAGATTGATCACATTTTGGAGGTTGCCACCTCTAAAGATCGCAGTATTCATGCGCACGCCATCTACCGTATAGAGCAGTCTGTTTGTTGCAAAGCCGCGAATCATCGGGCTACCGCCTCCCTGTTGGCTTTTTTGAATGAACACTTTGCCGCTGAGGCCAAGTAGGTCTGCAGCTGTTTGTGGGTTTTGGAGGGCAATGTCTTTTGGTGTGATGTCAGCTAGTTTGGAGGGCACTTTTCCAGAACTTTGTTTCCATCGGCTGGCTGCTATGACTATTTCATCCAGATTGATATTGACCTGACTCAGGATGATCTCAAAGTTTTGATCAGAGATTTCCTGGTAGCTAATGGTCTTACGCTTGTAGCCATATGCATAACATTCAATTTGACTGGCGTTTCGAAATCCGTCTATGGCAGCTTGTCCCTTATTGTTAGTAGTGGCGTATGCCTTAGGTGAATTGCTCATCAGGATGGCCATTTCCACGGGTTCGTTGGTTACTTCATCAGTAACCGTTACCGTTTGGCCATACAGCATCGATAAGCCACCCAAAAGCATTCCTATAAATACAATTGATTTCATTAGAATGATTATAAGTAGTGGTCAGTAATACAAAAAATGTGTGGGATTATGTGTGCTGAACCTGCGGGGGCGGTGTGTCAATTGGCCTAATGGGAGAGAGGTATGCTCTTTGATCTTGAGTAGCAGTATTCGAATGATTTGGTTTGAAACAATGGAGTTTAAACCTGTCTGATTTTTGATAATAAAGTGACTTGTACAAGACCAACAGCTGTGCAGAGCGCTTGTGCTGGCGCTCTTGTCTACTGTCCTGGTGCAGGAGTCTGGCCAGTTCCTGATTGAGTCTGGATTCTTTGTCGTCTTTCCAGCACCAATAGTGAGTGGTATCACCCATTACTTCGGTGTAAACCACATCGTACATTTCCTGTTGGTACGCAAACTCTCGGGAGTGTTCCCAGTCTAGCTGGTTTGCTGTAGCCGGAGTGGTGGAAATGAGTGTGAGCTTTTCTTTGGAGATACCCGCCATCATCTGGTGCTTTACTTCTTTGCGCACCATAGCCAGTTCGATCTTCGTAGTGACGAACCCGACTAGCAGTGGGCTGGCTAGTGCAACCAACAGAATAGTAGCGACAGAGATACGGTTTAGCACATCACAAGTATCGCTAAAATCTTCAGCTTAACGAAGCTGACTTGGTTGAATGTCCTTTTTCTGATTTGGGAGGAGGATGAATTTACTAAGTGGGGACTTCCGAAAAAATACGGAGTAGCATTTACCAAAATTCTTAGAATCAACGGAAGCGACGATTGTTAGAATTTTGTAAGGTATGAAAAAAGCACTTCTATTCGGATCAATGCTGTTTGCTACTCAGCTACTATTTGCCCAACAACCAGTGGTGAGTATCGAGCAAGAGTTTGATAGACTGACCTACCGGTGGCAAACAATTAGTGACGAGCTAATCACCTATTCGGGGCTCGGAGACTTCTGCGCTAGCCCAGACTTCAGAAAGGAGACCGTGGAGGTGTTGAGCACTGTGCATCATCTGGATTCATTGGTGCTGGACATGATGCTGGACCCCACATCGGGATTAGAAGTATCCAGTCGGGAATTCAAGAAAACACTGAAAGACATTTACGAATTCGAAGAGGAATATGGCGTTCGTGCATTTATTGACTTTTTGAAAGAAAGCTGCCTCACTAGAAACGATCTGGAAGCCAATACGGAGGCATTGAAAGGTGAAGTAGGAGCCTATTCTTACGATGGCCAGGTGATGATGCTGGAAACCAGGCTCACCAAATACATCAAGCACCTCACCAATAAGATCGAGTCAATTGATGAGCACGTACACCACATTCATCCGGATCAATTGAGAGAAATCAAAATACTTGCACAAAATGAAGCTGACTAGATACCTCATTTTTATCCTTTCTATAACTGCCATGCTTTATCTGGTGGACGCTATGAAATGGCAATACGAGCCGCTGGCACTGAATGGCATAGCCATGGAGCCGGTCATTCATTTAGTCAATAGCTATAACTACTATGATGGAAAAGAGCAGGAGCGTTCACTGGATGAGCTGGAAAGTGCCGTGCGGAAAACGATGATTCTGAAAGAAGAGATTACGCACAAAAAGTCACTCGAGTTACTGGAAGTCAGTCTTCCTGATATTATGGCTTTGCTCAACTCCCCCCAGACAATATCCAATTCACGATTAAATGAGACTTGCACCAAGATGCTCATCGCACTAACCTATATGCAGGTGCACAGTGCTACGGTATCACTAAAGGAAGAGCAGTACTATGATATGAAGGAAAGTATAGGTAATGCCATGTACATATTGAAAAAAGCGCTCCTCATAGCTGATGGTGCCGAGCGCGGACATGAGGTACTGATCTACTCGCAGATGTCAGAGTTGTTTGAAAATCCCGTGGAACCCGTCCATACACAGGAAACCCTGGAGCTGATCCTCGATGAACTGCAATACCTGGAAATCACTGAACTACAAGGTGTGCAAGTAGCGGCTAACTAGAGTTGCTTGCCTAAGAGCAAAGCGTTCTTATTCCAATTCACAAATTGGCTTAAACAAAAAAAAACCACCCTAAAAAAGGTGGTTTTTTAATATCGTTGTTTTCGGCAATGATTAATGCTCGAAATATTTAAACCTGTTTTGACGTTTCATTATGAATCTCCAAACGCTAACGATTAGATCTTCAAATGCATAGTGAAGAATGTTTTTCAAGTTGTTGAGATGATTGGGCTTTCTCATGACTTTTAGCTTTTGTACTGGTTCAATTACTATACTAACTTACGCTATACTCCATATAAAGGTCAAAAAAATTTCGGTGAATGGGTATAATCTATTGATGAATGAGGATATATGTCGATTTTGTTAAAAATGTGACTTTTTGTATTTTCAAACGCTCAAATGACAGGTAATGGAGGAATCAAAAGAGTGTATTGAATGTGGCCGTGAATTTTTTGGTAGATCAGATAAGAAGTTTTGTTCTGATGGATGCAGAAGTGCTTATAACAACAAACTAACGGGAGGATCAGAGAAGTACATTCGTAAAGTCAACCGGGTACTGAAGAAAAACCGCACCATCATGCAAAAGCTTAACCCGGATGGTAAAACCACAACACATCGTGATCAATTGCTGAAAGCAGGTTTTGATTTTGATTTCCACACCAACACCTACACCACCAAAGAAGGCCGCCAATACTTTTTCTGTTACGAATATGGCTATTTGCCTTTGGAGAAGGAGTTTATCCTTTTGGTTCGGAGGGATGATGAGTGACTATTCGTCTCTCAATAATTTTACTGGATCCACTGTGCTCGCACGCTTGATTTGATACAGAACAATGGTCATTGAGCTCAAAATAGTTACGGCCATTGGGACTAATAAATACCACCAGGAAAAGTCTACTTTGAAGGCGTACAACGCTAGGATTTGGCTTTTTAAATAATAGCCACAAGGGATGGAAATCACACCGGCAATAACTATCAAAAGGGCCATCTCTCTGCCAAAGAGTTGGTATAAATGGTTGAGTTGGGCTCCAAGAATTTTACGAATTCCAATCTCATACTCACGTTTTTTCAAGATGTAGGAAACCACCCCTACAATACCCAGTATAGAGATAAAAAGGCTGATCAAAGAGAAATAGAAAATCAAAGAAATAGCCTCTTGCTCCTGCTGGTAATTCACTAATAGTTTTTGATCCAGCAACTGCAGGTTGTACTGGGTAGGTTCTAGTGTTTTGGACAGTAAGGAGGCAATATCACTCAATCGATTCATCGGAGTTTTGATAAAAATGTGTGTGTACACAGCCTCTTGTTGCTGAGGGATCAGAATCAGCGGCTCTATCGTATTGTGAAGCGACTGGTAGTGATAGTCAGCAACGATTCCAGCAATTTTGCCCTTCAACCAAACCATTGAAATATTGGTTTCCAGGGGATCAGCGAGCAATTGACTCATGGCTTGGTTTACTAAAACGGGTTGTGTTTGTCCCTCCTCGGTAATACGCGTAGTAGGAATGGTACCTTTGATTAAACCAATTTCAAAGACATTCAGGAAATTGGGATCATAGTCGATTACATTGACCGGAATATTCATGTTCGTTTCTGGAATGGTGGCCGTAGTGAAGGGAACATCAGCCCCAGGAATGGTACCCCACGTGCCCATGCTGACATTTTGATCACCTACCAGGGCGGTCAGGTTAGCTCTAACGGCTGTTAGGTCAGGACTGTCTTCGGTTAACGAAATCACAGCAACATTCTCAGGATTGAACCCAAGGTCTTTACTCTGAATATAATTCCACTGCAGCATCAAGATGAGCAGGCCGGACATAACGAATCCAGTAATCACAAACTGCAAGATCACCAACGATTTTCTCAGTTGGCCACCGGAGAGGTTGTTGCTGATTTGATTTTTTAAGGCATTGATAGGATTGATTCTTCCAGAAAGTCGTTCAGAAGCCATACCGACCAGAATGATTAGCGAAATGAACGTCAACGAGAATAGTAGTAGCAATGAAGCATGCTCTTCCATTAAAATTTGCACTCCGGTTAATTCTTGAAAATAGGGAGTGATGAGCTGGAAAAGGGTTATGGCAATGATTAGGGATATGCCAATAAGTATAACCAACTGAACCAGTTGGTAGGCCCTGATTTGGGTTTTGGAGGCGCCGAGGATTTTGCGAATACCGTTCATACGGATAGCGTCTATTCCACGGATCACGCTGAGGTTGGAAATATTAATCAGAACAATAACGATTAGGATAACAGCTGTGGTGAGTGCCAGGTAGGTGTATGTCTGATTACCCTTTGGTTGGTCCATGACGATGCTCTTATCAAAGTGAAGACCGTCCATCGCCTGTGCTTCCAGCAGGATATAGTCATTTCCATTTTTCTCCTGATTGTAGAGGTCGTCAGATATCGATTGAAGAGCCTGCTGAAGTGCTACTTTTTCACCATTGATTTTCGCATAAGTAATGAACCCAAATCGCTCCCAGTCATTAGGGTCGTATTCCTGAATTAATAGCACATCTATTTTTAAATCGACGTTTTGAGGCCAGTTCTCATAAACACCGTTTACCTGATAGTGCTGATCGTTGATAGAAACGCGTTCACCAATGCAGTCAACCCTACCAAAGACTTTTTTCGCCCACTCTTCATTGAGGTAAATGCCCTGATCTTGTTTGGTACCATTGATCAACTGGAAATTAAAGACGTTTAGTGTCTCTGAATTCCCTTCCCTAAAATTTGACAGGGCAAAGGAGTTTCCCGCTGCCTGGAGCGTTTCTGGATTATTGATAGCTGAAATGGTGCAGGCAGACTCTATGAAGCTGTAATTAGAAGCTAACGTGTAACTAACCGTGGGAGCGGTGATGGCCATCGAGCGTTTTTCGGCAGTGCCCACCCACGAACTATTGATACGGTAGATATTCTTGTAGTCCTGGTGGTAATGGTCATAGGTCAGTGAATGAAAGGCATACAGAAATACAAATGCACAACAGGCCAGCCCCAGCGATAAACCAAGGATATTGATAATAGAGAAAGTTTTATCCCTCCGGAGAGCTCTTAGGCTTAGTTTAATAGACGATGATACATTCATGATCACTCGTATCTAAGGGATTTCACTGGGTTCATTTTGGAGGCTTTGAGCATTTTAGATAGTATAGTCATGCCAGCAATGAAGCTTACCACTACCAACGGTACTAAGAGTAACCAGAGACCTAGTTCTATGCGGAATGAATAGTTTTCCAGCCACTTATTGAGTACGTACCAGACCACAGGCATAGCCAGCAGATAGGATGCTCCCATGATCCAGATATAGTTTTTGGATAATAGGATGATCAGGTCGGCCATGGTGGCACCCAGCACCTTGCGGATGCCTATTTCCTTGGTTTTTTGCTTGATAGTAAAAGACGTCAACCCAAACAAACCCAGACATGCTATAAATATGGCCAGACCAGAAAAGGCACTGAAAATATTACCGAACCGTTCGTCATCGTTGTACTGCCGATTAAAGTAGCTGTCTAAAAAGAAGTAGTCCATGTTAAAATCAAAAAACTGATTCCACTCACTCTCAACCGTTTGTACCAGACCCTGCATCTGAGCATAGCGCTTGTCTGAACTTGCTGTCTGATCCAGATTTAGTTTGATGAAATAGTATTCCGTCCAGGAGCTCAGGATGTAGATGATCGGGTCATAATCATAGTGCAAAGAATTATGGTGATGGTTTTGCAATACACCACGTACTTCCAATGGAGCATAAAAGCCTGTCAGTTTCGCCCCTACGGCATCTTCAGGATTTTCAAATCCAAGGGATTGTGCCATGCGCTCGTTGATCACCACATCTCCCCTGGACCAGGGATCATCTCCTTTTTGCAATCCTCTTCCTGCAACAACCTTTAACCCTAGAAAATCGGTAAAACCAAGTCCCATAGAGACCAGAGATGCCTGAGTAGCTATCGCATCGGTTTGTCCTTGTACTTTGATTGAAGCATTCCAGGAAATCCGCTCACCCGGTATCTCTCCGGCATTGACCACCATGTCTATACCAGCGTGCTTTTTAAGTTCCGTTTTAAACGCATTGAAACTGACCATGTCCTGTCGGTCATTGCTGTTGATATCTCCGGGAGGTGCCTGGATTACCATTACATCATTAATGGCAATCCCCAGGTCGGCGGTTTTCATGTAGCGAATCTGGCGCTCCACTACCAGTGTGCCAGAAACTAACAGAAAGGTGATGGTAAATTGCAGTCCTACCAGGATTTTTCTAAAGGTCATGCCACCAACCTTCTTTTGATGGCCTTGGCCCACCAATATACCCGAAATGCTCAATCGATTGGAAACTGCCGATGGATAGAGACCTATGAGCAACGTGCCGATCATCACTATGGCTACAAGGGTGAGCGTCACTTCGGGGTTGTCAAAGATGTTGAAAGTTACGCCTGTAAGGTCACCGATATAGGGAGCTAGCAATTGCACGATAGTCAGCGCCAGTAAGAAGGCTGCCAGGTTGAGTACTGTAGCCTCCATCAGAAATAGCGCAGTTATCTGCCTGGTAGATGAACCGAGCGATTTGCGGATGCCGACTTCCTTGAGTCGCTCTATCGTTCGTACAAGCCCGAGGTTCAGGTAATTGATCCAGGCAATCACCAATATCGTAATCCCAATGATGGCCAGGGCATTGATGATCTTAAAGTTCATCGGTCGGCTAAAGTCACCGTAGTTTTCAGAATGCAGGTGTATGTCAGTCAGCTTTTGCAGGCGATGGTTAAAAATATATCCATACTCTTTCAGTTTTTCAGCTCCATTTGTTTCATGCAATGACTGAGTTCTTTGAAGAAACTGCTTTTCATTGAATTGGTCATTGACCAGTAAGTAGGCATAGAAATTGGTGCTCGCCCAGGCAATGCGAGACTCGCTGAAGTTGTCCATAGACTCCATGGATAGGAGTAGGTTGAACCTGAGGTGAGTCTGATCTGGCAAGTCCCTGATGATGCCTACCAGTTCGAATTCCTGTGATCCATTGTTACCTGCCAGGGTAAAGGGTCGCCCAATCGCTGACTGGAAATCGTCAAAGTACTGCCGAGCGGTAGATTCGGTCATGATCGCGGTTTGAGGTTCGTCAAACCGCTCGGCCGAACCAGCCATAAACGGAAGGTCGAACACCGCAAAGGTTGATTGATCGGTACAGTAAATGTGTTCAATATCTGCCATGGATTTTTTCTCTTCATCCTGGAGAATGACGGAGGCATTCATGTAATTGAGACTCCAGAAACGAGCGTAGTTATCTACTGTTGGGTCCTGTTCTGCTGCAGTTTTGGCCAGGATACCGCTGACCTGAATGGCTTCACCAAGTCCTTCACCATTCCTGTAGGCATCTGCGGTCAGCCGATAGATGTCATCCGCACGCTCATGGTATTGGTCAAATGTGGAGTGGAAGTAGACAAACTGGGCAATCACCAGACAGGCTGCCATGCCTACTGCTAGTCCAATCACATTGATAATACTGAATTCGCGTTCTTTTCTGATTTGTCGAATGATGGTTTTAAAGTAGTTCTTAAGCATGGTTGATTGATTATTCGTGTCTTAATATATCTGCTGGATTTGAATTGGCTGCCTGATAAGATTTGGAGCCAACTGTGAGCATGGAAATAGCGATCACTATGACCATACTGATGGCAAAATGCCAGCCGTTGATAGCAATGTGATAGGAAAAGTTGGAGAGCCAATGGATCATGATGTATGCTGCGATTGGAGCCGATATAATGAAGGCTATCACAATAAGGGCCAGGTATTCCCTGGATATTTTGACAAATATCTGGCGTGTACTTGCGCCAAATACCTTATGAATGCTAATCGGCTTTCTGTTTTTCATGACCATGTAATTGACCAGTCCATATAGTCCCATTAATCCAATAACGATCGCCAGAAAGGCGAAAACCTGAAAGGTGCTGTATAGCGCATTCTCAAACAAATAGGATTGTTCTATCTGCTCGGATAGTAATTTGGGTTCAAAAACGCCTTCAGGATCATAGGTTCTAAACTTCTCCTCCAGTACCGGGAGAATCCCCATCATGTCGTTGGTCTTCAGCTTGAGGTTGATGTCGTTCATATTATAAGGCTGAAAGGCAAATGTGGTAGGTCTTATGGCTTGACTCAGCTTTTCTAAATGATAGTCTTTCACCACACCGACGATGGTGCCCGTGTATTGACCGTTGTAGTTGACACGTCTGCCCACTGCCTCTGCAGCGGTTAGCTCTAACCTGCGCACATATTCCTCATTGACTAGTATTTGCTGGCTGGAATCCGGCAGCAACTTACTTTCAATATTTCTACCGGCGATGAGCGGTATTTGGTAAGTGTCCAGGTAGTCCCCGTCAATGAATTTAAGGCTTGTGTAGAGTGCGTCTGAACCCGGTTGACCAACCAGATTGTAGGCGGAGTTCCAGCTATATCCCGTTTGTGGCGGCCCCATACACCAGGTGGCATTTTCCACAAAATCCAAACTGGCAAGATCCGTTTTGATATAGCTGAGATCTTTGGTGGCCTGATCAGAGAAGTGCAGTAGTAATACATTAGACTGATTGAACCCCAGGTCCTTGGAGTGGATATAGTTCATCTGAGAGGTGGCAATGATTGTGACTATGATCAGCATGTTGGCCACAGCAAACTGTATGACGGTCAGCAGCTTCCTGAGCGAGAAGTGACCTGATTTCTGAAGTAATGTTTGATTTCTAATGGCCTGTGATGGAGACAAACGTGACAGAACCAGTGAAGGGTAAATTCCAGCGAGGATGGTAACCACCACCAGCAGAATGACAAAGAAAAGGAAGATACTGGAGTCATAAGTCACACGAAAGGGAAATGGGCTAACGGCTTGATTGAGGAGGTCCAGTAGCACCTGACCAATTGTTAATCCTAATATCCCAGCAATCAATACCAGCGAACCTGTTTCTATCATGAACTGGGTGATCAGGTTGCTTTTTCTGCCACCCAGTGTTTTACGAATGCCTACTTCTTTGGAACGCCGGATGGATTGGCTTGTAGCCAGATTAATGAAATTGAGTATCGAGACAATCAGGATCATGAGCACAGTAAGTGCCGAACCTATCAGTGCGACTGTAGGTGGTACGTAATTAGGAGCACTCATGTATTGATCATCCGTATGCACTTCTTTCAATGGCTGCAGGTAGTATTTGGTTGTTTCAAAGTCTTCAGCAGAAAGGTGTTTTTTGGTGACCTCTGAGATTTGCCGCTCCACCAGTTCAGGACTGCTGTTTTTATTGAGTACCAGGTAAGTGGTGCCTTGCCAGGTTGCACCCCAGTTAGCAGTCCATTCAGGATAGATCTTGCGAATGGTGGGGTAGGATACCAGTAGGTCAAAATGAATGTTGGTATTGTAAGGAATGTCCTTCAGGACTCCGGCCACTTTGAGGTGGATATCATTGCCATAGTGCAAGGTGCGCCCCGTTGCATACGGAGTGTTGAAGTACTTTTTCGCGATCTTCTCGCTGATGTAGGCCTGATTGATTTCATTCAGCTCATTGGTATGCGTGCCATCTATCAACGGAAAATTGAAGTATTTGAGAAAGTTACTGTTGGAGAAAATAATGTTGTTCTGTTCAGAAAAGACCTGTTGGTTGTTTCCTGTGCGAACTTTGATTTTAGCATCCAGAGGCCCCTGTATGGGAATGGCTGCCACGCTGGTCAATTCATCATTTAGTGTATGACCCATTGGATTGGGTAAGAAGGCGCTGTACTCCATGCCATAGTCACCAGCGTAATGCTCTACAATGCGGTAGATTTGATCAGTGTTTTGATGAAAATTATCAAAGGACAGCTCGTGCTTTAGAATGGCATATTGCGCGAAACAACAAGAAACTCCGAGCCCCAAACCGATCACATTGATCAACGTGTAGAGCTTGTTCTTCCTAATGTTGCGAAAGGCTGTAGTAAAGTAATTTCGTAGCATCTTATTCGTATCTCAGGGAGTTAATCGGGTTGCTTGTTGCTGCCTGATAGGACTTATAGCCCACAGTGACCAATGCGATGAGTACTGAGAGCAAAAATCCAGCGAAGAAATAGATGTATGTCACATCTATCCGGTAGGTAAACTCTTCCAGCCAGAGACCACTAAGCCACCAGGCAGCAGGGGCTGACAGTGCAAAAGCGAAGACTAAAAGGAACACATACTCTTTGATAAAAATGCCAAGAATGTGTGGGACACTAGCCCCAAAAACCTTACGAATACCGATGGTTTTGGCGTTTTTGTTGGCCATGAACGAAACCAGCCCATAGAGTCCCATAGCACTGAGCAAAATGGTAATAACCGCCACAAACTGAATGATCTGGTGTAGCAGGTTTTCCAGCAGGTAATGATCATTGATCTCATCATTGAGGATGCTGAATTCAAACAGGTCCTCAGGATAATAGTCTCTAAAAATGGTTTCAATGCCTGATAGGATTTCTGAGTTAGGCGAACGCTTGAGTTTCAAGGCTATCTGGTTGAACTGTCCTGGATTGTAAGACAATGTGGTTGGTCTAAGATCTCGCTGGAGTGGATGCACATGGAAGTTTTCCATGACCCCAACTATCGTCAGGGTCTGATAGCCATAGTCCACATGCTTGCCCAGTGCTTCTTCTGGTTCATATCCCAGAGTGGCTATTAACTTCCTGTTGACTACCGCTTCTCCAGTGGTGTCTGTTATTATCCCTGGGTTAAACATTCTGCCTGTTACCATCGGGATGTTATAAAACTCCAGGAAGTGCTCGTCTCCAAATTTCATACTTGAGTTATTTCCATCCTGATAGTCCTGGCCTACTTCAAAGTAGGAGTTGTTCCAGTTGGAGCCACTGAGCGGCGCAGTATATTCAATCGTTGCATCGTCTACATAGCTCTGTTTTTGATAGTCACCTAAGATGGTTTTCATCTTTTCGGCTTGATCATCAGGAAAATTGACCAGTACCACATCGTCATAGCTGAAGCCCAAATCGCGAGACTTTACATAGTTCATTTGACTGGCAATGATGATGGTGGTGATGAGCATCAGGTTAGTAAAAGCAAATTGTGTAATGACCAATACGCGGCGGAGCTTGAAATTGCCACTTCCTTTTTTGATGTTGATCTGGTTGGAGAGCGCTTCCACAGGTTTGTACCCAGACAAGATCATGCTCGGATAGAAGCCTGCGAGGAAAGTAACGATCAGGGCCAGAATGATCCCAAATAGGATGATTTCTCCGCTATAGCCAAGATTGTACTCTATTTCCGCCAGGAACTCGTTGAACTTTGATATCATGACTTGACCCAGGGTGAGTGCAATCACCATTGCACAAAGAACTATAACCAGCGTTTCGGCTAAAAACTGACCAATTAATTGCGCTTTTTGACCACCAAGCGTTTTACGTATTCCCACTTCTTTGGCGCGTTTGATGGCCTGAGCAGTAGATAGATTAATGAAGTTCAGACAGGCTGTTCCTAGTAAGAGCAACCCAAGAATAACAAAAGCCCAGATCATAAGTGAAGGCGTTACATAGTTGTTGCCATCACCGTAGCGCTCATCATTGTGGATTTCCTCCAGAGGCTGCAGCTTTATATCCTGTTTGGCTTTGTCTTCTTCATCGCTGTGAGCCTCCAGAGCCTGCTCCATTTTGTCCTCTATTTGTTTGATATCTGCTGATTTGGGTGCTAATATGTAAGCTGAATATGCCCATGTCATTCCCCAGTTGTCTTTGAAGACGTCAGGCATTCTTCTTCGCATGGTGGGAAGTGAGGCAATAATGTTATAAGGTAGGTTGGTATTGTCGGGACAGTTTTCTACAATGCCGACTACTTCTAGCTGGTCGGTATTGTTGAAAGTGAGGGTCTGTCCGATTGGGCTGCTGTTGCCAAAATACTTCTTAGCGATATCCTCGCTGAGAAAAACCTTGTACGGTTCAGCTAATATGGATCCTTCGGCTCCTTCCAGTATTTCAAAATCAAGTACGTCAAAGAAGTTTTCATCCGTGTAAAGAATCTTGTTTTCACGGAAAACCTGAAGATTTCCAGTCTCATCAGTAAGAGCGATCTTTTCATCCTCTGGTCCGTGAAATTGCACCACTTTTTCCAAATCAGGCACAGTGCGAATGAGTTCATCACCAGTTGGGTAGGGGATGATCCCAGAATGACTTACTACGCCATTGTCACCATAGTAATGTCGTACTACGCGGTACACCCGGTCTTTTTTCTCGTGCCAGTTGTCAAAGGAGTACTCATAGCGAATGATCGTAAAGACAAACAAGCAGCTTGCCAGACCTACCCCCAGTCCAATGATGTTGAGAAGTGAATAGACCTTGTTGTTTTTGAAATTGCGAAATGCTGTGATGAAATAGTTCCTTAGCATGAGTTTGGTTTTTGATCTGATAGATTTGGAGACTAAACGTGTGCCAATAAACTAAGTGACTGATTATAAATGATATAGGATGAAAAATAGGTTACTGATTTGTTTCATTGTGAAACATTTAGTTGTTTCACAGTGAAACAGAGGTAAATAGTGAAGAAAAAGTCAGGAGCTTGATTAACTCAAGTACCAATTCAACCAATATTTCAATTCATCTAATCGACTAATTCTATGAATAAAGGCCATATACTCGTGGTAGATGATGATCCGGATGTCTTGCATACCGCGCGGCTGGTGCTCAAGAGGCATTACGAAAAAGTGAGTACTGAGAGTTCTCCGGTACGTCTGGAAACACTGATCAAGAGAGAGGATGTAGATATCGTACTACTGGACATGAATTTTAAAACTGGAGCTACCTCTGGTAATGAGGGGTTGTTTTGGTTAAAGAAGATCAAAGAACTACGACCTGAAATCTACGTCATCATGGATACAGCTTATGGAGACATCCAATTGGCGGTAGAATCGATGAAACTTGGTGCGGTCGATTTCCTGGTGAAGCCATGGGAAAAGGAGCAGCTTCTGTCTAGCGTAAACACCGTCTATCAGTTGGCCAAGTCCAATGAAAAGGTGAAGAAACTGGAAGGTAGGGAGTCGGTACTCAACCAGGATATCAACGCGGAATTTGGTACGTTGCTCACCAGGAGTAGTTCTATGGAGAAAGTACTTTCCATGATAGATAAAGTGGCATCAACTGATGCTTCTGTTTTGATACTAGGGGAGAATGGTACGGGTAAGGAGTTGATAGCCAGGGAAATACATCGGCGTTCCAACCGATCCAGTGAAGGGTTGATCAAGGTTGACCTTGGGGCTTTGCCCGAAAGTCTCTTTGAGTCGGAATTATTTGGACATGTGAAGGGCTCCTTTACCGATGCAAAGGAAGATCGTCCCGGGCGATTTGAGATTGCTGATGGTGGTTCGCTGTTTCTGGATGAGATTGGTAATATCTCTACCCCAATGCAATCCAAGATGCTCTCGGCATTGCAAAACAGGGTGATCACTCGTGTGGGATCCAGCCGGCCGGTTCCTTTTGATGTGCGTTTGATTAGTGCCACCAATCAGCCCTTATACGAAATGGTAGATCAGGGGAAGTTTCGGCAGGATTTACTCTACCGGATCAATACCGTGGAAATCGACTTGCCCCCTCTGCGGGAACGAAAAGAAGACATCTTGTTGCTTACGAATCATTTTTTAGAGCTGTACAGAGAGCGGTATAAGAAAGACGGTTTGCGGTTGGAAGAGCGTGCCAAAAAGCAACTGCTGAACTACCCCTGGCCGGGCAATATCAGGGAGCTGCAGCATGCCATTGAGCGTGCTGTGATTATGACTGAAGGTGGAGCGATCGGTGCTGAGGATGTGTTGCCTAGCAGGAAAGAAAAAATCACCCCCACTCAATCCTTAAAGGTAGAAGACGTAGAAAGAAACGCCGTGATCAAAGCCATAGAACGCTCCGGTGGTAACTTATCTCAGGCGGCAGATGAATTGGGTATTGGGAGAACCACGCTCTATCGTAAAATGAAAAAGTACGGGATATGAACAGGTTTAGAATTCATGTCATTGCCCGGATTTTGCTTAGCCTTGGCTTTGGAGCAGCAGCCATTTATTTTGCCGCATACACTCCATTTTGGTTGCTCAGTGGATGGATGGCTTTATTTTTTATTTTGCTGATCATCAGTCTTATTCGCTTTGTGGAGCGATCAGATCGTGATTTAAGTAATTTTCTGTTGGCCATTCGGCAAAATGACTTCACTAATACTTACCCTCAAGTGGGTAAAAATACCAAAAGACTCTACCAGGCTTTCAACTTGATCACTTCTGAGTTTATCCGTATTCGCAACGAAAAAGAATCCAACTTTCATTTTCTCAAAACGGTAGTGGAGCATAGTGGAGTGCCATTATTGGCTTTTGAAGTAACCTCTGAGAAAATCAGTTTGATCAATCAATCGCTTAAGGACCTGTTTCATCTGCCTCATTTCACCTTGCTCAATTCCCTCGACCGGGTAGATAAGCAGTTGGCCCCGGCTGTTCGCGAGATGGCTATAGATGATCGGTTGCTACTCAAGGTGATGATCGGAGAGGAACTTACTTATCTGTCCATTCAGGCTAAAGAACTGGTGCTTCAGGGTGAAAAACACAAAGTGGTGGCTTTCCATGATATCAATTCGGAATTGGATCAGAAAGAGGTGGAAGCCTGGCAAAAGTTGATTCGAGTGATGACTCATGAAATCAAGAATTCTGTTATTCCCATATCCACACTGGCTGAAGTGATGAATGACATGGTGACCAATGATCAGGGAAAATCACGACTGGATGTACTGGACCAGGAAGATGAGGAGGATTTGTTGGTGAGTATGAAAACCATAGAAAAGCGCAGTAAAGGGTTGGTCAAATTTGTGACTAGTTACGGTGACCTGGCCAAAGTTCCCAAACCACAGTTTGAACTTTCAGATCTGAGTGTTTTGGTAAAAGATGTGGTGGCATTGGAGCAGAAGCAGTTAGAAAAAGCAGGGATAACCATCACCTTTCAGGCTTCAAGTACGGTAAATTGGCAGCTAAGCATAGATCCTGGGATGATCGAGCAAGTGGTCATCAACCTCATCAAAAATGCACAGGAGGCATTGAAGGAGACACATCACATAAATGGAAAAATCGATGTGCAATTACTCAGACACGCACATGAAGTAGAGTTATTAGTTCGTGACAATGGTCCGGGGATCGATCAGGAAACGCTCGATCAGATTTTTATTCCTTTCTTTACTACCAAAAAAGAGGGCTCCGGCATTGGGTTGAGCTACAGCAAACAAGTGATGCGTGCGCACAAGGGAAACCTTAAAGTCAAATCACGGTTAGGTGAGGGTACCACTTTTATTCTGAGATTTTGGAAAACACAATGAGGGAACCTATCCAACACCACAAAAAGATACTAGTGAAGGAGTCTGATCTGGACCAATTGCACCACGTGAACAATACGGTGTACCTCCATTGGGTCCAGCAGATCTCTGAAGAACACTGGCGAAAGCAAACCTCAGCAGCCATCCAGCAGCAGTATGTTTGGATGGTATTGGAGCACCACATTCACTACAAAAAGCAGGCAAGGTTGGGTGACGAGATTACGGCTTTAACTTTTGTGAGTGAAATGACCGGTGTGCGGAGCATCCGTAATGTGGAGTTTTATAAGGGTGATGAACTGTTGGTCACCTGCCAGTCTCAGTGGTGTATGCTCGATGCATCAAGTTTACGTCCCCAAAGGGTGCCGGATGAAATCGCTAACCTATTTAGAAAATAAGCCTATGAAAAAAATACTCATTGTTCTACTCGCCTTGATTTTTGTGATTATCACCGCTTTAGTGATTGGTGTAAAGATTGTCAGCGAACCCTTACCAGAAGGTCAGACGGGAGAGAGGGCAGAGGAGCTAGCTGATCGAATGCTTGAAGCTCTGAATGCGGATGCCTATGCACAACTGGATGTGATCAAGTGGTCATTCCCAAGAGGTCATCATTTTGTGTGGAACAAAGCAGTGGACTCAGTGGAGGTGCGCTGGAGTGGCTATCGGGTCAAATTCAAAACCAAAACCCTGGATGGTGAGGCATATGAAAATGATGTGAAGTTGAGTGATGAAGCAAAGCAGGATGCCTTGCAGCAAGCATGGGCCCTTTTTGCCAATGACTCCTTTTGGCTGGTAGCACCATTCAAAGTGCGAGATCCTGGTACCTCCAGAAAATACGTGGAGACTGAAGACGGCCCTGGACTGCTCATTACCTACAGTAGCGGAGGAGTTACTCCCGGAGATTCTTATCTATGGGTGATAGGAGAAGATGGACGTCCTAAGTATTGGAAAATGTGGGTAAAAATTCTGCCAATAGGCGGCTTGAAATTTACGTGGCAGGGATGGGAACAGCACAAGGACGTATGGTTCGCCCCATCGCACCAAGGTCCTGGACCCGTTAGCGTTGATTTGAAAAACTTGGAAGTTTTAACTAACATTGACTAAGTCATTCCCGCCAGGAGTTTAAGTTCATTTGAAAGCCCTAAATGAAAGTAATTACCACTAGCCTGCTATACGTCGGGATGACTATGGCAACATATGCTTTTACGCAAAATCTGCATCCTGTAGACAGTCTCTTAAAGTCGAATCCGTCTTACGGCATGGCGTACTTTGATAGCCTGGAAAGACTTGACAATCCTCAACAACTGGAATACTTGATAGAAGCTCGAAACGGAGTAGCTGCCTACCTGGACCAGCAACATGAATATGATTCTGCATTGGGTGTGCTCGAGCAAAACCTAATCACTGCAGAAGAGTCAGACCTACAAAAAGCCTATGCAGAAATCTATCGGAGGGCTGGAAGCACGCTGTACCATGGAGGAAATTACGATAGTGCGAAAACATCACTGAGCCGTGCCATCTTTAGTGCTAAGCAGTCCAAACAGTATCGGACATTAGGTCGCAGTTTGAATGTCTACGGAATCGTCTGCAGACGTTCGGGTCAGTTGGATTCTTCCCTAATCTACTACGATAAGGCGCTGGAAGCATACGATCAGGCAGTGGCGACTGAGGAGTATACTGAGGAAGAGTTGTACAGTGATTTGGCTAACATTCATAAAAATAAAGGCATCATCTATGCCACACTCAATGTGGAGGACAAAGCACTCGAAAGTTTTAAAAAATCGGTGGCGCTAGAAGAAGCTCAAGGACTGGAAGAGCCCCTTGCCAAATCGTACCTCAACCTGGCGGTCTTTTACAAACAGATCAAAAACTATGACAAGTTCAAAGAGACCCTGGCTATGTCCAGAGTATTGAATGAAAAGCTGGATAAGAGTATTGGTTTGTGCCTGGTCAGCAATAATCTCGGGACTTATTACGCACAGATTGAGGATTTGGACTCAGCGATCATTCACTTTCGGGTGGCCCTGAAGTTCGCCAACCGTGCTAAAAACAAATATTATCAGGCACTGGTCAACCAGAATATCGGTAATTACTTTTTGGATAAGCGCGTCTATGACTCTGCACGCATTTACACGCAGCTTTCTATCGATCAGCGCAAAGAAATAGGCTATACGCTGGGAGTTGCCCAGGCGGAGCGAAATCTGGCGGAGCTCTATGTGGAAACTGGTAATCCGCTTGCTGAGGAGATCCTCCTGCGCTGTTTGGAGGTGTTCGAGCAGGCCAAATCTCCCGGAGACGTAACTGAAGTGTATGACGCCCTGATCAAGTATTATGAAAAACAGGGCAATTATCAGGCGGGTAGCGCTTATTGGCATAAGCTCTATGCACTGTCTGATAGCCTGAAAAATCAGGAACTGTTCAACAAGATTTCCAATCTGGAAGTACAGTACGAGGTACAAAACTATCAGGATCAGGTGGCTCAGCAAGAGCAGATCATTGTGCAAAATCAAAAGATCAACTACCTGTTGATAGCGGTCATTTTACTCTTCTTGATTGTAGTGATTGGATTGGTCTTTGCCTTCATGAAATTAAAAAATTACAACACACAGTTGCGGTCCAAAAACACAAAAATTGACTTGCTGATGCGAGAGTTACATCACCGCGTGAAGAACAACCTTCAAGTCATATCAAGCCTACTTGGACTACAGAGCATGTCGTTGCAAGACGAAGGCGCTCGCAAAGTGGTGGAAGAAGGCAAAAGTCGCGTCAGAGCCATGTCACTGATCCATCAGCGTCTGTACCATCAAGAGAATATTACCAGTATCAATACCAGGGAGTATATAGAAGAGATCGTAAAGGAACTTACCGAATCCTATGGCTTTAAAGACCGGCTGCAAGTCAAGCTGGAACTTGATAATGTGGATCTGGATGTAGACACCACATTGCCGCTCGGATTGATCATCAATGAACTGGTCAGCAATGCATTTAAATATGCCTACCAGGATATTGATCAACCGCTCTTAGAACTGGAGTTGCGTACAAATGATCAGAATGGAAAGTTGGTCATAGCGGACAATGGACCTGGCAAGGTCACAAAGAATACCGAACAGGAGTCTTTTGGGCTAAGGCTGGTAAACATCCTGACCGAACAGCTAAATGGCACTATGAAGGTAAGTCAGGAAAAGGGTTTGCGCTATGAGTTGAGTTTTGCAATCAGTTCTTAGCCAAATCTTTCTAGAACTGGTCGATAGTGTCTATTTTACATGAAATCAATCGCCACTTATTCATATAGAAGAAAACTAGTGAAAGCTGAGCATGGAGAAAGTTAAAATCCTGGTGGTTGAGGATGAGTTTATCATCGCTGAGGAGATTATTGCAGTTCTGAACCAAAACCAATTTGATGTAGTGGGGAAGGCTCGCAACGCCGATGCTGCACTGCAAATTGCAAAAGAAAAGCAGCCCGACATTGTCATATGCGATATCAATATCGATGGAGACAAAGATGGTATTGAACTAGCCCGTGAGCTCAGGAAAACAGGTAACCTCGGAATCATTTTCCTCACAGCCTTTGATGATGCACAATACCTGGAGCGCGCTTCGGAGGTGGAGCCATCCGCTTATATTGTCAAGCCCTTTGAGCAGCGTAATCTGATAGTGGCCATTAAGTTGGCTTTTCGCAATCTGGCCAGTGCCAATACTGATGAGAACGAAGAGGATGCCTTTTTTGTGCATGATCGCATCTTCATCAAAGAAGGATCCAGGTTCAATAAGCTCATGGTCGATCAGATTGATTTTGTGGAAGCTGTTGGTAGTTATTGTGATATTTATACCGGCAACAAGAAAATCACCCTCACCATCAATCTGAAGCATTTTATCTCCAAACTGGATCATCCTCATTTCATGAGAGTACATCGATCTTACCTTATCAATTTCACCGCTATTGACTCGTTTGAGGGGAATATGGTGTACATCGGAGAGCACAAGATCCCTATTAGTGCTTCCCACAAAGAGGAGTTTTTGAAACTGATTCGGACGATCTAAAAAGTGTAAGAGACCTTCAGGCCGCTGTAGTAGTTTCGTGGCAGTCCCGGGTAGTAGTAGCGTGGAGCTGCTCCACCAAACCCTGTAGCATTGATCAGTAGCATAGAGGCGTATTTAGTGTTGGTTAAGTTGTCTACTCCCACATACAGATCCACTGTAAAACCTCCTAAAATCCATTGGTAACCGAGCCTTGAGCGCAGCAGGAGGTAAGGGTCACTATACAGGCTATTCTCGTCATTCATCGGGATTTCACCAACATATTGTAGATTCAGGTTGCCATAAAAACCATGTTTACTGACAAGTTCTATCCCTGCATTGGACAGATGCTGTGGCACTCCGGTTAGCTGGTTGTCGTCATATACCTGGCCGTCATTGGTAAACTCCCCAAAGCGGAAATACATTAGCGATCCGCTGTAGAATAGGTTCAGCGAGGATGCTTTGCCAAGTGGGATAGAATAGTTGGCAAGGATGTCAGCGCCAAGATGGTTGTTAGTACCTGCGTTTACACCAATATATGCGTCCTCAGCCGTTCGCTGAGCTACCAGAAGGTTCTGTATATGCATGTAGTAGACACTCACGTCATAGCTTAATTGCCCAGCATTTCCGCGGATTCCTGTTTCAAAATTCCAGCCAGTTTCCGGCTGGATGTTGGGGTTGATCTGGCCATCTGGGTAGAGTGTTTCTTCCAGACTCGGTGGAGAAAATCCATGACTTATATTGACAAATACTGCCTGGCGATCCAGTTGGTAGCTGAGCCCGATTTTTGGTGAGAAGATGGGGTCAAACGAATAATCTCCACTGGCATCCGGTCCATCTAGTTGGTATTCTGATATCAGCTCATAAGAAGTGAAGTTGGCGTTAACTCCTCCCGTCAACTGAAGGTCAGCGGTTAGGTCCTGTTCCAGTTCTAAAAAGATGTTTTGATAATTGCGCTTTTCCCGATTGTCAGAGATGATGTTTCCCTGCACGCTTCCGTTGGTTTCGGCTGTATAGTTGTTTTCAAATGTCTGCCAGTCGTATCGGTCATGAAAAAGTTCTCCACCGGCATGCAGTCTGGTCGATAGCCAGTTTTTGGAAATGATAAATCGCGTCCCGACGGTGTTTGTTTTTTCCTGTAAGATATTGAAGGGGCGAGGTTCATAGGCATCTCTGAATTTTCCGAATACCGCCAGTTTGGCATCAACAGAGGGAGAAAATTGCTGACTGTATGTAAGGCCTAGCAAGCCTTTGTCGTAGGATTCATAGCCCTTACTCTGTCCCCAGGTATAGGCAGCTGACTGAGGGTTATTGTTAAAGTCATCCTCGCTGATGGAGCTGGGGATGTAGGCTTTGAGTCTGGTAAACTGTACCAGTGAAGAAATGGACGATCGGTCATTTATGGTGGTCCGGGCAGTCAAGCCAGCTTGCTGTTTAGAGTACTCACTGTTTTCCCGATATCCGTCACTTCTAAAATCACTAAAACCAGCAGAGAGTTGATTTTTACCATCGCTGTGATCTACTAGTGCAGTGAATCTACTCGTACCAAAAGATCCAATCGTATGGCTGAGGTTAGCTGAAGTTTGCAGGCTGGCAGGCTGGTGGCTGAACAGGCGTATCACTCCGCCCAGACCTGCACCATAGATGCTCGAGTTGGGGCCTTTGATGACTTCTATTCGGTCGATGAAGTTTTGATCTATGTCTTCGATAGTGGAATTGCCGCTTCCATCGGTGAGGGGTATCTCATCAAAGTAGGCTTTAATTTTATTGGTTCCATAGAGGCTTCTAGATCCGATTCCTCGGATAGTCAGTCGGTTGGTATTGAGCGTTCCAGAGTGAAGATATACGCCTGGTACCCGATTGATCGCTGCGGTGGTGGTAAACGGCGCATCTCTTTTGAGTAATGTTTTGTCTACAATGTTAATACTCGTGGGGGAAGTGAAGACACTACGGCTCCTAGCTCCTGCTGAGACGATTACAGCGCCAAGTTCTGTGGCGCTAGGCGTTAACCCTACTACGGCTTCATTGCTACTCAACGTAAACGACTCTGTCTGATAGCCCAGGTATTGAATTTGGATATTGACAGGTAGCTGACCAGCAAGTAAAAATCGTCCGTTTTGGTCACTGACAGTTGTGTCCTTTCCAGAGCTTACAAGTGCCCCGATCAACGGTTCATTATTTACCCTGTCTACCACACGTCCAGCAATAGTTTGACCTACTGAGTCATACCAGAGAAATGCGCATAGAACATAGACTAAGACTGATTTGATCATGTGACAAAGAAGCGTTTTCACAGTGGAAAAGAGAACGTTCTGATTTCTTATTTGTTCATTAAAACAAATGTATGATCAGAATACGTACGAAACCCTTTAATTTTATTTTATCAAAATTAAAAGCATACAAAAATGAATAAATTCCGATTAGCAGTTTTTAGTCTATTAGTGGCCGGTCTATATGCATGTGGTGGAGGCTCAGGTCAGTCTGAAAGTAAGACAGAAGAACCAAAAACCTCCACAGATCCAGTAGCCGAAGCGAACACAGTAGCTGACTCTATTTCCCTGACTATTGAGGGCAACGACCAGATGCAGTACAATAAGAGTGAGTTGAAAGTCACAGAAGGTCAGGTGGTTACACTCACGCTGAAGCATGTGGGTAAGATGCCAAAAGAGTCAATGGGTCACAACTGGGTGCTATTAACAACCGGAACAGACGTGGCTGTATTTGGTACATCGGCAGTCTCTGCACCTGACAATGGTTACATCCCCACTGATATGGAAGATAAGGTGATCGCCAATACCAAAGTAATCGGAGGAGGAGAAGAGGTGACCATCACATTTGACGCACCCAAGGCAGGTTATTACAAGTACATCTGTAGTTTCCCAGGACACTGGGGGGTGATGCAAGGAAGCTTTGTGGTAGCACCAAAGTAATTAACGCCACAAAAGGCCAATTAGACCTAGAATTGGTCCGATGATAAGGGCCACATACACTGCTGGACTCCCTGAGTAACTTACCAGGGTGTTCAGCAGTTGAATACTGAAAATAGTGATCAAAAACCCAATAGAGTTCACAATGGTGAGCGAAGTGCCCTTGTTTTCAACTGGTGCATTCTGAGCTACCAGTGTAGAAAACATCGGTGAATCCATGATCACTGTGATTCCCCAAATGACCAGAAATACCAATTTGAGCCAGTCTAAATGCAGTGGTAAGATGAGGAAGCTTCCAGCACAGCAGCTAGCTGAGATAAAAAGAGCCCAACTAGCCACCTTTTTGGTGTCCTTTTTTACAGAAAGGTAACCAGCAGCCACACAGGACAGACTACCGATACCGATAATGATAAAGGCCCAAAAGGAAGTATTTACAGAACGAACGTAATTGGCCAAAATAACCGGAACAAATGCCCAAAAGGCATATAACTCCCACATATGACCAAAGTACCCAAAGGCGGCTTTCCGAAAGGTGGCTTTTTTGAATAAGGTAAGTAAAGCAGTTGGGTTAAATCCCATGGATGGTGTTCGGTAGGGTCCGTCACCGAGCATATAGATCATTGTTCCGCCAGCTACGGCTAATCCGGAGGTGATCCACAAGACCCCTTGCCAGGGTAGAGCCAGCCCAAATCCCTTGAGCGCATGAGGAAAGGCAGTACCAAGTACCAACGCCCCAACCAGAAACCCCAAAGACTTGCCAAGACCCTGCTGATAGTAGTCAGCAGCTATTTTCATTCCCACCGGATAAATACCTGCCAAACATACCCCAATCAAGAATCGAATGGATAGCAGAGAGTAAAAAGTCTGGAATGGAAAGAGAAGTATTAGGTTGAATGTAGCTCCAATTACTGCACAGGTGAAAAATACGCGCACAGGAGAGAAGCGGTCTGCCAATGTGAGGATGGCAAAAAGCAGTGTGCCTATGATAAAGCCAAACTGAACCGAAGAAGTGAGGTGACCCATGGCATGGGCAGGTAGTAAATAGACGCTTTGCAATTCAGGCATCACGGCATTTACTGCAAACCACAGTGAAGTACAACCAAACTGGCTAAATACAATTACCGGTAAAACCCAGGCTGAGACCCGATCATTTTGAGCATGCATGACGGAAAGATAACATGGTTGGCTATATTGAAGGCGAACCAATCATTTCAACATGCAATTTGTGCTACTGGTAGGGTTGATTGCATTAGGCTTTGCACTCACCAAACTTGGCTGGCTAAGGCCCAGAATTATCAGTTGGGGCAATCGGTACATTATTTACATTGCTCTACCGGTGGTAGCTCTCGCCAATATTCCCGGGCTGGTGCTGGACGGTCAGCTGTTGGTATTAGTAGCTGTACCGCTGCTCATTCTGTTATTGGCAATTGTTCTATTTCAAGGAGTGCTGCGAAAGTATTTTAGTAAAGATCAGCGACTGGTCCTATCGCTTACGTCTGGTCTTGGTAATACGTCTTTTGTTGGCTTTCCCTTAATCATTTTTTATTTAGGGAAGGATCAGTTGCTATATGGAGCGCTGTTTGATCAAATGACTTTTTTGCTGATGGCTAGTGTAGGTCAGGCGATGATTGCCAATGGACAGGATGCTGGTGTCAGGAGTGTAGTCTTAAAAGTGCTTACATTCCCAGTTTTTATCACCATAGTCCTTTGCTTCTTTTTACCTGCCGGACTTTTCCATGGAGTAGTCATGGAGGTGTTTGGGTGGGTTATTGATAGTTTAAGCATTGTGGCGATGATCATTGTTGGATATTTGATCGCTACCTATGTGGATTTCAAGATACCCCGCGCAGCTTATGCAGGTTTAGGCTATAAGTTGTTAATTGCTCCTTTGGTAGCGCTATTTCTGCTGTATTGGATAGAGGCGCCGAGGGATTTGGAGGCGGTGGCTCTACTCGAGTCATCCATGGCTCCACAAACGTCTATTTGCCTGATGTTACTCGAGAAGAATAGACTGCCACAGTTAGTAAGTCAGATACTGTGCTGGGGGACTGTTGCTTCGTTGGCTACTTCTTTCGTGTGGATTTTAATTGCCTAAAAAAAGCCTAAAAAACCCATTCTCGGTGAAGAGAATGAGTTTTAGGCCGCCGTAGAAAGTATCTATTAACATATTAGTTAATGATGACACAAATATGTTTTTGAAATCTGTAGAAATTCTGGAGAATGGCTTAAGACCGGAATTTAATTCCAGGACAAGCGCAATTCATGAGTGCGACCCTCATGAACATAGGATATCTTGATCTTACTCTGATCACAGATGCGCTGGATTAGGGATAGGCCCAGACCTGTTGATTCTCTGGAATCGCTGTTTCGTTTGAACCGCTCAAACAATTCTTCAGTGGGGACCAGTAGCTCATTGCCCGTATTTTTAATCACCAGTTGGTGTTCATCCAGATCCACCTTGATCCAACCGCCATGTACATTATGCTTGATAGCATTGCTGATCAGATTGGTGATGAGAATATATGCGAGATCTGCATTCATGGAAATGACAGGAGTGGCTCTATACTCAGTATCTACCTGTAGGCTTTTGAGCTCTATCAATTCCTCAAACGACGCGAGTTTGTTTTCCAAATAAGGTTTGAGGTCAATCCGGTCTGTCTTGATATATTGATTGTTTTCAATCTTGGTAAGAAGTGACAGCCCATCTTTTAATCGAGCAAGTCGCGTAGCAGCTTCATAGATCTTACTAACCTCAGTCAGCTGTTGCTCATTCAGGGGTTCTTGCAGGAGCATTTCTGCTTTGTTTTTGATGATGGCAAGCGGTGTTTGGATCTCGTGTGAGGTGTTTTCGGTGTATTCTTTCAGGTTTTTATAATCCTTGATGTTTTTTGTGATCATCTCATCTAGCACATATCCCAGCTGATTGAACTCGTCTACGTTGGAGTCTTCCATTTTTAAAGGAACAGGTTCGGAAATCTTAAAATCTTGAAGTTGCTGAATCATGTGGTGAAAGGGCGACCAAAGCTTTTGAAAGATGAGTCGATTGAGGAAGCCCAGAGAGAGCATGAGGATAAGCGCCATGCCTATCATGATTTCACTTACTCCCTGGATGAGGTCGAGGTTGGACAACAGGGATTTGGAAATGGTGATGATGTAGAACTGATTGTTGATTTGATCTGAGAAGGTCAGCTGTCTGAAGGGGAGTTCTTTTTCCTCGTATTGATCATACATGATCGTGTCTTTGAGGAAGGGTTCTAGCTGAGGATCTTCTGGCACTTCTTCCAGCTCTATGACATCCCCAATGTTGAGGTAGTAAGTGCGCTGCAGGTTTTCAAAGTTTCGCAGTTCATAGACTATCTGGGCTCGTTCGGCATACAGCTTTTGATTGAACTCATGGTTGATAATTGATTTGAGCACATAGTAGGCGCCCAGACTACCAATGACAAAGACCAATACCAGTGTAATCAGGTAGTAGCGATTGGCAATATCTAGGAGTTTCACTTTTTGGTGAATTTATACCCGACACCATAGACCGTTTGTACATAATCTTCGCCTCCTTTTTCCTGGATTTTCTTTCTTAAGTTTTTGAGGTGTGAGTAGATGAAGTCAAACGAGTCAGCCATATCCATATTATCACCCCAGAGATGCTCAGCTATTGATTCCTTGGTGACTACTCTGTTTTGATTGGCAATGAAAAAGACCAGCAAGTCAAATTCTTTCTTGGTAAGGGTGAGTGCTTGCTCATTTACTGTGACGGAGCGATCATACGGATTGACCGTTATTTCATTGAAGACAATCTCATTCTGCGCATCAAAACTCCTCCTGCGAATGAGCGCACGAATGCGTGCGTTTAACTCTGCCAGGTCGAACGGTTTAGTGATATAATCGTCTGCCCCTATATCCAACCCTTTGATCCGGTCTTCAAGAGCATTCTTTGCAGAGATAATAATGATACCAGACTTGGATTTGATTGATTTTAGACGTTCGATGACATCCAATCCATTGCCATCCGGCAATGTGATGTCTACCACCACACAGTCGTATTCGTAGGCCCAGGTTTTTTCATTTGCTGCAGTAAAGCTGCTAGCCCATTCGCAGTGATACCCAGACTCTGTCAGGTAGCCGATAATAGCTTCCCCCAAAGATTTTTCGTCTTCTACTAGAAGTATGTTCATTTAGAACAAGTCGGTTAAGTAATCAGATTCTGATCGAAAGATAGCCAATGTATGTCAAAAGAGCATTGGAGTTTATTGAACTACTAAAACTTGGATTTCGTCGTAAAAACCCCGTAAATGTCAGAATTATTTATGAAATTCAAACACAGCTTTAGATAAGATTAGGAATTAATCAAATCTATCACCGCTATAACGTGACCTGCTTCTAACTAAGGAAGCAGGTTTTTTTACGATTTATTGTGGGCTATAGCCAAACTTTTTAGCTTTCTTCAAGTGCTTAGAACTTTGTTTCAAATCACCTTGTAATTCATAACACTTACCTAAATAGTAGTGACCCTTACCAGAGGTCTTGTCTTTTTTTATCAGATTTTCCAAGTCTTTAATTGCCAGATCATATTTAGCATTATTGTAGTAAAACTCACCTCTATTGAGGAGATGTCTATATTGATATGAATAATATTTCACTAATCGGTTATGAGCATTGAGTGCATACTCGTACAAGTCAGCTTCTGAAGCTCTGGTCAGTAATTCATTATGGTAATTTTGATTGTGTTTTTCAAATTTAGAAGCACTGTCCAGTAAATAAATGGCTTGCATAGTGTCACCTAAAGTCAATTTACATTGATACTTAATGTAGTATGCTTCACCGTCTTTCGGATTCGATTTTAAGATATTGTCAAGATCAGATTGTGCATGGTCAATATAATTCATGAGATAGGCTATTTTGGCTCTATTAAAGAAAAGGTCAGTGTCCGTAGTGTCTAAGGCTATAGCACGGGAATAATCCTGATAGGCCTGACGATATTTGCCAGAAGCTGTAAGAATATTTCCTCTGTTTTTATATCCTTCCTTTTGTCTGGGCTTAAGAGCTATAACCATAGAATAGTCTTCATAAGCTTCATTCAATGCATTTTGTGATAAGTAGGATTCTCCCCTGTAAGAATAGGCAATCCAGTTCAGTGAGTCTAGTTTGATAGCATTGGTATACGTTTCTGTTAAGGTATTTGTGTGTATTGAAAACAAACTTTTCTGAGTAGCTCCAATAAAGTTGTATATCGCAGGATGTTGCTCATAAATCAATGCGCTATCAAATTGAGCGATTGCTTCTTCCTTTTCATCGGCAATTAACAAACATATGCCTTTATCTAGGTGTTCTCTAGCGGAAGCATCCATGGAGTAGTTGTCAAAATAGTAAGTTAGAGACCGCTGCACAGATTCTTCTTTTTTAAATTTCGAGCTAAATGAATGCTTTCCTCTTCTCAACGTATCGACTGATGAATCGTAGACCACTTTGAATTGTTTGACAGCATCGTTGTATTGACCCAGTTCCATTTTTAGGAAAGCTTTTATTGAGTTGTAATGATAATTCGATGGGTCAAGTTTGAGTAGAGTATTGATATCAGTTTCAAATTGTTCTAAATTCTCATCCTGAAGTAATGAAATCATCGCTCTAACCATAATTCCCTCTTCCCAGGTTGGAGCAATAACCAACGCTTGTTCGATGTAATTTCGGGCCGACTTGATTTTGCCAAAATAAATCTCTGTTGAGATTAGAGGGATATAAGCCTCTAGGAAAGAGGCGTCTTTCTCGAGACACTTTTTTAGATGCAATCGTGTACGATAAGCATCCAGCCTTTTCAAAGAATAAAGGGCCAACCCATGCTCACCATAAGCAGAGTATTTTGGGAGTTTTTTTAGTTCTTTGAAAATTGAGATGGCTTGTTTGTCATTATTCTGTTCTAGGAAAATGACACCAGTCATATATTTAGCTTCTAGAAATAATGGATCAATTCTTAAAACCTCGTTCAAATGTCTTAATGATTCATCAAAGCGGTTTCGTTCATAATTGATCATTCCCAGATAGTAGGGAAAAATAAGTGTTTGAGGATATTCCTCCTGCATTTGTTCGAAATAGAACTGTGCTTCATCGTATTCCTGTTGATTCCAGTAGTCCAATCCCTTTTGAATCTCTGCTTCCCACTGAGATTTTTTTGCCTCTTTTTTAGGCTGATTGATGGTTTCAACGTCAATGAGGGGTTTGACATCAAATAAGTCCTCTGATGCATACTTGGTTACGTCCACTTGTCCCCTCGCAGCAAGAACGAAAGCAAACGTGATTATTAGAAACAATAATCTCATTATGGATCGGTTAATTAATGTTTCAATTATAAGCAACTCTATTGGTTAATCAGGCTATGATTTGGATGATTTCCGAAGTTCTTCCATCAACTCGTCCACCTTTTTGTTGAGTTCATCCACCTTATCCTCCAATCCCGCGTTGTTATCCATGACCATTTCGTCCACAAAGATTGCATTCATGATAGACATACCGAATATGCCACCAGAAATCACCACGATAAAAAAGAATATTCGTGTGAGCACGGGTTTCCAGGAGGCGCCATCTGAATTGGCTATGATGGTGGCCGGGATGTCATTCCATCCTTCCAAGGTAAACACTTGAAAGATTGAATAGAGTGATATGGCTGGATTGCCAAACATCTCGGGAGCCTCATCCCTAAATAGATAACTACTAAGAATAGCCAACAATACATTGTAAATAACCAGTGCCACTAATACAAAGACTGAGGCCCGAAAGGCCCTGCCGATTCCTGACACCATTTTACGAATGTTAGGAATAAAACGCATGAACCTCAGGATCCGCATGACACGCAATAGCCTGAAAACCAGCAAGTAGGAGAGATCTGGTATTTCGATCAGCAATACGAATAATGATGGCACAGAAATCACTACGAGAAAGAAATCGAACTTATTCCAATTGTTTTCAAAATAAGGTTTCCAGCCTCTCAGTCCCATTTTTACCACCATCTCAAATACGAAGAAAATGGTAAACCCATGATCCAGAATCATGAGAAATTCGTTTTGATGCAGGCTCTCATAGCCCATGATGAACAGTAGAATGGCGTTCAGCATGATTGCTGTAGCAATCAACAGTTCATTGGTAAATAATTTGACAATCCGAGAGATCATCGATGGCAAGGTTTAAAAAATGGTTGATGATTTGGTGCTTCAAATTAACTAGAAAATCCTTCACAGGCCAGTGTTAGGTGTAAAACTAACACTATACCGTTCCAATGATGCCATGACGGTGAGCTATGGTTACGGCTTCAGCTCTTCCTTTGACTAGTAGCTTGCTGTAAATTCTTCTCAGATGGGTCTTTGTGGTGGAGACCGAAACGTACAGTTTCTCCGCGATTTCTTTGTCTGACCACCCGAGGGCGAGGTACGAAAGTACTTCCATCTCTCTAGGGCTCAGCTGTAGTAGGTGCGGAGGTAAATCCTCCTTAGGTTTTTCATAAACATTTTGCAAGATCTGGTTGCGATCCTCCAGTGCCATTTTGATGTGATCCAATTCCCGAGTCAGGGTCATTTTACTTTGTTGTACCCGGGTTGACTCTTTCTGGAGTAGCATGTTTTGAGCCTGAAACAACCGCCCGGCGCGGCTTTTTTGATGGTATCCATACCCCATGGATATCCCAGCAAGCATCAATATGATGGAAATTACCAGAAAGAAATTGCGTTTGGATACTTCTGCTTTCAGCTCAATTTCCTTGTTGGCCAACAGGAGCCGTTGCTGTTGTATCTCCTTCTCTTTTTTGATGTTTTGATAGCGAGCTTCCAGCTCCGCTACTTTATTCGCTTTATCGGTATTAGCTATTTCCTGATTAAGGCTATCCAGTGCTATGGTAAGATGATAAGCTTGCGGAAACCTGCCTTTTCGTGCAAGGATTGTTACTTTCTGTTGGATGGCGTTTTTTAGGATCTCAGGCAGAGCCAAATCTCGGGCGATGACCTCAGCTTTATTGGCTGCTTCCCATGCTTTGTCCAATTGATTTTTGTGACTGTATAGCACTGAGAGGTTGTTGGTTGTTTGGGCTATTCCCCGCTGATCGTTGAGCAGGGACCTGATCTGAAGTGCCGACTTGAGGTATTCCTCAGCTTCATCGTAATTCCCTAAATCAATCAACGCAAAACCTATGTTGTTTTTGCTTCTGGCGATGGAGTTGTCCTTTCCCTGTTTTTCAAAACCAGCTAGCGCCAGTTTATGATAGATCAATGACGAGTCCAACTGCCCAAGGTGATACATGGTAATGCCAATATTGGTGTAAGAAGCAGGAAGCGAAGACTCCATTCCCAATTTGATCTTTAGTTCTAATGAGCGGGTGTAGTATACCAGGGCCTGATCATAAACTGACTGCAGGTCGTAGACGATTCCTATATTGTTGAGGTAAAATGCTTGCCCTTGTTCGTCACCAGACTCCTCCATGATGTGAAGTGCGCTTAGAAAGCTGGCTATCGCCTGATCATACTCAGCCAGGTTGGCATTGACTTTACCTAGGTTGTTGTTTAGTTCGGCTCTCTGTTGATTGGTCATTTGAGCGTCCAGCAGACTTTGAAAATAGAGCTTAGCTTCCAGAGCTTCACCTTTCCTGCGAAGTGCCTGCCCTTTGATGATAGCAAACTGAATAGTGTCGGTTGACTGGCTCATGCCTATTTGGACCAGAAGTAGGGCAGAATCCGGGTTGGTGGACAAGAGCGCTTCGCATTGCTCTGGTGTGATTTGACTGTCTGATGATGCACTTTGTGCCGAAATACAAAGCGCAAAAAGGTTGAATACAAGCCATAGCAACACCTTTTTGGTAAAATCATCCTTTTGAACGACAAGGACTTTTTGCTGATTCATGAATTTGGCTGCATCAAACAAACAAATAATCGAGATCATGAAAAAGCTATTACTCAATTTTGCATTTCTGGCCATTTCGCTACTGTCTTATGGTCAGGTAAATTATTACGATCAGAACAAAAATCCTATCACATCAGGTGATTGTGATCTATCTGCTCTGGGCATGACCCTGAAGATCCCGGCCGCCGCAAAGCAGTATGAAAGTGTCTCTATTTCGGTGATTTATGCTAAAAACTGGAAGAGTTCCACAGGGTACAATGTCTATGAAAAGATGTTTCCAGGGTCTGCGCTTCAGAGCGAAATGGATTTTTGGGTACTCAAGCCAGGTGGCGGTAGTGATTTTAAATCAGCAGGCTATGGGAATCCGGAGATGAATCTACTGGCCCCATGTACAGAGCCTAATCGCAAGGCTAATTCGTACACAGTGAGCGTGCGGATACTGGGAGGAACGCACAGCGGCTGGGAGACGGTGAGCACCGCATTTGGAGGATCTGAAACGGTGAAAACATATGATTACACCGTAGTGGCTGCCAATGATGACACCTTCACGGTGGATTTTGGTGAAGCATCATCGGGAGCTACTTCCAAATCGGGTTTGTTTACAGCGGGACTTCCTTTTCCTGACAAAACGGATATTACTACCTATGAGTACAATGGTGGGGAGCCTTTTGAAGGACCTGAGCAGTTGACATTGGTCTTTAGAGACAAAGAGGTGAGTACTTACAATTCACTATGGATCCGAATTATCGCTGAGAAAAAGTCCAATCTTGGGGACTGGACCATGGATAAAATCAAAGCGGATATAGAGCAGGATATTAAGTATACCACCAACAAAGTCAGTGCATGGAAGTCCGACGTTGATGCACCCTCCAACAAATGGCAGTATGATCTTTCGACCAATAAAAACTGGTTTTATCCGGGTTATCTGGTGAAATACGGTAAAAGTGGAGACAAAGAACTGGATGCTAAATATGCTGCTATGATCGAAAGTCCTGTAAGCTGGACTGAAGAGAATGGTATGAGCGTGTTGAAATATGAAAATATATTTCAAGGCTATGAAGTAGGCGGGAAAGGAGGAAAGCCCTTTGTCACCAGGGATTATGCGGGAGCGGATAAGACCCTTTATTACTATGCCAAAGAAGATGGTGACCTAATCATACTGGCAGGAGTCTACAAAGATTATAAAAGCGCCAAAGAAGGAGGACTGACTGATTCGGAAAAGGAGTTCATTGAAAAAACCATTGAAGGTATCAGCGCTAAATGATGCTTTTTTGTGATCACTTGCTGGTCGCGACCACTCACCATTTGGTGGGTGGTTTTTTGTTTGTGGAGAGAGGAGGTTATTGGCCAGAGGAGTGGGTTCGTAGGATTTGGTCCTTTTAATTCAAAAGAAAAAACCCTGACAAGCTTTAGCTTCGTCAGGGTTTGAGGTGGAGTCGGAGGGATTATTTACATGATCCCATCACTCAATTAAGTCAGTGTAGAAAGCCAATGCTACGCATTTTCAACCTTTCTTCAATCACGAATACAGGAATGTATTTCTGTATCGCTCATTTGAAAGTTTGATTTGGCTTTCTAGCCATTGTGGAGTCGGAGGGATTCGAACCCTCGTCCAGCAAAGGAAATCATGGACCATCTACATGTTTAGTTGCTCATTTGATCTCGCTAGTGAGCCGGAGAACAACACCCTACCCAACTAGTCAGCTATTGGAGTTTCGCACAGCCTTAATAGCATCAGCTGCACTAGCCCTGAAGGTCGACACCCCTAAGTCCGGATTACAGGACAGAATCCTGGAGGGATGTGGCAGGGGAGGCTTTGGCCTCAACCCTAATTAATCACTAAATCTAATCAGTGATTAGGCTGCCATGGCGTAATTAGATTCGCCAAGTATAGTTCGAGCGAATTGATCACAGGTGTACACTCGCCACCTGACATGCAAGTACATCATTTACACTTCCTGTCGATTCCGGTCGACCCCATAAGTGTGCGTCTCTGCCATCTGCAGAAACGGTCTGCAAAGATAGTAACATCCACCACACTGCAAATGATTCCATTCAATGCCGTAAATGTTTAAGTGATTAAAGTATAATTATATATTATGTATAGTATAAAAAGTATAAATAAAAATATATGATTTGATTGCGCCATCTTTGGGTAGTTAAAAAAGACCAACAACCCATGAAACGATACAAGCCCACTCTTTTGCTAGTCGGAACGTTCAGTTCGCTATGCCTCTGTCTAGCACTGTCCTCAATAGCCAGAGACCCCGTGTTGTTAGAACTTGCCAAAGCATGTGGTCTGTTGACAGCCATAGGTCTGCTAGCAAGCATTAATGCAGCCTGGGATACTCTTTCTGAAGAATCCAGATCTAAAAAACTCACACAAAACAAGTTGTCTAGAAGTAGACTATTACTTTTGTTAGTGACCGAAGGAATACTGAATTTGGAGAGCTATTCGGTTCAAAGTTCGTTTTCTGATGTAGGAATTGGTTTCACCAAACTGCTCTTCTTCTTTGGTTTCCTGGACGATATAGCCAAGCCTCATCTGTAAGTGATTCTTCGCCACTTTTTTTTGCCAGCCTATCCCTAGTGAGTAGAGTAACCCTCCTTTGACCTCCATGTTGTCTTCCAGGTCTCTGGTTGGTCGAGCAAATCCATGTCCCACATTTCCATATATCATGAAGGTATTTCTACTTTTTCCAGTTGTGGCATAATATTCTAAATAAACTGGGAAAATCATCAAGTCCCGATGTGAATAGACTCCTGTGCCAATGCCAATATTGAGGAGAGGGTAAAGTCTGTAGGTCTCCGAAACAGTCATGTATAGGCGCATTTTGGTAGCTGAACTAGCTGATCGTTTGCCAAAAGTCGTTCCTAAAGAAAGATTGGTAGACCATCCTTTTGGATAGCTCAGCTCTGGGAGAATTGGGATAGAGAGATCGTTTTTCTTGTGGAGGTGAACCTCTTCTATGGCACTTATCGGTACTTTAATCACGTCAGCTCCAACCGTTATGCTCAGCGTATCCTCTTTTGGATCGGTGCTCACCTGCCCGCAGATGATGCCACCCTTCCTGAGGTAAACTTTATCTACCTGCGCCAATGCGCAATAGCCCAACCCCAACCATAAACTTAAAAGTACAATACGTATCAAAGTTTCCCGGAAAACTCGATGGTGCTGAGATAGGTGATGTCTCCCTCGAAATCATTGCAGTGGTATTGATTCAGCCCATCCTCACCGACCAACATCACCAGGCAGTCATTGACAATCACGTCATAGGCGTGTATGTTGCCATAGTGTTTGATCAGGTTTTGATCAATAGTATGAATGTTAGTGCCATCATAGATTTTCAATCCGGCTTCTCCATCACATATGAATAATCGATTATCTGAAATGCTGAGACCATGAGGATTGTACATAGGATAGGTCTCAAGCAGCTGTGGGTTGCTTGGATTCTCTATGTCGATGATTTCCAGTTGATTAGTAAAACCCTGACACTGTGTGCCAGATCTTAAGGTGACGTAGGCATATTTGCCATCTGTAACCACTGGATCACAGCTTCGTACATGGCTGTAATTGGAGAGCAGGTTTGGGCTGAACGGGGTAGACACATCGTAGATGTACATCCCATCATTGGCACCGATAAAGATCATGTCCTCATAAGGAAAGATGGTTTCAATACCCCAGCCAATGTCGGTTCTTGCTCCTAACATGGGGTTGGCAGGATTGTCAATATTGGCCACTTTCATCTCCGACTCATCAATCATAAAAAGATGGTTGTTGTTCACTGTAAATCGGGCCATGGACCCGCCTATGCCGGGAGAAGCTGATCCTCCTGAGTTACTGGATTCGGCAAATGCGGTATTGATCGCAATCCCTCCAGCATATCGATAACCCCAATCATAGTAGTAAAGATCAGATCCATCACATTCCGTACTTATCCGTTCGGACGCCTTGGTTTCTACCCAATCAGTGACGATACCATCTTCAGCAGCATAATATCCCCAGGAGTTGTAATTGGGAAACAGATCCTTGACGCGGTGAACTTCATGAGGGTTGGAAAGGTCACTTATGTCCAATACTACAAGGTCTATGTAGCTATCTGCATAGAGGTACCCATCAACAGCGGCCAGATCAAAGTTGCCAGGGATATTGATAAAACCAATGTTCTTCGGTGATTCTGGGTTCGAGTTGTTGATGATGTGTATACCCTTACCTGGTTCATTGATAAAGAGGTGATCACTAATGAAGTAGATTTTACCGGACTGGTTGATTTCACGAGGTGCTTGGAGTTCGACTGCATCTCGTAGCTCGGTTCTATTCATGAAAACCGGTTCGTAGTAAGTATACGAGGAAATCGTTTCACAAGTATCAGTACATGATCCAAGGATCAATGCGCTAAGCAACAGCAACGCAAGGGAGGAGTGGTAGTAGTTCTTCATCAAGTTAGGGTTTTAAGCAGTATTGCTTACAAGACTACATATCTCCTCATTTCGTTGGAACCTCTGCGCTAGTCGGTCCAGATTTAAGTTGGCGCATTGCCCGTATGAACTTTCATCTCGCTAAGAGTTTGTCCACCCTTGATTCCAAAGTCCAGTGTGCGTATAGGGAATGGAATGGTAATGTCATTGTCATCAAATGCCGCTTTGATGGCTTTGATGGCTTTGGATCGCATGCTTAGAAATCCGGGATTGTCGGGATATTCAATCCAAAACTTGATTTCGAAGTTAATGGAGCTGTCCCCAAACGCCGTGTAGGTAAAGATCATGTCTTCATGCCGAATGACACCATCGAGCTCTTTGAGGGTCTTGAGTATCAGATCTTCCACCTTTTGCAGGTCATCACCATACGAAATACCCACGGCCAGATCGATCCGTCGCTGACCCAGGATGGAGAAGTTTTGTATCGGACTTTGGAGTACATCCTTGTTAGGAATATAGACTTCCTGTCCCTGAAACGTTTTCACAACGGTCACTCGTAGGTTTGTTCTGGCGATGGTGCCCATGAAATCTCCGATTTTGACGATGTGCCCGACATTAAATGGTGTGCGAAATGCCAGGATAATACCAGAAACAAAGTTGGCAGCAATGTCCTGAAAGGCGAACCCAAGAGCCAAACCGACCACTCCTACACCTGCCAGGAGGGAAGTAACTGCCTTGTCGAGCTGGAGCACTTCCAGGATGATAAACAGTCCGGTACCCAGTACGATGTAATAGACGATTGTACCAAATAGATTCTCTAGGGCTTTGTTTTCTGAGGATCTGCGAAACAGTTTAAGGAATACTTTTTGGATGGCTTTTGCTGAAATCAGAAAGATGATAAACAGTACCAGAGCCACAGCCATATTGGGCAACATGGATAAAAAGGTGTCCCACCAGGTCTCTACTTTACCAGTAATTTTTTCAATAGGCGCCTTCATTTCAGTGCCTAGTGAATCAGCCGTTTGTTTGATTTCTTGGGAGGTTTTTTGCGGATCAATCATAATATCCCAACCCAAAATGACTGGTAGTGTTTGCTCGTTAGGATGTTTAGTACCTCCTGCGAATGCTAATGGTGATATCATGTGGAGCTGTCTCGTCACCTCCAAAGTAAGGGAAGAGCATGTAGTAACTGCCTGTATCACAGGGCTTTGATCTTGCGATGCTTATGGTTTTGTCATCCATGGTGAGTTGATACTCCGTGTCGGTCAGCCGAATTTCATAGGAGTTAGTGTGATTGGGCTGTGTGCTGCCAATTTGTTCAATGATCCGCTCACCATTTACATAACAGTAAGCCAGAATATCTATTTTTCCATCCAACCATCTCCACCCAAAGCGTACACTATTTTCATGATGGTGACTGTTACAGTCAGCAAAACCAAGTAATTTGTTAGTGTCCCACTGGTTTTCTTCTGTTTCCGTAGTGTAGATGGCTGATTCGTCAAACGCTACTTCGAACCGGAGTATGTCGGATTGGAGAAACTCGGCCTTGTAAGAGGAGTAGTGTTTGCCTTTGGGGATCGTATATAGTTCAACAGGATCATCGACCACCGGCTCACAGTAGCTACAGGCAATGGCTACCCAAACAAATACTAGCAATTTCAGCGTCTTCATAGTGCCTACAGCTTGAAAGAAACGGATGTGCCTAGTGCCGGATGACCTGCTCGGTACGAAGCATTAATGCCTAGTCCAAGCCATCTGGTAAGGCTGACTTGCGTATTCAACTGTGGAACCACAGCCAGGTACTGACCATTGACTAATCCTGTTTTCAATCCTCCCCATAAGGTGAGGCTATTGCAGTTTTTGACTCTAAACTGAAGATCTACCCCGTGAAAAGGGTAGTTGCTTTGTTTCTGCTCAAAGGACAATTGATGAGTGGCCTGAAAGAAATAACCTACCTGAATTCGGTCGCCTACTGCTGAGGTAATACTCACCCCTTTTTGTACGGCAATGATATTTTGCTCTACAAACCCCGTCAGATGAATTCTTTGTGCAGAAGCTTTAGTGCCTAGGACCAAAAGCACAAAGGTTAGCACTGTAATTAGAAACAGCTTTACTCGTATTTTTTTAGCTAGTTGAGATGTGTTGGTCGTTTTCATGGGTGTTAGCTTTTAATCTACAACCCAAAATTCTACCGATTTCAGTACATATGTAAGCGCGAATTAACCATTTGTGAATTTGAGTAATTCACTCGAACCAACTTAAGGTTTTTACCTAGTTCTCTCTGCTTCCCTTGTACATTTCATACTTCTGAAACTTGCACTCCAGTGATCCATTGAACAGTACAATCTTTTTTGAAGCCCGCAGTTTTAAATGTTTGAATGCTTCCATGTTGCTGCTAAGAAGCCACGCATCGAATCCCTGAAAATTGTTCTTCAGAATATCACTGATCGTTTTGTAGAATTCGTTGGTGTTGGTTCGGCCAATTCGCTCGCCATAAGGCGGATTACTCACGATCATTCCATTGGGTGTTTTCGGGCGATGATCTTCAAATGCTATGCGCTGGATGTTCACCGCATCGGAGAGTTTGAATTTTCTGAGACTCTTGTTCGCCATCAGCACGGTGTTGCCGTCCACATCTCCACCTGATATTTGGAGTTGGGCTTTGCGCACTCCAGCTCTGCCTTCAGCTACCACACGGTTCCAGATGGTAGGATGGTAGTTGGTCCAGTTTTGAAAGCTAAAGTTCCTTCGGTTGATCTGAGGAGGGATGTTCTGCCCCATCATTGCGGCTTCAATAAGGATCGTTCCTGTACCACACATTGGGTCAATCAGGGGAATATTCTTTTCCCAGCCTGCCAGCTTCAGCAAACCTGCTGCCAGCACTTCGTTGAGCGGTGCTTCATGCCCTACATCTCGGTAGCCTCGCCTGTTGAGCGTGTCGCCTGAACTGTCTATCGATATGGTAAACTGATCTTTATAAGCGTATAGATCAAACTGGATGTCTGGATTTTTGATATCCACTGATGGTCGTCGACCGGTTTTTTTACGAAACTGGTCTACTATTGCATCTTTGGTTTTCAGGGCAGCATACTTCGAGTGACGAAAAAACTCTGAAAATACCGTGTTGTCAATAGCAAAAGTTTGATTCAGGCTCAGGTAGGTGGACCAGTCATGCCGCATGACCTGATCGTAAAGTTGTTGCTCAGTTCGGGCCTGGAATTGATATACTGGTACCAATATTTTCAAAGCCAGCCTCAAGTTATAGTTGGCTCGGTAGAGAAACTCCAGGTCACCTTCGCAAGCCACTGACCTTTTATGAACCTGTACATTTTGACCTCCTAGTTGCTTCACCTCGTCCGCCAGGAGCTCTTCCAGCCCAAAAAATGTTTTGATGTGTATTTTCAATGTTTTTTGTCGTTTTTCCAGGCTTTCACGCCCGCTTCGATCCGCAAAGCTAAGTCATTCTCAGCAGGCGGAATAGGACAGGAGTACTTTCCATTGTAGGCACAATAGGGGTTGTAAGCTTTGTTGAAATCCAATACAATGGTATCGCCTTTGGGGATTCGGAGGTCTATATAGCGTCCACCACCATAGCTTTCAAAACCATTGGTTTGATCCGTAAATGGCGCGAAGAGGTAATCTTTGTATTCTTCCTGCTCACGCAATTCCAGGTTTTGGTAAACAGGAAAATTGACTTTTTGTCCCTCCAGTTCAAAATGTGCTATGCCGTATTGCACGTAGACTGGCAGTCTTTCAGTAGTCGTGGGAATGGTGAAGGGTTTTTCAAAAGGAGTAAATTCAAATTCAGCTACTATCCGGTACTTTTCGGCTATAGGGAAGAATTCGAGCCCTTCAAATTTCTTGAGATCTTTCTTTTCCAAAGGGGAAGCTTTGGGGTCAGCATACTCTGAGTTTAGCTCGTTTTGCCATGATCTGATCTCCTCTTCATAGGAGGTTTGAGCAAGTACTGACAAGTAGGAGATACCAAGTAGCAATGCAATGGATAGTCTCATCATAATTATTCGTTTGTTGTGTGTTGATCTGTAAAATCTGTTAGATTTAACTGTCCAAAGAAAGTATATTCCAATGAGCAAACTGACCTATCTCACCTTTATTCTTCTGATGATTTCCCAGTCTTTGTTGGCCCAAAACCAATCCAAGGGCATTGTTTTTGATGAAATGCAGTGGGAAGAGGCGATGAAAAAGGCAACTGAGCAGCAGAAGTTGGTCTTTGTGGTGGGGTATGTGGAATGGAGTGAACCCTGCGCTGATCTGGCGGAATACACGCTAACGGATCAGGAGGTTGGCGAGTTTTACAATGCCAATTTCATCAACCTGCAGGTGGATATGGAGGACTACCTTGGTCTGACTCTCACAGATACTTACGATGTAGAATCGTATCCGGTATTCTTGTTCCTGGACGGATCTGGTAACATGGTGCATCGTGGATGTGGAGCTATCGATAGCAATGATTTCATCCAAATGGGGAAGGAGGCAATTGGTGAAAATCCTATCTCGGTTATGCAGCAAAAGTTTGATGCGGGAGAGCGATCATTGGATTTTTTAATCGAGTATTCATTGACACTCGAAGATGCCTGTATGGACAACACCGATTTTGTCAATGACTATTTTGCTGGAACGAATCAGCATGATTGGATGAATGAGGCTTCATGGGCCATGATCAACCTGAATGTAACTGATCCATACAGTGAGCAGTTTCAGTACTTAATTGCCTATCATGACATGTTCTCTCTCAAATATGGAAAGGACACTGTGGATGCGAAGGTTTTTAATGTCATGCTCGATCAGCTCATTGCTATCTATGAGGGATCGGATCTTACGCTGTTTGCTACCCAGGCACTGCGGCAGCTCATGGCTGAAGTGGACTTTAAGGACAAGGAGCAATTGATGTCACTGGCCAACCTGAAAGTGAACGATCTAAAGGAGAACTGGCCCACATATGCGGAGTACGCCATTCAGGTGGTAGGCGAGCAGGACGTTCGTGACCCGGACCAACTCAATGAGTTTGGGTGGAAGTTCTACTTATTTGTGGAGAAAGCCGAGCACCTGGAGGCAGCTGCAGCATGGATGAGAGAGGTTTTAAGGGACTATCCAGATGCTACCTATTATGATACGTACGCTTCCTTGAAATATAAATTAGGCGCGGTAAAAGAGGCTATCAAGTACGGTGAGCTGGCTATGCAGGCAGCTGAAATCGAAGGAGAAGATTTGATGCATTACAAAACGCAACTGGACTTGTTCAAATCTGGTAAGTGATCAAAGAGTTAGCGTCATGATGATGTCGGTTTGTGCGTCATCTCCAAGTTGGAATACGTGGGTGCTGATTTCAATAAACCCCATTTTCTTGTAGAAAGCGATCGCCTTTGGGTTTTTCTCCCAAACTCCTAACCATATTTCTTTTAACTCGAGGTTTTTGGCTTGAGCCATTGCGTGTTGGATCATCATCCGGCCGATACCCCTGCCCTTGAGTTCACTGGTGACATAGATCCGTTCGATTTCTATTGAATTGGGGTAGTCAGATTCAGTTTGTGCAGCACCGAGATTGGCCTTGTAATAGCCTACAACTTTGCCAACATTCATGACCACCCAAAAGCTAGACTCTGGATGATTGAATTCCTGAACGAAGGCTTCAAGGGAAAATGAATTTGCCAGGTAATGGCGCATGTTTTCCTCGGTGTTCATATGTCCGTAGGTCAAGACAAAGTTGTCCCGAGCGAATTGATGTAACTCCTCGATATGACTGGTGTTGGCCTTAACGATTTCCATAGTTTCTTTGCCAGCGTTGGTGTTCGTTTCTCATTCGGTTTAAATATTTGGATGGAAGGTCTATTTGAATGTCCATGTCTTCATTAGTAACAGGATGTTGGAATTGTAACCTTACCGCTGACAGGAAAAGTCCTTTGTTTCGGATGGTATTTTTGGCATATAGTGGATCCCCATAAATGGGGAAACCAGCTTCTGCGCAGTGAATTCGGAGTTGATGCGTTCTCCCGGTTGTTGGTTGGAGGCGAATCAACGTTAAGTATTCGTTCTTCAAAGAGCGTATTTCTACGCACTTTTCATAAGTGGTGGTGGCTGGTTTGCCATCAATTTCCTTTTCAATCTGTCCTGATTCGGGAGTTTTTCCCATGACCAGTGCCTGGTAGGTTTTTCGGATCTGCCCTGTTTCAAATTGCTGTCCCAATAGATAGCGAGCCCTGGTGGTCTTTGCAGCTATCACTAGTCCGGATGTGAGACTGTCCAGACGATGGACGGGCTTTGGTGAATGCAGCATGCCGTTGGTCGCAGGTTGTGGATGAGTGTGGGCTAAAGCAGCCGTTAGTGTTCGAAAATAATTGCCACTGGTGGGCAATCCGGCTGGTTTGTTGACGATTAGGAGGTGCTCATCTTCATAGCAGATTTCCAGAGCAAGTGGATATGGATTGATTTGTTGATCAATCTCGGAGAGGGATATTACCTGGTCCTTTGTGGGGATGTCCGCCGTTCGTGCGATTTGATCGTTGATGGATACCTTACCCGCTTTGATTGCTTTTTTAATGCTGCTTTTAGTTGGCAGTTCATCGAAAATGCCGATGAGGTAGTCTGGTAGTCTTAATTGATTGTCAACGGATACGGTATGTTCTTGAATCTTATCCAAATCTGGGAGTCGGCTGACTTTTGCGAGTATCAGTCACGAAATTAACGATTCTTTTGGGAGTCGTCGGACCACTTGGAGTGGTCTGACGACTAAAATGCCGTTAGTTAAAGTTTAGGACCACTAGAGATTTTCAGTAAAGTGTCCCGATTGGTTTTCTGTTTTTGATTTTTTCAGGTTGTAGGCATCCGATTGACCTTTGGGTATGGATAAGGATTGCCAGTTAGGACCTTTCTGAATCTTGCCTAGTAGGATGATCTGTCCAATATGCGAAGCGTAGTGGGCGAGCTGCCTTTGTATGGCATCAGTAACCGACTGACCTTCTTGTCTGATGTAAATCGTCTTGTTCAGGTCTTCTTCACTTAACGACTCCAGTGTGGCTAGTAGACAATTCCAGCCCAGGTCCCATCTTTTATCAAGTTCCTCTTTTGAGTGGATTTCATCCTCAAATTCATGGTCTCGATTTCTCCAGGGTTTCTCCCCATCTTCGGTTAAAAAATTCGTCCAGCGTGAAAGCATGTTACCAGCCAGGTGATTGACAAGGATGGCGATGCTATTCGAATCTTCAGATGGAGTCCAGGTGAGCTGGTCTTCGTTTAATTGCTCAAAAGTGCGTTCGCCCAACAATTTGTAATACTTGAACAATTTGATGGTTTGAGGTAAGAATTGATTCATTGGCTGTATTTCTTTGTGGAACCCCTTAGACTGGAAAGATTATCATTTGGAGTCGTCGGACCACTCCAAGTGGTCTGATGACAAATCATCTCAATGATCGATCGTTTCAAAAAAACCTAAAAAGTCTTCCTTTTGGTATAACGATTTGCATTGCTGATCCAGCTTGTCGTATTCGGCTTTGTTGGCTGCCATGAACTGCTCATACGATTCTTTGGAGATCCAACTGTCTATTACCAGGTAATCATTTTTATCAGTTTTCTTGATCAGTTCCTGGCCCAGGTAATCTTCACTTTTCTCAAAGAAATGAAACCAGGTACCATTTCTTCGGTAGGCTTCTTCGAACTGTTCTTTTTGATCGGGGTTGCACTCGTAGTGCCACACGATCTGAAACATTTTCATAAGCAGGTGAGGTTTAGTTGTCTTGTTATAAGTTAACGAAAAGACCACTAAACCTCAACCTCGATGCCTTATTTGTATTCTTCTCGTCCGTCAGCATGTTTGGCAAATCGCCCACTTTCTTTTGGGTGCACATGATCGTTTTGAGGCCATGGCCAACCACCAAACTGGGTGCGCTGGTATTCTTGAAAAGCCTCCTGTATTTCTTGTTGGGTGTTCATCACGAACGGACCATATTGTGCAACTGGCTCGTTCATGGGCTTTCCTTGTAAGATCAAAAACTTGCTCTCAGCGTCACCATTCTTGATGGTTACTTCCTGTGAAGCATCTAGCTCTGCCACACGCTCCAATGGAAGAGACTCACCATTCAAGGTTACAGATTTCCCTGAGTAGAAATAAAGGGAACGGTTCGCTTCTTTGCTTGCTAAGGGTAGTTTCCATTCTGCACCTGGCTGCATGGTAAATGTCCAGATAGCTACCTCATTTTCGGGAACCGCTGCCCAGGAATCAGGAGCTGGTGTCAGTGCTTTCACATCGCCTATAGAACCAGCGACGATTTTCACTTTAGTCTTGCCATCAGGCGTCGTGTAATATGGAATGTCCTCCGCCCACAGCATTTTGAAGTGAGGCTCTACGAATTTGCTCCGCTTAGGCAGATTCAGCCAGATCTGAAATAGGATTAGCGGGTTGTCCTCATCGTCCTTGAGCAGTGGAAACATTTCTGAGTGGTTGACCCCTTTGCCAGCAGTCATCCATTGTACATCACCATTACCGAATCGACCAGCAGCTCCAAGTGAATCCGAATGGTCGATCAAACCTCTTTCACCAATGGTGACTGTTTCAAATCCACGATGTGGGTGCTGAGGAAAACCCGGTACCGTGCTTCCATGGTACATTCTCCAGTCATTTCCAGGATCAAAGTCCTGTCCAATATTTCTACCAGCCAGTGAAGCTTTTGGACCCATCTCACCGTTACCTTGTGGGTAATCATCTTTGTGATATACACAAAAAAGGAACGGGTCCTGGGTTGCCCATGGAAAACCCAGCGGTTTTATATTTTTAATTGCAGTCATAGTTCATTCTTTTTATATATGTACGAACATATAAAAATTAAGATTTGTTTCAGGTCATCGCTCTGATTAAACTTACATCTTATCGGCTAAACGAATCCAGATGAAAACCTTCCTTTCCATCATGTGCTGCATCAGTGTGATGATCGCTAATGCTCAACAGGACAACATCCACGAGCAATCTTCCCAATACATCTGGCCAGAGGACCCACAGGTCAGACAGAAGCTGGAAGAGTGGCAGGATTTGAAATTTGGGATGATCATTCATTGGGGGCTTTATGCTCAGGCGGGAATAGTGGAATCCTGGGAGTTAACCTCTGAAGACTGGATCAATCGCAAGGACAGTATGACCCACTGTGAGTACAAGGAGTGGTACTGGGGTTTGAAGGATGAATTCAATCCGAAGAAATTTGATCCCGAACAGTGGGCAGAATCAGCCAGAACAGCTGGTATGAAATATGTGGTATTCACTACTAAACACCACGACGGATTCAATCTGTTTGATACCCAACAGACGGATTTCAAAATAACCAATGGACCGTTCGCAGTTCATCCAAAGGCGAATGTGGCTCAATATGTGTTTGAAGCCTTTCGCCAACGGGACATGATGATCGGAGCTTACTTCTCCAAACCGGATTGGCACTCGCAGTACTTTTGGTGGGACAAGTACGCCACCGATGACCGCAATGTGAATTACAATCTGAACCGGCACGCTGACCGTTGGGAGAAGTTTCAACAGTTTGCCTACAATCAAATCGAAGAACTCATGACGGATTATGGTTCACTCGATATTCTGTGGTTGGATGGCGGCTGGGTCCGTCCTGGCCGAATGGTCCACGGAGGAGAGCAGCACATTGACCTTCCACGAATTGCAGCGATGGCCAGAAAGAATCAACCTGGATTGCTCATAGTAGATCGCACGGTTCATGGTCCTTATGAGAATTACCAAACACCCGAGCGAACCATCCCTGAAACCAGGTTGGAGCACCCTTGGGAGAGCTGTATTCCATTGCACAATAACTGGGGTTATGTGCCTGGAGATCAAGCCAAATCTTCCCGACAAATCATTCATTCGCTCGTAGAGGTGGTGGCCAAAGGCGGTAGTTTGTTGCTGGGTATTGGGCCCAAGCCGGATGGTCTATTGTTGGAGTCTGATAGGGTGGTGATGGAGGAGATTGGGAGCTGGTTGCAGACCAATGGGTCGGCTATCTACGGGACCAGAAGTGTGGAACAGTATCGTGACGGAGAGGTATTTTTCACCAGGGATGAGCAGGGTAACTTTTTCGCTATTGCCAGAATTCAGGAAATAGCTCCGGGCTTGATCACATGGAGAGGAAACGAACCTCAGGAAGGCGGCAAAATGACCTTGATGCAGTTAGGAGCGGAAGTATCCTGGAAGTGTGAAAATGGTATTACCACCGTGCAGGTTCCACGACGTTTAATAGAGGATGGGGTCCCGGCTTTGTCTTTTCAGTATACTCCTAAGTAATAGCACATGCGTAATCTAATGTCACTTATACTTATCGGCTGCCTGCTCTCATGTCAGGATCCTGTTAGGCCACCGATTCCTGTTAGGCCGTTGCCCACACCAGAGCAGCTTGCCTGGCATCAAATGGAGCGCAATGCCTTCATTCATTTCACCATCAACACCTTCACCGATAAGGAGTGGGGCTATGGAGACGAGTCGCCAGAGCTGTTCAATCCTACCAATATGGAAGTGGATCTATGGGTTCGTGTGTTAAAGGAAACAGGTTTCAAAGGCGTGATTCTCACCTGTAAGCATCATGATGGTTTCAGCCTTTGGCCTACAGCTTATTCTGAGCATTCGGTCAAAAACAGTCCTTACCGGAATGGGAACGGTGATGTGGTAAAGGAAGTAGCCGATGCATGTGCCCGATACGGCCTGAAATTTGGAGTGTACCTGTCTCCCTGGGATAGGAATCGAGCGGATTATGGTGATTCGAGTTATGTAGCGTATTACCGCAATCAACTAACTGAATTGTTTGTCAATTATGGTCCGATATTCGAAATGTGGTTTGACGGAGCAAACGGCGGTGATGGATACTACGGCGGTGCCAACGAAAAGCGTTCGATTGAGGGTAGAACCTATTACGACTGGCCTACCACACTGGATCATGTCCGATCCTTGCAGCCCAGTGTATTGTTCTTCAGCGATGGTGGCCCAGACTTGCGTTGGGGTGGTAATGAGCAGGCAAGAGCTGGCGAAACTAACTGGCATACCATCAGTACGGATACGCTTTATGCTGGACAGCATGGCATCACCGGATTGCTCAATACAGGCCATCCAAAAGGGGCAAACTGGGTGCCACTGGAGGCCAACACGTCCATTCGTCCTGGTTGGTTTTACCATGCGGATGAAGACTCGCTGGTAAAAACTCCGGAAGATCTTTTTGATATCTACCTGACTTCCGTCGGAAGGGGAGCCACCTTGCTTCTAAACATACCACCAGACCGACGTGGGCAGTTTCATGAAAACGATGTGGCGGCACTTCGTGGTTTCAATGCACTTTTGCAAAAGGAGTTTGCTAATGATCTGGCTGAAAACGCAGAGGTTTCAGCTTCATCTTACAGAGGTGATTCGGAGCGTTTTGCACCTGAAAACCTGCTGAATCGTGATCCGGAAACGTATTGGAGTACTGATGATGGTATTGACAATGGGATAATAACTATCGATCTGGGTGCTCTAAAGCCAGTTAAATATGTTGTCTTGCAGGAATACATCCAGCTCGGTCAGCGGGTGAAGTCTTTTACCGTGGAGGTTCTGCTGAATGCAGAATGGAAGCAAGTGGCCACTGCTTCAACGATTGGTTATAAGCGAATCGTCCGATTAAGTGATCCGGTGACAACCAATAAGGTCCGAGTTACGATAAGGGATAGCAAAGCTTGTCCGGTTATCAGTTCACTATCCATCTACTAAATATAACTCATGGCCTATTCTGAAAAACTCGCCGATCGTCTAAGAGTCTATTTGGCTCAGGTACCTGACATTCGGGTAGACGAAAAGAAGATGTTTCGTGGGCTAGCCTTCCTGGTCAACGACAAAATGTGTGTCAATGTAAGCGGAGATAACCTGATGTGCCGGTTTGATCCGGAGCTTCAATCGGAAATGGAAAATAAAACAGGATTCCAATCCGTGAAAATGGCTGGTCGATTCATGAAAGGGTACGGATACATTAGTGAAGAAGGTTTTCGGGAACCAGATGACTTCAAGTTTTGGGTGGATTTGGCACTGGAGTTTAACCCGAGAGCTAAGTCTTCCAAAAAGAAAACTTCCTAACAGTAACCATCGATTATTCCGATTCGAACAAATCAAATCCTCGTTTGACAGAGTAATTTCTCCTCCACGAAAATGGCCGTGTAAATAGACCATAGTATGGGTAGGTTTGTTAAAGATTGGGATCACAAAAAGTCCCATCTTCTCACAACAAACCAGCATATGAAACCAGCTAAATTAGTTACTCTTTTTTCCTCTGTTTTATTGATCATTTCCTCTGCAGCCCATGCCCAAATGAACCAGCAGGTGATGGACCAACTAGATTCCATGGTGTCAGTGGATCAGCAGTACCGGGCTGTATATGAAGGTGGTGTCTATCAAAACCTCGACTCGGTATCCAGACATCAGATGGATGTGGCATTGAAAGCAGTAGACAGCCTTCATTATTTGAAACTGCAGGAATGGTTTGAAACTTACGGGTTTCTGGATTACGATCTGGTAGGGGAAGAGGGGAGCTATCAGTTTTGGTTGCTGGTGCAGCATCAGGATGCATACCCGGACTTTCAAAAAGCAGTGTTGACCCAGATGAAACATGCAGTTGATCAAGGCAAAGCCTCAAGCACTTGTTTGGCTTTTCTTACCGATCGTGTTTGTGTCAATGATGGTAAACTTCAGATCTACGGTACCCAGTTCATGATTAGCTCTGACTCCAATCTCTATGTGCCCAGACCGGTAGAAGACCCTCAGCATCTGGAAGCACGACGTGCCAGTGCCAGTTTGCCTCCAATGAATGTGTACTTGAAATTAGTTAATCAACGATTTGCGCCTGTAGCCATTGACTAATTCAGTCATTCACAACTTCTTGCTTTCCTTGAACGTTTAGAGTATCTGTGAGGTGGTTTCTTACATATCCGCAAAGGCACAGTTTCTTCTTGCTAGTGGCGATGCTGCTGCTTGGGCTCCTGAATTTTTCGGGTGGTGTAACCACTCAAGAGAGCCTCGTTAGGATCGACAAAACCGAGCTATTCAAGTCAGACGTCTTTGGTAGTGAGATCAATGTGGCCCTTTTTGATTCTGTAAGCAAGAAACCCGCTCTATCTCATTTTGATGTCAATCTCCTATGTGCTGCAACTGACGTAGCAGTATGGGAGCTGACCAACCTACAACGTGAGCTGTCGATCAACAGAAACCATTACTTACTTCAGCTCAATACTTATCCTCGGAGTGAAGAATTGATTGCCTAAGCTCATTCGGTAGTCCTATTCTTTTATATGAACCATTGGTTCACATCTCATTAGTTTATGAAAATCATTCAAAAAGCACTTCGCTTGATCGTGCTATTGCTGGTACTTGCCATGGCATCTGTCGGTTTGGCCATGGGTGGCGCCATTCTTCCATCTAGTTATCGAAAAGATGAATTTCTCCCGGATATCGAACTGGTAGAAGGTCAGGAAGAAGAAGAACTCGAGAAAAAATAATCATTCAAGAAACGATTCACTTAAATTGAAACACGTATGGAACGCAGGGATTTAATACAAGACGAAATCGAACAATTGGGTAGGGTGCTAGGCAAAATGCTCGAGGTGTTGTTGGGTTTGAAGTCACGAGGCAAAGTAAATGAAGGGATTTCGGTGGTGCAGCAAGAGCTTATGACTCAGCTAGATATTGATATTAACCAAATACTTAAGCTGTCGGGAGATGAGCTAACTGCTTACTTAAAGCAATGGAATCTGACTTCCGAGCATTTGGAGACACTGTCAGCCATACTGCTGGAGAGTGGTAGAGATGGACTGGCCGAATGTGATCCAGAGACGGTGCTCAGGCTGCAGCGATCGGTGGAGCTGCTGGATATAGCCGACGAGATCTCCAAAACGGCTTCCTTCGAAAGAATGGCTAAGCGATCTGAAATCGAAAACTTGTTGTCCGAATGTATGTAGTCATCTTATGAGTTTATCTAACGCTAAATCCATTTGCCCAGCAAGTCCGCAGGAATGGCGGAAATGGCTCCAGGAAAACCACAAGCAAGAGCAATCCGTCTGGCTGATCTACAACAAAAAAGGATCTGGAGTGCCATCACTTTCCTGGAGTGAGGCTGTAGATGAAGCCCTTTGCTTTGGGTGGGTGGACGGTCGTAGGCAACCTATTGATGACAAGCAGTTTCGACAGCTATTCACTCCGCGCAAGCCTAACAGTCTCTGGTCGAAAATCAATAAGGATAAAGTGGCAAGATTGATACGAGAAGGTAAAATGACAGCTGAAGGCCAAAAGTGTATTGGCACAGCTAAGACCAATGGGATGTGGACCTACATGGATGCAGTGGAAGCGGGAATTGTCCCCAGGGATTTGCAAGACGCCTTGAATCAAGATCAGGATGCGCTGGATTTCTTTCAATCACAAAGAAAGTCCGTTAAAAAAATGATGCTCACATGGGTTCATATGGCCAAGAAAGAAGAGACACGCAAAAAGCGAATCCATGAGATTGTGACCTCTGCCGCAAAGGGTGAAAAACCCAGCCAGCTATGAACTACATGATTTAAAGCTACCTACTGGGCGAGCAGGTTTTTGGTGGAGACACTTCATTACATTTCAATATTGACTATTTTCGGTAGCAGTCGTCTTTCGTTTACTGGAGCTATTACTTGCATTCATGAATTATCAGACCTATCAGCCACATCCAGATTTAGAAGCCATTGTCAAGTTTTACTGGACATTGGAGGTGCCGTTTGACAAAAACAATGAGAAGCAAAAAATCATCCCGGATGGGTGTGTGGAGATGACGTTCAATTTTGCAGATGGCATCAAGCGCTATGTGTCTGATGCTGAATATGTGGTGCATCCGTGCGCCATGGTGATGGGCCAGCGAACCAAATCCTACTTCATCGAACCTCTAGGGGATGTTGACTCCTTCGCTATCTGCTTTTATCCTTACGGTTTTGCCAACTTTGTGAATACTCCGCTAGCAGACCTGGTGGATCTGGAGATCCCAATTGAAAACCTCTTCGAAGCAGATCCCTCCAATGAGTTGATCCATCAGATGGTGCATGCTGCCGATACTCAGGAGCGGATTAAGATCATTGAAGCTTTCCTGCTCAGCATACTCCATGAGCGGACCACCATTGATAGCATTGTTAAGTCTACGGTGGATTCGCTGATCGCTACCAAGGGAAGTGCAGCAATCAGTACCATTCTGAAAGAAGATCTATCCAAAAGGCGCAAACTTGAGCGGCAATTTAAAAATCAGATCGGGATCAGTCCCAAACAGCTTGGAAGAGTCATCAGACTGCAAACTGCCCTGAATATGATGCTCAAAGACGCTGAAAAACTCACCAACGTGGCCTATGAGAGTGATTATTTTGATCAGGCTCATTTTATCAGAGATTTTAAGGAGTTTACAGGAGTGACACCTGGAGAGTTTTTGGGCAATGAGCAGATGGCACTTTCCTCACTCTTTTACAGAAGTTAGTCAGCTGTCGCATTTTTACAATTTCTGAAATTCATCCTGGTTTATCTATGCATGGTATTCAACATAAAACGATGAACATACTAAACAGAGCAACCTGCGTGAAGGTATTGGTGCTGATCATGATTCTGCTTCCGATGCAACTAGAAGCGCAGGTTAACCAAAAGACCACAAGGATGAAGAGCCATATAGCAATTTTTGAAATACCAGCGACAGATATAACCCGAGCCGTTTCCTTCTACCAGGAAATCCTCGGCATTGCTATCGAGCAGATGGAGTTTGAAGGCCTGCGAATGGGACTATTTCCCTACGAGAACCAGGCGGTAACCGGTGTGATCATGCAAGGGGAAGGATATGAGCCTTCAGCCAGTGGAATTACCATTTATCTCCATGCGGGCGATGACTTACAAAAAGCTCTGGACAAGGTGGAAGCAAATGGAGGGACCATCATGGTGCCCAAAACCCCACATGCCGATGAGAGTGGTTTCTTCGCTTTGTTCTTGGATTCTGAGGGGAACAAAATGGGACTACACTCACCGAATTAATGACACGGGTGATACTGCCGACCGCTTGTCTCGAACTAGTTTTCGTTGAAGTATTTGAGCACTTCTTGAGCAAAAGGTTCGGTTCTGTAAGTAGTGTTGTGATCACCGGGCACTATGACCAATTGACTGTTGGGTAGCGCTTGATGAAGCGCTGCGGGATCCCCATTGTCCGTGTCTTGATCACCTGCGATGACCAGCACTGAGGTGTCGATTTGACCAAGTTCAGCTTTGGAAGTAACTGGCTGGTAAGTTTGGAGGAGGCTGAGGATTTCCAGGTCGGCACCAACGGATTTGGCGTAGCTCACAGCTCCTTCGGTGATCTCATTGAGCGGCGCTCTGCCACCAAACGCTTCGGCAAACATGATCCGTCGGTCCCATTCAGGATTGGAGAAATCAATACCCATACCACCGATGACAGCTTGAGTGATTCGGTCTTCTTGAGTGAGCAGTTTAGCAAGAACGATCGAACCGCGAGAATAACCAACTGCCCGATATTCAGATAGATTCAGGTGATTGGCCAGAGCTACCATGTCCTTGATTTCCGCATCTTCAGCATATTTACTCGGATCGTGAGATCGGTCGGATTTTCCATTACCACGCAGGTCAGGAATGATTAGTCGGTAGCCATGGTCCTGGAGCTTTTTAGTAAGCGCCGTTCCATTCCAAGAGGTGCCATTAGAAATGAACCCATGGAGTAGGATAACTGGTTGGCCTTTGCCCATATCCTGGTAGGCAATCTTCGTACCGTCAAAGGAGTCAAAGAAATGATGGTCCTGTGCTATGCACACATTCCATAGTGACAAGAATAAGGCTAAAGTGAAGGTGTTCTTCATGAATTCATGTTTTGGTTAAACCAGACCAGAGTTCTGTCAATAAGTCCATGCGACCTGTAACACGAGACCTGAAGGCCGCAACCCGATTATCCAGCTTTGATTGAAAACTAATAAAACCCCTGGAGATTTATTCGATGCTATTGAAAATGAGGACTACTGCTGAACATTTGATCCATTCCTAACAGTACATCACTTGGCAAGTAGAGTCAATGCATTAACTTTCGACAATAAACGTACTAACCATGACCACCACACCCGAACACGACAAACGAATAGCCGAAATGACTTTTTCTTCGGTGTTTCCTCACTATGTCACCAAAGTGGAGAAAAAAGGCCGAACCAAAGAAGAACTGTACGAAGTGATTGAATGGCTAACGGGATTTGATAAGCCAAAGCTGCAGGAGCTGATCGAGGCTAAAGTCACTTTTAAGGAATTTTTTGAGCAGGCCAGGTTAAATCCCAATGCAGAGCTGATTACCGGAGTGATCTGTGGCTATCGGATTGAGGAAATAGAAACTCCGCTGACGAAGCAAACACGCTACCTGGACAAGCTGGTCGACGAGCTGGCCAAAGGCAAGAAAATGGAGAAAATATTAAGGACTGCAAGTTGAAGCTGGAATATATGCGATTGATCTACTTACTCCCATTGGTATTCATTTTCATCAGTGCATGCCAGCCGACAACTAAATCAGATTTCACCCATGAGGTGACGTCCGGCTCCAAACCGTGGACCCACACGAACTTTGATGCTGCTGCCGACAAATTCACTTTTGCCATTTTCAGTGATCTGACTGGCGGTGAGCGTGATCGCATTTTTGAGGTAGCAGTAGCTCAAATCAATTTGCTGCGGCCGGAGTTTGTGATGAATGTAGGCGATTTGATCGAAGGTGCAAATAACGAAACAGAATGGAATGAACAATGGGATTCGTTTGATGCTCGTGCTGAGCGGGCCATCGCTCCTGTTTTTTATACGGGTGGCAATCATGACCTCACCGGAGTGCTCGCACAAGAGATTTGGGAAGAGCGTCTTGGAGCGCGTTATTATCATTTTATCTACAAGGATGTCTTGTTCTTGGTGCTGGATACCGAGGATCACACGGCAGACCGAATGGCAGAGATCGAGCAGATCAGAAATGATGCGATGCGTGTGATTGATACCGCAGGTTGGGAGGCATTCCCTCAAACGGACTACTACAGCCTGCCAGAGCGATCTACCGGTAATCTTGGAGCAGCGCAGATTGACTATTTTCTCCAGGTGATTCAGGAAAATGCAGCAGTGCGGCATGTGTTTCTTTTCATGCACAAGCCCATTTGGGAGCGTGAAGGAAATGAACAGTTTGGTCAGATCGAGGAGGCGTTGGCCGGTAGAGAATACACGGTCTTTCATGGACACACGCATGTGTACAAGCATACCGAGCGGAACGGACATGATTACATCAACCTGGCCACCACGGGTGGTGTGCAGTTACCAGAAGAAGGTCGGTCCATGGACCAGGTAGTGCTGGTCACCGTAGACGAGGAAGTGAGCATCGCCAATGTGCTGATGGAAGGTATTCTGGACAAGACCGGGCACGTACCACTGGATGGTGATACGCTGGTATTTGAGCAGGAAGTGGCAGAATGAACGATCTTTCACCGATCACTAATCACTCTACGACTAGTCACTAATCACTACCTAACTGATCACTCGCAACTAATCACCTGTCACTAGAAGACCAGTCACTAATCACCCTAAGACTAATTACAAGTCACTACACGCTTCTCTACCCCTTCCAATAGTTATCGGGACTACCTAAGATTTTGGAATGATTTATGCAGCACCTTTACCAGGAAAAAGCAGCGAACAACACATCAATTCACTTAGTACAACCTCAGCTCAGCTTTGTTTACTCCACCTATCTTTTCCACAAATGATACCTATCATAATTTGTTAAGATACCTATCTTCTTTTCTTAAGATACGTATCGTTTTGGTAATAGAACTGCGGACGTCAACCAGTAGGTACGCAAGTGCAGACAAACTTCCCTTTGAGTGCAGACATGAATGCATGTGGGTGACCTGCCCACTGACTGTTTATTGGCCTTGTGGAAGCTCTATCTTCAGTCACTATTCACTACCTAACTAATCACCTAAGACTAGTCACTAAAAAATCAATCACTACGCACTAAAAAGCCTATCACTAAAAATAATCCTACTTTTTCTCTCTTTCCTCTTCACCACTTTAGGGTATTTTCTTTCCAGATGCTGGTGGGAGTTGTGTGGTGAAGTGAAATTGTGGTATTTTGGAAATGGATAATGGCTGTTAGTACCGTTTGAAAACGGCTTTAACCGGTTATCGACGGCTATAACACTAAAAGTCAATGATTTATAAAATGAAAACAGCTGAAAGCTATAAGTAGGATATGTTACACTTGTGCAACATATACGGACGTTGGGCTTAATTGACTTGCTAAATGGAAAGGTCAATTAAAAGCGTAACTTTAAAGAAAAACTCAAATCCTATGATTCTTAAAAAATTTTCATACAGAGAATATGAAAACTCACCAAGATATTGGGAACTAAAGGCATTCGATGTTAACAATATTAATCTAATAGTTGGAAGCAATGCATCGGGGAAATCAAGGACTCTGAACGTTATTTCTGCCTTATCCAGAATACTTCAAAATCCAAAAATTCAGTATAATTCTGGCTCATATGCAGCATGTTTTGAGAATAACTCAGGTCATTCGATTAAGTATATAGTTGAGTACAACCAAGGCTCTATCTCCAAAGAAAAATTCATCCGAAATGAAAAGGAATTAATTGACAGAAATGAAAACGGCGAAGGAAGAATATTTAACGAAGAAATAGGCAAAGACACAAAATTCAAAATTCCCCATAATGAACTTGCCGTAACAAGAAGGGATGAATTCCAATATCCATATTTAGAAGATTTATATTTATGGGCTCACAGTACTCGTCATTTCAGATTCGCTAAAGAACAAGAAAAACAAACTCTTGCTCTAATAAGCTCCAATAAAACTCCAACTGATAGTGTTGATGCAAAGGAAACAAATCAGGTCATTGAAGTATTTAGAAAAGCAAAGGGGCGCCATCGAGCAGAATTCGTTAATAAAGTTATACACGATTTTAATTCTATAGGTTATAATATTTCTAATGTGGATACAGGTGTATTGCAAAGTATTCAAGTTGATTCGCCAGTAGGAAATAAAGTTGTTGGAATTAGAGTTCATGAGAATGACAGAAATGGCATTACAGATCAAAATGAAATGTCTGATGGAATGTTCAGAGCATTGTCAATAATTATTCATTACAATTATTATGCTCTTGAGGGAAAGCCTCTTAACATTCTTATAGATGATATAGGTGAGGGATTGGACTTTGACAGATCAACAAGACTTATCACCTTACTGATTGAAAAATCTCATGAATTAGACATTCAATTGATCATGTCCACAAATGACAAATTTGTCATGAACAATACAAATCTAGAGTATTGGCAAATTATTTCGCGAAACGGAGGCATTGTTGAAATGTTTAACAAACATAATTCCGCAGAAAAATTCAATGAATTCAAATTCACTGGATTGAACAACTTTGATTTTTTCACAACAGATTTCTTTAAGACTGGATGGAATTAAAAAAGATAGCATTTTTTGTTGAAGGTTACACTGAGCAAGAATTCGTTAAGAAATTGCTTAATGAAGTATTTGGAAAGAAAAACATTCAGATAGAAATAAAAGAAGTCAAAGGCGGCTCAAGGTCAACAGTGGCAGTAACAACCCTTGAATCTCCAGATGAGAATGAAGGAGCAAAATATTATGTATTGATTTACAACTGTAATGGAGATGGTTCAATAAAATCATACATACTTGATCAAAGAACTGGACTTATAAATGCTGGTTACAGGAAAATAGTTGGATTGAGAGATGTTTATCCAATTGATCGAGCGGACATACATAAGTTAATAACTGGTTTGAAGTTTAAAGTCCCACAAAAGGAAATCCCAATCTCCTTTGTTCTAAGCATAATGGAAGTTGAGGCTTGGTTTCTATCGGATGAAAATCATTATGAACAAATTGATGCCAATCTGACTACTCAACATGTAATTGACAATTTCGGATTTAACCCGGAAGAGTACAACACAGAGTTGATTGACGAACCTGCGAAAATGCTGCATGATATTTACCAAAGTGTTGGCAAAGCATATTCCAAAACTCAGAACTCAATAAACAGAACTATTCGGTCATTGGACTGTGGGAACATTTATTTGGCAGTTCAACATCGCATCAACTCATTGAATGAACTAGTTCAAGAAATTGAGCAAATATTTGAAGAGAACTAAGCCCAACAAACACTAAAATGAATATGCGAACAGTACACTCTGTTATGATAATGCAAAAAAGCAACTTCGGTGCTTCTAGCAGCTGGGACGCATACTCATTTTAGTTGATCGTTGTCTTTCATAAACTACTCTAAGTATGGGATGCTATTTTCTTCGATTTAGACCGAAGTATGAATAAGGCGTTATAAAAGTTTTGACAGTTTTGCATTTCAAAGATATGAAAGCGGAAGGGAACTGTGGGGTGTTTATTCTTCGAGTAAGATTTGTTCTTGCTTGTTTATTTTCTTCATTATCTTCACTTAGACTCAATTCAGTCAACAGAAATGAGAAGATGGCTTTACATATTGATTTCAATAAGTATCACTTCAACGACTTACGGTCAACTAACCCGAGACAGCATTTCATTTGAGCCGCTAAAGGAGTATGTCGGTAAAGCGCAGGATTCCTTACTGGTCCACCTTGATTCCATTTTTGCCAAGCCTAGAGTTGATCTGGAAAGTGGGATTAAGACAATGGATGATTACAAGCAGTACTTGAAAAAAAGTGACCTTTTCTTTCTAGATGATATCTCTTTCGATGAAAAAAACAATGAAGAGGATTCAAGTACTTTACCTCTTACCAAAATGATGGACTATGAATGGATTGATCTTTTAGACTTTAATGTAGAGTATTTTTTTGACCCCAGATATTCATACCACCTCAAACATGTTCCAGATCCAAAAAATCCATACAGCTACAGACTACTTGACGATGGTCGTGACTCTTTGTATTATGGCTTGGTAAATACTTGGCTCGATACATCTTCTGTCAATTGGTTTTCTGATGTCTCAGTTTATAATTCTATTGTTCATACCAATTTAAGCGCAAGAAAATATTATCGTAGCATTCTATATGAATATGATTTCAGACCACTGAACAATTACTGGAGAAGGGAAATGCAGGGTTCTCAAATGGAAGTTTTGAGATACCTTGATGAAGAAAAAAAGGGACTAGTAAGAGACTCCATAAAAAAATATTACGCTGAAAAAATTTATGGAAATAGTTTTGTCAAGGATTCATCAGATGTCCATAAACTAGAAATAACAGAGAGTTATATTCATTATTTGCGAGTATATAATGACAATAATAGACCGGGAGAAAAGTATAGAATGGGCGGTGAAAGATTGTTTAATCTTGAAATCAATAAAACAAAGATTAACAGGCTTTGGCTGGATGGATATTCTACTACAAAGAACCTATACATTGATTATGATCCATATAAGACAAACAGGATTATTTATAACTACGGTAGCGAGTTTCCCGATAATCCATATACATCGAACCAGCTTATCGTGAGGTATGCAAACGTCGATGAATACATAATTGGCAATAAATGGGAGAATATGATCATTAGGAATACTGATTTCAGTAAGAAGCTGGAGATCTATCATATGCCAGATACCCTTGTGTTAATTGACGTTAAAGCACCAAGGATTGATCTAAGGCAAGAACCCAGGTCTAATGGCGAGAAATCAAAGGTTTTTATTTACAACGTGGATTACGACAACCTGTCTATTCGATGGCAGGGATATGAAATGTACAAACCTCATGAGTCCTGGACTGACGATCATATGAACCGTGCCTATTTGGAATTACTTGATCATTTTAAGAAAAAAGGATATGCGGATAGTTATCAGCAGTTGAACAAGGAGTACAAAAACTGGAAGTATACCATTGAAGGAAAAGAGTTCATTAGCTGGCTAAATGCCAACTGGTGGGATTATGGATACAATAGAAGCCTGATTTTTAGAAATACCATCTTCATCTTCCTTTTTTATAGTTTAATCAATGCATTCTTTATTCGAAAGCTTTCCAAAAGCCTTTACGAAGATGAGCGATTACATATCATGCTATCAAAAAATCCTAAAAGAACGTTTGCCAGCTATTTGATCAACATACCGGCAGCTATCTTTTACACTTCGCAAATCTTTTTTGGAGTAAAGTTTTCGTATGACAAATTGAAGTACTCGGATAAGTTGAAGGGTTTCAAAATTCTCTGGCTACTCTACTTTTTCACCATCTATCTTTCGGGACTAATCTGCATTGCATACATCATCAATACAGTCGTAGACATAAATGTGGCGGGGATTTAATAACCCTGATTGGTGCGTGTTGTAACCTCTTTCTTGATCTTTGTGTCTCGCTGAGATCATATAAATAAGTTCTAAATCTATCAGCCCAATTGAGACGTTTAGACTAGATGGGAAAGGAGAACAAAAGATAACAGACACTCATCCGCCATATGTCAACCGATTATTTTTTTCCTGTGAAGCAACCCCCAAAAATGTAATTCATCTAAAACTTTTTCAAGCGACATTCCATGTTCTGTAATTGAATACTGAACCCTTGGAGGAAAGGAATCGAATACCTCTCTTTCGACTAACTGATTCATCTCCAGGTCTTTCAATGCTTTAGACAAAGTTTTATCTGTTATACCGGCAACTTCCCGACTAATCTCTTTAAACCGTTTTGAGCCACCAGACAATGAAAATAAAATCAACAATTTCCATTTTCCCTCAAGAACCTCAAGTGCATCTTTGATGGAAAGCATTGTTTTAGGACAGCCACCTTTTGATAACATAACTTAGATTTTAAACGCATTACTTTCCCAATGGATAGCACTATCCAATAGGAAAGTAATATCAAAGGGATAGTGAATGTAAGTATTTTTAAGCCATATCTAAAAGACATTAGACAATGACAATTCAAAACAACACCAAAGTTCTAAATATTATCCTATGGATATTTCAAGCGCTCGTAGCGGCAACATTTATTTGGGCTGGTGCAATGAAACTATTTAAACCAACTGAGTTACCGTGGTTATGGGTAACGGAAAATCCTAAATTGGTAAAGATCTCAGGAGTTTTTGACCTATTGGCAGGTTTTGGTTTGACCTTACCTTCCGCACTTCGCGTTCAGCCTAAAATGACGATATATGCAGCTTATGGAACAATCGCACTTATGATCTCTGCAAGTATATTTCACATTATGAGAGGCGAAGGGAATCAAATTGGATTCAATATTTTCATTTTGGCTTCTGTCATATTTATTGCGTGGGGACGAATTAAAAAAGTGCCAATAGAACCGAAAAATAAAAGGTAGCCGCTAACAAATGCTATGTATGAATGGGGTTTCATCGGTCAGGATATTTTGGTGGGGATTGGAAAGTCAGCCACACCTGCGCGGCCCGAAGTTTTAAATTTAAATCAAGGCCGGGCCGCGTAGGCGGGGTTGTGTGCGAGACGAGAGATTAGTGTTCACGAAGCTTCGGGACTAATCCCTACTTATCATAGCTTTGCGTTCTCAGCTCCATACCCAATGCCAAAAGCACATCCACGCATTCTGCTAATCCTCCTGATCACCTTGACTCCATTCTTGACCAGCGGACAATCCTATACCTACCAGCAGATCGAACTGCCTTCCGTTGATTTAGCGGCACCAGATACTTTCCGGATAACCAAGAGCATCCTGATCGACGCAGATCATATATGGGTTCAGGGGATTGCTCCTCCGTATGATCCGGCAGCCGGTTTGCTTCATGATGGGAAGTTTGATCTGATTTACAGTGAGCAATCGGATGGGCGGTTACTTTTTACCTACACTTATGTTTCTCCGGTGGATTCAGCTAACATCATCATGGTAGCCGTGCTTGGGTTTGAGGATGGACTTGCCGGTCAGTACGTGTTTGAGTATTACCACGGAGAGGTATTCTATTTAGGCCATCTATATGTCCTAAAAAAGGTCGATGAGGGACCCTTGTTTGGTTTTTACAACGGCGTCTATCCAGAGAAAGAACTTACCATCCGGTTGGAAGATGATCAACTGATCTTTGACTACTCAGGAGCTGAGTTTGTCCATATGCATGACTATCAGGAAGATCTTGTTAGTGAAATCCGCTTAAGGCATGTAGACGACCATTTTGAAGTGGTCAAGCAGCGTAATTAGTATTTTGATCACTAAGTGATGACTCCTTCATGTACTTTACAATGGTGTTGTTTCGTGATCCTGTTAGGATCAAAGTTTGCTATCAGTTATTTTCGACCTTTTAAACACAGCAGAACCACATGAGAGCAATCATAGTTTCCATGATCATTCTATTTGGATGGAGTCATTTAACCGGACAAAGCGTATCACATAAGGTCTCGTTTGATCCAAGTGGTAAGATTTATAACAAGCACACTGGCAAAAGGGTGAGCGATGAGGAATTTTCTAAATACATCACTGACAATCCCAGAGTATCATTCGAACACGAGATAGATAAGTATGGAGAAGTAGCCAGGTACCTCCTGGATACCACTACTCGTGAAGTAGCACCCCGTACAGAAGAAGACCAGACTAAGCCAGGCAAACCGCTCCCGGAGTTTGTATTTACTTCCATGACAGGTGAGACCGTGGCAAGTCAGGAACTCAAAGGTCAATGGATTGTCCTTAAGTTTGAGATTTTTTTGCCGATGCTAGATGTAGCAGCACTGAAACAGCTCGATACTAAAATCGAATCTATGAGTAACAAAGAAGACTTTGTGATGATTGATTGTTTTATAGAAACTGCTGATGAGATTACTAGTAAAATTGATGGTGAGTTGAACAATATCTTCTTAGTCTCCGATGCGATGAATTTCCAGCTGAGATACAGTATCGTTCGCTATCCGCAGATCATTCTGATCGATCCGCAGGGAATTGTAGTGGGATATTACAGCAAGGAAAGTGAGATTGATTGGAGCGGGTTAACGGTAAATTGAACTGGTCAATATCCTTGTGTGCCTTTTGTTACCAACCAATCAGTCGTCAGACCACTAGCAGTGGTCCGACGACTAGTGAGTAACTCATGCCTTCAACGCTTTTGTCACTTCCTCAGCCAGTGGGGTGGTCGGCCGCCCGATCAGTTTGGACAGTGTGTGGCTATCGTCAAACAAATCCCCTTTGGAGGCACTCACATCCCAGCTGGCAATGCCATCTGCAAATACCTTCGGGATATCGAAGCTCTGCAGGATCTTGCTATACTCCGCCTCAGGCAAGTTGTTGTACGGAATGTCCTTTCCAGTCTGCTTGGAAATCTCTGCGGCCAGTTCCGATAGAGTATAGGCTTCATCACCTGCCAGTTCGTAGGTTTTGTGGACATGACCAGAGCTGGTGAGCACTACTGCTGCGGCTTCCGCAAAGTCAATCCGGCTGGCAGAGGCAATTTTGCCATCGCCCGCACTTCCGATAAAGGCTCCGCCTTGCAGCGCTCCTGGGATGGATGCGGTGTAGTTTTCAGTGTACCATCCATTTCTCAACAAGGTAAAGTCAATACCAGAGTCCTTCAGTAACTTTTCGGTAGCTCGATGCTCTTCTGCCAGACTGATAGTGGAAGTATCCGCCTGCAAAATGCTGGTGTAGACGATCCATTGCACATCAGCTTCTTTAGCGGCATTGATGACGTTACTATGTTGTCTGGCGCGCTGACCTATTTCATTCCCGGAGATCAACAGGAGGGTGTCGATACCTTTTAGCTGGTCAGCAAGTCCAGCTGGTTCATTGTAGTCAAACTTTCGCGCTTCTATGTCCTGCACTTTTTCTGGTGATCGCACGAGTGCTACCAGATTATCCGCGTCTGTTCGTTTTTTCAACTGTTCCACTACGAGTGACCCGAGTTGTCCTGTTGCGCCAGTAATACCTATTTTCATTTGTTTCATCTATTTATTGTAATAAAATATGTTACATAATCAATCAAAAAAATAGCTCAATGAAACTGTGTCAAAAAGCTATTAAGTGTCTTGCCTTTCAGTTGATCTATCACCGATTGATCTATGCTGGAAAAGAGTCCATCTAGCTGGTTATTGATGTCTTTGCCAATGGGGCATTTCGGGTTGGGCTGTTGATTTTTTTTGCCCAATACGTCCGAATTTTTCACTGCCAGATAGATTTCATCGAGTGTGATTTGCTCACTATTTCGAGATAGTGTGAATCCCCCTGTTTTGCCTTTCCTACTCTCCACGAGCCCTGCAGCATTCAGCACACTCAGTTCCTTCCGGACAATCACCGGATTGATGTTGATACTCCCAGCGATCCATTCAGACCGTAACCATTCATCCTTACTGTCTGCTAGCAAGGTCATGATGTGTAGTGCGGTTGCAAATCGGGTGTTGCTCATTGGTCCTTAATCTATGATAGTTATACTTAATGTAATAAAAAAGGTTACACAATAGGATTGATTTATGAGTGTCTTGGAAGTTTTACCATATCGACTCGATTCAAAGGGCTGAGAATCAATTGTTTCGGTATCGGTTCTATCAAAGGCATCTTTCGCTACATCCAAAAAGCTACCTCTAAGAAGCCAAAAAGTCCAGTGCTGAATAAACAAAAAGAGGCTGAACACCATTTATTCAGGTGGTTTAATTCTCAAGCAAAACAGCACATTCATGTCGAAGAAACGCATTTTTTTCACCGGAGGATCTGGTAAAGCCGGTAAATACGCCATTCAGTACTTACTCGATCAGGGCTATCGGGTGCTCAACGTGGACCTGAAGCCACTGGACCTGCCAGGCGTAGACAATTTGATTGCAGACATCACGGATTCCGGGCAGATGTTCAATGCCATGAGTTCTTATGCCGGATTGGATGAGTTGGATGAAAAAGGTGGAGTGCCCAAGTTTGATGCAGTGGTACACTTTGCGGCCATTCCGCGCATTCTGATCCAGCCTGATAATGAAACCTTTCGGGTGAATGCACTGGGCACCTACAATGTGATTGAGGCAGCGGTCAAGCTCGGTATAAAAAAGGTGGTGATCGCCTCTTCAGAAACGACTTATGGCATCTGTTTTTCGGATGGTCAAACAGATCCACATTCCCTCCCATTGGAAGAAGGTTATGATGTAGACCCGATGGATAGCTATGGTTTGTCCAAAGTGGTCAATGAAAAGACTGCCCGCAGTTTTCAGCGTCGCTCAGGAATTGACATTTACGCCCTGCGCATTGGCAATGTCATCGAGCCACATGAGTACGAGGAGCTTTTCCCTTATTATCTCAAAAATCCCGAAGTACGAAGACGAAATGCTTTTTGCTACATAGACGCCCGAGATTTAGGCCAGATCGTCGATCTGTGTATTCAGAAAGATGGTCTGGGATTTCAGGTATTTAATGCCGGTAACGATCACAATGGGGCCATCATCCCAACTAAGGAGTTGGTGGAGCGGTTCTTTCCTGGGGTACCGGTTACCCGAGAAATGGACGAGCATGAGGCCTTGTTCTCCAATCGTAAAATTCGCGAAGTACTGGGATTCCAAGAGCAACACAGTTGGCGCAACTACGTGTCTGTGGACTAATCGTGTGTATCCTTTGTTACCAACCTTCCCAACCAGGGCAATTAGTTTAGCGTCATGGAGTTTGAAAAAGTGCAATTAGGACAGGAAGGCAAGCGAGCCAAGCGTATGGAGCGGTGGAGACATATTCGCCGAACGTTGCTATATATGGTGGCAGGGGCAGCCCTGACCGTTTTGATCAGCTTATTCATTGAGGGAGCCGGAGCATTGATTGCGGACAAAATGGGCAATAACATCCTGATGGGTGCTTTTGTCGGTTTCTTCCTCACCAATAGTCCATGTGCGAGAGGAAGGTGCTGAGTCTTAAAATGATCTTCCATTACCATTGATTAGCCCTTAATTATTGCGGAATTACCTGGTTGTCAAATGTTAATCCCGTTTGATTGGATAACTTACCCATTCAGTATCAAAAGGGCGCATCATGGGCAAACAATTCGATTCCATTTCAGAAGAACAAAGAGAGTTCATCGCACAGCAAAAGATCTTTTTTGTAGGCACGGCAGCCAGCGATGGTCGTGTGAACGTTTCGCCAAAAGGAACGGACTCCTTTCGAGTGATTGGTTCCAATAAGATTGTGTGGCTCAACCTGACTGGAAGTGGCAATGAAACCGCTGCACATTTACTGAAAAATGACCGCATGACCATCATGTTTTGTGCGTTCGAAGGCAAGCCCATGATCCTACGGCTTTATGGCCATGCGAACATCTATCATGAGCGGGATAACGTATTTGATGAATACATAGGATTATTTCCTCCCAATGTAGGGGCACGTCAGATCATCGAAATGAACGTGGATTTGGTACAAACGTCTTGTGGTTTTGCCGTACCTTTTATGGATTACAAAGAAGAGCGCACTACCCTCAATGACTGGTCAGCCAAGCAGGGTCGTGAGCGGATAGAAGAGTACTGGAAAAACAAGAACCAGCAGAGCATCGATGGGTTTGAGACCAAGATTCTGAAACCATAATAACTCTAGGATCCTGCTGATGATCAGCAGTGAGCACTCCAGTGAGTGTAACCACTGAAACTCAGGAGCCGTTACCTCTAAAAAGCAGCATTTGACTAACTTCTACTGGAAAACCCTAATTTGGACCCGATGAAAGCTTCCATTCTTTATTCTCTGACCTTGATAGCACTGGTAGCCTGTGATCATGTAAGTCTGGAAGAGCAAGAGCTCATCCTGCCTGAATACTATGTGTACCTCACCATAGATGACGAGGAATACCTCTTTCATGAAGATATGGGAGTTTTCAATTCGTATATCACCGGACCGAATCAGGATCAACTGTCCATCGTGCTTGGTGGAAACCTGTTTTACTGTGAATTACACATTTTAGACTCCCGATTGGACCAACAGACTTTTCCGCTAACTATGTCTAGTACACAATCAGATGGGTATGCTGAGTTGCAGTTGGTTGACCGAAATGAATCTGTAGAAATGATGTTTGGGCCAGAAGATAATGTCAACTTCATTGGAGTCACTTTTGAGGACCTGGAAGTGACTGTGCTGGAGTATGAAGATCAGGTGATCAGTGGTGAAGTCAAAGGGACCATTCGCACCCGTACCGGAAGAGTCAAAGAAATAGATGATGGGAAATTTAATGTAGCCATCAGCCTGGTAGCGTCGGAAGACTAATCGAACAGCCCAGAGCTCAGGTAGCGTTCGCCTGTATCACATACTATAAATACAATTACTCCCTGGTCAATGGTTGCGGCCACTTGCAGTGCAGCAGTCAGCGCTCCACCGCTACTCATACCAGAAAGTATCGCTTCTTCTTTAGCCAGTCTCCGTGCCATGAGTCTGGCATTGTCCTCACTTACATCGATCACCTGGTCCACTCGTGCAGGGTCAAAGATCTTGGGTAAGAACTCCGGAGACCATCGTCGGATACCTGGGATAGAAGAGCCTTCGGTGGGTTGCGTACCAACGATCTGAATACCCTTATTCTGTTCCTTCAGGTACTTGGACACGCCCATGATGGTGCCAGTAGTACCCATAGCAGAAACAAAGTGTGTGACTTTCCCTTTGGTATCTCGCCAGATCTCTGGTCCTGTGGTCTTGTAGTGCATGCCATAGTTATCCGGGTTGGCAAACTGGTTCAGCATGTAGTAACCTTCATTGGCTGCCATCTCTTCGGCAAGCTCTCTTGAATACTCGATGGTTTTTTCGGCAGGAGTGAGGATGACTTCCGCACCATAGGCTTTCATCGCCTGAATCCGTTCTTTGGTACTATTCTCAGGCATTAACAAGGTCATGTGCAAACTGGCAGACTGAGCAATCATCGCCAGAGCGATCCCAGTGTTGCCGCTGGTAGCCTCCACCAGTTTATCGCCTTTCTTAATGTCTCCGCGTTTCAGTGCTTCAGTGATCATACCATAAGCCGCACGATCTTTTACACTTCCACCAGGGTTTTGACCCTCCAGCTTTCCATAGATTTTGACTTCCGGGTTTTTATTGATGCGGGTAATTTCAACGAGTGGCGTATTGCCTATCAGGTCAAATAGTTTCATGTTTTACTCTTTCTAAGCTTGTTTTACCACGATCATTTCGGACTTATCCTCAGATTCGTCGTGCAGAGATACCTTGTAATACACTCGGGAGTTTGCCGGTATGCTTTTGGTGAGCCAGACGTTACCACCTACCGTGGAGTTTTTACCAATGCGGGTTTTTCCTCCCAGGATAGTCGCTCCGGCGTAGATCACCACATGGTCTTCGATGGTCGGGTGACGCTTCACCTTGGCGTCTTTTTTATCCACACTCAGTGCTCCTAACGTGACTCCCTGGTAGATCTTCACGTGTTTGCCAATGATGGTCGTTTCGCCTATAACAATGCCCGTACCATGGTCAATGCAGAAGTATTCTCCAATAATGGCATTGGGGTGAATGTCGATTCCCGTTTTGCTGTGGGCGTGCTCGGTAATGATCCTGGGAATGTTTTTAACGCCTAGTAGTGCTAGCTCATGGGCCAAACGATAAGACGCAATGGCATAAAACCCGGGATAAGAGCGAATGATTTCCGAGTGATCAGTGGCAGCCGGGTCACCGGCATACATGGCCTCTATGTCTTTTTCTAATCGATTGTAAAGCGTGGGCAGGCTGTCAAAAAAAGCTTCGATAACTTCTTCTTGTGTTTCCCCTTCCAAAGCGATGTTTCTAAGCAGTACATCCCGCATTTTCTGCTGGAGACTAGTCAGGATTTGCTCCACTTGCTTCTCGGATTCCATCCGATGACTCGAAAAATCAGGAAATAGCACCCCCAGTAGTTCATTGAAGAAGCTAATAATAGCGGCTTTCGTGGGTATTTTGGTGTACTCCTGGTGGGAGTCGTATATTTTCTTGATGAATGATTCTTTCATAGCGATTAAGCGTAGACTTACCTAACGGTAAAAATAAGTCGATGTTTAGGATGAAAGGTCGCTTGGCAGTCATTTAGTTCAGGTGCCTTAAGTTTTAGGTTTTAGGTTTTAAGTTCTAAGTGGGTTTTGGGTCTTTGTGTTGGGGTGTAGGTCAATTAGAACCTAAAACGTCAAACTTAAAAACGTCAAACTTAAAAACCTATTCCTGGTACTTTCTGAGGATCTCAGGATCAATCGCTGGTTCAGTCATTAGCCATTTTTGCACGTTTCCTTTGTCCCAGCGATACAGCCAGCTCACACCCCACTGCCCGATGTGGTAATCCGTTTTGCTATAGGCTTCATCCTCCAATGCTTTTTCCAGGGTAATGAATTCATAGCCCTTATCTATTAGTCCCTGGTAGATAGCTCCGAGATAATTGGCATTGAGTGGGTTGACATGGCAGAGGTAAGTGTGCGGGATAGCCCGTCCTACCACTGTGTCAGCGACTGCTTCCATCCAGTCAAACATCCTAAGTGTATGACTGACATAAGTCTCACCCACAACTTTCATTTCTGCAGTATCTCCTTCCAGTACGGCATTAGCATACAGCTTATTGAATACATAATCGCTACTCTCCACCGTGACAGGAGCTATGGTGTAGCCCTCCGCTGCGAGAAAAGCCTCAAAAGATGCACGTGTGGTGCTATCAGGTCCGGTATTCAGGTAAGGGTGTCTGAAATACCGCATTTTACTGCCAGCGTCTTCTAGTACAGATGAGGTATAAATACCACCTTTGAGGACCTCTTCTTTGTAATCATCTAGCGGAGTATTGTACAGTGACGGGTGGCTGTAGGTATGATTGCCCAGGTCCATTCCAGCTTCCAGCCAGTCTTTCAGTATTTGTTTACGATCCTGTTCTTCACCTTCTCGGAAAAGCTTGCCTTCGTTCACGAATCCAATAACGGGTACATCGTATTTAAGTGCTGTATCTAGCACTTGTCGGTTGACCTGTTGGATATGGGCCAGGTCACGGAATGGGCCATTACTGATGAGGTCGTCTATGGTGATAACCACTTGTTTCTGAGCAGTGACCTTGAGTGAGATCGCAACTGCCAGGAGTACTATAAGTTGCTTCATTACTATAAAGTAGTAATAGAATTTACAAACGAAAGGATTCAGTCAAAAAGAAACCGACCAAATTTTGGTTTGACCGGTTTCTCGTACCATTCTCTTTTTCGTCACTCATACTTCAAATTGTCCGCCGGATTGCTTGTGGCGGCTCGTAGCGCGTGATAACCAGTGGTCAGGATGGTAACACCACCTATGACAAGAAGCACCAGGAAGTAAAGGAAGTAGTTCATATTTACGTGGTATTCGAAAGTTGAAAGCCACTCGTTCATGAAGTAATAGGCAATACCAAATGCTGGTATAGCACCGACGATCACCAGCAGGAGGAAGTCTCTCACCAGGAGAGAGACCAGACCCGAAACTTCAGCTCCGAGTACTTTTCGGATACTGATCTCTTTGGTGCGCTGCTCTGCGATGAAGGAGGCCAGACCCAGCAAGCCGAGGCAAGATATGACGATCATCATGATAGAAAAACCTAAGAACAGACTACCTCTTAGCTGATCTGCTTCATATTGCTCCATGAAGTCCTGATCGAGAAAGCTGTATTCAAAAGGTTTGTTGGGGAAGACTTCTGACCAGGCTTGCTCTATGAAGCTGATGCCTGCTGCTACATCGCCACCAATTTTAATCAGCGCATTGGAGTTGTTCAGGCTAGGGATGAATAGGAGAGCTTCTATCGGATCATATAGAGATCGTTGGTGGAAGTCTTTCACCACTCCGATTACGTGGTGATATTTGGTGCTGTCCCCATCAAATTGGAATCGTTTTCCAATGGCGGTATCCCAACCCATTCTGGCCACCATAGCTTCGTTGACCAGTACGGCTGATGCAGTGTCTGTTGGATACTTTGGATCAATGTTTCTCCCCTCAGTAAGCTCTATCCCCAGCACGGGCAAATAGTCGTAATCTATGCCGTAAGAGTCCACCCCATAGTCTTCCATCACACCCTCGTTGGTTTCCACCAGCATCACATTTTTACCAAACCCACGTCCGGGGGAGGTGGTAGCTGTAGCCGCGTCCTTTATATTCGGATCTTGCAGCAACCGGTTTTTGAGAACGGACCACTTTTCACGGGCATTCTGATTGTCCAGCACTATGCGCAGTACTTTTTCCTTGTCAAACCCCAGATCCTTTTGTCGCAGGTACTGCATTTGATCATAGATCACTAGTGTGCCAATGAGCATAAACATGGAAATGGCAAACTGTATGGTCACCAGGGTGCTACGCAGTACTTTGTTGCCAGATTTGCTTCCCTTGCCTTTCAAAACTGCCGCCGGCTTGAAGGCTGACAGATAAAAGGCAGGGTAGCTTCCGCTGAGTACGCCAGTGATTAACAGCATGATGACAATAGCCAAAATGACCAAAGGGTCGCCCAGGCTAGTCAATGACATGGAGGTTTGAAGTCTGGAGTTGAGTATTGGGACCAGAATGATGATCAGTATAAGGCTAATCAGAAGTGAGGCAATAGTCAGCAGGATAGACTCGGTCATGAATTGACGAATGAGCATGGGGCGTTGCGCTCCCATTACTTTCCTGATGCCTACTTCCAAAGCCCTTTTCATCGATCTGGCAGTGGAGAGATTCATGTAGTTGATGCTGGCGATCAAAATTAAAAATACCGCCACTGCTCCAAATATGTAGATGTATTTGATATTGCCGAGTGCTTCGGGTTCACCTTCAAAAGTAGAATAGAGATGGATGTCCTTGATGTTGATCAGTTCATACCTGACTTTGATGTCAAATTGATCAAAAATGGTGGCGACATACTGCTTGATGATGATATCGTTTAGCTTGGTTTCCAGGGTTGATATGTCAGTTCCTTCTTGAACCAGTACATACGTGTATATCCCAAATCCTCCCCAGCTTTGGGAGTTATTGCGATCTACGGTTACTTGCAGAAATCATTGCATTGGGTCGGATATGTGAGTTGGTGGGAATGTCCTGGTATACTCCAGTTACTTCAAGGGAGCTGCGGTCTGTTTTTAACATCTGACCAATTGGATTTTCACCTTTGAAGATCTTTTCAGCCATTGACTGGCTGATAACGATGGAATTGGGCCCTTGAAGCGCGGTTTGGGGATTGCCAGATAGGAGTTGATAGTCGAAGACATTGAACACGGTGCTGTCTACCATGAAAATATCCTCTTCGTAGTAGCTCATATCTTCACGTTGAAAACGCGTCCGGCCATTTCCAATAAATCGAACATATTGTGCTACTTCTGAAAACTCATTTTTCACCGTACGGCCGAGTGGAAATTGAGTCACTGCCCACCTAAAAGCATTATCCGGTTCCTTTATGTCTGATGAGATGCGGTATATTCGATCTGCTTTCGAGTGTTGATTGTCGAAGCTAATCTCATGGTACAGATAGAGTACGATGAGCAGTGAGGATACAATGCCGATGGTCAGGCCTAAAATATTGAGTGTCGTGTAGCCCGGCTGCCTCAGCAAATGCCGCGCGGTGATTTTGAGGTAGTTTTTGATCATTAGTCCGTTAGTTTGATTGTGACAATACACTACATCCAGACACCTTAGGTTGCGCTTTTTATGTCAGCGGTTATCTTTTTAGCATTTTTTAACCTTAAAGTGTTGATAACCAGGTGCACAACTATGGTATAATTAGGTGCAAAACTTGTGGGAAACCAGGGAGGTAAATTATTGGAATGGAAGAGAAATGAGTCTACCTTAGAGATACCAAACAAGAGATAGAAAACGAAACGAGAGTTTCTGTCGGTAGCGCAAAAGTTATCAGAAGCTAAGGCTGATCATAGCGTGGCAATATCGAGGTGGTAAGAGAAGAATTTGGATACTCCAGAGGAGGGCTCTTTCCTGTTTTTGAACTGTAGTTTGGCATTGAATGACGGGCTACGGTCCTGCATTAAATGGAAAGGGTAGCTATCCTATCATATGGGTAGCTACCCTTTTTGTTTTGAAGTAATCTGGCTTTTATGTGGAGCAAAAAAAAGGGATCAATCCGAAACCTGTGGGATGATAGTATTTATTGGGGACGGGCATTCGTTCATTTTAGGTTTTCCGAGACAAAAATTGGATTTACGAATAAAAGACTGTCTGAGCCGTAATCTCATTATATCGCTATATAATAAACGAAATGGCGAGTTTCTTTTATTCGCTAATTTTTGGATTGGAAAAGCGTTAAGAAATGTACGCAGCCTAGATTTTTGCTTACTTTTCATCAATGGAAAAGTAAGATTAAAGAATTTGTGAGCACTGGGCTAGACTTGAAGACAAAGCCAAAGAAATATACAGTATTCCTAAACCGAATGATCTAATTGGTTCAACCTCAATTTTATTCAAAAAAGCAGTAAACCACAGAAATATTGCTTGATCCAAAAAAAGCAGATAACCAAATGGTCATCTGCTTTGCAGAGGCTTTCCACAACCTATACTTTTCTTACGCCTCTACAGCCTCTTTGTATTCTTCTTTGATCGCAGATAAGCGATTTTTCATCACTCCAGCCATTTGATCAAATGCCTTTTGTAGATGGTCAAAAGAATCATCTGTTGCATCCAATAAACTGTCGTAGAGTGACTTGATCGTATCTTTGGATTTGTCCAGATTGCTCATTTCTTGTTGCCATTTCTTTTTCTGATCAGCGGTTATGTAAGTAGCCGAAGCTTCCAACTCATCCAGATTATTGAATATGTCATCAATTTTTTCCTTTGCTTTATGTTTGATTTTATCTCGGTCCATAATTTTCAACTATTTGATAATCAAATACATAACCTGATAAATAATGCAATTGTTTGAATAAATTCAGATTCGATGGTTGATGATGTGCCAGCTCTATTACTTTTTAGCGATAATTGCAGAGGTCAAATCAGATAAGATTTTGGCTGTAGAACCGTTCTAGAATCAATGAGTGAAATTAACGATGACGTGGCCCGCTCACTGCGGGTGATCAAAAACATTCTGGTAGTCTTTTTAGGCATTGTTATTCTCTACCTGTTGAAGATTCTCAGTGACCTATTTGTACCGCTGGCATTTGCCTTGTTTTTCGCTATTCTCTTGCAGCCACTGGTAGATCTGTTTCGCAGGAAGTTTTCACTGAATCTAAGTGTAGTTCTCACAACCATCGTTTCTGTCATCGTATTCCTCGGACTTGGTTTTATCTTTTACAATGCGGTCAGTAGCTTCATCTCCAATCGGGAGACCATTCTCTCAGGAGTGACAGCTGAGCTGAAACCGATCATCGATGAAGTAACGCGATTTGTAGGCTCAGAACTCAAAGAGGATGAGTTGAAGGAATATTTATCTCGTGTGGTGCCGACAGATAAGGTTTTGTCCATGTCGGGTTCATTCCTCAACACGTTGAGCGGGTTTGCCACCGAGTTGCTCATGACCATTTTGTACTTCGCTGGCCTGTTGGGGGCCATTGCTGAGTACGAAAAAGTAATTGATTACATCATGGGTAAAAACGGTGATGAGCATTCTGTGGCATCAGAAACCTTCCGAAGAGTGAAGGATTCCATTAGTATTTACATCAAGGTGAAAACCATAGTTAGTTTGCTCACCGGGTTGGGGATTGGTCTGATTAGCTGGTTTTTCGGCATTCAATATGCTTTGCTCTGGGGGATTTTAGCCTTTGTGCTCAACTACATTCCTTATGTCGGTTCTTTGATAGCCATTGTGCCGCCATTGCTCATCGGAGGATTGACTGCTGAGAGTGTCTCAGAGTTTGTCTTTTTGTTTATCTGCCTGGAAGCCATCCAGCTGACGATGGGCAGTATCGTAGAGCCCAAGATGACCGGAGATTCCTTATCCATCAACACCGTGACGGTGCTATTTAGCTTGGTTTTTTGGGCATTTATGTGGGGTACCGCGGGCATGCTGCTCTCCGTACCGATGACCTTCCTCATCAAAGTGATCCTGGAGCATGTGGCAGATGCTGGATTCTTCGTTCGGCTGATGGATAAAAAGACTGGCAAGGAGCTGGGTTAATCAATATTTATCTTGATTGGCCTTCCAAAGCTTATTGGCTCTCGGTTGGAATACCCACACACCCAAAATGGAGAAGATAAATAGAATCATTTCTCCGAAAAACTCACCAAATGAAGCTGGTTTTCCTTTTTCGGCCGTGACCAATGCCTTGGCGGCAAAGTAGAACAGGTACAAGTAACATCCAATGATAAATAACGGGATAAATGCGGCTAATCCGGTAAAATAGATCATGCCCGCAGTGAACATGACTAGTGTGACATAGGCTATGACGAAGATAAAAATACTGACGGTTTGTCCGGTCTCATTTAATCGATATCTACCGGGCACACATCGGTTCAGAGATTTGCCAAGAACAAATATCCAGACCACAGAAGGTAAGAATACAAAGATGCTTTTAATCAAGTAGATCGTTTCATTGGCACTTGGAATAGCTCCGGCGATAATCGTTGGAATCAGAAAGGAGATAACGATCTGATAGTGTTTTGCTTTGATGACAAATTCGTCCATGATGTTAGTTAATCAAAACGAAAGATGCTCATTCAATGATTGAGTTCCAATAAAAACCGTTCTTTTTCATCCACATGGAGTAGCAATATAGTCCCCGTTTTCTTCAATCCATAAGCTCCAGCAATGGTTACGGGTTCTTTGAGGTATATGATGGTGTTGTATCCTTCCAACTCACCAAGCATAGCCAGTCGCACCACCTCTTGTTGATGGTCTTCAGGTAGATCCTTGCTGGTGAGTGTTATGGACTCGATAGTATCCAGAGGAACAATCCCATCACCAAACAGTCCATATCTCAGAATCAATTGATCTTCAGTGATTTCAATGAATCGTCGTTTCATCGCTTTGGCATGCCCCGATACCTGCAGCACTGTATAAAGACTCAAGCCAAAAATCACCCAGGCAACAATAGCATTCCATTGGATCAGTAAAAAGTGCAGACCTATAGTCTCTACCAGCAAAATCAAAATGACAGCACCAAGCAAGGCCAGGGTGCCGCTTTCCTTGTGGTAGGTAAATGCATTGGCTTTTGGTTTCTCTCGTTTCCAGTTGATCAGCGCATAATAGATCATAGAAACCTCTGTCGTCAGCACATTGGCCAACGTTTTGTTTTCCAGTAAGTCATTTGCCGTGGATTGGAACTGGGAGTAGAAATCGGTAGTGACATCTTGCTTTTTGTAGAGTTGGATGGCTTGCCGAACCTTCACCACAATCAGCGTAATCACGGTGAGTTCTACTATTGGGAGGACAAAATTTTTGATAATGTCCAGGTGAAACTGTTGGTCTTCAGGGATTAGGAAAGAAGCTACAATTACACCTAGCACAAAAACGGGCACAGCTGTGATTTTAGGGATTTGCTTTTTCCAAATGACCAGGAGATAGAGCAGCGGGCTGGTTAAAGTCAGGTCATAAATGATCCCGAATGCCAGCTCATCTGTCAGAACAGGACTCAATGCCTTGATGAGAACGGCAATCACTGCAATGCTCAAAGGAATAGCCAAAGTGAGGAAGCGAGACCGATACGCTGAAACTGAAGTCATGATGCTTTTTGTATTAAGTGTCTCGATCAGTCGGTTTCTTACAGCGAAGAAGAGCTTTTTACATGCTCACTTCCACATTCAATTGACGGCCTTCTTTTTTGGCCTTCTCGTCCATTTGAGCTCCCATTGCCATGCCGAGGGTCATTCCCACTGGCAAAAACACCCCGATGAATGCAAAATTGTCAATGATCGTACTGAAGACAACACCAATGGGTAGCCCAAAAGCGGACATACCAATAACCATCCACAGGTTTCGGTAGTAGTTTTTAGGGACAATTTTAACCGATTTTTCCAGTGACTTGACGATTTCGTTTTTGACCTTCCGCACTTGTTTGGTGAGTTCCTTTTCATGACTGGTCAGGCTATTCAGGTAGTCAATTTGTTCATTGATTGATTGGATTTGGTCCTCAGGGAGATCTACCAATTCTAATTCGGTGAGGATATTTCTAAGACAATCGACTTGTTTGTCAAATTTGGAATAAGTACCAGATTGAATGTGTAGGGACAGTGCGTTGAACTTCATCGGGAAGACATAAATGGTTATCACAAGGTTAGTAGAGACTTATGGTCATTTATTACAATCGACTCTGGTTTTTATTTAATCATGGTGTTGGTGTTGCTGACGCTGATCCCACCAAACATACGCCGCAAAACCGATCAGACCAATCACCGATGACCAGATAAGTCCAGACTTCAATCGGTCCGTTGATTCTCCTAGATAAGCTACAAACCCAATAAGTGGAGTAATACCTAGAGCCGTGGCAGCAATAAACTTTCGAAACCGCATAGAGGATAGACCGGCCACAAAGCTGATGGTATCATTGGATAGGAAAGGGGCTAGCCGAAACAAAGCGATTAGCCAGAACCCATAGCGATCTAGATAGGTTTTCATCTTTTCTTCCGATTTCTTCCCGATCAGTTTTTGAACGGTATATTCACTTAGGTACTGACCAATGGCATAGGCTACCGCTGAGGCTAACAACACTCCACCCAGAGCCAGGCCACCTCCACGCCAGGGACCATAGGCCAGCACACTCACCACAATCAACAACCAGGAAGGGATCACAAAAGCAAACATCTGCACCAGAAACCCCGCCAGGATGATCAATGGACCCCAATAAGACAAACTGCTGATCCAGTTTTTGATGCGTTGTTCATCCCCGCTGGTGAGTACGGTCCAGCCTTTATCAGCAAAATCCTGAAATTCCTGATGGAGGAAATAGAGTAAAACTAACGAGCCAATCAGCGTTACTGTGACAATAGCAGGGATTAGTTTGCTCAGTGAAACATTTCTCATCTAAGAGTAAACCAAATTGGAGGTAAAGATTGTTTGTTTGGAGATAGATAAAATGCTGATATCGAGTGTAACAAATGTTACGATCTGCACTTCTGTCGCCTGCGTATCTTTACCAAAGGAAATACAACTATGGAAGAGTTATTGAATGAGATCGTCAACGGATATGTGGGCTATGCCAACTACCTGTGGCAAGAGATTACCCATCCCGCCTGGCACAATTACTTTTATTGGTTGCTCGGTGTTTCGGCCTTCTTTTTAATGCTGGAGTGGGTGAAGCCCTGGAGGAAGGATCAGGCCAAATTCCGAAAGGATTTCTGGTTGGATTTCTTCTACATGTTTTTCAACTTCTTCCTTTTCTCATTGGTTATTTACAATGCTGCTTCCAATGTGGTGGTGCACTTCTTCAATGATTTGCTGGCGGCAATAGGGATCACCAATCTGGTGGCATTTGAAGTGATGAGCTGGCCTTTGTGGGCGCATTTGTTAGTTGGTTTTCTGGTGCGGGATTTTGTGCAGTGGTGGACGCATCGATTGTTGCACACCAGTCCGAGGCTTTGGGAGTTTCACAAGGTGCATCACTCCGTGGAGGAAATGGGATTTGCAGCGCACCTCCGTTACCACTGGATGGAAACGATCGTTTACCGATCTATTGAGTACATTCCTTTAGCACTTATCGGAATTGGGCTGAGAGATTTTTTCATCATCCATATCTTCACTTTGGCGGTAGGTCACTTCAATCATTCCAATATCAAAGTGAATTTAGGACCATTAAAATACCTGTTTAACAATCCGCAGATGCACATATGGCACCATGCACATGATATTCCTAAAGAACACAAATACGGTGTTAATTTTGGGATTACCCTGAGTATTTGGGATTATCTGTTCAAAACGGATTACCTCCCTTATGAAGGTCGCGACATTAAGTTAGGCTTTCCTGGTGTGGAGAAGTTTCCAAAGAGTTTTGTTGGCCAAAACTTACATGGATTTAAAAAAGAGCATGCCAATCAGGACACTGCTTAAAAACTCTTTGAAATCGACTACATTTATAGAATGCGCACAGTAATTCTCTTTTTACTTCTTTTTTACAGCACTCTTGGGTTCGGTCAGGAGCTGGAGTACCCCGTCATCAAAGGTTTCGGAGGTGTGGTACGGGTGCCAAATACTATCAATCCAGCTCATGGAGCTAAGGTCATCATAGATGTGACTAGTGCCGACGTGACGGACGCTGGCGTCAACAAATCGTTGGATCGGGTAGCACGTTTGATCAATCTGTATGGACTTGCGGAGGTACAGGTGAGTGATCTGGAAATAGTGGTCATCATTCATGGAGGGGCTACCAGGTCGGTTATTACTCATGAGGGTTACCAGGAAAAGTATGGGACAGCCAATCCGGATATTGCGCTGATCAAGGCGCTGAAAGATCAGGGAGTGGAAGTGTTGGTATGCAGTCAGGCACTAATAAAAAGAGGGTTTAAAACCGAGTGGCTAAATCCAGATGTGAGGTTGGCTTTGTCTGCTATTACTACTTTAGTTGACTATCAGCAGAAGGGTTTTTCAACATTAATCTATTAAGTAAGAGTACATGCAAGAGCTTATCAATAATGTCCTGAACAACTCGCAGATAGAACCAAAGTTAGCTGAAGAGATCATGACCATCGGTCGGTTGAAAAAAGTGAAAGCTGGTGGTGTGGTGATCAGCCCGGAAAGTGACAGCAATGAGATGCCGATCGTGCTGGAAGGTTTGCTGAAGGTGATGCGCCAGGATAAAAATGGCAATGAGGTATTTCTCTATTTTTTAGAAGGAGGTGAAACCTGCGCCATGTCCATTACCTGCTGCATTGAGGGTAAGAAAAAAGCCTTTCACGTAGTAGCTGAAGAGGACTCCATCCTTTGGATGGTGCCTATGGGCCATATAGATAGCTGGGTGGCACGTTATCCTTCGTTTAGGAAATTTGTGTTTGAAGCCTACCAAACGCGCTTTGATGAAATGCTCAATACCATCGATAGTGTGGTGTTTTTGAAAATGGACGAACGACTCTACAAATACCTGCTAGACAAGAAGCAGGCATCGGGGACTTTTGTGATCAACAAAACGCATCAGGAAATTGCCAATGAGCTGAACACCTCCAGGGTGGTGGTTTCCAGGCTGTTGAAACAACTCGAGCGCGAGGAAAAGATCGAACAGCACCGAAACAGGATCGAAATCCTCTAATCGTGTGTTACAAATGTTACATCGAACGAAATGATCGGCTTCTAGCTTTGAGCTCGTAAATTTGAAGATGTAACTGAATGAGCATTATCCAAAAGATATTACCCATTACGAGCTGGCTTCCAGCTTATAAAAAAGAAGACCTAAGCGGAGATTTATTTGCTGGGCTTACGGTAGGCATCATGTTGATCCCGCAGGGAATGGCTTATGCCTTGATTGCAGGTATGCCCCCTGTATATGGTCTCTATGCTTCCATCGTTCCTCAGTTGATTTATGCCATTTTTGGCACCTCCAGACAGCTGTCTGTTGCCCCAGTAGCCATGGATTCACTGCTGGTGGCAGCAGGAGTGAGTGTGCTGGCCACCGAAGGAACTGATGCCTATATTGGTTTTGCCATCTTGTTGGCTTTTTTTATGGGGCTGTTTCAGTTGCTGCTTGGAGTAGCTCGCCTTGGATTTATTACCAATTTACTTTCCAAGCCGGTCATTAGCGGATTCACGTCGGCCGCCGCTTTGATCATCGGTTTGAATCAACTAAAGTATCTGCTGGGTGTGGAGTTGGAAAAGAGTAATCGTGTCTACGAGATCCTTTGGAGTGCCGTCCTAAGCATCAATCAGACTCACGTTGTGACTTTGATTATCGGCATTGCCGGCATTGTGATCATCAAAGCAGTGAAAAGGGTAAATAACAAAATACCAGGTGCACTGCTTGCTGTGATTTTTGGTACCACACTAGTCTACTTCATGCAACTGGATCAAAGTGGCGTGAGCATCGTAAAGACCATTCCAGATGGGTTGCCAGCATTCAAGATGCCAGAGTTCAGCCTGGGTCAGCTTGGTGAGTTGATTCCACTGGCCTTGACCATCTCGGTAGTCGCTTTTATGGAGGCGTTCTCCGTTTCTAAAGCGATTGAAGCGAAAAAGCGGGACTACAAGGTGCTGCCCAATCAAGAACTGGTAGCTCTGGGAGCAGCCAATGTGGTGGGCTCCTTGTTTCAAAGTTTTCCGGTGACGGGTGGTTTTTCCAGGTCTGCAGTCAACTATCAGTCAGGAGCCAATACACCGCTTTCATCCATTATTAGTGCAGTGTTGGTTGGGTTAACGCTCATCTTCCTGACACCACTGTTTTACTTTCTGCCCAAAGCTATTCTTGCCTCGGTGATCATGGTGGCAGTGGCCGGACTTATTGATCTGGGCTATGCCCGACAGCTATGGCGAGATAGTAAGGTGGAATTCGGCCTGCTGCTGGTTACCTTTTTAGTCACCCTTAATTTTAGCATGGTACCTGGTATTGTCAGTGGTATTGTACTCTCCATACTGATACTGCTGTACAATCTGGCTTATCCGCACATAGCCAGACTAGGGCGAGTGAGAGGACATCATGAGTTTAGAAATGTCAAACGGTTCAAAGACCTGGAGGTATGGGATCATGTGATGATCTTGAGAGTGGACGCACCTTTGACATTCATTAATATTCAATACTTCAAGGAGTATGTGGAGGATCGGGTAGAAGAAGCTGGAGGTGATTTGCAAACCATCATTTTGGATGCCGGACCGGTAAGTCACATGGATGCCACCGCTGCTAATGGCTTGCGCGATTTATTTAGCTACCTGAAAGAAAAACATATTGAATTTTTGATTTGTGACCTCATCGGCCCGGTACGCGACACCCTGAGACGTACTGGATTGAAAGAAGTCTTAAATGAGAAAAATGTATTTTTTGACCTCAATGAGGCAGTGAGGTTTGTAACTACTCGTGAGCAAGGACAATACAAGGAATTTGCATTACAATCTAACGTGGAAACAGAATGATATTGAGAGACTATCTGGCAATAGACAGAACGAAACTAGCTAACCAAAGAACTTTGTTATCTTTCATCCGGACCAGCCTGTATCTAGTGATTTCGGGTATAGCACTGATGAAGGTAAAGGCACTGGAGGGGATTAGCTGGCTGGGCTATGCGGTGTTGATAATAAGTGCCGTGGTACTGACTATCGGGGTGAGTAACTATCTGATATTCAGGTATAAAATAAGGAGTGGCTATCAGGATGCTGACGAGTATAAGCAGTTGAATCAGGGTAACTAATGTTACAATCCATCCTGGTTGACCGCCGTATGTTTGTAGTAGATATAAATAAAAGTAGAAAGCAAAAATATAAGAAATGAAAGTTGAACAGATATACACAGGGTGTCTCGCACAAGGAGCCTATTACATCGAAAGTGATGGTGAGGCAGCCATTGTAGATCCATTGAGAGAGTCGGCCCCATATTTAGAGAAAGCACAGAAGGAGGGAGCCAATATCAAATATATTTTTGAGACACATTTCCATGCTGATTTTGTATCAGGTCATGTCGATCTGGCTTCTAAAACTGGAGCTACGATCGTTTATGGCCCCAATGCCAAAACAGAATATGACATTCATGAAGCAAAAGATGGAGAAGTGTTTCAGCTAGGTAAAGTACAAATCAAAGTACTCCATACGCCTGGCCATACGATGGAGAGTACCACCTATCTTTTGATTGACGAAGAGGGTAAAGAACACGCGATATTCAGTGGTGATACACTGTTTATAGGAGATGTCGGTCGTCCGGATCTAGCGCAGAAGGGTACTCTTACGCAAAACGACCTGGCAGGATATTTATACGATAGCCTGAGAACTAAGATCATGACTTTGCCTGATGAGGTAATCGTGTACCCGGCACACGGCGCTGGCTCGGCTTGTGGGAAGAACATGAGTAAGGAAACCACGGACCTGTTGGGTAACCAGAAGAAGACCAACTATGCACTGAGAGCGGATATGACCAAAGAAGAGTTCATTAAAGAGGTGACAGACGGATTGCTCCCACCTCCACAATACTTTGCTCAGAATGTGGCCATGAACAAATCTGGAGCTGCCGGTCTGGACGAAATTTTGGAAAAGGGCAACGTCGCTCTGGATGTGGAGACGTTTGAGGCCATGGCCAACCACGAAGGTGCTTTGGTGGTGGATACCCGAAAGCCCGCTCAGTTTGCGGAAGGACACATACCTAATTCTATCTTCATAGGAATAGATGGAAGCTTTGCTCCATGGGTAGGTGCGTTGATTCCTGACCTACAACAGCCAATCGTCTTTATTGCGGATGAAGGCAGAGAAGAAGAAGTCGTGACTCGACTATCCAGAGTAGGGTATGACAATACACTCGGTTTCTTAAAAGGTGGATTGGACGCCTGGAAAGCTGCTGGAAAAGAGGTGGATTCTGTGAAATCGATTCCTGCAACGGAGTTTGCTGAGGAATTTAAGTCTGGAAAACTGAAGGTGTTGGACGTGCGAAAGCCTGGAGAATTTCAGTCTGAACATGTAGAAGATGCACAGAGTTTGCCACTTGATTATATCAGCGAAAGCATGGATCAGATCAGTAAGGATGAAACCTACCATGTGCACTGCGCTGGAGGCTATCGTTCCATGATAGCTTCCTCTATATTGAAATCCAGAGGGTATCACAACGTGGTAGATATCGCAGGTGGTTACAAGGCGATTTCTGAAACAGAAGTCCCTACTACGGATTATGTGTGTCCAAGCACACTGAAATAAGAAAAACGAAATAGGAACTTTTCACAGTTGAGTAAAGCGCTGGCCGGTTGGTTAGCGCTTTTTTTACTCTTGGTCGAGAACTGAGGGGGAATAGAGCATGGTGATTTGTGTTCTTACTTTTTCACCATTCTGTTCACCGGGTTTCCATAAAGGCATTTTTAGGATTTCTGGAATGAGCTGCTTGCCGGTTCGTGACTCATTGTCATTAAAGACCTGGACATTGCTTAAACATCCACTTGTTTCAACAATTGCTCTGATTTTTACTGGATGATCTACATTCTGTTTAATCTCTTCACTGAAGTAATTCCAAACATTGGCATCTGAACAAGAGTAGCTGAACGTCTGATCATGATTCCATTTTTTGAGTTCATCACATTGACCAAAGATGGGAGGCATGGTTACAACAGAGAAAACCTCTCCTTTTGGTACCCTTTGCAATTGGTTGATCTTGCCTGGGCTGAAAGATTAGAATATGGAAGAATTAGGATCAGAGAGAACGTTAAAAAAAGGTTCAAAAATGGTCATGAGCGTATTATTTGTAATATTCTAATCCATCCCTTCGATAAGTTTCTTAAGTTCTTTATCAGAGATGTTTTCTTTTTCAGATTTATTGTAAATGGTTAGTAGATAAACGAACTCCTCTACTATTCTTACGTAGGTGATCACTCTAGCACCGCCTGATTTGCCTTTTCCTTTGGACTTGATAGACAACCTTATTTTGTAGCAGTCATTTCCTAGTGGTGTTCCTTGTGCAGGATTTTCTTCCAGAGCTGTAATTAGGTCAAAAATCTCAGTTTTGAGAGACTTGTATTTTTTAATTAAGGATTTAGACTCCCTTTTAAAATCAGAAGTGATGAATACTTCAAAACTCATTGAGAAAATCTCTAGCAGATTGAAGTTCGATTTTGCCTTCTTTATGAAGCTGCGCTTCTTCCATTCCTTGCTTGATGCTGTTCAGAATCTCCTGTTTAGTAGGTTCTTCATAATCCTCTTGACTATGAATTTTGATAAAGTCCAGACTTTTGATAAAATTGAGAAAAGCAGTCGCCTTGTTGTCGTTAATGTCTAAGGTTATTTTCATAAGCAGCTACATTTTTGATAAGTATTCTTTCAATTGAGATCATTGAAGTCTTTCTAATTCAGAATCAGGTTCTTAGTCCAGACTTCATTTTGACAAAAATCTGCAGAGCATTTTCTTACTTTCGATATGAATGATCACAGTGCTATTCATAAGAGTAAATATACGAAGGTTTAGGCTACTGGTTTATCAAAAGTCGCCTCTATAAAAATGTCCTAGTGTAGCCTTCCCATTTTCGAGGAAGGCTACACTAGGACTACATGTATTTGTTTTAGGTTGAATAGGAAGGCTAGTTGACTCATCATGTTTCTAATCCCGGGACTCGTTTTAATTCTTTAAGAATGCGAGAATGAATTGTCATACCAATATCACTATTTGGTTCACACATCTAGGGCTCAATTATGTTACATTATTACTGGGAATTCGTAAAAAGAGTAAGTCTTTTTTTGCTTATCATAGTACCCATATAGATATGTATTTCCTCTTCTTACCAACGTTTCAATCAGGGGTTTGTGGTTAAGTGACTCCTCAAACTGCTTGACTAAATCGAAGCTCGTTAATAAGGTATTTCTTTTTGTAACTTGAAGTGATTTGTCCAGTATAGTCTTAAAATAGGTGGTTCGTTCATTTTTATAGTCACTGTAATTACTTAGTGTAGAACTATAGGTCAATACTTCTGTCGGTCCATATGGAGTGACCAATGTTGTAGTGGCGCTAGGAAAACCAGGGTATGATGTGCTATTATTTTCCTGCTTACCACCCATTGTCAGTATGTAATGATCTTGTACGGAATTGACTGATATACCCAGGTTACCTCTTTTAAGTTTTCGTAAAAGTGATTTTATTTTTCCAGTATCCAGAGTTTGCACTTTTTCATTTTCTTGATTGATCAATGCTAAACTGGAAGTCTTTTCTATCGTAATCTTCCCTTGAATCAGAGAAGCATCTTCTGGGCTGATTTGATGACTACCTAGAAGTTCTTTGGATTGCCAATCTTTCACTTGAAGTCTCAACATGGACTTACATGCCTTGACCTGAAATAACATATTTCCAGTTAAAAATGAATTGGATTTTACAGCATATGCCTCGCAGTTCAATGATTCATGTTCGATTATATCACAGGTATATTCAAAGTTTTTAAAATCAATAGTGATGACTTTTGTATTACTTAGTTCATTATCCAATGTAAACACAAGTTGATCACCTTTCAGATACACCTTAGCTTCCTCAAAAGTAGACTCAATTCCCACTGGATCTTTTAAGTCGATAAAATTGACCGATAGAGGAGATGAACCTGCAGTCATGTTTTCATTAGTCATGATATTGGAATATAAATCGGGATAGTCACTATTGGAAAATTTGTATTCTGATAGGTCAATCTCAACTATTGATGTTAAGTTGTCTTTATCAAATTCATATAGAAAAAGGATAGAACTCCTTTTCTTAATGGTGAATAAATAGAATTTGTTGCGATAATTAAATGCTGTTAAAAGTTTCTCTTTTTTAATCCTGCCAACTTTTTTAACTCTATCCGTGGTGTTAGTTATGCTAACAGAATGAATTAAAAATTGCTTCTGATTCGCATCTGACATAAATAGATTGATATCCTCATCACTTACTGTATAACCATGCAGATAACCACTCATACTTGCTGGTCTGGGAATGTGACGAGAGGTTTGTTCTCGAAACATACTATCAAGTAATATTCCTTCGATTGAATTGCGATCTAGAAATAGAATTTGCATTCGGCCATCATCAAGAGGTATTGCTAATACGTCTTTAGTGATTTCGATTCCAGATTTAAGATGAATATCTGTCTCATAGACTTTCTGTTGGGCTAGAGTAGGAGTTATTATAGATAACAACAGTAAAAGTTGAACCGGAATTTTGGTTGGCATCATTTTGATAATCATTTGGATGAGTTATAAACGAAATTAGCGATCTCCTTGAGTCGTTGCAAATTGTCTATTAAAACAGACTTTTTCTTTCAGGTCATTAATTAATAGAGAAGAATATCCATCAATAACTCAGCTCATCCATCTTCACCTTACCACGGAAGGTCCAGAAAACAAACGTGGTATAGGCAGCTACCAACGGCGTCCCAATCGCTGCGATAACCAGCATGATGCCCAGAGTTTTTTCTGATGCGGCAGCATTATAGACCGTGATATTGAATTCCGGATTTCCTTTGGATATGATGATTACTGGATACAACTCGATCGCCACAATCATCAGTAGCATAGCGATGGACAAACTCGAGAAGAAAAACGCAAAGGTGTACTTCTGCTTATGGATCAATCTTGGAATATTGGCTATGCTTAGAAACGCTAATAATGGCACCACAAAAAGGATTGGGTTTTGCTTAAATCGATCCGATAAATGCGGATAGTAGATGAGTGTGTAGACAGTGGTAATAGCAAAACTAATAATGAAAAAAATCATCGCTTCCTTCACATGGCGTGTCATTTTATCAAACTGCTTGCCTTCTGTTTTCATGATCAAATAAATCGCACCATGCATCATGAAGATAGCCAGCGTACAGACTGCTACCATGATGGCGTATGGATTGATGAATTCCAACCAATGTCCGGCAAACTCCATGTCTTTGTCTAGAGGCATTCCCTGGAGTACGTTGCCTAGAACCACACCCAGCAGTACAGCCAACAGAATACTAGAAAAACTATAGGCAGTATCCCACATCCTGCGCCACCACTTCATGGGCTCTTTGCTGCGAAACTCTATAGAGATGGCCCGAAAAATCAAAAACGTTAGAAACAACATGAACGGAATGTACATCGCCGAAAACAGGGTAGCATACACGATGGGGAAGCCGGCAAACAATGCGCCTCCACCAATCACCAGCCACACCTCATTTCCATCCCATACCGGACCAATGGCATTGAGAGCAACACGTCTGCTTTTTTCGTCTTTGAAGAAGAGGTGCCAGGCGCCCGCTCCCAGATCAAAGCCATCTAGAATGGCATAACCAGAAAACACGGCACCTACTACTAAATACCACCAGGTGGCATAATCGATTCCTATGAATGTTGCCATTATGAATGTGCGTTTAGTGCTTCTACCATTTCTTTTTGCTTCGGTCGTTCGTCGATCATTTCACCGTCATCTGGACCATGTTTGATTTTTTTGTTCAATAAATACACGAACAAAGTGAAGAGCAAGGAATAGATGACCGTGAAAAGGATTAGCGAGAACACCACCTGATGGGCGGTGACTACTTTGGAGAGTGCATCTGAGGTACGCAGAAGGCCATAGACCACCCATGGCTGTCGCCCCATCTCGGCAGCAAACCACCCTGCCTGGTTGGCAATCTGTGGGAGTAAAACTGCTACAACCATCGCTTGCAAATACCACTTGGTTTCAAATAGCTTGCCTCGCCACCATAAGAAGACTCCAAAGAGAGAAAGCCCAATCAGCGTCATTCCAATACCAACCATCAAGTGGTAAAACTGGAAAACGGCATTCACCTGGCCTGGGATTTCGTCTTTGGGAAAATGATTGAGACCCTTCACTGGTTCGTCAAAATCCTGATGGATGAGAAATGAAAGCCCATTGGGGACTTTTATGCCGCTAACCTTTTGTTTTTCATGATCCACCCAACCTAAAATATACATGTCGGCAGCCTCCAGGCTATCGTAGTGGCCTTCCATGGCCGCTAGTTTGGCGGGTTGATTTTTGGCCACTCCATCTGCAGACCGGTGTCCGGTAAAGAGCTGCGAAAGTGAGGCGAGCGTCGCCACCACCAAAGCAATTTTGAAAGCCCTTTTGGAAACTTCGATATGCCTGTTTTTAAGTAAATAATAAGCATGTACGCTCATGATCAGAAATGCTCCGGCAAGGAAGGAGCCGATCCATACATGGCTGAGTCGATCTACACTGGATGGATTGAAAACCATGGCCCAAAAGTCGGTGATCTCTGCACGCGCTTCCATGCCTTCACCCACGATGTGATAGCCTGCTGGTGTCTGCTGCCAGGAGTTGGCCACCACGATCCATACGGCCGAAAACATGGAGCCTAGCCATACACCAAGGGTAGCAATGAAATGAACTTTTGGACTTACCCGGTTCCACCCGAATAGCAGGACGCCAAGAAATCCGCTTTCCAGCGCAAAAGCAAAGATCCCCTCAGCAGCCAACGCACTTCCAAAGATGTCTCCCACATATCTCGAATAGGTGGCCCAGTTGGTGCCAAACTCAAACTCCATCACAATTCCCGTAGCAACGCCAATACCAAAGGTGAGGGCAAAAATTTTGGTCCAAAATCGGGCTAAGCGTTCATATTCTGGATTTCCGGTGCGTAGGTAACTCGCCTCAAAAATCACCATAATCAGTCCAAGTCCGATGCTCAAAGGAGGGTAGATGTAATGAAAGGAAACAGTCAGAGCAAACTGTACGCGAGAGAGGATTTCGACATCCATTTTTTTTTGGAAAGTTACTAACCGATCGTCAGAATTCATGGAGATTCTTTCACGAGGTTAAAGCGAAAATGAAAGATCCTGGACAGAATCGATTTTTATATAACGCTATGTAACAAAAGTTACCTCAATCGCACCTGGGAGCAGATAGTTTTGAAGTTGTATCACTTGAAATTATCGTAGAAAATGAATGAAATAGTAGCTTTTGTAAGCCAACCCTGGCCATGGTATGTGGCCGGACCAATCATCTCACTGGTGATGATAAGTCTAATCCTCTTTGGAAATAACTTTGGACTTTCGTCCAATCTGAGGACCATGTGTTCCATAGTGGGTGCTGGTAAGAACTGCGAGTTCTTTGACTTTAATTGGAAGAACCAACTGTGGAATCTGGTATTTGCCGCCGGATTGGTTTTGGGCGGATTGATTGCACATACACTCCTTTCATCCGGTACAGAAGTCAATTTGGCTGCTAGTACTGTAGCAGACTTGCAGTCCATGGGCATTGAGGAGCCGGGCACTCACCTGGTACCTATGGATGTTTTTTCCTGGGAGTCACTATTCACACTAAGAGGCTTTATTATTTTGGTAGGCGGAGGTTTCCTCATTGGGTTTGGTACCCGATATGCCGGTGGCTGTACCTCAGGTCATGCTATCAGTGGACTTAGCGACCTACAGCTACCTTCATTGATCGCTGTGATTGGCTTTTTTATTGGAGGCCTGTTGGTTACTTACCTGGTTTTACCACATCTGTACACCCTCTAAACATTGGATAAAATGAAGTTTTTCAGATATTTATTGATAGGAATTGTATTTGGTATCACGCTGGCGAAGGCGGAGGTTATTTCCTGGTACCGCATTTACGAGATGTTTAAGTTTCAGTCGTTCCACATGTACGGGATCATTGGATCGGCCGTTATAGTGGGAATGATTGCCGTGCAGCTGATCAAAAGATATAAGGTAAAATCCATCGACGGCAAGCCGATTCACATTCACCCGAAGGAGTTCAGCATTCCAAGATATCTACTTGGAGGAATCATTTTTGGACTTGGGTGGGCCATGACTGGTGCTTGCCCTGGACCTATGTTTATACTGTTGGGTAATGGTGTAGGCGTTATCTTAGTAGTCATCGGCTCAGCTGTATTGGGTACCTATGTGTATGGGTTGCTTCGCAGCAAATTGCCGCACTAACATGCTATGGATACACGGAAAGCTATCGGCTCCCTGGTACAGGCCTCCTTATTGCTGGTGGTGGCGATCCTATTGATTTTTGGATCGCTGGTCTTGTATCTGATTGATCCAGACTTGTTTCAGCCAAATAAAGAGGCCTGGCATATCCGCTCCATCCAAACTGACTTACCGGAAGGTCAACGAGGCAAGCAAATCAAATATGGTTACCTGCTGACCACAGAGACGTCAAGGTGGATGGGGCCAAAGGCGCCTGAAGGGGCAAGATACGCTGGTAATAACCTCAACTGTCAGAGCTGCCACCTGGAGGCGGGCACCAAAAGAGGCTCTGCATCCTGGCTAGGAGTGGTGGGGCGATTTCCACAATTCAGAGGCAGAGAGAATAAAATAGGTACAATAGAAGAACGTGTAAACGGCTGCATGGAACGCAGCATGAATGGAAAGGCACTCCCTATTGAGTCTAAGCAGATGCAGGCGATCGTGGCATACATGACCTGGCTGGGGAAGGGCATGCCTGAAGACACCATGGAGTATTTTCAGGGTTTTGCCAAACTGGAAATCCCAGGAGAAATGGCAGATCTGATAAAAGGTGCAGTAGTTTACGCTAACGAATGTCAGGTGTGTCATGGCGAGAATGGTGCCGGAGTTTGGAAGGCGGATTCATCTGGCTATCAATATCCGCCATTGTGGGGTGCCGATTCTTATAACCATGGAGCCGGAATGCACCGGGTGTTGACTGCAGCGCAATTCATCAAGGCCAACATGCCATGGGGAGTGGCGACCATTGATAATCCAAAGCTATCTGACGAAGAGGCCTACCATGTGGCTGCCTACATCAATAGCTTTGATAGGCCGATGAAATCCAATACAGAAATAGATTTTCCTGACCGAAAGCTCAAACCCATGTCGACTCCTTATGGACCTTGGGCGGATGAGTTTTCGGCAGAACAGCATAAATACGGACCTTTTCAGCCGATAGCGTCCTATTATGAAACGACTTACGGCATTAAGAAAACCAAATGAAGCGTTTACTTACGATCATCACACTTACAGTCAGTGCCAGTAATCTAAGTGCCCAGGATACCTATTTTGGTGAAATATCTGGTCAGTGGCGTACTTACTACATGGCCACTTGGAACAAAGATGATCTGAAGGACTTTCACACGCTGGCTACTGGCGGCAAACTGAAGTACGAATATGACTTTAAAGAAAAACCCTTGAAGGTTGGAGGCGCTATCTACACCTCAGTTAATGTGGGCATACAGGATTTGACCATTCCAGATGCGGCTACTGGAAAGGTCAGTAGATATGAGTTGGGGATGTATGATGTTCAGAACCCATCGGACCGACTGATTCTTTTCCCAGGCGAATTGTATGTGAATTATGCGGAGCATGGCCATGAGTTAACCTTTGGACGAATGAAGTTTGTCTCTCCATTTCTCAATCCAGAGGATGGTCGGATGATTCCTACTTTGGAGCAAGGAATAGCATATAAGTACACGAATGAGCAGCTAGGTAAGGTGCAGTTTGGAATATTCAACCAAATAGCCGCACGGTCTTCTGATGGCTTCTATAGCATAGGAGAGACTATTGGTATCTATCCTGTAGGCCGTAACCCCGATGGCAAACCAAGTGGTTATGCTGGCAACACTGATTCTGATTTCTTACTCACAGGTAATTTGGATCTAAACCTGACGCCAACCGTGGGTATTTCCGTGTGGGATTATTATGTAGAAAAGGTGTTCAATGCACTGTATATCAAACCCGAGTGGGAGGTAGGTGCTGGCTGGACAATCTCCGGAGAGTGGCTGCATCAAAGGAGAGTTGGTGATGGTGGCAATGCCGTAGATTCTCTTCGTTATTTTACGGATGAAAAGGCGAATGTTTTTGGGTTAGAAATTACCCGAAAGCTGACTGAAAATTCCACCCTGTCCATTGGCTATGATCGAATCGCTGATGCGGGGCGTTTCCTATTTCCGCGTGAGTGGGGACGTGAGTTCTTGTTTAGTTTCCAAAAGCGGGAACGTAGCGAAGGCAGTGCCAATAGCCATGCCGTCTTGCTTACTTACAATCAGTCATTCACATTTGGAGATGGTAAGCTCAGGAGCATTGCCTCAGTTGGGAGGCACTGGAAGCCAGAACTGGCAGATGCTGCGGCCAATAAGTATGCACAGCCGGATTACACCCACTTCAACCTGGACCTTTTTTACACCCATCAAAAATTAATAGGACTCAAACCTGAGCTGCTACTGGTTTACAAAATGGGTAATGGCACCATTCCTGACAATCCTAATTTCTACCTGAACAAAGTGGACATGTTCCAGATCAACTTCGTGGTGAATTATAATTTTTAAGAATTGACATTCATCAGTTGTCTGACTGATCTTTCTCAGCTTTGAAGGTAACATAAGTAACAGTAAATCAGGTCTTTACATTCGTTCTTTACCTTGTCATTTAACACCAAAAAGAAATGCTATGAAGGTAGAGCAATTATACACTGGATGCCTGGCAGAGGCCGCTTATTATATTGAATCGGATGGTGAAGTAGCTATTGTGGATCCTCTCCGGGAGGTGGAACCTTACATCCAAATGGCCGAAGCAAATGGGGCCAAAATCAAGTACGTATTGGAGACGCATTTTCATGCTGATTTTGTTTCAGGACATATTGATTTGGCACATAAGACAGGAGCCACCATCGTCTATGGACCAACGGCTCAGCCAGGCTTTGAAGCACATGTGGCTCATGATCAGGAAGTGCTGCAACTAGGTAGAGTAAAGATCAAAGTACTGCATACTCCAGGTCATACCATGGAATCAACCACTTACTTACTGGTCAATGAGGAAGGCGATGAAACAGCGATTTTCACCGGAGATACTTTGTTTATCGGAGATGTGGGCCGGCCAGACCTGGCAGTAAAGACGGACCTTACCCGTGAAGATCTGGCTGGATATTTATTTGATTCTCTCAGAAATAAAATCATGCCATTACCTGATGACATCATCGTCTACCCCGGGCATGGAGCTGGCTCAGCATGTGGCAAAAACATGAGCAAAGAAACAACTGACACGCTGGGTAACCAGAAAGCCTTCAATTACGCTTTGCGGACAAATATGACACGAGAGGAATTTATCGGAGAGGTGACTAAAGGTCTGGTCAGACCACCGCAGTATTTTCCCAAAAATGCGGTGATGAACAAGCAGGGATATGAATCAATTGATGAAATACTGGAGCGAGGAGTGATCGCCTTGAATTTGAAAGAATTTCAGGATGTGGTGAAGAGGAACAATGCGCTAATACTTGACACCCGTCCAAAAGAAGACTTTGTCAAGGCGTTCATTCCGGGCTCGCTCTGGATTGGAATAGATGATAATTTCGCACCATGGGTAGGAGCGCTCATTGCAGATTTGGATCAGCCGATCGTCTTTCTAGCACTGCCTGGCAGGGAAGAGGAAGTAGTCACTCGCTTGAGTAGAGTGGGTTATGATCATGCGCTGGGTTTTCTGGAGGGAGGTATCGCTAGCTGGATAGCTGGTGGCAACCGGGTACAGCGAGTAGAGGAAATTGGTCCGCATGACTTTACCAATATCTATGATACCGAGGTGCTAGACGTACTGGATGTGCGCAAGGAAAGTGAATTTCAGTCTCAGCATATCCAGGGAGCTGTTAACTTCCCTCTGGACTTTATCTATGAAAACCTGGAGCAACTGGATAAGGACAAAGAGTATTATGTGCATTGTCAAGGCGGTTACCGTTCGGTCATTGCCACTTCCATACTGATGGCCAATGGATTCCAGGAAGTGATCAACATTCGTGGCGGATTTGGAGAGATCAAAAAGTCTTGCATCAAGGTGACCGAATATCATGAGCCGGAAACCATGTTGTAAACACCAAAAGGTTGGTTAGCTTTTGTACCAGCACTGCCTGGTACATTTCCGATTGAAAGGCTGGTTTGTGGTGAACCAGCCTTTTTTTTATATGGGTTGCCGGAAGGTAAGTGGATGCTCATGTGGCACAGAATGACTTGCACAAAGTGGTGAGTCCATTGGATAAATTAGCTGAGATCGGGTAGATTTGATAGCGTATAAGCAACATAGTGCTTATGCTGATGTTAGGTTGCATATCACAAATGAGCAAATTTCACCTCACAGACTCAGAACTCTCAATTCTTAAAAGTCTTTTAAATCGGAAGATTTTCAGCATTATTTCCAACGGAATTCGGATAGAATCGGATGGCTTTTGGAACACAGAACTAAGCTTGGATTATTGCAACAAAAAAATCCAATCTCCAGAATTTCAACCTTTTGTAACAATTGAAGCAGACTACAAACTAAGTAACAAGTCAACAACATATTTTGAATTCAACATTCAAGAGAATAAAACTCCTCCTGGAATTCAGCGAGACGCAGACAGTAGCCTTCTTTGGCCCTTTTCTGAACTTTTCATTAATACCAGAACTCTATCAAAGATTACCATTTTTCAGGATTGGAACGAAGAAGATGAACGTGTGGACTTTGATCGACTTATCCTTTTTGAGGCTGGTGATACTGCATTTTCGATAGAAGCGACTGACTCTGTAACAGGCGGTGTAACTCTTCGAACAGACAGGCAAGCAATCGAACGAATTACGAACGAACTAGCAAAGCGGATCGAAATCTGAAGGCAACCTAACAATGTGTATGGAACGCATGTGCGAACTGAGCTTGTTGTATCGTCCTAAAACACATTGCCACCATTGATCCAATTGCATCTACCTGAATGGTAACGATACCTTTTATAATGACAGATGGGCTTGAGGGTTTGCTAATTTTTCGAATCAACTCCTGGCTGGAGATAGGAGTCCTTTGTAACTATTGTTACGTTGCCAGCATGCTTTAATTCGTTACTTTGATTAATTATTTGGAACAAAATCATTAATACAATAAAGCATGTTTGGTCTATTCAAAACAAAGCCAAAAAACTACCAAAACGTGAACGTGGAGGAGTTTAAGGAACTAAAGAAGAAGTCGCGTACGGTCGTATTGGATGTACGCACCCCACAGGAGAAAGCCGAAGGAACGGTACCTGGAGCTCATCAAATCAATTATTTCAACCCAAATTTCAAAAATCAGGTAGCGAAGCTGGACAAGTCCAAGACTTATTTGGTATACTGTAGAAGTGGCAACCGCAGCAAAAAGGCCTGTGCGATGATGGGCAGTATGGGGTTTGAAAAACTTTACAATCTCAATGGTGGCATTATGGCGTGGAACCGTGACAACTAAACAACAGCCTATGAAACTGATGAAATATATCTGGATCGCTTTGGTAGCAGTAGCTTGTACCAGCACGAGCAGTGAAGCCCAGCAGTATGAGCGCATAGACAATACCAAGTTGGAAGAACTGATGCAGGATGAAAGCCTGCAGTTAGTGGATGTTCGCACTCCAGAGGAAGTAGCTGCCGGCTATATCGAGGGAGCACAACATATAGATATTTACGATCCCAGGTTTGTAGAGAAGGTTAGCGAGTTAGATAAAAACCAACCAGTAGCTGTTTACTGTGCGGTGGGCGGTCGGAGTGCTTCTGCAAGTAAAAGACTGCAAAAGTTAGGATTTACGAAAGTCTATGATCTGGCCAATGGCTATCGCGGGTGGAAAGCAGCAGGGAAACCAACGGTGAAGGACTGATGAATACGAAGACTGACGCTCGACCCTCTACTAAAGGTTTGCGATTTGCGGCTATGCTCGCCCTCACCCTGGGATTGGCACCATTCGTACCTGAGCCACACATTTTAGGAAAGCTGCGGTGGGTAATGGGAGGCGCTGTAGGCATGCAGCCCATGGATTGGTTTGACCTGGCCCTGCATGGAACTCCCTGGGTGTTGCTGGTTATACAAGTTATTTTATACCTCAAAAAGCGCTTTTAGGCGCTTTTTTTTAATGCCTGGTCGTTTATAAGAGTAAGTTGATGGTAGATTCTGCTGAAACAGTGGTAATCGAAGTTGATACCCGAAGAACAGCACAGATTAGATGCTCAGACTTACATAGCACTTATCAAAACTGGTTGTGCTAGCGGTATCTCCAATGATCCATTTGGTGCCATCAGGGTCAGTCAGTCCGATGCTTTTATCCACCACTTCACAATTGCCCTGGAAACTAGCCAGTGATTTGAAGCGACTCATTCTTTTACTGATGGCTTCCAGTTCCATTTGATCGTCTATTTCCAGATGCAATACCGGGGAATCCTCATCGGTTGAAGAGGGCTTTTCGTTGATTTCCAGTTGGAAGTTGGGAAGGTGAAACTGGATGTAATAGGGGGTGATGACCTGAGGCATTTTGTTGAACAGCGATCGGTAAAAAACGAGACTATTGCTGAGGTTGCTGCTGTTGATCTGGTGAAGTTTCATGGCGCGTGTTGTTCTAGAATAGTCCTACGCCAGATGGCCGATAATGGTTGTATTCTTTTAAGAATTTATTTTGCTTTAGACGAAATAAATCCTTTCTAAACCATAGATTGTTTGCTTAATATCAATTTGACCATTTATTGTTTCAGTACAAGCACTCGATGAACGTTTAGTAACTTTCGAGGGTAAGAAGTATTTCTTGGCGTCTCCAGCCTTTAAATAGTATTCACTTCAGAATTTCTTCCAAATCATCCGTTTACTTGCGGTCGTGAAGATCCTAATCATAGAAGACGAAGAGGAGCTGGCGCTTGATATGTTTAACTATCTGACCAGTCAGGACTATTTGTGTGAGCGTGCTCGTGATCATCAGTCGGCAATGGACAAGATTTATAGTTATGACTATGATTGCATTTTGCTGGACCTGATGCTCCCTGGTGGAGATGGCTTGTCCATATTGGAGTCACTCAAAAAGCAGAATAAGCAAGATGGAGTCATTATCATTTCGGCTAAAAATTCGCTGGAAGACAAAGTGACCGGCTTGAAACTTGGGGCTGATGATTACTTACCTAAACCGTTTCATCTGGCAGAACTTGCCGCGCGCATCGAATCGCTCATCAGAAGAAAGCATTTTGATAGCAATAACCTGATCCATCTCAACGAACTGGTCATAGACCTTCAGGCCAAGCAGGTGACCGTACATGGCCATCTGGTGAGTCTCACCAAAAAAGAGTATGATCTGCTTTTGTTCTTTATCGGCAATAAAAACCGAGTACTTTCGAAAAGTGCCTTAGCGGAGCATCTGTCAGGAGATTTGGCCGATATGTTTGATAGTCATGACTTTGTGTATGCACATGTCAAAAACCTGAAAAGGAAACTCAAAGAGCAAGGTTACAACGATTACATCCAAACCATGTATGGAGCAGGTTACAAGTGGGAGCAATGAAGCGATTATTAACTAAACCTTTAAAAGCTTTTACCTGGTATGCGCTGGTAGTATTGCTAGTGAGTGTTCCGGTGTATGCGCTGGTAGTAGACTTTATTTGGATTAGTGAGCTGGACGAGAACAACTGGCTCATTCTCCAGCATACCCGTCAAAAGCTTGAGTCCAAAGCGTTCAATGCTGAAGAGATGGACCAAATCAGCAACATCTGGAGTGAGCTTATCCCAGGAGTATCCATCCAAAAAGCTGGGAAGGTTCAGATGGTTCAGGATAGTGTCTATGAGGTTGTTAGGCCAAATCCGTATGATGAAGATGATGGAGAAGATCGGTTCAGAGGGTTGTCATCATCTGTTGATATTGATGGGCAGCTTTACAGTCTGACTGTAGAAACGAATGTGGAGGAATCCGATGAAACCTTTGCTGCGGTGGCTCTGGTCACTTTGGTTTTTTTTGTAGTGTTGATTTTCGGTTTTATCCTGCTCAACAGACGTATCGCTGAAAGTACCTGGAAGCCTTTTGAAGCTATTTTGCAGTCGCTACGTTCGTTTGAACTTTCCAGGGATGAACAGGTGCAGTTACCACAGACCGATATTCTCGAGTTTGAGGAGCTTAATGCCAGCCTTCGGGAACTAATCCAGGGAACTATACGCACTTACCAGCAGCAGAAAGCTTTTACAGAAAACGCTTCTCACGAACTGCAAACGCCTATAGCTGTATTAAAGTCCAAGCTGGATGTGCTCATGCAGCAGCCTGAACTTACTCCAGAGCTATCTGCTCTTGTCAATGACTTGGCCACCCCACTCTCACGACTCACCAGGATCAATAAGAATCTATTGTTACTCGCAAAGGTTGAGAACAAGCAATACGCAGACTTAGGGCCACAAAATGTACAAGACTACCTGGACACTGCGTTGACACTGTTTGAGGATTACATCGAGAGCAAAAGTCTGACGATCACAAACCACTGCAAGGATTTGCTTCCTGTACAGGCCAATGCTTTTCTAATGGAAACACTGGTTCATAACCTGCTGTCCAATGCAATCAAGCATACAAGAGACGGTGGTGAACTCATGGTGGAAAGTGAACCACGTGCATTAACTATCCGAAATTCGGGCAATGAGCCATTGAAAAGTGATCGTTTGTTCGAGCGGTTTACCAGCGTGACCGATGATCAGGTAAGCAGTGGGCTGGGGCTATCAATTATTCAGGAGATTGTTCACCGCTATGGATGGAGCATTCGATATGATTTCTTAGAAAACAAGCATATTTTCAAAGTGGACTTTCCAAATTAATGATGTCTTTACTGCTTATTTTCTTAGCAACGATTCTCGCATTTTGGATCAGTGCTATTTGTGGTGGAGGGGCCAGTCTTGTATTAATTCCCTTGTTGGGGCTGAGCGTTTCCGGTTCACAGGTTCCAGCTGCGCTGACTCTGGGCACTTTCAGCAGCTCCTTGTCTCGCCTGGCTGTTTTCAAAAAATCCATTCACTGGACAATTGTCTTTTATTACGTGCCTGCGGGAATTCCCACGGTCTGGATCGGAGCCTGGGCTTTGAAATATTTCAATCCCATTTACCTTCAGTTTTTCATCGGCATATTTCTGTTAGTGAACATTCGGTTCCTACTGCTACCAAAAAACAAGATTCGGCAGGAGGAACGTCCATCATCACGTTTCACTTTGATACTCATAGGTGCTATAGCGGGATTTGTCTCCGGACTCACGGGAGCAGTGGGGCTATTGTTTAACAGGTTCTACCTCAAGTATGGATTGACCAAAGAAGAAATAGTGGCTACCAGAGCCGCAAATGATATTTTGCTTCATGTAATTAAATTGATCCTGTATGGAACAATGGGTCTGATCAGTACAGAAATTATTCAAGTGGGTGTGGTCATTGCCATAGGAGCGATGATCTCTTCTATATCGATCAAATACATTCTGCCATTGATCAACGAAAATCTCTTTAGAAGAATAGGATATAGCGCGATGGCTTTTTCTGGATGTGCATTACTGATCAGTACCTCCACAGCAATCATCAAAACCGATAATCCATCGATCCATTTAATTCCAATTGGTAACTCGATAGAAACTCAAATAGCCTGGAGATCGAGTATTGTCAATATAGAACTGGAGTATGACGAAGGAATTCACCTGGAACATCCCATTTCCTTTGAAGAACTTCCTCCCAGACTGCATCCTGAAGTCCGAAAACTGACAACTGATGCCGATCGTGTGATTTACGAAAAAGTAACTGGATTTCAGGGCACCTCATATGAAGTTTATGTCACTAAGAATGGTCAGGTTAGTAAGTCAGAATTGGATTGATCGTTCTAATTTTCTTCTAAATCGGGTGTTACGTTTGATACATCAATAACCAAAAATATACATATCATGAAAAATCTGAAGTACCCTGTTCTATTGACCATATTCGTAACGATGCTGTCTTGTGCCCAGTCTGGTGATCAAGTACCCGAAAAGGTGCTTTCAGCTTTCAATGCAAAGTTTCCTGATGCCAAAAAAGTGGAATGGGAAATGGAAGATGAACAGGAATGGGAAGCTGAGTTCAAAATGGATGGTAGAGACTATTCGGCAAATTTCTCTGTAGCTGGAGAGTGGATGGAAACGGAATATGCCATCGAATCCTCAGAATTGCCCACTGCGGTAATGACTGCTTTAAATGAGAATTATGCAGCTTTTGAGATCGAAGAAGCTGAACTAGCCGAGACGAAGGAAGGGACTTCCTACGAACTGGAACTTGAGGTGGGCGATGAGGAGTTTGAAGTCACTATCACCGCGGCTGGTCAGATCGAATCCACTCAAAAAGAGAGCGAAGAAGAAGATGACAAAGATTAAAATGCTTTTAGTTGGCCTCATGATCCTCGGGGTTTCCGAGGTGTGGGCCCAGCAAGTAGCTGTTAAAATATCCGGTACTATCAGGGACAAGGGCTCACAGGAGGCCTTGCCTTATGTGAATGTGGTCTTGAAATCACTGGAAGATTCGATGTTCGTGGCAGGTACTATTTCCAATGAAAAAGGCTCTTTTACGTTGGTTGACGTGCCTCCTGATGAATATTTGATCCAGTTGACCTCTGTAGGGTATGAGCAATATGTCTCCAGGCGATTCATCGGTTCCAATTCTGCCTACATTGATCTGGGTACCTTGTTTTTGAATGAGGGTACAGAACAACTGAGTGAAGTGGTGATTACTGGTCAACAGGATGCTGTCACCGCTCAAATGGACAAAAAGACTTACCAGGTGGATGCGAATGTCAGCCAGACCGGAGGTAGCGTATTGCAGGCCATGAACAATTTACCCGGCGTGACTACTCAGGATGGACAGGTTCAGCTTAGAGGCAACGACCGGGTGGTAGTGTTGATCGATGGTAAACAAACAGCGATCACTGGTTTTGGTAATCAGAATGGCTTGGATAACCTGCCCGCTTCCGCCATACAAAAAATAGAGATCATCAATAATCCCTCTGCAAAATATGATGCCAATGGCAATGCCGGAATCATCAACATCCTACTGAAAAAAGAAGAGCAGACGGGACTCAACGGAAAGGTAGGCCTATCCACTGGAGTTGGTGCCTTATGGGTCAGACAAGATAATCTCCCGGGTATCCGTCCGCAGTATCAGGCCACACCCAAGATCAATCCTTCTGTCGCTCTGAATTACAGAAAGAAGAAAGTCAATGTCTTTCTTCAGGCAGATAACCTTTACACTGAGACACTGAATAAGAATGAATTTGTCACGCGAAAATACTCTGATGGTACGGTGATCAATCAGCAGCTAAAGCGCAATCGAAACACCAATCTATTTACCTCTACAGCTGGTATGGACTGGTTCATGAATGATCATAATCAACTTACCATTTCCGGGTTTTTCAGTCAGGAATCCATTAAAGACTATGGAGATCAGCCGTTTTTTGATGGCAATACGGATGAAAACCTGAGACTTTGGCAATTTCTGGAAGATGAAGTGCTTACGGCCGTCATGACGTCATTGGCTTATGAACATCAATTTGAGCAGCCGGGCCATCAGCTCAAAATGGGGTTCAATTACACTTTCGATCGGGAAGACGAGAAGTATTTTTTTGACAATACGAGACCCTCCTTTTCCACTCAGGAATCATTCTTTCTCATAGCCGATCAAAAGGTGGCCGATTTCACGTTGGATTATACCCGGCCCATGAAATACGGATTGTTGCAAACTGGTCTCAAATTTAGACATAGAACCATTCCTACGGATATGCAATTCAACCCTTCAGCTTCCAACTCGGTACTGGATACTGGAGCTGACGGGCTGGCTACCTACAGGGAAATCATACCGGCTGTCTATGGAAATTTCACCTATGAAGTACAAAAGTTGGAAGCTGAGATAGGTCTGAGAGTGGAATATGTGGATTTGGCGTATGATGTAGATCCAAATCACAACACTTACCAAAGTGATGGTTACCAGTATTTTCAGCCTTTTCCCAGTGCCAGGTTGACCTACAAACTCAACGAATTCAATAACTTTTCGGCTTTTTACAATCGTCGGGTGGACCGACCAGATGAAGTAGATATCCGCATATTTCCAAAATACGATGATGCCGAAATTATCAAGGTGGGGAATCCGGCATTGCAGCCACAGTTTACCAATAGCTTTGAAATCGGCTACAAAAGTGGCTGGCAAAAAGGGTATGTCTATAGCGCATTGTACCGCAAGATTTCTGATGGCACCATCACACGAATCGCATCAACTGTGGATGGTTCGAACTTGATTTACAACATTTCTCAGAATGCAGGAAAGAGCTACAATACCGGTTTGGAAGTGGTGGTCAGTCAGGAATTCAGCGATGTGCTGGAGATGAACCTCAATCTGAATGGTTATTACAATCGGATTGAGCAATTCTCGGTTGATAATCTCTACCCAACTCTTAATACTTTCACTGCGCAAGAACAGGACGTCTATTCTGGTAATGTGAAGCTCAATACTAACTTAACCTTTGGAAATAAGCTGATGGCGCAGCTGACTATGGTTTATCTTGCTCCCGACATCATTCCGCAAGGCAAGATTGAATCACGGTTTTCTGTAGATCTAGGCGTCAAGAAAAGCATACAGGCGGGCAAAGGAGAATTGTATGTCAACGCCAACGACCTCTTCAATACGCTGGTGATCCGTAAGCAAGTTAATGGGGATAACTTTACTTACACCAGCTCAGATTATTATGAAACACAGGTTGTTCGATTGGGGTACAATTATAAATTTTAGTTGGGTGGGTTATTAGGAAGTTGAAGATCAAGTTGGTTGAGGTCTTCCCAGCTACCATAGGACGCAAAGGGTTGAAACCTGGAAAAAAGCTCTTCACTGTACCAGTCAAGTTGACGAGTCTTCTGAATTGCAACGGTATGTTCAGAGCGCTGGTAGGCAAAATTCTTTAGGGCTTGTTCACTTTCCCACAGACTGAAAGTAGCCATTTGCAATACTGGCACCTCGCCAATTCCTTTGGTGTAAATCAATCCGGGTTGATTGGTGAGCGGCTTTTGAGAGGTTGGTACATATTTCCAAAACTGCCAGAGTCTGGCAGGTCTAATGGTTGCTCGGGTGATCACAGCGATGTATGGGTTGTGAGGGTCAAGGTTGGTGGAAGGAGCAAAGGGGCTATTACCTGACCAGCGGCCTTTGCTGGTTATATTTCTCATGAGTAACGTCCATCGATCAGTGGTGTGCCGCTCATAGCGCTCCATTAGCTTGGCATCTTCAAAAAACCGATGAGCATACTGTTCATCCTCCCATACCTGTATCATGGCATAGGTACTGAAGTCTGGCCATGGATTGAAGCCAATACCCCTGCCGGACCCCATCAGTTTATAAAAAGTTTGTCCTTTGACCTCTTGCAAGAAAGCATGTGAGAATCTCATCATTTTGAATAGCCAAAACTGATCCTTGAATCCACGGCATTTGAAGAATGTCACACTGGTGATTTCTGGCATGACTAGTACAACACATGTCTACAGTTGTTGTTGAAAAAATTACTGTTGGCAACTGCTTCTGGCTGACAAACTTCATGTTTGAAGGTGAGCCTTGGCAATCATCCCTACTTCCATTTTTGGTAGGATTGTTAAGGAAACAACGTAGTAGGCAGATTTGACGAACCAATGTGTTCGGTATCGGCATACGATCCAAAAATGGGCGACCACCTCATTGATATAGAAGCCACAGATGAAGCTCGACTGAGTTTTATCAGTCATCTACTGGATGATCTCAAGAGTCTGCAGTACATGCTGGATCCCGCTTCGTAGCTCGTAAGATTTTTCATCTTTTTGGATATCGAAGTAAGCAGTACGATACGAATCACCTGATTATTGCCAATAGAGAGGCACGCTCCCGAACCCCAGATTACAAGGACCAGGAATGGTTCACGGGTCGGTTTTTGAAAAGCAACAAGTGATTTTACGCAATCGATTGTGTATGTTTGTTGGTACAACCAATAAATGAGTACCAATGTTCTGTCGAATTGCTTTTCTCTTCTCCTTATTACCTGTTTTATGTGGAGCACAAGTCACCATTTCTTATGACTCGAAACCGACCAATGATTTTTTTAGAATTGTCGGTGGTCAGCCTACTTACCTGCTCACAGATTCGTTAGAAGACCCTCTGATTGGGCGCGTAGCGGGCATGTTGGTGGACGATATAGAGCGCGTTACGGATCAGCAATTGCCTTTGCGGTCAGCTATCAGCAACAATCTCTCGCGAGCAATCATCATTGGCACTGTGGAGCACTCCAAATACATTCGTCAGCTTTTGGATCGTAAAAAACTGGATGCTTCCACCATAGTCGGGCAATGGGAACGATACCTCATTGAGACTGTTCAAAATCCATTTCCCGGCATCAAAGAGGCCCTGGTCATTGCAGGAAGTGATCGGCGCGGTGCAGCTTACGGTGCGTTGGCACTTTCGGAAGCTATAGGTGTATCTCCCTGGTATTATTGGGCGGATGTTCCTGTAATCAAGGAGGAAAATGTTAGCATCAAAAAAGAACGCTTTGTTTCCAAAGGACCTTCGGTGAAATACCGGGGTATTTTCCTCAACGATGAAGCCCCGGCACTGCGTGGTTGGGCAGAGGAGCAGTTTGGAGGTTTTAATCATGAGTTTTATGAAAAGGTTTTCGAACTAATCTTGAGACTCAAAGGCAACTACCTCTGGCCAGCGATGTGGCGACCGACAGCTTTTGCAGATGATGATTCGCTCAATGCGAAACTAGCCGATGAATACGGGATTGTCGTCTCTACCAGCCATCATGAGCCAATGATGCGCGCTCATGACGAATGGAGCCGATACGGTGGAGGCGAGTGGAACTATCAAACCAACAAGGAAGAGTTGCAGGAGTTTTGGCGTGGAGGTGTAGAGCGGATGCAAGACTATGAAAGTGTGGTGACCGTGGGTATGCGTGGCGATGGAGACGAAGCGATGGGAGAACGAACGGCAGTGAAGCTGATGCAGGAGATTGTGAGAGATCAGCGAACCATCATCGAGGAAGTCACGGGTAGAAGTGCCGATCAAACCCCTCAGGTCTGGGCCATATACAAAGAAGTGCAGGACTACTATGACAAGGGCATGCGGGTGCCTAACGACATCATGGTGCTTTTCTGTGATGACAACTGGGGCAATGTGCGCATCTTGCCCAAGAAGGCTGATCAGGATTACCCCGGTGGATATGGCATGTACTATCACTTTGATTTTGTGGGCGGACCGGTTTCTTACCGCTGGCAGAATGTCACGCAGATAGAGCGCGTGTGGGAGCAAATGAACCTTACCTATGAGTGGGGGGTGCATGATCTATGGATTGTCAATGTGGGCGATTTGAAGCCCATGGAATTTCCGATTTCCTTTTTCCTTGATTTTGCGTGGAATGCCGAAATGAAAGCCGCGGACCTTCCATCTTATTACACCAATTGGGCCAAACAACAATTTGGCGCGCAATATGCCCAGGAGATTGGTGACATCATTTCACTCTATACCAAATACAATGCGAGGAGAACGCCAGAAATGCTGAAGCCAGATACTTATAGTCTGGAGAACTATCGGGAGGCTGATGAAGTATTGGCCGAGTGGCAGCACCTTGCTAGCAGAAGCCAGCAGATCTATGAATCGCTCAGTGCTCCATACAGAGATGCCTTTTATCAGCTGGTTTTATCACCCGTTTTACTTTGTGCTAATTTGAATGAAATGTACATAGCTGCTGGTGAGAATCAGCTCTATGCCCGGCAGGGAAGGGCTTCTGCCAATTTTTATGCAGACAAAACCAAAGAGCTCTTCACGAAAGATGCTGAATTGACAGAGGATTATCATCAGCTGAATGATGGCAAGTGGAATCACTTTATGGATCAGACGCACATTGGCTATGAGAGCTGGAACAATCCTCCGGTGAATAAAATGCCGCCTGTAACCTATATCCAGCCAAGAGCAAATGCTGGTCTTGGCTACTTGCTAGAGCAAGGAGAACCATCTCCATGGACTAGATCCACGCTATTTAGCTCCACCTTTCAACCGTTCGATCCAGTCAATGATCAGGAGTATTACATTGAGGTATTCAACCAGGGCAAAACGCCTTTGGACTACTCCATTCAAACTTCTGAAGACTGGATCAAGCTCTCCTCTACAGGTGGTACAATCGAATACGAAGAAAAAGTATATGTGAGCATTGATTGGGGCAAAGTGCCTGAGGGTACAGTAAAAGGGGAAGTGACCATCAGTGGTGGTGGACGAGATTTTAAGGTGACTGTGCCACTGAGATCATTTATGCCTGTAGCAGCAGGATTTGTGGAAAATAATGGGGTGATCGCAATTGATGCAGCTAAACCAGATAAGATGGTAACCACCAAAGAGGTAACCTGGTCGGTAGTGCCGAATATGGGAAGGACTGGATCATCCATCACCATGGAGCCAGCAGATGCACCGGTGCAGCAGACCGGGAAAAAATCCCCGATGCTTCAGTACACGTTTACTGCCCTGGATTCGGGTCAGGTGACGATTGCTACTTACCTGTCTCCAACGCTCAACTACAAAAAGGAGGACGGGCTAAAGTATGCGATCGCCATCGATGATGAGGAGCCTCAGGTGATTAACATTCACGAAGGCGAGACCCAACCCGACTGGGAGTACCCTGACTGGTGGAACAACTCGGTGACCGATCACATCAAGAAAAAGCTATCCACGCACCGGGTGAACAAGCCTGGGGTACACACCCTGAAAGTTTGGATGATCGATCCGGGGGTAGTATTTCAGAAGTTTGTGCTGAACAGCGGAGGACTGAAGGAAAGCTATCTGGGGCCTCCGACCAGTGTGTATGCGGAGGAATAGCCTAAGGTGACCGTTAGGTACTGGATCGGACAATGCACAAGGTCAAAGCCTAAAGGTCCGTGTTGGTCTATACGTTCCAGCAAAGGTTTAGCACTGAGGACATGGGAGTCCTTAAACGACAGAAAACTTCATATTCCTCCCCGCAAGTGACATAGGGTTGTCACTCTGAGGGTTCTTCTTTGCGCAAACAACCGTAAGAAGGATGAAAACATTAATGAGCATTTTCATTATCGCTTTAGGGAGTGATTTAGCCTTTGCACAAACTGACTCAACAGAACTTAACAAATCAACTATGACCAAATACGGATTGCATGGATCATTGAAAGCTAAGGAAGGCCAAGTGGAAGAATTAGCTAAAATCTTAATTAAAGCTTCCCAGCTGGTATCAACTGCCAAAGGATGCCAGCTATATGTAGTTGGGTTAGATGATACCCAACCAAATACTGTTTGGATCACTGAGATTTGGGAAACTAAAGAAGATCATGACAACTCACTTAAAGTACCAGGAGTAAGAGAACTCATCAAGACCGCAATGCCACTATTGGACGGTCAGCCAGAGAAAGGGCAAGAACTTTCAATTCTCGGTGGGGCCGGAATCGGAATAGAGTAGATCGGAGTATTGGCAGTTGATTACCTTAGTGTTTTTATCGGGACATGACCACTATAACCTGTCCTATGATCAGTAACCTGAAAAATCATGAAGCCTAAAATGATCATACCCATGTTGGTTTGTAAAAACCCTGGAGCAGAAATTGAATTTTGCAAAGATGCATTTGATGCCGTGGAGCTGTCACGAAGAGAAGGCAAGGATGGAACAGTTCTTCATGCTACCTTAAGGATCAACGAAGCGATGTTTATGGTTCACGATGAGTCTGAGCACCTGGACAGTCAGGCTCCAGCCACAGATGGTAGTTCACCAGTAGTGATTTACCTGTATGGTGATGAAGTAGATGCTGTCATCGATAGAGCAGTCTCCAAAGGAGCACGCGTATTATTGCCGGCTGAGGATCAGATGTGGGGTGATCGAGTAGGCAGAATCATTGATCCAGAAAACCATGTTTGGAATGTTGCCAGTCGAATAAGTGATGACTAAAGGCAAGTTTTAACTGACCTGCCAGTAACAATGTTTTCTCTAAACACCATCATAGTTTGTCGATGGCCTTTTCCGCGCTATCCACCCAGATATTAAAGTAATGCTCCCAGTTTTCATATTGCTTATCATTCATAAAATCTGACGACTGTACTTGTTGTCCCGAGAATAGATTGGACGTAGTAGGGGTCATGGATCCCGAATCGTCTCTGTGTCCATCAGGATTGGACTGAATGGAGGAGTTGGTTATTCCATCACCTGGCCTGAGGTTAAAGGGAGATGAATTCAATGCTTTGACCAACTGGATTTTTTGCAGGTTTGGGTCCTTTTTGTAGCGGTTCATCAGTCTCCCTACCGCTAGGAAGAGCCGCTGGTCCCCTTTCAGCACCATGAATAATCCACTCCCAAAGTCTCGCTGAGGAATCATCAAGTCTTGTGCGAGTTTGATGATTTCCTTTTTACTCCCTTTTTTGACCGTTTCTTTTATGTCTTCCCACGATAATCGGTGAGCCATGTGAATGTTTTTAGTTGGATGTAATGCTTTTGCTCTGTCCCTCATCGCATTCACTGGACCTACAAAACCGGGTCGATCATCGATCGTTTTGGCTTTGTGGACGGACTTTGCCTTGCCACCGAATTGTGCCACACCATGCTTGTTGCTAAGGTGTTGAGTTTTGAGACTGGAAGCAGCACTATGGGATCGTTCTCCATCAGGACGAAAGGTATACATGTCACTTAATACCTCAATGAAGAATAGGTTACCGCGTTGTGGTACTTGATTGCACTCTTCCAGCCTAGAAGTGGTGATTTGCTACATAAATCACATGCTTGCGTCATAGTTTACAGCCATTCCACAAACTTGATAGATTTGGCTACATGGCTGTTTAGTGTGCTTCAGGGGATTGGTAGACCTTTGTTAAAAATTAATCAGCGAATATTACAGCGGATTATCCAGCGGCTTAACTAATCAAAAGATCGGTCACATGAAAAGAATCACCATTATCAGAATTGCACTGTTCGTAGGTACTGCGATCTCCCTTTATTTTGTCCCATGGCCAATTATTGGTGCCTGGATACGGCCACTACCAGATACTGTACAGGGACAACTGGATGAGGCCGTAGCGCATGGGTTTGATGGCATGATAGCTTATGTAGATCAGGCGGGCAAAGCCCCTGAATACTACGCAGCAGGCTGGCACGATCGAGCAAATAAAATACCTGCCAGACCGAATGCCTATTTCAAAATTGCCAGCATTAGCAAACTATATGATGCGGTGGCCATTGCCAAGTTGGTGCATGCCGGAAAACTGTCACTAGATGGCACACTTGCTGACTATTTCCCTGAGCTAGTTGGACGAATCGACTATGCGGACCAAATCACCTTGCGCATGATGGTTCAGCACCGCAGTGGTATTCCCAACATCACAGACACACCAAACTTCTGGGTGTATCCTCCTGCAAGCCGGGAAGAATCTCTGGAGCGCGTGCTGGATTTACCTGCTAGTTTTGAGCCCGGTACAGACTATCAATACTCAAATACCAACTATGTGCTCATCGACATGCTGATTGAAAAAGTGGTTCCTGGCACCAAGTTTAATTACTTTCAGGATGTAATTCTGAACCCACGTGGTCTGACCCATACATTTGGCTCAATGGATCAGGTAGACCTGGATGACATGATGAGTGGCTACTATGTAGGAGTACAGGAGGACCTCAAAGCTTCTGACTATGGGACTAAGCTCACCTCCATGGTGGCTACTGCAGAAGATGTCGGAATATTTCTTCGCGCTTTGAATGATGGCTCAGTCTTTAAGGAGGGTGAGCAGGAGATTTATTCCTCCATATATGCGTACGAGCATACAGGTCTGATGCCTGGCTATGAGAGTATCGCACGGTATCATCCGGACATGGACGCGGTGGTTATACTGTTTGCCAATACCACTCACTTCGAAGGATACAACTGGTCGATCTTTGAGCTCACCTATAGCCGCATATTGAAGATCTTGAGAAACTCCCAGACGGAGTAGATTGATACCCTCTTTTTCAAGAATTGTTACTTTTATACCAAGTCAACCGATCTTAACATGAACAATAGAAACTATGCAATCCTGGCCGGAGCTTCTTTACTGCTAATGGCAGTGGCGGCAGGATATGCCTATGGATATGTCTTTAGCAGCCTGGTCAATCAGGCAGATGGCACTGAGACCCTACAAAACATCCAATCCCAAACCGGAACCTTCATGGGTGGTGTAATTGGTTGGGTGGCCATCTTCATCCTGGACCTAATCGTGAGTTGGGCCGTTTGGAAGTATTTCGAACTCGTCAATAGGCTTTGGGCCATGATCACCGCTGGTGCTCGCCTGGTATACAGTGCGATACTTGGTGTTGGGATTTTCCAACTGGCCAATGCAAGCTCCGCTACAACCGGTGAGGAGGTAATGGAATTTATTGGGTCATTCGAATCTCTGTGGTCTCTTGGCTTGATTGTATTTGGTTTCCATTTACTCGGATGGGGCAAGCTGGCACTAGAGGCGGCTGGTATTCCTAAAATCTTCGGTTGGTTGCTGTTGATTGCCGGGGTATGCTACGTAGGAGTACATGCAGCAAAGGCGCTATACCCTGGCAGTATAGAACAAATCTTGGAAGTAGAGACAGTGCTAAGTCTACCGATGGCCATTGGGGAATTGGCTTTTGCACTCTGGTTTCTGATCAAAGGAGGTAAAACCAAACCAACCGTGGGATGAAGGTGCTGAAAATACTGGCTGTAGTCCTCGGATTTGTATTGGCCCTTGTTGCCTTGATCGTGGCAGGAGCATTCGTTTTGGACTTCATCGATACGTCTTATCTGAAGGTAGCGAATCAACCAGATGCAGCTACCAATAGCTATCTGATTACCAATGTCAATGTGATACCAATGACCACTGATACGGTCTTTGAGAACACTTCGGTGAAGGTGATCGATGGCCGAATCAAAGCAATTGGTCCCGATTTGAACGCAGATGGTCTGCAGAAACATGACGGAGCAGGAGGCTATTTGTCTCCAGGGCTGATAGATATGCACGTGCATGTTTGGGATGATTATGAATTGGGGCTTTACCTGGCCAATGGGGTTACTGCTGTTCGCAATCTATGGGGCCACCCAATGCATTTGCGTATGAAGGAGGCCATTGCCAATGAGCAATTGCTAAGCCCGATGTTTTTCACCTCAAGCCCCAAGTTGACAGGTCCGGAATTCATCGGTGATGATAATTTACAGCTCTTCGATCCAGAGCAGGCGAAAGCGAAAATCAAGTCGTACAAAGAGCGGGGGTATGACCTCATCAAGACCTACTATGGTCTCACTCCCGAGATATTTGACGCGGTATTGGAGCAGTGCCGGGAGGAGAATCTGGATATCGCAGCGCACCCCAGCCATAAGGTGCCGTATGGCTACCATTTTAATCCTCAAATCAAGACCATCGAACACACAGAAGACATTGTGCAACAGCCGCTGAATTATCAACTGGATACAGCCAGGTTAGAGGAGGTAATTGATCTTTATGTGACCAACCCTGGTACCATTCATTGCCCCACTTTGGTCGTTTATCACAACATCTACCGCATGCTGACCGAAGATGACATCCTTACGCAAGAGCAACTCAATTACATGAACCCTTTGATTCGGATGGTGGACAGTGAGGCGCAGTTCAATCGGTGGACGGGAACCAGGGCCAAAGATCCGGAGGTAGTCAATCGCATCAAATCGCAGCATGATTTTCACCTCTTTGCCATTCGTAAGCTGCATGATGCCGGAGCTTCCATTGTCTGTGGAACCGATGCAGGAATCGGAGTGACTCCAGCTGGATTTTCCATTCATGAGGAGCTGGACTTTTACAGACAAGCAGGTATGAGCAGCTATGAAGTGTTGCAAACAGCAACGGTCAATCCATCGAGGGTACACAACTTTTTAGCAGATATGGGGACGATAGAAGTAGGTAAGCAGGCAAACCTGTTGCTTACAGTTGGGAACCCATTGGAAGACTTGGTGACCCTTCGTCAACCTGAAGCCGTTTTCATGAACGGCCGAAAAATTAAACGAGCAACGCTTGAACGGTTTGTGGAGGAAGCCAAAGACCGCAACAATCTACTGGTCTCAGGGCTGAGGTATGCAGAGAATCTTATGGTGGAGAAGTGGTGAAAACCTTTTTTGACAGGAGCTTTTAGCTTGACTAGTTTATTGCTCATAAGCGATGCATCATTAGCCAATCCCATGAAACGAATCTTAATAACCGGCGCAACAGGAAATATTGGCGTAGAAGTCATACGTTACCTCATTAGGGATCACCAAGATCACACTGTCATTGCTGCCGTCAGAGATGTGGAGGTTGCGACGAAGAGGTTTGTTGATTATCCGAGACTTTCCTTCAGGCAGTTGGATATGGAAAATCAGACAACATTTGAGGGCGCATTTGAAGGCATAGATGTGCTGTTTTTGCTACGACCGCCTCACATCTCCGATGTAGAAAAATACATGGTTCCGCTCTTGAACTCAGCCAGGACTGTTGGTGTCAACAAAGTGGTGTTTCTGTCTGTGCAGGGAGCCGAGAAGAGCAAGGTGATTCCGCACAACAAGATTGAGCGATTAATCAGGCACCTGGCAATGGACTACATTTTCGTGAGACCGAGCTACTTCATGCAAAATCTGACCACAACTCTACTGAGTGAAATCGTGAACCACCAGACAATAACCTTACCTGCCGGTGCTGCCAAGTTCAACTGGGTAGACGTTCACAACATAGCGGAGGTCACGGCTATATTGCTAACCGATTTTGAAAAGTTTAAAAACCAGGCTTTTGAGATCACAGGTTCCGAAAACAAGACCTCTGGGGAAGCAACTGAGCTCCTTACAGAAGTCAAAGGAAAGGAGTTTCGCTTTAGGAGTATCAACCCTTTTCGGTTTTATTTTATGAAGCGTAAAGCTGGTGTGGAAAAGGGGTTGGCCATCGTGATGACTCTTCTTCATTCCATCCCTCGGCTGCAGCAAGATCCAGAGGTTTCATCGGTTTATCACCGGCTTACAGGAAAACAACCAACTACTCTGCGTGAGTTTTTGGAGCGTGAGAGAACCACTTTGATATCAGGATAGCTGATGGCGTAATGATTATTTTAGAGATAGTTTGAAACGCGTGGGCTTTCTCTTATTTTCAAGTTTATTCAAATGAATGATTCAAATGATCAAGAAAATAAATCTCAACGAAAAGTTTGACCTCTTCTCTGAACATTGGAGCCCTAAGATTATTGGCGAACTAAACGGCCAGCACGTGAAAGCAGCTAAACTGAAAGGTGAATTTGTTATGCATCAGCATGAAAAGGAAGATGAAATGTTTCTGGTGATGGAAGGTAAGTTACTCATAGAGCTGGAGGATCAGACGTTGGAATTACTGCCTGGTGAGTTTGTCATCATCCCTAAAGGAACCAACCATAAACCTATAGCCACTGAGGAGGTCAAGGTGCTTTTATTTGAGCCTGCAGCTACCTTGAATACGGGAGATGTGGACAATGAATTGACTGTGAAGAAACTTGATCGGATCTAACGAAAGCAAGAGTGATCAGGATGGGTTTGTTTCCTGAGTTTCCAACTTGAAAGAAAGACCCTTCTGTCAAATCCCATGACAAACCTGTTAGTCGTCGACTTTAGCTAGTCAGTATGATCTAAGCCATTAGTATTGGGCAGAAAACAAAAAGAATAAAAAAATGAAACGAACACTTCTTTTTTGCCTAGCTATGTGGTCCGTCGCTCAAGTGACCAGTCAGTCACTGATGGATCAAGCTGATAGTCTGAAAGCTCAAGGTTTACTGATGCCAGCCCTGGAGAAATACGGGATGGCCTTTGGTCAGCAGCAGTCTCCAGAGATTTCTTACAAGATGGCAGGTACGTGTGCACTGCTCTGGACAAAACAAATGCGAGACACAGCTTTCTTCTTTCTGCGTTACGCACTACAGGATAACTATTCACTGGAGCCACTCCATGATCCTGATTTTTTAAGTCTGATAGAAGATCCCAGATGGACTTCCATAGAAGACATACAAATGAGTAAATATGAATCAGTCAATGGCTCCATTAAAAACAAAACTTTTGCTCGGGAGCTTTTTCGAATGATTATCCGGGACCAGGGCTTTATGTATGCTGGCAATATCGAACGGCGTAAGTACATGCAAAATGGCGGTTATTTTAGTACGCCAGCGATCTTTCCAGTTCTGGCGATGGAAGAGAAAAATCTGCAGGAGAATCAGAAAAGACTATTTGGGCTGTTGGATCAATACGGATGGCCCACCGCCAGTGAAGTGACAGAATATGCCGCTGCTGGTGCCGCGTTGATTATCAATCATGCTGCTTATGAAGATCGAGTAAAGTACTTTCCGATGTTGGAAGAGGCGTTTAACCAAGGGGAGGCCCAGCCGCTGCGCTATGCCAAAATGAAGGATCGACTGTTGATAGAAGAAGGCAAACAGCAGCTCTATGGAACCCAATACACCTTTGAAAGGGCAGAGCGTGTGCCACTACCGATCCATGAACCCCAATATGTGGATCAGCGAAGAGCCGAAATTGGCCTGGAGCCATTAGTTGTCTATCTCAAGGAGCGGTTTGGAATCGAGTGGAATGTACCTCAGCAATCGCACTAAAAATCAGCCCAGCTTGTGAAAACCATGTGCTCGTATCTGCTGTTGTCTTCAGTATAAACACACATACATCACGACTTATGAATCCAAACTGGGATGAGCGGTACGCCGAAGAAGATTTTGTTTATGGCAAGGAGCCAAACGTGTTCTTCAAAGATCAACTAAACAAGTTTGCCGTGTGAACATATTGATGGCAGCTGATGGGGAAGGAAGAAATGGCGTTTATGCTGCCACAAAAGGTTGGGAGGTAACAGCTTTTGACTTGAGTCTGGAAGGTAAAAAGAAAGCGGAAAGTCTCGCTTTGGAGTACCAGGTAAGCATTGATTACCATGTTGGGGATTTTGCGGAAATGACTTTTCCTCAATCCTCTTTTGGTGCTTTGGGACTTATTTATGCCCATTTTGGGGCGGAGCATAAGCTGGCTCACTGTCGCAGGCTAAATGAATATTTGCAACCAGGAAGCGTGGTAATTTTAGAAGCATTTAGCAAAAACCACCTGGACTTTCAGAAGAAGTATCCACATGTAGGAGGTCCAAAAAATCCAGAGATACTCTGGTCGCTTCAAGAGGTTTCGTCATGCTTTCAAGATCATGAGGTTCTCTATCAGGCAGAAAAAGAGGTGGTGCTCAATGAAGGCAAGTACCATGTCGGTACTGGGGCCGTTGTGCGGTGGGTGAGTAGGAAGCAAGTCTAGTCCAATTCTTTATTTGGTTACAACCCTGTGAGATTTGGTTACAGAAGTTGTTTGGAGCCACACCAGATTTGCAGAAATAGCTTTAATAAAAAAATGAAACGAATGATGACACAGAGAAAAATAGCACTGGTTACTGGAGGAAGTAGAGGACTGGGCCGAGATATGGCCATCAATATTGCCAAAAAGGGATTGGATGTAGTCATCACCTTCCATCAAAACAAAATTGCTGCTGATGAAGTGGTAGAGGCGATTAGAGAAGAAGGTGCCATGGGATTGGCTGTGCAGCTGGATACCAGAGATACAAAATCCTTCGACGCATTTTATCAAAAATTAGCAGATCAATTGAAAGTAGAGCGTGGGAGCACGCACTTTGATTACCTGGTAAATAATGCTGGAACTGGCATTTACAAACCTTTTTCGGAAACTACGGAGGAAGACTTTGATGACTTGATGAATATCCATTTCAAAGGCGTGTACTTCTTTACACAAAGGGCATTGCCTTTCCTCAACGATGGAGGAGGGATCATCAATATTTCCTCAGGGCTCGCACGTTTTAGCTTTCCTGGATCTTCGGCGTATGCATCCATGAAAGGAGCAATAGAAGTTTTCACGAGGTATCTAGCTAAAGAGCTTGGCAGCAGAGGGATCAATGCTAATGTAGTGGCGCCCGGTGCAGTGGCAACTGATTTTGGCGGTGGCACCAATCGTGATAATGAAGAGAAAAGAAAGGTGATTTCTAGTGTGACCGCCCTCGGACGAGTAGGCGAGCCTGAGGACATTGGTGGAATCATTGCATTTTTGTGTACACCAGATGCTCATTGGATGAATGCACAGCGAATCGAAGCATCTGGCGGAACGTTGATCTAGAAGTATATGCGTCACATCAAGACGATTACCGAATACCATGAGCTAGCGGGATTGCCCAAACCGGAGCACCCGCTAGTTAGCCTTGTGGACTACAGTCAGGTCAATTACCCACAGCACATGGATGAGTTGTCTATTGTCAATAGCCACTATTCCATAGCACTGAAAAAAGGTCTGGATGGAAAGATTCGTTACGGTCAGCAATCCTATGACTTCAGCGAGGGACTTATGTCCTTTATAGCACCCGGACAAGTTATTCGCGTAAAAGTGCACAAGGAACCAGATCCTCACCCAACGGGGTGGTTGTTATTGATCCATCCAGATTTTCTCTGGGGATCCAATCTTGCAGCCGAGATTAAACAGTACGAGTTTTTTGGATATCAGATCAATGAAGCGCTATTCCTATCCGGCAAAGAGGAGCAGGCAATCATTGGAGTTATGCAAAGCATTCGGGAGGAGTATCACACTAATATTGATGCATTTAGTCAGAAAATAATCATTTCACATATTGAGGTCCTGCTCAACTATGCAGAGCGATTTTATCAGCGGCAATTTATCACTCGCAAGATTGCTAATCATCAAGTTCTGACTCAGCTGGAAACTGTTTTGAGGAATTACTTCGATCAGGATGATTTGGCCAGTAAAGGACTGCCTTCTGTTCAGTTCGTTGCAGATCAGCTCCACGTTTCTCCCAATTATCTGGGTACTTTGCTCAAAGTACTGACTGGTCAAAATACCCAGCAACATATCCATGAAAAACTAATAGAAAAAGCAAAGGAACAACTATCCACCACACAATTGTCCGTGAGCCAAATAGCTTACACTTTGGGCTTTGAGCATTCTCAGTCTTTCAGCCGCTTGTTCAAAAGCAAAACCAATCAATCCCCGTTGGAATTCAGAGCTTCTTTTAATTGACTAGCTAAAAAAAATATAAGTCTAGAAAAAATGTCTAATTTGCTTGTTATAAAGTAAAGTATATTTTACATTTAGTAAAAAATATACGACTAATGACTAACGACATGACTAAAACTGGACTACCATTATTTCTCTATCCAAGCTGGATGAAAGTGCTTGGATTGCTCTTTATTGTTGGGGGGCTGATCATATTTTTCCATCGAATCAGTCAGTATGATATTATTGATTTCGCTGGTCTGAGCTTTCCAGTTGCTGTTGGGCTTACCTTCATTTTCTTTTCCAGGGGAAAGGAGTTTGATGAACGAATCGTCTTTCTGAAGTTTAAGGCATTAGCAATAGCCGTTCCCTTAGTAGCTTTTGCAACCATGCTGATCAACTATTATTTTAATTTTGAGGGATATTCCATTGAGGCGGACAGTTGGTTTTCTATCAGCGCTTTTGAATACCTGAGCCTTACGCTCATTGTTGCCCTTGGTTTGAACCAATACCTGCTTTACAAGGAATAATAATGACCAATACCATAAAAGTAGAACGGGCCAAAAAGAATTACACTCAGGCCGATCTGGCGGAAAAAGTGGGTGTATCCCGTCAGACGATCAACTCTATAGAGAAAGGGAAATTTGTGCCATCTACCTTGCTGGCACTGAAGATTGCACAGGTATTTGAGGTGGCCATAGAATCCGTTTTTGCATTAGAAGAAAAGGATTGGTCTGAGTGATTTCTCTTTTTGGTTTCCTTTTAGCGATATCCCATCCGATGATAAACCTTTACATACAATTCGGCTAACTTGAAGCACCTGGGAGTGACGTTTGCACCTTGCAATGATGATGATCATGTGATGATCTTATGAAAAGAAGAGCATTTTTAAGAAACAGCCTGTATGGCGGCCTGGCTGCCGGCACAGGACTTGGACTTTATGCGTGGCAGGTCGAGCCGTTTTGGTTGGAGTTTGTCAAGCGACCAATGTCCATCGCCAATTTACCTTCCTCACTGCAGGGGAAGACACTGATGCAGGTCAGTGACATCCATGTAGGTAATCGGTTTGACTATCAGTACCTGATTGAATCGTTGAAACAAGCACAGCAGTTTCAGCCTGATTTTGTGGCCTACACTGGTGATTATGTAAGCTATGAAACTGAAGAGCAGTTTTCTCAGCTCGAGGAAGTGTTACAACATGCTGTAAAGGGCAGGTTGGGTACGGTTGGGATTCTGGGCAACCACGACTATGGACATGGTTGGCGTCAACCAGATGTAGCCAATCGAATGGAGCAGTTGTTGTCCAAGACTGGCATCCATCTGCTGCGAAACGATCAGGTCATGTATGCCGGATTGAACTTTGTAGGAATCGATGACTATTGGGCAATTAATTTTCATCCAGAGCATGTGATGCCTCATGTTAATTCAGCAAAAGCAAACGTGGTTTTGTGTCATAATCCAGACGTCTGCGACCTGGATGTTTGGGCTGACTATCAAGGATGGATCTTGAGTGGTCATACCCATGGCGGACAGTGCCGACCCCCTTTTCTAGACCCACCAATGCTGCCAGTTCAGAATAAACGCTACGATGCAGGAGCGATCGATCTCATGGACGGGAGACACTTATACATCAATCGTGCACTGGGTCATCTGTGGCAGGTTCGGTTCAATGTGCGGCCGGAGATTACGGTATTTCATTTAGCAAAGGCATGAACTTGAGATGTTTAGTGGTTGTATTTTTTTCATCTGTATCAGTTGCCAACAGCGCAGCGGTGGTATGGAAGAGGACACCATACGGCAGGAGGTTGAAAATCTAGAGAGAGGGGATTTATAAGTCTATCTCGAAAAGATATTTGAATTGGATCAGAAGTTCAGAAAGCTGGAGTCTAGTATCGTTGCGGAATTTGGGCAGGATTCCAGGGAATACTCAGAGATATGGAAATTGATTGAATACACGGATCTTGAAAATCAATACCGTGTAAAGTTACTTCTGGAAAAGTTCGGATACCCGGAAGCTGAGGTTGTAGGAACCCAAGCGGCCAATGTTCCTTGTCTGGTCATTCACCACTCCACTGATCAAGCATTAAGGCACCATTATTTTCCGGTTTTTGAAGATGCAGCAAATCAAGGGAATTTGGATTCAAACTTATTTCTACTGTTTCTGGAGCGAATGTATCAATTAGAGAACGGGACACATTTCAAAATGGAAAGTCCTTACCAGATTCAAGACAAGATAGACACCTTAATTAAGGTCCTTCAGTTGAGGGACCCTTCATGATCTACTTTAATCCCCATCCAACATCCTACCCAAACCACCCAGCACAGATCCTTCTCCTTGCTGGCGGCCACCCATGTTTGGTGCATTTTCGATGATTCGGTCGGCCAGTCTGGAGAATGGTAAGCTTTGTAAATAGACGGTTCCAGTTCCCTGAAGCGTGGCTAGAAACAACCCCTCTCCACCAAATAGCATGGATTTAAGGTTGCCTGCTCTTTGGATGTCATAATCCAGGCTAGGGGAGAAGCCCACAATACATCCGGTATCGATCAGGAGTTTTTCATTTCGAAGTTCCTTTTTGACGATTGTCCCACCAGCGTGCAAGAAGGCCATGCCATCACCTCTAAGTCGCTGGAGAATAAATCCCTCACCACCGAAAAAACCTGAGCCCAACCGCTTATTGAATGCTATGGAAACGCTGGTGCCAAGTGCTGCGCACAAAAAGGCATCTTTCTGGCAAAGCATTTCGCCCCCGATTTCGGCCAGATCCAAAGGAATAATGGCACCAGGATACGGAGCGGCAAAGGCTACTTCCTTTTTGCCAGCACCTCGGTTGGTGAAGTGCGTGAGAAAGATGGACTCACCAGTAAAAGCGCGCTTTCCGGCATCCAATAGTTTTCCAAATAGGCCTTTGTCAGGTTGAGAGCCATCACCCATCTTGGTTTCGAAGATGATGTCTCCGTCCATCCAGTTCATGGTTCCTGCTTCCGCAATGACCGTCTCGTCCGGATCCAGCTCGATAGCTACTGTCTGCATGTCATTGCCGTGGATCGTATAGTCTATTTCGTGTGATTTCATGTTGTTAGGTTTAGACGTAGTTCATAATAGATTCTTAGTGGCTTACGAAGTTAACCGTGAGCAGGTTATTGCCAGAGGTCTTAAAAATCAGCTAGATTTGTGGTGAACCTAAAGAGTTAAGCCCCACATGTCAAAAATTGCAACTATCAAAGATGTAGCACTTGCATTAGGCGTTTCTACATCTACGGTTTCCCGTATTCTAAATGGCAAAAATCAGAGTAACCAGGAGCTGGTAGAAAAGGTACATGCCGTAGCTAAAAAGCTAAACTATCAGGTGAATACCACTGCCCGCGGACTCCGCACCAGTAAGTCCGGGCTGATTGGCATCATTGTGCCAGATATCAGTGACGACTTTTTTGCCTCGGTATTTGCAGGAATAGAGGAAGTAACCGAAGCAGAAGGATATAACCTACTCATTTGTCAGTCCAACGAAAGCAAAGAAAAAGAGCAGCAGTTGGTTAAGTCACTGATTGCCTGTAATGTGGAAGGTCTGATGATTGCCGTTACTCAGGAGACGGAAGAAACCTCTTTTCTGGATGACTTTGCCAACATGGGCAAAAAAGTGGTGATGTTTGATCGAGTGATTCGTCAGAATGTCTACCCTGTTATTGAAACCAACGATTTTGATGGGACTTACAATGCTGGAAAGCAGCTGATCGATCGAGGTGGAAAGAATTTTCTATATGTTGGCTTGTTTGAAAGCCTGGAAAACAACAGGCAACGATTGGGTGGATATGAGGCCGTGTTGAAGGAAAATAGCTTAAAACTGCAAGGAACAGTTTATGTGGAAGATCTGCATCGAACTGCTCAGATTTTAGATACTCACTGGAATGAGTCGATCGATACCATCCTATGTTACAATGACATGATCGCAGCAGAAACATTAGCTTATTTCAATGAAAGAGGATTGAAAGTACCTGAGCAAGTTTCGGTATGTGGATTTGATAATCGTCCGCTTTGCCGGTACACTCACCCGACACTGACTAGCGTAGTTCAGCCAACCAAACGTCTGGGAGCTCTGGCCACTCATACGCTACTCGGGTTGATTAACGAGACGGATGTGGAGCCAATGGAACTAGAAAACGACCTCATCGTGAGAGGATCGACGAGGTAGTTGGGGTTTGTGTTTTAGGTTTTGGGCTTTAAGAGAGAGGTTTTAGGTTTTAGTTATAAGTTTTAGGTTTTAGGAAATAAGTTTTGGGTTTTAGGCTCCGGATTTGAGAGCAACATAGAACCTAAAACCTAAAACAGAGCAGCTATAAGTCTCAATGCCACGCACCCAAAATAGCACCCATCATCGTGAAAGCTACCGTATGGTATCCTGCGTCGATGGCCCAGTGTTTGAATGATTTGCGATCAAAAAGATAGGTCACGCCCATTCCTAGTGCCACCCAGCCAAATCCAGCTGCAAATCCAGCAATAGCCCCGAATGAAACATCAGCTTCAGTTCCAATAAAAGCGGCAAGGTTAAATGCCATTACTACCTCCAGGATCAGAGCGGAGCCAAGGATTTTGGCCATTCCTCCTTTGAGGTCGTCCTCCGTGAAATTGTTGGCAGCCATCCAGGCTTTGCCAAACATAAATGGAGCATACCACATGCTGCCGAGTAAAAAAGTGCTCACCGCAGCTACGAATACAGCGAGATAATTGAGTTGAGATAAATCTGTCATAAGTGTGTCGTTGATTAGATTACCAAGCTAAAGCTGTATTTTTAATGCTGAAAACGGATTTTACTCAAACCAAAGATTCCGTTACTGAACTGAAAGAATGGCTAACTCAACCCATCTATCAAAAATTGATGATCGCTTAATCAGACTGATTGGTATACCTGGTTTTGGTATGACCATCCCCAATTTCACTGGGCTCTTTGGCGAGTTGGGACCATCCGACTGGATGTACTGGGGAGGCTATTTGTACTTCATTTTCATTGCCTGGGTGATCTGGCAAGGCAACAGGTGGTTGCTTTTTAAGCAGCGTGAAAACATGAACTGGTTCAGTAATCCGGTCAGAAAACTGACCATACTCGTGGCTGCTAACGTATTTTACACAGCGCCAGTCACCATCGGGTTGATCTATGGGTGGTATGTGCTATCAGGTGTAGGACCGGTAGATTGGGATGTGGTGAATCTCGTGACTTTGGCTAATGTGATTTGTGTGATTTTCGTCACTCACGCGTACGAGACGGTGTTTCTGATCAAAGAGAGACAATCAGACCTGGTTCATTTCGAACAACTGGAAAGAGCCAAGGTGGAGTCTGAGTTAGAAGCGCTGAAAAGTCAAATCGATCCGCATTTCATGTTTAATTCCTTGAATACCTTATCATATCTCATCGAGAATGATCAGAGCAAGGCATTACTGTTCAATGAAAGCCTATCAGATGTCTACCGATACATCCTGATGAACAAGCAAAAAGAGCTGGTTACTTTGAAAGAAGAGCTAGAGTTTGCCAATAACTACTTCACACTCATGCAGATCCGATTTGGATTGGGCGTCAGGTTTCATGTGGCTTCCGGTGGCCTGGAGGAGAATAAACTGCTGTCACCCATTTCCTTGCAGTTGCTTTTAGAAAATGCTGTGAAGCACAATGAATTCAATGAGGAAAAGCCACTGGATATTCGATTGGTGCTGCAAAACGGTTGGATTGAGGTAACGAATAACCTGCAGGTAAAAGCGGTAAAGAATAGCTCGAAAATAGGATTGAGAAATCTAAAGGAGCGCTACCGACTGGTAGTAGGCAAAGAAGTGCTGGTGGAGCAGAGTGAGCAGGAGTTTAAAGTGAAATTACCGTATTTGGAAGTATGAAAGTAGCCATCATCGAAGATGAAATCCCGGCAAGAGAGCAACTGATCTCGTTATTGAGCAAGATTCGAAGTGACCTGGAGGTAGTCTTTACTGCGCAGAGTATTCGTGAGGCGGTTACTCACTTCAGGAACCAACCAACTCTTGACTTGATTTTTCTCGACATCCAACTCAATGACGGACTATCCCTGGACATCTTCAATCATGTGAGTGTGAATGCTCCGGTTATTTTCGCCACTGCTTTTGATCAGTATACCCTACAGGCTTTCCAACAGAATGGAATTGACTATTTGCTAAAACCAATCAAGCAAAAAGAGCTGGAACAGGCACTGGCGAAGTTTGATCAGTTACAGGCTCATTTTCAAAAAGACATCCGCCGATTGATTGATTCTTTCCAGGGAATGACCACCAGCTACCGACAAAGAGTTCTGGTTCGCAAAGGAGCTAGCTATTCTTCCATTCCTTTAGCAGAAGTGCAATACTTTTTTTCAGAGCATAAGGTGACCTTTCTGGTGACAGCTGCTGGTCTGCGGCTTATTGTAGATGAGACATTGGCTGACTTAGAAGCATCTCTGTCACCCGATCAGTTTTACCGACTCAATCGAGCGGTATTAGCTTCAGTTGGATCAATAGATAAGTTTACATCAGATGGCAAAGGCAAACTGTTGGTAGATTTAACACCACCGACCAAAGAAGTGGTAACTGTCAGTCAGGAAAAGGCCAGTGATTTTAAAGAATGGATCAGTCGGTAGAGCCATACCGGATCAGATACCTAAAAACCTTTTGACCATTGTGCTGGAATTGAGTATTCTGCTGTATTAACCCAACTCCTCTTGAATAGTAATTGTCAGTGAAATCAACTCCACGTTCTGGGTGAATGTAGCTACCACGATAGTTAATACATTCAAAGCTTCCGGCTGGTACGCTCAGTGAAAGTTCACCTCGTTCTACTTCATAGTGAATCGGTAAAGGGACTGGAGTATTTAAAAACGTTTCTACTCCTTCGGAACTGAACGTTAACATCACTTCTCTCTCGGGATAAGAATAAATGACATTTGCCGAATCAAATAAAGAATTCGAGTTAGATCCAGGCGAACCAAAAACGGATCTAGTGTCATTCACTACAAGGTAAATAGTTTGATTGCCAACCTTACGAGTACTTGCCACATAGGTACTATCAGTTCTCCACCATTCCAGCTTACCTGCTTCATTTTCGACATACCAGTCGTAAACCCAATAATTTCCTACCTCTAGATTCATGAATTCGGAGGTCTGGTAATCATTGATTTCATCATAGTCAATTAGAATCGGATAAGGAATTTCTTCTCGGTCAGTTTCGGTACAAGAAATTGCGAGAAGTGCGCATAATTGGAGAGTGTAGTGTTTCATGCTGTTAGGTTTATTTCCTAACGGCAATACCAGTAATTAGTATGTGAAAAGCCCGCAAATGCGGGCTTTTCCAGATTGTATTTGATTGAATCAACTGTGGATATATCCACTAATTGATGATTAATTTGCTTTGATAGGTCTGATCCTGACCATGGATTTTCAAGAAATACATTCCTTGCTCCAGATCGTTGAGCTTGATGTCGGTCTTGAGCAATTCACCTTCTACATGGACTGCAGTCTTCCAGACTGATTTCCCTTGCAGATCAACGAGCTGCAGCTGATACATTCCGTCTCTAGGTACTTCCAGATTGATATGTACATATTCAGAGGCCGGGTTAGGGTAAACTTCAGCGCCTAATGCCTCCAGGGACTCATTCGCTCCACCAATTCTTGACCCACTGCCTACTAGCTCCACAGCATAGTCTTCAACTTCTCCATATCCGAAGCTTTCACAAGATGTGGCTGTAGCATCCCACTTCATGCTTACTCGCATTCTGGTGATGCCTGTTGCCGCAGTACTCGGAACGGTGATGCTTCCATTCAGAGTAGACTGGATGGCTCCACTGGTATAAAGTAGCTCTCCTGAATCGCCAAAGTCACCATCTCTGTTGAGGTCTACCCAGATCCGCACATACTCGTCATATGCTCCAGAGGGGAAGGTCGGTGTAAGTGTGAAACTGTAGCTTGCACCTTTTGATAGGATAGTAGATAGATTGGTGTAATCTCCATAGCCACCATCATTACCACTGCTGTTGGATATTGATCCGAGGCTAAAGTTGGAGATGTATTCGTAAGACGAATTATTTCCCTGAGATGCACAGTAGCCTGTTGGCATGGTACTACCACCACCGCCTCCACCACCAGAGCTACTACCTGTCAGGAAACCCAGATTGTCAAAAGAGTCTTGAGCTGCACTGGCCCACTCTGCGGAACTGTAAGTGCTGGCCGGAGCTGTTACTGAAGCATTTCTTCTGAGTGTCACATTCTGAGCAAAGTTACCCGAACCACCATTGAACGTTCCCACGATATCTGTCAACACATCATTTTCGAAAAGTCCCACTGGATCGTTTCCATTGAAGGTCATAACTGAACTTCCAGTGGTGAGATCAGCCTTGGCTAGCAAGGTGCTGCCGGCGCTGGAGTAGACGATGACATAGGTGGACTGTGCTGCCAGTGTCCCGGATAAGTTCAGAGCGGAAGTCCACGAGCCAGCTCCATTGATCTGCTTTTTCAACGAATAAGCTGATAAGTCAACTGATGTACTACCCAGGTTAGCAATTTCGATCGCCTTGTTGTTAGAAGAGCCTTCTACATACTCAGAAATGATGACATTGCCAGTCGTGCTGCCACCGCCACCACCAGACCCAATGGTGAATGACTGTGTCTCCGATGAGCTGAACTGACCACCACTGATCAATGAACCAGAAGCATCTGAAAAGTCAAAGGATCCATTACCATAGGAGCAGCAGATGCCATCGCCATAGGTGTCATTGATGGTAAAGTCGTAGGTCCCATCAGACAGGCATAGTTCTTCAGTGAAGGTTGTGTTGGCATTGGAGTACCCGCCTCCAGATGCAATTTCTATTCCACCCTTTTCCAGAGTCCAGCTTGTCTCAGCAGGGTAGTTATCTGTGACCAAAGTGAATGTTACTTCAGTGTCGGAACAAGTAGAACCTCCACCACCTCCGCCGGAGCCTGAGCCCCAGATTTCAGCTACATACTCTGGATGATCAATGAATGGGTTTCTATTTCCCTGATAGCTGAAGATGGCATCATTTCGGTTCATCTCTTCTGTGGATACTGGGTCTTGTGCGTGCCAGTCCAACAAAACTGAAAGCACACCGTGAATGGGTTGTTTGTCGGTGTTGGGCAATACTGCTTCTGTGAGTTCCAGGTCTGGTTCACCGTTTTCTCCTTCATAGCGTACAGCCATGTAGAAGATCATCCGGGCTACATCGCCACGGACACCATTGCCGGGGTACCAGCTGTCAGAGTCGGTGCTGGCTGGTGTGCTTCCAGAGTAGTTTCCACCAGTATCCACATAGGTAGATCCACCATCATCAAATGCTTTATTGCTGCGCGCTGAGTTGGTAGTGACATCTTCAGCTCTGACGTGGTGGAGGTCGGTTCCTGGGCCATTGGAGGTGCCAAAGTCTCCTCGAGATTTGGCCCATACATGCTCTCTGTTCCATCCAGCACCACCATCGTATTCAGCGGCAGCATTCATAGAGAACCGCGAATAGATACCAATCACATTGTTGCTGTTACTGGGATCACGATCTGTGACTTTCAGAATGTCCCACAATTGGCCGTAGCTGTATTCGGTATGACCGTCAATAATGTTGTTGAGTTCGGCCTTCAGTTGATTTCCAGTAAGACCATTGGCAGAGTTGTAATAGCCTGCAGGCGCCTGTGCCAGGATGGACAGGACAAAGCAAACCATACAAAACGTGAGTGTGAGTTTTTTCATGAGTTGTGACGTTTTGAATTAGGTTATAAAAATACGTCACCAATTTAATGAATTTGAAAGAGGGGTAAGGCCCTGAAACCGTTAGAAGATGTTAAGCTTTTGTTAGGATTTAATCAAAATCAATTTCTGCTCTAAAAGGAAACTTCATCAAGTAGCGATGGGCATCATCTACACTCATTTCTTTTTGAATGATGCGGTGTAGTGTTTCGGTGATTGGGCATCTTACACTGTAGGTCTGTGCCAGTTCGTTGATAATTTTGATCGTTTTTACTCCTTCGGCCACTTCTTCCATGGTTTCCAGAATGTCGTCAATGCTTTCACCTTTAGCCAGGCGATTACCTACTGTGAAGTTTCTGGACAGACTACTGTAACTAGTAGCCATCAGGTCACCGACACCAGCCAGGCTGAGGAATGCCTGGGCATTACCTCCAAGTGCTTTGCCAATCTGCACCATTTCTACCAACCCGCGGCTGATAAACAGTGCCTTGGCGTTTTCTCCCAGACCCAGACCAGCGATCGTTCCAGCACCTACGGCGATGATGTTTTTCAGAATACCACAAAGCTCAATGCCTATGAGATCATTGCTACCATAGATCAGGAAACGATCGTTTCTCAAAAGGCTTTGTCCGACTCGAATCACCTCGTCGAAATGGCTGGCGACTACTGTGGCTGCCGGTTTTTTCTCACTGATTTCTCGAGCAAGATTGGGGCCAGCAAGGCAGCCAACGCGCACTACAGAGCTTTCTTCTTTGATGACTTCACTCATTGTGCGAACATGCTCCCGGCTAAGTGGATTATGTTCATCTATCTTACTGCGATTCACATTTAGATCAAATCCTTTAGTCCCGTGGATCAAAATGTGGTAAGGCTTCAGGTAAGGGGAGAGGTCTTTCATCATCTCCCTGAAATTGGCCGATGGAACCACCGGGAAGATCACATCACAGGATCTACCTACCAGCTCCAGATCATGTGTGGCCTGTATGTGCTCGTGCAGCGGATAACCATTGCTCGTTCGAGATTCGTTGATTGCTTCCGCCTTGCCAGGAGTACGTGCATAGAGTAGCACATTTTGGTTTTTCTCAGCCAGTATGTTTGCTACCGCTGTTCCAAAACTGCCCGCGCCTATTACGCCTATGGGTTTGTTAGATGTGCTTTTCGAGACCATAGCCTTCCATTCTGTTATGATAGTAATACAGCGTATTCATATCCTGGATGATGATCTTGTCTCCTCGCTTGACCAGTGGTCGCTGTGCATGATACATGCCCAGGTTCTCAACACCTTGTTCAATAGCCTCATTGGCTCTGACTTTCATGTGTTCAGCAACACTAACCTTGCCTTTACCTTCCAGTTTTAAAATTCGCTTGCGGAGTTTTTTCCAGGCTTTTTTAAATTCTCTATAATCTATAGAAGTGTCTTCGTCGGGTAATCGAAGCAAATTATAGAGATCCAGTTTTGGGTTTTTTCGCTCCATCATTTTGAAGGCGGTGTAGGCCACCAGATGACTAGCGAAGACTCGATTGTATTTATGATATTCTTCTACGATACGCTTGGCAAGGATACGCACATACTCTTGCTCCCGTTGGTGGTCTACATTGACCTCTCCCTGGGAGATGAAGTAATCCTTAGGGTCAATGATGCTGCCAGTGCTATCCAGGCTGTTACCTTCCATATCCACATAGTTGCCCAATATGTCCATACCCTTCCCAATGCTCACAGAGATGTTAGATCCCTTGGTGAAAAACTTGAAAAGGAAGGTGGCAATCTTATAAGAAGTGGTGAACTCATCAGCCTCTTTGTAATACCGCTCCTGACCAGTTCTTTTCAAGTGTTCGTTGATCAGGGCAGGAGCTTCTAAAGTAAAGTTGTAGTTGATGACTACCGGCACGATAAAGATCTTTCGAGCTTCCTGCTCTTTCGTTTCCTTCTGGTACATGATGCGTTGCGCCTCAATAGTGGTGCTCAAAAGACCAAGCTTCAACGCTTTTTCAATTTGTCCGGACCTGGATCGGGTACCTCCCGGGAAAAACAAGCTGTGACAACCTCTCCTAAGTGCCATGCTGGAGTAGGTTTTGAGAGTTTCCAGGTACACTGGATTTTTCTTTCTTCGGTCTACCTTATAGGCACCAAGGCTGTTCATGAAGTAGGCGAAGATCTTCAGATTAAACAGGTTGAGCCCTGCACCATAAATAAAGGCAGGTAAGCCCAGAAACTGGATCACCCAGCCAATGAGTATAGAGTCCAGGTTGCTAAAGTGTGTAGGAACCATCACTACAGTTCCTTTTTTGGCGAGTGCCCGGATGTGATCAGGTTCTCCTACGATGTGGATTTTGTCATCCAGATCCAGCTGTCGACTAAACATGGAGGTGAAACCTTTCACCCGGGTAGCATTCAGCAATCGAGCAAAACCAAAAGTGATAAATGCCCTGGCAAACCGGTAAGAGTTTTTCTTGAAGTTACCAGAGATCTCCTCTGCGTATCGGTGGATGATTTCATAGAGGAGCTGCTCTTCCACAGCTTTGGCATCTGCTGCCGGGAAGTTGGTGCTTTCTACCAGGCGATCTTGGATGCTCTTCCAGAAAGGTTTTTCGTCTTTTGGATCTACCCTCCATGGGTTTGCTTTCATCCGCAGTTTTTCACGGTATACGGTCATCTCCAGTTCTTCACGAAGTGATCTGCCGCGGGTGATTTGCTTCAGGTTCTCAAAAGATTCCTGACTGACCTCTTCGATGAAGGCTTTCCGATCCTTGGAAAGCTGCACGATAGGCCATTGCTTGGTGCGTGGAATGATTTCAGAATACCTTACTTTCTCTTTTTTTCTCATTCAATGGGAATGTATCTAACTAAAGCTAGTCAATAACAGGTTGCAATTTACTGGATTAATACCAAAACAAGTTTCGATACTATTCACTACAAATCCAGGAAGTGTATGCCCTCACCAGTATAAACACATTTACCACTAATTGTTACTTTGGCGAAGGTATTATCACTATTCTTTTCAGTATCCAAGTAAATCTGACTGGGACGACCCATCTCATATCCTTGCAGGCTGGTTGCGGGCATGTTTAGCAACTGATGCTCAGTAAGGTATGCGGCTAGTGGACCATTGGCCGATCCTGTGGCTGGGTCCTCCAGGATGCCGATTTCTGGTGCAAACATCCGGCCTTGTACCTCTCCACCTTTCACATCGGTGAGTGTGTAGACATATAGCAAGGCATCTCCAAAACTAGGCTTCATACTGATCCATTGATCCGTTTTTAACCGTATTTTTGATAGAGAATCTACTGACTTCAAAGGCACCAACAAAGTGTTATTACCACAAGAGACTTCCTGTATGGGTGCATCGGCAAGCTCGCTGCTCTCCAGTCCCAATAGTCCTGCGAGTGCGTCACGCTTGTCGTCATGACGTGGCCCGAAGGTAGGTAGGGGCTGGTGCATGGTAATTAGGTCTGGTAGGTTGTCCTGATAGTGAATATAGACATCTACTGGCCCGATTTGCTGCTCCAGCGTGATCTTTTGAGTGCCGCTGGCCTGATGACTTAGCTCACGCGTGAGATAGTAAGCGGTCCCAATGGTGGGATGACCGGCAGTGGGCAATTCCTTGCCCGGAGTAAATATCCGCATGCTGTAATTTCCAGAATCCTTGGGAGGGAATAGAAATACGGTTTCAGATAAGTTCAGTTCTTTTGCTATTGACTGGTAAAGAGATTTGTTGATTTTACTGGCATTCGGAAAGACAGCCAATTGGTTGCCTCCGTACTTTTTTGCTGTAAATACGTCCAACAGGAAATAGGGCGCTTGATTCATTAATTACTACTGGTATATTGATTTTTTTCTTAAATCTAGAAAACAGTTTCAGTCTGACAAAAAGTTTAGTAACGATAAAAAGCATTTGTAATGCCAATAGGAGGTGTTAATATTGCAATCCTTAATTCTATGCCACTCAAACTAAACGATATACAGGCTCCAGTAGCGGCAGAAATGTCCGAATTTGAGCAGAAGTTTCGCAAAAGCATGCGTAGCAATGTGATGCTTCTGGACAAAATCACGAGCTATATCGTACGCCGGAAAGGTAAGCAGATGCGTCCGTTATTCGTTTTTCTAAGCGCTGGGGCAGCTGGAGGGATTCAGGAGTCTACTTACCGAGGTGCATCACTTATTGAATTGCTACATACTGCCACCCTGGTTCATGATGATGTGGTGGATGACTCACACTATCGTCGAGGCTTCTTTTCTGTCAATGCTCTCTGGAAAAATAAGATTGCTGTACTGGTGGGAGATTTTCTTCTATCTAGAGGCTTATTGCTTTCCTTGGATAATGACGACTTTGACCTTCTCAAAATTGTCTCCAATGCAGTGAAAGAGATGAGCGAGGGAGAGCTACTGCAAATGGAAAAGGCACGTAAGCTGGATATTACTGAGGATATTTACTATGAAGTCATTCGCCAGAAAACAGCTAGTTTGATTACAGCGTGTTGTCGAGTGGGGGCTTCTTCGGCTGGTGCGAGCGAGGAAGTGAAAGATCTCATGACTCAGTTTGGAGAAAATGTAGGGATGGCGTTCCAAATCAAAGATGATCTATTTGATTACGGCACTTTTGAGATTGGTAAGCCTACTGGTATCGATATCAAAGAGAAGAAAATGACGCTCCCATTGATCTATGCGCTTAATCAGGTGAGTAGATCCGAAAAGAAGCGTATCATTAAGATGATTAAGCGAAGTGCAGATGAGCCTAAGCTGGTCAACGAGGTGATCGACTTTGTGAAAGCTTCGGGAGGTATCCAATACGCCACGGAGGTGATGGAAAATTATCATTCCAAAGCCAATGACTTACTCGCTCAATTACCCGATACAGAATACCGAACATCGCTGAAACAACTTGTTCAGTTTACGATAGATCGTACTAAATAAAAATCCCCGACATTGCTTTCAGGGATTCTGTCCACCACCACATATTTAGTTCATCACAAATTTTAAGCTTTCATCAGCGACTTTCAGAATATAGGTCTGGTGTGCTCGAATACGTGGATATATGATGGCCTGATTTTCCTGAAAGTTCTCCTGACTCTGGTAAATCACCTTACCATCAAGTGTGTAGATAGTAACTGCATGTAGACCATCGATCGGGTATAGTACTTTGAGTTCGCCATTTTCTCCAGCAAGCTTTAATCTACTCGGCAACTGTGCTGCCAACACATCCTTGTAAGCGAAAGTCAATGTGAATCTCTTGTCTTGATCCGTAGTGTGCGAACTGACAGGGATAGTCATTCCATCTGTTAACTCATACGCTGACCCTGTAAGATTGTCGGTCAACATGACCACTATTCCAGAAGGAATGTTTTCAAGTTGCTGTACTTTCATTTTCAATTTGGTATTTTCAACGGTTGATATATCGAGATCTGTTGTGATCGCTCCGGTTGTGATCATTGGCAGTCCCTGTATGGCATACTTTTCACCATCAATGTAGGAGTGAACTGAAAGAGGATAGTCAGTATCTAGCTTTCTGGCATCCAGGTGCGCATCACGACCTTCAGTGGCTCCATCTACTAATCCAACTAGGAGTTCATTGTAATACCCATTTCCGCTTACGCTTAATTTGACGATGGCCTTGTTTTGATCCTCGCGGTAGAAGTTGTCATCGCTAAAACCCTACTGATGATAACACAAATGTGAATAACTCAGGTACTTAAGTGGTATTTATTAACTTTGCGTTTCAAATGGGGGTGATCGAATCCCTGTCAGGTGTTATACTCTATTGAATTCGTCAAAGTGCGAAGTGCCTAGTGACTCTATCTGGCAAACAGAAATCATTATTTATTAATCAATAAACAAACTATGAGTAAAGCAAAAGCGAATGATACCGTAAAGGTTCATTACACAGGAAAGCTTACTAACGGACAAGTATTTGATTCATCTCTAGAGCGTGACCCGCTACAGTTTACAGTAGGTGGTGGTCAGATGATCAAGGGATTTGATGAGGCCGTAAATGGTATGGAGGTGAGTGAGAAGAAGACCGTGACGATACCGTGTGCAGAGGCTTATGGCGACAGAAATGACGAGCTGATTCAGCAGGTGCCAAGAACGGACCTCCCAGCTGATATGAAACCAGAGCCAGGTCAGACTTTGGTAGCAACAAATCAGGCAGGTCAGCAAACACATGTGATCGTACAGGAAGTGGCAGATGATAACATTACTATTGATGCAAATCACCCACTTGCAGGACAGGATTTGATCTTTGAGATTGAGTTGGTTGAGATTGCGTAACTGAGAAATCGATACAAGAAATGAAGAGGTCAGCCACCAGGTTGACCTTTTTTTGTTGCTGATTTCCAACTAATTACGAGTTGTCCGGCTCTTAAGAATATGATCTCCATTACTTGCCATGAAAAATATACTTATTCTTTGTTTATCCCTGGCTGTTTTTAGCTGTGTGGACCCTACTGAGCTAGATGATATGGATGTGGAGTTGGTAGAGAACATTCCCGTCACGGCCAACACTCCCAATGCCTTCTCCTATGTGATTCGAGCCAATGAATTTTCCCAGCAGATGAATTCTTCACTGAATTTTGACTCTGCCTCCTTTGTGATGTCTCTGGTGATAGCTGATTATTCAAACGGATCTCTTTTGCTGAGTATTTACAACGAAGACTCCTCCCAGGTGTATCGCCAGCAAGTTTCCTCCAGCATGGTGTTGAGCGATTTTCCTGCGTTTAGACCTACTGCTTTAGAGCTTACCCTGGATGATTTTGGTGGCAGTGTGAATCTGGCAATTGCCGACGATAATTAATGCAGTTATTTTAATGCTAATATTATTAGTTAAATACTAAAATAATTAGATTTGTAGGATGAACTCGATCCTACATCTCGATCTGGATACCTTCTTCGTTTCGGTGGAGCGACTGAAGAATTCTAAGCTCATTGGCAAGCCAGTGCTGATCGGAGGGACGAGTGATCGGGGAGTGGTAGCAGCATGTAGTTATGAAGCCCGGCAGTTTGGTATTCACTCCGCCATGCCCATGAAGTTGGCCAGATCGCTCTGCCCAGAGGCGATCATCGTGAGGGGAAATTCGGCGGACTACACCAAGCATTCACGAATTGTGACGGATATCCTGCAGGAGTCTGTTCCCGTTTTGGAAAAGAGCTCTATCGATGAGTTTTATGTGGACCTCACGGGCATGGATAGGTTTCATGGCACCTGGAAGCTGGCCAATGAAGTTCGTAGCAAGATCATCGAGCACTCTGGGTTGCCGATTTCTTTTGGGCTGTCAGAAAACAAGACCGTTTCCAAAGTAGCGACCAATGAAGCCAAGCCCAACAACCAGATGCGGATTGAGTATGGTCATGAAAAAGCATTTCTGGCACCGCTTTCAGTGAAGAAAATACCGATGGTGGGGGATAAGACCTATGCCAAGCTGGTAAGCCTGGGTGTGCGCAAGATCCACACCATTCAGGAGATGTCCATTGATTTGATGCGGCGTGCATTCGGAGCCAATGGGATGACGATCTGGCGCAAAGCCAATGGGATTGATCCCTCCAAAGTGATTCCCTATTCGGAGCGGAAGTCTATTTCCACGGAGCGTACGTTTGATCGGGATACCATTGATGTGAGTAAGTTGAAAGGCATTCTGACGGCCATGACGGAAAACCTGGCCTTTCAGCTCAGAAGGGGACAGAAGTTGACGGCTTGCCTTACTGTGAAGGTTCGGTATTCAGACTTTAACACCTACACGTTACAATCCCGAATTCCTTACACGGCGGCTGATCATGTATTGATTCCCCGGGCGTTGGAGTTGTTTGATAAGCTCTACAATAAACGGCTACTGGTGCGGCTCATCGGAGTGCGGATGAGTGATTTGGTCAATGGGTTTTACCAGATAGACCTGTTTGATGATAGCGAAGAACAGCTCAATTTATACCATGCAATGGACCACATTCGGGACAAGTATGGCGATCGGTCAGTAATGCGCGCTTCAGGTATGCAAGCCAAGACCATCGGACGCTGGAATCCATTTACCGGAGAGCCACCGCCACTGCTGGCCAACAGGCGTCAGTAGCTTTAAAATCAATTAGAAAACAGTTAACTTTAACTACTTATGCCTGCTTCTTATCAACAAGAGGAACCTAAAATTGACGACATCTCGGTACTGGAGCCTGAGGCTACTTACTCCTATGCAGACTACTTGCGCTGGTCCTTTGAAGAGCGTGTGGAGTTGATCAAAGGGAAGTTGTTTCGTATGTCGCCAGCACCCAGAAGATCACATCAGGGAATCAGTATGGTTATTGGAAATGAAATTTATAATGTACTGAAAGGTCAAAAGTGTAAGTCCTATATGGCTCCTTTTGATGTTCGTTTCCCAAACAAGCCCGGCGATCCCGACGATCAAACGTTTACGGTTGTTCAGCCAGATATCTGTGTGATCTGTGACCACTCCAAGCTGGATGATGCAGGATGCAAAGGAGCACCGAATCTGATTGTAGAGATATTGTCTCCATCCACCGCTTCTAAAGACCTGAATGAAAAATATCAACTCTATGAAGAGCATGGCGTGAAGGAGTACTGGGTGGTGTATCCTGGTGAAGCAGTTTTAGAAATCTATGAACTGCAAAATGGAAAGTACGTTTCTAAGGGAAAGTTTGTGAAAGAGGATGTGGTGACATCTAAAGTATTGCCGGGCTTGAAGCTGGATTTATCGGAGGTTTTTGAAGACGTGAAAGGATAAGCAGATGGTAGAGTATCAACACAAGGAGCCTAAAATTGACGATATCTCGGTACTGGAGCCTGAGGCTACTTACTCCTATGCAGACTACTTGCGCTGGTCGTTTGAGGAACGTGTGGAGTTGATCAAAGGGAAGTTGTTTCGTATGTCGTCAGCACCCAGAAGATCACATCAGGGCATTAGTTCTGCTATCGCAAGAGAGCTGCTTTACTTTTTGAAGGGGAAGTCATGCAAGGTATATTATGCACCATTTGACGTACGCTTTCCCGAAAATTCTGAAGACCCTAATGCTCATACTTATACCGTGGTGCAACCAGATATTTGTGTGGTATGTGATCACTCCAAGCTAGATGATGCAGGATGCAAAGGAGCACCGGATCTGATCGTGGAGATCCTTTCACCTTCTACCGCTTCTAAAGATCTCAATGAAAAATATCAACTCTATGAAGAGCATGATGTGAAGGAATATTGGGTAGTGTACCCAGGTGAGGCTGTTTTAGAAATCTATGAACTGCAAAATGGAAAGTACGTTTCCCAGGGCAAGTTTGTGAAAGAGGATGTTGTGACTTCTAAAATATTGCCAGGCTTGAAGTTGGATTTATCGGAGGTTTTTGAAGACGTAAAAGGATAAGCGGATGGCAGAGTATCAACACAAGGAACCTAAAATTGACGATATCTCGGTACTGGAGCCTGAGGCTACTTACTCCTATGCCGATTACTTGCGCTGGTCGTTTGAGGAACGTGTGGAGTTGATCAAAGGGAAGTTGTTTCGTATGTCGCCAGCACCAAAAAGGTCACATCAAGAAATTGGTGGTGATATTTTTGTAGCTATTCATACGTATTTAAAGAAGCAAGAATGTAGAGTATATCAAGCTCCATTTGATGTTCGTTTCCCAAACAAACCCGGCGATCCCGACGATCAAACGTTTACGGTAGTTCAGCCAGATATTTGTGTGATCTGTGACCACACTATGCTGGATGATGCAGGCTGCAAAGGAGCACCAGATCTGATTGTGGAGATCCTTTCACCTTCTACCGCTTCTAAAGACTTGAATGAAAAACACCAACTCTATGAAGAGCATGGAGTGAAGGAATACTGGGTCGTGTATCCTGGTGAAGCAGTTTTAGAAATCTATGAACTGCAAAATGGAAAGTACGTTTCCCAGGGCAAGTTTGTGAAAGAGGATGTGGTGACATCTAAAGTATTGCCGGGATTGAAGTTGGATTTATCGGAGGTTTTCGGAGGGATAGAATAGTGAATATGAGATAGTCATCCGATCAGGCGTTATAAGAATTCGCTACAATTCAATTAACATTGCGCACACTTTTTCTAATGAAATGAAAATCAGGTTCTATTTGCTAATCAGCGCTCTTATTTGGGCGAGCGTTAGCTGGTCACAAGATACTGTGTCCGTCAATCTCTCTTCCAAGCTATCTGTAGCTATTCAAAATGCTTTTTTTGTTGAAAAAATTGTAGATAAACGTGGAGGCTATGCTACGGCTGACATTACTCCAGTCGATGTTGTACCAAGCCTGGAAGATGCTTTCGTTGATTTTTACAACCGATCCATACCTCGTCTAAATGATGCTAAAGGAATCACCTTATTTATTAGCCATCTTGGGATTGTCAATCAGGGAACAAGTCGAGTGATCAGTTTGAGAGTTGATTTTATTTATGAAAACCAATTCGTATTTGAGGCTAAGACAGATGAAAAACTATCTTCAGATCCGGAAAGCGATCTTGCCACCCTGGCAGTAAAGGTTATTGAGCAGTTTGATAAATCAGAGGAGGCGGCCATGCTATTTCAAGCCAGGCAGCCAGATGAAGAGTTACGCAAAGTAAGAGAAACCAGTAATACCAGCGACTATGAGCTGTCTGCAGGTGCGGAGGAGATTGAAGATCGCAATGTGAGTGCAATTGGGTATCAAATAGGTGGACTTACATTGATTGGGTTTGACTATGAGTTTAGGGTTTCAGATGTATTCGGTCCTCATATTGGAGCTGGACTGAGTGGATATACTTTTGGGTTGAAAATACACACTGGGGATCAAAAGGATAGTCCATTTTTTAATCTAAGTTTTAAGGATGGAGGCTTTGGCCTGGTCAATACAGTGGCAATGGAGTACGGAGGTAGAATAACCGGCAGCCGGAATAAAGGGGGTTTTGGCTTTCATTATCAGGTAGGGTTGGGTTATATCACCAATATTGATCCTGATTTTCAGGAGCAGCTTTTTGGAGATCAAGATCCTCCTCCGGTACTATTATCGCTCGGTCTTGGAGTGAGTTGGTAAAAAAAGAGTTAGACTAATAATATTAGTAAAGCTAAAAATATTAGCTTTACGGATGCTCAACGTTCACTCGTACTTTAGCTTTAAGTATGGCTTATTGTCCATTGATAAGCTCATGGACTGGGCAGTGGAGAATGACCTGAAGGCACTAGCCCTCACTGACATCAACAGCACTTCAGGAAACCTGGAGTTTGTACGTCAGGCACAGAAAAAAGGAATTCGCCCCATACTGGGGATTGATTTCCGAAATGGTGCTCAGCAGCAGTTTCTGGCCATCGCTCAAAACAACGCCGGGTACCAATCAATGAACGCTTTTTTGTCCGAGCACCTGCACGCGGAAAAGCCCATTCCTGCCGAGACGGATTGCATCACTGATAGTTACATTATCTATCCACAAACCAATATCCCCCAGCGTCCACTTCGACACTATGAGTATGTGAGTGTGAAGCCTCGGGACATCACCCGAACGATATTTCTGAGCAAAGTCCCCAAGCACAAGTTGGTGGCTTGCCCTACCTATACGCTGCCCAGCGGAGATGATTTTGAGCTGCACAGCGTGCTACGGGCCGTTGATCTCAATACACTGGTAAGCAAACTTACCGATGAGGATACCGCAGATGTGACGGATATTTTCTTGCCGAAGGGTCGTTTGATACGGATGTATGCAGACTTGCCTTACGCTTTTCAGAACTTGAAACATATAGTACGCACGAGTGAAATTCACTTTGACTTTAGTGAGACTGCCAAGCCGCAGAACCTGGAGACATGGAGTGGGTCGCAATCTGGTGACTATGACAAAGTACGAGAGATGTGTTTGAAAGGCCTCAAGTATCGCTACGGAGAAAACCCTTCCTGGAGCATCAAGCGGCGAGTAGTGACCGAGCTGACCGTAATTCGGCAGATGGGGTTCTTGTCCTATTTCCTCATTAGTTGGGATATAGTACGCTACGCACGGGATCAAGGCTACTTCTACGTGGGACGGGGCAGTGGGGCCAATAGCGTGGTGGCTTATCTGCTACGGATTACTGATGTAGATCCCATAGAGTTGGATTTATACTTTGAGCGGTTCATTAACCTGTTTCGAAAAAGTCCGCCGGATTTTGATATGGATTTTTCTTCGTGGGATCGGGATGATGTGACACGCTACATTTTTGAGCGATATGAAAATGCTGTACTCCTGGCGACCTACAGCACCTTCCAGCATCGGGCGATCATTCGTGAGGTTGGGAAGGTCTTTGGAGTGCCTGCCTATGAGATCGGGAAGTTACAAAAACAACCCGAACGAGACCTGGACCACCATGCGAAGTTGATCCTCACTTATGGCTACAAATTGGCTGGCTTTCCGAGCCACTTGAGTGTGCATGCGGGTGGAATTATCATTTCGGAGCGACCCATTCATTACTTTACCGCCACGTCCTTGCCACCCAAGGGCTTTCCGATTACGCATTTTGATATGATCGTGGCGGAGGATGTAGGCCTGTACAAGTTTGATGTGCTAGGGCAGCGCGGGCTGGGCAAGATTAAAGACGCCCTGGAGATCATCAAAGAAAACCAACCGGATCGCATTCCTATAGACATACATGATATCAAGTTATTCAAAGAAGACCCACTAGTCAAGATCAACCTGAGTGAAGCCAAAGCCATTGGCTGCTTCTATGTGGAGTCGCCTGCCATGCGCATGCTGCTCACCAAACTGAAGTGTGACGATTACCTGACACTGGTAGCAGCCAGCTCGATCATACGCCCTGGAGTAGCCAAGTCAGGCATGATGCGGGAATACATCCTTCGGTTTCGACTGCCCGACAAGCGACAGGAAGCACATCCGGTGCTGTGGAGCATCATGCCAGATACGTATGGGATTATGGTTTACCAGGAGGATGTGATCAAAGTAGCACACTATTTTGCTGGACTTACATTGGCGGAAGCTGATGTTCTCAGACGAGGGATGTCTGGGAAGTACCGCTCCCGGGCAGAGTTTAAGCAGGTGCGGGACAAGTTCTTTTCCAACTGTCTGGAGAAGGGCTATGATGAGAAACTAACATCAGACGTCTGGCGACAGATTGAAAGTTTTGCAGGCTATGCGTTTGCCAAAGGACACTCGGCTTCTTATGCCATTGAGAGCTATCAGAGCATGTTTCTGAAGTCACATTATCCGCTGGAGTTCATGGTGGCCGTGCTGAATAATGGAGGTGGGTTTTACAGTCGGGAGCTGTACATCCACGAAGCACGCATGCATGGAGCAGACATTCAGCTACCGTGCATTAATTGGAGCAACGAGGAGGTGACCATCAAAGGCAAGACCATCTACCTCGGACTGGGGATGATCAAAGATTTAGAGCAAAATACGATCAATGAAGCACTGGTGGAGCGATCTAAGAATGGAGTGTTCATGTCCGTAGATGATTTTGTGCGGCGGGTGAGTGTATCGCTGGAGCAGCTGAGTTTGCTGATCCGGATCGGTGCGTTTCGCTTTACAGGTAAAGATAAAAAGGCACTGCTATGGCATGCGCATTTTTTACTGGGCAATACGGGTAAGAGCCAAAACAAACTGTCACTGTTCGAACCACAGGTGAAGAAATACTCACTACCGGCTATCGAGCATGAGGAGATCGAAGATGTGTATGATGAGATGGAGCTGCTGGGTTTTCCGCTGCACAGTCCGTTTTATCTGCTACAGGAGCAGCCGATGAACTGTGTGCTGGCGAGGCATTTACCTAAGAAAGTCAACGAGCAAATCAGGATATTAGGCTACCTGGTGGCAATCAAGAACACCGGCACTTCCAAAGGTGAGCGCATGCACTTCGGGACTTTTCTGGATGAAGAGGGGGAATTTATTGATACGGTACATTTTCCACCGGTTTCTAAGAAGTATCCCTTTACGGGAAAGGGGATTTACTTGATACAGGGCAAGGTGATCGAAGAGTTTGATGCCATCTGCATCGAAGTGGACTATCTGGTGCGGTTGAAATATCAGACGATGGATTTATAGTTGCCGAATGATATTTTATGCAAGAGTACTGAGCTTAATGGTCTTCGGTAAATACGTTTTTAAGATAAGATTCTTTTAAATCTGAATTCATCCAAACGATCTGACCTCACAGCTAGTAATGTTATTGAAGTTTGATTAATTATTTGAAAATCAAAAACTTAGATAACTATGGATATTCTTGAAAACAGACATATTGCAATACTAGCTGAAGATGGATTCGAAGAGGTGGAGTTGACTTCACCTAGAGATACTTTAGAACAGAATGGTGCTAAGGTGACTTTAATCTCTCCACGAGAAGGAAAAATCAGAAGCTGGAAAAATGAAAACTGGGGTATGGAGCTACCAGTAGATGTGCATATCAGTGAAGCGAATGCTGACGACTATCATGGTTTGGTGATCCCAGGTGGTGTGGCAAATCCTGACTTACTGAGAAGAAGTGAGCCAGTTGTGGATTTTGTGAAGCATTTCTTTGAGAAGGGAAAACCTATTGCTTCTATCTGTCATGGACCCCAGGTGCTAATCGAAACAGAAGCGCTTCAAGGTAGAGAGATGACTTCCTTTCCATCTATCAAAACCGACCTGAAAAATGCAGGCGCACGCTGGATGGATAAAGAAGTAGTAGTAGACGCTGGATTGGTAACCTCTAGAAATCCAGACGATCTGGACGCATTCAATGCCAAAATGGTAGAGGAATTCGCTGAAGGCATTCATGAAGAGCAAATGACTGTATGATTTACTATAGAACGTGGTAGGTTGGCTACTAGAAGGAGCCCTTTTGGCTCCTTTTTTTTATGTCTTAAATGTTATTACTATAAAAATAGTTGTATAACTATAAATATAGTAATATACTTGCTGTATGAAAGCGTTGACCAAAGCTGAAGAGCAAGTAATGAAGTATCTGTGGGAACTGGAGAAGGGCTACCTGAAGGATATTGTGGCCCAATACCCTGATCCGGCTCCTGCATATACTACCGTGTCTACTGTGGTGAATGTACTGGTGAAAAAAGGATTCATCGGTTTTGAAACCCATGGCAAGTCCAAGGAGTACTATCCTTTAGTGGCAAAAGAAACGTATGCGAAGGAATCCTTGCAAGGAATGATGCACACGTTCTTCAATGATAGTCCCAAGCAGTTTGCTTCTTTCTTTACTCAGGAAAGTGAGCTAAGTGTGGATGAGCTCAAAGAACTACAGGAGATGATAGCAGCGGAAATCAAAAAACAACAGGACAATGGCTGATTGGATGCTTTACTTACTGAAGGTCAGCAGTTTTCATGCCGTGTTGGTCTTGTTTTATTTGCTGTTTCTCAGGCGGTTGACCTTTTACCAGTTCAATCGCTGGTTCTTGGTTGGTGGGTTGCTGATGAGCTTCGTGTTACCAGTGATACAGGTACACAATGAACCGGTTCAAAAGGCCAACCAGGAGTTTGTGGAGATGATCGGTCCAGGACTAATAGCAGAACCGATTGTCATGGCAACTCCTTTAGAGACGTCTTCATTCCAGGTCAACTGGTATGCAATGACTATCCTGTTTTATGCGCTTGGGGTCTTTCTTTTGTTTCAGCGCTACGTGACGAATTACCTAAAGATCAGAAAGTTTAAATATGGATATGAATTAATCAATCGAATAGGAGCAGTGGAAGTGTTCAGAACACCCTTTGCTCAGCCATTTTCCTTTTTCAAAGCAGTGTTTATCCCGGCTAAGGTCGAGAAAGCACATGAATTGGATTTGGTGATGTCGCATGAGTTACGGCATGTGGAGTTTGGTCACTCGTATGATCGCATGCTGGTCGATTTCATGATTGTTCTTCTTTGGTTCAACCCTTTCATCTATTTGCTGAGGAAGTGTTTGATCGAGGTGCATGAATACCAGGTGGATGCGGCTGTAGCCGTAACACCCCAATCCAAAATAGCTTATCAGATGTCTTTGGTGAGTCTGGCTGGAGGTGGTTTTTCTGGACCTGTGAGCTTCTTCAATTTTTCAACCATTAAAAGAAGAATACAGATGATGAATCGAAATAAATCCAATAAAATGTCACTCGTAAGTTTGGCATTATTAATTCCGACCTTGTTTGGTTTGGTGGTGTTGTTTTCATTTGAAATGAAAGCACCGGAGGCATCTATGAGCGATGTAATCGAATTACCTCGAAAAGTAGTGATGACTGTTCAGGCTGGTGAGAAGCCTTCTATTTTGCCCATCAGGAGTGACGGTTCTTTTAGAATTTCCTCTAGCTTCGGAATGCGAACCGATCCTTTTAGCAAAGAAAGAAAAATGCATCATGGGATGGATTTTGCTGGCAAAACGGGCACTGAAATTATTGCTTCAGCAGACGGGGAAGTTGTAAAGGTGGAAAACCAACCAAATGGTTATGGTAAGTATATTGTGGTAAAACATGATGATACTTACCGTACTAAATACGCACAGCTTTCTGAACAACTAGTAAAAGTAGGGGATCAGGTGAAGAAAGGTCAGGTCATTGGTGAAATGGGTAGTTCAGGTAGGTCTACAGCACCACATTTGCATTATGAAGTGATTGAGAATGGCAAGTATGTAGATCCTAAGTTATTCATCAAAAATTATAAGTTTTCAAGCCTCAGTGAAGAGATGAAGAAGAGTGAGGCAATAGCCCGAGCTCAACAAGAGCAAAAAGAAACTATTGAAAGACAAGCTGTGGTTGCTAAAATGAGTGAAGCAGAACGCAAACAGTTTGAAGCCAATCAGGCTCAACTACTGGCTAAAGAGGAGCAAATGCGTGCGAAGGAATTGGCTTTAATCGAATCTCAAGAGCAAAATAAGCTGAATCAAGCTCAGTTGGAGCAACGAGAACGGCAAGCCCGAGCTCAGGCTGAACAGCTACGCAAGCAGGAGCTCCAAAACCTTAAAGAGCTTCCTGAAATCATCGAGATACCTCCCACAGAGGAGATTGCTGAAATTAGGGAAGAGGAACCTGCTGCACCTATTGAAGTGGAGGTACCTGTTGAAGTAGAGGCGGAAGTAGAAAGAGAGCTGCCTGAGATTGTGGAGGTTCAGGTAGGCCATATCCTTATCGATGATCAGGAGCACCGGCTGGAGGAAATACCTGTCCAGAAGGACAAGAACAAATCAAAAAATAAGAATAAATCAAAAGAGAAGAAAAAGGATAATTGAATGAAAAGCCGGTGATAGCCGGCTTTTTGATTTATAATGTCAATTTGGCCATGTCAATCGAAGTGTTTTCACCCTCCAATACCGTCCAGGCAAAAAACAATTCATTCCCCACTTTAGCCATTTGAGGGAATCCGCTACCTCTAGAATCGCTCGTTTGAGAGATAACTATTGGTGCTTCCATGGAGCGATTCCTGAAAACTCTACGCGCTTTGATTAGCGATAAGTCACCTTCCTTGGTCAACCAGCTTACCATGGCAGATTCTTCATCAATCATGGACAGGTCTACTCGTCCAAGCGGCGACTGAGCATCTATGGTGATTGGTTCTCCAAAGGTTTCACCTGCATTGGTTGAAAATATGACCTGTACTTTAGGTTGTCCATTCGCTGCTGTGTACCAGGCAACTCCCAAGTTAGTCCCCAAAGCATCTGCACGGGGTCCATTCACCGGACATCCTGCAATTTTCCAGTTGTCCTTGGCGATTGGTCGAGGTTCAGTCCATTGTCCATCCACTTTTCGAGTGATGTAAATGTCTCTGATTTCTAATTCAGACCGATCTCGGTAAACGAAAACAGGTCCATTCGATGTGATCGCTCCTCCAGTCTGGCAGCAGTCGCAGGTTCGGTTGTCCAGTTCTGTTTCTTCATTTATTGATCCATCAAGGCCAATCACGGCTGTTCTCAAAGTCATCGCTCCATCGCCATGCCCATGATCGCCTCCGGTATTGCGGCCATCCAGCCAGGCTACCTGAAAGGTACTATCGGTTAGCGGAAGCATGGTGACAAATCCGTGTTCTGTCGGCGTGCCATCCGTATGTGGAATGAATGCCTCAGACCATTTGCCTTTCTGTTCCGTAATTAGGTTGACATCATAGGAATAGGTGCCAGCCGAACTTTTAGCAAGAAAATGAGCCATTTTTCCGTCCTTGACAGCTGAGACCATTGGATAATCTGCCCAGTTGACAAACCAGTTTGCTCCAGAGGCGATGCGGATAGGAGCACTCCACGTATTGTCTCGAAAAGTGGAATAGTTGAATACGGTAGTATCACCCGCTTTTTCTACCCAGGAGAAGTAGAGCGCGTTTTCCGGTCCTCTGACCAGATGGGGAAGGCTAGTGTTAGGTCCAGCCGGATTGTCATGGTTGATGAGTTTGGATAGAGGTGTGTTAAACTCTTTCTGTTTACTTGGGATAGAACACGCTGTAACAACTATATAAATAACAAGGAATCTCTTCATTGATGAATTAAATGATAAACGATGATACTGAAACAAATTAAAGTATAATATACTTCAGCATCAGTCCGATGCTCAACCAACCATAAGATATCAATGCGAGTACTTTGAGGATTTTTTCAGTCAAAGGACTTTTAGGGGCCATTTCGTGATGATGGCCGGCATGTCCTCCTGTTTTACCTAGGTAGATTAAAATCCCTGACAAGATCAAAAATCCAAAATTCATAAAAGTGGTGTAATCCCACTGGAAGTGATTCTGCTCGGTGATGCTATTAGTAGCACTAGTGGGCAGCATTTCTAAAAAATCCAACCCATAGTGAAGCATAAGCGATGTAGCAATCAGCGAACTAAAAAGTAATAGCAGTATGAATAAAGACATTTTCCAGCCATAGTACTTGGCATTGATGCGCAACACTGGAAGCACTACTAAGTCACTGAAAATAAACGCCATTACGCCGGCAAAGCTGACACCATTGTCATACAGAAGAGCGGCCAGAGGGATGTTACCCATGGATCCGATAAAGGTCATAAACGCGGCAACCGGACCAATGATTACGTGCTCCAACAAAGTGAAGAAAGAATAGTCTCCTCCCTGGGCTGTATTGATAAACAAGGTCTCAAAAAATGATCTGGGTACGAACGCTGCGACCAGTCCGGCGATGGTAAAACCAATGGTAACATCCTTCCAAACCATGTTCCATTCCATCTGGTATTTATGGCCGACCATTGCCCATTTTTGTTTCAAACTGGATTCGGAATGTTCATGCTGGTGATGCTGTTGTCCATGATCATGATGTCCTCCAGCAGAACTATTGGTGAGTTGCTTCAGATTATCTCTGGCATTGTTGATGAGGCTATTGGGTCTGATCAATGCGATCAGCAGCCAGCTAAAACCAATGAGCAACAAGCCCCCTACATATTCTCCTAGGATGAATTGCCAGCCCAGAAAGATGGAAATAACGATTCCCAATTCTATGACCAAATTGGTGGAGGCCAGTAAAAAGGCAATAGACGCCACAAAACTTGCGCCTTTTTGAAAGAGCGTTTTTGAAGTTGCCAATGCGGAAAAGCTACACGAACTGCTGATAAAACCGAAAAATGAGCCAATGGAGATGCTTTTTAGGGAAGAATCGCCCATCAGATTTTTCATGCGATCTTCGGTGACAAAGACTTGAATGATGCTACTTATACCGTATCCCAGGATAAAGGCCCATAAGGCCATCCAAAAAAAACCGGTGGTGGTGTAAGCTGCCTCGGCCCATTTTTCTAAAAAGGTCATTTACGTTTTATTTAGTTGTTGCGGTGCTCGTATTTAGAGAAAATCATCGCTACAGCACTTCTAATTTCTTCCTGCTTTTCTCTAGTGTCGGTTTCCAAAACTTCAGGCGCATAACCTTGCCAGACGAGCTGTCGTCTATCCTTATCGATCAGTTCAATAATGACACCACCCTGTTTACTTTGGGTAGAGGTATTTGAAGGCATAGCCGGATAGTAATACCACGAGTAAGGGGAATAGCTATAGTTGGATTGTTGGGTGTTCTTTTGTTCCACAAGTACTCTGGAATTAATTAAAAGATCAGGGTCAAATGCATCCAAAACATACCCTCTTCCTTGCATTTCAGACTCGATGGCTGTTTTTAACCGTTTTTTGGTCAAGGAATTATAGAAAAGTGGGTCCTTGTTGTTCTCGCTCTGAAACTCATCGGACCAGTAGTAGGTCTCGTAAGTCGAAAAATCGGCATCTCTATCATAATCGGTAATGACTGAGTAGCGAGATACGGAACATTGGGTGAAGGTTAGGGAGATGATGACTAATAAAACAGATGTTTTAAATCGTATCATAGTTGCTCCTTTAATTGGTTCTTATTTACGCAACCGACCTGGCAGGTAGTTGTTTAGACAAAAAAGCCAGGCAAACCTGGCTTTCTGTTAGTGATTTCCATCGTCATCATGTGCTCCATCTTTGCAACACATGGGGAGGTTCTCGTAGGATTCCGGATCGCGCTTCACATTATCTGCATTGTATCCTACTTTGGCCACTCGCTTTCTGATTGTAAGCGGATCGGTTTTTTTCTCGTTGTAAACCACCGTTAGGATTTTGGAGTCCACATCCAGGTTGACTTCCTTAACACCCTTTTCAAAAACCAGGTCGCTCTCAATGGCTTCTTTGCACATCTCGCATACTGCGGAGGTTTTGATCTCTACTTTGTAGCCTTTATCGACTTTCACTGGTTCTTTTTGAGCTAATACAGCTAGTGAAAGTAAAAACAAGGATAGTGATGTAATGATTTTGGTTTTCATGATATTTTGAGTTTATCGTTATCGTTCAATTCTATATTTAATTCCCGCATAGATCATCCTACCAGCAATGGGTGCCCAAACCAGTGAAGCATCGAAATCATTGCCAAAGGGATTTTCAGCATCCACAATCGGATTTTCTTGTTTAAAGTTCAATAGATTCTCAGACCCGAGATAGATATTTCCCCAACGGAATCCCCGGCTTACCTGGGCATTTAAAAGGAAGAAGTCCGGAGTGGAATTACTTACTTGAAATTCCGTTGGTTTGTCACTGGTATTGGGCAGTCGCTTGGTGCCAAACCATTGCAAGGTGGCATCTGCCTTCCATTTGTCATACTTGGTGGCATAGGAAGCATTCAGGAACAACCGATCGCGTGAGATGAAGGGTGCTTTTCTAAGTTCACCATTGATGGTAGTGCGTACATCATAGTACTTATAGGCCGTCTTAAAACCAAAGAGTTCATTCAGTTGGTACTTGGCTTCTACCTGAAAACTATGTGCATAAGACTGGCCATCCAGGTTGTAGATAGTCACCTGACTGGAATTTTGATCCATGTCATAGATCAACTGGTTTTCAAAGGTGGTATAGAAGTAGTCCCCAATCAGGTCTATTTTCTTGTTGCCAATATTAATGGTTGATGTTAGGCTTCCGCCCATGTTCCACGAGATTTCAGGGTCTAAATTCTCTGTCACCACAAACTGTCTATTGGAAACCAGCGAATTGATGTTTTCTACCAAAGGGTTGCCCACCCGATAACCACGTCCGATCGCCAATCGGATGGCCATATTGTCGTTGAAGGCATAGCGCGTGTGCAGTCTAGGTGTGTAGAACGTTCCATACAGATTGTGAAAATCCACTCGATTGCCCAAAATCAGGCTGAAATCATCTCCGGGTAAGAATGAATATTCAAAATAAGCTCCGGGCACTACTTCCGTTCTGGCAAAGGCTGAATCGGCATAAGCCTCATCAAAATCATCGTATAGCAAGCTCACGCCTGTTTTGTACTGGTGAAAGGAATTGCCAATAATGTTTTGATAGATGAGGGTTCCATAGATCGTCTTTTCTTTTCCAGAATAAGCATCTCGACCAAATCCAGCCTCTATGTCGGTGTACGATCCTGAGTAGATAAAGCCCAATCCTTGATAAGGCTTGGAAGGGAACAATACGCCGACTTTACCAAACACCTCGGCACGGGTGGTTTGGTTCATGAACCCATATTCTGGAGTCGTTTGAAAATCATCTCCAAAGTCATAACCGAGCTGGCCACCTGCCTTTTCATCGCGGATGACTTGTAGGCCTATTTGAGACTTGAGTCGCTCACCATCGTATTTGTACCGGTTTATGAAGTTGATCTGGCGCGACTTGGGCAGGTCCATGAAGCCGTCATCGTTTCCATCGATTTCCGTTCCGAGGTAATTCGTATGAAGCAGCAGCCCCGTGCTCCACTTGTCGGAAAGATCGGTGGCATGATTGGCATTGATTTCTACTCTGCCAAATGAGTTCACATATCCATTGAGATATAGTTTCTCACTCGATTCGGGTTTTTTTAATTCCACATTGAGCTGGCCCGTCATGGACTCATAGCCATTTACTACGGTTCCTGCACCTTTACCAACATCGATGGATTGGATCCAAGTGCCCGGTACATAACCCAAACCATAGCGTCCAATTAATCCGCGTACATAAGGTGTGTTCTCGCGATTGGTCTGAACATAACGACCATCAAGACCAAGCATTTGGATGGTTTTAGCACCAGTAATCGCATCGGTGTAGGATACGTCCACCGAGGCATTGGTTTCAAAACTCTCTGACAGGTTGCAGCAAGCTGCTTTGGCCAGCTCTCCTGCAGTGATAATCTCCACGTGCTTGGGTTCAAGTTTGTCCATGAAAGTAGATGAGCCCGTTACCACGACCTCATCAAGTGATTCTTCGGACTCTGAGAGCATGATGTGAAAAGGTCCTGATCCTTCTGGCTTGAGTATTTTGGTTTCGTATCCCGTATAAGAAATTACAATGTTCGATTTTGGGTCATTTAGCTTGAAACTGAATTTACCGTTTACATCGGTCACAATACCGTTTTGGGTGTTTTCTTCCAGAACAGTTGCTCCAATTAACGGTTCGTGATTTTGATCGGCCACCATTCCAGAGATGGTTTGTCCCATGAGCCTTAAGGTGCTCAGAGACAATAAAAAGAATAATAAATAGCTATTGTATTTCATTGTTTAAGTCATAATTACCATTGAATAAATGTGAGTGATAGACGCATTTGTCTAATCCCTAATTCAATTGGAGACTTAAATCAAGAATGACTGAACAAGTACTGGAATGTCTTGCTCAATCAGAGGAGGTTTGTAATTACGGTAGGCAAAATTTTGTGTGGGAACTTCTAGAATAGAAATGTCCAGAAGCACATAAGTAATTGTACTTAGTAGATGAAAATCTGCATCCAGATCGAAGGAATAAACTGTGACCGAGAGCTCGTCAACCTTAAACTCTTCTTTGGTATCTTTGCAGCAGCTCATCGGGCAGTCTTCCTGCTCCATTCCCATCATCTCCGCACAATGCTGACTCTTTTCAAAAAAAGACACATCCTTCACTCTACCCAGGCAATGATGCTTATGCATGGTAACGCCCATGGTGGCTATCACCAGTAATAAGGCGAGGGAAAGGTGCGCTATTTTTTTAAGAGCCTGCATTTATAGTACAAAGATACGAAAATGATTAGGGTAATGTTTTACAAGATTCTGATTCAAATTTATAGTTTTTGGACGGACTAAACGTTTTCGGTTTTGCCTAAAATGGCTTGTAAATCTTCTGGTATCTCCATCGGCCTGAGCGGCGGCACATTCGCTCCGCCAGTATTACCTAGAGGTACTTTACCTACAAAGGACTTGACGCCACCAACAAGTAATCTGAGGATTTGACCTAAAACCTCTTTGATGCTTTTAATATGAAATCCGAACTGCAACATCTTCCAGTGTACAAAGCTGTGTTCGTAAGGATAGGATTGGCCGATGATGTGAGCGCGTTCCAAATGGCGCCAGGCTTCTTGAAGCTTGTTTTGCTCAAAAGCCGCCAGATATTGAACAAGCTCATTTTGGTAATGAGGTCTTAGGGTTGAGGGTAATGACGTATTGAATTTCATGACTTATTGATTTTTATGGAGTATTCCATATGACGTTCTGACTTAACTTTCGAGTACCCTTCCATTCGGCAGACAGGCTCAAGATGACAGAACGCCCCATGATCATTGCCTTACTTAGTAAGTTGTTACTCTCGAAGCATCGGGAGGCACTCGAAGAGTAGACAAGAGCTTACAAAACAAAAAGCATCCATGCGGCCATGCCAACCATCGCCAGGTCTTCAATGATCGTGACGGTACTCATAGGTAAATTGAATACATCTCCCAGACAGGCACATTTGATCTTGCGCTTGTTGAGGTTGCTCTTGATCACACCGATGCTGCTAACACCGAGTACGATGACGGTTATCAAATTGGTATAGAATGGAGAGAAGTTGATTAAATACGCTACACCTAAGCCTAATTCCACAAAGGGATAAATGAAGCCCCATGTCTTCCATTTAGCAGCCACGATATCGTACATGCGATAAGAGCTGGCAAACCCTGAAAGGTTTAACAACTTAAAGAAGGAAAAAACCAGGAAGAATCCTGCCATGAAATGTCTCATCCAGAGCATTCCAGAAAATTGCTCAAACGGATACTGCACGAGTAGACTGACTCCAGCAATAAATCCAACAATCAACAGCAATGGCTTATAAGTGCTTAGCTGGATAGGAGGGAGAGAGGAGCTTTTTGAAGGTTCTTCCGTCTTTTTAGCTTTCCCGATGGCGGGCATTGGCGCTCGTTTGTTTGCTTGCTTCTCGGTGCTGATGGTATACTTTCCTAGCTGTTTATTGATTGTAGCAAGGTCCAATTCTCCCTCAGATTCGATCACTGCCTGCGGGTAATCCAGTTGGACTTTTAGTTCACTGATGTTGTTCTGATTTTTTAGCACATCAGTAACCGTTTCTACACATCCACTACAGGTCATGCCGGAGATGCTATAGTCTTTTTTGATTAATGCTTTCGTTTCCATGCTACAAATAACGCAAAAGTGTAGCTAGGAAGTTTTACAGGATTTTGGGAGAGGTTTATAAGATTTTGCTAGCTATGTCTTTCCCTTTGTCTTTTCCTATACCGGTAGATAGCAAAGAATATGGGCAAGAATATAACTAATAAGAACATCATGAGCGTAATCTAACCAATCCAGGAGCCAACTCATGAGTCCGTCGCGATTCTTCAAAAAAGGGATCTTAACAAATACCCTGAGCATGGTATTGAAATGGTGCTTTTTCAGAACAACTTTTGATATTAAACTTGAATCATATGAAAAAGTATCTAATGCTATCCTTAGTGGGCCTGATCTTGATTAGCTGCAAAGAAGAGCCAGAGTGCCAGGATTGGGTGTCTGGTTTTGAGAGCTATGAAACCACTGATGGAGGAAATGAACCTTTCTGTACTTCGCCATTGCTAAAGGGCTGGAAGCCTTCAGCATCAAACACCGCGGCGTACACTATGGAAATTACGGTGCAGCAGGGTTTTCATCATTTATTTATCAATAGTTCGGAGGATTCCTTCTTTAAAGCAGGGGATGAATATGAGTTGTCGGGAACCCAGGTTTCCCAGCACTATACACCTGATTCTTTTTGGATTGAAACAGATGACCAACACGTGATAGGTAGTATTTATTATTGGTATCCAGGGGAAGGTAATGTGGTCATCACCAAAGCCGACGAATCAACAGGCAAGGTGTCGTTAGTTGCCGAATACACTCTGGTAAACACGAGCGTCACTCCCAATGATGTCAGAAGTTTCCGAGTGAAAATTGATAATTATGCCTTTCCATTTAATCCCAGATAGCTTACTCACGATTTTTTAGAGACCCATACTTCCAATATACCGGAATGCCAATCAGAAATAGGGCAATGAAGAAAATGGTAACAAATAACATGTTGTTCAGGCTTTTATAGGTAATAAAGATACAAAAAAAGCCTAACCGAATGGCTAGACCGCTTGCAACGCGACGTTCACTTTGGGATTGGTGATGGCCGCATACACTTGGCACCGACAGGTGTCGATGGTTTCTGATGCTGTTAACGAGTAAGAATAGTTTGGGTTTCATCGAATGACTGATTCATTTGTCGAAAATCAATTTCGATTTAAAGTTGGCTCTCTTTAAATTCCAAACTTGGACACTACAACTTTGAAAACAGTACACTTTCTAGTATGTCTTTTATTGCTTTCGGTCTGCCATGGACAGCAGCGGGTAGTGGATAGTCTGAAACTTCAACTAGAGCAGGTTACTGACGACTCAGTCAGAATCCACCTTCTGGCTAATATCAGTTTTAAGTATGTATACATCGCACCTGATTCCGGTCTTATTTACGGTAAGTCGGCAATAGAACTTGCTGAGGAGGTTAGCGATTCGATTGGTCTAACCGTGGCTCACAATTCTGTTGGTGCCGATTACGCTTTTCTGGGAGACTTTGATTCTGCCAAATATCATTTTGAGAAGGTAGTAGAGCTGGCTAATGCTCAGGGAGATGATGCCAGAGCAGCTAAGGCTACCAATAACCTGGGGCTTATTGCCTGGAAGCGAGGTGATTATGTAGAAGCCATTAGAATGTATCAGGAGGCTCTGGCCGTGCATGAAAAGAATGGGTATATGCAGGGAATGGCCAATAACCTGAACAACATTGGTATTGTCTTCAAAGAGCAACAAGATCATGAACAAGCCTTAAAGTACTATCAGCAATCACTGGCTTTGAAAATACAATTAGGAGATACAATGGGGTCAGCTCGTACACTTAGCAATATCGCCAACATCTATATGGATGATCGTAAACCAGAGTTGGCACTGGAAAATCACTTTGCCAGTTTGCGATTACGTGAAAAAATGAATGACCGTAGCGGATTAACAGCTTCTCTACACAATATTGGATTGGTCTACCATGATCTGGGTATGCTGGACTCTGCAGAGAGTTATCACAATCAGGCATTGGCTGTAGCCAAAGTTCTTAACAGTAAGGAAGATGAAAGTGCCGCAATAGATGGATTGGCAGATGTTTACCTGGAACAGGGAAGAAATAAGCAGGCCCTTGATTATGCCATTTCGGCGCATCGCTTGGCCAAGGAAACAGGATTTAAATTTCTGGAGAAGAATACTTTGTTTGGGCTTTACCGAAGTTATGCGGCCAATGGTCAGTATGAGCAAGCCTACAAATACCAACAGGCTTATCACCAGCTAAAAGACTCTCTATTCAATGCTGACCGGGTAAAAGAGATCACCCAGATTGAATCTTCCTATCAGTTCAAAAAGGAGAAAGACTCTATACAGTTTGCCCGTGATCGAGAGGCTATCCTCTTCCAGACAGAGATTGAGACACAGGAACTAGCTCGCTCCAGGCTACTTATTGGTATGATGCTTTCAGGTCTATTGGTGATCGTGGTACTTGTTTTTTATCGGAACAAAGTGCAGACCAATAAAAGATTAAAGACCTTGAATGCTGAGGTTTCCGATCAGAACGAACGTCTGGAAAACTTGAATCAAACGAAGACGAAGTTATTCTCTATCGTTTCTCATGATTTACGGGGACCAATGAGTGTGTTTCAAGGTGCACCCTTAGTGATGAAAAAACTACTGGATAAAGGTAAAACCGATCAGGTCAGATCCTGGCTCACAGATATTGAACAGTATGCCGGTCAACTAACCACACTTTTGGATAACCTACTCAGCTGGGCAATCAATGAAAAAGGTGAATTTCCATATCACCCAGAATCAATCTACTTACGAAAGTCCGTTCAGGAAGTGGTGGATTATCTGGAAGGTCAGGCAGCTCATAAGGAAGTCACAATTGCCGTTGGTGTTTTGGATCATCTCTCCATCTGGGCAGACAAGAATAGTTTATCTACGATTCTGCGAAATCTCGTTAGTAATGCTATTAAGTTTACTCCAGCCCAGGGGAAAGTCGCGATTACTGCCGAGGAGCAGAATGATATGTTGATGCTGAAAGTAACTGATTCTGGAGTAGGCATGACAGAGGATCAGGTGAATAAGCTTTTCAAAGAAAGTAAGAGATCTAGTGCTGGAACAGATGGTGAAAAAGGAGTTGGTCTTGGACTCCAGCTTGTGCAGGATTTTGTTAGGATGAACAGAGCGAAACTGGAAGTGGTGAGTGAACCTGGCAAGGGAAGTACGTTCACGATCCATTTTCCAAAAGGTAACTGAAGTGGCAGTTAGATTACTGCCACTCCACTGTTTATTTACTTCCTCCTTATCACTCCTTGCTCCAGCATCGCTTCAAAGGCATCTTCCATCGTTTCCTGAATGGGTCGGAACTTGATACCCAAATCCTTTTTGATTTTCGAGTTATCTGCCTTCCAGCTGATGTTCACGTTCTTTTTGATAAACTGCCGGGTAATTGACTTATTGATCAATGGCCCAACGATTGTTAATAACCATTTTGGAAGCGCCTTCTTGGGAATAGGGTATTTACTTCCATACTTTGGAAGCAAAGCTTTGGCTAACTCCAGGAAGTTGGTGTTATGAGCGCTAGTAATGTATCTACCCTGAGCCGCAGGAGTGAACCCAGCAGCAAGATGGGCATCCGCTACATCTCTCACGTCTACTAAGCCCATCCCAAGATTAGGGACACCTGCTTTCATCGTTCCGTCTCCAAGCTGTTTTAGCAGGCTCATACTCTCTGATGTAGCACTCTGCGCATTCAATGCAGGTCCCATCACCAGCGAAGGATTGATGGTGACCAAGTCCCATTGCTCTTGTGCCTTGTTGATTTCCCAGGCTTTTTGCTCAGCAAGCGTTTTGGAGTAGGAGTAGGGCTGATGGTCCAGAGACGCAGTTGTGTTCCAGACATCCTCAGTCAGAATACCTCCCGGTGCTTTCCGTGTGTCTGTTGCATCCGTATAGATGGCGGCACAGCTACTGGTGACCACCACCCGTTTCACTGATTTTGTTTTGTTGGCTTGCTCCAGTACGTTGGCAGTTCCTTTTACGGCTGGGTCGATCAGTTCTTTCTTTGGATTCTTATAATTGGTTGTGAAAGGTGATGCGGTATGATACACCAGTTCGCAGCCCTCCATGGCTTCTGCATACGACCCTTGATCCAGAAGATCCGCCTTAAAGTATTTGATCTGGCCTTTTGAGTTAGCTGCTAAATCATCTAGATGAGCGATTTTTTTCTTGTTCTCAGGATCACGAACTGCCGCATGCACGGTCAATCCTTCATCCAATAGTCTTTTGACTAGCCATCCAGCTACATAACCGGTGGCCCCAGTGACTAATACGGGTTTGCTTTTATCAATTTGTGTCATGATTCAATTCCTTTAAGTTGATAAAGCAAAGATGACCTGAGTTGTTTCGTTTGATCAGCACAGATCAGCGAACGATCAACACTTTTTCCAGAACCTAATTGGTACTACGGTATTGCTGTGGGGTCATACCGGTTTTAGCTTTGAACAACCGACTGAAGTAATGCGGGTAGTTAAAGCCAAGAGAATAAGCTACTTCATTGATGGTTTGTTCCGTTCCTAACAGAACGGTTTTTGCCCGCTCCACCAGGTAGTGATTGATAAAATCTTTACCGCTTTTTCCGGTTTCTTTTTTTAACATATCACTGAGGTAGCCAGGAGACAGGTTGACTTTATCAGCTAGATAATGAATACTTGGCGGACCATATTCCAGCGGCTGGCTAGATTTGAAATAAGCTGTAAGCTCTTTTTCTACAATAGTTACCACGTCTTTGTGATGGTTTTGACGAGTATTGAACTGGCGTTCGTAGTAGCGTGAGCAATAGCTAAGAAGTAATTCCAGGGCTACATTAATCACCTGGTGGCTGTGATTGTCAATACGCTGTTCGTATTCTTGTTTGATCTTTTGAACAAGTTCGGTTATGGTGTTTTCTTCGAGTTCAGACAGGTGAAGCGCCTCGTGGTTTTCGTATCCGAAAAAGGTGTACTCTTCTATTTTTTGCCCGAGGTTGGATTTACGAATCAAATCGGGATGAAACAGTAACACCCAACCAGAGTCATTGCTACGATCTGCATTGTCATCCGTAGAGCTCATTACCTGACCTGGTCCTGTAAATACGAGCACGCCTTCTGCAAAATCAAAATGGTGGCGACCGTACTGCATACCACAATTCGAATCCTTCATCCAAATCGTATACATATCCAGGGTTACTCGTTGGCCAGCGGGGATGTTTGAAAAGTCAAGCTGCGTTACATCCAGTAGCGAGATCATCGGATGTTTGGGTTTGGGCAGGTTCAATAGCTTGTGAAGCTCGTGGATCGATCCAATGTTGAGAATACCTTTACTCATTGCCTGAAGAATTTAATGTCATGACAAAATTGTCATTAAACTTACCAGTCAAGAAACACAATTCATTGAATGTACAGCACAAAACAACGATAACACTCAAAGATTTAACCTGAGTCAGGTTGCTTCAGCCTGACTCAGGTTATGTCATAGCATCAATAGTAGGAATAGGTGCTGTAATCACTCCCCTGTGCATAAGGAATTCTTCTTTCGGAAACTCGGCCTTCACTATCTAGCGTGTAACTGAAATGATAGACAAATTCATGCCCGTTAGTTTTGTAGGTATGTATGCCCGGGAAGTTGGTTTGCGCCTTGATGCCTGGTATTACTTCAATTCCAAAGAAGTTTGAATAATTCGGGTGATAGCTCGAATAATAACGTTCAGATAATAGCTCGTATTCTTCTGTGATCTGATTCTTTGTATACCCCAACTGGGCATACAGGTTATTATCGTCATGATAGAGGTAAATCCATGTTAGAGATTCGGTAAATTCTCCACCAGGCTGTTTATGGTACTCTTGCACAGCTCCTACATTTCCGGCTATATCATAGTCGTAGAGCTTATATGATCTCAATTCACCATGATTGTATTCTTCAGATCGATAGATTCGTCCGTCTTGTTGTAAAAAGACCTCATAGATCTCTGGATAATGGTTAACTCGGGAGATGAGTCCATTATCAGCCCAAGAATAGGCATAGTTTCCTTGTCTGGTGAATGGCGTTCTGCTTTCCCAAAACATCTTTGACAATCGACCTAACTCATCGTATTCATAGGTTTGCGAACTATACCACCCACCACCTGATGTAGTCACCGTTTTTGGTTTGCCGGTCAGCTCATCATCATAGAGGTCAAGTAAAAAATGATCTTGATTACCTATTACCAGCCCACCCGTAACAGCGCCAATCGAAATGCTCAATGAATCATGTTTCAATACTAATTGATCATCGGTCATCATCACTATAAACGACAGAGATGTGGCACCTAATTCAGCAGTGAGGGTCAATTGACCATTTTGCAAAGCAGGTGATGTGCTTATGATCTGGCTTCTTACTTTTTGCTCAAATGAAAGATGGATATTTCCTGCTGTGCTCACCGGTTGGCTGAATTGGATTTCCACCAGATACCCTACCGCTCCTTCCATCATGGCACCGCTGCTATGAGCAAAATTGGCCGTCACATAGTCTATGTTTTCCTGTGGACTTTCGTCATCTAATATAGTGACGTGTGTGGTTTTTTTGGTCCCGATGACTACCCCTTGGGAGGCATCGGTGATGGTAAAAGTGACCATTCGATCTCCATTGATAACCGAATTGTCGATAGTCTTCAAGGAAACAGGAAATCTGATTTGTCCCGCTGGGATTATAAGATCAATCTGGCCTTCATCCAGATTCGGATTGGTTTGAAAGAATGTAGCGGATTCGGGAGTCACACTTATGGAGAGGCTAACCTCACTAGCCACCTGTCTGGACAGCTCCACAAATACATTGATTTGGGTGCTGTTTTCTAAAATGGACGTATCTCTAGATAACGACACCAGGACCATGGACTCATTAGGTTGAGGTGTTGGTGTATTGGTTTCATCCTGATCGCAGGAGATGAGGCTGATCACCACTATGGTGACTAGACCTAAGTTGAATAAAGTTCTCATTTCTAACAGTTCAGAAAAAAGGACAAAAGGGCTGTTTGATTCGCTTCTAAATCAAAGCGTGAGTACTGCCAGAGGTCGCTTTGGCCAAATGGCATGCCAATTCCAGATCCGGGAATCTGAAATTTATTGGATATCCTATTTTCGAAAGTCGAAAGGAAAAAAAAGGAGGCTGAGTGGAAGGCCCATGGATTTTCGATCAATTGTGCTGTAGAATACTTTTGATCTGTTAGTGAACACTGGATTGTCCGAAAAGAGACGGCCTAATACCGGTCAGCCAGTTCCAGAGCACATCCCCAACCCACCGTAAATCCCGCTCCACCATGTCCATAGTTATGAAACACGTTGGAGTATTGTGAGTCAAACTCAAAACGCACTTCACTTCTTCTCGGCCTTAATCCGACTTTTTCTTCTAGAATATGTGGTGTCTGATCTGTGACCCCAATAGCTCGAAACCGATCCAAAATCAACTCAGCATCTCGTTTGTTCGCTTCTTCATTCCAATCATTCAGATAATCAGTACCTCCTATGATCAGGTCTTCACTTCGTTGGATGGCATAGGTGAGTTGACCTGCTTTCGTGGAGTTCACATAGGAGTGTATATTCATGGATAGGCATCTTAAAATCTGTCCTCTCATAGGGATCAATTCTTCATCGCTGCACAATTCTTTAGACCCCAGTCCTGTACAGTTAATGACCAATTCATCCAGGTCACTCATTTCCTGCAGTGAGGAAATAGTCCTTTGTTCAAAGACTACACCAGACTTTTCACATCTGCTTTTTAGGTATGGTAGGTATTTATGAGGTTCTGCCAAAGGAACATTAGCAATGTAAGCAGCCCTGATTCCAGAAGGGAGTTCATGCTTATTGGCCTTATATACAGTTCCTTCTGGCATTCTTTGAACCCACTTAGAGTTACTTTCTGGAGTGTAAACGACCATGAATGGAATGAAGGATATTCCTTCCGCTACTGGCAGTTCCAGCTTGTATCGCTCATAAGCCCTGGCACCCCACTCGTTGGCTTTATGGATTGGATGTACTTCAAAAGGAAACCAAATGGCTCCTACCTTGAAAGAAAGTGATTTTTCCAAGGGTTCTTTTGAAATGACCCGAACCTTGAATCCCTTTTCACGGAGAGCGCTTGCAGCGGTCAATCCGATGATTCCAGAACCTACGACAGTTACCGATTGCATTTGAGCTGAATTTGATTACAAATTACAGTATTTCGAGAATCTGTTCTTTAGGAGCAATGAATAGGTTTAGTCTAAAGATTACTTCTGGTTAATTGGTCGTCTTGAAAGGTGTCTGATAAAGACTTCAGTAAACAAAGGCTTTTCAAAAATTAAAATTGGTCCTCCTGATCAAACAGGTAGAAGTAATCATGATTCTCTTGTTGATTGGGCTTTTAGAGTAACAATTATTATTTTCATAGGGTTATAGGATCAAATTATTCAGCTATGAGACCATATCGACTCCATTACCTGCTAATCGTGGCAATACTGGCATCATTTGGGTGTGAAGAGGAGACTCCAACTCCCAGTCAGCGGGATCAGGAATATGACATATATTCTTTGTATCTAAACACTTTGGAAGCTGAAGTCCTGGTAGTTGCAGAGGAATCATACCATGGGTTTGCACGTTTTGGAATTACAGAAAGATCATTAAATAATTTCGTTGACAACTATCCCGGGATTGAATCAACCTTGGTTATGCACTTATCAACGGCTGATCAAGATTCGATTTTGTATGAGAATAAATTTAATGTCCCACATGCTGAAATAATTCTCATTAATCGACCTGATTTTGCTGAGATCTTCTCTGAAGGCTATCAGGAGGGATGGAATAATTTTGTGTCCACATATGGAGAGTCTTCATTAAGTGTATCATTTACGCGAATTTCCTTTAACGAGACGATGGACAAAGCCATATTTTCAGCGGCTGTCGGTCAATGGTCTTATCTCGGATATATGGTTTATCTCGAATATGAAAATGATCAGTGGGCCATAAAACAAGTGATCAATACGTTTGTCACTTAACAACCACTGGATAAGTGAATTACCCAGTGGTTATCAGTACTTTAAAAGAATCAATTAGTTGTCACAAAAGGATACTTCAAAATCACCTTTGATCCAGAAGTTGTTGTCGATTTTGGCGTCTACTGTTCCTCTGACGGTTGATTCATCGATTGAAAGAATTTCCACGTACCCATCGTATGCGTTGTAATTGGTTTGATCCCCAATGACAGTAAAATAAACGCCGTTATTGTGATTGGTTTCCTCGTCGAAATACAACTCATGCACACCCACTTCAAGCGGAGGTCTGAACGATACGCTATTGGTATTTCGAAAAGTCACATCACAGATGTTGTTGTGATCATATTTATTAAAGAGCTGGATGAATAAATCCTCAGTGGTATTGGCATCATTGGTGCCATCAGGAGCTATCTCCACTCTACCACCTTTTGTCTCAAATGATTGACCGTTGATTTTCCCTTCAATGGTGGTAATGAAAGCCGTATTGTCATCTAATGTCTCAATCTCTTCTTCCAAATTGTCCTCTGTACAGGCAGCAAAGAGAATAAACATAGAAAGGGTACTCAATGCAATAAGTCCTCTAAAATGGAATGGTGTAGTTGTTTGTTTCATAGTTACGAATGTTTAAGCCTGTAACCTGAAAACCAATAATCGTACCAGAAAACGTTTTGTGGAGTTTATTGCGATGTAGGTGCAAACTCAAAGTACTGATTATGAGCCTCAAACCCAATTTTTTGATAGATGCTCAGACCATCTGCTGAAGCCTGAAGTACCACGTTTTTATAATTAAGTTCTTTGGCTTTTTTCAATGCAAAAGTCATCAGTGCAGAACCGATCCCCTGTCCACGAGCATCTTCCAGAGTGGCCAACCCGTAGATACCAATAGTCTCATGATCTGTTGGAAATAGCTCCACCGTCGCTAAGGGAGTACCCTCATGGTAATAAACCAGTAAAACAACACCACTGCTCTGGTGTAAATAGTGGGCCGCAGTTTTTTGATAGTATTCGAGCACATTAGGATCAGGAGGAGTCCAATTCGAGGCAATGACATTCGCAAAGTCAATTAGTTGTTCTTCAGTCACAACCTCTAAGATATTTTGGTGTTTTTTTAAATCTAAAGGCTCGTAAGTGACCAAATCAAGGGACATTCCCATCTCTGATCCCTGCTGGCTCAATGAGTGCTCTTCTAGGTAAGCTTGTACTTGCTCCGTGAGATTTTCACTGTTGATCCAGAGGCAATAGTCTAGGCTTTTCCTCTTGAAATGATCCAAAGCTAGCGTTATTTCATTGGGAGTGATATTTAGTCCATTGTTGATGTGAATGATATTGAACGTGTCACAGGAGAGTCCACTATCTACAAAGGTGAGGTTCTCCAGTTGATGCACATTCATTCCATTTGCCTTCTTCGGAATCATGGTAGCATGCACCCCAAAGTTGAGATCAATCAGTTTAGGTTTAGTAGTAGGGTTCATTATCAACCAGAGTTCAAACCGGTTCTTGCTGACTCAAACAATGGAAACTACCCAGTCCCCAAACTATGTCAGTAGAGTCTATTCCAATTACTTTTCGATCCGTAAAAAGTGCTGATAGGATCTCCAGGGCAACTGGATCATTTTTTTTGTCACGGTAGGTAGGCACTACCACACATTCATTAGCAATGTAAAAATTGGCATAAGACGCTGGTAGACGCTGATCATCATAGATAATCGAGTTAGGCATGGGCAATTCTATCACTTGAAGTGGTGAGCCATCAGGCAGTTTGAATGACTTGAGCATTTGCAGGTTTTCCTGCAGCGGAGTGTGATTCTCGTCTGCTTCGTTAGGTTCAACTACTGTAACCACTGTGTTATTGTTGACAAATCGAGTGATGTCATCTACATGGCCATCCGTATCGTCTCCAACGATTCCATCGCCAATCCACCAAATCTGTGAAGCTCCATAGTAATCCTTTAGAAACCCTTCAATTTGCTCTTGGTTAAGATGTGGGTTGCGATTCTTATTGAGGAGGCATGCTGTGGTAGTCAGGACGATCCCCTGATCATTGAAATCTACAGATCCACCTTCCATTACGATACCTGGATTGAAGACTTTAAGTCCAAGCTGCTCAGCAACCTTGGTGGGAATCTGATTGTCCAGATCATAAGGAGGATATTTCTCACCCCAGGCATTGTAGCCCCAGTTGACGATGGCTTTATCTCCTTCTTTAATAACAAATGCGGGACCGTGATCACGGCACCATGCATCATTGGTTGGATGCTGATAAAACTTTATTCTGGACAAATCAGCATCCACAGCCTTTAGGTACTCAATTGCTTTTTGCTGCATTTGGTCTGTGGCTACATTGATGCAGACTTCCTCACCTTTGGCCACTTCTTTGACAAAGTCACAGTAAGGTTTATAAATGGTCTCAATTTTTCCAGGCCACGAATTGACATTGTGCGGCCAACTCAACCAGGTAGCCCGGTGTGGTTGCCATTCGGCAGGAAACCGAAATCCTTCAGCTTTTGGAGTACTCATTCCTCGTCGATGAATCGTTTTTCAATAGGTGCATAAGCATCAATTCTTCGGTCACGAAGAAACGGCCAATGCACACGGTAGCTGTCTGATTTGTCCAGATTGACCGGTACTACTTTCACGATTTCTTCCAGGTGGGGTGCTTTGTAGTCCAGCCAGCCAAAAGCGTTGGTTACATAAGATCCACCCCAAAACTGCATGTCACCTTCTACACCAGTTCTGTTGACACCAATAACAGGTATGCCATTGGCTACAGCATGTGACTGCTGGATGGTTTGCCAGGCGTTGTGTTGCTCTTTATTGGTTTGCTCATCTTGACTATTGTGCCAGCCAATAGCTGTTGGGTAGAAGAGCATTTCGGCACCTTTCAGCGCTGTGATGCGAGCTGCTTCAGGATACCACTGATCCCAGCAGACAAGCACACCAATTTTAGCATACTTGGTATCAAATGTTTTGAACCCCAGGTCACCGGGAGTAAAGTAGAATTTCTCAAAATAGCCTGGGTCATCCGGAATGTGCATTTTTCGATACTTACCCATGTAAGTGCCATCTGCATCGATTACTGCTGCAGTATTGTGATATAGACCCTGAGCTCGTTTTTCAAAAAGTGAGGCTACAATCACCACGTTGTGTTTTTTAGCCAGTTCACTGAATTTTTCGGTAGTCGGGCCGGGAATTGCTTCTGCGAGGTTAAAATTGTCATAGTCTTCCACATCACAGAAATATTTGGAACGGAATAGTTCTTGTAAGCAAACTATCTGAGCACCCTGAGCGGCTGCCTCTTCTATTCCTTTTATTGCTTTTTGAAAATTGTCTTCCAGATCATCGCTACATGTGTTCTGAACAAGACCAATGTTTACAATTCTTTCTTTTGCCATATCAATGCTTCAACTCGTAATGGGGTGGTGAAGTTCGGGAATTGTACGTGAAATTGAAAAAAGTGAATGACACTAATTCAGGTAAATGTTGATTTGGTCGTAATTGACCCAAATTCCTGAAGCAGGAGTTTAATTCTGATCAGATTCGACTTTTAGTTGCCAGGTGGTGGCGAGGTTAAAGGACCTTTTCATACCGGTGACTTGATAACCGATGATGCCCAATGCGATGCCTCCGGCCATCATGGCCAATGGAGGGCCAGTGGGCTGCTCATCAGGAAAAAGGTAGGAATCTCCAGAACTGGAAGCTATGGCGAGCCCGACTAATCCTGAAAAAGTGAAGAAAGCACCTGCAGCGCTTATAGTATAGCCAGTTACATTCTGAGCCAACTGGACTTTCGTCTTACAGTTGATACGCTTGATGTAGTTCAACGCTAGTGTATCATTCCCACTCACTATAGCATTTTCAGACAATTGGATATCTTCCAACTGGTATTTTTTTCCGGAGAGCATGGTCACCTGGATATCCGAAGGAACTACCAGACGCTTCTTGTCTGGGTTGTTTCGTTTTTCGAGGATTAAATGCTGAGCGTAACCGGCATGAGTTAGAAGGAGCAGAACGCAAAAAAGTAGTTGAGGGAAACGTACCATTATCTTCCAATTGAATTACCTATGGAAGATAACGAAATGAAGCAAGATTTTAACTAACTACCGTTGAAACTGAGGTCGAAATTTTCTAGGGTTTCCAGCGTAGTTTTTTTTCAATTGAAAGTAAATGATCGAACCGAGCAAAGGGAAAAATAATATGATCACCAGCCAAATGGTACGGTAGTGAGGTTGATCAAACCTTGTTCTGGTAAGATTGATAATAGCGAGAAACCAAAGCAATAGTCCCAAGCCAGTGAGTGTCATCATTAAGTATTGCATGACAGAAAGTTATATAATTATTTTTGAAACCTCTCCTGTTTAGGATTGTACTTCACGGCAGCGTGCTCCTGACGTATTCTTTCAATTTGTATGAGGTGTCGGTAGTTGTGGTAGATTACCACACGGAGCGTGTCACCCAATTTCAATTTGATCCAATTAGAAATAGAGATCCTTGTCTTGGTTTTGTGAAGGTTGACTTTCCTGGATTGCTCCAGAAGAGATAGAAGCTGCTGTTGTTGATCAATGAACTCCTGAATAGAAGATTGATCTAGTTGAGAACCAAGTGGGTTCATGCTTTTAAAGGTCTTCATCTTGTTCAGTTTTTCCCTGGGCAGCATGCTTTTGGCGAAGTAATCACCCAGAAGATATGATCGAAAATATGCTGTCGGTTGATGGCTGCTTTGGTTAATTTGCTTTTCAATTTCTGGAATGTAGAAATGACCGTACCTATTGAGATGCTCCAGACATTCAAGAATACTCCAGCTTTTTGGATCGCTTTTAGAGTTGAGTTCTTCAGTGTCTAGTTGTAGTAGCTCTTGGGCTACATTTAGGTGGTTGCGAGTCATTTGAGTTAACTCGTCGATCAATTCTTGGCTTCCGATATTCATCAATTTTTTTTTGGCAAATATCCCTTATTTGTATTCCCTAAATCTTGATCGAAATTAAGATTTCATGATGCGGGAGAGTGTCTCAGGGGTCATGCGCAGGTAGGAAGCGATGTATTTGTTGGGAATTTCCTGAAACAGTCTTGGACTTCTAGCCAAAACCCTTTTGTATCGTTCTAGCGGAGAGGTTGTCAGCAGGTCTTGTTCGCGCTCCATGTGTTCATAGACCATACCTTTCCAACCCTGATACCATCTATTTTTCAGATCATCGGAAGAGTTGATGAACTCCTCAAATTTTGCTTTAGAGATCCTCTTAATAGTGGATTTGCGCAGTGCCTGAAAGAAAAAGGAAGTGGACCTGTTGGTAATGAAGCTATCCAGGGCAGAGATGAGATCGCCCTGATAGCCAAATCGAATGGTGTGTTCTGTTGTCTCTTCAGTGATGAATATACGAAAGCTACCTTCCTGTACGAGGTACAGGTGGGTGTCCAGGTCTCCTTTGCTGATCAGAAAATCATAACGCTTCAATTGAATGGTTTTTTCCCATAATCCTGCAGCTGTGATTTGATCTGATAGGTAATCCCTGGGATTCATCTGTTGTTGGGAATTTGACTATCTCCGCTTACCCTTACCTCCAGAGCGCCGTTTTCCCTTGCCTCCGCCGCGATATGGCTTTGGACTGTATTCGGGACCTTCACCAATATGTGCAGGAATCTTCGCCTTAGGCACTGGGTTGCCAAGCAGTTCTTCTATGGCCAGGAACTTGGATTGTTCTTTTTCATTTACAAACGTAAAGGCTGCTCCGGTGCTAGCCGCACGCGCTGTTCGCCCTATACGGTGGATATAGTCTTCGCCATCGTTTGGTACATCATAGTTGATCACTATATCAATGTCCTCCACATCAATGCCCCTGGCGAGTATGTCTGTGGCCACCAGTACTTTTAGTTTTCTGCTTTTGAATTGGCTGAGCACTTCTTCTCTCGTCTTTTGTTCCAGGTCTGAGTGGATTTCTTCTACTGAGAGGTCATTCTTCTTCAGCTCTCGGGTCAGCCGTTTCGCACTGTCTTTGGTCGAGCAAAAAACGATAACACTACGTAAGAAATCTGCCTTGAGAATATGTTTGACCAGTTCGATCTTTTGGCCATCATAGCATACAAATGCCGCTTGGATGATTTTTTCGTTGGGTTTGGATATGGCGATACTGACTTCTTCAGGTTCTTGAAGAATTTTTCTTGCCAGTTCCCTGATTTTAGGAGGCATCGTAGCAGAGAATAGCAACGTCTGGCGCTCTTTCGGCAAATACCGAATGATTTTCATGATGTCTTCATTGAATCCCATATCCAGCATTCGATCTGCCTCATCCAATACCAAAACGTCCAGTTTTTCAACCTTCACGTAGTTCATGTTGAGATGAGCTATAAGCCTGCCGGGAGTACCTATGATGATGTCTGCGCCTTCCGTGAGTGCTTTTTTCTCCCGATCAAAAGACTGTCCATCACCTCCGCCATATACAGCCAGAGAGCTCACAGAGGTATAGTAGGAGAGGCCTTCCAGTTGCTGATCTATCTGGACGGCAAGTTCTCTTGTAGGCACAATCACCAATGCTTTGATATGGCCATCTTCGGGCTGTTCCAGTATTTTGTGGATCACAGGGAGCAGAAAAGCAGCTGTTTTTCCTGTTCCTGTCTGTGCAGCAGCGATGATGTCTTTATTAGCTAAAATGAGTGGTATAGTCGCCTCCTGAACAGGAGTAGCATTTTCGAACCCAATCGCATCGATTCCTTCGAGCAGGGTTGGATTCAAATTCAGTTCTGAAAATTTCAAAGTAATCTTCCTTCTTTCGTGTCAATTTCTTGATCGTCACATTTGACAATCCGAGGTAATTTAATCAATCGCCAGTTACTTCAAGAAGTTTTCATTCTGAAACCATCAAACATGTACCAATTCTTTGAGTTCTTCGTATTTTTCTCTCGACTTGGCTATTGTGGTGGGTAGTCCAAAAAACTCCAGCATGACACGTGCTGCATTTCTGATCAGTATGCCACCTCCGACCACAACGACTCGTGCTATTTGTCTTTTGTGAATGTTCATGTATTGGTACCAGATTTTCCTCGCAGAGATCTCAAAACCATTCATTTCTTCACAGTCCCACACAAAGACATACCGTTCTGATAGGTTGCTTTCGAGCATCTGATGCCACGCCTGTGTGGAGCGATTGGAGGCTTCTTCAGTGAACTTGCCTTTGAAGCGAAAATACAAACATGGTTCGTCCTGAAAATGATCCGAATGGATGTCGATAGATGAAGAAGTGAATTTCATGGCGCAACTATTATCAACTTAATTTACGCCACATTTACAGTGTTACCAACCGGCTTGTGCGCAATTGATCGCGCTTACCGCAATTTGGGTATTTATCTTAGGTGAAATGCTTATAAGTCATTGATCGGTAGAGGAATGGATCCAGAAGTCAAAGGAGCAGAACCCGTTTTTGGATGCTGCTCCTCTAGATTTTACAGGCCGAGTACTTCTACTCCTTGTTCGAAAACAATATCAACAGGAATGTCCTGAGATTCCAACCTATCAAGATCGGATTGCAATTCAGCGCCAATCACCCCTTTCTCAGCCACTAGCTCGCTCACCGCATGATAATCTCCGTCACCCTGGATGGTGAGAATGATTTCAGATAGAGCATTCATGGCTGTTTTCATTTTTTGAAAATCAACCTCATAAGTGCCATCTTCCTTCTTACTGAAAGCTCCCATTTCCTGGAAGAAATTGAAGCGGATCATGTTGGCTTTGCCGTGTGCACTGGCTGCTCCAAATCGGACAGATCGGAAGATTCCAGCCATAAAAGTGGTGTAATAGTCTTCTAGATTTCCTTCCAATTCACCTTTTTCGTGCAGCTGGGTGATCATGTACAGACCCAGGATATCTGCTTTACCTTCTTCCAGGGCAGAGCTGTGTTCTTGAAGTGCCGATCGGACTGTTCCTTTACCATTGATGGTATTTTTGATTCCCAGTCCGTGAGCTACTTCATGAAACATGGTGTTGCTGAAAAATGCATCGAATGTGATGTGCTGCTGCTGCTCAGGAGTAATCAGTACCTTAGAAATGGGTACGAGTATTTCATCAAATTTAGCACGCATGGCATTCTTCAATTGCAGTCTGCGTGATCCTTTGGCTAGCTGTACCTCTTCATCATTTGGTAAATTGATTGCTATCGTTTTAGATCCTGCATTACAATCTCCGGCATAGTAGACTACATCGTAGGCATTGAGGTCTGCATCACTTCCTGGTTTTTCTGCCTTATACTTTTCAGCAACAGGCAATCCTTTCTGCAGTTCAGGTAAATACGCGGCATATTTGGATAGGCGATCACTCCACAATTTGTCTTTCACCAGCACATACGCTTCATGTGCAGCCTTGTAATTATACAGTGCATCCTCATAGTTTTCTATTGGACCGATCACCACATCGATACCATTGGTTTTCATGTCCATCCAGGCCATATCAGATGGTTGGTAGTTGTCATCTAAAAGGGCCTCTGCACGGAGCGATAGGTACTTTTTGAGCCCCTCATCTTCAGCCAGTTGAGCACATTCTTTCAGAAGTTGGGATGCGCGCTGTACGTCTTCAGCAAACATTTCATAGTATGGAACGGTCGTCAATTCACCTGCTTCGTTTCTCCTGATGAATGTATACAGGCTTTTCTTTCCTTCCAGATCTGTTGCTTCAAACTCTTCTTTAGACATATCAGCTGGGTAGAAGTTGGCTCCAGCAGGTTTTGGACCTACTCCTTCGAGGAATGCCTGGTTGTCGTCCAGTCGATCCCATGGGCCGTAGTTGATCTGAACATATCTTTTTGTTGCCTCATCGGTAATGGAGCTCATCAAGGAATCCTTGTTCCCATAAGCTTCATACCAAAAAAGCTTGTCCATGACCTTGGCAGCTTCGATCAATTTTGGAATCATAGCTTTTTCAGCTTCACTCAATTGGGACAGGTCAGCGGTCAGCTTTACCTCCTTGTAATCGTCCAGTTTTGCCTGCATAGGAGAAGGTTCGGTTTCTGTTGTGGATTCTTGCTTTTCTGGCTGTGAGCAGCTAAACATAATCAAGGTGCTCAGGGCCACCAGTTTGGATAATTGATTCATAATTTGTTGGGTTAAGATTTGATGATTGAAAGTTACCAATTACCCATAAAAAAAGCGCTTTCGATTGAAAGCGCTTTCGATTTTCAGGTTAATTAATCTCATTTATTGAGCTTGTAAGCTGCTACCTGATTACCAAAAAAGGTGGGAACGTACAGTGTCATACTAGATTCGTCAAATTCTATATCTGCAGCATTGGCGCCAATTTCCTTGGTATCTAAAATGAGTTGTTTTTCCCAGTTAGAGGTGACATAGTAGACCTCTCCGTTCCAGTTAGACACTAGATAGTCTACACCAACTTTAACCACTCCATCTCCTCCTGGTATAGAATCCACCACTGGTTTCACCTCTTCGGTGGTATAGTCTATGGATCTGAAATCACCCGCACCAAAGGTGGCCAACATCATGCGTTCGCCATCATGAAACAGGCCATTGGGTCCACCCAGATTTTCTCCTTCCAGCCAGGTGCTGAGTGTACCGTCAGCTGAGTATTTATGTAGTTTGTTGGTATTGGAATCGCTGAAATAGACATTGCCATCGTCATCAGTAGCTATATCGTTGAGAAATTGTGCTTCTGGCACAGCTACTCTTTCGGTAATCTCGCCGGTGGTGACGTCTACAATCACCAACTCATCTATATTGGTAACATACAAGTTGTTACCGACCTTGCCCATTCCCTTAGGAGCATCCAGTCCCGTTATCCATTTCAGTTCGATTATAGATCCGTCTTTTGGTGAGACCTTAGCGATGTATCCATCCTCGTCCTGTTCGTTTGGTGGTACTCCATTGATGCAAGAGACGTAGAGTACATCATTGGACTTGTCATAGTATACAGACTCTGACGTGGTGAGTACCGTGTCAGATTCCCAGATTACTTCTAGTGATATTTTGTCCTCAACAGGCTCTTTTACTTCGGTTGATTCTGATTCGTTATTGGATTTTGGCTGGCTGCAAGCAACCACTAGCAGCGCCAGTGAAAGCTTTAGTAAGTTTTTCATAATCATGGTATTAATTGGTTTACACCTAGATAATCAATAGACGATCAATTTGTTAGTTGTAAGACTAAAAAAATCACCGTTTACATATGAATTTGGCATTTGAGCCCTTATCATTTTAGGAAACCACAAAAAATGCTCAAATTCATGAATCCAAAAAATAACAACCTATGAAGAAGTTAACCTATTTAGTATTGATTGGATCGCTGGCGGCTTGTCAGCCTGCAGAAAAGCAAACCAGTGATGCTTCGGCAATTGATACTGTGGCTATTGCCAATCACATTAAAACCCTCGCGTCCGACGAGTTTCTCGGAAGGAAGCCTTTCACAGAAGGTGAAGACAAGACCATAGCTTATTTGGCTGACCAGTTCAAGTCACTCGGCTTAACACCAGGCAATGACAATAGTTACTTTCAAGAAGTGCCATTGGTGGAATTAGATGCTCGACCTTCGTCCACCATGAGAATCAACGGTGGAAATGAAGAAGTTTCCCTGCAGGTGGGGGATGACTTTGTTGCTTACAGCGAGCGAGTGGAGGAGCTAAATGAGCTAGTGGATTCAGAGCTTGTTTTTGCCGGATTTGGGATCGTGGCTCCTGAATATGACTGGAACGACTATGAGGGGCTGGATGTAAAAGGAAAGACAGTGGTGGTGCTGGTAAATGATCCAGGATTTGGAGCCGAAGACAGCACTTTGTTTAAAGGACGCACCATGACATACTATGGTCGGTGGACTTACAAGTACGAAGAAGCAGCACGACAAGGAGCTGCAGGATGTCTGATCATTCATGACACAGCACCAGCGGGTTATGGCTGGGGAGTAGTGCGCAACTCCTGGTCTGGAGCTAGCCTGTATCTGGACCAAACCGGAGACAGTTATAAACCCATCGTTCAGGGTTGGATTACACGGGATGCAGCCATCCGGATATTTGAGGCCACAGAGGTGGATATGAAGGGGTTCGTGGAGCGCTCCCGAGCGGAGGATTTCCAGCCGATTCCTCTCAACCTCACAGCATCAGTGACCGTCGAAAACCGAATTAAGAAATCAACTTCCAACAACGTGGTTGCCGTGATAGAAGGAAAAACTAAACCTGAAGAATATGTGCTGTATTCTGCTCACTGGGATCACCTGGGCGTGGGTCCGGCAGTAGAGGGTGACAGTATTTACAATGGAGCTCATGACAATGCATCAGGCACAGCATCTTTGTTGGGTATTGCTGCGGCTTTTTCTAAGGCTGAGCAGCCAGAAAGAAGTGTGATCTTCCTGGCAGTGACTGCTGAGGAGCAGGGTTTGTTAGGATCTAAATACTATGGAGAAAACCCCATTTATCCTCCGGCACAGACAGTGGCCAATATCAATATGGATGGACTGGCATTTTATGGACCTATGAAAGACCTGACCATCATTGGCTATGGACAGTCAGAGCTGGACGAGTTGTCTGAGGCCATTGCCAAAAAACAGGGTCGGTACATCATTCCAGACCCAACTCCTGGCAAAGGATATTTCTTTAGATCAGATCATTTCCAGTTTGCCAAAGTGGGCATCCCAGCGATGTTTTCTATGGGTTCATATGAGCACATGACCAAAGGCGTGGCGTATATCGAAGAGCGAACTCGGGAATTTGAGACAACAGCCTATCATCAACCGGCTGATGAGTACAACTCTGACACCTGGGAGTTTGGTGGAATCTATCAGGATGCCACACTCTATTATGAGCTTGGTCAGCAGCTGGCCAATAGCGACCAGTGGCCAAAATGGAAAGAAGGCTCTGAGTTCAAGTCGATTAGAGAAAAGTAAGAAAATAGTCATCATGAAGAGGCTGTCTTAAAAGTTTGGTTAACTGAAAATGTGTCACATTGAGGTTCTCGAAATGGGACTTTTCGCAGAGAAAAAAGGCTTCGAGGACCTCAGCCTGACATTTTTAAATTACTTTTTAGACAGCCTATTATTTTCAAAGATTCACTTCTGATATTTGCAGTGTTCAAAAACCATTTGGCAAACTTTTTGACTGGGTAGTTAATGAAACGATTCCTTAACATGACAAGCCAATGGTTATTCAAAACATTGATTATCCCAATTATCAAGCATTGAAGCGATTGATTGTAAACAAGTTTCCAAATGGAAATATCAGCGATCAAGAACTGCAAAAGCTCAGTTTGCTTGCCTCAGAGCATGGGATCAGTAAAGAGGAGGTGGTGGAGCTACTGGACCTTTTGGATATGGGTTAATGCTGCCCTATGGCACCACGTTTACCAAGCTCAACTACCTCTAGATTTTTCGGCTTTCCCGAAACCAAATCGAATCTAAGGAGTGTTTTTACCTGATGAAAACCGTGGATTCCAGCTGCTCCAGGATTCATAAAGAGCAGGTTATTGGCAGGGTCTGGTTGCACCTTGAGAATATGTGAGTGTCCACAGATCAAGAGGTTAGGTTGGTGAGCCTGAATAAGTTTTTGGACTCTTGGGTTGTATCTTGGTGGCTTGGCAGCAATGTGTGTCATCAACACCTTCACACCTTCTCGGACAAATATCTGGTCCTCAGGTGTCGCCTCCCGAACCTCATGTCCATCTATGTTGCCAAAAACAGCAACTGTGGGCTTGAATGCTTCCAACTGCTCCAGAAGTGCCAGCGTACCAATATCTCCGGCATGCCAGATTTCATCTACTTGTTGAAAGTAGTCAAATACCTTTGGGTCAAGATAGCTATGGGTGTCTGAGATCAGGCCGATTTTCATGGCACAAACATACGAAGATCAGCTCCCCCTAGAAAGCAAGAGCTATTCCTACACCAGATGAAGCTGGTTTGATTTGGTAGCGAGCCCGGATTTGTGGCTCCTGGTATCCATTGTTATAGAAGGTGGCTGCTTTCACGGCTTTTTTGGAGAACACATGGTCTATAACCGTGGAGACTGCCAGGGTGGCCAGGCCAGCATACGTGAGATTCAGATTTGGTTCCTGATCCAGCTGTAGCTGTAACAGTGGCCAGGTAGATAAGACAGACCCTGTGGCACCCAGGATTGATTTGGATAGGAACATGCCAGCCAATGGCTTGCTATACTCGTCCATGTTTGGATCGTCTGCCATAAATACCACTAGCTGCTGTTGAGTGAGTTCAAAGCCGCACATCTTTATTGCTGTTTTTTGTTTGAACAGACCCTTTTTTTCGAATGTAAAAGGAAGCTCCTGAGCACTACTATTCAATGCCGAAAGCAAGACAGTCCCAACGATTAATACGAGGTAAAGAAGCGTGGTTCGGATGTGAATCATATTCCATTAGTGGTCAATCAGCAGACAAAATACCAGTTATCTAACAAAGATGTTCAAATATCGAAATCCCAACGCTGAAAATCGATATAAGACTTCATTTTGATCTAGCTATTGGCAAGTTTGTATCATGAGAGGAATCGTATTTACTGAACTATTGGAAATGGTGGAGCAATCCTACGGGTATGATCTTGTGGATGAAGTGCTCCAGAAAGTGCGGCCAACGATCAAGGGGACATACACCACTGTGGGTAGTTATCCCCATCATGAGATGGTTCAGATACTGGTTCTACTGTCTCAGCATTTGGGCAAGTCAGTGGATGAGCTGATGGTGGACTATGGCACCTATCTATTTGGTGTCTTCAGCAAATCCTATCAGTCCTTTTTTCATGAGGATATGGACGCTTTTGCTTTCTTATCGGGCATTGAGGAGAAAATACATCCAGAGGTGAGAAAACTTTATCCAGATGCAGAATTGCCATCATTTGTTATTGAAAAATACCAGGATGATGAACTAATCCTCTTATATGAATCTGTCCGCTGCATGGGTGCGTTTGCTCATGGGTTAATACAGGGGTGTCTCCATTATTTTAATGAGGAGGCAGATATACAAATGAAAAAACTAGACGAAAAAGGTGTTAGAGTTAGATTCGTTATCCGCAGAAAAGCTTAAAAAGCAAGTAGAGTTACTTCAGCGCCGTGTGGTCAGGGAGCGAGAGGCTCGCTATGAAGCGGAGTCTTTGCTGGAGAAGAAATCTCTGGAATTATATAGATCCAATCGTGATTTGCAGCGGTTAAATGAGACTTTGGAACGTCGGGTAAATGAGCGTACGAACACTTTGGCTTCTCTTATCCAACACCTTCATGCGGGTATTCTGTTTGAAAATGCGAACCGGGAAATCGTCTTAACCAATGAGAAATTTTGTGAGTTGTTCGAAATCCCGGCAGCACCTCAGCATCTGGTAGGAAACAACTGTAAAGATGACTTAAGCACTGCGGCAAGTTTGTTTGAAGATCCAGACACTTTCGTAAGCCGGGTAGAGGAACTAATCGAAAACCGCGAAAAAGCAATCGGTGACATCCTCAAGATGCGCAATGGTAAAGTACTGGCTCGTGACTTCATACCCACTTTTTTGGGTGATGAGTACCTGGGGCATCTCTGGAAATATCGAGATGTAACAGATAGATTTTACTTCGAACAAAAAATCATTGCATCAGAGGAAAAGTACCGGGGAATTATTGAAAATATGGAATTGGGCCTGCTAGAGGTAGACCCGAATCACAAAATCATCAAAGCCTATGATCGTTTTTGTGACATGACTGGTTATACACGGGATGAACTAGAAGGGAAAAACGCTGTGGAGCTTTTAATGCCACCTGAGTATCAGGAGCTAATGAATGGCCAGGATGACCAGCGCGCAGTGGGTAAGCAAAGCATCTACGAAATGCAGCTGATCCGTAAAGATGGCGAACGCATTTGGGTATTGATCAGCGGGGCTCCATTTATGGATGATCGTGGCAATCTGGTAGGTTCTATTGGTATCCACTACGATATTACACCACGCAAAAACCTCGAAAATGAACTAAGGCTAGCCAGAGAAGTGGCTGAAGGAGCACGAGCTGCCGAGAAGGAATTTCTGGCCAACATGAGCCATGAAATTAGAAATCCGATTAATGCCATTGCCGGATTGATTAATCTGCTGTATGACACATCGCTGAACTCCGTGCAGTTGGATTATCTAAATAACATTAAGTATTCTGCAGATATACTACTAGGTCTGATATCGGATGTGTTGGATATCTCCAAAATCGAATCCGGAAAAATGGAACTCAATGAGCAACCGGTCGACTTGGTGGAAAATGTACGTGCAGTAGTCCAGACTTACCATTTTAGGAATAGTAAGGATATTCAGTATAAGGTCATGTTGGACCCTCAGTTGGATTTTGATGTGGAGGTAGACCCTACTATTTTGAATCAAATTTTTCTTAACTTGATAGGTAACGCCTCTAAGTTCACAGAATCTGGTGAAATCACCACGAGTTTGGAGTTGATTGAGGACCTGCAGGAAACAGTGAGCGTCAGGTGTACCGTGTCTGATACAGGTATTGGTATAGAAGAAAATCAACTTAAGGCGATATTCGAGAGTTTCCAACAAGGAGATAAACAAACCAAACTTAAATATGGAGGCACAGGACTAGGACTGACAATTGTACAAAGGCTGGTAGGTATGTATCAGGGGCAGGTAGAAGTAACCAGTACAGTAGGTGAGGGGTCTCAGTTTTCTTTCAACATGGTTTTTAGAAAAAGCAAAGTGCGCAAACAAGAAGGTCAAATGCATCATCAACAAGACATACTACCACAGGGGATCAATCATGTGCTGATTGTGGAGGATAACAAAATCAATCAGCAGTATCTGATCGGTCTATTAGAAAAATGGGAGATCACTTATGATCTGGCCAACCATGGTGGAGAGGCACTTGAATGGATTAAAAAGAGTAGTTATGACCTTGTTTTGATGGATATTCGCATGCCAGTGATGGATGGGTATGAGACGACCATTAGAATCAGAACAGCAGAGCACAACCCCAATAAGGATATCCCGATAATAGCGCTCACAGCATCAGCTCTGGTAGATGAAAAGGAAAAAGCCATTGCCGCAGGTATGAACCATCACCTGTCCAAGCCGTTTTCTCCAGAGCAGCTGCTGCACATATTTGATCAGTTAACTGAGGCAGACTTAGGAGGAACCAATGAACCAATGAAAGCATTTCAATTTTCTGCTGAACTGGACAGGCCATATCTGGAGTCATTTTACGGAGAAGATTACGAGCGCGCCCAGTTGATGTTTGAGATATTCTTAAAGACCATAGGAGCAGATATTGAGCAACTCAAAATGCATTTTGATTCGGAAAACTGGCAAGAGTTAGCTACATTGGCACATCGGATTAAGCCAAACTTTGTAATGGTCGGTCTGAGCCAACAGACAGATCAAATGCTGGAAATTGAACAAGTTGCCAAACGGCAAGATGCTAGCACTATTCGCCATCTGGTCCCGCAGTTTCTGGATCAATTTGCCAGCCATCATCAACTAGTAGAACAAGAGCTAGACAAGCTGTCACAGTTTAACAATTAGTTACTTTGAACAATGCTATAATATGAATTGCATAATAGTTGAGGATGACCAAATGGCACGTGCTTCATTGGAGTCCATGTGCAAGAAAATCGATGATCTGGAAGTAGTTGGATCTTTTGATAACGGGCTGGACGCCCTCAAGCTGATCAAGTCTGAACCGGTGGACCTTATCCTATTGGATATCCAAATGCCTGATTTTTCGGGATTGGACCTGATCAAAAGCCTGGACAAAAAACCTCAGATCATTTTTACCACCGGTCATGCAGAGTATGCAGTAGAGGCATTTGAACATCGGGTAACTGATTTTCTCACTAAACCCGTGGAGCTTGCGCGCTTACTCAAAGCCATTGATCACGCCCGTGAAAATCTATCCATGTCTCCCTCAGAGGAGATGTCCGAGTTGTTCCTCAAAGTGGATGGGAGGTATGTACGCCTCAATCTGGATGATGTGTTGTACGTAGAATCTCTCGGGGATTATGTCTCGTTCCGCACCATGACTGACAAGTATATTGTACATTCTACATTGAAGAATATCGACGACAAGATCAAGAATAAAAAGTTCTTGAAAGTGCATCGTTCGTTTGTGGTGAACTTGTCTAAAGTAGTTGATATCGAAGAAACCAACATGGTCATTCACGACAAGGTGATCCCGATCAGTCGAGCCCACCGACCAGTTTTGATGAACCGCATCAAGACAATTTAACGACCAGATTTGCTGAAAATCTACGAATGAGGTTCAGTTAACGAAAGCTATCTGAGCCAGCCAAGATCTAGAGGTACCTTAGCTTAAAAACAAGTAAGGTTATGGAAGTATTCATCTGGATTTTTATCGTTGCTTTTGCGATCGTCTTTTACAGCTATCTCGGCTATGGAGTTTTGCTGGGTTTACTCGTCAAACTTTTCGGGAAAGAGCAAAGGTTTGCTCAGCAGACGAATGAAGAACTGCCAGAGGTGGCCATGTTAGTTGCAGCTTATAACGAGCAGGATGTCATCATTCACAAGATAGAGAACTGCCTGAAAATGGACTACCCTCAGGAAAAGCTTCATCTATATTTTGTGACGGATGGATCCAATGACCTCACTTCCAGAATCGTTCGGTTGTTCCCTAATGTAAAATTCTTTCACCATCCAGCCAGAAGAGGAAAGCTATCGGCCGTAGATCGCGTGATGAAGCATATCAAGGAGCCCATCACCATATTCACGGATGCCAACGCCATGATCAACAAAGAGGCTCTCAGGCTGATGGTGCGCCACTTCCAAAATCCACAAGTAGGTGCGGTGGCTGGTGAGAAATCAGTCATCGCAGAAGGAGATGCAGCTAGTGCCGGAGAGGGAATTTACTGGCGCTATGAGTCATTGCTCAAACGATGGGATTACCAACTACATAGTGTGGTGGGAGCCGCAGGGGAGCTGTTTGCCATACGAACGGATCTCTATGAAAAACCAGAACAAGATACTTTGATTGAGGATTTTGTCATGACCATGCGTATAGCGGCAGACGGCTATCGAGTGGCCTATGAGTCAGATGCCAGAGCCATGGAGCACTCCTCAGACTCTTTACATGAAGAAATGAAGCGCAAGGTGAGAATCTCTGCTGGAGGATTGCAGGCCATTTGGCGCCTGGGGTTCATCCTTAATCCTTTCAAATACGGAGTACTTACCTTCCAATACATTTCACATCGCGTGTTGCGGTGGACACTGGCGCCGATTTCACTGGTCTTGCTATTTGTAACCAATTTGGTACTGATCCAGTCTGGTCACTGGTTTTGGTGGGGCATGCTCAGCGGTCAAATAGGATTCTACCTGGCAGCAATTACCGGATACTATTTGGAAAGTAACAATCTTCGTGTGAAGGCGCTCTACATTCCTCTTTACTTCACTTTCATGAATTTAAATGTGTTCCTGGGTTTTTTAAAGCTGATCGCTGGCAATCAAAGTGTGGTATGGGATAAAGCTAAACGAAGAGCATGAAGAAGGTTAGTATTATCACAGTCAATTACAACCAACCTGAAGTAACGTTGGAGTTGTTGAAATCTCTGCGAGAACAGGACTATCAAAACCTGGAGGTGATCGTGGTGGATAATGGATCCAGGGAGGATGCAAGTGCCAGGATCAATGAAGAATATCCCGAGACAATTACCATCCGCAGTGAGAAAAACCTTGGTTTTGCTGGTGGAAATAACCTGGGAATTAGAGCCAGCACAGGTGATTGTCTCTTCTTTTTGAATAACGATACTGTGGTCCCAAAAGGAACGATTGCTTCTTTGGTGGATGTGTTGCATCGCGAAGAGGAGACCGGGGTTGTTTGTCCAGTAATCAATTACTTTGATCACCCGAAAGTCACACAGTTTGCCGGTTATACACCTATCAACACAATTACCGGGCGAAATCATGCGGTAGGTTACATGAAGCAGATTCCTGTTGACAGGTTATTGATGGAGTCACCTTTTGCGCATGGTGCTGCGATGATGCTGCGTAGGAGTGTAGTCGATCAGGTCGGGTTGATGCCAGAGAATTATTTTCTCTACTACGAAGAACTAGACTGGGGAGCTAAAATCACGAAAGCCGGTTTCAAAATAAAAGTAGATCGATCTGTGCGAATTTTTCATAAGGAATCGATTTCTACTGGCAAAGCGTCTCCTTTAAAAACCTATTTTCAAACACGGAATAGAATACTATTTATGCGTCGCAATGTGAGAGGCCTCAGAAAAATCGCTTTTCTTTTGTTCTTCACCTTTTTAGCATTTCCCAAGTCTTTACTCGGCTTTCTGATGAAAAGGGAGATGGATCATTTTTATTCCTTTTGGAATGGCGCGATCTGGAACCTGTTCAATAGCACAGATAGTCTCAAGCTAGGATATAAATACGATCAATTGAAAGGTTGATTTAACCAAACAGCTGTTTTTGTTCGTCTCTGTTGAGCTTAAGGTCTTCCGATATTCTGAACTTAGTAGGGAGCATTAAGAGCATGATTAACAACGCTACACCAGTGGTGAAATAGTTAATGTAAGAGACTGTAACAATGCATACCACCACCCCAAAGAGTGCGGCAAACTCCATCAGAGCCATTCGTATGATATGTGCTGTCTGATAGATGGCGAGTTTCCTCTCTGTCGGTGGATTTTCTTTTAACTGTCCGTTAATCTGTGATTTGAAGACGATCAGAGCTCCTGGTACTGAGATCATTAGAGCAACTATTGGTATGAATGTCAGGATGTTAGTATCATCATAAAGCACGCCCTCCTTGGGTTGCAAAATCAACAAATAAGAAATAATGCCTAGAAGCATAGGTCCGGCCATGAGGCCTAAGTGGATGACTCTTATCACCTGAAAGGGTCCTGAAGATGGTTGTGATTCCATACGTTTTGGTTGTTTAGACCAAAGTACAAAAAATAAGGATGGTAATACTTACTTCATTTTGATTAAGTAAGATCTGATTTTGCGGATGCTGTTTTTCCCAGCGCTCACAAATTCATATACATCACAAAAGCTGTAGGTGTTGTCGCTATCGACAAACTCTCCGGTGAGTGCTGCATCCTTGCCATGTGTGATTATTTGGTGAATGGTGAACACTTCTGCTTTAAAATCCGCCATTTCCATAATGGCGGATTTGAAGTCTTCCAAACCTGAGATCACTTTGTCACCAACCATTTCCCATTGGATATCAGCGGAGACTGAGTTGAGTATGGTGTCGACATCTCCGGTCATGAAAGCGATGTTGAGATCTCTAAGAAATGCTTTTTTGGGTGAATTCTCACAGTCTAAAGGGATGTTGAACTTAGTCATGTGATGAAGCATTAGGTTTTAATAAACTCAATTTGTTGCCTTCTGAGTCGCTGAATTGGCGGTAAGTGCCGATTCCTGGTATTTCGTGAGCCTCACTCAAAAGTTGACCTCCGTGAGTAACGATCAGATCACTGGCCGTGTCTATGTTTTCCACACCAATGACGAATGCTGGATGCTCAGCAGATCCGGGTTGTATGGGGTAGAGTCCTCCATCAATAGATCCGGCAGGTGCCCCTGGCTTGACGTCTTTTTCAGCAGTAGTGCAGGTAATGTAATGATTCATTTCTGAGCCATATTGGTGTAGTTTCCAACCAAATACGTTGGTGTAAAAGTTTTTGGCACGGTCTGCATTCTTGTATGGTAGTTCAAAATGTACGACTGGGTTCATGGCTATATTAGTCTTGATAGAACACTTTTTCGAAATCAGCGATAATCAGTTTGCGCATTTTGAGCATGGCTTCTGTCACGCGTTGTACTTGCTCAGGGGTGCCAGTGCTCATCATCTCAATAAATCGTTTGGGGATAATCTGCCAGGAGAGATCATACTTGTCTTTGCACCAGCTACACATGCTTTCTTCTCCTCCATCTGCCGTCAGCGAATCCCATAGATGGTCTACTTCTGCCTGGTCTTCACAGAATACCTGGAAGGAAACCGATTCGTTGAATTTGAATTTTGGACCTCCGTTGAGTCCCGCGAATGGCATTCCATTGAGTTCAAAATCCACGAGCAAGTTGGATGCTGAAATGATTTTGGAATTGGGAAAAATGGAGCAGTAGAACTCCGCCGCTTCCTTGGCCTGATTGTCATACCACAGGCATGGCTTGATGTTGGATTGGATTTGACTCATGATTTTTGGCGATTAGGTTTGGTTAGTGATTGTATCAGCTTAGGATATCTAAGCAGTAGTCCGCCCCAGAGCAATACCGATAGATAAACCGGAAACAAAATATGACTGAATAGGGGTTGGTCCATCCGAAAGTTGGTAGCGATAGCTCCACCGAAATATCCAGTTGTGAGAATAGCCCCGATGAAGGAAGTCTTCGGTATCATGTAGAGCATGGTGACTGCCAAACCTAGCAAGCCGATGGTGGAAATGTGGTGTGGCTGGTATCCAAGGTTCAAAGTTGCTTCCACTACTTCTTTTGGTTGGATGAGTTTCATTATCCCATCGGCAAGCATGAATAGTATGGCTAGTCCACTCATGATGCTTCCAATTATCGATTTTGTTTTCTGTTGCATGGTATTAGAGGTTTAACAATTCAAAGTTTGAAGTTTTCAATAAGAAAATCGAAGTGCCAATGCGAATAGATGAGGGGTTGATTGCGACAGCCGAAAGCGGTAACTTAGATGCATAATTGTAAGATGATGAAGCACGTTTCTATTCTTGTTCCTAAGGGTCAGTACAGTATTGTCAACATAGCCGGGGCATTTCAAATATTGAACTGGGCGAGCGATGTTTATGCACAGCAAACCCGTCAGCCGTTGTTTCAGGTAGAGTTTGTCGGGCACAGAAAGCCAGCCCAGGATGCTGAGGGGTTCTATACCGTCACTCCACCCAAAACCATTTCAGAAATCGACAAGACCGATTTGATCATCGTGCCAGCGGTACACGGCGATCTTCAGGAAGGCATAGCCAACAATACTGAGGTGATTCACTGGATTGCTGATCAGTATAAAAAAGGTGCAGAGATAGCAGCTTTTTGCATTGGCGCGTTTTTACTCGCCGAAACGGGGATTTTGGATGGAAAGACCTGTTCTACCCACTGGGGCCACGCTCAAACGCTTCAAGACATGTTTCCCAACATTCGCGTGGAAGCAGAGAATATCGTGTCCATTAGTGATGGAATCTATACAAGTGGCGGAGCTTATGCCTTCACCAACCTGGTGATTTACCTGATCGAAAGGTATGGTGGACGGGAGCTGGCGCTGATGACTGCCAAAGCCTTTATGATTGATGTGGACAAGAACAATCAATCCCTCTATATGATCTTCAATGGACAGAAAAATCATGGAGATGATATGGTGTTGAAAGTTCAGGAGCATATTGAGAAACACTACAAAACCAGTATTACGGTAGGCGAACTGGCCGATGATCGAGCCACTAATCGACGGACTCTGGAGCGCCGATTCAAGTCAGCTACGGGCAACTCCGTCATCCAGTATCTGCAGCGTGTCAGGGTAGAGGGAGCGAAGAAGATACTGGAGCAAAGCAGCAAATCGGTGACTGATGCCATGTTTGGCTCGGGGTATTCTGATGCCAAATCATTTCGGGAGGTTTTTCGCAAATACGTTGGCGTGAGTCCTCTAGACTACAAGAAAAAGTTTGTGAAAGAAGACACTCGAAAGGTGGAGGCACAAAACACTTACTGACCTACTTTTTCTAGTTCTCTTAGTATGGAGTCTGCCATTGCTGCCATTCGCTGAGATTTACTCTTTCGTAATTCCAAATATCTGTAGTAGCGTTCGGCATTGTCGAGTTGCTGATTGACGATGATTTCATAGTCAGGATGGCTTCCGGACGGTATTTGTTGATACTTTTCTGCACATTCCACCAGCTTTTCTTCTACATACATCAGTTGCTCTATGTTGTTGGCAAAAGCGGCTAGAGGAATGTAAAAGTCTACGGTAAACACTTCATAGCTTTCATTGGTGAGGATGTAATGAATCACATCAATCGGATACTGTGGAGCAGTATAGATGGTGGTACTGTAATCCATTATTACATTACTGTCGAGCTTTTGTCGAAACTCCACATTGTACCGATTATGGTACTCCGTGAATGCCGAAAATGCTTCCTGATAATGCGTAATCCCCACTTCCAACAATTCGATCATCCGCTGACCTTGCTTGAGCTTGTCATTTTCGGCCTTTTGCTCCGAGAAGACAACAGCCACATACACACCGATCGTCACGATGATCAGGTCAAAAACCAGCTGCAGGTAGTTGATGGTCTTGAAGGCGGAGAGGAATCGGTTGGCCATAATCGTGATTTAGTTTACAATTATGAAAGATAATCAAACTCCGGTAAATCGCTCCTTCTTTTACAGTTGATTATAGGGTTTGTACTGCTTTTGAATAATTGTCACCTCCGCTTCATTCAATTCCTTCAAGGCTTGCTCATATTCTTCGTGATTTCTGATGATGATTCCTTTCTGGTGTTTGGGCAGAGATGAATAGAAGTGGAATTGTTGATGTACCTTTTCCAGTGTTTGCTGTTCTTCCAAGTTCACATATTCCTTGCCGTCTGTTATTTCTTCATAGCGTTTTAGAGCAATATTTTGAATCAACAGCTGAGATTCTGTCTTGGTGGGCATGTTTCGAATCACCTGTACCAGGTAGAACCATCTGCCAGTAGTAATCTCTGAGAGGTAGTGATCACCATATTTTAAGGCAAATAATGTCGAATCTTCTTGCAACTCCTGGTGAATTTGGTTCTTTATTTCTGATGAAGGTTTTAGGATCTTTCGTTCATGATAGTAGACGCTTTGCTCAGTATTAAAAATAGCTTCCTGATGTGAAAAGTTTTCTGTTATGCTTCTAAATGCATCATCGTTCAAGCATCTTTTGACATCTATTACATCTGAATTTCTTTTGTAATCTTCATAAAGGTTCCAAACAGGAAGGTTAGGATGTACACGAAAGGAATCCCCTGTGAGGCTAGCTGTCGATGTAGTCCCGATCGATTCTACGGCAATTGACTCCTCACCAAACCTATTGAGTAGTGGTATTTCATTGTATCGAGATATGCCCATGCCAGGCATTGAGATCAGAGAAGTCTCCTCACTGAAAACCATTTGCCCATCACTTAGGTAACTAACGTCTCGGGTATTGTCTTGATAAGTGATTACTCTTACATCTCCATTTTCCAGATATTCTTGAATGGCCTTGATGTCTCCTTCACTGTATGAAAATGTCGTCTTTCCACCGGGATGGTAAACAGTCTTGGAGCCCAATTGATCATGGTCATAAAAGAATTCTGAATATTTACCTGTCTCTATGAAAAAGGATGAAGATGCTATTGTCAAGTCTTCATTACAGCTCACAATCATACTCAAATGGTGATTTGGAGGAGTTTCATATACATCAATGGACTCCAATCCGCCATTGGGGAAATACTTAAAGTTAGATGCTGTGGATTTGTCAAAGTGGAGGAGTGTCGCTTCTTTGATCCAGCCGTTTGCATACTTGCTTTTAATGTCAAAATATTCATGTGGTTGGATGACATGGTCTTGCTCCAGGTTAGTGTCAGAGCAGCTAATTACAAGCGACAGTGTCAGAAGGGCAATGATATAAACTGGACATTTGATTAGTTGATTCATCATGGCGAATAGATCGTTTAGTTAATATGGCTATTACTGGTAAAAGTAACAGAATTTTCTGATTGGCAGATAACTAAATGATAATTCCTGTTACCAGAATGAATTTGTATTTGAGTGGTCCTCTATCTTTACCGATATGAAGAATCATTTGTTACTGGTTCTATTGTTCGTTTTGACTTGTAAAGCGAACGGTCAGGCAATTCCCAGGGTATATAATGCATTGTTTACCTCTACACCACTTACCATCGATGGTTACCAGGAACCCGCGTGGGATCAAGCGTTATGGTCGGATGACTTCATCGATATTGAAGGTGAGAAGGTTCCAACCTATCAAACCAGAGTAAAAATGCTTTGGGATAGTACTTATCTCTACTTTTTTGCACAGATGGAAGAGCCTCATGTCTGGGGTGATATTACCAAACGAGATGCAGTGATTTTTTACAACAATGACTTTGAGGTGTTCATAGATCCTGATGGTGATACGCACAACTACATGGAGTTTGAGATGAATGCACTCAATACGGTTTGGGATTTGTTTTTGACTAAACCTTACCGAAATGGTCCAAAAGTGATTGACAATTGGGACATTAAGGGAATCCAAACGGCAGTTCAGATTGATGGCAGTTTGAATGATCCTTCTGATAAGGATAAAGGATGGACAGTAGAAATCGCCATGCCCTGGAGTGCTTTGCTGGAAGCATCTGATGGTAAACTGCCCCTGGACGATTATTGGCGGATCAATTTCTCCAGAGTTAACTGGGACTTTGAGTTGAATAACGGAGCCTACTCACGCAAGAGAGACCTCAATGGTAAGTACCTACCGGAGTACAATTGGGTTTGGAGTCCACAAGGTGTGATCAACATGCACGAGCCTGAGCATTGGGGGTTTGTCTATTTCTCTGCCAATCAAAAAAGATTTAAAGTGCCATATGACGAGTTACTCAGGAGAAAACTTTACGAAACCTATCGACAACTACATAAGCGGGAACTTATTTTGACAGATAGCTCGTATTTTGCGATTCAGTTTCAGGGCGTAGAAATTCCGGTAAGTTGTGAAAGGAATAAAACTGGTTGGAATCTTTATTTGATCAGTCCTGAAACTGGTAGTGAGATTGTCATTCGTGAAGACGGACAATCGATGATCCTGACCAATTGATATGAAGCATACATTACTATTTTTTGTCTTTATTCTGGGTATTGCGAGTTGTCAATCTACCAAACCGGCGGAGATAAAGGAAGATGAACCATTTACGGTGTGGACCTGGATGACCGCCCGCCGAGATATGCCTGACAGTGCCTACCAGACGCGTTTCAAACAGTTGGAAGCAAGTGGGGTAGATGCAGTGCTGATCAATACAGGTACTGACCCCAAAGAGCTGGAGCGTCTAGCAGCTTTAGCGACTGAAGCCGGCCTGGAAGTTCACGCCTGGATGTTTACAATGAATAGGCCTGGGGATACCGTAGCGCTGAAGCACCCCGAATGGTACGCCGTGAGCCGGGAGGGTAAGTCATGTTTTGATACACGACCTTATGTGGACTATTACCAGTGGATGTGCCCTACACGTGAAGCCAGTAGATCACATGTGTTGAGCCTGGTGGAAGGACTTGCTAAAGTACCTGGAGTCGCTAGCGTTCATCTGGACTATATCCGCTATTCTGATGTGTTTTTGCCCATAGGACTTTTGCCAAAGTACGACCTGATACAGAATGAAGAGTTGCCTGAGTTTGATTTTTGCTACTGCGACGTTTGTCTAGGTGAGTTTGAAAAGATACATCATAAAAATCCGCTCGCTATGGAACATCCCGAACTGGACATAGAATGGCGTCAGTTTCGACTCAATCAAGTCAAGGCGGTGGTGGACGATGCTTACGAGATAGCCCATGCCCACGATAAGGTCTTAACAGCGGCAGTTTTTCCTTATCCGGAGATGGCGGCCAATATGGTTCGTCAGCGATGGGATAAGTGGAATGTGGACAAGGTCCTACCAATGATTTATCACAACTTCTATAATGAGGAGTTGGACTGGATAGCTTTTGCTACTCGTCAGGGAGTTACCGATTTATCCGCTAAGGAAACCGAGTTACATACCGGATTGTATCTACCATCGATTGCTCCGGAAGAATTGCTGAAAGCCATTACTTACGCCAGAGACCAAGGGGCCCGCGGCGTGGCTCTTTTTGATGCCAATGCGCTAAGTGATCAACACTTACAGGTCCTCCAACAGTTTAAAACCTCCATTCAATGATTAAACGAAGAAAATTTATAGGACAAGCTGCTGTAGGCGCTATGTCCTTGAGCGCACTGCAAGCTTGTGCTTCACAGTCAAAAGAACCTAAGCGTGTAGCCAAACCTGTTGCTATTTCTACCTGGGGACACGGTATGATGGCCAATAATGAGTCCTGGCAGTTTTTGAAAGATGGAGGTTCTGCCCTAGATGCCGTAGAGCGTGGCGTACGTGTGGTGGAGAGTGACCCAAAGGTAATGACCGTTGGCATTGGAGGTTTTCCCGATAGAGAAGGCAAAGTGACCCTGGATGCCTGCATCATGGATAAGTACAGCAACTGTGGGTCAGTTGCCTATCTTCAGGATATTGTGAATCCAATCTCAGTTGCTCGTAAAGTGATGGAGGAGACCCCACATATCATGTTGGTTGGTGCAGGAGCCAAGCAGTTCGCTTTGGAGCAGGGCTTCAAAGAGGATAACTTACTTACACCGGAGGCAGAGAAGGCTTATCAAAATTGGCTAAAGGAGTCGCAGTATCAACCTGTGATAAATATTGAGAATCACGATACGATCAGCATGCTCGCCCTGGATCAAAATGGTGATCTGGCAGGAGCCTGTACCACCAGCGGAGCTGCTTATAAGATGAACGGTCGCGTGGGGGATTCACCGATTATCGGTGCTGGCTTATTCCTCGACAATGAAGTGGGAGCCGCTGCGGCCACAGGTCTTGGTGAGGCAGTGATCCGTACTGCTGGTAGCGCCATGGTGGTGGAGCTGATGCGTCAGGGTAAATCTCCAGAGGAGGCCTGTGTGGAAGTAACCAATCGCATTTATCAGCTGTATAAGAAGCGTGATGATCTGGACTACCTGCAGGTAGGATTTATTGCTCTGAATAAACAAGGCGAGTACGCTGGTTATTCCCTCAAGGAAGGATTTAACTATGCCATTCATCATCCTGAGAAACAAGAATTGGTAGATGCCCGATATAGTATCTAACAATACGTTAAAGTTCCCATTTTAGCCCTTCTCGAGCAATTCCGTACCCTTTGGAAGTCACTAACCGCACAGCATCAGATTCCGTTCGCAGTAGTGGATTGGTATGATTGAAGTGGATGAAGTGGATTTTGGCTCGTTCACTTGCTGGTAAAGAATCAAACAGTCGCATCGATTCTTCCACGAAAGGATGAGGAATCTCTGACATGTCCCGATTGCCCACCTCTCCATTTGCATAAAAGGTTGCATCCAATAGTGCTAGATCTACATTTTTGATAAGTGCTGTGACGTCTCTATCCCATAGATTCCACTTATCTATGTCAGGAATGAATAGCACCTTCTTGTTCGGTCCATTGATCTGAAAGCCCACGGTTTCTGTGTATTCACCGCGGTGCGGAACGGTGATAGGAATTACCGAAATAGCACGATTTAGTCGGATGCTTGAGTCTGGTTTTATAGATTGAATCTGAATATTTTTCAGGGCCACCAATTGATCCCATGGACCATTTGATTGTAGGTATGCGCTCATTTTTGGCAGGCCATAGACTGGTACCCGGCTAGCGTTTATCGCTTCTCTTCCCAGGTGTGCCAAACCGGTATAATGTCCCATATGACCGTGAGTCAGAAATATGCCACTCGGAAGATGAAATGCCAGGGTATCCAATTGACCGGAGAGGATCTTGCTTTGTACTTTGAAGTCAGGTGTAGCCTCAAACATCCAGGTTTGTTGAGTAGCGTAATCAACCAAACCCAGGCTTGTAACCTTTTGATGTTTTTCAGGCTGATCCCACAGCTTGCTGCAGCATTCTTTCATACACCCTATCTGAGGAGATCCTGCATCTTGAGCCACTCCTAGTACTGTTAAAAATACCCCATCTGAATTGGAGGCTTGTGGCTCTTGCTCAGTGGAACTGCAGGATGTTAACTGTAGCAGGGTCCAGAACAGTAAAATGAATATGACTTGATTCATTGACCTAATTTAACGAAATCAGGCACTATGCAAGCTGCTGGTCAGCTTTTCGGAGCCACTTCTGACTTGTTTTTTCGTTTAAGTCCAATGAGCATCAATCCGATACCAGTACCAAGCATGAGTCCATTCCAGAAATCTGGCACGTTTACATAATGGCTTACGATTTGAGATGAAGCAATGAACAGAGCTCCAATAAAAAGGATTATGAAACGAAAGTTTTTAGGTTGTGTCATAAGTTCGGTTGGTGAAGAAATATAGTTACTGCACACGAAATGATCAGGGTGAGGTTTCATTTATTCTTTAGTTTATCCGAAGATCGATTGGAGGCACTAGATTTGCCAGATCGCCTATGATCATGAAAGCAAAAGTGAAGTCCTTTCAAAATGGCCTGTTCTGGGTCTTTCTTATAGCAATAAGTTTTGAACCATTGTTAGTAACCGGGCAAAATGCCAGTGATCTATTAATCAATGAATATCGAGAACTTAGACATGCTACCTGTCAGGTGATCATTAATAATACCAGTACCTGCACTGGGGCAATACTTAATCACCATGCTTCAAAGGATGGTCTGTTTATTATCACTGCGGCTCATTGTATCCCCGATATTGATGCTATTAATACTGCATGTTTTGTGCTGGGGGATTTTCCACTTCTTCATGAAAATACCCAATACACTGCTAGTCGGTGGGTGTCAAGCGGAGCGTTTGAGGTGCTGGCTTACAATGAGGAGCTGGATTTCGCACTTTTTTATCTAAATGAACTTCCACCGCGTCATTTGGTCCCATATCAGCTCGGTTGGGATTCCAAAGCTCAGAATCCGGCATATGGTATCTCGTTTCATTATGGGCAATTTGACTATCAAAAAACGGCTCTTGGTAGGAATGTGGTCAGTCCTGGAAGTTTCATCGGGTATCCGGACGTAAAGAATGGATTTTGGAAAGTCAGTGATTGGAGTGTTGGTGCTACTGATATAGGCTCATCGGGTGCAGGTTTGATAGATCATCGATTCAGGTTTTTGGGAGGGTTGAGTGGCAGTACGCTTTCCCAGCGAGATACGATTGATTATTTCTTCCGCTTTGACTATGCATATGACTACTTTTCTGACAGTGACATGCAGTTGGCTCATTGGATAGATCCTCAGTCTGAGCTACATGTGAAGGGAGGCAAACAAGGCACCTTCTCAAAACTAAACCTGTACAATGAATACGAGGCATACGCTGAGGACTATGTGGTGTCTGGTAGCCAATCTTATGTGCAGAAGGTGCAGTTGACTGGCGGAGCAACTGGGGTTGGCATTTACCTGAGTTTTTCCAGGATTGAGGAGTTAGTGCCATTTTCCGAACTGAGAATTGAGCTAGTGTCAGATACAGAGGAGGTACTATACACTCAAAACATCTTCCTGGAAGATTTAGAGTCCTTTCGGGAGAACTACATCGAATTGTTTAGCGGAGTAGACTTGCCTCCTGGTTTTCAGATTCAGTTATCCTTCCCAGAAGGACAGGCAGGGCAGCTTAGTTTACCGCTTCTTGCTTCTGAGCGGTCATTAATCGCTTTGCTGATAGAGGGTGAAGCCACTCTTGATTGGAGTGGGGAGGAAGACGACTCAAAGGTCCGGGTTTTTCCAAATCCCACCAATTCATTCAGCTATATCCCGGATGATGGTATTGAAAGTCTTTCTTTCTACAACTCGGATGGAATGAAAGTGAATCCAAATTACGTACGCGTAAACAACGAATACATCATCGACTGGACTGGACTGCATTCAGGATTATATTTTATTAATATTCAATTGGTTAATCACAAAAAGTCTTATTTTCGTGTAATTGTTAGAAACTAACCATTTCTAGCAGCTACCCGCAATCAGCCTAAACATTTATTCACTAAACAAACTGTCATCGCCTAATGCGAAAATTATCCCTATTATTCTTAGTTGTATTGCTTGCCGCAAGCTGTACTGTCAATGACTATCAGAGCGAGCAAGAAGTAATGTTAAAGCGCATGCCGTTCAATGAACGAGTGTTTCTCTTGAATTCCGTGAGTGGTGAATCCAGAATCTATGAACTGGATTATGACTTTCAGGGACTGGCGAGTGAAGCAGTTCTGAACAGGCTTGAGACCGAAAGTAAAGTGCCGGCAGGAGGTCACATGACCATGTCTCCTGACAATGAGTGGCTTACAGTAGTTGTAGCCAAGGTAGGAAAGATCTTTTTGGTCAATGTTAATTCAGGAGAAGTAAGAACCCTAATGCTCTACAACTACAATCCTGATGGAATGTACTATGACGAGCACTACGAAAACAGAAGATTCGAAGGCGCTATCACTCAGGTAGATGTGGATGAAGAAGGTTTCTTGTTCATAGCTGGTAAGTCTGGTTTCTTCAAGGTAGTAGCAGATAATGGTGATGGAAAAGCAGACCCATCCAACGTAAATGTGGGATCAGATATCTGGTCTGATGTTGATGCATCACTTTGCAGTTCTGCTAACTCTGGCTTAGGTGCATGTGGAGAAGTTTGGGTACATGCTGTACCGTTTACTTTTTCCGGAGATGCGTATGTAGAGAGCACAGATGATGGAGAAGACTACTTCGAAGATGCTGAGGAGTTCAATTCGAAACGAGTGAAGTTTCTTGGTGGAGACATTCTCTTTACCCAAAATAGTACAGAAACCGACGGGTTTGAAGCACAGCGACTTATCTCGTTTAGCCAGTGGAAGAACAATACGGCCATTGCTTTGGATCTGACTTGGGACTGGACAAATAAAGAGATCTCATTCACAGCAAGTAAAATCTTCGGTGGTGATAAAAACAATCCTTTTGCTACTCAGAAGACTGGTAAAGTAACCGGAGCTGCACTTACTGGTGACAACTTCGTATTCACTTCACATCACAAAAAGGACTTTATCAACTTGTGGAACCTACACGGTGACCTGATCACCAAAGTACAGTTTACCATCAATGATCCATCTCAAAACAATAAATTCAAAGATGGTAAGACAGTGCATTACTGGGGAGACATGGCTTCTACTCAGTCTTTTGACAAAAACTCTCAGAACCCATCAGGATCAAGCACTAAAGAAATCCCTGGACAGTACTCTCAGTATTGGGACTTCAGCTCAGAGATCATCCATCAGTATGCCGAGATCAAACTCTACCGTCCAGGTAGCGGTATGGATGATGATCCAAATAACATGTCTGAGGAAGACTATAACGCAACAAGTGAGTCAAGATCTAATGCAGCAAACGTAGATATTGCTGATTACAATAAAAACGGTTCCAAGTTCGTCTCACTTGGAAAAGAGAATGGATATGCTCTTCTCAGATTCCAGAATGCGATCGAAGTAGGACCGAGAACTACGCTCCAGGTAGTAGAAACATCATGGAACAAGCAGCCATCTTACACTTCATTGGAAAGCGCATTCTCTGCTTATCCTGAGTCAGCTAAGGTTTATGTGCTTAGAGATGAACTGCCAAGATACTACACTTCAGGTCTTGAAGTGATCAAAGAAGGTAAATCACCAGGTCACGACTGGGTGCTGGTAGGCACGGCTGGTATCGCTGGCAATCTATTTGAGCTAGATCAGGTGGATGGTCTGGAAGGACATCAGTTTCAGTGGGTGATGGTCGTAGACAGTGGATCTACTACACCTGATGGATATGATTTGAATTTCGTATCTGCATATGATGGGTTGGATATTCAATAACCCGTAAAATATTTGACATAAAAAAGGCATCCGGTTATATTCCGGATGCCTTTTTTTATGATTGCCATTGAATGGACTTTACTCAGTTCTTAGGGAATCCGCAGGGTTTTTGATAGCCGATCGGATGGTATGATTGGCGATGGTAAGCAGCGTAATGAGCAGCGCTGATACGCCAGCAATAACAAACAGCCAAACATCCAATTGGATGCTGTAGGCAAATTGATCCAACCACGTGTTCATGATATATGCTGCAAGTGGTGCAGCTAATACAAAGGCAATCAAAATCAGCAGCAGGAATTCTTTCCCAATCAGACCCAGGATAGAGCCAACCGAAGCACCAAGTACTTTTCGGATGCCAATCTCTTTGGTTTTCAACTCCGTGTTAAATGATATCAGACTGAGTAAGCCCAGGCAGGAGATAATGATGGCTACTATGGTGAAGTATAAGGTAAGTTTACTTACCAGGAGCTCACTGCGGTATCTGTTTTCATAGTCCACATCCAAAAAACTAAATTCAAAGGCCTCCTCGGGCATGTACTCTGTGTGAAGCCGCTCCACTGAAGCTATGGCTGATTGGGTCTCGCCGGGCTTTGTTTTAATCAAAAACATGCTGGGATAAGGGTCTATTGTCAATATCAAAGGTTGGATGGGTGCATGTAAAGAGGCGATATGGAAATTTTTCACCACTCCAATGACTCTTCCTGTAGTTCCCCAGAACTCTAGTTTAGTGCCAACTGGGTCTGACAGACCCATCAGCTCAGCTGTCACTTCATTGATCAGAAAATTAGTAGAGTCACTCGCTATATCAGGATCAAAATCTCTCCCGGACTTGATCTTTATATCCATCATCGAAAGAAAGTTTTGGTTAATCCCCAACACGTGAAAATAGGCATCCATTTGTGGGTCTTTGCCTTCCCAGGATGGGTCAGAGGTGCTATTGGTCACGTTAGTAGGGTCTTGATTGGCAGTGGATACCTGGGCAATTCCAGGCATGTTGATCAGTCGGGAACTCAGCGTGGCTACCTGCTCTCTGGACAGATCATGGGTACTTATCCTCATTACATTTTGTTTGTCAAGTCCCAGGTTTTTGTTCAATACATATTGCAATTGATTGAATATAGTTACCGACCCGATGATCATGGTAATAGTGATTGCAAACTGAAATACGACCAGACTCTTCCGGAAAAGCGCATTGGATCGATCCGCCTTGACGATTCCTTTAATCGAGAGTATGGGATTTAGAGAAGCCATGTAGACGGCTGGGTAGAGACCAGACAAGATGCCCAGGCCAACAATGAACCCAATACAGGTAATGACAAACTGCAGCGTAAAGAATTCAAACCCGATGGACTTGTTGGCCAGCGTGTTGAATGTGGGAAGTAATAAACCCACGGAAACTGCTGAGAGAGCAAATGCAGCGATGGTAATGAGTATAGCTTCCAACACAAACTGAATTCTCAAGGACCGTTTTTGAGCTCCCATTACTTTGCGAATTCCAGTTTCTTTTGATCTTTTAGAAGATCTGGCCGTGGTGAGGTTTACAAAATTTACTGAGGCAAGTAGTAAGATCAGAATAGCCGATATCGACAATAAGCGCACATAGTCGATTCGTCCTCCGGCTTTGATCCCATTTTCGAATTTGGTATACAGGTACCTCTCGCTAAAGGGTTGCAGAATGAGCGGAGCAGAATCACTGGCATCTGGTCTGTTTTCAGCTATAGCATTCACCACATTGTCCTGAGCCGTGCCGGAGGTATATCCATCGGCAATTTTCACATACATACTGTGGTTGTAGTTGCCCCAGTGTTTTTGCCACTGTTGATGCTTGAGCATGTATGCAAAAGGAATGATCAGGTCAAACCTGAGTGTCGAGTGCTTTGGCAGGTCTTTGAAAATACCGGCTAGTTTGAAGGACTGGTTGTCTTTGTTGGTAATGCTGGTGCCAACGATATTTTGTTCTCGCCAGCTTTCCCCGAAATACCGGTCAGCAGCAGATTCACTCAGCACTACTGATTGTGGTTCATCATACAGTAATTGATGACTACCCTGAACGAACGGTATAGAAAAGACCTCAAAGATCTCAGGTGTGCCATAGTGGCCGGAAAGTGTGAGGTATTCTTCCCCTTTTTTGGTTACCAGTGTGGTTCCCCAGTTAATCATAGCCGCTTTTTCAATTGCCGGGTACTTCTCCTGTAGTACAGGTTGCAGCGGATAGGGAGTGGTGGTCCAGGTGTGAATGGTTCCAGAAGACTCCTGTTGCTTGACTAGTACATAATGGATTTTATCCAATTCTTCAGGCCAGGAGTTGTACTCAAGTTCATCCTGCACCCAGAGGTAGATAAACAAGCTACAGGTGATGCCAAGTGCTAGTCCCAGAATGTTAGAAGCGGTGTATCCACGCTCTTTTTTAAACACCCGAAGAGCCACCTTCAGGTAGTTGGTGATAATGTGTATGTTCATATTGATTTGAGTTTTTTTAATACTGGATGGCCTGAAGAAACGAATGACATCAATGGTGAATTTCCATCTGGCGGTGCTCAGGCCGTTGCGATCATGATTTTTATGGAACTGCTCAATGAGGTCGCCCTGAATCTCATCTAACAGGTCTTCATCGCAGTACCATTCCAGAAATCTGTTGGCCCAACGTGGAGGTGATATGATTCGAGAGGAGCTCATGCCATGTTCACCTGAGGAGCCATTTTCCACAATTCGTTTCGTGTATCGCGCAGTTCAGCGATGATCTTATATCCACTTTTGGTGATTTCGAAGAGCCTTTTCTTTCTCCCACCGCGCTCAGTTGTAGCTCCACCCATCTTGGAACTGAGAAATCCCTTTTTTTCCAGCCGCTTCAAGACCGTGTGGATGGCCGGAATGGATATTGACTTCCCTGTGCGGAGGTGGTATTCTTCACCTACCGATACCCCGTAGGCTTCCTCCTGCATGACCAGGACTAATAGTAGGATGGTTTCTTCTAGAGACCCTATAGATTCATTCATTATACAAGTGTTTAATTAACTATTGTATAACAAATAGATGGGAAATAATCTAAAAGGGTTGCATTTCGCTTAAAAAAAATATGAAGTTACGGTGTTAATGGTCTTATACACTCATCAGATCGCTGATCCTGGAGTATTGGACGTTTCTATTTTGATAGTGGTTGGTAACCATTCGTGCTGCTACCTCCCAGGAGAATTTCTCCGCTCTAGCGAGGCCTTCTGAAATCGTGAATCGCTTGAAGTATTTGTACGAGGATAGGTAATCGGAGATTCCCATCGCGATACTTTCGGGTATAAATGGGTCTACTTGTTTAGCTGCCAGACCAGCGACTTCTGGCATGGACGAGGTGTTGGAAGTGATCACCGCTGTGCCACATGCCATAGCCTCAAGTATGGGAATACCGAAACTCTCACGTAACGAAGGATACACAAATAAGTCAGCTGCTGAATACAAGGCCGGTAGATCTTTCTGTGGCACATAGCCTGTAAGAACTATGTCTTGCCGCAGCTCTTCCAGGTGTAGTTTAGAAAGCATCTTGTCCAAATCTTCCTCAGAGCTCTCTGCGATCACCAGTTTCATGGGTTTCTTTTCCTTGGTGCGATAGAGGTGATAAGCCTGCAGCAGGCCTTCCATGTTTTTCTTGGGAGCCGTATTGCCCAGGAAGAAAATAAAATGCTGAGGAAGCTCATAGCGCACTTTTACAGCACCTATGACCTCTTTACTTGCCGGTTGGAATCTGTCAGAAACTCCATTATATACCACACTCACCTTATCTGAGTCACCAAAATGAGCATCAATCTGTTTTTTCTCAAAATTGGAGACTGTAAATACTTTTTTTGCTTTTCTGTATGCAAGTGGAACAATCCACTTACGATAGTAATGACCAAGGCGCTGATAAAGCGAACCTCCACTAAACTCCTGATGGAGATAGATGATGTCGTGAAGTGTCAGGTGCAGTGGTGCTGGGCTGAAAATGGGTGCTGTATTGCTGGTACAGTGCAAAAGATCAAGGTCATATAATGCTGCTACTCTGGGTAACTGAATTTGTTCCCAATCGGCGTAGGTGAGCGCTTTGATTTCTATGATCTTGAAGTTACTGGTTTCTTTCAAGCAGCGATCTTCGCCTGGTCTTACGAAAATGTAATATTCGTTGATCTGATCAATCATCTGAAGATTACGGATCAGTTCGAGGGCATAGATGTCCATGCCGTGTTTTTTCTTTCTGAATATGCGTTGCGCTTCGATGCCTATTTTCATGGGTGAACAGATTGATGTGGGGTATGTAGAAAATTGTTTTTTGCTTTTTTAAATCCAGCCAGTGCTTTGATCATCAGCCAAAATGTTTTTGGAAGGTGTAAGCACGCTTTGGCAGCCTTTCTGTTGAGAAGATGGCTGGGTGTGGCGATGAGTAGTGCGGCTATCAATGCAGCCCAACCGCCCAGAGTCCATTCCCAATATGGAAACTGAAGAGCAGTGAAGAGCACTGCCAGTACTGTTAGTAAGCCTAAAAGAATCAGGCGCGGTGGCAGCAAGAACTGCAGGGATTTATCAAAGTAATCGAGATTGCCTCGTGTGATCAGATGGTAGACCGCATCACCAAACGAACTAAGTCCATACCTGATTTGCGCCGCAATCCAACGTGTCCGCTGGTTAGTGAATGCTTCTGTTTTGCTGACCTTCTCATCATATACCAGAGCCTCTTCCAAATATCCGATGCGGATCTTCCGCTTCAGCAGACGTAATTCCAATTCTTTATCAAAACCACCAATCGCATCAATTTTCGCCATTTCATTTTTGAACAGGGAAAGGTCAAAGGCCATCCCAGAGCCGATCAATGCCGAGGAAAGCCCAAATGCCTGATGACCCTTGCGGAATATGCCATTGTTGATTTCTTCACTAATGGCATCAAGAATTGCGAGGTTGTTTTCCTGGTTTTTCGCTACCCGATGACCTTGCATGGCAGACAAGCCAGTATTGTAGGCTTGGTTGATGTGTTGCAAGAAATTAAGCTCCATGACATTGTCTGCATCCAGCACCACAGCTATTTGATAGCTGCTGTCCAGTTGTTGCATTGCTGTGTTGAGGGCTTTGGCTTTGGTACTTTTTTCGAAGGATACTTCTACCACCTGTATGGGCAATTCACGTAGTAGCTGGAGTGTTTTTTCTTGGAGCGAATCAGCAATGACGTATACAGAGTAGCGAGTCGGTGGGTATACCTGGTCCAATGCCTTGATCGCACTGTCTACAATGACGCCATCTTCCTTGTAGGCCGGTATCATCACGGCGATTTTATTGAAGTCTACAAGTGAACTGGTACGTTTTGCTTGGCTTTTGAGTAAAGATCCAACTGCGAAGAAGAGGTAATAACCTGCTGCCAGTAAGAGGTAACCAAGTAAGATTATGATGAAGATTTGCATGTCCTTACGCCTTTAGCCATTTACTCAGATCCCTATTGATCAGCTCTTGCAGTGCTCGGATATCCTCTCCGTATACGCTTTCGATCATTGCTTTTCTGATTCCCGATGATAAGGGTACTTTCATCAGGTTTTTATTTCTAAGTTGATTGATCCATTTCTTTAGTTGCTGATTGCTGGTGATGGCATTCTTAAAAGCAGGGCTGAGCTTTCCTACGAGATCTTTGACAATGCTTCGCTGACCAATGAGCTTGTCTAAAACCCTGTTTTTGATAAGCCCAGATACGTTATATGACGCTCTGAGATCTGGTTCATACCAGCCGTCTACACCAATAAAATCATAGATATTCTGTACCACGCGGAGTGGATCAGCTTTGAACTCATCATATAAAATCGTCATGATTTGTTCTTTGGGGAAAAGCTTGTAGTACTTGATCAAGTGATGGTTGTAGAAACCCTCTTGTACCAGGTCGTTTCGTTTCCACCAGATGTTGTTATGCTCCAGTGCATCTTCAAACCGGTTGGTAGGCTGACGATTTTCACGAGCCAGATGCATGAACCGGGAGTAAAGTCGGTCTACGGGATTTCTAAGTATGACTATGAGCTTGGTGTTGGGAAGTCTGTCTTTGATTTTCAATGCTGCGTCTTCGGAATACAGATACATTGGAGATACTTCACCAATGGCTGTCTCTTCCTTCACGCCATCAAAAAGCTTTTTGTATTCGTCCCAGTTGGTCACTGACCAGGGGTAATGAAACATCTGTTCTGGATCGTCCTCAGGGTTCACCATTTCAGTGCCTTCCAAAGCAAAGAAATTCGTTTCTTTTACCGGACTCATGTAGACATTCGGGTGCTCATTGAGGTATTCATAAAGGGCGGTTGTTCCGGACTTGCCGGCGCCTATGATCATGAAGTTTGGAAGTTTGCTCATCGTTTTACTATTTGAATCAAAAGTATCAATAGACCGAATGGCTACTGGCCGGATTTCGCTGACTGGAGGGTAATGATCGATTTTTGGATAAATCGTTTCAGTTTGATGGATTTTAAGTCGATGAGTGGATGCTGGACAACTCCAAACACTATGCCCATGGTGATGTTGATAATGGTCACTAATGCCACGCCCATGAGTGATTGGAAGTAGTGCAGTACCAGCCAGTCACCCACTATATTGATGACAACCATGAGCCAAACTTTGGTAGCGTTGACTCCTGGCTTCCCGATACTATCAAATGACGCACCCAGAAACTTGTCTAAAGGCAGTAGCATCAGTGGAATGACCAACAACAGCAGGATGTTTTTACTCTCACCATAACCAGACCCTCCCAGCACATTGATGATAAAATCTGGCACTAGCAATATGGCTGCTGCCAATGGAGTGCATAGTAGTGTGAGGCGGACGATATTGGTTCGTAGTATTTGCTGATAATGACTCACTTGCTGATTGTGGTGTGCAATTGTGAGTTTTCTGTAAGCTGTCATGACAAATCCACGCAGGGGGATTTCCATGAGGTCAAGTACTTTCATGGGGATAGCAAAAATGGCGACTGCTTCGGTACCTAGTACAGCTCCAATGATCAGGTTATCAGCGCTTTTAAGCAAGTTAGATCCAGCCAGTGTGGCCAGACTGTGTTTACCAAAGTGCAGTTGTTCTTTGAGTAGTTGAGATCCTGCCCACTTCCAATTCAGTGTGGTGAGCTGTCTTATAGAGAACAGCGAAATAAGCCCATGAACAGCTATATAGCACCAAAGAAGCAGGTGGAATTCTATCGTTATAAACTGTGATCCAATAGCTGCTAGAAAGAAGCAACCATTAACAGCAACTCTCAAGTTATTCATTCTTCGGTACTGACCCTTCGCATGGGATATCCAGGTGTCCAGGCTCAGTGGAAGTGAGGCTACTGCGAGCAGTGGGTAGTATCTAAAAAAGAGGTCTAATGACCAGTTGGACCAGTCATAAGCCAGCCCGGAGATGAATACAATTAGTGCAGTGATGGCCGTAATGGCTGCAGCAAGCACACCCGATGCGGCGAGTATCTCTGACTGCTTTTCTTGACTCTGAGTACTATTGAAAGCACGAACCAAGCCCTGGCGGACCAGTCCCGTGCGCATGAGGTCCATGAGGCCTACCGCTGAAATGAATAGCGCCCATAGCCCAAAATTGGACTTGCCAAGTGATCTTGCCAAAAGCATAAACGTAAGCAGTCCGATACCGGAGGCAGTCAGGTTGCCTAGTAGTACAATGCCATTTTCTGAGCGCAGGAGGTTTTTGATCTTATGCATATGCTTTGGGGGACAATATAGCTTCCACTTCGGCTGCTCGGGCAGACCAGTCGTTCATTTTAGCTAGGTCCAGCCGCTCTTCTGCCTTGTCTGTGGTGTCAAAGGTGAGTTCCACATCGAGCAGACGACTGAACTCCGCAGCGTCACGTGCCACTGAGATGTACCCATCAAAATCAGCAAGTGGAGCAAAATCAGTAGTCACTACTGGTAGTCCGGCAGCCAGGTACTCGTTGATTTTCAGAGGGTAAATGTTCTTTGTAAACTCATTGGTTGCAAAGGGAATAATCCCAATGTCGAACTTTGACATCAACCTGGGAATCTGATTGGGCTGTTGTGCTCCGAAAAAGCGGACATTTGCATGTTGGTCCAATCGTTGGTGCTGCTGAGGTTCTGTGATGCGTCCTACAAAGTGAAACTCATAGTGCGGATAGGACCGAATCACCCGATCGAGCAAATCATAGTCCAGACGAAAATCTATGGAACCAACATACCCAACAATCTTTTTTTGTTCGAATTTGGGGCGGTAGGCCTGGTGAAAGAGGTCAAAATCCACACCATTTTTGATGAGTTTTACATTGGGGTGCAGTAGAGATTTACGCTCCAGCAAACCCTGAGAAGTAACGATCACCTGATCTACTTTTTCCAGAAATTTGTCTTCCATTTCACCACCATGTTGGCCACACCAGTGAGCCGCTCTGATCTCATCATAGCAGTAGTAGATGAGTTGAGACTCGCTGAGCTTGCCAGCTAGTGGTACTCCAATCAGCGGATTGAAAGCATTGATGACAATGGGTGCTTCGAAATCAAGAAGGTGCATGGCATGTCTGATGCTTTTTTTCAACAGGCTGGTTTGCCATTTATTCAGCGTTTGGTATGCTCCCGTATGCTTGATCCAGTTAATCGGCAATCCGGGAGGTAAGGTCAGATGGTAAACCTCACCATGGGGAGTAGGCAATGTTCTCAAACGCTCTTCAATGCCCAACATCCGCTTGACTGGTGCCTTGGTTCTACCTAGACTAGCCGTGATGGCGTCTTTCCAGGTGAACGGATAATCGACAAAAAGTACTCGATGATTTTTAGCCAGGTGACTCATCATGTGCACGATGGTTTTCATGTAGTCACCTTCCCAGGTGGTCATGGTCAGGCAGATAATGTCTTTTCCTTTTTTCATGATTTAGCTGTTTGGATTCCAGATTTTCCAAATTCAAATCGTACCACTTTTCTGATCCACTTGATCAATACACTACGACGCACAGGCACCTCCGCCACGACCTGATCCAGATAGTACGGTTTTACTCCATTCACAATGAGTGATGGATGAATGGCTGTAACTTTTTCCAGATCAGATTTCATGTTTTCATGAGCAGTAGACCAAACCTTATCTGCTCTGATAAACCACAGGATCTGCTGAGCCTGCTCAATGATGTGCACGGGCATTTTGCCATCCACCCAGGCTGGTAGTTCTAGAAGTATGTACTGATACCTCTCATAAAACTTGGAGTTTATGGCTTTCCATCCTGGTAGCCTATCGCTGATTTGGTATTGGTAAAGGTGTTTGGTCTCCTTGTGTGAGCCCTGGGGAGCGATAAGGCATACTTTCTCGCCGGATTTGATCATTTCCTCTAAAAGTTGGGTCATGCCAAAACTCTTGCCTTCGTGCTGTTGAGTACTCAGTCCCACAATCAGTGAAGTACCTTCCTGACCATTGGAGTACTTCTCCAACTTCACTTTGCTGGCAATGATTCCGGTAACTCGCTCAAACAGATTGCCATACTTCTGCTCAAAGTATTTATCCACGACAGGCAAAGCTCCTGCAACTTCCAGACCGCTACTTTTTTTAGCACGTTCTGGATGTCTGATTGAATTGTCCAGAAGGTCTGTGGCAATAATGCTGCCTAATACGCCAAACATACCCACCATGAACCCAACAATAATGAGCAGCGCTCTTTTACTAGCCTCTGGCTCCAGCGGATAAGTAGGAGCATCCAGAATTTCCAGCTGACTTGTCATGGCGATGTTTTGCTGCCTTAGTTTGCTCAGGTTGAGACCATGGAGTACTTCCAGGTACTCGCGTTCATAGACACTGATCTGGCGTTCCATCCGGTCGATGGTAGATCCCATGGGTGTGAACTGATCAAATTGATCATCAATACTTTTTAGGTGCTGCTTGAACATTTCCACAGTGACGAGTTCACGATTATACTTGATGATTTCGTCCAACCATTGGTTGACTACTTGCTGACCAGAAAGGCCTTCCTTGGTCTGAGATTGTCCAATTGCTGTGGTAATAAAGCGTTGTATATCGCGTTTGAGTTGGGTTTGTACCAGCAGCTTGGTCTGTATGACGGAGTCTTTGGCCTGGGCCGCCTGGAGTTTGGAAATATCAGAAGTGATCTCTGCTAGCTCTTGTTTCTTCTCGGCTAGTTCCATGTTGTTGGCTATGCGTTTTTCCCTGAGCTCTAGTTTGTCTTCCAGCTCTTTAATAGCTGCTTCAGTGGCTTTCAGGTTCATCATTTTGATGGCATATTCTTCCAGTGCGTTTTGCTTTTTGATGGCGAGTGCTTTGGTTTCCTCACCGTAGTTGATCACCCGGCTGTTTACTCGGAATGCCGTCAACTCGTCCTCAGCATGGTTGAGGTTGGATTTGACGCGGTTTAGTTCAGCCTCAAAATAGGCCACTACATCACCAGTTTCTGTTTCCTTCAGCTGACGATACCGATCAGCAAAGACTTCCAATAGTATATCCAGGGTGTTTTTGCAGAGTCCGGGATCATAGGTAGCAAACTCTACAGAGATCATGTCACTGGAGTGTACACGTTTGGTTGAAATGGACTGTAACTTCTCGATGCTGTACGATCCTTTGCCACGTATCATTTTAACGATGGTTGGGTGACCGTTCAAATACAATGAATGAATGTTGGTGTAAGTCTTTTCAGGGTCTCCTGTGATGACATATTCGGTTCTTTTGTGGAGTGGTATAGCTTCCAGCAGTTTATCGTAAGCTTCCACACCGAGAATGGAGCCTGGACGTTCCTGTGACAGGTTGAGTGCTAGCAGTCGCAAACCTACTTCCTCCAGAGTCAATCGAGACTTAATGATGGACATGAGGTTGTCATAGGCTGCATTCACCGCCTTGTAGTCTACTTTGTCACTAGATCCTGACTCGATGTTGTAGCCAGATCCGATGCCCGTGTAAATGAGTGCATTGGATTTGTACTCTTTGGTTTGATTGGCCGTGAGAAAAAACACGGTTGCAGCTAGTACTACTGGCACTGCCACGAGCATTTTTAAGTTTCTGTAGATCAGCCGAAGTAAATCAAATAAGCTCATAGTGTTTTATTTTAATCCGAGTAGTACAGAGATTTCACTTCGCCTTTTCATAGCATCTATTGAGGCTTTGACCAGAGCTTCCTTTGCCAGGTGTACCTGGTTTTCGGCGATGAGTGCTTCAGTATAGGAAGCATTCCCAGCGCGAAAAGACTCGTCTAAAAATTCTTGCTGTTGCTGTCGGGTGGTGTACGCCTGATGACGGATGTTGACTGATTCCAATAAGCCTAGATAGTCATAGTAGAGGTTGAGAATGTCTTTTTTGAGTTTGGTTTTAGCGTCTTCCTGTATGTATCTGGAGTATTCGCGCTTGCTCTCCGACTGCCTCACATAACTCTTGCGGTTGACCAGTTTGGCGGGATCTATCGATAGGTTCAGTCCCACGTTTGGTAATAATCCATATGTTGTATAGGACTCATTGTTCGCATCGAGCGTGGTGTTAGCTGAAAATACGTTGACGCCTAGTCTGAATGATGATATCCATGACCGTTTGTTTTGCTTGATTTCCTCATCGTACATTGCCATCTCCTGATCGATTGCTTTGATCAGATTGGAGTTACCCAAAACCCGCGTGACTAGCGAATCCAGAATGGCTTCACTATGAAGCACACCACTCACTTCCAGTATCTCGCTTTCGATCTGGGATCTGCTGAGGGTAAATTCGCCTTCTTGTGCATAACTGCAGTGTATAAGGATCATGCAGATAATTGTGCCAATGAGGTTCTTCATGATAGATTGATTGTTTTGATTCAAGCGTAAAACTATTGGAGAGATCATGCTTGATTAGCTCATAATAGATAGGTGGTATGACTGCTTCGATTTTTGGTAAGAATCTGTCTTTTAGCTGGATGAGGTGTCCTGGAGGGGTAGCTAATGGCGGTTTTCCAAAAATCTATCAATTCCTACCAGTAATCGATTTTATAAGAATAGAGCGGTGGTTACTTCTCATTTTTGGTGCATCATTAATTGCATAAAAATGAAAAAGAGCATCTACTTTCCAGGGTTAAACGGGCTGAGATTTTTTGCAGCTTTGTTTGTATTCTTTCATCATGTGGAGCAGCACAAATTTCTGATGGGGTTAGCTAACTGGTGGGGAGTTCCCATCATAGACAATCTCGGGCATCAGGCTCGCATTATCTTCTTTGTCCTAAGTGGCTTTTTGATTACTTACTTGTTCTTAAAGGAAAAGGAAAAGACTGGTAAGATCAACTGGTGGAAGTTTCAGACCAGAAGGGCTCTGCGTTTATGGCCCGTTTATTACCTGATGGTATTGGTTTCCTTTTTCGTATTACCACACCTTATAGATATTCCAGCTTTCAACGATGTGCTTGCTGATAACTTCTGGAAGGAGTTTGCAGTCTATATGGTGCTGTTTCCTAACCTGGCCAGGTTGCTTCCGCCTATTATGGGAGCTTATCAGTTTTGGTCAGTGGGTGTGCAAGAGCAGTTTTACTGGATCTGGCCTTTGGTGGTCAGATTTTTCTCTAAGAAGCTGATCCCATTTTTAGTTGTTTTTGTGGGCATCAAAGTGATAGGTGAGTTAGTATTGATGAATGCGATTGATGCGCAAATGCTTGGTTCGGAGCTTCATTTGAGACTGTCTCAAGCGCTGAAGATGTGGCAGTTGCTGCTTTTTGAGCAGATGGCTGTTGGAGCATTGGGTGCATACGTGGTTTTTCATGGCAAGCAAAAGGTACTCCATCTGATTTACCATCCGGTTACTATCGGTTTAGCGAGTGTCATTTTCCTGATCTTATTATTTCAGGAGTACCATTTTGTTGGGTACACTGTGCTTCAGGGAAATCTGGCGTTGATTTTGATTCTCAATATCTCCTTGAATGACCGGTTTCCGATCCAGTTGGAGAGTCCGTTTTTTAACTATCTCGGCAATTTGTCTTTTGGAATGTATGCCTATCATACGGCTGCCATTGCCATAGTCATTAGCCTACTCACGACTCAGACCAATCTGGTAGCGTCTGCTCCGGTATTGTTCAATTTGGCGCTTTATGGAGGTTCATTTGTTGTTACCATGGGTATTTCTATGTTATCATTCAAATACCTGGAAGGCTACTTCTTATCGCTCAAGAAGAAATTCAGAATGGTCAGAAATACTGACAAAGGATCGATAAAATCGAATGAATCCTCTAAAATTCTACAGCCACAAACAGTCTAAATTGGAGCAAAATACACTTTATGACAATAGAGCTATCCAGGTAGGGACGGTCTTTCGAAGGGTGCTGGGCATCCTTCTGGCTGTATGTGCTGGCATGCTCATCGCTAATGGTGGGATCAAGACTGGAGCCGTCCTGGTTATCCTTCCACCCATAGTCGTGTTTGTGATGATCTCCTTTTATCAACCAGCCATGCTTATGCATGTGGTGGTGGTGATGGGTTTTTTGATCTCCCTGTTGAGTAGGTATGTCCCGGGCATTCCTTTCGGTCTGAGTGTGGATGGTTTACTGGGATTGATGGTGTTGGTGCTGATTTTTGACAAAAAGGAATATTATCGGCCACAATATGTCACCAACGCACTCACCCTAATTCTTCTTACCTGGCTGGGATATTCCTTTGTTCAGATTGCGAATCCACTGGCGAAAAGCAAGATAGCCTGGTTTTATGCCAACCGAGGCCTTTCTTTTTATCCGGTATTTCTATCCATTCTTACCATGTATGTCTACAGGACTAAAGATCATCTGAAATGGTTTTTGGCAATCTGGGCAGGACTTTCTCTTTTCGGTACATTGTGGGGAATGAAACAGCTTTTTCTTGGAGTAAGTGATGTGGAGCAGCAATGGTTAAATGCTGGAGCAGCCAGCACACATGTACTATTCGGGAAGTTACGGATATTCTCCTATTTCAGTGATGCTGCTCAGTTTGGCGCCAGTCAAGCACATACAGCGGTGGTTTTTGGAATCATTGCACTCTTTCCGGGTAAACATAGGTATCGATGGTTATGCTTGTTAATTGCTGCGCTGAGCCTATATGGCATGCTGATATCTGGTACTCGAGGTGCTATGGGCGTATTGGCGCTGGGTGGGTTCACTTATTTTGTAATGACTAAGAATTTTCGAATAGTGGTTTTAGGAATAGTAGTGGCCGCAAGTGTTTTTGTGTTTTTGAAATACACGACCATCATGCAGTCTAACTACCAGGTAAACCGGCTCAGAACTGCGCTGAGGTCTGATGATCCATCTTTGATGGTACGTAAGCAGCGTGAAATCATCCTTAAAGCCTACATGGCCGATAAGCCAATTGGAGGAGGTATCGGTAGTGCAGGATACTGGGGTAAGCGATTTTCACCGGGTACCTTCCTGGCAGAGTTGGGCACCGATGGACACTATACTCGGATCTGGATGGAGACAGGTGTTATTGGGCTTTGGCTGTATTTATTAATGCTGGCAATCATTGTCTTTTACCTGGGAAGGAAACTGTGGTTTATGGAAAATACTCGATTAAGGCAGGTGCTTGTTGCATTTTACAGCGGATTTCTTGGCCTGTGCCTCTCTAGCTATACCAATGGACTCTTGACGCAAATTCCTACTGGAGTATTGGTCTTTATCAGTCTGGCTTTTGTGTATTTAGGCACAGAGAAGAAGCTTGGTTAATTCCTCATTTTTCTTTCTGTCCGTTGGATTTCATGCAGAGTATACCGCTTCTTTTTCAAACTTCTAATAGTAACCAGACTTCCGATAAGGACACCCGTGAACAGCAGTATCGTTGAAATGTTAGTTTCAGGTTAGTATAGCTCATAAACCACCCCGACAATACCAACAACAGTGTTGGCAATAAGGTAGTGGACGTATTGCTCGATTCTCTGTTTTTGATATTATGAATGAATCTCATCGTCATCCACTAGCTTCATAATAGACAGGTGATTTCCATACTATCTACATGCTCATTTTCAAGGTATCTGCGGATTTGGCCATGATCAAATCCTTCCTTTCGATATCCTTTTACTTTCTGTAATAAGTGATTATCCATTCTTATCCAACCGATGGTTTTCGAACATCTCTATGGCTGTTTTGAGCATGCCGAGAATGCCGATAGCCATCACGATCAGTCCATAAGCCAACTCACTCAGAAAGTTGTCTTCTGACACAAAAAGGCCAAGAAGACCCATGACAAAGAACAGCAACATGCTCGTGGTGAGCATTGCCAAAAAGAATTTTCCTTTCCGAGGGCTCTGCCAGACTTTTTTAGAGAAGGTGTTTTGTGTTTTGGAAGTATCCTGCAGGGTGGAAAAGCTTATTCCAACCCCCATGAACACGAGTGTGTTTTGAAAATCATCAAGCATCATGCTGAGGCCATCGGGTACCTTGTCAAAAAGATAGGTGTATGGTTTAAAGGCATAATATAGGCCCGCGATCATGAATGGGTACTGTAAGTAGCTGATCCGGTGGAAGTACTTGAAGGCTTTGTTCATTTTCGAAGAGTTTGTTGAAATTATACAGATCACTCCATATAAAAAAAGGGAAGGCACTCATTGAGCACCTTCCCATACCAAAACCAACCTAATCAAAAGTCTTACTTGCTATAAATCATATCGGTGTTTCTGTAGCCGGATTTTTCCAGGTACCAATCCATGAAGCTGAAGCCGCCGCTTATTGCCCACTGATCGAAGTGATTATAGGCCTTGCGAATGTCCGTTTTCTCCTGTGGGTAATCAAAGCTGGTCGGAAGGTTCATACCCCATGGTAGACCTTTCTTAGATTTGTAGTAAATGCCATTGTCAGGATCAGAACCATCATTGCCCTGGCCAAAGTAGTCACTGTCTACTCGGTCAGTAGGGAAGTATCCTGGCAGATGCAACTCACGACCTCTGGTTTGGTTGATCACCACAAATGGATTGAAAGGTGCACTGCCAATGGCGCTCAGTCCCTGAGGAGATGCAAACTGGATGGTCACCGTGATAGTGTCTGGTGAGACATATTCCATCGATTCATCTGTATTGATCAAGCCATTGGAGCCGAGACTGGCATGCGCATCATCTGTCACCACAAATACTGCTTTACGCTGTCCGGATTCTGTACCATTGTTATTGAGAGCAAAGAGGTCCCGATGAAGGTCAATTCCCTCCACTGATGCGATGGCAGAAGGAGCTATATCCAACTGGATGCCAAGTGCGTTGTGAAAACCAGCGCCAGCAGCTTTCAGGATGAATTCGCTCTCCAGCGTCACCATCTTGTTAGAAGCATTGGCATACTGTATGTACTTATAATCTGCTACCAGATCGTTGAAGTCATAGTCTCCATAGCCTGGCCATTGATCCTCAAAAGCAAATGAACCGTAGCTATTCTCTCCCGGATAGGCATAGCTGTAAGCATAGTCAGGATTATCTGGATATTCGTCATAGGTGTCGTTTACACCATCCTCATCAGCATCTACCGGTTTGTCTATTGGGTTGATTTTATCTGTTTTGATCGCTTCAATAGGATTTGCGGTTAGATAAAATACTGCGTCGTTGAAGTCATTGTCACTTCCTTTGTCTCTGTTCTGATCTTCAAACCCAACCAGAAACAAGTCATTGATGTCATCATATAATAACACGGAGTGATACCTGTTAGCTTCTGTAGCTTCCGGGTTTAGCACATTGTTGGAGTAGACTACATGTAATCCATGAGTGGATTCTGACCCATTCCAGCCATTTGCCAGCAAGGCAAACCCGATGGTAGTGCCTGCATCAAACCTGCCGAGGTGTACCTTGTCACCTGTGTGAAGGTCTCCACCAGACCAGGCCAGTGAGGCATTTGGAAATACTACATTCAGTGCTGAGATGTCATTAACTGACTGAGGTTCAGAACCCGTTTCGTAAGTATAGTAAGCCAGCACGTTTTTATATCCTGCCCCTTCGTGGATAAAGGTCATCCATACATCCGCCAGTTCTTCCACCACCAGGTTGTTTTCAGCATCTTGAGCGAGGTATCTGGGATGTGCCTCGGGAACGGGTTTGCCCTCTGGCAAGGAGGCATTGATAAATGAGAGCAATTCACTGGAAACTACGTCTGATACTTCTTCCAGATTATCTGGCACCCCATTGTTGTCGTAGGTAGACAAGTAGACTATTGGTGCTGCGGCAACTCGCGCATTGTATCTGCCCGTTTCTGTTCCATCTTGTGGGTTACTCTGACCTGGTATCAAGTTGGCAGCAAGTTCTTCAAAACCATGATCAAACCCATTGATGACAATAGCGTCGATCTGATCAGCAGGGATAATCAGAAAGTCAGGCATCCCGATATATCCTATCTGTAGTATCACAGCCTCCAGATGGTTGGGTAGGTTATACCTTGCTTCTATTTGGCCATTTTTATCGGTGATACCTTTGAAGATGACCTGCCCATCGGCTAGTGGAGAATCACTCCAGAGTGATACTTTCACTCCAGCGATTGGCTGTCCTGCATCATTTTGGAGATGAACATTCACCAAAGAGGAGGTGAAATTGTCGGTAGCCAACTCTGCATAAGCATCTGATTGATTGTCTATAGCAGGATTTCCCGGCTCATTTGTGGTGATGCAGCTACTGATGGCTGCCACCAACACTGCGAATACAAGTAAATTTTTCATTTTTCGATTTATACTTTTTCTTGTTGAATAGCGGCTAGAGGAGTTTTTAGGAGTATTTTCAGATCCATCCAGATCGAATAATTCTGCGCATAGATCATGTCTAACAGTTTTCTGCTATCAGCGGATGTAGAGGCTTTACCGCGCTCTGTTACCTGCCACAAGCCTGTGATACCAGCAGGAGCCATGAATCGTAATGCCCACATATCAGAGGTGAGTTTCTCAGCCTCATAAAGTGGCAGTGGCCTGTTCCCAACGATCGACATATGACCCAGAAGTACATTGACCAGTTGTGGAAGTTCGTCAATGCTTGTTTTGCGAATGAAGTGACCAATTTTAGTAATCCTTGGATCATTTTGGAACTTCACAAACGCTTGTTCTTCTTCTTTTCGTTTGAGGTACTCTACCTCTAGTTCGTTGATATATCCCTCATCACTAAAAAGCATTGGCTGAGTTTCATCCTTTTCATAATTAGGTGCTTTGCTTTGATCCGTGTTAGCATAGTGGTTATGCTGTTTCATGTCTTTCAGCATGTCATCGGCATCTACACGCATGGAGCGAAACTTGTAGAATGGGAACACCTTGTAACCCGTGCCCACTCGGGGTGAACTGTAAAACACCGGTCCTTTGGAAGTGAGCTTAATCAGCAATCCGATCACCAGAAAAAGCGGGCTCAAGAGCATCAGGAGGAACCCAGATACCAACAGATCAAAGATTCTTTTGCCAACAGGCATGCGGTAGTTGATTTGATAGACGCTCTTGGTCGATTGAGTGGTCCAGTTTTCCAGACTCTTCAGACGGTTGACGAGCTTTTCTAGCTTCAGGCCATAATAGAAATAATCAGCGGCCCCAGCGGCAAAGGCTTCTTGCTTCAGTTCTTCATTGTGTCTGTTGGTGAGCACGATTACTGGAAGTGTAAGCCGCTGTGAATCAATGTATTTGATCAGATTCTTGTAAAGTCCCTCCGGGTCCATTTCTGAAAGAATGGCCGCCGCCTGGGGCTTGTGGTAGTGCTTGCGCTTATGGATTTCCAGTGCTACTTCTTCAAAAGTATCTATGGTAATGACCTGCATCCCAAACTCTTCCAGTGAGGATTTCAGATGCCTTTGATTGATTAGGATTATTTCTTTCATGACTTGATCAGGATTTTTGGTTGATAAGGCCTAGTTGGTTGCTACTTTGCTGAGTAGGTTTTCCACCTTAATGCTCAATTCGTCGGGGTTGAATGGTTTTAATACAAAGTCTTCTGCTCCAGCTTTTAAGCATTTGATTCGGCTTTCGCTGTTGCTTTTGCCTGATAGCATCAGTACGGGAATGTCTTTGTAAAACCCTGTGCTTTTGATCTCATAGAGAAAGTCCAGTCCAGACATCCCAGTCAATTCATAGTCACAAACTATCAAGCTCGGAAGATTGCGCTTGTGCATCCATGATAGAGCCTCTTCTGCGGTAGTGCACCACATTACATTGTATTCTTTTCTGAACATGTGGGTCAAAAAGCCTCCCATCATGGGGTTGTCGTCTATGAGTAAGATCTGCTGTTTCATTATTCTTTTGATTTAATTCACGATCCAAAAGTATAATGAGCAGTAAAGGAGCTTACTGAGAATTAGATGACTGGGAAACCTGTTTAGATTTTTGGTGGGGGCTGTGCGTTTTTTGGGAAAATAGGTTTGAAGCCTGATGAGCAATCCTCAAGTGTTAATCTGAACAATCGTTCCCGTCCATTTCGGTAAGATCTATGTCCGATTCGGCAAGTTATATTACCGAGTGAGTATCCCTTCTCTTATATTTATGCATCCATTTACCCAGATTTGGGTTTATGATGTCAGGTAACAATGCATATCGTTGGATGATGAAGAATAAGAGGATCATACTGTTGGTAGTGGGCAATATCGTTGCTTTCTTGATTGTATTGCAAGAGCTCAAGGCTCAGGACACTCAAGGCTACATGTACGGAAAAGTAACTACAATAGACCGCAAGGTTTACCAGGGACGCTTACGCTGGGGCAATGAAGAAGCATTTTGGCATAATTACTTCAATGCGGCCAAAACCAGCGAAGGCAAACATGCCGAATACAAAGAGAAATCCAGTGGTAAAAGTTTCGATTGGGAAAACTTTAACTGGGATTTTCGTAGCATCTGGGAAGACCACATCAATGTCACTCACCAGTTTACCTGTCAGTTTGGGGACATCAAGTCTATTGAAAATGTGAAGCGTGGCTATGTGGATCTGACTTTGAAAAACAATATGGTTTATCATCTGAACGGACAAGGTTTTAACGATATAGGTGCTGAAGTCCAGGTGTATGATGACGAACTTGGAAAAATAGGAATCAATTGGGACCGGATAGATCGTGTGGATTTCTTACCTACTCCAAAAAACCTGCAGGTACGAGAAGCAGCCCCCATTTATGGAAGAGTGGAAACGCTTCGTAAAGGCACTTTTACGGGATACATCCAGTGGGACCATGACGAACGACTTGGCGATGACAAGCTCGATGGAGATACCGACAATGCGGATGTTTCCTTTCCATTCAATCAGATCCGAAGCATTGAGCGATACCGCAATGGCAGCAATGTGGAGTTGAAATCAGGACGAACACTTTATTTGACTAATTCCAATGATGTGAATTCTGAAAATAGAGGGATTATCGTGGATGTGCCAGACATGGGTCGGGTGGATATTCCGTGGAAGTACTTCGAACGGGTGACTTTCAAAGAAATAGAAAAAAGTGGTCAGGCTTATTCCTACTACGCTCCGCCAAAAGGACTCTATGGAACGGTCATTACCCTGAGAAATGATGAAATCAAAGGAAAGATCATCTACGATCTGGACGAAGAGTGGGAACTGGAAACGCTAGACGCTAAAGATGATGATGTGGAGTATGAAGTGACCCTGCGTCATGTAAAGAGAATCATTCCCCGAAATTATGCGTATAGTCAGGTAGAGCTTCGCAATGGAGAGATGCTGCTGCTTGGGGATGCCCGCGATGTGGACAGCCACAACGATGGACTGCTAGTTATTACTTCCCGAGATGATAAAGGAAAATACATAAAATGGGACGATATTGTCGAAATCATATTTGATTAGACGAAACAGGTGAATTCAATACTTCGATCAAAAAAGGCAATAGCAGCAATCACCGCATTGGCGGTGATTGCTGCTTTATTTTGGTATTACCAACCAGCAATCACAGTCTATTACACCATAGCATCTATCGCGCTGGTGGGTCTGCTACTGTATGTAGGCAACTGGTTCATTACCAAAACACTTGACCGATGGTTTCCATGGATTACCTTTGGTAGGAAGCGTTTTTTCTCCCACTTATTGATTGGAATTCTCTTTTCCATAGGAGTGATTAACGCGGCTTATTACATTGTGAAGGCACTGGCTACAGACCTGCTACCGACCACCGAGCAGCTGGTAGTTGCTAATGTCTATGGAGCTATTGTCATCATTCCTGTTTTCTCCATTTATTTCAGCTTGCATTTTCTGAACCATTGGCAGCAGTCAGAACTCGAGATGGAGCGTTTCCAAAAAGAGAGTATGAGCTCTCAGCTGGAGACGCTGAAAAATCACCTCGATCCACACTTTCTGTTCAATAACCTGAATATCCTTTCGGCGCTGATCGATAAGGACAAGGAGCAGTCACAGGAATTTTTGGGCAGATTTGCTCAGGTCTACCGCACCATGCTGCTCACCAAAGCAGAAGACTTGATTACGCTAGAGGAGGAGATGAATTTTATTGAAACCTACATCTACTTGATCAGAACGAGGTTTCAGGACTTTATACAGTTTCGGATAGAGCTGGACCAGGACGATTCGCTGATGTACATGATGCCACCACTCACGCTACAAATGCTCATAGAGAATGCTGTGAAGCACAACAACATCACTGCGGAGAAACCACTGGTTATTAGGATATACAGAAAGAAATGCAGACTTTTTGTGGAAAACAACATCAACGAAAAGCCCGAAGACTTAAAGACAAAATCAGGAACTGGATTGAAAAATATCCAGGCACGCTATAAATACTACACCGACGAAGAAGTGCTGATCAACCGGGTAGGAGAGGTGTTTAGAGCGAGCTTGCCGCTGATTGAGATTGAAGAGATATAAAGAGGATTGTTATGAATTTGCTAATCTTGGAAGACGAGCAGCTGGCTTCCGACCGGTTGGTTGGTATGCTCCATGATATCGATCAGGAGTTAAAAATAGTCGGTGTGCTCAAGTCAATAGATGAAGGTCAGAAATGGTTTGACTCCAATGAGCTGCCTGATCTGGTCATCAGTGATATCCGCTTGCTGGATGGGTTGAGTTTTGATCTATTCAGAAACCTGGAGCTGGATGTGCCTGTCATCTTTACCACTGCTTATGATCAGTATGCGATTAAAGCCTTTGAGGTGAATAGCATCGATTACTTGCTCAAACCCATATTGAAGGACAAGCTGGTTGCGGCTATAGAGAAATTCAAAGAGCGCAAAGCCAATAATAAGTTTCCTGCCGATTTCGAGAGTCTGTATGACCTCATTCAAAATCAAAAGAAGTCCTTCAAATCCCGATTCCTCATCAAATCAGGTGTAAAGATCGTGGCGGTCTCCATTGAGAAGGTGGCTTATTTTTACAGTCAAAATAAACTGACCTATCTGGTGACAAAGGACGGGAAGAAATTTCCTCTGGATCAGACACTGGAGGTGTTAGAAGAGCAGCTGGATCCGGATGTATTCATGCGTGCCAATCGCCAATTTATCGTGAGTTTTGGGTCCATATCTGAGATTCACCCATACTTCAAAGGCCGGCTCAAAATTGAACTGGAACCTGCTTCAGATCTGGAGATTGTGATCAGCGCAGAGAAAACCCCAGACTTTAAAGGCTGGCTGGATCAGTAAAATAAGGCCGTTAATAGATTGAATGGAAAGCCGCTGATCAGAGCGGCATGCTGGCTGTTGAATACTTCGTGAACACGGCGTTCTCTGTGGTTCATTCTCGCCTCTGATCTGACCCATCGACCTTAACCTGTGTAAATGAATTCAAGGATGAGTTGTATCTGTAGCATTAAAATCTCATGTTAACGTCCAGAAATACCCAAAAATCAAAAATTAATGCGTTGCCTGATGCTCGGTGAACTCTGTGTTCTCTGTGGTTGAGCATTTTATTATCCATTTCGGTCCGGTATATCCCGATTCGGTTAGGTGACTTCCCGACTCGTCAGCATCTCATTTCATAGCTTTTAAGATTGGTGCACCTTAGCATTATCAAAAACCTAAGGACAAACCAAAATAAAAGGAGATGCAAAAATTACTAACCTACTCAACTATCCTGATGGCTACCGTTTGTAGTCATCAGGCAATCAGTCAAGATGAAGGATTTATCTATGGTCGGGTGACCACCATCGATGACAAGACATACGAAGGTGCGCTCCGATGGGGCAAAGAGGAGGCCTACTGGACGGATTTTTTCAATGCTTCCAAAGAAGAAAATGAGAACCTGGATTACCTCTCACGAGATGAGATAGATGAGCTGGAGGAACGCCGAAGAGGCTTCTGGGAAAGACGCAGCACTTGGGTAAACGTGAGCTGGGACTGGAATGAAGACAATGATTTCCGACATCAGTTTGTCTGTCAGTTTGGGGAACTTAAGTCCATCAGGCCTACGAGCCGTCAGGGAGCTGAAGTAGTGATGCAAAGTGGCGTCACGTTCGATTTGGATGGTCAGGGCTACAACGACATTAACACCAACATACAGGTGAATGATCCAGAACTCGGCGTGATCCAGCTAGACTGGGATCGAATCGAAATGATAGAGTTCAGGGCTACACCTGCTAAACTGAAAGATAAATATGGCGAACCTCTCTACGGTGTGGTTGAAACATCCGAGGGCCGATTTGAAGGATTTGTGCAGTGGGATCATGACGAGCGAGTATCCACAGACAAGCTGGACGGAGATACAGAAGATGGAGACGTATCGATCTCATTTTCTAATATCAAGTCAATAGAGCGCTATGGCAGCAGCAGAAGCATAGTGATCCTAAACTCAGGCAGAGAACTAGAGCTGCGTGGTAGCAATGACGTGAATGATGAAAATCGGGGCATTATTGTCACGGTGGCTGGTATGGGTCGGATCGATGTGCCATGGGATGAATTTGATAAAGTAACCTTCATGGAGCCAAAGGACTCTGGCCCAGCCTACAGTAGCTTCTCCAAGCAACCACGTCTCACTGGTCAGGTAGAACTCAGAAACGGAGACACTTTTGATGGTGAGTTGATTTACGATCTAGACGAAGCTTTTGAGTTCGAAGTACTGCAAGGTATGCTGGATGATGTGGAAATGTTGATTCCATTCAAGAACATCAGAGAGATCTCACCAAGAAACTATGACAACAGTACCGTGATCTTGAAAAACGGCGAGAAATATCTATTAGGAGATTCACAGGATGTTTCGGACAAAAATCAGGGTGTGATCGTCAAGGAAGGTGGAGATGTCAGATACTTCGTTTTTGACCGGATCGAGAAGATCACTTTCAATTAATGAAATAAGAAATCCTTTTCATATACAGTACAGAACCACTCCTATGGGGTGGTTCTGTTTTTTCTGAGGGTTGAAAATCGGTGCCAATCCAAACAATAAGCACGTGAACATGCTTTACCTCTCAAGACCCAACAGAAATGATTGAACATCCATTTTTATGTCCGTACTGCAATGCCGAAATCTCCGTGCTGCTGGATGAGAGTGTTCAAAAGGCGAGTTACGTAGAGGACTGTGAAGTTTGCTGTAACCCCATGGAGATCACTTACCAGCTGGAAGTGGAAGAGGTAGTACTATTTGAAGCCCGCTCAATAGAGCAGTGATGCTGATAGATTCTTCACATACCACCGGAGATGTTTGGCAAGTTGTTGTGCAAGAGTTGCGGCGAGCTATTGTGGACCATAGGCATCCATTTAGGTTTGTGGTACTGGGTACTACAGATGGCCGGGAAGTCAGCCAGCGCTATGTTGTCTTGCGAGACCTTGATGATTCACTCAACTTTTACATTTTCACCGATACCAGGACTCAGAAAGTGGATCATCTCAACAAGCTACCCAATTGCTCCTTGCTGTTTTACCATGACCGGAAACGTGTGCAGATCAGAATTAATGGCGTAGTTGAGTTGCATCAGCATGCTGGTCTAATGGAGCGCTACTGGCAAAAGGTGCAGGGAGAAGCGCAAAAAGCTTACACCAGATCCAAAGCTCCGGGTACACAAATTAGTACCTGGGAAGAGGCGCACCATTGGGATGAGTCATTGGATTCTGAACACTTCACTGTGTTGAAAATTATACCAGCGCAAGTAGATGTGCTCCAGCTCAATGGTCTGGAGCACTTCAGAGTAAGGTTTTCAAAACTCAACCAGGAATGGACTGGTCAGCGTCTGGTTCCCTGATTATTCACTTCTTAGTCCATTTACAGGGTTGGCTTTGGCTGAGCGCAGCGACTGAATAGACACGGTGACCAGCCCAAGTGCCAACACAGCCAAGCCAGGAACCAGAAAATAGATCCAACTAAGGTCCATGCGGTAAGCAAAGTCTGACATCCATTCGATGATGACATAATCTGCGAGAGGCACAGCTATCACAAATGCGATGGCTATCAACTGGACATAATCTCTTGAAAACCGCAGGATGATTGACGGTACCGTGGCTCCCAGTACCTTGCGGATGCTGATCTCCTTGGACTTGCGACTGGCTGTAAATGCTGACAATCCAATTAGACCAAGCAGTGAAACAAAAATACAGATGTAGGAGAGAATGGAGATCAACCGCTGCTGGGTGAGATCTGCTTCGTACTGTCTGGCAAACTCCTCGTCCAAAAATGTTGCTTTGTAGGGGCTTTTAGCTTCGAATTCCGTCCAGGTGGAGCGAATGAACTCCAGCGTTTCTTTGAGGTTATTGGTGCCCAGTTTGACGTAAAGATGACCCTGTATGTCATGGTGCAGTCCAATCATCATCGGGTCAATTGGATTGTGTAACGACTGGTAGTTGAAGTCTCTGAACATACCCACGATGGTGCGTTTGTGGTCGCTGTGAAAATAACTCACTTTTTTACCTACAGCCTGATCTCCCCATCCGAGTTTTTTAGCTCCAGATTCGTTGATCAAAAATACGTTCTCAGCATCGTATGGACCATCTTCTCGGAAGGCTCGTCCTTCTACGATTTCGATATCCAGGGTTTTTAAGTAGTCTTTGCCCACATAAAACATGTTCATGTGCTGCTGTACCATCCCAGAGTCTTTTTCCACCATCATCACAGAGCCCTCGTTGCCCATGCCAGGAGTGCCATAACTGTTGGTTACCTGTAGGATGTTTGGGTTTTGGAGCAGCTTGGCTTTCAATGCTTCGCGGTTCTCTTTGATGGCGTTGCTTTCTTCGATGACCAGCAGTTGATCTTTGTTGAATCCCAGGTCTTTGTTTTGCATGTAGTCGATTTGCTTGTCCATGAGCACGGTGCAGATGATGACAAACAGGCTAATGGCAAACTGAAACGTAATTAGGGATTTCCGCAAAAATGCACCCATGCGATCGCCTGTAAATGTTCCCTTCAAAGCTGTGACCACCGGTACAGAAGGAATATACAATGCCGGATATATCCCTGAAAACACACCAATCAGTAAAGTGATCACCAGCATCCCAATGATGAGCTGAGGGTTTGATAAGTAGTTTAGTGAAAGGTTTTTATGAATGAGATCGTTAAACGACGTAAGCTCAAGGGTGATCAAAGTCAGAACATTGGCCAGAACTAGCGCCACCACTGCCATGACCACTGCTTCTAACATTACACTTCTGAACAAAGCAGCCCGGCTGTAACCAAGCACCTTACGAATACCCATTTCGCCGGTGCGCGTAATGGAGCGGGCAGTGGCCATATTCATGTAATTGATGCAGGCTAGCAAGATGATGAACAGACCCACCGCAGCGAAGGTATAGACGTAGTTTAGATTGCCAGTTGGTTCGTCTCCGCCTTTATCAGAGTTGAAATGAATTTGATCTATGCGCTGCAATCCTGGGATTACTTGACCATCTATACGTTTTCCAAATACAGCAAATGTCTTGTCATAGATGTCCGGAAATTTGTCATAAAACTGCTCCACGTTATAGTTTTTTGGCATTAGCAAGTAAGTGTAGGAGCCAGGATTCCAATAGATTTCAGAGGTTCTTTCTGCATTGCCATCTTCATCCCATGTGATGGGTGGAATGTGGGAAAGCAATATGTCATACTTCAGGTGGGTGTTTTCTGGCAGGTCAGAGATTACGGCAGTGACTTGTCGCAGGTCATTATCGTTCAGAGTCAGTCTTTTGCCCAGAGCTGGTTCCTCTCCGAAATATTTACGAGCTATAGACTCGGTGAGGACGACCTTTCCGGGACCAGTCAGACATGTTGTCGGATTTCCCGAGATAAATTGATGGTCAAACACTTTGAAGAAGGTACTATCAGTCCTCCAGACGTGTTCTTCATAAAAACGCTCTTCACCCATAGATTCATCTAAAGTGATGAGGGGATTGCCAGCACTTGAAAATCGTACATATTCAATGACTTCTGGCATTTCTGCTTTGATTACCGAACCTATTCGCTGAGACGATCGGGCCGTGTTGAAATCAGCACCTTGAGCCTTAAGGTGGTTAGTAAACCGGTAGATCTGATCGTATTTGGCGTAGTGCTTATCATAGTTTAGTTCGCTTTGTAAGTACAACAGGAGGATGATTCCCACAGATATTCCCAGAGCCAACCCGAGAATATTGAGAACGGAGTAGATACGCTCTTTCAGAAATAGCCTTAAAGCAAATACGATGTGGTTTTTTAGCATGACATTTTGAGTTAGATCCTATGTCAATGATACGAGCAATTGGAAGCTAATATATCATTTGTGCAGGGAATGGTTGCATGTTTGCAGGGAATGGCTATTTACCCAACCAGTCCTTCACCTCGTTGATTTTGGAGCGACTCACTTTCAGATGCTCAGTAGAGTTGAGGATCAGCTCATATTCGGTTGGTTGAATCCGGTGCATGGTTTTGACAAACAGTCGGTTGACAATAAAGGATTTGTGAATGCGCTTGAACCGATCATCGGTTAGCGATCTTTCCATATTTTTCATGGTTTCGCGAATGAGGAAAAACCGTCCGGACACATGAATTTTCACATAGTAGTCAAAAGCTTCCACATGGCTTATCATGGCCTTGTCAATCAAGTGTATGGAGCCATCTACCTTCAGCACCAGCCGATTACCTTCTGACGCCCGTAGCGTATCTGGAGTACCTGCTTTCCGGGCCGATGATAGCAGTTCTTGTGTGTTTTGAGTCTTGTTCAATCGGATTTGCTCCAGAGCTCTATGAATGGCCTGTTCAAAACGCTCGTCACTAAAGGGTTTGAGCAAATAGTCGACAGCATTGACTTCAAACGCTTTGATGGCAAACTGATCGTGGGCGGTGATGAAGATGATTTTTGGGATGGGTTTTGGGATACTAGCTACTACCTCAAACCCATCCACACCTGGCATTTGTACATCCAGCAACACCAGATCCGGTCTAAGGGCCTGGATTTCGTCTATAGCCTCTATACCATTCTTGCAAACTCCAACTACGGAGAGGTCTTCATGTTCCTCACACAATGCTTTCAAGCCTTCTCTGGCGGCTAGTTCATCATCTACAATCAGACACTTGATTTTCATGATTGGGCAGGTATGGTCATTTTAAATAATATGCCCGAGTCGCTATTGTAGCTTTGAAACTTAAAGTCAGTTCCATAAAGACGTCTCAGTCGGTGGACTACATTGGGCAAACCGACACCACTGTTGGCATAGTTAAAGACAGTACTCCTGATATGCGCATTGTAGATGGAGAGTTCCAGGTTGTTTTCAATCACTGCAGCCGTAATTTTTACTTTCATGGCACCACCAGGCTCTTTGGTGCCATGCTTGAAAGCGTTCTCCACCAGTGGTTGAAGAATCAAGTCAGGTACCTGGTAAGTTTGTAGATGATTCGGGATTTCCACTACCAATTCTGTAGCATCACCAAATCGATATTTTTCGATTAGTAAGTATTTGTCTAGTAGTTCCATTTCCTGGTGTAAGGGAATCGTCTTTTCACCGGCTTGGCCAAGGCTTAATCGTAATAAGTCATTCAGTGCTGCTATCATCGCTACGGCCGTTTTGTTCTCTTGAAGTCGGACCTTCATGGCAATGCCGTTCATGGCATTGAATAGAAAGTGTGGGTTGATCTCTTTGCGTAGGCTAGTCAGTTGAGCGCTTGCCAGCTCGGTTTCAACCAGGTGTACTTTTTGAGCGGTACTGCTGAGTCGGTCTTTGACTTTGATCAGGTGGAAAATAACAGCATACACTCCCAGCCATAAGATACCCAACAGTAGAATCTGCAGGTTTTCTTTGAAATACAAGGGGAGTTCTACAAGCCTGTAGTGTTCTACAGACCGGAAGAAGCGCTCCAAAATAGAAGTAAGAAAACCACTTAAGACCCAATAGGAAATTAAAGCAACCAGGGCCATAAGGAGCAAATTGCTCCAGTGATGGACGAACTGGCTGGTGTAGAAGGCAAGTGAACTTACCAGATAGACGGCAATAAACGGCCCTACAGGCCATAGGAAGACATCCGTTGGACTAACTCCGTTTGCTAGATTGAGCCCGGTGATGATAAGCCCAAGCGCATTGATCAGGTAGAAATGTTTCTTTGTGAAAATATCAGGCACCTCAGTAGTAGCTTATGGCAAAGGTACACTGGTCTGAGGAAAGGGTTTACTCGATAGATGGTAGGATGTAGTCTCTCATGATCTGATCCGCTTGTACCACATAACTCGGCCACTTCAGGTACAAACCTTGTGTGATTACGATGACCATGTTCTCCTCTGGAAATACATTGATGTAGTTGCCACCGTCTCCATCGGCAGACAGATAGGTGACCCCATTCAGCTCTCTCAGCCAGAAGTAGTAGCTGTAGTCTCCTGATTCAGTTGTTTGCTTCACGTTCATGCATTCCTCTACCCAACTGGCAGGTACTACTTGTTCACCTTGCCATTGACCATTGTTGAGGTAGGTGATCCCTATTTTAAGCATGTCACGAGGTGTGATGAACATCCTGGCGGCTCCTTCTGGGTATCCGTCCGGCTGAGCTCCCCACCGGTAATTGGTAATCCCTAGTTTGGCATAAAAGTTTGTATGAGCCCATGAGCGGACATCACCTTCCACCATGTTGTCCATTGTTTTGAGGAGCACATTGGGTAAGGCGCTGTTGTATCGCCATTCACTTCCTACGCCCATGTTGGTTCTACTTAGCACAAACTTTGCAAAATCGTCCGACTTCCAAAGTAAGGACAGGTCATTGGATGCCCATTCATCCCACTGGTAGCCAGCGGTCATGGTCAGGTAGCTTTCAAAGTCCACAGCTGCACTTTGCTCATCTTCGAAATGTGCACTGTAGGAGGGTAGGTGGTTGGCTATTTTCTCAGAAGTAGTCAGATTGTTTTGATCCAGAGCGATGCCTACGAGCGTGGAAGTTAGGGCCTTGTTGACAGAGGCTACATAATGAGGTGTGGTGCGCGACCATTGGATAGGAGCCGGGCGGTCGTCTACAGTCACGTTATTTTCGAAGTTGATGGTGTCGTTATTGCCAAAGAAATACTCTTCTAAGACCAATGAACCGTCTTTGTAAACCAATAGGCTGTGTAACTGACGGTACTTGTCCTGCACGGCACCATCCATTAGGTTTTGGATTACCTGTCGGTCCATACCTATTTCTGTTACTGAGGCAGTTGTGATGCCGTCATTGAGCTGAACAGGCACGTGGTAGGAGTAGACAGGAAGCTCTTTTTCGATAAGTTGGATTTCGGTGGGTTTGCCAAACTCGATGTTCGTTTCAAAAGGTCGAAAATTTTCATGGGCTATGGAAATGGCACCATGTTGAGCCCCGCCAATGGTGACTTCTTCAATGTCTGCTAGTTCACCACTGCTAAAAGCAAATTTGCCATCACTGTCAGTAGTGGTCTCAGGCCCATCTTCCAGTACCTGGATGTGTACATTTGGGATGGGCTCTTTGCTGTAAGTATCAATGAGTGTGCCCGAAAGTTTTGGGCCTGAAACATCCTCCTTGCAGCTTACGATCAAGCACAATATCAGTAAAGCAGTAGCGATTCTCATATTCATCAAGTTTGGGTAACGACAAGAATAGTCATTGTCGCGTTTGATGAGTAGAGGAGTGAGTATTTAGATGCTCTTTGCTGAGTTATTGATGTATTGCTGAGGGAGGGACTGGTCGTGTTGATGTAGCAATGATGTATTGTCAGGTGATTAGGCAAGCCTTATGGATTCTAGTATAAGACTAAATAAAAATGCCTCCAGGCCGAAAGGGGTTGGCCTGGAGGCATTTGTTTTCTAGAGCTGCTTGGAATCCAGTTCCATTAACTCTTCTTCCAGTTGCTCTTGTGTCTTTCCAGTCTTTTCCTGGAGAATCCCGATTAACTCTTCGGCTTTTCCTTCAGCCTTTTTCAAATCATCATCTGTCAATTCTCCGTATTTTTCTTTCAGCTGGCCAGTTAACTGGTTCCAGCTTCCTTTCAGTTGTAAATCCATAATTCTAAGGGTTTGTTAAGTTTTTGTTTATTTACTTATACAACGGCCTCAGAATGAGATTGTTATTGATAATTTGGATTAACTAAACTTTTTGAACAGCGTGATGGCATTGTGTCCACCAAATCCAAAGCTATTATTCATCGCTACTTCTACATTGGTTTTTTTCGCCTCATTCGCCACGATGCGCAATCCAGCAGGTATCTCTGGATCCAACTCCTCCAGGTTAATGGTAGGAGGGATGATCCCATCTTCTATAGCTTTAATGCAGAAGATGCTTTCAATAGCTCCAGCCGCACCCAGCAAGTGTCCAGTCATCGACTTGGTGGAGCTGATATGCAGTTTTTTCGAATCTCCAAACGTATTGGTCAGAGCTTTGATCTCACTGATATCTCCTACAGGCGTAGAGGTGGCATGAGCGTTGACATAGTCTACATCAGCTGGGGTAAGTCCGGCTTCATTTAGTGCGTTTTCCATGGCACGAGAAGCACCTTTGCCCTCGGGATGTGTAGCAGTCATGTGGTAGGCGTCTGCAGTCATGGAAGCTCCAACGATTTCTGCATAGATATGAGCGCCCCTTTGTACCGCATGTTCATATTCCTCCAGGATGATCGCTCCTGCGCCTTCACCCATCACAAATCCATCGCGATTCACATCAAAAGGTCTGGAAGCCTTTTCTGGTTCTTCATTGCGTGTGGACATAGCTTTCAGCGCATTGAATCCACCGATAGATGCACTCGTCACTGGTGACTCAGAACCTCCTGTGATGAAGGCTTTTGCTTTGCCCAGTTTGATGTAATTAAAGGCATCCATGATGGACGAGTTGGCCGTAGCACAAGCTGCCACGGTGGTGTAATTGATGCCCATCAGACCAAATTTCATGGAAATCATTCCTGAAGCCATGTTGGATATGAGCTTGGGTATGAAAAACGGACTGAAGCGCGGTGTGCCATCTCCTGTGGCGAAGGCACCTACTTCCTGCTCGAAAGTATCCATACCACCTTGCCCAGATCCCCAGATCACGCCGATATCAAAAGGATCCATTTTTTCCAGGTCCAATCCACTGTCTTTTAGTGCTTCAGTGCTTGCATAAAGTGCGTACTGGGTGAATGTATCGGAGCGTTTGATCTCGTTGCGATCTAGCACACCCGTAGGATCAAATCCCTTGAGTTCGCAAGCAAACTTGGTTTTGAATTTTTCAGTATCGAAATACGTGATGGGCTTGGAGCCAGGCACACCATTGATGGCGTTGGTCCAGGTATCCTTTAGATTATTGCCAAGAGGAGATAGTGCTCCCAGGCCAGTTACTACTACTCTTTTCATGCTTCTTTCTTAGACGGGTTATCATCAAACCAGCTTGCAAGATAACTCCCAAACCCAGATTTATACCGTGTGTCTGGTTATTTAAACGTCACGTGAAAGGTAAGCTGTTGATTGTCAGTCAGTATCGAATGGATTGGAAAACTGTGGATCAAATGGCAAACTCTGATCAGTCAGTGTTCTAAGAAAGGCCACCAGTTGCTCCCGTTCATCCTGTGAAATATTGAGCATTAATGGTTGTCCATTTTCATCTTTCAAAGCATGGTCCAGATTAGTGGTCAGTAGCATGCCATCACTGTAGTGTTCAATCACACTGTCCAGATTGGCAAAGCGACCATCGTGCATGTATGGTGCTGTTAAAGCAACATTTCTGAGGGATGGAATTTTGAATTTACCAATATCTTCATTCAATCCAGTTCTTATGAATCGACCTTTGTCATCTGGGTTGGTTTCTAATCCAATATCAGCAAACCCTCCATTGTTAACCTTTAAATAGCCTGAAGGATCATTCACCTGATGACAGGAATTGCAGTCATATTTAGTAAAAAACAGCTCAAATCCTTTCAATTCCTGCTCATTGAGCGTTTCATTTCCTTGAAGAAATCTGTCTAGTTTCGTGTTCTGAGATTGCAGACTCAATACAAATGTGGAAAGTGAATTGGCAATTAAATCGGCATCAGCTTCAGAGCCATACACTCGTTGGAAGGCATCTTGATAGTAATCCTGTGCCTTTACTTTGGCAACTAATTCGTTTTCATCTGCCAGTCCATGTTCATTGTGATCCAGGAATGGCATAAGCACCATTTTAGCCAGGATCGGTTCACGACCATCCCAAAACAGCGGAGTGGGGCCAATAGAGTCCTCTACAAATCCCGTGGAATCAAACACAATGGACCCTTCGGCAGTGATGTTTTGGATGGGCATGGAGTTTCTTTTGGTCATGCGTCCATGCACTCCTACGCTCAATGGTCTATTATCGGCAAATCCAGCTGATTGTTGATGACAAGAAGCGCAAGCAATAGAGTTGTCAGCTGAAAGCTTGGTATCATAGAATAGTGCCCTGCCTAATTGAAACTCATCTTGAATTTTTAATTCGGATGGGTCAGGAACGTGTTCTTCATATTTGACTATGTCCTGGCAAGAGACGAACGCACCAAGAGCGGCGAGGCAGAGTAGTAGAGGCTTTTTCATTTTTGGTCTAAATCAAGGTAACGAACTTATAGACACCAAACTGACCTAAATAGTTGGTTAAGAGAAAGGTACGAATAAATCTACATCGCCGCAAGAGCGCTTGATTAGGATGCCGCTGTTTCCAAAGAATTGATTTGTTTTTGATAGGCTTTGGGTAGCAATATTTTTTTCAACAAATGATCCAAACCGACATTTCTACTCAGTTTGTAGATCGGGATCAGTGGTTTGAGTAGAGATTGCTTTCGAATCTGGAGCAGTTTTCTTACGTACTGCGGAGCCACTAAACTGTGTGCTTGTTTGAGAATATGATATCTGACAGTTCCAAGATGTTTCTCATACTGCGCAAAGAGGTCGGTAGTGAAATCTGAATACAGCAGGTTTTGCATCAAATGGGTTTGCCTGATGACGACCCATTCATTGAAGGTATTGGGTAAATCAGTGATACCCATACGCTGACCGACAGCACGAAACACTGCAAAAACTTCTTTTTCTTCTTGGTATGTGAGCTTTCGTTCTAAAATGGCATAAGCTCTCATGGAGTAATCGATCAGCATGAATAGCACATCTCGGTAAGCCCATTCTGGAATCTTGCGACCTCTGGCTGATTCCACCTCAGCATGAATCGCACTCATGGAGTCTATGGCCCTGTGTGCTGCTGCTTTTTCAGAAAACACGATGGCCTGGGCATAGGAAACGGTAGAAAAAAGTCGCTGAAGTGGATCAGAAGGAAGGCGACCTGTGAAGTACAGCCAGTCCACGGCTTTGTTAAGCGCAAACTCTGCTGAAGCCCCGGCAAAAATGAGCATGATGACGTCAGCACTGCCCCAGATCTTTCGTACGATGGATTTATGATTTACGAAGTATTCCATATGCTTTATGAATCAACAAATCTAAAGAATAATTCGTAGTACTTTGAAATACAAAGTAACTATTTTCAATTCAAATGTATTTCTTGAATGGTTGCCGGACTAATGTCCTTAAGTTCATATCAGAAAACCTGATTTTAAGACCTGATAGGATTGTCGGTTTCCACTGCTGTAGGCTCATTCCCAGTTCGATTTCCACAAATTCAAACAAATGGTATTGTGCGAGTACGCTTGGTAATGCTGTGATTCTTGGACCGTTGATACTTCCCGCTCTTAGATTGAAGAGGATGTCTGCCTCTTCCTGTCTCAACAGTGGTATAGAAAGGTAAGCTCCATATCCATTAAAAGTCTGGCTGCCTTCATCCATATCCGTGGCTTTAGAACCTTCATTTTGCCTGGGATCATTGTGAAGGAATCCACCGATCTCCATTCCTTTTTTCAGTTCCAGTCCTCCGGCTACTCCAAATTGAAAATGAGTGCTTGTACGTTCGGCATACGTTCGGGCGAAGGGTCGTTGACCATTGGCCTCAACGAGATAAATGAGCGTAATGATGAGTGTAATGGCGGAAGCTTTCATGGTAAGTTTGGTTTACCATACAAAAGTCTCTCCCTAATTGGTCTGATGTTAGCGTGAAATTCGGAATTCGAAAAACGCAGGAATTACTCATTGCTATGCGTGATTCCCGTATGCGCAGATTCTTTTTTCAACTCATATGGTTCCTTTTTTCATTTCCTTCACGGCATAATCACAGGCTCTGGCAGTCATGGCCATGTAAGTGAGTGATGGATTTTGAGGAGGAGAAGAGGCCATGAAGGAACCATCCGTTATGAACAGGTTGCTGATATCATGTGATTGATTCCAGCCATTCAATACGGAGGTCTTTGGATCTCGACCCATTCGTGCCGTACCCATTTCATGGATCACCGAACCGGGCATCCAGCCATAGTCAAATGGGCTTACGTTCGTCAGGCCACTGGCCTGCAGCATTTCCACAGCGGTGGCCTGCATGTCTTTGCGCATTTTCTCTTCGTTTTGACCATAAGCCATATCTATTTCTAACAGAGGCAGGCCCCATTTGTCCTTTTTGGTTTTACTCAGTGTGACTTGATTGCTGTATGCAGGTAGTGTTTCACCATATGCTTCAAAGTATGCCCACCAGTTACCAGGTCTAGTGAGGCTTTCCTTCCATTCGGCACCAATGCCCGGTTGATAAAAGCCACGTGTCCAGTCTTCACGGCCGGTGTAATTTTCAAAGCTGAAGCCTCGGACAAAATCTTTTTCCTGACTCCGGATATTTCTAAATCGTGGAATGTACACGCTGGCGGGTCGTTGGCCATAATAAAATTGATCCTGAAGTCCTTCAAAACTGCCAGTAGCACCGATTCCGGCATGGTGGTCCATGAGGTAATGTCCCAGCGTTCCACTGGAGTTGGCCAACCCATCAGGAAACTGCTCATTGGCGGATTGCATCAAGATCTGGGCACTGGCCAGTGTAGAAGCATTCAAGAAGAGGATTCTGGAGAAATACTCAGTGGATTCCCCGGTTTCTGTATCAATGACATGGACACCTTTTACTTTGTTGGTGTCTTTGTCATAGATGAGTTTTGCCACATTGCTGTAAGGGCGAATGGTCAGGTTGCCAGTGCGGGCAGCATCAGGTAGTGAAGCGGAGTTGCTGGAGTAGTAAGCTCCAAACACACAGCCACGGTGGCAGAGGTTCCGGTTGTGGCATTTGGTGCGACCATTATGGTTTTCGGTGAGTATGGCCATACGCGAGATGATCAGTTGACGCTCGGCAAATTCCTCCTTGATGCGTTTCTGAAGGTGCTTTTCAAAGACATTCATCTTGAAAGGGGTCATAAACTGGCCATCTGGTAGCTGAGGGATTCCGTCTCTATTGCCACTCACTCCTATGTAAGACTCTATATAATCATACCATGGAACTATATCGGCGTAGCGTATTGGCCAGTCGATACCTATACCATCCTTCAAAGGTGCTTCGAAATCATAGTCACTGAGGCGGAACACATGCTTGGCCCACAACAGCGAACGTCCACCCATGTGGTAGCCCCGATACCAGGTAAACGGCTTCACCTGCTCATAGGGATGCTCACTGTCCTTGACCAAAAAGTGCTTCATGTTTTGCCCAAACAAATACAGGTTTTTTTGGACTTCATAATCGGCTTTTTCCTTCTCGGGCACCATGTTGCGCAGTGGCACATCCCATGGGTCGGTGTTTTCAGTGGGGTAGTCTTTGATATGCTCTACCATGCGTCCTTTTTCCAGGACCAGTACTTTCAGACCCGCATGTGTGAGCTCTTTGGCGGCAATTCCGCCACTCATTCCAGATCCAATGACTATCGCGTCATAGGTGTTTTGTTCGGTGCCTTTTCCCAGGATGTTATAAGTCTGCATCGTTATTGGGTTAAAATCTTAAAGCGGTATTTCCGTAGTTGAGGGTGTTTTCATCCAGCTTGGTGTCACCCTGGTAGTCACCGGGTACTGCTACGTAGTTGGAAGCGACAGTTTCACCTTCTTTGGAAGTAAAAAAGCCGATGAGCGTGTATTTTTTGAAGGCCATGAACCAGGCGTCCTCTTCATTTCCAGAGAAGGCTGATTGGTCAATGGTTGTTAGTTCTGCTCTTGGTTCCTTTGCTTGCATAGCTGACACTAACTGAGACAACCCTTCTCTCATGACCTGCTGCTGGTCCCTGGTTAAGCATTTGGCGAAGATCTCATCCAAAAACAGGTGGGTATTGGTGGAGCTTGCCGCTTTGGAGTTGGTTTCGGGCAAGATCAGATCTATGGCTTTGATCACAGCCGCTTGTTCCTCCTCGGTAAAGAAAAAGGTGGAGGCGGAAGTCTCAGTAGGAGCCGAGCAGCTGGCCATAAAGCCACTCAAAATCGATGGGAATAAAGCGTGAGTTGAGGCCAGTCCCAGGCTTTGAAGTGCTTCTCTTCGTTTCATCAGGTTTGGAGGTTAAATGCTTTATCAAATTAGCGAAAAGTCTCCAATCGGCAGGGGCACAATGTGATGGGATATGGTAAGTTTTGTCTGCAATTTATTGGTTTAGAATCGTTCCAAGGTGGATTGGTACTAACTTGAGCCTGGTAAATCAGTCATTATGTCCATTTCTGCTGAGGAGTTGTTATCACAAACACTCAATAAACAGGCTTTAGTAACTTTCATTACTTCGCATCCTAGTGAATTGTCAGAAGTGGTGCGAATTGCTCAAACGACCACCTTGCCGCAATGCTGGAGGGCGTGCTGGATGCTGTTTCACTACTGCGAACCGAATGACTCCCGATTGAAACCTTTTGTCGATGAGTTGATATCGGCTATTGAAGGTAAGTCGGATGGACATCAGCGTGAATTGATCAAATTGATTTCGAAAATGGAGTTGGGTGAGGATCAGGAAGGAGCCATGTTTGATCAGTGCATGGGTGTCTGGGAATCGGTGAAGAAGATCCCCTCAGTGAGAATGATGGCCTTTCGATTTATCATGAAGGTGCTGCAGAAGTATCCCGAATTGGTCAACGAAGTAAAGTACATCGCCCAAGATCACTATGTGGAGACTCTCTCACCGGGAGTCAAAGCATCCGTCAGCCGGCAAATAGAGCGGATACTCAAGTAAGAGCTACTCGCGCACATTGAGGCGATAACCGATCGCTCTTAGGTTCTCGATTTTCATTGATGCATCTGATTGTAGGTATTTCCGTATTCTGGAAATGAAGACATCCATGCTTCGGGCGACAAAGAAGCCGTCTTTTTCCCATACTTCTTTTAAGAAAATATCACGCTCCAGCACCTGATTTGGGTTTTCGAAAAAGAGCTTGAGCATCTGGTTTTCCTTGTAAGTAAGTTCAAAGGTGGCTTTACCCACGGTTAGTTGTTGGTTGTGAAAGTCAAGAGTGCATCGACCCAGTTGGATAATCGATGGGTTCAACTCAGTACTGGCAGATTTCCGAAAAGTGATCCATTGAGACGCAATCCAAACCAACAGAATAGCCAGACCTATTGCGAAGCTCCACAAATCGGATTGACCGATCAGGAAGTTGTTTCGAGTAGGAAACATCACCGCAAAATTCTTTTGCACACCATCTGATTCGATAACTGGTGTAATGTCTTTTGGAGATTCACTGGCTTTTTTCTGAGTCACGTAGATCAGTGAGTCATCAGCAGCATTGTACACGCCAATCTCATAATCCAGGTCAATGTTGCGCTCTGCGAATGCTTTCTCAATGAGGGTGTCAACTGTCTTACTTGTCACGGCTGTTTTGCTGGTCACGTAGAAGTAATTGGCGGACTTCTTTTCGACCACCACCTGTCCGGAAATGGTATCACCAGCCTCATACAATGCTGCCGATATGGTGTGGTCAAAAGTGGTCGCATTCGCATCATATGATTTGGTAAACCAATAAGAATGAATGCACAAAACGATAACCAGTGCAAAGCTCCCAAGGATGATTCGATGTTTCAACACGCTCTTTTTTAAGGTTAAAAATAACTGGAATGCAAGTCACAATGAAGGTCTGTGCTCATTTTAACATTCGTTTAACACTTCTTTACACTGTTTAACCCTCTTTTGTTGCGCTCTCGTCTAGGCTTGTGAGATGAAAACACAAGCATTTCTTCGCCGCAATGGCGCATTTGTTCTGGCGGCCACATTGCAGCTAGTGGCATTGATCCTTATGTCTTTAGATCCTGAACCGCATGGTTTTGGAGTACTCACGCTGTGGATAGCACCACCGATGCTATTTCTTGGTTTGGCTTTACCAGTTTGGGAGCTGAGCAATCGAGTTTCGATTAGCGAGTTGAAGGACTCCATAAAGACCAATTTGGTGCATTGGCTTGGACTGGTACTGGTGGTGTTAGTGGCTTTTATTACTTACCTGACGACACTGGAGCCTACTGCGTCTCTCTGGGACTGTTCGGAAACGATAGCTGCGGCTTACAAGCTGCAAGTACCACATACGCCAGGTACTCCGCTGACCTTGCTGCTTGGTCGGTTGTTTTCCATGATGGCCCTTGGAGAGGTCACTGAGGTCGCCTGGTTTGTTAATCTGATGGCTGGTTTCTTTTCTGCATTGGCCGTCGGATTGGTTTATCTGATTACGGCATACTTTGGACAGCACCTGGTAAGATCCAACTGGGTAGTATCGCTTGGAGCAGTAATCGCTGCCTTGACGCTCACTTTTTCGGATTCTTACTGGTTTTCAGCCGTAGAGGCAGAGACCTATGGACCTTCCGTTTTCTTCATGGTGTGGCTGATTTGGTTGACCATCAAAGGGAGGACACTGCAAGGAGAACACAAGACAAGACGAATTTATCTGCTCAGCTATCTGATAGGCTTGGCCTATTGCATCCATCCCATGAGTATTTTGATTTTGCCAGTGTGTTTTCTCATTTGGCGATTCCGTGAGCCCAATCAAAACTGGAAACAAATGGCACTTTCTTTTGGGCTGGGAGTGGCTGTAATCCTCTTTGTGAGCAAGGTAGTAGCTGTCGATCTGTTTGAATGGGTTTTTCAGGCAGATCTATTAGCTGTCAATCACCTGTCGTTGCCTTTTTATTCTGGAGTGTTTTTGGTCTTGGCGGTGCTTTTGGGGGTTGGTTTATGGATTTGGAAGCGGTATGAACGCTTTCGAGTGCCATTGCTGGCATTGGCTCTCATCATTGCAGGTTTTTCCCCTTATCTGATGCTGTTTGTTCGCTCCGCGAAACTCCCACCCATCAATGAGTTTTCACCCAGCAATCTGGCCAAGATCAAACCGTATATGAATCGGGAATCGTATCCGAGTAGACCGCTGCTGTACGGTCCTTATTTCGATGCGAGCATTGTGGACATGGAGTACAAAGCTCGGTCTTATCTGAAACAAGCAGATCGCTATGAAGCCGTTGGAGAGGTACCTGGTTATGTGTATGAAGCAGATCGACAAACCATCCTACCTCGGATCTACAGCAATGAACCCAATCACGTACAGACCTATCAGGATTGGACCGGCTTGTCTGAAGGAGAGCAACCTCGCTTTTCGGATAACCTGAAGTTTATGCTTACCTATCAGTTGGGACACATGTATGGGAGGTATTTGCTCTGGAATTTTGCGGGTCGAGTAAGCGATGTGCAGCATACCGGTTGGCTGAAGCCATGGGAAGGTGTGGCCGATCGGTCAGCGATTAGTTACAACCGAGCTGCTAATCAGTACTTCATGATTCCGCTGCTTTTAGGATTGATCGGTTTGTTTTTTCAATTCAGAAAGGATCGTAACTCCTTCATTGCTAACCTGTCTTTCTTCTTGATTACGGGGCTTTTGCTTACCATTTACCTTAACGGAACTCCAAATGAACCAAGAGAGCGGGATTACATCTATGTAGGGTCGTATGTCGCTTATTGCATTTGGATTGGTATGGGAGCTATGTGGCTGGGTAGCTTGTTGGGTGAAAGAAAGTATCAGTATATCGCAGGTTTCCTGTTAGTGATTCCGGCATGGATGGCTTATCAAAACTGGGACGATCATGATCGAAGTGACCGCACCTTTCAGGCACAGTACACCCGCAGTATTCTGGAGAGCTGTGAGGAAAATGCCATTCTGTTTACAGGAGGTGATAACGATACCTTTCCGCTTTGGTACTTGCAGGATGTCGAAGGCGTGCGTACCGACTTAAGAGTAAAAGTGCTGAGCTATTTCAATGCAGATTGGTACATTGATCAACTGAGTAGACCGTACTATGAGTCGCCGGCTTTCCAACTAACCATGAAAGAAGGAGATAATGAATACGGTCCTTACGATCCCGTGTATGTGCGGGAGCAAACCAAATCAGCCATTGACTGGGGTAAATACATGGCTGCCTTGAAACAACGAAATCCCAAACTATTGATCAAAGGCGCAGGGTCGGAACTCTACTTCATTCCTTCACGATCCATCAATGTACCCACCAGCAAGGGTACCCTACACGTACAACTGAGTGGTTCGTACCTTCCGAAAAGTGAGATGGCGATTTTGGATTTGATTTATTCCAACGATTGGGAGCGACCCATCTATTTCAACTTCACTTCCATCAATAGCCTGAGTATTGATTTGAAACCTTACGTGGTGCAGGAGGGGCTAGTTTATCGCTTAACACCGAACAGGCATGAGGGAGAGATTCCGCTGGATCAGGAGCAGACTTATGAAAACCTGGTGGAGCATGCAGACTTTACCAATCTCTACAATCCATCTGTTTACTTCAACTATGAAGATTATACTGCGCGAATGATCAATCCGTTGAAATTTTCTTTCAATGAGCTGATTCGCAGTTATGCCACTGCGGGAGAAGAAGAGAAAGTAAAGGAATTAAGCGAATATGCTTTAGATAACCTGTATTATGAGCATTTGGAACCTTCCTATGCAGACATACAGTTGAGTCAGTTTTTGAAGTCTACTGGTCAATCTGAGAAGTCAGAGAAACTGCTAAGAAGAGTACATGCACATCAGGAAGCCAAGATTAAGCGTCAGCTGGCTTTAGGCACAGCACCCTCAAGGAACGATTTATTGGTTTTGCAAGAAACCGTACGATTGCTCAACGACTCTGGGTCGACCAGGGCGTATGAGCGGTTGGTAGGCCAATTGTCGGCTAAAGGATTTTGACAATAAGGTCAAAAAAAGGCCAGCTGCTGTGCTGGCCTTTATCAATACTTTTCGGATCAATCGAGGTGATAGATTTCCATAATGTCGCTCATGATCTGCGCATAGTCTATTTCCAGGTCAATAAGCTTACCAGAGTGAATGTCGAAGACCCAACCATGGACGGTAATTCCGCGATCGCGGTAGGCTCGCTGTACTTTGGCTGTTTTACAGACATTGATACATTGTTCTTGCACGTTGAGCTCAACGAGTCGTTTGTACCGGGCGTCTTCATCTGTGATGGAGCTTAATTCTTTTTTGTGCAATCTGTAGACATCACGGATGTTTCTAAGCCATGGGTTGAGCAGCCCCAGATCCTGAGATTGCATGGCGGCTTTGACCCCACCGCAGTAGTAGTGTCCACAAACCACAATGTGATTTACTTTGAGGTGCAAGACCGCAAAATCAATGACTGACATAGCACTGAGGTCGGTGTTGGGCACCATGTTGGCAATATTTCTATGGACAAACGCATCACCTGGAGACACACCCATGAGCTCTTCAGCCGTCACGCGACTATCAGAGCAGCCTATGTACAGGATTTCTGGGCTTTGTCCTTTGGAAAGATTAGCAAAATAATCCTGATCAAGGCTCAATCGATCTTCTACCCACTTCTGATTGTTTTCAAATATCTGTTTGATTTCCATTTGTGCTTTTTTCGTAGTTTCAAGTGATATTATCAAAAGTAGCCTGATTTCACAAGATATTCATGGACTAATGACGTTATGGGTTGATCAGAACGTAAGATTGATTTCCATTTGAATTAATAATGATACTAATTACATGCTCAATCCATTTCATCCATTCTGGTACTCTTTAGGTGTCATGCCGAATTCTGCTTTAAAGCATTTGGAGAAATAGGAGGCACTGGAGAACCCTACCTTGTACATGGTCTCACTTACGTTACCTTCATTGTTTTTCAGCATTAGGGAAGCCTTTTTGATTCGATATTTTTTGATGATTTCTTGAGGGGAGTGCCCAGTTTGTGCCTTTACTTTTCGGTAGAGGTGGGTGGCACTCAGTCCGATTTCCTTGCTGATCTCTTCTACTCCGAAGTTGGGTTCACTGATATTGGCCTCTATCAGGTCCATTACTTTTTTCAAGAATTTCACATCTCGGTTGTCCTTATGATCAGACTTTTCCTGGAGAGTCATGAATTCGCTTCTGAAATAGTTGGTCAGCTCCTGTTTCCGGCGGATGAGATTAGTAATATGCGCCTCTAACATAGGAATCTCAAAAGGTTTGGTTAAATAAACGTCCGCTCCATGTCTGATGCCTTCTAACTTATTGTTTTCCAGACTTTTGGCTGTTAAAAGAATCAAAGTGATATGACTTGTTTTGGGATTGCTCTTAATTCGTTTGCAAAATTCTAATCCATCCATTATTGGCATCATGATGTCTGAAATGATCAATTCCGGCATAAAGTTGTTAGCCTTACTCAATCCTTCTTCTCCGTTTTCCGCGGTTACGAAGTTGTATTGATGCGCCAGGCTGGTTCGGATAAACTCAATGACATCACGATTGTCTTCTACCAAAAGGATGGTTGGCTTGTCAGAGTCTAGGTCGAGTTGATAGGCCTTCTGACCTTCGTGATAAGCATAGACTGAGCGGGTTGCTTTGATATTGATGGATTCTTCCGAAACCGTATCAACCGGAAGATGATTCTTGCCAAGCGGAAGTTTAACAGTGAAAGTGGTGCCCTCATTGACTACCGATTTGACCTCTATTTCACCGTGATGCAGTTCTACATATTCAGCTGCCAGTGTTAGACCAATTCCACTACTTGCGTCGATATTTCTTCCGTCTTTGGTTTGATAAAAACGATCGAAAATGCGCTTCTGATCTTCTTCTGATATGCCTACTCCAGAATCTTTTACAGCTATGGAAAAGGCACCTTCTCCAAAGGCTTCCGGATCGACCCAGAGGTTAACTTGAATAGCTCCGCCATCCCTGGTAAATTTCACCGCATTGGAGAGCAGGTTGAATAAGACGGTCTCTAGCTTTTCGGCATCTACCCAGACGATTTGTTCATCCTGCTCGCTAGAGAACGAAAAGTCGATTTGATGCCTGTAGGCTTGATCTGAAAACAGATCGAATACCTCCCGGCAAAAGGCAACAAGATCCAGTGGCGACAAGTGAAGCTGCAGCGTTTCCGTTTCTAGTTTGTTAAAGTCCAGGATTTGGTTGACTAGTTTCAGTAGCCTCAGACTGTTTTTCTCGGCCAGAGAGATCAATCGTCGACTTTGCTCATCGAGTTGACCTTTTGCCTGCACTTCATGAATTGGAGGTAATATCAAACTGATTGGCGTTCGTAGTTCATGTGATATATTCGTGAAGAATTGCTCTTTGGTCTGTTCCAGCTCTTCGGCGTGTTCTTTTTGCAGCTTGGTGATTTGCAATTCATTGCGAAGACGGACCCTAGCACTATAGAATCTCAACCCGAATAGCGTGATTAATGCGGCTAATACCATATAACCAATCAAGAAAACGGGACTTAATAGAAGAGGCGGCTCAATGACAATGTCCAGAGTGGCTTCATCTGTAGACATGACTCCAAAGTTGTTACTACCTCTCACTTTGAATCGGTAGCTACCGGGTGCCAGGTTGGAATAAACCGCGAAGTTCTTTTGTCCTGAAACGTAATTCCAGTCTTTGTCGACACCTTCCATTTGATAGGCGTATAAATTCATGGATGGTTGCCAGAGATGCAGTGCGGAAAACTCGAGGGTGACAGATCGCTGGTCGTATTCCAACTCTATTTTATCTGTGAAGCTGATATTGTTTTGAAGCACCACCCGTCCATTAAGCTCATCGCCAGGAGAAATAATGCTATTGTTGATTTGCAAGCTTGTAATGAAGACTTCAGGTTGAAACCTGATAGGCTGAGCTTGATCCGGATCCACCGAAATATAGCCATTGTCACCACCGAAAAGCAGGTGACCTTCTTGTGTTTTGGCTGCACATCCGTAGTAAAAACTTTTCAGTGGCAAGTCTTTGTCTAAAGGGAAAATGGTTAATTCATCATCTGGTGATAGGCGGTGTACCGAGGTGTTGGAAGTACTCCATATATTGCCTGAATTGTCTTCTATGATGCTGCTGATGATCACATCAGCTCCTGTGATGATCTGGTGAAAGCTGCAAGAGTCGCTTAGGGTGTTGTATTGGATTAACCCATTGACTGTGCCCGCCCAGACATCACCAGATGATGAATAATACAGACTATAAATCATGCTGGATCCAGAGACTTCAGTAAAAGCGGGTACGGCTTGTTTTTCCTTTGTTTTTGCGTCAATTCTGTAGAGTTGATCGAATTCAATTTTCCATAATTCCTCCTCGCCAAACACTACCTTTTCAGAAGGTCCAAGGATGTCCGGTACCGGTTGAAACTTGAGTTGTTCTGTTTTTTGCAGATCTCCTTGCACTTCATAGAGGCCGCCTTCCCACGCACTCACCCACATGTCACCTTTAGGTGACTGAGCAAACTGGGCTATGTAATTGGATGTAAGTCCGTTGGAAGGGTTAGCCGTGAGGTAACTCATTTCTTGAGTTTGTGTGTTCCAGATATTGATTCCTCCAGCTGTACCAATCCAAATTCTATTCAGTTGGTCTTTCTCTAAAGCAAAGACATTATTCAGCAACAGTCTACTGGATACCTCAGAATTGACATCAAAAATAGTGCGTTCTTTACTCGAAGTATTTACCTGGATGACTCCATCTTGTGTTCCCAGCCATAGCTCATCCTTGCCATTTGGAAGGATGGTCTTCACCTGATTGCCAATCACTTGCTGACCGGATAGACGAGAAACTTCATGGTAGGTATAGAAGCTGCCACCTCGATTGATCCTGCTAAGTCCATTAGAGGTTACCAACCAGATGACTCCAGCTCGATCCTCAAAAATTTGCCAGATGACATTGTTGGCTATGGAGTATAGCAGTTTCGGATTGTGAAACTGCACATCCAACTCTCCAGAAGATGGGTTATAAATATTTAGACCAAAATCTGTTCCAAGCCACAGGTTGGATCGTTCATCCTGATAGATGCACTTGACCACATCATTGCTAAAGTTCTCTTGTATTTGAACGCTCGAATAGTCTTCGATACTGACTTTATACAAGCCAATTTCAGTACCAACCCATAGGTGTGAGTCCACGGGCTTTATATCCAATACCAACAGATTATCAGGGCCTGCTTTGCTGGTGCGCTTTAGGTCAATTGTTTCAAATCGACTTTCCTGTGCGTCCCAAACATTTAACCCATCGTAGGTACCGACCCAAAGTCTTCCAGTATGGTCCTGGTAGAGCGATCGGATGGTGTTGTGACTCAGTTGGTGTTGTTCACTAGAAAATCTCTTGTACGTATTTTGATCCATGTCATACAGGTACAAGCCTGAACCCGTCCCGATCCAAAGGTTATTACCTGATTTACTCAGCGCTCGAATCGCCAACTCCTCACCCAGATCTATTCGAGTTACTTCAAATGTCTTCAGATTCAGTTTGCACAGACCATGCCAGGTACCTATCCACAAAAAGTCACCATCTGCAAGGAGCGTACTCAGTTCGTTTGAGGGAAGGCTTTTAGGGCTTTGATTTTTTTTGAAAATCTGGAATTGATAGCCATCGTATCTAGCAAGTCCGCTACCCGTCCCAATCCAAATGAAGTCATACTGATCTTGTTCGATGCATGCGATGATATTCGATGGCAAACCATCCCTGACGGACAGATTAGAGAAAAAGGTGGTCGTTTCCTGAGAGAAGGCACTTCCCGTGAAGACGAGCCAAATCATGAAAAAAGTCAATTTGTTGACTGTAGGCATTTGTCGTTTGTCTAGTCGCTGAATTTTCAATCTAAACACATTAGATCATAAATTTTCCAAATAAAAGGTGTTTGAAGAAGCTGATTTGAACATTTTCTTTAGGCATGTATTATTTGTGCTAATCTGTGTAAGATAGTTTTCCATCCCATGAATCGGCCCTGTCTACTTTTAGCGATACAAATCAAACCTAAAAAAGTGCAACGGATACCAAATGATGATTTATGAAAAAGTTTACTTTATTATTTACACTTTCTTTAATTAGTTGTGGGTGGCTTTTCGCCCAACGACAAGTCTCAGGGAAGGTGACTTCATCAGATGATGGAGCGTCGTTACCTGGTGTTACCATCCTCGAGAAAGGCACCACCAATGGTACCATCTCGGATATGGATGGGAACTATACGATTACGGTGCCTGAGGATGGAGCCACGCTTACCTTCTCTTTTGTAGGTTACCAAACTCAGGAATATCAGGTAGGAAGTAAGGCTCAACTGGATGTGACCTTGCAGCTGGACCTGACCGAACTGAATGAAATAGTAGTGATAGGCTATGGTCAGGTCCAAAAGGAAGACCTCACTGGAGCAGTAGCTACTGTTGATTCAAAGGACTTCAACAAGGGCGTTCTTTCTTCCCCTCAGGATTTACTGGTTGGTCGGGTAGCGGGGGTTTCTGTTACCACCAACAGTGGTGCTCCTGGATCGGGCGCTACCATTAGAATAAGAGGAGGATCTTCGCTAAGTGCCAACAATGATCCATTAATTGTGATCGATGGATTTCCAGTGGACAATAGCAATGTGAGTGGGATTTCTAATCCACTAGCCACTATTAACCCCAATGATATAGAAACCTTTACCGTGTTGAAAGATGCCTCAGCTACGGCCATCTACGGAGCTCGCGCATCCAATGGCGTGATCATCATCACTACTAAGAAAGGGCAAAATGGAGCTCCTCAGTTTAACTACAATGCCAAAGTCTCTGTAAGTGAGCCGATAGAGTTTGTAGACGTACTTAACGGGGATGAATATAGAGCCTTAGTTAACCAGCTCAACGATCAAGGTTTTAGTGGAATCAATCAAAATGCCGTGGACCTACTGGGTAATGAAAACACCAATTGGCAAGAGGAAGTGTTCAGAACATCCATCTCACATGATCACAACATCAATGCTTCTGGGTCGGTGGCAGATATACCATTTAGAGTTTCTTATGGATATACAGATCAACAGGGGATACTCAAGACTACTTACACCAAACGGCACTCTTTCGCAGTTAATCTGAGTCCCTCATTGCTAGACGATCACTTAAAAGTGAACCTGAATGCCAAACAGACTTTTGCCAAAACCAATTTTGGAGATCAGGGGGCAGTTGGCGCAGCAGTAGGTTACGATCCTACACAGCCGATATATAGCGGTAACGATGAGTTCGGTGGTTTTTTTGCCTTTACGGATGCTGATGGATTACCGATCACATTTGTGAGTAATCCGGTTTCCTTACTCGAGCTGAGAAACAATGTGGCTGATGTTAATCGCTTCATTGGAAACGTTCAACTGGACTACACGCTTCCTTTCTTTGAAGATTTGTCAGCCAACCTGAACGTAGGTTTGGACAAGTCCATGACTGATGGAATAGATGATGTGGAGCAAGGAGCTACCTGGACTTACAGAGACTATGCCGGTGGTAATGGAAGACTTCTGGACTATACAGCTGAGAATACTTCTGAGCTCTTAGATTTCTATTTGGCTTATAAAAAGGAAGTAGGTGTTCACAACATTCAGTTTACTACAGGCTATTCCTGGCAACACTTTTACAGAGAAGGCTCCACATTTGATCGCAATGGCGATGAAACACAGGTAAGACAAGATTCGGAATTCAAAAACGAAAATTACCTGATCTCCTTCTTTGGTCGTTTGAACTATGTGTTAGCTAATAAATACCTGATTACAGCTACCTTGAGAAACGACGGATCCTCACGATTTACCGGAGACAACCAGTGGGGATTATTTCCTTCATTGGCACTAGGGTGGAAAATAAGTGAAGAATCTTTCCTGGCTAACAACAGCTTTGTTTCTGATTTGAAACTTCGAGCTGGATATGGAATCACGGGTCAGCAAGATGTGACCAATAACCAGTATCCCGCTTTACCAATCTATCGGGAATCAATTGGAGGAGCCTCTTATCAGTTTGGAGATGAGTTTGTCAATACCCTTCGACCCGACCCATACGATGCGAACATTAAGTGGGAGGAAACGACTACATACAACATCGGTTTAGATTTTGGTTTCTTGAAAGACCGTATCTATGGATCGGTGGAGCTTTACCAGCGAAACACTGAGGATCTGATCAACAGAATTCCCATTCCTGGAGGTAGCAACTTCTCCAATTACCTGATTACCAATGTGGGTAATATGGAAAACAAAGGTTTTGAAGTGACTCTATCCGGCGTGCCAGTTTCTACTAAAAACTTCACCTGGAATGCAGGTGTGAACATCACCAGAAACATCAACGAAATTACCAAGCTAACTAAAACCGACGATCCTGATTATCAAGGTGTAGCGGTTGGAGGAATCAGCGGTGGGGTTGGTAACAATATCCAAATCCACACAGTAGGTTATCCTGCCAATTCCTTCTATGTGTTCCAACAAGTTTATGGGAGCAATGGAGCTCCAATAGAAGGACTCTATGTGAACAGGACTGGAGAGCCAGGAGAGGTGATCAGTAATGAGTTGAACAAATACCATTACAAGAACCCAGCGCCTGAAATGTTGATAGGAGTTAACTCCAGAATGAACTACAAGAACTTTGACTTTTCATTCTCTGGAAGATTTAGCATCAACAACTACGTCTACAACAACATCCAGTCTGGAGCAACTCTGGGTGGTTTGTATGTGAGTACTGGCTACTTCTCCAACATCCCATCAGCCGCTGCTGAGCGAGGCTTTAGCAATCCTCAATACTGGTCAGACATGTTCGTGGAGAATGCTTCTTTCTTCAAGCTGGACAATATTAGCCTTGGGTACACTTTTGGAAATATTGGTCCGGTAGAGGCTCGGGTTAGCGCTACAGTGCAGAATGCTTTCATAGTGACCAACTACTCTGGTTTGGATCCTGAGGTCAACGGAGGTATCGATAATAATATCTATCCACGGCCTAGAACTTATCTGCTAGGATTAAACCTCAACTTTTAATCAAAGTGCAAAGAATCATGAAAAAATATATCATACAACTAGTAATGGTCTTCACACTTATCTCCATGTCGGGGTGTCTGAATGACCTGGATGTAGAGCCGATTGATCCGAATCTCATCACTTCGGCCAATGTGTACGAAACTGTAGAAGACTACAAAAAAGGTCTGGCAAAACTCTATGCTACCTTCGCTTTGAGCGGACAGCAGGGACCTGCAGGACTTCCGGATATTGAAGGAATCGATGAAGGGTTTGGAAACTACCTGCGTCAGTACTGGAACTGTCAGGAGCTAACTACAGATGAGGCGGTGCTTTCCTGGAATGATGCCACCATTAAAGATCTACACTGGCACACCTGGACAGCCACAGACGTATTCATTGGGGCGATGTACTCTCGAATCATGTATTCAGTAGCTCTGTGTAACGAATTCATTAGAGTTACAGAGGGTAATGAGGATCCAGATATCAGCACGTTTCACGCAGAGGCGAGATTCTTAAGAGCGTTGGCCTATTCGCATGCGATAGATATGTTCGGCAATCCTTCATTTGTTACGGAAGCAGACTTACCTGGAGCATTCTTTCCAGAGCAGATCAGCAGAGCAGACTTATTTGATTACATCGAATCGGAGCTGATTGCCATAGAGGATGATCTCGGTGATCCAAGGTTCGAGTATGGTAGAGCAGACCGGGCCGCAGCCTGGATGGTGCTAGCCAAACTCTACCTCAACGCGGAAGTCTATATCGGAGAGCCTAAATATACCGAATGCATTGCAGTATTGGATAAGATTAATAATTCGGCCTATGAGCTCGCTGATGACTACATGCACAACTTCGTAGCTGATAATCACACCAGTCCCGAGATGATCCTACCGATCACCTATGATGGGATCAATACACAAAGCTATGGAGGGATGGTTTACTTACTTCATGCTCAGATTGGCGGATCCATGCCCACTTACGATCTGATGGGAACTGGAGAAGCATGGGCTGGATTAAGAACCACTTCCGCTTTGGTCAACAAGTTTGATTTGGATAACGACGGACGCGCGTTGTTCTGGACTGATGGACAGTCATTAGAAATCAATGATATCGGCTTGTTTACAGATGGTTATGCCATTACCAAGTTCAGAAATAGAAAGCTCAATGGAGATCCTTCAGATACAGATCAACCAGTATTTGTAGATACTGACTGGCCTATGTTCCGCTTGGCTGATGCTTACCTCATGTATGCAGAAGCTGTTTTGAGAGGAGGGTCTGGCGGCTCCAGAGCACAGGCTTTGACCTATGTAAATGAATTAAGAGAACGTGCATACGGCGATGCTTCTGGCAATATTACCAATGCCCAATTGACGCTTGATTTTATTCTGGATGAACGAGGCAGAGAGCTATTTTGGGAAGGTCACAGACGAACAGACTTGATTCGGTTCGGCGTATTCACCGGAAGTGAATACCTATGGCCATGGAAGGGAAATGTACAAGAAGGGGCGCCATCTTCATCACATAGAGACTTGTTCCCGATTCCATCTGCAGAGATTGGAGCTAATCCTAATCTAGAGCAAAATCCTGATTATTGATATTAACCTGAAATCGATATGAAACTATTCAAAAATATAACGAGCTACCTCTTCTTGATCGTGATTGCCCTGGTGGGAATGTCATGTGAAGAGGACATGGACAAAGTGACTTTGAAGGAGGAGATCTCAGTCAATACTTTGGCCGGCACTTCTTCAGACAATTACACCTTTACGTTTGAAACACGCCAGGAAGTATTCAATGAATTTACCTGGGATGTCCCTGACTTTGGTTTTGAGGCATCCATCACCTATACCTTGCAGATGGATACCGCTAGTGGAGATTTCTCATCTCCGGTCAATCTGGTCACAACTCAAAGCACCACGGCATCACCAACCATTGGGGTGGTCAACAATGCCCTGTTAGGAATGGGCCTTGATCCCGATGTAGCTGCCGGAATCAAATTTCGAGTGATGTCATCAGTTGGGGCTGGGGTAGACCCAGTATATACCAACGAAGTAACAACCTCTATCACTCCATACTTAGCAGTGTTCCCTCCAATTTACATTATTGGGGATGCACAAGGTTGGGACTTAGGTGCAGCGTTAGAGGTTAGCAGTACTGGTCCGGGTACCTATGAGGCTATTGGCATGTTTCAGGAAGCAGGTAAGTTCAGAATGTTTGCAACGCCATCGTGGGATGCAGAGCAGTGGGGCTTTAGTTTCTTTGAAGGTGGATCTATTCCGGATATCGTAGTAGATGGAGCGGATGGGGATTCCAACTTCTTATTTGAAGGAGCTACCGGAGTATACAAAATCACCATTAATCTGAACACCAAAACCATCGTGATGGAAGAAAGTGAACTTCCAACCTTATTCGTGATCGGCGATGGACAAGGATGGGATTTACAGCGAGCAGCTTCTTTAGCTTATATGGGTGGAGGTAAATACGAAGGAACAGCTACATTGCAAAAAGATGGTTACTTCCGTCTGTTCGAAAAAGCAGACTGGAATGCCTCTCAGTATGGCGCGGGATATTTTGCTGAAGGCTCCGTGCCGGAGACATTTACCGCAGCAGGTGATGGTGATGATAATTTCATCTTTACTGGAGAAACGGCAGAGTACCTGGTTACAGTAGACCTGGATGATTACACGATCACTTCCGAGATTGCATCTGCCTACCCATCAGCGTTATACTTAGTTGGAGACGATCAGGAATGGACATTTGCCAATTCACCAGTATTTACCGATCAGGGTGGAGGGGTTTTTGAAGCCACTGCTGATTTCACTAACGGAGCTACATTCCGCTTCTTCGAAGAAGTTGACAACTGGTCTGATGCCTATGGCTATGGTTACTTTGAAACCGTAGATGACGACCTGGGGTCCGTAGGTGATGGTGATGATAATTTTGTCTTCAATGGGACTGATGGCACCTATGTCATCACGGTATCATTTAGCGATAATTCGGTTACCATAGAGCCCTATTCGGCTTATCCGCCTGCACTGTACCTGGTAGGTGATGATCAAGGATGGACATTTGCCAATTCACCTGCATTCACAGATATGGGCAATGGAGTGTTTGAGGCTACAGATGTCACCTTCACCAATGGATCTACTTTCCGATTCTTTGAGGAGGTGGACAATTGGTCTGATGCCTATGGTGCAGGTTATTTTACCGGAGGGATTACAGGACCGCTTGAAGCCACTGGAGATGGAGATGACAACATCACCTTTAATGGGACCGATGGCTCCTTCAAAGTGACTGCCGATTTTGAAAGCAAGACCCTGACAATTGAATAAATAGAATTAAGTGAAGACTCGAATGTGCGGCATTCGAGTCTTAATTTAACTGTAGAAAATGAGAATGAAGTTGATGCTGTACTCGTTGGTTTTATCTTTTCTATTGATGATTTCCTGTACTGAAGAAACAGGCAGGAGAGGAGTAGACCCGGAACCTCAGGAGCCGAGTGATTCGCTAGTTGTTGAGAAGTTTTACTTTGGGGCCGATCTTTCCTATGTCAACCAGATACTAGATCATGGTGGTGCCTACTACGATGGCGGAGAACAAACATCTCCCTATCAAATATTCGCTGACCATGGAACGAATCTTGCTCGCTTTAGACTATGGCACGATCCGGAATGGACGCAAGAAGTCTATGACAATGGCACCCAGCAATACAACGATCTCTATGATGTAGAAAAGGCCATTCGATTATCCAAAGAGCAAGAAATGAACGTATTGCTGGACTTTCATTACTCTGATGATTGGGCTGATCCGGGCAAACAGTTTGTACCCGAAGCATGGGAAGAGATTACTGATATTGACATATTGGCCGACTCTGTTTACGAGTATACCCATCACGTGCTAAGTTACCTGAATGGCAAAGGGCTGATGCCTGAGATGGTCCAGATAGGCAATGAAACCAACTGTGGTATGATGCGCTCAGGAGGTAATGATAATTTCCCTGAGATGGATGTCTGTGAATCGGGATGGACCAATATGGGTATCGTTGTAAAAGCAGCCATAAGGGCTGTGAATGAAGTTTCAGCTGAATCGGAGGTAGATACCAAAATAGCCTTGCATGTTGCCGACCCTGTCAATGTGGAATGGTGGTTTGATGAAATAATTCAGCAAACCAGCGATTTCGATTTCATTGGGATATCCTACTATCCGTTATGGCATACAGGTGTCCAGTTCCATCAATTGGAGGATCGTATCCGAGAATTTCGTGAGCGATTCAATAAGGAAATTATCATTCTGGAAACCGCATATCCATGGACCACCGATGGAGCTGACAACTACAATAATCTGTTTGGTGGAGAAAATCCCATTTCAGGTTATGCTTTCACTCTGGAGGGACAAACCAATTACTTAATAGACCTGACCAAAGCGCTCAAGAATGCAGGAGCCTCCGGATTGGTTTATTGGGAGCCTGCATGGATTACCTCAGATATGAAGGATCAGTGGGGTACAGGGTCCTCATGGGAAAACAATACATTTTTTGATTTTGAAGGCAATGCGCTCAGCAATATTGACTTCATGACCTACGACTATGATTCCAATGATTAAGCGACATAAACTATACTTCTTCATGCTCTTATCAATGACTGTATTTGGGCTTCATGCCCAGCAGTCATTGAGGGAGCGAACCAACATTGACAAGGACTGGCGCTTTGCCTATGGACATGCCGCCGATCCGGCAAAGGATTTCAACTACGGTGTAGCTAATATCTTTTCTAAGTCGGGAAAGACGGAGGCAACTCCAATGAGTAAAGATTTTGTGGACACTACCTGGCGACATTTGGATCTGCCACACGACTGGGCAGTGGAGTTGCCGTTTGTGGAGGTGGACAACTTCGATGTGCAGTCTCATGGTTATAAACCAGTAGGAGGACTCTTTCCAGAAACAAGCGTTGGATGGTACAAGAAACAACTACATTTTGACGCAGCAGATAGTGGCGCGAGATTCGCAGTGACCTTTGACGGAATCTTCCGTGATGCGCGTGTTTGGATCAATGGCTTTTACCTCGGTAACAATGAAAGTGGTTACATGGGAGTGACCTATGATATCACTGACTACATCCACTTTGATAAACCCAATAACCTCGTGGTGAGGGTAGATGCCACCCAATATGAGGGTTGGTTCTATGAAGGTGCGGGAATCTATCGGCACATATGGCTGGAGAAGTATCATAACCTTCATTTTGCGAATTGGGGGGGCGTATTTGTGCAAGCTGACGTAACTGGTGAAGAAGCCATAATAACGGTAGAAACAGAAGTTGTCAATGAGACTCAATCACCAGCAAATGCCGAGGTTTATGCAGTAGTGATGGATCGCAATGGGAAAGAATTAGAGCGATCTGAAATTCAGTCGATTGTTTTGGGTCTTAATGGAAAAGCCTCCATAAAACACCAACTAACATTAACTAATCCAAATATTTGGGATCTGGACAATCCATATCTCTACAGGGTGAAGACGGTGCTTTTGTTGGATGGAAAACCCATAGATCATCAGGTAGAAAAGTTTGGAATTCGTACCATCGAAATTGACCCAAAAAGAGGGGTGGTATTGAACGGTATGCCCATTAAGATCAAAGGGACCAACAACCATCAGGATCATGCCGGAGTGGGCAGTGCCATGCCAGATTACCTGCAGTATTACCGAATCAAGCTCCTAAAGGAAATGGGTTCCAATGCTTACCGAGCCAGCCACAATCCACCAACTCCTGAGCTACTGGAGGCTTGCGATAGCCTGGGTATGTTGGTGATGGATGAAACCCGATTGCTCAATAGTAGCCCCGAGCACATGGATCAGTTTGAGAAACTAATCAAGCGGGACCGAAACCATCCGTCCATCTTCATGTGGTGTATTGGAAACGAGGAAGGATGGATTCAACAAAACAGTGTTGGGAAACGGCTTGCTCTGACCATGCTGGCTAAGCAAAAAGAATTGGATCCGACACGTACCAGCACGTATGCGGCAGATCTGGCCAATGTGTACAATGGGATCAATACGGTCATTCCGGTTAGAGGCTTTAACTACCGGGAGTATGGAATGGTGCCGTACCATAAGGATCATCCGAATCAACCAGTCATTGGTACCGAGATGGGAAGTACTGTGACCACTCGAGGTATTTATCAGGTTGATAGCTTGAAAGGCTATTTACCAGATCAGGATTTGAGCCATCCATGGTGGGCTTCTCTGGCAGAAGAGTGGTGGCCCATTGTCGCTGAAAATGATTGGCATTTGGGCGGGTTTATCTGGACTGGATTTGATTATCGGGGGGAACCTACGCCATTTACCTGGCCTAATGTGAATTCACACTTTGGAGTAATGGACGTATGTGGCTTTCCGAAAAACCTGTATTACTACTACAAGTCGTGGTGGGCAGATGAAGATGTTTTGCACATTTCGCCACATTGGAACTGGGCTGGACGTGAAGGAGAAACCATCGACGTATGGGTGAACAGCAATGCAGAAAAAGTGGAACTCTTTCTGAATGGCAAGAGTCTGGGTACCAAGAAAATGAAACCGAATAGCCATTTGCAATGGCAGGTGAAATATGCGCCTGGAGAATTAAAGGCGGTGGCTACCAGAGGAGGCCGAACGTTTAAGGCCTCACAGGTAACAACCGGAGCTCCTGTTCAGATAAAACTCCTACCAGACAGACAAATGCTTCGGGCAGATGGAAAGGATGCGACAGTAGTCAATGCAGTGGTGCTAGATAGAAATGGCAATGAAGTCCCTACCGCAAATAACCCCATCTATTTTGAGCTGGATGGGGATAGCGAAATCATTGGGGTGGGTAACGGTGATCCGAGCTCCCATGAAGATGATCAGGCTTCCAACAGATCTCTGTTCAATGGTAAATGTCAAATGGTTTTACAAGCCGGCGAATCTTCTGGTTTTGTGAAGGTGAGAGCCATTTCGCCGGGACTTCAAGCAGCCGAAATAACCATTGAACTGACCAATTCAGATAAGAAACTTTTAGGTATTAGGTAATGAGAAAAGTAATCGTCATAGCAATGCTCCTGCTAGTGGGGCCAGGGATAGCTATATCCTATTCGCAAGAAAATGTCATCGTGGATGAGACTGGAATCATGCGCTGGGGTGCCTCGGGAGAAGAGGTCCATGGGTTCGGTGTGAATTATACAGTTCCTTTTGCACATGCCTATCGCTCGGCCGAAAAACTAGGAGTAGATCCTCGAAAAGCAATTGATGAGGACGTATATCATTTTGCTCGCTTAGGATTTGATGCGTACCGGGTGCATGTATGGGATACAGAAATCAGCGATACGCTTGGAAATCTTTTGGAGAATGAACACCTGGATCTCTTCGACTACATGGTTGCTGAAATGCAGAAACGTGGGATGAAAATGCTGTTAACTCCCATTGCTTTCTGGGGGAATGGGTGGCCTGAACGAGACACCTGGACTCCCGGGTTTTCACATAAGTATGGCAAAGGAGCCTGCCTGACTAATGAAGATGCGATCAAAGCTCAGGAGAATTATCTGGCACAGTTTCTAAATCATGTCAATCCGTACACCGGTAAAGCTTACAAAGATGACCCAAGGGTCATTGCATTTGAGGTGAGCAATGAACCGCACCACCGCCAACCAGCTGATTCGGTGCAGCGTTATGTCACCAGGATGGTACAAGCCATGAAAAGTACCGGATGTGTTAAGCCCATTTTCTACAACATCAGTCATGGCATCAATTACATGGACGAGTACTTCGAAGCGGGAATTGATGGCGGGACATTTCAGTGGTACCCAACCGGATTAGGAGCAGGAGAGGAGCTAAAAGGCAACTTTTTGCCAAACGTGGATCGCTATGCCATTCCTTTCGACAAACATGAAGCTTTCAAAAAGGGAGCCAAGGTGGTGTATGAATTTGATGCAGCAGATGTTGGTAGGTCTTATATCTATCCCGCGATGGCTCGGAGCTTTCGCTCATCCGGCATCCAGTGGGCGACCCATTTTGCTTACGACCCTACTTATTTGGCTTATGCCAATACGGAGTACAACACGCATTATATGAATTTGCAGTACACTCCACAAAAGGCTCTGGCATTGAAAATAGCCAGTGAGGTGTTTCATCAGGTGCCTTTGTATGCCGACTATGGTCGATACCCTCAGAATACCTCATTCGATGATTTTACGGTGAGCTATGAAAGGGATCTGGCTGTTTTAAATTCGGAAGAGCAATTCATCTATACCAATCACAACGAGATAGCGCCGAAGAATCCTAAGCAATTGAAGCACGTCTCTGGCTGGGGGAATTCGCCAATCGTGCAGTACGAAGGCACAGGAGCCTATTTCCTGGACGTGATAGCACCTGGCGTCTGGCGTCTGGAAGTGCAGCCTGATGCAGTTTGGGTCAGTGATCCGTTTGGTAAGAATAGCTTGGACCGTAAGCTGTCAGAAATTATCTGGCGAACAAGATCCATGAAAGTCAACCTGGATCAGCTAGGCCCTGATTTTGAGTTGAAACCAATCAATGAAGGAAATAATTGGCAAGCTGAAGTAAATAAAGGAAGTTTTGAAGTCCGTCCAGGTACTTACTTTTTAGTGAAAAAGGGTGCAAAATTGAAAGTCAGTCCGGAAGAGGTTTGGAACAACATCCGACTAAATGAATTCGTGGCTGAAAAGTCAACCATCGATCAAACCTACGTCCTTCATGAGCTGGTGGAGTTTGTAGAACCGGGTATGGAATTGGTCATAAAGGCGACTGTAGTGACTGAGCAGAAACCTGAGAAGGTGACGCTACTCACTTATGACGGATGGCGACCTGTGCGCATAGAGATGACACAGAAACATGGGTTTGCATACGAGGCAAGCATAAAAGGTGAAATGATCAAAGATGGTATACTTCGCTATTACATACAGGTGGATGGTCAAATCTTTCCTTCTGGTGTAGCTGCTGAACCAGGCGACTGGGATTTTGATGCAGAGCCTTACACGGTATCGGTGGTTGATCCCAAAGAGCCATTGTATTTATACAATGCATTGCAAGATAATGAAGAAGTATCGCGGGTATGGAAGCCAAGTTCGTATGTGGCTCCGTCTTCACAGCCAGGAAAAGGAGAGTTGGTGCTAAAAATTGACGAATTATTCATTGTAGATGGTGAGAATCCAAGTGCTGAGCCAATCTATGATTACTCGATGCGTTATCATTTTGGGGATCGCCTCGACACCAGATCGCTTGAGGATTTCAAGCAACTAACACTGGTAGGGCGAAACCTTAAAGAAGGTAATGTGCCGATTCAGATAGCAATGGTCATGAAGGATGGTTCTACCTACGGACAAACGATTGAGTTGGGGAGTAAAGATGATTACTGTGTCTTGTTGTCTGAATTGAAGCCTGTGCGTATGGTGACGCTTCCACGGCCATATCCAACTTTTTTGCCGTATTACTTTGAGGGAAGTAGAGTCAGTCACTTTGACTTGAAAGAAATGGAGACGCTCCAAATCTCTATTGGTCCAGGTTTGACCGAGAAGGAGCAAAAGCAATCATTTGAAATTGCGATAGAGAGCGTTCGGCTGGAGTGAGAACTCTGGAGAACAGGTTGAAAAAAAATGATAATGAGAGAGTCTCAAAAGCTCTACCAAAAGTCATTCTGAAACTAGCCATTCGCATTTATTTCAGAATCTATGTGATCAACAATTAACTCATTTTAGATCCTGAAACATGTTCAGGATGACCTAAACGAACTTTTGAGACTCCCTCATTTTTTGTTTACTGTTTGATCACTTTGGATCGAATAGTCTGATCAGGTGTGCTTATTTCTAATAGATAGATTCCTGGTTTTAATTGCGCAACATTGATCGTCTCTATTGTTCCTACTTTATGTGATCTCAGCACTTTACCGCTAGTATCTAGCAGCTTGAGCTCTGCGTTGGTAGTACTACCCAGATTGATATACAGCTTTTCGTTGATCGGATTTGGGTAAAACTGAACCTGCTCCTTTGCAAACACTTCTGACTCATCAGCCAGACGATTACCGGAAGTGCTGATCATTTCCCATTGAGAATTGACGTGAGTGGTATTGGCCCACTGTCCGGCGGCATCTCCATTGGTGGTTCGGCCCATTCCATCCAGATAAAGTCCGGTGCTTCGGTTTCTAAGCTGGTAATAGTTGCCACTATATTGGATCAGCTCCCAGTGTGAATTGTAGCTGGTGGTGTTGCTCCATTGACCGACATCAGCTCCATTGGTTGTTCTGCCCATGCCATCAAGGAAAAGTCCGGTGCCTACATTTTGAAGTTGGTAATAATTTCCTCCCTGACTTATAAGCTCCCAGCGAGAATTAGGATGTGTCGTGTTTCCCCATTGTCCTACTGCATCTCCATTGGTGGTTCTTCCCATACCATCCAGATAGAGGTTAGAACCTCTGTTGCGGAACTGCACGTACTGACCACTTCCATTGTTACCGCCAGTATTGCCATTTCCTCCGCCAGAGCCACCTTCCAGGAAGGCGTCCATGGCAATAGAAGGTTGACCACTTTCTTGCCAGGCACCTTTCCCATAGCCTTTCCATCCATCATATACTTGAGGTTCCCAGTAGAACACACCCAAGCCATTGACAGATCGGGTTTTAGCCAACATATCAGCGATGAAATCACGAGTTGCTTGTGCTTCATCCTGTCGCATCCCGATTTCACAAATCATCACTTCCTTGCCATAGCGAGACTTCATGTCCTGCATGTTGGCAAGACAATCATTGGCCAATCCTTGCCAGGTATTAGGTTCTGGATACAGAGACATCCCGATGATATCAAAGTTGGCACCTTCAGAGATGATTCCACCAATGTTCCATTGATACAGTCCATTGTCATTGCCGTTGGCCAGGTGTACAATGGTCTGAATGCTGCTATTTACATCTTTGACCGCATTGTGACCTGAATTGACGAGCCAGGCATAGGTCTGCATGCTGTTGGTGGCTCGTCCATTTTCCCAGAGCATGCCATTGTTAGTTTCATTGCCAATCTGTACCCACTTAGGTGTGACCCCATTGGACTGCATGGTGCTGATGATGTCATGTGTGTAGCTGTACACCGCATCATAGAGCTGCTGGGTAGAATAGCCCGACCAGGCTGAGGGTTTGTTTTGCTGGCCAGGGTCAGCCCACGAGTCGCTGTAATGAATGGTCAGCATGATATCCATGCCGGCATTGGAGGCTCGGCCAGCGAGGTAAAGCATGTCATTGGTATCTGACCAGCCTCCGGATGGGTTCACCCAGGCTCTCAACCGGATCGAATTCATTCCGTGATCTTTGAGTATTTCAAAAAGATCCTCTTGATTGCCATTGTCGTTGTACCACTGGTAGCCGGAAGCTTCCATTTCACTGAGCCAGCTCACGTCTGCACCCTTAGCAAACTGTGCTGATACTTCTGATGGTATGCTCATGGCCATCAATAGCGCAAGGCATACCAGTCCCCATTGTTGGAGACAGTTCATCATTTTTTTCATGGTTAAAATAGGTTTTGTTAGTCGATTCGGACTCTCCGAATGTCTACTCTAAAACTATTTTGCTGAGAACGGGAAGATGGAAAGGTATCTTACGATTACTGATACTGAGCTTACATGAAGGAACTATTGCGTAAAAGCAATAGGCAAATAGGCAATAGGCAATAGGCAAGTAAGCTAGGCCATTGGATTAGCTTGTTTTTGGCTTCCAAGCCAGGAATACAAAGATCACACCTGGAAGCAGTAGGATCACGCCGGGAATTAGGGCATTTAACCAAAAAGCAAAAATAGCATCGATCAAGACGAATACCGATATCAAAGCATAGACAATCCTGCTTGGTTTGGATAGTGCTATCAGGCCAAAGATGGCAAGTACGATGAGTTGAATGGATGGGGCAAGGAACAAGATTGGGAATATCTGTTTGACCAAATCTGATACATCGGATTGTTGTACCATGTCATTGATGTAGTTAATGCCACTCATGTGAAGAATGCCGACTGCAAGGAGTAGGATGCAGGCAATTGCACACAAGACGTTCATAACTCCAGATCTTCTCATAAGTTTGTTTTATTCCTAGATGAGTGTTAGGTGCAAAGGGTTGCTTTTCTGCTTTGGTTAGCGTTCAAAGCCGGTTTTTGTTATGAGAGGCTGGCCAATGCGAGAAAGGGAAACTATAAACGGTTGATCTCAGCCAGTTGTGGTTTTCTTTTCGTCATATTCTTTCACCTGCTTCTTGGTCGCAAGTCCTTTCCAGCTTTGCTCCAGGACTTCCGTCAATAGTTTTTTGTCATGGCAATGTATCCACATACAAATGTACGGATAGGCTTTAAAGTGGTCGGGTAAATGAAAGATTTCAGGGTGGCTATCTAGATATTTGTCCCTTAGGTCAAAGTCAAGGCGTATTGGAATGAATTCACCACTATCGTGCAGTCGGCACATTAGTTTTCCACGCACTTTTACCGATGGTGTGCCTTCATGTGATATGCTTTCTTCTGTATTGGGAAATGTCAAAGCAATATTCTTGACCAGGTCAAAGTCAGCATAGTTATAATTGATTGTTTTCTTTTTCATAGTCAATTTCTCGTTATCGCCAGCAAATTCTTGTATCAAAGCTCTATTAAGTTACACCGTTGTAAACTCTAATCAATGGCTTTTCAATGATGGAAGCACCAGCAAGGCCTGGTACAATACATATTTTAACTCATGGTCTCGTTTCAGAGCGAAACTGGCCCGTTTTTGGCCATCGTGTTTAACCTCCATCTGTGACACATCATTTGACGAAATTGGGTGAAGTGCTTAAAAGGTGGTCTGTTGACCGCCTAGAGGCTTTTATATTGGTCATATGTAAGTAACACCAAAGATGTCAGAGGCTCTCAAAGATGGTCTGTTTCAGAAGAAAGTAATATTTAATTATCTTAAAGATTAAGTGTCATGCCCTGTTTAGGGATGAACCATAAACCAGTATTGAATGATTTGTGCTATTTCCTGCATTATTTTTTACATAGTCAGCATGATAGTTTTACTTAATTACAGCTCCACTAAACTTTATGATTGAATGCCCCTTTTTATGGATCTTCATATGGTGCCTGATGCAGAACTCGACGATGTAGTCGAGGCTCATAAGATGGATGTTGCCGTACAGGATCAATATGGGTGCAATTGTATGACTTTCTGGTATGATCAATTCAGAGGTAATGCTTTTTGCCTGATTGAGGCACCGGATAAGGAAGCAGTTATTGAAATGCACAACGAAGCTCATGGATTAGTACCACACAAAATAATGGAGGTAAACAGCAACCTTGTAGCTGCTTTTCTGGGGAGAATACAGGATCCTAAATCCCTGGAAGGAATGAGTAAAACCGATATCAAGGCATTCTACAGTGATCCGGCGTTTCGTGTGCTGTTGGTGACGGTGAGTATGGATTTTAAATTATTGGCTTACAAAGAAGGTAATGCCAGAGCGTATGAACTCTTTTCTCTGCAAAACGAAATAGTACAGGAACAAATCAAAAGTCATGAGGGACAGGAAATTGAAATGGAAAACAATGGCTTTGTTGCTTCTTTTATTACCACAAAACAAGCCGTTCAATGTGCCCAGGCCATACAAAAGCAACTGCACATAGCTGCTGATATTCTGGAATTTCGGGCTGGCTTGCACGCTGGGATTCCAGTCACTAACAGTGAAGAGTTGTTCGGGGAGGCGATACGGTATGCCAGACATTTGTGTTTGTTTAGCAGGCAAAGGCAAATGATTATTTCGGATAAGGTGAATCAGCTCTACAGGGAAGATGAAAGTATTTTATCAAACAAAAAGGTGAAGATTATCACGCCAGAAGAAGAGTCATTCCTGGAAAAACTTTTCGAGTCGCTGGTTGAGCATTGGAATAACCCTGAATTTGATGTGAATCAACTTGCTTCTCATCTTTTTGTCAGCAGTTCTCAATTATATCGAAAAACAAAAGGAGCTACTGGTCAGTCCCCAAATGAATTACTCAGGGAGTACCGATTGTTCAAGTCGCAGCAGCTGCTAAACAAGACGGATGGTAATATTTCTCAGGTGGCATTTGATGCAGGTTTTAGTAGTCCTTCTTATTTCACCCGGTGCTTTCAAAAGAGGTTTGGTATAAAGCCTCTGGGCTATGTGAAGCAAAAAGGAAAAAATGATTGAAGGTTGCTATTTCCTGATTAAAATGTGAAAGCCTTTCCCTGCATGTGCTCATAGCTTTGTCTTCATAATCAAAAAACAAAAATGTCATGAAAACACTCAAAACATGCACAATTATCGTCATCCTGTTTTTAGTAAACGTGGGTTACGCACAAAAAAAGCAACCTGACAATTCTATCAAAATGAAAACTTACTTGATTAAAAGGGATATGCCAGGTGCTGGCAAGCTTTCCCAGGAAGATCTGCAAGGTGCTTCTAAAAAATCCGTAGATGTTTTGGACGAAATGAACACGGACATTAAGTGGATCAATAGCTATGTAGTGGATAATCAGCTGTACTGCGTATATGAGGCCGAAAACAAATCACTTATTAAAGAACACGCTAAAAAAGGTGGATTTCCTTGCACTGAAATCATGGAAATAAAGGCCAACATAGGACCTGCAACGGCAGTTGCAAACAAGGATGAGAAGTAAATATTCTTCAGGTTTTAAAGAATGAGGTGTCTCAAAAGTGCTGTTTGGTCATACTGAACCTGTTCAGGGTCTACAGTTTATTCAGGCTTTTGAGACACTCTCTCCTGCTTTTGTTGGCTTTTCAATCGATAGAAGGACCAGCAAGGGCTATGGAACTCCAAACCGGTTTTTGACACTTGGCCTCATTTCATAGCGAAACTAGCCGCAGTAAGGACAGGATCAAACCGGATACCTTGTGAAGCCGGGAATTATCATGTCAAGAAAGGAATTCGATTAGGTGAAGCCTTCAGATGAGTAAAAGAAGCCAGGGTGGCACCTGGATCAGGAGTGGCAGAGAATCCTTTCCCTTGCTAGCCGATACTTTTTCTGTTAGTTTTAACGAGTGCAGTGAAGGAGGTAGTGTCTAATATCAGGCCTCTGATGAAGCACTACCTGTTATGAGAATTTGCTTTACCATCGGCCTACTCGTTTTGCTCAATGTACCTGGGGTTACCCAGCAACAAAGTCATGTGACTAAGAGCACCATTCCCTTTAGGTTGACCGAGCACAACAATCTATCCATAGAAGCGGTCATCAATGGATCTGATACGGTCGATTTAATGCTGCATACGGCAGTTGATGCAGTGAGTATCATTCAGCGTGTGGCCAAAGACCTGAAATCGATCACATGGAGTGAGCAAGCTGAGGTGCAAAGTTGGGGTGGGGCGGATATTTCCAGAAGCAGTCACGCCAATGACCTGAGCATACAAGCACTAGAGTGGGATAGCCTCACTATCTGGGAGTGTCTACACTCCGGGCCACTTACCGATGGGAAATTTGGACTGAATCTTTTTGGCGACCAAATAGTGGAACTCAATTTTGAAGAGCAACAAGTGCTCCTACATGATTCGCTTCCTGCAAAAACGAAACACTACCAACAGTTCAGTCTGGAATGGACCAAAGGGATGATGTTTATAGAGGGGACAAGTATCGTAGGGGATAGCGTTTTTCAAAACAGATACTTGATTCACTCCGGGTATGGTGGAGCACTCTTATACGATGATCAGTTTGTGGCCTCCACGGGAATCGGAAACTATTTGAAGATTACCAACACCAAGTCATTGAAGGATTCATACGGGAACGTCATCCAGGTACAAAAAGCTATACTTCCTGTATTCCAAATAGGAGATTTCGAATTCAGCGAGGTGCCCGTGGGCTTTTTCGAAGGGGCCATCGGCAGGCAACAAATGAGTGTGCTGGGCGGTGATTTATTGAAACGGTTCAATATCCTTATCGATCTGAAAAGCAGAAGCATCTATTTACGCCCCAATTCCCTGATGAATCTGCCTTACGCTAATTAGGTGTTGGGTGTTGAGACTCGCACTGCTGGCTATCCCTGATGTGTTGATCAGGATGGATAACACCAATAAGAGCAAAAATTGAGTAGCAGTAACGTTCTAGGTATTTTTTAATTTCCGTTTTTTACAAAATATCGTTATTCTTCTTTTATTCAATGGACCTAAAAGATCCTGTTCACTTTTAGCTGGTTGCACCTGTCTTCAATGGCTGGGGAATCAGAGGTAAACATGCGGTAAATGAAAGCTTGCCATATTATTTATCGACTAACTGCGATCATCATCGCAATTACTCTTACTCTTTTTAGTTGCAATCAGTCTAATCAGGAGACCATTGAAAGTTTAAATCAAGGTGTGGTCTTGATTGATTTGTCGGCTCCAAGATCAGTGCAATTATCAGAATTGGTGGAAGAATTAAACTTTGTTTGGTTCGATATTGAGGATCCAATTAGCTTTGGAAATGTTATCATTAAACAAGAAAAAATTTACTACCACGATCTGCAGCAAATGATCATTTATGTATTTGATCTTGAAGGAAAACTTCTTCATAAGCTTGATGCAGTAGGTGAGGGGCCAGATGAATACTCTTCTATTGGAAACTTTGAGGTTCATGAAAATGGATCTCTGACAATTTATGATTTCCAGCTAGGCAAAAGAATTGACTATGATGCTGATCTGGAATTCACAAAACAAGTGAAAATGGATTTGACCCTTCCTTTTCAGCAAATCACCAGGCTGGCAAGTGGGAATTACCTGATGCAAACGAATCACAATACGAAGGTTATAGACGGGCAATTGACGAATTGCGAGTATGTTTTGACTGATTCTTTGGGCAATCCCCTTGAGAAATTTTTTGATAAACTATATCCAGGTGAGCAAAGTGAATCTTACGTGTCTTATCAACCCTTTCCACTCCAAATGATTCGGGATGAGCAAGGAACTATCTATGGTAATGTAAACTATGATAACTCACTCTACCAGTTTGACGGGAGCGATTTTAGCAGATTTCTAGAAGTAGAATATATCAATGGGAATTCTATAGATTATGAAGAAATGGTCAAGCTGTCCAAGATGGACCAAATGAAATACCTAGCACGTTCAGATGAATTTATTGGCAAGGTGAGTGCGCCAAACTTCGAAGTATACAATCAAAAGTTGACACTAATCAATTACTTCAAACGTGCTTCAAGTGGTCAAGGTGTTTCATTTAATCATTACATCATGCTAAAGGATACGGTGTTTCACGCTTCGGAAATAGTTAATGATTTCTCCGATTTTCCGGATCGGATCAATTTGTCCTATTCGGGTTCAGGTTATTATTATTTAAGTCCGTGGTATGATGGGAATCTGGCGACTTTACTTTATCCAAATGAACTCCTTGAGTATGGGGAAGTAATTACACTGAGTGATGGCAGAGAAGTGAGCTATGACGATAATCCGATACTCCTATTGATGCCCGTTAGAGAGGCATTGTTGTGAAAGACAATTTTTCATTTAGCTATCGACCATCCCAGATTCCTAGGTCGTAAGAATTATCATCTCTACAAGGCAAGGCATTAAATAGATCACTTTTCCTGATCCACTTTCAATTGCTCTTGCTCCAACTGTTCTTGCAGATCCTGATTGGTAGGGTCTTCACTGGCACGCTTGAAGGCTTCCACATACTCTGGAAAATCACGGTATCTAAATTCCAATAGGGCATACTGAGGGAGTAGCAGCAGGATAAGTCCAATGATGTCAAAAGCGATGGTTCGCTTGAGAATAGAGAAGTAGAATGCTTCTTTATTTCGCAAATAGTTGATTGCGCAAATGATGATCACCAGTGATAGGGCAATGATGCCAATTTGTAGATTCAATCTAGCTCCTGGCCATTGGAAAATGATGAATGATATCCCCGTAATGGTGATTGCTAGGGCTATTCCTGCAGGAATACTTCCGACGATCCTCATCGTTTTCAAATCAACATATGAACTCTTCTTAAATATATTTCTGCCCTTCACACCATTAAAAAGAGCGAAACTGAAGTAAAAGTAAATGATGGACAGAGAAGTGAGCGAAAGTAACAGAATCATGGCGCTGCCTGGAACCAAAAAGAGGTACAGAGCCAGAGATATCAAAGCCACTACGCCAAGGATGATTTCAAGTTTTTTCATGAGATACAGTTAAGTTTGGTGATTCAGTATTTGGCTAAAATAGGTGAATAAATAGGGTTTCCTGTCTTTGCCGGTGGTCACCGAAGCTTCGGTCTGAACTGGTAACACCAACAAGTGCAATCGAAATTCAAGTAATTAAAATCCTAAAATGATAATCATTGGTTAATTATTTATCATTTTAGTAAAAAATTACCCAATAATGATTAACAGACTAAATCTTCCGGCATTTATTGCTGCATTGTTACTATTCTCTCAAATAAACGCTCAGGTTCTAGATGAGAGTTTCCCGAATATTCAAGTTAAAGGTCGTTCTGTATTGAGGTCATTTGCTGAACTGGCCGACGGTAAATTATTAATATCTGGAATTCATCCAACGAATCCGGAGAAATCATTGATTTACCGTATTACACCAGATGGTGAAATAGATGAAAGCTTTAAGACTGATCTTCAAGGGCAATTTTATGTTAAAAACAATGGAAATATCATCGTTGCCAGATTTGGACAAATCGATGAACTTGATCCAAGTGGTTCAATAATTCAAACCAAGTATCTGGAAGGTTATATTGGAGGAGTAGGGGTCCTTTCAAATGATGAGATTGTTGTGGTCAGTGGCACTAACCTTATTAAGTATGATCAAGACCTCAATATTGATGAAAGCTTTAATGTTGAAACCACTGGAAGAATAAGTAATCTACTTTGTCAAGATAACATCGTATATATATCAGGTTATTTTGATGCAGTTAATAACGTAACCGTTCCTGGTTTTGCTAAAATCCTCTCAACGGGAGAAGTTAGCGCAAGTTTTAATCCTGAGATTGACAAGTCAACTGAGGTTCTAGATATGGAAATTCAGTCAGATGGTAAAATAATATGTATAATTAAAAATGACCCTCATATAATAAGGTTAAACGAAAATGGAGCTATTGATGAAACTTATTCATTTAATGACTCGGATAAGTACTTTGGTTCTAACAAACTTGAACTGCAAAACAATAAAGCACTTGTTCATCTTTACTCTTTTGAAGATCCACATTATCATTATTTAGTCCGTTTAAACGAAAATGGCACTATTGATGAGACTTTTTCCATGATAAAAACAATTCCCTCTTCAAATTTACCTTATTACTACACAACATCTGATGGATCAATTTATACAAGTATTGAGTTAGATCAAGATCATAATTATTATGGGATTACAAAAATTCACAATGGTGAGGTAACCCTATCCTTCAAACCAGAATTCTATGATAAAGGGTATTTGTATGAGGTGCATAATAAGGACAATACGATATATCTAGTAGGCGAATTCAATCAAATAAATGACATTAAAGTCAAAAATGGAGCAATTCTAGATTTGCAGGGAAATGTTCTGGACTTTAATGTTAAGGAGAATAAACACTCTCGTATGAATATGTATAAATGGGGTTCGAACTCCTATTTAATATTTGATTACGAAAGAAATCTGAATGTCGTTAATGAAAGTGGCGAAAAATTATTTTCTATTGAAACCCCTGGTTTCAGCATTCCTTTTTACAGTCTAGACAGCTACTGTATTTTGAGCAACGACCTGCGTCTTATTAGTTTCAATCAAAAACTTTTCGCCTATAATATAGACGGTACTATCGATCATAATTTTCTAAAAAATACAATTACAGGAGTTTCTGTTTTCAAAGAACTACCATCTGGAGAAATACTATTGGGAGGTTGGGATATTAAAATAGATGATGTTTCTCAAGGCCCACTACTTAAATTAAAATCTAATGGAGAGTTGGATGACTCATTTAAAAACGGGTTTGAAGAATTTTATGGATCCATCCACCGCATCAATATTAACCAATTTGGAGAAATAGCAATTACGGGTGATTTTACCCATTATGAAGATATTGAATTATCAAAAGTTGTAATAATTGATAGTGATGGGAATTTTATTAACACATTCGAGAATGATATGTATAGACTATATAGTTTAGAAGGTTGTAGGAATGGGTTTATGTATTCTGACGGATCTTCTGGCTACAGCTTTAGGAACTCCAATGGTGATATTGTTGGTGATTTTGAAATGATTCCTGACCTCTACCTTGAACAGCTATGGGGCATCTCATTTGATTCTAGCAACCCTAACTCCGTTTATCTTGCCGGAGACTTTACTATTGGAGATATAAAACATCAACTCATTAAGTTAGAATTCGAAGACAAATATCCTACGATTACGAACTTGGATATAGAATCTAATGTCGAAGATGAGCCAATCTCAATTTCACTGGATAATGCAACTATCATTGATGAAGATAGTGATCCATCTGAATTGAAGTTAACAGTACTTGAAAACGCTAATTATACTTATCAGGACTCTCAAATAATTCCAGCTGAGAATTACAATGGGCCATTGATGATCAAACTACGAGTTGATGATGAATCTCATGAAGGATATGTATATGAATTTCCAGTGGAGGTTACTCCAGTCAATGACCCTCCTACTAATTTAACTTCTAATACAGAGTTTGCCGGAACACAAGGACAAGTTATTGAAATGACGTTAACGGATTTCACTGCGGAGGACGTAGACAATGTTTATCCTGATGACTTCACATTGAAAATTCTAGAAAATGAACATTATGAACTTGTCAGCCCAGGAATCACTACTTCTATTGACTTCAATGGAGAAATTTCAGTTCCAGTAACGGTCAATGATGGTGAATTCAATAGTGACACGATACAGCTAACCATTCCAATAGCAGTAATTGCTTCAACACCAAAGTTGCAATCCATTCAGTTGTTCCCAAATCCTGCGACGGATTTCATCAGCTTTAAAAACAGTCCTGCTGATCTATCAATCATCATCAGAGATCTCAACGGAAAAGAACTTCTAAGTGAATCAGCAAGTCAAGATAACCATCGAATGGAGATCAGGAATGTACCAAACGGCATTTATTTAATTGAGTTAAACACGGGTGGCAGTCAATATCAACAAAAGATTATCATCAACCATTAGAAAATCAAAGGCCAGCATACTCGTTGGCCTTTTTCATGATATCCCGGACTCACTATACTGAAGCCTTTTCCGAAAATGGACATGGGTACATTTGAGATTAATAGAAAGCAACCCTTTTATTGCACTCCAGAAAATGTAATGTGCTGATTACTTAGTATTGTTGGTGATCACCGTCTTCTATCAGTAAAGGTAACACCTGGGTTGATCGGGGCTCTACTGGCATCTGTGATTTATTGAAATTTGCTTCTAAGATCCATTTGCTCATGGAGTACTCGGATGATCTCTACCTGATGGCTGGCAAGAATTCGATAAAAGATGACCTATTTATTCACCTTGAATCCGAACAGATCATTAACGATTCCAGTATAATTGCGACCAGAATGGGGCTCTGCGGCTATTTTCTCGAAACCGTCAATTAGTTGACCGTAGTAAAGATTGGCCTGCCGCTCCGATCAGGGTTCACAGGTGTAGTTCCAGATATTGGACAAATCCTGAACGGCAAGGTTGGTTAAACGATAGTTAACCATTCGTTTTTGATGACTGCAATTGTGCCAGGTGGCTTTTTGGATCGAAATTTTCTGCTATTCCACTATCGATTCCTTCTTGAATAGCTTTCTTTAGGGCAATTACTTTACTTTCTTCCTCTTCAAGCAACCTCAATCCAGCTCGAATAACTTCACTGGCGTTTTGATAGCGTCCTTCTGAGACACTTTGTTGGACAAATTCATCGAAATGATTGCCAAGAGATACAGATGTATTCTTACTCATACGCTAAAACGTTTCCATAAAGGTACCAAATATTGGTATTTGGAGCAAAATCTGTTCATTGCCATTGATGGTGATCAGCAAAGCTTTTGTCTTTATTGGAGTTCAGATACGCTTGATTCAATTAAGGGTTACCAGCGAGGGTCACTGTTCAGATCATCTGGTTACCATTGGAAATCAGTAATAACTTTTGAGCTGTCAACTTCGAATAATGAATCATTAAGTGCTTGTGGTTGAATATCAATGATTTCATATTCCGTATAGGTTGCGGGAGATTTCTCTATAAGCTTGAGATAGTAAGCGCCCATTTCTTTAATGCCTTTATTGTAGAAGCCAAACCTCCAATCTTCAAAGAGGTTGGGGTTCACACGAAGCGTATCTGAATAGTAGAATTCCAGATCCCATGGGAATTCTAGGTCCCCGTTCTTATGAATTGTATTCATCTCCAAAACCCTACATTCTTGATTAAGAAAGGTTTTTTGAGTAGATCTAGTTTCCATATTGATTAAAGAATGGTATGGGTTCCTCGTAACATCTGCCCTCAATATGGTGTCAGATCCTACAATCTTCATAAATACTACTCCCAATTCACTGTTATACAATTCCTCTCTAATTCCTCCTTGCTGGGTTGTATTGTAGACTCGCTTCAATTGTCCTTCTTTTAGGAATACTTTTAGTTCAGTTCCGAATGGCTGGTCATCTGGGTATCCTTCAGTTTTATTGTAAATCTTGTAAGTCAAAATACCTTCAAAATATTTCTCAGGAGGTTTTGAGCATCCTAACAGGATTATGATGAGTATGGAAAGTCTACCTATGGAGAGTGTTTCAATTGTCATTTTAACTGTCTTAATTCTTATGGGTATGTCTTAGCGATTCATTTTAAACCCTGTTTACTGTTGATGGAGTAATCGCTAACAAATTCACGTTCAAATTTAACTCATCGTGTCTTTGTTATCACCAACAAACAAGACGTGCTTAACAAAAAGAATTTAATCGACAGGTGATGAGTAGTCGGATGTGTAACACCAACAAGAGTCCGAGTAATGAAGCTTACTTCCACCTATTGAGCCGCCATTGCTTCTGCTGCTCTGGAGTTTGAAATGTCCAGGTAACCAAACGACTGACTTTGTTTCCCTGGCCCATTTGGATGGATTGTACCTGTTCTGGCTGGTAGTTGCTCAGCGCCTGGTAGACCGATTTGACATGGGAGTCTCTGGAGACCAGCGTGGAGTACCACAAACAGGATTTGGGAAACTTACTACTCTGCCGGACATAGTTCTGAATGAACTGGACTTCTCCGCCTTCACACCAGAGCTCGTTGGGCATTCCTGCAAAGTTGAGTTTTGGCTGCTTGATGTGCTTGCCGGTGAGGTTTCTGACTTTGCGGGTGGATGCTTCCAGCGCCTCTTCTGCGGAGCTGTGAAAAGGAGGGTTGCAGATCACCACATCGAATCGGTCTTTTGGTTGTAAAACGCCATAAAGTGTATCCGTAGGCTCTTGCTGCATTCGCAATTCTACACGGTCTTTCAAGTGTGGATTTCCGTCTATGATTTTCTGAGCAGATGCAATGGATTTAGGATCAATATCGGAGGCTACAAAGGTCCAGTCATACTCAGCAACCCCAATGATCGGATAGATCAAACTCGCTCCAGTGCCAATATCCAGGCATTTGATGTGTGAGCCAGCTGCCAGCTTGCCCGAGTTGTCCCTCGACAGCCACTGCGCCATGTGATGGATATAGTCTGCCCGTCCGGGAATAGGAGGGGTCAGGTAGTTTTTAGGAATGTCCCAGTAGCTGATCCCGTATTGTGATTTAAGAAGCGCTGTATTGAGCGCTTTTACACTTTCCGCATTGGCAAAGTCAATGGTATCGGCACCTTTGGGGTTCTTTTGGAGGTGCTTGGCCAGGTCTGGAAAAGCAGCAGTCAGTGCCTCAAAATCATAGGTGCCTTGATGTTTGTTTCTTTTGTGTAATCCTGGGGCCTGCTTTTTGAGCTTCTTCATTGCGCTTGCTTCTGTTCGATTGGCAAAGGTATCAAGGGTGAGGATATGGTAGTGCTAAAGTCCCTGCCTTTGTTTGGTGACATTTGAAGTTTTGGTTAGTAGAGGTAAGCAGATACAGGGGCAGTCTCAATGAAAGTGAAAAGTCATGCTTTCCCAAAATGAGTGATTTCGTTCGTAGAAGTCACACTTATACACCGGAGTTTCAAGTATTAGGAAAACTAAGAAAAGAAAAGAGCATACTGCCTTGGTATACTTCAATTGGCTTAGCCAATTGAACATCAGTTGAATGGACAAAATAAGCCCCACTGACATGAGAGTTAAATAAAGTACTCGTTGACCTATGAAGCTTACCTGACTTTCTACTGTATAGAATTTTCCGTTTATGGATAAGTAGAAAAAGTCAGTGAAAAACTCTCGAGTTAGGTAGAGGAGGGATAGAGTTAAGAAAAGGATAAGAATTCCTAAAATCTTTTTTTTTCATCTACTCAATTTATTGATTGTGATTGTCGCCTTTGTTGGTGTTATCACCAACAAATTTTCGTTCCAATTCATATTTTTTCATCCGTCGTGATGTGATAGGAATTCAAAGTCAGAAGAGTTAAGGTGATAGAAGGATGCTGAAGAATAGTAATAGGTCCAGGGTGTATTAGCCAGACCGGCCTTTACTGGGTTTTGATGGATATATGCTAATTTTTGTTCAAACACTTTAGTCGTGTAGAGTGGTACATTCAATGTATCAACCACCCCGTTCGTCGGGATTTGTGCCGCACGCATTCCTTCGAGCAATCCCGATGTTAAGAGTATGAGGATTGCAATCCATTTGTAGTTATTTGCTACCGTATGCTCGATTATAAATCTGAATTAGCTGTGTAAGTGAGCTGTTATTGCCAAAGAAAAGGGTTGGAGTGTTCGATCAGACTTACATGATCCTAAATTGTTGTTCATTATGAATAGGAGACAAATCGCTTAATGGTTGTGGTGATTATGCTAATTTGGGTACCTTAACCTTATCTACTCCAAATGAATAAAGTTCACATTTTGTGAACTAACGTTGTTATATCCGCGTATATTTACATTGAAAGTACATCTCATAAAGAAGCAAACAATAGAAGACTACACCAGGGAACAAGCAAGAAGCAAAGTTTCGTTTGGTATTTGGTTAGAGATTTTGAAAGGAGCAGATTGGGATAAATCAGATGACATCAAGAAGACCTTTGGTTCTGCAGATCTTTTAGGTAATGGATGTGACAGAGTGGTCTTCAATATTGGAGGAAATAACTATCGACTAATCTGTAAATACCTGTTCGGTGCTAAAGCAGCGCATCTTTTTGTTTGTTGGATTGGGACACATGCCGAGTATGATAGATTGTGTGGTAAGAATGAGCAGTATACGGTGAATGATTATTGAAAAATGGAAGTATTAAAATATAAAGTGATCAAGTCGAGAGAGCAGTATGATGAATATTGCCAATTGGTGGAGGAATTAGTTTCTCAGGGTGCGGTTACTTCGGAGGTAGAGGAGGAAATAGAATTATTAACCGTGCTCATTGAAAAGTACGATCAGGAAAATAATTCCTTCGAAGAAGTAGATCCTATCCAGCTGTTGATTTCATTAATGGAAGAACACAGCTTGAAGGCGAAGGATTTGGTGAATATTCTAAAGGTAAGCAAGGGATTGGTTTCTGATATTTTGAATTATAAGAAAGGACTTTCTAAAGAGGTAATCCGAAAATTGGCAGATCATTTTAGTATGAACCAGGATGCATTCAATCGCCCCTATAAATTGAAAGTTGATCCCAAACTTCGGAACGCAAGTGTGATGAACACCAAAAAGGAATTGGAAGTTCTCTAACGCAAGATAACGTATCATTTTTGGCCTTTGTTGGTGTTGCCTGTCCTGACCGAAGCGTCAAGGGTCACCAACAAAAATGATCTCGCCTACCAGCACAGGTATGCTGCCACACCTAGTTTTCCCCACCTAGTCCGCGTTTGCAACGCGGACTCTTAAGTTTTCTCACTGGTAATGAGAAGAAGGTCACATCATACAGGAAGACTAAAGAGGGTAACCCAAAACCTCGAACCTATACCATTTTCCTCCACCAGTCTAAATCTTATGGTAATCCTTACAGCATGCTGTTGTAGGACCTTTTAGTCGTCGGACCACTTCGAGTGGCCTGACGACTGACCCAAAAACCTCAAACTTTTACCACTTTCTCCCATGTAGATAACAGAATAAAATGTTTTCTATCTCCATGTTTTCTTTAAATGAATGGTGGTTTATCGATAAGCGATGTTAGAATGAATGGGAGGCTCACTGAAAGGTAAAACTATTCCATTGTCCCACTTATGCACGAATAAAAGGCCTTCTTGCTGACCAAAGCATTGTTTGTTCAAGGCAACCTTTAAGTGGCGCCCGAATAGAAATTTAGGTAACAGAATGAATTGAAGTCTAACCTACTGTTTTCAAAAGAATGCGCTAGCCTTATTGTGCTGCTTAAAACCTAATAATGGTTGGACGTATTTGCTTATTATTGATTGAAAGGTACATCTGAGTTTCTTTCACATCTTGATGATTTAGTACTTTACTTACTACTGATAGACCATCTGTAGATCTATCGTAAATATCTTTCCATAAATGATATGCGAAGGTCTTTCTCAGAGTATGAGATGATATGTTGGGACCACCTATTTTGAGTTTTGATGTTATTTTTTGCAGTGTTGAGTTAAATTGTCTTGTGGAAATGGCAGTAGTTGGCGAATTAACCTTGTGCAGAATTAGATGATGATCATTAACTGGGTCAATGATTTTATGATTTTTATTGATTAACCAGACAATCGACCTATTGAAGTAAATGTGTATTTTTCTTTTATTGTATTCATATGGAAAAATGTCATTATGGTTTTTGTTAATCACATCATTCCATCTCAGGCCTAATAATTCTTTTGCACCTAATCCAAAGTTACCTGCGATACCAATAAGTGTTTGATACTTTGCCCATTTAATCCGCATATTCAAAGATTCAAGAGTATTAATTTCTTTATCCATTGATGACAAGAGTAATTGATATTCTTGAGTCCAATCTAATGGTTTTGTAGGCAGCTGATTAATCGACATATCATTTCTAACTTAGTCTAATATTTTGAAATAATTTCCTGATGAATAAGATCAAATTCATTCTGTTTTAGAACGTTTTTCATGTCACGTTGCAATTCAGAAAAAAGCTCAACAACCTCATATTTCTTATTATATTCTTTAACGTTATCGAGATATGAATATAAGTCAAAAGCATTGTCCCATACTTGCTTATTGAAGAAAAGGTTCACTCTAAAACACGCAAACAAATAGTTGATAGAATTTAATATTTCGGATAAATTCATATCCTTGATTTCTGGAAATGCTTCTACTTCTTTGTACTCCCAATATTCGATGATATGATTGAGATATTTATGTTTGTAAGAGTCGTATTCTAAAAGAGTGAGAATTTTTGAACAGGGTGTTGTGATAATCTTTTTCCAACATATTGAAAGGTCAATGTTTAGATGACAAAGTATTATGAGTTCAGTTGTGAAAGATTTTTCTAGAAGGCTATACTTTCGAGTAGCTAATTCATTGGTTATGTAGGCTAGTTTCTGGTGTATGAACCCAAAGTCCTGAATTAGAAATTTACCTTCATACATTGCAGAAGCAGCAGCGTCCTTGAAAGGTGGTATTTTTAACGTTACTTGATCATTGTAAAGCCGGAAACCCCAAGACTTGAATAGACCTAAATACATATCGAAAATAGAATCACAATCTTTGTTTTTTACTTTTTCAAAAATTTTAAATTGTGGTTTTAGTTCATTCTTATGCAGGTTTCTAATCCATTCTTGGAATAATAGGTTTGATTTTACAGAAGAGGGAAATACTCCATAGGGACATTTACTTAGAGCCATAATCTGCTCGGTTTTAGGACACTGAATAGCGAAAATATCCCTCATGCTATCACCAGTTCAGCTTCTTTGTAATTATCTATTAAAGCATGTAATATTCTCAGGTCTGGAGAATTCTTGTAAAAGAAATTGATTTCCTTACTGGAGTTTATACCTCTTGATTCACAGATCAACTTAATATCGGCCCGATTAGATTTTTTGAAAATGAAACGATTGGGGCCAACACGCGACATCAATTCATTGATGCCTTGTTCACCTTCCTTTTGCCATTTTATTAATGATTTGAGAACAGAAGGAGGACCTGCTAATATCATCCCAGAGTTATACCGAATGTCATCCCATATCTGTCGAATGTAGGAGACATATCTCTTATTAAAGTTTCCAAACTCATCAATCATTATCAAGTTAATGTCTGATCGTTCATTAATGATGTAGGAGGCACTATCCATTAAATAATAGATGTATGATTTCTTCATTAATTTGTTGACATCTTGTATTTCATTGGGATCAATGTCACTTAGAAAGCGAGAGTAAAAACGCTTCGCTGGTTCACCCTTACCAACTCGGAAATACAAGCTGCCTGGGTTTGTGTCACGATAATTTGTGAGAAATGAAGTTTTACCATATCCATTTTGAGCAATGAACATTACCAGTTTTTTCTTTTCCCTAGCATAATCACTATACCTTTTCATTTTCTCATAGTTCTTGGTTGGAACTAATGTGTGTTCTTGTATCATGATGCTAGATGTTAAGTTCAGGTAATTCTTGAGTTTCAAACTTTTCTTCTTCCGACTCAGAGTCGCTTAAGTAATTGTCGATGAGAAAATTCTCATAATTTTCGTTAGAGCAAGCTTTATCAGCATCGTGAATTACCCCGATTACAGGATCATCTTTTTCCATCTCATCTAGCTTTTTCTTGTTGTCATCATAGAGTTCAGATGCATACTTTCGGAGCGATTTGTTCTGCTTGATTTTATTAAACTTTGATCCACTTTCCTCTGTGTAAAATCGCTTTTTGTTGATCTTTTCAATGAATTCATCCCCATTGAAAAGATAGAGGTAATCACGCATCGTATTGTGGTAGTAGACATCAACAATTTCACCGTTCCATTTAATTCTATTGTCGTTCTTTTCCACATCATATTCGTAATTACCTAAGTGAATAGTACATTTTTTGATTAGCCTTTCAGCTTTATTCCAGCATAGTCGGGCAATGAATTCTTCTCTTATCGGCTCTGCATCCATGATTGGAGCATTGTTATGCTTTTGCAATGGAGACATCTCTTTGGTTATATGAGTGTTCCATTCATTAATTAGGGTTCCAGCAAAGAGAATTAACTCACTTCTCGTCTTAAGTAGATGACGATTCTTTTTAATTCTCATTAACTCATCCTTGTTGAGTTTAAAGTCATCGGATTTGGCACTCATGCCAATACCAAATGCACCAAAGTATTTGCGGATTACTAGTATGTAAAAGTTCCGGAAGAAGTTTTCAACGGTACCTTTAGCATTAGGAAAGTCTGGAAGATGTTCTCTCCAAAGGGTCGTATATAACAAGTTGCAATCTGATTTGAATTTTTTAAAATCATCAGATGTGTGAGCCGATGATTTATCAGTGATTACACATGCTGGAATGTATCCATGATGTTCAAAGGCCATCTGAAATGCCATCATAACCATCTCTGTGGTTTCTTCCATTTCAAGACTAAAGCCTAAAATCAGGGATGAATGAACATCAATCAGCACATAAATCTTTAAGAAACGAATTTTATTTGATTCATCTCTATAGGGTAACTGAAACCTACTACCATCAGCTTCAATTACCTGGTACTTGAATTCTGGTTTCTGTCTTCTGATATATGGCTCAATGTGTTTTTTATAGAAGGCATAGCCGTACCTTTTTTCAGCAGTGATATTTTTGATTTCAGATGTAATGTATTTCAGTAATGTAGAATAGGAGATCTTCTTTTTAAGTGGACGGTCCTTGTTAATTTCTTCAAGGATTTCTGTCTTTAGCTTTTTCTCGCCCATCAGGTCGATGATCTTTAATATCATCCAGTCATTGACTTTCTGGGCAGGATGCTTTTTTACTATAGACAGTCCATGTATAATTGAATCAGCAAAATTGTCCGAAAGTCTCACTTCTTTAAATTTCCTCCTGAAACTGTTGGGAGTTCTATAATAGTTGATTCCGATATGAAGAAGGGTGTTGTAAATCTTAAGTATTACATTCTTTTTGCATCTCATTTCAAAATAGATTCTTAGGCACTCCTGAAAAATGGCATACTTCTTTGCATGTTTGATTCTGGATTTTTCGTTTTTGATTTTCGTAAAATTTCCGATGAAATCTTCGAATCCTTTTTCATAAGCGTATTTTAAGTCAAGTCTATATTGCCCCCTTAAAATGTCTCTTTTTTCAAGTCCCTTAGATAGCGTGAGGGTCTGTGATGCCTGGATTAATTTGAGAATGTTATCGGGGAGAGATGATGCCTCAATATAAATCTCTTCACCTGCAGTCAGGTGTTCACATTTCCATTGTTCACTTTCTTGATCCAGGTATTTCTTGATTCCATTATTAATTTCTTCTTCAGAAATACCAATTTTTTTGAGGTATCCGACAGCTACTGTCTGATCACCATTCTGTTCGATGATATCGGGTTTCATAATATGTGAATTTTAACTAGTGAAGTGGGAGGTTTGAGAAATACGCCGAATACTGCGTATGAGGCCACTTTTTTTTGATTGGTAAGTTAGATTTAGGAAGGATTAGTGAGAAAATCAAGCAATACTTGAATGTTGTTTCTTAATTTCAATTATGTTGAAATTTAACTTCAGTATTATGGGTAAAATCCAACAATATTGTATCGGACAAAAGCTGAAGAACTATAGAGTTCTTCGAGGATTAAAGCAGCATGAGTTAGCTAAAAAGACAGGAATTTCAATAGGAATGATATCAAATTATGAGACAAATTCCAATGTACCCCATTCCGATAAACTAGCGATTTTAGCTAGAGAATTAAAATTCTCGATGGATGAAATATATGATCTTAAATTAGCCTCGACTAAAACTGTTTCTGATGAAGTAACAGCGACTTGTGCTAGTGTTATTTCTGGATGGAGTGATGATGATAGAATTTATTGGTTACGTATTATTAGATCTTTTGATAATGGTTTAAAGACCAGGGAGGATATCAGATTAGAATTGGAGTTGCGTTATAAACACGAATTTGGATTGGGTAAATTGGGCAGTAGTTTTTAAGCTTTTTTTTGAAGGTGTTTTTTCAGCTCTTGGATAAGTACCTCAGGGCCATATTTCAGTACACTGCTGATCGCAATAAAATTACTCAGTGAATATCTCTTTAGCCTTCCGCTTTCGGTTTCTACAATTGTTCTTAAGGGAACTCCGGATAAGTCCGAAACCTGTTCTTGAGTCAAGTTGCTGGCTATGCGTGCGTCCTGAATGAGTTTAGCTACCGCAATAGAGTCTAACGATGAATCTTTGTTTGAGCGAGCCATAATGTGTAGGAGTTTGTACTATTAAAGATAACTGCTATTCTTGATAATTGAAAATATTACAAAATTCAACTAGTAATTTTACGAAAAGTACTACTAAATAGTATAACTTTTGAATATTGGTAATAGTTAAGATGATTTACAATAAAAATATGCCTATTTGGACTTTAGGGCTGATTTTACGTAATGCTTATGTAGTGTTAGGTATAATGAAATCATGTTCAATCTTACTCTTTTGAACTGATAACTTCCTCCTTTGGATCGTCGTTTTTGTTCGAATTTGTAGTATTCGAGCGATCCATAAACTGAACAAAATAGGGATCAAAGTACCTGAGTTTTCCATTATCGAGTTCTATCAACACTTTGGTTTCACTCTGTCCTCCATACATCATGTAGACAAAACGATGAAAGAAGCCTTTCTTAGTATCACCTCTATAGTTGATCTCTACAGGTCTTAAGCCATCTTTGTGATTCATACATTAGAGATTGGATTTCATATCTTGAATAACATCGGATTTATGTTCTTCCATCCAATGCTCAAGGACATTATTAACTAGGGTGGTGAGGTGAATGTCGTAATGACTGGCAGTCTTCCTGTAAAAGTCATGAGTCGATACCTTAATATTAATAGTTCGAGTTCTCCCTTTAGGGGCATCTGTTTCGTTAAGAAAGTTCTTAAATCCACTCATTTGATGTTTTTGGTTGAAAATATATAGAATTTAAATTACATCTTAGCCTTTAGGCTATGGTGTCGATCTGATGTCCTCAATAGCTTGCCCTTTAAGGCAAGAATGGAAGAGTCAGAAATCATAAAGTCTTTTGGAAGAGTATTGAAAGAGATCCGGGAAGAGAAAGGGTTCACTCAGGAAAGACTTGCTAATGAAAGTGAATCTCACTTTACCCATATTTCCAGATTAGAGAATGGACATAAACAGCCTACACTCACCACTCTTTTTAGGTTGGCTGAAATACTCAAAGTTGAACCGGAAGATTTTATTCTGAGGATGAAGTATAAATAGCGTAAAATAACTTCTCTTATCATATAAATCCGAAATCGGAAGCGGTCATTCTATAGGGGTGTGGAACAATTTCTCCATTATTATTGAACATGTAACATTCAAATTCTACAATATGGTCTTCTTCAGTTCTAGCTTCATTTGGTACTAGGAACCATTCATCGGCTATCTTGTGAGGAAAGTGTGAATCATGAAATTGTTCTGGAATGATAAGGTCATTAATATTCATTGTCGTTTCGCTGTTAATTATTTGACGGATTAAGTTGATTGTTAATTTAACAATAAATAATCTTTCACCTTCTTAACAGTGTTGGGTGAGCATTTACATAGTTTTTGAATTTCTCGTGAAGAATAACCTTTTTGTAGATATTTCTGAATGTCTTGATGTTTGGAAAGGAATCTATCTTTAGTTTCTATTGTGCCAACTTTTCTTCCCGTAGCAAGTCCCTTTGATTTTCTTGAGCGAATCCCTGATTTAATCCTATAACTCATTTGTTCACTTTCAAGCCTGGCCAGATCTGCCATGATAGTGACAATGAGTTTAGTGAATATTTCATTGGTTGATCCGTCCTGATTAATAGTAGTGCCGATGTTATGGATGTAGATGGCCACACCTTTGTTTTTTAGTTCTTCGATTAGACCAAGTACTTCATGTGTATTTCGACCCAATCTGGATATTTCGGAAACCATGATACACTTAATACTATTTGACTCGGTAAAAGAAAGAGCTTGTTGTAGAATTGGTCTTTCATCCAGTCGTTTGGAAAATCCCGATAATTTCTCCGAGAAAATTTTAACAATTTCAAAGCCAGGCACTTTTTTCATATCATTCACCTGTCGAGTGGTTGACTGATCTTTGGACGACACCCTGGAGTAGATAATGGATTTCATTGTTACAATTTAAACACTAGTAAAAACAATAACAATTAGTTAATGAGTGCTATGAGCGTATTTATGGATCAAGCTAAAAATAATAACAGTGATTAAATGATAACAATTAGTGAGTTATTTAGCGATTTGTTTTATATTTTCATTTTATTTAAATATTCAAGTGATAATGTTTATTTCAAATCCAACCGTTGTAGATGTATTTTGTGGAGCTGGCGGATTTTCGGAGGGATTTCGACAACAGGGATTTCATATTATCAAAGGTTATGATAACTCTGGTCCTGCGATAGAAACCTACAATCATAATTTTCACTTGAACTTGGAAACAAAGAATGTCTTGGATTTCCAATCCTCTGTAGAGGAAATACATGCTATCCCCGATACAACTGTCATTCTCGGGAGCCCTCCGTGCGTTAGCTTTTCTAATTCCAATAAGTCTGGGAAAGCTGATAAATCGATGGGACTTAAACTTACAGAAGCCTTCTTAAGAATAGTAGCAGTCAAAAAATTCAAATCGGAATCTATATTGAAAGCCTGGTTTATGGAAAATGTTCCTAATTCACTAAAATACATAAAAGAGCAATATACATTCAGAGATCTTGACTTATCAGAGTGGGCACTTTCTATCGGTAAAAAACCAGAAGAGATTGCTATTAAAATTGCTGGTAATTCAAAAGTGATCAATTCAGCAGACTATGGTTCCCCTCAGGTCAGAAAAAGAGCCATCACAGGTGAAATAATAAGTAAAAGGGGTATCGTTATTCCTTTTCCAACCCATTGCACCCCCAAAAAAAAGAGTGATCTTCCTGGATACCGAACTTTAAGCGAGATTAGAGCCGCATTACCAAGTCCCTTTAGTTATCGGCCTAAAAAGTTAGTGACAGACCCTTCTTATGACATAGCAATCCCTCACGCTCAGCTGTCAGACCAATTTTATGATACAGGCTTATTTGAGTGCGAATGGAAAAACTCACAATTCTTAAAGGTCAATCATCCTTATATGGGGCGGATGTCATTCCCGGAAAAAGAGTCTAGTCCGAGCCGGACGATCTGTGCAACAAACATCGGAACATCCCGGGAGTCCATAATCTATAAGTCCGAGTTTAGTCGGGTAGGCAATGGTGAATATCGGACACATACTGTACGGGAAGCTGCCACTCTAATGGGATTTCCGATCACTTACCAGTTCTGTGGTGCTGAAACATCTAAATTGAGATTAGTTGGGAATGCTGTTTGTCCCTCGGTCAGTCGTGCATTTGCCAAGATTGTTCGTAAGGAATTAGGACTACAAAGGATTATAAACCCTAATGTTTGCAAAGAAGCGAATCTTGAAGGCGTGAATAATCTGAACTCTCCTCTAATAAAGAGCTTTGAGACCCCTCCAAGGAAGAACAAGGGTTCCCGGTTTAGAAGACACCCGTTTAAGTATGGAAACATAACGGTTACTTTATCCAACTATGACATTACGAATAAGGGATCGGCAACCAACTGGATCACCTCTGTTCAATATGGGAATGGAGATGGTTACCCATCTGAGAATTACCCTGATAATTTCTTTGAGCAGCTAGAAAATGTAATTGCTGATTTTGAACAAGGCACCAAGTTTATTGAGACCATCAACAATGGATTTTCGGAAAGAATTGCGAATGGTAAGACTCTTCAGGAAATGTATGAGACTAGACGAACACAGCAATCGCTTTTGCAACCCACAGACCTCATCGAAGAGGTCGCTTCTATAATCGATGGTTTCACGTTTAAAGACCCTGACTTCAAACAGAATGGATCAGTTTTCTTTAACCATAAAGCGGTTGTGCCCAAGAAGCAAGTAATGGCTTTGTACGCCATCAACAAAATATCATCAATAGCAAATAAATGATCTATGTCTGTACATTTCTTTCCGCAAAAACCTATTGAACTTCTAGAAAGGTTTATTCAGAAAGAAGATGGTCGTCCGTTACAAGGCGAAATTGAAGTTTACAGAAAATTATTTTTAGATCTTTCTAAAAGCAAACATCACTGGCTAATCTGGCATGACCTGCATTTACCGTTTCACTCCGACTCACTTAACCCTGGAAAAAAAGCTAGTGCTCAAATAGACTTCCTTATTCTCAGCACACAAGGGGTTATAATTTTGGAAGTTAAAGGAGGAAAAATTTCTTTTCATAACAATACATTTTTTTATGACCATAACGGCGAGGAATCCAAGATCCCTCAGGACCCATACATTCAAGCAGAAGGTTACAAATACACAATTAAGGATCACGTCCTAAACGTTAGTCATAAAAGTTTGATATGCCATGCCGTTTGCTTTCCTCATAGCTCAATAGCCTTTGATACTTCTGTACTTGACCCCAATATTTTATGGACAAGGTCGACCGCAACTAAATATGATCAGTCTATAGAAAAGTTTATCCTGTCGGTTTTTGAATACAATCGAGAAAAACATAAAGAATACGGCCGGATATTTCCATTGCTAAAAGATCATGAAATTCAGAATATCAGAAGTATTTTAAGTCCTCTTGTTAAAGACGTGAACCAGTTTTTCAATGCGGACACACATGAATGGCTAAACGTTACTAATCTTGAGATCCTGGATAGCTTGAAAAAGAATGATAGGATTATGATCGAAGGTGGTCCGGGAACCGGAAAAACCACCTTGGCAAAGGCATTCATTGATGAACAACTCACTAAGAAAGGCTTATACCTGTGTTGGAACAATCTTCTGATGCATTATACTAAGTATGTCCTGAGAGAGAGGGGTCTACTTGGAAACTGCGAAGTAAACACGTACTCTAGGTTTCTAGCACAACATATTCCGTCAATTAGCCACCAACTCTTACTTAATGCCTCAGAATCGGGATTCAGCAAATACGTCAGAAATGGGTTTGATCAGTTGAAGTCATCAAATGGCACTATCCCTCATTATGATTATCTAGTTGTAGATGAAGGTCAAGATGTTTTCGATCGTGGCATTGACATTTTGATCAATGAGCTAGTTGGCCCGTCTGGAGATGGCCTCACTAATGGCAGATGCCTTCTGCTCTATGATATTGATCAAAGCTATTATCTCGAAAGGCGTGAGGTGACAGAGATTTCAGACCTTCTTTCTGAGTATTTTGCTCACTTCAAGCTGAATGAAGTAAAGAGAAGTGCTCAAAACCCAGATATAAAGCAACTTGCTGATTCATTAATATCGGTAGACGATCCCTTATCCCTATTGACAAACTGGGTAGATCCAGGGGTTAAGATAAACCATTTTAAGTCCTTAGAACTGATCAAGGATCATATTGTCAAAAAGGTGCTTACCTCGGTTAGAGATAAGAAAAGTTCTCTGAGAGGAAGCGATTGTATAATCCTTGTTGAGTCGCAGCTTTTGAAAGACACTTATGGTGATGAACCAGGAATGCACTACTGGCTTACAATGAGGGATGTAGAAGAACTCACCGAATCAAATATATCTGACAAGGCTAACATCCTTCGGTACACAAGCATGCTAAAGTATAAGGGTCTTGAGAAAGAGAATGTCTTTCTCGTAATATCTGAACCGAAAGAGGAGAACAAATACGAGATCTATGTCGGAATAACGCGGGCTATTTCTCACCTGGAAATATTGGTTTTGACATCATGAAAGCAATAGATGATCATATTGAGAAGCACCTGCCTCAGCTTTTAAAAGACCCTTCTACAGATTTTGGTGATATACTTCAGTATTTAGGTATCTCCGAAAGTTCTGAGAGCCAGATACTCAATTATATCAACAGGGTATTGGATTCTGAACTCAACTTTGCTGGGTCAACCTTAAAATTCACACATCTCCATTTGCCTTGTTTTTCTTCAGCGATGATGCTGAAAATACTTCAGTTTATCTCGGTGAAGTTCTATCTTAAAAGTTTCCGTCAAGATGGTGAAAGTGATGAATGTACCAATTGCTTCTTTAGACATCAACTTGCTGTTATTGAGAGGAAATTAAGCAAGAACATCACATTAGGACCTGAAAAATACAATAGAGCGTATGCGCAACAGAAGGCTGAAAGGAAGGAGTTAAGGAAATTGAAGAAGATCTACAAGGGATTGATCCAAAATGATGACAGTGACCATAATCTACCAATTCCCAGAACGCTGATCAATACACTCAAAGCCTTAACAGAACAGTTTCTGGATACTGGGGATGATCTTCAATGGGTCGTCAGACCAGCAGACACTGTCAATGTCGATCTTCATGCGCAGGAGCTAACTCAAACTTCTTACGTAGTGCTGAATAACCATTTAGATCTGGATAAACTAGATGAAATTCAGATCAGAAAAGACACCTATCTACTTGATGAGATCGAGAATGTTATTCTGTTCAATAGTGATTCCAAATCAGTAAATAAAAAATTCAACTTTAAGAATCTCGAGTATATGAACCAAAGTCAGGAGACGAGATTCAGAAATTTATTGATCATCAGTTTTGATAGTGGGCCCTTCAGACTTAACCTGGAAATCAACCGGTTATCAAGGATCTTATCTAATTATTTCCACAGGCCAGACAGTAAAGGGTTTGATTCCTATATAATATCCCAGAATGAAGTAGGTCAATTATTTAAAAACAGAGGAGGAGATTCGATAGGTGTTGAAATGATCGGGTCCGAAAGCGATTTCTATGATCATTTTGTTGGATCCGTTGAAGATAATGAAGGTCTTAGGGAGTTAACATCGATCAAACTTCGCAATATCTATTCTCTGTGCTTCAATGAGAAGATCAAACAATTGATCTTGAGAGATTTGTTCGAAGATACTCCTAACAGTAGTATTGTTACTGCTGTTACCGCTTCGGAGCTTGATCTACTTCGTCCAGATGCTCTGTATGAAATACGAAATGCCTTGGAGGATCTTCTTTCAGTCGTTATTGACCTGCGTCTTGCGGAGCGAATCCAAAATGCGAATGCGGATCTTTGTATTGTAATTCCTGCTCAAATACTAGACCATAAGGATCTTTTTATCGAGCTAAAGGCAGCTCTTGGAACAGGTAAATTCACAACGTGGAAGAAGATTGATCCAGCTGAGAAAAGAAGGGTCATAATTCTGGAGTATCGTGATTCAGGTTTTCATAATTTCAATATCTATCCCAACTTGATAGAAACGAAATTAAATAACGGAACCAGGCCCATGGGTCTCTTTTTGAGTATGTTCTTCAATAAGAATTATCGGTACAACGAATATTCCTATCAACATTACTTTACTGAGAGATTACTTGACCACCCATTCCGAAAGGAATTTCTAAAATGGGAAGAACTCAAGGAAGTGATAAAGTCTACTAAACCGGAATTCGGTTCACTCGATCATTTATGGGATCTGGATAATGAATATGAGGGATCATCAGATACCAACTCTGTAATTGTTGAGTTTGAGGGTAGTTTCTGCAGGACTTACTACCCTACACAATTACTTGTTGTGAAAAAAGGAATAGGACAACATCTTTCGACTATGAGGGCTGAAGACTTGCTTGAAATGAGTAACGGATCTGACTGTATGGTTCAATCATTGGAATCCCTCTATGAAGATCTTAACTTGTTTAAAGTCACAGAAGATGAGGAGATTGAGATCAAAAAACTAAAAGCAGATTATAGAATACCAACTGGCCAGGGTGATACTAGGTTGTGGAAAGAACTCCTAAAACGAAAGGCCAGTAGCTCAACACCTGACCAGGTATATGATAATCTTGAATCACGAATAAATGGGGTTAATTCACAAATGATTTCGAGGAACTATTTCGAAAATGAATGGCTTGAACCGCAAAGTAAATCCCTTATACCCAGGGATAAGAAGGTGTTCAAAGAGATTTGTGATTACCTCGAACTTCCCGTAGTATATTTCCGTGTTATGCTAAAAAAGCGTGCAAGGGAAAAGAAGCTTAGCCGGATCAGTAATTCTAAGATGAATAAGTTATTCACTCAAATGATCGATTCTGGTCTTTTTGATGATCCACCGGTCGAAGCTACCTCAGAACTGTGGAGGGAGATAGCATCAATACATGACTTGGAAGAGATCGGGATCAATTCGGTGAACAGGGATATCGAGCTTTCGGCTTGGGTTGATCTTGCCCGGCCTAATTTGTATTTAGAAAAAGTCAGTTCAGTCCAAACAAAATACTCATGATCGCTGAAAAGAGAAAAGACCTTATCAAGTTCATCCGTCAGCAGATAATCGGCCCTGGTGCAATAGGCTATAGGTATGTCGATACCGAGGATGTTGAGACGCTTGCAAATGATTTGAAGATATCTGAGCCAGGTCAATACACGAATGAACTAATCAATAGTGTTCCTGGTGCCTTTTATAGTTCCGGTATCCTTTTTCCGGAAGATAGGAGTGAAACTGCACGATCTGAAGTGGAAAACAGTGAGGACGAAGATGACGAAGAAAATTCAGGGTTTAACGATGATCCTGATATCGATGAGGAGGATTCGCTAAGTATCAACCAAATGTATCCCAATACAATGGGCCTGACCTGTTGTCTAGGGTCTGGCATTCGAGGAGATAATGATATAAAGATAATACTGTCTGGCAGATATTACGAAAAGATCGAAAGGAAGGGCATTGGGACTAGGTTCGGGTTATTGCTTGAACAAGATCGGAAAGAGTTTGAACGCCTTTTGGCAGAGTTAGAAGAAAGCAGAACCCTCAGATCCAGTTTGAACATCCAGCAAATCGGACAAAATACCATCCTCACATTGAACTCATTGACTACTGAAGACATAAGTGATGTCCGACAGGAACTCAGAGAGATCGATCGAAGGAAAGCCAATGATCTTGGCTCTGATAAAAAAGATCAACCATTAAGTGGTTATAAAGAATTCCTTTTCAAGCAATTAAAGAATACGGCTTACGAGGAAGCCAGGAGAAATGAATTGTATCAGACCATTATTTCGATCGAATCTGTCGAAAATTTTATTGCTCACATCAAAGACCTTATCACCATTCATGATTCTCGTGGATACGGCCTATGGAAATCTATTCCTTTATCTAAAACAATTAGCCTTCCTGAACCTGTTCCAGAAGAGATAACTGGTAAAAAGATCTATAGCAGCAAAGAGCATCAAATCCTCAATAAGATATTCCATTTCCCACTGGCCAACGACTTGCATGCGTCCTTGTCAGTGAACATTCAGCTTAGCAGGAACACCAGGCAGGAGGACGAAAACACGTTTATAAAGGTGCAGGTTCAAAACACGTCCTCACCTTACATACAATCAGCTGATGACAATAGGTATTATTCGGTGTTTAATGAATTGGTCAACCAACGAATGTTTTTTGATGTTCGTTTGGAAGTTCAAAGTGCCCATTTAGTACCATATAAAGAATTGCATCTTAGATCGGATCAGCAATCATATGACGAGGATCGGGTTAATCAATTCATTTATAGACAGTTTCACGACTATGCGATCGGTCATGGGTGTTCAGTAGGCTGGAGAGTCGATTACCAGGTAAAGAAAGTATTCACAGAATATATTCCTGAATTTGATACACCAGATGTTGATCCTATACCAAAAGATAAACGGTATTCGACAGATTCATTTGAACCTCGGGAGATATTCGAGGACAACCTATATATGCAGTTTAAATGGCTTTCGACATTGTCTGACACAACCAACTCCCAGGTTGTTGAAGGCCTTGAAAAATTTGTGCAGGCGTATGAGGATTGGATCCAAACGAAAAGATCATTGAAACATGACCAAAAGGAAAAAGAGATCAGGGATCAGGAATTGGATAAATGTCAAAAAGATGCCGACAGGATGTTACGTAACATTCAATCGATTCTGGCAGATAGTGATCAAAACATGGAGACGTTCAGACTGATGAACACAGCCATGTTCATGCAACTATGGCACTCGGTAAATGCTAAAAAAGACAATTTGAAAAACCAGCTTAAAGAAGAGGACTTCATAGGGTTCAATAAAGATTTCTATGGAAACTGTGATGATAAACTTTTTGGAACCAATCCGGCTTCATGGAGACCTTTTCAACTTGCCTTCATTCTACTAAACTTAGATGGAATTTTTAAGCTGGATGATGATCTGAATTGGGATGCCAGGAATTCTTTGGTTGATCTTGTCTGGTTCCCGACAGGTGGAGGGAAGACAGAAGCTTACCTTGGATTGATTGCTTTGACCATCATTCACCGGAGAAGGTCCGAGGGAGCTGCCGGAGGGGGTACTGCTGTATTTATGCGCTACACGCTGAGATTACTGACCCTACAACAATTCCAACGAGCTACTCTCTTGATCATGGCACTTGAACTGGTTCGGAGGTGGGATATTTTTGATCTTGGAGATGAGCCCATTTACATTGGACTCTGGGTAGGAAAAGGAACATTGCCAAATAAATTAGAGGAACTTCAGGAAGAATATCAAAAACTGCGGGATGATAATGAACGTAACAGGGTGCCTTTTAAACAATGCCCCTGGTGTGGTAGTAAATTAGAGCCGTCAACTGCGGTTGAATCCGACCCCCAGGACCTGTACAATTTCAACAGGCTTCACCTTAATTGCTCTGATTTGAAGTGTGCATTTAGTTGGCCACTGAGACATAGGTTTAGAACATCTCTACATGGACCCATTCCAGTTAGCCTTAGCGATGAGGAAATATATTTTCATCCACCGGCTCTATTGTTTGGTACAGTTGACAAGTTTGCTCAATTGGCTCATAAAGTTTCAAATGATAGTAAGTCACGAAAAAATGACTCGAGAAGGATATTCGGTCGAGGTAACTTGGAATCAGGAAAGCCAACTAGTTACTTGACTCCTGACCTGATCATACAAGATGAATTGCATCTACTTTTAGGGCCATTAGGATCAGCAGTTGCTTTATTTGAATCTGCAATAGAAAGACTTTGTACTCGGAATGAGAATGGTCTAACAATAAGACCCAAGGTCATTTCTTCCACAGCGACCACCAGAAATACGGATCTCCAAATAATGGCCCTTTTTGATCGTAAGGTCAATCTCTTTCCCAAGCCTGGCATTGAATGCGATGATTCGTTCTTTTCCTTTTACAAAAGGATTTTCTTAGAAGGTAACGTGGATAAGCCAAAGTATATCTCCAAAAGGAAGTATATGGGTTTTTTTCCAACAGGCCGCACACAGATATGGATGCAAATGAGGCTCGCTGCAATTCTTTTAACTCATCGGGCGATCTTCGAACTTAAACATGTAGGTCGGAACAATCTCCTGGACATTGGAACTTATAATAAAGACCTTCTAAAAGCTATGGACTATTATCATTCCATAGTTTCCTACTTCAATAGCCTTCGTGAAGTTGGCAAAACACAATCGCAGATTCAGACTTACATTCTCAAGGAAATCAGAAAGGTTTTCCACCGGGTAATACGACCTGGACAAATGATGGATCCGATCTACACTTATTCCATAAGAGAGGGAGAACTCACTGGACGCTTATCTGGAGAAGAAGTAAAAAGTGAACTTGATAGGATTAGCTCCTCATTCTCTCCGACACTGCGCTTTGCAAATAGGATCGATGGCAAGGAAAGACCAGGAGCATCTCCACCTGATTTTATTGTTGCCACGAATATGATCTCAGTAGGTATTGATGTTTCAAGGTTTAACTGCATCATAATGAACTCAATGCCTCGCAACATTGCTGAATATATCCAGGCAAGTAGTAGAGTAGCACGAGACAAAGAAGGCTTGGTGCTTACAGTGCACCATCCTTTTCGAGCGAGGGACGTTTCACATTACGAAAAGTTCATTGAATTCCATGAAAAGATGTATAGCTACGTTGAGCCAATCTCAATAACCCCATTTACAAAAAAGGCATTGGAAAGATATTTGGGATTGTACGTTGCGACCATCATCAGGCATACGATCTCTCAGTTTAGTGATCGACGCTCTGCATCAGAAATAACTCAGTTCGATGAGAATAGTATTACCGAAATGATCCGCCACCTTACAAGCTATTTCCAAAAGAGAGAGGAATCAATGGCACAACTTGATATTGGCGATCAAATAAAGAACTTGTTAAGATCTGAAGATCTGGAGAATATCAATGCATGGGTTCACGACACGATCTCTGAGTGGAGGTCAAAGGGGATTGAGGTGCTTGATGAAGGGAGACAACTTGTTTTCAACAATAAAGGGTCAAAATCCACTAACCAGGAACAGTTGTATATAGATGTTGATGAGTACCAGGATAACTTTGATAGTGACAAATGGCAAATCCCTCAATCACTTAGAGTTATCGAGCCAGAAGCCGTAGTTAAAATATTTCCAAAATGAGAGTAACTAACCAAACACAATACAATCAGGGAGTAAGCAAAGCCAAATTGTTTTCCTCTACAGCTGGGGTTGGATCGATCATTACTTCAAAGCTTGGTTATTATGTACTGATTTCAGACATAAATAAATGGAAGTTCATTAGGAAAATTCTTGCGGTAGTTTCTCAAATAAGGATTGATGAGGAAAAGTTCGAATGGATAGAAAGATCAAACAAACGTATCAAGGAAATGGGATATGAGGTGGTTGACGATGAAAGGTTTGTTGAATTCCTAAAGATCGAGAAGAATCTTAACAACCTGATCACTTTAGTGGCAATACCTCACCTATCAATTAATGAGCAATTCAACTCAATTAAAGTCAGTAATAACCCGATAATGGCCAAACTGAAAGATAAAGGTGAAGAGCCAAGGCCCGATGATTTTGTTGTACCTGGAACACACTTTCCAAAATGGTTTAAAAACGGGAAAGGTAGATTAATGACCTACTCTCAATGGAAAAATTTGTGGCTGAAAAAAGGAAATAAACTCAAGATGTTTGCCCCGCCAAGGGATGCAACATTTCCATTAAAATACGGAGGAGTAATTCTGACAACAAAGATTAAGGAAGATGGAGTACTCGAAGAATACAAATTGTTTCAACAACTATCCCAACTGAACTTGATCCTTATATGTCCTAATGGGCATCTTTCAGATATTCCATGGGAAAGGTTCCTTAGGTGGAAAACTGAAGATCCGATAGGTAATGATAACGGTACCAATTTATTCGAAATTGATCCGTGTTGTACCTCACCAGATCTCAAGTGGTCGGAAAACGTAACACGCTCAGAGGGATATGGAAGTATTTATATCGAGTGTAAAAATTGTGGCATGGGAAGCGGGAAAGATGGGAATAGGAAAGTCAATCTTGAAGGTATCAATAACTTAAAGCCAAATTGTCCCGGGCATAAACCATGGGAAATCAATCATGATGATCCAGAGGGTTCCATTCCTTACGATCAAAGTTGCACAACAATAAATGGAAATAGAGAAAGGATGCAACAAAGTTTAGTGACCGGAAATAATGTTTACTTTTCAAATGGCTTCTCCAGTCTTTACATCCCAAAACATTTGGCCGAGGGCAGGCCAAGGGAACTCCAGGAGGCTTTGGACATTTGTGAAGAAAAATACAATAGGACAAAAGGCACTAAGTTTGAAAAACCAAGAGAACAATGGGCCAATGAAAAGATCAACGAAGAATTCCTTTTTGAAAATGGGTTTGATGACTTGGAGAACCCTTATAAATTTATAGATGGTATTATTTCATCTTTTCTAGGTCAACAGGAACAAGCTCCTGATGATCTTCACGAACATTATCGCTGGCAGGAATATTTTTGCTTCACCAGAAACCCAAAAATTGATGAGCAAGGTCTAATTGCAACTGACATTGATATCCCCACCCAACTACAAAGCTATTTTGATAAGATCCAACAAGTTGAGGATTTGCAGATTTCACAAGTACAATTAAACTTTTCACGGGTTAGGCCAAATGAACGCATAAAAGATGCCTCGGGTAACATAGTCCCTTCTGAAGGCAAAGAGATATACTCGATCGACTCCAATGAATTGTACGTGCTGCCAGCAAATAGATCTCTTGGCGAAGGGATCTTCTTTAAGTTTAATGAAGAAAAGATCAAGGCTTGGGAAGCCTCTCTATCAACTCTACTTTCACAAAGATTGTCAAAATTAACTGGTTCTGGTGGGGTGAACGATCAGGGAGCATCTCTTCGCCAAAGAATTGGTGATCATGGTCCAAAGCATTTGTTGATACATACATTTTCACATCTATTGATGAGGGAGTTAGAATTCTCGTGTGGTTATCCAACAGCCAGTCTCAAAGAACGACTTTATATCTCGGAAAGAATGTCAGGGTTGTTGATTTATACAGCTGAGGGTTCCGAAGGTTCTATGGGTGGAATAGTATGGCAGGCCCAGCCAGAGCGAATCTCAAAATTGATCCAGGATTGTTTGGAACGAGCAGAGGATTGCTCATCCGATCCACTTTGTTGGGAATCCGAGGGTCAAGGTATTCTAAATCTAAATTTGGCTGCCTGCTTTTCATGTGGGTTGGTATCAGAAACCGCCTGCGAAGAGTGGAATCTGGCATTGGATAGAAGGATATTGATCGATCCTGAGTTTGGGTTTTTCAGAAGTTTCACAAACGCCTTAAAACCTTAAGATGAAAAAAAAGAGGAAAGAGATTTTATTTGAGAAGTATAAACTCCTTGTAGCGGCTAGGAATTTTCACTATGATAATTTCAGTAAATGGCTTACCTATTTCTATGTTGCCAATGCTGCCATTTTTGTAGGGTATATACAAGTTTTAATATCAGATGAAATTCCCCAAAAGGAATTAGTTAAGATTCCCATATTGCTCTTCGGCTTTATTGCCGGTCTTCTTCTATTCTGGTCGAGTAAGGGCTATTATTATTGGAATATTAATTTCATCATGCTTGTCAACCATTATGAGAAAACGCTTTTGAAATGGAAAAAGGATGAAAGGATATATTCAATGTTTGCTAACAAGAAAGAACAGAATAACTATTCGAATATAGTCAAAGGAGCGAATTTCAGCACCTCAAAGATTGCCATTCTATTCTCATATTTGATCGTTTTTTCATGGGGAAACCTGTTGATTTATTATTTAATCAGCTTCTGTATTTGTTCAATTTCATTCAGAATATTGCTCACACTGATTTTATCCGTGACATTAATACTCGTTCTGAGTTTTCCTTTTCACAAAGACAAGTACGATAATCCGAGACATTTTCTCTGGAGTAATACCGATCCTCTATATGATTTGAAAATCAAACAGGACAAGGACAGTTAATAACATTCCTATGGTCAACCATCTTAGACGATGTTAGATCGACTAATTACAGAAATTAGAACATCAATACGGTCAGGCAATTCAGCAATTTTCTGTGGAGCAGGAATCTCATATAATTCGGGCCTCCCACTAGCAACTGACTTAGTTAAGAAAATATTGGAATCCATTGATATAAAAGGCAAAGATGCTGTTCCAATCCTCAATTCAAACATGCCCTTTGAATTCTTTATGGAGACCATATTCAAAGAGGTAAGCATTGATGAAATATTGGATATTTTCAAAATGGGTGAACCCAATGCGAATCATGAATTGATTGCTGAACTTCTGAAAGGAGGCTTTATTAATACAGTTGTAACTACAAACTTTGATCAGTTAATTGAAAAAGCTCTCGAAAATATTGGTCTACATCGTGGTTCCCACTTTGAAGTTTATTCCTCCGAAGAGGAATTCGGCTCAGTGAATTGGTCCGATCAGACCATTAAAATAATCAAGCTTCATGGCTGTATTTCTAAGAAAGACGAGGTAGCTATCACTCTTGATCTTGTAGCTAATAAAACGTTTTGTATCAATAAAAATCAAATAATTAAAGAATTCTTTACCAGGGATATACATCCAAATGTCATTGTGATAGGATATAGTTGCTCAGATCTATTTGACATTTCTCCTCAAATTGAGATCGTGAATGAGAATACAAGTAAAGTCTTCTTTATTCAACATGTTAATAATACTGAAGAAGCAATTGAGGATATTTCTCTCTCTGATCATAAAAACCCCTTTAAATCCTTTACTGGCAAACGTATCAGTATCGATACAGATAACTTCACAAAAGAAATCTGGACAGCATTGATCCTGCGGCAATATAAATTCATCAATCCAACATCTATTTCTTGGACTCATAACATAGATAACTGGGTTAGTCAGGCAATAGCAACGAATTCCATTGGGATAAAGCATCATTTGCCCGCCCGATGGTATTATGATATTGGAGAATACCAATATTCAGCCCAGCACTGTGAGCAAGGTATGATCATAGCGCAAAACCTAAGTAACCAAATTACTTTTTATAGCGAATTGGGAAACCTAGGAATGGCCTTTAATGCTCTTGGTAAGTATAAAGAAGCCAGAAGTTGCTTGGAAGAGTCAGTGAGAGCTTGTCATGATCTTGGAAATCTTCAAGGTGAAATAGCGCAACTCCAGTCGCTGGGAAACATTTATCGCAACCTTGGGGAATTTAATTCAGCAATAGATGTATACACCAAAGCAGCATCCATGGCTGCACTGAAGGGGGATTTAGATGACAGATGCACCTCTTTAGGGAATTTAGCAACGGTGTTTAACCAGACTGATCAACCAGACCAGGCAATTAAGTGTTTAAATGAAGGGTTGAAGCTAGCCAAACAAGTAGGTAATAAACAGTCTGAAGGAAGTATGCTTTGTAGTTTGGGTATTTCTTATGCACAAAAAGGCAATCTTAAGAAAGCATTCGAATATGTGAATCAAAGCCTTGATACAACAAGATTAATTGGTGATCGTCAAGGAGAATGTATGGCATTACTAAATTTATCAAATCTCCATCTTTATAATAAGGATTTTGATGAATGTCTGGCCATATCATTAGATTCTCTGAAAATAGCAAGACTGATCAACTCAAGACAAAACGAAGCTGGGTCATCCTACATTATCGGCAGCTCTTATTTTTTCAAGGGAGATATTAAATTGGCAATAAAGAATCTTAAGAATGCGATCAAGATTTACACGGATATTTATGGGATAGATCACCGACATACTCAGGTGGCAATAAAGGCCCTGACCAAAGCAGAAAACTTCCCAGGTTAGCAAGGTAACAAATGGATCAAATTAGGACATTCAGCGATAGTAGATTAGAGGGTCAATGTATCTATTGCGGTAAAAGACCCGATTCAAGAGAACATGTTCCCTCAAAGGTTCTCTTGGACAAACCATATCCTGAAAACTTGCCAATAGTCTCCGCTTGTAAAAAATGCAACCAGGCCTTTTCTTTAGATGAAGAGTACTTAGCTTGTATCCTTGAATGTACCCTTTGCGGAACAACAGAACCAAGATCACTCTCAAGAAAGAAGATCATCAATATTTTACAGAGGAAGCCGAAATTGAAAGCTCGAATTGAGACAAGCAAGAGAACAATAGACAATCATATTCACTTTCAGGTTGAATCTGAAAGAGTAAAGAATGTCATAGAAAAACTAGCTCAGGGAATTGCCAAATTTGAAAATAGCGAGATACAATTTGAGGAACCATATGCCATTTCATACAAGCCTATTATTCTAATGAATGATCAGGAAACAAATGATTTTTTTGATAATGAGGAATTAGAGCTGCTGCCCGAAATTGGCAGTAGGGCCTTTCAAAGAATTATGGTAGACAATGAGGGAGTTCCAAGAGCTTATTGGAAAGATGTCCAAGAAAACAATTTTAGTTATTCCATCGCACATACTCCACAAGAGCTAAGGGTAAGAATGTTGATCTGGAATTATTTAACAGGGGACGTTATTTGGGCCTGAAATCAACATGCATCCTTAATGATATCAATTTGTTGATTCCGATTGAGTACAAAGTGATTGGAGCATTGTTGCCACGAGGCTGTAATCTCATCTCATAGTCTAAACAATTTATTAAAAAATCAAAGTTTAGACAGAAATGAGCTTACACTCCCCCCGCCAATTTGCTATACCATACTTAAACATGACATTAGAGTCTAATGACTGGAATAGAATTGCTTTACCCCTCAGCCACCACTTTCCCCACTAACCTTCTGTTTTTATTCTTTTTCTAATTGGTCGATTGTCCTTCAGAAATGATAAACCACAATTCATTTTGTGATAGGGTACCATTCATTCTGTGACCTACACCCACTCATTTCAGAAAAATTTCCATTTATTCCACTTTCCCCCACCAATTGGGATTTTCACCCCAAAATTCTCCAATCACCACTCCAAGTCATCGGATTTTAGCTACTAACAATCAGTCACTTAACCGGAAAAGCCTTCTTAATGCTCTAAAAAGGGCCCTTTATAGCCTTGAAACAAACTTTTTTAAAAAAGTGGAGTAAAGTGGGAGGATGTGGTTGATTTTGTGGAATCTTTTCATACATTTGTAATGGTGGTTTATATTTTTCTAATGCGATGCGAGAGTATCGCAGCTCAACTATGGCTTTTTTCACAAGCGAGTATGAGTGTAAGTTGGACACTAAGGGTAGGCTAGTCTTACCTGCAAAGATTAAGGCTAATCTACCCGAAGTATCCACGCACGAGCTCGTAATCCGAAAAGGATTCGAGCCAAACTTGATCCTGTATCCGATGCTTGAATACAAGAAGATACATGCCAAGATTGCTGCGCTTAGTGAGTTCAACGCCGAGCAGAGAAAATTAAAACGCAACTTCTTCAGGAGTATCGCACAGGTAGAGCTGGACAATGCGGGACGGATCTTGCTACCTAAGCCAATGCTCGCTCATGCCGGTCTCGAAAAGGAGGCCATACTCATAGGGATGGGCAACTACATTGAAATGTGGAATCCTCAGTTATTTGAGGAACATCAAATAGACGATTCCGAAGAGTACTCAGCACTGGCTCAGAAATACCTCGATGAGTAAACTGGCCCACATATGAGTGCTTATCATGTACCGGTGATGCTTTCTGAGTGCATTGAGGCACTCAACATCCAACCAGAAGGAATCTATGTAGACGTCACCTTCGGCGGAGGGGGACACACTCGAGCGATCCTCGAGCAACTGGATAGCGGAATGCTATATGCTTTTGATCAGGATGCTGATGCAAAGGCCAATGCGGATGATCCCGACTTTATTCGGGATCAGCAAAGACGTTCTTTCACATTTGTGGAATCCAACTTCAGACACCTCAAGAGGCAATTGCGCTTTCATGGGGTGAAGCAAGTAGATGGTATCCTGGCCGATCTGGGCGTTTCCTCGCATCAGCTGGATGAAGGAAGCCGAGGTTTTTCCACTCGATTCGATGGAGCCCTGGACATGCGAATGGATCAGGCAGCTGATCTCACGGCAAAACACGTGGTAAACGAATACGAGCAAAAAGACCTCATTCACCTACTAAGTGCCTACGGAGAGATCAAAAATGCCAAAACGTTGGCAGCCGCGATTATCCGAGCTAGGGGCGCGAAGAAGATCACCCGAAACGAAGAGCTAAGAGAAGTGGCGCTGAGTTGTGCGCCTCGAGGGAGAGAAATGAAGTATCTGGCCCAGCTGTTCCAGGCCATCCGGATAGAGGTGAATGATGAAATGGGTGCTTTGCACGAGTTTTTGGAGCAAACGCCGGAAGTCATCAAGCCAGGAGGCCGACTAGTGGTGATGAGTTACCACTCGCTGGAAGACCGGCCGGTGAAGAACTTCATCAACTCCGGCAACATCCGGGGCAAGCAGGAGAAGGACTTTTATGGCAATGTGATCAAACCTTTCGACGCAGTAACGCGAAAACCGATCACCGCCAGCGAAGAGGAGTTGGAACGAAACAAAAGAGCAAGAAGCGCGAAGCTGAGAATTGCGGAACGCAATTCGAATTGAAAATTGAAAACCTGACCTTGGGTGCCTCTTTAGGGGTTAGGGGTTGCGCGAGGGAAGAATTGAAATAATACAAAAACTTCATTGACCCCAACCCTAAAGGGAGCGAAGTTTTTAAAAAAAGAAATTGGAGGCTTTTAAGATTGGGAAAAACCAAGGATTTAAAGCTTAGGAAATAAATAATTAAAAGTAAAAAAAGTCCTTCTCCTCCTAGGAGAAGGATTTAGGATGAGGTGGTAGAAGAATAAACAATAGGCAAATAGCAAACAGAGTGGATGTTGCCTATTGAAGATTGCAAACTGAATATTGAAAACTAATGGCAACAAATACATTCAAAATACCAGGTAGAAAAACGAGCAGAGGAGGAGGCTTCTTCTCCCTACTGGACAAGGTACTGCCGATGGATGAGTCCATTGCGGACGTGATCCACGTACGGTTTTTGCCACAGATTTTGTTTGTAGCGGTGCTGTGTGTGATCTATATCGGTAGCAGACATTACGCTGAGAAGAAAATCAGAAACATCGATAAGTTGGAAACAGCTGTGGAAGATCTGAGAGCAGATTATATCACACTGAAGTTTGACTATATGTATGCCAGCAAGCAGTCTGAAGTAGCCAAAAAGGCTGCTAAACTAGGACTGAAAGAAAGTGATGTATCACCATATAAAATAGTAGTAGAGGAAAAATGAGCATCCGTACCTCCATATTGCTCAGAGTCAGGATTGCATTCCTAATCGTATTCTTGTTTTCAGCGGGAATACTTTTTCGCATTTTCACCATCCAGCGAGTAGAAGGTGAGAAGTGGAAGGGTTATGCCGAAAGTATTGGACTGGATGTACGAAAAGTCAATGCGACCCGTGGCAATATCTACGCGGATGACGGAAGCTTGTTAGCTACTTCACTTCCATTCTACCAGGTGGCGTTTGATCCCTACCTACCAAGTGATGAGCTCTTCAATTCGCACATCGATTCACTTTGTTATTACCTGGCAGAGTTTTACGGAGATCTCTCCCAGATGCAGTACAAACGAAAAATCGCGCAAGCGAGGAAGGAACGTCGGCGGTACATGATCGTCAACCGACAGGAGATCGACTACCAGGACAAAAAGCGCATCGAGCGCTGGCCTATCTTCAGAGAGGGGCAATATACTGGTGGGATTATCTTCGAGAAGGTGGAAAAAAGGTTTCTGCCTTTTTCGCATTTGGGCTATCGAACCATCGGTACGGTCAATTCAGACAACCGTGGAATAGTAGGATTGGAATATTCCTTCAACAGACAGCTGGCAGGTAAGAATGGCGAGGCGTTGTTTCAAAAAATGGCTGGAGGCGGCTGGAAGCCTGTGTACGACGGTACCGAGATCCGTCCGAAAGATGGCTATGACATCCAGACCACCATCAATGTTAATCTACAAGATGTGACCGAATCTGCATTGTTAAAGCATTTGCAAAAGCACCGCGCGGATTATGGGGTGGCAGTGCTCATGGAAGTAAAAACCGGCGAGATCAAAGCCATCTCCAACCTGAGCCGCAACAGTGCTGGTAATTACTATGAGCAGTACAACTATGCTGTTGGTAGTCAGGGCGCACGTGAGCCGGGATCTACTTTCAAACTGGCGAGCATGATTGCCCTGTTGGAAGACTCGGATATCGAGCTAACGGATACGGTCAATACGGGCAATGGCGTAATGAAATTTTTCAACGAGACCATGCGAGACCATAAGCCGGGTGGATATGGTACACTCACCGTGCAGGAGGTATTTGAGAAGAGTTCGAATATTGGCACGGCCAAGTTGATCACTCAGCATTTTGGGGATAACCCATCACGGTATACCGATTATATCAAACAGATAGGACTGGACAAACCGCTTGGTTTTCAGATGGTTGGGGAAGGAGTTCCTTACATCAAAGACCCGACGGACAGCACCTGGTCAGGGATATCCCTGCCTTGGATTTCACATGGCTATGAGTTGAAAATGACGCCTCTTCAGACCCTTACTCTGTACAATGCGGTGGCGAATAATGGCAAGATGATCCAGCCTCTGATTGTGAAGAAGGTAAAGAAAGCCAACAAAGACATAGAGGTTTACAAGGCCAAAGTGCTCAATGATCGTATTTGCTCGAAAGAGACATTGCGCAAAGTACGCATCATGCTAGAGGGCGTGGTAGATCGTGGAACTGCCGAAAACATTAAAAACGAGAAGTATAAGATTGCCGGTAAGACAGGCACTGCCAAAAAGGTGGAGAATGGCCGATACACCAATCAGTACTACACCTCATTTGCTGGCTATTTTCCAGCCGACAATCCGCAGTACAGCTGCATCGTGGTGATTGATGAACCGAAAGGGTATCACATCTACGGTAGCGATGTGGCGGCACCGGTCTTCAAGGAAATTGCTGATAAGATCTATGCTCTGGAAACACAGCTGCACCAGGAACTACCGGACGATCGGGATCAGTATGCTGGAGTATTTCCAGTGATTCGCTCAGGAAAGCAGGATGAGTTGCAGATGATCTCCAATCAATTGGGCATCTCCAATCATTCAGAAACGGAAGCCACCTGGGTGACTACCGATGTGGTCAATCATTCAGTTTTTTGGGAAGACAATCAACCCAAGCCAGATCACATTCCAGATGTACGAGGCATGACGTTGCGCGATGCGATCTATGTATTGGAAAATATGGGTTTAAAAGTGAAGGTAAATGGTCGGGGACGAGTCAGTACCCAATCATTACTTCCTGGAACAAAATTTTCAAAAGGAACCAACATTAAACTGGAGTTGAGCTAATGCCATTGTTAAAAGACATATTGTTTGGAGCGTCGCTGATCGAGATCCACGGGGATCGGGATCAGGAGATCACTTCGTTGGCATTGGATTCCAGAAAAGTGCAGAAGGGTGGATTGTTTTTTGCCGTACCTGGACTGACTGTGGATGGTCATGATTTTATCGATAAGGCCATCGAGTTAGGCGCATCAGCGATTGTTTGTGAAGAGATTCCTCAAGATTTAAGGAAAAACACGACGTATATACAGGTGGAGAATAGCGCTGCTGCAATGGGAGTTGTGGCAGCCAACTTCTTTGACAACCCTTCGAAAAAGCTACGGCTCGTAGGAATTACTGGTACCAATGGGAAAACAACTACGGCTACCTTGTCTTTCCAGCTATTTCAGCAGTTGGGCTACAAAGTGGGCTTACTCTCGACTGTGGAGAACAAGATCAATGACAAAGTATTAGAGTCGAAATACACCACACCGGATGCCATCGCCATCAATGAGTTGTTGGCGCAGATGGTGAAGGAAGGATGCACCCACGCATTCATGGAAGTGAGTTCGCATGCTTTAGTACAGCACAGAACCAAAGGGTTGGATTTTGCTGGTGGGGTGTTCACCAACATCACCCATGATCACCTGGACTATCACGAGACGTTCGACGAGTACATCCGTGCAAAGAAGTTGCTTTTTGATGGTTTGTCCAGAGAGGCATTTGCACTCGTCAATGTAGACGACAAGCGAGGGCACGTGATGATGCAAAATACGCGTGCTGATAAGAATACTTATTCGCTGAAGTCCATGGCGGACTACAAAGCGAAGATACTGCACAATACCCTACAGGGATTGGAGCTGGATATCGATGGCGTGAGTACCTGGTTCAAGCTGATCGGAGACTTCAATGCCTACAACCTGCTGGCGGTCTATGCCACGGCAGTGTTGTTGGAAGAAGAGAAGGAGGAGGTGCTGACTGCTTTGTCTCAGATGGATGGTGCCAGAGGTCGGTTTGAGCAGGTTCAAAATCCGAATGACATCCTGGCGATTGTGGATTATGCGCATACGCCTGATGCTCTGGAAAATGTGTTGAAAACCATCGACAACCTAAGAACCAGACAAGAAACGGTCATTACGGTGATTGGCTGTGGTGGTAATAGAGACAAGGGCAAACGACCAGAAATGGCGCGAATTGCTGCACAGTTCAGCAATAAGATCATCTTGACTTCTGATAACCCAAGGGATGAAGACCCACAACAAATCTTAACAGATATGATGGCGGGCGTACCCAAAGTGGATCAGAAGAAAACGATGGTGATCGAAGATCGGAAAGAGGCGATTCGCACAGCGTGTAACCTGGCCAACCCGATGGATATCATCCTGGTGGCTGGCAAAGGTCATGAGACCTATCAAGAGATAAAAGGAGTGAGAAATCACTTTGACGATAAAGAAGTGTTGAGCAAAATGCTCAACAGTTAATGGATAATGAATAATTGAAAATGGATAATTGGAAAATACGGAGTTTGAGAACAAATGATGAGTTAGTCATGCATTCTCAATTCTCAATTTTCCATTCTCAACTGTAAAAGATATGCTCTACTACCTGTTTGATTTTTTAGATAAACAATTTGACCTGATGGGTGCCAGCGTGTTCCGCTACATCTCATTCAGGGCAGGTATGGCTGCATTGATTTCTTTGGTCATTAGCATCGTATTTGGGAAGCAGCTGATCAACATGCTGCGTCGCTTCCAGATGGGTGAATCCATACGTGATTTAGGGCTCGAAGGACAGATGGAAAAAGCCGGCACACCTACTATGGGCGGCATTATCATCATTGCTTCCATTGCTATCCCAACTTTACTGTTTGCTCAGATTGGCAATATCTACGTGATCCTACTGCTGGTGACAGCTGTTTGGATGGGGCTGATTGGTTTTACGGATGACTATCTGAAGGTTAAGAAGAAAAACAAAGAAGGTTTAGCAGGTCATTTCAAGATTGTGGGTCAGGTAGTGATTGGGTTGATTGTTGGGCTGGTGATGGTGATGCATCCTGATGTGGCCATTCCTGAGCTTGGCGGTGTGGGGGTTTCTGATAGCAACGCTATCGTGACGACTATACCTTTCTTTAAGAACAATGAATTCCAGTACGACTGGTTATTGCCGTATTTTCTGGAAGACTATACCTGGGTCATTTACGTACTGGCAGTGATCTTCATCATTACCTCCGTGTCCAACGCGGCTAATTTGACCGATGGTTTGGATGGCTTGGCAGGGGGTTCTTCAGCGATCATTGGTTTGACATTGGTGGTTTTTGCTTACCTGTCTGGTAATGCGGTGTTTGCCGATTACCTCAACATCGCCTTCATCCCCAACTCCGGTGAGCTGGTGATTTTTGGAGCAGCCTTTGTCGGTGCCTGCATTGGCTTCCTCTGGTTCAATTCCTATCCGGCACAGGTCTTTATGGGCGATACGGGTAGTCTCTCGCTTGGAGCAACCATTGCGGTGTTTGCACTCGTGATTCGCAAAGAATTATTGATTCCATTGCTCTGCGGAGTGTTTTTCGTGGAGACGATATCTGTAATGATTCAGGTGTCTTATTTCAAATACACCAAGAAAAAGTATGGTGAGGGCAGAAGGGTTTTCCTCATGTCGCCACTGCACCATCATTACCAAAAGAAAGGTTGGCATGAAGCCAAAATCGTCACCAGGTTCTGGACATCCGGAATCCTGCTGGCCATAATCACATTAGCGACGCTTAAACTTAGATGATCCGAATATGACACTTGAACAACTCACACAACTCAACGAAAAATTCCAGAGCAAAGCTTCTCAGTTAGCAGAACTACTGCCGGGAAGCAACCTATTGGCCTTTTCTACTGCGATCATGCGCAGTGCTCAGAAAATGGACAAGGTGCTGCATAAGGTATTGAGTGCGAAGGGTCAGATCAGTTTTTACAATCAAATGGATGCGTTGGAAGAGGAGATGGATGAGTTGATCTACATGATTGATAAACTGGATGACGCAAACCGCAAACGAAAAATACCAACGATCACCGATTTTGTAAAGAAAGGCTATGAGCTACTGTCCCTTTACTCCATCTGCTGTGATCAGATCATCGAACGCAAAATGAAAAAACAAGACGACCTACTTTGAGTAAGACCATCACCATATTGGGAGCAGGCGAAAGCGGTATCGGAGCGGCCATTCTGGGCATGAAGCAAGGATACACCGTTTTCTTGTCCGATGCGGGTGGCATCTCGGCAGACAGGAAAGCTGTGCTCGATTCATATGGGGTGGAATTTGAAGAGGGTGGTCACTCAGTCGATCGAATCCTGCTGTCAGACGAGATCATCAAAAGTCCGGGCATTCCTGACAAGATCAGCTTGATTCAAAACGCTTTAGCAAAAGACATTCCAGTCATCTCGGAAATCGAATTTGCTTATCGGTACATACCGGAAGGTGCCAAAGTCATCGCGATCACAGGAACTAATGGTAAGACTACTACGACCTTGCTGACTCACCATTTACTGAAAACAGCCGGACTGAAAGTAGCGCTTGGCGGCAATGTGGGAGTAAGTTTAGCGCGTTTAGTGGCTGAGGGAGGTTATGATTATTATGTAGTAGAGGTCAGCAGCTTCCAGCTGGATGGAGTGGTGAAGTTCAAGCCTGATGTGGCCGTGCTACTGAATATTACTCCGGATCATCTGGATCGCTATGATTACGATTTTCAAAAGTATGTCGCCTCTAAGTTTAGAATCACGGAGAATTTGACACATGAAGAGGCTTTTGTCTACTGTGCAGATAGTGAGCCAGTAACAGAGGAAGTAACCAAAAGAAAAATTGATGCGTGTTTGTTTGCTGTCTCAACGACGAAAGATCCAAGGTGGCAGGCCTACATGGAAGACGATCACCTGATTTTCAACTACCGCTTCAAGGCAAAAAGTAAGAAACATACCATTCCGGTCTCGGAAATCGCCCTGATCGGAAAACACAACATGATCAACTCCATGTCTGCAGTGCTGTCCGCGCTAAACATGGACGTGTCCATCCAGGACATTATGAGAGGGCTCAAAACCTTCGCCAACGCGCCACACCGATTGGAGCCGTGCGGGGAGGTGGATGGAGTGCGCTTTGTGAACGACTCCAAAGCGACCAATGTAGATGCGGTCTATTATGCACTGGATGGCGTAAAGGCCAATATCATCTGGGTAGCAGGAGGTATCGACAAAGGCAACGAATACGAGCAAATTGATGAGTTGGTGAAGGAAAAAGTGAAAGGTATTGTATGCCTTGGAGTAGATAATACCAAGCTGAAAGCACACTTCGGTGGAAGTGTCAACCAGATAAAAGAAACGAAATCAACCATAGAAGCAGTACAGCTAGCCAGCAGAATGGCTGAGAAAGGAGACGTGGTGTTACTCTCTCCGGCATGTGCCAGCTTCGACTTATTCAAAAACTACGAAGATAGAGGGGATCAGTTCAGAAGAGCTGTACAGGAACTAATGGCAACTAAAAAGGAAAGCGTATGAATTCGGTAAAAGAATGGGCTTACAATAATCTAAAAGGTGATCCGGTGATCTGGTTCATCGTATTCTTGCTTTCCATCTTAAGCATCCTGGTAGTATACAGTTCTACTGGAAGCCTTGCTTACAAAATGATGGGTGGAGATACGGAATACTATTTATTCAAGCATTCGTCACTTGTGCTGCTGAGCTTGTTTGCCATGTGGCTGGCACATAAAATTGATTACAGATATTATTCCAAAATCTCACGTATTGCGCTTTGGCTATCGGTGCCATTGTTGTTGATCACCTGGCATTATGGTACGAATACCAATGGTGCTTCCAGATGGTTGACCATTCCCATCATCAACCAGGCATTCCAGCCGTCAGATCTAGCCAAATTGGCCTTGCTGATTACTGTGACGAGTATGCTCTCTAAGAGGCAAAAAAGTATTGATGATTTTCAGAAAGCCATTGTTCCGGTTTTGATCTGGGTCGGGTTGATTTGTGGTTTGATCGCCATGACCAATATTTCCACTGCAGTGCTACTTTTCGGTACTTGTATGCTGATGTTGTTCATCGGACGTGTACCGGTCAAGTACCTGGCCATGCTGATGGTGATTGGAGTAATAGCTGGAGGTGCTGCACTGGCGATAGGTCAGCGTGGTGGTACAGCTAAGAGCCGTATCGAAAGCTTTATCAACTCGGAAGAAATTCCATTCCAGGCCAAGCAAGCCAATATTGCCATCGCGACAGGCGGACTATTTGGTAAAGGTCCTGGTCAAAGTGATCAACGAAATTATTTACCATCATCCTATTCGGATTTCGTGTTTGCGATCATCCTGGAAGAATATGGGATGATTGGCGGTATACTGGTGCTCCTGCTGTACCTGGCATTGCTTTATAGGGGCATGAAAGCTGCAGCCGAGAGTGACCGGGCTTATGGAGGACTGCTGTCTGCCGGATTATCCTTTGCACTGGTGATGCAGGCCATGGTCAACATGGGTGTAGCGGTAGGACTTGGACCAATCACGGGATTGCCACTTCCATTAATTAGTATGGGGGGAACCTCGCAGTTATTTACCGGACTGGCGCTAGGAATTATCTTGAGTGTCAGCAGAGGAGAGATCGATGATATCGGGTCACCAATGACCAACTCATTTAATAAAGAACGCATTAAAGAAGCAGCATAATCGAAGCAAAGCAACCATATAGCCAACAGCGTCCATTTCGGATCATGATCAGTGGAGGAGGTACCGGTGGGCACATCTACCCGGCCATTTCCATCGCTCAGTCTTTGCAGGAAATGCTGCAGGAGGTGGAGATCCTGTTTGTGGGTGCTCAGGGCAAAATGGAAATGACCAAGGTACCAGAGGCCGGCTTTGAGATTGTAGGATTGTGGATCAGTGGGATTCAGAGAAGCTTATCGCTCCAAAACCTCATGTTCCCTTTCAAGCTGATGAGCAGTCTTTGGAATGCTTTCAAGCTGGTGCGCCAATTCAAGCCGGATGCCGTGGTAGGTGTAGGTGGATACGCCAGTGGACCTTTGTTGTACGCCGCTTCTGCCAAACGCATACCTACTTTGATCCAGGAGCAAAACTCTTATGCTGGTCTGACCAATAAGTTGCTGGCTAAGCGAGTGGATAAAATCTGTGTAGCTCATGGAGGAATGGAAAAGTATTTTCCAGCAGAGAAATTAGTGGTCACAGGCAATCCAGTCAGAAAGACCATCCTTCTTAGAGATAGCTTGAAAGGAGAATCCCACCGCTTCTTTGGGTTGGACCCTGAGAAGAAAACGATTTTAATCGTTGGCGGTAGCCTTGGTGCCAGATCCATCAACGAGATGATCCTGGCCGGGTATGAGCAACTGGCTGACTCGCCTTATCAGGTGCTGTGGCAGACAGGCGGCTTCTACTATGAAGAAATGAAGCGAAGGGTTCCTCATGAGTCCAATAATATCGTGATCAAGGATTTTGTAAGGGAGATGAATTTCGCCTATGACCTGGCGGATGTGGTCATTTCGCGTGCAGGTGCCTTGTCGATTGCCGAGCTGATGCTCACTGGCAAGCCAGCCATTTTGGTGCCAAGTCCGAATGTGGCAGAAGACCATCAGACCATCAATGCCATGGCACTGGTGGAGCGTGATGCGGCTATTTTAGTAAAAGACTTAGAAGGAATGGATACACTCATCCCAACTACGCTGGAGTTGATTGAGGATGAGAAAAGAAAGGAACAATTAAGTAAGAACATCAAGAGCATGTCGCATCCTGATGCTTCGAAGGATATAGCAAACGAAATCATCAAACTGATCGCATGAAATTAGAAGATATACATAACGTCTACTTCATCGGGATCGGTGGTATCGGTATGAGTGCCATTGCGCGTTGGTTCAACAAGCGTGGCGCCAAAGTAGGAGGGTATGATCGTGTGGAGACCAATCTGACCACCAAGCTCTCGCTGGAAGGCATGTGGATTCATTACGAAGACAATCGTAAGGATATCCCTTCGCATTTTCTGAATAAGGAAAATACGCTGATCATTTATACGCCTGCCGTTCCTGCTAAGCATGGTGAGTTAAAATACTTCCAAAGCAAGAAATTTGATGTGCGAAAACGTGCGGAGGTGTTGGGAATCATCTCCATGGACCATTACACCATAGCAGTTGGAGGTACACATGGTAAAACGACTACTTCCTCTATGGTAGCGCATTTGCTGAAACACCATGCGAAGGGGTGTTCGGCGTTCATTGGAGGAATCATGACCAACTATGAGTCCAACCTGATCATCGGGGATGAGGATGCGCCTGTGGTAGTGGAGGCTGATGAGTTTGATCGGTCATTCCATTGGTTGATGCCGAACTATACGGTGGTGACTTCTGTGGATCCGGATCACCTGGATATTTATGGTAGTGAGGCTGAAATGCGTAAGGCTTTCGGCCAGTTCCTGCAGCAGTCGGGCGAGGAAGGAAAAACGCTGATTCATTACAAAGCAGCAGAGAAGGTCAATACGCACCTGGAGCATTTGTATTATACCTACGGACTGGATGGTGGAGATATTCGTGCACATGCTTTGCGTGCTGTGAATGGCATCTTCATTTTTAACTATCAAGGTTCTAAAATCATCAAGGACATCAACTTGTTGGTTCCGGGATTCCACAACGTGGAAAATGCACTGGCTGCCATTACTGTAGCCATTGACATGGGTATCGATTCGGAAACGATCAAAGAAGCCATGAAGAGCTACCGAGGCGTGAAAAGAAGATTTGAATATGTCATCAAGAATGAAAAGTTGATTTACATCGATGATTATGCACATCATCCAGAGGAAATACGAGCTTTTTTGAAATCTGTGAAAGCGCTATTCCCGAAGAAGAAATTGACGGCTGTTTTCCAGCCACATTTATACAGCAGGACCAAGGACTTTCAGGCAGGATTTGCGGATAGTCTGATGCTGGCAGATGAGTTGATCTTATTGGATATTTATCCGGCCAGGGAAGAACCGATATCGGGTGTCTCTTCTGAGATCATTTTTGATAAGGTATTCATTCCCAATCGTCACTTGATTAACAAAGACGAATTGATGGATAAACTCAAGGAGCTGGATGTAGAGTTGCTGGTCACCATAGGAGCCGGAGATATTGATAAGGAAGTGCCAAAGATTAAAGAATACTATTTAAACAAGTTGAAAAGTGAGTCGTGATATTAGAACCATAGTGTTTTTTGCTGTTGCTGCCATCGTGATGGTGGTGACCATCGGCTTCACCGGTGTGAGAAACACCAGCAAGCCAGTCAATGATGTATTGGTGGAGATCCGCGATCAGAATGGTGATTACTTCACTGATCAGATGGAAGTGATCAGTTTGCTTAATGCTGAAAGTACAGATTATGTACTTGGCTTGTCTGTTGATAACCTTGATTTGAAACTGCTGGAAGAGCGCGTAGAATCGAATCCTTTCGTGAAGGAAGCTCAGATCTATCGGGATATCAAAGGCAACCTGTTGGTGAAAGTGGATCAGGCACGACCTATTGCCCGCATTTACAACCCACATGGGCCCGATCAGTACATCGATGAAGATGGTCGGTTGCTGCCAGTTAATGCAAAACACACCGCAAGAGTACCTATCATTGAAACAGAAAGAAGTTTTAGCTGGGAAAGGAGCCTCACCGAGACAGATTACGGAAACGACATTTTGAATCTCCTTAACTATATCGAAAAGGATGAATTCTGGAAAGCGCAAATAGCCCAGATCATCATCGAAAAAGATGGTCAATTAAAGCTATTGCCGCAGGTAACCAAGCAAGAGGTATTGTTTGGCATGCCGGAAGATCTGGATGGAAAGTTCCAGAAGCTGATGGTCTTCTATAAGGAGATCTTACCGAACAAAGGCTGGAATACCTACAGTTCGGTCAATTTAAAATTTCAAAATCAAATCGTCTGTGAATAAATACTTAGTCCATAGTCTCAAGTTTTTAGTCCATAGCTCCAAAGTCATGTGTCGGAATCGCTATCGGCTAACTACTATTCATTATGAACTAAGAAAAACTGCTTAGTAAAATGGAAGACAAAATCATCGTAGGTCTCGACATTGGGACCACCAAAATATGCGCCATAGTTGGACGCAAAAACGAATTCGGGAAACTGGAAGTACTCGGCATGGGTAAGGCAGTCTCGGATGGCGTGATCAGAGGAATTGTAACCAATATTGACAAAACCGTCAATGCCATCGAAAAGGCTGTCAACGAAGCAAGTGAGCAGTCTGGTATTGACATCCGTGTAGTCAATGTGGGGATTGCGGGTCAGCACATTCGTAGTGCCATTCATCATGGATCGATCACCCGAGAGTCCAATGATGAGATCACTGTAGAGGATGTAAACCGACTGAATAACGACATGTACCGTATCGTCATTCCTCCTGGGAGTGAGATCATCCACGTGATGCCGCAGGATTACATCATCGACTATGAAGATGGGATCAAAGATCCTGTAGGGATGTCTGGGGTGAAAATGGAAGCGGACTTCCACATCATCACCGCACAGACCAACGCGATCAACAACATCAATAAGTGCGTAAAACGTGCAGGGTTGGATATCGAAAACCTCATTTTAGAGCCATTGGCTTCAAGCTTGGCGGTTCTCAGCGATGAGGAAAAAGAAGCCGGAGTTTGCCTGGTAGATATAGGAGGTGGTACTACGGATATTGCGGTATTCTATGACAACATCATTCGTCACACAGCAGTCATTCCATTCGGTGGCAACATCATTACTTCAGACATCAAGCAAGGTTGCATGGTGATGGAGCATCAGGCGGAGTTGCTGAAGACCAAGTTTGGTCGGGCAATTTCCGAAGAGGCCAATCCTAATGAGATCGTATCCATTCCAGGATTGAGAAACAGACCTCCAAAGGAAATCTCTGTGAAAAATCTTGCTCACGTGATCGAGGCGAGAATGGAAGAGATCATTGAGATGGTGCACACCGAGATCATTACCTCTGGCTATCACAAGAAGCTGGCAGCAGGAATCGTGGTAACAGGTGGTGGAGCTCAGCTCACCAACTTGCAGCAATTGTTTGAGTACATGACCGGCTTAGACACCAGAATTGGCTATCCAAACGAGCATCTGGGCAAGAGCAAAGTAGACTCTGTGAAGAGCCCAATGTACGCTACATCAGTAGGTTTGGTACTGTCTGGTTTCAGAGCAATCGATATCCGCGAAGAGCGATACAATGAACGAGCCAACGTCAAAAATCATCGAAAAGGAGGTTCGAAGCAGGGTGCTAAATTCTTTCAGAATATTCTGGAAAAAACAAAAGGGCTTTTGATCGATGACCTGGACGATGAAAAAGACTATTAGTCCGACTGTTTTCATAATTGTAGTCATTCTGAACTTGTTTCAGAATCCTCAATGATGAGCTGTTGAATTGAAATAAGATCCTGAAATAAATTCAGGATGACAAAATAAAATAAATGTTTAACCGAGGATAATTACATAAAAACCAAACGTCATGGCAGATAATATGTACAAATTCGATTTACCCTCACATCACAAGTCAATCATCAAAGTGATTGGTGTTGGGGGAGGAGGCAGTAATGCCGTCAACCACATGTACAACCTTGGAATCAAGGATGTAGAATTCGTGGTATGTAACACCGATATTCAGGCACTGGAAAGCAGTCCGGTACCGAATAAACTTCAGCTGGGGGTCAACCTCACTGGGGGACTTGGAGCGGGAGCTAACCCTGAAAAAGGCAAGCACGCGGCTCTGGAGTCCAAAGAAGAAATTAGAGAGATGCTCTCCGATGATACCAAGATGGTGTTCATCACAGCAGGTATGGGTGGTGGAACCGGTACCGGTGCTGCTCCAGTTCTAGCTGAGGTAGCGAAGGAGATGGACATCTTAACGGTCGGTATTGTCACTGCTCCTTTCATGTTTGAAGGGCGCAAAAAGATGACTGCAGCCAATGAAGGGATCGCTGAGCTGAAGGCAAACTGTGATACGGTGCTGGTGATCTTAAATGATAAGCTCAGAGAGATTTTTGGCAACCTTCCGATTCGAGAAGCATTTGGTCAGGCCGATAACGTATTGACAACTGCAGCTAAAGGAATCGCCGAGATCATTACCGTTCCCGGATATGTGAACGTCGATTTTGAAGATGTGAAGACGGTGATGAAAAATGCCGGAGCAGCAGTGATGGGATCAGCACAGACCTATGGCGAAAATAGAGCCAGAAGAGCTGCTGAAGAAGCGCTGAACTCGCCATTACTCAACAACCAGAACATCACAGGAGCTGAGAAAATCCTTCTTTCCATCATGTCTGGTGAGGATGCAGAGCTGCAAATGGACGAGCTGGCAGACATCACGGATTACATGCAGGAGTTTGCCGGTGATGAAGCTGAGGTGATCTTCGGTCACGGTGTGGATCCTAACCTGGGTGAAAACATTCGGGTAACGGTGATTGCTACGGGTTTTGATAACAATGCGGAGATCAAGCCCATTGGTCGCAAGGAGACTGTTTCTAGTTCTTCCTCTACATCGGGAGATTCTAAAAGAGTCTATGACCTGGAGTCTTCTAGACAGATCAATTTGTTTGATGCCAACAAACGATCAGATGATGAAGAAGACGAGGAAGAGTACAAGACTTCATTCAGAAATCAGAAAGAAGACGAAGAAGAAGAGGATGATAAGCCAAAATACGATTTCCTGAAAAGAGAGATCCGTAAGGCGGTAGAGGAGGAAGATGAGGATGAAGTTGAGAATGAATTCGAATTTGACCTGGGTAGTGATTATGAGGTATTCGATGATGCAGAGGAAGAGGAAAAGCAAAGCAAACCCGTAGAAGAGCCTGAAAAAGATCCGTTTTCTTTTGAAAGCATCACGGCGGGACATTCAGCATCGAAGAAACTGGAGTTAATGGAGCAACGAAGAAAGCGTGAAGAGATGCTGGAAGGCACTCAACGTGAAGAGATGGCTTCTAAAAACTTCAAAGAGCGATTTGATGTGCCGGCATACGAGCGCAAAAAGGTGACTTTTACCAAAGTACCTCACAGCGCGGAACGTAATATTTCCAAATTCAATTTGACAGATGAAAACCAGATACTTGGCAACAACAAGTATTTACATGATAATGTGGACTGATCAGCCGATTCGTTAAGGAATTGGTCAGTTTGTTCAGCAATAAATACCTCTTGAGGTAGCTGGAAGGACTGTCTCCAGTGCACAACGATTAAGCAGTACTCTGCACATGACGGAGAGCGTACGGTATTAACCGGCGCTCTTTTTTTTGTTTAAAAGTGAGAATGGTCTCGATTTTATTTCTTTTCATTCTCCATTTTATTAAACTTGATACTTGATTAATCTAATTAGCTTAGAATATGAAAAATCCGTTAGCAGGTCTTATTAGAATGTTTCAGCCGAAGTACTCTGTGGTTGTGAATATGTACCACGTGATTCCTGGAACTCCTGTTAAGAAATTTGAGCACAAACATGAGTTTGGCAAAGGAGAGTTTGATCAGGCTTCGATGTTTTATCACAAAGTGGTGAAAAAGCATGGATCACTTAACTTTCCCAACACTGAGATCCAGTTGATCAAAGGAAAGAAGACGGTCGTTGAGAGAAAGAACTATGGTCCGGTGGATCTAGTGAAGACGCTGAACGTACAAAGCGCCTAATCCAAGTAAGACCTCAAGATATTAGAGACTCCTCGGCATTGCTGAGGAGTTTTTTTGTTTTAGATCCCAGAAGGATCTATTGATCAAATCTCTTTATTCTCCTTAAGAAGATGTTTTAGAATAATCGCATGCAGTTTCTCTGAATTGAACGGCTTAGTCATCAGGTCGTTCATGCCCACCCGAATCGCTTCTTCTCTCACTTCTGGTAGTACATCAGCGGTGAGGGCAATAATTGGGATGTCACCATGTGGAGCTGGCATGTTGCGGATTGCTTCTGCAGCCTGGTAACCATTCATAATCGGCATCTGGATGTCCATGAGAATCAGGTCAAAGTTGTTCGTCATTACCTGATCTAGCGCTTGCTCGCCATTATCGGCAAACTGTACTTCACAGTTCCACTTCTTCAGAAACTTGGCTGCCACAATCTGGTTGATTTGATTGTCTTCCACCAGCAGGATGTTTAACCCTTCTAAGCTGCCCGTCTGGTTGATTTCTATGTTTGGATGTTGCTCTCTGGTTTCTGACTTGGTAAACAGAATGTCAAAGTAAAAAGTGGAACCAGTACCTAACTCGCTTTCTGCTATCAGATCACTGCCTACGAGCTGCAAGAGTTTCTTAGAAATGGAGAGACCCAACCCTGTACCTGATAGGGTATTGTGAGACTGGTCGTGAACCTGGGTGAACCGGTCAAAAATCTTGTCAATGTTTCCTTTGGCAATACCTATTCCTGTATCCTTCACTTGAAAGCGCAGCTTGGTTTTGGAGGCTGAGTCGTTCAGCACAGATACCGAAAGGCTCACCTCGCCATGCAGTGTAAACTTAATCGCATTGCTAATCAGATTATTGAGTATCTGGCTGAGTCTTACAGGATCACCTATCAGGTGATTAGGTGCCTTATCATCCATGTTGAGCTGAAGCCGGATGAGTTTTTGTTCGGCTTTCTGCTTGTAGGTGGAGATGATGTGCTGGCAGACTTCATGGAGTGCAAACTCCTTGTTGTCAAATTCCACATGACCCTCTTCAATTTTGGAAAAATCCAGAATGTCATTGAGGATTACCAACAGGCTTTCGCAGGAGTGGCGCATCAATTTCAGTGAATCCACCTGATCTTCACGCGGATTTTCAGCGAGTAAGTACTCGATGGTACCACTCAGCCCATTCATCGGCGTACGAATCTCATGACTCATGGTAGACAGGAAATCTGCCTTACTTTTAGATGCCTGCTCCGCCTTTTCTTTGGCATTCATGAGCTCCTTTTCGTAGCGCTTTCTGTCTGAGATGTCCCGAATAAATGAAGTGAAAATCACGTCACCTTCCACACGGTTGGCTACAATAGAAAGTTCCAAAGGGATCAGCTTCCCATCTTTGGTAATCCCATTATCTTCTATTCGTCTGTTGAGGTATTTATGCCTGCCGACTTTTAGGTAATAGTTCAAGCCTCGCTCATGTTCTTTGCGTCGATCCTCCGGCACAATACATTCAGCCAGCGGTTTGCCGATGACTTCCTCGGCCTTCCATTTAAAGATGGTTTCGGCTTGGTTGTTCCAAAAGGTGATTAATCCATTGCTATCCATGAGCACCACCGCATCCATCGCATTTTCGATGATTCGGTTGAGTCGATCTACGTTTTCTTCATTGGCTTTCTGGACTTTTTCCTTTTCGCCAATCTCGCTGAGTAGTCGCTCGTTCGTTTCTTCCAGTTTGCTGGTCTTCTCTATGAGCACGGTTTCTATCTGAGCTCTACTGAGGATGCTTAGCTGCTGCTCTGTAAGTACCGACTCAGGAAGAATGGAAACGATAAAGGAAAATGTAGGCAGCAAACCAAAATTCTCCGCAAGTAACGCATACGATCCTTGAAACAGTGATTTGGCCTGTTTATCACCTATGAGTGAACGCAGCTGGTCATAGATGGCCGATACCTCGTGTTTGATGGTCGTTTGAAGATCGCTTTTGGATAGTTGGTTTTTACGAATCAGTTCGAATGTCTGATCTACCTTCTTGTGATACATAGCGCACACTTCCAGGCTCTGATCAGTCAGGTCTACAAATTCCTCACTCATCCGATCCACCAGTTGGTGGCACATACCTTTCTCTTGATCAGCGTTAGGTTCAAATATCAGGCTAAACAAGCTGGAGTTGGCCAGTGAAGGGTATTTGATGCGAAAGTTTCGGCGATGTTGTTCTTTGAGTTTTGCTGGGTTTTCTGAGCGGGTGCTTAGCGCCCGTTCATGAAGCAAATACAGGCCAGGCAGGTAATTGAGCCGCTCTTCCTCTGATTTTTGAATGATCAGTTGGAATTTGCTTTCCAGATTTTCACCCCAGTAGGGCTCCTTTCTGAACCGATCATACTCAACTAGAAAGGAGACAGCTTCTGAAAATGAGCTCCTCTTGGGCAGTTCTTCCTGCCTCAAAAGCTTCGAGATTAAATTCTTCAAACCTTATGAATTACTATCCTCACATACTTTACAAAGGGAGTTAATTGTAATGGGCGGTGAAGGGTAGTAGCAACCGATACGGTTTTTCATAAGTTTTTGGTCAAGGTTGGTATTACCGGAAATATAAAGCATTTATTGTAACCTGACTAAAATCTAAGGGTGAGCCAGCAATCTTCGATGGTAATTGACTTGTCCGAGGTGATAAGTGAGATGGCCGTGTAGATGAATGAGAAACTTTGCGGTAGTCATAGGATCACCAAATACATCAATGGGGTATTTCTCGTCAAGAGAAGAATCATTGAGATTGGTCAGAACAGATGACACCACATCAAGAGTAGCTTGTAAGCTATCGATGAGTTGTGCGCGGGGTACATCCCGATCACTAAACTCTGCCTCCCGGTTTCTTACATATCCTGTATCTCCCAGAATAGCACCAATAAAGTGATTGAGGTTTCCGGCTAGGTGTAGAGCGAGTGTGCCGGCTGAATTGTTGATCCCTGTTGGGACTAACCAAATGAAATGCTCATTCGGATATTGCTCGATTTCTTTGATCAGGATATTCAGATCACGAATAAATAGTTCTTTCAGTTCTGATTTCATAGATTAAAAGTATAAAAAAAGCTGCACGAGGCAGCTTTTTAATTTATCCAATGGCATTTTTTAGATCATCAATTAAGTCCTCAGCATCCTCAATGCCGACAGAAAGTCTGATCAATGAGTCTGTTAATCCAGCCTCCAGTCGCTGTTCCTTAGGGATGCTGGCATGGGTCATGCTGGCTGGATGTCCTGCTAGAGATTCTACTCCTCCAAGTGACTCAGCTAAAGTAAACACCTTGAACTGCTCCAACACTTTAAACGCAGCCTGCTGATTGTCATCCTTCAAGATGAAGGACAACATCCCTCCAAAGCGCTTCATTTGTTTTTTAGCCACCGTATGGTTCGGGTGGTCTTCAAAACCCGGCCAGTAGACATGCGCTACTTTCGGGTGATCTTTTAGATATCTGGCCACTTTTTCGCCATTGTCGCAGTGACGGTCCATTCGCACGTGAAGCGTCTTGATACCGCGCAATACCAGGAAACAATCCTGTGGGCCGGGAATAGCTCCCGACGAGTTCTGTACAAAACCTATTTGCTCATCCAGAGAAGGATCATTGGTCCCTACAAAGCCCATAACTACATCAGAGTGTCCGGCGATGTATTTGGTAACGGAGTGCATCACCATATCCGCTCCCAGATCCATCGGGTTTTGCAAGTAAGGACTTGCGAAGGTGTTGTCAACGACCGTTTTTGCTCCGGCATCTTTAGCCAGTTTTACGATTGCCTCAATGTCCACGATGTTCATCATGGGATTGGTAGGAGTTTCTACCCACACGAGCTTGGTTTGGTCTGTGATGGCAGTTTTCACTGCACCTAGATCTTTCATGTCCACAAACTTGAACTTCAGTCCGTAACGTTCATAGATTTTGGTAAATATGCGGTAGGTCCCACCGTACAAGTCGTTGGTGCTGACTATTTCATCACCCGGCGAAAACATCTTCAAGATAGCGTCCGTCGCACCCATGCCTGAGCTAAAGCATCTGCCATGGTTAGCATTCTCCAGTGCTGCCAGATTTGCTTCCAGAGCATGTCTGGTAGGGTTTTGTGTTCTGGCGTATTCGTAGCCTTTGTGCTTACCGGGAGATTCTTGTGCAAAGGTAGATGTCTGGTAAATAGGAGTCATGATTGCTCCTGTAGATGGGTCAGGTTCTTGTCCTGCGTGGATGGCCTTGGTTCCGAATTTCATTGACTAATTTGATTTATTTTCTAGCTGTAAAGTTAGAGGAATAAATGTCTCTTTTTTGGAATTTTCGCAACACGTTACCTTGGGGTAAAAGGATTTTTTAACCATTCACAAAAAATAAACCCCGAATCATGAGTAATTCCTTCTTGAGTTGTATCAATTGCTATAGGTTTGCATTTATACTTTTATCAGTAGCCCTCCAACACAACAAAAAGTGAATTTTTACGTAGGGTAATTAAGTTCTCGGAAGTTATTTAAGAAAATCTATGAAGTTGTGCAGTCAATTTTTTTGAATTAGGTTAACATTGGTTTAAACAATTTTGTAGGTGACATCCCGCTTTTAGCGGGATGTTTTTTTATGCTTTATTCATACAAAATATGAATAAATGAAACCATCCTACTTCACTTTCGTTTCATTTTACATACATTTAATGAATTAATCATTAAGTCGTTTTTATGAAAGGAACCAACATAGGAGAGTTTGAAGAAATTGTTTTACTGACAATTGCCTCCCTGATGACAGAAGCTTACAGCGTGAATATTGTGGATGAGATCAAATCTGTGACAGGCAGGTCCACCAAGTTAGGCGTGGTGCATGCAGTGCTTAACAGGTTGGAAGACAAGGGGATGATTGCTTCAGATCTAGGAGAACCTACCAAGGAACGAGGTGGAAGAAGGAAGCGGTTCTATTCATTGACCCAGGCGGGTAAAAGTGCCCTTTTGAGATCTAAGGAACAACGGGACCAACTCTGGAGTGCTATCCCTGATGTGGTATTTAAGGGAGTAAGATGAACAGGGACTCCAAACCACCTAAACTCTTTGATCGCTTACTGGAGTGGTACTGCAAGCCGTCACTGCTGGAGGATCTCCAGGGTGATTTACACGAATACTATGGCAGAAACCTAACGCGAGGTAAGCTGATTGCTGATTTGATCTACCTGATCGATGTGATCAAGTTCTTCCGCATATACACTACTCAAAAACCAAAACTAATAGGACAAATGACTTTTTTTACCATGCTGGGCAACTACTTCAAGACTTCAGTTCGGAGTATTGCCAGAAACAAACTCTTCTCTGCCATCAATGTGATCGGCCTGGCGATATCCATGTCAGTGGGGATATTAATGATCAGCTACATCAGTGAGCTGCTATCATATGATACATTTCATACTAACAGGGACCGCATCTACAGGGTCCTGACCAACTACAAGTCGGTTTCTAATGAAGATGCCTTTGATCTGGCTTCTAGTAGCATCTATATGGGCAACAAGCTCAAAGACGAATATACCGGGTACGATAAACTGGTCATCATGCGCCGTAATTTCAATGTGGATATCGAACATGGTGAAAACATCATCAGTGCAAGAGGATTGTGGAGCTCGGACCATTTTTTCGAAATTTTCTCGTTTAAGCTACTTTCTGGAAGTCCGGTCTCATGCCTTACTGAGCCCAATTCCGTGGTGATCACCGAGTCACTCGCTAAAAAATTGTTTCCTGATCTAAATCCGGTAGGTAAGTCGGTGAAGGTACATCGTCAGGAAGATTACCTCAAGTCAGCCACCATTACAGGAGTAGTGGCAGACCCACCAAAGAATTCGCATATTCAGTTTGAGATACTGGGTTCATTCAGCACTTTGGAAAAGTATGCAGCAACGCTGGAGTCACCAACCAATTTCTACAATAGCTTCAATAGTGTGTGGATGAATTATGTCTATCTGCTATTACCTGAGGGAGGTGCTACCAGTCAGGTACAGAATCACTTAAATCAGATAGTGGCTGACGCCACTAAGGATGGAGATCGATTCACCATTAAGCATGAGTTGGAATCTATAAATGACATTGTGCCGGGTCGGGATTTGTCCAATCAGATTGGCCCATCCATTGAATGGTCGACCATTTACATTTTTGTGGCAATGACCCTGGTCGTCATCCTCTCGGCATGTTTCAACTACACCAACCTCTCGGTAGCCAGGTCATTGCGAAGAGCTAAAGAAGTGGGTATTCGGAAGATCGTTGGAGCTGGACGAAGACAGGTGTTTGGACAGTTTTTGTTTGAAGCCATCATGATTTCCTGCATAGCGCTTCTTTTTGCAGTAGGCCTCTATGTAGTTATCCGTCCAGAGTTTCTGGAGCTTCTCAGTGAAGGAGATATTGCCGACTTGCATTTTCAGCCGATTCAGATCGTCTACTTTGTAGCGTTTGCGTTGATTACGGGCGTGCTGGCTGGCCTTATTCCCTCTGTGGTGCTATCCAAACTGAAAGCAATCTCGGTATTGAGAGACGCCACCAAAATCCGTCTCTTTAGTGGAGTGAGCTTGCGCAAAGTACTATTGGTGATGCAGTTTACACTTTCGATAGGGTTTATTATCGCTGCGACTATTGCTTACCGTCAGTACGAATACTCGCTTAACTTTGATCTGGGCTTCAAAACAGAAAACATCATCAATATCAGTCCACATGGAGCATACAATGATGTCTTGTACAATGAGCTATCAGAACTTCCCGAAGTGGTGAATATTTCCCGATCTGGTATGGTGCCCGGAATCGGTGAAATCTGGGGTGAGTCTGCCAAATACAATGATCCGTTGGATTCGTCTAGTATATATGTCAACTATATCGACAAAAACTACCTGGAGCTTCATGGTTATCAACTTTTAGCAGGAAGCACCTTTCCATATGAAAGTGAAGATTCCACCATGCAGCTGGCCATCATCAATGAGAAGCTGATGGATCGCTTCAATATGGGCTCACCTGAGGCGGCTATTGGTGAGTTGCTGACCATTGATGGCGGTAAAATGAAGCTGAAAATAGTGGGTGTGGTTCAGGACTTTCATTATGCCAAGATTAGTGATGAGATCAAACCAGTAGCGCTTATTCAGGATCCAGAGCAGTATTATGTGCTCAACCTCCAAGTCCAGACCAGTGACATGATTGGTATGCTTGATAAGATGGAATCCATTTGGAAAAAAGTGGATCCAGTACATCCTTTTGAAGCGAAGTTTTATAACGATCAGATCCAGCAGGCATATGAAGAATACCAGATTTACTTCATGATCATTGGGTTCCTCGCCTTTTTGGCTATTTCCATTGCCAGTCTGGGACTACTCGGTATGGCCGTTTTTACCACCGAGACACGTATGAAAGAGATTTCCATTCGTAAAGTCCTGGGAGCTACAGAGCGTGGACTGATCATGTTGCTATCCAGAGGGTTTGTAATCCTGCTGCTGATATCTGCCGGTATAGCGGTTCCTGCTACTTATTATTTATTTGACAGCATTGTTCTGGCGGATGTGGTCAACCGAGTGAATTTTGGAGTGATCGAACTGTTTTCGGGTGTCTTTATCATCTTTGCGATAGGTGCATTAACCATTGGATGGCAAACCTTCAAAGCTGCCAGAACGAACCCCGCAGAGATGCTGAGAGATGAATAAGTAAATTTCATACTTCTGCAATAACCAAGTATCTTAGCTTTCTCCAACCTTCAAATGCCTAAAACATTTGCAATGAAAGCCATCCTTGGTTATTGCCTCTTTTTGATCTACTCCGTTTTGTTGGTAGCGCAGCCCAAGCAAGCACTGTATGAGCATTTTTATAATCAATCAAAGGATTTCGGCTCAGTTGACTTAGAACTGTCTCTGGCTTATGCGGATAGTGCCTTGATGGTAAGTAGTGCCCTGAATGATAGCCTGAAAGTGGAGGCTTATTTGCTGAAAGCAGATGCTATCAACAAGATGGGCAATGCGTCTGCGGCTATGATTTTACTACAGGAGGTGGACACTCTGGTGCTTGGTGATGTGTTGAAAAGCGATCTTTTTCACCTGCAGGGAGTGATTTCTGAACACGATTCCAGATATCTTGAAGCTTTGGATTACCACCTGCGATCGTTGCGATTGCGACAAGCAAACAAATTAGTGGAAAAGATTGCGGGATCATACAATGAGCTTGCCTTTGTCTACAGGGCCATGGGCCAGCAGGAGAAGGCTATAGTCATGCTGAAGGAAATGCAAGAAGCTTGTCCAGAGGATGATCACTTGTGCACAAGTCGTGCCACTTTCAACATTGGTTTAATGGTCTTGGAGCTTGATCGTCATGCCGAAGCGATACCTATATTCAAAGAGGCGGTGAGCACTCTAGAAGAGGATGAGCACCCACAGCTATTTAGCCGGTATTACAACAACCTGTCTAATTGCTACGAAAGACTGTTGCACGTTAATGCCTATTATTACGATAGTGCACTATACTATGGATATAAGAGTCTGGAGATCAAAAAGCGATTAAAGAATTACCGGGGAATCGCCAATACGCACAACACACTGGCGGCCACTTACGAGCGAGCAAGTGATTACATCAACTCAGGAATGCATTCCAGGGAGGCTTTGAGACTTGCCGACAGCCTCAATTTGTTGCCTATCAAACGAAATGCACTGCTTTATTTGATCACTTCGGAGATCAAACTGGGCACGGTGGAGCATACCAATGATCATTTTGAGGAACTACTGGATGTGATGGACGTGCTGAACAAAGAATCTTCTTCTGAGGTCATCAATGAAATGGCTGCCAAGTATGAAGCCGCCAAGAAGGATGCTGAAAATGAACTGCTTAGGACTGAAAGCACTCAGCAGCGGCGCATCAATTACTTGCTCATAGGCCTGGCTATTGTCATGCTACTGATACTAGTCTTGCTCATTTACCTCTATAGGTTGAAGCAACGTACCAATGATCAATTACGAGCAGACAAACTGGTGATTCAGGAGCAATCAGAAAAATTGCAACAGCTCAATGAGCTTAAGTCCAATTTTTTTGCCAATATCAGTCATGAATTGAGAACTCCCCTTACGCTCATCCAGGGGAATGCCGAGGCGGTGTTGAGATCCGACAAGATTCCGGTTCAGGCGGTGGAGCCCGCTCGAAAGATCAAGAGAAATGTGAAACAAATGACCTTGCTGGTAGATGATCTGCTCGATCTCTCTAAGTTGGAGCTGAAGAAGGATATGGTGAATTTGAGGCCGATATACCTCAATAATCTCATAGCCAGGGTGGTAGCTGCTTTTTCGTCATTGGCAGAGAGTAATCAGATTGCTCTTTCGTATGAATCAGATATTTCTGATCAGTTAGTAGTGGATGTGGACGAGGCTCAGTTGGAAAAAGTCTTGAACAATCTGCTGTACAATTCATTCAAGTTTGTCAGTATAGGCGGTAAAGTCCAGGTCACCACTTTGGCTCAATCGGATACGGTGAGTATCAGGGTCATTGATAATGGCTCGGGAATACCAGAAAGTGATATTCCGTTTATTTTTGATCGTTTCTATCAGGCTGGGGCCAATGAAAGTAGAAAAGGGTCTGGATTGGGGTTGGCCATTTCCAAGGAACTCGTTGAGTTGATGAACGGGAAAGTGGAGGCTAAAAATCATGTGCAAGGTGGGGCACAACTGGAGGTGACTTTCCCAATATCTAACCTGGAACCATCTATTGAAGATGAGTTGGTCTATAAAAAGGAGGTGCAATCAGTGGATGAATCTGAGGTGCTCATGGATTTGTTAAAAATCCCATCAGATACTTCAGTACTGATTGTGGAAGACAATAAGCTGTTACAACAGTATCTGCAAGATGTCCTCAAGGACCACTTCGAATTATTCATGGCAGAAAATGGCCAGGATGCCCTGGACCAGCTCAAAAAGGTCAAACCCAACCTTATATTGACGGATGTGATGATGCCTGTTATGGATGGGTGGGAGTTCATTGAGCATTTGCGGGAGGATATGGCCTTGTCAAAAATTCCGGTGATCGTACTGACTGCCGTTGCTGAAAATACTGATCGGATCAAAGGGTTGAGGCTAGGCGTGGATGATTACATCATCAAACCATTCGAAGTGGATGAACTGTTGGTCCGAATCACCAACGTCATTAACAATTTGCGAGAGCGTATCAAATGGGCCAAGGAATTTGATGAAGAGGAGGAGCCGGACCTGACAGAAGAGCATGATATGGTCCTCCAAATACGTGATTTTGTGAAAGAGCACATTGCTGATAAAAAGTTAAATGTGCTGCAGTTGGCCCATCACCTGGGACTGAGCGAACGTCAACTCTATCGCAAAACAGCCGAGACCGTGGGCATGAGTCCTTCCAAGTTAATTACCGAACTGCGATTGCAGTATGCACGTGAGCTGCTGGTGAGTAAGCGATTTGAAAAACTGGCACAGATTTCATCAGAAATTGGATTTGAATCCACCTCTTATTTTTCAAAACTTTATCAGGAAAGGTTTGGGAAAAAACCAACTGATTACTTCTCTTAGTGCTGAAATTGGCCAACAAGTATGATTGTTCCAGCAGATAGAACTCAACTATTTTCCGAATACTATTTCTCCAGAAAACTGCGCGAAATCCATCAATTGCAAGCAGCAGGCCGATCGATTATCAATTTGGGAATAGGCAGTCCGGATCTCGCTCCGGCTGAGGCAGTGGTGGCAAAGCTTGCCAGCACAGCGTCCAATGCTGATGTGCATGGGTATCAGTCTTATCAGGGATTACCTGAGTTTCGGCAATCCATCAAGGATTTTTATTCCAATAGATACCAGGCCACAGTTCAGAATCTGGAGGTGTTGCCGTTGATGGGTTCTAAAGAAGGAATCACGCACGTGTCCATGGCATTTCTCAACCCAGGAGACCAAGTGCTGATACCTGATCTTGGCTACCCTACGTATACGTCCGTTACCAGGATGGTAGGAGCTACTGCCATTTATTACCCGTTGCAAGAGGATAGCTGGGAGCCGGATTGGTCAAAACTGGAAGAACTAGACACGAGCAAAGTAAAGATGATGTGGCTAAATTATCCACACATGCCTACAGGAGCTCGCGGCAGTTTGAATTTGCTGAAGAAGCTTGTTGACTATGCCAGAGAGCGGGAAGTTTTACTGTGTCATGACAATCCCTACAGCTTCATAGGAAACGAGCATCCATACAGTATCTTCAATGTGGAGGGAGCAGGAGATGTAGCAGTAGAATTGAGCTCACTTTCCAAGACCTTCAATATGGCTGGTTGGCGAGTGGGATGGATCGTTGGAGACCAACAATTCCTTCAACCCGTACTACAGATCAAGAGCAACATGGATTCCGGCATGTTCAGACCAGTGCAGGAAGCGGCAATCACCGCACTTAAACTGGACAACTCCTGGTATGAACAGCTCACTAAGACCTATACCACCAGACGTCAGCTTGGCGAACAGATATTTGATCAACTAGGATGTGAGTACCAATCAGATCAGGTAGGTATGTTCATTTGGGCCAAAGCGCCTGGTAATGGAGAAGCGTTCATCGAAGAAATTTTAAACAAGCATGATGTCTTTTTAGCTCCAGGGTTCATCTTTGGTGCAATGGGTGTGAATTATGTAAGAATGTCGCTTTGTGCGGACGAAAGTGTGTTGAAAGAAGTACTAAATCGAATCAAATGAAAGTCCTTTTTGTAGGTACGGGTTTAATAGGAGGTAGTTTTTCGTTGGCCATGCAAAAACATGGTCTTCTTACCGAAGCTGGGGGATATAGTCGTAAGATGGTAAATCTGGACAGATCCAGGGAGCTAGGAATCATCCACGAGAAGTTTTCCAATTTGAAAGAAGGCCTGGACTGGGCTGACTGGATTATCCTATCTATCCCTGTAGATGTGATTGATACCATGCTCCCGCAGATTCTGGATGGTATCAGAGAGGAACAAGTCGTCATCGATTTTGGCTCAACAAAAGGAAAAATCTGCCAATCAGTAAGGGCACATGAAGCCCGAGCCAGGTTTATAGCGGCTCACCCAATAGCAGGAACAGAGTACAGTGGACCAGATGCTGCTTTTGCTGATCTGTTTACGAATAAGCTCATGATTGTCTGCGAAGAAGAGCAAACCAATCCAGTTGCGCTGAGGCAATTTGAAGAGGTCTGTAAGAAGCTGGAAATGCAACTCGAATACATGGAGGCCGAATCGCATGATCGTCACCTTGCCTATATTTCCCATTTGAGTCATATCACCTCCTATGCATTAAGCAATGCAGTACTCCAAAAGGAAAAGGATGGACATGTCATCCTGGAGCTTGCAGGTTCAGGTTTTGCCTCTACAGTGCGGTTGGCCAAGAGTTCACCTGAGATGTGGGGACCGATTTTTATGGAGAATAAGAAGATGGTATTGGAGGCACTCAATACATTTTTGGATCACTCACAGAAATTCAAAAACATGTTGGAGAATGATGATTATCAAGGTTTGCTGGAGTTTTTGGAGTCTGGGCGAGCGATCAAGCGGGTGATTAAGTAGCCAAAAACTGTTTGAATCCTGCTCAGGCTGGGTTGTATTTATCTAAGAATTCACTACCCAAAATCTGGTATTTATTGAATTTAAGTGAAAAAGGTGCCTGCTTATTGGTCATTAGTGGTTTAACTTACTAATACACCGCAATCTACTCACTTATGTTCAGGCGTTTAATTTACGGTCATTTACTGATGATCACGTACGTCATGGGTTTTGGTTTATCCACCTCTCAGATAGACTCCACACTGATTAACGATCAGGTGGCATACTATGAACGGGGTGAAATATCCCTTGACTCGCTTTTAAACACGTATTATCAGCAAGCACTTTCTGCGTATGAAACGCATGATTTCGCAAGTGCCCGTTCCTTATTGAAGACTCATGAGAGTCTTTTGAAAAACCAAAATACGGTTCCATTTGCCAAAGCCAACATGCTGCGAGCGCACATGGCTATGGAAGAGGATGATCGGGTAGAAGCCATCGAACTGTTAAATCAATCACTAGAGATATTCCGAGCTAGTGGAGATTCAACCAATTACCTGTTGGCACTGAAGGATATCGGAATCAATTATGATTATATGAGTGATCATAGCATGGCGTTGATTTACTATACGGACTGCATCGATTTGGCCAAAAAACTCGGAAGGCTCGATATTGAAGGTTCTTGTCTCAAGAATATCGGTGGAATTTATTCACAGGATGGGGATCAGGAAAAGGCGATTAGCTATTACGATCAATCCATTTCATTGGCCATTCAGAGCGGTGATTCGGCCTTGCTCCACCGACTATACCATGGCCTGGGATTGGCTTATCGGAGGTTTGAATTGTTTAATGAAGCATACAAGTACCATCTGCTTGCCCTACAGGTTGCTCAGGATATAGGCGATTTGAAAGCCATTGGTTTTGGCTATCAGGGTCTGGGTTTCTATTATTTCTATAAAAGACAGTATGATTCCGCAGAGTATTACATGGACAAGACGCTGAAGATCGCCAATCAAATATCCAATGATCAACTCAAATCCAATGCTCAGGAAGCTCTTGAGCAGGTGTATTACTCCACCGGCAGGTACAAACAGGCCTATGACACTTATCGCAACATGGTGGAGCAGGACGATTCACTGTACACGTTGCAAAACACGCAACTGCTGCAAGCACTGAAAGAAAAGTACCAAAATGAGAAACGCGATCGTGAGTTGGCGGAGAAAAACCTGCAATTACAGGAAGCAGGAAATAGTCTGATCAAACAACGCAACTGGCAGATGATACTGGTCTTTGTGGTCATCATCTTGTTGCTCATCTTGTTTTTGATCTATAGAGGCTATGTACTTCGGCAAAGGGCCAATACCATCCTACGGACAAAGAATGCTGAAATCGAGAAACACCTGGCCGAAATAGAAGATGTGACCTCCAATAAAAATCGCTGGTTTGTCAATGTAGCTCATGAGTTGCGAACACCACTCACACTGATCAAAGGGCCGATTCAGCGAATATTGAAAAGCACTGATCTCAGTCCTGATATGACTGCAGATCTGAAGCTGGTAGAGCGTAATACCAAGAGCCTCAGCAATCTGGTCAACGAAATTCTGGATCTGTCTAAGATGGTTGAAGGGGACGTGTCCCTTCACGAATCGGTTTTTGAGTTGGATGAGCTGGTAAATCATACCGTTTCTGCATTTGACTCCAGAGCCAATCAGTTGGGCATACAGCTCAAGAGCCAGGTCAATGTGAAGGCTTATGTACTCGCAGATCGGGAGAAGCTCAACAAGGTTTTAGTCAATCTGATCTCTAATGCACTAAAGTTCACATCTGCTGGAGGACTGGTAGAGGTTATACTCGCCAAACCAGTGAATAAGGGATTTAGAATCATCGTTAAGGATACAGGCAGGGGAATAGTCAAGCAGGATCTTACGCGAGTTTTCGATAGATTTTTCCAGTCGTCAGGAAAGGATCAGGAGGTTCGGGGAGGAACAGGAATTGGCCTGGCTTTGAGCAAGGAGATCGCAGAGATGCATGGTGGTGAATTGAAAGTGACCAGTACCCCGGGTATGGGTAGCACATTTACCCTTACGCTCCCAGAAGAGATAGAAGCTACCAGACCTCCATTTGGAACCGAACGGATACTATCTGATGCCCCTGAGTCAAGCCTGTCTGTATCAGCTGAAGGAATCATCAGCAAAGAGCGTAGGCCATTACTGCTGCTACTTGAGGATAATGAGGACATGGCTAGCTACATAGCCTCATTGCTACAGGAATACTTTGATGTGAAGGTCGCTAAAACAGGCCTGATGGGTTTGGAAATGCTGGGATCTTACAGTGTTAAATTCATCATTTCGGATATCATGATGCCTGAGATGGATGGTGTCACTTTTTTGAAAAAGGTCAAATCAGATCCGCTTTGGAAGCACTTGCCGTTTATCCACCTGACGGCTCTCTCCGATGAGAGCCTGAGAAAGGAGCTGCTCCGTATCGGGATTGATGATTATTTGATGAAGCCCTTCGATGCAGAAGAACTGATCATCCGGGTAAGGAATTTGTACATGAACTACCAGCAACGTGTCTCTCTGGACAGTGAATCGGTGGCAGAGGAAATCTCCTATGACGAGAAAGTCATCGAGCGATTGAAGCGGGAAGTCCTGAACAACATCGAGGACACTAACTTCAATGTACTCCGCATGGCAGATGGGGCTGCTCTGAGCGAACGACAGCTCTATCGGTTCCTGAAGGCTACAACGGGTCTCACTCCCTTGCAGTTTATCCAGGAGATTAAGCTCAACAGGGCCAATGAATTAGCAAGAAAGAAGGTCTACGGTAGTATATCTGAGTTAGCAATGTCCGTAGGGTTTAAGCAACCTGCATATTTTTCATCTTTGTTTGAAAAGCGGTTTGGTAAGAAACCCAGTGTGATCCTCAAGGCCTAGCTTTCCAGAGTGGAGAGCACTTCATTTTTGTAGGTTCGGCTTATTTTAATAATCATTTCACCAATCAGGATCTCCTCTTTTCCAAAGGAATCTATGTGGTTTCTGTTGATCAAGAATGACCGGTGAACGCGCAGAAAATAATCTGGTAACCGAGATTGAAGTTCGCTGATTTTCTCTTTGGTGATTACCTGTTCATCAATCAGATGAATCTTCACATAATCAGACAGGCTTTCGATGATTTGGATGTCCTGCAGATCGATGGGTTTGTTTTGCCGATCCACACGCACAATGATTTGTTCTAACTTGTTCTTTTCTGATTGCTCAGTCATCTCAGTAAGTAGGTGTTCCTTTCTTTGATATCTTCTGATCAGGAGCACAAAGGCATTCACAAATACAATCAGATAGAGCGTGGAAGTGAGTAAGAAAATATTAGAAGAATATGGATTCAGGTTGGCATATTGGTAATTGGCCAATACAATAAATGCAATGGTGATGACGATCATCTCACCATACAGTGAAACGACAATCGTATAGAAAAAGTAGAGACTGAACTTGACATACCTTTTGGTCAGTAAGTACCTTGGCACCAACCAGTAGTTGAAGAAGTAGGATGTGGCAATAGCGATTGGTAAGAGAAACGTGACGAAGTAAAATGACTTGATGTACTCCCCATCAGCTTGTCCAAATGTGATGATTAGAAAAACAGAAACCAGTATCCAAAAAAGAATGTGTTGTGCCAGTCGCATACTCGAGATTTGCTTCGAAAATCGCTAATTATAATGAATATGAATACTTTTATCGACGAAATGCAGATTTCAGGACGGATTTGACCTTGCCGTAGGGTGCACCACACACCTAGCTTTGAAGCATCAATTTGTTTCAACTAAATGTACTAAAAACGATGATTGAATTGTATAAAATGGGAGGTCCACTGCATATGGGGATTCTCACGATTATTCTGACGGCAGGCTTGATAGTAGCGGTATTTGCCTTGATCAAAATACTCAACGGCTCGGACCGATCGCACATCCAGGGTTTGCTAGGTTTTGTTAAATCAATTGGGCTTTTTGTGCTTGTGGCCGGTCTGCTATTCCAGATGTTGGGGCTTTATAGTGCTTTTCAGGCCATCGAGGAGGCTGGCTCAGCATCTCCTGCACTCCTGGCTGGAGGGTTGAAGGTGTCTTCCATTACCACCATCTATGGTATGATCAGCTTTGTGATCCTTTACGTGGCTTACTTCGGCATGTCATTGATGATCAACAGCAAGAAGTAAAAACAAAGGCGGTCCCCAATGGAGACCGCCTTTTAGTTAACCATATTCAAACGTACTTAACAATCAGTTTTTAGAAGTAGTTAACCGGGAGGATTGGTAGCCAACAAAACTTAGTACCAAGTCATTTGCTTTGTCAGATACTTTAAGCTTGAAAGTACCATTTAGGTCAGATACTGTACCTGAGTTAGTACCCTCTTCCACAATGTTTACACCTGGTAGCGGATTACCAGTTTCCGGGTCGTATACAGTACCCGTCCAAATACCTTGGTCATAGCTAGCACCTACTTTTAGCTGGTTGGATGATTGTTCTACCTCTTCGACAATGATCACATTCTTAACATCTTCGGGATTGGAACCATCTAGCTTGAATATGATTGGCAGGACCATGCGAACCCTCACAGCTCTACCTCGTTGGGTGCCCGGTTCAAAGTTCTGCAAGCCAGCAATCACACGAGCGGCTTCCGAATCACAACCTCCACCAATACCTTTTACGGGCTTGACATCAGAAACTGAACCATCTTTTTCCACTATGAACTGTACATACACGCGACCTTCTATGCCAAGTCTACGAGCTTGTTCAGGATAATTCAAATTCTCACCTACATACTGGTAAAATGCCTTCATACCTCCAGGGTATTCCGGTTGCTCTTCCACGATCGTGAATACTTCACCCTCCATTTTAGACTTCTCAGCGATGTAGTCAAAATTGGCACCGTCTTTTTTGATGGCAATAAATACTGCACTGGCTTCTTTGTCTACATTGACCGAGTGAATGGTGCTAGGGTCCAGGTTTTGCAGTTCCTCAGCGTTTTTCAGTGATCCTTTGACATCCGCTATTTCATTGTCCTCTATCTCCAGCTTGGTAAATATGAGTTTGTCTTTTACGTCCGCTAGTTTCTCTTGCATTTCTATAGGTAGCTGGTCGAAGGTGATCGAGTTATTCACTTCACCCATTTTTTTGATGTCCTGGTCTATTTCTTCGCTACAGGCAAACACCACGAAGAGTACAGCCAAAAGGGAAAGGAGCGCACCGAATTTCCACGGGCTCACTTGTTTTGCATTTTGTTTCATTGCTTTTAGTCGTTTTAAGATTAAACCATCATGAAACGAGCTGGCCAGGCTCAGTCCATTAGATTTCAAAGTAGAACTGATCAGTATAGACGAATATCGATCCAAATTGTAGCTCTTCAGAGCATAGGCATCTGCCTGATATTCGTGTATTTTTTTAATTTCTTTGTTGATGTACCATGCACTGGGCAGCCACCAGAAGCAGGCTCTGAATAGCTGAAAGAAGATAAGATCATAAGTATGTCCTAGTCTGGCATGGGCGGTTTCGTGTTTTAAGATCGCAGCATACTCCTCTTGATCTACCTGCACATCCTGGCTGATGAAAATCCAGTGAAAAAACGTAAAACTGCCCTTGATGTGATCGGACTTGCGGATATCCAGTTGGTCCACATGTAGTCTATTGCTTTTACTGTTGAGCTGAATGAGGTAAGCGATGCTGGAGACAAATCGATAGAGGAAGTAAGCGCTCACCAGGGCGTATGCATACCACAGCCAGCTGAAATCGAAGGTGAAGGACTCAGGAGTAGGGGTGAAAGCCATCGGCTCCACCGGGATGCTCTCCAGCGTTGGTTCAGCTGTGTTCGTCTCCAATAATCCACCAATCAGTTTGGGTAGTTTCAGAAAGGGAATACCCAGAGCGAGTATGGTACTACCCACCAGATATGCTCTTAGTTTTCCATATTGTGATTCATTCCTCAGAAAAAACCAGTATCCTGCGATCAGGGACAAGTGAATCACCGAAAGTTCAAGGATATAGTTGCTCATGAGTCTTTGTCTTTAAGTTCTTTCAATAATTCTTCCAGTTCGCTTAGGCTTAGGTTGTCTTCTTTGGTGAAAAAGGAGACCATCTGCTGATAAGATCCACTGAAGTAACGCTTCACAAACCCTTTCATGAAGGATTTGGTGTAGGAATCTTTGGTGATCAATGGATGGTATTTGTGCGATTTGCCATGTGACTCATGTCCCACAAATCCTTTTTGTTGTAGAATTCGCACTATCGTGGAAACTGTGTTGTAAGCAGGTTTAGGTTCAGGCAGCTTTTGTATAATCTCTTTCACAAACGCTGAGTCCAAGTCCCAAAGGACTTGCATGATTTCTTCTTCTGCTTTGGTTAATTCTTTCATCTATTCTGTTTTTACCCGGGTTTTCAAATCGATCTTTCAGAGAATCACATCGGTCCAGTAGGTGGAAGCTCTTGTAGTAAACTTCATTAGTTAATACCATACTGTGGACCGATCTGCTCTCCGTTTGTAGATTAATTACTTCTACTTAACTAAATCGTTAGTTCAAAACTAAAAGCTTAGTTTGTCAAAACCAAGTTTAATAACTAAATATTTAGTTAATATTCATTGAATCTAATTTTAAGTCCTGTATATGAGTTAGTTATCGGATTATTACTGTATATTCTTTAACTTCATAGTAAACTGATAAGTGGATGAAATCACTTTTGAATCTTTGTTTGATCTTCTTGTCTACAAGCTGTCTGTGGTTGATGGCCTGTGATGAAGAGCGTATTCGTCGGGTAGAAATCAGTGAGTCTTCGTGTGCGACCATCACTTCTACACTGGGCTGCGAAGACAGCACCTTGTACAGGATTACTATCGCCGGTTCAGCCAAAGGAAATAGTTTGTACATCTGGGCTCCATCAGAATCTCCAGATTCATTGTTTCTAGATTGTGGTGATTGGTCCAAAGACGGAGAGAACCACTGCATCAAAGAATCCGGACAGTCTAACAAATGTGAATTCACCTATGTCGCTTATATGCGTTGCATACCTGCAGGTGCCTCTTTCGGCTCACTTGAATTTGACGTACGTGAATCAGTGCCGTCTTCATGGTTTGGTGGGTCATCAGATTTTGAAAATAAAGTCACCCTGACCTGCCGATAAAACTACTGCTAATCATTGTCCTTTCCAGACCCTCATTTGTTCTTGTTGGATCTATTTTTAGAAATTTCAGTCATTACCCAAATAGGCTGATCTAACTGGTTAACCCTTCTTTTCCTAATCATTTCAACGACACATATTCCGGTTCAATCAAAAAAAATGAGCCGCTCATACATAATCCAGATTCTATCCAGAATTCACTTTTATCATCGCCTCGAATTTGATTAGAGAGCCACAGACACACCTAGATTATCAGGGATCAATGTGTTGACTTAATAATGAATAACCAACTGTAAAATTACTTATACAATTATGAACAGAATTGTCATGCTCACAGGCTTGTGCGCCATTTTGATTTTTGCAAGCTGTGAATCACATCAAGAACATGTAGAACATGAAGTGAAGTACCAGGTCACCAGTCCGGTAAAAATGGATACAGTGACCACTAAGGAATATGTGTGTCAGATACATTCTATCCAACACATTGAATTGAGAGCTCTGGAAAGAGGTTATTTGGAAAAAATATATGTTGATGAAGGACAGTTCATCAAGAAAGGACAGTTGATGTTTCAGATCATGCCTCGTCTGTACCAGGCGGAACTGCAACGTGCTGAAGCAGAGGCCAACTTTGCCAACATTGAGTACCAAAACACTAAAAACCTTGCTGACCGAAATGTAGTCGCGCCAAATGAGTTGGCACTGGCAAAGGCCAAGCTTGATAAAGCCAAAGCCGAACTGGCACTGGCCCAGGTACATTTGGACTTTACGCAAGTTCGCGCGCCATTTGATGGTATCATGGACCACTTCCATGTCAGACTTGGGAGTTTAGTAGAAGAAGGAGAGTTGCTCACCACTCTTTCTGATAATCATGAAATGTGGGTTTACTTCAACGTGCCGGAGGCCGAATACCTTGATTATAAAATTAAAGTGAGTGAAGACAGTGCATTGAAGGTGAAGCTTCAGATGGCTAACAACAAGCTCTTTTCCTATGAGGGCGAGGTTAATACTATAGAAGCTGATTTTAACAATGAGACTGGTAACATAGCCTTTAGAGCCACATTCCCCAATCCAAAGGGTTTGCTGAGACATGGCGAGACTGGTAATATACTGGTGGATGCTCCACTAAAGGATGCTTTGCTCATCCCTCAAAAGGCAACCTTCGAAATTCTCGATAAGAAATATGTATTCGTGGTGGGTGATGATGACGTGATTCATTCCCGTCAGATCGTGGTAGGAGCAGAGCTACCACACCTATATGAAGTGAAAGCAGGACTTAAAGAATCCGATAGGATCGTTCTGGAAGGATTAAGAAAAGTAAAAGAGGGCGATAAGATTGCCGTAGATTATCAGGATCCCAAAGAGGTGATTACACACCTGGAACTGTACGCAGAGTAATCAACACGAACCCTTTAAAAACACGATAAAATGTTTTTCAGTAGAATCATACATAGACCCGTATTGGCGATTGTCATATCGGTCATCTTACTATTCGTGGGAACTTTGGCGATCAAGACCTTACCGATTTCTCAGTTTCCACAGATTGCACCTACCACTGTCAATATCTTCATAGCCTTCCCTGGCTCCAGTGCAGAGGTATTGGTTAATTCCACGCTGATCCCATTGGAGCAGGCCATCAACGGTGTGCAGGGGATGCGTTACATTTCATCAGATGCTACCAGTGCCGGTGAAGCCACCATTCGGGTAATCTTCGAACCTGGTACCGATCCTAACCAGGCTGTGGTCCGGGTAAAAACGAGGGTGGATCAGGTACTGCCGCTCCTCCCTCCGCTGGTACAGCGAGAGGGAGTAATCATCACACCTATTCAGCCTAGTATGTTGATGTATGTCAACCTGTATAGTACGAATAAGGATGATGATGAAAAATTCCTGTACAACTATGCCAACGTAAACATGATTCCGGAGATTCAGCGGATCAATGGTATTGCACGAGCCCAGATATTGGGTAGCCGTCAGTACGCGATGCGGGTATGGTTAAAACCTGACAGAATGCGGGCGTATAGAATCTCCGCAGAAGATGTGATGGAGGCAATGCTGGATCAAAGTATCATCGGTAGACCTGGGCGTCTGGGTAGGGCAGACAGTAAAGAAGCACAATCCCTTGAGTATGTATTGGTGTATCAGGGTCGGTATAACAAGCCTGAGCAATATGGAGATATCATTATACGGGCTAATGAAGAAGGCGAAATCATTTACCTGAAAGATATCGCTGAAGTAGAGCTGGGTAGTGAGTTTTTTGATATTTATTCCAACCTGGATGGGTATCCTTCTGCCTCTATTGTATTGAAACAAACTGTGGGTAGTAACGCATCTGCAGTTATCGCAGATGTGAAATCTCAGCTAGAGGAAATGAAAGCTTCTTTTCCTCCCGGTATGGATTATAAGATCAGTTATGACGTGTCTAACTTCCTGGACGCATCCATCGAGCAGGTAACACATACCTTGAGAGATGCCTTTATCCTGGTAGCGCTCGTGGTTTTCATATTCCTTGGCGATTGGCGGTCTACTTTGATCCCGATTATTGCAGTGCCGGTATCATTGATCGGTGCCTTTTTCATCTTACAGATGTTTGGTCTATCGATCAACTTAATCACTTTGTTTGCACTGGTACTAGCCATCGGTATTGTGGTGGATGATGCCATTGTGGTGGTGGAAGCAGTCCACGCCAAAATGGAAGAGAAGAACCTATCGCCGTACAACGCGGTGCGAGAGGTAATGGGTGAAATCAGTGGTGCGATCATCGCCATTACTTTGGTAATGGTATCGGTATTCTTGCCGATTACCTTCATGCCTGGCCCTGTAGGGACCTTTTACCGACAGTTTGGTATCACCATGGCCAGTTCCATTATTCTTTCGGCTCTTGTTGCTTTGACACTTACTCCGGTGCTATGTGCCATGCTGTTGAAAAACAACCATGGTAAGAAACGTAAGCGCACGATCATCAATCGATTCATCGATAGTTTCAACAGTGGTTTTGAAAAAGTGACTGGCAAGTACGTAGGTATTCTAAAACTGATCGTCAACCGCAAGACGGTGACGTGGGGAGTACTGATAGCATTCGGTATTGGTATTTACCTGCAGAATAGTGCCTTGTCCTCTGGATTTATTCCGAACGAAGATCAAGGTACGATCTATGCGATCATTCAGACACCTCCTGGTGCTACTCTGGAGCGAACCAATCAGGTAGCTCAGCAACTGCAGAAAATTGCCGAGGAGGTAGAAGGTATCGAAAGTGTGTCTGCACTTGCTGGTTATGAGATCATGACAGAGGGACGTGGATCCAATGCCGGTACCTGTCTGATCAACCTGAAAAACTGGTCCGAACGAGAGAAGACCGTGACAGAAATCATGGAAGAGCTGGAAGAAGAGACCAGAAACCTTGGTGCCATCATCGAGTTTTTCGAACCACCAGCAGTCCCGGGATTTGGTACATCCGGTGGGTTTTCTATGAGAATGTTGGATAAGACTAACTCCACGGACTATCATGAATTTGACCGAATCAACACGCAGTTCATGGACTCACTTCGCGCACGACCTGAGATCACCGGTCTGTTTACCTTCTATGCGGCTAACTATCCGCAGTATGAAATGATCATAGACAACAAGGTGGCCATGCAGAAGGGAGTTTCCATCGATAAGGCCATGGAAAACCTCAACATTCTGATTGGTAGTACCTATGAGCAGGGATTTATTCGCTTTGGTAGGTTCTTCAAAGTGCACGTTCAGGCTTCACCAGAGTACAGAAGATATCCTTCTGACCTGGACGAGTATTTTGTGAAAAACGAGGAAGGCGAGATGGTTCCATACTCATCGTTTATGAAATTGGTGAAGCGTCAGGGACCAAACGAGATCACACGATTCAACTTGTACAACTCGGCCTCTATTCGAGGGTTACCAGCCAAGGGCTATACTACGGGTGATGCCATTGAGGCGATTCGTGAAGTGGCTGCTACGACCTTGCCGAGAGGTTATGACATTGCCTTTGAGGATTTGTCGTATGATCAATCCAGACGTGGCAATGAAGCTCTTTATATTTTCATCATTGTAATCATCTTCGTCTACCTGGTTCTTGCCGGACAGTACGAGAGTTTCTTACTGCCTCTGGCGGTTATCCTATCCCTTCCAGTTGGGGTATTTGGGTCGTTTGTCATGCTCAAAATGATGGGACTGGCCAACGACGTGTATGCCCAGGTTGGTTTGATCATGTTGGTGGGGCTGCTTGGAAAGAATGCGGTATTGATTGTGGAGTTTGCCGTGCAGAAGCACCAGCAGGGAGCCACCGTACTGGAAGCAGCCATAGAAGGAGCAAAGGTGCGATTCAGGCCTATTTTGATGACCTCATTTGCCTTCATTGCTGGTTTGGTTCCTTTGGTGATTTCGCATGGAGCAGGGGCAGTTGGGAATAAGACCATCGGATCATCGGCCATGGGAGGAATGCTACTCGGTACCTTGTTAGGAGTGCTGGTCATACCTGGATTGTACTACATCTTCGGGTCGATGGTAGAGGGTAAGAGCCTGATCAAAGATGAGGAAAACGAACCATTGTCCGAGGAATACATCCATACCATGGAAGAACAAAACAAGTGGCTGGAAGAACAGCACAAGAAAAAATCTGATCCGGATAATGATGACAAAAAGTAAGCGACAAATGACTAGTAGATATATAATCAAAAGTTTTGCAATGGCCTTGTTGGCCATTGCAGTGTTCTCGTGTACTCCGGAGCTCACCAAGCGTGAGGTCAATACCGGATTGCCAGATGAGTATCAGACAAGTGCCGATACGACCAACTCAGCAGATATCAAATGGAGAGAGTTTTTTACTGATCCATACCTGGCTGCACTGATTGACACGGCGCTGATGAATAACCAGGAGCTGAACATCACTTTGCAAGAGATAGAAATGAGTCGGAATGAAGTGATGGCCAAAAAAGGAGAGTATCTACCCTCCATTGGGCTGGGAGCTGGTGTAGGTGCTGATAAGGTAGGTAGGTACACCCGTAATGGTGCATTGGAAGCCACTACAGACATTGAGCCGGGTAAGGAGTTTCCAGAACCATTGGGTGATTTCACCTTCGGAGCTTATGCTAACTGGGAAGTAGATATCTGGAAAAAGCTCAGAAATGCAAAAGCTTCAGCATTCAACAGATACATGGCATCTGTAGAAGGTAAAAACTTTCTGGTAACCAACCTGATCGCAGAGATTGCTAATTCCTATTACGAGTTGTTGGCACTTGATAACCAACTGGAGATTGTTCGCCAAAACATACAAATCCAGCAGGATGCATTGGACATAGTGAAGTACCAAAAGCAATCAGCGAGAGTGACTGAACTAGCCGTGAAACGTTTTCAAGCGCAGGTGCTAAACACACGTAGTTTGCAGTATGAAATTAAGCAGGCTATTATCGAAACGGAAAACCGGATTAATTTCCTCATTGGTAGATATCCCCAAACGGTCGATAGAGATCACACGCAGTTTAGCAGTTTGGTGCCTCAAAGCATCAAGCAGGGTATTCCGGCGCAGCTGTTACAAAACAGACCTGATGTTCGTCAGGCAGAATTGGAACTAATAGCTGCTAAGCTGGACGTGAAATCAGCCAAGGCGAATTTCTATCCATCATTGGGCATTACAGCCGGTGTAGGTTATCAGGCATTTAATCCTTCTCACCTCATTCGCACGCCTGAGTCACTGCTATACTCTATGGCTGGTGAAATCATGGCACCACTGGTCAACAGGAACGCAATTAAGGCCATTTACCTCAACGCCAATGCCAGGCAGATCCAAACGGTTGTCAATTATGAGCAGACCATATTGAACGCCTACATTGAAGTAGCCAATCAGGTGTCAAATATTGATAACCTGGCCAATGCCTATGACCTGAAATCACAGCAGGTACAGACGTTGACCGAATCAATAGACATCTCCAATACCTTGTTTAAATCAGCAAGAGCAGATTACATGGAGGTATTGTTGACCCAACGTGAGGCTTTGGAGTCCCGATTTGATTTGATTGAGACCAAAATGAAGCAAATGCATTCAGTTGTTAACATCTACCGGGCACTCGGTGGCGGCTGGCAAGAATAGTTAGTATTAGTAGTAGAGTAAGAAGCCATTGAAAGTTAGGCAGTGGTTATGTCGCCGCTTGAAGCTGTTTTTACAGCGGAGGGCGGCGATTTCTTTTTATGGCCTCCTGGAATTTATTACCACTTGATAGCCACCTTGCCGATGGATTTTCTACTTTCCAGAAAGGTATGGGCATCAGCTAGTTCGCTATGGTCAAACTCTTGCCCCACTGTAGGTTTGATCACTCCCTGATTGACCAAATCCACAACAGCTTTCAATGAACGTTGGAAAGCCGCTGGTTTATAATCAGCTATTCGTAGCATGTTTAATCCTATGAGGGATTTGGAGGCAGTTACGAATTTGATGGGACTCCAAAAGCCAAAACCAAATAGTAGCCTGATTATTTTGAATGGATTGCCACGTGCTTCTGTCAGTTTGGATGCTCCAAATATCACCACAGCACCACCTGCATTGAGTAGGGCATAGTCTTTCTTTACATAATTGCCACCAATTGGGTTGAATGTGGCATCTATTTTACGATCGAATCCAAGTTTTTTGATTTCCTCCAGATAATCTGTTTCTCTATAATTGATGGGGTAGTCTACACCCAGACTTTTCAGATAATCCAGTTTTTCAGCAGATCCCGCAGTTCCAAAAACCGTCACGCCTTTGTGCTTAAGGATTTGAATGAGAGCAGTACCTACACCTCCCGCTGCAGCATGCACCAGCGCATGATCTCCTTCATACAAATTCAAACATTCCTCTACAGCATAGTAGGCTGTCATGTACTGAGTGGCGAGTGCTGTAGCTTCACCAACGCTCAGTGAGTCAGGTATTGGCGTAACACCCATGACCGGAGTAACAATGTGATCAGCGTAACCACCGAATCTAGTAAAAGCCAACACTCGGTCACCTTCCATATAGCCAGTGACTCCTTTTCCCAATGCTTGAATACGACCTACATTTTCATAGCCAATCACGGCGGGCAAAGGTGGACAGTCCTGGTAAATACCCAGACGTGCCATTACATCGGCAAAATTCAACCCAAAACCTTCTGATGCTATCAGTACCTCTCCTTCGCCAGGTTGGGGTGTGGGTTTGTCTTCGAGTTTAAAAGCCTCTGCTGCTTTTCCGTTTTTGACAAGTGTGTAGGTTCTCATGTGTTTTGATTCTGTGTGCTAAAATAGGCAGCCATTTTTCTGTTCATTTCCTCAGGTGATTCATAGCTTGGTGACAAGCTTTGCTGCCCAGGAAAGTTTTCCATATGGAGAGTCTGAGTTGGGAATGCGAAATGTACCCCCAGCTCTTTACCCAGCTTAAGTATTTCTATCAATACTTCATGTCGAGCTTTGAGCTCAGCTGTCCAGTCTGGTACTTCAAAGAAAATGTAAAACATAATGTTCAGAGAGAAGGAGGCCATATCGTTTAAAAAGACGTTGTAGTAATCCTTGCGTGTATCAGGATGGTTTTCAACAATCTTTCGTAATCCTTCTACAAAGGTATTAATCAGCTCTGGAGGAGTATCATAGGTCACGGCTATCTGGGTGTAAAACCTGCGGTATTGGCGCATCCCATGGTTGTCGATGGTACTATCGGCCAGTTTTCCATTAGGTACATACATGAGTGAGTTGCGGAAGGTCCTGATTCTGGACGAACGAAACCCCACTTCTTCCACTGACCCATCTATTTCTCCCGAGGTGATCCAGTCTCCTATCTGGAAAGGTCGGTCAATGAAAATCATCAGGGAACCGAAGAAGTTTTTGATGGTGTCCTGAGCAGCCAGAGCAAAGGCCAGACCACCAATCGACAGTCCTGTCAATAATGGAATGATAGGGATGTCTAGATTTTGGAGAATAAACAGTGTACCGATCCCCACCACAAAGGTTTTGAGTGTCTTGCGCAGCAACGGCACCAACTGATCGTCCAGTGTGCTTTCGGTTTGCTTAGCCAGATTTTCCAAATACATGGCCAACACGTCAACCAGTCGGTAAAAAACGATGGTGCCGAAAAGTGGTAATAAGGCTTTCAACGCCAGCATGATCCAGTGAGAAGTGTCAGGTGGAAGCTGCAATACCGGAATGAATACTCTTAGCAGCAAAATCACAACGAAAAGGCTGATTGGTCTGGCTACTGGTAGCATGAAGTGATCAGCCAGGCGTTCATATCCCGCTTTCAATAACAGGCGAGTGATGATCTCCTCAAAAAGGACGGAAAAGACTTTGTGCACCAATACACTGATCAGTGCCAGGATTAATATTCCCAGATACTGATACAGGTACAAGCCCATGATTTTGCGTGTCCCAATCTTAGGTAAGAGGTCCAGCAGCTTGTCTGTGCCAAAGGGAAACACATTGTCGTGGAACTCTTCGATCACCGGAAAAGCTGACTTGGCATAAAGCCATTTGCCATTCTTTTTTTCCAGGAATATGGCAGGATGGTGTTTGTCAATGACGTAGTGATACCTGTTTCGAGTGGAGTCCAGGTGATTGGCATCTCGTGGAAGTTCCTCCATATTGATGAAGGTGCCTTCTCCATCCCACGCCTGTTTCAGCTCAATAGCCTTTTTAATTGCTTCTTCTATGGATACACCCGGATGAAGAAAGGGTTGGGCTGCATTCTGCTCGTCGTAGTGTTCGTCTTGTAGGTAAAATAAATGGGTACGAATGGATCCGTAGGGAGAAGATAAATCCACGTAAAGGGAGTCCTGACTCTGGCAAAAAAATGCAGATAAACAAAGGGAAATAAAAAGCAGTTGCTTAGTCATACTTAATCTTAATTTCGGAGCAAAGGTAAGGCTTATTCCAATTAACTTTGAACTTCAAAATTGTGACAAAATCTTATGAATAATCCATTTTTAGAAGCTTATAATACACCGTTTGATGTACCCCCTTTTGACCAGATCAGCACTGATCATTACATGCCTGCACTGGAGAAGGCTATTGAGCAGGCAAGAGGTCAAATAGATCAAATTGTCAATAATCCGGAAACTCCGACCTTTGAAAATACCATTGAGGAAATGGAGGCATCTGGAGAGTTGATGGAGAAGGTCACTTCGGTACTTTTCAACCTAAACAGTGCAGAGACCAATGATGCACTCCAGGCAGTAGCTAGAGATGCCTCTCCGATGCTATCTGAGTTTGACAATGAGATAAAAACTAATGCAAAGCTTTGGTCCAGAATCAAAGAAGTCTACCATAACAAGTCTTCATTCAATCTCAATGAAGAGCAGGAAATGCTGTTGGACAAAACCTACAAAAGCTTCATTCGAAGTGGTGCGGATCTTCAAGGTGAGCAGAAGGAGCGCTACAAGGAAGTAGCGATTGAGCTAGCCAGGCTCTCCCTTGAGTTTGGCGAAAACCTGCTGGCGGAGACCAATGGCTTTGTGATGTATGTGGACAAGGAAGAGGATTTGAAAGGGTTGCCAAAAGACGTGATTAGTCGAGCAGCTAAAACGGCCAAAGACAAAGGCCAGGAAGGTAAGTGGGCCTTCACCCTACAAGCGCCATCTTATATGCCATTCATGGAATATGCCGAGAACCGGACACTTCGTGAACAACTGTACAAAGCCTTTATGAGCAAGGCACTGAAAGGTGATGAGCGAGATAATCAGGAGATTGTGAAGAAATTGGCGATGCTTCGTGCCGAAAAAGCCAGTTTATTGGGTTTCAACACCTATGCCGAATATGTGCTGGAGGAGCGCATGGCTGAGAAGCCGGGAAAAGTAGAAGAGTTCTTAAACGATTTATTGGAAAGAGCCTTGCCAAAAGCCAAGGAAGAAGTGGTGGAGTTGCGGGAGTTTATGAAGGAGCTTGGGGTAGAGCATGAGTTGCAGCGATGGGATTGGGCTTACTATTCAGAGAAGCTGCGTAAGAAAAAATATGACGTAGATGATGAGTTGACCAAGCCGTATTTTAAGCTCGAAAATGTGATTTCTGGAGTCTTCCAAACAGCGGAGAAACTTTTCGATATTTCATTCAAGCGGAACCATCAAATACCCATCTATCATCCGGATGTGGAAGCTTATGAGGTGTTAGACTCCAACGGAGAGGTCACAGCGATCTTCTTCGCAGATTTTTTTCCACGTGAAGGGAAGCGTGGTGGTGCCTGGATGACTTCCTACAGAGATCAAAGAGTCACCAAATCCGGTGAAAAAGTGATCCCTCTGGTGAGCATTGTTTGCAACTTCACGCCTAGTAGCGAGGAAGCGCCATCACTTCTAAAATTTGATGAAGTCAACACCCTCTTCCATGAATTTGGCCATGCGCTGCACGGTATGCTGGCAGATACGACTTATGCTAGTCTGTCTGGGACGCATGTGTACTGGGATTTCGTAGAGCTTCCATCACAAATCATGGAAAACTGGTGCTACGAGAAGGAATGTTTGGACCTGTTCGCGAAGCATTATGAAACGGGTGAGGCGATCCCACAGGAATATGTGCAACGGTTGAAAAACAGTGCTATTTATCATGAGGCTTATGCCACCGTACGCCAGATTAGTTTTGGTCTACTGGATATGAACTGGCACAACATCACCTTCGAACAAGCTGGGACTATTGAGGATGTGATGGCCGTGGAAAATGCCGCTTTTGCCCCAACTGATCTTTTCCCTGCAGTACCTAATACCAACATGAGTGTTCAGTTTGGACACATATTTGGCGGTGGATATGCTGCTGGTTATTATTCTTATAAATGGGCGGAGGTATTGGATGCAGATGCCTTTTCAGTATTCAAGAAAAATGGAGTCTTTGACAAAAAGACAGCAGATTCCTTTAAAAATAACATCTTGAGTAAAGGAGGAACCAAGCATCCAATGGAGCTTTATAAGAGCTTTAGAGGCCAGGAGCCAACACCGGAAGCACTTCTGGAGCGTGCAGGTTTAAAAAACTAGTGGTGTTCATAGCGAACTTCACTGTAGATGGTCTTACCATCGTCTTTACGAAGTTCTTCATTTAGATCCTGAATGAGGTGGTCAAGTTCAGTCTTGAGCTTGGCGACCTCATCGGTGAGATAGAGCCGTGAGCCAAAAACCAACTCTTTTTCAGATGGAGAGAGGAGTCTTTGTCGGTAATTTTTATCAGAAACCACTCTATTGAGCTGTGCAGCTACCACTCCAAGTAATCCAAGGGAATACTCCTTGTTAAACTTCATTTGTTTTTCGGGAATGGCATAAACTATTGATGCTATCTCGTACCAGCTCAGATCTATCTCTTCGTGGGCATCTCTCTGGAGAGTGAGAAGAAGCCTGATGATTCGCTTCAAGCCTCCGTTGCACCGATTGTCTTTAGAGTTGATTCGGGCAATGTTCAAAAACGGGAGATACCTGCGTCGTGTCTTTTTCAGCATGTTATACTCGCACACTCCCCGGTCTATTTCCCTTTTGGTTTCCAGGTATTCAGGATTATCTAGCCAGATAGCTGGCAATATTTTGATCTCACACTTGGGTTTGGAAGTGGCCAGCTTGATGCGAAGTTTACTACTGTAGTCGATTTCTCTAAAAGACTGATCGCCTGTGAGCACTCCCATGATCTCCTGGGCCATTCTGGTTACTTGCATCCAGGGTTTTTTGTCCATAGATCTGGTGAGGCAGATGAGCTCCACACCTCCATAGAGCACGATGTGTGTTTCCGTTTGGATGGGTCCCTGATAGCGAAAGTCCACCTTGAACTTGATTTCCTCAAACGTCTTGTCAAGCTTATCCTGAATCCTTTTGGTAATATGAAAGGTCTTGTAGGCATAGGAGGGATCTATTTCCTCCATAGATTCCAGGGTGTATTTGATAGCATCTGGATACTCACATTCTTCAAAAGCATCCGAGACTATGGATTCACGAAGTGCTTCATCGTACCTTCTGCCCATTAGGTTTTCCAATAAAACACTATAATCTTTATTCATAGGATAAGGCTGTGATTCTTACCAAATTAAGTATTAACCATGAAAATATGAATTTAAAGTTAATAAAGTGATTTACTCTTATGAATCAGTTGGGAGAGTAAGTACAATAAAAGACTATCATATCATGAATTAAAACTATTCTTTACTGCTAAAGTACAATTTATTTGGATCATCCAAACAATAATTTTACAAAGTGTTATAAACTTCTAAATTTCATTATTTAAAGATTTATTTCTAAAGGGATCACTAGCAATTCAGAAAATGTCATTATTTTAGCCTCACTATGAAGCTGATAGCCGAAATATTCTGTGTCCGAAATCGCTAATCTCTAGCGATACATCCTCTTTTTTATTTTTCGGTTCAATCCCCTAATTGCATTTTATCATGTTAACTATTATCAGCTTTTTCAAGCGTTTTGTCAAGCTATTTATGATTGCCCTAAAGGGCACTGAAAAGGAGTTTACCTCCGGTAGTATCAATAAGGCCATTTTTCTGCTTTCTATTCCGATGATTGGCGAAATGATCATGGAATCATTGTTTGCTGTGGCAGATGTTTTTTTCGTCTCGAGAATAAGTGTAAACGCTGTAGCTACAGTAGGGCTCACTGAGTCCATCTTAATGATTATTTATTCGGTGGCTGTGGGTCTGAGCATGGCTACTACAGCTATAGTGGCCAGGCGAATTGGTGAAAAGAAGTTTAAAAGGGCGGCAGACGCTGCTTTCCAATCTATTTTTCTGGCAACGATTGTTGGTATCCTCCTGGGGGTAGTTGGATTTATCTTTGCTGAAGATATCCTACGGCTCATGGGTGGTGAGGAAGACTTGATAGGAGAAGGAGTCGGGTTTACAAAAATCATGTTTGCTGGCAACTTAAGTATCTTTTTACTATTCCTCAATAATGCTATTTTTCGAGGAGCAGGGGATGCCTCAATTGCGATGCGTTCTTTGTGGATAGCTAATGGTCTCAATTTGATTTTGGATCCATTACTCATTTTTGGATTGGGACCTATCCCATCTCTTGGTATAGAAGGTGCAGCTATTGCCACCACCATTGGTCGCTCTATCGGCGTGCTATATCAGGTGGTCGGCTTACTAAATAATAGAGGCATCATTCGTATCGGCTGGAACAATGTGATCATCCGGTTCAAAACGGTGATCGAATTGGTCAAGATCTCACTCGGAGGTATGGGGCAGTTTTTGATTGAAACTGCTTCATGGATTTTCCTGGTGAAGGTGATGGCGCTCTTTGGAAGTGAGGCTTTGGCAGGTTATACCATTGCTTTTCGGGTGATAGTGTTCACCATATTGCCTTCGTGGGGTATGTCCAATGCAGCAGCGACATTGGTAGGTCAAAACCTTGGGGCTGGTTTCCCAGATCGAGCTGAAAAGTCTGTGTGGAACACGGCGCTTTACAACATGATTTTTTTAGGATTGGTATCCATTGTGTTTTTCCTTGCAGCAGACCCAATTATTGGATTGTTTGAGCAAGGACCAATAGTGCAAGGCATTGGGGTCAGTGCTTTGAGAATCATCTGTTTCGGTTACGTGTTTTTTGCCTACGGCATGGTTATCAGTCAGGCTTTCAATGGGGCAGGAGACACCAAGACACCTTTGGTGGTGAATTTCTTTGTGTTTTGGCTGATACAAATACCCTTGGCTTATTGGCTTTCAGTAAGTCTGGATTGGCAGGCAAAAGGCGTGTTTTTCACTATCGCCTTTTGCCATTCGTTGCAAGCTGTTATCTGTATTGTGCTGTTCAAAAGAGGTAAATGGAAGACGGTTGATGTCTGATCTGATGATCAATACCCAATAGAAATGAGTTCCAGATTGCGGTCGACGGCTTTGTAAATTTGGAACTCATTTTCATATTGCATAATGGAGATGGGACAGCTGGCCGTGAGTGGTCGCCCACTAATCAGGTTGCCGTTCTGATCATAGATGTAAAGGAAGCTTCCCCCTGTATCGATCATGATGATGAACTCCACACCGCCACCCAACTGATAGTATTGGGTGATTAAAGGGGATTTGGAGAAATAATCCTTCTGAAACAGTGCCTCACCTTGTTCATTGAGGATCTCATAGCGATTGCCTGTTTTTCTCAGTATCAGATAGCTATCACCAGTAACATCACGGAGTAGGTCAAACTCTGTATTGGTATCTGGTTTATACAGCTGTTGTCGCTGGATCAATTCACCATTAAAGGCAATTTCTACCAGCTCACCATCATCGGTAAGCACCGTCAGAGTGGCCTCACTAAAGCTATTAGCATTTTTAATAAATAATGGGTTGGTGATGTCGACGTTCAGGTCTTTTGGAAAGCCTCGGTAGTTTTCTCCACGTCTGGTCAGTAGCCAGATTTTACCGCTTATTTCTTGAGCGATGATTGCATCTTTTCCATTCACTCTGCGATGAGTTGGAGCCATAGCGAGTGGCTCCTTAAATTTCATAGGATTCCAGCCTTCCAGAGGGTTGAGGTTTTTATCGGTGAGGTAGGCATGACCATTCTTATCAGAAAATGAGAATCGATACTTCTTGCTGTTATCGTAATCTATGATTTCAAATGAAGCGATTTCTCGCTGATCAGGCAAACTTTTAGGAAACTCCGGTAGGTAGGTCCCAGTTCTGTCGATGATGTGGACTTCTTTTTGGGTGGTAAAGGCATATTGCAGTTTCCCATTGTTATAGTAGTCCAGTTGTTTTACATCACTGGTTATTTGACCGTCAATTGACTTGTCCCAGATTACGTTAAACTGGTTGTCAATCAGATAGATGGTATTTGCCGTATCCTGAATGAATACTTCCCGTGATCGGTCATTGTGATTGATCACCAGGTAGGGTTTGGAGGTGATGTAGTCTGCCACTGTCAAACTGCGCACTTCAGCAATACGATCAGGAATGCTACGCTGAGGCAAGTCCGGTTGATAAAGGTTGATATTGGTGTAGAACTTATCATCCACAGCGCTAAATTGGTAGGCCATGAATTCCAAATTCTTAATAGAAAACTGGTATTCCTCAAATGCAGATTTCCAAACGGGCTTCAGTTCCTTCAACACTTGATTCCATGCTCTTGGCATGTTTACGTACAAACTAAAATTGGACTCCTGATTTGTTTTTTCAAGGAATCGGTTAATACGAAGCGATTTGGTCCAGGTGGATTCTTCCTGGATGCTGAATGTTAGATTCTTGAGCTGCTGGAGACTATTACTGAAGATCAGGTAGTTTCTGTATTGGAGGTAAAAACAGTCGTTGAAGTCTTTGGCGATATTGCCCAGGAGTGCATACGGGAATCGCTGCGCGGGTAGTTTTCTGATCTCATAATCTCCAAACTGCTCACTGTAAAGCGTGTCTCCAGTGGCTTGCATTTCTCTTTCGGATACCGAATTGAAAAATCGCAGTGACTCTCCCATGTCCTTCGCCTCCAAAATCAAAAGCTGGTTTTTATTGCCAGTCACGGTAGACTCCAGGGTGAGTAACCCAATCTCTTCATCTATTAGCGTGAACGTGTGCTGTACATCCAGTTCATATTCTTTAAGTAGCTGCTCACGTGTTTTTACTACCTCAGGTTGATTTTTTAGTAAGTACTCATGGAGCTGAGTGCCAAGCATTGCTGGATCTGTTGTGCAAAAATGATAGACCCATGAGGTATTATTGGGGATGATCTCTGCCATATCAAATGCAGCTCCATTGAGGTGAGTGAAAATGCTCAGGTATTCATCCTGATCTTCAATAAAGCTAAATCCGGTGAGGTTGATCACATCTTCTGTGACTTTCAGGTCAAGAAAACCGGATTTACCAAGGTTTGCCACAGCTCCTTCGTTGGTCGTAATATTGATCAAATCACCTATTCGACCCATGTTCAGATAAATATTCCCCTGGTCCCTCTGGAGTTTGGTGAGGGAAGTAAGTTCCTGATTTTGAGTGATGAAGTTGGGTGTTTCCGAGTCGCCAACAGTGCGAATGGCATCTTCCACCAAAAAGGCAGAGAAACTACCAATGAAGTAGTTCTTATAAAAAATATAGGTAAATGTTTCCCCAGGTGTCTTATCAATTAGCTCTGTAATGGTAAACCCTTCATATTCGCGTGTTCTTTTTTGAAAACCCTGGCTCGTAAAATAGGCCTGAGCTTTGCTGATAAAGCTCTGCTGTGAGAGGTTTTGGATTTCTACCACATACAAGAAGTCGATACTACTACTGGAGGTCACATTGAGGGTGATTAGAGTAGGCGTATTCTCAAAAAAGGAGGTGAAGTTGCCCTTGCCAGCCAGTGTGTCCAGCACGTTTATATCTGCTGTGATACCTGAGACGGGAGTAATGTAGGAGAGATTCTTCCAGATGGCAGTCTCCTGTATTTCTTTGAGCGTGGTAAGAGGACTGTTGGTTTCATAGACTACTATGGAATTGTTCGGTACAAATGACCAAAGTCCTATGTCAGCGTGCTTCACCCATTTGTCATAAGTGAAGTATCCTGTTCCAATTAATAAAACGATTGCTAAGAAAAGGAGGAATTTTTTCAACAGGTTGCTGATTTTCTTTGCAAGATAGTAATTAGATCAGCTTTTTTGAAAAGAAATAAAAAACCCTGACGTTTCCGTCAGGGTAGTGAATGTTATGAAATGCTCGATTTGAGGTATTCTCTATTGAGCCGAGCAATGTTGGTCAGGCTTATTTCCTTTGGACATTCAGCCGAACAAGCTCCTGTGTTGGTACATGCACCAAAACCTTCAGCATCCATTTGTGCTACCATGTTTTGTGCTCTTAGCTTAGCTTCTACCTGTCCTTGAGGTAGCAGAGCATATTGAGAGACCTTCGCTGACACAAATAGCATGGCAGAGGCATTCTTACAAGCAGCCACACATGCTCCACAACCGATACAAGTCGCTGCATCAAAGGCATGATCTGCATCCACTTTGTTGATCGGAATGGCATTGGCATCTTGTGTGTTACCAGAAGTATTCACAGAAATGTATCCTCCAGCTTGCTGGATGCGATCAAATGAACTTCTGTCCACAATAAGGTCTTTGATTACTGGGAATGCCTTAGCTCTGAACGGTTCTATGTGAATGGTGTCTCCATCTTTAAAGCTCCTCATGTGCAGCTGGCAAGAAGTGATTGCTTCTCCAGGTCCATGTGGTCGACCATTGATCTGTAATGAGCAGCTTCCACATATTCCTTCTCGGCAGTCATGGTCAAATGATACAGCCTCTTCGCCTTTCTCCACCAACTGGTTATTGAGAACGTCCAGCATTTCCAGGAATGACATATCAGGTGAAACATCTTTGATGTCGTAATCCACCATTTTTCCTTTGTCATTGGCATTTTGCTGACGCCATATTTTTAATTTAAGATCCATACTCTTGGTATTTTATCGTTAAACCAAACTGGTTTTACTTATAACTTCTTTCTTTTACTTCAATGTTTTCATATTTGAGCTCCTCCTTGTGCAATACTGCATCAGCAGGCTCTCCTTTGTATTCCCAGGCGGCCACATATTGGAACTCTGGTCTACGCTTGGCTTCACCTTCTTCGGTTTGGTATTCTTCTCGGAAGTGTCCACCGCAAGATTCCTCCCGGTGAAGGGCGTCTTTCGCAAACAGTTCTCCCAATTCTAGAAAATCTGCCACTCGAAATGCCTTAGCCAACTCTTCATTGTATTCATCGGCACGTCCTGGCACAGATACGTCCTTCCAAAACTCAGCTCTGAGCTCTTTAATCTCCTTGAGAGCTTCTTTGAGACCTTGTTCGTTTCTTGCCATACCTACTTTGTTCCACATGATCTTTCCTAGTTTCTTGTGGAAGTAGTCTACCGGCTTGGAGCCTTTATTGTTTAGGAAAGTATCAATCTGTGCTTTTACAGCTTTCTCGGCTTCTTCAAACTCTGGAAGGTCAGTGGAGATCGGTCCAGTACGAATGTCGTCAGAAAGATAATTTCCGATTGTGTATGGTAATACGAAGTATCCATCTGCCAGACCTTGCATCAAAGCAGATGCCCCAAGTCGGTTGGCTCCATGATCGGAGAAGTTAGCCTCGCCAGTTACAAAGCATCCTGGTATTGTCGACATCAAATCATAGTCAACCCACACACCACCCATCGTGTAGTGTACCGCTGGGTAGATCATCATTGGTGTTTCGTATGGGTTTTGATCCACGATTTTTTCGTACATCTGAAACAAGTTGCCATACTTGGACTTGACCACTTCTTTACCCAGTTTAGTCACCAGGGCTTTGTCGTTTTCATCCAGGCCTTTTACGTGAGCTTGCTCTTTACCATAGCGTTCGATTGCTGCTGCAAAGTCCAGGTAAACAGCCTCACCAGTAGCATTCACACCAAATCCAGCATCACATCTTTCTTTGGCTGCTCTGGAGGCCACATCACGAGGTACCAGGTTTCCAAAGGCTGGATATCTTCTTTCTAAATAATAATCTCTATCCTCTTCAGCGATTTGCGTTGGCTTCAGTTTGCCAGCTCGGATCGCTTCTGCATCTTCTTTCTTGGCAGGCACCCAGATCCTACCATCATTTCGCAGGGACTCAGACATGAGCGTCAGTTTAGACTGATGATCACCGGACACCGGAATACATGTAGGGTGGATCTGAGTGTAACATGGATTGGCAAACCATGCTCCTTTTTTGTGGATTTTCCATGAGGCGGTCACGTTACTTCCCATGGCGTTGGTAGATAGGAAGAATACATTTCCATAACCACCCGAAGCAATCACCACTGCATGTGCTGAATGTCTTTGGATTTCGCCAGTTACCAGGTTTCTGGCAATAATGCCTCGAGCTTTACCGTCTACCATTACTAAATCCAACATCTCATGACGGTTGTACATCTTGATCTTACCACGACCAATCTGTCTGTTCATGGCAGAGTATGCACCTAGTAAAAGCTGTTGTCCCGTTTGTCCTTTAGCATAGAAGGTACGAGATACCAGCACTCCACCAAATGATCGGTTGTCAAGTAACCCACCATAGTCACGAGCAAAAGGAACACCCTGAGCCACACATTGGTCGATAATGTTAGCAGAAACTTCTGCCAATCGGTATACATTGGCTTCTCTGGACCGATAATCTCCACCTTTTACAGTATCATAGAATAGTCTGTAGGTAGAGTCACCGTCACCTTGATAATTCTTGGCAGCATTGATTCCTCCCTGTGCGGCAATAGAGTGTGCCCGTCTTGGAGAATCCTGAAAACAAAATGCTTTTACATTGTAACCCAACTCGGCAAGAGTAGCAGCTGCGGAACCTCCGGCCAGACCAGTACCAACCACTATTACATCTATAAGTCTTTTGTTGGCAGGGTTTACCAGATTGATCTTATTCTTATGATTAGTCCACTTGTCAGCTATTGGACCATCCGGTGTCTTTGCAGGAAAATTAGAACCTATCTTCATGACTTAGAATTAATGATTGATATAGTGAAACAATGCAATGAAAATGAAACCTACAGGTACAATCACCGCATATGCCTGGGTAAATTTTTTAATTGAGGGTGTGAACTTGTTATTGATCCCCATGGATTGCAGAGATGATTGAAATCCGTGCAGAAGGTGTAAGGCTAGCAGAACAAATGCCAGTACATAAAATCCAACTCGGAGTGGATCCTGAAATTTATGAACAAGTTCTTCATAATATCTATCGGTCACTTCGGGTAATCCTTGAATGTATTTATAATTCATCTCAGGGATCCAGAAATCAACAAAGTGTAGTGCGAGAAATGCCAGAATGACCAGACCACTGAAAATCATATTCTGTGACATCCAGGTAGCATTTCCGGTGCTTTTCTTGGCATATTTGATAGGTCTGGAAGCTCTATTTTTCGCTTCAAGCACGAAACCGAGCAGGAAATGAAAAACAACTCCCAGCATCAATATGGGCTGGGCTAGAAACTGAACAAATGGGTTTGTTCCTAAGAAATGCGAAGCTTCGTTGAATGCTTCGGGGCTTATAACCGATAGCATGTTTGTGGTCAAATGTGACAGCAAAAACAACACTAGCAGCAAACCAGAAAGCGCCATTGCAAACTTTTTGGCGATAGTACTTGACAACCAACTCATATTATTTTGTGAATTTCATTTTTGTGCGGACCCAAAGGTAGTTCCCAGTCATCGATCTGACAATTCGAACACTTATTTTGAATCTTTCTAAATAGTCTAATGAAAAACCCATCGTTTATTTAGGGAATAATTTTTGTAGCACGAACAGAACGTGTGAAGTAATTGTTTGAAATTTCATATAATAAATGAATGGTGAGTAGCGACCTTAATATCTCACTAGCAAAATAATTAACCATCCATTGAGGTTCTAGGTAAATAGGGGATACCTTAGTGGGGAATGTTTAAACAGCGATGATTCGAATTGACAAAACCTTATTGTTTAAAACATTGGCAACAGCTGTATTGTCCTTTGGAATGATACTGAAAACCTCTGCCACTCACATTAGAGCCGGTGAGATCACTGCCAGACGTGTGGATAATCTCACGTTAACTTACGAGTTTACCTTCACTGGCTTCAGAGATTCTGGTTCAGTGATAGAGTTCGGTGCAGGTACTTTTGATTTTGGTGATGGAAACTCTGTGGATGCAGATTTTCAGATCGTAAAAACGGCTGTAGGTAATGAAACCGAAATGGTGCAGTTCAAACTTCGCCATACCTATCAAGCTGCCAATTCATACATCGTTTCCTACAAGGAGGAGTATCGAAACGCTGAAATCATCAATATGGATAATTCCGTCAACACGACATTCTATGTTGAATCTCTTGTTGTCATTGATCCATTCTATGGTACGAACAATACTCCTGTTCTTACTGTTCCCCCAATTGATTATGCAGCAGTTGGGTCACTTTTCATTCACAACGCTGGTGCATTTGATCCAGATGGAGATAGTCTTTCTTACAAATTCACCACTCCCAAGCAGGCGAGAAATGCAGTGGTAAATGGTTACAGAGCTTTAAATAATCCCGATTTTTATACCAACTTTTCTCAAGGCAATCAGGCCCAAAATAATTCTCCAGAATTGTCAATAGACCCGATCACGGGAGACCTTGTTTGGGATGCGCCCGGCGATGTTCTCAATCAGGGAGACAAGGCAGAATACAACGTTGCGTTCGTAGTGGAAGAATGGCGGTACATTGAAGCAATTGATCAGTGGGTTCGACTTGGTTTCGTTACACGTGACATGCAGATCATCGTGGAAGATACAGATAATGATCGTCCCACAATCAAAGTGCCTGAGAACATTTGTGTAGAGGCGGGTACGAGCCTGGAGTTGATCATTGAGGGTAACGATCCCGATGGAGACCCAGTCAAATTGGAAGCATTTGGTGGCCCATTTGAGGTATTCTCACCGGCTACTTACTCACCCAGACCTGCTCAGTTTGAAGGACCTCCGGGATACCTCACCTTCAACTGGGATACCCAATGTGGACATGTGAGAGCCCGTCCTTATCAGGTTCAGTTTAAAGTAACGGATAATCCAGATGAAGGTCCAAGTCTTGTTGATTTTGCAACGGTAGAAATAACCGTAGTAGCACCAGCACCGACCGGTTTGGAGGTGGAAGTTCAGCCAAATAGAGCCATGAAACTAAACTGGGATCCCTATACATGCTTGAACGCTTCAGACTCTATCGCCATGCAGGTGTGGCGAAGAGTGGGGGAATACGATATTGAAGTGGACGACTGTGAAGTGGGTATGCCAGGAAACACTGGTTACCAGCTTATTGACCGAGTCCCAATCAATCAGACATTCTATCTGGATGATAACAATGGACAGGGATTAGCACCTGGTGCCAAATACTGTTACCGATTAGTCACTGAGTTTGGACAGCCTGAAGGAGGACTAAGTTATGTAAGTGCTGAAGCATGTGACAGCCTCAATGTAACAGCACCAGTAATCACAAATGTAGATGTTCAGTCTACAGATACAGATGATGGCTCTGTATTGGTGCGTTGGACACCTCCTTACCAAATAGATCAGGTACTGTATCCGCCTGCTTATACTTACAGCCTACATCGGTCTACTGAAGGTGGATCATTCGAAACGGTCACCACGGATTTGACAGATACGGTGTTTGTCGAAAATGGCCTGAATACCTTCAATGAAGAAAACAGCTATTATGTCAAGGCTTATGATGCTAATGGAAATTATGTGGATTCTTCTGCCACCGCAAGTACCGTACGGCTTGAGTTAAAGCCACTATTGGAGTCCATCGAACTCAATTGGTCAGCCAATGTGCCCTGGTCCAATCAAATCCAGGAATATCCTTATCACTATATATGGAGAGATCAGGTAGGGTCGGACCTTTCAGAGATTGTATTGATAGATTCAGTAGATGTGACCACAGAAGGTTTCACCTACTGGGACAATGGTCGCTTCAATGATACCAAACTAGACGATGAAATAGAGTATTGTTATTACGTAACTACTCAGGGGTCCTATGATAATGAGCTACTGCCAGAGCCGTTGCTCAATACCAGTCAGATTGCATGTGGTCAACCAAATGATACCATACCTCCCTGTACACCCCCTAACCTGACCCTGGTAGATGCTGAGGATTGTGAGAGTATCTTGTCAAATCTACCATGTGGTACCAACTTGTTCTCACAGGAGATCAACTGGGGAGTGGATCGGTCAGCTCAATGTGACGATGATGTGGTAGAATACAATGTGTATTTATCTGAGACGGGTAGAGAAGAGGACTACCAACTAATAGCCACCACGCCAGTTACCAGATTAGTAAGAAGTGATCTGACTAGTATTAAAGGATGTTATCGAATTACGGCGGTGGACCGGTCTGGAAATGAAAGCGCTCCTACAGAAGAGATCTGCAGAGATAACTGTCCGGTTTACAAACTCCCAAATGTGTTTACACCGAATAATGATGGGACCAATGATGTTTTTGCACCATTAAATAATATTGGACTGGGCATTACCGGTTTTAACAATGCCGATTGTCCACGCTTTGTCAGATCAGTTGATTTTAAGGTCTTCGATCGGTCAGGTGCAGAGGTCTTCGTTTATGACTCGTTCGAAAACAGTAACGGCATTTTTATCAACTGGGATGGAACCAACAAAATAGGTGAAGACTTGCCAGCCGGTGTCTACTATTACTCTGCTGAAGTGGTTTTTGATGTGTTGGACCCAGATGATGCCAATCAAGTGATCAAGGGATGGGTACAGCTGCTAAGGTAGAGCAATCCGTCATCCTTTTTGATGGAGTCTGTAATCTCTGCAATGGATCTGTGAATTTCATCATTGATCGCGATGGAGGGCATTTTAAGTTTGCATCACTTCAATCAGATGAAGCACAAACATTGTTGAGCCGTCGGAATCTGTCTGATAACCAATTAGAAAGCATTGTCTTGGTAGAGCCGTCTGCTGTTTACTACAAAAGTGATGCAGCACTACGCATCGCCGGAAAGTTGAGTGGTCTTTGGCCAGTCATGAAAGTTTTCATTATCCTACCTAGAGGACTAAGAGATTTTTTTTACGATATCATCGCAAAAAATAGGTATAAGTGGTTTGGCAAAAGAGATTCTTGCCGAATGCCAACACCAGAACTACGAGATCGATTTCTAGATTCTTAGGATGTTTCTTTAGATTTGCCGCCAAATCAATCAACGAATCAAACCTGAATTTATGAAGGCATTTGTATTCCCTGGACAGGGAGCTCAGTTTCCAGGAATGGGCAAAGATTTATACGACAATAACCCCAAAGCAAAAGAACTTTTTGACCAGGCAGACGACGTACTTGGATTTTCATTGTCCAAAATTATGTTTGAAGGAACTGCTGATGAATTGAAACAAACCAAAGTTACTCAACCCGCAATCTTTTTGCATAGTGTAACTACGGCGTTGATTTCTGACCAGTTCCATCCGGATATGGTAGCAGGTCATTCATTGGGAGAGTTCTCGGCCCTGGTAGCAAATGGTACCTTGAGTTTTGAAGATGGTTTGAAGCTAGTTTCCCAAAGAGCTATGGCCATGCAAAAGGCCTGTGAAATGCAGGAGTCTACCATGGCGGCTGTTTTGGCACTTCCAGACCAGACAGTAGAGGAAGTATGCGAGGGTATAGATGAAGTGGTAGTGGCTGCAAATTACAACTGTCCGGGACAGTTAGTGATCTCAGGAAGTGTGAAAGGAGTGGAAATAGCTTGCGAAAAGCTGAAAGAGGCTGGAGCTAAAAGAGCCATGATATTGCCAGTAGGTGGTGCATTTCACTCACCATTGATGGAGCCAGCACGAGAAGAACTAGCTGCGGCGATTGAAGGGACTAATTTTAGCGAACCAAAGTGTCCAGTATACCAGAATGTGGATGCTAAAGGTCATACCAATCTGAATGATATCAAGACTAATTTGGTTGCACAATTAACAGCACCTGTCAGATGGACACAGAGTGTCCAATCCATGATTATGGATGGGGCAACCTCATTTATAGAATGTGGTCCTGGTAAAGTACTACAGGGGTTGGTCAAAAAAATAGATGGTGGTGTAGAAACCGGCAGCCTTTAGAATAGTTGATGTTACGAATTAGAAATATAGCAGGTCTTTTTTTGCTTTCCGCACTTTTGATTTTTAGTGGTTGCAGGAAAGGACCTTCCTCTTCTTACAAAAAGAAGCAAATTAAAAAGGGTAAGCCAATACCCTGTCCAATTAAGGATTGCTAAATGAAAAAGATTGTTGTTGCCCTTGATGGGTTCTCTGGGACAGGGAAAAGTTCTACGGCCAAAAAAGTGGCGGATGCACTTCATTATATTTATATAGACAGTGGCGCCATGTATCGCGCTACCACTTATTTCATGCTGGCCAATGAGGTGAACTTGGATGATCATGATGCAGTAGCTGCGTCTTTAGAGGGTGTTGATATCCAATTTCTGGGTTCGCAAATTCTGTTGAACGGCACCAATGTTTCAAACGAGATCCGGACGATGCGCATCAATGAAAACGTGAGCAAGGTCAGTGCGATCAGGCAGGTACGAGAAGCAATGGTGGCGCAGCAGCAACAGATAGGCAGAGAACGGGGCATAGTGATGGACGGAAGAGATATTGGTACTGTTGTTTTTCCTGATGCCGAGTTAAAAGTATTTATGACCGCCAACCCTAGAGTTCGGGCTTTGAGACGCCAAAAAGAACTTCTAGAAAAGGGGATTGAGGAGGAACTTAATACCATTGAACTCAATTTACTAGAGAGAGATAAAATTGACTCATCTCGGGCAGAATCACCACTCATCAAAGCAGACGATGCAGTGGAAATAGATACTTCTGATTTGACTTTCGATGAGCAAGTTCATAAAATTGTAGAGTTAGCAAAGGAGATTATCCATGCAGATAGAGATTGATCCACATTCCGGTTATTGTTTTGGTGTAGAGTTTGCCATTCAGATGGCCGAAGACGAAATGAGCGATGGACAGCAATTGTATTGTCTTGGCGACATTGTGCATAATGCGATGGAGGTGGAGCGGCTTTATCAGAAAGGGCTCAGAACCATCGATAGAAATCAGTTAGAACAACTGCACGATTGTAAAGTGCTAATTCGTGCACATGGTGAACCACCTGAGACTTACCAGATTGCCCTGGAAAACAATATCGAACTGATCGATGCATCGTGTCCAGTGGTGCTCAAACTGCAAAACAGGATCAAACACTCCTATGACAAAGCCCAGGAAGTAGGAGGTCAGGTAGTGATCTACGGCAAGCCTGGACACGCGGAAGTGATTGGTCTCACTGGACAAACCAATGACGAGGCGATCATCGTGTCTTCCGAGGAAGATTTGGATAAAATTGACTTCAACAAACCTGTAGTCTTATACAGTCAGACTACTAAAAGCACGAAAGGTTTTTACACCATCAAAGAGCAAATAGAAGAGCGGATCAAAGATCATAAGGGTACTCTGACAGTGGAAGACTTCAATTCAAATGACAGTATTTGCAGGCAAGTATCCAACCGTGAACCCAAGATGGTTGACTTTTCCAGTAAGCATGACGTGATTCTGTTCGTATCTGGCAAGAAGAGTTCCAATGGACGAGCGTTGTATAACGTTTGCCTTGAAAACAACCCTAGAAGCTACTTCGTAGAGAACGAGGAGGATATTGACCTGTCCTGGATCAATCCATCTGACCGTATCGGAATTTGCGGTGCTACCTCCACTCCACGTTGGTTAATGGAGCGAGTGTCTAATTTTCTATCCAAACATGAACAGGTAGAGGCTTGATTTTACTAAAAATTACCGTTCAAAAAACAGTAATTTATTGATCGCATCAAACATTTCATTTGAACATTTTTTTACTATTTTTGCAACGATTTTCAAGTAGAGCGCAATTATAGAAAATGTCCAAAACGATCAAGCTAAAGAAAGGTTTTGATATCAACCTTGCCGGTAAACCGGAGAAGAAAATCTCAGAAATATCACTCTCAGAAACCTTCGCATTAAAACCAACAGACTTTCCTCACATGTCACGACCAAAACTGTTGGTCAAAGAAGGTGATACGGTAAAAGCCGGCACACCAATTCTTTATGACAAATTTGCCGAGGATGTATATTTCTGCTCTCCAGTGAGTGGAGAGGTTGCAGAAATCAAGCGAGGGGAGAAGCGTAAACTTCTAGAGATCAAGATATTGGCAGACAAAGAGGTAGTCTTTGAAAAGTTCAAAACTTTCAATGCCTCAGATATCGCAAGTTTGTCTAAAGAGGATGCTCTTACACACATGAAAGCTGGAGGCGTATGGCCTAATATCCTGCAACGTCCGTTTGGAATCGTGGCGGATCCGGCTGATAAGCCTAAAGCGATCTTCATTTCGGCATTTGATTCTAACCCGTTGGCTCCTGATTTGGCCTATCAACTTGGAGACAAGGAACAGTTCTTCCAAACAGGTTTGGACATTCTTAAGAAATTTACAGATGGTAAGATCCATTTGAACATAGATGGCAATGCAGAAGTTGCGCAGGTTTTTGCTCAGGCAAAAGGTGTAGAGCTAAACAAATTCATTGGAGCGCATCCTGCGGGTAATGTAGGAGTGCAGATTCATCACTTAGATCCAATCAACAAAGGAGATATTGCCTGGACAGTAACACCGTATGGTGTGGCCCAGATTGGTCAGCTTTTCACTGAGGGTAAATACGATGCCTCTAAGGTGGTGGCGGTTACCGGATCAGAAGTGTCAGCTCCTGGTTATGTGAAGACATACAGTGGAGCCATGCTTGGCAATTTGACAGGTGATGTTTCTGGAAATGTACGCTTCATCAGCGGAAATCCACTTACCGGTGAGAATTGCGGAAAGAATGGTTACCTGGGATTCTATCACAACCAAGTGACTGTGATACCAGAAGGTGACTATGAAGAATTCCTGGGTTGGCTAAAACCAAGCGCTTCCAAACTGAGTTTCCACAAAGCGTTGGGTCTTTTGTCATTCCTGAATAAAAACAAAGAATATACGATAGATACCAATACTCATGGTGAAGAAAGACCATTTGTGGTGACAGGAGCTTTTGAAAAAGTGCTTCCTATGGATATTCTTCCAACCTATTTGTTCAAAGCAATCATTGCAGAGGACTATGATGAAATGGAAGCGTTGGGGATTTTCGAATTAGTGGAAGAGGATGTGGCTCTTTGTGAGTTCATCGATCCATCCAAGAACGATCTCCAGTCGATATTGAGAGAAGGAATTGAGTTGATAAAAAATAGCTAATTCATTGAAATGAAGGCATTACAAAAATTATTTGATAGCGTAAAACCAAACTTTGAGAAGGGTGGTAAGTGGGAGAAATTCTACACCCTTTACGAAGGACATAGAACCATCGTTTTTGCACCTGATCTTTTGACCAAGAACAAAGGGGCGCAGATCAAAGACGCAGTGGATTTGAAAAGAGTAATGATTACTGTGGTGATTGCCATGATTCCCGCTCTATTGTTTGGAATTTGGAATGTGGGACATCAGCACTTCATTTCTATTGGAGAAGAGGCTACCTTTTTAGATAAGATTATCGCTGGAGCAATTCCGGTTATTCCAATTGTGATTGTCTCCTATGCGGTGGGACTACTGACTGAATTTACGTTCTGTGTGATCAGAAATCACCCGATTAGTGAGGGATATCTGGTTACAGGGATGTTGATCGCGTTGATCATGCCACCTACCATTCCTCTTTGGCAAGTTGCTTTAGCGACCATTTTTGCTGTTGTGATTGGCAAAGAAGCATTTGGAGGTACAGGAATGAACATCCTCAACGTAGCTTTGACAGCCAGGGCATTTCTGTATTTCGCCTATCCAGGTCAAATCTCAGGAGATACCGTTTGGGTATACCTTGGAGGAAAGCAAGCAGTAGACGGGTTCTCAGGTGCTACGGTTCTTTCTTACGGCCCGACGGCCATGGCAAATGGGACTAACATGCTGACTGAAATCGGTGGTCATTGGTATGATGGAATGTTCGAATGGATGAACATGTTCATCGGAGCGATCCCTGGCAGTATTGGAGAAACTTCTGTGCTGATGTGTTTGATTGGTGCGGCCATCCTTATTGGAACCGGAGTGGGAAGCTGGAAAATCATTTTTAGCGTTTTCGGAGGAGCCTATTTCATGGGATTGATCTTCAACATGGTTGGAGGAAACCCGTACATGGACTTCCCGGCACATTATCACCTGGTAGCTGGTGGGTTAGCCTTCGGAGCAGTCTTTATGGCAACAGACCCTGTTTCTGCTTCACAAACAGAAGTAGGTAAATGGATATATGGATTTCTTATTGGAATCCTAACAGTTTTGATTCGAGTGGTAAACCCTGCTTATCCAGAGGGAATTATGCTGGCGATTCTATTCATGAACGTTTTTGCTCCACTTATTGATTACTATGTAGTAGATGCTAACAAAAAAAGAAGATTAAAACGTGCAACGGTCTAATACTTATATAATCCTATTTTCGGTCGCACTTACGGTAATCCTTGGCGGCCTATTGTCACTAGCATCTGTGGGGCTTAAACCAGCCCAGCAAAAGCAGATAGAGTTGGATACCAAGAAGAAGATTCTTGGTGCGGTTATGGACATTTCATCTTACGAGAATCCGAATGATATTCTTGCATTATATGATGAAAAAGTGGAGTCTATCGTCGTGGATATCAATGGAGACGAGGTGACTACCGACGATAAAGGCAATCCTGTGGTTGCAGAGAAAGTAAACATCCAGAAGAATTATCGCTTTGCTCCTGAGGAGCGTTTGTTCCCAGTTTTCAAATTCAAAAATGATCCTAACTCCGAACAAGTGGATGCCTACATTTTTCCAATGTTTGGTGCGGGACTGTGGGATTGGATTTCTGGATACCTAGCTCTTGAGAACGATCTTAACACCATCAAAGGTGTGGCTTTTGATCACAAACAGGAAACACCTGGTCTCGGTGCGCGAATTACCTCTGAAGAAGTGAGAGATCGATTTGTGGGTAAAAAAATCTATGAAGGCGGCAAGCTGGTATCTGTTTCTATGGTAAAGGGAGAAGGAAACTCAGGTTTGACGGACCATCAGGTAGATGGTATGTCTGGAGCGACACTTACTGGAAAAGGAGTGAACTCCATGCTACAATCGTACCTTGGGTACTACCAGTCATACATTAATAAAGTAAAATCAGGCGACGGAAAAGTTGCCTTAAACTAATAAAAACTCTGTCTATGAGTACTGAAACAGCTGAAGTAAAAGAAGAAGTAAAAAAATCTTCTGAAGCTTTATTCTCAAAGAGAAGAAAAAGAATCGTTTCTGATCCATTGAATGAGGACAACCCGATTACGGTACAGGTACTTGGTATCTGTTCTGCACTGGCCATTACCATCAAGATGGAACCTACGTTGGTGATGTCTATTGCGGTAATCTCAGTAATTGTGTTCTCCAACCTGATCATATCTTTGATCAGAGGTTTGATACCTGGTAGGGTGAGGATCATTGTTCAGTTGGCAGTCATTGCAACCTTGGTTACACTGGTCAGTGAAGTGTTGAAAGCTTACTACTTTGATATGTACAAAGTTTTAGGAGCATTCGTAGGTCTGATCATTACTAACTGTATTGTGATGGGTCGACTAGAAGCTTTCGCCATGGCCAATAAACCTTACGATTCTATTTTGGATGGTTTAGGAAGTGGATTCGGTTATGCCTGGATCATTTTAGTAGTTGCTTTCTTTAGGGAGTTATTTGGATCCGGTTCTATCATGAACTTCAAAATCTTCGAAGCTATCGGATGGGAAAGTTTCCCAACCAATGGCTTGATGGTAGATTCCATTGGGGCATTTATGGTGCTGGGAATCCTCATATGGGTCCAGCGATCTAAAACAGGCTACGTAGAACACTAATAAGATAATTAGAAAAGACATGGATATTTTTAACATAGCACTCAAAGCCACTTTCATTGACAACATGGTCTTTGCATACTTCCTGGGAATGTGTTCGTTCCTGGCGGTATCTAAGAAGGTGTCTACAGCTTTCGGTCTTGGGATGGCAGTAATCTTCGTTTTGACTATTACTGTACCCGTCAACTGGTTGTTGCAAGAGTATGTACTAAAAGAGGGAGCACTGGCTTGGTTAGGAGCAGACTTTGCTACAGTGGATCTTACGTTCCTGCAGTTCATCATGTTTATTGCTGTAATCGCTTCTATGGTTCAGCTGGTAGAAATGGTGATTGAAAAATTCTCCCCTGCATTGTACGGATCATTAGGCATTTTCCTTCCATTGATCGCTGTAAACTGTGCAATCCTTGGAGCATCCCTGTTCATGGTACAGAGAGATTATACCATTGCTCAGGCTACAGCTTATGGGTTTGGTTCAGGTGTAGGTTGGTTTCTGGCGATAGTAGCATTGGCTGCCATCAGAGAGAAACTAAAATACTCTAATGTGCCTGATGGTCTGAAAGGTTTAGGTATCACTATGCTTATAACAGGTCTGATGGGACTTGCCTTTAAGTCGTTTATCGGTATAGCTCTTTAAGCACATCACAAAACATTCAATGAAAGGCCTTGTTTTAATCGACAGGGCCTTTTTTATTTTTTGACAACTTCACTTATGAACTTACAATCACTCTTGAGGTATTTCTTACGCGGCTTGTTGCTGGTAGTGCCTGTTGGTCTTACTGTTTATGTGATCATCGCCATGGTGAGCTGGACAGACAACTTATTGCCTATTCAGATTCCTGGACTGGGGATTATTACTGTTTTTGTCGTTACATCGCTGATTGGCTATTTGGCCAATACCATTTTTGCCAAGCCTTTTTTTGATCTATTTGGAGATTTGCTCAAGAAAATACCATTGGTCAACTTCATCTACACCTCTATCAATGATTTGGTCACTGCTTTTGCTGGTGACAAGAAGAAGTTTGATACACCTGTGTTGGTGCCTTTCGATGACAAGGGAGTTATTTTCAAACCCGGATTCATCACTCAGAAGGATCTGGAGGAAATAGGGCTTCCTGGAATGGCTACCGTTTATTTACCACATTCATACAACTTTTCGGGTAATGTATTCGTAGTAGACAAAACCAAATTGATTCCACTAGATGGTAGAAATACTGAAATCATGAAATACATTGTTTCGGGTGGAGTCTCAGGAGAACTGAAGCGTAAACAATAAATTATTTGGAAAATAATTTGAAATAACTTCTTTTATTCTTGGAGTTGGGAAAAAATAGTAATTAGTTTTGCTTTGAAGAATTAAATATACCGTTGAAAACATATTTGAACATATCGTCTCCCTCACTAAGGCCTAGATTTCCCAGGCGGCAAGCCTGATATGTTTCTTAGGACACCTACGCGGTGACCTCCTTTCGACTTTTCGTTATTTTTATACTGATTCTTTAAAATACCAATATCCAAGATGGACAAGTTCGTTGTATCAGTTGCTGATGCATCACATATAAAATATGCAGAGGAAATCTGCGAATTGATGGCTGACAGTGCTGCCAAACGCGGCACTGGAATTGCCCGAAGAACCCCCGATTATCTCGAAATGAAGATGAACGAGGGCAAGGCGGTCATAGCTCTGACCAAATCGGGAAGGTTAGCCGGATTTTGTTACATAGAGGTATGGAGCAATGGCAAGTACCTCGCCAACTCAGGTTTGATTGTGCACCAGGACTTTAGAAATAATGGCTTGGCCCAAGCCATCAAAGAACGTGCATTTAAACTCTCAAGAGAGAAATACCCCAACGCTAAATTATTCGGACTTACGACAAGTATGGCTGTAATGAAGATCAACTCTGATCTGGGTTACAGACCTGTTGCGTTTTCAGAACTCACGGAAGATGAGGCTTTCTGGAAAGGTTGTTCGAGTTGTGTCAACTACGACATCTTAACCCGCAAGAATCATCAAATGTGTCTTTGCACCGGCATGCTCTATGACCCTGAAGAAAAGAAACGACAGTGGAAGAATAAGAGTGAGAAGGTGCAAGAGAAAATCCTGTTTTGGAAACAAAAAGTGAAAATTAAATGAGTGATCAAAAGAAGGTAGTCCTTGCATTCAGTGGAGGGTTAGATACCACCTATTGCTGCATCTACCTTAAAGAATTGGGGTATGAAGTACATACCATAACTGTCAATACCGGAGGCTTTGATCATGAGGAGCTGACAGCTTTGGAGCAAAAGTCTAAAAAACTCGGGGCAGTAAGTCATCTCAATGTAGATGCGACAGAGGAGTTTTATCAGAAATCGATCAAATACCTGATTGCCGGAAATGTGTTAAAAAACAACACTTATCCGCTTTCTGTTAGCGCCGAGCGTGTGTTTCAGGCAACAGCGATTGCCAATGAAGCCAATAAGCTGGGAGTAACTGCAATCGCACACGGGAGTACAGGTGCCGGAAATGATCAGGTGCGGTTTGATATGATTTTCAATATTCTGTGTCCGGAAGTGGAGATTATTACGCCGATCCGTGATAATAAACTCTCAAGAGAAGAAGAGATCCAATACCTCATTGATCATGGTGTGAATGGTAACTGGGAGAAAGCCTTATACTCTGTTAACCAGGGACTTTGGGGCACTTCCGTAGGAGGTAAGGAAACACTTACTTCCAATCATTACCTTCCTGAAACCGCCTTTCCAAGTCAACTCACCAAAGAAGAGCCAAAACAAGTAAATATTGTCTTCGAAAAAGGCGAACCTGTTGGGTTGAATGGAGTGAGGCTTTCTGCTGTCGAATGCATCGAAGAGCTCAATAAACTGGCAAATCCATACGCCATCGGAAGGGATATCCATGTGGGTGACACCATCATAGGGATCAAAGGACGCGTTGGCTTTGAAGCTGCGGCACCTCTCATTCTTATCAAAGCACATCACGCGCTAGAAAAGCATGTACTTACCAAAAACCAATTGTTGCTGAAGGATCAGTTTGCACTCACTTATGGTAACCTGCTGCATGAGGGACATTATTTGGATCCAGTGATGCGGGATATAGAAGCATTTTTTAAGAGTACGCAGAAATTCGTTAGTGGAGATGTTAATGTAATGCTGAGTCCTTATCGATTTCATGTCATTGGCATAGAATCTGATCACGACTTGATGCAATCAAGTTTTGGTAAGTATGGCGAAATGAACAACTCCTGGTCTGGAGAAGATGTCAAAGGCTTTTCGAAGATTTTTGGCAACCAGAACATGATTTATCACAAAGTACACCAGACCGATGAGTAAATTGCGAGTAGGAGTATACGGAGCGGCTGGTTATACTGCTGGTGAGTTGATCAGAATCTTACTGAACCATCCAAATGCAGAGGTGGTCTGTGCACAGAGTAGCAGCCAGGCAGGTCAGAAAATCAGCTCCACCCACACGGACTTAATCGGAGATACGGAGTTGCTGTTTGATGCAGAGCTGGATTTTGATCAGATAGATGTGCTGTTTTTATGCAAGGGACATGGAGAATCCAGGACCTTTCTTGCGGACACCAAAGTACCTTCGGAGGTTCGAATCATTGATCTGAGCAATGACTTTCGACTGAAGGCACCAGGCAACGACTTTATTTATGGCTTGCCAGAGCTCAATCATGAAGCCATCAAATCGGCTCGAAAGGTTGCGAACCCAGGCTGTTTTGCCACATGCATTCAAGTGGGGCTTTTGCCTGCAGCAAGGGCAGGAATTATCAAATCAGAAATTCATACAACGGGAATCACAGGGTCAACAGGCGCTGGACAATCACTGTCTACAACTTCACATTTCAGTTGGCGAGAGGGCAACATGAGTGTCTACAAAGCATTTACGCACCAACATCTGTCTGAAATAGGAGAGAGTCTGACACAAGAATCAGGAGAAGAACAGGTAATCAACTTTGTTCCCTTCAGGGGAAATTTTACCCGTGGGATTATAGTGACATCTTATTTCGAATCGGAGATTTCACAAAAACAGGCTTATGATATTTATCGTGACTATTATAAAGACCATTCGTTTACCCATGTAGTAGATCAGAATCCAGACTTGAAGATGGTGGTTAATACCAATAAGGCTTTGGTTTATGTTCAAAAGGAGGGAAATAAACTTCTAGTCATTTCCATCATCGATAACCTACTCAAAGGTGCATCAGGTCAGGCTGTTCAAAACATGAATTTGATGTTTGGTCTGGAGGAATCGGCAGGCCTAAAATTGAAAGCTAGTAATTTTTAAGCTATGAACGTATTAGATCAAAATATCGCGATTCTTGGAGCTGGGAATCTAGGCATTGCCATTGCTCAGGGTATCGTGGAGGAAGAGTTAAAAAAGGCTGACGAGATTTATTTGACCCGAAGGAATCTCAAGCACATTGATTATTTGGCAAAGCAGGGCTATCTCACAGTTGACGATAATAAAAAAGCTGTGGAGCAATCAGGTTATGTGTTTCTCTGTGTTCAGCCCAAGCAGCTTGCTACGCTCATAGAGGAAATCAATCCTGTTCTTACTGAAAAGCATGTGTTGGTCTCGGTGATTACAGGTGTCTCCATAGAGGAGATCAAGGGGTTACTGAAGGTCAGTGTTCCTGTGGTCCGCGCTATGCCTAATACAGCCATAGCCATTGGTGAGTCCATGACCTGCATAGCCTGCAATGACAGCAAGGAATTGGCACTAACAGTGCAGAAGGTGTTTAATTCACTCGGGCAGACGCTCGTGATCGACGAGAAATTGATGCAGGCTGCCACGGTCCTTGGAGCTAGTGGAATAGCCTTTTTTATGCGCTTTCTGCGTGCGGCTACTCAAGGAGGTATTCAAATGGGTTTTCATTCAGATGAAGCACAGTTAATTGCCGTTCAAACCGCCAAAGGCGCCGCTTCCTTAATTTTGGAAAATGGCAATCATCCAGAAGTAGAGATTGATAAGGTAACTACTCCGCAGGGATGTACCATTGCGGGGTTAAATGAAATGGAACATCAGGGATTGAGCTCAGCGCTTATCAAAGGTCTGATGGTCTCATACGATAAAATCAAAAACATTAAATAATGCAGCATTTCACTTCAGTGCAGGATGTGGCTGATCCTATGGTATTGGTCAAGAAGGCGCTGGCCATTAAAAAGGATCCCTTTGCCAACAAGGCGTTGGGCCTCAATAAAACACTTGGGCTACTTTTTTTTAATTCCAGCTTAAGGACAAGGATGAGCTCCCAAAAAGCAGCCTCTAATCTGGGGATGGATGTGATTGTCATGAATGTGACTCAAGATTCCTGGCAGATTGAGATGGAAGATGGTGTAGTGATGAATGGTGGTACGGCAGAGCATATCCGTGAAGCAGCAGCTGTCATGGGGCAATATTGCGATATTCTTGGAGTACGATCTTTTCCTTCATTATCCGATCGAGATGCTGACTACAGTGAAAAAATCATGAATGCTTTCAAAGCGCACGCTGGATGTCCTATAGTTAGTTTGGAGTCTGCTACACTGCATCCACTGCAATCTTTGGCAGATTTGATCACCATTGCCGAATTCAAGAAAGTGGAGAAGCCCAAAGTGGTATTGACCTGGGCTCCACACATCAAATCATTGCCACAAGCCGTGCCCAATTCATTTGCTCAATGGTTAACTCAGACAGACTATGATTTCACCATCGCTCAGCCTGAAGGGTTTGAACTAAGTGAGCAGTTTACGAAAGGTGCCAAGATCGAGCACAATCAGGAAGCGGCCCTTAAAGGAGCCGATTTTGTTTATGTTAAAAACTGGTCCTCTTTTCATGATTATGGAAAAGTGGGAACGAATGGAGACTGGCTGGTCAATCAGGCGAAATTGGCTAATACTAATGAAGCAAAAGTCATGCATTGTCTACCCGTGCGGAGGAATGTAGTAATTGCTGATGATGTACTAGATAGTGAACATTCGATCGTGATCCCACAAGCTGGCAATCGAGTGTATAGTGCTCAGGCAGTCTTTCAGGAAATACTAGAAGCTCATGGCTAAAGAAACACTACACATCATCAAAATCGGCGGTGCGGTGATTGAAAACCCTGAAATGAAACAAGCATTTCTGAACGGGTTTGTGGCACTCAAAGGTCGAAAAATTCTGATTCACGGAGGTGGTCGCATCGCAACAGAGATCGGAAATAAATTAGGTCTTGTAGCTAATATGGTGGAAGGAAGACGTGTGACGGATGATGCTACTATTGATCTGGTCACCATGGTCTATGGTGGGCTGGTCAACAAACAGCTGGTGGCGCAGCTTCAGTCACTGGGTGAAAATGCCATTGGTTTAACAGGAGCAGATGCTAATCTGATCACCAGCAGCAAACGACCGATCAAGAACGATGTAGATTATGGCTGGGTAGGAGATCCACAATTGGTCAACGACACCTTTGCGAAAAGCCTTATCGAAGAAGGATCCATACCAGTAATAGCACCACTAACTCACGATGGGCAGGGACACATTCTTAATACCAATGCCGATACAATGGCGGGTACGATGGCGAGTGCTATGGCACCTCATTATGAGGTGAATCTAATTCTGACCTTCGAGTTGGATGGAGTGATGAAGGATGTTAATGATTCAAAATCCCTGATCACTAATTTTGAGCAGTCTTTTTTCAATGAAATGAAGGCTTCTGGTGCGATTCATAGCGGGATGATTCCTAAATTAGAGAACGCATTTAAGGCATTGGAGAGTGGAGTAGGATCGGTGCGCATTTGTAAATACGACCAAATACATACACAGAATGGCAGCTTCCTTCAGGTTTAGTACTGACCAGCTTCATCAGGTAGCGATCAAGCTCCTTTCCGAACTCATCGAAATTCCAAGCTTTAGCAGAGACGAAGAGAAAACAGCTGATCATCTGCAGGCCTTCTTTGAAGAATATGAAATAACCGTAGAACGAAAAGGAAACAATCTCTGGGTTCGTAATCAAAACTTTGATCCAGACAAGCCTACCATACTTCTTAATTCACATCACGATACGGTCAAACCCAATGAAGGCTATACGAAGAATCCTCATGAGGCCATCATCGAAGATGAGAAATTGTATGGTTTAGGGAGCAATGATGCGGGAGGACCACTGGTCTGCCTCATCATGACCTTTATGTACTTCCACAATCACAAGGATTTGAAATACAACCTGATACTTGCAGCAACAGCTGAAGAGGAGATCTCTGGAGCAGGTGGTGTGCGCAGTATTCTTAGAGAATTGGGAGAGGTAGACTTTGGTATAGTAGGTGAGCCTACGCAAATGGAAATGGCTATCAATGAAAAGGGCCTGATGGTGCTGGACTGCTACGCCAAAGGAAAGGCTGGTCATGCAGCCCGTGATGAGGGAGAAAATGCTATTTACAATGCCATGAAAGATATTGAATGGTTTAGGACCTATCAATTTCCAAATCAGTCGGAGACTTTGGGACCAGTGAAGATGTCGGTGACGGTCATCGAGGCGGGCTCTCAGCACAACGTGGTGCCTGATACCTGTCACTTTGTGGTAGACGTACGAACTACTGATGCTTATTCTAATGAAGAGACCTTGGAGCACATTCGACAGCATGTGTCCTGTGACGTGAAGGAGCGATCTACTCGTCTGCAGCCTTCTCGAATTGACAAAGAACATGAACTGGTGAAAGCCGCAGCAGAACTAGGTATTGATACGTTTGGATCACCGACCATGTCAGATCAGGCGTTGATGCCTTTTGCGACGGTGAAGATTGGCCCGGGTGACTCGAACCGATCGCATACCGCGGACGAGTACATTTATGTGGAAGAATTGAGGGAAGGGATATTGGGGTATTTGATGCTGTTGAATAAGTTGGTGAAAGGATAAGTAATATGTAATGTGCTTTTGGCTTGATCGCAGCGGCGGACCGTCCAAAAACACCAAAAGATCAAGACTGTGATTAATACGCTAGAATTGCTTCGCAAACATTGAAAATCCATAAACTCGCACTGATAAAATCAGTGCTCAAACAGTATAGCTTTTTTAAACGTGTTTCTTCCAATTCATTAACGCTTATTAATCAAGGTCGATTCTTTTTAATATTTGAATTATTACTTCTTTCACCTTCATTAGGGGAAAAAGAAAAGGGGTTGGAAATTGACCATGAACACATGATGAAGACTCCTTTAGTATGGCTCGATTTTCCTCCAATGATTAAGTCATGAACACATTCAGGAGAGATCTGATAGAGAGTGAAAGAAAATAAAAGAAAAAGAACTATGAAGCTTTGGCAAAAGTCCACAGACGTCAATAAGAAAGTAGAAGTATTCACCATCGGTAACGACCAGGAGCTGGATTTGCTATTGGCTCCCTTCGACATCCTGGGCTCACTGGCACACATCACGATGTTGGCAAGTATTGATTTGTTGACCAAAGAGGAACTTGCCTCACTCTCCAAAGAGTTGAAAATCCTGTATAAAAAGGCTGAAGCGGGAGAGATAACCATCGATGTAGGAATAGAAGACATACACTCTCAGGTGGAGTATTTGCTAACAGCAAATCTTGGGGAGGTAGGTAAAAAGATCCATAGTGGTAGATCCCGAAATGATCAGGTGCTGGTCGACCTAAAGATGTTCTTCCGAAGTGAGATTGAGGTGATTGCGAACCAGGTAAAGGTGCTGACCGATCAACTGCTAAAGAAATCTGAGGCATACAAAAATGTATTAATCCCTGGATATACCCACATGCAGGTGGCCATGCCTTCCAGCATTGGACTGTGGTTGGGTGCCTATGCAGAAAGTCTCTCGGATGATTTGATTGCCCTACGTGGAGCATATGAAGTAGCTAACAAAAATCCACTAGGGTCAGCTGCTGGCTATGGTTCTTCGTTTCCGCTGGACCGGGAATTGACCACCAACCTACTGGGGTTCGATGAGCCTAACTTCAATGTAGTGTATGCTCAAATGACCCGTGGAAAAACAGAAGTGGCGGTTGCCAACGCTATTGCCTCAATAGCTGCTACCATGAGCAAACTGGCCATGGACATGTGCTTGTATGCCGGCCAGAATTTCAATTTCATCAAGTTTCCTGATGAACTGACCACCGGCTCCAGCATCATGCCGCACAAGAAAAACCCCGATGTGTTTGAGCTCGTGAGAGGGCGCTGCAACCAGCTTATGGCTCTGCCTAACGAACTAAACTTAATTCTCAGCAACCTGCCAAGCGGTTACCACCGCGATTTGCAACAGTTAAAAGAACATTTATTTCCAGGCATTCAAATGCTCAAGCAATGTCTTGATATTGCAGAGTTTGCGATCAGTGAGATGAAAGTGATGGAGGGTATTATAGATGATCCAAAATACGATTACTTGTTTACTGTAGAACTGGTAAATGAGCTGGTGCTGGGAGGCATGCCATTCCGTGATGCCTATAAAGAAGTAGGTCGACAAGTAGAAGCAGGAGAGTATAAAGCCAACCGAAATGTGAAGCATACCCACCTTGGCAGTTTGGGTAACCTTGGTAATGACCGCATCCAAGCCAAGATTGATCGAGAATTAGGGGAGTTTGGATTCGAAAAGGTAAGGAGAGCTTTGGGGGAGCTAATAAAGTAACCATCGTTTCACCTCATTCGCCTTTATGAGGCAGATGCCTAGATCTTCTAGTTTTCATCTTTTATATCTCACATTGTAATTCTGAGGCTACTAAAGTCCTCGTTGGAAACGAGGACTACAGTATGATGCCTAAAACAGAAGTGCTTGTGGAGATAATCTATTTTTTTTTGAGGTAACTCTATTGAGATTTTTAGATCAACCAGTCAATTTTACTGGTGTCGTTCAATGTTTTGAGAGATATTTTTATCAAAAAGGAAGAATTTTATTCTAAGAATGGATGTAAACACCAAATTATGGTTGGAATTGTATGCTTGACGATTAAATGAAATCTAATTTCAGGCTTTTAAATGAGGGTAAATTGTGAAATTTCAAATTTGAAAATCGAATTTTGATCTGATATGTAAATCTTTTCAAAAAGTGTTAATAAAATTTTAAAGAATGTCAGTTAGTACTACTTTTGAATCATCAAAACAACGCAAAGACGATGCGTTGACACACTGTAGGGTGATGAAATTGGCAGACATGCCCTCCTGTCTCGGGGGTGGAGATAAGGGATAAATCCCGCGTGTTTCACGATTAAATGTTTCGGCATTTAATCGTGAATCATCGGGGCTAACCGCTCTGTGGAGGTTCGAATCCTTCCCCTACAGCTATTTTTGGGTTAATGTTGTTTATTTGAATCTGGTCGAGGTAGGGGTGCCTCGACCTTTTTCTTTTTATAGACCTAACATTCTTATCGATTCCTTCGAATACCATCCACCGGTCAAGGATCAAGCAATTTTTCTGTGGGGAATGTGAGAATATCCCGGTTTATCGGTTAAAATACCTTCACTTGGCACCTCCAGCTCACAGATTTATAACTTACTTCGCAATCAATTCATAAAAAAAATAGAATTACCCGTTACTTTTTGGTCATAGCTGCATAGTAAGTAGTAAAAAAGTAAAAATGATTGACCATAAAGCAAATACGTTACTCGCCCTGTTCATTCTTTTTATTGCTTGTGATGAGCTTGCTCCAGAGCCAGCTATCACCGAGGAGACTACCCAGCTTTCATGCTATCAAGAGATGATGGCTACTATTCCTGATGGTTGGAATGGTACCGGTTGTCACCTTTGTGGTTCGTATAGTGCTGGGTCTCTCGATACCATGAACTATGTTAGTGCTTTCTATTCTGAGAATGTGCCAACTAATGATAGTGAGAATTATAGTCTACAATGGGATATTGGAAGGGGAGCTCGAATAATAGGGTCTGATACATCACGTACTTTGAAGGTGGTGTTCGAAGATGGTTTTGAGGAAGTGCGTGTAAGCGTCTATGCGGATGATCATCTTGGTAATGAATGCAGTAGTAGCTTTAGAGTTAGGAATGCTGGCATTGATCCTGAGATTGGTGATTACGGTCAGGGAGGTATTGTCCTTTACGACAAAGGAGAGTCCAGCGATGATTGGAGATTTATCGAGGTTACTTCCTCCATCATAAACCCCTGGACATTGGATGATGGAATGGCCAATGTAGCCTGGGGATGCCCAGAAGTAGAAATAGGGGCTAGTGCGACCGGTATTGGGTCAGGAGCTGATAATTGTGCAACATTAGGTGATTATAAGTGTACAGAGAGCCCATCTGCTGTTTTTGCCTATGACATATCCCTGAGCCATGTCAACAACGGTCAATCGGATTGGGTCCTTCCGTCCCTCGAGGAGGCAAGGCTTATATATGAAAACTTTCCGGTAACCTGGGCCAATCAATACTACATTTGGACGTCTTCAGAAATAGATGAGCAAACCGCTTATGCGATTGATCTGGTCAGTGGTGAAGTGATGGAATTAAACAAGAATGAGAAGGTCAAAGTAATGGCCGTGAGATATTTTGAATAGCTAGTGATCAAAGAGTGGACTCCAGTACTTGAAAAAGAGCTAATAAAGAAGGCAAAAAAGGAACCCGAATTATTCGGAGAGGTGTATCGGCACTATTTCGAGCCAATATACAGGTATGTTTCACTCAAAGTGTCAGGTGATCCAGCAGTATCCAATGAGCTTGTTTCCAATGTGTTTTACAAGGCATTGGTAAAGCTGGATCGCTATGACCAAGAGCGTCTTTCGTTTGCCCCTTGGCTTTATAAAATAGCCTTGAATGAAGTGCGGATGCATTTTAGAAAGAGTAAGACGGGTACTTTTCTATTTCGAATCGAAGACCTTCAAGGTGCATTGGATATGGAACCAGGAGCCACTGATGATCCTATGGATAAGGAACAAATGGCGCGTCATCTTTCCTTCTTGAGTGATGAGGAATTGTCAATTATTGAGTTGAGGTTTTATGAAGACCTCTCGTTCAAGGAACTGGGACAGGTCTTTAACAAATCAGAGGAAGCGGTGAAAATGAAGACCTACAGGATTCTGAATAAACTAAAAAAACGCATCAGTAAGTCATGAGTTATAAAAAGAACATTCGCTGGATAGAGCGAGACGAACTGATGGTTGGTCAACAGAAGAACTTTGATCAGATTGTAGAACGTGCAAAAAAGGCAAAGCTGCGGGTAAAAATTTGGAAAACTGCAGGAGCTATCGGTTCTGCGGCCGCTCTTTCTGTTGCCTTTTGGGTGGTAGATGTGAGTCCACAGCAAGAGGTCATTCGTGAACCCATACAAATGGAGGAGCTATCCAACTCGCTGGCACAGCAGTATAGGGAGTTGCCAGTACCACTCCCGGATATGGCTAAATCGGATGTCCGATCGGACCATCAACCCATAGAAAGCCAATCAACGTCTGATTTGGAGCAAAAGAAAGTCATTCCATTAATTGTTGATGAAGAAAAGGTGCCGGAACAGTTAGAAAAGCTACCACAGGTAGACCCTACTCCTCAAAACCGTGAGTTGGTTGCCGAGGAGAATGAACCGGACCAGCATAAGGATACATCCAAAGGTCTGTCAGTCTACATCGACGCTCAACCCAGCGTGGGTTACGATAGTCTTTACCGTTATCTTTACGAGGGTGTTGACACCAAAGTCACTGAGGACCAGCTGAATACGGATCAACTGGAGATTTATTTTTACATTGAAGAAGATGGTCGTCCTTCCGATATCCAAATATCAGGAGTCGAGTCGGATACGGTTGTGTCCCTGATTCGTAAAGTGGTGAGTCAAATGCCGGACTGGCAACCAGCAATGGTCAACGAAAAACCGGTAAAACGTCAATTCATGCTGCCCTTACGTTTTCGAAAAGAAGAATAAAAAAAGGGACACCCTTGCGGGCATCCCTCTTCATTACACTATTATAACTTCTTTTAGGAATTAGTCAATTGCTAGCTCGAAAGCAAAAGGAATCTTAACCGTACTGGATACTGCTTGGCCAAAACCATTTTTCGCAGGTTCAAACTTCAAGTTCTCCACAGCCGTTTCTACAGCTTCTTTCAGCTTGTTGCACGGATAGGTTACGGCCTTTTTATTAGTGATTTTTCCATTTTCATCAATGCTTAGTTGCATCATCACCGTTCCTTCCACACCATTATGGTTGCTTTCTGTAGGGTACTCAATTGATGAAGCCACCTCATCCAGATTGATCGCACGAGCCATAGTTGGTTTCAATGGATCTGACCCTGCAAATACTACTGCTGCAGTGAGTATAAATGCGATAGTTAAGAGTGACTTTTTCATGATTACCTTTCGTTAATTATTTGATAACCCAATATTATGTAAATGTTAACAAATTAACAATTCAGTAATGTTAAGTTTTTGGTGAATTAACATGAATCTCGATCGATGGTGATTTATATCAGATCAAATGGCCATTGATCCATTGTGGATAATTAATTGCGACTTGCTTTTTATCAGGTTGCATGTCCATCTTGTATATTTGATAACTGTGCTTCTTTTTATTAGAAGTGTTTGTTACTCAATTATTGAAATACAGCTAAATGGCCATTATTCAGACGGACCTACCAGACGGCAAGCCCTTTCATATCTATCGATCCGGTGCAGGTTCAGGAAAGACATTTACCCTGGCCAAATCATACCTCACTTTAGCTCTTTCTCGTCCCAACGCTTTTCGTAACATACTGGGGGTAACCTTTACCAACAAAGCCACCGAGGAGATGAAGAGTCGCATTGTTACCTTTCTGAAAGTACTGGCTCGTGGAGAGAACCATCCGATGCGTTCAGAGCTTTGTGATTCACTGGATGTGACTGATGAACAACTGTCAAAGAGAGCAGCAGATGCCCTTAGTGATATATTGCATCAGTACGGTAGATTCAGTGTGGTGACTATTGACAGCTTTTTTCACGCGGTAATCAGGTCATTTGCCCGAGAGATGGGGCTTCAGGGTACGTTTACAATCGATCTGGACCTGGACAAGGTTCTGCAGTTGGTTATTGATCAGCTCTTACTGGAAATAGGTGAAGAAAAGCAGACGCAGTTACGTAAGTGGCTGACCGAATTTGCAGAGCACAAAGTAGAGGAGGGTTTAAGCTGGGACTTTCGGAGAGACATTACAGCCCTGTCCAAAGAGATCACGAAAGACGAGTTCAAGTTCTATTCGAAGCAAATTCTGGAGTTGAGCAATCAAAAGGGATACTTCGAACGAATCCGAAAAGAGTTAAACAATGTGAAGTACCCGTTTGAAAAGCAGGTGCAGAAAATGTGTCGGGAGGTTTTTAAGTTTTGGGAAGACAATGGATTAAGTGTAGAAACATTTAGCCGAAAGGCAGGTGGACCCGCTGGATTGTTTGAAAAACTAGATGAGCTCAATTTTGACATCACTGAAGCCAAGCGAAATGCTGTGGATGACCTTTCCAAATGGTTGAAAAAAGCAGATCAGAATGATGCTAACCTGGTCAATCTAACCGAGCAAGTGATGATTTACTATCGCGATTTGATTAGCTATGTAGATCGCGAGTTTGTCAAGTACAAGTCTGTATTGGAGGTCCAGAGATACCTATACACCTTCGGGATTCTGGCTGAGATCAACAAATACCTGGAAAAATACCGGGATGAGAACGACGTGATGCTCATTGCTGACCTGCCCGACTTTCTGCACCAGATCATCAGTGATAGCGATACCCCTTACATCTACGAAAAGGTCGGATCAATCTACAACCATTACCTGATCGATGAGTTCCAGGATACCTCTGCCTTCCAATGGGATAACTTCATGCCACTGGTCAAAAACACCACCGATGAAGGCAACTTCAGTATGGTGGTTGGAGATGTGAAGCAATCTATCTACCGCTTTCGAGGCGGTGACTGGGAGTTGCTCCAGCATCGGGTGAAACACGATATTGGCGATTACCATGTAGAAACCCATAACCTGGGCACCAACTGGCGCTCCGACCCACTGATCGTTCGGTTCAACAATGCCTTTTTCGATCAGATGATGTCAGTATCACATGGACACTTCGAAGAATTGATTACAGAAATCCCCGATGATCAGATTCGGGAGCAGGTGCACGGTAAAATTTCTCAGGTGTTTGGGACCTTTTCTGATGTGAGTCAGGAGATCCCCGGTCACAAAACGGATGAGCTCGGCATGGTTCGGTTTGACTTCATTACAGAAGACAGGGAAAGTGAAGAGAGCTGGATCGAGCAGTCCATCCGGAAAACCATTCATCAGGTAGAGCAGCTTCAGAGAAATGGCTATGAACTACGTGATATTGCTGTGCTGACCCGGTATGCTAATGAAGGTAAGCGAATTGCTGATGCATTTATCGAGTTTAGAAACTCTGCTGAAGCTGACCCAGACCTGAAATATGAAGTGGTCAGTAGCGAAGCATTGTACCTCACCTCTAGTCATTTGGTACGGTTTATCGTTTCTCTGATCAAATGGCTCAATGATGAGAAAAATACCATTGTGCTGAGTGAATGGCTGTATGAATACAACCGATACATTTTACAAAACGATCTTTCCGAAAGTGAGATATTCTCAAAGTATGAGCATTGGGAGGAGATTTGTCCGAAACAGTTCGTCAAACAGCGTGAATACCTCAAAACACTCCCATTGTACGAATTAGTGGAGAGCATCATCCGCATGTTTGACCTCAATCAGATAACCGAAGAGTTCACTTATCTGCAAGGTTTTCAGGATGCAGTGCTGGATTATGCGAAAAATGAACGTGGTGATATCCCATCGTTTCTGGCCTGGTGGGAAGAAGTGCGAAAGGAGCGATCTATCCAGATTTCGGATGATAACAACGCCGTGAAGATTCTGACCATCCATAAATCGAAAGGCCTGGAGTTTCCAGTGGTGATCTTGCCATTCATGAGTTGGACGTTTGATCATGATGCCACCAAAGACACCATTCTCTGGTGTGATGGCAAGGTGGGAGTGGAGCCATTCAATCAACTGCCTGTAGTGCCTTTGAAATACAACAAAGGACTCGCACAGACTTTTTGGGCTGAGCGGTATTATGAAGAGAAGCTTAAGGCCTATCTGGATAACCTGAATTTGCTCTATGTGGCGTTTACCCGGTCGGTGGAGGTGCTGATTGGTCATGCTAAAATGCCCTCATCTCCAAAGCTCAATTATGCATATGAGTTGGTACTCCAGCATGTGCAGGAGCAAGATGCATGGAATGAGGAAGCTGGTACCTTTCAGCTGGGTCAGTTGTGCCAGCCAACACATGAAAAACAAGACACGATTGAATATGGCCTAAAATCCTATTTGTCGAGCCCTTGGCGGGGTAAGGTGAGTATCCAGATCAAAGGATCCGCAGAGCTTAATGATTCGATACTACACGATGCTACTCGGCGTGGAACCAAGCTGCACGACATTCTCAGTCAGATCAAATACCGAAAGGACCTGGACCAATTCTCCAATCTCGAGCACATCGTGGAGTTGACCAAAATCATCGAACATCAGGAAGTGGCCGATTGGTTTGATGAATCGTGGGAGGTGCATACAGAAGTGCCCATTCTATTGCCCGGTGGAGATTTCAAACGCATCGATCGACTTAATCAAAAAAACGGACAAACAGTGGTGATTGATTTTAAAACCGGGACTCCTCGAAAAAAGGACCATTATCAGGTGAAAGAATACATGAAGCTATTGGCTGAGATGGGATACGAAAAAGTCTCCGGACACTTGATTTATTTGTATGACGTATCGGTAGAGGAGGTGAGCAATGGATAATCAGTCATTCATCTCAGAAGTGGTAGAGCGGGTGTTGAAAAACGAAGCTCAAGCACTCAGAAATGTCACCGTTGTTTTCCCGAACCGTAGAGCAGGTCTGTTTTTTCGGAAGGAGCTATCCAAACACATCGATAAGCCCATCTGGATGCCAGAGGTGATCAGTATGGAGGATTTTGTCTTGTCGTTTAGTTCGCTGCGTAAAGTGGAAAAAATTGAGGCGATTTTCTCACTCTACGAGGTATATAAGGCCCATCAAAAGAAAGACGAGAGCTTTGATCAATTCTTCTTCTGGGGCGAAATGATCCTTCGAGATTTTGAGGAGATTGATCAATACCTGGTCAATACCGATCAGCTGTTCACCAGTATCAAGACCCAAAAGGAGCTGGATGAAGAGTTTTATTTCCTGGATGAGGAGGACAAGCGCATCATTCAATCGTTTTGGTCCAGTTTTCTTCCCAAGGCAACTGCCAGTCAGGAAGCATTTCTGGAGACCTGGAAAATCCTTAGGCCTATTTATGCGGACTATCGCGAGAGACTAATAGCCAAAGGAATCGCTTATGGGGGATTGATCTATCGAGAAATTTCAGATAACCTTCATGATGTGGCGCCGGCAGAAGGAAGTAAAATCTATTTTGCGGGTTTCAATGCATTAACCTTTGCGGAAGAGAAAATCATCAAACACTTCGTGCATGAGTACAAAGCCGAGATGATCTGGGATTTGGATGAGTATTATTTCAATAACCCAAAGCAGGAGGCAGGGTTTTTCCTTCGCGAATATGCTCGTGATTCTGTACTTAGAAATACATTCCCCAAAGAACCTCCAAGTCGGTTTGGGCAGGATAAATCATTTAATGCCACTGGAGTTTCCTTAGAAGTTGGTCAAACCAAAGCACTTGCCGAACATCTCGAAGGGTTAGTTAAGGACGGTTCCTTTGACCCTGAGAATACCGTAGTGGTTCTTCCAATGGAACATATGTTGTTTCCGGCACTGCACGCCATTCCGGATGGAGTAGATAAGGTCAACATTACCATGGGTTACCCGCTAAAGGATACTCCCGTCTATAGTCTTTTGGAGAGTGTCCTGGTTTTGCAACACATGCGCAAGGAAAGCCTGGTCAATGGCGTATCGTTTTACTACAAGCCATTGGTGGAACTGCTAGAACATCCGTTGCTTTTCGCACTCGAAGAAGATCGCATCAAAGATTTGATCCAACAGATCAAGAGTAGAAACCTGATCACATTGTATCTGGATGATCTGGAGCTGAAACATGAGGTGTTTCAGATTATCTTCCAAAAGATCGATTCTCCATTTTCCTATCTAATGAATATCCTTAAGTGTCTTTATGATACCTGGAAGGATAAAGGGCATGATCTGGAACTGGAGTTCATCAGTCGGTTTTACGAGCATGTAGTGCACCTCCGTGAGATGATGGGTGATCGGGCGGATGATTTGGGGTATGATTTTCTGATCAAGCTCTTTCGCCGACTGGCACGCACGCTCAAGATACCATTTACAGGAGAGCCATTAAATGGACTGCAGATCATGGGTATTTTGGAGACTAGAAATCTGGATTTCGAGAATGTCTTCATTCTGAATATGAACGAGGACAGTTGGCCAGCAGCAGCTCGTCGTGGATCTTTTATACCATTCAATATCCGTAAAGCCTTTAGCTTACCAGTATTTGATCATCAGGACGCGATTTACTCGTACCTTTTTTATCGATTGCTGCAGCGCGCTAAAAACATCCATTTCTTTTACAATACCGTGGCAGAATTCAATGTCAATGGAGAGCTTAGTAGACTGGTACAACAGCTGGAAGTGGAGTCTAGCTACCAGATCAATAAACGCATTCTGGCCAGTCCGATCAAAACGACAGCTCCTGCTCCAATTACTATCCAGAAAACACCACTTATTCAAGCCAAAATGGAGCGCTACCTCGATGGCTATCAATCGACCAAAGGCATCCATCCGGGCACTTTCACACCATCGGCACTTAATGCCTATCTGGACTGTCGACTGAAGTTTTATTTCAAATACGTAGAGAGATTGTATGAACCAGATGAAGTCCAGGAAGAAATGGACGCCATGGTCTTTGGAAACATCCTCCACGATACCATGGAGATTCTTTACAAGCAGTTTACAGATCGGGAGAAACGCAAGGAGATTTATCCACAAGACATTTTCTGGATTCGAGAAGGGATATCAGGCGCGATGAATCAAGCTTTCAAGAAGCACTATAAGATCAAAAAGGAAAAGAAATTTCAGTTGGAGGGGCGTAGTTTGATTGCTTCTGAGGTATTGAAGAAGTTCATTGAGAAGATTCTCGATTATGATATGAAATATGCGCCTTTCAAGATCATTGGCCTGGAGGCCAGCACAAAAGAGGGGTATTTCATGGAGTTTCCAATTCAAGTAGCTGGAAAGGAGAAGAAAGTGCGTTTGCGAGGCATTATTGACCGAATTGATCAGAAAGAAGGTAAGGTTCGGGTGATTGATTATAAGACTGGCCGGGATGATAAAGACTTTACCACCATTGCGGCGTTGGTAGACCGTCAGGAAAAATCCAGACGTAAGGCGGCTTTTCAGGTGTTTTTCTACAGTTACCTATTTTACAAAAAATACGAAGGTGACTATGAAGTCATTGAGCCAGGTTTATTCAACTCAAAGGACCTGTTCAGTAAGGATTTTGAATGGCAGATATTTGATAAACAACATAAAACAAGTGTAACGGAGTTTCGACAGTACTTGCCAGAGTTTGAGCAGGCCATTTCTGACTTGCTTACCGAGATGTTTGATCCAGAAGTAGCCTTCGATCAAACAGATGATCTGAAGAAATGCAGCTATTGCCCATATCAAGACATTTGTGGCCGTTAGGTTGGTTTATTGCATGTTTTACGTCTTAGTAGCTATATTTACCACACCAGCTTGATCATTTGTTGATCTACAACTCACACTGTATATGGAAAGTGCTCTAGATGCCAGATTCTCCTCTGATGAATTGCCCTTCACCAGGGAATTGTTAGCTGAGGCTGAGGACGAGCAGTTAATGCGAATCGTCAACGATGCGGCCAAAAAGTTGAAAACACCCATTGCTCTGGTGACTGTGGTGATGGAACAACTGCAATTTTTCAAAGCACATTATGGGCTGCCTGAGGATTTGGCCAAATCCCGAGGTACTGATAAAGATGTTTCTTTTTGCCAGTTTGTGGTGACCACCGAACAGCCGTTGGAGTTGGTAGATGCACAGGGAATGAAAGGTATCCCTCAGCAAATAGTAGAAGAATATGGCATTCGCGCTTATCTGGGTATGCCGATCAAATCCAATAATACGGTCATCGGGTCGCTTTGTGTTTTGGATACCGAACCGCATGCATTCAGTGAAGAGGAGAAGGAAAACCTTAAAAAACTGGCTGATCTCGTTAATGAACGGTTGGCAGAATTAAACAAATCCAAAAGGAAGGATCACAGCAATTTGATTGGGAAGGCAGCCTCTCCTGCGCTAAAAGAGGCCATGGGGTCGATTAAGCCGATCAAAAGCAGCGTATCAGAAGGAATGGTGGCTACCAGAGAGTTGTCTACCTTTCTGAGGATTATTGAAATGACACTCTATGGCGAGCCTAAATCCAAAAATGAGATCCGCAAAATGCTGGAAGATGCACGAAGTTCACTCGAACGATGTGAAAATGGCCTCTACGACATAGAAGCGAGTATCGAAGATACAGAGGACTCTCTGGAGGCCCTCGGTCACGTTTTCCAACCCACCACTAGTACCATGCTATCAGAAGTGGCAGAGTCAGGACGTGAACTGGCACGTCACGTGACCAAAGAAGTCGGTGGAGTACTGCTGCCAGAACTGGAGTTTGACCCTCAGATTTCCACTCCACGTACACTTGGGTCTTCTATTGTAGCACTGACACTCACACTGGTGGCCAATGGCATCAAGAAAGCCGGCAATCATCACAAAATTCGTATGTCTATCGAAGATCAGGAGGTACGTGCCGCATTGATTATAGCATGTGAGGACTTGTCAGAAGCTGTACTGGGAGAGATTGTCAGGGAGCTTAAAAATCATACCGCTGAGGAGCCCACCATTACGTTCAAACTATCCGAAGGAAGTATCCAGTTATTGTTTTCTGTGGTGAAGAGCCGTTACTAAAGAGCTCCCCACGAATCGTAAATTTTGACTTCTGTCCACTGGGTGTTATTGTCCTCAATATACTTGAGATGCGCCTCATGCTTTTGATAGATGTCCTGATCTTCTTTACTATCAAACGTGACTACCAAACTCACGGAGTAGCTATTATCAACTACCTCTCTGGGCGTTCCAGCTGGTTTTCCGAGGTGGTAGCCTCTGATCACGTCTACTTTTTTCAGAAAGTCTTCCGTATTTTGGATAAAGGTATCTGCATTCGCCTCAGGAGTAAGCCAGAAGTAAACCATATGAATGAATCGGCCTTTGATGACTTTTTTTGGCTGAGCCTTAACATGAGAAACTAAGCCTACTGCACCAAGAGATAATAAAGCTTTGCGGATAAATAATCGCTTATTCATAGATCAGAAAAATTGAGTTCAAAAAAGTAATTTAATGGAACCGTTTATCTTTAGAAAGCGTACTACATTCGCGCGTTATTTTAACTACCTATTTGAATACATTCGATGAGGACATCTGGCTCAACTGGGTTGATCAGCTGTCAGAAGACAATTACCTGGTGATTGATGATTTTATCACCGATCAGGATCTGGATGTTTTTTTAAGCTATTTTCAGGAAACGCTTGAGGAAGAGGATTTCAAACGGGCCGGAATTGGAACCGGAGCGGGTTTTCAGCAAAAAGTAGAGATCCGTGGGGATTACATTCGCTGGCTGGATCGATCCAAGGATGTAGAGCTGGCAGATTTCTTCGCCCGAGTGGATGAGGCCATCGGTGTGCTGAATAGGTATTGCTACTTGAGCCTTTCCGGTTCGGAATTTCACATGGCACACTATCCAGCAGGTACCTTCTACAAGCGCCATCTGGATCAGTTCAACCATCGCAGCAACCGACTCATTTCATTTATCCTCTATCTCAACAAAAACTGGCAAGAAGGGGATGGTGGTGAGCTAAAAGTATTTCTAAATGAAGAAGAACGGACCATTGCTCCAGTAGCCAAACGTTGCGTAATCATGCGCAGTGATAAGGTGGAGCATGAAGTGCTTATGACCAACAAAGATCGATACAGCCTCACCGGGTGGCTGCTGTATCAGCCACCTGGCTTGACGTTTTATGATCCAGGAGTTTAGTCTTTATATTCCTCCTTCAGAATAGCTGCAAACCGCTTTTTCACTCGATTAATCTTTGGTCTTGAGACATTCATGATGTAGCGATCGTACGGATGCTTCTCTTCATAGTCCTGATGGTAATCTTCTGCTGGATAAAAAGCCGTATAAGCATTGAGTTGGGTGACGATCGGTTTCGGGTAGTCTTCAGCTAGTGACTTCATTTTGGCTTCCGCCAACTGCTTTTGTTGCTCATTATGGTAGAAAATAGCACTTCGGTACTGCCTGCCTACATCCGGACCTTGTCGGTTGAGTTGTGTGGGGTCGTGAGCTGTAAAGAAGATATCTAGTAGAGTTTTGTAATCGATGACATCAGGATCGTAATAGACCTGAACTGTCTCCGCATGTTCGGTACGTCCATAGCTTACCATTTTGTAGTTGGCATCTGATGCTTTTCCTCCGGCATATCCAGAGACCGCCTCAGCTACTCCTTTGATTTGCTCAAAGGAGGCCTCCACACACCAGAAGCATCCACCTGCGAAAGTAGCTGTGTCCAGTGCTGCCGCATGAGCAAACTCAGTACGAACCACCTCAGTGTCAGTGTTTTCGGAGTTGGTGCCACCCTGAGAAGTGCAGCTCAATAGAATAAAAACCAGTATTGGGAAAAAGAAACGTTTCATGGGTTCAAAGTTTAATGTACAAACAAACGTTCTGAGGAGTTGTTCAGACATGATTTTTCCCGTTAATGTAAAAAAATGTCATGGCTACTGCATTTTGTCGATTCATGCACAACATATTCAAGCCTATTGGTGTTAGTCATGCAAGAAGATTCACAAGCTAGATTTCTTTTACAGAATCGGAACTAAACCCCCTGAATTAGTTGTTTGTGAATTAAAGAAATTAAAGACACCTTTTTAGGTTAGGCGGTGATAGATTGACGTGGCTCCCACCCGGGGGCTGCGTCTTCTTTTTTTAGCTTGATCAAACCACCGAGAAAGCTGTGATCGCAGAGATTGAAATGCCATAAGAATATGCTGGACCAAGAAAAATCTGCGCGTTGTGCAATGTATTTCTTATTCTGATGTTTATGACCCAAAATCTCTATATAAGCAATATCAAACAACTCTTCCCATGGGGCTGTCTCAAAAGCGGGCTCTTGTCATCCTGAACTGGTTCCGCATGGAATGTCAGGATCTAAAATGCATTGATATTCAACTACATAGATTCTGAAATAAATTCAGAATGACACCAATTTCAGACTTTTGAGACAGCCCCCTTTGATAGATTGTTATTCTTTCTATTTTTAAACTCTGGGGTGAGTTGTACAATGAGTCAATTGGATAATAGCTCTAAGCATCCCACTAGATAGCTCAGTAGAGATTTTTAAGACCCGAGCGGTTAATTAATCACTTAATCTCTAACCACTCATTTCGTCGCTTCACAATCTTCTTGCTCAGTTTGTCATCTGAGAGGTAAGAAAGCATGATCCTGGGATCTTGCTTCGCAGTGAAGCTACCGGTTTTTACTTCGCCCAGTTGCTCGTATTCAATCGCATAAGTCTTGCCGATTTCCATGGCGTTGATCTCTCTATTCAAATCCGCTGTAGTGTTGATCGTGGTGCCGTTCACGCTTATAATCTTGTCACCTTGCTCAATACCCGCTTCGTAAAAAGCGGTTCCCCGCATGACGGTACTTTGCACCTGGTTGTTGTCATTGATTTTAGGATTAGCAAAGTAGGCTGAGTTTGGATTTTGAAGTGACATCTTGATACCAAACTCCTCAAATAATGCATCAAAGTCGGGTATTTTGCTTCCCTGGATTTGCTCTTTGAAGAATGTCTCAGCAAAGTTCTTGTTGGTTAGCTGGGCCAGTACATCTTCCAGGTTTTCCATGGTGTATGGAATCTCTGGCTTGCCATATTGCTCCCACACCATGCGCATGTATTCATCCAGTGTTTTGTTGAACTCTACGCGCAAGGTGAGATCCAGCCCCAAGCCGATCACTGATCCATAGCTGTAATAGCTCACGAAATTATTGGAGTAGTTGGTAGCATCATTGGCCGTTCCAGCGTCAACAAAAGTGGCGTTGTAACTCATTTTGATCGGGCCACGAAATTCCCGGCTAGGACTATTGAGTACATAATTGAGCCCACCGACTAAGCTATTGACATATTGCTCAGGGCTGTAAATACCAGCTCGGGTCAGCGACAGGTCATCAAAGTAGGAAGTAAAGCCTTCTCCAAACCAAAGTGCTTCTGATAGATTTGCCTGGTCAAAATCAAACGGCTCCAAAGACTTGGGACGTATGCGTTCGATATTCCAGGCATGGAAGAATTCATGTGAGATCGTTCCGATCAAACCGGACGCATTTTTTTCCAATGAGCCGGTACTCGTACATACGGTGGAGTTGCGGTGCTCCATGCCATCGCCATCTACCCATGGATTGTACGCTACCAGAAAGGTGTATCGCCCATAATCAAATGAAGGAAGTTCTCCATAAATCGACTGCTGCTCAGCAACCACTTTTTTCACCCATTCGGTGTAGTCATCTAGCTCCTGATTGGTACCCTCGTGCATCATGGCCAGCTGTATGGTTTGGCCGTCTACCTGCCACTCGCGCCAGTCAATTTTTCCTACCATGGTTGGGCTATCGTAGAAGTAATAATAATTGGGAGCTGAGTAAGTGGTCTCGTTTTCTTTAACCAATTGTGTAGCAACCGACCAGCCTTCTTTCTTCGGTATCACCAGGTTGATTTTTCGATCTTCCAGACCGGTGCCATAAGCGAAGGTTGCGGGCATGTTCATATGTAGTTTTTTAGCATCTACGCCCAGGTAGGTGCCGTCGGCGTGATTGCCATAGATGGTATAGTCAAATCGTGCCTTTCCGTTAGTGACAGGCATCTCCCAGGTGAAGGGAGTCAATCGCACCAGCTCCACTTCATTACCCGCTCCATCAAACGCCTGCTCTTCGTACACGTTCTTGGCAAAGTTGTGCAGGGCGTACCTTCCAGGAGACGAATTGGGCATCCGGATTTCCAGGGACTCACCCTCTAATTCTGTAAATAGAATGCTGATTTTCAACTCGTGGTGCTGACTATTGGAGAGGTCCAAAGTGTAGGTAATGTCCTGACTGAATAGCTGACCGGTAGCTAAGAGTGAAAGAAGGAGTAGTCCAAAAAGACGCATAAAATGTGGTTTGGTTTTCAAACCTCGAAGATACTAAATACTTGCAGTCCTGCTAGATATTGGAGTAGCGCCGACTAACTTTGCGGCATGAATCATTTATCAGTGGAAAATCTGGCTAAGAGTTACGACTCGCGGCAGTTGTTTGAGGGGTTGACGTTTGGTTTGGATCAGGGTCAGAAAGCGGCTTTGGTGGGTGTCAATGGCTGTGGCAAGTCGACACTCATGAAAATCATTGCCGGATTGGAAACGCCCGATCGGGGTGAGGTTTCTTTCCGCAAAGGTATCCGAGTGGCGATGGTTCCCCAAAATCCAGATTTTGATGATGAAGACAACATCGTGCAGGCGGTGTTTTCAGAAGATATCGCCGAGCTCAATGTCGTTCGTGACTATGAATTGGCGCTGCATCAGGCAACCATCGATCCGGAAAATGCTCCGGACATCACGCCGCTGATTGAGGAAATGGATCGCTTGAATGCGTGGGATTATGAAAGTCATGTGAAGCAAATGCTCGGTGAGTTGGGACTCCATGATCTGGACCAGAAGATGAGCGACCTATCTGGTGGTCAGCGTAAACGCGTGGCACTGGCCAAGGCGTTGATTGTCAACCCGGACTTTTTGATCTTGGATGAGCCTACCAACCACCTGGACTTGCGGGTGATCGAATGGTTGGAAAACTATTTGGCCACTGCCAACCTAACCCTGCTGATGGTAACGCACGACCGGTATTTTTTGGATAAGGTGACCAACGAGATCCTGGAAATTGATCAGGGACAGATCTTTAAATACAAAGGCAGTTACTCCCACTTTCTGGAGAAAAAGTCAGAGCGAGAGGCAAGCGAAGCAGCTACAGTGGACAAAGCCAAAAACTTGCTTCGAAAAGAGCTGGACTGGATGCGTCGGCAGCCCAAAGCACGTGGTACAAAAGCCAAGTACCGGGTGGATGCCTTTTACGAAACCAAAGAAGTGGCTTCCAAAAATGTGAACCGTCAGGAGATGGAAGTCAACCTGAAAGGCGAGCGACAAGGCAAGAAAATCATGGAGCTGGAGCAGATCTCCAAGAGCTTTGGTGATTTGAAAATACTGGATCATTTCAACCACACCTTCCAGCGCAAAGAACGCGTTGGGATTGTGGGGCCAAATGGCGTAGGGAAGTCCACCTTTCTGAATATCCTGATCGGTGAGATCGCACCGGATAGTGGGAAGCGCGAAGTGGGCCAAACGACCAAGTTTGGCTACTACACGCAGGAAGAACATCAGTTTGATCCGGAGGCTCGGGTGATTGATGTGATCAAAGAAGTAGCTGAGGTGATCAAACTGGCGGATGGTTCTCAGGTGACTGCCAGTGGTTTGCTGAATCAGTTTTTGTTCCCACCTAAAATGCAGTTTAACGTGGTGGGCAAGCTCAGCGGTGGGGAGCGAAGAAGACTGCAGCTGCTACGAGTACTCATGAATAATCCCAATTTCCTGATCCTGGATGAGCCCACCAACGACCTGGACCTGATGACGCTCAATGTACTCGAGGATTATCTGGAGAGTTTTGATGGATGTCTGCTAGTGGTATCTCACGACCGGTATTTCATGGATCGCTTGACGGACCATTTGTTTGTATTCGAAGGCAATGGACAGGTCAGAGACTTCCCAGGCAACTACACCGATCTACGGGAGCAGGGAGCCATGCCAAGTGCCAAAAAACAGGAAGCCAGCAGCCCTAAAAAGCAAGAGACGAGTACTACAGCACCCGAGCCAAAGCCAGAAACGAAAAAGCTTTCCTACAACGAGCAGCGGGAGTTTGATGGACTGGAGAAGGAGATGGAGAAGCTGGAGCAAAAGAAGGAACAACTGGCTGAAGAGATGAACACCAAAACAGCCTACGACGAACTGCAGAAACTAGGAGAGGAGTTGGAGCGCGTAAAAGCCGAGCTGGAAGAAAAAGAAATGCGCTGGCTGGAGCTGAGTGAAAGGGTGTGAAGAAAAAGTTTTAGGGTGAAGGTTTTAGGTTTATTTGGTGGCTATAACTTGATTGATAAATCGAGTTGGCCGTCTTGATCAAAGAGTCAACCTATTTTATGACGATACACCTTTCGTCATTCCACGATGTAGCGCAGCGGAAACTGGGGCGCCCGGCTAGGGGAATCTGGCATAGAGGCGCCCGGCTAGTCGCGCCCGACGAGGGAATCTTCATGAAGGAAGCACTGTTCACGGTCTATTTAGTTTTCATGGCTTGAATTTCCACCTTGGACAACAGCTAATCGGACTATGCAACATTCTCATTCAGATCCCCCGGTATTTCTCCCCCGAAGTGTCGGATAGAAATCCGTGGGATGACGGTTACTCTCCTTTCGTCATTCCACGGTGTAGCGGAGCAGAAACCGGGGCGCCCGGCTAGTCGCTCGGCTAGGGGCGCCCGACGAGGGAATCTTCATGAAGGAAGCACTGTTCACGATCTATTTAGTTTTCATGGCTTGAATTTCCACCTTGGTCAATAACACTAGTCCGATTGTTTAACATCCTGTTTCAGATCCCCCGGTATTTCTCCCCCGAAGTGTCGGGTTAGAAATCCGTGGGATGACGGTTACTCTTGTTGTCATTCCTTAAATTTCTTTCCTGGCTTAGGTATCGGGTGAGAAAGCTGTGGGAGCGGCTGTCGTTTCGTCACGTCTGATGCTACCCGAGATGTGAGCTGGAAACGTTCTCCATTCATTCCCGTTCAAATCTCCATCATGAAAAACCTCCTAATGCTTACCTCACTTTGTCTTTCTATTGTCAGTCAAGCACAGAATTCTTACACCTATTCTGTTCCCGAAAAGCTTGATGACGGCTGGTCTACTGCCAATTGGCTTGATTATGCGCAGGACACCAGTCGGTTGTATCATTTATTCAGTCAGCTACACAGTGGAGGAAATAAACTGCATAGTGTACTGGTAGTCAAGAACGATCAGCTCATTTTAGAAGAATATCTAAATGGTCAGACGGCAGATGAACCCCATGATTTGCGATCTGCTACCAAAAGCATTCGAGCGCTTCTCATGGGCATTGCCATAGATCAGGGTTTTGTGGAGAGTGTAGATGACCCGATTGAAAAGTACCTCAGCCAGCGTCCTCAAAAGAACCTGGACAGTCGCAAATCGGAAATCACTATTCGGCATTTACTGACCATGTCGCCAGGGTGGGACTGCAACGATTGGAACAAAAAATCGAAAGGCCAGGAAGACAAAGTTTACCGAAAGTCGGATTGGATCCAACACACGCTGGACCTACCCATGATCAATGATCCTGGAACGGTATCCAATTACTGCTCCATGGGTGCGATACTAGTTGCAGAGATCATTAGCCAGAGTAGCAGCATGTCCATAGATGCATTTGCTAAAAAGTACCTGTTTGATCCCATGAACATTACCAATTATAACTGGGGACACACTTCCAATAAAGAAGTGATTCCTTCCGGCAAGCGCTTGTACATGACTTCTCGAGATTTTGCTAAGATCGGTTTGCTGACGCTCAATCAAGGCAAGTGGAATGGTCAACAGCTCGTTTCATCGGATTGGATTAGAGAGATGACTACTACCAAAACTCAGATTTCAGGTATGGATTATGGCTACTTCTGGTGGTCTATTCCATTGGAGGCTGATGACCAGACCTACATTGCCCAGACTGCCACAGGTAATGGCGGGCAATACCTGATGCTATTTCCAGAGTTGGATTTGGTCCTGGTTTTTACCGGAGGAGCCTACAACTCTCAAGAGGACAAGCTACCGTTTATGATTGCCAGTAAAGTGATTTTGCCGGCCCTAGGGGATTGACATACTTGGCTTGAGGTTGAAATCCGTTTTAATTGGTTATTGATTATCTTGAAAGACATGAAGTATGTTCTATTTCCGGCCCTTCTATTCACTTTAGCAGGTTGTCATAATCCCGAAAACATCTTTGCAATGGATGAATACCAAGACCAAGAAGCCGTCGTGATTTACTTAGACGAACTTGGAGTGCCGACTGACAGGCAAGACTACTATGATATCCCATCAACTATAAGTGAGCTAACCCAGGTGAAGGATTTGACGATTAGGTTGGATAAACCTGAGGGCAGTTGGTCTACCTATCCACCAATTTCGTGGTATGAAACTCGTGAACTCAAGAAACCCTTTCGTCATTTGCCAGAATCCGTTGGCGAACTCAAAAACTTGCGATCGTTGACGCTGACTAACCTGGATATCCACACACTCCCTGAGTCAATTGCTAATTTGACCAGTCTGAATAAGCTAAATCTATCCATGAATAAACTGGACTTGACGAAGGAGCTCCCTAAGCTAGGTTCGTTGACCAATCTCAAAAGCTTAAATGTGATTGGAAACCACTACGATCCTTTGGTGATGCAATCATACATGGAGGCAAATCCACAAATTGATGTGAACTATAAGGTCGAGGAAGATGGTTTTGGCTTTCAATTGGAGTAGTAGAGTTTGATATTTGTACATTAGTAAAAGAATACTATCAGTATAGAGTTACCCCACGAAGCACTTCTTTACCGCGATTCTGAGTTCACCAAGAACCAGTTCTTTATACCATGGATTTTTCTCATCCAGATGTTGTTTCTGTCCAAACCATTACATCGTCACTCTCGATTTCCCCAAATTCTTATGCCTCACTCTTGAATGGCATATTTGACGGAGGTCTTATAATCGGTATAGTGAATGTATTTCTGGTTTTCCATCCACAGTACCACTTCCTTATCTGCCTTGTCTAATCCTCTTGGTACATACGGTCGCACATTATCGTATTCCGATTCCTGGGTGACCGCTTTAGACTTCCATGATTTGCCCTGGTTATTCGTTTGCCAGCGCTCGATTTCAAACACTCCATTCACCTGTCGGGATAAATAAACCACCGAGGCATCGTCCGGGTGTATGGTCATCCCTCCAAAGTAATGAGGTTCTCTTTCACGAGTGCCTTCCGGAGTTTGTGGAAACCATGGACCCGAATCGCAAATTTTATAATCCTGCCAGCCTTTTTTAGAATAGCTTGCATACCAGTATTCGTGATTGGATTCTTCGGGACTCCTGGTGTAGAGGATGACGGGATGGTTATTTTCGTCCTCACCAATATCTGCCACCCAAGCTCTTCCATCCTCAGGATTGGACGTAAAGACTACAGAGGCATCTTTTGGTTCAAAAGGCAACTCATCTATTGTGCAAATCTTCTCACCTGAGGCTTTGAAAAAAGCGCCATTTTCATAATAGGCATAGTACACCGAGTTAGTCGGTTCCACTCTCGGGTGACCATCGGTAAAGACCATGTGAATTCTGGATTGACCATCCGAGTAGTATTTGACATAAGGTCTGTTGTTCCCATCAAATGGATAGTTCGTAATCATCACTTTACTTTTTGACCAGGTCATGCCATCATCATCTGACCACATGATGTTTGGCTTAAAACCAGTCCACCGACCAAAGCAATAGATTCTGTTATCCTCATTTGCTAATCGGTAGGGGTTGGCGTACGTAATCGTCTCTCTGGGGAATTTATCAAGTTCCTCTGCTGTGATGGGGTGAATTAGTTGCGCTCCTGTAGAACGAAACTGGTCATCATTAATCGTTAGTCGATTGATAAACAGGTCTTTGAAAGCATGACGGGTATACATCACTATTGCATCACCTGATGCAGTCGTAGCAAAAGCAGGGTTGTTATGGTCGTCCTTTTCGAGCATAAAATACAACTCGCTTGTCGTGGTTGATTGATCGCTCAGGTCAAATTGTGCAGCCTCCACTGTTCCATTTTCCTTCACCCAACCGGTGACGACTTTTCCATCAATCATCACCGCACGAGGATCAGAAAACCAGCACCACGTACCATCGTTGGTGAGGTAGCCGCTCTGTTGGGCTGTTACCTTAAGTTGGAACACAAGCCCGAACACCAGGCTGAATAACACGTAAGTAGGAATCTTTTGAATCATAAACATGAATCCATTAAGTCTGGAGATTAGATTTCCGAGATGGTTCTAATGTGGTTACTTGCTATAGAGCTTGTACACTTCAGATCCTGCACTTAAGAAGGCCCCTGTACCGTAAACTTCGGTTTTATCCGGCCATGCTTTGCCCGGACCGGCTCCAATAGGCTGTACATATCCCAGCATTCCTTCTTTCGTAATGTAGCTGGTCATGGCGTTCCATCCTTTGCGCACGGCAGGTTCATAGGTGTCATAATCAAGAATACCGTTGTTAATTCCCCAGGCCAAACCAAAGATGAAAAACGAAGAGCCACTGGTCTCAGGGGTAGGATAGAAATCTTGCCCTAAGAGGCTCATGGCCCAATGTCCTTGTGGAGTTTGTATGTCAATCAGCTTATTGGCCATTTTTCTATAGATGCCCAGGAAGTATGCATATTCATCACTTTCGGGATCAAGTTCCGCCAGAATGTTGGCCAGTCCGGCAAAGACCCACCCATTGCCTCGTGCCCAAAATATCTTGGTGCCATTGTCCAGTTTGCCCATGAAACTCTCGTCCCGGTAATACAGGTTCTCCTCGGTATCGAATAGAAAATTGGTCGTTGCTTGGTATTCTGATACCATAAAGTCGAGGTACTTTTTCTCTCCAGTGATTTTGTATAGCTTGGCCCAAACGGGAGGCGACATGAACAAGGCGTCACACCAGTTCCATCGATCCTGATGGAATGGCGTTCCCCAGTTCAGCTTACTTTGAGAAGGGTGGTACATGATAAAATCGAACTGCTTTTGTGTAGGCTCGATCATTTTTTCATCACCATATTTTCGGTACAGTTCACAATACATTTGGCCCACCGTGTGGTCATCTGCATGGTAGGTTCTTTCCCATAGCTTCCACTCTTGCTCCTCGCCGATTCCTTTCAGCCAGTTGAAGTAGGTGTCGTCATTGGCCATTTGAGCCCACTTGACCATTCCTACATAAAGGGCGCCATTCGTCCAGTCCAGCGGATGATGCACTTCATCCCAGGTATAAGGATCCTTATAGTGCTCGATTTGCCAGTCGGCAACACGTTTCATGTCTTTCCTTACATCCTTAGGTTTGATTTTTTGAGCCGATAATATGGTACACAGTAAAATCGGTGTGAGAGCCAGGGCTATTTTAAGTTTGTTCATGGTCGATTATTATGATGTTGTTGACTTTAAAAATGTTAAAAAGTTCGCAAAAAAGTATTCGCTTTCAAAAGCGTGTATAAAAGTGTTCATTACTACTGCGAAGCAGGTGTACTTATGTCTTCAATTGGTGGATTATTACTGAAATTAATCAGCCTCGAGGATCTTTCCCACCTGTTCTCTGAGATCTGTCAATACTTCTTGTTCAAACCATAGATTCTTCTTCATCCAGATGTTGTTGCGAGGCGATGGGTGTGGCAATGGCAAATATTCTGGTAGGTATTCCCGAAAATTACTTACAGTTTCAGTGAGCGTGCTTTTCATCTCATCGCCGAGATAATACCTCTGAGCATACAGTCCAATCAGCAAAGTCAATCGAACATTCGGCATGAGGTCTAGTAGTTGTTGGTGCCACTTCGGTGCACATTCTTGTCGGGGCGGCAAGTCTCCTGATTTGCCTTTGCCCGGGTAGCAGAAACCCATTGGTATGATGGCCACCTTTTCTGGATTGTAAAAGTCCACATCGCTGATCTGCATCCATTTACGCAGATTTTTTCCGCTGGGGTCATTCCAAGGGATACCTGTAGCGTGTACTCTGGTTCCGGGAGCTTGGCCGATAATCACCAGCTTGCTATCAGGATGAGCACTCATTACCGGTCTGGGACCAAGTTCCAGATACTTTGCACACAGGTTACAAGAGGTGATCTCATCAAGCAGTTCTTTCATTCAGGCTGGATAACTTTCTCTAATTCGGCAATCAAGTTTTCTGTTTGGTAGTGCAGCGCGTTGTTGACTTGCTGTAGTCTTAGGAGTTTCAGATATGACCACTTCATAAGACTCTTCAGCTCTTCATGATTTGCAATTTCCAGGTCTTCGTGCATCGGCAAGAACATGGTCGTGGTATCTTGTAAGCTATAGATTTCATTGTTGACCAGTACATTGGTCCAGCCTGTTTCTTCAAGATATGGCCAGAATAATTTGGAATGGTCATTAACCTCCATGATGAGGTCTGCATGCTCCTCTAAGAGGCTTTCCAGAAAACTTAGATAGCGAAGCACCTCTTTGTTTTTGCTCAAAATATTGATCTCATCTGTAGAAGAAAAGCTGTAAATAAAGGAAGATATGCTGCTCAGCCTGGCTTTGGAGACTTCTTCAGTCAGGTTGTAGATCAGGTCATTGAATTCTTCCAGTGACATGTCATCCTCCTGCAAGTACTTCTGAAGAAGAGCTTCTGTTTGCCAATAGGTAGTATCGATGTATAGCAGGTACTCATCACTACGCTCCAGTTCCACCACCAGAGACTCCATCATCTCAATGGCCTGGTTGTTTTTCTCCCAATTTTGGCGGACTTCATCAAAAATGAAAGAAGCCGTGATCCCTATGAAAATGACCACAATTTCAAACAGGTAATTGCCAAATGCTTTGTTTAAAGGCATGTCAGTTGCATTATTCCCTGAAGTTAGCCATTAAGATTCACTCGGAAAGAATAAATAATTACGGTGTGTATCTGAGCGGGGATAGTCGAATTGATCGAATAGGCTAATCGGGTAGAGCTTACCATGCTGCATAAAATGTCCAGTATAACCCAACTCCTCTAAAAAATGGATGACTTTGCCCTTCAGCATGGCTTCATGATGGATTTCTAATTGGAGGATTGGTTGATGTTGGTTAAGAAGCATTTTTCCACCTTCCACGACTGCAAGTTCATGGCCTTCCACATCACATTTGAGGAAGGAAATAGGCCGTTCTACTTCCGGCAACAGACTATCCAGCGTGATTGATGGAACGGATAGTTGGCCTTCTGCTGATACCCTGGCGCCTCCATGGCCGGCATGCTTTCGGTCGAGCTTCAATGCTCCGCTATTCTTCGAGAGCGCATGATTAAACACTCGAAGGTTGTGAAGGTGGAAATCTTGCCTGATTTGCTCCAGGTAGATGCCCAGTTCGGGTTGTGGTTCAAAGGCCCATACCTCGCCACCAGTACCAACTGCCTTTGACAGCCAAAACGAATAAGCTCCTTTGTTGGCGCCGATATCCATAGTCAGGGTGTTTTTTAAGGAAAGTGAGTGAAGGAAAGTCAACGAGTCCTTTTCAGAACTCAGTCGGTACCGCCAGAAGCGATGCAGTGCGCGAAACTTGGCCCAGAAATTCATTCTTATAACTTGAAAGCAAAGCCATTTCTCGCTTTTGATTCGTACTTGTCTTTGTCAAAAGTGAAGAGAAACGAGCCTTTTTTGCTGCTGCTCATGTCTTTTTCTTCCAGCTTGATGAGCACGTCCAGCTGGTTGATTTTTTTCGCAAAGTTGCGCTTGTCGATTTCCTCATTGAGGATGGTTTCGTAGAGACGCTGTAGCTGTCTCATGGTGAACTTCTCCGGTAGCAGCTCAAAGCCAATCGGCTGTACAGAAGTCTTATATCGCAAGCGATTGATAGCGTGATTAACCATCTGCTGGTGATCAAAGATCAGTTCTGGAGTTTCTTTTAGGCTAAACCACTGTGCCGAATGCTGTTTGGTCAGTTCTTCATTGTGATCTTCAATATTGATCAGCGCGTAATAGGTGATGGAAACAGTACGCTCTACTGGGTCTCGCTTAGGGTCAGTATACGCATGTACTTGTTCCAAATAGACATTGTGAAGACCAGTTAGCGTCTCCAGTACGCGATTGGCAGCATCTTCGGAAGTTTCATCCGGTTGCAGGAAACCACCCATCAGTGACCATTTGCCTTTTTCCGGCTCGAAATTTCGTTTGATCAATAGAATTTTCAACTCTTCCTTGTCAAATCCGAATATGATGCAGTCTACAGCTACTAAAAGCTGGGTCTGGTCTTGATAATTGCTAACCATAGGCTTTATGAAATCGCGCTAAATTATGAAATTCTCAAAATCGTAGGGCTCGTTGATCTGATTTCAGTCAGAAATAAAATTAAACTTCAATTTTATTAACGAATAATATTTTCTACATTTATAAATGTATATAATACACTTAATAAAAACTAATCCTTAAGATCCTTTTATGTTGGAAAGATTGATCAAATCTACAACCATTTGGCTGCATACGGTTCTTTTTGTAGCAATCATGGGTGCCTGTGCCAGTTCAACAGGGAGCTATGAGTTGTCAAGCCCCAATGGACAGTTGAAGGTTCAAGTCAGTATTAACTCGTCTGGTGAACCTATTTATCAAGTTCACAAGGGTAAATCCATCATTCTGAATTCTTCTTCTCTTGGTATAAAAGGTTCTTCTTACAGTTTTATGGATCAGCTGGAGTTAGTCAGCGTTTCATCAATCGTCCCAAAAAAGGAGCAGTATAGCATGCTGCAGGGAAAGCAAGCGGCTATTGACTATCAATACAATGAACAGTCATTCAGTTTGAAGAATGACGCTGGTCAGCAATTAAGCATTGTATTTCGCGTGAGCGATGATGGTGTAGCTTTTCGATATGAGTTTCCGGTAGAATCGGGAGCGGTCGTAGAGGAGGAGTTGACTTCCTTTAATTTCCCCAAAACCACCAGGATGTTTGCACAGCCCATGTCAGTGGCTAAAACCGGTTGGCAGCAATCCAACCCATCTTATGAAGAGCATTATGAGCAAGCTATACCTGTCGGGACGGCCTCACCACTTGGTGCCGGATGGATATTTCCCACACTCTTTGAGTTGGATGATGCCTGGGCATTAATCACTGAATCTAATCTTGGTTCTGATTACTGCGGATCTCGTTTAGTTGCGGATACAGTTACCAGAGTAATGAAAATCGGGTTTCCACCTGCGGTAGAGGTGTTTACAGATCTAGGACACCTTCCATTGGAACCCCAAGTAAGCCCATGGCGGATCATCACCATTGGTAGTTTAGCTACTATCGTAGAGTCCACCTTGGGTACGGACCTGGCTGCCCCAGCGATCGATACAGCGACCGACTACATTGAGCCTGGTTTGGCGAGTTGGAGCTGGGCACTTCTCAAGGATAACTCTGTAAACTATGATACGTCGAAGCTATTCATCGATTATGCCAACCGGATGACCTGGAAGTATTGCCTGATAGATGTGAACTGGGATACAACTATAGGTGCAGAACGCATGCAAGAGCTTTCTGCATACGCCCGTTCCAAAGATGTAGGCTTGATCCTTTGGTATAACTCGGCCGGAGAATGGAACACCACACCTTATCATCCGAGGAGCAAACTATTGACCCACGAACAGCGCGAGGAAGAATTTGCTAAACTAAAGGAGTGGGGCATAGCCGGAGTTAAAATTGACTTTTTTGGTGGTGATGGACAGAGCATGATCGCATACTATCATGATATATTAAAGGATGCCGCCAAGCATCAGTTACTGGTCAATTTCCATGGGGCTACGCTACCGAGAGGTTGGCAAAGAACGTATCCAAATCTGATGACAATGGAGTCCATCAAAGGTTTTGAGTTCATCACCTTCACTCAGGAAAATGCCAATCTGGAAGCCAATCATTCAGCGATACTACCATTCGCTCGAAATGCCTTTGACCCGATGGATTTCACACCGATGTGTTTTTCGGATATCCCCAATATCGAGCGTATGACTACCAATGGGTTTGAGTTGGCATTACCCACGTTGTTCCTGTCTGGTGTTCAGCACATTGCAGAGATCCCCTCTGGAATGGAATCAGTGCCTGATTATGTGCAAGAGTACTTGATGGACATTCCTGTTCTATGGGATGAAACCCGATTCATCGAGGGGTATCCAGGTAAGCTGGCAGTCATTGCCCGACGAGCTGGAGATACCTGGTTTGTGTCAGGAATCAATGGTGAGGAGGTTGATAAAAAGCTTACTCTCGATTTGAGTTTCCTCAATGGTGCCTCCGGCTTCATGATCACTGACGGACCAGCTCATCCTGAATTTATTAGAGAAGAAGTAGCCATCTCGGGTGATTTCGAGATTGGCCTGAAGGCAAATGGTGGATTTGTAATGAAAGTGAAATGATAAAGTATTTAACAGTATTAATCTTATCAATTACCCTGATTTCGTGTGCAAAGCAGTCAGAGGAGCCCCAATCGATGCAAAGCTTCCGACTGGATCAGGTGCGGTTACAAGATGGACCTTTCAAAAAAGCACAGCAGACTGACCTGCAGTACATCCTGGAAATGGATGTGGACAAATTGTTGGCTCCATACTTGATTGAGGCTGGTCTGGATCCAGTCAAACCAGGCTATGGCAACTGGGAGGGGAGTGGACTTAATGGTCATATTGGTGGACATTACCTGTCTGCACTAAGTATGATGTATGCCGCTACTGGTAGCGATACATTGGATCAGGAAATCAACTACATGCTTGCTCAGTTGAAGCAAGCGCAGGATGCTAATTTGAATGGGTATCTTGCTGGGATCCCTGATGGTGAGGTGATATGGGAGGAGATTAGCGCAGGAGATATCCGAGCCGATTTCTTCTCACTGAATGATCGATGGGTACCACTTTACAACATTCACAAGATCTTTGCGGGACTGAGAGATGCCTACTGGTATGCGGACAAAGAGTTGGCCTTTGACATGTGGAAGGACTTGTCGGATTGGTGGATGACTATGACCGCCAACCTTTCAAACGAGCAAATTCAGCAGATGCTCAAAAGTGAACATGGAGGACTGAATGAGGTTTTTGCAGATCTCTATGCAGCAACAGGTGATCAAAAGTACCTGGACATGGCACACAAGCTTTCGCATCAGGTACTGCTCAATCCATTGTTGGAAAACAAGGATCAACTTACCGGAATGCATGCCAATACCCAAATCCCTAAAGTGATTGGTTATGAGCGAGTTGCCGCTGAGTCAAGTAATCAGCAATGGCATGATGCTTCGGTGTTTTTCTGGAATACGGTAGTGAATAACCGGTCAATTGCCATTGGCGGCAACAGTGTGCGCGAACATTTCCATAGCGCGGATAATTTCAGACCGATGATCACTTCCGAGCAAGGTCCAGAGACCTGTAACACTTATAACATGATGCGTCTCTCTAAAGAGTTGTTCCTCGCTGATGAGGAGACCAAGTACCTGAACTACTACGAACGTGCACAGTACAATCACATTCTATCTTCTCAGCACCCAGATGGTGGGTTTGTCTACTTTACTCCTGCCAGACCAAGACATTATCGAGTGTATTCACAGCCACATCAGGCCATGTGGTGTTGTGTGGGTTCCGGGATTGAAAATCACACCAAATACGGCGAGCTGATTTATACACACAAAGGGGATAACCTCTACGTGAATTTGTTCATTCCGTCTACTCTGAATTGGTCGGAAAATGGAATAAAAGTTTCTCAAAAAACGCAATTTCCAGAAGAAGAAGCATCACAACTCATCATCTCATTGGAATCACCAAAACAGTTCACATTGAGCATTCGCGTGCCGGATTGGATAGACGGCACCATGTCAGCAACCGTAGCGGACAAGACTTTCAATCAACTAGCCGACGGATACCTGACAATAGATCGCACCTGGCAGGATGGTGATGTGGTGGAGATCAGTTTGCCGATGCAGCTGACCTACGAGCAGCTACCGGATAGTTCCAATTGGGTGGCATTCAAGGCAGGTCCGGTGGTATTGGCTGCAGTGACAGATACCACTGATTTGGAGGGCCTTTTTGCAGATGACAGTCGTATGGGACATGTGGCCAACGGAGAATTTTATTCTATTGATAAAGCGCCTGTGGTGGTGAGTGCGCCAAATGAATTGCTACAGCACTTGACGAAAGTCACACCAACTAACTATCAGATAGACGATTTGTATGGAAAGGTCAATTCTTTAGAACTCGTGCCGTTTTATTCCATTCATGAAGCGCGCTACATGCTGTATTGGCCGTTTGTTGATTCTGCGGGTTTGGAACGCATGATAGACGAGACGGCAGCTAAGGAGAAGGAGCGGTTGGCACTTCGTAAGATCACTGTAGATCAGGTGAGCCCGGGAGAGCAGCAACCAGAGTCCGAACATGAATTTAAAGGAAAAGATACCTGGATGGGTTATGGATCCAATGAGCGCTATTGGCGAGCGGGCAATGGATGGTTTAGCTATTCATTGAGCAACAAGTCTGGAAAAGCAAAGTACCTGCGGGTCCAATACGACGCAGATCAGGGAAATGAACTTAGTATTCAGATAAATGATCAGGAGTTAGAAGTTTACCAACTGGATCAGGGAATTGGAGAACAATATCTTTCTATACAGGGTTTGAAGAACATGAAAGTAACCATCTCAGCACCAGCGGATAAATGGATGCCTCGCATTTATGATGTGCGGTTACTTTCGGAAAAGCCATAGTTATTAGTTATATTAAGTTTGGCATAACCCGCGTACAGATACATAAATGAAGAACTACCCCCAATTCTTGCTCATTTTATGGAGTTTGACAGCATTTGGTGTTTTGAATGCACAGACCACCAGATCTCGGTTTCAGCACCTGACTGTTGAAGACGGCTTACCTCAAAATCTGGTGGATTGCATGCTTCAGGATAGCCGTGGTTTTTTGTGGATGGGCACCTGGAACGGCCTATCAAGATACGATGGGTACGATTTCGAAGTGTTTGATCACACTACCCCGGGACTGGATGAGACTTTCATATATGCGTTAGAGGAAGACCCTTTTGGCAATATCTGGATTGGTACCCGGACTGGTCTGCATACGTTTATTCATTCCAAAAACTCCTTTAGAGATGCTGCAATGCCAAAGCTTGGCAGCAGTGTGGAAGTACGTGATTTAGCGGTTTATCAAGACTCCTTGCTGGTGGTGGGATGTGATAAAGGGGTGGTCTTTTTGCATATAAATGATGCAAATGGATCCTTTGAAGTAAACAAGCATTTACCATTAGGAGAGGAATTGGAAGGAGAAATCGTCAATTCGGTGCTAGTCGATTCGTGGGATAACCTATGGTTTGGTACAGACAATGGCTTGTATCGACAGGATTCGAAAACCAATCGACTGGAACATTTTACGGTTGCCGATGGTACAGGTTTGGGCTCGAATATGATTCTGTCCATTTACGAAACCATGAACAAAGATATTTGGATAGGCACCGAATTCGGTTTCTATCGTTATTTAAAGTCAGACAAGGCATTTGAGGGATTTATAAACCAACCCAACAACCCCAATAGTCTCATTCACAATTCCGTGATGGATATGCTGGAGTTGGGCAATGGTAACTTGTTAGTAGGTACACTTGGTGGATTGAGCGAATTCAATACAGAGTCCTACACTTTTACCAATTACCAAAGCGATCCTAATGCTGACCATAGTCTTAGTAACGATTTTGTGAATTGCCTGCTGAAGGATACGTCCGGCAATTTGTGGATAGGAACTGAAAGAGGTGGAGTAGATTACTATAACACTGGACAAAACCAAATTGAGCACTACGAGCACCTATCGGACAACCCTAACAGCTTATCCGTCAGTACTATAAATAGTGTCTATGAAGATGAACAGTATCTTTGGATAGGTACTGCCGGCGGAGGACTCAACCGGTTCAACAAGACCACCAGGAAATACAAGCATTATCGGTTCGATCCCAATGATCCAGAGGGTATATCCAGTGATTTCATTACCGCTATTAGGCGGGATCGTGCTGGTAGGTTGTTGGTAGCCACGTGGGGGTCGGGTTTAAACATCATGGATAAGGCTACTGGTAAGTTCATTCGGCATCAGGGCAGGCCTGGCCTGGCGGGAGATTTCATCTCATCCCTCACAGAAGACAAACGGGGAAACCTCTGGGTGGGCACACTTGACGGAATATCGAGATATCGGGCAGATCTAGATGTTTATGAAGAAGTTTTTTCAGATCAGACCACAACCCGCATTACTAATGTTGGTTGCTTGTTATTTGATCACGAAAATAGCTTATGGGTCGGCACCAGAAATGGCCTATATCACCTGCAGTCATCTGATGGTTTTGATTCGGATATAGAAGTGTCTAAATACCAGCATGATGATGATGACCCATCCAGTATTAGTGGTAACTATGTGATCTCATTGCTTCAAGCCAGTGATGGCACCATATGGTTTGGTACCTATGGGCATGGGATCAACAAGATTGTTTCCAAGGGAGATTCCATCACCTTTCAGGCTTATGGTACCAACAATGGATTGAGTAACACGGTGGTATATGGTATAGAGGAGGATAAGCACGGCAACCTGTGGCTGTCTACGGACTATGGCTTGTCCCGGTTAAATCCCGAAAATGAGGTCATTCGTAACTACTTCAAGGCGGATGGTTTTCTGAACAATCAGTATTACTGGTCAGCTGTCTTCAAAAATACTCAGGGCAAACTCTACTTCGGGGGGATGAATGGAATGGACGCCTTTTATCCTGACTGGATTCAGCAAGACTCTAAAGGATCGGGAGTGACCATCACGGATATTAGACTACTCAATGAGTCTGTGGTGCCAGGTAGAAAATACAATGGAGTGGAAGTGCTGAAAGAGAGCATTTATGAAGCGAGTTCTTTGAGTCTATCCTATGATGAGAAGGTACTTGGAATTGAGTTTTCTGCACTTAACTACCAGGAACCAGGAATGATTCGGTATGCGTATATCCTTGAGAACTTTGAAAGTGAATGGAACTACGTTTCTTCCAATAGACGCTACGCTACCTATACCAACCTAAAACCAGGCAATTATACTTTTAAGATCAAATCCTCAGGAAGCAATGGTGAGTTCAACGGTCCCGTAAGGCAAATAGACATTCATATCGACCCACCATTTTGGGATACCACCTGGTTTAGGGGATTGAGTTTGGTGGCTTTTATTGCGGTGATTTTTGGATATGTGCGGTTCCGTACCTACAACCTCAAGCGTCAGAAGAGGTTACTTGAAAAGCAGGTAAAAGAAAGAACCGAACGCATTAATCAACAGAATGAGGCCTTATCTTATCAGGCAATACAGCTTCAAAAGAACAATGACGATCTGGAGACCAAACAACTCCTCATCGAAGGTCAGAACCAGAAGCTGGAAAGTCAAAATAAGGAAATAGCCGAGCAGCGTGATGAAGTGATCAGTCTGAATGAAAAACTAAAACTAGTCAGTCAGCTGAAACTCAGTTTTTTCACTAATATTTCACACGAGTTTCGCACGCCTCTTACGTTGATCATTGGCCCCATCCAGAAGCTATTAAGAGAGCGAAGTTTGAATGAGGAGGTAAAGAGTACTCTGGAAGTGATGAATCGAAATGCTCAGCGTTTGCTTCATTTGATTAACCAGATCATGGATTTTCGCAAGATTGAGAAGGGCAGGCTGGAGTTGAATGTTCATGGCGGTAGTATCGCAGAGTTTTGTGCCAACATCTTTACCGCCTTTAAGCCATTGGCAGAGACCAAATCCATTGATTTCACATTCGAGACCAGGGATCTTCCCGAGGAAGTTTGGTTTGATAGTCAGAAGATGGAAAATGTGCTGTACAACTTACTTTCCAATGCTTTCAAATATACCGGGCAAAATGGAGTGGTGAAACTGATAGCTGAGGGCATATCTGTGCAGCAATCACGACTCAAGCTGGATGAGGAGTTTGCCTCGTCGGATAAGCCTGTGGTAAGTCTGAAAGTGATCGATACAGGTATGGGTATCAGCCAGGAGAATCTGCCATTGGTTTTTAAGCGTTTCTACCGCATAGAGTCCGAAGAGGCATTCAAAATTAGCGGTTCCGGTATTGGTCTTGCACTAACAGAAGAGCTGATTAAGACCCATCATGGAGATATATTCGTAGAAAGTGAGCTCGGCCATGGGTCCACATTCGAAATCCAATTCCCTTGTTTGAAGAATGCTTATCAGTCTTCTGAAATCTCAAATAACACCACAGAAAGTATAGATATCCACGAACAGGTAGCCTTGCTAAATAGTGAGTTTTTAGTGGAGGAGGAGCACGAACAAGAGGATCTAAATGTTTCCACTGGTGTCTTCAATGAAAAAAAATCAGCGACCGTTTTGGTGGTTGAAGACAATAGCGACCTCAGAAAATTCATAGCCTTGCGCTTAAAGGAAACCTACAATGTGTTAGAGGCTGCTGATGGTGCAGCAGGGATCGAACTGGCTGAGTCAGAAACGCCTGATCTCATTATCAGTGATGTGATGATGCCCAATGTAGATGGACTGGAGCTATGCGGCACGCTGAAAAACAATCTGATCACCAGCCACATACCGATAATCCTCCTTACGGCCAAAAGTGCCATCGAGAATCAAATAGAAGGCTTGCAAATCGGGGCAGACGACTACCTGGCCAAGCCTTTCAATTTTGATCTGCTGGAAGCTCGTGTGGCCAATCTGATAGCATCTCGCAAACAGTTGCGTGAACAGTTTGGCCAGTTTGGCGAGCTAAAACCACGAGAAGTGACTACCAATGCCAAGGACCAAAAGTTCATTGAGCATGCCCTGGAAACGGTCAATCAAAATCTCTCAGACTCTCAGTTTGGAGTGAAGGAGTTTGTAGATCAGATGGGCATCAGTAGGAGCTTGTTACACAAAAAACTAACTAGCCTGACCGATCAGTCTGCCGCTGAATTCATCAACCACCAGCGAATGAGGAAGGCCCAACAGTTGCTTCAGCAAAACGAACTCAATATCTCCGAGGTAGCCTACAGTGTAGGATACAATGATCCCAAGTATTTCTCCCGACTGTTCAGTAAGACATTCGGTCAATCTCCCAAGGAGTTTGTCAATTCTTTCTTTGTAGAGGAGTAACGATTCTCTAGCGATTGTGCCTTTTCATTGAATAAGTTACAAACGATTGCAACATTTAATGTAAAAAGTACACTTAATTTAAGCTGTAGACGTTTGTCCACCTTTTATAAACATTTATCCACCCCTAAAAATCCGCTTCCTCGCATCTTTGATAGAGAAATGGCAAAAATAGCCGTCTTAAATCATCGATTTAATAACCCTGAATGATAACCTATGAGACATTTTACAAAATTTAAAATCTCTCTCGCGACCTGTCTTTTGGTTCCGGAGTAGAGTAGCCTTCACGCTCAGGCAAGTCTGAGCAAAGGAGGGTTGTGCGAAACGCTGCACAGCTCACCAACTGATACCAAGTAAAGTAAATCGAATTAACGTGTTGTCCAGAAGTGAAGATAGCTGTGAATGACAGACATCTGATCTAGAGTTGTGATCACAAATCCACTGAGGAGGAAGAACAATTGCGAACTATTTGGCCAACAGATTTTCAAAAGAATGAACTCAATCAAATTTAATTTTATGAAGACAACTAAACTGATAAAACGCGCTCTATTCGGGGCAGTTTTAATAGTATTTGGCTTAGTTGGTTGTGAGGATGTAGATATCTACAAAATAGATGATCCCGCAGATCGACAAGCCAGGATTGATTCCATTGCAGCCGCGAAAGCTGCACAGAACTCAGGAGATACTACGTATTTAGATATTTCTACCAAGATAGTAGGAGCTGAAGACAACAGTGCTGCCTGGTTTACTGCATTTTCGGACTATTTCACCATTCCTATTGACAGGAAGATGATCATGAAATTCGAGAACTATGGCTCTGGCGTTAACAACTGGAACAATTGGAATCTTGCTGTAGCCAACGAGCCTGATCGCGATGCGGACAATTATGCTGAGTATTTTGTGCTTAGATCTGATGCATACGGTTGGGGTAATGAGGATTTTGACCTGGGCGTGGTATCACAAAACTATCCAGACCTGGATGGAGATGGAGATATCTGGAACGATTTCAGACAGATCATGCAGGGTGCCGATGTGACTATAGAAATCGACTATTCGGCTACTGGTTACGTTTTTGTGACCGCAACAGCAGTCGGTTCTGAAGGTACAGAACTCGTAATGACCTATAACCAACCAGTTGCAAGTGCTGAAGATATTTCGGTATTCTTAATATGTGATGCCAGTCATTTTGTGATGCAAGACGCTTTCTTGGTCCCTTCTGAGGTTACAGCTATAGAAGATGTTGAACCGGTTTCATTGTCTCTGTCTGGCACACCGACTTCCGTGGAGTTAGGAAATGAGAACTTCTGGGGTGCCGGTGTTGCTACCGTAACATTTGCAGATGGATCTTCTACAGCCATTGATTCTGCAGAACTATCATTCAACGTGATTCCTGACATGACCACTGTTGGAGAGAAAACCGTGATTGTGGCTTATAATAAAACCAAGCAAGGAGCATTCACACAGGCAGTATCTAGCTATTACAATCTGACGGTAACCAATGCGGTATCCAGCTTGGAGATCACTTCCATGCCAGATATCACTACCTACTATTTCTTTGATACCGATCCGATCATCTTCAATACAAAGGGATTAGAGGTGACGGCTACTTACTCTGACGGTACCACCGGTGTGATACCTCATGAAAGTCTGGATTTCGGAACCATCCCAGCAGCAGCTGGTGCACAGACTGTTGATGTATCATATGAGGGAGCATTCAGTACCGTGACCATCACTGTTCCATTGACATTGGTACAGGGATTAAGTCAGGTAGGTGCTACTGACTTCTCCACAGCTTGGTGGACGGAGTTCTCAGATGATTTCACTGTAGCTTCTGGGGGTAGTAAAAAGTTCACTATGTACACTTATTCCAATGGAGTGAATAACTGGCATAGCCCAAGTACTATTCTTCGCAAAGCGGACGGTACTGAAAACGCTGTAGTGCGAATGGACAACTTTGGATGGGGCGATGGTTACGGTACAGCCACACTTTCTAATGACTGGAACTTTGATGTGTTTGCAGCTAACATTAGTGGATCTAGGGTGGAAATCACAGTCACTAACAATGGTGACAATACAGCAGATATTCGATACGACGTGACTTATGCTACTGGGGAGACACACTTCCAGTTGTATGAAGGCATCACTGTAGACAGTGCCGATTTGACTTGTGCACTGGTACTGGAAAGAGCCTATCTCGTAATCGTTGAATAATCACTAAGCTAAAAACATTAAACTATGAAATATTTATATATAATCCTGTTGGGATTGCTGGCACTCACGCCAGCAGCATACGCAGAGAGCTCTGGCACTGAGCTGATGATCCAGGAGGCAGATATCACTGTCACAGGAAGAATCGTAGATGAAAGTGGTGAAGCACTGCCAGGAACCACAGTCCAGCAAAAAGGAGCGAATAACGGTACCATCACAGATATTGATGGAAACTTCTCACTCAAAGTTCCTGAAGACGCTACTTTGGTCGTTTCTTTTATCGGATTCCAGAGTGTAGAGATTCCTGTAAATGGCAGATCGAGCGTAGGCTCTATTACCATGTCACTAGATATGACCGAACTAAATGAGGTAGTAGTGGTAGGATATGGTACGCAGAAAAAAGTCGACTTGACTGGTTCGGTGGCCATCGTGGATACGGAAGAGATGAAGAAAATCTCTAACTCCAACATTTCATCTACCCTTCAAGGTAAAGTGGCAGGTGTACGAGTAACGAGCGATGGTCAGCCAGGAGCAGATCCTCAGATTCGTATTCGAGGTGTTGGGTCATTTGGAGATTCCAGACCGCTGTACATTGTTGACGGTGTGATCATCGGGAACACTATTCGTGACTTCTCACCAAATGATATTGAATCAGTACAAGTACTGAAAGATGCGTCTGCAGCCGCTATTTATGGTGCGCGTGCTGCTAATGGGGTAGTGATCATTACCACCAAGCGTGGTGATAAAAACCAACCTTTGAAAGTGGACTACAGCGGTTACTATGGTGTAGACCGAGTGCCAGATGGTGTGTATGAGGTGATGAACTCAGAAGAGTATGGACGATACATCACCATGGCGTTTAACAACAATGGCATGGACGTACCTAATGGTTATGATCCAAATCACCCAGATTATATCGATCCAAACGAGGTGAATACCGATTGGCAGGAAGAAGCCTTCAAAACAGGTGTCCGTCAAAACCATCACGTGAACTTATCCGGTGGTGGAGAAAACAATACCTACAACCTTTCACTCGATTACTTCAAACAGGAAGGAACTATTGAGGGAGCTGGTCCTAATTTGGAGCGTTATACAGCCCGACTGAACAATACCATGAACGCGAAATTCCTCACTTTGAAGACAGGGTTGGTCTACAGCAAAAGTGATCAGGACAACATGGCATTGAGTAATGCCAACGAGTTTGTGCAAGGTTTGTATGGAGCACAGTATCCAGTAATGGCTTCTGCGCTGATTACACCACCTACTATCAAGGCGTATGATCCATCCACATGGGTGCTAGATGATAGGATTTCTGCTGCATCGCAGTATTCTTATGATTCTTATGGCTATGGTACCTACTACGATGACATCCACGGTGACTTGCGTGTCACTAACGTGTTGCTTACCAACAACTTGTTGGAGAGAAATGCCAAGGTTGATCGTTTGCTTGGATCTGCCACTGCTACAGTAGATTTCTTTGACATGTTTGGTGTCGACAGTAAGAACCACAAGCTGGATTACAACCTGAACCTTTCATACAACACCACATCCGTTAGGTCGTTTACCTTCGTACCGGCATTCATTCAGAGTACCACCAATTACCTAACGAAGAGTAATGAACAACTGGTTAAATCCAATCGACACATTGGTACTTCACTTATCGAAAACTTCCTGACTTACGATGCAAGCATCGCTAAAAATCACATCAATGTGGTGGGCGGTACATCCTTCCAGCGAAGTACGGATGAAACAGTAAATGCCCAGGGTGTTAACTTAACTGAGCCCTACTACCTACAGGTCAATAATTCCTTACAAACCAACTCGGACAGTTATCAGGAAGAAACCGTACTATGGTCTTATTTTGGACGGTTGAACTATGATTTTGATCAGAAGTATTACCTGTCAGCGACGGTACGTTACGACGGTTCCAGTCGATTGACTCCAGATGAAAACCAGGATCTCTTCCCAGCTGCGTCAGTAGGTTGGAGACTAGACAGGGAAAGTTTCTTTCCGGTCTCAGAAAACCTGATCAACTTGCTGAAATTCAGAGGTAGTTATGGTGAGTTGGGTAACATCAACGTATTGGGCCCTTATGACTACATGGCTACCATGTCCAGATTGGATTATACCTATAGCTTTAACAACAATAAAGTCAATGGATCGGCCATATCTAACTTCAACAATGAGTTCTTGATTTGGGAAAAGAAAAGAACAATAGATGTGGGTCTGGACCTTGCTATGTTCCAGGGAAGTTTAGATTTCACTTTCGATTGGTATAGAGCAGAAACCATCGGTGGTCACTATGGTATTCCAATTCCTGCACAGGGCGGATTTACTAATACAAGTGAAAACTTCAACGCATCGACCATGATCAACTCAGGTCTTGAGTTTACTGCAGCGTATCACTATGACAATGGTCCTTTCAAGTTTGATGTATCAGCCAACCTGACTACTTTAAACAACGAAGTGACTAAGTTGGGTATAAATGATTTACCACGTACAGACGGAAACTCACGCACTGAAGTAGGACAAGAAATCGGTCGATTCTACGGATATGTCTATGAAGGGATTTTCCAGTCACAGGATGAAATTGACAATCGAGTAAATTCAGAAGGAGCTGCCGTTGTTCAAAACGGAGCTCAGCCAGGTGATGTAGCTTATGCTGACATCAACAATGATGGACAAATCACCAATGCAGACCAAACCTATTTAGGTAGTGGATTGCCAGATTTCAACTACGGGTTGAACCTACGAGCAGAATGGAAAGGTATCGACGTGAGTGTGTTCGCATTCGGAGCTGGTGGCTTCCAGGTAGTGGATTTTGTGGATGTGACCTTAAGAAGCTCTTATGGTGCGCTCAACAAAAGTGTAGAACTATTGGATGCATGGACTCCTGAGAATCCTAGCACTACAGTGCCACGAGTTGCTAACAGACCTGATGGAGATATTACTAATGACGCATTCAGTAGTCGTTTCATTCAGAATGCTTCCTATTTAAGACTTGCCAACATTCAGGTGGGTTACAACTTCCCAAATAAATGGTTTGGAGAGTACATCAGCAATGCGCGAGTTTATGTGACAGGTCAAAACCTATTCACATTCACTCAGTACGTAGGATACAACGTTGATTTCTCTGGTGGTTTGTATACCCCTGGTTACAATTATGCTTCGTATCCACAACCGCGTGTATTGACTGTGGGAGCACAATTCTCATTCTAAATAAACGATCCAAATAATTAGTATCAATATGAAAAATTTAAAGATAATTCTTACGATGTTGGTTTTGGTCGTGTGTTCTTCGGCCTGTGAGGATGAGCTCGTAGTTGAGAATCCAAACAACCCAACAACATTTAATTTCGGAAATTCAGAGTCCGATCTGAGAGAAGTAATAATCGCCTGCTACAATCGTATCCGACTTGAGGGTACGTTTGCGAGGGTAGGCTATACCTTGGATGCAGTCCGCGGTGATGAAGTTTGGAACTCTTCTCAGCAGTGGTATTTGGAGTATGATAACTTCAATTCACCCGGTACTATAGGTATTGGAGATGAGTGGCCATGGAGAGATAACTACCACGTGGTTAGCCGTGCCAACTTTGTATTGACAAGCATCGAGGATGTGGAGATGTCAGAAGAGTCTTACAATGAAATAGCCGGGCAGGCACGTTTCCTAAGAGCTCTTGCTTACTACAATCTTGCTACCTATTACCAGGATGTTCCGCTTATTACCAGTTACGAGGATTATTCAGATCTGGAAAAGCTATATGCACCTAACAATTCGCAGGATGAAGTATTTGATCAGATCGAAGAGGATTTCGGTATGGCCATGGAGATGTTGCCTTCCAGAGATGCTGGTGGAGAGTGGGCACAAGGACGTGCTACTAGTGGTGCAGCCGCTGGTTACATGGCTCGTGCGTTAATGTTCCGTCAGAAGTACTCTGAAGCATATCCAATCCTGCAAGACATCATTGCTGGCAACTATGGTAGCTACAGATTGATGGAAGATTATGGTGACAACTTCAGAGAAAGCACCGAAAACAATGCTGAAAGCTTATTCGAGGTTCAGTTTATGAACTTTGGAACTGGAGGTACTGACGAAGAGTGGACACCAGTTAATATCAGTCCGGATGCAACACAAGGGCATGCTGTTGAAAGTAACTATGCTTCTCAGGAACTCGGAAGCTGGGGTGACCTGGCAGGTTCAGCATGGTTATATAACCTGTTCAAAGCAGAAAACTCTACAGACGGACGTTTAGATCCTCGTTTGTACTGGACTTTGGTGACCTACGAACCTGAGTACAATGCTTACACAGACATACCTACTGCGGCTTATCCTAATGGTGATCCTAGAAGCAACATTGTTTATCAGGAAGAAATCACTCAAACTCCCCTTTCAAACAATGCGCAAGGTGGTATTTCTATCGCTAAACATACCAATGCCAGAAATAACCTTTACGCTTCTATTACCAATGGACTGCAGTGTGGAGTGAATCTTCGATTGATGCGCTATAGCGACGTATTGCTTCGTGCAGCAGAATGTGAAAATGAAATCAATGGACCTACTCAGGTTGCTATTGATTACATCAATCAGGTGCGTAGAAGAGTAGCTCTTCCAGATTTGCAATTGGCAGACTTCCCTACAGCGGACCACTTGTTTGAGCAAATTGCTAACGTGGAGCGTCCAAAGGAATTTGGATGTGAAAACGGTCGTGGTAGAGACTTGATCAGATGGGGATTCTTTTACGATGCAGGTCGTCGCCAACAGATGGTGGAGCATGCTTACTATGTGACTGATGGTACGGCTAACACAAGTCCGCTTACTGAAGCTACTGCTAGCAACTCCTCATTCAATACCTACACACCAGGGAATGAGTATTTCCCAATATTTCAGGGAACACTCAATGCCAATCCTAATCTTTCAGGCAATTCAGCCAACAATAACGAAGATAATGGACCGGCATTCTTTGAAAAAGGGTATAAAGTACATCCGGTTGTAGACTTAGATTAGTTTTCATCAACCTAAAAGTTGGACTCCCTATCGTCATGGCATCAAATGGCGATAGGGAAGTCTTTACCACCAGCAGCTGAGTTGAATACCACAGTTAGCTGTGTGACTAGAAAAATGTTCATATCCATAAGGACTATATCCAATATGAAACAAGTGAGACCCAAGTACTTCATCATTCATTTTATCAGCGCCATCGCATTGTTATTGATGGGTTGTGAAGATGATGGCTTAGGCCCCACAGGTATCAAAACCAAGGAACCTGTTGAAGTAGAGATTACAGACTCCACTTACACTATCCCGACATATGCTGATGATTACTCATCAATGGCGGCCTGGAGTAGGAGAGGTGACTGGAACCTTGCAAATGTGCATGACCCGAGTGTGATTTTTGATGGGGAGTACTACTACATGTACACTACCAATGCCTCGTATGGCAATGCTCACGATGGACACGGCCATTTTCATGGACGTAAATCCAAAGACCTGGTGAATTGGACTTATATGGGCGCTTCAATGCCTGATACTCCAGGATGGGTGAAAGACTCGCTTACCAGTATTCGGGCGTCATATGGATTGGATCCAATAGCTAATCCCAGATATGGACATTGGGCTCCTGTAGTTCATAAAGTTGGCAACGTATATCGCATGTATTACTGCATCATTATTGACAACTATATCGGTAATGGTCTACCAAATACAGAAGAGAATTTTGATAACACATGGACTGAACGTGCCTTTATTGGCATGATGGAAACATCAGATCCTTCTCAGAATACCTGGGAGGACAAGGGAATGGTAATATGTTCTGTTTCCGATAGAGGAACAGACTGGTACCGACCATCCAGAAACAATTGGAGTGGCTATTTTCAATACAATGCTATTGACCCCTCATATGTCATCACTCCAGAAGGAGATCACTGGTTGTTTTATGGATCCTGGCATAGTGGAATTGCGGCTCTTCAAATCGACTCAAACACAGGTCTGCCTTTGAACGAATTTGATATCAATGATGAGTCCACCTGGGGTACGCATGTCTACACACGTACCGATGGATCAAGGTGGCAAGCATCCGAAGGACCGGAAGTTATCTACAATGCTGAAACTGGTTATTACTACATGTTCATGGCTTATGATGAGCTCTCTGTGGCTTATAATACCAGAGTCTGTAGATCCAGAAATGTTACCGGACCATACCACTCTTATGATGGTTCCAATATCACAGATGGAGGTGATATTTATCCAATTATCACGCATCCATATGCTTTCAATAATCACTCCGGATGGGTTGGGTTTTCACACAATGCCACGTTCCAGAACGAAGAGACAGGAGACTGGTATTACTCCTCACAGGCTAGACTTCCTGCAAACACAGGAGGAAATGCCTACAGCAATGCCATCATGATGGGCCATGTAAGAAAGATCAGATGGACGGAGGATGGCTGGCCCGTGGTGATGCCAGAAAGATACACCGGCGTGCCCGAGCAAGAGATAAGCGAGGAGGAGTTGGTGGGAGACTGGGAGTCGATCACACTAAACTACCAGTATCGTGATCAACAACAGTCAGTTGACTTAAAACTGACGGCTGACCATCAGGCAACAGGAGCTGTAAGTGGCGACTGGTCTTTTGATCCAGTGAATGATGTGCTCACTGTTGGAGATCTGAAATTGCATGTGGAGCGGGAAGTGGACTGGGAAGCAACTCCCAGAAAGCTGACCATCGTTTTTTCAGGATTGAACTCAGCCGGAATTTCGGTTTGGGGTAAACGAATATGATTCATAAGCAGCTACTTGTCGCTAGTTACCCCATTTGGGGATTATAGCTGAAAGTAGGTGTTTGGATTTTGATAAAAGAATAAAAAAATGAATAAACTGTATAAATCGCTTGGTGCTTTGTTCGCTACAGCCCTGATACTGACCATAGGTATCTCGTGCAGTGAAAACAGAGCTGCTGAAGCAAAGAAAGGAACTGAGGAAACACCAGGCACATCCAATATCGATGTGGACGTGTCGGAGGTGATTGCCGAGATACAGCCTACCATGTATGGTATCTTTTTCGAGGATATCAATTTCGCAATTGATGGAGGGCTTTACGCAGAGCTAGTCAAAAACAGATCGTTTGAGTTTGATAAGCCGCTACGTGGATGGACCGTACTGAAGGATCAGGGTCTTGGTGTAAGGACTTTGCCTATGAACACAGGTAACCCAAGAAACCCTCGATACCTGAGAATCCAAATTGATGAAACTGGTTCTGGAGCAGGACTTAAAAATGAAGGCTTCAGAGGTATGGGGATCAAGGAAAACATACCGCACGACTTCAGTATCCAGGTGCGGGGAGTTGAAGGAAATGTGTCGGCCATACGGATCGAATTGACAGACTCACAAGACAATGTCATCGCTGAAGGTCGTGTCAACGGAATAACGAATGACTGGCAAACACTGGAAACATCATTTACGCCTTCCAAAACAGAATCCAATGCTACAATGAATATCTGGTTTGAGGGAGAAGGAGTGGTTGATATCGACATGGTTTCTCTTTTCCCAACAGACACCTGGAAAGGACGTAAAAAAGGACTCAGAGCGGATCTGGTTCAACTTCTGGCAGATATGGAACCAGGTTTCCTACGATTCCCTGGTGGATGTATTGTGGAAGGTTTTGACCTGTCACAGCGCTATCAGTGGAAAAACACTGTGGGAGACATAGATGAGCGAGTGGTGACCATCAACCGATGGAATTTCGAGTTTGACCACAGACCAGCACCGGATTACTACCAGAGCTTTGGAGTAGGATTTTATGAATACTTCTTGCTTGCAGAAGATCTTAAGGCAGAGCCAATGCCGATCATCAACTGTGGTATGGCTTGTCAGTTTAACACCGGTGAGCTGGTACCATTGGATGAGCTTCAGCCCTACATTCAGGACGCACTTGATTTAATAGAATTTGCCAATGGATCAGTAGATACCAAGTGGGGCAAATTACGAGCCGACATGGGACATCCTGAGCCGTTTAACATGAAGATGATCGGCGTGGGTAATGAGCAGTGGGGACCACAGTACATCGAAAGATATGTGCCGATGGTTCAGGCAATCAAGCAAAAATATCCTGAGATGCAAATAATTGCTGCTACAGGATCTGATGGTTCCATCTTCCCGAATGGTGAAGAAGAGATCGATTATCTCTGGGAACAATGGCGTAAACTCCAGCCAGAAATTGTAGATGAGCACTTCTATCGCAACCCGGATTGGTTTAGAGAGAGCGCAGACTGGTACGATGATTACGACCGCAATGGTCCAAAACTGTTTGTGGGTGAATATGCCTCACAAAGTGTAGGAGTTGCAAGCCCTGAAAATAAAAACAACTGGGAGACAGCTATGTCAGAGGCAGCCTTCATTACCGGGTTAGAGCGCAATGCAGAAGTCGTAACCATGACTTCCTATGCTCCTTTGTTTGCCCATGCAGAAGGATGGCAGTGGACTCCAGACCTGATCTGGTTCAATAACCTGGAGGCTTATGCTACACCAAATTATCATGTGCAGAAGCTATTCTCGACCAATAGAGGAACACACCTGATCAATATCAAAGAAGACGGTAAAGACCTTTCAGGTCAGAACGGTTTGTATGCCACAGCATCAAAGGACGAAGAATCTGGCGATTTGATTATCAAGTTTGTGAACACAACGGGTCAGGATAAGCAATTGAATTTTACAGTGAATGGCGTGGATGCTTTGCCTGATACTGGAAAGCTTCTGGTATTAAAAGGGGATTTATCCAGCGAGAATTCGTTCGATGGAGCAAATGTCAAACCAGAAGAACGATCAGTGAAAGTGGGTGGTACCACCTTCAGTATTCCGTCTGCCTCTTACTCAATGTCGGTACTTAGGGTGCAAATGAGCGACCTGGGTTCTTAACCAAGTATATTACTTCTTCATACATAGTTCGGCTATGCCCATCTAGATGGGCATAGCTTTTTACACAATCATTAAGATTATTTCCATGAAAAAAATACTTCTCACACTCTGCGTATTCGGAGCCATATTATCCACTCAGGCACAGACTACCGTGGCTATAAACAGCTCAGGAGAGCACGTAATCAACCCTAATATTTATGGTCATTTTGCAGAGCATCTGGGTCGATGCATCTACGGGGGATTTTATGTAGGTGAAGACAATCAAGTTATTCCTAATGTAGCTGGAGTCCGCACAGATGTGATCGAGGCTTTGAAAGACCTAAAAGTGCCTGTGTTGAGGTGGCCGGGAGGTTGTTTTGCGGATACCTACCACTGGATGGATGGTATTGGACCTAAGGATCAGCGACCATCTATCGTTAACCAATGGTGGGGGGGCTACATCGAAGACAATAGCTACGGAACGCATGATTTTCTAAACATGTGTGAGGCGATTGGTGCGGAACCTTACCTCGCTGGTAATGTGGGAAGCGGATTAGTGAAGGAATTGGCCGATTGGGTGCAATATGTGAACCACCCAGGAGGTAGCCCAATGTCTGATTTAAGAATAGAAAACGGTCGCAAAGATCCTTGGAATGTAAAATACTGGGGTGTTGGAAATGAAATGTGGGGCTGCGGAGGTAACATGAAACCTGAGTTTTATGCCAACCTTTACCGTCAATACGCCACATTCATGACCGATTGGAGCAACAGTAGCAGACTATTCAGAATTGCATCTGGTGCTAATGAATGGGACTTTAACTGGACAGAGGTATTGATGCGAGACATTCCAAACCACATGATCGAAGGAGTGGCTTTGCATAATTATGCAGTGATCGAATGGAGTGATAAAGGATCAGATACCGAATTCACTACTGATCAGTATTTTCAGACCATGGTGGATGCCATCGATATGGAAGAATTGGTTACCCGACACAGCGCAATCATGGACAAGTATGACCCTGAAAAAAAGATTGCACTTGTAGTGGACGAATGGGGTGGGTGGTACGATACTCCAAAAGGGCAGAGTGCACTTTATCAGCAAAATACCATGCGTGATGCAATGATTGCTGGCATAACCCTAAACATCTTCCATAACCATGCAGACCGGGTAAGAATGGCCAATTTGGCACAAACAGTCAATGTGCTGCAAGCTGTTATTCTAACAGATGAGGAGAAAATGCTCTTAACACCAACGTATCATGTGATGAAAATGTACAATGTCCACCAGAGTGCTACGATGCTCCCAGTTGAGATTTCAGACATGTTGTATTTCGAAAATGGCGAAGATAAGCTTCCTGCTATTTCAGCCTCTGCCTCACAAACGGAATCCGGAGAAGCTAACATTTCATTGGTCAATATTCATCCTGAGAAGAGTCATGAGGTCACATTGGAATTGGGTTTGAATGGAAAAATAACCGGTCAGATTTTATCTTCTGGTAAACTGCAGGATTACAATTCTTTCGATAATCCGACTAAGATCACTCCAAAGGAGTTTAAAGAATTTAAGAAAAAGGGAAACAAAGTTACCGTCAAGCTGCCAGCTTACTCAGTGGTAGTGTTGAACGTAAAATAAGTGCGAGTTTGTAGTCAGTAGTTTTTGAGCAACTACATAAACAAAATATGAAAACCAGTTATATGAAAAGAATTACCCTTAGATTTTTGGTAATCGTATGTATGGTGTCACAAGGGATCTGGGTGTCCTCCTGCGAGGATGATTCAGGTCCTACTGGGATCAAGGTAAAGGACCCGACTACAGACACTCTGGATTCCAATTTGGGTGACGGCCCCATAGATTTCTCTCAGCTGACAGATACCTATGGTCAATTAGCTCCTGTGGCGAATATTTACGATTGGGCACACTACAATGTGCATGACCCATCCATATTCGATAATGGTGATTTCTTCTACTGTTATACCACAGATGTAGCCTATGGAGCACAGGTGCGCCCTGGTCATAACATCCGTAGGAGCAAAAACCTGGTAGAGTGGGAGTTTGTAGGCTGGGTAGTGGGCGGTAATAACCTGCCCGTGGGTGAAATTTCCGATAGAGCTTACCCACCCTTAGGACTAGAGCACATCCGCTCCAACGGTGGTGAACCGTTTGACAATCTGTGGGCTCCATATGCCATGAAGTATCAGGACGAATACAGAGTATATTATTCGATATCATCGGCCACACCGCGTTTGAGTGCCATGGGTCTGATGGTTTCTGATAAGCCGTATGGTCCTTTCGAAGAACGCGGCTTAGTAGTCACTTCTTTGAATAATTCCACCCGACAAACCAATGCCATTGATCCGACTGTGACAGTTGCTGATGACGGCTCGCATTGGTTCTATTATGGCTCAGCGTGGGATGGTATTTACAAAATTGAGTTGGAGCCTTCCACCGGTCTGCCAAAGGAACCGGGTGATATTGGTACACGTGTTGCACAGCGTGCATTTACTGGCAACAGCATCAATGGAAATATTGAGGGTCCGGAGATTATCTACAACGAGGAGTTTGATAAGTACTACATGTTCATTGCCTATGACTGGTTAGAATCCAAATACAATGTACGAGTCGGTAGATCAGATAATCCTGATGGTCCTTTTTTTGACTACCTGGGCAGAAACATGAACGAGGAGGTAGATGACTTGCCGATGATTTTGGCTCCATATCGTTTTCAGGGTCACTCAGGTTGGCAGGGCGTTTCGCACCCGTCGGTCTTTATCGATAAGGAGTCCAAGGACTTTTACCTCGCACATCAGGGTAGACCTGGGGCAGATCGGTTCTTTATGGTGCTCCATGTTCGTCAGATTCACTGGACCGAAGATGGCTGGCCGATGGTGAGTCCTGAGCGATATGCTGCAGAAGAGGAGACCGCTGTGGCAGAAAGCGAGATAGCTGGAAACTGGGAGCAAATCATACTGGGGTATCAAGTAGTCCCTGGATACGCTGATGAACAAACATCACCTGATTTTCAGATTGCTCAGAATTTGACCATTAATGCTGACGGAACACTGTCTGGAGCATCTACAGGTACGTGGACCTATTCTGCACCGTGGTTGACTTTTGATCTGGAAGGTGAAAGTGCACCATTCAAACTGAAAGTGGAACGAGGAAGAGACTGGGAAAAATCAGTCGACGAAACAATCCTCTACACAGGACTCAATGCAGAAGGCACCGCTTTTTGGGGTAAGAAGGTAGATTAACTTAAGCTAAAACAATGAAAAAACTATTTTTTGCATGTATGCTGTTAGTGGCGGTCATGGCAGTCGGTCAGGAAACTGACATCAGTGTTCATGATCCTGTTATGATCAAAACTGGAGATACTTATTACTTATTCTGTACAGGGTGGGGTATATCCGTGTGGTCATCAAAGGACATGACTTCATGGACCAAAGAGGAGTCTGTTTTTAAGAGACCTCCATCCTGGACCAATGATGTAGTGGCTGGATTTAGAGGTCACGTGTGGGCACCTGATATATCCTATTACGACGGTCAGTACTATTTGTATTACAGCGTATCGGCTTTTGCTAAGAACACTTCAGCTATTGGGTTGGTCACTAATAAAACGCTGGATCCATCAAGTCCCGACTTCAAATGGGTAGATCATGGTCCAGTAGTACGATCCATTCCTTTCAGAGATTACTGGAATGCCATAGATCCCAATCTGATTGTTGATGAGGAGGGATATCCTTGGTTGAATTTTGGCTCATTCTGGGGTGGAATCAAAATGGTCAAACTGGTACCCAACAGGGATAAGATTGCTGAACCTCAAGAATGGCTGACCCTGGCTTCAAGAGCAAGAACAGATTCACTTTTAGACGATAATCCGGGTGATGGCGCAATCGAGGCACCTTTTATTTTCAAAAAAGATACCATGTATTACCTGTTTGTTTCCTGGGATTATTGCTGCCGGGGAGAAAATAGCACTTACAAGGTAGTGGTCGGGAGATCTGAAAATGTAGAAGGCCCTTATCTGGACAAAGATGGAAAGCGAATGGATCAGGGAGGAGGATCCCTGGTGATAGAGGGCGATAAGAACTGGGCCGGTATCGGACACAATAGTGCCTATACTTTTGATGGCAAGGACTACCTGGTGGTCCATGCTTATGATTTGAGTGATGAAGGTCATTCCAAACTCAAGATCCTCCATATGAAATGGGATGAAGAGGGATGGCCAGTAGTGAATAAGGAAGAGATCAACCAGACAAAAGCGAAATGAAGAACCTCTTTTTGATTTTACTTCTGGGCGGACTGTTTAGCTGTCAGAATGCTGGCCAGCATTCTGAGGCTACTACGGCAAAAACCGAAGTGACCTATGCTGGCAATCCAATCATACAGGACATGTACACGGCCGATCCGGCAGCTTGGGTGCATAACGATACGCTGTTCGTGTTTACCGGACATGATGAGCAGGAAGAAGGTGCAGAAGGATTCGTGATGAATGATTGGATGGTTTATTCTACCACGGATATGGTCAACTGGACCAACCATGGACCTAGATTATCGGTAGATGTGTTTGACTGGGCCAAGGCAGATGCCTGGGCAGCGCATTTGGTAGAAAAAGATGGAAAATTTTATTGGTTTGTAACCGTAGAGCATGCCTCCATTCCTGGCAAGGCCATAGGAGTAGCTGTGTCTGATAATATCCTGGGTCCATATGAAGATGCTATAGGTAGTGCACTCATTACCAATGACATGACTACCCAAACGGATATCTTCTGGGATGATATAGATCCTGCTGTATTCATTGATGCTGATGGAACTGCCCATTTGTACTGGGGCAATACCGTGCTGAAGTATGCTCCATTAAAGGAGAATATGACCGAACTAGATGGTCCGATAGAGGTGATTGATGTTCCTTCCTTCACTGAAGGTCCATATGTTTTTAAGCGGAACGACCAGTATTTCCTGACCTTTTCAGCCCAGTTTCCTGAGGTGATTGACTATGCCATGGCTGATAGTCCTGCCGGACCATGGGTGTACAAGGGCCGACTCTTTGATGAAGTACCCAACTCACCTACTAATCATCAGGCAGTGGTGGAGTATAAGGGTGATTGGTACTTTGTATATCACAACGCCGCACTGAAGGGTGGTGGAGAGTTTAGAAGATCTGTTTGTGTGGATTATGCCTACTTCGACGATGATGGATCAATGAAAGAAATCGTCCCAACTGAAAAGGGAGTAATGGAGATTGATAAGTGACAATAAGAGCTTCTAGGAGGGGCTTAAGTTCCACGGCTTCAAAAGGTATTAATCCATAATAGAATGGTTGATCTGCATGCCGATAAGGTATCTGCAATAAGCCAAAAAATATTAAATGTTAATAGTACACTTAAATGAAATTTTAATTATATTAGAGAATAGATTCAAAAGTTGTAAATCGCTCACATTATCCGACATTGAAACTACGATTTTCCTAATTTTAAACATTAAGGTTCAATCTATTCGGATGTGAGTAAAACAGTCAATTTTAGAGGTATTAAATCATTCCACCGTATATGTTATACTCAAAACAATTCTAATTTATGTTACACTTTTCCAAAGCTAGAGCCTTAGTTTTTGGAAACCGAAAGCAACCCCCAACCCCCAATTTGATGAAATGGTCAGTAGCAATACTACTGGCAATGATGTCCCATCTCGCCATGGCGCAATACCCTCCAAGCCATGACCCATCCACCATGATTCGAAATACCGATGGGAGATATTGGATTTTTACCACTGGAGATGGCGTATGGGCCATGTCTTCCAGTAACCGTGACTTTACTAACTGGCGCCCTGAGCCAACACCATTTGCACCGGGAACTTACCCTTCATGGATAGACAATTATGTGGATGGCTTCAATGGATTTTTCTGGGCTCCAGATGTGATCAAAATTGGGAATACCTACTTTTTGTATTATTCCTGTGCAGGCAATGGGGCTCCAGCGGCCATAGGTGTGGCCACTGCTACGAACCTGGCCGGACCATGGACGGATCGCGGTAGAGTGGTATCAGGAAACAACGCCATTGATCCGGCATTACTATATGACAATGGTCGATTGTGGATGTCCTGGGGCAATTGGCAGTCTGGCATTGATATCATTGAGTTAAGCACCTCTTCAGGTAAACCCATCTCAGGTACCACTCATCTGGTTTCTGGAAATGTAGAAGGCCCAGGGCTTTATAAGTCTGGAGGATACTATTACCTCTTTTACCAACGAGGACTGTGCTGCAATGGAGTCAATTCATCCTATTACATGGTAGTGGCCAGATCAACGAATATTACTGGGCCTTACACTGGGGAGCGCGTCTTTTTGCCCAATCAAAGTGGTAACATCATCGGTCCAGGACATTTTGGGTATGGTGAAGGCCGACTGACCTACCATTTCTATGATGGCAATGACAATGGCAATGCCAAACTCATGGTTCGCTCTGACTTTGGGGTGGCTAACGGCTGGCCATATGTGGGCAGTCCACCGAGTAGTGGTGGTCCGGTAACCTCTGGAGGCACTTATCGCATCACGCCGCGTCACAGTGGCAAAGCCATAGATGTGGTCAACTGTGGATCATCTAATGGTACCAATGTAAATCAGTGGAGCTGGCTTAACAACAACTGTCAAAAGTGGATATTCACCGACGTTGGAGGTGGATACTATCGCATATCTCCCGCTAACGCGCCAAACATGGCACTGGATCTGGACGGCTGCAGTGGGAGTAACTCGGCTAACATTCAGCTGTGGACCTGGCTCAACAATGACTGCCAAAAGTGGCAATTGGTTGACCGAGGAGGAGGGTACTATTCCATCCGTTCACGTGCAAGCAATAAGTGCATGGATATCAGTGGAGTGTCCACAGCAGATGGCGCCAATGTGATGCAGTACACCTGCTATTCATCCAGCTACAATCAGCAGTTTAGCTTTCAGTCAACTTCTGCCAGCAGAGTAGCTGAGGTGAGCGACGAAGTGGAGCACGAGTCTGGGGTCTATCCCAATCCAGTAGAAGACATGCTTCATATCAGGTTGGGCCAGCAGCTGGAAGGCAATACCCATGTTAAACTATTTGACAGCACTGGTAAGCTGATGAAAGAAGTCCAGTTCAGTGGAGAAGTTTACCAGCTGAATACGCAGGATTTACCAAAGGGCATATACCTGCTCAACTATCAGAATGCTGCTGGAACTTTCACCGAGAAAATTAGAAAGCAATAAACCAAAGAAAACATCAGCCAATCAATGAACGACTAAAAAAATAAGTTCGTACTAAACCTAATCAATGATGAAATTACAACCGAAGACAAGAACCTTAGTTTTTGGAAGCCTTACCAAACCCCCAACCCCCAAATTGATTCAATGGTCAGTGGTGCTACTGCTGACAATGTTTGCTCACATTAGCATGGCACAATACCCTCCAAGTCATGACCCAACGAAAGTAGTTCGGAATACTGATGGCAGGTACTGGATCTTTACCACTGGTAATGGCATCTGGGCCATGTCTTCTAGCAATTCTAGCTTTAGCAACTGGCGAGCAGAGTCTACACCATTTACACCTGGTACGTGGCCTTCATGGATTAACAATTATGTGCCAGGATTTCAAGGTGATTTTTGGGCGCCGGGTGTGATCCAGATGAATGGCTACTATTACCTGTATTATTCATGCTCCACATTCGGATCTTCAAGGTCGGCTATTGGGGTAACCAGAGCCAGTAACCTCAATGGTCCCTGGACAGATCTCGGAGTGGTAGTTTCCTCTAACGGAAGCAGTAACGCCATTAATGCCATTGATCCTGCATTGTTTCAAGACAGCAATGGATCCGTTTGGATGTCTTACGGATCCTGGTTCGGAGGTATCGGAGTGGTGCAGATCAATCCATCTACAGGTAAAACGACAGGGGGAGTTACACAGGTAGCTGGTGGTAACCACCAGGATAGAGAAGCACCATTTATCATGAAAAATGGTAGCTACTATTACCTTTTTACCAACCGTGGATCTTGCTGCAATGGGTTGAGCAGTTCGTACTACATTGTGGTGGCCCGATCTACTAGTGTGACAGGTCCATATACTGGCGAGCGAACCTTCATCAGTAATCAAAATGGAAATGTAGTAGGACCAGGCCATTTCGGCTATGGAGAAGGCCGGTTGACTTACCACTTCTACGATGGCAATGATAATGGCAATGCCAAGCTGAGAAACAGGTCTGACTTTGGGTTTGCCAATGGTTGGCCTTATGTAGGCAGTCCTCCAAGTAGCGGTGGACCGGTAACGTCTGGTGGTACTTATCGCATCACTCCACGTCACAGTGGCAAGGCCATCGATGTGGTCAACTGCGGATCATCCAATGGCACTAATGTAAACCAATGGAGCTGGCTCAACAACAACTGTCAGAAGTGGATTTTCACTGATGTCGGTGGCGGATACTATCGCATTTCCCCATCCAACGCACCGAATATGGCCTTGGATCTAGACGGCTGTAGTGGGAGTAACTCAGCCAATATTCAGCTGTGGACCTGGCTGAATAATGACTGCCAAAAATGGCAACTCGTAGATCGTGGTGGAGGATACTACTCCATTAGATCACGTGCTAGTAACAAATGCATGGACATTAGTGGCGTATCGACAGCTGATGGCGCTAACGTGATGCAGTACACCTGTTATTCGTCTAGCTACAATCAGCAGTTCCGTTTTGAGTCGGCATCCTCTAACAGAGTAGCTGAGGTGAGTGAAGTAATTGATGATCAGTTGGGAGTTTATCCAAACCCTGTTGAAGATGAGTTAAAAATCCATGTGGGTTCTCATCTGGAAGGGACCACTCAGGTGAGATTATATGATAGCTCTGGTAGGCTGGTTAAAGAAGACGAGTTCCAGGGAGCACTGTATAAAATGAATGTATCCGCTCTTCCGAAAGGTCTGTACTTACTAAACTATGAGAATGCAAAAGGAACCTACAGCCAGAAGATTAGTAAAAAATAATTCAAGATAAACTAAGGCAGATTCACCCGTTAGGTGAGTCGATCTGAAAGTGGCTCTGGGGGGAGCCACTTTTTTTATATGCTACCGATTAGCGCTTCTGTTGGCATCACCTGGTTGATCACCTGTAGTTGTTTGTAAGTGTTCATTACTTTTTGAATAGACTGATCATCTACGGTCAACTCGGTGGACCATCGGGTGTTTGTGACAATTGCTCTTGCATCTTCCATGTCCAGGTGATAGTTGGAGGAGATGATCAGAGGGAGTTCTTTCAGTGATTGGTATTTTTCAGATTGGATGTTAATGACCTGGCAGATTTGCTTCAGCTCTTTGGAATAGGCAGAAACCGTTCGAGAGTTGGCGGCCAAAACAAAACACGGCCATGGCGTCTCTACCACGTCCCGACAGTTCATATGACCAGCATCAACGTATGGCTTAGTGGTATATTTTTCCCAAAGAAAGAGGTCCACTTCTTGCCTGTTAAACGCTTCTATGGCTCCATCTAGATTATTGATCACTACGAACTCCAGACTTTCTTTGAGCCATCCATACTTTTCTGCCATGAGATAAGCCATCATATGCGAACCTGAGCCATACCGACTAATCGCAATTCTCCGGCTTGACAAAGTCTCAAGTGAATGGACGTTAGGTGAGGTGTGAACGCCCCATTGAAGCGGCGAAGACACAAAATCCTTGATGATTTTGCATCGCTGACCATCGAGTATAGACTTGGTAGCCCCTTCTAGTAGAATCATAGCCAGATCCAACTCACCTTCATGCAGCATCTTAGTCAGTGCGCCGGTGCCTTCCGTTACATCCTGCCATTGCAGGTTTATGTCTCTGTGTTTGAGCTCTGTATCAGCTATTGCAGCTTTGATTGGTAAGTTGAAATACTCTGGCACACCACCGATTCGAAATACCCTCATTGGACCTTGATTTAAAAAGAACGTGTAAAGTTTAAGAAGAAAGAGCTAAAATTTGATAGATTCAACGAAGTTCTAAGGATAATGATTTGTACTTGATCATTTTTTTAGCTGGTAACGTACTTTTGATTTATCTTCAATTTGATTTATGAGTAACGTTCGAATTCTTCTGGCCGAAGATAACCCCTTGCATGCTTCTAAGTTGGAGATGCTAATCGATATGCTCGATTACCAGCTGGTAGGTGTTGGAAGCACTGAGGAGGAAATCAAGGAACTGTACCAAAAACATAGCCCAGATCTGGTTGTATTGGATATTTCGCTGGCTGGTCAGGGAGATGGAATAAGATTAGCTCGTGAACTTCAGGGGGTTCGACCAACTCCGATCATCTTTCTGACCTCACATGAAGATAAGCAAACGCTACACCGAGCACTGAACTCTAATCCGCATGCTTACCTAATAAAACCTGTAGAAAAACCTTCGTTACAAGCAGCAATTGAACTTGCGCTGTTTAAGAGTAACCAATCCTCAGAAGGACAGGTACCTCAACCTGCTTCTGATCATGAGGAGCAGATACTCAACGATAGTTTTCTGATCAAGGCAGGAAGTAAATTGACCAAAGTTCCTCTGGAGGATATCTTGTGGATTCAGGTGAGTCAGGACCGGTACTGTGATATAGTCACAGAGAAGCGTAATTACCCAATCCGCACGTCCATGAACCTTTTGGAATCGAAACTCGACACCTCCGTTTTTGTACGGATACACCGATCTCATATAGTGAATATTCATCGAATACATGAGATTGATGAATTTGAAATGACCGTGGAAATGGGTGGAAAATCATTACCTCTTGGCGGTTCATATAAAGCCAATTTGTTAGATCGATTTAAGTTATTGTAACAAACAAAAAAATGAGAAAAATAGCTGGTCTTTTTATTACTGTTTGCCTGGTATTCCTTTCTGTTAAGACAAATGGGCAGGGCAGGTCCTTAGTGGATAGTCTGAAGTATATGCTCAAAGACCCACCCAATGATTCCGTGGAAACACGTTGGGTTAATTCACTTTTCGGACTCTATATATCTTCTAACATAGACTCTGCTTTATACTACGGAGATCGCGCAAAAGAGCTAGCGCAAAAAACCGGGGATTCGGTATTGATAGCTAGTAACATCCTCAATTTTGGTGGGTACTATTGGTATCAGTCTGATTTTACTAAAGCAATGGAATGCTACGTGCAGGCAGCCGAGATATTCGACAAACTGGGAAGTGAAACTGACAAGGCTGATGCTCAGATGAACATCGCATTCATTTACCTCACGCTTGGGGAGACAGCCAAGTCCAAACCATTTTTCTACAAGGTACTAGATATCTATGAGCGAAATAAATACTGGAATGGTCTGTCTAACGCCTACCAGTACTTAGGTGCCATTTTCATGGAGGAGCCAAATTATGATTCAGCTATTTATTGCTTTAAAAATTGTGTGGAGTACGCTATCACATCAAAAATGATCACCAATGAGGCCTGGGGCTACAGTGGTTTGGGCGAAGCTTATATGAAGTTGGGCGATATGGAAGAATCCAAAAAGTACCAGATCAAATCGCTGGAATTAGAAGAACAGTTGGGTAACAAGGCCGGAATGCTCAAATCATACATATCCTTGGGATCCCTGGAGCATGAAATGGGCAACACCACCGCAGCAGAAAGATACTTTGTGAAGGCAGAATCAATGCCAGAACTACAGACCGATTGGATCAGTCAGCGAAATCTCTATCAGGAAATGATGAAGCTTTATGAAGCTATGGGACAGACCAGTAAAGCGTTTAGTAGCTATAGGAAGCATGTTGCCGCTCGTGATTCCATAAGAAACTCGGAAGATCTGGCCACCATAAACGAACTGAACGAGAAGTATGAGTCTGAGAAAAAAGCCAATGAAATACTGTCCTTGCAGAAAGATAGGGAGCTTGATCAGCTCACTTTGGATAAAGAGCGATCACAAAAGACATTTTTTCTTATTGCTTCTGCATTGTTTTTGGTGCTGAGCTCAGGTTTGGTTTTTGGTTATGTGCAACTAAGAAAATCCAAAGGGCAGGTGGAAAAGCGAAATGCTATGATCACCAAAATCAACAAAGCATTAAATAAGACTCAGAATGATTTAATAGACTCCAATAAGACCAAAGACAAGTTCTTTGCGCTCATTGCTCATGACCTGAGAGGCCCTGTAACCTCACTCCAGGGTATCGGACGGATGCTGGCATACTATTCCAGTAAAGGAAATGAAAGTCGGATCCATGAGCTGATAGCACAGGTAGATGCGTCGGCCACATCGGTCAACCATTTGCTGGACAACCTACTCAAATGGGCGCTTTCACAAACTGATGGCCTCAATTACCAACCGACCGATGTAGAACTACCTGATCTGCTCGAGGAAGTCTCGGTTATTTTTAGCGAGGCATTGAATGCTAAAGAGATCGAATTTCGACTGGAGCAGGAAGATCGATATGCTGTCAAAGCGGACTACAATATGATTAGCACTGTGTTAAGAAACCTGCTGAGCAATGCTATCAAGTTCACTCCGGTAGGAGGAGAAGTCTCCATCATTGTCTCAGACTCTCAGGAAAGTGTACAGATAGCAGTGAAGGATTCAGGAAGTGGCATTCCTGCAGATACTCTCAATCAGTTAGTTAAAAATCAGGTACTGAAGAGTACGGAAGGCACTCAAAACGAAAAGGGAACCGGGCTGGGTCTTTTATTGTGTCAGGAGTTTGTTCGTAAGCATGGAGGTGAATTGGCTATTGAGACCGCAGATACTGGAACGACCATTTCCTTCCAACTGAGTAAAGTTAATAAAACCGTGGAGGCTTGAATTATTTAATGTAGACTTTCCTATGGTTCATGAATAAAGATGAGAGGTTCATGAAGGTTGCATCTTTCTGAAGAGTATTCATAAACATCTTTAGAGTCAATTAGGCCCATTTGGGTCAACTGAACTTTTAAAGAACTATGAATACCAATCACTCCCTAGAAGTCCATTTGGCTGGTAAGCATCAGATGTTTAGCTGGCTGTTTTTGTTACTCATGTATTTTCCAGTCGTATCCTATGCGCAGCCACCAGTTACCGCTGGTGACTGTAGTCGCAGTATTCTGGAATTTGATGGTGTAGACGATGAAGTTTCCGTTTCCATTCCAGATTTCTCTTATGTTTCGGGCACAGTAGAGGCCTGGGTGCGTAAAGACAACTGGCAAGACCCTTTTGATGACGCCATGTTCTCCAATGGTCTTGGCCACAATTCGAATAATTCCTTCTATGTATCCTTTCATCCGGCGGTCGGCTTGCATTTCCGATATGGAGGAGGATCGGATGTAGGTAATAATGCTTCTTATTCGTCTAGCGCATCTACCAGTTCACTGGCAGCTAACTCGTGGCATCACGTTGCAGCTACATGGCACAATGATGGCAGTACGACCACTTTGGCCATCTATTTGGATGGATCGCTAATCAATACGACCACAGCAGGAAACCTGGTTCTTGATGGACCCACAACTTTCGGTATCAGTAAAGGCGCTTTTAACTCGCATTACGTCCTATTGGGTGGCTCCATTGCAGAAATGCGAGTTTGGAATGTGGCCAGGTCAGAATCCGAAATAGCCAACAATAAAGATGATATTTTGTCTGGTTCCGAGACAGGATTAATTGCCTATTGGCCGTTGGATGACGGTACAGGTAGCTCAGCAGCTAACCTGGTCTCTGGCGGATCTTCTGGAACGCTGGAAAACATGGATGCGAGTACCGCCTGGGTGGATGAGTTTCCAATCAGCATTAGTAGTTCGGAGATGATCCTTCGGGGAGGTAGTTTTGAGTTTGGAACTCAGCTAACCAATTCAAATTCGGCTCCACAGGTGTTTACTATTTCTAACAATGGTAACACAGCAGTTGATCTAACCACCAATCCGATTAGTGCGCTAAGTGGTACGGATGCGGATCAATTTGATCTGGATCTTACCTCAACGGTAAGCAGCATTCCTGCTGGTGGTTCCACTACATTTTCAATTACTTTCTCCCCAGATTCAGAAGGCGAAAAGAATGCCGCTTTCAGTTTTGCTAGTGTTTCTGGGTGCAGTGATGCCTATACATTTGATCTTACAGGAATTAGCAGCACTTTGGAAACGTCCATTACTGTGGATCAGCATGTGACTATCTACGGTACATCTGATGGACAGCTCACTGCAAGTGCTTCAGGAGGCACCTCACCCTATGCTTATCTGTGGAGCAATGGAGGAAATACAGCTACTATCGCCGATTTGTCCGCAGGGACTTATACCGTTACGGTTACAGATGCTATTGGCGCACAGGTGCAGACTACTGCGGAGGTTACACAACCTGATGAATTGGTTGCATCCATAGAAGTTATCTCAAATGCTACCTCTATTGGAGGTAATGAAGGAGAACTAACTGCCTCAGCAACGGGAGGAGTAGAGCCGTACGCGTATTCATGGAGTAATGGAGCTAATACGGCCAACATTTCCGGTTTGACTGCTGGTGATTATGTCGTCACCATTACCGATGACAATGGAGCAACGGCTCAGGAAAGTGTCACCATTACTGAACCACTTTTGTTACAGGCCGGAGTTCAAGTGGTCACCAGCGAATCAGCGGGAAGAAATATCGGAGAGCTGAGTGCTTATGGATTACATGGATTTCCACCTTATAGTTATCTGTGGAGCACAGGAGCCACCACCCAAACCCTATCCGGATTAGATGAAGGTATCTATACGGTTACGGTGACTGATAGCGAAGATTACGAGGAGGAAGTTACGATTAATTTAAACAGTCAAGCGACAATCTCTTACAGTGGAAGTGATTTCAGTGAATCCTATCTGAATGATGGATCCGTGTTTGGAAACCTGTTCATCGAGCTGGAGGGAGATTTGTTTTCTGAGGGTGATGACGTGTTGGATGCTTCGGAAGTAAATGTCAACCTTCCTTCAGGGCTGAGTGCCAACATTGCGATCACTGAGCGGAATGAGATTTTTGATACGATCATGTACTACTCCCTGGACAGTGATTATGAGAGTTCCAATTGGCAAACTATGGCCTTTGGCAATGGAACTTATGTAGCATTAACAAATTCTTCAGGAGCCTCTGCCATCGCTTCCAATGATGGCGTTAATTGGGTGTCTGGAGATATCCAACAGCAGAATTGGTATGGTGTTACCTATGCCAAAGAGCAATTTGTAGCTGTATCTGGAGATGGGTATTCAAGTAGTTCTACAGATGGCGTGTCCTGGTCCGAACCCTCATATATTAGTGATGCCTATTATTATGATGTCATTTTTGCTAATGGTTTTTTTGTAGCTGTGGCTAGCGGGCAGGACTCTTCTATCATGATTTCAGAAGATGGTGTTAGTTGGGTAGAGCCAACAAGTTATACGAATGCCGATTGGCGTTCGGTTACCTATGGCTCGGGACAGTTTGTTGCTGTGGACTACAATGGAGACATTCTCATATCTACAGACGGTAAAAACTGGATGCTTCATGAGTCTGTTCTACCATCTGTCAATTTTCAAAGCATAGCTTATGGCGATGGGATATACGTAGCGTGTTCGTCTAGTACCAATGACGAAGGAAACTATGGCGGGGAAATATGGTCTTCTAGTGATGGAGAAAACTGGACAATACAAACGGTGTCATCCTCCATTGCATGGGAAGAGGTAATTTATGACAATGGCCTTTTTTTGGTCTTAGGTGAAGAGAATTATGAGGATGATTATGCGACTCTTTTTACCTCACCGGATGGTGTGACCTGGACCGATCGGCAATTAGGTGCAGATGAAGTGACGGCACTGGCATATGGGAATGGTAGAGTGGTTGTGCTGGGAGATAAATACCAGTCCGAGGCAGGAGATGATTCAAATATTTTTATCAGTCAAACAAATGCTAAGGCTAAACTAACGCTTACTGGGACAAGTGAAAATCATCAGAGTATTGATGATGTTTCAGATATCACTTTTGAGTTTAGTGATCTGGCGTTCACAAACACAGCGGCCCAATATGTAACCAATGCCACAGGTCCGGCCAGTAGCTTTGTCGGGATAAACTTCGATGATAATCCATCGATTTCCTACTCCGGTGGATTTATGGAATCTTCCAGTAATGATGGAAGTGTAGAAGGTTCTATCGTCGTTTCATTGCCCGGAGAACATTTTCAAGATGAAGACGAAGATGGAATCCTCGATCTTGGTAGTGAAGTTTCTGTTGCAGGTATCCCAGATGGACTTACGCCTACCCTGGAGATTACAGAACAAAATCGATTTGGTCTCGACTGGCTCTCTTCAACTGCCTCTGAAACCTTGAGCTATGGTATGAAACTAGGTGCATATGGAAATGGGACGTACGTGGCACTCTCCTATAACGATAGCAGGTTTGCCTACTCAACTAACGGTGAGACCTGGACTTTTGGAACAGTAGGTAGTGGTTATTGGAATGACGTTATCTATGCTGATGGCTTATTTGTAGCTGTTGGAGAAGAATACCTGATGACCTCCAGTGACGGTATCAACTGGAGCAATGGCTCCACAAGTGGAGAATGGAATGGTTTAGCTTATGGAAACGGTAAGTTCGTAGCAGTAGAAGGCTACGGAGTGATGCATTCGACCAATGGTATCAATTGGACTGAAAAGGATGTCTATGGATCATGGCAGGATGTGGCTTTTGGAAATGACATCTTCGTGGCAGTAGGAACCAGTTCAACTGCATCTATGTACTCAGAGGATGGACAGAACTGGGTAATTGCCTCTGATGGCGACTTTGATGCTCGAATGGCGGTCATGACCAGTAATTCATCCATTACCAGTAGCGTTTATCATATTGCATTTGGAGGAGGTCTATTCGTAGCTATTGGAAGTCAATATGCTTATGTATCATCAGATGGTGTCAGTTGGAGTGAACATGCTATCCCTTATGGCAATTGGAACGACATAGTTTATGCAAACGGTCACTTCTACATCGGAGGTACGGAATATGAAACAGATGAATCGGTGATCCTGAGATCTATGGATGGTAGTGCCTGGGAGTCTGCTGAGATCTTTGAAAAGAGCATCAACGGGTTCATTATAGGTGATAAGCTGCTAGCGCTTACAAACGATCCAAGCGAATGGCTATTAGGCAGCAACCCTTCATCTGCGATTGCCACTCTTACGATTTCAGGAAGTGCCACCAATCATAGTGGAGAGCATTCAGTCGCAGATATTACTTTTGATTTTGATGATTCAGCCTTCGCCAACCTGTCTGCTGATAATGTGTATAATTCCACAGGACCGGCATCCAGCGGATTAGGTGTCACTTTTTACGGTGTAGATAATGACGACTGTACCTCAGCCGAATCACTGACAGTGAATGCTAGTGGTGAGGGGGATTACATTTCGAGCTCCACCGAGTTTGCTCTCATTCCCGAGTCTTATATTTCTTGTGCGAGCGAGGGGACAAACCGAGATGTTTGGTTTCAGTTTACCATGCCTTCCACAGGTTCAGTGGAGATCAGCTCTATTCTGGGTTCAGCGAAAAGCTTGTCCGGGGCGGTATATACGAGTTGTGGGAGTAGTTCCTTGTTTTGTGTCGCAGATTTACCCGAAAAAGTCTACTTACCAATTGGTCCGGGTGTGCCTGTGTTACTTCAGGTATTTACTAGTGAAGAAGAGGCAGGAAGCTTTTCTATCCGAGTCAATGAAGCGCCAAATACCTGGTCATATGCTGGCCTCAGTTTACAATGGTCTGCGGGGGCTGTGCCCCAGCCTGAAGACGATGCGTTAATTCTCTCTGCTTATTCTACGGAAGAATACGGATCACTGGAAGTGAACAATCTGAATATTTACTTTGATAGTCTGATCTATTCAGGAAAAATTGAGGTTGCCAGTGAGGATACATTGATTGTAAATGGAGATCTCGAGAATAGTGGACTTCTTTATGTGTCATCAGGTGCTTCACTGCTTACCTATGGTGATCTGAACACCGTGGATTTTCAGATTTTGGATATATATGGTGAAGCGTTTTTGCTTGGCACGTTAATCGAACGAAATACCCCGTTCAATAGCAGTACAGGTAGATATAGTATAGTTGGTTCACCTGTAGAACTTGGGAGTTTCGATTCACTAGGCGCTGGGGCAGTGGTTTATGCCTATGATGAATCTGCCCCATACCATCATTCCGGAAATCAGGGACTCAATCGATTTGCCACTCCGGCACAGCTTGAGTTGGTTGGCATGGAGCCAGGTGTTGGGTATTTCAGTGCCTTCACTGGTGATGAAAATGGTACGGTTTGGTTTACTGGAACTCCAAATCATGGCACAGTAGAAGTAGACTTGAGCTATACAGATCAAGGATCAGTGGATGAGGAACCATATGAAGGATTCAATTTGGTTTCGAACCCATATCCTGCCGCTATTTCGGTTGCCGAATTTCTGAGTGCAAATGGTTCGTTGGACATGGATCAGGTTATTTACATCTGGGATGATTTCGGATCAGATACTGAGCGAGGAACTAACGCTGATTACCTGGTCGTAAACAGTCTTGGAAATACTGGAACCAATAGCCGAGGCGATGGAGAGGGTCGTTTCGATGGATTTGTGAGAAGTGCACAAGGCTTTTTTGTGAAAGCTAATGCTTCAGGTCAGACCTTACAGTTTACTGATGAAATGAAAGTTGCGGGCAACAATACCGATGAGGGGTACTTCAGAAAATCATCCATAACTTCTTACAAACTCGGTTTGAGCAATGGGCTAGGAACTAAAGCAACCATAATAGGCTATCCAGATGATGCTACTTTGGCCAAAGACAAGGCCTATGATGCAAGATACATGGGAGGGAGTGACCTCCAATGGTATACTATGCTACCTGGACAATCAGAACGGATGGCCATACAGGGTTTGCCTTCTACTTATGCAGGAGAGGTAGCACTTGGGTTCTCTACTACTCAAAATACACAGCATGCCATCAGTTTGATCAACCAATCTGAGATAAACGAGCCGGTATGGTTACTGGATCAGTTTACCGGCAAAATCACTGACCTTTCTCAGGAGGAGTATGCGTTTATTACAGAGCCTGGTACTTTTGACAATCGGTTTGTTTTGATGCGTGCCTCTGTACTTCAGGCAGAGTCTTCTGTAGGGCTGGTCTATGCTTTTGAGAAGACCCTGTATATCAATTCCTCCGATATGACACCTGCTGAATACTATGTATTCAATCTTTCAGGGCAAAAAGTGAAAACGCTCGTGGCGACTGGTCAATCTCAGTTTGAGTTGAATACCCTCAAGAGTGGGGTCTACCTTGTTTCCAATGGTACAGAGTCAGTCAAAGTGGTATTGAAATAAACTCCTATTAATTGATTAACGAATCTAAAAGAAGACAATCATGAAGAATATATATATCAAATCAACCTTACTTATCGCCGCTTTAATGTTTGTAATTCCCGCCCTGGCTCAGCCGGGAGCACCACCAGCCACGCCCATTGACGGTGGGTTGAGTTTGCTCCTGGCTGCTGGTGGGATTTATGGTGTCAAAAAGCTCCGAGATACTTATAAAAACTGATCTAGGGAAGAGTCCTGGTTGGGGATTCGGGCCAGTCTGTTAAGGCTGGCTTTTTTTATTTCAAATTTATAAGTGTCAATAATACACTTGTTGATAAAATTTTATTACTTTAGTGTTTGACTAAAAATATTGCAGTTTCGATATGGAAAATAAGTATGTTATTGGATTGGACTTTGGATCAGACTCCGTTCGCTCTGTATTGGTAGATGCCAGCAATGGCAAGACACTGGGGAGTAAGGTGCACTGGTACAGACGGTGGAAAGAAGGTAAGTACTGTCAGCCTACAGAGAATCAATTTCGTCAGCATCCACTGGATCACATTGAAGGAATCGAATATACCATCAAAGAAGTAGTCCGAGAGGCAGGAATCCCGGCAGCCTCTGTAAAAGGAATCTGCGTGGATACCACTGGATCTTCCCCAATTCCAGTAAACAAAGAGGGTAAGGCATTGAGCTTGTTACCTGAGTTTGCAGAAAACCCCAATGCCATGATGGTCTTATGGAAGGATCATACGGCCATTAAGGAAGCTGATGAGATCAATGAGCTGGCCAGATCCTGGGGTGGAGAGGATTTTACGAAATTCGAAGGGGGAATCTATTCTTCTGAATGGTTCTGGGCGAAGATCCTACATATAGCCAGGGTAGATGAGGAAGTGAAGAAAGCGGCTTTTTCCTGGGTAGAGCATTGCGATCTGATGACACACCTTCTGATCGGAGAGCCAGCCCTGACGGAGTTAAAGCGATCCAGATGTGCTGCTGGTCACAAAGCCATGTGGCATGAGAGTTGGGGTGGACTACCTGCCGATGAGTTCCTATCAAAACTGGATCCATATCTCACTGAATTAAAGAAGAACTTATATACAGAAACCTACACCTCAGATGAAGTGGCAGGTCACTTAAGTGAGGAATGGGCTGATAAACTTGGTCTCACGACTGACGTGGTAGTGGCTGTGGGAACGTTTGATGCGCACTCTGGAGCGGTAGGAGCTGAGGTGGAGGAAAACACTTTGGTAAGAGTCATGGGAACTTCCACCTGTGACATTATCGTATCTTCCAAAGATGTAGTTGCCGATAAAACGGTGGCTGGAATCTGCGGTCAGGTAGATGGGTCGGTAATCCCTGGGTTGATCGGTTTAGAGGCCGGTCAGTCTGCATTTGGTGATGTGCTAGCCTGGTTCAAAAACCTGCTATCATGGCCTCTGGATAACCTGCTTACTTTCAATCTTTCAGCAGAACAGATTGAAGAGATCAAGAATGACATGATTGCGGAACTTTCCAAACAAGCTGAAGCCACTCCAATTGACGAAAGTGCACCAATAGCACTTGACTGGGTCAATGGTCGTAGGACGCCAGATGCCAACCAAAATCTAAAGGCGGCAATTGTGAACCTTAGTCTTGGGACCACCGCTCCTCACATTTTCAGGGCATTGGTAGAAGCCATTTGTTTCGGTTCTAAGAAAATAGTAGATCGGTTCAGATCAGAAGGAGTTGAAATCAACGCAGTAGTAGGTATCGGTGGTGTAGCCAAGAAGTCCGGCTTTATCATGCAGACCTTGGCTGATGTGTTGAATATGCCGATCAAAATTGCCGTGTCTGATCAGGCACCGGCCTTAGGTGCCGCCATCTATGCCGCGGTTGCCGCTGGGATTCATCCAGATACCAACTCAGCCATCAAAGCAATGGGTAATGGATTTGAAAAGACTTACGAGCCTCAGCCAGAGCAAGTAGCCAAGTATGAATCGATTTATGAAAAGTATGAGCTGCTTGGAGAATTCATAGAAAATAACATCAATAATAAATAGCGAGATGTCAAAGTACAAAGAACTAAAAAGAGAGTGCTATGAGGCGAACATGCAACTGCCAGCTTATGGCTTGGTCATCTTCACCTTTGGGAATGTAAGTGCCGTAGACCGCAAAGAGGGAGTCTTCGCCATCAAACCAAGTGGAGTAGATTATGATTTTTTAAAGCCAGATGACATTGTTATTGTGGACTTTGATAACAATGTGGTCGAAGGAGAGATGCGACCATCCTCTGATACGAAAACCCACGCCTTCTTGTATCGTGAATGGGAAGAAATAGGAGGAGTTAGTCATACGCATGCGGCTTATTCAGTGGCATGGGCGCAGGCTCAGCGCGATATTCCGATTTTTGGAACAACACACGCAGACTATTTGACAACAGACATACCATGTGCTCCTCCCATGAGTGACGAACTCATCAAAGGCAACTACGAACACATGACTGGTCAGCAGATCATTGACTGTTTCAATGACAAAGGGATTTCTTATAAAGAGGTGGAAATGGTATTACTTGGCAATCATGGCCCTTTCACGTGGGGAAAGACTGCTGCCAAGTCGGTATTCAATAGTAAGTTATTAGAAGAACTGGCCAGAATGGCTTACCTCACCTTGCAGATCAACCCTGAAGCTCCTCGCTTGAAGGATGCACTCATCAATAAACATTACGAAAGAAAACACGGTAAAAACGCCTATTACGGGCAAAATTGATTCATAAATGACTGATTTAAAGAACTTCGAAATCTGGTTTGTAACAGGTAGCCAGCACCTATATGGTGAAGAAACCCTCAAAAATGTAGCAAGACATACAGAAGAAATAGCCAAAGCATTGGATGCTTCAGAGCATATTCCTGTGCAGGTTAAGTACAAAGGTGTAGTGACTACCTCTGATCAAATTTTTAAGGTATGTGAGCAGGTAAACAACGAGCCGAAATGTATCGGAATGGTTGCCTGGATGCACACATTCTCACCAGCCAAAATGTGGATTTCTGGTCTGCAGGTATTGAGAAAGCCAATGGCGCATTTCCACACGCAGTTCAATGATGAGATTCCATGGTCTGAAATTGACATGGACTTCATGAACGAAAACCAGTCAGCACACGGTGGACGTGAGTTCGGCTTTATGGTGAGCAGATTGAGAAAAAACAGAAAAGTGATTGTTGGTCACTGGAAAAATGAAGAATGCAGAAAGCAGCTGGGCAACTGGAGTAGAGTGGCTGCAGGTTGGCATGCTTTCCAAAACCTGAAAGTTGCTCGAATTGGAGACAACATGCGCAATGTGGCTGTGACAGAAGGGGACAAAGTGGAAGCTCAAATGCGCTTTGGGTTTCAGGTAAACACCTGGGGAATAGGCGATGTTGTGGCTTTTGTCAATCAGGTGTCTGATGCTGAAGTGGAGAAACTGGTTAAAACCTATTCTGACGAATATGAGATCACCTCAGAGGTTTTGAAGAGCCAGTCATTAAGAGATTCTGCAAGAATCGAACTTGGGTTAAGAGCGTTTTTAGAAGATGGTGGTTTCGGTGCTTTCACGGATACGTTTGAAGATTTGCACGGTATGAAACAGTTGCCGGGTATCGCAGCTCAGCGATTGATGGCTGATGGGTATGGATTTGCCGGAGAGGGCGACTGGAAAACCAGTGCGTTGGTCTATGCCTCAAAAGTAATGGCGCAAGGCCTCAAAGGCGGTACTTCTTTTATGGAGGACTATACCTATGATTTCAGAAAGGATCGATCAAGAGTGTTGGGCTCACACATGCTGGAAATCTGCCCAACGATCGCAGAAGGTAGCGTACGATGCGAGGTGCATCCGTTAGGAATAGGAGGCAAAGAAGATCCAGCTAGATTGGTATTTACTGCAGGAGCGGGTCCGGCCGTCAATGCGGCATTGATGGATATGGGCAACCGATTCAGACTACTCGTCAATGAAGTGGATGCCGTAAAGCCTGATCAGGAACTACCAAAGCTACCAGTTGCTAGCGTACTCTGGGACCCAAAACCCAACCTGGAAATAGCTGCGCAAACCTGGATTCTGGCTGGAGGAGCTCACCATACGGTCTACAGTAGAGCGATCAATACACAGTTTTTTGAAGACTTTGCTGACATGGCAGATATCGAATTGCTAGTGATTGACGAGGATACCAAAGTACGTTCGTTCAAGGATAACCTTCGATGGAATGAGGTATATTACCACCTTTTTTAATAAAGACGATAAAAACGAATAACATGAAAAACTCAATTGCTCAATTGTTTTTTCTTACCGGTTTATTTTTTCTGGTAATTGGCTGCAGTGCTCCTCAGAAGAAAGAGGAGAAAGAAGCTAAAGCTACTGTTTCCAGCGCTCCATTTGGCACACTACCGAGTGGAGCTGAAGTAACCCAATACACCATGACTAATACCAATGGCATGGAAGCCAAGGTAATTTCTTATGGAGGGATTATTACTTCGCTCACCATGCCCGATAGAGAAGGTCAGATGGAAGATATTGTGCTGGGCTATGACAATCTACAGGGGTATCTCGATGCAAGCCCTTATTTTGGGGCAATCATTGGTAGATATGGGAATCGAATTGCTAAAGGGAAGTTTACCATTGATGACGTAGACTATCAGCTTCCAATCAACAATATTGGCAACAGCCTCCACGGTGGGATTACGGGATTTGATAAGGTGAACTGGACGGTAAAAGAAGTACCATCTGATAAAGGAGTTGCATTGAAACTCACCTACCAAAGTGTGGATATGGAAGAAGGCTATCCGGGTAATCTGGATGTGACAGTGACTTACACGCTGGGTGATGACAATACCCTGACATTCGACTACCAGTCGACTACTGATAAGAAAACAGTCGTCAACCTGACTCAGCATTCTTATTTCAACCTTTCAGCAATGAAAGATGACGTCTTAAGTACTGAGCTGATGATCAATGCGGATGCTTACCTGCCAGTGGATAGTACATTGATTCCTACCGGTGAGATCAGGCCAGTTGCTGGTACACCTTTTGATTTTACCACATCGAAGAAAATCGGTGAAGAAATTGGTGCAGATAATCAGCAATTAGCATTTGGTGGTGGATATGATCACTGCTGGGTGCTGAATGAAGACCCAAAAGAACTATCTTTGGCAGCCACTGCTTATGACCCGTCAAGCGGTAGGGCTTTTGATGTTTACACCTCTGAGCCAGGGATTCAGTTCTACTCAGGAAATTTCCTGGATGGTACCATTACTGGTAAAAGCAATAATGTCTATAAACATCGCTCTGGTTTTTGCTTAGAAACCCAACATTTCCCAGATTCGCCTAATCAAGAGAGCTTTCCTACAACTATCTTGAGTCCGGGGGAAACGTATCAAACAACAACCCTCATGAAGTTTTACACTAAATAGAAAATGAAAAGAACCTTATAGTTAAATTGACTATAAGTATTAAATTAGACAAAAATTTTCGTCATGAGTAATCAGAAATTAGACAATCAGGCAGCAGACAATATCAGAGCTTTGGCTATCTCGATGGTGGAGAAAGCGAATTCAGGACACCCAGGTGGGCCTATGGGTGGAGCGGATTTCATTCATATCCTGTACAGTGAATACCTCCGATTTGATCCCCAAAATCCAGAGTGGATGTGGAGAGATCGGTTCTTTTTGGATCCAGGACACCTTTCAGCCATGCTTTATGCTCAGCTCCATTTGTTGGGAAATTACAGTAAAGATGATATATCCAATTTTAGACAATGGGGTTCTGCAACTCCTGGTCACCCGGAAGTAGATCATAAAAGAGGAGTAGAGAATACCTCAGGTCCTCTCGGCCAGGGGCATGCGATGGGAGCTGGTGCAGCACTTGCTGGTAAGTTTCTTCAAGCCAAATTTGGAGATTGGACTGACCATACCATCTATGCGTTTATCTCCGATGGAGGTATCCAGGAAGAGATTTCACAGGGAATTGGCCGTATTGCTGGGTACCTTGGTTTGAATAACCTGATCATGTTCTTCGACTCTAATGATGTACAGTTGAGTACCAGCACCAGTGAGGTGACTGCTGAGGATACCGTGAAGAAATATGAGGCCTGGGGCTGGAATGTAATGGAGATTGATGGTCATGACCATGACGCCATTCGCAAAGCTTTGGATAGTGCTAAAGCCGAGACCCAACGCCCAACATTGATCGTTGGTAAAACGATTATGGGTAAGGGCTGTGTAGATGCATATGGCAAGCCATATGAAGGATATGTAGAGCTGCATGGTAAGCCAATCGGTGGCACCGGAGCAGACTACAATAAAACCCTGGAGAACCTTGGAGCTAAGGTAGATGATCCGTTTGCTGTATTCCCTGAAGTAGCCGATTTCTACAAGCAAATTTTAGAAAGAAAGAGTAAAGAGGCAGCTGCTCAGAAAGAAGTGGAGCAGAAGTGGAGAGCAGACAATGCGGCTCTAGCAGCTAAGCTTGATTTGTTCTTGAGCGGAGATATACCTGATATTGATTTCTCAGCTATAGAGCAAAAAGCGGATCAGGCATCCAGAGCTTCTTCTTCTACCGTGCTGGCTTATTTGGCAGATAAAGTAGAGAACCTAATTGTTTCCTCTGCTGACTTGGCTAACTCCGACAAAACGGATGGATTCCTTAAAAAATCCAAGCAATTTGCTCCACATACATTTGATGCTAATTTCTTACATGCAGGTGTTGCTGAGTTCAGCATGGCGGCTATGGCCAATGGAATGGCCCTACATGGTGGTGTGATTCCTGTGATTGGTACATTCTTCATCTTCTCAGATTATCAGAAGCCTGCTTATAGACTTTCAGCTTTGATGGAGCTGCCAGTTATTTACTTGTGGACGCATGATGCTTTCCGAGTGGGAGAGGATGGACCTACACACCAACCTATCGAACAAGAGGCACAACTTCGTCTATTAGAGAAACTTAAAAACCACTCTGGAGCAAGATCTCTTTTGGCTCTCAGACCGGCGGATGCAGCAGAGACTACCATTGCTTGGGAAATGGCACTGAAAAATAAGAAAACACCTACGGGCCTAATCTTCTCTCGTCAGAATATCAAAGACCTACCAAGTGCAGGTTCTCGATACCAAGATGCCTTGAGTGCCAAGAAAGGTGCCTACCGTGTTCGGTCCAATGACTCAGCCAAGGTAACGCTAATAGCTAATGGTAGTGAAGTGGCGACTTTAGTAGAAGCGGCAGACCTGTTGGAGAAAGATGGCGTTGCTGTAAATATTGTATCGGTCATTTCTGAAGGACTATTCAGAGATCAGCCGGAGACTTACCAAAAAGAAATTCTAGGGGATTTACCAAAATTGGGTCTCACAGCAGGGCTACCTGTTACGCTTGAAGGTCTGGTAGGAGCTAATGGCAAAGTGCTCGGTCTGGAGCATTTTGGTTACTCTGCACCTGCAGGTGTGCTGGATGAAAAGTTTGGATATACGGGTCCTAAGGTTTACGAAGAAGTAAAAGCATTTATCAACTAAGACATAAATACAAACAATGAAGTTTTTTATTGATACAGCCAATTTAGATGAAATCCAGGAAGCATATGATCTTGGTGTGTTGGATGGAGTAACTACCAATCCGTCACTTATGGCTAAAGAAGGCATTACTGGTCAGGAGAATATCCTGAAGCATTACAAAGACATTTGCAACATTGTGGATGACAATGTGAGCGCTGAGGTGATTTCCACTACTTATGCCGAGATGGTAGAAGAGGGTAGAAAACTTGCTGCTATTGACGACAAGATCGTGGTAAAAGTGCCTATGATCAAAGATGGCGTGAAAGCAATCAAGCAGTTTACCTCTGAAGGTATTCGTACCAACTGTACGTTGATATTCAATGCGGGTCAGGCTTTGCTAGCGGCTAAAGCTGGTGCGAGCTACGTATCTCCGTTCATTGGTAGACTAGACGATATCTGTACAGACGGGCTCGACCTGATCGAGCAGATTGTACAGATTTATAGTAACTACGGCTATGAGACTGAGGTACTGGCTGCTTCTGTTCGACACAACATGCACCTGATCAAATGTGCTGAAATTGGAGCAGATGTGGCAACATGTCCTCTTTCTGTAATCACAGGATTACTGAAACACCCCTTGACGGACAGTGGATTGGAGAAGTTTTTAGCGGATTACGCTAAGGGCAACAAATAAATGCAATAAGATAGATGGCACCTACAAAGTTTGTGGGTGCCTTTTTTTTAACATATAACTGAAAAACGATGGGATTTGAAATTATCGATTACGTGGTATTTGGTCTGTACTGCGTGATTATTATGGCCATTGGACTTTACCTGTCCCGTGATGAAAAAGGACACGAAAAGACCGCCAATGACTATTTTCTTGCCGGTAACTCACTTTCATGGTGGGCGATAGGAGCATCTCTTATTGCTGCCAACATATCAGCTGAGCACTTCATAGGCATGTCCGGATCAGGATTTGCGGTAGGTATCGGTATTGCGGCCTACGAATGGTTGGCAGCTGTCACCCTGATACTGGTGGCCAAATACCTATTGCCTCAAATGATTGATAAAAAGATTTACACCATCCCTCAGTTTGCCAAGGAGCGATATGGAAAGGGTGTGAGTTTCTTCTTCTCGTTTTTCTGGTTGTTGGTATACGTCTTCGTTAACCTTACTTCGGTGGCATGGCTTGGGGCGCTGGCCATGGAAGGCATACTTGGTTGGCCTATGATCTATTGTGTGCCCGGACTGTTGATTTTCGCCGGTATTTATTCGATCTATGGTGGATTGAAAGCCGTGGCATGGACTGACGTTATCCAGGTGGTATTCCTTGTTGGTGGTGGTTTGATCACTGCATTCTTTGCCCTATCAGCAGTGGCTGGAGATGAGGGTGGAGCCTTTGAGGGCTTTATGATTGTTTTGAACAAAGTACGTGAGGTGCCTTCTGATCTTCATTTCAGCATGATTTTGGAAGAAGGAGTATCTGAGATTCCTGATGGTAGTGGAGGGACCAAAGACCCATTTATTGACCTTCCCGGTTTGGCGGTGATCTTTGGAGCTATGTGGCTCACTAACCTGGGCTACTGGGGATTCAATCAGTACATCATCCAAAAAGGCCTTGCAGCGAAAAACTTAAAAGAAGCCAAACGAGGATTGATCTTCGCGGGTTACTTGAAAATATTGATTCCAATTATTGTGATTATTCCAGGGATCACAGCTTATGTCATGTTTAATCATCCGGATTTAAGTCACTCGATTGAGGGGTTGTCAGGAACTATTGACAAGGCCGATCAGGCGTATCCATGGTTGTTGAGGAATTTTGCTCCGACGGGTATTAGAGGATTGGCCTTTGCTGCCTTGATAGCGGCTGTTGTATCTTCATTAGCTTCGATGCTCAACTCTACATCTACCATTTTTACTTTGGATATCTATAAAGACATCATCAACCCTGAAGCCAGTCAGAAACAGTTGGTTCGTATCGGTCGAATTGCGGCTTTCATTGCTTTGGTGATAGCCGTTTTTGCGGCCAAACCTTTGCTGGGAGGATTGGATCAGGCTTTCCAGTACATTCAGGAATATACTGGATTCATCTATCCGGGAGTAGTTGTGGTATTCGGAATGGGTATTCTCTGGAAACGTGCCACCAATAGAGCGGCTCTTTGGACTACCATCGCCACTTTACCAACGGGTATTGCGTTCAAGCTGATGTTACCAGACTTGCCATTCATAATCCGAATGGGTTATGTGTGTATGGTCTTAATCTCATTGGCGGTGATCCTGGTATTGACGGACAGTCACAAGACACAAGCTCCTGAAGTAACTCCAGAAAACCGCAAGAAACTACGAACTGCTGGTCTTGGTTTTGCTATTGGAGCAGTAGTAACCTTGGTAAGTGGTTTGCTTTTCGGTACTGAATGGTTTGGAATGAGCCTACGCAATATTGGGTTCCATTCCATCTTCATGATGACGTTTATGATGGTATTTTTGTCCATCATCATGTATACCAATGCTGATTCCAAAACTCAAGATGATAAGGCTTATTCATTTGAACCAGAATTGTTCAAAACAGATAAGACCTTCTTCCTGGGAGCAATGGGTATAGTGGTTATTATCGTTGCACTTTATGCGATATTCTGGCAATAGACCATATATTAGAAATACAAAAAGGCCAGCTTCCGCGAGGAAGCTGGCCTTTTTTCGTTTGGAGATAGTGTGATTATTGCTCCGGACCTGTCATGTCATTGATCAGTATTGGTTTACCAAAGCCAAGTTCTTCCATTCGGTCTAGCTGCGTCTTTGCATCACCTACCACCAGCCAGATCATTTGATCTTCGTTTAGGTACTTGCCCGCCAATTCTTGAATGTCTGCTACTGTGATATTCTCCACTATTTGTTCTCTATCTTTCACATAGTCAGCACTCCATCCATACCGGCTCATGTCCTGGAGCAGGCCAAGTTTAGCCCGAGACGTTTCAAATGCCCGAGCGTTACTTTTAATCATAGAGCTTTTGGTGGTAGCCAGGTCTTCTTCGGTGTATTCTGGTCCATAGTTTTCCAATATCTGCTTGATTAGCAGGGTTGACTCCAGCGTCACGTTGGTTCTCACACCTGAGCTAATGACAAATGGCCCAGGCTCAGTTGATCCTTGAAATCTCGACCTTACTCCATAGGTGTAGCCTTTACCTTCTCTAAGCTCTTGTGTAAGCTGCGAGGCAAATCCACCACCACCTAGTCGATAATTGAGAATGGAGGCGGGATAAAATTCTGGATCATTTTCAGCTAGAGCTAAATATCCGATACTCAATACGGACTGTTTTGCATCGGGTACATCGTAAAAGTACACTTTTGACTGGGTGACAGGTGTGGGTTGTTTCAACTCAGGCAATTGAACCTCACGGGCTTCCCAGTTTTGCTCAAGTGTCTGTAAGCTCTTCTGCACCAGGTCTTTGTCGATTGCGCCTACTAGATGAAGAGTGCTCACCTTTGGACTGAGGTTAGTACTATAGAATAGCTTCAGATCGTCCATGGTGATAGCTTCCACAGATTTTAGGGTGCCTAACTGGTTCATGGAGCGAATGTCTTCAGCGCCATACATCAGGATGTTGAAGTTGTTTTGAGCAATGGCATTGGGATTGGCTTCCTGTTGTCTGATTTGGCTAGAAACACTCTGTTTCAGCAGTTCAAATTCCTTTTGGTCCCACCGCGGCTCCAGGAGCATTTCTGTCACGAGTTTCATGGTTGCATCATAATTTCTAGCAAGTGTATTGCCAGAGATGCTAATATTTCGATCTGAGGCATTGATACGAATGGAAGCTCCCAATTTGTCGATAGCCGCCTCCAGTTCTTGCGGGGTTTTGTTGGCAGTACCTTTGGAAAGTATCTCTGCGGTAAGATTGGCCACACCTGGCAAATCCAGTTTATCCAGCTGTTGACCACCTTCTATCACGAGGTTGAAATCAACCAAAGGAACTTCATCGCTGTATATGCCATATACCTTGAGCCCGTTGGTCAAGCTGCTTTGCCAAACCTCAGGAACATTTAACTCTGGTGATTTTCCGTAGGGAGGTTCTTGGGACCGATCAAAAGAAGAAGGTGTTTTTTCATATTCGGCCTGCACTGAAGCATCAAAGGATTCTTCTGCGCCAGGGACTATTGCTTCCTCTACCACTTCAGCTTGATCGGATCCGGTCAGGATGAGACTTTTCTCACCCTTTGGTACAAAGCTAGTGGCGATATAAGGTTGATTTTTGATGTAGGTTTCATAAACTCGCATGACATCTTCAGAAGTGACGTTGAGGATATTTTCAATGTCCTTTTCAATGAATCCTGGGTCACCAGCGAAGATGTTGTATTGGGCCAATTGAAACCCTTTACCCAGTACACTCGACAAACCATTGTAAAATCGTGTTTCCTGACCAGCTTTAATCCGATTCAGATCTTCGGCAGAGATTCCGTCCTGTTCAAAGATCTCCAAGCCTTCGAATATTCCAGCATGCACTGAGTCCAGAGCGGTACCTGAGTAAGCTCTGACTCTAAGCTGTAGCTGACCGGCCAGCTCTGAATCGCGTTGAAACATACTGACATTGTTTGTTAGTTGTTGATCCTCTACCAGGACTTTATTGAGTGGAGCGGCTTTGCCATCCGATAGGTAGGTTGCCAGCACCGTTAGAGGATAGGAGTCTGGATGATACTGCTCCACGGTTGGCCAGGTGAGTGTTAATTCCGGTAGTCTGGCAAAATTATCTTCGTGATATTTCTTGATGGTTTCAGAAAGCACACCAGGATTTTTGGCCAGCGGATTCACCTCTTCACCTCTGGGGATCTCATCAAAGTACTTGTGTACCCATTCTTTGGCTTGAGCCACATCAAAATCTCCAGCAATGGTTAGAGTTACATTATTCGGAGTATACCATCGGTTAAAAAAGTCTTTCACATCTTGAAGTGTGGCGTTTTGCAAATCTTCAAGTGACCCGATTACCTGCCAGTTATAAGGATGATCCTCTGGATATAGATTTTTATCAATGACATAGCTGGTGTGTCCGTATGGTCGATTATCCACACTTTGTCTTTTTTCATTTTTGACTACTTGCTTTTCCTTAGCCAGCACCGGCTCAGTTACCGTATTGATAAACCAACCGAGCTTGTCAGCTTCTGCCCAGATCATCTTCTCTAAAGCGTCATTTGGTACGGTTTGGAAATAATTCGTCCGATCTCTTGAGGTAGATCCATTAGCTCCTGATCCACCAATTCTCGCACTCATTTTATCCAGGCCGCCTTTTCCCAGGTTTTCTGATTCGAGAAACAGCAAGTGCTCAAAAAGGTGAGCAAAGCCAGTGCGTCCGGGCAGCTCTCTTGCAGAGCCCACGTGTGCGGTGAGTGCCACAGCCACCACAGGATCCGATCGGTCCACGTGCAAAATGACTTCTAGTCCATTGTCTAAGGTGATCTTCTCAAAAGGTACATTGAAGTTTGTTTGGGTGTCTTGTGTTGTGGACTGCTGACAGCTAACAACAAGCAAGACGAACAAGCTAATAAGTAGGGTAATTGTGTGTTTCATAAAGCAATAATAGCCAAGTAATTACCAATCTTTAGACGTATTTATGACCACCGGATAATAGCTAATTAGATTGGCGTTTTTTTTACAGAGAGGATAGAAAGTCTTAATTTGAATGTTGATATAAATCATTGGCGATGGTGACATCCATTGCATCCTAGTTGTCTCAAAAAAAGAACTTTGCCACATGAAAAAAGCAACGACACCTACCAGTGCTGTTAAACATATTCAATCAGGGGATCATGTTTATATACATACAGCAGGAGCCACTCCCAACGTCCTGGTGGACGCCATGACAACAAGAGCCGATGAGCTGAAAGGAGTGGAAATTTATCACATGCATACCGAGGGAAAGGCACCTTATACGAAACCTGAATATCAAAGTGCTTTTCATGTCAATTCCTTCTTTCTAGGGGCCAATTGCCGATCGGCAACAGCAGAGGGGTATGCAGATTTTATCCCTAGTTTCTTGAGTGAGATACCCTTAATGTTTCGCAATGGAGTAGTGCCAATTGATGTGGCGATGATCCAGGTATCACCACCAGATCGTCATGGATTTTGCTCGTTGGGGATATCTGTAGACGCTTCTAAAGCAGCTGTGGATGTAGCTAAGACGGTTATTGCGCAGATTAACCCTAAGATGCCAAGGACACATGGTGACGGGGTTATTCACATGAGCTGCTTTGTTGATTACATTGAAGTGGATGAAGACTTGCCAGAATTACCACCTCATCCATTGACCGCTGAGGAACAAAAAATCGGTGAACACATTGCCGAGTTGATTGAAGATAGATCTACCCTACAGTTAGGTATAGGGGCTATTCCTGATGCGGTGCTGAGTTGTTTGGGCAATCATAAAGACCTGGGGATCCACACAGAGATGTTTTCTGATGGCGTGGTGCCTTTGGTTGAGAAAGGAGTAATTACCAACAAATACAAAACTCGACATAAGGATGTTATTGTGTCAGGCTTCTTGCTTGGCTCTCGGAAGCTCTATGACTTTGTGGATGACAATCCCATGGTACGCATGCTCGACATCCAATACGTAAACGACACAGCAGTCATTCGCAAAATGCCTAAGATGATTAGTATTAATAGTGCCATAGAAGTGGATATTACCGGTCAGGTAAGTGCTGACTCCATTGGTACCCGAATGTACTCAGGAGTAGGAGGGCAGATGGACTTTATACGTGGAGCATCTTTGTCTCCAGGAGGTAAGCCAATCATTGCGTTGCCTTCAGTTACTGCTCGAGGAGACTCCAAAATCAGCTCTATCCTAAAGCCAGGAGCCGGAGTGGTCACCACACGTGCTCACGTTCACTATATCGTTACTGAATATGGTGTGGCGGACCTGTATGGCAAAAACTTGCGGCAAAGAGCCAAATCTTTGATTGATATTGCACATCCAGATCATCGCGAAACACTGACACGCGAGGCATTTGAGCGGTTCAAACAATTTTAAAACTGTTTATGAGGGATTCAGGTTATTCTCAATAACCTGAATCCTAATCATGCAACATTTCCTTTATCGACGTAGTAGCTGGGTATTCATTGTCTTTTCTGTGCTGGCATTGATCGCCTTCTGGCCGGGATATTTTGGTCGATTATCCAATGTCCCCAATTATAGACTTCATTTACATGGAATCGGAATGACCCTTTGGTGTGTATTGCTGATCGCACAGGCTACACTTATAAGGAGGAATAGGTTTCAACTCCACTCACAGCTGGGTAAGTTGTCATTTCTATTGGTCCCATTCATCATTGTCTCCACCGTCAACCTAATCCATTTTCAGTTAGCAAGAGTCCAGCAGGTCAACCAGTTACACATGTATGTGGTGGCATTGATCATCAATGCCTTGGTTGCTTTTATGATTATTTATGGGTTAGGAATGTATTTTAGAAAAGAACGGATGGTCCATGGCAAGTATATGCTCGCCACCATCTTTCCTCTTTTCACCCCAGTGACGGATCGATTGATCTATCAGTTTATGCCTGGTCTGGTACCACTTGCTCCTAGAATTGGGAATGCGCCGATTGTTCCGTTTTTTGGGTTTCTACTGGCAGATGTGCTCATTTTAGGGTTGATCATCTGGGACTGGAGAGCCAATAAGAGTTCGAAAGTTTTTCCATTTGTCTTAATCGTATTGCTCATCTATCACTATTCGGTATTGAACTTTTACCAGTTTGATTTCTGGAAGTCCTTTACCCAGTGGTTCATCAGCATGCCATTCTCTTAGAACCTTTTGGCATCATTTACTTCTATCCAGTAGCCGTCCGGATCTCGAATATACACCTGGTTGACACCATCGGGTCTGGAGTTAGACTTACCGGATTCACCTTGCCAGCTTTCAAAGGGAATACGCTTTGCCTGCAGCATTTTCATGAACTCAGGTAAATTATCTACAGCAACCGCCAGGTGAAGATCTTTTTTGGTCTGGATGCCTTCTTTGCTTGTTTGGATCAAATGAAGCTCCACACCGTCTGCAAAGGAAAACCATCGGATATTTGATTTTTTAGTTTGGTTGGTGATTTCGCCAAGACCTAGAATTTCAGCATAAAACTGCGCACTCTTACTGAGATCCGTCACCACGATGGCGATGTGGTCGGTTTTGACCTTGGGCTGATAGTTCTGTGCACTGACTTCAAAACATACCAAAAGGAGTAGAATGATTATTGATTTTTTCATGTCAAATTTTATTCTAAGATATCTGAACCAATCAGAACATGGTGTTATCATTTGCTGATTTAGAGGGTATGGTTTGTAGCACATCCCAATGTTCTACGATTTTACCATGTTCATCGAACCGAAAGATATCAATACCGGCATAATCCTGATCTCCCGGCCAGGTTTGAAGACAGTGAAGCACCACCAGATCCTTTTCTGCAATTGCTTTTTTAAAGACTACTTTCTTTCCAGGGTATTCTTTTTGCATCCGCTCGAAATACTCAACGAAGCCTTCTTTGCCATTGGCAACATGTGGATTGTGTTGGATGTATTCATCTCCAACATACTTGTCGATCGCAGCTTGAGGTTGGCATTTGTTGAACATGAGGTCATAAAATGCCATTGCTTTCTTCTTATTTTTTTCTTGAGTCCACATGGGGTTATTCAATTTGGGTTTTTCTTTTTTATTGGAATCCAGACTTGCTCTTGAGAGTCTTCATGATCATGCCCCAGGTAGTCGGGACCCATGATCTCAAACTGTGGCCGGTAATCGAAGGCATAGACTGAGTTGGGCAGCCAAAGTCCAAAAATGTACTGAGCAGTTTTAGGGAAACTTGCCGCAGTACCGTGATGGACAAAGACAGCATATTCTCCTTTGGGAATTATCAGAGTTTTCATTCCATCGGGCAATGGCGCCTCTTGGGAGACTTCTACAGCTGCCCACTTCTGGAAGGCTGTGTCGGCAGCAAATGCGGCGATCTCTAGATTTGACGGGTATATCTGAATGGAATAAAGATTATCATCTATAAGGTGCTTGATCTCCTTCTTTATAGGCATAAATGATTGCCAAAGCCGAAAGGTATCCTGCACTGAGCTCTGTGTAGTGGTTACTGACATCCCAGCCATGGTTTTTGACGGAATGGTAATGATTTCAGGATCAATTAACATGAGCTATATGATATTGATGGTTTTGGAGAGTAACATCTTACCATCCAAATGTATAGAAAGTTTCCAATAGCCTCGTTTGTCTTCAATGGGATCCCATACAGTGTCCCCCAGAAAGAAATGAAATGGATTGTGCTTCACGCGGAAGGTTCCGGTGAAAGGTGGTTCTGTGTTGCCGTCTTGATCTTTAAAAGGGGGATGATCAATTTCAAACTGAAGGTATCTGCCTCTGGCTTTTCTGATTTCTACAATCATACCAAACTCTACTCCCAAAGCGGCCTCTATGGTATCTGTGAGCTCGATGAACTTCGGTAGACTTTCATTATCCCGATCCCATTCGCTGTAGCGACCATAATTGATCAGGTCTATTTCTATAGGTCGGTTATTTTTCTTTTTCATCAGGGCAAATGTATATGCTGTACAAAGAAGAAACCCAATGGCTAATGCAGTTCTATGACAATATCTAGATGCTTGGTTGAGGACGAATGGAGTTTCCATAAAAATCAGTAAATAGGTATTACTAAATATAATAGTCAGAATATCCCTGAGGCTTTGGTCATCTCACGAGTAGAATTACCTCATTCAGAATGGATTATTCCCATTCACTTAGATGCAATTGTCCAGTCCTTTATTATTAGAGAATTTAATGGGATGCTTCGCCTAACACTGTATATAGTATTAGCTACTGGGATTACTCTGATCAATGCTCAATCATGGGAGCAAGCGAAAGCAACTGGTGAAGCTACTCTTAACCTTGCCTGGTATACCTCCAGACCTTTTGTGGAGAAAAAGGAGGGCAAGATGGTAGGTATGGAGGCTGAAATGCTCGAGGAGTTTAAAGAGTTTGTCAGGGATAAGTATAAAGTGGAGTTGACTCTCAACTGGTTTGAAGACACCAATTTTCCTGCCATTATGGAGCGAGTGAAGGCTTCTGAACAACCAAATGTTTTTGGGATATCAGCTTTTTCCATTACCAAAAAGCGAGCAGAAGTGATGAAGTTTACCGACCCCTACATGCCAGATATTACTGTCTTGGTCTCTAGTCAGGGTACGCCGATTGTTCGCACATTCGAGGAGATTGATGACTTCATGGAGGGTAAAGAGGCGGTTACCATCAAGAGTACCACTTATGAACAAATGTTGTTTGAGCTCAAAGATCAGCTTGGTGTAGATTTTGATATCAAGTACATCCCTAGTGGACAGAATATACTGGAGGAAATAGCTCGTGCCGACAATCGGTTTGGTTTTATCGACTTGCCCATTTATTTGATGCTAATCAAGAGAGGAGGAGACCTCACTCGTCAAAACTTTTTCACCATTAAAGGAGATGGATATGGGATTATTATGCCTGTCCACAGTGATTGGGATGAGCCATTCAATGAGTTTCTTAAAGACCCTAAATATGCCGATTTGGTCTCGGAAAGCATCTCCAAATACCTGGGTCGGGAATTGTATGATTTCATTGATCGCGTTTACGAGTCGGATCAGTTGAGTACCTCTATTCTGACCAAAGAGAAGGAGCTCCAGCTAGAGCTCATTAAAAATGCCAACCTGAAGTTGCAAGAGGAGCAGGGTTATCGCCAGTTGCTAATCATTGGGATCATTATTACCACGGTATTCATTGTTGTCTTAATCTTCCTGTATATAAACAACAGACGCGTACAGCGAGAATTGAGTAGGCAAAAAAGCCAGATCGAAAGCCATCAGAAAGCCATTGCTATTAAGAATGAACAATTGACTAATAGAAATCGTCAACTGATCAATATCAACGAGGAGAAGAATAATCTTGTCAATATACTGGCTCATGATATGAGATCACCTCTGGGTCAAATTATTGGGCTCACAAGTGCTTTGGAAGCACAACTGAGTGAATTGGACCAGGATCAGGCGGAGATGTTGGTGCAGATGAGCAAGAGCACCCAGCGGCTCAATCAAATGATCAATAAGATGCTGGATGAAAATGCGCTTGAGAAACATCATATCCTCCAGGAGCCAGTGTATGTCAGTCATTTGTTAAATGACATTGTTAAGCGATACAGGAGTGTGGCCGCACCCAAACAGATAAGTATCGACCTCCACCCGTGCGAAGAACAGTACCTTATCACCACAGATCACCTCTTGTTACTGCAGGTATTGGAAAACCTGGTGTCCAATGCTGTCAAGTTCTCTCCACAAAACTCTGTGGTAACCGTGGCGGCAGACTGTCATGAAGACAAAGTTGTGTTTTCCGTACAAGATGAGGGACCGGGGTTCTCCACCGAAGATAAGGAGTTGATGTTTGGGCGGTTTCAAAAGCTATCCGCTAAACCTACCGGTGGAGAGACGTCTACCGGGCTCGGACTGTCTATTGTTAAGAAATATATCAATCAACTGAATGGAGATCTGGAATTGATTTCCGAATCGGGTAGGGGAGCCAGATTTTTGATCACTATACCAAAAGGCTGAGTTATCGGTTTCGATTGATCAGAATAGCGCTGGTCAAAATGATGATCATTCCACCTATCTGTTGGGTACTAATTCGCTCTTCTGCAAGCAGCCACCCAAGAAACACTGCGACCACCGGATTGATGTAGGCATAAGTGCTTACAATGGCTGAAGGAAACTCAGATAGGAGCCAGGTATAAGCCACATAGGCGATGATAGACCCGGCCACTGCAAGATAGACCACAGCTAAAAGTGACTCCAGCGAAGCTGAGGAGAGGCTAGTGAAAGATTCTCCAAGAACCAGACTGATAATCAGACAACTAATGCAGCCAAAGGCCAATTGCCAGCCCAGATTTTTGTAAATACTACCCACAGCTGGTTTGCTCCGATTGTATAAAGTACCCGCTACCCAACACATCGCTCCGACTAGCACCAGTATGGAAGCGAGTATTTGAAGGTGAGAGGTATTGTCATCAGATTCATTGAGCTGCTCCCAAAACAATACACCAATACCAGTAAAACCTAATGCTACTCCTATCAGAATTGAGGGCTTTTGTCGGTAGTATGTCCAGTTGGATCTGTCATAAACTATAAACCATACCGGCAGAGTTGCTACCAAAACCGATGCATAACCCGATGCGATGTGCTGCTCTGACCATATGAGTAACCCCTGACCACCTGCCAGCACTGTAGTACCTATGATAGCGTTTTTGGTTAGAGATGCTAGTGAAGGAATTCCCTCACCTTTCAGCAGGCTATATCCTATCAGCAGGATAGCTGCTATGGCAAAACGCATAGAGGCCATCAGAAAGGGAGGAATCGTCCTAAGGCCAATAACTATGGCCAAATAAGTAGTGCCCCAAATCAAATAGATGGCGGCAAATGCCAGAAAGTACCGTAATGTTTTATTACCCATTTTATTTGACAAGGATTCGCCTGGCTAAGTGATACATATGAATGAGGAGGAATACAGATCCCCCAACGACAATCGGTAACGCTTCGATCATACTACCATAGACAATGTATATAAGTGCAGAAATGGAATGGATACTCCTCAGCCAAATAATCTCCTTGCAAGACATTGCGATCAACCCAACAGCAATGGCTAGATAACCAAGCACTTCAATACTCATAAAACCAACTCCATTCGTATGTTGCAACGTGCATACGGTGAACACTCATTTAACGGAGCTGCTTTGAACCCTGCTTTGATGTACAGGTTGATGGCTGGAGTAAGTTTGGTGTTGGACTCCAGTACCAGCCTTTTTTTACCGATTGATTTACTGAATTCGATGGCATGTTCCATTAGTTTTTTACCAATCTGTAATCCTCGATATTTAGACGTGACTCCCATTTTGGCTAATTCGTAGGTGTCAGAGTCTTCTTTGATCAATGCGACCGTTCCGACTATTTCATCATTCACTTTAGCGAAAAAAATGTGACCGCCATTATCAATGATATAGGATTGAGGATGATCCAGCATTTCGCGATCATGATCTTCTACTTCAAAATACTGATTGAGCCATTCGTAGTTTAGCTCAGAAAAATGATGCGCCAGGTCTGACTCAAAGCCTAGAATCGAAACGCGCAAATCTTGATTAGTGGCATTCATTTGTTATTGTTTAGTTTGTCAAGTGTACGTTCTCTGAATCCTTTCTCTCCAAATCGTTCTTCAATCAGCGTCAGAGCATTCATGATTTCTGTATCTGCTACTGCATCGATTACCCCAGCTTCTCCCGCTTTCCAGACACGTTCGAACTCAGGTAGTTTTTCCTCTGCTTTGGTAGATAAAGTGAGCAGTCTTCGCCGGTTATCGTCTGTACATTGGCTAGAAGTCAGGTAGCCTGCCTTTATCATTTTGTTAGTAAGAGAAATGATGGAGGGATGCGCCATTCCAACTCGGTCGGAGACTTCAGTGACAGAAAGTTCACCTTCCTGTTTGAGGAGCCTGAAAATCACATACCAGTTGGGTTCTATATCAAGACCTAGCTGCTTATACATTTTTTTGCCATCATGCATGAGTGCATCGCTAATGCGTTTAATGCGCATGGTAAAACCCAAGCAACCAAGTTCTTTAGCAAAGTCTTTCATATTTATGTAGTCGTCTACATAAAGTTAGGATTAACGTAGTTAACTACATAATAATTTCAAATAAAATGATATAAAATACCCTCAGGAGGGTATGGAATCACCGCAGCAGGGCTTCTAGCTTTACCCTAAAATCTTCAATCTCATGAAATATTATTGGCTACTCTTCTTCTCCTCCATGCTCTCTTATGCTACACATGCTCAAAAGACCGTGTTTAGGGATGACTTCAGAGACAATAGAAATGACTGGACTATTGCCACCAAAGAAGAATACACCTCTTACATACAAAATGGCAAGTACATCATTTCCAAAAAGACCGAAAGTGGGGCGTGGTATTTCTACAAGAAAGTATATACCGAATACGATAAGGATTTTCGTATAGAAATAGAGGCCAGGCAAACAAGCGGGATCACCAATCACGGATACGGTTTAGTGTTTGCCACCGAGGATGTCAATAACTCCAATTTCTTTTACATCAGCTCCAATGGTTACTACCGTATTGCGAGCTATGACAATGGGACCTACAAAGCGCTGACCGATTGGAAAACAAATGATGCTATCAATGAGATGAATGAAATAAACTCGATCGTGCTGGAGCGAAAAGGAGATCAGTTTCGGTTCATTGTCAACAAGAACGTGCTGGAAACCATGTCCGCTAATGATCTTAAAATATATGGCCAGCGTATTGGTTTTATCCTCAATAATGAGATGCGTGTGGAATTTGACTTCATAGAAGTAAAGCAAGACTATAAAGACATCAATCTCGTACCAGGGATAGATGATGTGGAGTTGGTTAGGGAGCCATTAGGACCTGAGGTCAATTCCCCCTATACAGAGAAAGCACCGGTGATCTCAGCCGATGGATTAACCCTCTATTTCAATAGAGATGGTCACCCGGACAATACGGGGGATCGTGAGCATTCGGACATCTGGTATTCGAGATTTGTTGGAGGTAAATGGCAGCAAGCTGAGCAGTTTGGGGCTCCGGTAAATAACGCTGGACATAACTTCGTCATCAGTGTCACGCCAGATAACAACGCCTTGATGATTGGAAACACTTACAATTCAGATGGTAGTTCGAGAGGCAGTGGGTTCTCTTACACCCAAAAAACCGATAATGGCTGGGAGGTGCCCAAGGAAGTAATAGTCAATAACTATCAGAACTACAACGACTACACGGAGAGCTGCCTTTCCAGTTCCAGAAAAGTGTTGATCTCATCAGTCGAGCGCGATGATCATCGAGGTTCTAAAGACCTGTATGTGTCCTTTCTCGGGGCTGATAGTACCTGGTCAGAGCCTCAGAATATTGGCGAAGTGATCAATACAGACTTTGATGAGGATAGCCCTTTTCTAGCGGCAGATGATGTTACCTTGTATTTTTCTACCTCCGGTCATCCTGGGTTTGGTAGTAGTGATATTTTCATGACCCGGCGGCTGGACAACACCTGGCTCAACTGGTCCGAACCACAGAATCTGGGCCCTCAAATCAATTCGCCAAACTGGGATGCTTACTATACTATACCTGCATCTGGCGCTTATGCCTATGTGGTCTCCAACTCGCCATATGAAGGAGATCTTGATATCTACCGCATCAAAATACCCGATGCAGCAAAGCCAAAACCAGTGACGCTGGTCTATGGTAAAGTATTGAACCAAAAGACACAAGAGCCTCTTAGTGCTGCCATACAATATGGAGATCTCGATACTGGCGAAGAGATCGGAAGGGCTACTTCACTGGCATCAGATGGTAGCTATAAGCTGGTTCTTACTTCAGGAAAGTCCTACAGTTTTTTGGCGAGTAAAGACAACTTCATCACCGTCAGTGACAACTTGACTATTCCAGAAGCCAATGGGTATACGGAAATAGAAAGAAATCTATACCTGGCACCTATTGAAGTGGGACAGACGGTTTTGATCAACAATATCTTCTTTGATTTTGGCAAATCCTCCCTAAGAGAAACATCGTATGCAGATCTCAACCGTCTGGTAGATCTATTGAATAAATACAGCGATATGACGATAGAGATAGCAGGGCATACGGACAATGTGGGTTCAGATGCTGCCAATCAGGTTCTCTCACAGACTCGTGCACAGGCAGTGCTGGATTATCTGGTGAGCAAGTCGATAGCAGCAGACAGACTGGTATCCAAGGGCTATGGTGAAGCCAAGCCAATTGATAGCAACGAAACTGATGAGGGTCGTCAGAGAAATAGGCGCGTAGAGTTTACCATTGTGACAATGTGATCGACTCCACTATATTTGATGTATGAACTGGAGAAAATCGATTACCATTATCACATTGCTAATTGGTACTGTAGGCTGGTCACAGGACTCCGTTACAGATAGTTTGTCCTCATCACAGCCTACAGAGGCCACTACCTCTCAAAAACTTATCCTGTTTGGGATGACTGCAGCAGGTGTGTTGTTTTTAGGTTTGGGATTAAGGAATAGTAAGTTTTTTAGGAAAAAGTAAAAAAGAAAGGCCAGCCACTATGGCTGACCTCTACTGACCTAACCTAAGTCTTTAATGTCATAATGTGATGGATCCAGTGACCTGCAGTCCATGATGTCTTTCGTACAAGTTTGGGTTGTTCATTGCGTACTGGTGCAGATAGGCTAGCTGGAGCGAAATGTCTGGGGTAAGGTGATAACCTAGAGCCACATATAACCAGTTTCTATCATAGGTAATTGCACGCAATGCCTTATCACCTTTGATCCATAACTCATCGAAAGCATTGATAAATACCTTGTCACTCAGTGGTTGGGTAAGCGTGAGTCGATATCGGAATCTATTTCCAAATGTGTTCCCGTCCAGGCTATAGGTATCATCCACTGGATTGTAAACAATATCTCTTTGCCATCGCTGCTCCAGGCGATACCGGTGCTGAACTTGCAGCTTGCCATACTGATGTTTGAAAGTGACCTGTTCCCAGATATTGTTCTCCGGCTTATCAATTGCCACTGGATAGTCTCCGTATGGAAAAGTCTTGATGTAAGTGTAGCCAAATGTGTACACTACGTTTGGTGACTTCCTGGTATTAAAATCGACATAAGGTCTGAAAAGGAACTGCTCTTTGTCACTCATCCAATCGTCATACCTCATGTGCAACTCAGTTCCTATATTCCACTGATCGGTGAGGTGGTGATTGGCCAATAGCAAATACCAAACATTGGGGTTTCCATGTACTTCCTGGGCATGTATAGCTGATGTTTGAGCCATAACTATCCACAGAGTTATACTCATTTTTACAAAGGTTTTGAGCATGTTGGTTAATTGAGATGTTTTGATTGTTTCAAGTGATGTTGTGAATATAATACACTTCAATAGTGTATTGGTTTGCAAAAAGAAACAATCCTCAAAAACCGCATGTAACACTTGTTACTAGAGTGTCTGCACTATGTCAAAGAACTTGAGACAAATATGAGGTCACTTTCTGGAGACAATCTGGAAAGAATAAAAAAAGCCAGAATTTCTTCTGGCTCAGTGTCATTTGGTGCAGTAGCTTTTAAAATCTATCCCAGGGAATACCTACAAGCATTAGCAGAAAGGAGATTCCGAAGAAAATGGCCTGGAACTTGTATTTTTTTTTCACATCAGCAGTTTTCTTGGCTTTACTTCTGCCAATGTGTGCCAGTGCGATGGCCAGGATCATTACAGTAATGTGTTCAACAGCCCAAAATCGAATAGAAGCATTACTCATAGCTGCTCCAAAGTCATTGAATGCACTTTGAGTGATTGGGCTGAGAAATACATAAAGGATCAGTCCAATGAGAAACATTAAATCCATCAACCCCACATAAGCGGCTGAAAAAATATTATCCAGTTTTCCGTATACAGGGTTTCCAAACATCCCCATCATGGATTTTATAGTGACAATTACGGCCAGTATTAAAACCACCCACCTGATTACAGAGTGAAGGTGCAAAAACAATGTGTATGCATTGATATCCAGTAGAGTCATTATTGGTTTATTTTTTTATTCAAAGATAAACTCCAGCAACAAATTAGGCTGTAAATGAAGGAATCATTTCTGACTTCATTTGTTTTAGAATGACTTTGAAGACAGCCTCGTATGCTATGATTTTGTAATGGCCCAAACCTGTCGTGTGCACGAAGTGTGCATCTGGATAGCTTTCAAACAACTCTTTCCCACGTTCGAACGGTACTGTTTTGTCTATTTCATCATAGATCAGAGTCATGTCCACGCTCTGTAGTAAATGCTGTTTATCCCGTAAGTCGAAATAATCAATGTCTTCATGATAATTGGACTTCACGAGTTTAGCCATTGCTTCATACACTTCATTACTAAAGCCTAGATCATCAATGATGTCTTTAAAGAAATACCGCACATATGGAGGGGAGGCAATAATAAAAAGGTGTTTGGGTTGTAATGCTGGTCCTACCTCTGTCAATACCATGCTGGCAGCTAATCCACCAATGGAGTACCCAATCACTGCATGGTATGGACCTTCCTTCACATAATGATCCTTGATGATATCACGCATTTCAGGAATGGCCGTGTGCTTGCCTTCAGATTTGCCATGAGCTTTCATATCTAGGCCCTCCACTATATATCCAGCCTCTACCAGCGTGAAGATCATTCTCCTGAAATCGGATATTTTCGATCTCCAACCGTGTACCAGTAAGACCTTTGGTCCGGAGGTTCCCCATCGATACCCCTGGATGCGATATCCTTTGTAATTGGATGAAAATGTTTGCGCTTGATCCAGTAACTCAAGGTGAGATTCTTTAAACCGTACTGTCCCGGGTTTAGTAAAGTAATGCCACACCACTTCGGCTGTTTTACCTGGCGAAATGTGCTGTAGAGTAGCTAGACCTTTTTTGACCAGCTCGGTTTTCCAGTTGGTTTTTGGTGGTCGCTCTGATGGCCGGCTAGTGTCTTGAATTCCGGCGTTGATTTTGGTTATTGTTCTGGTCATAATATACCGATTGGTATTTTATTGGTTAAAAAATTTTTTATAAGGCAATAGCGTCTATTTGTTTGGACAGACCCTTTCTGATCGAATCGAATGTTCTCGCATTGCCTTCTACGCGAGAAATCAAAAGGGCACCTTTGATGGTGGAGTAAAACATGTTAGCGTATAAGTCTACATCGATTTCCTTTCGAAGCTGTCCTTCCTGAATTCCTCTATGAATGATCTGCTTAAGTGAGTCTTTGATCATGGTGATCATGGCCACCACTTTCATTCGAAGCAAGGGATGCTCATCATCAGCCTCCACAGAGGTGTTAATAACAGGGCATCCTCCTTCTATAGGCGGATTTTCCACATATCCATCATAATAGTCAAGAATTGCTTTTAGCTTATCGGGAGCTGATGATGCAGCTTTGATTTTTGTTCTCAGGTCACCTAATACTTTTTCAGTAGCGTACTGAAATGAGGCAACTGCCACCGCATCTTTATTGTCAAAATTGCCATAGATGGCACCTTTTGTCATGCCTGTTGCTTTGGTGATATCTGATAGTGAAGTAGCCCGGTATCCTTTCTTATTGAAAATGGATATGGCTTTGCTTACAATGAGTGATTTGGTCTGTTCTGGATTTCTCACAGTACAAATATACCGATTGGTATATTAAGTTCAAAATTTAAGTGTTAACTGCTTGTGGAAAGCTGGTTTGGGCTGAGTCTCCAGGAAGTTGCTAATACCAACTCCAAGTAGTCGAATACCTTCTGGTCGGAGAATTTCATCTGTTGCAAGTTGGTTGAGCTGAGATTTTAGTTGACCAATTTCAGTAATGGCTGACTCTAAGGAATGGCTTTTGGTAATCTGTTTGAAATCTCCATATTTCACTTTGACCGTCACGGTCTTGCCTTGTGCTTCTGTTTTTTCATATCTGGAAAATGTGATTTCCGCGATTCGATCTAATTCTGATTGTACTTCTGATAGCTTCATGATGTTGTGATCAAAAGTTCGTTCGGCACTGATGGATTTACGCTCCCGATCAGGAGTGACTGGTCGGTTGTCAACGCCTCTACAGATACTGAAATAGTATGACCCGGATTTGCCGAATCGCCTGACCAAATCCTCCAAACTCTTTTTCCTGAGATCACCTCCGGTGAATATCCCTGCTACCTTCATTTTTTCGGCAGTAGCTTTACCAATGCCATGAAACTGATGTATGGGCATCTTTCTCAGGTATTCTTGAGCATCTTGTGGAAGAATCACAAACAGGCCGTTTGGTTTGTTGACATCAGAAGCGGTCTTAGCCAGAAACTTGCAATAGGAAATACCTGCTGAGGCAGTAAGTTCGGTACGTTCGTAGATTTTTTGGCGAATTTCTCTAGCGATGAGGGTAGCAGAAGGCCTGCCTATTTTTGTGCTGGTTACATCAAGATAGGCCTCATCAAGACTTAATGGCTCCACCAGATCAGTGTATTCATGAAATATCTGGTGTATGATTTTCGATACTTCCCGGTACCGTTCGAATCGTGGCTTTACAAAGATCAAACCAGGACATCTTCTGGCGGCAATAGCTGATGGCATAGCAGATTTTACCCCAAATTTTCGCGCTTCATAACTAGCTGCTGCAACTACACCTCGTTCTTTATTTCCGCCTACGGCAATTGGTCTTCCTTTCAGTTCAGGATTATCACGCTGCTCCACGGAAGCATAAAACGCATCCATGTCAATATGGATAATTTTTCGAGTTTCCACGTAAGCACTATTCTAGATCCAAGCGGTTCAGTTGTTTTCGAAAGCTCATCAGTATTTCTAGTTTGACCAAATAACTGAAAGGTTTTATAAGAGTCCAATATCGTTGAAATTTCCGATAGACCTTCTGATTGGGGCAGTAAATCTGGTTTACGAAATTCAGTATTGTCAGCTCTTTGCTTACTTCTTTTAGTTGAAATATCCAAGTAGATTTCGCATAGGCAGGATCCGAGAATGAAAGGAATTCATCTGACGACAAAGCTACAAGCTGGCCATCCGGCCTCCAAAACTTTCCCACCACGCCAAGTGCCAGGGTGTCCTTTTCATTGACTGGTAACTTGACAAATAGATCGTGTGAACCTGTGTCAAAACCACTACCATCAGGCACTTGAATACCTCTTAGCTTAAACAACCAATTGCTTATTCGTGCCTGGGTAAAGTCGATGCTTTCCAAATATGGAGCAACCTGATCAATAGGTAGGTTGATCTTCAGTGAAATGGAGGTTTTGAAATGGACTTGAGGTAAATAATTGGGAAGAGCTTTTGATTTATCCATACTCTTCAAACACATATGAAAATGGTTAGTTATATTCCTAAATAAAATTAAACATGGCACAAGTAACACTAAAAGGCAATGCAGTATCCACATCCGGTGATTTACCATCTTCTGGGTCCGCTGCTCCTGATTTCAAACTGGTCAAGACTGATTTATCCGAGGTTTCTCTAAGTGATTTCAAGGGGAAAAAGGTTGTCCTGAACATTTTTCCAAGTATCGATACAGGTACATGCGCCACTTCGGTACGAGAGTTCAACAAGAAAGCCTCTGAGCTGGACAACACTGTGGTTCTTTGTATCTCTAAAGATTTGCCATTTGCTCAGGCTCGATTCTGTGGGGCAGAAGGAATCGATAAAGTCGAAACATTGTCGGCATTTCGAAGTGATACATTCGCCAAAGATTATGGAATTGAGATGACGGATGGTCCTTTGAAGGGATTGACTGCCAGATCCGTAGTGGTGCTTGATGCAGATGGAAAGGTCACTTACACGCAGCTTGTCAGTGAGATTGTGGATGAGCCAGATTATGAAGGAGCGTTGAAGGCTCTATAAAAGCGTAGAGGCTTCCAATTTTGGAAGCCTTTTTTTCTATACAACTGCCGATTCACATAAGTATGTTGGCACAATACCAGACGTTTCGATCATCATATCGGCATGTTTCGGTAGGGTGTTTCCCGTCAACACCAGTACAGTGTCCAATCCAAACTTATTGCCGCCAATGATATCTGTAGTCAGAGTATCTCCAACCATCAATATCTTATCCTTGTCAGAGGTGCCACCCAAAGCAATGGAATGCTCATGAGCAAAGATGAACATCTGAGCATCTGGCTTACCGAACCGGATGAATCTTTTACCCACCACAGACTCCACCATATTGGCAATGCCACCTACAGCGATGGCGACTTGTTTTTGATCCATGGGATAGGAGAGGTCCGTATTGGATACGATAGCCGGTACGTTTGTAAACCGAAGTAGGTTTACCGCTTTGTTAAGATCATGGTACCAGTCAAAACCTTCGTCATCCAAAAATACCATGGCACTGATTTCGTCAGCTTGGGATAGGTCCATGTGAGCAATAGAAAGCGTATCGAGACCTAATGTTTCGATATAGTGCGCTGACCTGAAAGTACCCAAATAAGCGATGGTTCCTGACTTCACCTTGTGCTTGAGGTATTCCCTGGCCAGCATACCCGAGGAGACTATTTTGTCCATGGTGATATGGTGAAGGCCTTTGTCCTGGTATGACTGAGCTAGCTCCCGTGGACCTCTGGATGCATCATTGGTGAGGATAAAATAATTGATTCCTCGCTCTTCGAGATAATCAAAAGTCTTTTTGATATCGGGTATGAGTCCTTTGTGGTTTTTTAGTACCCCAAATGCGTCAAAAAATATGGTTTCGTACTGATCTACGATGGATTTGAAAGAAGTCAGGTCCATGTTAGAGGTTTAAGGCTTTTAAAATCTTATCCACATCGAAGCTTTTGTCGATGTTTGGGAAATAGGTCTCATAGGCTTCAAACTGGAGTCTGCTAGCATAAAACTCATGGAAAAAGTATCGACCATCTTTAATCACGTAGTTCAGTATAAAGAATCGATAGGTTTCTTTTAATATCCTGATTTCTGGTTCGGTCAACGGGTACACCTTGTGGTAGGATTTAAGGAAGATCATGAATCGGTCTTCCATCAAGGGATTTATCAGATAGCTGAACACCGTGCGATCCCCAACTTCTGAACACACCCGGCTGAAGAAGTAGAAATCCATCATACGGGTACTCATCCGGAACCAGTCATAGTCCCACCGACTGAAAAAAGAGTAATCATTTTTCACTGAGAAGTTGCCAATATTCCAGTCCACAAAAACGGGAATGGAGGTCATATTGGACACACCAATTTGCTCACAGTTTTCCATGAAGAGGTCGCATTGCTGTCGGATCACATCCTCATGTCCACGGTGATCAAATTTACCTCGCTCTGTTTTGAGTATTTCTAACAAGTGGTTGATGTCATCACCTGTTTGCTTAAACGTAGGAGGAAGTGTGTTAACTACTTTGTAGCACGCCTTGTGAAATTTTGCCAGTTCGCCTCCCAGGATCGAGATTTGTTCTTTTGACTGTTTTCTATCTGGTTTCTGGTCGATTTTGATAGGATTGTAAAATACCACCCACGCATCCATAACACTGTCGGTATGTCGGTAGATAAATAACTTACCGTGTTTGGTTAGTGATTTGGCTAGAAAGTTTTCAAAAGGTGCTGGTAGGTTATTTGCCAGAGCGTTGATGATACTGTGATCTTCTTCGAAGTGCTCAAACTTTCCAAAGTATGATAACTTGGCTATGGTGATATCGTCATCTTCAAATCGGATGCGATATACGTGATTGGTAGATACCTTGGCACTGATGTCCTCAACAGCTTTGATTTTTCTAGAGCTGTCATACTCATGCCAGGCATCTTCAATTATCTTGATGAAGTTTATATTCTGATACATGTTCTCTTCTTAGATGATTTCGAAATACCGTCTCAGCTCCCAGTCGGTCACGCTGGCGGCAAACTGACGGTGTTCCCATTCGCGGGTCCTACAAAAGTGGTCAACAAATCCCTCACCAAAAAGGGATTTGGCAACATCCGAGTTTTTCATTTTTTCGGTTGCTGTTTTTAGATCAGGGGGCAAAGTTCCGTTGGACTTATCTTCATACCCATTGCCAATGGTTGGTGAAATGGTCAGCTTCAATTGGTTCTCTATGCCGTACAAGCCAGTGGCCAGTGCAGCTGCCATGGCCAGATAAGGGTTCACATCAGATCCTGGCACTCGAGTCTCTAGTCTGGTGGATTTTTCACTGCTATTAAGCACGCGTAATGCTGTAGTTCTGTTATCAATTCCCCAGGTAATAGTGGTTGGTGCCCAGGCGCCTTCTACCAGTCGTTTATAGCTATTGATTGTTGGGGCAAACATAGGTAGTATCTCTGGTAGTAAGAGCAACTGCCCAGCAATGTAAGACTTGAGGAAGTCAGACATTTTCATGGGATCTTTGTTGTCACTAAACAGGTTTTTACCGGTTTTCCAGAGACTCTGGTGCACATGCCCACTGCATCCTGGAAGTTCGCTGTTCCACTTGGCCATAAAGCTTGGCATGATTCCATGTTTACTGGCGATTTCTTTAACTGAGGACTTAAATAATACGGCTCTGTCTGCCGCTTCCAATATATCGGTGTATTGAATGCAAGCTTCATATACTCCTGGTCCAGTTTCGGTGTGTAGACCTTCTATCGGTATGCGAAAATCCTCCAGAAGGGTGAATAGGTCATTGAAGTAGTCTGATTTTTGTGATGCTCTGAGCAATGAATAACCAAACATCCCTGTGGTCAATGGTTTGGGGTTTATGCCTTGCTTGTCGTGAAGGCTGTCGGGTGTTTCATCAAAATTGAACCATTCAAACTCCTGAGAGAATAGCGGCCGTACTCCCATGGCTTCAGCTTTTTTGATGACTTTTTTTAATAAAGTTCTGGGGCAGGCAGGATGATTGATCTTGCTGAAATCACCAAGGAAAAATGGTATTTCTTCATCCCAGGGTATTTTTCTGTAAGTAGAAAGGTCCAGGGTGTACTCTGCGTCTGGGTATCCAGTATGCCAGCCGGTCACTTTGGCATTGTCGTAGGATTGATCCGCCATATCCCAACCAAAGACCACATCACAGAAACCGGAAGAGCCGTCAATACTAGACATGAACTTGTCTTTGTGAACGATTTTACCTCTCACTACGCCATCAATATCTACGATAGCTAGTTTTACCCGATTGTTTTCTGAGGCGTTAATTTGATGTAGTATCTCCTGTTTATCCATGACCATGATAAGTTACTACAATCACATGAAACCGTACTAATCCATGTTGGTTATGCGCACGTCATCCAGGTTATCGATCATTGTTTCGAGCTGTTGAATCAGTTGCTTGTCGGTGTAGTGGCCATGCTCTATTAGTGAGTCAAGCTCAGTGTACAGTTGCACTTCATAGTCCTTTTTACTTCCCTCTGAAAACATCAGGGCGTTTTTAATATGCATAATGCCATAGTTAAGTGCCACGCGAGCTTTATCCAGATGATGTGATTCCACAAAGTGTTCGGTCACTTTGAGTTCGGCGTAGGTCAGTGCATTTAGGGCCTTTACACTGGCTTCATTGAGTTTTTTTATGTTGAAAGTATCATGTCTCATTTCGGCATAGATGAGCTTCAGATCATTTACAGCCTTATCTACTTTCAATTTACTTGAGTCATCGATATCCTGCTCAATACGTTCTATTGATCGAATGGCTTTCATCAGGTGCTCCATACTGCGCTCGTGCGAATCTTGTTGGAAATACTTTTTGGTATTGGAAAGAAGAATATCGGGTTCGACTACCTCACTGGTGATAGTTGCTGGTTGAGAGCCATCTATGAAATGATGGACCCCATATAGTGTTAAAAAAAACAAAACGACAAAACCTATGTATCCAAAAACTTTCACTTGCTTATTTGATTTATGTTAGAAGTACGGTGCTAGGGCTAACTTTGATTGAAACAGTTTCGTTTCAAAGATACGATAATGATTTTGGATATGGTTGAATTGAATAAATCCTATTGGAATTTCAGGTACGATCAACACCGAACAGGCTGGGATGCAGGTGAGATCACTACACCACTTAAGGAATACTTTGATCAGCTTGGAAATAAGCAGATTGAAATTCTTATTCCGGGTGCTGGCAACGCATATGAGGCCGAATACCTCCACCAAAATGGATTTGAACGGGTCCACGTATTAGATATATCTGATCGAGTGATCAAGCAATTCCAGGAAAGAACAGATGATTTTCCAAGTGCCCATCTGCACAACGAGGACTTTTTTGATCATCGTGGGAGCTATGATGTGATTATAGAACAAACATTTTTTTGTGCGTTGGAACCAAAGTTGCGAAGAGCCTATTCCAGAAAGTGTTATGATTTGCTCAAGCCTGGGGGAAAAGTAATCGGATTGCTGTGGAATCACGAGTTTGGATCTGATGAGCCTCCATATGGTGGAAGTGCTGTGGAGTATGATTCGTTGTTTTCAGTGCATTTTAATGTGGACAAAATGGAACTTGCATACAATTCCATAAAACCAAGAGCAGGAAGAGAATTATTTATAAAACTTGTAAAGCATGATTGATTTCATACTGGTGAAGTACGTTCATTTCATCGGCATTTTTGCCGTGGTAGGCTCTTTGGTAGGAGAGGCACTACTTTTAAAACCAGAACTTAAACGTAGTGAGATTGCGCGATTATCAAGGGTAGATATGGTGTATGGTTTGGCCACTATGGTTGTTTTAGGAGCAGGATTTACTCTTTGGTTTGCTATTGGTAAACCAGCTGATTTCTATTCTTACAATTGGATATTTATTTTGAAGCTGGTCTTGTTTACGCTGGTTGGGATTCTTTCGATCATACCAACAGTGTTTTTCATGAAAAATAGGAAAGGAGAACAAGACGAATACGTGTCACTACCTGCCAAAATCAGAAATCTCATCTATGCCGAACTGGCTATTTTACTATTGATTCCATTATGCGCTGTGCTAATGGCTAATGGGCTAGGTACTTTTTAATCTGACCTGCATCGTAGGCAAAGGCCATATGGTGGTAATGATGAGTGAGCGAAACGGGTTGATTGTTCACTTTTATTACGGGCAATCCATCGCCATCCGAGCTGATTTCAGTGACAATGTCGAATTTTTTCAGGAGGTGATCGGTTAGTTTTTGTCGGAGTTTAGTTGATTGATCCCGATCTTCACATTGGATGAACTCATAGCCAACTTCCTCTTCGGAGGTATGAGCTACTGCTAAGATCACTTCCTCGTCTACTTTAAAAAAGCCGTGAGTATTGCCACTTGTAAAGGTTATACCATCGTTTGTAGAGATGATAGAGATCGGTATTTCCTTAGGGTCAAAATTGATCAGCTCCCGTCTGAGTTTAAAAACAGCTTCTTTGGCTGTCCATAGGTACCAAAACCCCAACTCATCTGGACATTTGTCATCGGGGTGGGTAATCAGCCTGAGTGCATTTTTTTCTCGTTTTCGGAGCAGCGGATCACTTAAGTCAATGAGGTCGATTCCTGGCATTATTCAATCGTAATTTCATGTTCTCCAGACCAAACAAGACCTGGCTTTCCATTGTCTGTTTGCTCATGAATGTAGTCTATCGGAACGCCTTTCAAGAAGATCTCATAATAGATTTCCCAGTATTTGTCATACTCGTCTCCCGGCATGCCTTCACCGTTCCATAGTTCAATTTTAATGGTATGATTTCCCTTAGTCAGATATTTTGACAAGGAGACATCTCGTTCGGAGCTTATTTTTCCATTGATGGGCTGTGTGTCATGAACCAGTTCACCATCAATGTAGATTTTAGCCTGGTTGTTGATGATGTAAAAGTGAATGTAACACAATTCACTATCATCAATCTTTTCTGCACTTCCCTCATCTCCCGTTTTGGAATTACAACCCGTGATGAGCGTGAGGGTAACAGCCAGAACATAAAAAAATAGGGGTAGCTTATTGATTAATCTTCGCCAATGCGCTAAATCCGACATAGAAGTTTCGTTTATTGTTTCCTTCAACATAGTAACGGTTAAACTGATAGGTATGGACTCCTTCCAACCCAAAAATCAGATGATCTCTTTCAATAAATGCTTTTAGGCCAATATCTAAACCAATATGGTGTTTGTCAGAATCGGGGTTATGAGTGGAAAAATAATCCTTATCAAATTCTGTCCTTCTATAAAACATACCGACCAAAAACTGTTTAGTCCTAGATCTAACCTTTAGCTCAACATGATCAGCCGTACTTCCCGGCCCTGTAGAACTGCCGACTATTTGGCCATTATTGGTATAACCTTGCCGACTGAAGTAATGTTGGTAAAAAGTGGGCTCAGGTCTATAACGATAGGTGTGACCTCTGCTTAAGTTGGCGTGCTCATAGGCTATGATCAGGTCTAAAGTACTGATGGAGAATAATTTTTGAAGTCCAAGTACATAAGCTCTGGAATGCTCTGGTTCTATGGTTTTGTTCGTGTGATCATTTACGGCATACTCACCGTAAACTCTGAAGTTTTCAGTGGGAAACTTCCATTCCATTGTAATAGAAGCCATCTGGTCAAAGAAATCGTTTGGAGAGGTGATCGTATCCCCATTAACTACTTTGACCTCTTTAAATTGATCAAAGAAAGGGGCCCCAAGGTCTTTCAGTGCCCAGTATCTGGACTGTTTATAAAGCACTCGATTGAATCCGATGGTCAGCTCTGGTAATATAGCTGGACTAAATCCGTAGTGCATGGAATTGTAGTAGCGATTATCATTGCTATCATTCGCATCAAAATATGGAGATTCCTTCATCCTGGCATAGATGAAATTGGATTCAAATTCACCAATTTCAAATTCACCAAAATGAATCATTTGTCCACCATCTGTTCCAATATTCAGGTAGGGGAGTCCTGCAGCATTGTTGCTCATTAATATAGGAAAGTGAATGGCTGGGCCTACTTTAAAATTCTGAGTTCCTATAGATACCTGAAAGCCCCATTTGGCTAATTTTACCGCACTCTGACCAGGGTTAATCTGGGCATATGGCTTGTCTCCAAAGCGTTGTACCCAGTCAATTCTACCTGGGATAAATTGATAGTTGTATGCATTGGCACTTTGAGATAGTCTAACTAACTGATAGGGAGCATTTTGGGCAAAGAAGAATACAGGCTGAAAAGTGTAGGAAAAAATTCCTTTGGAACCACTTATCCCAGCATGAGCTTCCATGTTGTATCCCACACCTCGCCAAACGGCACCATCATCGTACCCATATGGAAGGGTAGAATTATAACTTAGCCTTACCAGTGGATTTAACAGCTGGATCGGGTCTGCTCCATGAGACTTGATAGTATAGTGCAGCATTAGTTCAGAGCTGTCACGATCCATGAGTCGCTCAAAATCCCAGGAATACTGGGAGTACGAGTCTGGTGTTATTACCTGCTGACTTGTAGCAACTAAATTAGCAAAAAGGGCAAAGAATAAGCTGGCTGTTTGCCGTATGCGCATTTATGCGTTAAGTTTCTCTTCAATAATATCCAGTGCGTTACCTACAGTGTCCATTTTACCGATAAAATCATCTTCGATCATGATGTCAAACTTCTCCTCGATATCCAATACAATATCCACCAGGTGGGCAGAATTAATGTTCAGGTCATTGATCAAATCTGAGCTTTCAGAAATGCTGGTGGTAACACCTTTCTCATCAATGTAAGGGTCCATAATATCCAATAGACTCTTCTTAATTTCCTCTCTATTCATTTGCAAACGGTTATTTCAATTTGTTTAATACGATACAGCAGTTAAGATCTCCAAAACCAAAATTGGATTTAATCACTGTATTAATTTCTTGTTCTATGGTTTCTGTTGGTAGTTTGGTGGTGCCGATCAGTTTTTCAATTTCTGGATGAACTTCATCCAGGTTAATGTTTTGGTGTACAAAGCCCTGAGATAACTGCAGAGCACATGCCACCAATTCAATGGATCCAGCTCCAGCCACACAGTGACCAATCATGGATTTGGGTGTGTTAACCATGGGGAAGTCTTCTTTAGATAGCCCGAGCGCATCCATCCAGTTTTGTATCTCATATGGATCACCTTTGGTGGAAGTAAGATGTCCAGAGATCAGGTCTATTTCAGATGCTTTAACTCCTGAATTAGCAAGAGCGGTTTGGATACAGTCTACCACAGCCTCAGGGTTTTGGGCAGTCATCGATCCACCGCCTTGTTGGCCTCCAGAATTTACGTCTCCTCCTAGGATTTCAGCATAGATTTTGGCTCCTCTGGCCTGTGCAGCTTCCAGTGATTCGATCACCAGAGCACCGGATCCACCACTTGGCACAAATCCACTACTGGACGCGCTCATTGGTCTTGAGCCCTTTTCCGGCTGTTCATTGGAGTCACTGCAGAGCACCCTCATCGCATCAAATCCTCCCCAGATGTATCTTCCATCGCCTTCAGTGCTACCACAGAGCATTCGCTCCATTCGGCCAGATTGGACCATTTCGAAAGCCTGCAAAACTGCTTCAGAACCTGTAATACATGCAGAGCTGTTAGAAAAAATTCTTCCCTTTAGTCCCAGGATGCTATTGAGGTAGGCACCAGCACCGCTACTCATCGACTCGGGTACAGATCGCGAACCGAGTCGCCGATGATTCCCATTGTCTATAGGATAGATCTTATGCTCTATGAAACTATCAAGACCCAATGCTCCTGAGCCAATGATCATTCCTGTTTTTCGATCATATGTACCAGGAGCAACTTCCAGGCCCGCATCCGTCCAGGCTTCCAGACCAGAAAGACAAGCATAGATCACCGCATTGTTCTGCACCTTTTTGGCGATAAAGTCGGGTAGTTTCTGCTCTTTGTACTCCTGAGTGATTTCGGGTTTGCCCCCGATCTGACATTTGAAATTAATGTCCCCAAGGTTTTCCCAACGTTTAATACCTGACTTACCGGACCTGAGGGCAGCTTCAAATTCAGTAACATTGACACCATTAGGAGCCACTACGCCTAAGCCTGTGATTACTACTCTATGCTTACTTGACAATTTCTAACCTTCTTTTAAATTTATTAATGATCCCAAACGATCATCTGGGCTAAAGAGTTCGCAAAATTAACTCACCAATCATCCAAAAGGGCAATAGAAAGTGTATTCACCCCTAGGAAAATTGGAGAAATTTCACACAATGATCAAACGATGGATTTGGTGTAACATCTCCGTCTGATCTCTTCGTCTTTAGCTGATTCATATTTTGTCCAGAGGTTATTTACACTGCTGTTGTCTTCCAGCATTTGACCGGAAAAGATGTACTCAATACCATGCTTGGCACAAGCTGCCAGTAATCTCTTCCACAAGAGTGCATTTACCCCTTTATTTTTATAGGCATCTTTCGTGGCGACCAGGAAAAAGTCAATGGTATCATTGAAATAGAATGATTTTAGCACATGGACAAATCCAAAAGGATACATTCTACCTTTTGCTTTTTTAAAGGCCTTGGAGAGTGATGGAAAGGTCACTGCTGCTCCAATCAATTGGTCGTTTTCATCCACTACCATCAAGATGAAGTCTTTTTGTACAAATCCAAAATACGAATCGATGTAATATTTAACCTGCTCATCTGTGAGTTTATAATATCCATAGAGTTCGCTGTAAGTATCGTTCAGGAGCTGAAAAAAATCTTCCGCGTATTTTAAGGTTTCCTTGCCCGATTTGAATTCCTTAATTTTCAACCCATAGCGTTTACTGATAATTTCAGCCTTCCTATCCATGCCCTCAATGAACTCCCTGTCTTCAAGTGGCACTTTTATTCTTCCTTCAGTCCAGTCGATGGCTTTTTCAAAACCAAGTTCTTCAAAATGCTGCTGGTAATAGGGGTAATTATAAAGTGTGGCTTGAGTAGAAAGTTGATTGAAACCGCTTATCAGTGTGCCTTCAAAATCCAGGTCGGTGAACCCCAGTGGTCCATGGATTTTGTTCAGTCCTTCAGCATTTCCCCAATCCTCCACTGTCTGAATTAACGCTTTACTGACCTCCATGTCATCAATAAAGTCAATCCAACCAAAGCGAATGTGTTTCGTAGCTTTTGATTCTTCTCCATGGATGATACCAGCTATTCTGCCAACTGGTTGACCGTCTTTGTAAGCCATCCAAAATCTGCCCTTTGAGTGTTTGTATGCCGGGTTCTTATCTTTCGACATGGTGCTCATTTCGAACTCCATCATTGGAGGGACGAATTGTTCCACTCCCTTGTATAGACTCCAGTGCCAGGTGATGAATTTCTTTAAGCCTTTTTTGTCTGTAATTTCTCTTATTTCAACACTCATAGGTGAATTAAATTAAACTGTTAGTACGGTAATAGTCGACCGTTTTTTGGAACCCCTTATCCAGGGAGTGCTCAATAACAAGTGGAATGCTCTCTCGCTCTTGCCGGAAGTCGTAGTTCCAATCCTGAGAGATTTCCGAGTAGTGTTCCCTGGATAGAGTTGGTGTCCTGCCCAGGTTCCGATCTATTATATCGGTTAAAAACAAGATACTCTTAACTATTGGCCGACCTACTATCAATTTGGTAAGTTTTTTACTGAGAGTATCTTCTAGTACTTTCTGAAGGTCATCATGTTCATATATCTGTCCGTCTTCTAGGTGCACAATCACATTGCTATGGTTAAATGAACAGGCCAAGATGCTGTCAGCGGCATCACTGGCATAGATGAAGGTCATCTTATGGTGCTTAGGAGTCATGCCTGGGTAAATGCCCAGTTTGGCTGTTTTGATCAATGGCACAAACTGAACGTCACGGGGGCCATAGATACCACCCGGACGAAAAATAAGGTAGTTAAGTCCGGAGTTTTTGACTATTTCTTCTGATCTCAGTTTACTGATGCCATAGTTGGATGCAGGTCCGCCATTCCCAACTGGTCCACGCGCTGCAAGTGAAGACACGTAGGCAAACTTAAAGTCTTCAGACAATTGGGGGTAGTTCTGTAATGCTTCAATCAGACGCTCAGTTAGCTCGGTATTTACTTTGAGGTACCGATCTAGTGTATAGCTCTTGGTAAGGCCTGCATTGTGTATGACCAGATCAATTTTCCCAATTTGTTGGAGTGAATCATCAATAGCACTGCTGGTGGAATAATCCGTAATGACTGTTTTAAAACCATCCAGATGTTGAAGGTTGCTTGTATCCGAACCTTTTCTCAACAGGGCAAACACTTCGTGCCCGTGATGGAGTGCGCGCTCTACTATATGACTGCCCAGGAATCCATTAGCTCCTGTAACCAGTACCCTCATAATTAAGCTGTTTCAAATAAATCGATCTCCTTTGCCGCCTTATAAAGGATTTCTGCCGCTCTATCTATTTGCTCATGAGTGTGTGAAGACATGATGGAAAATCGAATCAGAGAATCTTCGGGAGATACGCCTGGAGAAACTACTGGATTGACAAACACACCACGATCAAACAACATTCTGGTGAGTTTGTAGGCTTTCAAGTCATTTCTGACAAAGATCGGCACGATAGGAGTTTCAGATGCGCCCGTATCAAATCCCAGTTCTTTCATCACCTTCAAGGTGTAATGTGTATTATCCCAAAGCCTCAATCTGTAAGAGTCATCGGTTTCCATGATATCGAGAGCAGCCAGAGCGGAAGCTATGGATGCAGGAGTAATACTTGCAGCAAAAATCATCGATTTGGAATGGTGCTTTAAGTAATTGATGGTGTCAGCATCAGATGCACAAAAGCCGCCTAATGATGCAAAAGATTTGCTCAAAGTACCACCAATGATGTCTACTTCGTCAGTCAAGCCAAAGTGATTTGGAGTGCCTCGGCCATTTTCGCCAATGACACCAATGGCGTGGGCGCAATCTGTCATTACAGCTGCGTTGTATTTTTTAGCAAGCGCTATGATTTCTGGAAGCTTGACAATATTGCCTTCCATGCTGAAGATACCATCCACCACAATGAACTTAAAGGCATCGATAGGAACTTTACTCAGCTTGCTTTCCAGTGACTCCATGTTGTTGTGCCGATAAATCACAGACTGTGCTGCTGACAACTTGGCTCCTTCAAAGATGGAAGCATGGTTAAGTCGATCCAGAAATAAATAATCTCCTTTGCCAGCTACAGTTGGTAAAATACCGATGTTCACTTGAAATCCAGTACTGTAAAGAGCGACTGCCTCTTTGTTCAAGAATTTGGCAAGTCTGCTTTCCAACTCGGTGTGTAAATCACTAGTACCATTCATGTAGCGCGAACCACTCAGACTAGAGCCATATTTCTTCACTGCCTCAATGGCAGCTTCCTTGATCTTCGGGTGTACTGTCAGCCCTAAATAGCTATTGGAACCAAACATGAGCACCTTCTTTCCCTCTACAATCACTTCAGCATCCTGTCCGGACTGAATGTTTCGAAAGAAGGGATAGAGGTTTTGTGCTTTTACTTTTTGTGGTTCCTGATAGTTGGTATATCGCTTGCTTAGAATGCTACTCATTTAAAATCTTTCTTCAGAAAATGATGATTTTATAATAACCCGTAAAATTATCACGAATTGATTAGAAATCTGGTTAATACATTAGAATAAATGAACCCAAAAGATCACATGATGACTCGATTAAGTCAGAATAACCAACAAACTCTATGTGGTAATTTGTTCAAACACACGCACATAATTTCCTGCCATTGTTTCCCAACTTTTTCCTTTCGTTAAGGTGTTTTCTTTGTATTCGAGCGCTTTGGTGATGAGCAATTCAGGGTTTTGCTGGTAGTATTTAATGGTGCTTATCCATGCATTGGAGTCGCCTGGTGGGATTAGAAGTCCATTGACCTGATCTTTCACGGCGGAGGGAATGCCATCTACATCAGCTGCCAGGGTGAGCGTACCCTGAGAGGCAGCCTCCAGGGCTACCAACCCAAAACCTTCATAGTCACCAGGTATTTCGATATTGGGCATAATGAACAGGTCACTGCTCTTGATGATCTGAAAGATTCTGGATCTCGAATTGGTAAACTGACTGAGAGGAAGCACTTTGCCCTGAAGGTTGAGCTCTGCAATGGTCTGTTCCAGTGCTGCGCCATCAATTTCTGCCCCAACGAGCAATCTGATTTTTTCGAAGATTGCTTTAGGTGTTAACCGTTTAATCCATTTAAAAAGTTTTTCTTGAGGAAATTTACGTGCTAATACCAGGTAGATAATATCATCATTGAGTTGTGGCACCACATTCCTGGCAAACCAATTAAACCCCTTCCGAGGAATCGCTCGACCTAAAGAGGTGAGAATGAATCTATCTTGTAGATCTACTCCGACTTCCTTGCTCAGTTGATCTCTGAAGTCGGGCGCCAGTTCCTCCTCTTTAAAAGTGATGTCTACTGCATTCTCCACCAACGTGACTTTTTCTGGACGAATTCCTTTGGAGATGCAAAGTTCGCGAGTTGGTTCGCTGACGGCTATGATCTGACTAAAACGATTCAAGTATTTGCGAGCCCATTTTTGATACCAGGGCGAGGGGAAGTTGATGTCCAGACCATGAATGGTCACCACTAAAGGTACTTTGGTGAGAAACAGCAAGGGAGTGCAGATCAATGCCATTAGACCATCGTTCATATAGATAACCTTCGTTTCCGAGTGCTTGCGAAGTTTCACAAGTGCCCGAATCACTACCGAGAGAAAGAACAGGACCCGCGGATAATTGGACTTCCAAATCAACTCATGGACGGTATGTTCTTTTCGCAGCTCCTGAACTAACTTGAAACAATGTGTTTGCATTCCTCCAATGGAAGGAGGGTACTTATGAGAAATGATGAGCAGTTCCATTCAGTGGCAAAAGAAGGTTTTTTTGGGAAGAAAATAAGTAGAGACTGAAGAAATACTACTTTTGTGCGTTCAAAAACTGATACATGAGCAAGATCAAAATTGCCTTTTTTCTGGATGTCATGCAGGAAGACTTTGATGGAGTGGCTATCACCATGCATCAGATCATTCGTAGAATCCCCAGGGACCAGTTTGAAGCGATTTTTGTGACGCCCCAGCCTCCCTCGGAGGACATAGGCTTTCCAGTTCATTTGACTCCTTCGTTCAAACTGCCTGAAAGCGATAAGGAGTATCTCATTGCCTTACCCAAGAAGATGAAGAACCTTCATGGGATTTTGGATGCATTCAGGCCGGATATATTGCATTACAGTAGTCCAACACCATTGGGAAGTTATGCTACTAAATATGCTAAGCGTCATCACGTTCCGGTAGTATCCATTTATCATACACACTATCCCAGTTTCGTTTCGTATTATATTCGTTTCATTCCCAATATTGAAAAGTACTTCAACCCGATATTCAAATGGCTCTATGCCATGTATTTCAAAGCTGATCGCATTTTTGCGCCTACGCCGAGCATGTATAGGTATCTGGAGAGTATCGGAATCAAAGAGTCTAACTTATCTGTCTGGGGTAGAGGTGTGAATCTGGAGCGGTTCAGTCCTGAACATAGAGAAGAGAACTATTATCCAGTACCTAAGGGGAATAAAAAAGTGCTCTTCGTAAGTCGTCTGGTTAGGGAAAAGGAACCAGAAACACTGGTAAGACTTTATCAATTGATGGATCAAAAAAGGTCTGATCTCAACATGATTATAGTAGGCGATGGCCCTACCAGAAATGAACTGCAAAAAAAAATGCCGAACGCCATCTTCAAAGGACGGCTGACCGGCATGGAGTTGGCCACAGCTTATGCGTCGGGGGATGTATTTGTGTTTCCTTCTACTACTGAGACATTTGGCAATGTAGTATTGGAAGCCCTCGCCTCGGGGCTGCCAGTGGTGGCTGCAAATGCCGGAGGGCCTTCCGATATCATTCAGGATGGACATACCGGTTTTCTGGTGGAGCCTAAGAATGAACGAGCTTTCTTTGAAAAGGTAGAGGAACTGATAGATGATCCAGCGCTGTATCAACAAATAAGGAAGAATGCATTGGACTATGCCAGTTCACAAACCTGGGAGAAGCTTAGCAGTCAGCTATTTGATGAATATAAGCGATTAGTCAAAAGTTCTGATTCAGAATCCTAGTTTTGTAGAGCTCTTAATTGATCAAAAATGAATTCACCTAAGCTCACAGTAGTCGTTCCTATTTACAATGTTTCTCAGTTTCTCCGACAGTGCATCGATAGCATACTGAATCAGACCATGGAAGATTTGGAGATCATTCTGGTCAATGATGAATCTCCAGATCCAGAGGATCACGTAATCTGCCAGGAATATGCCGAAAAAAATGAGCACGTCTCCTATATCAAACATGAAGTGAATAAAGGACTGGGAGGGGCCAGAAATACAGGTTTGTTTGCTGCAAAGGCTCCTTACATAGCCTTTATCGATAGTGATGATTGGCTGGAGCCGACGATGTTTGAGGAGCTTTATAGGGCAGCTATCAAAAAAGATGCGGATATCGCTCAGTGTTATTTTTATCAGCAGCAGGAAGGCAAGACAAGAGTACAGCGTTTGAAAGCATTCCGTCATCAGGCAGATGAGATGAACGCGATCAATGTGCTGGCCTGGAACAAAGTGTACAAGACACGTTTGTATCTGGATAATAATATCCTGTATCCTGAAAAGATCGCTTCTCAGGATGTAGCCACCATGACTCGATTGCTGTACTTCGTGGATCGTGTGGCCCTTGTCAGAAAGCCTCTTTACAATTATCGAATCAACAGAAAGGGTTCGTTGACTTCCAAGTATGCGAAGTTATTAACGGATCTACCGGTAGTATTTCAAATCATTGAGGATTTTTTAAAAGAGCAAGGCAGGTTGGAGTCGGATCGGATCTTTTTAGAAAAGCGGGTCATGCATAGTGTCAACCACCACCTGGCCCGATTTCAAAAGGATACGTCCATGTCTCAAGAGGAAAAGGATGCATTGATTCGTGAAAAACTGCAAGATTCCACCCGTTTTTTGAGTTTGCCAGGGAAGGAAAAATTGACAGATCTAAATACGGCTCTTAAGCATTTGAGGGCATACAAACGAAAGGTGGAGTTTAAGATTTTTCTGAAAGAAATAGCCTTTCTGTTGACCAAACCGTTCAGATGATTATCGCGTCATACCTTCTTTAAGTTCAATGATCTCGTCGGCTACATCAAAGTATTTCTCATCATGAGAGATGACAATGATTGTCTTGCCATTCGACTTTAAAAGTGGCAAGATCTCGTGGTAAAATATGTTCTTGAAGTACGGATCCTGATTAGCTGCCCACTCATCAAACAGGTAGATTTCTTTGTCTTCCAGGATCTTGGTAATGAGCGATAGCCTGCTGATTTGACCAAAGGACAAGCTAGTTGTGGAGAAGTTGTTTTTTTTATCTAGCTGCACTTTAGCATTCATCTCCAGTAGTTGAATGACCGATGAAGCGTTCTTTTGCAGGTGCTCATCATCTATGTATCCAAGCTGCTCAAAAGTAAAGGAGTCAGCAAAATAGGCTGAGAATTTGTTGCGATAATCGATCAATGTATTCTCATCGATCGGGGTTCCTTTGTAGAGAATCTTTCCGCCTCGTGGTTCATAAAGACCAGTGAGGATTTTGGCAAAAGTCGTTTTTCCACTGCCATTACCACCGATGATGAATGTGATTTTTCCACGCTGGATGTCTAGTGAAAGTGGACCAAAGGAAAGCTGATGGTCGTGTCTGGATTGTAAGTATTGATACTGAATGTCCTGAAAACTCAAGATGTGATCACCATGGTCATCCCAGCCGATTGTTTTTTGATTGGCAATGGAATACTGGTCGATCTCCTGACTAATCGAGTTGATCTGCTCAAAAGCTATATCCACAGCTTTCATGTCTTGAAAAAAGCCGCTAATTTTTGCGAAATAAGGTGTCACAAAAAGGATGATCGGTAAAAAGATCTTGAATCGTTCAAAGTCAAAATCCAGATAATCCACACTCATGAACATGAAAGTCCCCACAAAAAGGAAGATTAGCAGATCCGTAATCCGTTGAGTGGTTCCATTGGTCACACGTCCTTTGAGGAAAGCATTGTTCATGTGCTTCATATCATCCGAAATGACCTCAGACAGGTAGTGATTTCTCTTTTCTCTATTGAGCGTTAGTTCCTTCAGCCCCCTGATCATGTTGCCCAGGTTGCGATAATGGTAGTTTCGGTACTTGACGGCTATTCGGGTATAGCGTTTGAGTTTCGGGATGAGAATGATAACTAGCAGTGCTTGAAGCGCAAATACTATGAAGAAATAAGAAGTGAGCTCCGCGTCAATCATGAAGAGCCGCACCAGTGTGACCAAAACCGTCGTACAGGCAATAAGGAAAGTTGGAATCTTATCCACGAAATTGGAAATGTCCGAGATGTCCTTGGTGATGATCGGGAGTACCTTGTCGGATACCATTTCGATAAATTCAAATTTGGCCATCAGCGTTTTCTTGACCAGTTTTTTGGTCAAATCTCTAACGATGATAATGTTCATCTTGGAGATGAAGTAAGAGGAAGAAACACCAATCGCTGCAGCCAGAATGCTGAACAGCAAGATTCCTCCAAAAAACTCCAGGTCGATATCTTGCTGGTTTTTAAGTCCTTTATTGATATAGTCGATGACCTTGGCTGTGAACAATCCTGCGACCAATGCAGTAATACATCCTGTTAAAAACAGTGAGAGTCTTGTTTTGACCAACTGAAATATTTGCTTCATAACTACCTAGAAGGTTTTATCGAATTCTTTTTTGATAGCAGCAGCTATTTTCTCTTTGCTCAAGGCGGATAGATGTCGGACAAACTTGGTGTTGCGTTTACTAACGAGTCTTGATGGGAGGTAGGCCACCAGATCATCCATTTCAGGTTCCTGAAGCACCCCTCTGATCAATACATTTTGCGTACGCGGGTGAATGTCAGCCAGATGTTTGAGTCTACCCTGACCCAAGTCGATCCACATCTCTAGAAATTGCTTCACTTCCGGTGTGTTGGCCATAATGTTAAAACCAGCGTTCGGTAAGGTCCACCTTTTGAGCTCGTAGCTTAGTTTGAAATTGTGAGAAAAATACATCCCAAATCGATCCGAGCCATCTTTCTGAAATAGGATCTGCTTGCCCTCCGGTAGATACTGATCTAATATCTGGTCAACAGAAAGGTCATACATATTATGATAAATGTAGGTGTCTGCATCTACCATCATGAGATAATCCGCATCTGTTTGTTTTTGATGATCCAGCATCATCTGTATTCGGCTCCAGGTAAAGGCCATATCAGGTAGTAGTTGTTCCTGATAGAGGTGAAATTGGTAATCATGAAGGTCACAATATTTCTTCCACATAGGGATGGAATACTGGGTGTAAATATCAATGTGGCTGGTTGCCAACATTAGGACATCTACTTTGAGTTTCTTGGAAGGATTGTCTTTTTTGATCACTTTATGGGTTGTCAGTTTTCAGATAAAATGGACACTACAGCCTATCTTCAAATTCTTGCAAATTTATAATTAGTGACCTTAGCACCCGCACATTCAGGTCTCTAATTGCACAATACCCAAATAATTAGGTTAAATCGGCATAAGTTTGTATTCAAATTATTTTAGTGACTAAAGAATGGTAGATGATTAATGCGATTTACTGCAACAACTTAGATAGATCCGCTGATAGGAAAGAGCATATGACTGCTCTGTTTGAATCGCTCGGGTTACGCGAAAACGTGTACCGATTTAAGGCACTTCATGGTGCTACCATTCACAATCCTAATAATTTCCAAAAGGGCAAAATTGGCAACCTTACCTCTCAGATGAGTCTGTGGAAGCATATTTCCCAACAAGAGGATGGTTGGTATTTGATCATGGAAGACGATATCAAGCTTAGAGATGAGTTTGAGGCCTCCACCTTCATGTCTCTTTTTGAGGAGATGCTCGCTGGCTTGCCTAAAAACATCCAGGCAATACACCTGACGAGAAATCAGAACAAACTGTTTGACAAGAAATTTGATGGAAAGACCACTCCATATAAGGTATTAGGCTATCTGGGAAGTCAGGAAGTGCGGAAGTGTTCTCTGATATTTCCATGGTCGACACTCACAGGTGCGTATCTATTGACACCAAGAGCAGCTAAACGTGTGTTTAGATATGCCTATTTTTCGGTTAAATATGCCAAAGTATTGCCATTCAAAAAATTCAATACGGACGTGCTGATGGCCAGGAGTCTTTACACGACGTTTTTTGGAGCTATGGTGAAGTGTTTTGCTCAAAACGAGATCATGGACCAGTCGACCAATCGTGTATCTGTACTCCATGAGATTACCATCGATTCTAAAAACATGGAGATAGAGATCTACCCAACAAAAGAATGGTTTACTCACGAGGCGCCAAAACGAATTATTCCATGGTTTTCAGAGGAGAACCTGGGCAAGTGAAATAGATGAAGTAATGATTGGTTTCAAATAACGAGCCCCACCCGTTATTCGATCACATTCACTCGTTTGGCATATTCCTCTAAAAACATCATTCTCACTTGAGTGTCATGTCTCTTATCGAGGAACTGACTAACATAGCTTTTGCCATTTTGTGCGATTTGCTCACATTCTCTTGGGTGATTGTCCGCCCAGGTTAATAACTCATCCAGATTGGTCAGATCGCCATCCAGCTCCAGGTAGTGCACAAACGGTTCTAGTTTTTCCTCCATGGTCCAGGAGGTCCATTCTGGTTTTGGCATGATGGGTACTGAATTGGAAAACAAAACCCACCGAATATTGCTGGCCAGGTCATTTCCCTGAAGACTTACGATGAATTGTGATTTTAACTGATCCGCTATGGTAATGCGAGGTTTGATCATCTCAGCAAGGTGAGGTTTTTGCTTAGCAGTAGAGAACCCCACGTTATAGCGGTCATGATAATTCGTCACGAATGCTTCCCTTTTTATCTGTCCGGTGGTTGCTCCACGCCAGACTACATCCTTTTTTTTATTTGACCAGGGAATGTCGTGTTTGTTCACTTCCAGGCATGGAGTATTGTATCGGAGCGATCTAAAATCATAGAGCATACTGTGCTGGTCTGTTAGCTTTCTCGCTTTCCTAATGATTGGTAGTGCGTCCGTATCACCATGTTCGCCATAGTATAAAGGAAACTTCACGTCAGCAATATCACTGGGAAGATGGTTGAATGGCAATAAGAAGTCAATGATCGAATGAAGATCTCGGTAATTTTTATAGAAGGGTAGAGCTCGAAGCTCACGAATCAATGGAAGCGGCATGAGGTACCTGCTGTAAATATGTTTGGTACTTCCTTTTAAGTCATTGAATGATAAGTAATTAACTTCTTTTTTTGTCCAATAGTCGCGTTGCTTTAGTTGCCTTAGTTTATTAAGGTTTAGCTCGAATGTCTGTTGATTGTTGAGGTAATAATTGACCCTGATTTCGGGGTTCACCCAATGTGCTTTATCTACAGTGTTTAAGGGCATAAAACAGTTTAAGGACTGCAAACTTATGCAATCTTTGTCAATGGTTAGATGTGTATTGATGTGGTACTGGTGCTTGTAATCTGTTAATAAAAACTATTTTTGCAACCTCATTTGAATAAGTACGCGTGCGAATAGTTACAGAGATAATCCGATTGATGAAAATGAGGTCTACAAAGCCTCAAAAGTGGATTGACCATTTACCTGGTAAACCTTCCTCCAAAGCGGTAATATCCCTCTCTGTTTTGCCGGCCAGGTTCAAGCATTTTGAGCCCACTCTCAATTCTATTACTGATCAAACCGTCTTGCCAGAAAAGATCATTATCAACCTGCCCAGAACATTCAAGCGAGATAAAACCAACTATGAGATTCCCGATTATGTCAAGAATCATCCACTTATTCACATCAATTGGATAGAGGAGGATATGGGGCCAGCCACTAAGATTCTGCCAACACTCGAATTGTATAAAGACGAGCCTGAGCGGTTGATCATTGTGCTGGATGATGATCAGATCTACCCGCAGGGAATGGTAGAGAATTATGTGAACAACTCAGAGCAACTACCGGATGCTGCATTGACGCTCTCTGGCTGGGTAGTACCCGATTCTTTTGATCATGGAGATAAAAAGCAACTATATGGTGCTATCGTAAGAGTATATAGGCCAGACACTTCGGTTACTAACCCTGTACGGGTGGATTGTTTGCAAGGAGCGGCAAGTTTTGCGGTGAAGCCCAAACTCTTCGATGAGCGCGTTTTTGACTTTGACAATGCACCCAGTGAGGCATTCTTTGTAGATGATATATGGCTTAGTGGCAACCTGTCCAGAAACAATTCACCAGTCTATGTGGTTCCGGCACCATTTCGGTTTGGAAGATTTGTTTCGCTGAGGCAGTCAACTAAAGTAAGCCTTTCTCGTACGGTAAACTCAGATAATTCAAATAACAATACATTGTACCGTTACTTTGAAAAGGAGTGGTGGTCACTAAACAAGTAAATTCCGAAAGTCAATGAGCACAAAAGTATTAGTCACAGGAGCTGCAGGTTTTATTGGATTTCATACAGTCAGAAGACTTTTGGATACCACTGATTACGAGGTGGTTGGTCTTGATAATATCAACGATTATTATCCTATGACGCTGAAGTTCGAGCGTCTCAAGGCTCTGGGGATTCACCCAGATTTTATCCGATATGGTAAAAAGACTTCCAGCAAGCTGCACGATCGATTTGATTTTATCAGGATGGATTTGACGGATGAAAAATCAATCATAGATCTATTTCATCAGTCGTCATTTGATTATGTTATCCACTTGGCTGCACAGGCCGGAGTAAGGTATAGCATTGACAACCCTAATGCCTACATTCAGTCAAATGTGGTTGGATTCAACCATATACTGGAGGCATGCAGAACTTACCCAGTGAAGCATCTGGTCTATGCCAGTAGCTCAAGTGTGTATGGGCTGAATAAAGAGCAGCCATTTAGCGTAAATCATAAGGTGGATCAGCCAGCCAGCCTCTATGCTGCCACCAAAAAAAGTAATGAGCTTATGGCACATACTTACAGTCATCTTTTCCAGATACCTACCACTGGTCTACGGTTTTTCACGGTTTATGGTCCGTGGGGCCGACCAGATATGGCACCCATGTTGTTCGCCAAGGCGATCATGAATGGGGATCCTATTAATGTTTATAACAACGGCAAGATGGCCAGAGATTTCACTTTTGTAGATGATATCGTAGACGGTGTGTGTCGAGTGACGGAGACAGTGCCTACACCCAATCATAATGGTCTGCCATACCGTATTTTCAATATTGGGAACAGTCAGCCCGTACAGTTGATGGATTTTATAGATGTGCTGGGTAAAGAGTTAGATCAGGAAGTGAAAATGAATTTTATGCCGATGCAAGATGGAGATGTGGTCAGCACACATGCAGACACGTCCGAACTGAAAGAAGCCGTGGGTTATCAGCCAAAAACGTCCATACAGGAAGGTGTAAAAGCATTTGTTAACTGGTACAAAACATTCTATTCTCCTCATTAATTCATTGTGATGCGTGTGGTTTGTTGACGTTCCAGATTGATGAGTGAATCCATCTCGTTGATCATGTCATCTATTTTCTCTGTGATGATTACTGGTGCGTCTTCATAGTGAGCTAGCAGTGAATCAATTTCGTGATATACATGCTTTTCGTAGCTAGTTGCATTATCGTTTTTAGCGTATTCCAGTGCATGCTTTAGATGGAGTTTGGAATATTTTAGAGCCACTCGAGATAAGTCCAGTTGGTTAGACTCAGCATATCTTTCTGAAACTCTCAACTCTGCCAGTGATAGGCTGGTCAATGCAAATTCAAAAGCATGATTCATGTCATCAGAAACCAGAGTGTCTTCTTTGATTTCTTCGTAGATAAATATGAGCTTTTCAACCGCCTCATCTACGATGGCACTAGTGTTTAAATCCACATCCGACTCCAGATACTGGATGCTTTGAATGGCCTGATCCAAATGGTATAGACTTCTGTTTAGATCTACCTCTCTGGTATAATGTCTCACATTGTTTAGGTGAATATCGGGAGACATGGTGTGTTCATTGAGCGTTGGGTGCTGCGATTCGTAGCTGTGATCAAACAAACGAATGATGTAGAATATGCTAATCAAAAAAAGCAGGGTTCCAATATTGGCTAGGAATTTTAGTTTCATGGCTTTTCACGTCAAGTAAGTAAAGCCAAGATACGAATCGAATTTGGAGTAATTCTGGATTTTAATTAGGGTTGATTATGATTTTTGACATCCAGGCTTGAATCTCAGTTCATAAAAAAAGCTCTGGAAACTTCCAGAGCTTTGTAAACTTGTCGGGGTGACTGGATTCGAACCAGCGACCTCCCGCACCCTAAGCGGGTACTCTAACCGGACTGAGCCACACCCCGAATATTTTTTTATATTGTAGAGCAACCTAAGCGAGTACTCTAACTGGACCGGGTCGCGCAGACTGAGCCACACCCCGAACACTATCTATATGCATATTCAAAATTGCTCGAATATGCCCTCAAAAGTTACTGATAAATCATAAAAAAAAGCCACGAAAATCGTGGCTTTATAAGTCGGGGTGGCAGGATTATAACCGCCACCTCTAATATCTTATATACCAATTAGTTACATAAACCAATTCAACTTTGGGCACCGAATGGGGTACATTTTTATTGATTCCCATTGCTTTTATATGTGCCTCAAATGCGGGTCAACATGATTGCAAAGAACTAATTTTCTTTACATAAATATACACAAAAACAGCCAAATTTTATGGTTTTGGAGCAGGAAAATCTTCGATTAGAACCCTAGAAATTTGAGCTAATCTGTAATGTATTCACGGACCAGACCAGGACAGATTCCGGTATATGAGGCGAATTCATCAATGGTGATGAACTGGTGATCTTGCTTGCCCAGCTCTTCTTTTATCTTCTGAAGGAGTCTCCTTCCTGATCGTTCGCTTTTGCCTGTGATCCGCTGCACATCTTTAGGGTATATGCAACTTCTGTTTAAACGCATGACTCATACTCTATCTATGCTTTATCTATGGCTTTAATATACGGAAACCACACCAAACTGATGGACATTTTCTGACAGTTCAGACAAGAAGACCATTGCCGGAAGCTACTTTTTGCCTCCTCTCTCAGCTCCTCATACTTTGGTGACTTCATCAAACAATTATAATTATGGCAAGACAAGCAGGAATTATCAAACTGAAGGGCAAAGTCGGAGACATGTCTTTCTACAAAACCAAAGATGGCTACCTGGCCAGAGAAAAAGGCGGGGTGGATAAAGAGCGGATACAGAATGATCCGGCCTTTCAGCGTACCCGTGAAAACGGAGCTGAGTTTGGTCGTGCCGGTGCTGCCGGTAGAACGCTAAGGACAGCCTTTCGACCATTGCTCTTAAGAACGTCAGACGGCCGTGTCACTTCTCGATTGACTAAAGAGATGGTAAAGGTTATTAAGGCCGATGGTACCAATGCCAGAGGGGAACGAAACGTTCTCGATGGTGAGCTGGAAATGCTTCAAGGATTTGAGTTTAATATCAGTGGCCGCTTAGGTGCTACAGTGTATGCTCCTTTTGATGTAAGTATAGACAGGGCTTCTGGTGAGGCTGTGGTTAACGTTCCAGGGTTAGTACCTCAAAACACCATTGCAGCACCGCAAGGTGCTACACATATGAAACTGGTTTCCGCAGGTGCAGAAATCAATTTTGAGGAGGACACTTTCAATCTGGTTACAGCTGAAAGTGGAGAAATCGAGATCGGACCACAAACAGAAGCTGCCGTGAACCTGACCAATGCTTTACCTGCCGGGAGTGCCTCTCCCTTGTTCCTGGTATTTGGCATTGAGTTCTATCAAGAAGTAAACGGGAATTTCTATCCATTGAAAAATGGGGCTTACAATGCTTTATCTCTGGTGGCAGTGGATGGAGGTGCCTAATGGATTTTATCCTGAAAAGGACATATTATCCTAAAGGCACAAATGGGGAGCTCTGGATCAACGGTCAGTCTATTGGCTATACGATAGAGCTCCCCTGGCTTCAAAATCAACGAAATGTCTCTTGCATATCAGAGGGACGATATGAGCTTATAAAGCGATATACCGAAACTAGAGGCTGGCATATTCTTGTGAAGGATGTCCCGGGCAGATCATGGATACTTTTTCATCCTGCCAATAATGCCCTGATGGAACTGAAGGGCTGCATTGCTCCGGCTTCCAGGCTTACTGGTCCCGGTAAAGGCATTGAGTCCAGATATGCAACAAAGATGTTCGAGAAGTTCGTTTTTGGAGCGATTGATCAACAAGAGAAAGTTTTTATCACGATTAAAGAAAATAGCAACATGAATATCATTCAAAGGGCAAAAGCCCCAACTCCTAAATTTTTCAAAGTGTTACGTACTATCGGCCTTGGTTTAGCTGCTGCAGGTGGTGCTTTACTTGCAGCTCCTGTCAGCTTACCAGCTGCATTAGTTAGTCTGGGAGGTTATCTGGCTGTAGGCGGCAGTGTATTGACCGCAGTTAGTCAGGTAACGGTAGAAGATGATCAGGAGGTCAAAACGTCAAAGAACGATGGCTAATCTGATTAGTGGAACAGGTACGAAAGCCGGTACGGCTGGTGGCACTCTGCTGACAGTATTGTCCAATATCAGTACCGGAGACCTTGTTCACACATCAGTATTGGCCGCTGTGGGAGCTTTGGTCAGCTTTACAGTGTCCATCATATTAAAATGGCTGATCAAGGCTCTGAGCAAAAGAAATCGGCCGGAAAAGCCTGGCTGATACCGATCCGAAAGCCGGTTACTGTGTCCAAAAAGGTTCCGTGAATCACGGAGCCTTTTTTTATTCCAGAAGTATCCGAAACATTATTGCTCTTTTGACCTGTTTTACGAGTTCCACTTGTTTTTCCAAAACCTTACTTTTCTTATCAAAGTCCTGCAATAAAGCCAATGACTTCAAGTATTTACTTCGATCTTTTATGGCTTTCTCAGCTCCTGCCAACAAGACTGCTTTAGCATCACCAATTCTTAAAAAAGAAATGGCCGAACCGATCAGGTGAGGATAAAATCCTTGAGCCTGCCATAATCCATAAGCCAACCAGAAATAGAAATTCCTTTCTTCCAGCGTCTCGGTTATTATCACAAAACAATTTGGACAAGGATTTTCTAGAGGTTTACCGGCATTGTTTCCTCTGGAGAGCATGAAAAAGTGAGGCTTTTCATTAATGAGTCCATCCCTATAAGTTTTCATCTGGAAATTGTGCATAGTACGAGCATTTAAATTTTAGCTCGCTCCGCTTCGCACACATTTCAAAAGAGAAAAGAAAAAGGAAAAAAAGAAAAGAGAAAGCTTTTTGACTAGGCAGGCGGGGCTTGGGGTGTCAAGGTTTTTTGGAAAAATACTTCCGCCAATTAGCGGAGGAGATTTTTTCAAAAACCCGAAGGGCCTGACCTTGACGGACCAAATCAGAGATGGGTATGTGGGGCCTGCCTAACTTCGCTGCTCTCTTTGTTTTTGTTTAGGATTATTCAACCGATATGATTTTTAATTTCAATATCATTAAGGTACTGGTTCAATAACTTAAAGTCCATTTGCTTAAGTTCGTTGGTCATTCTTAACTCATCAATCATTTTTCTGAGTGATCTTTCTTGACTATCCTTTGCAACCATTTTATTAAACCATTCAAGCCCCTTGTAATTGGGCTGACCAGACCTTTTTCGAGTGAACGAAATAATGCTTTCTAGACCTGACTCAGGAATAATATCCCAGGTAATACAAAGCATATTGATAGCCGTTAACAATTCCTGATTAAAGGGGTGTACTCTCTGCGTTTTATTACCCAAACCAGAAGAATTACCACTACTTGTGTTGGAGTTTTGCTCATGAGTGAGTGGATTAAAAAGTGGTAAAGGGTTCTGCCTGATTATATCAAGGAATTCATTGGCACAATGCGTGCCTACAAAAAAGTACTTCGCCTGAGCTTCATAATCACCTTTAGGTTTATATGAAAACGTGTAGTATTTATCGTCCAGTGGCCCACAGCACCCCTCTTTATTTTGGCCATTTAAAAGTTTGATATAGTTGACTGGCTGAATATAATACTGTTTACAAAAAACTTCTTTCTTCTTTCGGGTTCTGCAATTCATAGTTGAAATATTGTTATGTGCTTGATTGAATTTAGCGTGGGAACGCAGGAAAACCAAAAAAGGCTGGCTGGCGGATGCAATGAGCGAAGTGTAACGCAGCGGGTTGCAGCCCGACAGACAAGCATCGCGAGCCGCCCTGCGAGTGGAGCAAAGGTGCCAGACTGAGAACTGTTCTACAGTGAAAGACTGGCTATGTGTGAAGTGGAATGCAGGTTTTTTGTAATTTTTTTTAATTCTACAAAAAGCCCGGAATGAAACGGAACTACACAAGGGCTGGCGTGATTTTTTGCCTTTGAGCATCGGCCTGGTATAAGTGATGGCTTGTGCTGTTGGATACCTTAGGGTTGTTGCAAAAAGCATGACAGCCCGCAGCCCGCAGCGACCCGCAGGCGAGCTTAAACACTGGCAGCCGGTGGATGTGTTGTGGCTGAACGGAATGGAGCTTCAGCGAAATGGAGAGAGGTTACATAAGCAGACAGAGTAGGCTGCCGTGAGGATGACAACTGAGTTGCAAGCAGCATGACAGGCTGGCGATAGCCACCCGAAGGGCAGCATGGCTTATTTTCTGACCTTTGAATAAATAACATTTACAGAAAATGTGCTGTGATGGCCTGGCATGATGCTTTGCCGAGGGCGGAAGACGAACACCGCTTTTCCTGCGTGTTGGGGTGCGGTGGGAAAAAGCAAGTGTGGCACGGTATGGAATGCAGCTTTGCGAAATGGAGTAACGGGCTACTCTTGCTGTGGGTTGACCGGAAGTGGGTGAATGGAGGAACGGAATGAGCCGACTGGAGGGAAGTTTGGATGACTTAACTAACGAGTATTTTTTTAAAGTTTTCATAGACTGTTTGTGAAATATTTTCCTCTGATAGGTCTAACAGTCTTGAAATTTGATTTATTGTTTTCTTCATTAGTAAAGGTGAATTTATTTCTGACTTACCTTTTATAAATGGACCATCCGATTCAGTGAGAAGTCTTGATAATGGGATGTTTTGAATAATTTTTTGCCCACTTTTTGATTTACACATCGAGGAATTAACAGAAAAGTAGCAACCATAATTCAGACCTCTTTTTAGATTCTGTAAGCTTCCTGAGTACCAATGGAGGATAATTTTTCCAGGAAAATTCTGTCCTACAATATTTAGAACCTCTTCTTCACTTCCTCTAGAATGTATTGTTAAAACCTTATTTTTTTCAAAGGCACAGATTTCAATTATTTTTTTAAACACTTCACTTTGAGCTAATTTCGATGAAACTGAACATCGTTTAATATTATCCAGCCCTATTTCGCCTATATACTTAGTCGTTTTTATGAGGTGCTTAAATTGATTAAGTTCTGTCAACCTTTCTTCAGCTAATTCAGGATGAAGCCCAAGAGCAGGCCTTATATATTTTGTGTTTTCACAAATTCCTTGGGTAAAATGATATACAGAAGGTGTATTTGTGACGGCAATGGAATAAACCTTTTCCCTCTCAATTTTAGCTAATAAATCAGCTGGATTTTGGTATAAATCTAGGTGAAAGTGGGTATCGATTAAATACATTTATTTATAGCTCTATTTTAGAAGTTCCTCTACCTCTTTCATGCCTCTTTCATAAACTCTTGTGTATTTATAAAGGTCTTCTTTTTTATTTGGTAGGGGCCCAGATCGAAGTACCTCTAAAGAGAATTTGGGTTTGGTTTTCTTTAATCTGGCAACCGCCATTTTAAAAGCTCTATAATCTCTACCTATATCGTCTTTGTATGGCAATTGTGAATCATTAAATTTATAAACATAGTGTTTTACATCATCCAAACCTGCAAAGTTTAAGGCTGCTCTCCTGATAATACATGGTGTACAGTACCCGCAGTTTTTTTGCTCATTGGTATTGGTTCTTTTTACATTAACATTTTTTGAATTGGGATGTGCACAAGAAACAGTTTCGTTAAAATACCTATTGATGAATTGTGGATTTTTAGTACCCCTAACCATCTCACCTTTTGTCATAAATTGATACGGATTAATTATCGTATTATTTATCCCTAATGCCGTAAGAGCCTTTCTTAAAAGCTGCAAAAAATGGGGATGAGTAGTACGTGTACTTGAGCTACCAACTCTTGAATGCGTTAAAGGGATATTCAAAGAGATCAAACCATTTTCCGGAATATAAAGTGGCACATTGTCGCCATAAGAATTCGCTACAGAAATACCAAGGCCGATAAATAGGATAGACCTTGATCTTGACGAAGACTCCTTCCCATATTTATTGTTATGCTGAATAGGCTGAGCATTAAACAAAAAGTCTTCAATAGACCTGTCCTTATATTCTGACTTTAGTAAGTCAATGACCTTCGATTGTGTCATATTCTCAAATCCTTGTGACTTGTGATGACCTACTAACGCAACATCACAACCTGATGCAAGCAAATCTGTTACTCCAATAAATGAGTCTAAACCTCCAGAAAGTAAAGAGACTTTTGATATAGTATTTGAGTTGCACTCCTCCGGAGGAGTAAAAGTTGAAGATCTGGATCTAAAGAATAGTTCCCAATGATCACCGGTCAGAAAATTAAGAGCATCTTCAAAGTATATTTTTGCCTGTTCCCATTTATGGGAATCAACCACTGGTAAGTGTAGTCTAAAATATCTACTCCAATTATTAAAACCATAGCTGCTTCTTGGAACTAACTGATCAGCAGTATATATGGAAATTGCAGCACTTAAAAAATCTATTGCCTCATCATTAGGACAGAGTTTCTTTTCTTCCAGAATTGAATGAATATTATGTTGTAAACTTTTATCTGTGGCTCGATTATTACCTGACGGAACATATATACTCTTCGCATCGTCTGTTTCAACAACTGTATACTCATCTGTCGAACTGCTATGATAAATAATATTAAAGATATTCATGACTCCAGTGTTTGATATGCTTCTTGAAATATACTTTCTATCAAGTTTTTACCGTCTCCTTGTGTAAAATCCATATTTAATACATCATAGTCCTCAAAATCATACTCTACACTAGATTTGATATGCTCTTTAATATCGGCCTCCTTTCTAATGGCATCACTAGGAGTTAAACTATTTTTCTCAATACATAAACTGAGTTCTTGCAACCATCTTTCATAGATATAAGCCTTAACACTATCTAATACAGCTTCTTTTATATCTGCTTCACTTAATGAGTCAAGCTTATTAATATTATCTTCAAGCTCGAACTTATCGTATAATTTATCTAATGTATCAATAATAGCCTGTCTTGCATCAGCTTCTTCATTAGTAGAACCATTTGGAGCTATTGCATCAACAATACCTGCAAAAACAACTTCAGAAGTCTCACCTATTAAATCTTGTAATCCTAAATCGGTTAATGCTTGCTCAACCCCCTGTTTTGCAACATTACCAAGAAACCCTCCAAAGCTTGCTACCGCTCTTTTACCGCTACTTGAGGAACGAGATGCATTTTTTGCTCCTCCTAATGATCTCACATATGACTTTGAGGCACTTTTAATTGTATACCCAGGTCGGTCATTGATAAATCGAGACAAGGAACGCTTAGCACTAGAATAGTCTCCAAAAATTTCATTCTCCTGAGAATCAGCTTCTGATTCAATTGGCTGATCACTTCCTGTGTCATTATTATCTTCACTATCTGAATCAACATCTTGTGCCCAAGGTGGAAGCAAAGGTGATTTACCCTTTGGCCCTCCGAAAGAACTTGAAGTACCCATATTATTTTTTTGGTTTTATCCTATTACTAGCAATCTTAGCTAAATCTTTATTTGACTCACTACTAGCCCACGTTTTAATTAAATCAGCACCATCTTTTTCGTAAGTTGTTCTTTTTATTACTTTGAGGAGTTCTGATACTGCCAATGATGGAATATTATCAGTTGGGATACCTTTTAAAAAGGTGAGTAGTTGTGATATCAACTCAGATCTCTCCTTCACCCATGAAAAAAGTAATCTAAAATTGTTCAATGATTCACTGCTACCACTTTCTTGCAACAGCTTGTCTTTTAATTCCTCAAATATTGCAGATGAGTCTGAGGCACTAAGACTGGAAGAATCTTGTAGGGCCTTCTTTACAAATCCGTCACTTCCACTTGTCAAGTCGTGATATGCAGCTAAAGCTTGAGAACTCATTTGTTGCTTAGTTCCAGTCATAGAATTAAGCCTATCTCGGGAAAAGTAAAAATATGAACCTAAATCTAAACCACTCAATTTAGGCTCTGTATTTACCCAACTCTTTATCCAATCATCCTTTTTCCAGATTTCAACCTCAGAAGTATGTAGCAAGTCATTTTCACTCGCATTATCTGATGTTGAATCTGTACTAATTTCCTTTTCTAAAAGGCCAATTTCTTTTGGCTTCCCTCCTTGTTCAGCTTGATACTGATGAAGCTTTATGAATGTTTCTTTCTTAAAATACTCGAGTAACATTAGTTTGGCTAGAACACGAATTTCTAATTCAATATTCCTTGACTTAGCCATTCCAATTCTCATCATAAGCATATTCATAAATCTTTTTGATTGCCTTGGGTTCCCATCTAATCCGATAGTTAAAACTGGGGTAATCTGCTTGGTAAGCAAGAGAGCTTTTTGAAGATCATTTGAAATACTAATCCCTAGTTCATCAAAAAAGTCGTTGTCAATTTTTTTTACATGAAGTTCACTGACAGATTTATTGTTTATAACTCCTTCTCTAACTTTAGTAAAGTTGTCCGATTCTAAATACAATTGCGAAAAAAGAAGGTTAATGTATGTTTCTAATTCCACTTCATTTAACCTTGGTAACCTAATTGGAAACTGGATTAACTTTTCAAGATACGCACTGGCTACTTCTAAACCTCTCCCTGGAACTTCTGGAAACCTTCTTCTTACAGCATACTCAATAATTTTCTCATCTGCACAAATCACAAAAGCTGAATTAGGCACGTATAAAAATAGCTTTATCGCCTCTAAAGTATCAATAACTGTATCAGTATTACAGCGGTCTAAATCATCTATAAACACAACAAGTTTGTTAATTTTTAGATGCTGTAATAGATCAGCAAAGTCTTTATGAAACTTTCTGATACTCATTCGGAGAGTATCTTCCTTTTCTTTATTATCGTCCTTTATATAGTCTTCAGGATCTATATTTTGAGCAGCTGATATAACATCACCAAAACCTGACATTGCTAATCCGGCAGGTCCAGCTGTAGCAAAGCTAATCCCATGCTTCAAAACGCTTTTAGCAATTTTCATGTAATCAACTTGCTTAAGCATCTTAACAAATAAATCTTTTGCCTTGCCTTGTATTGTCCTATTCTCTTCTATTTCTTCTAAAATAGTTCCCATTAGGACTGATTTAGCATCTTCATAACCTTCAAATAACCAACCATTAAACTTTATAGTAAGAACCTCATCATCTGAATTTAGAGATTCTTCAACCATACGCATCAAGCTGGACTTCCCACTCCCCCAATCTCCATAAACACCTATTGTACACGGAAGTAATGATTGGTTGAATATAATATCATTTGTGGCTGAAACTAAGTATTGATAGTCTAAAAGATCTATAACGGTATCATTATCACTCCACATGGTTACTTCAAAAATTTATAGATAATTATCTAACTATATTAGAATATATTTTCATCTAAAACCAGCTCTTTTTCACATTATTAACATCCTTTTTGAACTAAAAAAGATTATAAAAATTAAATGTAATCAATCATTTCACTTATTAACCACTCAAAAGCCTCGTCCTGGTTGTATTCCAAATTAGGGCTTAGAAGCCCTTGCATATCGCCTGAGAATTGTGCTGATTTTTTCTTTAGCTCCATGTTGAGCCGGAATTCTTTTTGAGTGGGTGGCTTGCCTACCACGAATTTCATGTATTCGTTATAGCAGTGAATGATTCTATCATAATCAAGCTCTGCATGTTGATCGGCATAATATAGATCGAATAGATCTCTTCCTTTTTTGCGTTGGTATAATGCCCGAAGTTTGGTTCCTAAGAGTTCGTCCAGATGATAAGTAGTAATATCGCATTGGCCAGTAAACCATTCGCTTTTTACAGAGAAAGGAAATGAATTCCATCCCAGTAAATTGAAGTGTTCCCGGCAATTGATCTCAATTTTTAACCTTAGGCGAATGTCTGGTGAGTATTCCGAGTTAAAGCGATACAGCAAGGTGTTATTGTTGGCTTTGACCTTGACTACCCTGTCTTCTTCAAAGAAGGTGATCACTTCATCGATTCGTTTTAAAATGGGTTTGATCGGTCCTTCTTTAATCTGGACCAGATCGATGTCTTCTGAATACCGAGGAGCTGGGTTCAAGTAAAGTTTGTGCAAGGCTGTACCTCCACGAAAGGCCAGGTTTTCACTCAGGAATTCATCTGAGAAGAGTGCTACTAGTGCCCTGCAAATAATAAGGTCTTGCTCTATTTGTTCATTGGTTTGCCATGGAACTGTATTGCTCCACTCGGTGATATATGCCTGAGGAATCATTCGTCTATGTCAATTTCTGTGTTTACAATTACATTCCATCTATTTTTTGAAGAGTAGCCCTGAGTTTCTTCACTTCCGTCTAATGGTGTTCTATAGAATTTAATGTTTGCATTTTTACTCTCCGAAAATAATTTGTCTGCAAACTCTTTTCCTTGTACCACATTTTCGAGCATATAGCCGAGACGTTGAACTGATGTTGCCGAATTTAAGCTCACAAATTCTTGATCTATTCTTTCTGCTTTAAACTCCTCAATAAGTTCATTTAATATTGTACCCACCCTGTTTAATCCTCCGGCACGTTTTTCATACCATAATAAATCTAATGCGGTGAGCTCTGGTGAAGAGACTTTGATATACCCGGCTTCTGTCTTTTTCTGAACGAGAAACTTTTCAGGAATACTGTTTTTAGTAATATAGTTGATTTTCAAAGTCTTCTTGTGGGTTGGTCGCAATGCTGGCGTTGTGGTGATCACATAGAATTCCTGAGGTTGTTGGTGGGCTGCCCCGTACATGGCTGCTGCACTAAGCAAACCGACATAGTATGGCCTTTCCAGGTATTTCATCAAACCATCAATAAAAAGCTGAGAGGGCAAGACTCCTCTGGAAGCATATTGCGGTGTGATAATGAGGTAATATCCTTTGTGGATGGAAAGTATATTTCCCTTTTTTGAAAGCCTCTTTAAGGATTCTTTTATGGCTATATCAGAATAATGAGGCAGCTCTTTTTTTACTCCTGGTAATGAGAAAGCAACTTTTCCGGATGCAAGTAGTTTATTGATCCATTGTTCTAAAGTCGGTAATTTGCCTGAAGCAGCCATTTAGAGTTTTGTTTTGCGAAAAGTATCACTTTTCAACACTTTTTGCAAATCATTACTTTTTTAACTCTAGTAAAAATTAAAAACCCTTGATTTAATGAAAAAACTACCCCTCAGAGTATTTTGGAATTCATAGTAAAGAAGAGACTTTGTTGATATATCTCGAATAAATAAGTCAACAACCCCACAAACTGCCGGATTTCTAAATAAAATAATTGTTAAACCTTTTTACGTCTTCAATATCGTTTTCTCGAACGATACCACCAGATACCCTTCCCGTAGCTAAACCTATAGTGATGCCCAAAGGGCCGGCAAGAACTCCAAGTACTCCACCTCCTAAGGTTCTCATAAAAGGAGCATTTTGTTTAGTTATTTCTGCAGACACCAGATTAACATCAATTAAACTTATACTAGCACATACATTACATTTGACTCTAAAGCTTCTACCCCACGAATTAGCTAACTGAACTCTGCTCTTTGATTGTGAAGCTAAATACATCTTCTTATTACAATGATTACAGTGACAGTAAATTCTCATCCTTTTAATTGGTTGGTTAATGTTTTAAAGAAGTTGGTAACATTCTTGTTGTTCTTACCCCAATCATAAAATTGTAACCCAACGACACCTTCTGAGGCGAGTTCGACAATAGTAGTTTGATCACCCTTTTTTGTAATCAAAATCTTGAAATTTTCTCCAAATGACCACCAACTCATAGGGACTTTAAAATTGATCACTCCCTCATTGATATCTTCCTGAAAGATCTTAAAACCTAAATTAATAGCGGATTTATGACTACTGATATAAACACTAGTGTAGTCCTTTTTAAACTCCTTTATCATTAGGCATATCTTTTACGGGTATTAATTGCGTCCTCAATCCATTTATCAATATTGTTTTTTATATCGTTATAAGCATCGCTTGAACTTGGATTATAGCATTTTACTATTGATGACAATGATTCATCTCCCAGTTTAAATGTTTCAAATGGATTTTGACCTTTAGAGCACTTCCCTGATGAAAAAGGGTTTTCTCTTACAGTTCTGGCACATTTAATATTGTGGACGTAAATACCCAAGACTCCTTTACCGTCTTTCCATGCCTTTGTGATTTCATGACGAACCCATGGACGATTTGCTGTGCCTTCACCGACAAGGACAACAACACAAGTTTTACCTTTCATATTATCATCAATCCACTTCTCAATTTCCTTTGTACCAGCCCTTTTGATTTCTTCCCATCTATTGGCAGTAACTGGTTGATTGCCTTCTATAAAACCAATATTTCGAATTTGTTGAACTCTGAAAACATCGTTGTCAAAATGGAAGCTGTAAAATATTTGCCTTTTAATGCTCATTTATTTAGTTACTTTATCGATAAAAGTTAATATTGACTCAATCAAATCTTCTGGAGTTAAAGAAGAATCTCCTAATTTTTCAAAATCACTCTTAACCCCTAGTTCAAAATATTTTTCAAAGTCTGTGGAGATTTCATCATAAAGTTTCTTTGCCATGGAGCCAGTAGCACCGACTGGTATGAGTAAAACGTTTTGTTGTTTAGCAATTTCAAACTCCTTTCTGACACCATCAGCTACTACTAACTCATTATTTTCAAGCTTGTTTCCAAACACAAAAAGTGATACACCTGCATAAGATATCATATCTTTTCTGTAAGTTGGCCACAGTTCTTTGCCTTTTTTTCCTTGTGGAAATGGGCGTAATAAAAGTTGATCTTCAAGATTCTCTTTCTTGTTAAGGTATATTTCTTCGAGAACTCCATTAATCACAAAACTACCTACTCCCAGTCCGAATCCAGATACTATTTTATAGTCGGATTCTATTAGTTTCTTAGAAAGCGATGAGATAAATGATTCAGCAGTAGATGAATCCCAGCCACCATATTCATGAGCACTTCCAGATATATAAATCGTTTTTCTCTTGAATCTATTTTCAATCTCATTCAAAATTGAAGTTATCTGTGAATACTCTTTGACCAGTAAAACCTTAATATTGAAGCGCATTAAATCTTGAATAAACAATTCTTGTTTGATTTTTCTGTATTCAAAATCTGTTTTGGGCTCGTCTTTATCCTGCTTTACTTCTCTAAAAATTGCATAATGGGGTCTTTGGTTGCTTGTAAATGTTACTCGAATCCTGCTTAGTACAAACTCTAAATTGGGATCTGTAAAACTAAACCCAACAAACAGGAATGTTTTTGAAACTAAATCTCCAGCAAGAGCATTTAAAAAAGTTGCGTGAGTTTTATGGTATCTTTCATAATCATCCTTTGAAAGAATTGCATCATCTGGGTGCTCTACATCACCATGCATTTTGTAAACGACAGCCTTCCTCCCATGAATGGTCGTTGTTAAATGTTTTTCTACATACTTCACATCAACAACTTTATTTTCATTCGTGAGAGCAGTTTCAATTAACCTATCATAATTGGTTGTCCAAAATGTATTTATAGGTAATTTGGCAAGAATTTTATGATTTTCATTGGGTTGCTTCCCATGATGAAATTCGTTCGCAATTTTTTGATTTAGTTGGTGACGATTATGTGCGTTTGCATTCAAATGATATTGTACTAAGGCTATTAGATCAGTTTCTTTTTTAATATCTAAGTTTAACTCATCAGCAAAATCCTTTACTAATCCCGACCAATCAGCATGTCCTGAACCGGCTGATAATCCAGCTCCCGCAAAAATTGCTGCATTATTTTCTTCTAATTCTTTCAAATATGAAGAAATGAATGATTCTATATCATGGGAAAACATATCTATTTTTTTTGTGGTTTGATTGAATATAAAACATCCAAAGGGTATTGATCATCATGTGTAATTTCACCACAGCCCTTAACCCAATTAGATAAATCTGATTTATTTAAATCGGTCAAATGATCTAACGGAGCTTTGTGCATGATAGAACCCAAACCCTCACTAAATTCTCTTGATTCAAATACTGCCTTAATCAAATCCGGCCTATAATGTAATAGAGGTCTTTTCCTTATTAATTTCGATGTGACCAATTCAGAATAAATCCATGGTGAATTAGTTCTACCAGAAATAGTACTAGATGCTTTCATAGAGCTTGGTGTATTTAAAAAGAACAAACATTCACAACTATCTATCATTCTGGTAATAGCAGCCGACAACATCATATGAATATGACTGGTTGAATAGTTTCTTTTCTCATAGCTATAATATTCCCCTGTCTTACAATAAGCATTATCGATGATTTTTAGGAGATCATTTGAATACCCCCAGACACTTGAGTCTATAAATGAAGTCAGTCCAAATTTTTGATATAACCAACCTGATAAAGAGAGAGCTTTTTTCTCGTCATTATGAGAATGAGAAATAAACAAATTGGCTTGTATTTTTGGAAACCATTCCTCTGAAAGTTGTTGCCCGTCAATGCTGCCATCGTTATCGATGAAATGCTCTAAACCTTTCTTTATTTTGGATTGGTGACTATCAAAAATGGTTCTTCCTACATTGTAGTTAATCTCATTGTAATCATCTAGTGTTAAATTGAAGCCTCTATACATAATATCTATTTTATCCAGTCGCTTAAATAAGGTGATCTTCCATAGGCTTCATTGACTCTGAAATAATTGGAGTATTCAGACAACTCAATTACGGGGTAGACACCAACAAATTCTACCCCTTTAAAAGTTTCATGTTTTGAATCAAGAACAGGCAGAATAGCTACGGTTCCTTTATAACCATCGAAGTACCCCAATTCCCACGGCATCCATTTTGACTGAGTTGCATTTTTTGTATAAACATAAATCAGTGAATTACAATTACGCATTCTGTCTCTTAACATTGCTGCATTTTCAGCAGTTACTTTTGATCTATCTATTTCAGAATCATCAATCCAGTCTACATAGACACTGAACCCTTTTTCTTCGAGTTCATACTTTACTCCAAGAATTAGAGATGCATCTTTTGAACTATGCGATAGGAATACGTCATATTTTTTTGTTGAATATCTTTTTTGTGCATTCACCGTTTCATTGAGCGTTCTTTTCGCTGCATTCTCGACAGAAAAATCGGAATAAAACCTACTTCTTACCTTTGAATAAAGGTTCTCTTTTAACAGATAAGCCATAGCTGTTATTTTTGTCCAATTTAATTTCGGTTTGGAGCGTACACCGATCTGAATACCTCTCAAAAAGCAACATAATTACAACTATTAGACTTAACTCAATATGTAAAAGTTATATTAATCATCACCCGATATTTTCAGACTTGTTCTTCCTATCATTAAGTATACCAACTACTTAAATGAGACACTTTGTCTACTTTATTAATTAACAACAAAGCTAAAATGAAACAATGTCAGGTTAAACACTGACAATCAATACAATATAAAAATACATTCATTTTATGAAGACCCCTTCGCATCAAACTTTATCCGGCTCAATATTTCTCTCAAATACATATCTGCAATGGTGTTAGCGAATGCTGAACTATGTTCTTTTATCCTCCACATCAGCATCAAAGGCTATAATGTTCAGCATTTGCCTCAGTCTGCTTCTTACTCTGTTGCCGTATTGTTCTTCTATTTCACTGGCGGAAAGGTTTGAAGTGGCGTGCGTTCGCATTTTTTGACTAATGAACATGTCGTACCTGCTCAGGAGGATTTCGGCCATGACATTGGTGTCGTTCCCAAAGTATTTGATATTGGACTCTACTCCCAAATCGTCAAAGCAGTAGGTCTTTGGTACCAGCTCTCCACTTTTTTGTTGAAAGGATGATTTGGAGTATTTGTAAATGACGGGGAACCCGTCCTGAATAAATTCCAAGGTTATGTCCCTGGTGGACTTCATGATATATTGTTCTTTTGGTGCCAGTATAAAGCGAAGGATAGTCATCAAAGAGGTTTTACCACATCCCACTGGCCCTGTTAAAAGTATACCTTTATTCAAATCAATATCATGCTTTGCAGCATTGACTTTGTCCTTGTAGAAATAGACCAGTAGTTTGAAAATGATATAATGATCCTCTTCCCATATTCGAAATTTAGGATGAAAGAATTCTTTGCCCGCCTTATCGAGGAATTCGAGGCATTTGTCGAATTGGATAGTGTTGCTATGTAGTTGATGGGTTTGACTCATAGATATGGATTTTGAGTTATTGTCCTCTGGCCGGACAGGCCCATACTTTGCTCATACACGTATGCATGCCGCACAGGCCCTCGCGAATCGTTGATTTCTGTCTTGATACAGAAAGTATGCAAAGAGATCAGGGCTGTAAATCCTTCACTAAGAAATTGGGTTGATTCCGTAAGCAAAAGCAATCTCCCTCCGGTCAAACAGTGCTTTTGCATCTTAATTATTCAGACCCAATTTCTTCGGGCGTTCATGATTTAAGGCCAAATAAAATTTAGTCCTCTGCTTGCTACCGATTATTGCAAGCCTTACTCGTACGGGTTTATTAGAGTGGTTCACCATAGTCTTTGTTGGGATTGGTGTGGAAGTTGTTTGAGTTTTTCTTTTCATTGTATTGCGTGGTGTTTAGCATCCAGTTGTGGGCCGCGGCATGCCAGTCTTCCATAGGTTTGTTCTTTCCGACTTTCCAGCCCACGGACTGGAAGTAGTTGAAGAATTTTTTAGCCTCCTTTTCCGGGTATTTTTCAGCTTTGAAAAAGCTGATCACTTCTCCATTTTCCGGAGGGATCATTTTTTTATCATCCCCTATAAAGTCTTCTATTTTTAAGTCGTTCTTTTTTTAGAATTTGGCTTATGCCTGTTTAAGCTCTTTTTATTGTTTGTATTGTTTAAACTGTTTAATGAAGGGGGCAGTGCTTGTTCATTACTTGTACCGATTTTAGCACTAGTCTGGCTCACTACCTGTTCATCAGTTGTACTGAAATTGAACATGTATACCTTACTTCCCCGTAACGGATTATGAGATGGGTAGTACTTTAAATACCCGTATTCACTGAGGTTTTTCAAGCATTTATGATAGGTGTGTTTAGACCCTATTTTGCTAATCTTCATTACTTCCTCCCGGTTAATAGAAATTGGGTTTTCAAACCTGTTTAAATTCCACAAAGTGAAAAGGGAAATGTACAGGCTAACATGCGTAGCATGAAGCCTGTCATCCATAGTGATCTTGTTCATGACTTCCAGATAATGTTTGATGAAGTTCATTGACCGGCATCTCTTCAGTAGTTGTTATGAACTCTGTTTTCGGTAAGCATTTTATGAATGTCCTGATAATCGTAATAGATCACTCCTCCAATCTTGGTGAAGGGTAATGTTCCATTGATGCGTAGGTTTTGAAGCGTACCTGGAGAGATGTCAAGTATTTTTCTGACTTCTGGGGATTTGAGCCATTTCTTGGTTGGTTGACCAGAATATTCTTTTAATATTTTTTGAACTCATCGAGGAGTTCCAGTTTAAATTCTCTTAGATCATCCGTAGTAATAATCTCTGTTGCCATAATTTTTGATTTCGTTTAGTATGGTGACAAAGCACGTGATTTGACTAATCAGAAAACAGTCCTTCGGGTTGCAGGACCCTTTTCAACTCATTGATATTCAGTAATAAAAAAGTTTTAAAAACTTTTGCTTCATGAGTTTTAAAATATAATTCTGGACGCGATGCTAGCAAATCGCTACCTTTGGAATAGAAAAAGACATATTGAATTAAAATATTATAGCGAAAGCTATTTTCTGCGTTCTAGGAAACCGCCAATTTTCAAGCCGTACAAAGGAAATAAGCTGATCGCTCATGCTATGCGTGGGCTCAGTTTATTGTGTACGGTGGGTGCTTGGCGGTACCTCTAGGACCAATGATTGATGTCCCACGCTACTTTTTTAGTGGTAGTGGGGCCGAAAAGAAGAGAAAGAATGAGTACCGCTAATAAACAATTGCATGTATCTATACAATTCCTTGACATTAGTACGGAATTTAAAGAAATGGCCAGAGTAAATCATTTTAGCACCTTATCACAGATGGTTGAATTACCTGTTGAGGTATTACAGAAACACCCTCTATTTAATTACAGAATATTAGCCGAATATATTTCTTTTTTGACAAATATTGGGCTTGAGGATTTGGTAGAAGATTAAAGACCTTTCCTTATCCGATTTAGCAATTCAATCAAGATATCTTTTATTACTTCTTTTGTGTTTTCTTCTACATTGTAATACTTGGTTCTTAGGCTCTCTGCTGATATCCTTTCCGCTTTTTTTGTTCTTACAAACTGGGCAAGAAATTTTAAGACTTCCCTTTGGTTCCGGTTTTGTAAAACACCACTTTCAATGAATATTTTAATGAGGTAAGCCAACTGAGGAACTGATAATTTAGTGTTCAGTTTAAAATCATCAGGCAAACTTTCACTTGGTTTTACTGCAATATTTAATGTTAGTTGTTGCCGCTTTTCCAGAAAACTCATTTCTTCATCTATCCATTCGATAATACTATCTTTTAGAGACTTGTGTTTATGTTTGTATGCAAAGCCCGGTTTTTCCTGTGCTTGATTTATGTTTTTATAAAACCATGCGAGCTTTTCAATTTGGCTACACAAAGTATCTCCCTGTTGGTATTGTGCTTTTATATGTTCGGTGCAAAGGGTAAAAAATTTATATGAGTTATAATTCAGATAAACCATAGCACAAATTAATTTTTGATTAAGATCATCTTTTTCAAAATCAGAGTTTGACCATTCTGAAAGTTCCTTTAATAAGGTTTTAAGGTAAATTAATCTGCGGAAAGAAATATCATCAACATATTTCCCCTTGATATACCTCTTGAGAGGTAGGAGTACTAAAAAAAGTAACTTTTTATGAAGTTCTTTGGCATTAAAAGATGACTCCACTGAATGAATCTTTTCTCTAATATCTCGAATGGCTATGATATTGTAGCTATCCGGTATTTTAGTTTCCTGATTGAAATACTTGGAAAAATGTTTTTCTACATAGGTGATGAGGTCTTCCAAACAGATGTATACTACCTTGTAAAGGTTGGTAAGATTTTGTTTTTCATTGATTTCATATACTTTCAGTTTTTCTTCTTCTGAAATATAACTCAAAAGGTGATCAGTTAATCTAATTAACTCTTTCTGATGTTGTTGAATGTAAATTTCAATATGTTTTTCTTTTTTCAAACTGAATGCTTCTTTCACAAAAGCTTTTTTTATCCGCTCAGTTTCCTTCTGGGCTATGCTTTTCCAATAGCCTAATTTTTTTTTATCGAAAGAATATGTTTTAAACTTTGAAGGTTCTATGTCATATGATATGAGTGTATCAAGAATTTCTAATTCATAGTTCACGTTTTTTATTTATTGAGTTATAGGTATATAATTCCATTAAGCAAACAAGTACTTATCATAAAGCGGTGTAGTGTGGCACTACTTTGCTCTTGTATGTTCAGTAATCTTCTCCAAAAACACTCTCCATCACCTTTTCTTCCAGTCCAACCCGGACAAATACGATAAAGGCTCCAAGTAATAATATAATACCTGAATAGATGCTGGGAATACAGAGAAAAAAGCCTATCAGCGTGATTAATTGCCCCAGATGCAGCGGGTTTCTTGTTTTAGAATAGATGCCTTTTGTAAGCAATAGCCAACCTCTTCGTTCACTGCCTCTGGACAGTCGCTGATAGTTTTTGGCAGAAAATACAATCATGAAAGCAACGGTCATAATTCCAATAGCTACCCAACTTAGCGTATGGGTTTTTAAGGCTTCAAAAGGCACAACATATTGATGGTAAATCTCAGGAAACAGCGAGAAAATTGTAGTAAGAGCAATCACCAAAAGCCATATCAGGTTATTTAATAAAGTAACTGTTTTAAGCTTTGGTGGTTTATCTTTTCGTTTTGGCGCGTACATCAAAAATGTGAGCAAAAAGTAAAGCAGGAAAAATACAGGCAGAAATATTCTTAAATGTATCATTAATTTTCAGTTTTGGGTTTTGTAAATAATAAGGTGGTCACTCCTCCCACAGCCGCAATCAATGAGGCAATTAAAATACTGATCTTGGAGACCTTCACCAACGCAGGGTCTGTAAACGCCAGATTCGTAATAAAAAGTGACATGGTAAAACCTATACCAGCTATCATGCCCATGCCGATAATATGCTTCCAGCGCAGAGTGGCATGAAGTTCTGAGAGGCCGAACTTTTCACCAATAAAAGCAAAAAGACTGATTCCCATGACCTTTCCTATTGCTAAACCTAAAACAATACCCAAGCCTAAAGAACTGGAAGCCACTTCTAAAAGCCCAACATCCAACTTCACCCCGGCATTGGCAATGGCAAATACAGGAATGATAAAAAAGGCGTTAAAATTGATCAATGCATTCTCCAGCTTAAGCAAAGGAGGCCTTGAGTTTTCAGTATCTGTTTTTATGTCCTTTAGTATTTTTCTTTGACGAATATCCTGCATGGGGTCGCGGTTCTCAATGTCCGTTTCTTCAAGTGCGGCCACATTCTTAGCGGTACGCTCTTTCAGGATTTTGCTGTCCAGTTTGGGTTTTACTGGAATGGTGATGGCGAAGAGTACCCCTGCTATTGTAGGATGCACCCCGGAATTGAGAAAGCAGTACCACAAGGCCAAGCCTCCTAAAATATACCAGATTAAGCTTTTTACACCAAACCGATTGCACAGCATTAATAATATAAATATGCCGACCCCAGTACCAAGGAATAACCAACTCAGCTCATTGCTGTAAAACAGGGCTATGACCAATATGGCTCCCAAGTCATCAGCTATAGCGAGAGCAACCAGAAAGATTTTAAGCTGTGACGGCACTCTTTTGCCCAATAAACCGATGATACCCAAGGAATAGGCAATATCGGTAGCCATAGGTATTCCCCAACCGCTAATATTCTCTGTTCCAGTATTGAGACTGACAAAAATCAAAGCCGGTATGGTCATACCACCTAAGGCAGCCAAAAGTGGCATTGAAGCTTTTTTGAAGGAAGACAATTCACCCACCATAATTTCCCGCTTCAGCTCCATACCGGCTACTAAAAAGAATATGGCCATCAGCCCGTCATTGATCCATTCTTCTATGGTCAGTCCAAAACTGAAATGCTCTGAAAACTCAAAAATAAATTCGTCAGTGAGGTAGTGGTGATATGCATCGGCCCATTGGGAATTGCCCAAAACCAAAGCGAAAATAGTAGCTGCAATTAAAAGCAAACCACCTGAGGTTTCCCTATCCAGAAACTTGCGGGCAGTCTCTCTGATGTATGCTAACCCGGTATTATTCCTATCTACTGATTGATCCATTCCTTTGCTTCTTCTTTTTGTTCACTATCAAAGTATCGGATTTCAGCATTGGTGAATGGCTTCATGAACTGAGTGATCCAATCCTGCCATTTTTTGTCGCCCACCATAGCAATCTTTTCATAATCGTCAGCGTGAGACATATCCATTTTTAAATCTTTCCAGAAGGCATTGAATTTCCATCCGGAAAAATTTTCCATCTCAAAGTACCACCGTACTTTCTGTCCACGGTTCACGATGTTATGAATCAGCGGGTGAATTTTTTGAATGTCAGCTTCAGTCAGGTTTTCCTGAGCTTTCGTAGCTATTACATTGTTTTTGGTAAATTCTAATATTGTTAGCATGTTGGTTTATATTATTAGTTACAATTTTCTTCTTTCCATTTCAACCTTAGCAATGGCCCGATCAATGGCTTCATCTTTAGAGCATTTTTGATTCAGGTAGAGCTCTTCGGCATATTTCAGGACTGCATCCCTGATGCCTTCTTCCAGGGCATTGAGGCGTTTTTGGTAGTCTTTGAATAGTTCTTCCTTCATCGGTTAAAAAAGTTTTAAGACAAAAAATGCCATAACAAACAAATAGGCCAAATAAGCTCCATCAAAAACGAATACCTGCCATCTACTGAAACCATGCAGGTCTTTGCTTTGATGAACAAACAGGCTGTAAAGCAGTGGCATCAAGCCAACAAAGGCCAGGTTAACCCAATACAATTGAAAATCCTGTACCGGAGTGCTGACCAGTGCCAGGGGGAAGAATGCAACCGTCATGGTAATGGCATTGTCGGCTATAACACTTGTGGTACCTGCGGTCACCTCTCCCCCTTTGACCACACTCCAGGTCTTAAACACTTCCGGTGCGGTGGTCATGATACCTGTAATGAACAGCCCTCCCACAATCTGGGATATACCCAAAGCCGAAACGATGTTTTCTGTCGCTTTTACAATGAAAAAAGCCCCGGCTGCTATAGCAATTGCACCTGCTATGGAAAGCCATATTTTCTTTTGAGTCCACTTTACTTTTTCTCCTTCTTTTCTCCCCCTGATAATGGCATGCGCCAAAAAAGCGGCATAAGCCCCCAGCATAATCCAGCCATCCACCGGTTGTAACCCGCGCCACGCTTTGGGTATAGTCAAAATGGCTACTAAAGCGATTATCCCTAAATAGGGCAATGACAGAACGGGTACAGAGCGCTTATTGAGTGCCAGCATATTGGCATCCAAATGTTCCTGATGCTTAGGATTGTTTTTGAATTGCTTACGTGAGGCGAAATAGGCTATGGTAATCATCAAAGGAATAGAAATAATATTAGACCCCAGCAGGTTACCCAGACCAATATCGGATACTTCCCTTGCCGCACTGGTAATATTGATGGCCACCTCCGGGCTGGCCGTGACAATGGCCAGAAATGCCGCTCCTGCCGAGGCGGTAAGCCCCCATTGTTTACGCAGCAATTTTAAAGGGGTCAGCAGTTGATCTGCCCCCCAATGAGCCGCCCATGCGGCCAGTACTAACACGCCTGCCCATAACCATGCATTCATATATTCAGTTGTTTGGGTATCATTTTGCCAACTTTAAAATCCTTACTGCTCCTCGCATTACAAAGGCGAAAACAATGCCCCCAATCGCCAGGTCGGGCCACTTACTTTCCAGAAAATAAACCAGTACACCAGCCAGTATTACCCCTCCGTTGACGATGATGTCATTAGAAGTGAAAATTGCACTGGCCTGCATGTGGGCCTCTTTGCTTTTTGCCTTGTTGATCAGCCATAATGAGACGAGGTTACCCACTAAAGCCAGCAGGGAAACGATAATCATCCACTGGAAAAGGGGCGTTTCGCTTTGGGTGAAAAACCTGCGTAATACTTCCGAAAAGCCAAGCAGTGCCAGGCCCATCTGAAAGTAACCACTGAGCTTAGCTACCTTTTTCTTGCGGGCAATAGCCGCTCCCACCGCAAAAAGGCTCAGGGCATAAACAATTGAGTCAGCCAGCATATCCAACGAGTCGGCTATCAGGCCCATGGAGCTGGATATCCATCCGGTGGTCATTTCGGCTACAAAAAATCCAAAATTGATGCCCAGCACCCACCAGAGTATTTTCTTGTGCTTGGTCTCGTCTTCGGCAATGGGCATTTCTGCCTCAGAAGTACCTTGGAGTTGATCGTTGAGGTTTAGTTCACTGATAGCATTTTGTATAGGCAGTACTTCATCCTGATGGAAGACTTCCAGCTTGCGTGCCGGAATGTCAAACTCCAGGTGCTTTACCTGGCTGAGAGGTTCCAGCTTCATGCGGATCATTTGCTCCTCTGAGGGGCAGTCCATTTTGGTTATTTTGAATGTGCTTTTATTTATATTGGTCATTGAAATAACTTTCTGTCAAACTCATTGAATTTCTAGGCTAGCTTCTGAGATTTTCTTCATCACTTATAAAGCTTAAATATGCAAAGCCCTATCTTCGGTAGCGGCTAAGCAGGCTTCCTTGAAAGTTTCTGAAAACGTGGGATGCCCGTGAGACATACGTGCGATATCCTCGGCAGCTGCCCTAAATTCCATTGCCACCACCGCTTCGGTGTAACTATCGGCTATTCGCGGGCCTATCATATGCACTCCCAATATCTCATCGGTTTCCTTATCGGCAATTACCTTTATAAATCCATCCGTATCCATACTTATCTTTGCCCGGGCGTTGGCCTTAAATGGGAAGCTACCCGTCTTTATCGCTCTTCCTGCTTCTTTAAGTTCCTCCTCGGTAAGTCCCACACCGGCTACTTCGGGCTGTGTATAGACGATGTTCGGTATAAAGGGGTAATTGATGTGCGGTTTTTGTCCCGCAATGCGTTCAGCCACAAAAACACCTTCTTCACTCGCTTTATGAGCAAGCATTGCGCCCCTTACCACATCGCCAATGGCGTAAATTCCTTTGATATTGGTTTCCATGTTATCATCTATTTTTATTTGTCCCTTTTCGTTGGTTTCCACTCCCAAATTTTCAAGTCCCAGATTGACGGTGTAGGGTTTTCGTCCTATGGCCATAAGGCAATAGTCACCTTCCAACTGCATTTCCTTTTCGTCTTTCCTGTTCAGTGCTTCCAAGCTTACCGTACCGTTTTTGGTAGAAGCATTGGTGACCTTATGCTCCAGGTAGAACTCCATCTCCTGTTTTTTCAATGATTTATATAATTGATCCCCCAGGGATTTGTCCATAGTGGCGATAAGCCCATCAAGATATTCCACTATGGAGACCTTTGACCCCAACCTGGCGAAAACAGAACCTATCTCGACCCCAATAACACCACCTCCAACGACCATTAAGTGTTTGGGAATTTCTGTAAGAGCAAGGGCTTCCGTAGAGGAAATAATCCTCTTTTTATCTATTTCGATGTTCGGCAGGGACGCGGGTTTTGACCCGGTAGCGATGACCATCTTATCCGTTTCTATGATTTGTGTTTTATCTTCGCCCTTAATTTCAATCGTGTTCTTATCCTTGATGGTCCCGTGGCCTTCATAAACGGTAATCTTATTCTTCTTCATCAGGTAGGCTACCCCATTGATGATTTCCCCCACGACATCCTGAACCCTTTGGTTCATTTTTACCATATCTACATTCGCCTCCTTGACACCAATGCCAAAATCCTCGAATTGGTGTTTGAGCTTATAGTAATGTTCCGAGGCTTCCAGCCAGGCTTTGGAAGGGATGCAGCCTACATTGAGGCAGGTGCCGCCCAGGGTATTGTATCTTTCAATTAATCCCACTTTAAATCCCAGCTGGGCGGCACGTATGGCGCATACATAGCCGCCCGGACCCGAACCAACAATTACAATATCATATTTTTCCATATTTCCATACTTTTAAGATGAAATCCCTCCAGCTTCATTCGGATCATTTGCTCCTCAGAGGGGCAGTCCATCTTGGTTATTTTGAATGTGCTTTTATTCTTTTTTCTTATTCTTCATAAGCCAATAATTTCAGTGCATTAAAGACCACCACCAATGTAGAGCCTTCATTTATCGGACGTTTTTGAAAACTTCCATACTATAATGATGCTATCACCTTTTTTAGACGGGCTTCAATTTCATTGGCTATAACGGCCAACTCTGCATTATCTACAGCTGCCATTGAAGCTTTAGGCCTTACAGCCGCTACTTCCACACCAGCATCAGTTTGTTGCACAATAACATTGCAGGGAAGCATGGTTCCGATTTTATTCTCAGCTTGTAATGCTTTAAAGGCGAAGGGAGGGTTACATGCTCCCAGGATTTTATAAGGCCGAAAATCTTCATCCAGCTTCTTTTTCATGGTTTCCTTCACATCTATTTCAGTGAGTATCCCAAAGCCTTCTGCTTTCAATGCTTCAGTGACCATTTGTATGGCTTCTTCAAAGCTTACATCATTCAATGTTTTTTCACTATAGTATTTCATTTTATATGGTTTTTAGTTCTGTAATAACCTAACGGATTAAAAGCAAAAACACTGTAACAATTATTACATTAGCGTTTGATCCTGGTTAATAAATGAGATTCCAATTTCATGCGGATCATTTGCTCCTCAGAGGGGCAGTCCATTTTGTTTATTTTGAATGTGCTTTTATTCATTCGGTAAATTTTCACAACATTTTTCACAGATACCCTGGAGCACCATATTTACCTTCTTTACATGATGATTGCCCCCAATTGAAAGTAGCTCATTTGGTATAGGATCAGGTAAACAGAAGGTTCTATTACACACTTCACAGCGAAAGTGGAGATGCCATTTCCCTTCGGCAGAGTCATGCTTTGATAAGGCATATTTTGCTATTCCTGTACCATCATCAACCCTGTGTACAATTCCATTTTCTTCAAAAAGGTCTATGGTGCGATAAAAAGTTGTTTTATTTACCGGCTTTTCCTGCCTGGAAGTAATAGCCAAAGCATGTTGAAGTTCTTTCAAACTACAAGCTGTTTCCTTCCTAAGAATGTATTCAATGACTTTGGAACGAGTATCAGTTGAAAGAATGCCATGATCCTGAAGTATATCTTCTGCTATGCTCATATTATTATTAATAGTTAAATCTGTTGTTAGAGGTGTTTCTTGTACGCCAACAACCTCAATGCATTAAAGACTACCACCAAGGTTGAACCTTCATGAATAAGCACTGCAATACCGATATTGGCCAGACCAAAAATGGTTGAAGGAATGAGCAAAGCCACTATTCCCAGACTAACCCAAAGATTTTGCTTGATAATGCCTTTGGCCTTTCTGCTTAAACCGATAGCAAAAGGCAAGGTTTCCAGCTTGTCGGCCATCAGGGCAATGTCGGCTGTTTCCAGAGCCACATCACTTCCTGCTGCTCCCATGGCTATTCCTACCGTACTGTTGGCCATGGCCGGGGCATCATTCACACCATCGCCAACCATGGCTACTTTGTCTTCTTTTTGTCTAAGCTCTTTAATGGCTTCTACTTTTTCTTCCGGCAGCAAACTGCCCCAGGCATCCGTGAGACCGATTTCTTTGGCTACCGCATCGGCCACTTTCTGATTGTCACCGGTGAGCATGATCATGCGTTTGATGCCGATCTTTTTCAGTTGCGCTAAGGTATTTTTCGCTTCTTCTCTTGGCGTATCCATCAGGGCGATGATGCCTATGTAATCGTCATTCTGCCGGATGAGCATGGTAGTATTGCCATCAGACTCTAAGGATTTTACTTTTTCTTCTATTTCCTTTGATGGCTTCTTTTCATCCAGCGACTCAAACAGGTCCAGGTTGCCAATGTAGACTTTGTCACTTCCCAATGTGGCTTTGATCCCTTTCCCAAGCACTGCCTCCAGGTCTTTCGCCTCAGGTATGTCAGCACCCTTCAGTCGCTCCTTCCCGTCACGCACTACGGCCTTTGCCAGTGGGTGATCACTAAGACCCTCTACCGCAACTGCTATTCTCAGTAGTTCTTCTTCTTTCACATCCTCCAAGGCTACCACCTCCGTTAACTTAGGCTTACCTTCTGTTAGTGTGCCGGTCTTATCAAAAGCCAGGGCAGTAAGTACGCCTAAATCTTCCAATGGGCGGCCACCTTTGATAAGTACCCCACTTTTGGCTGCCCGGGCTACTCCACTGAGCACCGCACTCGGGGTGGCGATAGCCAAAGCACAAGGGCTCGCAGCTACCAGTACGGCCATGGCGCGGTAGAAGCTTTCGCTAAAGGTCTCGTCAATGACCAGAAAAGCAAAATGGAGCAATACTACCAGTACCAATACAGCAGGCACAAAGTATTTCTCAAATTTGTCTGTAAGTTGCTGGGTAGGCGATTTCTGGGTCTGGGCTTCATTCACCAGTTTCACCAGGCGGGAGAGCGTAGAGTCCTTCGCTACTTTGATCACTTTGATTTCCAGTGTATTATTGCCATTGATCGTACCGGAAAAGGCACGGTTCTCGTCCTTAATGTCTTTTTCCTGTGACCAGTCTTTATCGGGATCATCTACAGGTTCTTTATCTACGGGCACACTTTCCCCGGTAATAGGTGCTTGATTTACGCTACTCCGACCATCTACTACCACACCATCAGCAGAAATTTTACTATTAGGCTTCACTATGATGATGTCTCCAATGCTCAGTTCTTCTATACCTACTTCTTCTGTTTTTCCATTTCTCTTGAGCAAGGCGGTTTTAGGAGCCAGTTCTGCCAAAGCGGCAATGGATTTACGGGCCTTGTTCATGGCATAATGCTCCAGAGCATGGCCCATACTGAACAGGAACAGCAACAGTGCACCTTCTGCCCATTCGCCCAAAATAGCTGCGCCAATAGCTGCTACTAACATAAGGAAGTCAATCTCAAAACCTCCTTTAGAAACCGTTTCTATAGCTTCTTTCGCGGTATAAAAACCACCAAAGAAATACGCTGCGATGTAGAGCGTCAAGCTTACCCATGAAGGAATAGCTTCTACATATGAAAGCCCAAAACCTATTCCAAGCAATGCCCCGCAGATGATGGAAAAGATCAGCTCTGTATTTTTGCCGAAAATACCACCGTGTGAGTGGTCATGATCTTCACCTTCCTCATGTGAATGCTCATCTTCTTTTTCTTGGGTTTCCTGTTGTTCAGATTTCTTGGCTTGCTGAAGAAATCGCTCAGCACTTACCTGCGTATCGGGTATATCAAGACCTTCTTTCCTTAATGATTTAAGTATCTCCGCTTCATCTATTTTGGTGGTATCAAATTCCAGTCTTACCATGCCGGAACCTGAGACAGAAGCTTCCAGAATGCCCGCTTTGTTTCTAAGGTTTCGCTCTATGTTTCGGGCATGGCGTGTATGTCTGATACCTTCCACTTCAATAAGTTTATGGCCAAACTTTTCGGTGATCTCAGCACCGGTTTGTTCCGCCAGTTTTTGGATCCGGTCAATAGAGATCAACTCCGGATCATAATGGAAGCAGAGTTGTGGTACACCATTGTCGGTTTCATCAGCTACATGTACTTTTTCAAGCCCATCTTTGTCCTGAAGCTGGTGGATCAGTTTATCTACGCATTGGTCTTTTTCATCAGGCACTTCGGGCAGGATGAGTGGTATTTTTATTTGTAGTTTTTTCATTATCAAGGTCTCTTTCAATGTTTTTTTATGATTCTCTCATGAAGATATGCAAATAAACAGTGCATAGGAATTGCATTGTTCACTCTTCACAATCCGCACATTTACCTTTTACTACGAGATTTACTTCGCTTTTACTGAATTTTTCAGGTAGTTCAAAGCGCGGTATCCTACACTTGGGCAGACAGTAGGTCTTTCCACATAGATCACAATGAAAGTGAATGTGGGCATCGTCATGGTGCCCCGGGTCACAGGCATCTGAGCAAAGTGCATACTTGGGTACACCGGTACCATCATCAATACTATGTACCATGCCGCTTTCTTCAAAAACTTTTAATGTTCTATAAAGTGTAGTTCTATCAGACTTTTCAAAAGCTCTATATAGTTCGGTAAGACCGACCGCAGCCTCCCTGTCCAGAAGGAGTTCCAATACCAACAACCGCATTGCCGTGGGTTTGATATTATGAGATTTCAGATTTTTTTCAAGCTGTTTGATCATAATCCTGTCTTTATTGTTTTAAAGATTTTCCAGTCTTGATCCGATAAGCATCATCTATTTCTGAAACGTAAATAATGCCATCGCCCGGTTCAGGTGTTTGAGCCTTGCCACAGATCAGTTGAATGGCTTTATCCGTTTCCTCATTTTGGCAGACCAGTTCCAGCTTAACAATCGGGCTATCGGTAAAATGAAAATCCAATGATGGAGATGCACCAGAATCTTTATGAGCTCCGGTACCTTCTCCTTTGGATAGGGTTACACTTTCAAATCCTGCATCTCGCAGCGATTTAACTACTATCTGTACTTTTTTAGGTTTTATAAATGCTTTTATTTCTTTCATGTGTATGTGTTTAATTCCAACGGTCACATGGAATTCGCGATAAACTTATTCATACTTGGTTGGTATGTTAAGGACTCTAAGTTTATGCTCATTTCATGTGTTTGTTTTTTATAATTTAATATTTGAGAGTTGGCAGTTAGCAAATGACATTTACCAACTGCCCTTGCCTAATCAACTAAATCAATGACTATGAGAAGTCTGGCTTTTCTTCATTTCAGAGATCAGATAGTAGGCGTTATTCCATGCCACCTGAGCACCGTCAGGAAGTGGCTCCAATAATTTGATCTCTACCCAACCATCTTCGGTGATACCTGTGCGCACTTCTATGGCTTTAAACGCCCATTCGGTCTTTCCGTCTTCTTCATGCGCTTCTGCCATGAAAATGTACGGCTTTCCTTCTTCCTCTATAAGCGCGCTTTCAGGTAAAGCCTTTACAGGGTTATTTCCGGTGCGAATTTTCCCATTGATGTACATGCCGGGAATAAGAAAATCCTCTTTTTGATCTATTTCCGCATGCACATGGACTGCTTTAGGGTTTTGCTCAAACTGCTTCCCGACAGAATAAATTTTGGCAGTTAGGGTATTTCCTGGAACTGACTCCACAGTAAAGGATACTTTTTGTCCTTTTTTCACTTTGTGGACATCCTTTTCAAACACCATCAGGTCAGCATGGATGTGGTCAGTATTGACAATCATAAACATCTCGGTTTGCGGGTCTACATATTGCCCAAGTTGGACTTCCACTTTTTCAATGTAACCATCAATAGGGCTTACTACAGGCACATACTGATAAATATCACCACTTTGGACTTTCTCCACGTTGAGGCTAAGCTGCCTTAACTGTGCTTCGTAGCCCTTCACTTCTCCTTTCATGGCCTGATAGTCCGCCTGAATTTGCTGATAGGTTTTTCCGGAACCCACTTCCTCTTCGTACAACCTTTTCTGCCGTTGGTTTTCCTTCTCCAGAAACTGTAGTTGACTGTATGCCCGCACATAATCTGTCTGAAGTTTGCTTAGGTTTGGGTGTGAGAGATACGCCAACACCTTACCTTTGTTTACTTGATCGCCCTCAATCACCTTGATGGAGGTAACATTAGCGCCCAATATGGCCGTAACAGTTGCTTCATGCTGTGGTGGTACCTCCAACTGGCCGTTGGCTTCCACCACGCCCGAGAGAGCCCGGGTTGGCAGGGTATCTACCTTAATACCCAAACTTTCAAATTTCATATCAGAAAGGTGAAGCTCGGCCATTCCTTCTTCACTATGTTCTCCTTCTTCGCCTTCATGTCCGCCTTCTTCACCTGCGTGTCCAGCCTCGCCCTCATTGTGTTCTTCGTGAGATGCTTCACCGGAGTTCTCAGCCGACTTGCTGCCGCAGCCCGTAAATACCGATACCATAAGTACCAGTGCCACTATATATATGATTTGCTTTTTCATTGTGCTTCTATTTTTATATCTGATGATCAGTTTACTTTTAGTTTGATGTTCTTAAGTAGTATTCCAGTTGGTAGCGGCTATTCAGGTAATTACCAAAGGCATTCCAGGAATCAACTTCTATGCGAATGGCATCCCGGATATTTTGCAGGAAGGTGACATAATCTATAGCCCCTTCCCGGTAAGCCAAAATAGCTCCGTCCCGTTGCTCCTGGGCCAGCGGAAGTGCCTCATCCCGGTAGTAGTTCCATGAATTGAGCCACTTCAGGTATTGTTCTCTCATGTCCTGATAGGCGGCATTCAGTTCCAACTGGTTTTGGCGCAGGTTTTGACCCGCAATATCCCGTTGGATTTTGGCCGACTGTGTCCTGCCCAGCTCAGGTCCGAAAAACAAAGGGATTCTGACACCTACCTGGTACTGATAAAATCCAGATTGCCCGGCAATCTGCTGTCGCCCATACTGCCCCTGTAATTGAGGCAAGAACTGCGAACGCCTCTCTTTTATGGTGGCATCCGCTACATCTACCTGTTGCTTTGATACATTCAGCAAAGGATGGTTCATCAATGAATCAGCTACATAATTGAGCGGTTCGTCCAATTGACTGGTTGGGACATCCGGTACGGTATACAGCGTGTCATTGGCAAACCAAAGGTTCAGGCGCTGTAAAGCACTCAGATAATCCCGATATGCCTGCTCTTTTTGTATCTGTACCTGATTGGCCTGGTTGGAAGTAGCCAGGTATTCCAGTTTAGATGTGGCTTCCGTTTCCAAGCGAATCCTGGCCGCTCTTTCAATATCTGCAAATACCGAATCCAAGTGTTCATAAACCTGGTAATTGTTTTTGGTAGCAAATACCATGGCCCAAGCCTGGCTTACTTCCCGCTCCAGTTCAATAACTGATAGATCAAGTGCCTTCTCAGCAAGTGCTATCCGTTCTTTTTGCAACTTAAGTTTAGGAGCAATACCGAAAACATCAATTTGTTGTTGCTGGATGCCGAACTGAGTATAGATTCCATCAGAACCATTGCCCACTTCTTCCTTTCCGGTAAATACCTGCGTATTACCAAAGTCCCAGGCTGTTTTCTTAAGCACTTCCTGGTTTTCTATCTCTAGTCTTGCCGATTGGATTTTCGGATAGCTTTCTACCGCACGTTTTCTGGCCTGCTCCAGCGTGATCGTTGGCAAACTGTCTTGTGGTTGTTGTTGGTTTTGGGCATTGGCCAAGGCAGGCAGCCCCAATAGACCTCCACAAACCAGCAGTACAATAATCACGTTGGCATTTGGCCCTTTCAGGCTTTTTCTTTTGTCACTTCTGCTTTCCACAAAAGTGTAAAGTACCGGAAGCACCACCAATGTAAGCAGTGTAGCTGTAAGCATTCCACCAATTACCACTGTGGCTAACGGCCTTTGTACCTCAGCTCCGGCAGAACCTGAAAATGCCATCGGCAAGAAGCCGAATATATCTGTAGTAGCCGTAAGCATGATCGGCCTGATCCTTTCTTTGGTACCGGTAAGAATGCGGTCTCTGATGCTGGTGACCCCTTCTTCCTTTAGGGAATTGAATCGGTTGATCAGTACCAGCCCATTTAACACTGCTACCCCAAATAAAACGATAAAGCCTACACCTGCCGAAATACTAAATGGCATCCCGCGCAACCATAGCGCAAAAACACCTCCAATGGCAGCCAGGGGAATGGCCATATAAATCATAATAGATTGTGAAAATGACTGTAAGGCAAAATATAGCAGCACAAAGATTAGGAAGAGTGCGATAGGCACAACGATCTGCAGCCTGCTTTTGGCCCGTTGAAGATTTTCAAATTCACCTCCATAAGTGATATAGTAACCGGGTGCGAGATCAAGCTCTGCATCTAATTTTTCTTGTATATCCGTTACTACCGACTCTACATCACGCCCTCTGGTATTGACACCCACATAGGTCCTGCGGAAAGTATTATCACGGGAAATCTGCATGGGGCCTGGCACATAATTAATGTCAGCTACTTCTTTAATAGGTACTTGTGTACCATCGGGCAGGTCAATATATAAGGTACGTAAGTCATCAATGCTCCTTCGGTGTTTTTCATCAAAGCGGATGACCATATCAAATCGCTTTTCTCCTTCAAAAATCACCCCGGCTACTCCTCCGGCAAAGGCGGCACTCACGTATTCGTTCAGCTTTTGAATGTCCAGTCCATATTGGGCAATCTTTTTACGGTTGTAACGAACGGTCATTTGAGGTAAACCAGAAGTTCGTTCCGGATTTACATCACCCACACCTGGAATAGTCTGGATTATTTCCGCCATTTGCTCAGCTTTTTGGGCAAGTACATCTAAATCTTCACCATAGAGTTTGACAGCTACATCTTCACGCACGCCAGTCAACAACTCATTAAAACGAAGCTCTACAGGCTGGCTGAAAACAAGGTTGACACCCGTCAGTTTTTCATCCAGCATTTCCTTTATCTCTGAAATGAGTTCTTCTTTTGTTTCTACTGTTGTCCATTTGTCCATATCCTTTTCCAGGATGATAAACATATCGGCTATGTCCATCGGCATGGGGTCGGTAGGAATATCGGCTACACCGATTCTGGCTACAGCAGTTTTTATTTCAGGAAAGTTGTCCAGAAGAAGCGTTTCAATTTTAGTAGAAACATCAATGGCTTCACTCAATCCGCTTCCAGGACGTATCAAAGCCTGCATGGCGATATCCCCTTCATCCAGCTGGGGTACAAATTCTCCGCCCATACGTGAAAAAATGAATCCTGAAAGCCCTAGTAACACAATAGCCACAATGATGACAATGGTCTTGAACCTTAAAGCACCTTTAAGCAATGGCAAATAAGCCCATTGGATTCCCCCAATAATTTTATCACTGACTTTTTCCAGCCAGCGTTCAAACTTCCCAAACCAGTTCTTTTTGTTCTGGATGGGCTTCATAAATAAAGCTGACATCATAGGAACGTAAGTGAGGCAAAGGATAATGGCACCTATCATGGCAAAACCGAAGGTATAGGCCATAGGCTGGAACATTTTACCCTCAACCCCGGTGAGGAAAAGGATAGGAGCGAAAACAATCAGAATGATTATCTGTCCAAAAAATGCTGATCCCATCATGGTACTTCCGGCATCATAAGCCACTTCATCCATTACGCCCTGATTGAATTTGATTTTACCCGAGCGGATCCGCTTCTGTATCTCGTATACCGTACCTTCAATAATGATCACTGCCCCATCAATGATAATCCCAAAGTCAATAGCCCCCAGGCTCATCAGATTGGCCCATACATTAAATTGCTTCATCAGAATAAAGGCAAATAGCAGGGAAAGAGGAATGGTGGTAGCAGTGATTATACCCCCACGAACACTCCCCAGTAATATTACAAGGGCGAATATCACAATGAGTGCTCCTTCCAAAAGATTTGTTTTTACTGTGCTGGTAGTTCTTTCAATCAGGGAACTACGATCAAGAAATGGTTTTATTTCCAAGCCTTCAGGCAAAGACTTCTGCACTTTTTCCATGCGCTCCTGCACATTCTGGATCACCGAGTTAGGGTTTGACCCTTTCAACATTAACACCATTCCACCTACAGCTTCTTGGCCATCCTGGGTGAATGCTCCATAGCGAACCTGATTTCCAAAATGCACCTTTTCAGCTACATCGCCAATAGTGATAGGAATGTTGTTTTCATTCCGTACCAGAATATCCCGAATGTCGTCAAGCGAACGCACAAGACCTTCTCCACGAATGAAGTTGGCCATGTTGTTTTTCTCTATATAAGCCCCTCCAGTATTTACATTATTACGCTGAAGGGCTTCAAAAACTTCTGAGATGGATACATTAAGAGCATTAAGTTTTTCTGGATTGATAGCGATTTCATATTGCTTGATCTTTCCACCAAAGGCATTGACATCCACCACACCATCTACTAATGTCATTTGCCGTTTTACTATCCAGTCTTGAATGGTTCGCAACTCTGTAGGGGTATAGACTGTATCATATCCTGGCTTAGGCTTGATGGTATATTGGTAGATTTCACCGAGTCCCGTGGTTATAGGCCCCATAGACGGGCTGCCAAATTTCTCAGGGATTTTATCCCTTACCTCATTAAGCTTTTCCTGCACCAGTTGCCGGGGTTTGTATATCCCCATATCGTCTTCAAATACGATAGTAACCACGGAAAGACCGAAACGGGATACTGAACGGATTTCTGTAACGCCCGGCAGATTTCCCATGGCTAATTCCACAGGGTAAGTGACGAATTGTTCTATATCTTCTGTGGCCAGGTTTTGAGATACAGTCATTACCTGCACCTGATTGTTGGTGATATCAGGTACTGAACCCAAATTGACCGTGTACATGGAGTAGATACCTACTCCGATGAGGGCCAGCGTAAGCAAGCCCACAATGAATTTATTCTTTATTGAAAAAGAAATTATTTTATTGATCATACCATTTATTAAATTATTTCACATGGACAGAGAAGAAGTGAAGAAACCTTAGAATGATGGCTACCAATAGAATTGCACTAATAAGCGCAATGAAAAGCCACTTCAGCACCAGTTTCAGTGTGATTTTCTTCCTTCTCCTTTTCCTTTTTTTCTTTTTGTGTTTATTCAGTTTTTTCAAGCTGTACAAATAGAATTGAACATGAATAAAGGAATGCCTTTGAAAAAAGGCATATGAAGGGATGTTTAGCGAGCTATCAGGATGATTAAAGACCTTGCATCTTGATAAAAGACTTTATCGGTCAGACATACTGATCCTTCTAAACGCAGGAAATTATGACATTGGAGGTTTAAGAAAACCAGAGATATCAGCGTTGCTGAAATCCTGAAAATAAGAAGTGTAAACCGCTGGTAATTTCACGAGGTGTGTGAAATCAACTCCGGCTGCTGAAACGAAGTGTACATGACAGCAATGGCAAACGCATAACGGGGAGCATCCGTCCCAATCGCTTTGGTGCTCGTGGTTATGATTCCCATCAGTGCTGCTAATAACTGAAACATTATCCTTTGTATTGTCTAAAGGTAAAGTGTCAGCACATGCTAGCCCAGCCAGGGACATAAAGTAAAAACTCAATATGTAGCACGTGATTTTCATTGATTACAAATATAGTGATTTAGATAATGCAATGGTATTGCAAAGTTTATAAGCATTTACTTTGCTTTCATTTGGTTAGAGTAGGTGATGTTTTTTGAAAGCTTTTCTTTTAATATATTCATATCATGGCTTAATTTGGTCTCTACCACTTTGGCATATATCTGAGTAGTTGATATTCGGGAGTGCCCTAGCATTTTGCTTACTGATTCTATAGGCACGCCATTACTTAATGTAACTGTAGTAGCAAATGTATGTCTGGCCAAATGGAACGTTAGGTTCTTTTCAATACCGCACAAGTCTGCTACTTCTTTCAAATAAGAGTTTAGTTTTTGGTTGGACATGCTTGGAAGCAAGGTGCCTTCATTTAATACTTTGGGATGATCCTGATATTTATATATAATATCTAATGCTTGCTGAAGAAGTGGTACACGAACTGCATTGCTGGTTTTCTGCCTACTAGTAGAGATCCATAAACCTCCATCAATTCCCTTAGTGATATTATCGGGTGTAAGATTTACTACATCAATATAAGACAGGCCTGTATAGCAGCTAAATACAAAAAGGTCCTTTACCTGCTGTAGTCTTGTAATGTTAAACTCTTTTTGTTCAATTGTCTGTAATTGTTCATCACTCAGGTAGCCTCTTTCTACTTTATCAAATTTAGGCTGATACTTGGCAAATGGATCATTGTTCATCCACTCCATACGAATGGCCAGGTTTATCATTTTCCTGAAACGCTCCATGTGTTTCATTATACCATTATTACCCAATGGTTTATGATGGTCGACTGGTTTCCACTCCCTCAAGAAGAATTCAAAGTCAGTAATGAACTTGTAGTTGATCTGAGTCAAAAAAACGTCTGTGGTACCGCATTTCATTTTAAGGAAGCGTTCGAGGTATTTCTGTGTGGTGAAGTAGTTTTTCATCGTACCCCAGGCAAGTGTATCTTTCATCTTTGTATTGTGGTATTCCACAAGTTTACACAATGTGTGTTCTCGTTTGTCTATGCCCAGAAACTGGTTCTTGATTGCATCAGCTGTAGCCAGCTTGCCTTGTAGTACCATGCTTTGGTAATGCTCTACCAGCTTGGCTCGTACTTGCTCTAAGTATCGATTCAGGCTTCTGATTTCTTCTCGGCTGCCTTTGGCCATGCCTCGGCTGCTGTTCCAACTGGATTCTTCAATAGAACGTTTGATCGAAAGATCAACACGTCTGCCATCTACTGTAATGCGTGCGTAGATTGGTGCTTTGCCATTTTTGGCTTTGTACTTCCTTAAATAGAAGATTACTCCGAAAGTGTTTGTACTGGTGTCCATCATATTTCAACTTTTGGTTTGTGTCCATCTGATGACCCGGGCTGTGCCCCAACTCGTTTTCAGTCTTCAAACGGTAATATTTGAAACCAAAGAATATGACTTAATTAACTGATAAGCAGATAATTAAAAACATATTGTACCCCAAATATAAGATTTAAAATGGGGCACCGAATAGGGCACATTTTCGTTGAAATTGATTGATATTAATTGGTAGGATAAAAACAAAAAAGCCCCTAAATCATAAGATTTAGAGGCTTTAGGCTTCTTTCGAAGCTAATGAGTCGGGGTGGCAGGATTCGAACCTGCGACCCCCTGGTCCCAAACCAGGTACACTAACCGGACTGTGCTACACCCCGAACTTTTAAAAATTTGCTGATTTGACCGCTTCTTTCTACCCCTCTGCCTCAAATCAGGATGCAAATATAGAACTTTTTTAAAGCAGAAAAAGAGATGATGAAAAAAAATCAAAACTTCTTTTTTCATGCTTGTGGGGGTTACTTTTTATTTCGCTGGACTATTAAAAAAGTGTAAAAAAATATTGATATATTTACATTTTAACAACCAGCTATATTATGTATTCATATCATTTAAGACCAGCACGAGTCAAGTTGTTGGCAGTCATCCTATTATTGAGTATACTGACCTTGTTCAGTTCATGCGCTGCTTCTAACACCAAGAATTATTCCTGGACAGACTTGAAGCATTCCAGAGAACTAGATAAAAAGAAAGGCAAGAAACTCAAAAAGGTGCAAAAACCGTACGCAAAGAGATACGACTACTGAGGGCTCATGGGAGCAGTTACTTGATGATCCAATAAATTAAACATTACTAAGATGCAAGTCTGTTGCAATTATTATATTTGTAGCAGATATGAAATACAGCGATTTAAAGCAAGTACTAAAAAACCATAAGTTGCGTGTTACTGATACGCGCATGGACGTGTTGGAGTATTTTGTGAAGGAGGAGAAGGCCCTTTCGTTCAAAGATCTGGAGGTTAAGTTCAAGGATTATGATCGGGTGACTCTTTATCGCACCTTAAATTCATTCACTGACAATGGAGTTTTGCATAAAATTCCAGACGACAGTGGCTTTGCCACATATGGTGTTTGCTATCAAACTTGCGATCATAACGAACACCATCACAATCACATGCATTTTAAGTGTACCCAGTGTGGTGTGATCGAATGTGTGGATGAGCACATTCCTCATTTCAGCATTCCTGGTTATCAGGTACATGAGGCCAATCTGATCTTATCTGGATTATGCCAAAAATGCAATCCAAATAATCGATGAGAATCATATTGCTATTGTTATTCTTCTGGACGACACTACAGCTGATCGCACAAGACTGTGAGGTAAAGGTCTCAGGGGTGGTGCTGGATTTTGAAACAAAAGAGCCTATTCCGTTTGTCACGGTATTGTCTTCAGAGAAGGGTAAGGGGGCAGTTACTGATCTGCATGGTCAATTCACGATTGAGCACCTATGTGATAGTGAAGTAGAGCTCATCATCAGTCATTTAGGATATAAAAAAACGACCCATCACCATGATGCTTATCATGATGAGCCAGTAATATATCTCGCTGCTGATGATCAGCTATTAGAAAGTGTGGTTGTAGAAGGTGAGTACTATCCCTCCGCCATTAAAACCATAACAGTAGATCAAATAGATCAGGCCCACATTTCCAGCCAACAGTCAACGAATTTTGGGGAATTGGTTGGGACTATCTCGGGGGTGTCTACCATCTCTACGGGACAGAATATTGTGAAGCCAATCATTCATGGGTTGCACAGCAATAGAGTATTGATAATTAACAACGGTGTTCGTCACGAATTTCAGAACTGGGGAGTGGAGCATGCTCCAGAGATTGATCCCTCTTCCGCCAATTCTATCAAGGTAGTGAAGGGTGCTGCCACTGTGCGCTATGGTCCCGATGCTTTAGGAGGAGTGCTCTTGATTGACCCTCAAAAGCCAGAGCTTTCCTCACATCTGCATGGTGAATTAAAAACCAATACTGCGACTAACGGTAGGGCTTATGGAGGGCAGTTGCTTTTGCAGAAAGGTTGGGATCAACTGGCGATTGGGGTGAATGGCTCTTACCAACGCCAGGGTGATTTGCACGCACCACAGTATCAATTGACCAATACAGGGAAGGAAGAGTATAGTTTTTCTATTCTCGGTAAGTATCATTTTCGTAATTTTGATTTGGAAGGTTACTACAGTCATTTTTCTCAGGATTTGGGCATTCTGAGAGGTTCAGTAAGTGGCAATTTGGATGATTTTAAGCAGGCTTTGGATCGGACCATACCAGCTAACACTCAGCCATTCTCTTATCAAATAGACAACCCAAAGCAGGTGGTGACTCATGACCTACTGAAACTTAAAGCCTCCTGGGTGTTTGATCATCAGGATTTGGAAATCCAATACGCTTATCAGAAGAATAACAGGCAGGAATTTGATGTACGTAGATCTTCGTTGGCCTCTTTCCCGATCATTAATCTTGGCCTTGGTACACACAGCCTGGATTTGGTCTGGAATCGGGAAGGTTCGGCGGTAGAGAGTTCTTATGGCCTTCAAACCACTTACAGGGACAATAACGTCCTGCCAGGTACACGAACTACACCGTTTTTGCCAAATTATAACGGAGTGAGTCTTGGGTTGTTCTCGATACAGTCTCTGGAAATTGACAAGAGTATACTGGAGTTGGGCTTGCGGTACAACTTTGAATATCAGCATATCAGGGGCATTGATCAATATGAAAATAACTATGCTGATCAACTCCAGTTTTCTCAGTTGACAGGTTCGTTCGGGTTTATGTTTCCGATCAATCGTACCATGACCTATAATTCCAACCTGGGTATGGGATGGAGAATCCCTAATATTTGGGAACTCTACAGTTTTGGCAAACATGGAGTGAATATTGAATATGGTCTCTGGAGATATCGTCAAACAGACGAAGGTATAGAGTCAGCCAATGTGCTGAATCAGTCTGAGAAGCGAGTGAATCCAGAAACAGGCTTGAAATGGATACATACTTTGTCTTCAGACAAAGCAAATACGTCATGGGAGCTCACAGGCTATGCTAATTATATCTTCAATTACCTGTATGCAAAGCCGGCCGGAGTTACCTCTACTGTGAACGGCGTCTATCCATACTTCATCTATGACCAAACCAACGCTGTTATAGCTGGGGCGGATATGACATATCGCCATAGTATTCATGAGAATGTAGAAGGAGAACATCAGATTAGCTATGTTTTTGCTAAAGACGTGCTGAATAGTGACAACTTTGTGGAGATTCCTCCATTGATGATGAGCACAAAGTGGAGTTATCAATCCAATTGGAAAGCAATAGGGTTTCCTGAGTTCTTTGCCAAAGGAACTTACAGGTGTCAGTATTGGCAGCAACCACGAACCATCGCTCCAGATGCATTTCGTTTGGGATCTACAGATGAGGTAGCCAATGAAGGTAATTTTGACTTAATGGATGCTCCTCCAGGATATTTTTTGGTAGATATTGGAGTTCAAAGCTCCTTTCGAAAGGTACAGGTGCTGTTTCGTGCCAACAATGTATTGAATACGAGTTATCGCATGAATACAGACCGTTTAAGGTATTTTTCGGATCAAATAGGTCGTAATTTCAAGGTGAGCGTCAAATTCCAATTTCAATAAATGCAATAAAGTTGCAAATAAGACATTAGTGTAATATTATTGCATTATATAAATTAAGCATTGAATAAAAAACTATGAAAAAGACACTATTATCACTTCTCTTGCTATCTGGATTGATATTGGTATCCTGCGACGAGGATGTGCCAGAGGCAGAAGACGCTCCAGAAATGATCACCAAGGTTGAGTTATTATTTTCTCCGAAAAGTGGCGGAGCTCCAATTGTTGTTACCGCTGTAGATAATGATGGTGCTGGACCCAATAACCTCGAGCCTTCCGGCCAAATTGAGCTTCAGGGTGGGGAGAGTTACGACTTATTCGTAAGCTTTGAAAACACCATCAACGAAGAAGATATAACCGAAGAGGTTAAGGATGAGAGTGATGAGCATCAGATTTTTTATGGATTTACTGAAGGCATTTTTGAAAGTCCTACAGGAGCTGGAAACTTGATAAAAGACGATGGCCAGGTTAACTACCTGGATGAGGATGCGAATGGATTGCCTTTGGGATTGATTACTTCATGGGTGGTAGGTAACTCTAGCGGGTTTGGATCGTTTCGCCTAGTGTTGAAGCATCAGCCTGATGGTATCAAATCGACTACTTCAGGGGCTTCAGATGGTGAGACGGATGTTGATGTGAGTTTTGTGCTATCCATTCAATAATCTTCAGGAGGAGTTAAGACCTTGACAGGAGTTAAATGTCTCCTGATGTGCAGTGTGGAGGCCGTGCCCATGTACTCTCCATCGATCTGGAAGTTCGTTGCCTGTTTTAGTTTGATGGTTGCCGAGCTGACAGATTGCACTTCAAATATTGAGTTCTGGTTATCATTGGACTCTTCGTTAAACAAACTGCTGAAAATAGAATCTGGCGAAAGCTCTTTCATCATGCAGAGTTCGAAGAGTCCGTCATTGATTTGACCTTTAGGATTGATCAAATAGCCTGTACCATACCTTCTGCTGTTTGCTATAACGAGGAAGCTGGTATGCGTTTTCACCTGATAATCTCCGGACTCAATAGATACCTCAAACTGCTGGTTAATGTTTGGTAATTCTTGAATTGCGCTTACCGCATATCCAAGGAATCCACGTCGTTCTTCTTGTTCGTACCTTTTGATAAGTGAAGCATTCAACCCTAAGTCAGCCATATGAATCATTGGTAGATCGTTGATCAAGATGATATCCATCATCAGGGTATGGTCTGCCTTCATGATGGCTGATACATTCTCCAAATTAATACCCAAATCTGTGGCCAATCCATTGGCAGACCCTGAGGGTATGATGGCTAACGTTTTATCATTCTTAGCTACTGTAATAACCAGTTGATTGATGGTGCCATCTCCACCAGCTATTCCCACCACATCTGGCTGAAATGATTTGATTTCTTGATCGAGTGTCTCTGAGTCGTCAGTACCAGTGGTGTACATAAAAGCAATTTTGTCATTGCAGAATGTATTTTTTAATTCTGATATGAGTTGCTCTTTGTCAGTTCCACCAGACACAGGATTGATAACAAAAAGGTATTTTTTCATCTTATATACGAAAGTATGTCAGAAAACAGGCCATTCATAAAACTCTACAAACCATATGCCAGCCATGAGGTAACCTACATCATGGGGCATGTGTTACGTTCACCAGCAAAGAAACGTGATCGCATTACCAAAAACCCGTTTAAGAACGCCCTGGAGATGGTACGTAGGTATCGGGTGAAAGGTATTAAAAACACAGAGGTAGAATTAGTAGTAGGTGGGAAAACGAGGGTGACCTACACTGAGCGTGATGGTTACTTTGAATTTGCATACAAAACCACCGAACTCTCATGCGAGGCTCAAGTGAGACTGCCCAATTTTGATTTAACTCAACAGGTCAGCTATGTAGCGAAAAATCCGGACAAAATTATCGTGACCGATATCGATGATACCCTGCTGGTTTCTCATTCCACTAGTTTATTGAAAAAAATGTATTTACTGCTTACGAAGAACTACCAACGCAGAAGAGCTTTTGATGGAATTGTGAGTCTATATGAAGACTTAATGGGTAATACGGGTGAGATATTCTATGTGAGTAGTAGTGAGTGGAATTTGTACGATTTTCTCAAGGATTTTGTGAACTACAATGGATTTCCTAACGGTGTTTTTCTACTCCAGGAGCTCAAATCTGGGCTACGAGACCTATTGAATAGTGGAGGAGGTAGCCATCAGCACAAGCGAAAAAAAATAGATCGCTTGCTTGCTACATATCCATCCGCTTCATTTATCTTGATAGGAGATAGCGGCCAGAAGGATCCGGCAATCTATGAATCGGTAGTCGCTGAGTACCCACATCGTATTAGCAAGGTTTACATTAGAGACGTGAGGAAGTCACGCAAGATGAAACTTCGTGCGCTGAGTGAGCGACTGGCTCTAGAAGGTGTGGCAATGGAAATACTGGAAAAATAATGCCTATGAAAGTTGATCAGGAAGATAATGGAACTAAAGGTCGGTTTTTTGTCAAAGAAGGTGATGAGATTGCCGGAGAAATGACCTACACCTGGGCGGGTAATGACCGGATAATTATAGACCACACAGAGGTGAATGATGCATTCCGTGGCAAGCGTGTCGGATTCGAGATGGTTAAAAATGCCGTGGAGTTCGCCAGAGCTAAGGGTATTTCGATTATCCCACTGTGTCCTTTTGCAAAGTCTGTTTTCAACAAATTCCCTGAATTTAACGACGTTTTGTGATGAGTGTAAAAGAGTATGAAAAAGATGGAGTGACGGTCGTTTGGAAGCCTGATGTTTGTATTCATTCTGAAAAGTGTTTTCGAGGGTTACCCGGAGTTTTTAATCCAAAGGAACGTCCGTGGATCAATATGGAAGGTGCCTCTGTAGAGGATATAGTCAATCAGGTAGGGAGATGTCCTTCTGGAGCATTGAGTATCAAGCAACCGGAAAGAGACAGTGAAGAGTACCAACGTGTGGAGGTGACACCTGCAGGTCCACTTATCATCAGAGGTAAGGTGGTAGTCTGCAAAGTAGACGGTGAGGAGGAAGTAAGAGAGCAAGTGGCCTTGTGTAGGTGTGGAGGCTCTTCTAACAAACCCTTTTGTGATGGTACACACAAGCGAAATGGCTTTTCTGATTAAGTCCTAGCGATTTTTTTTGAGTGCGTCATATTTTTGGCGTATTTCTTCGTTTTGTTGTTTAATTTCTTTCTTATTGTTTTTAGCGCCGATACTGCTCACCACGCCACTTAGCAGTGCTTTGCCCCAATAATTAAAGATTGATTTTGATTGATCTCTTTCGTGAAAGATACTGCCATCTCTCACAAAAATGAAGTGTGGGTTTTTGGTGTTTACGACAAACGTATTAGCAAAAAAGGTTTTTAGAGATGCACCAAAACCTTTGGTATTATAGCTTTCTTGATTGAGTACATTTATTTTAAGATCGTCATAGTAGAATGTCATCTCTCCCAGGGCATATTGATCATTGGCGTCAAACATGAAATCAACCATCTGTGAGGTGCCGCTCCTGACTTGTACGAAGGCAGTGTTTTCCAGGAACTTACTCAACTCCGTAAGGTTCATATCTCCTACCTGCCCAGATAGTGAGTAAGCATCTACAGTAGATGTCAGATCAAATGTAGAGGTAAGATTGAAGTCTCCTGTTTCCATCAGTACCCCAGTGGCTTTAAACACCATGTTCGGATCAATCGTCAGCTGACTTGGATCGTTAGTAATGTTTGTAAGGCTTGCATCGATTTTCTGAAAATAGATCGTTCCAGGTAACTCACCTGTTTCGGAGTACTCAGAGTGATTGACAAAGCCATTTCGCACCAGCAGTGTATCCACTTTGAGGCGAATAGGAGCCATTTGCAATAAGGATGCAGGTAGGGGTTTTTCCTGGTTTGGAGGTCGGGGTAGTCGCTTGTCACGATGCGTATCCAAGTTAAACTGATCAATTTCAACCTTACTTATTAGCAAAAGCTGGTTGTTGATTATCGAATCGATATCAAAATCATGAAGGTAGATACTGGCTATTGATCCATCCAGCCAGTCCTTCTGAAAATCTATTTTTGTCTGAAACTCCCCACGATTGAAAAGCGGGATAAGACGAAGGTCTTTCAGTTCCACATGTTTGTCGGTATGGTCATAAGCGTAGTGTCCAAGTCTCACGCGATACAAACTGTCAGGTAGTGTATAGCTGAGGTTAGACCCGCTTAGATCGAGACTCTGAAACAAATGATGAGAAAACTCCACACGGATCAGTGAATCGTAGATGAATTCATTTATGGTCAAATTCAGACCGTGAAACTCTAATGAATCGCCATGGTTCAATTCATCTTTATGCAAATTGATTTTACCATCTTTCAAAGAAAAGTTTTTGATCGCAATGTTTGGAGGGTTAGATGCTTTAGACTGCTGTGCTTTAACTCCAAATTTGATAGAGGGCTGATCAAGCGCTAGCGAATCCATTGTAAACTGACCATGGTCTAGTAAGTGATTGGTTACCAAGCCTTTGATTTGCATTTTGGGAATGCTAAGGTCTAGAATGTTGGAATGCTTGTAGGAGAGATTTTGCAGCGATAAATTGCCCGTCTTGGTGTCTATCAGTGAATGACCTATGCGAATATTGTCATCAAGCTTGCGAATGCCTATGGATGTTTGCTTAGCATCAAATAAGTAGTTGTTAGCGAAAAACAGATTCGAATCATTCAGCATATCAAAATCATGGATCAAGACGTCAAAATCTCTCGACTCAAGCGTGAACCCTGTCAGGTTATTGGAAAAACTGAGGTTACCACTGCCGATATTGAATGATTCAAAGCTGATCAGGTCTTTGGCTTCCTTTCTTGACGAGGTGTCTTTGGGAGTTGCTATGGTAATTTCCACATTTGGATGCTTCAGAAACCCACTACTAAATGCTATTTCTTGATCGTTGATCAGTCGATGAAAATTGAGTTGACGGAGTTTGAGCTCGCTGGATATTACTTTGTAATGATTGTAGTTACTATCAAGAGAGTAAGGAAGTAAGGCTAGGTTATTGATGTCGAGGGTGGAATCTCGTTGTGAGATGGATATATTGTTTCCCGATAGTCCATGGTGTATATCATTAAATGAAATGTGAATAGTGTCTGCATGAAAATCGATGCCCGTGAAGTATTCGTTGATGATAGTATCGTAATGAAAGCTACTTAAAACAGTGCTTATACTGTCCATATGAGAAATGACACGCTGGTTTTTGACAACATTGACTTTTCCACGATCTACCCGTACTTTTTGAAAGAACACCTTGTGAATGATGTCATTGACCCGATCTTTGGAAATACTTGATTCTTGATCCAGGTCTATCAGGAAATGAGGTCCATGTGCGGTAAGTGAATCAAATATGATAAACCCCGTATGTATGAGGCTGTCTTTTTTAAGTCCATTGATTATCAACGTATCAATTTCAATGGGTCGGTTATTATTCTTGATTTGAGCCAGGTCATAAATCCTGGTTTCAGCAAAATCAGGAGTCACATTGATGGAAGATACCGCCAGGGCGCCATTTACTCCGCTCAGTTGCAAGTCATTTATTTCAATATCCGCATTATTCCAATCATCTCTAAACCGAAGAACAGAGTTAGAGTCAAGAGCGGCTGAAATATTATTAACTACTGCAGTAAGGCTATTGATTTTAATGTTTTCTTCGTTTCGGCTTACATCAAATTTTCCTTCGTTGATTCTGATTTGGTCCAGGGAAATTGATCGGAGCAGAGAAATACCATTTTTATCAACTTGTTGGTCGAGTTGTCCGATTATAGCCGGTTGATCTAATGATACCACTCGCCCAGAAAATGAGTGCTCGAGCCAGGCTTTTCGAAAGTCAAAACCCAAAATACGTGACTTGGGAACATCCACATTGATAGTACTTTGACTTTGCGTCTCATTTAATGCAACAAATTTAAATTGGCTTACCTCCAGCAATGAGTCCATGGAAGAGGCCAAAATCTGCTGTACTGCTATGTGTTTGCTCGAATCGCGATTTCTTATACCAACTTCCTCCGCATTTACCAGAAAGTCTTGAAAGAAGAGCTGTTGGGTTGGGTTTTGGAGGTAACTGGAGTCTACAAAGAAGTCATGTATTTCCACATTGATTCCTTGAGACTGAAAAACAAAATCACTGCCATCTGCAGATTCTGAAAAATCAATGGTTCCATCCTCAATGAATAGTTTTCCTACTTCGATGATATTGAACAGTTTGAAAATAGAAGGCACGACATCTGCCTTTCGTTGAGTGGAGGTACGATGCAGGAGTCGGATTTTTGGAGATAGCATTCGCACCGAGTCTAGTTGCAGATGATTCTCCGTGTATGCTTTTTGGAAGTTGAGCCCTCTAAAATTTAATCCTGGAATGCTCAATTGGTAGTTGTTACTCGATGTGATTGCTGCTGCACCTTCTCTAGGAGACAACTCTATATTTTTGAATAGAATATTTTGCGATTGGGTGGAGATATCGAGTGACTCTATATCCAGCTGGTGTATACTGTCTTCGAGTAAAAAGTGCTGATTAGTAAGCCTTAAGGTAATATTGTCCGTGTTGAGAAACTTATCCGTTTGTGTGGTGCTATCCAGACTGAATTTACTGATACCAAAATCAAGCTCTTTTAAAAGAATTTTAAAATCTTCGTCAGTAAGCGTTTGGTAAGTCAGGGAGGCGTTCTTTATGCCCAGACTGTCGATCTCTAGCTTGTACAAGTTTTCTTCAATCAATTTATAAAGGTCTCCAGACTCTATAGACAAAGTCGTTTGTGTTTGATCCAATTCTGTTTTTGTGATAAGGATCTGAGGGTCTATGATGACAATTTGTTCGAATGTAAGCGTACGATTCCAATAAACTTCCCATAGCGATTTCAAGGAAATTTCAATTTTCGGAATATGGAGTTGATAGGTTCTTTTACTATTTCCAGATTCAATTGGCGTTAAATCGAGATCGGTGATTTCAAGTCTCTTCTTTAGAATAGAGATGTCCAGTAGCAGGAAGTCCACTTCATATTGCTGGTCGGACTGCCTTTTGACCAGTTCACGAACCAATCTGCCAGAGAGTTCCGGTCCATATATGTAGACGAAATAGTAGGAAGACGCGATAGTGGCAACACTAAAGAATATTAGTGTGACCCTTAGAATTATTTTGCTGATTGCTTTATTGCTGGCGGCCATCTACTCAAAATAATAGAAAATATGGGGATAAATCACATGTCAGGAGCATGATATTTATGAGGTACATTTTTGAAAGAATTATCGATTGCGTTATCTTTCAGGTAATTGATCATTCTGATCAGCGGTGGAAAATAGGGCTACACTACTTCTAGTGTGGCCTTTTTTTATCATTTGAAATAAAAAATCTTCGCAAATCACGTTCAATGCTTTGAAATACTATCAAATGATAGTATCTTTACCACATATAGATAGTGAGTATCTATTTTCCATAGCTGGTTCTTAATGAGGGAGGGTTACAAGCAGTAACCCTTCTTTTTTATGGGTATTTTACTTATTTTTAACCAACAGCTAAATTTCAAATGGATATCAACGACCGTATATCGGATTTAATTACGAACCTGGAGACTAATCCAAATTCCTTCGCCGACAAAATAGGAGTGAAGAGTCCGGTTATTTACAACATCATCAAAGGTCGTAGAAGCAAGCCCAGCTATGATCTTCTACAAAAAATTCTTATTACTTACAGTGCAATCAATGCCAATTGGTTGCTAAAGGGTGAGGGTGATATCTGGCGTGAAGAAAAAGAGAGCATTGCCCTGGATGAAGGATACGAGAGCATTGAGAACCGGATTGTGAGTTTGGTGGATAGCTTGAGATCTGAACTCGGTCTGAATCCCTCACTTGAGGAGCTATCTGAGCTGATCAGAACATTGCTCAAGGAGAACATGCATCAGCGAAATAAGATTCAGGCCCTTTACACCAAGCAGGATAGAATTCTGGAGCTTTTGAGAAATAAGCTTTCCTTAGACATCTGAGGTTAGCTCGATGTTGTAAAGCTCTCTGGCAAGGTTTTGCTTCATTCTCCTCTGACGATACATCATCATTAGTACGATCGAAAGGAAGATAAATGCCGTCCCGCTGATTCCAAATTTGGCTATTCGCTCCGTATTTTTCTTCTCCTGATCAGCAGCAAGTAGGTCGTAATAGCGATCCGTCAATAATTGGATATTGTATTTTTTGTCAAGTTCAGTAATTTCTTCTTGCTTTGCGATATACTCTTCTAACTTTTCACTGTATGTTTCTTTATAATGCAGTGCCATCTTTATATTGCCCTGCATCTCATAGGTTGTGCTCAAGAGCTGATAGACTGAATAAGTCTCTGCATTATTAGTGAATGAGTTTTTGATTATGTCTTCAGCTTTTAAGAATTTTTCAAGAGCGAGGTGTGTTTCATTTAAACTAATATAAGTTTGGCCTAATTCCTGAAGAGCTCTAAATAAACGATAGTTCAATTTTTTCTCCTCACTATATCTTATCACATCTTCCAAAAATGAAATTGCTTCTTCGAATTTGCCTTTTTTAATGCTGATTAAAGCCAGGTTATGCTTACTAAGTGCATACATTTCTTTATCAGTACCTGGGTCGTTACTTATTATATACTGATAACAAGAAGCTGCTTTTTCTAGATCACCTAGGTTAAGATATGCAGTACCTTCTTTATTCTTAAGTTGAATTATTTTATCCTGGTCTAGATTGAATTTGCTTCTTAGCGAATCAATGGTCGAAAGGGCCTCATCATACTTTTCCTCTTGAAGATATACGTATACAAGGTTGTTGGTAAGACTGATTATTTGCTTTTCGTTATTGTATTTATAGCTTAACTCTATTCCGTCTTTAATAAACTTCTTGGCAAGGTCATAATGCTTGTAATCAGTAAGAATTGACTCAAGATTCTTATGCATAGATATTACTGAAGACTTTACTGAAACATCATCAGATAAGAGTCCCATTCTAGAACCTTCTAAATAATAGATGATTGCATTCCCAAAATCATCAGTATTTTCGGCTATATAACCTAAAACAAAATAAAGTTGAGTTAAATGGTAGTAGTCTTGTTGTAGTTTGGCCTCTTGAAGAACCTTCAGGGCTTCAATTCTTGTTTGCTCCAAGTCATCAGAGCCAAATATTTCCATGACTCTCGTGTATTCCGAGGCTAAATCCGAGGAATACGCAGAGGAAACAATCGTAGTGAACAATAAGACCAGTATGAAATACTTCCGCAAACCGAATCAATAATTTATTGTCGAAAGATAAAAAAAAGTCATGATAACTATCATGACTTTTTCGATGAATTATTTAACAAAAGCGTTTTATGGAAATTATCCTCCTGTTCCAACGCCTGGTTTGTCTTTATCTTCTTTATTCTCACCGGTGGAGTCATCGGCATGAATTGGTTTGCCAATTTCCGTATTATCCATTATTTCATCCATGGTTTCGTCCTGGGAGCACGCGCCAAGTGTAAAAGCTGTTGCAAAAATTACAAGTACTGAGAATCTTTTTAATCTGTTCATAGCATTAAAATGTTTTTGTTGATAATTCTTAAATTTACAATGTATTGAATTGTCATATACCGTTAATATTGAACAATTTACAAACAAGTAATTCTCTTAAAATCAGTGTTTTATAAACAGTTTTAATCCTATGTCAAGGTTATTATCCACAAAATTGAGTGTTATCACTACGATAACAGTGTTATTCATTGCCATTATGTCAGGTTGTCAAAACCCGACCGAAGAATGGGAGTCTTTTGGTGAGGAAATCGCAGTAGAAGATGTGCCAAAAACAGCAAGCATGCTACAGCAGGTCTCTATAAAGGACACAACCAATGTGAAGTTTGTAGGGGAAATCGAAGAGGTATGTCAAATGAAAGGCTGCTGGATGACCTTAAAATCTGAGAATGGCGAGCGAATTCGCGTTACTTTCAAAGATTACGGCTTTTTTGTACCTAAAGATGCTGCTGGAAGAGAAGTGATTATAGACGGACTGGCATCTCTAAGTGAGCTGGACGAGGAGACCGCAAGACATTATGCTGATGATGCAGGTCGAGAATTTGATGCCGCAAAAGATCTGAAGGAAGTGTCTATCGTGGCATCTGGAGTATTGATCAAAAAACCAGCTCAGCTATAAAAGCTCTTTGTCTTTTTCTTCAGAAATAATTGCCTGAAACTGTTGCCAGATAAAGCTCCTAAAGCACCGGCTAGTGCTCCGATTACTCCCGTGAGGATCAGAAGAAATATGGCGTCCTGAAAAGGAAATAGCTGTACGATTTTATTGGACAAAATGGCTTCAGTTTTCAGGTCTATGTACCATGCATAGCTCATCCAAAGCAATCCTCCACCTAGAAAACCAGCAATAAACACATTAATACCATGACCTGGGATGCTAAATCCGACCAGAAAAGCTACCACTATAAGTATCCACCAGGGTAGATAAAGGGACAGTAGATACGAAATGGCAATAATGAGAATGATTCTACTGATTAGTTTCATGCTATTTAGGTTCAATTGTCTGGGTAAAAATGACTTTCTCGTCACCATCAACCTCCCGGTCGAAGAGTAACTGATAGTAATTACCGGTGGCCCAGTTTTCTATCATTTGTCCATACAGAGGACTGCCTGGATTGCCAGTCTGACTACCAGGATATACTCCCCAGGCCTTGGTGCCATTTGGATCTAACTCCACTACCATGCGCCAGGAAGGTCCATGTCCTTTGCTGGCCGCGTTGACGATGCCTGAATAGCCTCCCACCGGAACCTCCGACGTAGAAAATGGATCTAATCTCAGCAGATGCTTGATAGTCGTATTCTTGAAGCGATACCAACTGTAGTCTTCACCATTTGCATCTACCCAGGCATCCAAAGAATCAAGCGCCATGTCAAAAGTAAGAGCCATAAGCTCAGAAGTGGACTCTCTGGTAGGTGTTTCTAAAATGTCTGCAAAAGCAAAAGTTGAATCATTTTTGAACCGATCGATCGTAACATACCTATGAGGTTTGTTCACCTCCACACTGATGGTGTCAAATTCATCCCAGGTGTTTTTATACAGCAGATCCCACCACAATTGGTAAACTGTCGGAGCTTTCAAATTTGGAGCATTGAAATAATCCCATTCAGCCAGTGTTTTATAGATCGTCCATTGGTTGTTGTCGAATCTGGCAGTGTCTAATGCAGATAACATCATTGGGAGACTCTCAGACGCCATGTAGTTGTAGTTGTCATTTTGAAGCCTCATCATGTCTTTAGGTAAAATGTCATCGAGTACTCTCAACCGGTCATTGATTCGACGACCTCTGTAGTATTCATAGTTATGGTCGTATACATAATAGGGGTAAAGGGAATCGACCTGATGTTGGTTAGCGGATGTCAGGTAATTTTGCTCAGGATTTAGATCATACATGTAGTGGTCAAATGGTATGTACTGTTTCCATTCATGACTTAGCTCCGATCCGTCCATTAAAAACTTCCCTTGTTCCTCCCACTTTACCGGAAATTTTCCTGGCAACCAAAGAGCGATATCACCTTGTGCTGAACCAAAAATAAAGTTTTGGGGAGGCCCTTGAAATTTTTTCATGGCGTTTTCAAACTCGTCGTAGTTCGATGCCTGATTGATTTCATACATGGCATCAAAAGTGGTGCTTGGAAAGTGCGCAATCCACTTCATCGCATAATTTGATTTCTGGTTATCCCCTCTGAAATTTCGATCATAGACCACAGGTCCATGGTGGGTATAAATGATGGTATCATAGGCGGTGCTGCCATCGGCTAGCTGAAACTCCTCAATTACCTGCTCAGTCTTGAACCAATTGTTATTGAATAAATACTCTTTTCGAGAATCATCTCTAAACTCAATCGCATACCAGTCCACCTGATCCCGAGGTGAGTTAGTTACTCCCCAGGAAATGGAATCATTAAACCCAATTAGAATAATTGGCGTTCCAGGAACCGTCACACCCATTACGTTTTTATGTCCATCGTTGAGATGATATGCATACCAGATGGATGGCGAGGTGAGTTCTAAATCCGGTTCATTGGCTAAGAGCACATTGCCACTTTTCGTTTTTGCGCCAGACACGGCAAAGTTGTTGCTTCCGTTCAGCGGGTGAGGTTTCTCTGTTGTAGACTCAGTTAATATCTGGGGATATGGAATATCGGGTTTCACTACAGGTACAGGTGAGAAATTCCATTTACGTGTTTTCCTTATTACAGGATCAATATTTCCGAGCTGCTCAGGGTATAGAATATCAAACAATTCACGACCAAACAGCATCAATGCGTTGGTGTTTTCAAGATCTGATTCACCCCGAGATAGCGTATTGCTGAGCATGGCATAAGCTAGGCATGTTTTCACAGGAGACCACCTTTCTGGTTTGTAATTCAAAAGTTTGAACTCCAGTGGTAGATCACTGCTACTCATTTGGTCGATGTAGGCATTGACTCCATTGCTATAAGCCTGAATGACGGCATGGAGTTCAGGTGAACTCTTGGTTTTTTCATAAAATTCATAAGTCATGCGCTTCAAACCAATCCGTCGATTGTATTTGTCATAGTTCAATACGGCTGGATTATCGAGTACCTCAGATAGTCTACCCAGAACGAGCCTTGAAAAAAAGTCCATTTGCCAAAGACGATCCCTGGCTGTGATGTAACCCTGAACGGTATGGAGGTCGGTTTCGTTATCAGCGTAGATGTGTGGGATTCGGAGTTCGTCGTAATAAACCTTTACTTCATTATCTAAACCGTCGATTTTTAGGGTTTCGGTATAATTAACACCGGGCTCTTCTGCATTGGTCCAAAAACCTCGAAATGGACTTAAAAACTTGCCCAGAGGTGGTATACTACCCATTTTTGAATTAAGAACAATGCCAAAAGCCAGTGTAATGGTTACAAAAAATACGAACCGGAACGTTTTCATTTTTGAGTTAAATCAATGCTGTGAAACCAGGTTGATGAGGCGGTGGGTAATCAACCATTCCCCAAATTGAGGAATCATATCGGAAAAATATCAATAAAAGATCAGATTGCATAGATTTGATGCAAGAGCAATGAAGGAAAAGTCAAAATATCTTAATTTTTGGAAGCCATTGGCAGATAAAATAGTGGCACTGTTGCTTCTCTTTTTATTAGCTCCCGTTATGGGTCTAATAGCGCTAATCCTATTTTTGTCAGGTACACCTATATTTTTTTATCACTTGCGGCCTGGTTATCAAGGTAGACTGTTTCATTTGCTGAAATTTACTACTATGACCAATGGTGGGAGTGATTGGTTTGGCAGCCTTCTTCGAAAGTCTTCTATTGATGAACTGCCACAGCTCTTCAATATTCTGAAAGGTGAGATGAGTTTTGTGGGTCCCAGACCACTATTAATAGAATATTTGAAAGAATACTCTGACGATGAACACCGTAGACACGAGGTAATGCCAGGAATTACTGGATTTGCCCAAATCAATGGACGCAATCATTTGATGTTGAAAGAGAAATTACAAAAAGACCTCTATTACGTTGATCATGTATCTTTTTGGTTGGACCTGGTGATCTTGATGAAAACGGCCAGAAGAGTGTTCGATACGAGTGGCGCAGATTATCACAATATGGAATATGGAAGGGGAGAGTAAGCCACCAATTCATTTTTCGCCACCTTTTGTTGATGCTGGTGATCTGGAGGAAGTGCAGAAAGCGATTGATAGTGGGTGGATTGCACCGGCAGGTCCACATATAGACGCGTTTGAGAATGCGCTAAAAGAGCGATTTGGCTATCAGGAGGTTTTGGCGGTAAACTCTGGTACCTCAGCCCTGCATCTGGCTTTGTTGCTTGCCGGTGTATCCGCCGGTGATCGCGTGCTGATAGGGACTTTTACCTTTATTGCGGCCTCCAATGTGGTGAGCTACCTTGGAGCCGTTCCAGTGTTTATCGACAGTGATACTCACAACTGGAATGTATCTCCGGAATTGCTGAGAGAATATGTTCAAAATGCTAAGATTAAACCCAAAGCGATTATTGTAACGCACATTTTTGGGATTCCCGCATTGATGAATGAGTTGCTGATGATTTGTGAGGAGTATGGTATCGTCCTGATAGAAGATGCTGCAGAGGCACTTGGGAGTAAGTGGACCGGCCGAGATGTAGGGACTTTTGGAGCATTTGCCGGATTGTCCTTTAATGGAAACAAGATCATTACGACTAGTGGAGGAGGGGCTTTGGTGCTATCTGGTAAGAAAGAGAGAGACCGAGGACTTAAACTGGCGACACAGGCCAAAGAACATGAAGATCATTACGAGCATCTGGAAGTGGGATTCAACTACCGTATGAGCAATATACTAGCCGCACTGGGACTAGGTCAGTTATCTAAATTCAACGAAGTGTTAATCCGAAAAAAAAGGATTGCTGATACTTATAAGAACCGGTTGTCTACTGCTGGTGTGATTTTCTATGACTCATCTGACAAGCAGACGCTAAATCATTGGGTAAATCCTATACTACTAGACGGTATTTCTCCATCAGATTTGGTTCGTAAAATGACAGAAGAAAACATTGAAGCACGACGATTCTGGAAACCTCTTCATTTACAACCCTTACATAAAGATGCATTGATGGAGGTTAATGGAGTGTCCGAGAAGCTGTTCAATACCGGAATATGCTTACCTAGTGGTGCCGGAATGACCGAGCGGGAGATAGACCGGGTTTGCTCGGTTATGCTATCGCTTTGATGGCTTGGGTTTCCGTTTGAACATGTCCTTTGATAAAAAGAGTTCAAATTTCAGGTTTAGGAACAGATAAGCATCTTTATTGGAGCTGTCGCCACGGGGATTTCCGGCAGACAGCTGTTCGTAAGCAGTTTCATTGATTAATCCCACTTCATCTTTTCTATTCGCCAATATTTCCGTGGTAGCATCCGGGTAAGACTGTGGGAAATTGCCAGACACATCGTCCAGGTAATCCGAGAAGGTGTACCTGTATGCGATCTCCGTAACAAAGTTGAGTGCGGAGGATACTTTCCACTTCAACCCAATAGCAGCTGGAAGAATCAAGGTAAACCTGCTGTAGTCAGGGTCCTGTTCCGTATCCAATTCATATAGATTGAAATACGTATCTCCTAGTTTTGCTTGCGGGCTGATGAAGGTTGTGCCAACTCCCAAAGCAATGTATGGATCCAGTCGCCAGCGACGGTGATAGACTCCTTTGTATGGTCGCAAGAAAAATATGCCTTGAATGGTTGCTTCGTAGTTAGTGCTCTCAAATGAAAGATTTCGCTGACGGGCAAATGAGCTGTCCGAGGCATGTTTGTCATGTCCACGAATGCTGTACCTTCCCAGTTCGACACGTGCTGACACTCTAGACCAAAGACGCACTTCAGCACCTATAGATAGATTGGAAACTTCGTTTTGGATACTGCCATTGTGCTTCAGCTCTCCACGATACGAAGCAAACCCCACTCCCGCAAAAGCTGAATAATATCTATCATTCAGCGTGGCAGAAAGAAAGTTCTGACCTGTACCTGTTACCGCCAGCATCAGTAAACATACACCAACAATTACCTGCTTAGTCATCCTAGCTCAAAATAAGGTAAATTTTATTGAATTAAAGGTGTTGAGTGAATTCTGTTGTGCAAAAGAAAGGCGGTAGCTTCTCCTGGTGTGAGATCCCGTACCGAAGAAATTCTAATGAAAGAACCGCTGTACACCCCGATAGCTATAGGGGTTGCAGTCTGCGCGGCGCGAACCTTTGCCGATTAATGAATTTATTTCGAGTGGATCTGAGTAGGTACAAAAAAACCTCACGATAAACTCGTGAGGTTTAGAGGTCCCGAGCGGATTCGAACCGCTGTACAAGGTTTTGCAGACCTTTGCCTAGCCACTCGGCCACAGGACCTTATTTTAATTTGTTGGCCTCTTGGCTATCGCCACTCCTGCCTCGCCGGCAGGCGGGCGGCCACAGGACCTTTTTGGTATTAGATCAACTCGTTTGCTGACCTCTTGTTTTTGCGATTGCAAATAAAGCAAATAAGAAATTAAACCGGAAGCAAAATCGCTTCCGGTTTAAAGATATTATTCAGAATCCTTAGCTTCTTCTGCTGAATCATCAGCGTCAGCTGCTTTGTCTTCTTTTTCTGCTTTTGGTTCTTCGGCTTTTTTAGGAGCTGCTTTCTTCTTAGCTGCAGGCTTTTCACCAGCTTCCATCTTCTCTTTCAGAGCAGATAGTGCATCCAGATCACCTAGAGTTGATTTCTCAGACTCGTTGTTGATCTTGTTCAGGGTGTTGCCTTTAGACTTCTTCTTAGCAGATGGAGCTGGTGCAGGAGCAGGTTGCTCAGCGCCTTCTTTCCATGTAGCTGTGTGTGAAAGAACGATTCTCTTGTCATCTTTAGAGAATTCCATCACTTTAAAGTCTAATGTTTCGCCTTCAGAAGCGTTTCCACCTTCCTCTTTTTGAAGGTTCTTAGTAGAAACCTGTCCTTCGATTCCGTAAGGAAGCTCAAGGATAGCACCTCTATCGTTGGTAGAAATCACTGTACACTTGTGTACTGATCCTCTGGTGAATACTGTTTCGAATGTATCCCAAGGGTTTTCTTCCAGATGCTTGTGGCTAAGAGCCAATCTTCTGTTTTCTACATCAAGCTCCATTACGACTACTTCCAATTCGTCATTTACTTTCACGAATTCAGATGGATGCTTGATTTTCTTTGTCCAGCTAAGATCAGATACGTGTACCAAACCGTCGATACCTTCTTCTAGTTCGATGAACAAGCCGAAGTTGGTTAGGTTTCTCACGATACCTGAATGCTTGGTACCAACAGCGTATTTGGTCAATACATCTTGCTTAGTCCAAGGATCTTCAGTCAATTGCTTGATGCCTAGAGACATTTTTCTTTCGTCTCTATCGATAGTCAATACAACTGCCTCTAGCTCGTCTCCAACGCTGATGAAATCTTGTGGATTTCTCAAGTGCTGAGACCATGACATCTCAGAAACGTGGATCAATCCTTCTACGCCAGGGATGATTTCAAGGAATGCACCGTAATCTGCTACGTTTACGATCTTACCTTTTACTTTCGATCCTACGTCAAGGTCTTTATCCAGTGAGTCCCAAGGGTGAGCGGTCAGCTGCTTCATACCCAAAGAAATTCGCTTCTTGTCATCATCAAAGTCAAGTACCACCACGTTAACTTTTTCGTCAAGTGAAAGCACTTCTTCTGGATGATTGATACGTCCCCAAGAAATATCTGTGATGTGTAGTAGACCATCTACACCACCAAGGTCGATGAATACACCGAAGTTGGTCATGTTTTTGATCACACCTTCAAGTACCTGACCTTTCTCAAGGTTCTCAAGGATTTGAGCTTTTTGCTTCTCAATATCTTTCTCGATCAGTACTTTGTGTGATACTACTACGTTATCGTTAGTGTAGTTGATTTTCACAACTTTCACTTCCATTTTCTTACCTACAAACACATCAAAGTCTCTGATAGGCTTCACATCGATTTGTGAACCTGGAAGGAAAGCTTCTACACCGTAAATATCTACGATAAGACCACCTTTTGTTCTTCTCTTCACCATACCGTCGATTACCAGGTCTTCATCCAATGCTTTCTGGATGTTTTCCCATGCTTTAACGATTTTGGCTTTTCTTCTGGAAAGAACAAGCTGGCCATTGGCATTTTCCTGTTCTTCTACGTAAACGTCTACTTCGTCACCAGTTTTAAGACCATCGATATCTCTAAACTCTGAAAGAGATACTAGTCCATCTGATTTGAAACCGATGTTTACAATGACATCTCTGTCAGTGATACCTACTACGGTACCGGTCATCACTTCTTTTTCAGTGATTTGGTTCAATGTAGCCTCATAAAGAGCCTCCATTTTCTTTCTGTCAGCCTCAGAATACTCCTCGCCGAAACCATCATCCTGTGCAGTATCCCAAACGTCAGTTACAGGCTCTGCGATAGGTGCAGCTACTTCTGGAGTTTTTGCTTCTTCTGTGAAAGGAACTTCTTTTTCAGCTTTCACTTCTTCAGTCTTAGCCTCTTTTTTCTCTTCCTTTACTTCTTCTTTGGCTGGCTCAGCTTCTGTCTCTGCAGCTGCTGATTCCTCTTTGGTCTCTTCTGCCTTTGCTTCGTCAGCTTTAGCTTCTGTAGACTCTTCGGCTTGAGCTTCAGTCTTCTCTACTTTTTCTTCCTGTAGCTCTTCTTTTTTTTCTTCTGCCATAATAAAAAACGACTCTGAATATACGCCTTTATCCCCCGAGTCATTGAGATAAAAGGTTTTGGTTTTCAATACATCCAAACACTGAGGTTTAGAAGCCATTCACTCGAATGGAGGCGCAAAGCTAAAGCTTTTAAACAAAAAAGAGTAATTTCGATTTCATTATCTCAAGTGAACAACCAATAGAAATATGACCTACAGAAAATTACTACCCATTTTACTTATCTCATTGATTTTCAGCTGTCAGGATAAACCTCAGCCAGCAGATTTGCTGATGACCAATGCTACGATTTACACTGCCAACGATGCTCAGCCAACGGCCACAGCGGTTGCCGTGAGAGATGGTCGAATTGTGAAGGTGGGATCTGCAGAAGATCTTGCAGTATACCAGGGTGACAGCACGGAGGTGATGGATCTAAATGGCCAATATGTTTATCCTGGATTCATTGAGGGGCATGCACATATTATGGGAATCGGTAGTAACCTGGTAAATGTGGATCTGATGGGTGCTCAGAGCTATGATGAGGTAATCGAGATGGTAAGAAAGCGTGCCGATGAAACACCAGAAGGCGAATGGATCATCGGTAGAGGCTGGCATCAGGACAAATGGAATCAAACCCCAGAACGTTTATTTAAGGGTTTCCCGACTCATCATCAGTTGAGTGAAGCGGTTCCTAATCATCCGGTTTTCTTAAAACACGCCAGCGGACATGCGAGTTTGGCCAATGCCAAAGCGATGGAACTGGCCGGAGTGGATAAAAATACGCCAGATCCAAATGGAGGAGAAGTGTTTAAAGATGTGACTGGTCAGCCAACAGGTTTGTTCAATGAAACGGCAAGCGGACTAGTTGGCAAAGTGATCCCGGAAGAGACCAAGGAGCTAAGGGCTAGAAAACTGCAATTGGCTATAGATGAATGCCTTAAAAATGGAATTGTCGGTTTTCATGAAGCGGGTTCTGGTTTTAAAGAAATAGAGGTTTACGAAGATTTTGCAACCAATGACGAGTTGAAGTTGCGACTGCATGTGATGCTACATGGTAGAGATTCTGCTTTACTCAATGCGTACTTTGAAAAAGGTCCGCAGATTGGTTTGTATGATTATCACTTAAACATCCGGTCGATCAAATTGTATGCGGATGGTGCCCTTGGTTCAAGAGGAGCGTGGCTGCTGGAAGAATATAGTGATGCGGAAGGTGTACATGGACATAATGTTACTCCTATGTCAGAAATAGAAGGGATTGTCAAAGCTGGGCTAGAAAATGGCTTCCAAATGTGTACGCATGCTATTGGAGACAGAGCAAATCGGGAGGTTCTAGACATCTATGAGCGAGCCATTAATGCGAAACCTGCCATTTCTGAGGACCATCGCTTCCGAATTGAACATGCGCAACACATTCATCCAGAAGATATTCCAAGGTTTGCAGAGTTGGGTGTGATTCCAGCTATGCAGGCCATTCACATGTCTTCTGATCGTCCCTGGGCAATAGATCGTTTAGGCAAAGAGCGTATTGAAAACGGAGCTTACATGTGGAGTCAGTTGATCGATAATGGGTCTAAAATTGTTAACGGCACAGATGCTCCAGTGGAACCGGTTAGTGCTTTGGCGAGCTTTTATGCCTCTGTCAGTAGAAAAACGCTGCAGGGCAAGCCGGAAGGTGGTTATGAGCCTACACAGAAAATGACTCGGGAAGAGGCATTGAAGTCTTACACCCTTTGGGCCGCATATGGAGCTTTTATGGAAGACCAAACAGGGTCCATCGAAGAAGAAAAGCTGGCAGATTTCACCATTCTGGATAAAGACATCATGAGTATTCCAGAAGAGGAAATTCTCAATACCCGTGTGGTCATGACCATTATTGATGGTGAAGTGGTCTATCGCAATTAGTATTTAATTCGGTACGTTTGCACCTCATCAACCACGTGCAGTTTGCTAGTAGAAGAGAACTTTTCTTTAAAGCCTCACAACACCTTTGGGCTGGATGTTATTGCCAATCTCAAGGCCTCTATTGAAAACCCGGAAGATCTGAAGGAATTGTTTCAGGCTGATCGCTACCGCAGGGAAAAGAAAATGATCCTAGGTGGAGGTTCTAATGTCCTGTTTACGAGAAACTTTTTGGGAATGGTCCTGAAAATGGAGGTGCGAGGAATAGAGGTGGTAGAGGAAGCAGATGATTCGATCCTGGTAGGATTTGGAGCGGGAGAAAACTGGCATCAATGTGTCATGTGGGCAGTAGAGCAGGGCTATGGTGGTTTAGAGAATCTATCACTTATTCCAGGCACTATAGGAGCGGCGCCTATGCAAAACATTGGGGCATATGGGGTAGAAATCAATCAGGTATTTCATTCATTGGAAGCCTACGAGATCAAAACGGGCAAAATCGTTCGGTTTTATAACGAAGACTGCAAGTTTGGGTATCGCTACTCGGTATTTAAAGGACCACAGCGTGATAAATACATCATCACCAGGGTTTATCTGAGACTTTCAAAAAAGCCATCATTTAACATCTCCTACGGGGCCATCAAGGAGACACTGGATGAAATGGGAGTGGAGGAGCTTTCATTGAAAGCAGTAAGTCAGGCGGTAATCAATATCAGGCAATCCAAACTACCTGACCCAACACAAATTGGCAATGCCGGTTCATTTTTCAAAAATCCTGTGGTGGAGAACACCTACTTTGATTCTTTACGTGCAGCCTTTGAAGAGATACCGGGCTATCGACTAGATGAAGAGTTTACCAAAGTACCTGCTGCCTGGCTAATCGACCAGTGTGGGTGGAAAGGCAAGCGCTTCGGAAATGTGGGAGTGCACGACAAACAAGCCCTCGTCCTGGTCAACCTTGGAGGTGGAAAAGGTAAAGAGCTGGTACAGTTATCCAAAGACATTCAAAAATCGGTTCAGGGAACGTTTGGAATCCAGCTAGAGACTGAGGTGAACATTATTTGATCTTAAAAGTCACTCCGATCTTCAATCCACTTTCAGTTATTCTTTCTGGATAGTTCTCACTCGATAAGCTTAATGTTGAGTGCATCGCTGTGTAGGGATTGACATATACTCCTAATCCTGAAGCAAATTCATACTGTAATCCTACGCCTAAATTGAATCCAACTCCTGTCTGACCAGATACATTACCTGAGCTGCCTAGATCCGCATTCAGTATTAATCCAGGGTTAATGAATAGATATTTGAGAAAATTCACTCTTACACCTACAGGAATCGTCAGGATACTTGCATTAACATCATTTGGCGCAGTATCCATATTTGGGGGTACATTCGGGTGCTGCAACAGTTCGTGATGTCGATAACCTATTCCTGTTTCGAAAGAAAGAACTTGATTGATCGGTGCGAGGTAATCCAATTGAACGCCATAGTAGCTCTCTCCCGAATAGGAAGCAGCCCCGGCAAGACTGGTGAGGTGTATGGCGTCATTGGATCCCAGCCCTAAATAGGAAATGCCAATACTCTTCTGTGCCAGGGTGAAATGAGCGGTGATGACTATCAAGGAGGTAATGAGTAGTTTTTTCATGAATTTGGTTAATGAGTCAAAAAAAAGTATTCTTAACTGTAGACACGGGGATGCTGATTGGAGTTGTAACCCAGTTGGATTTAATAACTGTTAACACTTTTTAACAGACTTGACCTCTTGAAAAAGTACTACATGAATGCTATAATTGCGATCTATTTTTTTTCAAATAGAGTTCTCATTTAAACAGTTGATTATCAGATTAATCCAAGTTGAACAATGTCAATAGTTGTAGAGAATCTCACCAAGAAATATGGTGAGCAAAAGGCTGTCAACGACATATCATTTGAGATTAAAACCGGGGAGGTAGTCGGTTTCCTTGGGCCAAATGGCGCAGGAAAGAGTACTACAATGAAGATCATCACATGCTTCATGGCTCCTAGCTCAGGTGACGTGCGTCTGGACAGTGACAGCATTCATACAGATCCAGAGGCGATCAAAAAGAAGATAGGCTATTTGCCAGAAAACAATCCGCTGTATCTGGACATGCCAGTGGTGGAGTACCTGCGATTTACTGCCGAGATTCAGGGAGTTCCTAAGGCCAACATTCCATCCCGCATCGCGGAAATGATTGACCGCTGTGGTTTGGATCGGGAGAAACACAAGAACATCAACGAACTCTCCAAGGGGTATCGCCAAAGAGTAGGTTTGGCACAGGCCATGATCCATGATCCGGAAATCCTCATATTGGATGAACCTACCACTGGATTGGATCCGAACCAGATTGTAGAGATTAGAAAACTCATCAAAGACCTGGGAAAGGAGAAGACCGTAATCCTTAGTAGTCACATTCTTTCCGAAGTAGAAGCTACCTGTGATCGTATTTTGATCATCAACAGAGGAAGGATTGTAGCAGATGGCACTTCAGCTACTTTGAGAAGCCAGTCAGAAGGTCAGGAACTGTTAAAGATCAATATTGAAGCTTCAGCCGAAGACGTAGAAAAAGCAGTCAGAGGTCTTGCCTCGGTAGAGAAAGTAACTGCCATCGACGGGAAAGAAGGTTGGTTTAATGTGCAAAGCAAGCCTGATGCTTCTTCCAGAAAAGAGATTTTTGATCTCTGCGTGAAAAATAAGTGGTATTTGATGGAAATGTCTGGTCTGGAAACCCGACTGGAAGACGTATTCCAAAAATTAACGAAATAGATTATGAGCAAAGTTTGGATAATAACGAAACGAGAACTTGCATCATTTTTCGATTCACTGATTGCCTATGTGATGATTGTCTTGTTCCTAGGACTCAGTGGAGCATTTACCTGGTTGTTTGGTAGTGATGTCTTTTTCATTAACCAGGCCAATATGCAAGTGTTCTTTAGCATTGCGTTCTGGTCGCTATTTTTCTTTATTCCAGCGATAACCATGCGGATGATTGCGGAGGAAAACAAAGCTGGAACAATTGAATTGTTGATTACCAAAGCAGTGACAGACTCTCAAATTGTATGGGGAAAGTTTCTGGCTTGTCTGATTTTAGTATTAATAGCTTTGGTGTGTACGCTCCCTTATTACATCACCATATCTCAGTTAGGGAATATTGACGATGGAGCGGTGATTGGAGGATACCTAGGATTGATTTTATTATCAGCATCATACATCAGCATTGGACTGTTCGCCAGTAGTGTCACTCAAAACCAGATTGTGGCCTTTCTGACAGCTATTTTCATCGGAGTGTTTTTTCATATTGTGTTTGGTGTATTGTCAGGATCGGTGCGTGGTTTTTTTGGCGAACTATTCAATTACCTGAGTATGAGCACTCATTTTGAGTCAATGAGCAGGGGTGTGGTGGATAGCCGAGATCTGGTGTATTTTATATCCATCATCGCTATTGGCATCTTGTCATCACAGGTGATGCTTTCGAAAAGAAACTGGCAATCCTAAATAAGAGCAACAATGAACAAAAAGAATATCATCATTCAATTGGTCATCGTCATCGCAATTATTTTGGTGGCCAATTTACTGTCCAGGGAGTTGTACTTCAGACTGGATTTTACTGAGGATAATCGATATACCTTCAGTAAAGCGACAGAAGAGGTGATCGATGAACTCAATGGAGTGGTCACAATCACCGCGTATTTCTCAGAAGATCTTCCACCACAACTTTTGACGACTAGGCAAGACTTTATGGATCAGTTGGTGGAATACGAGAATTTATCTGAAGGGAGTATCGTTTTCGAATTTGTCAACCCCAATGAAAGTGAGGAAACGGAAAGAAACGCCCAGCAGAATGGAATCAGTCCGGTTATGATCAACGTACGTGAGCGCGATCAAGTGCAGCAGATGCGTGCTTATCTAGGAGCTGTGTTGAAAATGGACGATCGCACAGAAATCATTCCGGTCATTCAGCCAGGGGCTGCGATGGAGTATTCTCTTACCACTGCCTTAAAAAAAGTATCCATTGCGGACAAACCAAAGCTTGGTTTCATTCAGGGATATGGGGAGCCTACGATTCAGGCAATGCCTCAGTTAATGGAGCAGCTGTCGGTACTCTATGAAGTGGAGCCATTCAGAATCAAAGACACGGCTAGTGTTCCGTCTTACTATAAAGCACTGGTTTGGGTAGCGCCAATGGATACAGTGAAGCAACTTGAGTTTGCCAAAATTGATCAATACCTTGATCAAGGTGGAGGACTCTTCCTGGCACACGAACATGTGCAGGGAGATCTACAGCAAGGATTGCTGTCAAAAAGTGGAGATATAGGAATAAAAAGCTGGTTGGCTCAGAAAGGTCTCCAGTTTCAGGATCAAATGGTGATCGATGCGCAATGCGCCACTGTCAGTGTACAGCAGCGAAATGGATTTATGGTCATGACATCTCAGAAAGAATTCCCCTATTTTCCACAGCTTAATAACTTCCCGGAGAGTGCAATTACTGAAGGAATCGAGACAGTGATGCTGCCATTTGCCGCTCCACTTACTTTTACTCAGTCAGACACTTCCTGGTCACAGGTTCCACTGATGTACTCTTCAGAAAACTCCGGCGTGGTGAGTCTTCCTTCCTATGTGGACATTCAGAAGAAGTGGTCAAAGGCTGATTTCCTCGCTGGGCAGCAAATGTTAGCTGCGGGGCTTGACAAAGGCACTGCGAAAATTGTAGCGGTTTCTAATGGCCAGTTTATAGTCAATGGGGAGGGCCAGCGACCTCAGCAGCTCAACGCTGATAATGTGAATTTTGCATCGAACTCCATAGACTGGATAGCTGATGATACAGGATTGATCAATTTGCGTACAAAAGGCGTTACATCCAGGCCTCTGGAAGAAGTGGAGGACAGTACGAAAACGCTGATTAAGTATGGCAATGTGCTGGCGCCAATTCTCTTGCTTTTGATTTATGCGTTTGTCAGAAAGCAACAGAGTAACAGACGTCGACAAAAGTGGATGCAAGGAAATTATGATTACTAACGACTGATTGTTATGATGATGAGAGGAAATAAATTGATGTTGTTGCTAGGTATACTTGTATTGCTAGTTGGTATTTACCTGGTGGTCAAGTTTACTGATAGCAGTGGAAGAAGTGAGTCATTTCGAAGTGAGTTGGTAACCATTGACAATGATCAGGTGACCAAAGTCGAAATTTTTAGCCCATCCGACACCACATACCTCATGAAGAATGGAGATATCTGGACTGTGAATGGAAAGTTTACCGCTGATCCCAATTCAGTTTCCAGTCTGCTCAACACACTGAAAGGGATCAAGCCTAGCAGATTGGCTTCCAGATCGGAGGATACCTGGAAGGATTTTCAGGTGGATGAATCAGGTACCAGGGTCGCAGCTTATGAAAATGGCAATAAGACACTGGATATCATCTTGGGCCGCTTCAATGTAGAAGGTCAGCGGTCATTTTACTCTTATGTTCGTCTGGAAGAGGAATCAGATGTGTACGTAGCGAAAGACTTCATGAAAATGTCCATTAGTACAGGTAGTGAAGCGTATCGCAATGACGACTTGCTGAAAGTGAACAAAGATTCTGTAAGCTCGATTCGATTCAATTATCCTGATTCTGCATTCGTTTTGAGCAGACAAGAGTCCGGCTGGATGTTGGATGATCAGCCGGCAGATAGTGCAGCAGTCGCGAAGTATCTACAGGGAGTTCGCATCCTTACTAGCAGAAATTTCGCAGATAATCCAGATGCTCCAGCTCAATACGATGTGGTGTTTCAAAACAAATCAGGCGCTGATAAGCAAATCACCGCACATGTAGGAGGTGGTGTGAGTTCTTCCACCAATTCGGCAGAGTACTGGATGGATCCAGCCTTGCATGAAAAAGTATTTAAGGGTAAACCTTACTTTTTGGGTAATTGAGTTTCTCTTTACTATAACTAAAGCCACAAGAGCCTGATAATTAATGTCAGGCTCTTTTCATTTGGCTGTATGGAGTGAACCTTTGTTCACGGGTTTGAGTTTAATTCAATAGATTTGAGAATTATGAGAGCAGCAATAAGACTATTTATTTTCATTTTTTTGGTAGGTGTGGCATTTACATCCCAGGCGCAGGAAATTGAGTGGCTATCGTTTGAAGAGGCAGTGGCCAAGTCTAAAAAAGAACCTCGAAAACTTTTGATAGACATCTACACGGACTGGTGTGGCTGGTGCAAAAAGATGGACAAGGAGGCTTATGCCAATGATGTTATTGCTGAATATATCAATAAGAATTACTATCCAGTAAAATTCAATGCCGAACAAAAGGCAGATATTGAATTTGATGGACATACATTCAAATTTGTGAACCAGGGAAGAAGGGGTGTACATGAGCTGGCGGCTGCATTGACTAACAACAAGCTTAGTTATCCAACCACCGTTTTTATGGATGAAGACTTCCGTATCATTCAGCCCATCCCTGGGTATATGGATGCCAAAGCACTCGAACCCATCATTACTTACATTGGTGATGACAAGTACAAGCAAAAGGTGGCCTGGCAGGAATATCAGAAAAACTTCAAATCTTCTCTTTGATTTTGCAACCCCTCAGATTGGGCTGAGTCTTTGAACTAAAAATATAATAAGACTATGAAGAAGATATTCCTTTTTTCAATGGCTGCTCTTATCAGCTTATCTGTGTTTTCCCAGTCTGGAGCCACACGTTCACTGTCCTCATTTACTAAAGTTTCAACTCAGGAAGGTATTGAAGCCATTCTTACGAAAGGAAACAAAGAGTCTGCACGAATCGAGGCTGATGGAATCGATATAGAAGATGTGATCACAGATGTTTCTGGAGGCACATTGAACCTGGAATTGGAAGGTGATAATCATCGCAATGTAGAGGTGACTGTTTACGTGACTTATGTGACTCTTGATGGTTTGAAAGCTTCTTCTGCAGGCTCTATTGAAGTAAAAGATAAAGTGGTGACTTCTGGGGATTTTGATATCCGATGCAGCAGTGCCGGAGACATAGAGGCTTCTATTGAAGCTGATGAGATGGATATCGATGTTTCCAGCGCAGGGGATGTAGATCTGACAATTGCCGTAAATGAGCTAGATATGGAAGTGTCCAGTGCTGGTGATATTGAGGTGAAAGGCACGGCTAAGTATGTGGATGCCAATGCAAGTAGCTCAGGAGACATAGACGCCTACGATCTTTCATGCGATGAGGCCGACCTGAGAGCAAGCAGTGGTGCATCAATAAAGCTCACGGTGAAAGAAAAACTAGATGCCCGCGCGAGTAGTGGTGGTAGCATCCGCTATGAAGGAAATCCACGATATGTAGACGCTGATTCGTCAAGCGGAGGGTCTGTGAGAAGATCCTAATTTTATATGATCTATCTTATTGTTTGAAAGCTTCGTAATCCTGCGAAGCTTTTTTTATTCATTCTTCTTCACAGTTATGGCTGGGTGAAGTTTCTTTGCAGCATGAAGAAGATCTGGATAGTAGGCTTGGTTTTGTTGGCAGGGTGTGCCAGTGATGAGGTGAGGAGAGATCGGTTTTTCTTGCAGGGTAATGAAGCGCTTAACAACAAAGAATACAAAACGGCTATTGAATTTTTCACTCAGGCATTGAGTATTGATAAGGATTTCGCCAGAGCCTATAATAACCGTGGAGTCGCTCGTATTGAGAGTGGGCATCCATATGAGGCTGTTCAGGATTATAACCTGGCCCTTGCATTGGAGCCGGACTATGTAGGAGCACTATTTAATCGCGCCTATGCTTATGAGGAAGTCGGCAGAATAGAAGATGCTCTGGATGACGTGGCTCTGGTTAAAACCTATCATCCCGACTCAGCCTATGTCTACTTCTATGAGGGATTACTTCAATCTAAAATGCGTCAATACGATCAGTCATTGGCAAGTTTTGACAAGGCACGTAAGCTTGATCCCGCCAATGAAGAGATTGATATCAATGTGGCCACGTTGTATTACTTTAAAGGGGAACTGGATACCGCCAAATCCTATTTAAGAGAAATTCTGAAGGTGAATCCGCAGCAACTAAATGCCCTGAATACTTTGAGTCAGATTTATCTGAAGGAGGAGGACTATCAGAACGCATTGGTGACCATCAATAGAGCCTTATCCTTACAACCTGCAGAACCTTACTTTCTTAACAACAGAGGTCAGATTTACCTGGAGATGGGTGAACTAGAAAAAGGCCTGGAAGATATCAATAAGAGTATATTACAGGATCCTGATAATCTTTGGGCTTATCGGAACAAAGGAATCTATTACTTACTAAAAGGCAATCCTGATGATGCGATTAGGTTGCTAGAGCGTGCAGTTACTAAGCAAGACCTTGTAGATGAGGTGCATTCTTATTTGGGACAAGCCTATCAAATGAAAAACGATATGACCTCAGCTTGTGAGCAGTGGCAGATCGGAATCGAAAAGCAGGAGCTTCGATCCAAACATCTGGCACAAGCATTTTGTCAATAACTATTCCTCTTCCTCTTTGATAAAAATGAGTTGGTAGAAACTGGCAATGTGACAGAAAAAAACCACTGGCACTACAAATAAGGGTAGCAGCACATATGGAAAGTAAAACACCGCAATATTAGGTTGCGCATCCATCAGTGGATTGTGAAAATAAGGTGTAGCCTGAATAGCTCTCGAAACGATATTGACGAGCAAACCCAATGTCAATACATTCCAAATAATGGCTGCTAGTTTGCTTTTACTTTTCATTCCTACCAGAAATAGACCAGCAAAAGGAGCGGAGATTCCAGAAAGAATATCATAGTTAACACCTTGAAAAGTCATGGATTCGGCTACAGCTCCATGGATAAACAGCCACCACAGAACAATCTCCACTGGCACTCTCACGATGTGCAGATAGGTGAGTGTGGTTATCGGCATTTGAGCAATAATGGCCCTGGTCCGTGGGAAAGCAAACAAACCAATAATGATGAGCATTAAAATCCCTAAAAAGATGAAGAGCTTAGGTGGCCGAAAATCAAAATCAAGGAAAAAGCCTTGTAACGATAATATAGTAATGATGAAGAGCCAAATCGCTACGAATGTAGTGGTGATTACAGGTGCATTATTCTTCTCACCACTCAGCGTATTGGTAGCATAGTAAAGAAAGCCAACACACGTGAGCACACATGCAATGAAGGTGAGACTAACATAGGATGGTATGTGGCTGATTGGTTCCAAGTCTTTCCAGCAATATATGAATTCTTTCAAAAAAAGTAAATTCCTTTTTTTAAATGGACATTCTGTAATGTGAGTCTATGATAAATCCATATTTTTGACAATAGATGAAGGACCTGATTGGTAGACTACAGCAACGACTTCAAGACCCACTGCCTGGCACTCCAGCTCATGAAAAAATGCTTCCCAGAATCCCAGGTGGTAATCGTGTCCGTTTCCGCAATGAAGATGAGCCCCGACGTGGTGCGGTTTTGATCCTGTTATATGAGCATCAGGGGAGTGTCTATTTTCCGCTCATCCAGCGACCTCAATATGAAGGTGTGCACAGCGGACAGATAGCTCTACCTGGCGGAAGGTATGAGGAAGAAGATAAAGACCTGGTAGAGACTGCTTTGCGAGAAGCAAAGGAAGAAGTAGGAGTGGACCCTTCGCAAGTACAAGTGATAGGGCAGTTGAGCGAGTTTATGGTGAGCGCCAGCAATCATTTGGTACTACCAGTGATCAGTTTTACTGAGAGTAGGCCAGCGTTTGTTCCAGATCCATACGAAGTGGATGAGGTGATCGAGGCATCTCTCGATGAGCTGCTAGACATCAACCGGATCAAAGAAAAAGAAATCGTGACTACCCATGGCTACCGCCTTCATTCACCCTACTTTGACCTGAATGGCAGAGTGGTGTGGGGAGCTACTGCTATGATGTTGAGCGAATTTGTGACATTAATCAAAGAATTATGACTGAAGCACTAATCACCAATGATGCGGTTATTTTCGGCATCATTATGTTGATTTTGGGATTTGTATTTTACACCTCATCCAGCGATCACCCCACCTGGAAAAAGTTCTATGGTGTGGTGCCTGCGTTATTGATGTGTTATTTCCTACCATCGCTTTTAGGCACTTTCGGAATCATTGACCCTTCTAAATCCAGGCTGTATTTTGTAGCAAGTAGGTACCTGTTGCCAGCATCTCTAGTGTTGCTCACGATCAGTGTAGACCTTAAAGAAATCATCAAACTGGGTCCGAAGGCCCTGATTATGTTTTTTACCGCCACAGTGGGTATTGTTCTTGGTGGACCAATTGCCATTTTGATTTTTTCTTTTGTAGCACCTGATCTGGTCAGCGCTCCACCGCCCAACGAAGTATGGCGAGGCATGACCACTATTGCTGGATCATGGATAGGAGGAGGAGCCAATCAGGCGGCTATGAAGGAGGTGTTTGAGGTCAATGGCGAACTTTTCTCAAAGATGGTGGCTGTAGATATCATTGTGGGTAATACCTGGTTAGGTTTGTTGCTGGCAGGTATTGGCTATTCCAAAATCATCGATAAAAAGCTCAAAGCAGATGCCTCAGCTATAGAGACGTTGAAAAACAAAATGGATGCCTATCAGACGAGCATAGCTAAAATGCCGACTTTGACAGACCTGATGTTGATTCTTATGGTTGGGTTTATTTGCACTGGTATGGCGCATTTTCTTAGCGATTTTATTGCGCCATTTATAGCGGAGAATTATCCGTTTTTAGATAAGTATAGTCTGACGTCTGGTTTCTTTTGGATAGTCGTTTTTGCCACCACCTTTGGAGTGATCCTGTCCTTCACCAAAGCCAAAGATCTGGAAGGAGCTGGCGCATCAAAGATTGGCAGTGTGTTTATCTACATTTTGGTAGCCACTATTGGGATGCACATGGATGTGATGGCTGTTTTCGATGATCCGGGACTGTTCCTTGTGGGGCTAACCTGGATGCTCATTCATGTCGCCTTACTTCTTTTGGTGGCCAAGTTGATCAAAGCTCCGTATTTCTTTGTGGCAGTGGGCAGTACCGCTAATGTAGGAGGTGCTGCGTCAGCGCCAGTTGTAGCTGCCGCTTTTCATCCGGCATTAGCACCGGTAGGTGTTTTGCTGGCCGTACTCGGATACGTATTAGGAACCTATGGTGCGTGGCTTTGTGGTATCCTTATGGGATTGGTAACCCCTTAAGCTATGGAAGAACAACACATTACCTTTCAACACTCAGCTCCTTATTACAAGCTGAATACGCTGACGGCTAAAACCAAAAGAATATGGCTGGTATTTCATGGTTACGGCCAACTAGCTAAGTTTTTTATACGCAAGTTTGAAAAACTGGATCGAGATGAGAATTACGTGATCTTACCTCAAGGGTTGCATAAGTACTATTTGGAAGGGTTCTATGGCCGAGTAGGAGCTAGCTGGATGACAAAAGAGGATCGGCTGAATGATATCGAGAATCAGTATAGTTATCTGGATGCAGTTTTGGCGAATGAGCCCTTTGATGCAGAGAAGGTAGAATTCATTTATTTTGGGTTTTCACAAGGCGTAGCTACCATGTGCCGTTATGCGGCTCATGCGAAAAGACGCTTCGATCAGATGATTATCTGGGCAGGTACCATTCCACCAGAGCTGGAAGCAAATGATTTTACCTTTCTGGCTGGACAGGAACAATTCAAGTACTTTACCGGGAAACAAGATCCGTTTTATAAAGAAGGCATGGAAGACGAACAAAAAGCTAAATTGAATGCTCTGACTGGAAAGGAGCCTGAGGTTATTTGGTTTGATGGAAAACACGAAGTTATTCCTGATTTAGTATCAACCATTTAATGTTCGTTTTCGTACAAGTATTGTCTTGTTTTGGTGCAATGATAAAATCAGTCTATTTTTAACTACAACAGAATCAAGGCGTTACAATTTTGGTATCTCATTTGATACGCTAACAACACATCAAATTCAACTATATGATCCATCTCAAGGACGTTGATAAGTTTATTGAATCAAAATATCAGCGTGTTTTTATTCTGAAAAGCATCGATCTCAAAATAGAGCAGGGAGAGTTTGTGAGTATTATGGGTCCCAGTGGCTCCGGTAAGTCTACTTTGATGAATATCATCGGTATGCTGGACAAACCATCACAGGGTGAATACTACTTCATGGACGAGCCAGTTCACCTCTTTAGCGAGCGCAAAACTTCCAAGATCCACAAAGAACACATCGGTTTTATCTTTCAAGCATACCACCTGATCGACGAACTCAATGTGTATGAAAACATCGAGACGCCTTTGCTCTATCGAGGTGTGAAACGAAAGGAGCGAGCCAGTATGGTGGCAGAAATGCTCGATCGGTTCAACATGGTAGCCAAGAGAGATTTATTCCCTGAGCAGCTATCCGGTGGTCAGCAACAGCTAGTTGGAGTCGCCAGAGCTATTGTAGGTAAGCCCAAGTTGCTATTGGCCGATGAGCCAACAGGTAACCTGCATTCATCACAAGGGGAAGAAGTAATGGACCTCTTGAAGCAATTAAACAAGGATGGAATGACCATTATTCAAGTAACTCACAACGAGAAGTTTGCGGAGTATGGTACCCGAATCATTGAATTGGAAGACGGAGGAGTCAAAAAGTAATGTTAAAAGCTTTTTCTAACAAGAGGTAATCTTTCCTAGTTTATTGTTGGATGCCTAACTTGAAGAAAAAGCTTTTCTGCTTTCTTACATCCATCTTGTGTTTTCACGTGTGCAGTGCTCAGCAGGAGCAACAACCCTTTCTTGAGTATGAATTGGTCTACTCGTCGCTGCCCTGGTACAATGCCAGAGGAGGCCTTGAGCAGGGGTTTGTATACATGGACAATGCTGATGTGACCGCAAAGCTCAATTTCGATGTACTGTTTGATTGGGAGCAGGATTTTTCGGTTTTCTTGTATGGTCTGGGAAATCACGGTGAAAGAGCCACAGATCTGATGGGAGACTTCCAGGTGGCTAGCAATATTCAAGCACCCAAAGCCTGGCGATTGTTTGAAGCCTGGATACAGCAAAATTTTCTCGATGATAGGGTATCTGTTTTAGCTGGACTTTACGATCTCAATTCCGAGTTTGATGTACTACGACCGGGAACCATCTTTATCAATAGCTCTTTTGGAATAGGAGCAGAATACGCACAAACAGGGCTCAACGGGCCTTCCATTTTTCCGGTTTCTTCGCTGGGAGCACGGGTGGCCACTACCTTTGGGAATCAGCTGAAATTAAAGCTAGCCGTTTTGGACGGAGTGCCCGGTAATCCAATGAATGTCAGGTCTAACCGCATACAGCTTTCAGAAGAAGAAGGTGCTTTGATCGCATTTGAGGGCTCTTTTTTTCCTAAATCTTCTGAGGAGCTCACCATGCAGCGTGGATATGTCACCAGGAGGAAGAAAGTTGGGAGAGAGCACTCGATTCCTACCAACGATAAGTTTAATATTGGTGGATGGTACTACACATCACAGTTTCAATCCATACAAGATAGCACGATGAGTCGAGGGAATTGGGGTGTATATATCGGCAGTCAGAAGTACTGGTTTTACTCCAAATACGATGATCGTTACATTGCATTCTTTGCAAGATATGGCGTGGCCAATGATCTTTACAATCAAGTTGGTTCAGCTTTATCAGGTGGACTGGTTTTTGCGGCTTCCACTAGCGATGCTACTGATTATTTAGGACTCGCTTTCTCTACAATTTTTAATGGGACTCATTTCACCGAGCAAACTAATCTAGACGCTCCCGAAACGGCCATTGAGTTAACCTATTCATTTCCAATTCGAAGATGGCTGACCATACAGCCAGATGTCCAATATGTGCTCAATCCAGGAACAAACCCAGAAATCAGCAATCCACTTTCAGTGGGATTGCTGATCCAGGTTTCATTAGGAGGAGGAATCTAATTAATGATTGGTGCCCTTTCGAAGGCCATCGATGAGTCAAATAGAAATCTATAGGTAACTGCTGTCTGTACCCGTTTGAAACCCAGTTTTCGATAAAGGTTGACCACTCTGGGGTTAAAATCTCCAGCCCAACCGATTTTCAAGGTCTCATACTTACCTTCTGGGACGAGTTTCTCATGAATATGATAAAAGAGAAGTGCTTCCAGTCCCTTGTTCTGGAATTCCGGAACAAAGCCAATAACAGAGCCATATGCCACCTTGCACATTTTCATGGTAAGTCCCACTTTTAGTTGAAGTTTCTCTTTGAGACCAAATTTTCCATTTCTGAAATTGCGAAGTAGGCGATTGAGTTCGGGAATCATAATGATGAACCCTACTGGTTGATTGTGGTGATACAGAAACCAAATCAGATCTTTGTCGATTACAGGTTTCATCGTTTTGAACAGGGAAATGGCCCTCTTGCTAGACATTTCCTTGAAATTGTCATGAGTCTGCCAGCCACGGTTATAGACTGTTCTGAAATCCTCTGCATAGCGCCTTATGTTGGATAAATCCACATTTTCGCAGTGAAACTCTTCACGTTGTGCCAGTCGTTTTCCAAACTCATAGTAGCGTGGAGCCAGCCCTTTCTTAAAGTCGAAGGTATAATAATACTGCTCAAAATAGGTCTTGAATCCATATGCTTCAAAAAACTCCTTATAGTATGTCGGATTGTAATTGTTGCGATAGAGTGGTGGCTCATAGCCTTCCACGACTAGTCCCCACCAGGCGTTGTTCTCACCAAAATTGATAGGGCCATCCATTGCCTGGATGTGGTATTGTTCAAGCCATGATTTACAGGTATCAAAGAGTTTGAATGCTACTTCCTGACTATTGATACACTCAAAAAATCCCATACCTCCGGTTGGTTGTTTAAAAGACGATGAGGTTCTAAAGTTGACGAAAGCAGCCACCCTACCTACACAGGTCAACCCACACATGGCAATCCACCGGGTGATGATCCCATGAGTATGGAAGCTGTTTTTAGTTGGGTCAAATACGTACTCGATATCCTTATCCAAAGGTCGAATCCAGTTCTTATCTGTAGCGTAAATCGCATTAGGTAAGTTCAGAAATTGTGAGACGTGCTCTTTTTGTGTGACTTCTATAAGTTCTATGGTGGTCATAATGGTAGGGGTTAAAATTCTGGCAATACCAACTCCAATTCTGCTTTACTTCGCTCTTCCAGTAGTTGATAGTGAGCATATATAGCATCCATCAGTGTGTCATTCTCTTTGTAGGGAATTCCATATTCAGAACAGGTAAATTTCAAAATAGTGGTGAGATCTGGATAGTGAATATGGCATACATGTGGGAAAAGGTGATGAATGACATGGTGATTGAAGGCACCATATAAATGTGTGACCAGTGGATTTTTAGTTGCAAAATCAGTGGTGGTAATGATCTGGTGCATTAGAAAGGAGTGAGGGAGAACGTTAGAGTCATCAGGTTCTGGGAATTCAGCATCATGGCCTACATGTGCTGACGCCAAAGCAATAGCTACGGTATAACTCGCGGCAAATTGCATGACTATAAATCCCAGAATAACCTGATAAAACTCCAGAGCAAGCCACTGGTATGGGGCTCCAATCATCATAGTGAAGTAAACGAGCTTGCCCATGATCAATCTGATCAGCTCCACCGTTTGGTGGGCTGATATTTGTCTGTTGTTGGTCGGTGTATCGTAAAAGTCCTTGAAGTCGCGAAAAAGTAGCCAGTGCAACGAATAGAATCCGTAAAGCACTGGCATGTAAACATGTTGCAAGCGATGTAGGTATCTCAATGGAGAGGATGGAAAAATTCTTACAAGAGCTGACTGTTTGATGTCTGCGTCATAGTTGGGTACATTGGTGTAAGCATGATGTGAATGCACGTGTCGGAGCTTCCACATGTAGCCGTTGGCTCCCAATGCGTCAAACACAAAGAGTAACAGATCATTGAGTTTTTTACTTCTGAAGAAGGCATGGTGTGCTGCGTCGTGGGCTACATTCAGCGCCACAAATATCTTGAGCATGCCCAGTACCACACAGAGTGCAATGTATTGTCCAAAAGTATTGGTGTGAAGCATGGCGTAATAGCACAGCACATATGAACTGACGAGTATCAATGCTTTGGCATATGCGCGATCCTCCGCATAGATGGATAGTCCATTGTCTTTAAAATAGTTTTGGACTCTACCTCGTAGTACTACAAAAAATTCATGATTCTTAATCTGGTTATATCGTATCATGGTAGTAAGCATTATTCCATGACTCAAACCAAGACAACTTTACGACTTGATCATAATTGACTTTTCATACAAGATGATCAGGAAGTTGCAATTATTGCAACTCCTGGTTAGATAGGAAAGATCTCAAGCAATTATCGCAAGGTCAGCCTGCACGTCTTTCGAATTCATCGACTTTGGCATGCATTGCATTGAAGAACTTAATGCGTTCCTTTTCTGATGAGCTACTGATCGGAATGGATTTCTGTAAGATGGTTTTGATATACCTTTCAATGTTTTCACAAAACACCGGATCCGTGGTACTTAGCAGATTCAGCATGTTGTAGGTTTTCATCACCATTCGTCGATCATCCATTGAAAAGAAAACGGTGTTGTCACCAATTTCAATTTCGTTGTAGTACAGATCAAACTTTCCGCTAAGGATACGTTGACTTGGGTCGGGGTGCTTTTTGACACCTTCCTCTGCTTCTACTTTTAATATATTCAGCAATTGACGGATTTCATCTACCAGTATTTTGAATTGCTGATGGTTCAAAACTCCTGTGTCGTGACAGTATTCTATTTGCCGCAGGGTAATGTTGAACGTTTCATCGCTCCAAATTTCAAGAGAGGGGACTTCCTGGTAAGCAGCCCAAATGGCAGAACAGACCTCCATCATTTCTTTACTGATTACCTGAGGGTCGTAAGGTTTGGACGAAAGTGAGGGTTCTTTAAGTATGGTTTGCATCCAAAAATAGGATTTGAATCGACTCAGCTCAGGAAATCGAAAGTAGTGAAACGGTGGGATGTCCTTAGCAATGTAGGTCATGTGGTAGGATTTCTTCTGACCGATCATTCTTACGGATTGCAATACAGATTTCAGAAAGTCAATGTACCCATAGTTTACATTGAGCATCTTTTTTTGGAATAGCACTGTATCTTTTGAAAGGTTAAAGAAGGTATCCAGTGAGGCCCCAAAATGCTGACTGATTTTTCGGATTTCGTTGAACGTGAGAAGGGTGTCCCCGCGCATTCTCCTATAAGCACTATCCTTGCTGATGTCCAGTAGGCTACCTAGTTCATCTGCGAATCTGGTATCGGGGTTCTTGGACTTTACCCATTCCAGAAAGGTGATCTGTATGTCTCTATCACTATTCATGATTGCTTACAGACCAAATTACGATTTTTTCAGCTAGGAATTCATACCTTAGAAAAAACCCTCACTCCCTGCCGCTGCTTCCTCTTGCAGTTGTTCCGAGAGTTCTTTACCCAGATACTTATCGATGAGGTTATGTGCCAGATAGATGAGCGGTGTGAGAGCAATCGCCACCACAAACTTGTAGATGTAATTGATAGTACCTACAGATATGAGTTGAGGTAAGCTCCACCTGCTAGACTCAGGAGCCAGGATGTAAAATGCAATCCCTAAAACGACAAAGCTGTCTATGAACTGAGAAATGAGAGTAGATCCTGTAGCTCTAAGCCAGATCATTTTAGAGCCGGTGAGCTTTCGAAGCTTTTGGAAGACAAACACATCTAATAGTTGACCGATAAGGAAGGCAACAAGAGAACCAATGATGATACCCAGACCCTGACGGAAAATGACTTTAAAGGCGTAGTTGATATTGAACGGGTTTCCCTCAGAATCTGTAGAATTAACCTCCATCCAAAAATCTGCAGGAGGGAGCAATGTAATTAAATATATGACGAGAAATGCATAAGAAATGCAGGCTACCGCCAGATAACTGATTTTCCGAACACCTTTCTTGCCAAAGTACTCATTGATTACGTCTGTGGTGATGAAGACCACTGGCCAGATGATCACCCCTGCTGTCAGGTTAAAATCAAGTACCCACTCACCAAAAAGTGGAATGTTGGCAGGTGGTATTCCCAATGTAGCTTCTGCACTGAAGATCTTGATGCCGATCATCTCAGCAAGGATGGCGTTGGTCAGGAAAATACTAGCCAGTACGATGAAGAGGGTTTGTTTTTTGTCTTTCATCAGTTAGTGGTTGATCACAAATTTTTTACCTTCTTCGGCTAGATATGCCTCTGGGAATACGGACCTGGCTTCATTCAGTAGTGGATTCAGATCTTTGTATCGGGTAGAGAAATGCCCTAGAAGAAGTCTACCAACGTTGGCATCTTTGGCCAACTGTGCCGCTTGTCTTGCTGTGGTATGGAAAGTACTAGCTGCTCGGTCTTCCATGTCGTCCATAAAGGTGGATTCATGATATACCAGATCTACATCTTTCAGTGTGTTGGCAAGCTCAGGGATCAGTTTGGTATCTGAGCAGTAGGCATATGAGTAGGGCTCTTTCGGTTTAAACGTTACCTCTTGATTTATGTAAAGTATTTCTCCGGTTTCCGAATAAAGGTCCTCACCGTTTCTCAGTTTAGAGGCTTGTACTGGCGTTAGCTTTTGGGTGATTTTGGATTTGTTGATGCCTCGTTTTTTCGGTTTTTCTCTGAACAAAAATCCAGAACATGGAATCCGATGATTCAGAGGAATGGTGGTGATCGTCAGTTTGGTGTCCTCATAGATCACCTGCGCTATTTCAGGTACCCATTCGTGAAATTTGATGTCGTAGCTAAGCCTGGTTTGAGAGTACTTAAGCTGTAAGGTGATGATCTCTGAAAGCCCCGGAGGCCCATAAATATGTAGGTCACTTTGGCGACCATAAAGGTGTAGTGTGGAGATCAAGCCCATCAAGCCATAGTAATGGTCACCATGAAGGTGTGAGATCAGGATCTCATTGATCCTGGATAGTTTAATCTTGTACTTTTTGATGAGTAATTGAGTGCCTTCCCCACAATCGATCAGGAAATACTTATCCTGTACTCTTAGCAACTGAGAGGTGTGATGGCGATTGTGGGCAAAGGCTGCTGAATTGGATCCAAGTATTTGTAGTTCTATTGCCAAAATAGCTCTTTACTCTTCTCCACCTTCTTCTCTTAATCCTTTTTCGATTTGATTGAAGGCCACAGCATCTGCAGCTTCTTCTACCGTTGGTAGGATGTCCAACACTTTGTCCAGCATGCTGATTTTGATGAGTTTCATCACGTGTTCATTCACATTACAAAGGATAAAAGATCCATTGTCTTTGAACAATCGGTTACCCACCAAAATGGCACTTAGACCGGAAGAGTCAGAGTATTTGACCACTTCCATGTTGAGGATTACGTTCTCCACACCCTCAGCTTGCAACGTCACAAACTCTGATTTCACCTCTGGGGCTACTGTGGAGTCTAGTTTTTCCTCATCGATCTGAAGGATGGTGTATTCGTCCTGTCTGTCTATTGAAAATTTCATAATTTTTCTATCGTCTTTAATACGTTCTTCTTTATTCTTCCCAGGATGTTTTCAGCGGTGTCTTTGATGAACATCATCCCGGTAATGCGTTCAAATAATTCAATGTATCGTTCGGACACTGAGTCCACAAATTCTTCCGTCATTTCAGGAATCTGCTGGCCCTCTTTACCTTGAAACCCATTGGCAATCAACCACTGTCTCACAAACTCCTTGGATAGCTGCTTCTGCTGCTCTCCTTTGGCTTGCCTATCTTCATAGCCTTCGGCATAAAAGTACCGGGAAGAATCAGGCGTATGCACCTCATCAATCAAGGTGATGGTGCCATTAAATTTTCCAAATTCGTACTTGGTATCCACCAATATCAGTCCCTGCTCAGCGGCAAGTTTCGTTCCACGCTCAAACAGCTTGTGTGTATACTCTTCCAGTTTCACATAGTCTGCTTCTGAGACCAGCCCCTGACGGATGATTTCTTCTCGTGAGATGTCTTCATCGTGTCCTTCATGCGCCTTGGTAGTAGGCGTAACGATCGGGTTAGGTAGCTTATCGTGTTCCTTGAGGCCTTCCGGCAATGGAACTCCACAAAGCGTTCGTTTACCATCTCGATACTCTCTCCATGCATGACCTGTCAGGTACCCTCTTATGACCATTTCCACGGGAAAAGGTTCACATTTTTTACCAATAGTCACATTGGGATCAGGAACCGACAGCACCCAGTTCGGTACTATGTCTTTGGTTTTCTCCAGCATGATCGCTGCTATCTGATTGAGCACTTGTCCTTTGAAAGGAATCGGTTCAGGAAGCACCACGTCAAATGCTGAAATCCGGTCAGTAGCGACCATTAATAGCGTGTCTCCAAAAGAGTATACATCCCGCACTTTTCCAACATACTTGTTGGTTTGCTTGGGTAGGTTGAAGTCAGTGTATTTGATGCCTTTTGACATGGTGGGCAAAGATAGTGATCTAGTTTGAAAATATTGGATCACTAAATTACATCAAATCATCATAGGCAAAGCATTCTAGTCAAATCAATTGGGCTGCATGTTTTCTGATTTGATCAATTCACCGGATTGGTAGGTGTCTTTTTGAATAAGGTTTCCCTTTTTGTCGTATGTGAGCCATTCTCCATGTCGTTTGTTACGAACATACTCTCCTTCATATTCTTTCTCACCATTTTTAAAGAATCGGACGAAAGGTCCTTGAAGTCTATCCAACTTGTAAGTGGCTTTGGTTTCGATTTGTCCATTGTTAAAATAGGTGATTGCGTCACCTTCCTTACTTCCAAAAGCATATCTTATTTCAGAGATCAGGTCACCTTTCTCATATTGTTTGCTAATCCCATGAAGCTTACCATTCTGATAAGTCAGGTCACTGATTAATCGCCCCCTGTCATCATAGGTGATCCATTGACCATGAGGAAGCTCGTTCATTAACTCCTTTTTAGCAATGATTTCCTGCTTTTCGTTGTATTCGGTGATTTTGGCATTCATACCCTTGTTACTGAAGACTCCTTCATACTTCAGTTTGCCATTAGGGTGGTACTCCACATTTTTACCAACACGATAGCCATCTGTGTAATCCAGTTTTTTGTGAATGCTGCCATCGTCATAGTAGGCGATGTATTCTCCCTGTAACGCTCCATCTTCATATTTACCCAGTGACATCAGTTGTCCGTTCTCATGGTAATACTTCACTGATCCGGCTCTTCTGCCACGATCGTTAAACACTTCCATTTCAAGTTGACCTGAAGGGTAGTAGGTTTTATAGTATCCATTGAGCAGCCCATTGGTGTATTCGGCTTCCAGTTCTTTGTTGCCGTTTTGATAGTAATGAATAGTTTTCCCGTTGGGTTTTCCATCATCATAGGCCGTTTTCTCTTTCACTTCACCTGTTGCGTAATACTCAGTAACCAGTCCATTCGGTTTGCCCTGATCGAAGGTGGTTACCCCTTTGAGGTTGCCTTCAGCGTCAAAAACTTTGAGTTCACCAGTCAGGGTGTCGTTTAAGAAGGTAGCTTCCTGAATGACATTGCCTTCGATATCGTAAACGATCGCAGTGCCTTGTCTGAGGTTGTCAATGTACGGTGTGCGGCGTAGCACCTCACCTGTTTCACTCAGGTGTATGAAGTCACCTTGCTTCTGTCCTTTTACAAAGTTTCCTTTTAGTACCACATTTCCGTTCAGGCTATACATTTTATATTCGCCATCGATCATGGAAGAGTCGCTATTTAGAATCGTGTAGACTTCTTTGATCTTGGATGGGTTTGCTTCATGATAGGTCTTCACCACCGTTTGGGCTGAAAGCCAAAAGGATGCACCCACTAGAAAGCTGAGTAAGAGAAATCGCATAACACTACTTTATTATAACACTTAGGTAAAGGTACTACATCTGAAAGAACGGATTAGGCGGTTATTTATGATATGGATTTAAAGGAATGAATCGAACAGTTCTTTTGATCAGTATGGGGATTTTACTTACAGTTGGGTACGCAATGCTGAAAAAGGGCGTATATGCTTCTGGGTTCTATGTCTTTTTAGGGAGTTTTGTCCTTGTTAGTTTAAGAAGAAAGTATCTGAAACTTAAGCCCTGGTGGCCTTCACTATTGAGTGACATTCCGAAGTATTTCAAAAGGCCATAAAAAGAGGCAGTCTCAAAAAGTTGGTAGATCAGAATTGGCCACATGAGGTCGTCGAAATGAGACGTTCCCACCGGAAAAGGCTTCGAGTACCTCAGCCTGACACTTCTAAATAACACTTGAGACTGCCTTGTCTAATGCATTGGATTGATTAAACCTTCTCAATCACAATGGCCGAAGCACCGCCACCACCGTTGCAGATGCCAGCCACGCCAATAGTACCACTGTTTTGAGTCAGTACGGAGTTGAGCGTGGTGATGATTCTGGCTCCAGATGCACCTAGGGGATGTCCCATGGCTACAGCACCACCGTTTACGTTGACTTTGCTAGCGTCCAATCCAAGCTTCTCAATGTTGGCCAGAGCTACCACAGAGAATGCTTCATTGATTTCGTAGTAATCTACATCAGATTTCTCTACGCCTGCATGCTTCATGGCTCTTGGAATGGCTTCTGAAGGAGCAGTGGTAAACCAGATAGGCTCCTGTGCTGCATCCGCAAAGCCTCTTATCTTAGCAATAGGAGTAAGGCCTAGCTCTTTCATTTTCTTTTTACTTACCAGAACTAAAGCAGAAGCTCCATCATTGATCGTAGAAGCGTTGGCAGCAGTGACTGATCCATCTTTATTGAAAACCGGTCGAAGGCCAGGGATTTTATCAAAATTTACATTTTTATATTCTTCATCCGTGTCCATGACAACCGGGTCACCTTTGCGCTGTGGAATCTCTATAGGAATGATCTCGTCCTTGAATTTACCACCTTCTGTAGATGCAGCAGTACGCTTGTATGAGTTGATCGCGTATTCATCCTGAGCTTCACGTGAGATGTTCATTTCTTTGGCTGTGTTGTCCGCGCAGCTTCCCATCGGGAACTGGTTATAGACTTCCCACAAACCATCGTGCATGAGGCCATCCAGCATTTGTCCATGACCGTACTTGTATCCAAAACGTGCTTTAGGTACATAGTAGGGGATGTTGGACATGCTTTCCATTCCGCCAGCTACTACCACATCGTTGATACCGAGCATGATGGACTGAGCTCCGAACATGACAGTTTTCATTCCAGAGGAACAAACTTTATTGACTGTGGTGCAGGGCACATTGTGGCCAATTCCCGCTGCAATAGCAGCTTGTCGGGCTGGTGCTTGTCCAAGTCCCGCCGAAACCACGTTTCCCATTAGTACTTCGTTGACCTGAGCGGCCTCTACACCGGACTTTTCTAATGCTCCTTTGATGGCTTTACTCCCAAGCTCTACTGCCGTAAATCCTGAAAGACTTCCTCCAAAGCTGCCGATAGGGGTGCGGACCGCTGATACGATGTATACTTCTTCCATTTCTTAATTTTTGGGTTTGCTAATGTTGTAAGTTTTTGAGTTCTAAGTTATAAGTTTTGAGTTCTGAGTTTTTAGTTCCAAAGTTATGGGAATTCGCTACAGTATCACGCTAACCTAATACTTAGAACCTAAAACTTAGAACCTAAAACTTAACGATCACCAGTCGGGTTTTCCGCTATCCGGAGCTTTGGTTGGCTTACGGCGCTGCTGCTGGATGTACTGGATTTCATTGTTTTTCATCGCCTCCAGGATCATCTGAGCTTTTTCCTCACTGATGTTCATTTGCTCCAGTTTCTCTTTGGTGCTCATCTCCTGGTTTTTCTGATCCTGTTCGGACTGTTCCTGACCTTCCTGGTTTTGCTGTTCTTCCTGCTCACCATCTTTCTGTTCGCCATCCTGTTTTTCCTGATCCTTCTGATCTTGGTTTTGTTGTTCCTGATCCTGTTGGTCCTGGTTTTGTTGATCTTGATTCTCCTGGTCTTGTTTTTCCTGATCGTTTTGTTGCTGATCTTGTTGGTCCTGATTTTTCTCCTGATCTTCGTTTTTCTTGTCCTGATCGTCCTGGTTTTGTTTTTGTTGATCTTTCTGATTCTGCTTTTGTTGTTCCAGTTTCTTCTTGACTACTTCATAGTTGAAGCGAGCTTCTTCATTGTATGGGTTGGCTTTCAACGAAGACTTCAAGTACTGCAATGCTTCATTTAGAGTCTCTGGTTTGTCATTCATGACTCCCAGCTGTTGGTAAGCAACTGACTTAATAGTGTTGTTATTAGAAGTAGCTGCAGCCTGGTATTTGAGCATGGCATTGGAGCTGTCTCCCAGTGCGTAGTAACTATGAGCCAGATTCAGAGCAATAGCAGGATCATCAGCACTCAAGGAATCATAGAGCATACTATAATTATTGGCAGCCACATCATATTGCCCATTTTCATAGGCAATCTCTGCCTTGTTTTTGAGTCGGTTATATCTTGAGATCTCTGATGGATCCGTAGAATTGATAATTAGCAATAAGATCAATAGCTTGTTCATAGCTTGATAACTTTTACAGTTATGAGTGCATCAACCAGCATCAGTACCAATGCGGCAATCAAGAAATAAAAATATTTGTTGGCCTTTGCATCCAGTTGCTTCGCGTCTCGCAGTTCACCTTCTATATCGTTGATTGAGTTAATTAAACGTTCCACATCGTTCTGTCGTTCGTTTATCTCAAAATATTTTCCACCGGTATCAGAGGCTAGTTTTCTAAGAGATTTTGTATTGATTTTACTAACCACTTCTTCACCTTGATTGTTGCGTTTATAGCCACGTCCTGTCATGATTTTGCTACCACGTTCAGTACCGATACCTAAAGTAAACAATTTGATTCCTGATGATTCTACTTCCTCAGCTATTTGATCAGTCTCTTCACCAAAGTCTTCACCATCACTGATCAAAATGATGATTTTGGATTTTTGTTGGGTAACTGAGGTGGCTTCATTGGTTAGTTTATTCAGAGCCATTTCTAATGGAGGTCCAAAATCTGTGCCACTGCTAGGTACAAGGTTGGTGTTCATTGCCTGTATGAACAGGTTGAGCGCATTGTTATCATAGGTAAGCGGACACTGCATGAATGCCTCATTAGAGAACATGATCAAACCGATTCGGTCGGAACTAAAGGCTTCTACGATATTTTTCAGCTCGAACTTTACTTTTTCAAGCCTGGAAGGCTGAATGTCAAAGGCATTCATGGATTCACTCAGGTCCACACAGATAAATAGGTCTTTACCGACTGATTTGATTTCACGCGTAGTGTCACCAAAAGAAGGTCCCAATAAGGCTGCCAGGATCATTAGGAAGTAAAGTGTGCGTACAGTGAATTTGATCAACCATTTACTAATTGGTACATCTAGTTTGGCCTTAATGCGTGTGAGTCTCACTACATACAGGATGTAGAGAACCGCAAAAATGGCAATGATAGTGATCTCGAATGTGTCTAAAGAATATGCCCAAGTCATAAGCGGCCCAAAAATACATATACCGTTTATACTACCCAATGTGGGACCGGACCTTTTAACGAAATTTAAGGATAAGTGGTATGTGGATAATTTTAATTGTTGGGGATTATAATTTTTAATTGGGATTACTATATTTGCAGTCCTTTTCAGAGGAGCTCATGCTGTAGCAGGCGTGAGGGGCTTCAAATGAGAAGCCTAAATGATTCAGGAAAGCCTACGGAGAGGTGGGTGAGTGGCTGAAACCACATGTTTGCTAAACATGCGTGCGGGAAACCGTACCGGGGGTTCGAATCCCCCTCTCTCCGCTTAGTTTTTGAGTCTTTAGTTCGCGAAAAGGAAAATGTCTAGAGGAGTGTAAAAGCTCTGATAGCTAGGAGGTTCCATAGCTCAACTGGATAGAGCAACTGCCTTCTAAGCAGTAGGTTCCAGGTTCGAGTCCTGGTGGAATCACGAAGATAAGCTCTGACTGTAAAAGTTAGAGCTTTTTTTGTGCTCTGTAGTGTTTCTCTGACTAGTGAAATCCACTAAAAATACAGATTAATCAGTGAACCATAGTTAATATTTCCATAGCGCTCCCAATAGCCACCGGGAGGATAGAGCAACTATCGCAACAGCGAACGACTTCTAAGCAGTAGTCCGCGAATGGTAGGTTCCGGCCGGGCCGTCGTTACGGTTCGAGTCCTGCCTGCGTGGCCCGGGTGGAATCACGAAGATAAGCTCTGACTGTAAAAGTTAGGGCTTTTTTTGTGCTCTGAGGTGTTTCTCTGACTAGTGAAATCCACTAAAAATACATATTAATCCGTGAATCGTAGTTAATGCTTCCATAGCTCTCCCGATAGCCATCGGGAGGATGGAGCAACTGTCGCAACAGCGAACGACTTCTAAGCAGTAGTCCGCGAATGGGAGGTTCCAGCCGGGCCGTCATTACGGTTCGAGTCCTGCCTGCGTGGCCCGGATCAAATTAAAGCACTTACGATGTGAAAATTGTAAGTGCTTTTTTATTTGCACGTCTAAGTTCATATTGCTTTTCTCTTTGTTCAATTGATCGGTAGCTTGATGTTGACGGCATGGGTATTTGATTCGTTGACACTCAGTAGTTGGAGTTGGCTGCTGCACATCATGCAGTGAATGGTGGATTCATTCAGGTCAGCAATAAACTGCTTACCTGTTTCGATCTCAATGCCGCAGCTATCACAGCAGACATTTATTGGGGCAATTTCCAGGAGTACGTTTGAGGTTTTCATGATCGGGGTTGTTTAGTGGCTAGTACAAGATCATGAATAGGAAGCAATAAAAATATGACTGAAATCAATCTACTTAATTGATATTCGTCATTTATGGCATTGCGCCAAATAAAAAAGCCCCGCTAAAAGCGAGGCTCAATAGTTAATTTTGTTTGTATGGGTTAGCTGGCTTTTACGAAAACCAGTTTAAAGTCTCCAAGTCCGTCCACACGTCCTTCAGCCAGTTTGGTTGAAAATGACACTGTCAGCGTATCCATAGCGCCGTTTAGGGAAACCGTAACATTTCCATCTAGCTCAATGTCACTTGAGGTAATGTTGACCGATGGGCTTTCTAACTCTCCGTCCTCATTTACTGAGTAAGAAACTTTGTCCAAATAGCTTGTCAGATCTCCTGAAAGTGTAAAACCAGTTGAAGTGATCGTTACGCTGATTCCTGAGCCATCAATGCCAGTGTTGGCCAGCTGTGACGTGGAAGCGTCTAAGTTCCAGGTTCCCTGCAATGCCTCCAGAGTAAGCTCTTGTGGAGTTTGTGGATCATCACCGTCATCAGGGTTACAAGACCAAAGTGCTCCGATAGATAGTACTAAAGCGAATAAGGTTAGATTTTTTAGAAGTTTCATTGCTGTAATTAATTTAGTAGTTGTTCAGTTTTATACCTGATTACTTATCTAACTACTAAGGCGCAACTGGAAAACCAGTATGAAGATATAGAATAAGTTAATCCTGGCATTGCAAAGTAATATGAATCTTTTGAAACAGGAAGGGATTCTATGTGAAAATTCGCACTTAATTGCTGGTAAGCTTACCTATTATGGAGGTTTGGAATAATGAGACCATATTTTGGGACTATAGCAAACATACCGCAAACGTTTATTGGCTAAGTTTGAGCTATGATGAAATCGAGTATCGTTGTAGGTGCAGGCCTACTTTTATTAAGTGGTTGGTTAACTTCTTGTAGCTCCTCAAATAATCCGTCAAATTCTATAGAAGACGTAGAGGATCAGGATGCCTCAAGCGTAATGAATAGCAAAAGCCCTGATGGTATGGTGTTAATTCCCGGAGGAGAATTCACCATGGGAGGTAAGTCGGATCAGGCGTATGAAGATGAGTTTCCCAGGCATGGAGTGAAGTTATCACCATTCTACATGGATATTACTGAAGTTACAAATAAGCAATTCAAGGAGTTCGTGGAAGCAACTGGTTATGTGACCATAGCTGAGCAAGATATTGATTGGGAGGAAATCAAGAAGCAAGTACCTCCAGGCACTCCTAAACCGGCTGATAGTCTGTTAAAAGCCGGATCGTTGGTTTTTGCAGGTACTGACGGTCCTGTAGATCTTAACAACTATGCTCAGTGGTGGGCATGGACTATCGGAGCAGATTGGAAGCATCCTGAAGGACCAGAAAGTTCTATTGAAGAAAAAATGAACCATCCCGTAGTGCATGTAGCTTGGGAAGATGCACAGGCCTATGCCAAGTGGGCGGGTAAGCGCTTGCCCACAGAGGCAGAGTGGGAGTGGGCTGCAATGGGAGGAAGAGATGATGTCAAATACCCATGGGGCAATACCAGCATTGAAGAGGCGTCGGATAAGGCTAACTTCTGGCAGGGGAAATTCCCGTATCAAAACTATGCATTGGATGGATATGAGGGATCTGCTCCTGTCAAATCCTTTCCAGCGAATGGCTATGGCTTATACGATATGGCTGGAAATGTGTGGGAGTGGTGCGAAGACAAGTATGATTTGGCAGCTTATGAGCAATATGCCAATCAGGAACAGGTGAAAAACCCTCAGGGCTCACAGAATTATTATGATCCCAGAGAACCCTACACCCCCAAACATGTGATAAGAGGCGGTTCATTTCTCTGTAATGACAGCTACTGTAGCGGATACCGCGTGGCCAGAAGAATGAGCTCATCCAAAGACTCCGGTTTCAATCATACGGGCTTCAGATGTGTAAAGGACCTTTAAATCAACTTTTTTTGTGTTGATATAATTACGGTTATTTTTGTCTGTCATTAATCCTGACTGGCCTATATGATCAATCGCACCGCTATACTCATGGTTTCTCTATGTGTTTTTGTGAACACCTATGCACAGCAGCGCTTTGGTGCATCCAATGATGTGCAGGAGGTTGGTGAGTCTATGGAAGCGTATATCAAGGAAAATCACCTGGAAGATATCGAAGACATTGTCCATAAATTTACTGAGTCGAAGGTGTTTCTGCAGTACCTCCTGGAAAAAGGCCACAATATCCAAAGCGACTCAATTAAGCTTCGCAGAAAGGACATCAGTGTTGGGAAGGATATTGATGTATACGTCAAGCACTTCACTGAGCATCAGAACTTCACCATGCTACTCGTGCCAGTAGATATATATCCGTTGATGATCTATGATACCTTGTTGTTTTCGGTGGTGGAAGTGAGCAATGATTTCTTAAAGGAGAAGTATTACTTTCACGACATCTCTGATGATTCGGTGAGATCAGACCTTCTGGCAGACTTAAATCACGACCTAATCACCGCTCACATGTTTGAGCAGGTAATGGCTGAACAGGGCCAGAGAGCTGCTGAGGTGCAGGTGCGACTTCATGAGAGCTACATTTCTACCAATTCTATTTCGCTTAACACGCACGAGATGGACAAAAGTGAAAAGAAGGAAATAATGAAATCCTGGGGATTGATGAAAAAACTCTTTACGCACAATTTGGAGCTGAATGTGGAGATGAATATCTACATCTTTGGATTCGATGATATGCGAATTGTCCATTACACCAATAGTGGTGAGGTTGATTATCGTGTTACTCCTGGAAATATTTTTAAGCGCCATCACTTCCTGGAAGAGTAAACTGTTCCGTTACTTTTATGGTTAAAGACTGTATGAAGTGTAGTACTGGCAAGCGAATCTACGACACGGAACGCGAGGCAATAGACGCTCTAATTGATCTACGTGCCCGAAATAACTATCGAAAGGGAAGCGGCCCTATCAATGTGTATCAGTGTGAGGATTGTGGTCAATGGCATTTTACCTCCAAAGGACCTGAGCACGAACTACTCGGGCTAGAAACTGTTCAGAAGAAAATAGCCGATGATCGTGAAGCGCTCTATTGGGAGCGTAAACTACGATTCTGAGCTTTCGTTCATTACTTCGGATAGCGGTTTAAGGTTCGAAGGAATTTGGCTCTCAGGATCATATGGATAAACCTCCAGGATATTCGTTAGCGCAATTGATGGTATGTCATATGGTACCAGCATACTGTTTAGATGCTCTTCAATGCGCTCATAAGCCTGCTTAGCGTTCTCAGCACTTACCAGGATGTAGGTATTGATCTTGACTTCTTTTTCGCTATCTCCATCTACTGTGGCATACACCACTTTGCTCTTGAACCATTTTTCAGCATCTTCATGATTGATCACTTCCGCTATGTTGGTTTTGGTGATCTGCGTGACAGCAAACTCTCCATGAATGTCACGCTCGCATATCTCATACACCCTGGACTCAGCATCTGTGTAGGATACCGCATCTAGCAAAAACGTGTCCGTTACCTGCTTCATCATACCATCTTCTAATTCTTTCGTGTGCTTGATCTTACAGGTATACCAGATTTTCATGTTGAGCTGTTTTTTGGTTTGATACTTAAGGGCTGCAAAGATAGATTTCCGTATCTGTTGAGAAAATTTCTAGAGAAAATCTTCACACAATTTTTTTATGGGAACAAAATGACTGAGACTTGTTATCCGAATAGCAACAACCCCAAAAACTCATATTCGCAGCATGTCCACTACCCCAAAAAAACTGTGGGAACCCTCCCAATCCTTCAAATCAGAGTCCAATCTACAAGCCTACATGGATTGGCTCCGATCCAAAAAAGAATTGTCTTTTGGAGACTATGACGAACTGTGGAGATGGTCCATTGATCATACCAGGGACTTTTGGGGGTCGCTTTACGAGTATTTTCAAATCATAGACCATGGAGAGTGCCGTTCGGTACATGATGATGCTCCAATGCCAGAAACCACATGGTTTGAAGGAAGTAAGATCAATTATGCAGAACACATTTTCCGGCAGGAACAAGCGGGAAAAGACGCTATAATCTTCAAACAGGAAGGTAATGAGACTGTGAGCATGTCCTGGGGTGAATTGCGGCAGCAAGTCGCGGCGGTAAGAGCTTATTTGCAAGCACAAGGTGTCACTAAAGGCGATCGTGTGGTGGCTTATATTCCAAACATTCCGCAGGCGGTGGTGGGTTTCTTAGCATCCTGTTCGCTAGGGGCTGTTTGGTCCAGCTGTTCGCCAGATTTTGGTGCTAACAGTGTGGTGGATCGTTTCAAGCAGATAGAGCCCAAAGTACTGATTACTGTTGATGGGTATCGGTATCAGGGAAAAAGTCATGACAGAGTGGAGACCGTTCATCAAATTCTCTCTGAACTACCTTCCATTCAATCCGTTCTCCAGATTCCATATCTGCACCAGGTTGCTTTTGTGGATTATGCGGCAACCTGGGATGATGTAGTCAGTCAGGATGCCTCTCTTGACTTTACAGCGGTGGATTTTGCAGATCCTATTTGGGTACTCTACTCCTCGGGTACCACTGGCCAGCCCAAAGCCATAACACACTCACAGGGAGGAGTTTTGCTAGAGCATTTAAAGTACGTCACCTTTCACAATGATGTGAAAGCCGGCGAAAAATACTTTTGGTTTACCACCACTGGTTGGATGATGTGGAATTTTGTCCAATCGACTTTACTCGCTGGCGCTACAATCGTTTTGTATGATGGCAGTCCCGGGTATCCCGGACTTGATGCTCTTTGGAAGTTTAGTGAAGAAGTTGGTATCAACCATTTTGGTACCAGTGCCCCGTTCATTGTGGCTTGCATGAATAAGAAGTTAGAACCAGGCAAGAAATTTGACTTGTCGAGCCTTCGGTCAATCAGCAGCACAGGTTCTCCTTTGCCTCCTGAGGGTTTTGACTGGATTTATGAAAAGGTGAAGTCGGATGTCTGGCTGTGCTCCATGAGTGGTGGCACTGATGTTTGTTCTGCTTTCGTTGGAGGATGTCCTTTGGAGCCTTTATATGAGGGTGAAATACAAAGACGTGCCCTGGGATGCGCTATGTTTGCCTACGATGATCATGGCAAGGCATTGGTGAATGAGGTAGGTGAAATGGTGGTGACTAAACCTATGCCATCTATGCCTATTTACTTTTGGGGTGATGTCCGTAAAGAGCGTTACAAAGAATCGTATTTTGAGGAATACCCCGGTGTATGGCGACATGGAGATTGGCTGCTGATCACAGACCGCAACACTTTGGTGATTAAAGGTCGATCCGATGCTACGTTAAATCGCCACGGAATCCGCATTGGTACCGCAGAGATTTATCAAAGTGTGGATAAATTAGAATCCATTAAGGACAGTCTTATCGTCAATCTGGAGCTGGCTGGAGGTAAGCATTTTATGCCATTGTTTGTGGTGATGAAAGAAGGCACCCACCTTACTGATAAAGTCAAAGAAGAAATTAATAGACAATTGACCAATGATTTTTCCAGACGCCATGTGCCTGATGAGGTGATAGAGGTAAAGGATATCCCTTATACGATTAGTGGTAAGAAAATGGAAGCACCGGTGAAGAAGATTCTGATGGGTAAAAACAAGCAGAATGCAGCTAATCTAGGCGCTATGCGCAACCCTGAATCACTTCAATTCTTTGAGGATTATGCATTTGAGCATCAGTTCAACTCGTAATGCAATTCTTAAAAATTAGTCGAAATACTGTGTTTTCAGCAGTGCTATTAACATCTCTTTGATTAGCTTTAATTTGCACAATTCCAACCTATATGATAGTCAAGAGATTCAGTAGCATGCTATTGACCGTCGCTTTGTTTGCTGTGTTTGGTTATTCGCAGGAAATCAAGGTTGATAGTTTGAGGGCTAAACTCAGTACAACACCTACCAGTGAAGTAAAGACAGTTGCAGAAGTGAGTAATGCATTGGCATGGGAGTATCGGGATATCAGACCTGATTCTGCATTGTACTTTGCTAATCAAGCCTTAAGACTGAGCCGGGCGAATGACTTTTCAGATCTGGAAATTCAGTCCATCAATTACATCGGTGTGGCTTATCGAAATCTCAGTAATTTCTCCAAGGCCTTCGAAAAGTATTTGGAAGCTTTAAAACTGGCAGAAGACCGAAAAAACCCAGAACAACGTGGCTATTCTCTGATAAACCTGGGCAATCTCTACCTGTACCAAACCAATTTTCAAGGTGCTATTAAGTATTTCATTCAGGCCCTGGATCAAGCCCAAGCTCTTGCTGACAATCGCATGGTTGCCTATTGTTTTTTGAATTTGGGTAGATCCTACAAAGGAATAGCAGAGTATGGACAAGCAGAACTCTACTACAAACAAGCCATAGATATTAGAGGTAAACTGGGTGATGAATATGGAACTCTGGCTGCTGAAATAGATCTGGCGGAGACTTACATGCTACAGGGTAATATGGTACAAGCGGAAAGATACCATTTAAGTCTGATTGATCGAATAGGGAAGGACTCCAATCCACGAATGCTGTCAGTGGTTTACAATAACATCTCAAAGATTTACTTATCCAAAAATGAGTTGGAAAAGGCCAAGGAGTACGCGTTCAAGGCGATCGATATAACTCGGGATGTGAGTAGTCGGTATGAGGAGAAAAACGTACTGGAAAACCTCAGTAAAATTTATGCAAACAGTGAAGATTTCCGAAATGCCTATGAAACAAACGTACGCTATGGCGAGCTCAATCAGCAGCTTTTCAGTGAAGAGAACATCCGCAGGATTGAGCAGCTCAAGGGGCAATATGAAATGGAGCAGCAGGAAGCTGAGAATGAGTTTTTGAGAAAGCAAGCTGAGTTGAATCAGGAAATTATCTCCAGACAACAGATCATCATCACATTGACAGTCGTAGGTATTGTGCTGTTTTTGATTGTTGCTGCGGTATCGGTCAGAGCTTATCTGGTTAAGAAAAAGCTCTCTAATAAGATCAGTCGTCAGCGGGATAAGATTCAAACCGACAAAGAGGTGATTGAAAAGCAATCCAACAAACTAAAGGAGCTGGATGAAGCTAAATCCCGATTCTTCGCTAACGTTTCACATGATTTGAGATCTCCATTAAGCCTGATCATGGGTAACCTGGAGATGCTACAGGAGGATGAAGATGTCGTATTGACACCAGGAGCCATTAAAAACCTGGAAACTGGTTATAAAAACTGCAAGCGTCTGCTTTATCTCACGGATGAGATCAATGACCTGACTAAACTGGAAGAAGGTAAAATTAGCCTTAAGCAGGAGGTAGTTCGCATTAGTTCCTATTTGGAAATGCTCACGGACATGTTTATTGGTACGGCTGAATACAAAGGTGTTTCGCTTACCTGTAAAAATTATATCAAACGTGAGGAGGCGGTTTTCATTGACCCGAGGCAGTTTGAGAAGATCTTCTATAACCTGGTGTCCAATGCCATCCGGCACACTTCCAAAGGCGATAAGATCACTGTGGAAACTCGCGAGAATGGTGATAACATCCTGCTCAATATTATTGATACGGGTGAAGGTATACCTGAAGAGAGTTTGGAATATGTGTTTGATCGGTTTTATCAGTCCAAGAGCAATCAATACCGGACCAAGGAAGGCTTGGGTATTGGTCTGGCTTTGGTGAAGGAGTTAGTAGAACTGCACGGTGGCAAAATAGCTGTAGAAAGTGCCTTAGGGTTGGGAACGAGTTTTCAGATGGAGTTTCCAAAAGCTACGGTCTTCGGGGAAGAGAAAGCACTGGGCGGTACGTTCACCTATGTTTCTGAGCGTAAGCATTTGTATGATGAAATAAATCGTGAAGAGCGTGCTGGGGTGAGTTTACCAAAACAGGAAGATGAGAACATGACCATAATGATAGTGGACGATCATCCCGAAATACGCTATCATATTCGGCAGATTTTGGAAGATGATTACCATGTGATTGAAGCAGCTCACGGGATTGAAGCTTTGGAACTGCTCAAGCATAATGAAGTGTCGTTAATTGTATCCGATTTGATGATGCCCTGGATGGATGGTTTTGAATTAATAGAGGCTTTGAAGGCCAATGAGGAATTCAATAAAATCCCAATTCTGGTTGTCTCTGCCAGGATTTCTGAAAATGATCAGGAGAAGGTACTTTATCAAGGCATCAATGATTATCTCCAGAAACCATTCCAAAAGAAGGAGCTCAAATTGCGAATCAATAATCTTTTGGAAACACGAAAGAGTTACGGATCATCAGAAAATGAAACCTTCTCCAAACTCTTCGATAAGTCAAGTTTGGACGCAGTGGAGAAAGATATACTGTCTAAGCTCGATCAAGTGATAATGGAACGAATAGACGATGAAAACCTGTCAGTTTTTGACCTGGCCAATGCCATGGCAGCCAGTGAAAGACAAGTCTATCGATTAGTGAAGAAATTGACGGGGATGACTCCTTTTGAATATGTGGCAGAAATTCGAATGAAGTATGTGGACTATCTCATCAGAAAGAATAAAGTGAGAAACCCCTCAGAGGCTGCACGAAGCATAGGCTTGAAAAATGTCACTTCTTTCAGCAAGCAGTATGAAAAGAAGTTTGGCGTGAAGCCTGCAGATGTTCTAAAGGCCGAAGCTTAATTAGAACTTATTCTTGGAATAAGCAATCTCAGCCAGCTGGGCCTGATAGAAGGATTCGAAATAGTTGTTGCGCATAGCAGGATCTCCAACAAATACATCTTGATTTGTCGGAAATTGATTGTTGCGGTTGCTGTTCAGCAATTTGTCCAATCCCTTTGATATTTTATTTTCTCTGTCAAACATGTCGTTTTCAGTAATAGATGAATTGATCGTTAGAGTCTGTTCTGGCTCTTCGTACTGCTTTGATACCCAAAGTGGTAAAAAGCAATGTGATCATAAAAACAGCTAATTTTTTGAACATATCACATGCATGGCAAGGGATTGGCTGGTTACCCCTAAAGAAAATAGAATTTTTATTGAATAATTTTTATTCCACCTTTTTGGATCGAAGTGGTGCCCCAGTAGCCAAGGACTGTTTCATCGGACTCTACAAACCGCAAATTGCCTGAAACTGGAGCCGGTGTAATGGAAGAAGTGCTACCCAAAGAAGTAGTTTGAGCCTTTAGTACACGCAAGAATTCATATCCTGCTCTTGAGATTTCCTGTAGCTCTATGCTGATAGAATCAGAAGCAGCAAATTCAAAAATGGTGAGTTCATTTTCAATGAATGGTGCATTTCCGTTGAAGAAGCGATCATTTATAAGTACGATTTCTGACGCTTCAGTAAAAAGAGTATCATTTTTAGCCACTCTCAGGCGATAATAATTAGTCTCGGCCTCCGGATCTTGAAACTTGACAACTGGGTAATACACCGTTTCGATTAGATTGGGTACATCTTCTGATTGTCTTTCATACGAGTCATAGCCCAAACTATCAATGGTAGGCGCCGTATTCATTGTTTCACTTCCCGACGTAATGGCTCGGCCATCAGCAAGTATGACACGTAAGGTGTAATTCACTCCTGCTTTTCCCGCTACTCGTCGGGTAGATAGGTATTTCCCACCTTCGGCATATTGGAAGTTGATCGTCTCTCCATTGTCTCCTGATATGGAGACTTGGGCATCCTGTAGGATTAGCTCTGGTTCATCAGATAAAAAACTCTGTGAGGTACTTAATTTGACCGATTGAATGGTATCTATATTGGTCAGCCAACCCTCCACTACCACTAGGTTAGCTGCTGATAACTCCGGCACCTCATCACTTTGGCAGGAGGTAAGTAGACCACCAAATATCGCTATGTAAAGGAGCCTTCTCAAAATCTAAAATGGTAGGTTATAGATGGAACGACAATGTCTATAATCGAGTATGGGGTCACGGTCGTTTGTCCGCTGGCATTCTGATCAAACACGTACGAATAGACATTTTTTCGGCCGTAGACATTGTACACATTTAAGGTCCAGTAGTCATTAAAGCGCTTCGGTGAACCGTCTGAATGGGTGTTTTTCGTGTGCCATTTGAGGGAAATGTCCAGGCGATGATAGGCCGGCAAGCGGCTTTGGTTTCTCGATTCAAAATGTGGTACCTGAATATCTTCAAATTTGTATTTACCTTGTGGTAAAGTGAATGGCCTGCCAGAGTTATAGTTGAAGGTGAGTGAGGCGAATAGTCTGGGACTTATCTCATAGATTCCAACGAGAGTGACATCATGTTTACGGTCAAAGTTGGAAGGAAAGTAGTTTCCATTATTGACCGACCCGAATGGACTGTCTATTCGCACCTCACTTCTGGAAAGGGTGTAGCTAAGCCAGCCAGTGACCTTGCCTGCATTTTTCTTTAGAAAGAATTCAACTCCATAGTTTCGGCCTTTTCCACTGATCAGCTCCGTTTCAGGATTGTTATTGAATAGTAGGTCAGCTCCATTTTTGTATTCCAGCAGATCATTCAGTAGTTTATAATATCCATCCACAAAAGCCTCATACTTATCGTCTTTCAGGTTAAAAAACCAACCGAGTGAAATATGATGAGACTGTGTGGGCTTAATATAAGAATCGCTCAGCTTCCAGATATCTGTAGGAGTAGGGGTGACGGTATTGGATATCAGATGTAAGTATTGATAAGTTTTGGTATAGCTGATTTTAGTGCTGAGGTTTTGATTCCATTGGTAAACAATGGAAGCTCTTGGTTCCAGGCCTACATAGGTGTTTATAGGTTCAAAAGAACGATAGGACATGGTATCAGTGATGTTCTCATCCAGCAGTGGAAGGTCTGGTGTATACTCATACACATCTCCAGGTCCATAATTGATTAGTGAAGAGAGTCGCAATCCATACAGCAGCTTGAATCGATCGAGGTTGGCCTCATGGGACAGGTAAAAGGCAGATTCCAAACCCGTCTCAGTATCCAGAATCAGTGTGTCTGAAGAGGACTCTTCATCAAAAGGAATGCGCTCTCCAGGCTTCAGTCTATGAAACACCGAGCTTCCTCCAAAGTTGATTTCATGATTATTGTTAATGATAAACCCCCAGTCTGACTTCAGTGTGTAATCAACGATTTGGGACTGACCAATGAAACTGGCAGCCTCCCTGGGCTGAGTAATTTTGTAGTTGTACTGACTTACTATAGCTGAGAAATTGGCAAAAACGCGATGCCCGAACAAATGATTCCAGCGGGCTGATAGATTGCGGTTACCCCATACCCTGTCCGTATCAAACACATTGGTGCTTCGGTCATTTCCCAGATATCCAGAGAGATAGAACGTATTCTTGGCATTTACCTTCCAGTTAGTTTTCGCATTGAAGTCTTGAAAATAGTTGGTGGTATTTTGGTCCAAAGTTAGATCGAAGAGCGATTGGCGTGCTGATACGATGAATGAACTCTTATTTCTTTTGAGAGGACCTTCAGCAATGATTCTGGCTGATACAATACCGATTCCGCCGGTGACATGGAAGGAATTATAATCTCCCTCTTTCTGATGTACAGTCATCACGGAGGAAGCTCGACCACCATAGGATGGGGGGATGAATCCTTTTATGATTTCAATTTTATTGACTGCCTCTGGATTGAATATGGAAATCATCCCGTAAAGGTGATTGGGGTTATAAACGGTGGCCTCATCTAGGAGAATTAGATTTTGGTCCACATTACCACCTCTCACACTGAGTCCGTTAGCATCCTCACCGAGGGTGGTGATTCCTGGAAGAAGTGTTGCTCCTTGCAGTACGTCTACCTCTCCCAGGAAGTAAGGTATCTGTCCTTTGGTATTCAGGTTGAGCGTGTTGACACCTGGTATGGGACTGGTAACGTTCAATTTGGGTTCGTAGGCTGATACCACGACTTCATTTAGCTGCTGTGGCTGGGGTGTCAGATTAAAATCGAGTGTTTGATTGGAGCCGTTCACTTCTATCGTATCCACCAAAGGGTGATATCCTATATAATTGACTTCTACAATATGTGATCCCTCCAGAACTTCCAGGGAGTAGAATCCATAAGTATTGGAACTCACCCCAGATTCAGAACTCTTCATATAAACCGTGGCTCCAATCAGCACTTCACCTGATGAAGCATCACGGATAATTCCTCTGATATACTGCCGGTTAGCCGGTGGCGTGTAGGTGAGTAGGTATTGCTGATTACTTGCAGAAATGGTCAGTCCCACCTGGTTTTGTAACAAAGTAAACAGCTCCGACAGACTGTTGATGTCTTCTGGTAGGATACAAGTTGAATTTGGAATTCTATCTAGACTATAAGCTAAAGGAACGCCTTGTTGGCGCACATTGCGGAGCAATTCATGAACCGAATAGGTTCCCTGGGTCACTGAGATGTCTCGGTCCTGTGCTGAAGCGCTGATGCCTATTAGCATGAGCATGAGCAATAAAAAAGTCCCTTGTTGGAATATTGACATCAATCACTTTACGAATTTTAGGCGGATTCGTCTGGTTCTTGATGTAAAAATAGAGAGGATTTAACAACCTTTTCCAGTAAAGGAAATCTTATTGCCAGATTTTTTTGACTTGGCATTAAGTACAGTTGCTAGCGTTTTGATCACATCAGTAAGTGGTTCTTGACTGAAAGAAGCCGTTACCTTGCACTCTAAAAGTGCTTTAGAAGATTGAATGTCAACGTTGTAGTATTCTTCCAACAGCGGAATGACCTTTTTGAGCGGTTCATTATCAAAGTTAAAATCACCGGTTCTCCAACCTTCTTCATTTGAACTATTGATCTTACCCTTAATGAGTTTGCTGGCTGTGAGGTAGGCTTTTTCACCCTCAGCGAGTTGAGCTGAGTTTTGATTATTGCTCACTTTTACAAGTCCTTCATACACAGCCACTGCTAGTTCGTCTGGAGCAGAGTTCACATCAAATTGCGTACCCAATACCTCAATTGTTCCATTTGTGGTCAATACGGTAAAGGTTCCCTGGTTCTTGGCAACATCAAAAAAGGCTTTACCCTTAAGTGTAACCTGACGTGAAGTCATAAACTCTTTTTCGTCCACTAACAATTGGGAATTTCGGGCAAGAACTACGTCCGAGCCATCTGCTAATCGGAATTTTGTAGGTCGATTCGGTGCTTTTAGTTCAGTCAACTGGTGATCTGAAGTGAAGAGTTGCTGATAAGTAACCAAAGACAAGCTTCCTGCCAGTAGGACAGCAGCAGCTACTTTCCATACAGCAGTCCAGGATTTCTTTTGAACATTCAGTTTACTACAGACATTTTTCCAGGCTTTTTCCGAATCAACTTCCTGATCGAATTCACTTAACTCGTAAAAGAGCTCAAATTCTGAATCTTCCGTAGGGTCACTATCTTGCGAATAGTGTTTTTGGCAATATTTTTCAAACCATTTAGCGGGCATATCGTTTATTAGGCAATCGTTTTTTGGGGTACCCCTAATATCATCATAATTTTTATTTCAATCGATATTCTTTTAGCTCTTCACTCAAAGATTCTTTGAGTTTTTTTAGTGCTATACTCATCTGGTTTTCTACAGTTTTTACGGAGATTTCAAGCTCCTCGGCGATTTCTGCATAGGTCAATCCCCCATATCTACTCAGCACAAAAATATTCTTACATTTCTCAGGGAGTTGATCAATAGCATGCTGTATTTTCTTTTTCATCAGTTCCGCATCGTCAGTAGTCATGGGGCTGTTTTCTATTCCCCTGACCTGACTCAAATCGGTAGTAGACTGGAGTCTGGGTAGTTCGTGCTTGATGTAATTAATGCACTTGTTCTTTACCGATGAGAATAGATATGCTTTTAGCGAACTGCTCAGGTTGATCTGGCTACGTTTTTCCCAAATGTACATGAGCACTTCCTGGGCTATTTCCTCACCCATGGTGATATCACGGATGATGCTGGTTGCATACCGTGCTAGAGGTCCATAGTGCTGCTTGAATATTTGTTCGTAAGCTGCGAGGTTGCCTTGTTTAACACGTTCAAATAGCTCACTATCTTCTACCTCTTTCATGAATTGTCCTCGGTGGTAGTAGTCACTGCGGTCAGTATCCTTCTATAGATGTCCAAAGATGGGTTATATACAGAATCACTGTAGGGGTTGTCAGCCATGATGCAAACAACCAGATTGTCATCAGGGGCCACATAGATACACTGTCCCGCATAGCCATTGATAGAGTAAGTGCGCAAACCATTAAATACTTCTTCATTAAAAGCATCCGTGAACACCCACCAATAATAGCCAAAACCAAAGTTTTCGAGAAATGGTGTGACTAGTTGGGTAGCATCCAAAATCCAGAATCGATCAATGACTCGTTTTCGATCACTCCAGCGACCCTCTTGCTGCATCAAGTAACCAATTCGAGTGAAATCCAATGTGGAGATACTCAGGCCAGTGGCCAAATCCAGGCTGCCTGAGGGATCACGTACCCATTCATAATTTGTAATGCCGATGGGTTTGAAGATGTTACGATCTATATATTCTTCAAGAGTCTCATTCAGTAGGATGTTTTCGAACACTTTGGAAAGAACCATTGCAGATCCACTGTTTAATACAATGCGTAGACCAGGGTCTGCTTCTAATGTCTGTGACAACACGAACCTCACCCAGTCGCTTTCCCTTTTCATTTGGTAAAACTGACTCTTGGAGGTACTGGTATTTACGGTATATTCATTCCATGGAATGCCCATTTTATTCTCCAGAATGTGCCGAAATGTAATGTTCCGTTTGCGAGGTTCGGCATTGAAAATATCTTCGTATTCTGGCAAGAAATTGGCAATGGGTACGTCTAGATTAGCAATAAGACCATCCTCAATTAGCTTACCGAGGGTGAGCACAGCTACAGCACATGTCGCCCTACCTATTTCATGGATTGTTTGTCGGTTGGTGCCATTGTAGTAGTTTTCAAAAATGAGGTGATCATCTTTGATGATCACCATACCATTAACCTGACCGAAGTTTCGAGATTCTATGAGTAAGTCCAGGTTAGTTAATTCTAGATTGCTCAGTCCCACCGACGATGGTAAGTCATACTGCCAGGCTTTCTGATCTGGAGGCAAGTCGTCGGAGACATAGCATGCGCTGAGGCATATGGTCCATATGATTAACGATAGATTCCGCATCTCAATCCAATTCCGAAAATAAAACCACTGAAATCATCATTAGTTATCTTAGGTATATCCAGATGACTAATTCTTTTATATCCACAAGAAGCATAAGCTTTAAGCCAATCAAACGGTGTTCCTAGAACTCGGATTTCAGGTTGAAAAGAAGAGTACTCACTCCGAATGAAATTTTCATTGTTTGAATCTCGCTCCCAGACCATATCACCCAGGCCATAGCTTATCCTTAGATCTACTTCAACAAACCGGGTGTTCATGACCCTGGTTCCGATAAAGACTTTACCTTGTTTGGATCTGAGGTTAAAATCATTGGGGAACACCAGCGTGGTAGTCACTCCACCCTCAAACTCCTCAGCTGCAAATCCAGCATACAGAAATTTGTATTGCAGGCCCGCTCCAATTGAACTCATCAATCGGTAGGTATTCAATGTGGGAGTAAAGTCTGCTCCGATTTCTACGAATATGCCTGATTCAAAATTGATCAAAGGTTCTTTAATCTCCTGAACTACGGTATCCGCGGTTGTCAGGGTGGAATCCGAAGCTGTTTGCTGCGCATTAAGCCACAGAAAACTCATAGAGCAAAGTACGCCAAGGATGAGTTTCTTCATAGGGTAAACTTAGTTGATTAGATATTTTTCACAGCAAATGCAACCTTATTAATTTACTTCAGTCATTGAGATGAATTTTGTCTGATAAGGCTTGGAAAGCAATACGATAAATATACATGTAGAGTTGATCAATAGGTGCAAGGAAGGTGATCCAGGTGCGCAGTATGAGCTTTATCGACTGTATAGTAGAGCTATGTTCAATACAGCTTTGCGCATCTGTGGTAATCGGGAGGAGGCTGAGGATGTATTGCAAGAGGCTTTTTTAAATGCTTTTAAGCACATCGATTCTTATCGGGAGGATGCCACGTTCGGTGCATGGCTCAAAAGGATAGTCGTGAACAAGTCCATTACAAGTTTGAGGAAAAATCAAAAGGAAACATTAATGATGGAAGAAGTCGCTGAGCTGGAAGAAGAGTCAATGTCTATTGGTGATGAAGTAACAGGACTGAGTGTGGAGCGAGTGAAAACAGCTTTGATGGATTTACCCAAAGGATTTCGTAGCGTGTTATCGCTCTATCTATTTGAAGGATATGATCACAAAGAGATCAGTGACATACTGGGCATCACCGAATCGACTTCCAAAAGTCAGTACAAGCGAGCTAAGGACAAATTAAAAATCATTTTGAAACAAGAGGTGAAATATGGGTGACCAATTAGAGCGATTTATACAAACTAACAGAGAGGAGTTTGACAGTGAGTTGCCTTCGGAAAATGTGTGGAGGTCGATTCATCAAGGCCAAACTAAAGCAGGCCGCTGGCTGGGGCTTTGGAAAGTTGCCGCAGTAGTGCTGTTGATGTCTACGGTGTATCTGGTGGTAGAGCGACAGTTGGATTCAACCAGCAGTCGAGATGTGGCGATTGATTCGGAGTTCAAACAGGTAGAGCAGTATTATACCCAATTGATCTCCCAAAAGAAATCAGAAATATCGACGTATGGTCAGACCAACCTCAGTCGCGAATTTATCCTGGAAATTGAGCGATTAGATCAACTATACGCCCAGCTCAAACAGACTTATGCAAGACAGAATTCAAGTGATCTCATTTCAGACATGATGATCAAAAATCTGCAGCTGCGAATAGAAATACTCAACAAGCAGGTGCAAATACTTAAAGAACTTAAAAACAAGGAAAATGAAACCAATACAAGTGTTGAAATTTAATTTACTGTTCGTGTTTTTTCTGGGAATACAAGTGGTTTTGGCTGGTACTCTGGAAGAAAAAAGGCAGGTCATCAACAAGTCTTACCCAGTAAACTCATCCACAGTTTTGAAGGTGTCCAATCAGTTTGGAGAGGTACATGTGGAGAGTTGGGATAAGTCTGAATTGAAGGTGAAGATAGAGATCCTGGTAAATGGTAAAACGGATGACCGGGCCCAAAAGCTATTAGACAAGATCAGTGTGGATATTAGTGAAGGTAGTACCATCACTTTTGAAACAGAGCTCAATGGCAACATGAATACCAAAAGCGACGAAAGTTTTGAGATCAATTACTGGATTAATTTCCCTGCTACGAACGCTATCGATATAGAAAACCGGTTCGGTGACACCTACATAGCTGACTGGAAAGCCAAAGCGGAGTTGGAAATTGGTTATGGTAATTTGAAGACGCAGAACTTTAGTGGTTTTCTTGATCTGGAGCTGTCCTTTGGGAAAGGTTCACTTGGAGCACTTGCAGAAGCCGAGGTGGATGTGAAATATAGTGAGCTGGATATTGAGTCTGCGGATGTGTTAGAGATGGAGCAGCAGTTTTCTCAGGTACGCTTAAATAAAGTGCGGGATCTGGAGCTGGAGAGCAAGTACGGAGATGTTAAACTTGGAGAAGTAGATGTGGTAGAGTCAGACGCACAGTTCTCCGGATTTTCTATCGAAAAGCTCAATAAAAGTCTCTACCTGGAGGCGAGTTATATTTCTGATTTTCAGATAGATGAGCTGAGTAAGGAATTCAGCAAAGTGGAGATTTACGGCAAGTTTAGCTCCTATACCATTCGATTACAAGATGGAACCAACGCAGACCTGGAGGGAGAGTTTTCATTTGCCAACATGAGCGCAAGCAGCAATCAGGTAGATGTCTACTATAAGGTGAAGGATGACAACAGGAATGAATACAAAGCCAAAATTGGTAAAGGGAGTCCCGACAAACGAATCATAGTTAAATCGAGTTATGGCGACTTGAGAGTTAAATAAGCGAAAGGCCTCGTGAGAGGCCTTTTTTAATTTCAATAGATACCAGTCAACTCAAAGTCTTCTTTAGCCGAATCCCTAATCTTGCCTGATTCACATTTCAGCACTCTGGCTGGAAACTGCTCGATGAAGTGGTGGTTGTGAGTAGCCATAATCACAGCTGTACCTGACTTGTTGATTTCCAAAAACAATTTCATAATGCCTTCGGAGACTTCAGGGTCCAGATTTCCAGTGGGCTCGTCAGCAAAAAGGATTTGAGGTTCATTGAGTAGTGCCCGTGCGATCACTACACGCTGCTGTTCTCCACCACTGAGCTGGTGTGGCATCTTGTTGCTGATGGCACCCAGACCAACACGCATGAGCACCTCGGCTAGTCGGCTCTTCATTTTGGCTTTGTCTTTCCAGCCGGTAGCTTTCATGACAAAGTTTAAGTTCTCTGCAACGCTACGGTCATAGAAAAGCTCAAAGTCCTGAAATACAATACCAATTTTTCTCCGCAGAAAAGGCACATCCGCAGGTTTGATTCCTCGTATATCATATCCCACCACTTTGATATCTCCAAGTCTCAAGGGGAGGTCTCCATAGAGTGTCTTCAGCAAAGACGATTTGCCGCTCCCTGTTCTACCCACCAGGTACACAAATTCCCCCTTGCCTATTGCTACATCTAGCTCACTCAGTACGGTGGCATTGTCCTGAAAGATGGTGGCATTGGTGATTTGTACAACCGGTTCTTCTGAGAATGACATTTATAGTTCTAGTTTTTGCAGTTTACCAAAGGGCAATGAATTGATCACTTTTTCGAGTGCATCTTCTTTGCCTTCCAGTCCAAATTTCTCCAATTTTTGAAGAGGTCTATCTGCTCTAAAGTAAGCGATCAAGACGAACTTGTCATCCCGCAGTTGGATGTAGTCAGGGATCTTTGCTTTTCCCTTTACCTTGATGATATACATATCTGAGTACGCAGTTTGTACCATCAACTCGAAATTGACCTTATTGGTTACCTTTTTTGTAATCCGCCAGGAATTTTTCCAGTCCACTATCTGTAAGTGGATGCTTGAGTAAGCCGGTGATAACAGAAAGCGGACACGTGGCCACATCTGCTCCAATTTCAGCACACTGGATTAGGTGCATGTTGTGGCGAATGGATGCAGCAAGTACTTCTGTTTCGAATCCATAGTTGTCAAAAATCTGAACGATTTGCTCGATCAGATTTAGTCCATCAGATCCAATATCATCTAGTCGGCCAATAAATGGAGATACATAGGAGGCTCCGGCTTTAGCAGCCAGGATTGCCTGACCTGCATTGAAGATCAAGGTGCAGTTGGTCCTGATTCCTTCTTCTGTCAGTGCTTTGATTGCTTTCACGCCATCTTTGATCATTGGCACTTTCACCACAATCTTGTCATCAATAGCAGCTAGTTTCTTACCTTCAGCCAGCATCGCATCAAATTCCGTGGAGATGACTTCAGCACTCACATTGTCATCCACTATGTTGCAGATATCCTTATAATGCTTCAAGATGTTCTCTTCTCCGGTGATGCCCTCTTTGGCCATTAGTGATGGGTTAGTCGTTACACCATCCAATACACCCATGTCATAGGCTTCCTGGATCTCGTCTAGATTTGCTGTGTCTATAAAGAATTTCATATTGCTGTGGATTTAAGTAGTAAAGGTGCGGTAAAATTAGGGATAATAAAAAAGGCAAACGAAATGTCGCACCGCTACAACCGCCTACCCTTGCTACCTTCCGGTCCTGGGGGATTCAGCAGGAGCTGGTCGCATCCGTTTGCCGAGGTGCAAAGTTAGTAAACAATGCGACTTAGAAGAAATTATAATTCAGAAATTGGTCTGAATTCGTCGCTTTTGTTTTCGTAGTTGTCTTCATCTTCCTCACAGTCAATTAATTCCTCAGCGTCATTAAAAAATGATCGATCAAGCACATCGTCCAGTTCGGAGAAATCATCTGAGAGAAAATCGTGATCTAGCTTTTCCATACTAATTGGTTTTACGAAGACGAAGTTATGTTGAACACCCTTAGCTAAGTAGGTATCGCAGTTAAATGCGTGTTACCTCTACATTAAAAATTCAGCATTGTGTACAAGATGGTTCTGAGGAAATGTTTCGGATAATCTGGAACATTGGTATCAGTTAGATGTTGTACTTTTGAAGTGTAAAGCAAGGTTTTGCCATTGCTTTCGTTACAGGTAGTGCCTTGCTTATTGTTTCATTTTAAAATTCATAAACATTATGGGAAAAGGAGACAGAAAGACAAAAAGAGGTAAAATTGCCAACAGTTCTTATGGAGCCAGAAGACCCAAAAAAGGCCGTAAGAACGATGATTCAGCCAAAAAATAATGGAGTAATTGAGGGTATTTGAATGAGAATAGTTGTTGTATTAGTGATTGTTTTGGCTTCAAGTGCCCTCAATGCACAAGTGAAAGGTTATCTGGGTGTACGTGGAGGTGGGCATTTTAGCACAACTTATATAGAGCATACACTATATAATACTGTGATGAATACCGGTTTTGAGCCTGGATATCACGGTGGAGTGATGCTGAAGTTGTTTACCAATCAATCTCCCACCTCTTTTTTGAATGCTGGATTGCAGAGTGGCTTGCTCTATGAAGCCAAGGGCTGGCGTCAGACTTTTGATACAGATGAACCTACCTACCATGTTCGGATGAACTACCTCAACTTTCCAATAGAAGCCATTATTTACGCTGGAAAACGCAAAACGAAATACTTTGGCACACTTGGTGTTTTCTTGGAGCAACTGTTGAGTTATGACAAAGATCCAGATCCGAATACGTCAAATATTGGAGGCCAGGAATTCTACACCTACGAACCTAACCGAGATAAAAAATTTGGGTATGGTATTCGTTTCTCCCTGGGAGTGCATCGAGATTTTTCCTTTGGTGCGATTCATCTGGATGCCTTTTTATCTTATAGTGCCAGTAGTTTTATTCGTACAGAAGATTTCTCAGAGCGCCTACCTGATTTGACCAATCACTACTTGGGGGGCTTTACCTTATCCTACCTGATTCCATTCGGGAAAATGGAATTTTCGCAGTAATTTTATTGGGCAACATTTAGCCCCATAATCTTATGAAACAGCTCGGTTTTTTAAAGTACTTGAGTGTTTTTTCACTTCCGGTGTTAGCTTACGTTTCGTTTACCAATGAAGGTTGGTTGACTTATTTGCCTATACTGGAGGCGTTTGCTTTGATTCCTTTGTTGGAGTTATTCTTTCAACCCAAGCCTGATAACCATTCTGCAGAAGAGGAACAAAAACTGTTGCAGAATAAGCTATACGACTTATCGGTTTATCTGGTGGTGCCAGTACAGTTTGCTTTGCTTTGGGTTTTCCTCCACTCAATGACTGACCCAACATTAGGTCCAATATCTATTATTGGTCGAATCTCAGCCATGGGGCTTTTGTGTGGAGTGATGGGGATCAATGTGGCTCATGAGCTTGGGCATAGAAAGCATAAGTACGAACAGTTTATGGCGAAGCTGCTGCTAATGACTTCTCTGTACATGCACTTTTTCATCGAGCACAATCGCGGACATCACAAAAATGTATCCACCGATGAAGATCCTTCGTCGGCAAGGCTAGGGGAGTCCCTTTATGCGTTTTGGATAAGGTCCGTGATCAATGCCTATCGGTCGGCATGGCACCTGGAGGCTCATAGATTGCAAAAGAAAGGGTTGCGGAAACTATCATGGCATAATGAAATGTTATTATTTCAGATCATACAGGTCTCATTTGTCGCGTTGATCTACTGGTGGTTTGGTGGTATAGTTGCTGTTTATTTCGTTTTAGCCGCTGTTATCGGGTTTTTACTTTTAGAAACGGTCAACTATATCGAACACTACGGATTGAGACGTGATAAAAAGGGAGAACGATACGAGCGAGTGATGCCGCAACACTCCTGGAATTCGGACCACGTGGTTGGCAGAATCATGCTGTTCGAACTGTCCAGGCATTCGGATCACCACTACATCGCCAGTCGAAAATACCAGGTACTACGGCACATGGAAGCTAGCCCCCAGATGCCTACAGGGTATCCGGGTATGATGTTGTTGGCTACAGTGCCACCACTGTGGTTTAAAGTGATGGATGGTAAAATTGACATTTTTAAGAAATCGTTACATTAGTTACGTATTTATTAATTATTTTATAAAAACGTTGAATATTTATTAAATATTCACTTTACTTTGCGTAAATATTCACAAAAGCTACCGTTTAAAATGTCTGACGAGAAAATGGAAAAAGTATTAATTGAAGCAAAGGACAAGCTCACTCAGTTGGGAATTGAAGAGCAATTAGTTTCTGAAATTGAGTGGTGTTTGGGCAGTTACGCGCACGATCACAATCCTGAGGGACTGTTTGTAAAAGGAGCTGAGGCTCAAAAAGCGTTGGAAAAGTTCAAAAAGGGCAATCCACGAAAAGTATCTAAGAAATTGATCGATGATCTGACTAAAGCTGTAAAGTCGAAGTAATCAGGGTAATCGAAACACTAAAAACAAAAGGCTCACATCGTGAGCCTTTTTTATTTATCAACCTTTTTTAGGGACCAAATGCTGATCAGCAATGGACCTTAGATAACTTCTCTTTGTCATGATGGCCGGATCTGAATAAATATAAGCGGAGAGGTCAGCCACTACCCCGGGTTTATATCCCAGAGCTATTGCCAGACGTTCACAAAACTCGATCTCACTTTGGTAGATTTTCCCATCTACTTTCATCAGCTGGATCACATTAAATAGGTATTCAAATTTCTCATCAGGCGGCAAATCTTTCAGGTTTGGAATGGGTTTGGGATTATCCATGACCAATTCCACAGCCTCTGTGCTGAGTCCATATCTTTCGCCTATTTTGTGAATAAGCTTGCTTTCTTCTTCAGCCAGAAATTTATCAGCCATTGAAAGATGAACGAGTATACTTAGTTGTTCTTCTACAGGTAACATGGGTGTGAAGATAAATTAAAAATTCAAATTCAATTCTTACTAACGAATGAAAATGTATTGTGTCTAAATCTACGAAAAATATTCCTGCTCACTGGGTCAGTTTCCAGGCATTCTTGAACTATTCGACTGTGAAATGATTTTTTTTCAGAATATTTTATTGAATCGCTTGGATTTAGAATCATTCGGTTACTACTTTAGCGACATGAATAGAATTCACGCATATTACTGGTGGCACATAGCTCTTAGCGGACTGTGAACAGTAGTGGTATGTTAAAATATAACACATAGGAAAACCCGCTGTTCGCAGCGGGTTTTTTTTTGATCAAAATTCACAATGGAAACACAATTTGAACTGAAAATACGGAAGAAGAAGCTGCTGGCGGATACCATTACGCCAGTTGGGTTGTATCTGAAAATCCGCGACAAGTTTGCCAAATCATTCCTTCTGGAAAGCTCTGATTATCATGGAGGAGAGAACGCATTTAGCTATATCTGCTGCGACCCAATGGCCACTTTTAAGTTGGAAGATGGTCAGGTGGAGTTGTCGTTTCCAGATGGAACCAACGAAAAGACTCATTTGGTGGAAAGCGACGTTTTACCATCACTGAGGTCATTTTTGAGTCGGTTTAATGTAGCGGATGAAGAGGTCAAACACATACAAACAGGCCTTTTTGGCTACATAGCCTATGATGCTGTCCAGCATTTTGAAGACATTCAGTTTAAAAATAAAAAGACCGAATCCGCTCAGATTCCTCAAATCCATTACAGCCTTTTCAAATACATCATTGCATTGGATCATTTCAAGAATGAATGTCATTTGATTGAATGCTATTTAGATGAGCCCAATGAGACTGGTTTTTCGGAGCTGTTAAATGTTCTCTCACAACGCAACATTCCTTCATTCAGTTTTCATAAATCCACCGAGACTGTATCCAATTTTACTGACGAAGAATTTCTGGAGCGTGTCAAAAAGGGAATTAAGCATTGTGATTTGGGTGATGTATTTCAGGTGGTTTTTTCCCGTCAGTTCAATACCGGTTTCAAGGGAGATGAATTCCAGGTTTATCGAGCCCTGCGGTCTATTAATCCATCTCCGTATCTATTCTACTTCGATTATGGTAGTTACAAGATCTTCGGGTCCTCACCGGAGGCTCAGATTGTCGTAAAGGACCAGGAAGCGGTTATTTACCCAATTGCTGGGACTTTCAAACGTACAGGTGACGATGCGGCTGATGCTGAATTGGCCAAGAAGCTTTTGGAAGATCCTAAAGAGAATTCAGAACACATCATGCTAGTAGATCTGGCCAGGAATGATCTAAGCAAGAGTTCAGATAATGTGAAGGTGGAAACTTATAAAGAGATTCAGTATTACTCACATGTTATTCACCTGGTTTCCAAAGTGACTGGCCAGTTGCGACAAGATGCGGATCCGTTGGAAATAGTAGCTAGTACTTTCCCTGCCGGTACACTCTCGGGTGCGCCGAAATACCGGGCAATGCAACTGATCGATGAAAATGAGAACATTGCACGTGGCTTCTATGGTGGAGCAATCGGCTTTCTTGATTTCAAGGGCAACTTTAATCATGCCATCATGATTCGAACATTCATGAGCAAGGCCAATAAACTGTTTTTCCAGGCGGGTGCTGGAATCGTATCTAAGTCCGATCCGAAAAGTGAGGTTCAGGAAGTGTACAATAAGTTGGCAGCATTGGAGTCAGCTATGAAAATGGCAGAAAATATCAACGATTAAATGAAGAAGGTACTAGTCATCGATAATTACGATTCATTCACTTATAACCTGGTGCACATCCTTAGAGAACTGGGTTTGGATAATGAACTGGAAGTACACAGAAATGATAAGATCTCTGTGGATTACGTGGATGGGTTTGAAAAGATCTTGTTATCTCCTGGACCTGGTTTGCCTAAAGATGCTGGCATCATGCCAGAGGTCATCAAACGATACGCCAGTTCCAAAAGTATTTTAGGGGTGTGTCTGGGTCATCAAGGCATTGCTGAGTCATTTGGAGGGAAGTTATTCAATCTACCAACCGTATTTCATGGTGTAGCTACTGAGACTAAGCTTACCAGGGAGCAAGATATGCTTTTCAACGGTTTGCCAGATCACTTCAATGTATGTAGGTATCACAGCTGGGCAGTAACTCCTGGCGGACTGCCTGAGTCATTGAAAGTCACGGCAGTGGATGATGAAGGCAACATTATGGCCATCAAGCACGCTGAATACAAAGTTCGAGGCGTGCAGTTTCACCCAGAGTCGATCATGACCGAGCATGGGATTCAGATGATGGACAATTGGATTAAAGAATAACTATAATCACCAACTATAGATGAAAGAAGTACTCAACAAGCTATTTAAATACCAGTCGCTCAGCAGAGAAGAGGCTTATACGATCCTCTCTAACCTGGCTACCGGTCAGTATAATAACAGCCAGATGGCTGCTTTCATGACTGTATACCTGATGCGATCCATCACGGTAGAGGAATTGGAGGGATTTCGTGATGCAATGCTTGAACTCTGTGTGAAAGTGCCTGGAGAAGATTACGATGCAATTGATTTATGCGGTACGGGTGGAGATGGTAAAAACACCTTTAATATCTCCACAATCTCTTCATTTGTGGTAGCGGGAGCTGGGCAAAATGTGGTGAAACATGGAAACTATGGAGTATCCTCTGTTAGTGGGTCATCCAATGTGCTCGAAAGCATGGGAGCAAAGTTTACCAACGATGTGGATACTATCAAAAAGAGCCTGGACCAATCTGGAATATGCTTCCTACATGCGCCCTTATTTCATCCAGCGATGAAAAACGTTGGTCCAGTTCGTAAGGAATTGGGAATCAAAACCTTTTTCAACATGCTTGGTCCAATGGTGAACCCTGCTTTCCCTAAGAATCAACTAGTTGGAGTGTTTAGCCTGGAGTTGGCCAGACTGTATGGATACCTCTATCAGAATACGGACAAAAACTTTGTCATTGTGCATTCATTGGATGGATACGATGAGGTATCACTTACTGGTGGGTTTAAGGTCATTTCCAATAATCAGGAAGCTGTTTATGAGCCTGAGGATCTTGGCTTGAAGCGCCTCACTCAGGAGCAATTGCATGGAGGAGAGAGTATTGATGATGCAGCCAGCATCTTCCAGAATGTATTGGAAAACAAAGGAACTGAGGCACAGCAGCAGGCCATACTAGCTAATGCAGGATTGGCCATAGCCACAGGTAAGCAAATATCCTTTGAGGAAGGAATTGCGCAAGCCAGAGAATCGTTGGCCTCCGGCAAAGCCATGGAATCATTTAAGAACTTTTTAGCAGTAAACAACTAATGAATATACTGGATCAGATCATAGCACATAAGAGGGAAGAGGTAGCTCAGCGGAAGAGTTTATATCCGGTCAAGTTGCTGGAGCAAAGTACCTTTTTTAAGGGCAAACCAGTTTCACTCAAAAAGTATATCCGAAGAGAAGATAAAGTAGGAGTCATTGCCGAATTCAAGCGGCAATCACCATCGAAAGGAGTGATCAACTCAGCAGCCAAAGTGGAAAAGACCACCATTGGGTACATGCAGGCAGGAGCCTCTGGATTATCGGTACTTACTGATACCAAGTATTTTGGTGGAAAGAATGAAGACCTGATCACCGCACGTAGTTTCAATTTCTGTCCAATACTCCGAAAGGACTTCATCATTGATGAGTATCAGATCATAGAAGCCAAGTCAATTGGTGCCGATGTGATCTTGTTGATAGCAGCTGCTTTGAGTCCTGAAGAGGTCAAGTCACTTGGTGCATTTGCACAAAACCTGGGGTTGGAAGTATTATTGGAAGTGCACGACAAGGCGGAATTGGAGCGGTCAATTAATCCTCACATTGATCTGCTGGGAGTTAATAATCGCAACCTCTTCACTTTTGAAACTACGGTCCAAACATCTAAGGATTTAGCGGAGTTGATCCCTGATGAATTTGTGAAGGTTTCAGAAAGTGGAATCAGCGATCCGGCTGTAGTCGTGGATTTGATGAAGCATGGCTATGAAGGCTTTTTGATTGGAGAGCATTTCATGACCAAGGGTAGTCCCGAGAAGGCGTGTCGGGATTTTGTGAGGAAGGTGCAAGGTTTGATAAACCGCTGAGAGCACTGAGTTAACAGAGAACCGTGGTAGAGATCAATGACATAACGAATGCAATTATCGGAGCAGCAATCAAGGTGCATAGCAAGTTGGGCCCTGGATTATTGGAGTCCACCTATTCAGAGTGTATTTGTTACGAATTGAGAGAACAAGGGTTTAGTGTAGAAAAAGAGAAGGCAATGCCGGTGGTATACCATGGAGTGGAACTTGAATGTGGTTATAGAGTGGATTTGTTTGTTGAGAATAGAGTTATTGTCGAATTAAAGGCGTAAAGGCACTGGATGATATCCATTTGGCTCAAATTCTCACTTACTTAAAGTTGGCAAATTGCAAAATTGGATTGCTGATCAATTTTAATGAATACAGAGTCAAAGACGGTATTAGAAGAGTTTTCAATAAGTATTATATAGAATAAAGAGAGAAGTGATTATAGATGATCTTAGATCTCTCTAATTCTCTGTGGTTAAAAACATGAAATTAAAAGTATGCGGCATGCGAGAAACGGAAAACATCCGGGAGTTGATGGCTTTGGAGCCGGACTTCATGGGGATGATTTTCTATCCGAAAAGCTCACGTTATGTGAGTGAAGTGCCGCAAACGGATATATCGGCGACCAAAATAGGCGTGTTTGTTAATGAAGACATCACGGTGATTCAGCGGAAGGCTGAGCAGTTTGGTTTTGATATGATACAACTCCACGGGGATGAACCAATTGGGCAAGCAAGCATCTTGAAGTCGCTGGGTTTCAGGGTGATTAGGGTTTTTAGTGTGACTGATTCTTTGCCCATGGAGCAGATGAAGGCTTATGAAAATGAAGTGGACTTCTTCCTTTTCGATACCAAGACACCTAAGTATGGCGGTAGTGGAGAAAAGTTTGACTGGTCCATTCTGAAAGGTTATAACCTGAAAACACCATTTTTCCTGAGTGGAGGAATTGATTTGGAGGATTTGGAGACCATTAAGCAGTTAAATATTCCACAGTTGTATGCGGTGGATATTAACAGTCGGTTTGAGAAAGAACCGGGAGTAAAAGACATTGAGAAGATAAAAGCATTTAAGCAGCAACTATGAGCGAAGTGAAATCAAAGTATTTGGTAGACGAGCGAGGCTACTTTGGCAAGTTTGGCGGGGCTTACATCCCTGAGATGCTCTACCCCAATGTGGAGGAGCTTAGAAGGTCCTATCTGGAGATTATTGAGTCTCCTGCATTCAGGAAGGATTTTGATCAATTGCTGAAAGACTATGTAGGGCGACCAACACCACTTTACTACGCAGGCAGATTGTCAGAGACCTTTGGAGCAAAGATTTACCTAAAGCGTGAAGATCTGTGCCATACAGGAGCCCATAAAGTCAACAACACCGTGGGGCAAATATTGCTGGCTCAGGCTTTGGGGAAAAAACGAATCATTGCCGAAACAGGCGCCGGTCAGCATGGGGTAGCTACTGCTACGGTGTGTGCTTTGATGGGAATCGACTGTATTGTTTACATGGGAGAAGTGGACATGGCGCGTCAGAAACCGAATGTCGAGCGAATGAAGATCTTAGGTGCAGAGGTAAGACCCGCTACAAGTGGTAGTAAGACTTTAAAAGACGCTACCAATGAAGCCATGCGACATTGGATCAATAACCCGCAGGATACACATTACATCATCGGATCGGTGGTAGGTCCTCATCCATATCCAGATATGGTGGCACGCTTCCAGTCCGTCATCAGCGAAGAGATCAAGTGGCAGCTCAAAGAGAAAGAAGGAAAAGAAAATCCGGATCATGTATTTGCATGTGTAGGAGGAGGTAGCAATGCGGCAGGTGCTTATTACCATTATTTAGATCATGAAGAGGTGAATCTGGTGGCAGTAGAAGCATCAGGACTGGGAAACAATACGGGAAAATCTGCAGCCACTACCGCGCTGGGAAGGGAAGGTGTCCTCCATGGCAGTCGCACGCTGTTAATGCAGACAGATGATGGGCAAGTGGTTGAACCCTACAGTATTTCAGCCGGACTGGATTATCCAGGAATTGGGCCGTTTCACGCACATTTATTTGACAGTGGACGCGGACAGTTTGTTGGGGTGACTGATGAAGAAGCGATGAAGGCTGGCATATTGCTTAGCAGGCTGGAAGGGATCATCCCTGCAGTAGAAAGTGCGCATGCCATTGCCGCTTTGGAGAAGGTGAGTTTGACGGAGTCGGATGTGGTAGTGATCAACCTATCTGGACGAGGAGACAAGGATTTGGAAACGTACATCAAGTGGGGAAAATATTGAGTTAGTCGATAGCTAAAGTCCATAGACCATAGTTTCCGACTACTGGTAACGAACTATGGACTTTGAACTATCAAACTAAAAAACTAAGAAACATGAACCGAATAGATCAGGCATTTATAGATAAAAAAGAGCGTTTACTCAATGTGTATTTCACGGCAGGATTTCCTAATCTCGAGGATACCTTGAACATTGCTAAGGCATTGGATGCTGGTGGCGCGGACTTGATTGAGATTGGCTTGCCGTTTTCCGATCCTGTGGCTGACGGACCTACCATTCAGGACAGCTCCACGAAGGCTTTGGCAAATGGAATGACGCTCCATAAGTTATTCGAACAGCTTGCTGACTTACGAAAGGAAGTGAGTGTTCCGGTATTGCTGATGGGCTATATCAATCCGGTACTGCAGTATGGGTTTGAGAAGTTTTGTGCTAAGTGTGCGGAGGTAGGTGTGGATGGATTGATCCTGCCAGACTTGCCGATGTACGAATACGAGGAGATGTACAAGGAAGTTTTGGAGAAATATGGATTGTACAACGTATTTCTCATCACTCCACAAACTTCGGAAGAACGCATTCAAAAAATTGATGAACTGAGCAAAGGCTTTATCTACATGGTTTCGTCTGCCAGTACCACCGGGGCCAAAAAAGGGATCTCCTCAGAGCAGATTAACTATTTCCAAAAGATTAAATCGATGAACCTAAGGAACAAGCGAATGATAGGTTTTGGAATATCGGATAACGAGTCGTTTAGCAAGGCCTGTCAATATGCGGATGGTGCGATTATAGGAAGTGCATTCATTAAGTTGTTAGAACAAGATTCATCTGCAGAAAACATTAAGAATTATATCCACGGAGTTAAATCACCTGTATCATGATTATACAACTAGAACCCACCATAACAGCAGAACAGCGAGAAGCTTTGAAGTCTCAGGTATCTGCATTGAAATACAAAACCAACGATGTGAAAACCCAAATGGGCGAATACATCATCGGTATTGGGAAAGAGAAATTTGATGTGCGCAACATCGGGCACCTACCAGGAATCAAGGACATCCACATTGTTTCTGATGATTTCAAGTTGGTTTCACGAAAGTGGAAAGTCAATCAAACAGTAATCGATCTGGGTGATGGCGTGCTGATTGGCGATGGCAACTTTGCCATGATGGCGGGTCCGTGCTCCATCGAGGGAGAAGAAAACATTGAGAAGACGATCAATCACCTGAAAGAGAATGGCTTGCGGATTATGCGTGGCGGGGTTTACAAACCTAGAAGCTCTCCATATTCTTTCCGAGGTATGGGAATCGATGGGTTGATGATGTGGTACAAGGCGGCAAAAGAAGCGGGTATCAAGATCGTGACAGAAGTGATGCAGGTAAGCCAGATTGAAGAGATGTACGATTACGTGGACATCTACCAGGTGGGAGCCAGAAACACACAAAACTTCAACCTTCTGGACGAGCTTGGTCGAGTGGATAAGCCAGTGATGATCAAGCGAGGAATCTCTGGAACGATAGATGAATTGCTGTACAGCGCAGAATATGTCTTTGCCGGAGGGAATGAGCGATTGCTCTTGTGCGAGCGTGGCATTAGAACCTACGAAAAGGCTTCCCGAAATACCTTTGACATTAATGCCATTCCTATTTTGAAAGAAAAAACCCATTTACCAGTGATTGCTGATCCTTCACATGGTATTGGGATTCGGGATCACGTTGAACCGGTAGCTCTTGCGGCAACTGTGGCAGGTGCTGATGGAGTGATTTTTGAGATTCACGAGAAACCAGAAAAGGCATTCTCTGACGGTCAGCAAACCCTTGACTTTGAAGAGTCAGCGCGACTGATCCGCAAGATGAAAGCATTAACAGAATTAGACTAAAACGCCAATTGGCCAATAGCATAACAGATGAAACAGATTTACGGAAACTACACCAAAGAGGACTTTGAAGTATGGCAGCTCCTCTACAAGCGACAGATGGGGAACCTTCCAACCGCTGCGAGTACTGCCTATCTGGAGGGATTGGATCATGTCAACTTTGTGGAAGAAGCGATTCCGAAGTTTGAAGAGACCAACGACATTCTTCAGGTTCAGACTGGATGGCGATTGGCTGTGGTTCCAGGCATCGTTCCGGATTACACCTTCTTTGAATTGATGTCCAATAAGCGATTTCCAGCTACTACCTGGTTGCGGAAGATGAAAGAACTGGATTATCTGGAGGAGCCGGATATGTTTCATGACGTGTTTGCTCATGTGCCGCTTTTGGCCAACCAGTCGTTTGTAGACTTTCTGGAAGAGCTAAGTAATATCGGCCTGCAGTATGTTGGCAATGACTATGCCATTGAAATCCTCTCCAGAGTCTATTGGTTTACGGTAGAGTTTGGGCTTATTCAGGAGGAACAAGGGTTGAGAATTTACGGAGCAGGTATTCTATCCAGTGCCGGAGAGACCAAATTCTGTCTGAGTGAAAAGCCACCGAAGCATCCATTTGATGTCCAAACCATTGCCAATACGTCCTATAGAAAAGATGTTTTTCAGGATCGCTACTTCGTGATTGACTCTTATGAGCAATTGTATGAGAGCATTCCTGAAGTGAAGGCCGTCCTTGCCGAAATGGTCGAAAAACACGAATCCAAAGCTGTTGTTGCCTAGATGAAAGTAGCCATCGTAAAATACAATGCAGGCAATGTGCAGTCCCTGACTTTTGCGTTGAATCGATTAGGTGTTGAACCTGTTTTATCAGATGATCCTGAATTTTTACAGACCGCCGATAAAGTGATTTTTCCTGGACAGGGAGAGGCAAGTTCTGCCATGAGAAGCCTGAAAGAAAAAGGATTGGATCGAGTGCTGAGAAGTCTCCATCAGCCTTTTCTTGGGGTTTGTCTGGGGATGCAACTCATGTGCGAATCTTCTGAAGAGAATAACACAGAGTGTCTTGGTATCATCCCACAGAAAGTGGTTCGGTTTGACTCAAGTGAAGTAAAAGTGCCGCACATGGGATGGAATGACATTCATCAGCTGAAGTCACCAATTATGAAGGACATTCAGGAGGGGGATTACCTCTACTTTGTTCACAGTTATTACGTGCCTGTATGTGAGGAGACCATTGCTGTGGCCGAGTATCCTCAGTCGTTTAGTGCCGCACTGAATAAGGACAATTATTATGCGATCCAGCCACATCCTGAGAAGAGTGCAGAGGCCGGAATGAAACTGTTAGAAAACTTTTTAAAACTATAAGATGCACATCATACCAGCCATTGACATTATTGGTGGCAAATGTGTTCGCCTGACGAAAGGCGATTACAATCAGAAAAAAGAATACTCCGATAATCCGGCGGCTATAGCCAAAGGGCTTGAAGACGCTGGAATCAAGCGCTTACATGTAGTGGACCTGGATGGAGCCAAAGCAAAGCATGTGGTAAATTTGGATACGTTGAAGTCCATCACATCTAGCACGGATCTGGATGTGGATTTTGGAGGAGGGGTGAAGACCCGTGAAGATCTGGAAAAGGTTCTGGCTGCCGGAGCTAAACAGGTGACTGCTGGAAGTATTGCCGCAAATAATCGTTCGGAGGTGGAAAGCTGGATCAAAGAATATGGAGCGGAAAAGATTATTCTCGGTGCAGATGTACTGAACGAGAAAGTAATGGTCTCAGGCTGGCAGGAATCCTCTGATTTGGATTTAATGGAGTTTCTGGAGCATTATATCACTCTTGGAATCGAATATGTCATCTGTACAGACATCAGCAAAGATGGTGTGCTGCAAGGACCTTCTTTTGACTTATATCAGAAAATCCTGAAGCATTTTCCAACACTGAAGCTTATTGCCAGTGGAGGAGTTTCTGGAAAGGACGACCTGGTCAAGCTCAAGCAGCAAGGTCTCTACGGCGCGATAGTTGGAAAAGCATATTATGAAGGAAGAGTAACTTTGGAAGAGTTGGTATCCATATGAGCTGATCATTTGCCAGTTGGTGTCAATAACCAATAAAGGTTTTCATATAAAAACTATTGAAAATTGTGTTAACGAAGAGAATCATACCATGCCTGGACATCAAAGACGGTCGCACTGTCAAGGGGGTCAACTTTGTGGAGCTGCGAGATGCAGGTGATCCAGTAGAGCTGGCCGAGCGTTATACCCAGGAAGGAGCCGACGAGTTGGTGTTTTTGGACATCTCAGCCACGCTGGAAAAGCGCAAGACATTGATCGAACTGGTCAAGAAAGTAGCAGCTGCTATTCACATACCTTTTACCGTTGGTGGAGGGATTAGTTCGGTAGACGATGTAAGAGCTTTACTCCAAGCTGGAACTGACAAGGTATCCATCAATTCCGCAGCGGTAAAAAATCCTGATTTGATCAATGAACTATCAAAGGAATTCGGATCACAGTGTGTAGTGGTAGCCATCGATAGCAGGCATGTGGATGGGGTGGATCTGGTGCACACACACGGTGGGACCAAGCCGACAACACTCGAAACCATCGCCTGGGCGAAGGAAGTCGCGGAACGTGGAGCTGGAGAGATCTTGTTAACCTCCATGGATCACGATGGCACCAAAGCAGGCTTTGCGCTGGATCTGACCAGAAGGGTTGCAGCAGCTGTGAATATTCCCGTTATAGCGTCCGGCGGTGGCGGTAATGAAACGCACTTTACCGATATTTTCCAAAATGGAAAAGCTGACGCGGCTTTAGCGGCGAGTATTTTTCACTACAAAGAGGTGGAAATCAACCACCTCAAAAACGAATTAGCAAAACAAAACTTACCGATACGATTATAATGTCACCAGATTTCGAAAAAGGAGGAGGGCTGCTACCAGCCATTGTGCAGGATCACATTACAGGAAAAGTACTGATGTTGGGCTACATGAATGCGGAGGCATTGAAGCAAACCCAGGAGACTGGAAAGGTGACGTTCTACAGTCGCTCGAAGGAACGACTCTGGGTGAAAGGGGAGACGTCTAACAACTTCCTGATCCTAAAGGATATCGCAGAGGACTGTGATAAGGACACCATTTTAGTTAAAGCAGAACCGCAGGGACCAACCTGCCATACTGGAGCGGATACCTGTTTTAATGAAGTGAATGAAAATCCAATCACATTCTTAAACCACTTGCGAGATATTATAGAGGATCGAAAAGCAAATCCTTCCGATGAGTCCTATACAGCCAGTCTCTTCAAAAAAGGCATCAACAAAGTAGCGCAGAAAGTAGGCGAGGAGGCCGTGGAAGTCGTTATCGAAGCAAAGGATGACAATGAAGACCTTTTTCTCAATGAATCTGCGGATTTACTATTTCACTTGATGGTATTGCTAGCTCACAAAGGCTACTCCTTGGATGATGTGGTGAAGGTGCTGGAGGGCAGGCATAGGAAGTAATACAGGCAAAATATACTGGTTTCTTCAAGTTTATACTACGGTATCTGGGTAACAATTAAGCATGATATGTGCTATCATTTGATAGTAATTGTGCGCAAAGGCATCTCTTATTGCCCGTTATGCTTAATCAAATCTAACAGCTAGAAGTGGACAAATGGTGCATTCAAAGTTTTGTTCTGGTTCTTTGATAAATGTTTTGTCTAGTATTTTAACAGGTTGATGGACCCAATTCTTTGATTGGTCTAAGGGGGTGATTTGATACTATCAATTGTTATTATATTCATGTTTGAATAATACAAAGCATCCAAATTGGATGGCCATTTTATACGTCAACCAAACCACCATGATTCCATCCAAACTTAGAAGTGTAAGTATTTTAAACACAGTTTGCATACTCTTCATTGTACTTACTATTCTGTCTTGTTCTGATAACAATATGACAGATAAATTAATTGACGAGACGGACAAGGATATGGAACTGGCTACCGAACTGGTAGGTAATTACCTCGCCACAAGGACTGATTCTTATGGAACCACTAAAGGTAGAAGAGTTAAAACAGATGACATTGATGCCATTGATGTATCCATTACAGTTCTGAAATTTTATAGAGGAAACCTGGTTTACAAAACGAATACCGATGATATCTCTGGATATGAGGTGGTTGGTGAGACAACTGTTACAGCTCATGTTGAGCCCGGAGAATTGATATTCTGGTTTGCGGGTGCAGGACTCAAATCGCTAGATAGTATTGATTTTGCTCAGGAAGATGTGTCATTTCTAGGTGACCTACCTGATTACCTACACGATTTTGATATGTGGGTTATCCAGGTACCCGAGGATTATGATACAGATCACGAGCACCTAAAATACGACATTGTATATGAGTCTAGAGAAAATGCCGGGATAAAGGTTAGACTTGATCCTAAAATACAAATCAAAAGTACAACTGTAGACACCGATACAGATACAGAAACAGACGGAGAGTAATGTTACATTGATCCCAGTGAAATGAAAGTACTTAAGCTAACCGTTCTTCTTCTCGGCATTCTGGTCAGCCATTACACCTGGTCCCAAAACCAGATCAAGGCTGATAGTATCAAAGATGTAATTGACAAGGGCATATTATCTCCCAGTCAGGAGTTAGAAGCTTATTATTGGTTGTCATCCTTTACAAGTGACGCTTACGATAAACTAAAATACGGCGAGCACCTACTCGAGCTGGCGGAAGAAGCGCAGAGTTTAGAATATCAAATCAAAGCCAATTGCAAAATAGGAATTGCCCATCGCTTTATGGGTAATCTAAGCAGAGCTCTTGAGTACCTTTTCAAAGCAGCGGATCAGGCAGCCGGTAAGGAGCAGTTCAGAAATATCCTGGCGGAGGACATCTATGGCGAAATATCTACGTGCTACACCCAAAACGGGGATTTTGAAAATGCACTTTATTACGGCTCCAAATCAATCAATATACTTAGACAAACCAACCGCAGACAATACCTGGCTTTGACGCTCTTGAATGCCGGGTATGACTACTATCTTGTTGGAAACTACGACTCAGCTATGGCCTATTACAACGAGGCTGAGCCCATACTGGAGCGAGTCGGGTTTGAGCAGGGCTCTGCTTATGTGATAGGAAACAGGGCCTTAATCTATTGGAAACAGGGCGATAGAGAAAAGGCTAAAGAAGATTTGTTCAAGGCGTTATCCATGTTGGAGCCTATCGGCGATGACTATGGGATGGCGGATTATTATAACCAGTTAGGAAATATTTACCTGGAAGAAAAGGCTGAGAATGAGGCTTTTGACTATACGCTGAAAGGACTCCAGCTTGCCAAGAATGCAGGACTCAAAGAGCAGGCAAGAGATGCTTCTTATTTACTTTATAAACTGTCCCTAAAGCGGGGCAATCTACAGGATGCAATAGACTACCAAACACAATACTACGCTTATAAGGATAGCATACAAAACCTGGAGACCACTCAGAGACTGGGTGATATGCGGACCGAATATGAAGTAGGGCTTAAGCAAAAAGAAGTGGATTTGTTGTTGGAAAAACAGCGAAACACACAAACATTACTCATCACCGGCGGAGTGTTATTGGTTGCATTCGTTTTGCTGATCATAGTGGTGTTTTCATCATTCCGATCCAAGCAAAAACTCACTATTCAGCTGGAAAAGCAAAATGTGGATTTGGCTGGGCTCAATCAAACCAAAGACAAATTCTTCTCCATTATATCACACGATTTGAGAGGTCCTGTGAATACACTCGGTGGACTCATCAATGTTTGCCAAATGTATCTTAAAGATGGAAATCCCAAACAAATAGTGGATATGGTTGACCGAATGGAGGATTCCATTCATCATATGACCAGATTGTTAGATACATTGCTCAATTGGGCATTGCAGCAAAGAGGACATTTTCCTTATGTTCCAGAAAAACTCGATTTGAATACCGTGATAACTGGAGTGATCGAAATGTTTCAGGACAATGCGGCTGCTAAAAACATTAAGCTTCAATATGAGGCAGATGAGCCAAGATACCTACTCGCTGATAAGAATACTGTCTCAACGATTTTTAGAAATCTGGTCAACAATGCGATCAAATTTACGGATTTGGCCGGCTCAGTGAAGATCAGTGCACAGCCTGATACGAAGAAGAAGCTATGGATCATAAAGGTGACCGATGATGGAGTGGGTATGCCTGCTGACAAACTAGGTAAATTATTCAAGCTCAACGAAAAAATATCCACTGCAGGTACGGTAGGTGAGCCCGGCCTTGGTCTTGGGCTGCAATTGGTCTATGAATTTACCCTGCTTAATAATGGCAGTGTAGAAGTGGAAAGTAAGCCAAATGAGGGCACTACTTTTACCATCAAATTGCCGATGTATACTTCCGAAAGTTAAGATTTAATCCCCCTTTTTACTGGATCAAAATACCAGCTATGCGGTATTTTAATCAATCATTCAATTGTTGAAATTTGACGACAATAATATCGCAACTTAGGTAGTGGTTTGCACTTGTGAAATTGTTTATGAACCCGGTTCACCGTAAGAATAGGCATATATAATACAAATAGTATTCATAGCTGGTTGGTAAGAACGGGCCGGATTTTTAGTTCGGTCTGTTCTATTTTTATAGGTTTCCGTTTAATAAAATCAGGTAAATCGATTAATTTCAATACTTCACAAGCACCTGATAGTTATGTTTTGTCAGACATTGAGAATTACACTGTTTGCGCTGTTTAGTGTGTTAGGAGTATTCTGTCAAGGTCAGGTGCCCGTTTCAGAAAGGAACAGTCGTGTCGATCTACACATAACTGCTGATTACATTGGCGCTGGTTCTTTAGGAACTTACGTTTCCGGTGGCTTACTTGGAGAATTTCACTATGGTGATCGGGTGAGCGCTTTTTTTCCATTGGCATTCGGGAAGGATTACTTTGAGATAGGGCTAGGGACGATTTTTGCTCCTCTTGGATTGTGGGCTATGAGTGGTGGAGAAGAAAAGACTCTGGGTGAGTTCTTTGGGATGCTACTCGCGGTAGCAACTTCAGTAGAGAGCATGGGGTATCACATACGTCTGGGTGAAAAGCAAGAGTTTATTCCTTATTACAGTTTATGTCGCCTAAGGTCTTTTGATAGTCAAGGAGAGCTTTCAGCTTCTTTAGGTCTGATGATGCGGTTGCATCTGTCTGATAGATGGCACCTCAACTGGTCCGGCGAATACTCCCAATTCTACACTTTGAGACAAGCCAGTGGTGTGGAAGGAGGGATGAGTGTTGCTTATGTATTTAGATAGTATCATCAAACTCTCAGTTTGTTTTCCCTTTTCCACAAACCTCGGAGTAGCAGTTGGGCTGATTTTGTAGGGATCAATTATGATAGTCTCGACACCTATGACCGCTAATGTAAATCCTCCAACCGAGATGCCTTTATGTCAGTTGAATTAGGAAGTCAACTAATTGCATCCATGCGATATTATAGGAAGGTTTTTTTGATTGTTTGCCTGTTGGGTTTGAAGGTTTCCTCTTCTTTGGCTCAGGAAAAGCTTCAAAGTGAATACCGATTCCAAACCATTCTATTTGAGGTGAGAAGCGAGGACCATACCTCTTATTTATTTGGGACTCATCACGCTTTCGGAGAGTCATTTTTTCACTCACTAAACGGTGTAGAGCAAAAACTACTGGATTCCAGGTTGGTCATTTTGGAAAGCCTTAACACACCCGAAGAGTCTACGGAAACCATCATTAACAAGAGAGAAAAAACGACTGATTGGAAACGGTATTTATCTAAAAATGACGTCAGCTTCATTGAGGAAATATTTCAGAAATCCCAGGTCGATTGGCATAAAATCACACCTGCAGAAATGTATCAAATGCTTGGTCGAATCTTTAAAGAACGTTATTGTCAGGCCAAAGCAGACAGTGATGCCTATTATTCACTCGATGGCTACATCGGGTGGTTAGCAGAACAGAATCAAATACAACAACTGGGTCTGGAAACGCGTGAGCAGCAATTACTACTCATCAATCAGGATGTAACCGGAATGCCTCGGAAAGTTCACAAAAGACGACTCAAGTCAATTATTGATGCCTTTGAGTCGGGAGCATCCTCACGCTGCGATGAGACTGATTGGTATCGTTCCATGAATATGGATTACCAACTGGAGAATCCATGTGGAAATGCATTATTGCTGACCGACAGGAACAATCAATGGATGCCTGAATTGATCCAGGCAATAGAAACGAAGGATTGTTTTATTGCCGTAGGGCTTAGTCACCTAATGTTTGACTGTGGATTGATACATCAACTACAGGTTCGAGGATATGAAATAAGTCCTATTACCTTCGATAGCAACTAGTCCTCGTTTCTAGTATTCATCGTTTTAAATGCTTAACCTAGTCCTCGTTTGCAACGAGGACTGTTAAAGCTTAGCATTTAGAATGCGGATGGTAAAGATCGCATTGGGCTATATCACCAGTGTTTACACCGAGTAGATATTTTATGCACTCTTTTTTTTTACAAGTTACAAACTTGATAATTTAAGCATCCGCGTTACAAACGCGGACGAGACTCATTAGTCCTCGTCTTCAACGAGGACTTTTAGAGTAAAGCATTTTCAATGCGGATCGACAAGATCCCAGTTTGATGATTTCAAACATATATGATCTGTTACCACTCAATTTAATATTTTGAATATTATTGTATTATGTCAGGAGACCGTTATCTTATATCGGATCAAAATGCGCTTTACTTTGTGACCTTTACCGTAGTAGGATGGATAGATGTTTTTACACGAAAGGAATATAAGATAGAAATTGTAAACGCGCTCAACTACTGCATTAAGAATAAAGGCTTGATTGTTTATTCCTGGTGTATAATGAGCAATCATGTTCATTTAATCATCAGAGCTAGAGATGAGTTCAGAATTTCTGATATCATTCGAGATTTTAAAAAATTCACCTCAAAAAAGATAGTTCATCTTATTCAAAATAGTCCCGAAAGTAGACAGGATTGGATGCTCAATCAATTCAAGTACGCTGGGAGAAACCTAAATCGAATAACCAATTACAAGTTTTGGAAAGATGATAATCATGCAATTGAACTATCCGGAACTATGATAGACAAGAGACTTGATTATATCCATAACAATCCAGTGAAGGCGATGATTGTTGAAGAGCCGGAGTACTATTTATTCAGTTCAGCTCGTGATTACGCTGGTATTAAAGGGTTGGTTAATATTGAGTTCGTTTAGTACAGCTTCATTCTAAGTTTCATATCAAATACAAGTTATAAAATTGATGATTTAAGCATCCGCGTTGCAAACACGGACGAGGCTCCACTTGCTCTCGTTTGCAACGTGGACTGTTAAAGCTTAGCATTTAGAATGCGGATCGACAAAGTCCAATTTTATCGGTATAGTTACCTGTTTTATCCAAAAGGATACGCATCACAATTTCAAGTCCGGTTGAAGTATGAGGGCAAGGCCTTTAGATATTGGAGTCTAACATGATTTTCCATTCACCACCTGCACCCCTTTTCCACACCAGGATGTAATTTCCTCCATAGGACCCGGAGCACTGCCCAATTTCATAGATGATGTTTTCATTCACAGGCTCCACGATTATGGGCGATAGGTGCAGCTCATAGCTCTCGCGCTTCATGTAGGCATAGGTTTCACCAATGGCTGCAACACCAATGATCATGGGACGGTGGTTGTAGTAATAGGCATTTTCATGATAAGTTGCCTGGACCAGTTTCATCGGTTCGTGCTGGTTGGCGTACTTCATCCAGAGCTCTCGAATTGGGTCAAGCACCTTTATGTCTGGTTGTTGATCAGTGCGCTCGTAAACTAGTTCGAATTCACGTTTTTTAGTAGCATTGACGTTTTTCCAAATGATCAAGTGACTAAATGAAAGACCATCTGAAGTGGTAAACGTCCCAATTTCATAATCGTATATGGGATTAGCCTGTATCACTTGCTTCGTTTGTATTTCGGAGATGGTGAGGTCCTTTGCAAGCCAACTTTTGGCTATAGCGGAAACACCAGTAACCAGCTCCAGCTCTGGAGTTATTCTCACAGCATTAGGCGTGTAGAGGTTCTTTAGATTGGGAGTGGACTCATTGATGTCCTTTTTCCATGCATGGTTTGCAGAAACCTGAGCAACTAAACTCAATGGAGTCAATAGTGTAAAGGTCAAAAGGAAGGAAAGAGAGCGTGCTTTCAAAAGAAAAGGTTGTTTATTAAAGGGACAATCACGAATACAGAGACCCGTAATTGTCCCGATAAGGTTATTCTATTGGTTTTTCACCTTTCAGGTATTCATCGAGGAAGGTTTTGATCTGGCCATACCCTTCTATTTCATTCTCCTTCTTGCGGAAACCGTGCCCTTCGTCATCAAATACTACATATTCGACAGGAACACCGTTGGCCCGTACGCCTTCTACGATCTCATCAGATTCTACCTGCAACACTCGAACGTCGTTGGAACCTTGTAGCACCATGAGTGGTTTGGTGACATTTTCTGTGTGAAATAATGGAGAGATTTCATAAAGTCGGACCGAGTCTTCTGTGGTAGGATCACCCATTTCATCGTACAAAGCCTTGCGGAAGCTTTCCCAATAAGGAGGAATTGACTTCAAAGTTCGCAACCAGTTGGTGACCCCAAAAATGTTCACACCTACTTCAAAGGCTTCTGGCTCAAAAGTCAAAGCGGCCATGGTCATGTATCCACCATAAGATCCACCAATGATGCCCACTTTGTCCATGTCAATAACGCCTGTTGAGGCAAGAAAGTCTTTGCCAGCCACACAGTCCTTTAGATCTTTGTCACCATGGTTTTGGTCATCCAGGTGGTTAAACTCCTTGCCATAACCACCGCTCCCTCGATTGTTAACCGCCAGAATGGCATAACCATGATTTACCAAATACTGGATCAATGCAAAGTAGTTGAGGCGAGATTGTCCACCAGGACCTCCGTGCACCCAAACGAGTGCCGGCACCTGATTGGCAGCTGATGCCTGATGCGGTTGGTAATAAATGGCCGGGATTTCCAATCCATCAAAGGACTTGTAACGCACCACTTTTCCTTCGACCAGGTCTTCAGATTGAATTTCAGAATTAAGCGTGTTGGTAAGCTTTTTCAGGTCCCCTGTTTCAAAGTTGTAGACATACATATTGCTTGGTGAAGCAGAAGTGCTAACCGTTAATCTGGCTAGTTTTTCACTTTTTGAAATATTAACCGAGGCGATGCTGCCACCAGCTATTTCTGGGAGTTGCACTTCCTCTCCCGTGGCAAGTTCGATGATTTTCACCACGGTTTGAGCATCTTCATTGATGCCAATGACTCTATACTTTTCATTCCAGGAGTCATAGGCATACCATACATCCCAGTTCGTTTCAAATACTTTTTCTACTTCACCACTCTCCAGATTACGTCTAGCCAGGTAACTGAAGTTGGCACCTTCATCCGTGGTGTAGTAGAGGTAAGCATTGTCCAAGCTAAAAAACTGTGGCGAATAAGTCGCATCACCTTCGTGTTCGGAGATGTCCATTTTCTCACCAGTTTCCTGATTGTACAGATACATTTTTCCATTGGCACTCGTGATCGCCTGGGTCAAGGCTAAATATTTTTCATTGGGCGAAATGGCACCTACATCCAGGCCGTCGCTGTTTTGGTACATCATTTCTTTGATGGGCATTTCCTCATCCACAGAGGCCACGGCCATTTTGTAGATGTCCATATAGCGAGGATCTCGCTGGTTGGAGGCAAGGTACATGCTCTCTTCATCACGACTCCAGCCATAGAATCCGTTGCGCACACTATCTTCTGGGGTTAAGGATTTGGCCTGACCCTCAGTAGTCATCACGTTGATTTGGTAGTTTTCATTACCACCATCGTCATAGCTGAAGATGAAGCGTTCATCGTTAGGAAAATAGCCCTGACCAAAATAAGAGTCCTTAGTAGAGCTTGTCAATTGCGTTTTTTCACCAGTGGCAATATCGATCTCAAAGACATTGTAAATGCCCGTTTCATTGCTGTTGACCAAAAGTTTGGATTCGTCCGGTGAGAAACTGCCACCGCTGATATTCACGTTTTGGTAAAATTGTTCAATGGTGTACTGCTGAGAGGGAAGGGTTTTCTCAGGTTGCTGTTGGCAGCTAAAAATGGCTACTGCAAACAGCGGAATAAAGATTCTTTTCATGATTGTTTAGGTTTGTTAGGATCATTTAAGCTACGAAGGATTCACCTCGTTCACAAACCAGTCATCACAAACAATGAACGACTATTCCTTTTTGACTTGATATTCATATCGCACCACGTCATTGATCACGCACTGGATTAGATACTCACCATTGTTTTCCCGGATGAGATAGGTGCCGTTGAGGATTAGACCCCAATCAAAATTAGCTGTCCATACATTTTCATCAACAAATGTGATTTCGTTACCCTCCACTTGAAAAGTGCCACTTCCTCCAGCTGGAATGTATTGGGGACCGGAAGAACAGGTAAACCGATTGCCATCTATGGTAATGGAAACATCATGTATCAAAGGGGATTTGTCTACGTCATACATGGCCGTAAAAGACCCGGAATACACACCACTTTCCAACTTCACCATTTCATCTTCGCTACATCCCGTAGCAAGGACGATCAATAGCATCATACCTACTAGTCTCATGTATTTAAGACCTTTATTTGATTCTTTTGGTTGGAATCGTACGAGTGGTTTTTAATGGAGCAAGAAGTGCTTAGCTTTAAGAACTTCAATCACTTCAAAGCTCTATGAAGATCTCGAAATTCCACCGGTATGTTCTGTGGTTGTTTCTTTTGATCGCAGTATTGGCCTGCGAATCCCCAGCGCCTATTTCAGGGCACTTGGAGGCAAAGCACCCGAATGATAAGGTGGTGTACCTGATTCAACCTACGACTTTGCAGGAGGTTGGTGCTGCTTACTTTGGTGAGGTGATTGATTCAGCCCAGGTCCAACCGGATGGAACATTTGCATTTACGAACCCACCGACATTCCAAAAGCCAACTTTGCTGGAAGTGGTCTTAGGGCAATCAGGAAAGTCAGCTAAGTTTCTGGAAACAACCGATCCCTCCAGGTCCAATTTCATGCCGATCGTCTTGCAATCAGGAGAGAAGATCACCATACAAACCAGGGAAGAAACATTTCAAAAGAGCTTTACAATCAAGAATCCATCTTTCGTCAATCAGGAGCTTTTGAAGCTACGGAATGTGCATCAAGAGGCTTATCAAAATCACTTGCTAGGAAAGCAATGGCAACCAGGCGATGGTAGCCAATTGCTTGAAAAGGAGCATGCCGTACGAGACTATCAGAAGGAACTCATGGCCTTTGCTGATCGCACCACCGAGCTGATTCTGGCCCTTGTAGCGATGCGATTGGTAAGTCCGGAGGGTAATTACGAACGCGTGCCGGAGTTTCTCGTGAAGCTGTGCAATACATGGCATGAGCAGCAGCCAAACCATCCCTGGGTAAAGCAACTCTGTGCACTGGCCAATCCTGAAGAACTACCTGTATTGATCGGTGATCAATTTCCTAACCTCAAGCTGCCGATGCTTGCGTCAGATACTGCTATGCTGCATGATTTGTTAGGAGAGCGCTTGACTATAGTTGACCTCTGGGCATCCTGGTGCGCACCTTGTCGGAAGGAGAACCGAGAGGTATTGGTGCCGCTCTGGGAGAACTACCATGAGGAAGGACTACAGATAGTAGCTTATGGACTGGAGAGTGACGTGGAGGTCTGGAAAAAGGCCGTTCTCCGCGATGGTGCTGACCGCTGGCAGCATGGATCAGACCTCCAGGGAGATGATGCGCTATTTCTGCGACAGATCCGCGTGCAGACCATCCCGGCTAACTTCATTGTCGATAGGGAAGGATTGGTGGTGGCTAAGAACCTTCATGGTGAGGAGCTGATGGAGTGGGTGATGGAGTATTTTGCAAATTTCTAGTTAGGTCATGTTACAACATATAGTGGAAACTCTACTAAAGCGTTATTTAAAAAAAACAATCATTTCCTATTGACCTTTGAGGTGTATGTTGAAATAATCGCATTTCGAAGGTTGTATTTATCTCCCAATTACCAATAATGCAATTAATGCTAGGATTAAGTATTAATTAAACAATAGTCCAGTATTTCTGAATAAAGCTCCTTTTAGGTTTGAGGTGGGTTAGGGAGATTGAGGATCATAAGTTTTTTAATAATCCTTAACAAAACCTATTCACTATGAATCTTACAAACAAGTACAAATCTCCGCCACCATTCCTAAAGGTTAACCGCATGCATCGGATCATTCTCTTATGCTCCATTTTACTGATTGGTCAGGTCTCATTGGCACAGCAGATGGGTGCGAATTACAATGAAAACCTGGATCAAATTGATCCCGGTTTAATTAACCAGTCGGGAACCAAATGGGTGAGGGCTTTTGTCAATGTGTTAACATTGGTTAATATTAATAATGCTGGAACCATTACCGGAGTGAACACAAATGCGGTTAATAATACCAAGATTGGACCATTTTTGGACTGCCGACAACACAACGCCAACCTGATTTTAAGCTTGAAATTTGATTTTAAGAACCTGCTGGGGAATCGTGTACCGCTACATAACACGCCGGAGTTCACCCACATCAAAAATGCCATTGTCCAATTGCTCAAAAGAAATGCGGGTGGCCGAAAGCTAGGTAAGAACCTGGCTATTCTCACGGTGGGCAACGAGCCAATGTATGAGACTCCCAGCTTTGGGGTGCCCAACTATACGTCGTTTACTGACAAAATGATCAATCAGATGGCTCTGCTCCGTGGCAATAACAACTGGAGTTATGAAATCTTCACGGGTGCTGTAAATGACTTTTCCAATAAAACCAACGATGGAATTGCGAATGCCACGATTGATATTGCTAAGACCAATAACAATGTGGACGGTATGGACATTCACATTCATGTCTCTGCTTATAACCAGATTAGTGCTGATCTGACAGCTCTCAGAAACAAGGGAATGAACAAAAAACTAATCTGCACTGAATTCTCACTTCACCGATTGGTGCGTAGCAAGATGGGAACCAATCTCGGTAACTGGGGCGCCAACAACGGGTACTCCAGTGGCATGAAGATCTGGCAGTTTATCAATGACTGTATGGTGAGAAGAGAAAACAACAATCCTATCAGTCCTAATAAATGGAAAAGCTTTTGGAACTCCCGTGGCTGGTACCAGAACAACTGGTTTGATCAGTTTTACAATGCTTTTGAAAGCAAAAATGTGTGGGTGGCTACCTATGGCATGGTCCGCCCAATGAGACCGGGATTCCGACTGACAGCCAACTCACCGGCGTGGGTCGTTAATGCGGCATTCAATGACCAGATTCTGGGCTCTGGACCGGGAGGAAACCCAATTGCCAATCCATTCAGCCACCCGAGATGGAAGTATTATGTAGACAATCCCTCCAGTAGACTCGCTGCAGAAAATGCCAATGAAGAGGTAACAGAACCGCGGGTATTCATATACCCCAACCCGACCAGGGATTACCTGAATGTTCGGATGGATACACCTGAGTCCGGCAACATATCCTTGCTCACCATTGATGGTCGCACGGTGATGGTGAAGGATCAGGTGATTGGCCACCATAAACTCTACATCGGTGATTTACCCAAAGGAATCTATCTGCTGCGCATCAAAAGAGCGGGAAAATCTTACAACGAGCGAATCATGATTAATTAGATCAGTTTCTAGTTCCTCAATCAAAGCTCTCAGATCTCTCTGGGAGCTTTTTTGTGTTCACAGGTCGTTCTTATCCCGACCAGTAGTAGATACTATTGCATGATGAAAACGAAAAATATCCTGGATCCTTCTTGAGTGAAAACACATACGGTTCCGCAGGCCTTTACATACGGTTCCGCGAGGCGTTACATACGGTTCCATTTGGAGAAGGATAGGTATTGTTGGTTTATTCCTCTATTTTGGAGGAAATAAACAGTAAATCAGGCGGATTGCGAATTTGAAACCTAGTGTAGCTGATATAGGTGAGCAACAACTGGTGCACATTACCTATATCAGTTCGTTAATAGCGAATGTTATGAGTAAACATCTGATGAAAATTCAATTTATCCCTTTACTCTTTACGTTCCTGCCCATTAGCGTTTGGTGTCAAGAATTTCCCTTTTGGGGTAATTTAGAGCAAGGTTCGTATGGTGTAGGGTATTCTGATACTATAATTTACAACGAACAGCAAAAGTATTCATACTTAGATTATGAAGGTCCTAAGCCGTATTTGGTAAGCTTTTGGTTTCCCTTAGAGGTCGAAACAAATAGTGCCGAAATAGAATATGCTGAATACTTAGCTTTTGAAGCAACGCAATTGGGAATTGCTTTAAGAGACTCTTTAATTCAAATGCGAAAACAATCTTTTATTGACTATGGAATAAAAAATAGATTGGATTCTTGGGAAGACAGACCATACGGACAAAATGAGCAACAACTTTTTCAGAAAATCATTTTGACCAAAGTAAACGCCAAAAAAGTATTAGAGCACCCGTTAAAAGAGTACCCCGTTATTATTTATCACCATGGCATGGGTGGTTCAAAAGAAGAAAACTCTGTTTTATTCGAGTACTTAGCTTCTCATGGATTTGTTATCGTTTCAAGTAACTATCATTGGCCAAAACAGAGCACGAATTTAGAAGACCTAATAAATGATTTAATGTTTGCGACTGATTTTGCTGCTCGTTTATCCTTTACTGACTCAGAAAGAATGTATTTTCTAGGGCACAGCTGGGGAGCTCAAATCGGATTGATCCTGAATCAATCAGGTAGACATTCATTCAAATCCTTTATTCTACTGGATAACACATTAGAAAAGCTAATGTAACCTCCCCATTATTAGGACTGGGATCAAATAGACTAATTCTCTAAATATTTACAAAATTCATTCTGGTAGTTTTCATTCTTAGTTTGGTATTTCAGATACTGAACGGGAGATAGTTTGCTCAGGGAATCATGCCCTCTGACTAGGTTATAGTCTTCAGCAAATTCACTGGTCTTCTTCCTTACCGATTCAAGTGAATCAAATAAATAAGCATCCAGTATATCTCTTCTGTAAGTTCCATTAAACCTTTCTATATAGCTGTTCTGCATCGGTTTTCCAGGCTGGATATAAGCTAATTCAATATGCTTTTCCTGACACCAATTCTTCAGTGTGTTGGAAATGAACTCAGGGCCATTATCTGTTCGGATTCGTTGTGGTTTACCTCTCCAGAAAATAGTCTTTTCAAGGACTCTAATGATCCTTTCAGCAGGTAAAGAAGTATCGATTTCAATGGCCAGTATTTCACGGTTAAAATCATCAATGAGATTAAAAGCTCTAAACTTCCGTCCAGTAATCAAGCTATCGGAAACGAAATCTGCTGACCATGTATGGTTAGGTGATGCAGGAACTTCCAATGGTTGCTTAACTCTCGCTGGAAGCCTTCTTTTACGCTTTCGCTTCAAGTTCATTCCGATCGATTTATAGACTCGATATACACGTTTGTGATTCCAGGGGTGACCTTGTTTCCTAAGCCTGTCGAACAGCTGCCAAAACCCTTCTGTAGGGTGTTTGTCAGCTAATCGATTAAGGACATCAATCACCTCATGATCATCCTTTCTGCTCTGATAATAATACATTGATTTGGATAGGCTCAGTATCCTACAAGCCCTGCCAACACCAACAGTAAAACGTTCTCTGATGATGTCAGCCTTCTCCCTTTTAATGCAGGGCTTTAGATCTTTCCCGACAGTACGTCTTTCAGTATTTGATGGTCCAAACTTAAGTCGGCAAACATCTGTTTCAAGCGTCTGTTTTCCTCTTCCAACTCCTTGAGTTTCTTTAACTCATTGGCTTCCATACCTCCGTATTTCTTTTTCCAGTTATAGAGGGTAGACTTATGGATGCCATATTCACGGCAGATGCTCTCTTGATCTCTGCCTGATTCATGTTCCTTGAGCGCTTTGACTATCTGCGCCTCTGATATTCTTCGCTTTTTCATCTTGACTGTTTAAATGTACAATTTTTGTCGCCTTTCAAACAGTCCTATTTTTAGGGAAGCTTACACTAACACTTGAACAGGTAGGAAGATATTATCCTGAATTAGATTCAATATTTCGCAACCATTCAGATGATTTTAAAACTAAGACATTGGTCATAACCTCATTAAAAACTTACAAAGAGAATGGCGAATACGAGACTACACCTGAACCCAAATTTGAACCCTTCACTTTGATCGATCCTGAGAATTTTGAATTTTTAGTATTAAAGGACCCTTTGAGTCATGAAGCATTCACGAGCACGGGTGTTATCAGAAACGTTTACAGCGAGCAGATTTTTATGGATGATTCAATTAGTGGGGCTTGGCAATTTGAGACCTATTTAGAACTGAACCAAGAACTTCTAAACTTTTTCAAAGAGAGTGAAACTTATAATTCCACATTTTTTAGAGAAGTTAATTTGAAAAAATCACCGAACAAAGACTAAAATGAATATGCGAACTGCGTGAATTGGCATAAGCTAACTGATCTATTGTTCTGTCCTCAAATAAGCTGACCCCATTACTTCACAACAAAATCCCGTTCTTTGATTTGATCGCCTCCGGAATGTTTTCTTCTCCCAGCATCTCCTTTAGGTCTATTTCGATCACCCGGCACAGTGAGAGCATGGGAATGTCATTGACCAGTCCTTCAAACGGGTTTTCAGAATAATCACCCACCAGTTCCATCATCACAAAGATCCAGCCCACAATCACGTTGAAGGGAATGGACAACCAGATGCCCCAGGCACCGAGTTTGGAGAATTCAGACACCATGCCGAAGGGTAGGAGGAAGATGAAAATGGCAATGAAGATAAAGCTCATGTTGGCATACTGCCGTGGCATGGGAAACTTCTTGATGCGCTCGCACTTGCCTTGGTGATCGTAAAAGTCTTTGAGCAACGCTTGCAGCTCCATGTGTCTAAAATCTTCGATGAGCCCTTGCTCACGCAGTGCTTTCAAATCCTGAGCCTGCTGATCAATGATCTGGGTTGCGGTGTTTTGGTAGTTGATGAGTCGTTCGTACTCTTCAGCTGGCAGGAAGTTTTTGAGCTCGTCTTTCGTTACATCATCATCGATTAGTCCCGTTCCGAACTTGCGCTGGTAGCGCTTGGCATACTTGCCTACCAGGCCTTTTTGGGAGGTATGTTCCCACTCGGTGGCCATTAGCAGTTGACTCCTCAAGGCATATAACCAACCGATATGACGGTAGATGAGTCGTTTCCAGGTGGTCCGTAGGTGATGTTCATCCACGGGCTCATCTGCAAACTGATTGGTCACGAAAGACCGCACATACATTCCCCAGGATCGACTGCTGTTGATGATGGCTCCCCAGATTTTGCGGGCCTCCCACATCCGATCATAGGAGCTATTGTTTTTAAAACCTACATAAAAGGCCACTGCCGTACCTATCAGGGAGATGGGCAACCATGGGATATAAAACCATTCAAAATTAGCATACTCATGCAGGAGCACAGGTGTAAGCATCCATGGAATCAACCAGGTAAAATGATGCGCTGAAAACTGCATCACTCTACCTAGTGTAATGTTTTTAGTGACGATCATCGAAGTAGCTTTTGGCTAAAGCTACACCATTAATCAGTCTAATTCAATCACCAAATCATCTTGCTCTACCATGTCTCCACCCAGCAGGTGTACCTTTTTGACCGTTCCATCTTTGGTGGAAGTAACCGTAGACTCCATCTTCATTGCCTCGATGATGAATAATGGTTGCTTGGCTTTGACCTGATCGCCTGCTTTTACCTTTACCTCGGCCAGTCTGCCTTGCAATGGTGAACCTACGTGATTTGGCTCAGTAGCTTTGATGTGCTGTGCTTTGGTTACTTGCACATTGATGTCCTTGATCTCGATCAATCGCGCCTGTCCATTCAGCTCAAAGTACACCTTGCGCATGCCACTTTCATCAGCTTTGGAGATGTACTGCAGTTTGATGATGATGTGCTTGCCTTTACCGATTTCCACATACAGTTCCTCGTCTGGCTCTATGCCAAAGAAGAACGCCTTGGTTGGCAGTTGCCATACGGCGCCATATTTCTTCCAGTAGTTGTAAAAATCTTTGAATACTTTCGGATAGAGCTTGTAAGAAAGGAAGTCCAACTCATCACAATATTCATCAAACTCTTTCTGGAAGGCTTTGAATTCCTTCTCGAACTCCACTTCTGGAAGGTGCGCATTTGGCCGGTCGGTAAACGGCTTTTCCCCTTTGAGCACGATATCAGAAACCTTTTTGGGGAATCCTCCTGGTGCCTGACCTAGCTCTCCTCTAAACAAACTGATCACGGAATCAGGGAAGGATAGCGAATCCCCACGTTCGAACAGGTCTTCCACTGTCAGGTTGTTAGAGGTCATGAAAATCGCCATGTCTCCAACCACTTTACTGGAAGGCGTTACTTTCACAATGTCTCCGAATAGGTCATTGACGATGGCGTAGTTTTTCTTCACCTCTTCGAATCGATCCTCAAGTCCGAGTGCAGCGGCTTGTGGTCGCAAATTGGAGTACTGTCCACCTGGTATTTCGTGATCGTAAACCTCTGCGGTCCCAGCCTTCAATCCACTCTCAAATGGGTAGTAGTACTGACGCACGTCTTCCCAGTAGTTAGAATACTTATTGAGAGAAGTTACATCTATTTTCGGATCTCGCTCATGTCCTTCCAGCACTTTGGCCAGCGCATTGAAGTTGGGCTGGGAGGTTAGGCCTGACATGGATGCTATGGCCACATCCACAATGTCGACTCCTGCTTCAATTGCTTTGAGGTAAGTAGTTGCCTGCATGGAAGACGTGTCATGGGTGTGTAAGTGAATCGGGATATTCACATGGTCTTTGAGCGCACCAATGAGCTCAGTCGCTCCATAAGGCTTCAATAGTCCAGCCATGTCTTTGATGGCTAGAATGTGGGCGCCTTCATCCTCCAGGGCTTTGGCCATGTCCAGGTAATACTGGAGGTTGTATTTGGAGTTTTTGTCCATCACATCTCCGGTGTAGCAGATGCAGGCTTCTGCTACCGAGTTGGTCCGTTCTCGTACGGTTTTGATGCTCACCTTCATCGCTTCCACCCAGTTGAGCGAGTCGAAGATTCGGAAGATGTCCATACCATTTTCTGCACTTTTCTCGATGAACCTTTGAATCAAATTATCCGGGTAGGCTTTATAGCCAACGCCATTTGATCCTCGGAAGAGCATTTGCAACAAAATATTTGGCGCAGCCTCTCGAATGTTTTTCAGTCGATCCCATGGATTCTCATGGAGAAACCGCATACTCACGTCAAACGTGGCACCGCCCCACATTTCCATAGAGAACACATTGGGGTGGTTCTTGGCATAACCCTGGGTCACATTTAGCATGTCTAGCGAGCGCATGCGTGTAGCTAGCAACGACTGATGAGCATCGCGCAATGTGGTATCGGTAAATAGAATTTGTTTTTGATCTTTGATCCATTTCACCAGGCCGTCTGGTCCTTCGGCATCCAGTATCTGCTTGGTGCCTGATGGATGTGGAGCTCTACGGTCGTATTCTGGTACTTTGGGTGTACGGAACTTCACCGACGGATCTATTCGCTTGACACTTGGATTGCCGTTTACCGCTACTTCACCCAGGTAATTGAGCAGACGGGTGGCGCGGTTCATGAAGCGCCGCATCTGGAAGAGCTCCGGATGATCTTCAATGAACTTGACCGTGGCTTTTCCTTTAAAGAAAACTTCGTGGTTGAGGACGTTTTCCAGAAATCCTTTGTTGGTCACCACTCCACGGATTCTGAATTCAGAAAGTGCCCGCTGCAGTCGTTGGCTAGCACCAACAAGTGTTCTGCCTGATGCGGTGATTTTCACCAACATGGAGTCGAAGAAAGGGGAGATGGTTACCCCAGCGTAGCAGTTACCAGCATCGAGTCTTATTCCAAAACCACCTGGAGAACGGTAGGCGATCACTCGACCGTAATCTGGTTTGAAATTGTTTTCAGGATCTTCCGTAGTGATACGGCATTGGATGGCATATCCATTTTTCTGGATGTCTTCCTGGCTCTTGATGAAGATGCGTTTGTCATCCAGCGGATAGCCACGAGCTATCTCGATTTGAGAGCGAACTATGTCAATGCCGGTAATCTCTTCGGTGATGGTATGTTCTACCTGTACTCGCGGATTGACCTCAATGAAGTAAATGTTTTCATCTGCGTCCACCAGGAATTCCACCGTACCTACGTTGTTGTAGTTTACTTCTTTGGTAATGCGGAGAGCATACTCATACAGTTTTTCGCGAGTTTCATCTTTCAAGCCGATTGATGGGGCTACTTCTACCACTTTTTGGTAGCGGCGCTGTACTGAGCAGTCTCGTTCATAGAGGTGTACCAGGTTGCCATAGTTGTCACCCATGATCTGCACCTCGATGTGTTTCGGACTATCGATGAATTTCTCGATAAAGACGGTGTCATCACCAAATGCTTTTTTCGCTTCGTTCCTGGCTTCATGGAAAGAGCCTTCCAGTTGGTCTGCTTCTCGCACTACGCGCATTCCACGTCCGCCACCCCCGGCGGCCGCTTTGACCATTACCGGAAATCCGATACGGTCTGCTTCTTCTTTGGCTATCTCATAGGAGGTGAGCTCACGCTGACTGTCTTCTATTAATGGTACTTTGGCTTTTAGTGCCACCTGCTTGGCCTTCACTTTATCACCGAGCTGATCCATTACTTCTGGCTCTGGTCCGATGAAGATGATCCCTTCTTCTTTGCACCGTCTCACAAAATGTACATTCTCTGAAAGGAAGCCATATCCTGGGTGGATGGCGTCCACATCTTCTTTCTTAGCTAATGCGATGATTTCTTCGATATCCAAATAGGGTTTCAAAGGGTCTGCATCCGCACCAATTTGGTAGGCTTCATCGGCTTTGTATCGGTGTAGCGAGTAGCGATCTTCGTAGGTGTACATCGCCACGGTTCGGATTTTCAGCTCTGAAGCTGCCCGAAGCACTCTTATAGCAATTTCACCGCGATTGGCTACCAGAAGTTTGTTAATCGTTTTGATAGTAGGATTCATAGAGAATGTGAGCTTTTTTGAAAAAAGTTTGGGGTGCTGTCCATGTAATTTATAGACTAGAAGTGAAACCCCTCTGCCAATGGATTGTTTTTCGGGGGATTATTTATGGAGACTCAGGCTATCCGATTCCAACGGGTCATTGCTGACGTATTTCAATTCACGAATGCCAATGTTGGAAGAGTCCAACAGTGCTCTGGAGCCCTTGAGAAAAGATTGCATTTTGTGGAGGTTGTAAGGACTCAGTGTAGAATCTGGATTCGTTTCAAAACTAGCGGCAGGGAGCACTTCATAGTTGTTTTTACCATGCTTTCGGTACTTGTGTACCCAGGTGAGGTAATATCCTGTGTTGGAGATATGCGTTTCACCATGCTTTTTTTGAAGATCCAGCTCAAAAATAGCTCCGCCATCTCGAGGGGCTGTCCGCTGATCTGAGACAAAATTCCCAAGACTGAAACAAACCAGGTACTCGGTGGTGTCGCTTGTTTTGATCCACTGCATTTTTTGCAAGACATGTGGATGCGACCCAATGATAATGTCCACTCCTTGATCAAATAGTAGCGAGGTGAGAATTAGCTGTTCTGTATTCGGTTCGTGTTGGTATTCCTTTCCCCAGTGCATAAAGGCAATGAGTTTATCCAGCTTTGCCAGCTTGGCATCCTTCAGATCATTGAGAATGAGTGCCGAATCGATGCGATTGACCAGTGTTGGTGGTGGGTTGGGAAGGTAGTTGGTGCCATAGGTGTAGTTTAGTACGCCTACTCGAATATTGTTCTTGTCGATAATGAGCAGGTTGTTTTGCGCTCTATCCGCACTATCAAGAAAGGTCCCTGTGTGATCCATTTGCAAGCTGTCCAACACACGAATCGTTCGTACCAATCCAGGGCCTCCCAGATCGCAGGAGTGGTTGTTGGCGGTGACCAGTCCGTCTACTCCATTTTCCTTTAGAGCTATGGCCAGCTCATCAGGAGAGGAGAATTCTGGATATCCTGCGTAAGGTGCTCCGGCCAGTGTCACCTCCAGGTTGGCCAGCGTATAGTCGGCTCTCTCGAAAAGGGGTTTCATTTGTTGAAATACTGGATTGTAGTCATAACTACCGTCTTTGGAGTTGTAAGCCGAATTGATTTGCCCATTGTGACCCATCACATCACCGACGAACTGGAGCTTCAGGGAGTCTACATGATTTTCAATCGAATCCAAATAGGTCAGATAGTCCTTTGTATAGAGGATTACAGCACCATTGCGGCCCGCTGCACCATAGCGAGACACGCTTTCTACAGTGTCTCTGATCAGGTCCATTTCGCCGATGGTTTGGCGATCGATATCCTCCAGACTACCGTGAAAAATCGTGTCATTCATCAGAATCAAGGGAACCACTGCTACTTTGGTTCGTGCCGTATCAGCAGTAGCTGTGGTGGTTGTGACCACTGTTTTTTTGCTGCAGGCTAACAGGAGAGTGAGTATGACAATGGCAGAATAGTACTTCATAAAACAAGAAATCTGCCGTAATATAGCTCCTAATTGACTTTTCGGTAATTGAATATGGCTAACGCATTGATGATCAGCGCATAGAGGCTGATGATCAGAAAGTGTCCCGCAATATCTGCAAAGCCTGCACCTTTCAGCAGAACTAGCCGGACCACTTCTATGAAATAGCGAACGGGGTTGATCAGGGTAATTTTTTGGGCCCAATCAGGCATATTTTCGATTGCGGTAAATAACCCACTCATCAGCAGGAAAATCACCAAAAAGAACCAGGAGATAAACATGGCTTGCTGTTGCGTATCCGTGAGCGTGGAGATGAGAAAGCCCATGCCTAGTACCATGACAATATATACTGCAGCAAAGGCATAGAGTGCCGGTAAGCTTCCAATCATCGGTACATCGAAGATGACTTTGCCCACCAGTAAACCTACGGTCAACTCAAACAAACCTATAATCCAGAGAGGAAACTGTTTTCCCAGGATGAACTGGTATTTTTTGATCGGTGTGACATTGAGTTGCTCAATGGTCCCCAGCTCTTTCTCCCGAACAATGTTCATGGAGGAAATGAATACTCCAATCATAGTCACTAGCATCACCATGATGCCTGGCACCATGAATGTTTTGTAATTCAGGTCAGGATTGAACCAGTAGGAATACTCCACGTTAATGCGATTAATTTCTACCGGCACTACTTGTGCTTTGGTGAGGTATTTGCTGCGCAGTTCGTTATTGAAGTCCTGGACAATCCGGTTGACATAGTAGGTGCCTAACCCGGCTTTTGTACCGTCGATGGCATTGATAATGAGCTGTAAATCAGCTTTTTGCTCTCTGATTAGCTGCCTTTCAAAATCCGCAGGGATTTCTAAAACCAAATCGGTTTTGCCCCGATTGATGGCTTCCGCACCAGCTTCTGAATCGAATGAAGCTCCTGATAAAATGAAATATTCGGAAGCGTCTAGTTTTTGATACAGCAGCTTACTGGCAGCCGACTGGTCCTTATCAATCCAGTAGATTTTCAGGTTCCTGATTTCAAAATCCGCAGCATATGACAGCACCAATAGCTGGATTACAGGCATCACAAACAGAATGGGTAGGATACCTTTGTTTCTGAAGATTTGCAGGAACTCCTTACGGATTAAAAACAGAATCGTCCTCATTCTAGTCTCACTTTAAATTTCCGAATACTCACCGTGATAAAAACCAGAATAAAACCACAGAGTATAAGTGTTTCTTTCCAGATCAATCCAAACCCACTGCCTTTGAGCATGATGGATTTTACGATGACGATAAACCATCTGGCAGGCACGATGTTGGACACAATCCGTAAGGGAAGTGGCATGTTTTCAATCGGGAAAATAAACCCCGATAGCAAGATGGTTGGTAGCATCAGTCCCATCAGCGATAGGAGCAAGGCGGTTTGCTGTGTCTCGGCAACCGTAGAGATCAAAATACCCAGAGCTAGAGCCAATATGATGAACAGCAGGGTTTCTGATAAGAGGAGGACCAAATTACCATGAATCGGTACTCCGAAGACGTATTTACCCAATGCTAAAATGATCAACGCATCGAGCAAGGACAGGAGCACATAAGGTACTACTTTGGCGAGCACTACCTGGGCGGGCTGCATGGGAGAGGTGAGCAAGACCTCCATGGTTCCCAGTTCTTTTTCGCGGGCTATGGAAATGGAAGTCATCATGGCCGAAACCAACATGAGCAAAATGGCAATCAGACCCGGAACGAAATAATAAACACCATCGAGCTCGGGGTTATACCAATACCTGGACTGCAATTCGATGGTGAAAGGAAGTGTGCTCGATTGATTCAGCTGCATGGTGTAGTCACCAATGATCGCTTGCAGGTAATTGACCAGTGAGTTGGCCGTATTAGGGTCAGAAGCATCTGCAATCAATTGTACTGATGCTTGGGACTCACCCTCCAGCTTATTGGCAAAGCCGCTTTCAAAAACCACTACCAACTTCACACTGCCATCCCTAAAAGCCTGCTCAATGTCCGATTCGTTTCTAATAACGGCACCTTCCTGAAAGTAGCTGTTAGCCAGCATCTTATGTTTCAACTCCACTGTGCGCTCATCCTGACTGAAGTCCAAAAATCCAATATTGGCATTTCTAATTTCATTGGTAATGGCATAGCCGAAGAGTAATATCTGGGCCACGGGCATTCCAAACAATATGAGAAGTGTTCGTTTGTCTCGAAGAATGTGTAAAAATTCTTTTTTCACGAAGGATAGAAAACGCTTCATATCAGTGTGCGCCCCTCCCTGGCTATTCCAACAAATACTTCGTCCATATTTGCCGCATTGAAGCCTGCTTTTAGTTGATCAGGTGTACCTAGCGCGGCAATTTTCCCAGAGACCATCATGGAGATGCGATCACAGTATTCTGCTTCGTCCATGTAATGGGTCGTTACAAAAATAGTAGTGCCTTTCGCCGACTCTTCATAGATCATGTCCCAAAACTGTCGGCGGGTGATGGGATCTACACCACCGGTTGGTTCGTCCAGAAAGATGATCTCCGGATCATGAATCATCGCCACAGAAAAGGCCAACTTTTGTCGCCACCCGAGTGGAAGACTCTTGATCAACGTTTTGGCAGACGACTGCAAGCCGAGTTGATTTAAGAGTTGCTCCGTTTTGGATTTGATCTCACGATTGCTCAACCCGTAGATCCCTGCGAATAACTGGATGTTTTCTTTCACCGTAAGGTCGGCATACAAAGAAAACCGCTGGCTCATATAACCTATGCGTTTTTTGATCTGCTCGGCTTCCCTGAATACGTCAAACCCTGCAACGGTTGCCTCACCGCTGGTCGGTTTTAGCAGTCCTGTTAGCATCTTCATAGCCGTGGTTTTGCCCGCTCCATTGGCACCAAGAAACCCAAAGATCTCTCCTTTGTATGTCTCGAAGGAGATGCTATCCACAGCATGAAAACTGCCAAAGGCTTTCACCAGGTTGGTAACCGATATGATGGCTTCTTCCTTCATTTGGACATGAGTTTCATGAATGAATCTTCAATACCGGCAGTGATGGTTGTTATGCTAGTTTCCTCCGATGTGTGCTCATTGAGCCATTCAGATAGCTGCTGTACCTGAAGGCTGTCAGTGGCTGTGAAATGGATCTCAGAGCCAAACGAATAGGCAGAAAAGCACTTTGGATGTGTTTTCAGTAGCTGGAGCAGTTGGTGTTTGTTGTTGCCTTTAACAGCAAATAGTGGATTTCCGAACTGATGATTGATCGCCTGAGGAGAATCTACCGCAAGTAGTTTGCCCGTCTGAATCAGACCTACCCGACCACAAAGACCAGCTTCATCCATGTATGGAGTGGATACGAATATGGTCAGGCCATCAGCATTGAGTTTTTTGAGCATTTCCCAAAACTCTTTCCTGGAAACGGGGTCTACGCCAGTGGTGGGTTCGTCCAGGAAGAGTATCTCAGGGCGATGGATCATAGCGCAGCAAAGCGCCAACTTTTGTTTCATGCCGCCAGATAGCGCTCCGGCTTTTCTGTCTTTGAATGGTTCCAATTGCACGTAGATGTCTTCTATCAGTCCATAGTTGTCATCGATAGTGGTTTCAAACAGGCTGGCAAATAGGGATAGGTTTTCTTCCACGCTCAGGTCTTGATAAAGTGAAAACCTGCCAGGCATGTAGCCTATTTTGGTACGAAGTAGTTTGTAGTCTTTTACAGGATTTAATCCGATGACGTGCATAGAGCCTTTGTCAGGAAGAAGGAGTGAAGTGAGCATTCGGATCAGGCTGGTTTTCCCAGCACCATCTGGCCCGATTAGTCCAAAAAGTTCTCCTTCCTCTATTTCAAGACAAAGATCAGAGACAGCCAATGTCTGTCCGTAGCTTTTTTCGATATGTTGGATGCTGATGGCGCTCATGGTTTGGTGAAGATCACTTCTCCAGGCATTCCCAGCTTTAACGACCCATCGTTCACCACTGCTATTTTCACAGCATACACCAGGTTGACTCGCTCTTCTTTGGTTTGTATGATTTTAGGAGTGAATTCCGCTTTCGGGGAGATCCATTGGATTGTTCCTTTATAATCTTGCAGCTGAGCACCTTTGTCCGCACGTACGGTCACCTGATCTCCTGTCTGAAATGAAGTAAGTTGATCCTCGGCAACATAGGCTCTTAATACAAGCTGGTCCATATTGGCTATTTTGTACAGAGGTTGCCCCGGGTTGACCAATTCACCAGGTTCTTTGTAACGCTCCAATATGATACCTGATATCGGTGCTTTCACCTGTGATCGCTGGATTTGATCTTCTAATTGGGCTATTTGCCAGCGCAAGGGTTTTATCTCTGCCAACAAGCCTCTATTGGCTGTTGAGAGTTGACTTTCAGTAGCGGCTATCTGAGAGTTGGTTACCTCCAGCTGACCTTTGAGGTCATCGTATTGTTTCTGTGTGGCTGCACTATCAGCCAGTAATTGGCTCACACGATTCAACTCTCGGGTCAGGTTGCTCTTTTGGTCATAGAACACTTCTAGCTGAACCGGTACGTTTTGCAGTTTACTCTTGAGCGCATCAATGGTGGCTAGTAGTTGCTGTTTTTTCAGATGCAGCTGGTTGGTGTCGATGCTGGCAAGTTGCTCATTTTGAAGGAATGATTGGCCTTCAGTCTTAGTCATTTGAAGGATTTTTCCAGGCACTTCAGCCGCCAGGAATACTTCGGTAGTTTCAAAGTTTCCGAAAGCGTCTGCGGGAGAATCGTCATTTTGACAGCCACCGAGCAGCAACGAAAGGAGTAGGGTAGTGTAAATGATTTTTTTCATGGCATATTTCCTGATATGGTGAGTTGTTCTACTTGTGCTTTGGCCAGATTGATTTGATCCTGAGCTAACTTCAGTTGGTTTTGGGTCAGGTTGTTGCGTTCGGTTAGGTATTCTATGGCAGTGATGGTCCCCTGATCCAATTGAGCACTAGCTGTTGAGGTTATTTCTTCTTGAAGCGTGAGCAGTTCCTCATCGGTGATGATCGCTTGTTGTAGTATATCTACTTCAGTCTGCTGTTTAATCAGTTCATTTCTGACGTTTCTGGTAAAATTTTCCATTTCAGACTGGACGATCTCTTCATTGAGCCGCAGAACCTGTTGCTGTTTGTTAGAAGATGTCCAGTCCCAAACTTTCCATTCCACTCGACCACCAATCATGTAATAAGAAGACCAACTGGTTTCAAAGAAATTGAGGGCATTTGGACTGCCGTATCCTACATTGGCAAAAGCCATAATTTTAGGTCGCAATTGGCTTTTTACTTGATTTTTTGAAGCAGCTATTTGATTGCTTTTGTTGGTGAAAACGTCAAGTTCTGGTCTGTGAATTTCATTTTCTGGAGCTTTGGCGAAATCCGGCAAAGAGAGTTGATCGGCTACTGAAAGTGGTTCGCCAATCCAGTCACTCAAGACTTTAAGTAAGGCTTGTTTTCGTAATACCGCAGCATTTAATGCCTGTTGGGTTTTCAATTGTTCCTTTTTGATCTGATGGTTAGCTGTGGGAAGCAATACGCCATTGTTAACTGCTGACTGAATAGAACGCTCTCGATTACTGAGCTCTTTTAGTACTTCTCGATAGATGCTTTCTGCATTTTGTAAGGATAGAATGCCGAAATAGAGTTCATTGATCACTGACCTGATTTGGTACAGTGATACCGACAGTTCACTACTCTTTACAGCGGATACTGCTTGTTGGATTTCTTGTGCCGCTTTGATTGCTCCACCACTGTAGATGTTCTGCGTGAGGTTGAGTGTTAACTGATATTGATCCTTAGGTATTTCAGGAGTGGGAGTGCTGGGGAGTTCAAATGGTAGCTGAAATACATCCGATTGATAAGTGGCAGACCCTTTGACAGAGACGTCTGGTAGGTAGCGATTGGTCGCGATCTCATCGTTCAGCTCCTGAATGGATTGGATGTATACCTCTTGTTGTTTGATAGGACTTAGGTTTTCTGCCTTTCGGTAGCATTCCTGCAAATCCAGTGATTGCGCACCACTATCTACCGTGTATGCAAGCAATACTGAAACAACAAGTGTATAGTTTAACCTTTTGGTTAATTTCATGGCAAATTTTTTTAGGGTCTTAAAGCATTCATTATGTATTTAGGTACTTCTGTTTTTCTTGCCTCCATGAATTGTGAGAACTGATTTTCATTAACCTGGGCAACTGCCTGGAATAAACTCTTGGCAGCAAAAGGGAATACGAGTAAGCTGATCATGTTTAACAAGAACATTTCCACGGAGATCTCCCGAATCGTTCCTTTTTCTGCTTCTGTTTTCAGTTGATCTTTGATCACTGAAAGATCGATCCCTTTCTGCAAGTGTAGTCTCTGAATGAGTTCTTCTGGGTGTCTTTGAAGCTCATTTAGGACGAATAAAGGCATTTCTGGTCGATCGGATAAGAACTCAATGTATTTGTCCGTAAGCTGGTAGACTTTTACTTCGAGTGGTAGCTCACTGTTGAGAATGGCTACCAGTCGTGGCAGCATGTCCTGGATGACATCATCAAATATGGAGTAGAATAATTGCTCCTTGCTCTTATAGTAATAATGAAGAAGCGCTTTGTTGATACCTGCCTGATCGGCAATCTCCTGCATGCGTGCGCCAGTCATTCCTTTCTTGATAAACTGGATTCTCGCCGCTTCTTTGATTTTCTTTTCTGTGGATTCTTCACTCATTCTGAAAGCAATTTATAAAAAATTAACCAAATGGTTAAAATTATATTGAAATTACTTTATATCCACTCCTTTATGCCAGTACTCTGAGAGGGCGCTCCGCATTTATTCGGATCTGTGGCTCGTTGTATCCCACAATTAAATCTTGGAATTTGCTTTGACCTGTACAATTAGCTAGATTAAGGTGTTTATCACCGACCTCAAACATGAAAAAATACGACGTTATCGTAATCGGTGCGGGTCCTGCAGGATATGCAGCAGCCATGCGTGCCGTTGATTTCAAAAAGAAAGTAGCCTTAATAGAAAAGAAACAACTCGGAGGTGCTGGCATTCATCATGGAGCCCTCTGGAGTAAAACCTGGTGGGAACTTAGCAGAGAGGCTTCTATGCTACGCAAACATGGTGATGCATTAAATACTGGCGGCATTACCTTCAACTATCAGCGGGTGCAGTCAGAAGTGCGGAGAGCAGTACAAGAGCGTATGCAGCAGCTGGAACATCACATGCACAACATCAATGTGAGTATAGAGGAAGGACTTTTTGATTTTATTCATGGCAATGCCAAAGTGATCAATGAGCATCAAGTGCAAATCACAGGTTTGAATGATACCTCAACGATAGAAGGTGATTACATCATTCTAGCCACTGGGAGTACTCCACGCAAATTACCAGAGATACCGATCGATGAGGAGCATGTGTTTACTAGCGATGGGCTGGATAAGTTGGAAGATTTCCCAAAGAGCATGGTGATTGTAGGTGCTGGAGTTATTGGTTGTGAGTTTGCTACCATCTTTTCCAATTTTGGTCACACCAAAGTCCATCTGATTGATAAAGGAGATCGTATTCTGCCTTTTGAAGATGAAGATGTAGTGAGAGTAATAGAACGTAATCTTGAAGCAAAAAATGTATTGATTCATCGTAATTCCAGGTTGATTGATATGAAAATCGACGATGGTATGGTGGTCTACACACTGGAATATACGGATGGCTCTAAAGAAGTATTTAGAGTGGAGAAGGCTCTTGTATCAGTCGGTCGGGTGCCTAATTACCAAAATCTGTGTGACGAATCGTTGGGTCTTAAAGTAGATAACCGAGGCATTATCGATGATCTTACCCAAACGAGTATTAAGAACATCTACGCTGTAGGGGACATCACTGCAGATATCTCTCTGGTGAATGTAGGGGAGTTGGAAGGAAGGTTTGCTGTAGAGCGAATCTTCGGCCAACCAGAGCGACCATTGATCTATGAAAACATCTCCACTATCATGTTTCTGTCGCCTGAGGTGGCGGGAGTAGGAATGAATGAAATTCAGGCCAAGCAGCAGGATCTCGACTACAAAGTGGTGAGTATCGATTACTCCTGTATCCCCAGAGCCATAGCCATGCGAAACACCCAGGGATTCATCAAGATCTTAGTTACCAATGATGACCAGCAGAAGATTCTGGGCATGCGTGTGGTAGGAGAGCATGCTTCGAGCGCTATCCAGGCGGTAGCTTTACTCATATCAATGGACCGAGGTATTAAGGAACTTGCGGAATTGATTCATCCACATCCATCCATTATAGAGGGAATACAAGAATGCGGTCGAATGCTACTCGGTAAGTCCATGCTGAAACCGGCAGTACTGCGCAATGCCATGACTTGCAAAACTTACAGCAAGGGTAAGTATGCCGATCTAATAGAAGTATAATTACTGACTCCAACTCACCATTTCCAGTTCTTGATAGAGGTTTTGAGGCATCTCCTCCAGTTCTTCGATGGATTGAGCGGTTATTTCATAGTTGATGCCAGGAAGTTTTTTGACGATTTTCAAGGGTACTCCTTCCCATTCCCATAGTTCAGTGATGGTTCCAGATTCAAACTGCCAGACGGTGCAAGTCTTGTCGAGTAATGACTCTTCTCCAGATTTGGTCGCACCTCGGCTTTGCATAATGGCAGCCAGGGTTTCTTCTTTTGACTTGTAATTCAATAAGCCGCTCCAGCTCTTATCCATGGATTTCTTGCCTTTTTTGGAGTCTATATTTGCTTTATAGATATAATCTCCGTCAATCAGCTCAATGGTTTTTTCAGTGCTGGTTACTCCATACCTGGATATGGTGAGATTTCTGCTCTCTATGCTTCGCCAGCCATTTCGATCAAAATGCAGTACGGCATCTCCTGTCCCGTCTCCAGATATTACATAGTTGATAGTGGCATTTTCCAGCACATACTTTGGTTTGTTGTTTTGGTTGATTTTCTGTGAGTTACCTTCGATTTGTGCAAAAGACGAAGTGGCAAGTAGAAAGATCAGGGGTGTGATCAGTTTCATTTGGTTAGTAGCGTTTGGTGATTCCTGAAATTAATAGGAATTAACCAATAAAAAAACCCTGGAAATTATCTTTCCAGGGTTCCAACCAGCTATAGACAAGAATCCCGATAACGGGACGTTGTTTCTCTTTAAATTCTTGAAGCTAAGTTGAAAAAGAAAAATGAATTGTGACTGCCAAATCACTTTACCTGACTGCCAAAATGAAAAAACCTTCGTTTATTCACGATAAACGAAGGTTTTTGATCTCATTTAAAGAAGACAGAAACGTCATTTAATGACTTGCGCTCCAGATCTGGCACGTAGGTGGGCACTTCCGGGTGCCCCACGGGCAGAAGTAGAAAGGGTCTTTCATTCGCCGGACGCTCCAGTATTTTGGAGAGAAAGTTCATTGGGCTAGGGGTATGGGTCAAGGTGACCAGACCTGCGTGATGGATGGCACTAATCAGCATGCCACAGGCTATGCCTACTGATTCATTCACATAATAGTTGTTGGCCTTATCACCGTCTGCCACCTCGTACACTTTTTTAAAAACGACAATCAACCAGGGAGCTTTTTCCAAAAAAGGTTTGTGCCAGTCCGTTCCGATGGGTTCCAGATCTTTGAGCCACCGATCGCTCATTCTGCCGTGATAGCTATCATACTCTTCTTTTTCTGCGGCTTCTCTGATTTGACTTTTAATGGAAGAGCTTGATATAGCGCAGAAGGTCCAGGGTTGTTTGTGTGCGCCAGATGGAGCAGTAGAGGCCGTTTGAATAATGTTTTCGATGATTTGTTCATCTACAGGTTTGGAGCTGATTTCTCTCACGGACCTGCGCTTGTCCATAAACTCATAGAATTCCCGGGACCTGGTCAGCATCTCCTCTTTAGGGAATGTTTGTCCTTCGTACCGAATATGGGTGTAGCCGTTTATTTCTTTTGTTTGCATGGGGTTATAGGTTTTGAACTACTTCTTTGAATAGAGCTACCAGGTGTTTTTCAGCAGATGCTGCAGTAGCTATGATATCATCAATGTTGACTGGTTCTAAGTGGTCAGGGTCACAATCGTCTGTCAGCACAGAAACGGCACTCACTGGTAGTCCCATTTGGTTGGCAGCAATCACTTCAGGAACAGTTGACATACCTACTACATCTGCTCCAATATTTCTGAGATACCTGTATTCTGCTCTTGTTTCCAGGTTTGGTCCCGCTACTGCCACATACACTCCTTTGTTGAGAGGTATCTGGTCTTTTGCAGCTACTTGTTCCATCAGGGCATTCATTTCCGCGTCATATGGCTGACTCATGTCTGTGAATATTGGTCCAAAGGTGCCTGTATTCTTCCCCCTCAGAGGATTGTCTGGTTGTAGGTTGATGTGATCGTCAATGAGCATGAGTTCCCCTTTCTTCCAGTTGAGGTTCATATTACCAGCGGCATTGCTGATCAGCAGCTTTTTGATACCCAGGTATTTCATCACCCGTACCGGAAATACCACTTCTTGCATCGTATATCCTTCATAAAAGTGAAAACGTCCACTCATGGCCACAATTGATTTCCCTTCTAGTTTGCCATAGATCAGTTTACCTTTATGGAATTCAACTGTGGCTATGGGAAAATTGGGGATATCTTCATAGGAGATTTCCTCCAGGATCTCAATGTGGTTAGTGAGTGCACTTAATCCGGTGCCCAGGATAATCCCTAGATCTGGATGATTAAAACCTCTGTTCTCAAGGTATTTGACAGTTTCTTTGACCTGATCAATCATGGATGTTTGTTTTTTCAGTGAGTATGAAACGGGAAATTAATGACTTTTGTAGCAAAGAATAAATTCTGTCTTTAAATTGAACCATCAAAATTCTGACCTATTACAATGAAAAAAATCTTATCGTTTGCCCTAATTACAGCCGCTTTTAATTTGTCGGCTCAGGAGTTGATCACGGAGACAGAATTTGAACTGTATGGCGATCATATTTTTGTATCTGTATCAGTGGATGATTCAGAGCCAGTAGATTTCATCTTGGATACCGGTGATGGACTTGCTGTATTGGATTTGGACGTGGCTAAAAAGCTCAACTTGAAAACAGATCACCAATCGAGCAAAACCAGTGCCCAGGGAACCATAAGTGGTGCTTTAATAGAACACAATAAGATTGAGATCAATAACGTGAAATTGGAGGAAATAGAACTTTACACCACTGATCTTAGTCATCTGGAGCGCACCATCGGTAGAAATATTGACGGCATTATCGGGTATGATTTACTGAAGAACTACGTAGTAAAAGTGGACTATTCTGATATGAAGATTAAGTTGTACGCTCAGCAGGGTTACAAAAATGAAGGATATGTAGAAGGGTTTAAGTTCAAACTTGTCAATTACATTCCTACCATTGAGGCTTCTGTGACCTTAAACAATGGAGAAACTTACACCGATGCATTTTTTCTAAATACGGGTGCAGGTACAACGCTTGATTTCAACACTCCATTTGCGTCTAAGCATGATGTGATAGCAAAAACAGGTGAGCATTACTCATACCCTGTAGCGGGTCTTGGGGACGAAGAAACCATGCACTATGAAGGGAGAATTCAGAGCCTTAGCATTGGTTCTTTTGATATTGAGCAGTTACCAATTGGTATTAGTCAGGCACAACACGGCATCCAGCACAATAAGAAGACTGCCGGAATAATAGGAAACGGCGTATTAAAGCATTTCAATATCACCTACGACTATTCTTCTGAAATGGTCTATTTGGAGCCAAATGCCAATTTCGATAAGCCTTATCCAGTCAATGCCAGTGGAATGAATCTTCAGTACGGCAAAGGAATGACTGCTGTGATGATTCACCGTGTATTTGAAGGCAGCCCGGCTGAAATGGCGGGTATCCAGGTGGATGCAGAGCTTTTAAGTATCAATGGCAAATCAGTTACTGAGATGAAGCTTCCTGAAATGCGTGAGATGCTAATGGACTCAGGAAAGAGCGTAAAGCTTAAGATCAAACAAGAAGGTAAGGAAAGTGAAGTGACGCTTGATCTCAAACCTTTGATTTAAAGTATTTAATTGGTTAATACCTCATTGATAGCCTGTAAGATGATCTTGCAGGCTTTTTTTATTTCCTCATCCGTAATGATCAACGGAGGAGCCACACGCATGGCATTGTCACAGAATAAGAACCAGTCTGTAACAACTCCTAGTTCGATGGCCCGATCTATGATCGGTTTGAGTATATCAAACGATTCGAATGCAACAGCCATCATGAGACCCTTGTTGCGTATTTCAATGATGGCTGGATGGTTTAGTTCTGATTTGAATAAGTTGGCTTTTCGTTCGACTTCTGCCACCAGGTTTTCTTCCTGTATTATGTTGATAGTGGCGAGTGAAGCAGCAGCACTAACCGGATGACCGCCAAAAGTGGTGATATGACCTAGAATAGGATTTTCTTTCAGACTATCCATAATAGCCTTAGAGCTAATAAACGCTCCGATCGGCATTCCTCCACCCATTCCTTTTGCCGTTACCAGGATATCAGGTGTTATACCGTAGTGTTCAAAAGCCCAGAATTTACCCGTACGTCCAAAACCAGCCTGTATCTCATCTAATATGAGTAAAGTCCCGGTTTCATCGCATCGCTTTCTTAGCTGTTGGAAGTAATCGGAACTGCCTAAGCGCACTCCAGCTTCGCCCTGGACGGTCTCCACTATGATGGCAGCCGTTTGATCATTGATCTGATCCAGTGCTGATAAATCGTCAAAGGGAATATGGAAATGCCCAGGAAGAAGCGGGCGATAGTTCTGCTTAAAGATTTCGTTGCCTCCAGAGGAGAGTGCTCCGTGCGATGAACCATGGTAGGCATCTTTACATGATAGGATGTGAGGTCGTCCGGTAAAACGCTTGGCCAATTTCAAAGCACCTTCTACTGCCTCACTACCCGAATTGACCAGATAGACTGATTGCAGTTCTTTTGGCAATGTTTGCGCAAGTGCGCTAGCTAGTTTGGTCTGTGGAGATTGCACATACTCACCGTATACCATCAGGTGCATGTACTGGTCTAGCTGTTCTTTACATGCAGCTACCACTTTGGGATGACGATGACCCACATTGCTCACACCAATTCCTGATATCAGATCGATGTAGGCTTTACCCTTTGGGTCGTACATATAGATTCCTTCCGCACGCTCTATTTCAATCATGAGCGGAAAGTCAGTCGTTTGCGCCAGATGGTCAAGAAATACTTGTCGGTTTGTCAGCATACCGCAAAGTTAATAAAGCGAGACAGACGATTGCTTAAAGTTGCTTAGGTCATTGTCCTATTGAACTTACATCTGTTTTATATGAGTGGTTAAACAAAGTTGGCGATTTTGTGATTAATTAGTCGTTCAGAAACAAACCCTATCAAGTAATGAAGATCAGACAAACAACAGTCGCTATCAGCTTTTTAACACTTTTCAGTTTCTATCAGGTCAATGCCCAGGAGATGCCGGATGACCCACAAATGTACGAGATTGTCGATGCAGTGAGTGCGGACAGGTTAGAAACAGACATTCGAAAACTTGCTGGTTTTGGGACACGACACACCATGTCTGATACGGTTTCCGGTACTAGAGGAATTGGAGCGGCACGACGCTGGATCAAGGCCGAGTTTGAGAAGATATCGAAGGCCTGCAATGGATGCCTGGAGGTATACGAACAGCGCACACTTGTGGAGGCGGATCCTGAGACACGAATCTATGAAGACACCTATGTTGTCAACGTGTATGCGATACAGCGAGGAACAGAGTCACCCAACCGGTTTGCCATCATGAGTGGGGACATTGATAGCCGGGCTTCAGATGTAAAAAACTATACCATTGACGCGCCTGGAGCCAATGATAATGCGACTGGAATGGCAGGAGCCATCGAAGCGGCAAGAGTACTATCCAACTATCAATTTAGAAACTCAATCATATATGCCGGCCTCTCTGGAGAAGAGCAAGGTTTGTATGGAGGTAAGCACCTGGCCGAAAAGGCGAAAGAGGAAGGATGGGAGATTATTGGGATTTTGAATAACGACATGATCGGAAACATAGAAGGAGTGGATGGTGTAATCGACAACCGAAGCTTCAGGATTTTCTCAGAGCCATACAACAGTCTAAGTAGTGAAAGAAGTCTGATGCTCAAACGTTTCTACGGCGGAGAAAATGATGGTGAGTCCAGACAACTGGCACGATTTGTCTATGAAACTACCCAAGCCTACATGCCAGAAATGAACCCTATATTGATTTATCGGTTGGACAGGTTCGGTAGAGGAGGTCATCACCGTCCATTCAATGAAGCCGGATTTGCTGGTGTACGGATCATGGAAGCCCATGAAAACTACAATCGGCAGCACCAGGATATCCGAACGGAGGATGGCATTGCTTATGGTGATGTGATCGAGGGAGTCAACTTTGATTACTGCAAGAAGATGACTGCAGTAAACGCGATTACACTGGCTGCTTTGGCCAGTGGACCTGCTGGTCCTTCTGAAGTAAAAGTAGGAGGGATAGTACAGCCTAGTGCCAAGCTAGCATGGAGCAAGGTGGACGGGGCCAAAGGTTATAAAATCTATTGGCGGGACACTACTTCGCCTGTTTGGCAGTACAGTAGATATGTGGGTGATGTGGATTCCTTCACCCTGGAAGGAGTCGTCATTGACAATTATCTGTTTGGAGTGACTGCTGTCGGAGCCAATGGATACGAGAGTGTAGTATCTTATCCATCAGGTGTAATTCGGGACTAACAAAGTATTTTCTACCATTTGTATAGTAATCTGACGGATTGGGCGAAATTAATTTGATTGTTAAGAAAACCTGTCGATTTTTGTCAATCGAATAGTTTTTTCAATTAATCATTAAAATATTTTGACTAACCGCCTATCCAAGTTAAGGCCATTCCTTGCGGGATGCATCGGAATGCTAGTGCTCAATTCTTGCAATTTGGATCAGATTCCCAATTTAGATAATGCGTATCTACCTAAGTATGAGGGGAGTATTGCTTTATTATTGGTAAATGATACCATCTCCATTCGCGAGTTTTTAGAAGACAATATCTCTGATACTAGTACTTACGACATTACCTCGGAGGAACGTGTGATATTCAGCTACGATATAGATACAGATTTCAATGTGGGATCTGACTTTGTAGAGATTCAGAGCTTCAAGAACAGAAAATCCTTTGATAACCCACTAGGTAGTACCAATGGCATACCACTTCCCAATGACGTGGATGTTAATATATCCAGGAGAGTGGCATTTAATTTTCCGGCTACTAAAGATGAGCAGTTGGATTCTTTATACTACAATTCGGCACTTTTTGAGTTGACGGTTATTTCTGAATTCTCTGCTGATGTTGAGTATACATTTTCCACCTCGGCTTTTAAAAATGATGCTGGCGACACCATCAATATTGAATCAACAGTGGTGAATACCAATGGATTTAGCTCTAGTGATTATCAGTCGATAAGCCTGGATGGCTACAAAACCAACCTGATCACTGAATCCGATTCCAACCGATTTCTGGTCAATATAGATGCCACAGTTAAGCTAAAGGCAGGGACTATTCTTACCGGTTCGGAGGAGTTGTTCTTCGACCTTGACATCACTAATCCACAGTTTGATGTGATTTTTGGATCTTTTGGAGAAGACACGTTCAGAGTAGATCAGCAACGAGTAGACCTAAGCTTTTTTGAAGACCTGGGTGGTGAAGGAATCATTTTTGAAGCGCCAAGCATTCAGTTCAATGTGAACAATGGCTTTGGACTGCCAATAGGTATTGATTTCTCCAATGTCTACACCATCAAAGGTGATGATACAACTTACTTCACGGGCTCTTTTCCTGAGACTCCGCAGATTGCAGATGCGGCACCTGTAGCAGATTTTGGTGATTATGTGAATACATCGCTAATTATCGACAATACCAATTCTAACATTCAGGATTTGCTGAAAGGATCACCTGATGAGATGGTCTTTAACCTTAGAGGATTTTCCAACTATCAATCTTCACAGTCCAACTGGCTTGATGATGAATCTGCCATGGACATTACTGCTAAAGTGTCGATACCGTTGAGCTTCAGCATGGATGGGTTTGAGTTTGACAATGAGGTTGAGTTGGATGATCTATCTGACCTGGAGGGTACTAAGGATTTGACCTTGTTGGTTAATACAATCAGTGAGTTTCCTTTTGATGGTATTCTTGATTTGTACATGCTCGATGAAGATAGTATGGTCATGAATTCGATTGAAGGATCTGTATTGCTCACGACACCTACACAGTTTGATGCTAGTGGAAAAGTGAGTGAGCCTTCAGAAAACAGAACCGAGATCAGTCTGGATGCTCAGGCTATTGACGATCTGATCCATGCCAGCACTTTAAAGTTTATTATCCGATTGGACTCTTATAATGCCGCTCAGGGCGAGTTTGTTGAAGTATTTGCGGATTATGATCTGCAGCTTAAAATCGGAGTTTCAGGAACAGTATCTGTAGACATAAATGGCAATTAATATGAAAACGTATCTAACAATAATTTTTCTTGGAGTTGCCACTATGGGTTTTGGGCAGTTCAATCTGAACTTCTATCAGATGCAAGGAGCCACTCCACAAAATACGAACTATAATCCGGCGGTTTTCCCCAAGGCCAAGTCATTCGTGAGTTTGCCTGGTATATCCGGGATAGATCTTTCAGTCAATAACAGCTTTGGGATGATGGATGTGTTGACAGAAACTGGCGACTCTACCCTGATTGACATCAATAGATTCTTACTGAATCAGAAAGAAGGAGCCTACTTCAATGCAATGGCAAATATCACCGACTTAATGGTTGGCTTCAGAACCGGTGAAAATGGTTTTGTCACATTGTTTGTCAATGAACGGATAGACGCTACTTATTTCTATCCATTGAAGCTGGTAAGTTTTATCTGGAATGGTAATGCGGATTATGTAGGTAAGAACTACAACATCGATGATGTTTCGTATGACTTCAGTCATTACCGCGAAATGGGCGTTGGCTATGGCCGTAGTTTTGAACTCTTCGGATTCAACACTAATCTGGGTGTACGTTTAAAACTCCTCAACGGAATGCTTCATGGCTCGATTAAGGATAACTTAAACATGTCCATTTACACCAATGAAGATGACTACTCGGTGGAAGTAAACATGCAGAGCGGTCTTAGCCGAACAGCTGGTCTGGATGCGCTTGATCAGGAGGACTTTGCTTATTTTGGGTTTAATGGCAATACGGGCTTTGGAATAGATCTTGGCGGACAAATGGACCTGACAGATCGTATCACAGTTGGGATTTCAGCTGTTGATCTTGGATTCATCAAGTGGAAAGATTACTCTGAGACGGCAAGCTTCGATGGTACAAGTTTTTCCATTTCAGGTAGCAGTTTTGACAACATGGATCAGTTGGCTGATGCCATTGCTGATTCTATTGAGTCTTTGGCGATAGACACGGTGGCTGCAAGTTTTACTACTACTCTCAATTCCAAACTTTACCTGAGCGGTAGCTACCGACTCACAGAAAATGGATACGCTCATGCCACCCTGGCCAACTATTTCACACAAGGTAAAATGAAAAGTGCGTTTGGTGTGGGCTATACACAAAACCTGGGCAATTGGCTGGCTGCTTCAGCAACGTTCTCCGCAGCTTCTCAGCAAGGTGTGGACATGGGATTAGGCTTGATGCTTCGTGGAGGGTTTTTCCAAACTTATGTATCAGTGGATCATCTGTTTGGGACTATGAATATACCCGAAGCGAGAGGTCTCAATATGAAGTTTGGTATCAACTTCTTGTTTGGAAATCCATCAAAAGTAAAGGTGAAGTCTACTAGTTCAGAAGACTGAGTGGTAGTGAAACCACAAAAAAAATAAGGGGCTGTCTCAAAAGTCTGAAATTGGTGTCATTCTGAACCTGCCTGTCGGCAGACAGGTTTATTTCAGAATCTATGTAGTTGAATATCAATGCATTGTAGATCCTGACATTCCATGCGGAACCAGTTCAGGATGACAAGAGCACCGCTTTTGAGATAGCCCCTTTTCTTTACTTGAGTATCTGTGCGGTGTGTTCTTTGGTTTTTACTTTGGCAATTACTTCTTCGATTACTCCTTCTTCATTGATGACAAAGGTAGTTCTCAAAGTGCCCATGTAGGTTTTGCCATACATTTGTTTTTCACCCCAGGTTCCAAACGCTTCATGTACAGATTTGTCCTCATCTGCAATTAGCGGAAATGGCAGTTCATACTTTTCGATAAACTTTTTGTGGGATTTGGGGCTATCACCGCTCACACCGAGTACTGCGTATCCCTGTTTTTGGAGGGTTTCATAATTATCTCTCAGATTGCAGGATTCTGCTGTACACCCCGGAGTGTTATCTTTCGGGTAGAAATATAAGACCACTTTCTTCCCAGCATAATCAGATAGTTTGATTGGATTACCATCTTGATCTATGCTTTCAAAATTCGGAGCTTTGTCACCTTCTTTTAGCATGTCTGTTTATTGATTCAAGTTATTGTGATACACTGATTTGTTACCTGTATTGTCGGTAACTTCCAATATAAACTCACCCATCAATGGGATGTTTTGATTTTTTGGAGTAGCCCAGATGAGGTCATCTTTGTATTCATAGCTCATCAGAAGAAACTCGCCATTTAATGTGGCTCGATAGTGTCTGATACCCGATAGATCGTCCGTGATCTTAAAATAGAGGGATTTACTGTTAATAATTCTCGGTGTGATGGTAGGAGCTATGGTGTCCTCGGCAATGGTGTAAGTATCCAGGCTGCGGCTATCAAAAGTAATCATGCCATTGTTCCATTCTCCACCAACAAAGCTGAGTTTATCTCCACCATATACCGCATATACTCTGGCTGTACTATCTGGATAGGTGCGTTCTGGCTTTAAAGTAAGGGTGAAGCTACTCTGGAATGGAACTTCTCGCATAGGAAACTCGAACAGTTCCAAGTCCGCAATTTTGTCATGGCTCTTTCGGAACCTCAGATACAAGGTGTCAAACAGGGATCGTTTACGCAATGCCAGATCAAAATCATGATTATAAAAAGTCATATCATTAGCAGGGGGTAACATAGCGTAAAGATCGGTGGGCATTATCCTGCCATGCAGGTAAATGGAATCGGGGATGCCATCACGCAAGTCATAGAGGGCATAAGCTACCTTGGAGGTTTCTCTGTAGGGAGTAAGTTGCTTTTCTGAGCCAGCATGGTACACGGTCACTATACCGTCAGCAGAATCCAAAAAGGATTTGAAGTGCAGATGATTGCGCATCAAATCAAAATTCCGAATGAATGGATCGGGTTTATTGACCACTTTTCGGTTGTTGATTGGTACGTCTACTATAGAGATATTATCATAGCTGTCTTTTAGGTAAATAGTAATAGAGGAGGCAGTGCTATCTGCGAAAACATGTCCATCTGAGGGTACTGCGTAGATGTCATTAGAATTGCCTTCATCAATAAAAAGCTTGTTATACTTAGGACCACCCTCACGGTAGCGTTCATAGTCCATATGAACCAGAATGTTCCGTTGATTGGCAAATGAGAGGCTTTTTTTTACTTCCTGAAAGACAGTATCACCATTGATGATCATGGTCGTTTCAGGAATTCCATTTCGATTATAAACCCCATTGAGCAAATCATAAGCGTATAATTCAATGCCTATTTTACCTGATAGTTGAATTGGGGATCTGGTGGAGTAGGTATTGTTAGTCTTAAGTAGGTCAAATTCGTAGCGACCATACATGCCATTGACTCTGGCATCACCGGTTAATGTGACAAAAGCAATGCTCTTAACCTGAGGTGCGATCTGATCTTCAATTTCTGAAAAATCAAACTCCAAGGGGTCTAAAATTCGTTGGTTACGATCACGAATCTCAAAGTGCAAATGTGGTCCAGTAGACGAGCCGGTGTTTCCTGACATGGCTATTACATCTCCTCTATTAACCAGAAACTGGTCTTTATCTGGGAATAGTTGAATTTCAAAGCTTTGCTGCTCATACTGCTCACTTAAAACATATTCGGCTACCTCGTCACTAAACTTACTTAGGTGGGCGTAGACAGAAGTAGTGCCGTTAGGGTGTGCCACATACAGCGCATGTCCATATCCGCCATTGCTAATCTTTATTCGGCTGATATAGCCATCCGCAGCGGCATGTACCGGCCATCCTATTTGACCTCCCGTTTTGATATCTAAGCCTGCGTGAAAGTGAGAAGATCGGAGCTCTCCCATAGTGCCAGCCAGATAGCTCTGTTGTCCAGGCCTGATGGGAAATTGAAAATAACCTTCAGAGATGGATTGTCCTCCTAGGTGGCTCAGTAGAATAGTACTCAGTATAGCAATGAGAGTGTATCGCATAAACAGCGTTTCTATTTACCTATTGGTGAATGAGGGTGCTACTTGACCTCAAATTGGAACATTTCCTGACCGGCTAAAGTGCCCTTGAGGCGATCTCCAATTTTGACAGGCCCTACACCTTTTGGGGTTCCCGTGAAGATAATGTCTCCTGTTTTCAAAGTGAAATAATTGGAGACATATGCAATCAGTTCATCGATAGGCCAAAGCATCAGTGACGTGTTTCCTGTCTGAACAGTAGATCCGTTAACTTCTAGTGTAAAGCCGAGATTGGTCGCGTCATGTCCTTCTTTTGAAATGAAATCTGAAATTGGGGCCGATCCATTAAATGCCTTGGCTCGCTCCCAGGGGAGTCCTTTCTCTTTGGCATGAGCTTGAAGGTCTCTGGCTGTGAAATCAATCCCAAGTCCAATCTCATCGTAGTATTTGTGAGCGAATTTGGCATCTATAGACTTGCCTTCCTTTTTGATTTTTACAAGCAGTTCACATTCATAATGAATGTCCTTCGAGAATTCTGGATAATAAAAGGGATCATTATTCCTTAAAATAGCCGTGTCGGGCTTCATGAAGATGACCGGGTTTTCAGGTCTTTCGTTTCCAAGCTCAGTGATGTGTTCGGCGTAATTTCTTCCGATGCAGATTATTTTCATATATCAATGAACGAGCACTTCGTCCAGTTCTTCTACTTCCATTAAACCATTCTCATCAACTCGTACCATCTGTATTTGTTTGGTTTCATTGATGAGGATCGGATCGTATTTGGCTTTGATGCGGATGTAGTTTTCGGTAAATCCATGCATCATGCCATTGTCTACATCATCTTCGAAGAGTACCGTGGCGGAATTACCGGTATGTTGTTCGTAGAAAAATCTTTTTTTCTTTTCAGAGAGCGTTCTTAGCATGCTGGATCGTCGCTGGCGTTCTTTCATTGGTACTACTCCATCCATGTCCAGTGCCTGGGTATTGGCTCGTTCTGAATACGTAAATACATGCAAGTACGAGACATCTAACTCATTCAGGAATTGGTAGGTCTCCAGGAAGTCTTCCTCGGTCTCACCCGGGAAGCCGGTGATTACATCCACTCCAATGCAGCAGTGTGGCATCAACGATTTGATGGTTGCTACACGCTCCCGATATAAGCCACTCAGGTATCGTCTGTTCATGCGCTGAAGGATCTTGTCACTTCCTGATTGCAGCGGTACATGGAAATGTGGCACAAATCGATCAGATTGGCTGACAAATTCAATCACCTCGTTGCTCAATAGATTGGGCTCTATGGAGGAGATACGAATACGGTCGATTCCCGCTACTCCGTCAAGTGCTCTGATGAGGTCGATAAATTTTTCCTTTCGCTTGCCATTTTGAATCCCAAAGTCACCAATGTTTACTCCGGTTAGCACTACTTCCTTCACTTCCGAAGCAGCGATTTCCTCTGCCTGAGCTACAATCTCTGCAATACTGGCGCTTCTACTTTTCCCCCTGGCTAGCGGAATGGTACAAAACGCACAGCCATAGTTACAGCCATCCTGGACTTTCAGGAATGTTCTGGTGCGGTCTCCATAGGAGTAGGAGGCATTGTATGCCTTTGCTTCCTGAATCTCTGATGCATAGACTTGAGGTTCATTTTTGGAGGTGAAGTCGTCCAGGTATTCAAACAACCGGAACTTCTCCGCTGCACCTAACACCGCGTCTACTCCTTTGATCTCAGCTATTTCTTTGGGCTTTAGCTGGGCATAACAGCCAATAATGGTGATGAAGCTGTTGGGTGAGATTTTCTTAGCTTCTTTTACGATCTTCTTACACTTCTTATCTGCATTTTCAGTCACAGAACAGGTGTTGATAATAAAGATATCAGGCTTGTCAGTGAAGTCCACTTTTTGATATCCCTTATCCTCAAACATCCGGGAAATGGTGGAAGTCTCCGAAAAGTTTAGCTTACATCCCAACGTATAAAAGGCCACTCGCTTCATAGGAGCGCAAAGTTAAAGCGTTTTGATTGAACTTGAAGTTTGTTCTTACAATTCTAAGGTTTAGCTAGCGACCTACGATTAAATACAGCGTGTGATTTGGCCGCTATTCATAGCGAATGTTTGTCTGATCTATTCAAATCAAATTTCCATTGCCTAAAGTGTTCTTAGCTTTGATAACTTATTCCTTAATCTATCAGCTTTTTGGATTCACTTCTAACACAACCCTTTTGTAAGCGGTCAGGTTAGGTGTTCCCCTGTCTGTAACTTTCAAGATGATGTGGATGATTTCTTTTTGTTTCGTTTCCGGTGCCCTGAAACCAACCTTATGTATGTTTTCTGCACCCAGGTTGATCCGTTTCTTATAAGTGCTTGCCTCTGGGTAGTGAAACCACAAGAAGCTAAAACTATCCCCATCCGGATCTGTAGTATTCAGGGCGTCCAGGTGTACCCAATCACCTGATTGCACTTGTAATATTTCCGAATGTGATAAAATTGGAATAGGAGCATGATTGCAGTCTTCATAATCCTGGATGGTCCAATCTAGTCTGGCAGCAAAGTCATTTTGAAACTCATCTCTCCAGCGGTAAATGGTGGCTTTATCATTTTTTTGTGACTGATCGGCTTGTTTGATCGTCCGGCCATAGGCATTGTGTACGTATGGTATGTACTGATCTACGGCATTAGTCCAGATGGGGCGTGTTTCTGGTGCTGGTTTCACAATGGAGCTACCATCCTTGTCGTTGAAGTCCGGCTTATATAGCTCATAGCGTCCACCCCAGCCACCCCAATCGGGATGTTCTGGATCATTTAGTCCATTTGGAATAAGTGATAAAAATGCGGGCGTATCTCCTTCCATTCCCCATGCAACATCGGGGTATACAGCGCCCAGTGGGCCATGTCCCTGCTGAATGTTCTCAGCCAGCCAGTTATTGCTAATAGACGTGTTGTCTATGCCTTCAAAATACGTATGAATGCCAGTCCAGGTAGCACTGCCATAGTCGTCGCCCGGGCTCACAATATAGAAAAGATCAGGAAACGTATTCCTAATCCAGATACCACTGTCATCCTGATCTGAAATGGTGTACACTCGTAGTTTTGACACCAGGCTTTTGACTTCTGTTTTGTTCCTGGTTCTTTGGATTTTGTGAAGTGCCTGGGCAAGCGTATTGGAACCGCCCCAAATGGAGATCCATAGTGGTCGTTCGTCATTTTCTTCTAATTTTTTGATAATCCATTCAGATCCTTCTGAGTCTTTGGCTTCTCCTACAGCAGCCATGCCATAAGATGATTGGCCATTTTTTATGAGAGCTTCAAGTTCGCCTGCTTTTGGGTATCCTTTTGAGTGCTTTGTCAGGTTGGGTTGTACCTTTTCATAGGCAGCTAGGACCCTTTTAATGGACTCTGGGTGGATCTCGTTTTGCATCCAGCATGATGTGGTCGCTATTAGTCCCTGAATGTCTATTTCATTGGCATAGAGCAGGAACCTAACCAAAGACTGGGTGTCATCTGGGTCTGCTTCAATGTCTGTCAACACGATGACGCGTTGATTGGCCGATTGTGCCATACAAGTAATGGGTACAAGTTGTATGATAAAAAAATACCATACAATTTTGCTCAATTTCATCATTGGAAGTATTTCGTGTTTTTCATCTCTTTCGTGTATCTGACAAAATTAGTCTCGTATATTTATTAAAAATATCTAAATAGAGGTCAAAATATGTCATATTCCGAGATGTCTGGTTCGTTTGATGAGTCTAGAGAGTTGTTTCGCCCTTATGGTCTTTCTTGTCAGTTATGGACACCATCAATCATGAATAGACCTGATAGACATAATGAAATCGAATTGAATTATTGTTTAGCAGGAGGGATTACCTATTTACTCAAAAATCAACGGATATACATTCCTCCAGGTAAATTGATTTTGTTTTGGGGATTGAGTCCGCATCAAATAGTGGATTATGATACTCAAAATCCATATTACGTATGCACTGTGCCTTTTGGTCAATTTCTGAAATGGAACCTGCCTGGAAGCTTGGTAGAAAGAATCATCAATGGAGAATTGATCATAGATTCGGCTGAAACACCTGTAGAAGTGGATTTGAACTTGTTCAAAAATTGGGTGAAGGATATTGACCAAGTGGATTTACATCAATTGATTGATTTAGAAATACATGCACGGCTTAGGAGGTTGGCGCTTACCAATAGTTTGGATCAGCAGGGGAGTAGTGTGATCTTTGATGATCAGATTAAGCCAGTAGAAAAGATCGCTTTGTTCATTGCTCAAAAGTATTCTAAACAGATAAAAGTAGAAGATATTGGAACGGCAGTTGGACTACATCCAGATTATGCTAATGCAATCTTTAAAAAAGCATTTGGGCGGACATTGAGTGAATATTTGACCGAGGAGAGAATATCACATGCGCAAAGACAATTGGCATCTACAAAAGACAGTATTACCAAGATTGCTTATGAATCTGGTTTCAATTCCATCAGTAGATTCAATGCGTCTTTCCTTAGGCTGAATGGCTGTACGCCCCGCGAGTTTAGAAGTCGTAATCTCTAAACCTCACAAGGGATGCTCCCACACGTCAAGTAACAAGAATCCTTGTGCTAAACAGTGCCATGGGTTGAGAAATGTTGCTTCTTTTACTTACCTATCAAAATAAACGGTGCCCAGTAATAGGGGTCCGAATACATTTCGGAGTTGATCAGCTTGAGTTTTGCTTTCCGCAAGTCATCAGAAAACTGCATGTTTCCTGAGTGTACTAGATGCTGTTGGTAAAAATCGATCATCAACTGTGAAGTGGAGGCATCAGAGACTTGCCACAAAGAAACAATCAGGTTTTTTGCTCCAGCATACATCAAAGAGCGGCTCAGGCCGATGATGCCTTCACCTTTGGCGATCTTGCCAAGGCCAGTTTCACAAGCAGATAGCGTGACCAGATCTGCATTGATATCCAGTGCATAGATTTCTCCAGAATACAGGTTGCCGTCTTCTTGCTGATCTGGGAATAGGAAGATTCGCGACAAGTCAGGTTTTGATTCGTGGACCATGCCGTGTGTAGCAAAATGAAGGTACTTGTACTGTCCCAACTCAGATGATTTGATCATGGATTCTGATGCCTGGTCTCTGAAAAAGATTTTGGGTTCGTTTTCCGTGGACATGAAGAGGTAACGGATCTCTTTCACCTCTGATTCCGATCCGGGTAGAGTGGCCATTCGTGTATCATTGGCTTCAAAACTAATCGGTGCGGCCAATAGTATACCTGTAGCGCTGCTGGACTCCATAGACAATCGATCATTGATTAGCGAAGAGGAGTAATCGTAGGAAATACCGTACCGTTCCACCAGAAATTTGTCCTGATCTGCTTGCTTCAGAGCTTCAAAAGGAACGGTGCCTACTATACCATCTGGTATTATGATCAGCTGATTGACCTGAGCAGGTATATCTGGTATGAGGTCTGAATAGAGAGATGCCGCAGTGGACTCATACATTTCATTGATCCGGTACTTGATGCTATTTCTCAGCGCATTGACCTTTTGTAGGAAGTTGTCTGGTTTGCTGTTGGCATATACATCTACCTTACCAGGAGTGATGACAAATATGTAGATTGATTGCTTGCCTATGAAGTAGGAAATAACCGCTGCTGACTTGGGGAGGTTTTTCTGTAGTTCGGCAGTGCTGAGCAGGTCTCTCTGATACTTGAGGTTGTAATAGTTTGGATATGTGGATTCTAGTTGTTTGATGAAGTCGAAATAGTTCTGTTTTACCTCGAATAACTGCGATCTGATGGCGCTGTTGGTTACATCATCTTCAAGCTGCTGTTCCAGCAGACTGATCTGTGTTTGGTATTCATCTTCTCGGGAAATCATTTCAGAGGGAATACCGGCAAAGTCTTTGGCTTTGGTATCATTGATAGCGGCTTGCAAGACTGCTGATTTGGATCGCTCACAAAAGTTAAATGCGATTTCCTGGTATTCATTTTTATGGAAGGTTTTATCCGCCAGATAAAGCGCTATTCGTATGCCATTGTCATAAATGTCCGATGAGAGTTCCCCGATGCGTATTTTGTCAGCCTCACTCAGCCGAATTTGCCGAATCTCTGATATCAAATCATCACATAATCGATAAGTCTTTAGGGTAGATTTAATGTCTTTGGGACTCAGCGATTTGTTGAAGTGCAGCGATTCAAGCACTTGTGCTTTGCCATAGAGCGATGACAGGAGTATATCTGCATTGAAGTAGTTTTTCAACTGTGGTAGCTCGTATAGATCTTGGTACGATTGATCAAATAAGTTGGCATAGATCGATTGCTGAATACTCTCCAGAGCTAGTTCAAACGCTCCTTTTTTGGACTGAATAGACGAGATCAGAGCATAAGTATTGGCTACTTCCGGATGTTTAGGTCCAAACAATCGTAGGTACATATGCAAAGCCTCTTGCTCAGCAAGGAGGGCTTCATCGTATTTGCCTTGAGCCTCCAGTATTCTTCCTTTATTGGAAAGTGTAAAGGCTTTATTGGGGTGGTCACCTTTGAATGTTTGATTCCAGATGTCCATGGTCAATTCCAAATAGCGCAAAGCCGCTCCGTAGTTTTTTTGACCACTATTGGCCAGAGCCAGGTTGCTGTAACTCAGCGCCACCTGAGGGTGTTGTTCTCCGAGTTGTTTTTTATAAATAGTGAGTGCATCTGTGAAGGCAATCACTGCATCCAAAAAATCTTCCTTTAGGTAAACCAAACCCAGATTGATATAGGAATTGGCTACTTGTACAGAAGTATCGCCAAGTACTTCTGAGCGGATTTTTAGTGCTTTTTCATGGTATCCCAGAGCCAGTTCTTTGTTTTCATTATTCCAGTAAGCGACTCCCAGGTCATTGTAGCACTTGGCGGCATCAAGTTTCTCCTGACTATCAGCTATTCGTTCTGCTTCTTTTAGTACCTCGAGACTTTGATCATTTCTACCGCTTTTCAGTAGCGCCTCACCGTTCAGTAGTAGCGCCTCAAATAAAAGATCCTGATTGTTAGGAAGTTGGCTTTTTAGGAACTCAACGGTATTGGTTGTCTGCTCTACGGCTGGCAGGATATTTCCAGTCTCCAAATAGCACTGGCCAATATTAAGATGACAAGATGCATAAGCAGGAAGATCTTCTTTGGCGAGTAGGAGCTCCCCGGCCTGTCGGTAGGTGACTATAGCCTGGTCATACTTTCCTTGCTGGAACAACTCTGCCGACTGAACTAGCAGTGAATCTTGAGCCCACCCCAGACGACTCAAAAGGAGACACAAAGTAAAAGGAATCAAATACTTCATCATCAGAATCTATATACGTAGCTAGCGCTGATTACATGCTTTCGAGTGAGACCATCTGGGTTTACCTGACGATCAGTCAGTTTTAGTCCACCGATTAGCTTCACGCTATGGTTGATATTAAAGTTATATCCAAAATTTGCAAGTACATTTAGTGCCAAACCGGTAGTACCATCAAGTTTAGCTCTGCGATCTTCTCTAAACAGGTAGATTTCGTCTTTGGTGATTCGGTAGATTCCTAGTACACCAATGCCAAAATTGTAGTTAATAAATCGGAAATTGCGCTCAGCTCTTAGCATGACATCCGTACCTCGTTTCAGATTGTTGGCCAGGTTGTGTTTGAGAAGATACCCTTCCTGATTTGGGTATTCTGACCATTCTCCCCATCTGAAATCATTCTTGTTGTTGTGAATGACAGGCATTTGGAGTCCCGTGGCGAAGAGCCATTTTTCATTGATTAGAGATCCACCAAGCACCAGGTCGTAAGTGCCAAGACTCAGTTGATAGTACATGGGAAGGTCTCCACCGGTACCAAATGGAGTGTCATTGTTCTCAATGTCTGACGTTCCCGTCGCAATTTTGGCTCCTAATGTAGCTCCAGCAGTGAATCCGTTTTGTAACAAAAATCCTCTCGATACACTCAGGGAGAGGTCTCCCACTCCGGATGTTTCTCCCAGGTTACCGCTTACTGTTTGGTAGGGCACCTTCACTTGAAGTGAATACAGGTCGTTGATGGAAAAGTTCATGTCAGCCGTGTAAACAGTAATAATTGGACTGAGCAGCGTTTTTCCGTGATAGTAGTTGAATTCGAGTGATCGAAGTTTGAAATCGATTTGTTTGCTGTAAGCCTGATCGGGTTTCATGGCACCCATGGTGCAGAAACCTGCATCGCTGCATCCTTGAGAAACTACCTTGAATCCCAAAAGCAGCATTAAGAAGGTGAAAAAATAGCGCATAGGTTCAGTTAGAGTTTAGCCGGTATCTAACAGAATGAGTTGTTAGAAATTCAAAGTTAAAAGGAATTTTTAGGATTTTTTTAATACCACCATTAAACCTTCCATAACTGTGAGTGTCAAAAGGGCAAACAATGAGAATTTAAATTGAGGAATTATGAAAAAGATTTCAGTATTCACCGCTTTGATCGTTGCCCTGGGGTTGTTCAGTTGTGAACCCGGTGATGATGCGTTAGATAGCCTGATAGCAAGTGAAATTGACGTTGCCTCGGAGGCCGGAATGTCGGCAAGCTTTGAGGAAGTAGATCAAATAGTAGAGGATGGTATCGAACACTGCTACAACAAACCTCAAAACTCAGACGGAAGGCATGGGAGGTTTGGAAACTATCGGTTTGGAAGGTTAACGGACTGTACCGAAATAACCAGGGACACCGTCAATCAAATAATCACGATTGATTTTGGAGAGGGATGTGAAGACATTCAGGGAACTGTCAGAAGTGGGATTATCAAAATAGCCTACAATGAGTTGAGGAATGTACCTGGAGCTTATAGGATTGTCAGTTTCGAAGACTTTTTTGTGGATAGTGTCGGTGTGGAAGGCACCCGTACTATCACCAATATTTCTGAGGAAGCGGATTCACTAAGTCGATCCTTCGAAGTATTATTGGAAGGTGGTAAACTATCATTTCCAGATGAATCGACTATTACCCGTGATGCTGAACATGAGCGTACTTCATACATTACAGAAGACAGATCTGAGGCATACTCCGCCATCACTGGCTCAGCACAGGGTGTATTGCGAAGTGGGACTGCCTACACGGTAACCATTTTAGAGGAAATCATCTACAAGCACGGATGCCGAGATGAACGCGTGGTGATTCCGGTATCAGGAATCAAGGAAATTAGAGCAGGGGAGGACGTAGTGCTTATCAACTTTGGTGATGGAACCTGTGATAACCTTGTAGAGATCACTATCAATGGCGAGACCACTGTCAGAGAAATAGAACCTCGCGGTAGAAAGCGCAGAAGAGGATAGACCTTGAACGTATTATCAGGTAGTAGGTCGTGCCATAGTGGTGCGGCCTTTACTTGTTTCGGACGTAGCGCTCTATGATTATCTGATCTACACCTAATTCTTCAATTTTCTCTATTCCTGTTTGAACCAGCGTGTCGTGGTTGAACTCCATTTCGAAGCTGAAGTTATTTCCTTCCCATGGTCTGTAACTGCAAAATTCCAGATTTTCGGTATACTTATTTCCTTGCAGAGAGTAAGCACCAGCGCCAGCAACAAAAATGGAATTGGTGGAGTCCTTTCCTTTGGATAAATCATGCCTGATAAAGGCAAAATGGGTTTGATTGATAATCTTGAGCACCTTCTGATCTCTGGTGTAATCTGTCACAGTGGTATCCGTCCCCTGTATCGTAGTACCAGAGAGTAGTCGCCAGGTACCCTGAATAGTCAATGAATCTTGTGAATCTGGTCCACCGCAACCGACAGTAAGCACAATGAGAAATCCTAAATAGTAACGCATCCTACAGCTCAGATGAAAATACGTAGCTGATTATATTCGCGCCCATTTTCAAGGCTCTTTGCCTCAGCTCCTCGGGATCATTGTAGATAATCTGGTCTTCCCATCCATTGCCAAGATCGGCCTCATATGAATAAAAACAAACCAGCCTTCCTTCATAGATTAGACCAAGACCTTCTGCGGGTTTACCATCATGCTCATGGATTTTTGGTACACCGTCTTCAAAGTTATATTTCTGATGATAGATGGGGTGGTCAAAAGGCAACTCCACAAATTCAAGATTTGGGAAAACCTTTTTCATTTCCAACCTAACATATGTGTCCAGGCCGTAATTATCATCAATGTGTAAAAACCCACCTGAAGTGAGGTAATTACGCAAATTACTGGCCTGTTGGTTATTGAAAACAACATTGCCATGTCCAGTCATGTAGACGTAGGGGTATAAGAACAAGTCGGGGCTTCCCACTTCCACAATGTCATCTTCTTTGGCAATATTGGTGTTCAGGTACCTATTGCAGTAGTTGATTAGGTTAGGAAGTGCTGTTTTGTTTGCATACCAGTCACCTCCGCCATCGTATTTTAGCTTGGCTATGCGCAATGACTGAGCCTCGCCAAATAGATAGGAGCAAGTAAAAATGACACACAAGAAAATTCTAAACATATGTTCTATTTACTCAATAAGTCCTCCAATTGTTCCCATTTGAGCTGGGAAAAGTTATCGATGATTAGATCAGCATCCAACTCTTCTCTGGAGTGTGATGTGGCCAAACCTACCACTTTGGCACCAGCTGCCTTGCCGGCCTCAATTCCTGATACCGCATCTTCGAATACAATGCATTGCTCCGGTTTCCTGCCAACAAGTTCAGCACCTTTTAGATAAACTTCAGGGTCTGGCTTGCCGTGTATTACCATGCTATCATCCACAACACCCACAAAATATTTCCTCAAATCCAGATCATCTAGTGTGAAAACCACATTTTCCTTTGGAGCTGAGGTGCCAACTGCCATGGGAATTCCTTTGGCTTTAGCTGCTTCCAGGAACCGAACCAGACCAGTTGTGGGTCTGCGATGGTCACGATATAGCTCACGATAGATCGCCTCTTTTTCTGATCCGATTGTTTTTGCTTCTTCTGCTGACATCTCCCGATCAAAAACCACCTTCATCAGTTTGTTGAGCGTGCGGCCATTCATCTTTTCTCGGTAGAAGTCTTCGTCTATACTGGCTCCATGCTTAGCGGCCGTTTTTTGCCATGCCAGATAGTGGTACTTATGGTTTTCCACGATGACACCATCCATGTCAAATATTAATCCAATTTGCATTGATTCTGTTTTTTGTGTGAATAGTATGAGCAGGGAAACTACTCAAATAGTTCTTCGATCGGTTGGCCTGTCACCGCACCATTGGGCATTGATATATTCAGTAGCATGGCCAAAGTAGGGGCTATGTCTGTAATGAATGTCTTCTCTACAGTAGATCCATTCTTAACACCCGCACCATAAAACAAGAGCGGGACATGCGTATCATATGTGTACCCTGAACCATGACTAGTACCTGCATTCCCGTAATCACCGGATAGGTAACCGGCCTTTTTCAGTACAAGTACATCACCAGATAGTTTGCGGTTGAAACCATTCTGAATGCTTATACGAAGTGGATCGGTGTAGTCTAGTCTAGATAGATCCGTAGCTGTAAATGTTTCGGCTATTTCTTCCACTTTCATGGCAGCTTCGGCAAATTGGCGCTGGATACTTTCCAGGTTTTCACCTTTAGAAGCGATTAAGTCTCTATCCAGAAATATCTGATCATTAGAAACATCCAGAATATATTCATCACCACCCAGTTGATCCACTAGTTCCAAAATAGGCTCCTTGGCCTGATCATTGTTCAGGAAGCCACCTGGAAGATGATGATCTACCAGGAATTGTGGGTTGGCCACCACTCCATGATCTGCTGTCAGGAATACCAGGTATTCACCAGCTCCAACTTTTTGGTCCAGGTAGTTGAGCAAGTTAGCTATGTCTCTATCCAGTCGTAGATAGGTGTCTTCAAGTTCTATAGAGTTTGGTCCAAAGTTGTGACCGACGTAATCTGTAGACGAAAAGCTTATTGCTAAAAAATCTGTAATATCATCTTGTCCCAACTTTTCTCCATCCATCGCCGCTTTAGCCATTTCCAGTACGAGAGTATTTCCAAAAGGAGTAGACCGGATCAGTCCGTAGGGGCCATTTTGTTTTCTGAGTTCGGCCAGGTTGTAGGGGAAGGTGGGAGTGTCCTTACCTTTAAAGCCACGTTCGTATGGCGTGTCATCTGCTGTGCTTTGCACATACTCCTCTATGGGCAATAATGTCTTCCAAACCCGATCGGAGTATTGATTGGATAGCTTCTTCTTATTGAAATCTGAGGCCCATTTAGGTAGTACTTTGGAGTAAAAGTCTGATGTCATGAATTCGCCGGTACGGGAATCATACCAGTACGCACCATCTGGTGTATGTCCTGCAGGAAGCACAGCTCCTCTATCTTTGATCGAAATTCCCACCACTTTAGATCTGAAATTGGTAGAGAGTTTTAGCTCATCCGTGATGGTATTGACCTGTAGGTTACGTGGTGATATATTGCCATTCATGGCACTGCCACCTACTGCACTTGCTAGCGAGTCTCCCACACAATAAACCGACCGGTCTAGTATTTTGCTGTACCAGTCATTGGCTATGATGCCGTGATATCTTGGAGTGGTCCCAGTGTATATGGAGGCGTGCCCAGGAGCAGTGTATGTAGGAATATAGTTGTAATGGTTATTTCTCGCTGTGAAGCCGTCATTTATTAATCGCTTGAATCCGCCCTCACTAAAATGGTAGTCGAACCTCTGCAAATAATCCTGCCGCATTTGGTCTACCACTATACCCACAACTAGTTTGGGCGATTTGCTTTGTGCAAATAAGAATCCTGAATGGAGTGTGATAATAAATAGAAGAGTAAGTCTCATAAAGATCTTTTTCTGCAAGGTAATCAGCGAATGTTACCGTTATTTTAAATCGATGTTATTTGAGTTAATTGTAATATCGGTGAATAAGTTCGGCAACCAGTCCTGTCCATCCCGTCTGATGAGAGGCGCCTAGCCCTAATCCTGAATCGCCGTGAAAATACTCATAAAAGAGGATATAGTCTCGGAAATGCGGATCAGTCTGAAGTTTTTTGGAGTCTCCGTATACAGGTCTGTTACCATCCTTGTCTTTTCTGAAAATGCTGATCAATCGATCACATATTTCGCGAGTCACATCTAGCAGAGTGTGCTCTTCACCACTACCAATTGGGAATTCCACCTTGTAGTCTTCACCGTAGTAATACGAGAATTTCAAAAGAGACTCCAATATGAGGTAGTTCACTGGAAACCAAATAGGCCCTCGCCAGTTGGAGTTTCCTCCAAAGAATGAGCTGTCTGACTCGCCTGGCAAGTAAGCAACTTCAAACTTTTCACCGGCGATCTCCATTTTGTATGGATGTTTTTCGTGGTATTTGGAGAGTGCTCGTATGCCATACTTGGAAAGAAACTCATCTTCATCAAGCATGCGTTCCAGAATTTTCTTCATTCTAAAGCCTCTGAGTATACTCAATAGTCGGCGTTCTCCCTGGCCGGGTTCTTCCCATCGCGAAACAAGGGACGCTAGCTTGGGTCTTTCTTTCAAAAAGAAGTCTAGTCGCTCTCGGAACTCCGGGAGTTTATTGTACACCTCAGCTCTTAAGATTTCAATAGCAAAAAGTGGTATCAATCCCACCATCGATCGTACCTTCATGCGCTGATTCGGGCTGGATGGTGTGTGCATCACATCGTAGTAGAAGTTTTCTTCGTCATCCCACAGATCCACATCCGTATCGCCAATGCTATTCATCGCACCTGAGATATATAAGAAGTGCTCGAAGAATTTAATGGCCATGTCCTGATAAACGGGGCTTTCCATGGATAAGTCCAGTGCTATACGCAGCATATTTAGCGAGAACATCGCCATCCAGCTGGTACTATCGGCCTGCTCCAGACGTGCGTCTTCTACGATCTGGTGGTTTCTGTCAAATACTCCAATGTTGTCCAGACCTAAGAAGCCACCTTCGAATACGTTGTTGCCATTAGCATCCTTTCGATTGACCCACCAGGTAAAATTTAAGAGCAGCTTATGAAAGGCTTTTTGCAAAAAGTCCAAATCAGCCTTACCTGTTGCTTTTCGATCGATCTGAAAAACACGAAGTACTGCCCACGCATGCACAGGTGGGTTTACATCTGTAAAATTCCACTCATATGCGGGTATCTGTCCATTAGGATGCATGTACCGCTCTTTTAGTAAGAGCAACAGTTGATTTTTGGCAAAATCTGCATCAATTCTGGCTATCGGAATGCAGTGAAAAGCCAGATCCCAAGCGGCATACCAGGGGTATTCCCACTTATCTGGCATGGACAAAATATCGTAGTTGTACAGGTGCTGCCAGTCTGAGTTTCTTCCCTTCCTTCTGGTGGCAGAAGGTTTCATTCTTCCCGGATCGCCAAAGAGCCAGTTGCGTACATTGTAGTAATAGAATTGCTTGCTCCACATCATTCCAGCAAAAGCCTGTCGTTGGATGTTTTTCAGATCTTTGTCGACTACTTTGCCATGAATATTGCGGTAAAAGCTATCGGCCTCTGCAATACGCTTCGCAAAGATTTCATCATACTGCTCAAAGGGATTCTCCATTTCCAGCTGAGACATCCTTACCTTCACAGACCGTGACTCACCCGCAGGTATTTTCAGTTTGTAGATAGCAGATGCTTTGGTGCCTACTTTGTCCGGGTTTACAGTGGCTTTGCCATTGACTACATAATCATTAATGGCATCTTTAGGAAAGTCTGATTGCTTGTTAGCCACTCCATAGAGTCTGACCCGGTTGGTGGCATTGTCACAGTAAGCCTGTTCTTGAAGTCCTGACTGATCCAAATAGACATGAAAATCTCCGATATGATGATGCTTGATGAGCATGCGATCAGAACTGAACTCTTTGATCTCTGGAATTCTTTTGTCTCGTCCTGAAGACCAGGTATTTCGATACCAAAATGTAGGTAAAATAGTAATTTCAGCTTCTTTGTCACTTCGATTGTGAATGACAGCTTTTAGTAAGAAGTCATCAAAGGAAGATTTGGCATATTCAAGAAAGATGTCAAAGTATTCATCTTTATCGAAGACCCCAGTGTCCAATAGCTCATATTCCTTATCCTTTTTACTGAGCTTCTGATTTTTAACGACAAGATCGGAGTAGGGAAATTCATTGATTGGATATTTATAGAGCATCTTCATGTAGGAGTGGGTAGGGGTACTGTCCAGGTAGTAATATTGCTCCTTGACATCCTCTCCGTGGTTTCCTTCATGTCCTGTGAGACCAAATAGACGTTCTTTTAATATACTGTCCTTGCCATTCCAAAATGCCCAGGAGAAGCAGATGCGCTGATCCGAATTAGAAAACCCACCAATTCCATCTTCGCCCCAACGGTAAGACTTACTTCTTGCCTGGTCATGAACAATGCTTTCCCAGGCATTGCCGGATTCGGTATAATCTTCACGTACGGTGGCCCATTGACGTTCTGAGAGATATGGTCCCCATTCCTTCCATGGAGTACCTTCTCTACATGCTTCTAATCGTTTTTCCTCCTGCGTCATCTGCGTGGTTTCAGCGAGCTAAAGAAATAAAAAACCACATACTTTCAAATCCAATCTCAAAATCAATTCGACGTTTAAACGATTCTGCTAATTTTGCGGGATGACAGACAAGATACTTATTCTGGACTTTGGTTCTCAGTACACTCAGTTGATAGCTCGGCGCGTAAGAGAATTGGATGTGTATTGTGAGATTCACCCGTTTAGCCATTTCCCGGAACCTGACGAGTATACCAAAGGGATCATCCTTTCAGGTAGCCCCTGTAGCGTGCTGGATGAAGGTGCTCCGGACATCAATATTAAAGCCCTGGAAAAGTATCCGATTCTGGGTGTCTGCTATGGGGCGCAATTACTTGCTTCAAAACACGGTGGAAAGGTATCCAAGTCACAACATAGAGAATATGGAAGAGCAAAACTTGCTCATATCAATGCACATTATGATCTGCTGAAAGAAATTGAAATTGGTAGTCAGGTGTGGATGTCACATGGAGATACCATCACAGAACTTCCTGAGGATTTTCAGATCATTGCCAATACGGAGAGTATACCTGTGGCGGCATTTAAGGTAGAAGACAAACCTATTTATGGTATTCAGTTTCATCCTGAAGTTACCCATAGTGTGGATGGAAAAACCTTATTGAGAAACTTTGTGGTTCATATTTGTGAAGCAGCTCAGGATTGGACAGCAGATATCTTCGTGGAAAATACCGTACGCGAGCTTCAAGATAAGCTGGGTGATGACAAAGTGGTTATGGGCTTGTCTGGTGGAGTGGATTCCTCGGTAGCAGCCACATTGATTCATCAGGCTATAGGCAAAAACCTCTACTGTATTTTTGTAGATAATGGACTTCTAAGAAAGAATGAATTTGAAGAGGTTTTAGAGTCCTATGAGGGAATGGGATTGAATGTGAAGGGAGTTGATGCGAAGGAGGACTTTTACAAGGCGCTGGAGGGACTTACTGATCCAGAAGATAAAAGAAAAGCAATCGGGCGAGTCTTTATCGAAGTTTTTGATCGTGAAGCACATAATATTAAGGATGTGAAGTGGTTGGGGCAAGGGACGATTTATCCTGATGTAATCGAATCCGTATCTGTTAATGGCCCATCAGTAACCATCAAATCTCATCACAATGTTGGCGGCCTTCCTGAGCAGATGAACCTGAAAGTAGTGGAGCCATTAAACTTACTTTTTAAGGATGAAGTGCGAAATGTGGGCAGGGCACTCGAGATTACCGAAAATATTTTGGGCAGACACCCATTTCCAGGACCTGGTCTGGGTATCCGTATATTGGGAGATATTACCGCAGAGAAGGTGAGAATCCTGCAAGAGGTAGACGATGTTTTCATCAAAGGCCTAAAAGAAGAAGGGCTTTACGATCAGGTATGGCAGGCTGGTGCGATGTTGCTGCCTGTGCAGTCTGTGGGTGTGATGGGGGATGAGCGCACCTATGAGCAGGTAGTTGCTTTGCGCGCAGTGACTAGTTTGGATGGTATGACTGCTGATTGGGTACATTTGCCGTATGACTTCCTGGCCAACACTTCCAATAAAATAATCAATCGAGTGAAAGGTGTCAACCGAGTAGTTTATGATATTAGTAGTAAACCACCGGCCACCATTGAGTGGGAATAACCATTTTTGAACTAATCCATACCAGTTTTGAAAAGAACCCTACTAGCAATTAGCCTTATCTTTTGTTTCTGGATAGCCTCAGCGCAATCAGAACAATCTGAATATTTGGAAGCCAAGAGGCTGTTTAATAATGGTCAATACAGCAGTGCAAAAGCCTCTTTTGCAGCACTAAGCCAAAGCAAAACGTTCGGTAGTTATGCGCAGTTTTACTTTGCTCTCAGTGCGTACAAACAGGGGGATACCAAAGTGGCGCGAGATTCCTGGAAACAGTTAATGACTGAATATCCCAATTGGGAACAAAAAGGGGAAGTTCTATTCTGGCTCATGCTTACTGCCTATGAGACAGAAAAGTTCGATGAAGCTCTGAAATATGGTCAGGACTACAACCAAGCAACCCTGAATAGTGAGCAAGAGCAGCTCCTGATGGAGAAGTATTTTTCAGAGATGACCGTGGGCAAGCTTGATACTCTGGCATCTAGTTATCCTGACAATAAGATGCTTGGGACTCTTTTGCTTAAGAAACTCAATGCTCAACCTTATCAGGATAGAGATTTTGTTCGTATCAATGAGTTAGTCTCAAAGTGGGGATTTGATCTGGCTGACTTTGAATCGATTGACTTACCAGTAATAAGAAAAGATACCTACAATATAGCCGTGGTATTGCCTTTTTTATTTGAATCACTGGACAACACTAGTCTCATATCACAGAATAGTCTGGTGATGGACATGTATCAAGGGATGCAGCTTGCTGCAGAAGATCTGGGCGCTATCAACCGGCCGGTAAAACTTTTTCCCTATGACACCAGGCGCAAAAAAGATGAAACGATCACCATTTTGAATAGCCCTGGGTTTGATCAGAATGACATGATATTGGGTCCACTTTACCCTGGTCCTAATGAAGCAATTAATGCTTATTCGATTGAAAATCAGGTGAATACTCTGAATCCTATTTCTTCCAATGCTGATGTGATTGGCAAAAATCCATTTTCATTTCTTCTGAAGCCCAGTTACAGTACACTTGCTATCAAAACCGCGGAACTAGCCATAGAAGAAAACAAGGATAATCCATATGCCATGATATTCTATGAAGAATCAGAGCGTGATTCTACTTATGCAGCGATCTACAAGAGCAAAATAGAACAGGCGGGGTTTGAGGTGGTGCTTTACCAGTCAATCAATAAAGATAATGCCAAGACATTACTGGATACGCTTGCTGCTACTTATTATAATTACCTGACTGAAGAAGAAGCCGATTCTGTTAATCAAATAAAGGGTCGGTTCGTAAGAAGCCGTCGGGTAAGGTCGGACGAAAAGGAACGAATGAAGAAAGATACCTCTTTTGTGCTGCCTATCAGTCTGGACGACAATGAAGAATACGAAATTGTCTATTATGAGGAGCCTTTCTACATGGCACCTGATAGTGTAGGACACATACTCGCAGCAACTCGCAGCAACTTGTTTGCTAATAATATGATCAGTGTAACTGAAAGTAGAAGGGACAGCATCAAGCTATATGGTTATGGTGATTGGTTAGAGTTTACCATGCTGTCCTATAATCAGTTGGATAGATTGGCGGTGGCATTGAACAATCCTGAATACATGGATATCAATAGCTTTTCGTATCAAAATCTCAAGGACAGAATCATTGAACGGTACAAAACAAATCCATCCATAAATCATTATAGAGGATATGAAGCAGTTTGGTTTGCTGGTAGAATGATGCACAGACACGGAAAATATTTCCAAAGAGGATTGCGTTCTGGTAACATCGTAGAGGGTAAAGTATTTGAAGGGTATAAGTATGGTTTGGCTAATGACAACCAGATTGTTCCTATTGTGAGATTTAAAAACGCCAAACTAGAAGTAGTTAACAGGGATTTGTATGAAGATCGAAAAAAGTAAATCACTTTTTAGTAGAGCAAAAAATTTTATACCGGGAGGAGTGAATTCTCCAGTTCGGGCATTTAAAGCAGTAGGAGGAGATCCTATTTTTTTCAAATCAGCACGAGGTTCGAAAATGTACGATGAGGATGGTAATTCATACATCGACATGATCAATTCGTGGGGGCCAATGATCCTTGGTCATGCCAATCCGTTGGTGGAAGAAGCAGTCATTCAGGCGATTCAAAACTCACCGTCATTTGGTGCTCCAGGAGAGCGTGAGGTGCTCATAGCAGAGTTGATCTGTGAAATGGTGCCTTCAGTAGAGCGTGTACGAATGGTCAATTCGGGTACTGAAGCCACTATGTCAGCTATCCGTGTAGCACGTGGCTATACTGGACGTGATAAATTCATCAAATTTGAAGGTTGTTACCATGGTCATGGGGATTCATTCCTCATTGCCGCAGGCAGTGGAGCAATGACTATGGGAACACCCAATAGCCCTGGAGTAACTAAAGGAACTGCTCAAGATACCTTATTGGCACCCTTCAATGATTTGGAGGCGGTCAAAAGAATAGTAGCGGAAAATAAAGACGAAATAGCGGCTATAATTCTTGAACCTGTTGCTGGTAACATGGGATGTGTTCTACCTAAGCAAGGTTTCCTGGAAGGGCTTAGGTCTCTGTGTGATCAAGAAGGAATAGTGCTGATTTTCGATGAAGTCATGACAGGCTTTCGTCTCGCGAAAGGCGGAGCACAAGAGCGACTAGGTATTACTCCTGACATGACAACACTAGGTAAGATAATAGGTGGTGGCTTACCAGTTGGTGCCTATGGTGGTAAAAAGGAAATCATGGATTATGTCTCTCCAGAGGGGCCGGTCTATCAGGCAGGGACGCTATCGGGTAATCCAGTGGCTATGGCGGCAGGTTATGCCATGCTCAAATATTTGTCAGACCATCCGGAAACCTATGGTAAATTAGAATCGAATACGAAGAAGATCGTATCGGGCTACAAGGATACTCTGGAAGCACTTGGCCTGTCTTACACGATGAATCAGATTGGCAGTATGTATAGTTTGTTTTTCACAAATGAACAGGTGATGGATTTTGCTTCAGCTCAGAAGTGCGACACGTCCTTATTTGGGCAATATTTCAACCTGATGCTTCAAAAAGGAGTTTATCTGGCTCCATCTCAGTTTGAAACCTTATTTGTTTCTGCCATACTCACCGATGAAGATATTGAGCAGATTATTCATGCCAATGACGAGAGCCTGAGAGCCTTACTAGGTTAGTTCATTGCGATAGAGTCTCGAAGAGGTATTGCCACTCATCTTCGAGACTACCTTCAAATACCGGTTTAGAAGCTTTTCTATACCAATATTCGGCATTCCACTGATCTCCTTCTACTCTATGAAGGTAAGCATGTATCCATGCTGCTTTTTGGTCAGGCAAATCTTGTATGAGTCTGTGAGCTTCCTCCCAGTTACCACCCTTCTCTAGTTTTAGAGCCTTCACATAAATTGAGTCTCTCATAGTACGAAGGTACGAAATAAGTGATTTTACGGATGAATGGTTAGGGTAATTTCCCTGAGTGTTGTTAAGCAAGTATTAAGGGTTATTCAATTTACATATGTGGTGATAATATGGATTTCACATATTATATTAGCAGAAATAGCGCTAATTATTACTATTATATTTAATTAATCTCCTTTATTATTGAAAGATTAACAATTTTCTAAACTTAAAATGTGAACTATGAGGAAAGCTTTACTACTAATGTTCGTAGCGGTACTCTTCACTTCCTTTGGGGCTTATGCACAAAGAGTGGTGAGTGGTACTATAAGCGATGAAGCAGGTTCTACTCTACCTGGAGTGAACGTGCTTGTAAAGGGTACTACTAATGGTACTACTTCGGATCTGGATGGCAAATACAGACTTTCTGTTCCAGAAGATGGCGGGACGCTGATTTTCCGTTTTGTTGGTTTTGAAACCCAAGAAGTGGAAATCGGATCAAGGGCTGTGATTGATGTGACTTTAAGTGAGGACGTAACCGAACTGTCAGAAGTGGTGGTGGTTGGTTATGGTACACAGATCAAGCAAGATTTGACAGGAAACATTGCTCAAGTATCTGGCGAGGATATTGAGAATATTCCGGTACCTACATTTGAGCAAGCGATTCAAGGTAGAACAGCTGGTGTTCAAATTACTTCTCAAAACGGTAAAGTAGGTGGAGGAATTAATATCCGGGTTCGGGGAGCTTCATCTATATCTGCAAGTAATGAGCCTTTGTATGTGGTGGATGGTATTCCGATCACTACAGACAACCAGTCTTTGACCAGTGCAGCGACCAATCCACTAGCTGATATCAACTTCAATGACATTGCATCAATTGAAATATTGAAAGATGCATCATCTGCTGCTATCTACGGTTCCAGAGGATCGAACGGTGTGGTATTGATTACCACTAAAAAAGGAAAAGCTGGTAAGACCACATTCAACTTCAATGCACAATATGGATGGAGTAAGCCAACTCGGGAACGTGACTTCATCAATGCAGGTCAGTACATAGACTTGTTTACAGAAGCAGCTTACAACAACGATCTGGCCGACGGATTTGATCCTGTTAATAATCCAGCAGATTATCCAGGTTCATGGTTAGAATACATGGAAGGTACCTTTGACTACCTATCAGGCTACAGAGACTGGAGAGCCGAGTCTGCTGCTGATCCAAATTGGAAGGGAACAGACTGGCAGAAAGAAGCTTTTCAGGATGCCACCATTCAGAGCTATGATCTTTCTGCAAGAGGGGGAACAGAGAATACCCGTTATTTCTTTTCAGGATCAATTACCGATCAGGATGGTATTTTGATTGGCAATAGTTTTCAGAGGATATCTGGTAGACTTAATCTAGAGCAGGATGTTTCTGACAAACTAACTGTAGGTTTGAATGCCGGAATCAGTAGATCTCTCAACAATCGTGTAACGGATGACAATCAGTTCTCCACTCCACTGCAGTTGATTGCTCAAGCTCCAATCACTCCGGTTAGAGATGAAGATGGCGTACTTTATGATAATAATGTGAATCCAGCTATGTTCTACTATCCTGCTACCATGGAATTGGAACATGCAGACTTTACTACAACAGTATTTAGAAATCTAGTAAACACTAGTGCTACTTATGACATCATTGATGGATTGAGCGTCACAGGTGAGTATGGGTTTGACCTTTTGACTCAGTTGGAGCAACGCTATCAAAACAGTTTGACTCAAACTGGAAACTCAATCGGAGGTTATGGACAAGATAGATGGGTTCGTATCTTCAACTATACCTCAAGAGCTTTTGTGAACTACAACAAAGTATTTGATGCTCACTCTATTGACTTCACAGTAGGTACTGAGTTTCAGAAATCAACAAGACATCAAACCTTAGCAGCAGGTCAGGGATATCCACTGGACGAGTTGAAAACACTGAGTTCAGCGGCAGAGGTTGCTAACTGGTCAGGTACGTTAAATGAGTATTCATTCTTGTCTTATTTCGGAAGACTTAACTACAAGTTAAATGATAAGTATCTGTTAGGACTTAGCGGTCGTATTGATGCGTCTTCACGATTTGGTGAAAATAATCGATACGGATTTTTCCCAGCAGCGTCGGTTGGTTGGATCATTACCAATGAAGGTTTCTTGGCTAGTTCAAACATAGTTAGCTTTTTGAAATTAAGAGCTAGTTATGGACTTACAGGTAATGCTGGTATTGGAAACTATGATCACTTTGGTACTTACATAGCTGCAGGATATAATGGAGCTTCTGCACTAATACCTTCACAGATTCCAAATCCAGATCTTGAGTGGGAGAAAACAGCTCAGATTGATGTTGGAGTTGACTTTGGTTTATTTGGTGATAGGCTTTCTGGTGAGTTAGATTACTATAAAAAGAATACATCTGACCTTCTTTTGGCTGTTCCGGTACTTGGAACATCTGGTTTTGCGACACAAACCCAAAATATTGGAGAGCTAGAAAACTCCGGTATTGAAGTGGTATTAAACTATGACCTCATTAAAGGCAATGATTTCTCTTGGAGTACAAGTTTGAACTACGCAGCTAATCAGAACAAAGTAACAAAGCTGTATGGTGACACTGAGCAAATTGGGCCAACTAGCTCACGTTATATGAACGCCTTATTAGTAGGTGAAGCAATTGGTGTACACTATGGGGTGGAGTTTGCTGGAGCTAATCCTGACAATGGTGATGCGATTTTCTACCTAAACAGAGACCCATCTGCTGAAGAACTAAATGACGGAAGCGTCTTCACCGTAGATCATCTGGGTGATCGATACGTTACAGATAACTTCAACCTTGCAGAATCTAAGGTTTTAGGTAACCCTAATCCAGATTTTATCTATGGATGGACTAACAACTTTAAGTTTAAAGGATTTGACTTGAGCATCTTGATCCAGGGTCAGCAAGGAAATAAAGTATTCCTTGGTGGAGGGACATTCATGACTGCCAACGCGCGTTATGAGGACAATCAGACCACAGATCAGCTGGATAGATGGCAAGAGCCTGGTGACATCACTGATGTGCCACAAGCAAGGTTGTATGCCAATAACGGAGCACAGACTTCTAGTAGATACCTTTCTGATGCATCATATGTGCGTTTGAAAACATTGACTTTTGGATACAATTTCCCAAGAAGTATTCTAAGTGGAACATTCATTTCTAGTGCTAGAGTGTACTTCAGCGGTCAAAATCTTGTAACCATCACAGATTACGACGGATGGGATCCAGAAGTAAATACAGATTATTTGGCGAGTAACATTTTCCTTGGAAATGACTTCTACTCTGCGCCGCAGGCGAAGACTTTTACTTTCGGTGTTAAGCTAGGATTTTAATCGACAAACGAACTGAAATATGAAAAATATTAAAATATACTCCATACTATTTCTAAGCTTTTTAGTGCTTGGATCATGTACAGATCAATTGGATTTGAATCCTCCGCAGGATATTGATAACAGTATTGCGTTGAATTCAGATGCCAATGTGAAAACCGTTCTAATTGGTGCTTATGATGCACTGAGCGACGGGGACCTCTTCGGGGGAAATACTCAGCGAAATTCTGAACTACTAGGGGCAGACGATGAACTACAGTTCTCAGGTACATTTGGTGATCCATCAGACATCTGGAGGAAAGAGATGACTGTGATCAACGGAGATGTGGCTGACCTTTGGCTAGATGGTTACAATACCATTAATATTGCTAACAATATACTTGCCAGTCTTGAAGTTGTCAATGAGGAAGATCAGGCATTGGTGGAAGCAGAGTCGCGTTTCATTAGAGGCTTGATGTACTTCGAGTTGGTGCTGTTCTTCGGTCCATCATATGCGGAAGGAAGCCCTTCATCTCTGCCAGGTGTGCCATTGGTAACAGAACCCAACAATGTTGATCCAGTAGAGCGCGCGAGTGTACAAGCTGTGTACGATTTCATCATTGATGACTTGGAATTTGCTATAGCCAACTTACCTGCTGAAAATGGCGTGTATGCCAACAGTGTGGCTGCCGGAGCAATCCTATCAAGGGTATACCTGCAAATGGCCGATTATGCTGGAGCTCGTGATGCAGCAAATGCAGCTTTGACTGCTGCAAATGGTGTGTATGATTTAACCACCTTTGCAGGCGCTTTCAACAATCAGTCTAACAGTATTGAAGACGTGTTTTCTATTCAGGTGACTACTCAGGATGGTGTTAATAACATGCAGTTGTTCTTTGCAGCTTCTTCATTTGGAGGAAGAGGAGATATTGAAATCCAGCAGAAGCATCTAGACATGTATGAAGCAGGTGACGTAAGAGGTTCATTCTTCTATACTGATGCTGCTACTGGGGACACCAGAACTTCCAAGTGGACTGATCAATTTGCAAATGTGACTTATATCCGATTGGCTGAATTATACCTAACTAGAGCAGAGGCTAACTTCAGAGAAGGTACAGCTATCGGCGATACTCCTGCCAATGACTTGAATAGAATCAGAGGCAGAGCGGGATTACTGCCAAACCTTACTCCAACTCTGAATGATATTCTAATGGAGAGAAAGCTGGAACTCGCGTTTGAAGGTCATAGTATACATGATATCAAGAGGTTGCAGGGAACCACTGATGGGTTTGCATATGATGCAAATGAATTGGTATTCCCAATTCCTGATAGAGAGCGTAATATCAATCCTGATTTAAGACAAAATGATGGATATGGTAATTAAGCTCAGTTTTAACTGATTAAAAAAAACCATCCTGACGATTTCAGGATGGTTTTTTTATTTACAACCACCACCAATCTATGCCTTCAATCATGCCGATACTCTTCAAGTACGAGGTGATCATGTCCCTTTCTGTGCTTTCTGGATATACAGCGATGAGCAGTTGTGGAGAATCGATTTTTTCTATTAGTCGGTAGTTCTGCAAATCCTGTTGAATCGGGACAAGACCGTGTTGTTTGAGTAAGTCCATTGACAGTCTTGACTTGACATTGTTTCCCCAAACGATGAGTGGTCCACCATGATAATCGATTGCTATAAATCGCCTGACCTTTAATTCAAAAAAAGCTTCTTGTTGATAGTTTGGTGAGTTTCTAGATGTACGGTCTGGATGTTCTCTCCAATAAAGTGTGATTTCTGGAATCACCTCAATTTGGAAATTGTGTTTGTAAAGTTGAAACACGAGATCATAATCCTCAGGGTACGATAGTCCCGAAAAGCCCCCAATGGAATCAAGTTCCATTTTTCTCATTAGCCAGTTAGGTGAGGCTATAACACACTCCCGATACACTTGCGACCACTGGTTTCCTCGGAGGTTGATTTCATTGAGCCACTCCTCATACACCTGATACCCCTCGCTGACTATTTCTTGATCAAAATACTTCACTAAACCAGTGATAAGTGTGTTTGCAGGAGCATCTTGTATTGCACCAAACATCTGTTCCAACCTTTTGGGTGGCATCAGGTCATCTGCATCCATTCTAGTGATGTATTCGCCCTTAGCATTAACCAATGCCTTTTGTAGAGCGCTGATAATGCCTTTATCATCATTCTCGATAGGTCTTACTCGATGATCACTTGAGGCAAATTGATTTATGATAGTTGCAGTGTTATCAGACGAGTGATCGTTGACTACAATCCACTCCCAGTTGCTATAGCTCTGCTGCTGGATGGATCTATAGCAATCATCAATCCATCTGTCGACATTTTTGACTGGTGTGATGATGGAGATCATGCCTGCATCACTCGATTATACCCATATTGCGCATGAGCTGCGAAGCGTTGAAGCTTTTACACGGCCCAGGGGTCAATCGGTAATCAAATATGATCTTGTTGCCTTTTATCTCACTATTGAAACTAAAGTTACGAATGTGATTATTCGTCTGTTCCAGTGCACCCAAGGTCAGGTCATGAGTGCTGATCAGACCAAAGGCATTTTTAGTAGATAATTTTTCCGCCAAAGCCACAGCACCAAGGTGTCGGTCTTCCGAGTTGGTTCCTTTGAGTATTTCATCTAGTAAAAAGAATGTAGACTGCTTTTCCACGGTCTCAAGTAATTGAGAGATCCGTTTGAGTTCTGCATAAAACGAGCTAGTGTTTTCGCTGAGGTTGTCTTTGGTTCGCATACTGGTAAATACCTCTACGTTGCTAAATCGGAAGGATTCGGCGCATACAGGAGCACCCAATCTGGCTAGGATAATATTGATACCGAGCGTCCTTTGAAAGGTGGATTTACCAGACATGTTAGATCCAGTGATTATATCTACAGCACCCGTTTCTTTGATTTCGTAATCATTGTTAACGCGAATGTCTGAAGCAATCAGCGGATGCCCGATTGCTATTCCACTCAGTTCGAAATCTGATTCACTTAACTGAGGATATTGGTAGCTAGGATGTTGATGCGCAAAACTAGCAATGCTCATGAGCACCTCGAATTGATGCAGTGCATCCAGCCACTTAGAAATGTCTCGTTCATAGGTCGCTTTCCAACGGTAAATTCTAAGCAATAGAAAGATGTCAGGCACCACCAATAGATCAGCTATTCCATAGAGCATGTTGTCCCTTGCGCTGACTCTGTGGCCAATTTGATTTAATTCTCTGATGCCAATTTCAGCCTTGCGAGGTTGGGTTAATTTAGCTGTAAGCTTCTTTAACAAAGAGGCAGAATACGCCTTTGATTGGATTACTTGAAGCACTTCCAAATAGGAATTGATCAGGTACTGTGCTTTGCCAATTCCTTTCATTTCCAGGTTCAGCTTTTTGAATATGCTACCTAGAGCAATCAAGTTGATGAAAATGTTGAGGTATATTACCTGATAGGGGAGTTTGTCGAGAATGACAAAGATCGAAGTAGTGACAATCCCCAACACCAAAATGCTCCCAATCGCTTGCCACAGCATTCTATTCCCAGTATTTGATTTAAGAACAGACCATCCTAGCAAATCGTCTGCTGTAACCGTTGGTTCATTTTTCTTCTTCTTTCCTACACTGATTCTGGATTTAGCTTGCATTCGTTGCAGCCAGTCCAGGTCATTGCTCAGTTCCTTCATGGCCTCTTGCCTTTCAATGATATCTTGATCGCTCGGTTGCATTGACAGCCACCGCGCCAACAACTTCTTACCATCACTGGTAGCGCACCGATTGATTAGTTGGTAAAGGGAGTGTTTTCCAAACGTGTCCAGGTCGTGTTGATTGGGATGGTTGTCAATCAGGTGTTCCTCACCCGATTCAAATTCGGTGAGTTTTAAATCAGATCGCCGCAGTTCTTCTTGATTGATTCCGATTAGTGCTTCGTAGTATTCCTTTAAGGCCTCATGCTTTCTATGCTGACCAATGAACAGGATGAAACCTATTAGTAGAAGTACGGCACCAATTAGCCAGTATGGATCGCTTTCCTGAAAGTAGAAAATCCCACATACCACCAGCCCTATAAATGAGAAACCACGAAGCAATGAGTAGGTCAATGCTTCTCCACTATGTTTCTGAGATTGTGCACTAAAGCTTTGGATCCTTTCAGTGTATGCTGGCATATTCAATAGAAAAACAGACTAATAGCAACTTCGAGTAACATCCCTATAGTTAGCACTATAGTATATAGAAAACCTGAGAATGCTACTTTCAAGAAGGATGTGACGAACTTGATATGATAGGTGTTTCTAAAGGATATCACAATATAAGTCAACAGGGTGAGGAATATCCATGGTTCCACCACGTCTGTAGCAGGTTTCCAGACCATCGCCAAAATCCAATAAAGGGTCATTAGTATAAACACAAACGAATGGATGTGTAACCCATGGACCACATGGTTGATGTAAAGCTTCTTCCTAAAAAATACCTTCAGAATTAGCGCGTAAAGTGGCAGTAAAAAGAACATTAGAATGGGGATGTTCTTCACGATAAACATATTCAGAGTATGTTGATCAGACTTGATGATTTTAATGACCTGCCGATTGATTTTTTGCGCCATGAAACCCCGCTCTTCGTTGTGAATGGAGTCTTCAATTTGTTGTACTGTGAAGTCTTCTTTAGACATTTTATACATCGTCTTCCAGTTCCGTTCAGACATAGGCCAACCTGATGATTCATCGGTCACCGTGTCCACATCCAGTTTAGCAATTAATGGTTCTACGGATTCCATATTTTTTGATAAGAGACTGTCGGTTTGGGCCTCTTTTTTTAAACTGTCCAAGACAGCCTTTTCATCAGTATTAATACCTCCACTTAACACTTTGCCCTCTTTCGGACTACTGTTGAGGTACATGTTCATGAAAAAAAAGTGAATGAGACTTACGACAAGATATAGTCTGATGGGGTTCGCATATTTAACACGTTTGCCATCCATAAACTCCTTGGTCAATACACCTGGTTTGAAGAAAAACGGTTTGATACTTCGTCCAAATCGTGAATCCAGTGAGAAATAATTGGCAAAGAAATCATTCACCAGTTTGGCAAATGAGATTTGATTGTCAGTATTTTCCTGGCCACAGGACGGGCAGTACTCAAAAGAAGGGTCTAGTTTGTACCCACAGTTGAGACAGACCTCAGTTTTCCTTCTCTTCTTTTTCATATTTTCTCAAAAAATAGTTGGTACTCCACGCCCCAACGATAAAACCGAGCGCATAAAGGGTGTATTCGAAGTTGCCTTCGGTGGATCTTAGCGACAACCAAAAAAACACAAGGGCGACAATCATCAGTACCCAGGTGATGATTTTAAGACCTTTTCTCATAATTCGATTTCGTTTAGCAGTTTGGCCAAATCGGCTGGAGTGTCAATCATATGGCTTTCTAAATTAGTAAATCCCAATTGGATGGAGTAACCGTTCTCAAGCCAGCGAAGTTGCTCGAGTGATTCTGCTGTCTCCAAAGAACTGGAGTCAAGGGATACAAGCTTAGGAAGCACATCAGATCGGTAGGCATAAATACCAATATGCTTGTAGTATGTGTGATGTTCCATTCGTAGCTCTGGTCTAACATCTCGCTGGAATGGAATGCATGCTCTGCTGAAATAGAGCGCTTGGTTCTTGTTATTAAAAACAACCTTCATCTCACCAGGATCATCCAGTTCGTCATAGTTTTGAATTGGCTTCACCAGAGTGACAATTTCCACTTGACCAGTGAGCATTCTGCAGACAGTATCTATTTGTTCTGGATGAATAAACGGCTCATCACCCTGAATATTCACTATGTAATCGATATCCTTTCTTTGATTAATTACCTCAGCACATCGTTCTGTTCCGTTCTTATGAGAGCTACTGGTCATGATGACTTGTCCACCGAATGATATAACCTCATCGTATATGCGTTGATCGTCGGTCGCCACAATCACTTCATCGAGCAAACTGCTTTGACATGCCTGTGTGTAAACACACTGAATCATGGTTTTTTCACCAATGGAGGCAAGAGGTTTGCCAGGAAAGCGACTGGAGGCAAACCGAGCAGGAATGATTCCCAAAATCTTCATTGAACCTCCTTCACTTTGAGCGAAGTGCCTTCATCAGAAATCACTTCTATTTCAGTGCCCGCATCGATGTAGTTGCCTCTTGTGAAAGCGTCATACATTTCACCATCTATTTCCACACGGCCACTGGGGCGTAGTATGGTGTAGGCTTTGCCTTTTTTACCCACGAGGGATTTTTCCTTATAAAAACTGGAGGTAAATCCTTGATCGTGATTTTGTACATCGCTGAGTGCTATGCGTTGGAATACTTTGCTGTTAGCCAAGCGAACCCCTCCCAGGAACATGATGATGATGGACCCTAGCAGCCCCGCCAGTGTAGTGGCTACCGCGATGAAGATGTCATCCATATTCACAAAGGAAAAGTCAAAGGCGTCGTTGTTCAGCATTACGAGTATCAAGGATCCCAGTGTTAAAATCAGTCCAGAAATACCAGCAACGCCAAATCCTGGTATAACAAAGATCTCTGCAGCAATAAGCGCCACACCAGCGAAAAACGCAATAATCTCCCAGTTTTCAGCTAAGCCATTGAGGTAGTAAGGAGTGAAGTAAAGGACCGTGGCTATGATTGATGCAAGTATTGGAAATCCGACACCTGGTGTTTGCAATTCAAAATAGATGCCTCCGATGATTACCAGAATCAGAATGCCACTGACAAATGGATTCAAAAAGAGCTGGATGATTTTGTCTGCAGTACCTAGTTTATACTCAATTACCTCGTAGTTGTCAATATTTGATCGATTTAGAATTTCTTGAATGCTGTTTACTTTGGCCTCACAAAATCCATATTGGATAGCCTCTGTCACCGAGAATGTAACCACCTTTCCCTGGGTGGCGATACTATCCAGATCAATATCTTCATCTACCATCCCTTCAGCAATCTGAGGATTTCGACCTGTTGCTTCAGCAGTTGATCGCATAATGGATCTCATGTATGACTGGTACTTGTCAGGAGCGGCAGACCCGTCTTGGGTTACCACAGTGGCAGCACCAATACTGGAGCCTGGAGCCATGTAGATGCTGTCACAAGCGATGGAAATCAGCGCACCCGCAGAGGCAGCATCCTTGTTGATGTAAGCATAGATAGGCGTTTCAAAATTTAAAATTCGTGTGCGTATTTCGTCTGCATCATTGAGGGCACCTCCGTAGGTATCTAGTTCGAGAATGACATAATCCACGTCCTGTTCTTCGGCAGCTATCAGGCCCAGTTCAGAATATCGGTTAGTTCTTGGGTCAATGTTATCCTGGATCTTCAGATGCATGACTTTCACGGCATCCTGTGCCATAGATATGTATCCGAAAAAGATCAATAAGATTACGGGCAGATGTTTTTTTAGCATAGCGGCTGGTCTAACTTTACAACCATCAAATTTGTATAAAAATACGCGAATTAGGACGTGAAGGCAGCAACTTTTCGGTTTTCTTTGGAATTGACAGATAAAATCTGGCAGGTAGTTCTGTCTGAGGAAACGGGTAAACTGATTGCTGAGGTTCGGAATGAGGAAACACAATCTACGAAGTATCATCTGATTGACTTAGTGGGCTGTGATCAAGAAGAATCTTTCACCATCCAACAATCGGATTTGTGGACGAGTATCCTTCATTACTGTGATCCGTATTTGTTACTGGAGCAGTTCAAAGATCCAAACGATCCATCTACTAAGGATTTGATGATTTATGATGTGCTGAATAAGACAGTGGAGGCGGAAATCTCACAGTTTCAGTTTCAAGAAAGAAGTGGATTAGAGCTGATTGGGGTAGACCCTAAAGATCCTAAGATTGAAAAGGCATACACTTTGAGGACACTAAATACGTCGAACACCTACCATATGAGGAGTCCAGTGTATTATCCATCTGGATCAGAGAGCTGTCAGCTAGTGGAAGAGTTCCTTGATATACCTGCCAGTGGACTCGGTTGTGAGTATTTAGAGGAGGGTGATTTCATCATAATTTGTTATTATGTTCGTTTAGGTACAAAGTTTGATAGATGGCTCATGGTGATTAAGAGTGAATGCGAGATTTACCACAGTCGTATTGATAGAGAAATGGATGGATTTGCCTCCGGAGGCTTTTTTGTGTTGGATCGGTTATTGGTATTTATTGAAAACAGGATTAAAATACATGGCGTTGAATTATAGAATTGTTTGCTTTTTAGGTATGGTTTGTCTTTTCGCAGTAGGCACTAAGGCTGGTTCTTTAGACTCATTGCGCACAGAGAAACTAGGAGATGAGTGGTTCATCATTCATAAAGTGGAGCAGAGTGAGACTCTCTACAGCTTAGCCAGAAGATATGGTGTAGAGTTGCCAAAGATCCAGGCTGCCAATGACCTTAATGGGACCAATATCGACCTTGGGCAAGAATTAAGAATCCCAAGTACAGCTCCAGTATCATCACCTCAGGAGTCAGATTCTCATCCTAATCCATCATCATTCCGAACGCATACGGTTAGTCCCGGAGAGACGCTCTACTCAATCGGTAGAATCTATGGAGTAGAGGTGCCTGATATCAAAAAATGGAATTCCCTGTCTGGAACAGATATCTCTATCGGTCAGGAACTGCGAATCGGAGGTGGCTCTGATAAAGCATCATCAGAGATAAAGTCCACTGAAACCCAGGCCCAGGTCCAGAATACGGAGAAGAAGCCAAAAAAGAAAGAACCCGAGACTGAGATTCCCGATGGATTTAATATCTATTATGTGCAAACGGGTGACTTATTGGAAACCATAGCCGCCAAATACAAGGTGCGTCCAGATAGCATTGTCATATGGAACAAACTTCCCAACTCATACTTAACCATAGGACAGAAACTACTGATCCGCGGAGAGGTGGATCGGGAGACGATGAACAAGCGTAAAAACATTGAAAAACTGGGCTATGGTACTCGAAGAAAAATTACTGACCCAAGTGGGTTAGTGAAAATTATAGAAGAAGGTTCGGCCAGGAAAATTGAGGACGTGGTGGAAACTCAGAAATACCTGGCGTTGCATCGTTCGCTACCAATCGGCACGATGATCGAAGTTAGAAACCTCATGAATAACCAGAAGATTTTCGTCAGGGTAGTGGGCAAACTTCCCGAAACTGGTTTGAATAAAAATGTATTGGTTAGACTCACACCGATTTGCTTTGATCGATTAGGTGTGATTGACCCCATGACACGTGTTGAGCTCACCTACTTCGAAGACTGATTTGAGTGACCTGCAAAACCTCAAAGTCTTTTTAGATCTCAAAGTTACTGAGTACAATCAGCCTGGTTTCATTGCTAATGATCCGGTTTCTATTCCTCATTTGTTCACCAGAAAGCAGGATGTAGAGATAGCCGGTTTCGTGGCTGCAGTGCTCGCATGGGGGCAGCGAAAAACGATCATCAACAAGTGCAAAGAGTTTTTCAACTTGATGGACTATGCTCCCCATGACTTCATTTTGAATCACAAAGAATCGGATCTACGACGGTTTCTTTCATTTAAGCATCGCACATTCAATCCGACAGATGCGCTGTATTTCATAGAATTTTTTAGGCACCATTACCGGCGCAGTGATACGCTAGAAGATGCTTTTTTAGAAGGAGCCAAAATATCCGAACCCACCACAGAATCGCACCTGATCACCTTCTTCAATAACTTCTTTTCATTGCCAGATCACCCAAGAAGAACCTACAAACACATACCTACGCCTGAGCGTAAGTCTGCATGCAAACGACTGAATATGTACTTGCGGTGGATGGTTCGTAAAGATGACTTTGGAGTTGATTTTGGGCTATGGGAACGTATCAGGATGGATCAGTTGGTGTGTCCATGTGATCTTCATGTGGATCGGGTGGGGCGCAAGCTCGGGTTGATTTCCCGCAAACAAACGGACTGGCGCACAGCCATTGAGCTTACTGAGAACTTGAAAAAACTGGACCCAAAGGATCCAGTTAAATATGATTTTGCACTATTTGGCTTAGGTGTAGAAGAGAAATTCTAGTTTCCCCATTGGGCGGGATTGTCTCTCCACGCTTGTAGTGTTTCTAGCTGCTCTTGTTTTAGTCGTCCATCACTGATCATGGTATTGATCAAGGTAGAGTAATCACTCAAATACCAAAGATCAATATTGTGTTGCTGGAAGTTGTCGTCGGAGATCGGAAAACCGTATGTAAAGATGGCCGCCATACCCAAAACGTCCATACCAGCGGCTCTAACAGCTTCTGCTGCTTGCAGAGAACTTCCTCCAGTAGATACCAGGTCTTCAATTAAAACCACCTTTGCACCTCTCTTAGCCACACCTTCGATTTGGTTTTCCATACCATGGCTTTTTGATTTGGAGCGAATGTAAATAAACGGGAGGTCCAGCGCTTCTGCTACCAGAGCTCCCTGGGGGATTCCTGCAGTGGCTACACCGGCTATGCAATCCACCTGTGGATACTTGTCTTTTATCAACTGAACCAGCGCGTTTTTTACTTTTGTTCGAATCTCAGGGAAGGACAGACTCAGTCGATTATCACAATAGATGGGTGAGTTCCAGCCTGAAGCCCAGGTAAAGGGCTTTTCGGGTTGTATTTTGATAGCTTCAATGCTCGCTAAGGCATTGGCGATATCCGCTGCTAGAGGAGCGTCAAATTGTTGAATAGACATGTAATATTATTTTTTGGAAAATTCTTGAGGTCTCACTTTTTAGCCCCAGCATTTTTATGTTTTATTTGTATGCAAAGCTAACCTACTCGTGAAAATTTTTATCAACGATATTCCTGTTAGTATTATCAGCAATGAAGAGTTAAACTCCCTGAAGGATTTTGACCTGATCATTGATGGTGCCACTAGTAAGATCAAGCCCAAAAAGTTGATTGACGATGTGTTGATCAAAGATGCTTCCCCGGAGAAAGTCGATGAATTATTGCATGTAATGACCGACAATAAACTGAAGGGTGTAGATTCCATTACCTTCACCAGCTCAGACAAGGAGGGTATCGTCCAGTACATCAAGAAGAAATTTAAAGTAATAGAAGCTGCAGGTGGTGTAGTGGATAAGGCAGGAAAGATTCTCTTGATCTACAGAAAAGGAAGATGGGACATTCCGAAAGGGAAGATGGAAAAGGGGGAGAAGAAACGCGAATGTGCGATACGAGAAGTGGAGGAAGAGACAGGAGTGAAGGTGTCTATTGAAAAAAAGATCAATACGACCTGGCATACTTACGTGAACAAGAAGAAATACATTCTTAAAAAAACACACTGGTATGTGATGAAATGTGAGGACGACACCAGGTTAGGACCACAGACAGAGGAGGATATTGAAGAAGTGAGGTGGATGACATTGAGTGAATTGCGGGCAGCTTTATATAACTCTTACCGATCCATTCGAGTGGTGATTCAAGAATACCACAAACTCTTAAAAATCCACGATCAAAGCTTGTAAGGGAGGAATGGGTCCACATCTCCACCATATTTATGCACCTCTCTGATAATGCTGCTGCTGATAGGGGCCAGCTCTGGTGAGGTGATCAAGAAGACGGTCTCTAGCTTTGTATTGAGGTATTTGTTGATCTGAGAGATGCTGTTTTCATACTCAAAGTCAGTGGTGTTTCTAAGACCTCTTATGAGGAATTTGGCCTCATATTTTTTGGCTAAAATGGCAGTCAATTCATCATAAACCATCACTGATACATTGTCATAATCCTTGAAGGCTTCTTCAATTTTATTGACCATGTAATCCAGATCGAAATATCGGTTCTTTTTCGTATTATGGCCTATTCCTATGATGATTTCGTCAAACAGACTCAGGCTTCTCAATACAATGTCTTCATGACCTTTGGTAAAAGGGTCAAACGAACCGGGGAAGATGGCTACCTTCTTCATTATTCACAAAGGAATATGCTGTAGATGTCGAAATACCGATGGTCCTGCACTTCGTCAAAGGCAGGTCCGAATTTCAGGAAGTTGGGTTTGGTACCCAGAGAGATATTTCGAATGTATTTTTTGAGTAATTCTAGGTGTGGAGCATCGTTTTTGATCGCTCCCCAGATTATCAAGTTGTTGGATTTGGGAGACATTTTCATCTCCTTAAAGACCAGCATGATGTACTTCAAATAATCGTCGCTTTTACGCACGGCGAATTGATTATAGTAATGCAGTTGTTGCTTTTGGCTCACTGCAATATGAAGTATCCCACGATCTACAAAGCAAAACATGGTTTTTTCGTGCGAATGGTCATCGTATTTGAGAATGCCTTCGATCAGGGCGCTTCCCTGATGTACCACTTGGATACTCTTTTGCTGGTACCTGGATTTTGCCCAGGAGATAACTTTTCGGTCGCAGGCAAATATATTCACCGCACTACTGGCGATGTGCTTGTAGTAGTAAACCTCTTCTATTTTAGTTTTGATCTCTGAGTTAAGCGCCAGGTAATCACTTGCCGCCTCAGGTAGGAAATAGGGAGCCGGAACTAAGGAGAACTTATGTGATTTGAAGCTGATTTTAATGTTGTCCCATAGGTCTGAACCAAGAAACGGGTGCTTCTTCACTATTTCCTGGATAGCTTCAAGGCGCGTGTTGATCGTTCGGATGTTTTCCAGACGATAATCTTCCACGTACAAGCAACTGCTTGTTTGTTTGTTGACCACACTAAATTGAAAATCCCTTGTGCCTATTTGTAGACAAAGGGAATAGGATGGGAGCTTCTCTTGACTGAAGCCCCCAGCCTTAATTCTTTTAACTAATTTATAGTTCTTTGATGTGGTCGCAGTACTCAAATTACTCCCAGTTACCGGATGTTGTTACACTTGTTCTGGATCCGAATCTCAAAGGTTTTCTAGTTTGATATTCGCTCTCTTCATCTCTAGCTGGGTTGATTGGACTTGGATTGACAACTTCGATAGCGTTTACTTTCACACCGCTCTTGTCAATTTTATCAGCCCATATATTAAACTTAGTTGGAGGCTCTACGCCTGGCACGTAAGGTAAAGTAGCAAGGTTGAATTTCGGCCATTTTGCCTTAGTGAATACGGAGTCCTTCACAGGAACTGTCCCCAAAGTATCCACCTCAAACCAGGTGCTATCAGCGCCATAGTCCAATGTTTTGATGAATTCCTTCTTGGAAGTGATATAAAATCTACCTGTATCAACGAAAGAAGTCAGTTTGTCCCAGTCGCTGGTATATTGTCCATTTACTGCGAGGTAAGCAGATTCAGCTTCTCTGATCATTTTCAGTTGTTCAATGATTCGGGCTTCCATTCGCGCTATTCGTTCTGACTCCACAATACTTGAGTTAATTGAATTGTAAAGATACCATGCCAAGAACAATGCAAGGATTCCGAAAACTATGGTGAAGATTTTTGTCTTGCTCATTTACTGTTTAGGTTTTTTGCAATAATAAGGATAATTAGGTTGTTAGTAAAACCCTATTTTTTTGAAATACCTTCAAATTTATAAAAGCCTGATGATTCCAGTATCATGCTGGGATGTTCTAATTCATGAAAAATATTGTGAAGATGCTGATTTGGTATGTGTTGAAGCGCTTCAAATGACAACCATTTGAGCTCTGATAGAATCTGTTCATCTTTTGGTACTTCAGGATCTTCTCCCAATTTAAGCTCCCCTGAAACCTGTTCAACCCGAAAAAACAATTCAATTGCATGGTGAGTGTCAGTTTTAAACTCATTTACAAAGAGCATCTCTTTGACGCGAATGATTAGGCCAGTCTCTTCTTGAAACTCTCTGACAAGTGTTTCTTGAGCGTTTTCGTCGAATTCCAATCCACCTCCTGGTGGAGACCAGATATATCCAGCACTGCCGATCCCTTCGTGTTTCAATAGCAAAATGGCATCTCCTTCTTGCAAGATACCACAGATTCTGACCCGGACTTTTTGCTCGTAGAGCTGCTTACTGACTGATTCACTCATGATTTACCAACATATTATTCAACTCTTCGTTACCTTTACTGAAAAATCAGAATCAAGACTATGAGAGTATTAGCAAGTTTATTCATTTTATTCGTAGGGTTTGGTGTAGTGGCACAGAGTGCCGACGAAGAAAAGGACCAAAATGGACCCAAAATCACTTTTGCTGAAGCTTCACATGCATTTGGTGACATCACGCAAGGTGATGTGGTTACTCACATTTTTAAGTATGAGAACACTGGCAATGAGGCCTTGGTGATCTCCAATGTAAGGACTTCATGTGGATGTACCGCACCAGATTGGAACAGAGAGCCTCTTGCTCCTGGCGAAACTGCTGAAATGACTATCAGATTCAACAGTAGAGGTAAAATGGGTGTACAAAATAAAATAATCACTGTACTTTCCAATGCGGTTAACAGCACTGAGAGAATCAAGATCACTGCCAATGTGAAGCCTCAACAAGCTGAGGCTGAGGATGGTCAGTAAGTCTTCACAAGATATACAATCAACAATATCCAACCTCCAATAAAGGATACACCACCCAGAGGTGTGATGGATCCAAGTACTGTCAGGTTGGTGATTGATAAAACGTACAGGGATCCTGAGAAAATAAGGATGCCCATCAAAAATAGGAAACTCACCAGTTTTAATAATTGGTGAGTTTTTTGTTGCATCAGTATTCCCACCATTAAAATGGCCAGTGTATGAAACATGTGGTACTGTACAGCAGTTTCGAATGTGTCCACCCGTCCATTAGCCTCCAGTGTATCTTCCAATCCGTGAGCACCAAATGCTCCCAGTCCTACTGCAAGTGCTCCTAGTATACTTCCGATGATTAAGTGTCTTTTACCCATAATTTCGTTCTCCAAATATTGAACTCCCTATTCTGACCATATTGCTACCACATTCCAGGGCGATTGAGTAGTCACCACTCATGCCCATTGAGAGGTACTTTAGGTTGAAATGGTCTGAGCGGTATTTGTCCTGTAGGTCATCATACAGCAGTTTCAATCCCTGAAATTCGCGAATTACCTGGGCTTCATTATCAGTATTGGTCGCCATGCCCATAAGACCAACCACTCGCACATTGGGAACTTCTTTCAGTAATTCGTTCTCCAAAAGAGTGGTCAATTCTTGCTCATCAAAACCAAACTTGGTACTCTCTTCAGCTATGTGTACCTGAAGTAGGCAATTGATCATACGGTCGCTTTTCACTGCTTCCTTATCGATCATTCGTAGAAGTTTTTCGCTATCTACGGAATGGATGAGGTATACATAAGGAGCAATGTATTTGACCTTATTGCGCTGTAAGTGCCCAATCATATGCCACCGAATGTCTGATGGTAACTTATCATGCTTTTCGGTCATTTCTTGAGCTTTATTCTCTCCAAAATCGCGATGACCCGCTTCGTAAGCTTCCTTGATATCATTGACGGGTTTGGTTTTGCTCACGGCAATGAGGCGTGCGTTATATGGCTCGAGCTCTGTGTTAAGTTTTCTTAAGTTGTCTGCTATTTTGCTCATTCCTGGTTTGGTTTGTACACTTGTTGGTTTACTTTAACAACTTAGACGGTAGTAGAACAAATTAATGTAAAATTACACTCTTGAAAAGTAACTGGCTATGGCAATTTTAGGTACGCTGCTGAAAAAAGGGATCACCCTTGGCGAGAGCCTTGAGCAACAATATACATCTCCGCTGGATTTACAAAAGCAAGAGCTGAGAAAACTGCTGATTCACTCTAAGCAAACAAGGTTTGGAGAGAAATATCAGTTTGGTACGATTCTCAAGTCGTTTAAAAAAGGTCGGGTAGATCAGTTTTATACCGAATACTGCCAGCATGTTCCGCTATTTGATTATGATAAAATTTTTGATGAGTGGTGGCAAGAGGCTAAGAATGGAAAGCGAGACGTTTGCTATCCTGGTAAGATCAAGTATTTCGCACTGAGCAGTGGTACTTCCGGGGCTACTTCCAAGTACATTCCCATCACGAAAGACATGATCAAGTCCATACGGAGAACGAGTGTCAGGCAGATTTTATCACTATCCAGATATGAATTGCCCAATGAACTGTTTACGAAAGGAATCCTTATGCTTGGAGGAAGTACCAACCTGAGAAAGCATGGAACTTATTTCGAAGGAGATCTGAGTGGGATCACGGCAGCCCAAATTCCTTTCTGGTTCCAACACTTTTATAAACCGGGCAAAAAAATAGCCAAGACAAGCGATTGGGGTTCTAAACTCGATGATATTACCAAGAAAGCTAAAGATTGGGATATAGGAATCATAGTTGGGGTGCCAGCATGGTTACAGATATTGATGGAAAAAATAGTCAATTACTATGGAGTGAAGACTATTCATGATATCTGGCCAAACTTAAAAATCTTTGTTCATGGAGGCGTCTCTTTTGAACCTTACAAAAAGGGGTTTGAGAAGCTGGTGGCACACCCACTAATTTACATGGAGACCTATCTGGCCAGTGAGGGCTTCATTGCTTTTCAGGCTTTTCCAGATCGAAAATCAATGAAATTGGTTTTGAATAATGGCATATTCTATGAATTTGTTCCTTTTAATTCTAAAAACTTTGATGAAGATGGGTCCATACGGGGTAACCCTGAGACTTATCATATAGGACAGGTCGAAGAGAATAAGGAGTATGCTTTGTTACTAACAACGAATGCTGGTACTTGGAGATACCTTATTGGAGATGTTATTAAATTTGCCTCGGTTGAGGAAGCAGAGATTCAAATAACGGGTCGCACCAAACATTTCCTCAGCTTGTGTGGCGAACATTTGTCACTGGACAACATGAACAAGGCAATAGAGCTGGTAAGCGAAGAGCTCAATATTGACATTCGTGAGTTTACAGTGATAGGTGAGCCGAGTGGAAGTTTGTTTGCTCATCGCTGGTACATTGGCACTGATGATGAAGTAGACGAGCCATTGTTGACCAAATCACTAGACGAAAAGCTAATGTCCTTAAATGACGATTACAAAGTAGAAAGAGGTCACGCACTCAAAGACTTCTCAGTCAACGTGTTGCCATCAGCTGTGTTTTATGACTGGATGAAAAAGCAAGGCAAGGAGGGAGGTCAGAATAAGTTTCCGAGAGTTTTGAAGAAAGAGAAATCCGAGAATTGGAAAAGCTTTCTGTCAGACCAAAAACAGAACTTCTAATGCATCCTTACTTTACAGGATTACTATCAGGTCTTGTGTTCATAGTTCTTCTTGGACCTGCTTTCTTTGCACTGTTACAAACCAGTGTGCAAAAAGGGTTCAAAAAAGCCGTGTTACTTGCTGTAGGTATTAGTCTTAGCGATATTCTCTATGTATATCTGGCATTGATGGGAGTTGCCTCACTGCTGGAAGAGAAACAAACTAGAATGTGGCTGGGGATTATCGGTACCATCATTCTGATTTTGTATGGTGTGTACAGTTGGTTTAAAAAGCCTCGGATTTATAAGAATGAAATAGAGACCAAAAAAGACCTTTCCTACTTGAAGTATGTATTAAAAGGCTTTGTTTTGAATGGGCTGAACCCATTTTTAATTGTTTTTTGGGTGAGCATTATCGGGTTGGTCGCTTCCAATTATGATTACTCATTTATCCAACAGGTTTATTTCTTCGCCGGAGTACTCACGACCATCCTGTCGACGGATATCATCAAAGCATTTTTGGCTTACCGATTAAGAGCTGCGGTTACCCCTAAGAAGATCTTGATTCTCAATCGATCTGTGGGTGTTATTTTGATTCTATTTGGTTGCCAGATGATCTATTTTTTGGTAGACAATTATGTGTTGAATTAAAAAATAAAGGTACCAGGGGGCATAACCCACAAGGTACCTTGATATGAAGAGGATTTCTTAATTTCTTAGATTGCCTTCACAATACGGGTTTTCTTACCACTTATGTGAATCTCCAGTTTCGCGTCTGTATCGACTGTGGAGAAGTCAAACTTTTGAGTGAAATTTTGAGAGGACATTTCAGTGTTTTTGTAATAGAGGTTTCCTCGATCGTCCAGCACTTTGATGGATACAGGAACATCTTCTCTAAATACCCTAAGTGAATAATTTCGGTTGCCATTGTCAGTGAGGAATGCAGCTACATCATCTTCATGAAGTTTGCTGATGAATACCTCTTGCTCTAAAGAGATTTCTGCTGATTCAGCTTTCACCATATAATTGCCCTGCTTCATAGATGACATGTCTATTGGGAGGCTAAAGGATTTATCAAAATCCACTTTCTGGGATAAGATCAAGTTGCCCTGATCATCGCTAATTCTTAGTCTGACTTTTCCTGGACTATCAGTTGCCATGTTCAGTGCGAACCGGGCGTTTTTTACTGTGCTTAGGGATAATTTGCTGGAAGAATTGGTGCTTGATGGGTCTGTTTTGCTGATAGCGGTAGAGCATACCAATGCCACTACGGCTATCGATAAAATTGCCTTTTTCATTTTAGTTTGAGTTTAGTTTTGATCTGCTTGGTTTAACGACTAATAGCCTTCGGAAGGTCTGATCATCGTTTAAATGGTAGGTCCTGTAGGTTCTACGGGTTAGAATTTATGTGTGCGGTAATTGTGAGGCTTATTTCAGATTAATATCTAAGTGATTGATCAATCCTATTACATTAAATCTTGAGAAAGTTGCTTTTCTTAAAATATTATTTGCTGGATTGATGGAGAAATTGTTAGCGGTGGTAAAGTTCGCTCTACTTAGGTCGCAATTGATGAAGACAGCCCCTTGCAAGTCGGTTTCTTTGAATACGGATTTACTCAAATTGGAGTTTTCAAAATCCACTTCCTTGCACTCACATTTAGTGAACTGTGTATTGGGGATTTTGAGACCATTGAATGAAGAATAGTCTAGCTGACACTGGTTAAAAGACATTTCCAACAGAAATTCATGACAATCATGAAATTGTAACCCAATCATTTTGCATTGATCAAATTTTACGTTCTTCAGCGCAGTATCCTTCAGTTTGATGTTACTGAGGTCACATTCTGTGAATTCACAATCTTCGAAAACGTATCCTGACAGATCTGAGTTAGCAAGTGAACACCTTACAAATTGACAGTCAGTATATTCACCTGGCTGCAGTTCCTTTTCCATTCCTTCAAATACTTCTTCGTCAAAATAGGCTTTACTCATGATTTTTTAGTTGACGCCTCAAAGATGTTTAGATTTATAAAACCTAACTAATTATACCAATGAAGTCTACTCTTTCTTGTGTCTTGATGTTTGTTTTTACCTTGCTTGGAGCTCAGAGCAATTCCACTCTACTGAATGTACTTGCCAACCTGGATTCCATAGATCAGGTATATGATGAGAGCCGTTCATCTAATCGTTACTATTTCTTACGAGAGGAGCAGGTGATCACACAGGCAAAGGCTAAGGAAAAAGAGCTTGAAACACTGGATAGGATGGACCCAGCCTTACTTTCCCGCCAAGATCAAATAACCCGCTCCACGTTGTTATTGAAACTGAATGATGAGCTAAGTACAGTCAAATTCAAAACATACCTGATGCCGTTCAATGCCGAAGGCGGTTTTTACAATAATCCTACATTTAGTCTGAGCAATCGATCGTTTGGCACTACGGATGACTATACTAACTATGAGCAGTGGATGCGCTCATTTGGGGTGTATCTTGATTACAATCTGGAATTACTTAAAAAGGGAGTTGATGCTGGTGTGATGCGTCCAAAGGTCATCGTCGAGAATACTATTTCTTTGTTGGAACCATGGTTAGGAGCGGTAGAGAATCAGGTTTTTTACCAACCATATATCACTTTTTCAAATGCCATACCCGATGAGCAACAAACCAAATTGCAAAACAATGGCCGATCTATCATCAGGAAGGAACTGATGCCTCGTTACCAGCAGCTAAAGGATTTCCTGGTATCCGAGTACCTACCAAAAGCACCAGCTAGTCCTGGAATCAGCAGTGTAAGTAATGGTAAAAAGTACTATGAAGATCGTATTCAGTTTTATACTACTCAAGACCTTACTCCAGACTCGGTATTTGCTTTGGGACAGTCAGAGGTGATCCGTATTCGTTCACTAATGGAGCAGGTCATTGAAGATGTTGGATTTGAAGGTGGTTTTGAAGACTTCATTGAGTTTCTCCGTACAGATCCACAGTTCTATGCTGGAAGTGCTCAGGAGCTATTGAATCATGCTGCCTGGCTCAGCAAGAAAGCAGAAGGCCAGCTGCCTAGATTGTTCAAGACGCTGTACGAATTGCCCTTTACAGTGGCTCCTGTTCCCATGTCCATTGCTCCCAATTACACAGGAGGGAGGTATGTGCCTGGGAGTAGAAGTCAGAATCGACCTGGGACCTATTGGGTCAACACTTACGATCTTTCCAGCAGGCCTTTTTATACGCTGCCTGCATTGACTTTGCATGAGGCGGTCCCCGGTCATCACCTGGGGATCATGGTGGCAGCTGAGTTGACCACTGATATTCCTGACTTCCGGAAGAATTACTACATCAGTGCATATGGAGAGGGATGGGGATTGTATGCGGAGTATTTAGGAGAGGAGATGGGAATGTACACTACTCCATATGAGCTTTTTGGCAGGTACACTTATGAGATGTGGCGTGCTTGCAGGCTGGTGGTGGATGTAGGGCTGCACTACCAGGGATGGTCGCGTCAGCAAGCTCTCGATTTCTTAGCCAACAACACTGCGCTTTCCCTTCATGAAGTGAAAACTGAGATTGATCGATACATTGGTTGGCCTGGGCAGGCTGTCAGTTACAAAATAGGGGAACTAACCATCAAATCATTGCGGGCTAAGGCAGAGCAAGAACTGGGAGCGAATTTTGATTTACAGCAGTTCCATGAAGTAATCCTAGCAAATGGATCTATACCGCTGGATGAGCTGCGCACAGAGGTGGAAAGATATATTCAAGAGAATTTGAGGTAATTATATCTGTTGCAGTAAGTACAAGTAAGTGAGTCCTATGATCACGGCCAATGCAAAGCTGAGAAGTGTGCCGATAAGAATATATTCCGTGAGTTTTCGATCCTTTGCTTTGGAAAGATCACCGAAACGAAACACAGATTTGGCGGTAATCAGAAAGCCAATTGCTTCCCATTGGTCATAGATAATGAATAGAAAAACAAACAAGCGCTCCAACATACCAATGTAAGCTCCCGCACCTTTCAGCGATTTCTTTTCTTTAAACTTCCACTGACTGGTGATCACTTTAATAATGATAGATGCTACCGAAGTGAGGCAGAGCAAGGCAATCAGTGTCAGAAGTAGCTGCGGTTGTGATATGTTAAGCCCACCTATGTCGAAAGGATCGTACGCATGGCATATAAGCAGAATGACCACCAAGTGTGCCAACTGATCGAGGGCAAAGAGTAAAACCCTGTTGACATGGCGTTGGAGATATATTTTGCTCAGATCTATGGCGTAGTGTGTGATGATGATAATAACAATCACTTGCCAATACTGACCAATCTGAAACTGTAGAGTAGCCAGTAATGCCAATAGGTGTACCAACAAATGAAGGTACAAGTATCTGGAGCGTACGGCATGTTTTTGCTTACTTTCTACCCACTTTTTGGGCTGGATCAAAAAGTCGCCAATGATATGAGCCAGAAGTAGTTGTAGTAAGAGCTGATTCATAAGTTGGTAATGATTTTCTTGTAGCGCCTGATCATCAGATCTATTTCTTCAAATCCACTTCTTTTTAAGCTAGCACTGATACCACTCTGTTTGGTGTGGAGCAGTTTTTCGAGTTCTTTTTGTGTTCGATCTGGGTTTTCAATGACTACTTTCACGGTGAGCGCGGTTTTATATGCCCAGCTGTCCATGGTGAGACAGGCTAGCCTTAAATATAGGTTGAGTTCTTCGTCTATTTCACTTACACCTGTTTTAATTGCCAGGCTTCTTTTTTGCAGACTCTCATAGCAGTCTCCTGAATGCTGGAAAGCTGTTCCATTGGATTCGGTGACCTGATTTCCACTGAAGGTTTTGGTGCCAATCCCAATGGCCATTCGAACGTCCAGGTGTTGGATTGTTTTGATAGCAGACTTTATATGAATGGCGGCTGTTAAAGCCATTTTTGGAGTGGTTTCTAGTTGAAAGCTGTCTCCACGGTAAATCATCCATTCAGTGGTAGGTTGGCCATACTTGGATAATACGTCCTTGAGTAAATGAATCCACTCGCCGGGTTCCACTTGTCTGGATGCCATTAAGTCTCCGGTCAATACTGCGTAGTTCATAATTACAACCTAATTAAGTGATATTTCTTAATATAATTAAAATAAGTTATAAAATACAAATATAATTAATAAAGATTATAATTTGATTGATCAATCACGATTAAGCTAAATGACTGGCTTTTAATAGTGAATACAACGGTGTGCTAAATCATCAATATGAAATCGATTTCTACTCACAATTGATTGTTAGCAACGTGACTTAAACCTTGAAACTAGGTAAATTATAATTTTTAATATTTACAATAAAATAGAATTTATATTAGATAAAAACATGTTTAATCTTCAATAAATTAGCTATTAAGAAATTAATAGCCATTATGATTAAAATATGTAAAATTCTACTTCTCCTTAGTTTGGTTGGATTCAGTTGTAGTTCCGAACGTTTTATACTGGACTCTGATTTTGATTTTTCTGGAGATTTTAGAAAGTATCGATCATTTGCATTTATGCATATCTCCAATTCACCAGTAGGAGCTACAGAGGAGGAGATTCTAAAGAGCATTGTTGAAAAGCGGTTTGAGTCGATGGGGTACCGACATGATGATGAAAGCCCGGACTTGCTGGTTTCCTACAAATTTCATTATCAACCCACTCGGATTGTTGGATTCAGTCAATACCATTTAAATCATTGGCTGAGAAATAGCATGGATGTAGCTAATCTATCCAATCGTGAGAAAAGCTATGAAAGGAAGACGGTGTACTTACCTGCAGGGTCTTATTCTGTCTACTTCATTGATGCTAAAACCAATCGCATGATCTGGCAAGGGTACTCTGGTCAGGAAAAGCCATGGACTCACCAGCAACAGTTGGTAGCTAGTATTACGCGCATGATGGATCAGTATCAGGTGGTTGCTTACTGAATGCGGTGTTGCTGGTAGCGCTGAGCGGGAAGGATATTCTTTAGCCGATCCAGCTCCTCCATGCTAAGGTCAGGAGCATCAGAAGTTTTTACCGCATCAATTAGTTGTTCCATCGTGCGAATACCCACTACGGCTGTTGTGACCGCTGAATTACTCAGTACGTACTTTAGGGCTGTTTGTGTCAAAGACCGCTCGTTTTTGATTTCATTCAAGCCATTCTGCAAGCTAGATACGGCTGCAGTAGAATGCTCTAAATAGTCCTTTGCTGGTTTTCCACCTAATAACCCTTTGGCCAAGCCACCTCTGACCATCACGCCCACTTCATGTTGCTGGAGTATATCCAGAACTTCTTCTTCCGGTCGTCGGTCAAGTAGACTGTATTGCAGCATGTTGCTCACTATTCCGGTCTGTTTGTAAGCATCGATCACATTTGGTCGAATAGAAGAGATGCCGTAGTATCGGATTTTCCCTTGCTGCTTCAGCTGCTCAAAAGCTTCCATGACTTCTTGTCGGTCGTCATCGATGGTGCCTCCATGAAGTTGATAAATGTCAATGTAGTCTGTTTGCAGTCTTTTCAGACTTTGATCGACAGCTTCCAGGATATACTGCTTTGTAGGGTTCCATTGCCATCCTGATCCATCAGGCAACCACTGGTTTCCTACTTTGGTGGCGATTATTACCTGATCTCTTACCGGCTTCAAGGCACTTCCAACGAGTTCCTCATTAGCCCCACGATCGTACAGATCAGCGGTATCAAAGTAATTAATACCTCGTTCCGTTGCAGTTCGCAGTAGGTGTTCATTGTCATCTCGGGTCAGGTCGAGCGACATACAGCCAAAGCTTATTTCGGAGATTCGTAAGTTGGTTTTAGGGAGTTTGCGGTAGTTCATATGCACTTAACAGTCGGAAACGCATATGGTTTAGTCGGTCATCGCATTGCTGATAAAGGTCGACTTGGTCAGCAACCACAAAGCTAAAACAACCAACGCCCATCGCAAGTAAATCGCATAGTAGTCGGTGGTGTCTTTGTAGCGTGTCTCTTTAATCTCAGCCTTTTCTAACTGGTCAATTTCGTCAAAAACCTGCTGCAATGCCTCTTTATCAGAAACCCGATAGAAGTTGCCATTTCCTATCTCGGCGATCTCTCGCAAGTTGGTCTCGTCCAGAGTGTTTTCTACATACCGCGGGCGTCCAAAGAAGTCCGTACCAAAAGGAACTTTGCCTTCCTTACCTATTGCTATTGTATAGATCTTAATGTCATAGGCCTGTGCCAATTTAGCGGCAGTGATTGGGTCTATGTTACCGGCAGTGTTATCTCCATCACTCAGCAGGATCATTACTTTAGACATGCTGTCTGATTCTCTCAGTCGGTTGGTGGAAACAGCTAGAGCACTACCGATCGCAGTGCCACGGTTTTCAATCAGGTCAAATGAGATATCATCGATGTAACTATTCAACAATTCATAGTCAGTGGTTAAAGGCGATCTGGAAAAGGCATCGCCTGAAAATACCACCAGTCCAATTCGATCCTGAAAGCGACCAGCTACAAAGTTCCTCGCCACGTCTTTTGCAGCTTCCAGTCGGTTGGGTTTGAAGTCTTCTATCTGCATCGACTCAGAGATGTCTATGGTCAGCATGATATCAATACCTTCGCTCCATTGCTCCACCTGTTCATTGGTAGATTGTGGTCTGGCCAGTGCAGTGATCACTAGTGCTAGCACCATATAGAATAGAATAGGAGGTAGGAAACGAACAAGGCTGACAGGATCATTTTTAATGTCATTCTTTGTCAGAGCTATCGGCAGGCGGTCGCGAAACTGAGAGAGAATGATCCAACGGAGTAGTAGTATGACTGGAATAATGCCCAGGGCATAGAACCACAGTGGCTGCTCCCAGTCAAAAGACTGAAGTTTAGTCCAGGTAAACCAGTCCAGAGAAAACCAATTTTCCAATACCTCCATCTGCTAGCTGTTTTTAATTTGGTCTGAAATCACTGTATATCTATGCTGCGTGAAATCTTCAATGGCTTGAAAGCTCTTGTAAAGGTTGTCGTCGTTGATTCCTCCATAGACACATCGATCGATACTTTTAAGCGTGCCATTGAGTTCACTTGTATATTCCATGGCCATGATCTCTCTGGTGGTGAGCGTGGAAAAAGGTTTCTTTTCCATTTTTTCAAGGAATAATTTCCATGCCGCCAATGTGTGTTCAGCGAGCTTCTGATTGGGGTCTTTCTTCAGCGTTTGAATGCTTGTACTCAATTCTTCAGAGAATCGAATATAGTCTTTTTTCAACCTTCGAAGTTTTAACATTTTTCTGATTCGTTTTCCAAATACCAGAAAGACAATCAGAGCAATTACCAGAAAAGCGCCTGCTATGATCCAGATCAAAGGATAGTTAACGATGGAATCTACATCCTGATAATCCAGGTTTGTTTTGAGACGCAAGGTGTCAGATGCTGCAGGAATGAGCGTCTGAAAATAAATGGAATCTAGTGCTGCTTTGATGGTGGTGGTATCACTTTTGCTTTTTACCACAAAAGCAGGTAAGCCCAGGTACTGTACCTCGTCAATTTCATAGCTCTGGAGGGTGTATACTGCCGAGTCAAACACCTGACCATTTTTCAACTGACTGGGAAAGTACTGCTTACCAGAAAACTCCCAGGGAGTAAAATCATATAGCGTGTCTGGCAAGATCAAGTCGATGGACTGAGGGTACTCGGCTGTGAGCCAGTAGGTAATGTTTTCACCAATCTTCACACTGTCCTGTAGAAAGCCACCTCTTACGGCAATCTGCTGGCCATATGCGGTAGCTGATAGTATGATACTAAACAGAAGAATTAAAAACTTATCTAGAACGTTGCGCATTGGATTTATTCCTGTGTCTAAACAATCGTACCAATTTTGGGACATAATCATCACCTGTTTCAACCGAGAGGTAGCTCACATCGTTGCGGCGACAAAAGGTCTCTAGTTCACTTGTGTTTTTTCCGTAGGTTTTATTCAGCACATTGCGGAAGTGGCTGGAAGAGGAGTTGACCCATAGAGTTTTGCCAGATTCTTTTTCATGCAGAGGGATGATTCCCAGGTTAGGCATCTGAGATTCACGTTTATCGAAGAGCTGCACTACGACCAGGTCATGCTTTCGCGCCATTCCCTTCAGGCTGTGCATGTAGTTTTCGTCTATAAAGTCTGAGATGAGGAAAATAACTGCCCGGCGTTTGAGGATACCGAGGGTGGTTTTAATGGCCTCATCCAGGTTGGTTTTCCTGGAGGTGGGTTTTAGTTTAAATATGCTGGATAGCAACTCATAGGAGTGCTTCATTCCTTTGCCTGGCTTGATGTACTTTTCTTTCTGGTCGGAGTAGCAAAGCAGCCCGACAGCACTGCTTTCTTTCACAGCAGATAGAGCCAGTAGAGCAGTAATTTCTTTTCCGGTATCTATTTTTTGGCGTTTAGAAGAGCCTATTTCCTGGGATGCTGACACATCCAGTATGAACATGACCGTTTGCTCTTTTTCCTCAATGAAAGTCTTGACAAACGTTCCGTGTCCTTTTGCCGTTACATTCCAGTCGATGGTTCTTACATCATCACCGTATTGGTAGGCTCTGACGTCATCAAATTCAAGACCTGAGCCTTTGAAGATGCTGTGAAAATCACCTTGCATCTGAGAATTGATGGCTTTACGCACCCGTATTTCATATTTTCTCAGCTTTTTAAGGATTTCCTTCATGCAAAGTATTTTTGGCTTCTATCGATCCGATACATTTGTACAAAATTATACGAACACATAGACTTAAGCTCGTGAGAAATTCTTTTTTTGTGATTCTGGTTCTGTTAATATTCGTTAATTGCTCCAAAAAAGAACCGGAGAGACCTCCAAATGTACTTACACGAGATCAAATGGTTCGGGTTCTCATTGACGTCCATATTTTGGAGGCCAAAGTCAAAAAGTTGTATCTGCCGAGAGATAGCAGCAAATTGATTTACAACCACTACGAAAAAATGCTCTTTGACGAAATGGGAATTACCAAAGAGCAATACACTGAATCCATGAGTTTCTATGTGGATGATATCGGAACCATGAAAGGAATCTATGATCAGGTAGTGGATAGCTTATTGTCTAGACAAAAATCTAATAACATTAATTGATGCTGGAATACCCTAGCGATATTCAGGAGAAGTTAGGAATGGATCAGGTATTGCAACTGGTCAAAGCCAAGTGCAAGTCCAATTATGGTGTGGAGTTCCTTGATAAGGTGAAACCTTCATCTCGGGCGGATGACATTGCCAAGTGGCTGGATCAAACCCATGAAATGGTACGGATTCTTTCCTCAGGAGATAACTTGCCTTCCAGAGACTTTCAGGACCTGAGACAGTACCTCAAAAAGATCAAAGTAAAAGGTACTTTCCTTCAGGGAGAGGATTTTAGCGTGCTCAAGTCCTTACTCACCTTGCTGTATGATTGGACTCAATATGTCAAGAAACATCAGGATGATTGTCCACAATTATGTGCACTGACCTATGGGTTTATCGCTGATAAGGAACTGATCAATGAGATTGATCAGATAGTGGATGAACGAGGTATTGTAAGAGATACTGCTAGTCCTGAACTCGCATCAATTAGAGCTTTACTGATTCAAAAGGAAAAGGCGGTACGTACGGCTATCAACAAAGTGTTACGAAAAGCCATTCAGGATAAACTTACAGATGAAGACAGTGCGGTGACCGTACGTGATGGACGATTGGTCATTCCATTGAAAGCTGAACACAAGCGACGAATCCAAGGGTTCGTTCATGATGAGTCAGCAACCGGGCAGACGGTCTATCTGGAACCAACAGAGGCGCTACAGCTCAACAACGAAGTTCGTGAGTTGCAATACCAGGAAAAGCGAGAGATCGCTAAGATCCTGACCAGACTCACCGATTTGGTCAGAGAGTCTATGGAGGACCTGGAGAAAGGTTCTTTTTTTATTGGCTTAATGGATTTTATTCACGCCAAAGCTGCCTTTGCTTTGCAGGTAGATGGAGTGAAGCCGGAGATTAGCAAGAACCCCCAGGTGAAGTGGTATAGTGCGAAACATCCTTTGCTTTGGTTGGCTCATCAAGCCGCTGGCAAACCGACCATACCACTTTCGCTGGAACTTAGCCGCCAGGAAAACAGAATTCTTGTCATCTCCGGACCTAATGCTGGTGGTAAGTCTGTGGCATTGAAATCAGTGGGATTGCTACAGTACATGTTTCAGTGTGGATTTTTGGTGCCGGTGAGTGAAGCATCCACCTTTGGAGTATTCCGAAACATCTTTTTGGATATTGGTGATACCCAGTCATTGGAGAACGATCTCAGTACATACAGTTCGCATCTCACGGCCATGAAGTACTTTCAGGAGATGGCTGATCGCAACACGCTCTTTCTGATTGACGAATTTGGTACTGGGACCGAGCCTCAGTTTGGTGGGGCTATTGCGGAATCCATTTTGGGGCAACTCAATGACCGCAAGTCCTTTGGGGTAATTACTACGCACTATCAAAATCTGAAGAAGTTTGCTGAGAACAAACCAGGAGTGGTTAATGGCGCAATGAAATATGACGTGGCTGCTTTGGAGCCATTGTTCGAATTGGAGGTTGGGAAGCCCGGAAGTTCGTTTGCTTTTGAGATTGCCAAGAAGATTGGTTTGCCGAAAAACATCATTGAGGATGCCAAAGGAATGGTGGGGACAAGTCAGGTTGATTACGAGCATCTACTCAACTCACTGGAAAAGGAACGCGGCAAGTATGAGAAGTTGACCAAAAAGCTAGAGAAGGAGGAAAGTGATGTGCTTTCGATCAAGAAGGATTACGAAAACCTGAGGGAAATGCTTCAGGAAGAGCAAAAGCGTCTAATCAAAGAAGCTAAGCATGAGGCTAAGCGGATCGTGGAAGAAGCCAATAAGCGTATTGAAAACACTATTCGTGGCATTCAGGAAAGCAAAGCCGACAAAGTCAAAACCAAACAGTTGCGGGAAGGACTGAATCAATATAAGTCGGCTCAAGACAATTCCATTAAAAAGGACGAAAACAAAAGGAAGAAGGAAGAAATTAAGGTTGGAGATAGCGTCACCATTGAAGGCCAGGATACTTCTGGGGAGGTGATGAATGTTAAGGGCAAGCAAGCTCAGGTTCGATTTGGAAATATTATCTCTTTCATTGATCTAAAGAAGCTGAGAAAAGCCAAGGTCTCTCATCAGCAACAAGAGAAACGCTCCCGTCGAGTAGGAGGAGTTAATATGGTGGAGAAAATGACTCAGTTTAACGGCGAAGTGGATGTGAGAGGGATGCGTGCTGATGAGGCACTGATGAAAGTGGACGAATACATTGACTCAGCATTGCTACTGGGAACGGATCAGGTGCGTATCATTCATGGAAAAGGGCACGGAATCCTCCGGGATGTGATCAGGACACATCTCAAAGGCCACAGCAGCGTTGGGAGTGCTGTGGATGAACATGTGGAAATGGGTGGAAGTGGAATTACTTTAGTTACCTTTAAGTAGTTATTTTTGTCCAAGAGTTGATTAATATCATGCTTTCCCAAGAAGAAATCAAACAAGAGATCAGTCGCCTCATCAAAGAGCTAGAACCAGATGCAGAGATCATCTTATATGGTTCGCGTGCCAGAGGAGATGCTGGCGAACATTCCGATTGGGATATTTTGGTGCTTCTGGATTCCGAAGAAGTTACGCTGAAGAAAGAGCAGCAAATCAGACACCACTTATTTGATCTTGAATTGAGAATTGATCAACCCATTTCGATTTACGCGCATTCAAAGCAGAAATGGCAAAATCAACTTTCTGTCACTCCCTATTATTCCAACGTTGCCAATGAGGGAATCTTTTTGAAATGAGAAAAGATTCACTTAAGTCCTACATTCACTATCGAATAGAAAGGTCCCGTGAGACTTTTAATGATTCTGAGATTCTAGCGGATAAAAAGAGATGGAATTCATGTATCAACAGATTATACTATGCATGTTTTTACATGGTTTTTGCTCTGCTGGTCAAAGAGCGAATACAGACCAAAACTCACTCCGGAGTGCATACGATGTTTTTTAAGCACTTTATAGTCACCCAGAGAATATCAAAGGACTTTGGTCAGCTTTACGCAGATCTCTTTGATTGGCGTAATGAAGGTGATTATGGGGATTTCATAGATTTTGATGAGTCAGTAGTCTTGCCAACTCTGGAAAAAGTGGATGTTTTTTTAGCCGAATTGGAGAAAATCATTGTGGCGCAGGATCAGTTGGAATAATGAAAACCTACACCAGATCTCAACTCGCTTTAAGAAACGGACAAGACCGGGAGGAAATATGGATAGCCTATCAGGGTCGGATTTATGATGTAACAGCCTCACGACTCTGGAGAGATGGTAAGCACTATGAGCATTGGGCTGGTCAGGACCTGACGGATGAACTTCCTGACGCACCTCATACAGAGAAAGTTTTTGACAGATATGAACAAATAGGCATCTTAGCAACATGATGGTAATAGCGGATGCGGGCGGAAGTAAAACGGATTGGAGATTGATCGATAATGGTCGAGTGCTGCAATATGTTTCAGGTGGCTTTAATGCCCAAACTCATTCACTCAAACAGTTGACCGCAAGTTTGCCATCGGAAATCAATTGGAGTAAAGTAAATCAGGTGCATTATTATGCAGCTGGTATCTCAGATAGCACTGGTAGTTCGGTGAAAGAATTACTTCAGAAACATACTGTACAATCAAATGTGTTTGTTTATCCAGATACACTTGGAGTTGCCAGGGGGTTGTTGGGCGCAGATGCTGGCTGGGTTGGAATATTAGGTACTGGCAGTGCGGCCTTTTATTACGACGGAAAGACTATTTCCATTCGCAAACCCTCTCTTGGATACCTACTTGGAGATGAAGGCAGTGGAGTGGCTTTAGGCAAAGAGTTAGTTCAGAGATATGTCAGGGGATTTCTTTCAAAAGAGCTACAGCACGTGATCGAAAGGACCTTCCCCGGGATTAGTGAAGCACAGATGTTGGATGAGGTATACCAAAATGGAAACATGAAAACTTATTTGAGTCAGTTTGTTCCTTTCCTGGTAGACAACCAGTCTCATCCAGAAATTCATCAGCTTGTCGCATATTGTTTTGAACGATACTTTGAGGCTTATTTTGAGAACAAGTCACCAGAGACCATTGCGTTTTCGGGCTCAGTCGGGTTTCTGCTGGGTAATATTCTTCAAAAGGTAGCAAGGAGCAGGGCAATTAGCATTCAGAGAACTGTTCAAAGCCCTATAGCAGGTCTAACATTATACCACCAAAGATTATGAGCAAACTTCCCGATACCGAAAAAACCTCCAAATATGATCACATCGAGAAGATGGATACGCTGGAGATTCTTAATCACATCAATGAGGAAGATCAGTCGGTAGCCCATGCGGTGTCAGCAGTTTTGCCGGCTATAAAAGCCCTCGTCGATCAGATAGCCATGCGCATGCAGCAAGGAGGTCGATTGTTTTACATAGGGTCAGGAACAAGCGGTCGGTTAGGGATTGTCGATGCTTCCGAGTGCCCACCCACCTTTGGAGTACCTCATGATTGGGTTATTGGTATAATAGCTGGGGGAGATGGAGCTATCCGCAAGGCCGTGGAGTTTGCTGAAGATGATCAGGAGCAAGCTTGGAAGGATTTACAGGCTTATCAACCAACCTCTAAAGACTCAGTTGTTGGGATAGCAGCCTCGGGCACTACTCCATACGTGATAGGAGGTGTTCAGAAAGCACATGAAAATGGATTGCTTACTGGGTGTGTCGCTTGCAGTTCAGGATCACCATTAGGCGAGGCTGTAGAGTTTCCGGTAGAGGTAGTGGTAGGGCCCGAGTTTATTACAGGTAGTACACGGATGAAAGCCGGAACTGCACAGAAAATGGTCCTAAATATGATATCCACAGCCGTAATGATCCAGCTGGGAAGAGTACAGGGCAACAAAATGGTGGACATGCAACTGACCAACACCAAACTGGAAAAAAGAGGTGTCAGGATGCTGATGGATGAATTGGATATTTCAGAGAAAGAGGCATTTGCCTTATTGACAAAAAATGGGAGTGTACGGGGATCTATTGAGGCCTATAAAAAGTCAATGTGAACTTATTATTCCTAATGTTACCTGAATGTTAAGTATAAAATTTTGATTAGTTGTGGTATTGAAATAGGGTGTTTTGTATCTCTTTCAATAATGAGTATAACTTTCTAAGAATACCAAAAAATAAGGATTAACTATAGAAGGTTGATAAGGAATGTTATCCTAAGTTTATAAATTTACATTAAAACTTAACTATTCTGAAAACTCCATAGCAATCAATAGTTCTACTTTTGCAGGAGAAATTTAAATCAAACAGTAAACGCAATGAGGAAAACTTTACGCAATTATGCACTGTTCGCGGTGATGTCTTTGACATCATTGGTGACTTTCGCTCAAAGCAAGGTTACAGGTACTGTAATCGATGCTGAAACAGGAGAAGGTCTACCTGGAGCAAGTGTGTTCATTAAAGGAACAACCACTGGAACAATCACCGACTACAACGGTGAGTTCAGTTTGTCAGTTGAAGGTCAAACTGCAACTGTAGTAATCTCTTTCGTTGGATTCCAAACGGAAGAAAAGACAATCAATCTAAGCGAAACTCAATCATTAGGAAAGATCGCCCTTTCAGCTGGGAATGAGCTGTCTCCACTTGAAATTATCGCTTCTGTGGCAGTAGAGAGAAAGACTCCTGTTGCAGTTTCTTCTATTAAGAGAGATTTGATCGTAGAAAGAGCCAGTAACCAGGAATTCCCTGAATTGCTTAAAAGTACACCAGGTGTTTATGCTACCAAACAAGGTGGTGGATTTGGTGATGCTAGAGTAAACGTTAGAGGATTTGGATCTGAAAACGTGGCAGTAATGATCAATGGTATCCCTGTTAACGACATGGAAAACGGAGCTGTATACTGGTCTAACTGGGCTGGTTTGACTGCTGTGGCACAGAGTGTTCAGGTACAAAGAGGTCTTGGAGCAGCTAAGGTAGCTGTGCCATCTATCGGGGGTACTATCAACATTGTGACAAAAGCTGCCGATCAGGAAAAAGGTGGCAGCATCACCTACGGTATCGGTAACAATAATTGGACAACCACTGGTCTATCACTTTCTACTGGATTGACAGACGAAGGATGGGCTTTCACCATCTATGGTTCCAGAACTACTGGTGATGGCTGGACTGAAGGACTTAATTTCGACGCTTACAACTACTTCTTCAATTTGAGTAAAGCAATCGGTAAAAACCACACAGTTTCATTGACTGGATTTGGTGCACCACAAACTCACGGTCAAAGAAGTACTAGACAATCTATTCAGGACTGGAAAAGTCACCCTGATGGCATCAGATACAATCCAGACTGGGGCTATCTGAACGGTCAGGTATACAACAGATCATTTAACTTCTACCACAAGCCACAATTCTCGTTGAACCACTACTGGACTGTGGATTCTAAATCAGAATTATCAACTTCACTATACGCATCTTTTGGTACTGGTGGAGGTAGAAGAGATGGTGGTGACGATGTGCCTATCGTAGATGGTCAGTATGACTACACTGCTGCATTTGACAGAAACGTAGCCAATGGTGGCGAAGCGATCAGCTGGATTGCTGCATCAAACAACGACCACAAGTGGTTTGGAGTGTTGAGTACTTATTCAAGAGAGCTGACCAGCAATCTAAACATCATGGCTGGTTTGGATTTAAGACAATATACAGGTATTCACTACTACTCTGTAACTGACCTTCTCGGTGCAGAATACGTGATCAGTGATGACAATGAAGACGGTGTGGATCGCGCAATCGGTGAAGGTGGTCGATACAGCAAAGACTACAGAGGTCTTGTAGGATGGCAAGGTGTATTCTTGCAAACTGAATATGAGCAAGGTGACCTTGCGGCTTTCGTTAACTTGTCAGTTTCCAACACAGGTTATGCGATGGAAGAAAGAATGTACGAAAACAGAACGTCTGATACGTACAACTTCCTTGGTTATCAGATCAAAGGTGGTGGAAACTACAACCTGACTAAGAATCACAACGTGTTTGCAAATGCAGGATACTTCGAAAAAGCACCAATCTATGATGCCGTTTTCAATAGCGAAAGAAGCAATGCCGAAGCAACTATCAACGTAGATGCTAAAAACGAAAAAGTAATGAGTCTTGAACTTGGTTATGGTTACAAGTCTACATTCTTCAGTGCCAATATCAATGCTTACAGAACTTCATGGTTGGATAAAGCTTACACTGCTACAGTGCCGCTTTACGATCTTGATGCAGATGGTAATCAGGTGGCTGTAGGTGCTGGTGTAAGAACTGAAAACGGATACGCCAACATCCTGGGTGTAGATGCACTTCACCAGGGTATTGAGTTTGATTTCAAATACAAGCCTTTCTCTGCTCTTGAAATCGGTGGTATGGCTTCACTTGGTGACTGGACTTGGGCTAGTAACGTGGATTCTACTATCGTTCGTGATCAGAACACAGGAGATGTACTTCCTGACGCAACGGTTGATGGATTGTTCATCAAAGACCTGAAAGTAGGTAACTCTGCGCAAACCACTTTCGCAGCAGATCTAGACTACTACATCATCAAAGACCTAAAACTAGGTTTCTCTTACAACTACTTTGGTAATATGTATGCTGACTATAGCGTAACGAACAGAAACACTGCCCCAGAAAATGGAGCAGTAATGCAGCCTTGGGAAGCACCAGCTTACTCTACTGTAGACATGAGATTGGTTTACAACTTCAAATTTGGTCCATTCGATGCGAAGTTCCTTGGCAACATCAATAACCTTCTTGATACCGAATACATCTCAGATGCTACTGACGGTCAGGGAAGCGTTGCCAGAACAGCTACAGTGTACTACGGTCTTGGTAGAACATGGACAGCTACTATTAAAGTAAACTTCTAAAGAATTAGAACAATGAAAAATTTATTTATATACTCTCTCGCAGCACTCACTTTTCTCTTTACGGGATGTGAGGAGTCTCTAGACGATATCTACACCGAGCTAGAGATCAACGAAGAAGGTGATCCAATCAATGTTGTTAAAGACTTTGAATACACCCTTACAGAAGATGACTATGATATCGTAGATCAGTCTTTCCCTAACTTTAGTGGTGAAGATGAAGCCAAAGAGAAAGTGCCTACTATTATGGCTGAGTTGTACACGTACCTGGCTGATGGTTCGTCTGCACTAGTGACTTATGACGTATACAATGGTAGTTCTCCTTATTTGGCAGCTGGCTCTGAAGCGACAGTAACAGACGCTGAGTACGATGAGCTAGGTTACTCCTATGGAAACTTTGATGACTTGGAGGGTGACTTGCCAATCTATGCAGCTTATAAAATGCCAGATGCCTCTACAGGAGCGTACATTGATGTAACTCACGACTATTATAATGGAAGCTTTGTGGAATATGATGTGGAAAGCAGAGTAGTGAAAACAGCTCCTTACGGATGGATGTATGTTTGGCCTTTGCCATCTGATTCATACAGAGACTACTTTGGTGAGTCATTCTCTAATTTCAGCAACACTGACGAAGCTGAAGAGAAAATTCCTTATTACCTAAAAGATACATTCAAGTTTGCTGAGGATGGAACCAGCATCCTGGTAGGTTATGTGTACTACGATGGTGGTGTTCAGGAAGACCTGGCACACTACACTTTGGTTAATGGTGAGTGGGTAATTTATGGAGCGGCATTCCAGGTAACTGCTCAGTCTTTGTCATTCGGATTGATTGACGGAGAGTGGGTGCCAGACAATACCATCAAACTAGATCTTGGTTTTGATGACTGGATGTGGATTGCTGCTAACTGGTCAGACAAAAACCCTGAAGGTGCAGAATCAGTAGAAGCATACAGAAACTTTGATGTAACTCTTTGGACAGATCAGCAACGATTTGATGCTATTACTGGAAGACTTCTTGAAGTGTATCCAGATACAGAGGAAGGTCAGAAATATTTGGTAACCTACGCTACCTGGGAGCCAGGTGCTGGTTCCAGATCACTTTATGTGATTTTCGAGGGTGGTGAATTCGTGCCATTCGAGCAATAATCTCACAATATTCTAAACTTAAAGGGGAAGCTAGCGCTTCCCCTTTTTTGGCTTTAATTGATTTTATGAAAAACATCATTACACTCTTATTTGTCCTTTTAAGCGGAAGTCTGATGTCCCAGTCAATTCCAGATGGCTACTATGACGGCACCGAGGGGCTAAGCGGCGAGGATCTAAAAAATAAACTTCATCAAATCTCCAGAGGACATACCGTTCGTGCCTATGGAGAGTTCAGGGACACAATACTACCCGACCTGGACGAAGACCCCGACAATGAAGACCATATCATCCTGTTCTACAAAAACGCCTCCATCCCAAAACAGAACTTTGCTTCAAACAACGAGCCCGACTTTTGGAACCGCGAGCACACCTGGCCATCATCTCATGGGTTTTCAGACAACTCAGATACGGCCTACACTGATGTCCACAACCTTCGTCCGTCTGATGCAACAGTGAATGTTTCGAAAAGCAACAAGGACTTTGAGGACATAGAAGATATTGCAGAAAATGAGGAGGGTGAAGCCCCCGACACCTACACCGATGAGGATTTTTTCGAGCCCAGAGATGCAATCAAAGGAGACGTGGCCAGAATTTTATTCTATATGGACATGCGCTATGAAAGCTCTAGATTGGATCTGGACCTGGTAGATAGAGCCACTTACACAGGAGATCCCGAACTTGGCGTGCTGAGTACATTGATTAAGTGGCATGAAGACGATCCTGTGGATCAATATGAAATAGATCGACATGAGAAGGCTTATGGCTATCAAGGCAACAGAAACCCCTTCATTGATCACCCGGAATGGGTGGCAGAAGTCTGGGGTAGTAGCAGTGATCCTTATCTGGTAGTAGATCAGCTCAATTTTGCTTCTGATTTTGGAACGGTTGCTGCCGGGTCTACTTTTTCTCAGCAGTATACACTAGCTGCCAATAACCTGACGGCAGATGTGACTGTGACGGTAACCGCACCATTCCAGGTATCGGCAGATGGTCAGTCTTATGCTGATCAAGCCACATTTGTTCATGCTGCAGGAGAAACAAGTGAAGAGTTCACAGTCTATTTACAGTTTGCGCCTGAAACCGAAGATGGTGCTTCTTATCAGAGAGAAGTGACTCACAGCTCCTCCGGGGCCAATGATGTTAGCCTCAATGTGATGGGGACAGAAGGAACAGTGGAGATTCTCTCTATTGCAGATGCTCGAACTAAGGATCTGGGTACAGTAGTGCAGGTAACCGGAGTAGTCATAGACGAAGGTAATAACAGTGGCAATAGCAGAGTCATCTATGACGGAACGGCCGGTATAGTGGTCAGGAGCTTTGACGCTGGAAATGAATCAGCGCCACTAGTCAAGGGAGACAGTGTCGTAGTAAGTGGAGGCTTATCTGAGTATAATGAATTGCTACAAATAGAAGAATCACCAATCGTGATCACATTGGTAATGCAGGGGGCCAACTTACCAGATCCCAAGGTGGTATCCATCTCAGATGTGGGAGAGGAGTTGGAGTCACAGCTCATTCGCTTGGAAGGGATCCGATTTGATCGTCCGGGTGGATTGTTTCAAGGTGGAGGATCTGCTGGTAACTTCACTATCGAAGATGGTACAGGAAGCTTGATTTTAAGAATAGGTTCATCAGCGCACCCACTGGTTGGTACCACGGTGCCCGAGGGAACCTGGGATGTCATAGGCTTTGTGGGCCAATTCGGGTCTGATTATCAGATATCACCCCGATCCAATGATGATCTCATTGAAGCAGGAACAGGAGAGGTGCTAGCCATCAGCAAGTCAGTTTTCACACCATATCCCAATCCTACAGTTGATGAGTTAACAGTGGAGGTTACTGATCCTGTAGAGGTGAGCATTTATAATGTGAATGGGCAGGTGATGAAGAATTATGTGCTCGGTCAGGGTAAAAATTCAATTTCCATGAACGATTTTGAGGCAGGATTGTATTTTGTTCAAGTAGTAAACGGAACACAAACTAAAGTCTTTAAAGTCATTAAAAAATAATGCACGAAATAGAACCATATTTTGGGTGGAATGCTCATTATGACGCCAGTCATGATGAGCGTTCTCCTTTTTATGGAAAGGAGTACAACTACGATCTCTACTCAGAAAACATCTATGGCTACTTCATAGATCCGGGTTGGGACTTTTTTGGATCAGAGACCCTCTACCTCAAGGTTCTGTATGCAGACTATCAGGAAGGGTTCATCGTGATGGAGTTTATCGGTGAGTGGAATGACGCTATCAACAATGACATCATGCATCTCAAACGCAATGTTGTTGAACACATCCTCAGCATGGGCGTCAATAAGTTTATTCTCATCGGTGAAAACATCCTCAACTTTCATGGAAGTGATGATAGCTACTACGAAGAATGGTTCGAAGAGGTAGAGGAGGGATGGATTGCTGCTATTTGCTTTCGAGATTTTGTAGAAAGTGAGATGTCCATTTATGAGATTGACAATTACATCAACTTTGGTGGTAAACTTCAGATCATCAACTGGCGCACCATGACCCCCAGGGCACTCTATGCAGTAGTCAATTCCATGATGCAGCGGAGACTTGGGGTCTAATCCCTCATTTTTTCCAGCAGTTCAGGCAGTACATAGTCTGGATTGAGTGTTTGACTATGAAACTTAGAAAGTAGCTCCTCACTTAGCTTCATAAAATCATGAGCAGCTGTATTGTCAGGAGAATAGTCGCCTATGGATTTGCCGATATCATTGGCCTCACCTACTTTAATGGATCTACTGACCGTGCAGTCAAGTATCAAGCTACCAAAAGTAGCTTTAGACTCTTCAAATTTCTTGGCCGTCAGATTCATACTGCCATTAAACATATTGAAAAACACCCCTAGGATGTTCAGTGACTGATTTTCCACAGCGGCCAGATAGGTCATAAGGGTCTGTACTCCTGTAAGCGAAAAGTTGTCTGCAATGGCCGGAATGAGAATGTTTTTGGAGGCACCGATTATAGACTTTACCAGCACCCCGAAGTTAGTAGGGCAGTCCATGATGATGAAGTCGTAATCATTACGAAAATGCATGAGCAATTTTTCGATCATGCTTCGCCCAAAAGAAATGAACTGATTATTGCTTTCTGTTTGTGTCATTTGTAGATCTCCAGGAATCAAATGGAGATATGGAGTGATTTCCTCAGGCTGCGGGTTCACATCATGATCGTGCATGATTTTTTTGAGATAAGTGAATACCGTAGTGCTTTGGTGATCTCCGGCTATGGAGTTGGTGAGATTGCACTGAGGATCGAAATCCACCAGCAAGACTTTAAACGATTTGGACCAACTAATTCCAAGGTTGAGTGCAGTTGTCGTTTTACCCACGCCTCCTTTAAAGTTATAGATGGAAATAGTATTGGCCATAAAGCGTTATTTTGAGTTCAATTTAATCAATGTACGTCACAGTTTGAATAGTTATAGAATATAAAGGAATTATTATATTGTGAAACAGGCGTTGCCTGCTCCCACACGTGATATTCCAATGGATGTCAAGCCTCGGCAAAGAACTACATACCTAATTTGTAGTAAATTTTAATTAAAAACGTCCATTTCATCGGTTTCCACTGTGATTTATGATCCAGGGATCAGAACTTCAAGCATTTGCTTTTACTCACCTTGATTGATAGGATTGTGCTACTCAGAATCTGGTTTTTTCACTCTTGCAATTTCTGATATCAGGTATTTTCGTTTACTCTCCACAGCCTGACAGACGCTGCGAGTGCGCTTTTTCTCCAGTTTCACATAGTGCTTCCCCTGAAAATCAAAGAGCTCACCGATGGCGATTTTGCTAAGTGGAATCAGATCGGTAGGTCCATCAAAGCCCCTGAGTATGTTGTAAAGAACTGGGTCACTACAGCTGGCAGCTTTTGGATTCTTAAAATAATTATTCAGTGCCAGTAGGACCGGAGGTGGAAATACCTCTTCATTTAAGACTGGTTTGGCTACCCGCTTGAAGTTATTTTTCCACTCCATACCGTGCGGAGCAGCTTTGCGGCCATGTTCATCAAATGTTACCAGGTGAGCCACTTCATGTAGGTACGTCACCAGGAAGGCGTAAGGATTCAGATCATTGTTGATGGTAATGGTATGCTTCTTCGTTTGTGGCGAGTAGCGATAATCACCGAGCTTGGTCTGGCGATTTCTTTTGATTTTAAACTCAAATCCAAAGTAAGTATACAGCTTGGCGCAGTAACCCACTGCTGGAGCAGGGACGAATCGCCTAAACACATCTTCTGCAGTCACGGACTCAAAGAAAATGAAAACAAGCTAATCCTGGTAGCAGAATTATACTGAATTATGACAACTCCAAATATTAATTGAAGCCTACTTCTGTCTGAAGACTGTTTTGATGGGTACTCCTTCGAAACCAAAATGTGCTCGAAGTTTATTCACCAGGAAGCGTTCATAAGACTCTTTGATGTCTTTCGGGTGATTGCAGAAGAACGCAAAAGTTGGTGAAGGAGTAGGGAGCTGGGTAATGTATTTGATCTTAATGTACTTACCTCTGACTGCAGGTGGTGGGTAGTTTTCGATTTCCTTCAGCATCTTATTGTTGAGCTGAGAGGTGCTGATTTTCTTGTTTTTGTTTTCAGCTACTTCCAGTGCCACTTCGATGGCTTTAAAAATACGCTGCTTGTTCAGCACACTGGTGAATACCACCGGGATGTAACCTAGCGGCCCCAGCTTTTCAGCAATGTGTTTTTTGTACTCATCAGCGGATTTGGTGTCTTTGGTGTACAAGTCCCACTTGTTAACCATGATCACGCATCCTTTTTTGTATTTGTGTGCGAGGTTGATAATGTTGAGGTCCTGGGCTTCTAATCCGTTCATTGCATCTAATATCACGATGCATACATCCGAATCTTGCAATGCCTGAATAGCTCTTAGTACGGAGTAAAACTCAATATCCTCTTTAACCTTTGCTTTCTTACGAATCCCCGCAGTATCTGTCAGGATGAAGTCTTTTCCAAATAGATTGTATCGACTATCGATCGCGTCTCGAGTAGTTCCAGCAATATTGGTGACAATAGAACGGTCTTTACCGAGTAGTGCATTCAGGAACGAAGACTTACCCACGTTAGGTCTACCAACTATAGCTACCCGAGGCAAAGCTGGAGCATCCTCATCAGGTTCTGGTTCTGGATCGAAGTGCTCTACCACCGCATCTAGCAGGTCCCCAGTACCTGATCCACTGATGGAAGCAATCGGGAAAATATCTTCTGTAAGGCCCAACTGATAAAACTCACTGGACATATACGAGCGCTCCGCATTGTCAGCCTTGTTAGCTACTATGATGACCGGCTTCTTGATCTCCCTAACCACATTGGCAAAGTCCTGATCCAAACCGTGAAGTCCGGTATGGCAGTCTACCATGAATAAGATCACATTAGCTTCATGTAGTGCCTCTTTTACCTGATCACGAATGGCTCCTTCGAAAATATCCTCAGATCCTTCCACATATCCACCTGTGTCAATAACGGTAAATGACTTTCCATTCCACTCAGAGTACCCGTAATGTCTATCCCTTGTGACCCCGCTTTCATTGTCCATAATCGCCTGTTTTTTCTCCACCAATCGGTTGAAAAAAGTCGATTTACCTACATTGGGTCTGCCTACTATTGCTACGATATTTGCCATGCTGGGCGCAAAGGTAGAGTTTTTAGTCCTAATGATCTGCTAAAAGGTGCATTCTGGCAATAATCATAACTGAAATAGGAGCTGGAGGCGGAGCGATATGTGGATAGTAACCTCCCAGCCAGTAAGGCTGGTTGCATAACAACAGCAAAATCACAGGATTTTATCATGGAGTTGTAGGTAAAACGCCTATAAATTTTGGTGTATCTGGAAAGGTGATTGCCTAGGAAAGGAGTTCAGCCACCAAAGTTTTAAATTGTGTGAGTGCAATTTTTTAGTCGTAGAGACTTATACTGGATCTTACGATGAGCATATTTTGGTTGATTGCTGCTGTATGAATTATAAAGTTCTAGTCATTGAAGACGATTCTGGTATACGTGAGACACTCTGTGATCTGTTGATCACTATGTCTTATTCTGTAAAAGCGGCATCTAATGGGCAGGAGGGATTGGAATGTCTGATGGCGGGTAAACCGGATTTGATTATTTGTGACATCATGATGCCTGTAATGGGTGGTATGGAGTTTTTAAAGCGGGTCAAATCTGATGAAAACTATTGGTACATCCCGGTATTGATGTTGACTGCCAAAATTGAATATGAGGATCGAGAGAGAGCCTATGAGATTGGGGCGGATGATTATCTGGTAAAGCCTTTTGAGATCAAGGATCTTACCTTTCGAATAAAGTACCTGATTGCGCTTAGGGAAAACATTTTCAGCAAATCATTGAATCGTACTAGCCCACTGGATATGCATGTGTTTTTAAATAAGCTAAACTTTGCCATTCAAATCAATCTGCATCAATCACATCTAGGTAAGGTGGCCAAGGAGTTGAACCTGTCTGAATCAAGCCTTCAAAAAAAGGTAAAGTATCATACTGAGCATACCTTTAGCGAATACCTGAAGCGCTACAAACTTAGCCGAGCCAGGGCACTTTTGGAATCTGGCGTGTGTAACGTCAGCGAATCCTCCTCCAGAAGCGGCTTTAAGAATTTGGCACATTTCTCCGATTCCTTCAAATCATTCTATGGGGTTTCACCTTCAAAAATTTTAGCTGAGATGTAAATGTTTGACTGCAGAGGTACTTGAGCAAATAGCAGTAGTTAATACCCATAAGTTTGCCATACATGAATTCAAACACACAGAACACCTTTGAGGAAAGAAGAAAAGAGAGTCGTCATTCGCGACCTTTTGCTTTTTTGCCTCCAGGATCTGATGTGCACTATTGGTCCGAGTCTCTTTATCATATGCTGGAATTAGATCCGGGGATAACTGCCAACTTTGAACTCATGCTCAGCGTCATTCACGAGGAAGACAGACAAAGAGTACTCGAGCAGTACCAGCAGCTTTTAGATGCGAATAATAATCAGCCGATTCTCCGATTTCGTGCAATGTGCTCCTCGGGAAAGGTGAAGTATGTTACCGCTATGCTCCAGATAGATCAGATTGGTAACGGTCAGGGGTTACTTGCAGTGTTTGAATTTGCTGATTCCTACAGGTCCCACGCTTTGTCTATTGACCAGCTTACTCGTAAGCAATCTCTGAGTGAGTTCTTTGCAGGGATTGGTTACTGGGAATATACGCCTGATGCCGATCATATGGTATGGTCAGATCAAGTCTATAGAATGCTTGGAGTATCTCTAGAGCAATCGATTAGTTTTGAATCATACAGCGAGTCCTGTTTTCCCGAGGATCTCGAAACCTTTGAGAATACTGTGGCAGGGTTGAGTCCGGAGTCTCCCAAATTTCAATATACTGCACGTCATATAGTCAATGATCAACTGTTTGTTGGGTTAAGTAGAGGTACTTCCATATGGGATGGAGACCGCATGGTCAAATTGATTGGGAGCTTTGAGGACATTACCTACGAGCATCAATCCAAGGAAAAGCTTAGAATCATACAGGAGACCACTCACGTAGGTTGGTATGAGATTAACCTGTTTGATAAAAGGCATTCGCTTGCTTCCACACAGTACCTGCGAATGCACGGTTTAGAGTATTTCGGAAGGATGCCTTCTCTCAATGAACTGCTATCTGTGGTTCATCCAGAAGATCACGAAAAAATCGTTGAGGCAAGAAATAAGCTGTATGCTGAATACAAAGACTGGCCACCTTTTGAGTACCGGGTAGTTCTCGACAATGGGGCCATAAGGCACCTCCAGAGCACAGGACAAGTCACTCAATCACCCTTTGATGACCGACCTTTCAAAGTACTGGGAATCATTCGTGATATTACCGATTTTCAGGAGAAGAAGAGCCAGCTGGTCCGGGCTCAGCAGCTTGCCAAGCTCGGCTGGTATGAGCATGACATGCGAACGTTCGAAAACAGGATTTCTCAGGAGTTTTTAGATATCCATGAATTGAAAACATTCAGTGACAATGCACTGCGGAATAAAATTCATCCAGACGATCGAAAGGAATTAGACAAGGTCAGCGAGGAATATCGAAATTATCAAAACGGCTATTCATTTACTTACCGCATCGTATTGGAGTCTGGTGACTACCGGTACATTCAGAATATAGGTCAATATGAGTCTGATCCTTCTACGGGTGAGCTTGCCAAAGTTGTGGGTACGGTTCAAGACATTACGCAGTTTAAAATGCTGGAGGAGAAGCTGCAGGAAGCCCAGAGCGTCAGCAATACCGGTTGGTTTGAATTTGATATTCTAAAACCTCAACTAAGCAGCTTTTCTGAACAGTGGTTGGACATGCACTGCTTTGAGGAGAAGCCAAAGCACATCGATGAGTTTTTAAATAAGTTACATCCTGTTGATCGAAACCTGATCCCGAGTTTGGATACCTTTTTACATGGGATGCCAAGTGAATGGAACGGGTTGGAATATACCATACTGGATCAATATGGCTTCAAAAGACACATCAGCAATAATGCACGAGTCATTCACATGGATGGTAAACCTGTAAAGATTTTTGGCACTACAAAGGATATCACTCAAACCAAAATAACAGAGCGTGCGCTGTTAGAGAGTGAGAGAAAGTACAGATTGATATCAGAAAACAGTAGGGATGCCATTCTTTTATTAGAGTCTAAAAAAGATCAGATGTTGATCAGTTTTGCTTCTGACTACTCAGAGAAATTATCTGGCTATACCAAGCATGAACTTCTGGGCATGGAAGCCACCCAACTGATGCATCGTGAAGATCGCGTGTGGTTTACCAAAGACGTTTTGCCTAAGCTCGTTTTTGGTGAAGAAGATATGACCATTTCATTCAGACTGTTTTGTAAAGATGGTTCCTATCGGTGGGTGGAGGCTGCAATTAGTGTGATACTGGAGGAAGTGCCCGTAAAGCTCCAGTTATCAGTACGGGATATCAGTGACAGAAAGCAGTACGAACAGCAGCTCATTCGGTCCAATAATGACCTGAATGCGATGATCAAAGCATCCGATAATATCGTCTTTACCATCACAAAAGACCGACGGTTTGAAGCTGTTATTTGCAATGATGAGCAAAAGCTGCATCAACCGATAGATCAGTTTATTGGAAAAGAAATAGGCAAAATTTGGGAGGATGAAACGGGCATGATTCTTTGTAAAATGGTTTATCGGGCAATTACACTGGGCGTGTCTGAACAGTATGATTACCCATATACGATCAAAGGTCAGTTCAATTGGTACAGAGCAAAAGTTCATCCTTTTATGGGATATGATCATCAGCTTCGGGTCAGTGTGGTAATTGAAACCATTACCACCGAAAAGCGAGCGGAGGAAGAGCTGAAAAGAACAGTAGAGATGGAACGAGAGCTGTCCAGAATGCGCGCGAGTTTTGTTTCTATGGCGTCACATCAGTTCAGGACACCACTTACCGTGATTAAGTCCAACATGCAACTGCTGGAAGCCTCCGGTAGACAAGATGCATTGAGCCAAAAAGTGTCCAGAAGACTTACTAAGGAAGTGGATCGCCTCGTAAGCCTGATGGAAGATATTCTTATTTTGGGTAAGGTCCAGAGCGGTGCTATCCAAAAGAGAAGCAAACCAACTAATCTCGTCACTCTGGTCAAGAGGCTTAAGCGAGATGTAGATTTGGCTCAGACTGATGGTCGTGAACTCTTGATATGCAAAGCTGGAGAGCCAGTTTCATTAATGTTGGATGAAGGTCTGATGCGCCAGGCGATTCTCAATCTGGTCACCAATGCATTCAAGTATTCCATGAAGCGACCTTCTCCTAAACTGACATTGGATTATACCCAGCCCGACTTTGTCTATCTGAAGGTTGAAGACTATGGAATGGGAATTGATCAAGAGAACCTTTCACGAATTTTCAAAGACTTTTTCCGCTCAGAGCGAGTGGCAGATATACCAGGCACAGGTTTGGGGCTATCTGTGACCAGTGAGTTTTTAAAAGTAAATGGGTGCACTGTAGATGTGAAGAGTACTCTAAACGAAGGATCTGCATTCACTATAACCATACCGCGAAATGAATAACAACAAGATGGAGAAAATCCTTGTAGTGGAGGATGAGGAAAATATAAGAGAAACCCTGCAAGACCTGCTGGAGTGCAGCGGCTATAAGGTAGTTACAGCCAACGATGGTGAAGCTGGTTTCTTCAAAGTACTCAAGGAAAGTCCGGACCTGATCATTTCAGACTTAATGATGCCAAAGATGTCCGGGTTTGATCTATTAGAAGCCGTTCGGTCGTATGGTAAAAGCAAGTTTACTCCATTCATCATCCTTAGCGCTAAATCGGAAGGAAGCGATATCCGATCTGGGATGAATCTGGGTGCTGATGACTACATTATGAAACCATTTGATCACAAGGATCTATTATCCAGTATTCACTATCGGTTGAGTCACAGAGACGAACTGATACAGCTAATCAAGCAAGCTGAGAATGAGCGGATGCGTATGGACATACACGACAATGTGCAGCAGACTGTGGTGAGTTTACGGATGGGTATTGAGCGGCTCATCGATAGTGATCAAATCGATCCTCAGGCGCTAAAGACCGAACTACTTTATCTGAAAAAGGGTCTGGATGTGGCCTTCTTGCAAATCCGAAATCTGATCAATGGCAATGCCTCTCATGACCTGTTGACCAAAGGATTTAGAGAAACGTTCAACCGAATGATTGCTAACTTTCAGCAATACACGCAGATAGAAATTGCCGACTACTATCATTGGATCGATGAACCACCTCTCCAGCAAAGTGTCGAGTTAATACCAGTGATTTCAGAGCTCATGACCAACATTGTCAAGCATGCGGGAGCTAATCAAATTACCGTGACGCTTGAAGAATTGGATGGTACCAAACGACTTACTGTTACCGACAATGGAGTGGGATTTGATGTGGCGGAGGCAGTAAACAATGGTGGCCTGCGAAATCTATTCATGCGGATAGAAAAGATCGGGGGAGAACTCGACATTGAGAGTAAACCGGGAGAGGGTACTTCCAATACAATTGTATTAAAATAGCGCCTCTACAAACTGCCAACATTGATTAGGCAAAACTGATTGATTAGGCTTGAATCTAGCTATTGGTTTTCTATTGAAAATAAAGGAATGACCTGAACGTTTGTATATAGGTAATTTGCTTAATGCTCTCTTTTCACCTTTAGGTGAAATACCTAAAATCCTATCTCTAACCTTCGTTTAAGCTATTTTTAGACCTGATTGGATTATATTTCTCTTGATTAATTAATAGTCAGAAATTGACTAACGCCGTAAATGAAGAGAATACTTATTGTAGAGGATGACGAAGGGATTCGTGAGACTGTAGCAGATATCGTAGAATCATTGGAGTATAGAGCGCTGGAAAGCAAGAATGGTTTGGAAGCTCTTACGTTACTGGAGTCCGAACGACCCGATCTCATCGTATCAGATATCATGATGCCCCATATGGATGGCAACACTCTGCTGGAGCGTCTAAAGTCTGATCAGTATTTATGTACCATACCCGTGATCATGCTCACCGCAAAGGCGGACATTGACACGAAATTGGAGAGTTATAAGATGGGGGCGGATGGCTACATTACTAAGCCCTTTGATCTGAGAGAGCTCTCTTACCTGATCAAAAATCTCATCAATCTCAAGGAAAATCTCCTGCTGGAAGCTGTAACACCTGTGGGCAACTCTGAGCCTGAGTGGCGATTTGTGCAGGAACTCAATCAACTGATCCAGAATCAAAAATCTCAGATTAGTTTGAAAAATGCTGCCGAACAACTTCAGCTATCTCCCTCAGGATTGCAAAAGAAGCTCAAACGCTACAGCAATCAGACGTTTCAGGACTATGTGAGGATTTTTAAACTATCCAAAGCAAAAGCCTTGTTGGATTCTGGAAAATGCAACGTAAGTGAAGCTGCAACGGCATCAGGATTCAGCAGTTTGCCGGCATTCTCGAGAGCATTCAAAGCGCAGTTTGGGCTATCTCCCAGAGAATTAGTTAACTAAAGGCGTAAAAGTTTTACCTGAGAAGTAAACAGTCATTTAGTGAGAAGATGATCGGCTAACCTTGCAGAACGCCTATCACTCATATAAAGATGCCTTGTACAGATATAACTGGTTCGCCTTATTCTATTCATTTTTTAGCAAGTGGACCTCAATACTCTGAATCACTCATAGAGCTGGTTGGTCCAACAGAAGAAGTGTCTCTGGAATCCATTTTAGCCTGTATATATCCTGATGATCAGCAGGTAATGCAGGAAAGTTGGGATCGGCTCATGCAGGACGAGATGATTGATATACCCTTGAGTTTTCGTGTCAAAGATGGAGACACCTACAGATGTCTGATTGCTTATCATAGCAAGCGAACGGATGTCGAAGGTAAGACCTACATGGTACAGCAGTTTTATGATAGTGATTCCATCCAGCATCATATCAAGCAATTGCAGGACGGTTTGGCGATGATCCGCCAACACGACCCTGAAGACAGGTGTTTTGACCTACAGGCAGATCGGTCCGCTATAGCCAAAGTAGCCAAATTTGGTGCCATCGCATGGTATGAGCACTACAAGATGACCAATGAGGTCGCCTATTCTGAGAATATGAGGGATTTATTCCAGGTAGGTGATGATGAAGAGTTTTCAATAGAATACGTTCAGTCACTGGCGCTACAGGAAGATCGGAATCGGATGAATCAGCGTATGAGTGAAGCCGATCCTTCTAACCCTATTGTGGAGGAGAATATCCGGTTTGTTTTGAATGGGCAGTTGAGGTTGTTCAACATCAAGGTAGAATTAATCTGGAGGGAAGGTGAAGTAGTCAAGTCCTTCAGCGTAATACGTGATATTACCGACTTGGAAAAATCAAAGTCCACACTCAATCAGTTCAAGCATATAACGGGACTCGGTTGGTATGAAGTGGATTATAAAAATAATACCATAGATGCGGCAGGTAGATTTTTTGAAATCCTTGGCGTATCAAAAGGCAAGAAACTAAAAGTAGAAGATGTATTTGATAGGGTCCATCAGGAAGACCTGCCAATAGTGAAGAGTCTGATCGCCGACAGCAATCAATTGGTTGATCATACCTTTCGGATTTTCACTGACCAGGGACGGATGCGCTATGTCAAAGCATTTGGCGATCTGGAACGGGACACTGAAGGTAACCTGCTGCGTTCTATTGGAGTGATTGTGGATATCACAGAAAGCGTCAATCTAAAATACCGCAACGCAAAAGTTGAGAACCTAGCTAAAGTGGGGTGGTATGAAGCGAGCTTTGTGGATGATCATTTGGAGGGCTCTGAAGAGTTTTACAGAATCCACGGCATTGAAGATCGTCCTGTCTATGTTGGCAATGCCTATCGGGAGTTAGTGTTTCAGGAAGATTTGTCAGTTTTCGACTTTTTTCAGGAGATCTTTCAGGAGGGCAATGAACAATCAGAATGGACTGATGTGAGCTACCGGATTCGTACTCCACAGGGTCAGGTCAAATACCTCAAGAGTCATGGGGAAATCTACCGAGATGCCAGCGGAACACCGGTCAGTATCTTAGGAGTGGTCTTCGATGTTACTGAGGAGGAACAGCACCAACTGCAATTAAAGCATGTTCAAGAAATGGCGCAAGTGGCATGGATGAAAATAGATAGTCTTCATCCAGAAAAAACGGTTACTTCAGGGACTTATCTGCAGATGCATCATTTGGACACTATACAAGAAGCCATTCACCCACAATCCTTTTTAAGATCTATTCACCCTGAGGATTGGGAGGTAGTCAATCAACTGACAGAAAATATCCGTAACAATCACCTGAATCAATGGGAAGATGTGGTTTACAGGGTATTGAAGGACGATGGATCTTTCAGGTATTTGCTTTGTAAGGGTGAGGTAGAGCGAGGAGATGACCATTCGGTGAAATCGGTCTTATTGGTGGTCAGTGATATCTCTGATCTTGCCGCGAAGGAACAGTTATTAGAGCAGGCACAGCACGTAGCGAGTATTGGATGGTTTGTGTATGATCTGCTAAATGTAGAAAATAGTCAGTGCAGCCAGGATTACCTACGCATTCATGCCATGGAACATTTAGGGCGGTTTCCTTCTCCGGAAGAACTCAACAGCGTGATCCTTGCCGAGGATATGGAAAAGCTGGAGAAAGGACGTCAGGAGTATCAAAATGCAGAGTCTGAGTACTCAATAGCCTATCGGGTAAACACAGGCGATGGAGTACGACATGTCCTCAGCAAATCACGACTTATTCGAGATCATAAGACCAACAAGCTGATCAAAGTAATCGGCACAGCTCAAGATGTGACAGAAATCAAAGAAACAGAGGAAAAATTACTCTGGGCTCAGCAGATATCCAATACGGGTTGGTATGAGTACGATATTCATTACCCTGAGAAGAGCAAGTTTTCGGACATGTGGCTGCAGATGCACGATTTTACACCAGGACATCAGCCTAATTTCAAAGAGTATCTAAATAGAGTACACCCGAAAGAGCGGGATATTCTTGGGGATGACATCAACCTTTATATCAAGTCCTTACCAAGGAAATGGGATACTCTGGAATACAGAATTGTTATTTCTAATGGTCAGGTCAGGTACATTAACAATAGCTCTGAGGTACTTTACAAGGACGGAAAGCCCTATAAAGTCTTTGGAGTCACCACAGACATTACCGAGGTTCGAAACGCTCAAAAAGCGCTTTATAAAAGCGAGAAGATGTATCGTCTTCTTTCTGAAACCAATCGAGATGTAACTGTTTTACTCCGTGTTGAGCAATGTGGACCAGTGATTTCTTATGTGTCCAAGTCAGTGTATAACCTCTTGAGTTATCATGAGGAGGAGCTGATAGGTAGACCAATTAAAGATATGCTACATCCTGAGGACGTAATCACTTACATTCAGAAGACCAAATCTTTGTTGGATTCGGGTAAGTCGGCTACTGTAAGTTTTCGTCTCCAACATAAGGATCAGTCATATGTATGGGTAGAATCAGTAGTCAATTACATCGAAGACAAAGAGCAAATGGTCCGTCTTTCTATCCGGGATATAACCGAACGGCGCACCTATGAGAATCAATTAATTACAGCCAATGAAGAGCTTAAAGCGTTGATCACCTCTACAGATCACTTGGTGTTCGCCTTCGATCAGGATGGTCGTTTCGAACGAGTCATCGGGAGAGAAGAGCGGTTTCACATTCCTTCTGCTGATTTTATCGGACATCCCGTAGAAAAAATCTGGGATGATCCCAACGGGATAGAAATGTCCAAACTGGTTCGAAAGTCCCTTGCCAATCAGACTTACGAGGTTTTTGAGTGTGATCATATGAATCACCTGGGTGAGAAGTTGTACCTGCGGGTGACTTACCATCCGTACCAGGGCATGGTAGGGGATACCAAACTCTGTGTAGTCATTGAGGATATAACAGAGCATCATCATTATGAACAAAAACTACTCAGTGCCAATGGTGAATTGAATGCACTGATCAAAGCCACTGGTAATTTGGTTTTCGCTTTTGATCAGGAGGGTTATTTTGAACGCGTGATAGGTGATCCACATCAGTTACATATACCTGCGGCGGAATTTGAGGGACATGCAGTAGAGGAAATCTGGAATGATGCCAACGGGATAGCAATGTCCAAATTGGTAAGGGAGTCGTTACAATCCGGACTAGGAGAATCGATTACCTGCGATTACCTAGATGCCGAAGGAGCGATGCACCATCATTTGGTTACTTCTCACCCATACCAGGGAAAGGACGGGAGCATCAAAGTATGTGTAATTAAAGAGGATATCACCGCTCAAAAGGTCTATGAACAGGAGCTGACCAAAACAGTAAAGATGGAAAGAGAACTATCTGGCATGCGTTCCAACTTTGTAGCCATGGCTTCTCATCAGTTCCGTACACCTCTGACAGTCATCAAATCCAACATGCAGCTGTTGGAGACCGCCAAAATCAAACATCCGATTGTAGATAGGGTTACCGTGAGACTCATCAGAGAGGTAGATCGCCTTACTGCATTGATGGAAGATATTCTGGTGCTGGGCAAAGTACAGTCCAATCAACTCAAAACGAAACGGCAGCTATTTGATTTGGAGGATCTGGTAGAGGATGTGCAACTGGACATAAAAGCGACAGTCAATGACGGACGAGAGCTGGAGGTATCTACAGTCGGACATCCTCAGAAGTTCACAGGTGACTACCATCTGATGCGTCACGCATTGAGCAATGTGGTCAATAACGCATCTAAGTATTCACCGGATGGCAGGAACCCTGAACTCACGATTGATTACTCAGATGATCGCTTCATTAAGCTTCATGTGAGAGACTATGGTGTGGGCATACCTGATGAAGATTTGAAGCGTATTTTTCAGGATTTTTACCGAAGTGATAATGTGAAAAACATACCCGGGACGGGTCTGGGTATGTCCATAGCCAGAGAGTTCTTAAAACTGAACGACTGTGGATTTACGGTCACCAGTAAAGTAGGAGAGGGAAGTACGTTCACTTTGTTATTACCTAAATATGAACAGCATGAAACTCCTGTTGATTGAAGATGACCCAGGAATATCAGATACCATACAGGATCTGCTGGAACTGGAAGGGATGGATGTGCATGTGGCACAGGACTGTGATAAGGCATTAGCCTTTCTGGCAACAGATCATGCAGATGTGATTGTGAGTGATGTGATGCTGCCGGATGGCACCGGATTTGATATTCTGCGATTTCTCGGGGAAACTGATTTGATCGACTACACGCCATTCATATTTCTCACTGGTCGTGCCGAAAAAGAGGATGTCCGGAAGGGTATGTCACTAGGTGCAGATGATTATTTGACCAAACCTTTTGATATCAAAGATTTGCTGGAAAGCATCAATAGCCAGAAGCAAAAGCTAGATCACCAGGCCAGTCGGCTGCAGGATGTGAAAGATCAGCTAAACGAAAGAGATGCTCGTCTGGAAAAGGTTAAGAACATTACTTCTCACGACCTGCGCTCCAGGGTGATCCGCATTCATAATCTGGTGAACCTAATGCGTGAAGGATTTCTGAGTAAGGAAAAGTTGGTGGAGTGGATGATCGAATCCGGAGACTATCTGGATGAGATCGTGCATAAGGTTCATGAGATGGTTAGTTTTTTTGAGCAGTCTACTCCGCAGGTGACCTCTTTTGGCAAACCAAAAATGATTTGGCACATAGATGATGATTTCGTACAGCGAAAAATGGTGGAGTTGCTGCTTACACCTCATTTCGATCAGCACCACTTCCAGTCTTTTGAGCTTGCCACTCAGGCACTACCTGTTATTGATTCTGGAGTGCGCCCAGATTTGATTCTTTTGGACATCAACATGCCGTCGATGAGTGGTTTTGATTTTCTGGAGGCACTGGTCAAGCGTCAGATCGACTGTGATGTGATCATGCTCACTTCATCTATTTCTGATACAGACGTGGAGCGTAGCTTTAAATACCCCAATGTAGTGGGATATGAAACCAAGCCCCTCAAGCGGGAGGTCCTTCATGACCTGATTTAACACACCACTATTTTATAGCTCGACCAGATTATGCTCTAGCGCATACATGGTTAGCCCCACTAGATTCTTACAGCCCGTTTTGCCCAGCATACTTCGTTTATGACCCTCTACGGTACGAATGCTGATAAACAAGGTGTCAGCGATCTCCTGATTGGTTTTCTCCTCCATGATCAGTTTGAGTACTTCATTTTCTCGCTCACTGAGTTCGATCTCCACAGTGAGACGCTTTTTGGGAGCAATCGCCGTTCCAGCTATACTTTCCATTACTCGCTGGGTGACCTCTTTGGCAAAATACTGCTGATCGCTCATGATGGTATCTATTGCGTTGATGACTATGTCTTTACCAGAGTCTTTGAGGATGTAGCCATCTATACCCATATTGAGCATTTTCTTGATGTGCTTCATGTCATCCAGCATAGAGACCACCAGTATCTTGATGTCTATTTTAGCATACCTAAGCTCTTGTACCAGTTCCATGCCGTTCATGATAGGCATGTTGATATCGGTTATCAGCAGATCATATGAATTGTTTTTAATTAGCTCCAGTGCTTCCTTGCCATTCACTGCCTGGTCTTTGATCACATGCTCTGAGTCTGTATCAAAGTAGAAACTGAAAGCGTCACGGACCATTTTATGGTCGTCTACAAGTAGTATTTCAGTCATTTTAGTTAATGCGGTAATCTCCATCTCAAGATAAAAAATTGATTGTTAAACCATTTTTGTTGTCTGAATATTTCCAGCTACACCAAAACATTTTGCTTCTTTATTACAGGCTATTCGCCTGTCAGGTGAGTGAAATACCCCATGACAAAACTCGCGAAATACCCCTTCAGGATGAATGGCATAATACCGAAAGTGGTAAAAAGAGCATTATGCTTAGCAGCCCCGTAATCCACCTGAGTGAAAGACGTAGCGGGGAAAATAGGTATGTTGCCTAATTGCTCTGAGATGAACATTTCGCTAAATCCACAGCTATGAAACACGTCGTATATCTGTCGTTTCACACCAACATAATCTACATGCAGAATCAAATTTGTTTCGACGGGGAACACTTCATCCAAAACCCACAAGAAGCCAATACAATAGATGGATCATTTTATGAAATCTTTGGTTTCGATCGCTTCAATGAAGAAGAGCTTACCAGAATAGCTAATACCCTAAACCAGTCCAACGCCATTCACGTATTTTGCAAAGTTTATAACCTAACCAAACCTTCTTCAGAAGCGTAACTAAAAAAGACTCACCTTGCGATGAGTCTTCAATTCCCGTACACAGTTGCATATGTACCTGCTGGTTCGCTGGGAGGTTCTTTAGTAAAGGTAAGAAGTTTTTTAGTACCCAAATCTACGCAATTTTTGATCGTCTTTGCGCCAATCTTTCTCCACCTTTACAAAGGTTTCCAGATGCACTTGTTTACCAAAAAAGGACTCCAGTTCCTTTCGGGAATCTATCCCAAGACGTTTGATCGCTTCGCCCTTCTTACCGATGAGTATCCCTTTTTGAGTGTCTCGCTCCACATAGATCTCGGCTGAGATGCGGATAATAGTGTCATCTTCTTTGAAGGAGGTGACGACTACTTCGCTACTGTAGGGGATTTCCTGTTTGTAGTTTAGAAAGATTTTTTCACGAATGATTTCTGATGCTATGAACCGCTCGGACTTGTCGGTCATTTCGTCCTCTGGAAAGTAAGGCGGGTGCTGTGGTAGGAGGGATAGGATGGTTTTTTCCAGCTCCTGCACACCTTCGCCAGTTGCGGCAGAAACCACTATTGGTTCCACCCAATCGTATTCTTCTTTCCAGTAGTTGACTTTATCCAAGACCTGAGATCCCTTGGCAAGATCTATCTTGTTCATTACAAATAGCACAGGGACATCAGTTTCACGGGCTATTTGTAGCCATTGGGCATGGTCATTTTTTTCTCCCAGTTCTACCATAAACAGGATGAGGTCTGCATCTTCCAGCGATTTTTTCACAAAACCCATCATTCGTTCCTGTAGTTTGTAGCTGGGATCCATGGTTCCAGGCGTGTCTGAGTAGACAATTTGATGGGTATCTGTGGTGATGATGCCAAATATCCGATGACGTGTGGTTTGTGCCCTGTTAGAGACAATCGAGATGCGCTCACCAGTCAGTTGGTTCATTAGAGTGGATTTGCCTACGTTAGGTTTGCCCATGATGGTAACAAATCCAGACTTAAAATCAGCGTTTTGCATGTCGCAATTTCGCCAATCTTTGTTAATTCTATGTAGTAGTCATCAGATTAAGACATTTCAAACTAGGCGATGAGTAGGAGGAGTGGCAGTAAGTTTTGAGAAATTCACCCGGTCGCTGATCTGTAAAATACCTGAAATCCTTGATCAGGTGAGACTGATCATAGTAGCCTGACCTAAATGTGAGCTGTGTGAGGTTCATGCTGTCTTTGTATTGATCGTAGTTGCGCATGAAGTTGTTGAGCTTCTCCACTTTGGCAAATTCTTTGGCAGTTAGGCCTATTTGTTGGATGAATTTTTGTTCTAGGTGGGACTTACTGATACCGAGTAGTTCATAAATGCTTCTGATTTTAATATCGCCCTTGGATTCAATGATCTGAGCAATAGCTTCCTCCAGGATGTAATCTGTTTCAAAAGTCTCCCAGGTATAGGAGGTAAGGAGGTAATCTATCAGGTCCTCTTGGTTGGTTAGCGTTGGACTTAACTCACGCTCACTTTGGTTGATTAGAAATCCGTCACAGTTTGGGAAAAGTAGCCTGGTGTAAACCGGAGCAATCCGAATCTCTATAAAGTCCAACTGGTCACACTCCAGCAGCATGCTTCTGCTTTGACAGCCAAATAGGTGGAGTTCTCCATTGAGAATGTTGGTAGATCTTATTTGGCCGACCACTGTTTTTTTGATGGGTTGGCCCAGGTTCAGTAGCGCGTGTATGTGATTGTCGGGCATGCTTACGTGTAGTGCTTGATCATGACGGATGTGTTGTAAACCCCGAAAAAAATCCTGGGTCAAGGGTGTTGGATTAGAAGTAATCATGTCTTGAGTTTTGTCTCAGGACGCTTCCAACTCCTTATACACTTATTAAAATGGTTGTCGAAGAGTTAACTATCACGATTGTTTAGTAAACATTTCGGAATATTTACATCATTCTCTTTTGGGCCGTAAGGGTATGGTTATGATTGGTGGTTTTGGGCTTTCTTCCATTCTGTAGGCGAGAGTCCATAGACTCTTTTGAAAGCTTTGTAGAAAGAAACTTTGTTAGCAAACCCCACCATTTCGGCGAAAGCCTCAATGGTGTAGTGTCCATAATCTGGATTGAGCAGGAGATTTTTTGCTTCATTGATACGTAGTTTGTTGATGTAGGAACTGAAGTTTTGCTGGGATACGGTGTTGACCGCTTGTGATACTTGCTTTTCGGTCAGGTGTGTGGCTCGGGCTACTGTTTCTAATTTGATGTGACTTCCCCTGAATCGCTGACCTTCTTGTAACCAATCGTCGACCTTTTGGAAGTACTCTTTCATTTCGGTCAGTTCCGCCCTGGTCTTGTGGTCCGGGGTTCTCATGGGTTTGGACCCAAAGATCTTGCGCCAGGAAAACATTGCCGCCATTGCTACCACTCCAAAAATGAGAATCTCTGTCATATGAGCAAATTAAGGTTCGATCTTCGAATCAAGCCATGTGCATTTTTACAATTCAGGGTTACGTGTTCTTTTTTACAATTACTTCAAGAATCAAAACCCTTATTTAGCCTTCCTCTTTATAATATACTGTTGTGCAAAACCGAGCCTTTGGCCGGTTTTTGCATTTTATGGGGATACCTTCTTTTCGATCAAAATACCCCTATCTCCAGGCCTATTCTTTTTTACAATTATTGGAAATAAGTCTCCACTAAGATTACCCTGCTTAAATCATTTGAATAACTAAAAACCAAAGAAGTATGAAACAAATTCTACTAATGGTGTGTGCCTTACTCTTGTTAGGTGAGGTGCATGCTCAGGAACGAACGGTGAGCGGGACTGTCCTGGACAGTGATGGGGAAACGCTCCCAGGAGTGAATGTGGTGATCAAAGGTTCCACTAATGGAACGATCACGGACTTAAATGGCCAATACAAGCTGTCAGTGCCTACTGATGAGCCCGTACTGGTTTTTTCCTTTATTGGTATGGAGACCCAGGAGGTGAGCGTGGGCGGTCGCTCTGTAGTGGATGTCACTATGGAGGCCAGTGTGTCTCAGCTGGGAGAGGTAGTGGTCATCGGTTACGGAGAGGTGGATAAGCGCAAACTGATCAGCTCTGTATCTTCAGTAGACGGGAGTGAGATTGCTCAAATGCCGGTGGCGAGTTTTGATCAGGCCATGCAGGGTAAGGCTGCTGGCGTGCAAGTGACGACCACATCGGGTCTTATCGGTAGCGCGCCGAAAGTTCGTGTGCGAGGTGTGAATTCTATCAGTTCGGGTACCGATCCTCTCTATGTAATAGATGGAGTGCCAATGACCAATGGTAACCTCAGTGCATTTGCCAACCAAAACAACGCTCTTGCTGATCTCAACCCCGCAGATATCGAATCATACGAGATACTAAAGGATGGAGCAGCTACAGCCATCTATGGTTCCAGAGCAGCTAATGGCGTTATCCTGATCACAACCAAATCAGGTAGCAAAGGAGAAGTGAAAATCAATTACAACTTCTTTGCGGGCTTCAATGAGACTTCTAATCGGTTTGAATTATTGAATGCTGAGGAGTTTATTCAAATCAGTAATGAAAAGTTTGCCAGTGCAGGACTGCCTCCGCAGGCTTTTGCAGGGCCAGGCAATGTAGATACTGACTGGCAGGAAGAGATTTTCCGTCGTGGATTTGTGCAGAACCATGGTCTGAATGTGACTGGAGGTAGTGATAATGTGCGCTACTATTTCTCACTGGGCTACTCTGATCAGGAGGGTTCTACTACCAATAACTCCATCACACGGTACTCCACACGAGCCAATGTGGACTATAGTGCCACTGACTGGTTGACTACAGGTATTAAGCTGCAGGTATCACACCAGAAAAATCAAGGTCTCAACGCTGGGTCAAGTTCGCTTTCGGGTAATGTGAGCAACGCACTCAAAGCATTCCCAAATGTGCCAGTATACGATGACAATCATCCAACAGGCTATAACCTGACACCAGACAACACACTGCTGGGTGCTGGAAATAACCTGCAAAACATTGCTTTGAACCTGACCAACATTCGGTATGTGCTGGATCACAATCAACAGGTCACCAACAATATGAGATTTTTAGGTAATGCCTTTATGGAGTTCCATTTGCCATTTGATATTGATATGCGGTCACAGATAGGTGTAGACAATGCAGATACACGAGACTTCCAATCGTTGGATCCACTCCATGGAGATGGTCGTGGTGCGAATGGTAGTGTGTATCGTGGGTATTACAATACGCTTCAGTGGAACTGGCAAAACACGGTTTCCTGGAGAAAAACGCTTGCTGTCATGCATTCTATTTATGTGGTGGCTGGTACCGAATATCAGAAGACCTCCTATGACCAGTTCACTGGTGCGGGTACGGATTTTTCAGATCCATTTTTCATTGCAGAAGGTCTCCAAACCGGCTCCTTCAATACTCAATCCTCTTCCGGATTTACGGGAGCTACTGGTTTCTCTTCATTATTCGGTCGGGTAAACTATGACTTTGATAACAGGTATTTGCTATCAGCCAGTGTTCGTCAGGATGCCATCTCTTCACTGCCGGTTGACACTCGCGAGGATGTCTTCCTGGGAGGCTCACTCGGGTGGAATATCGCACAAGAGAGCTTCTTTAACTTTGCTCAGGTCAATGATTTGAAATTGAGAGTTGGATGGGCCGAGACTGGTAACACGTCAATCACGGGGGCTTCTTTGTTTCCTGCTCTTGGTACTTATGGTCCTGAACTTTATGGAGATCAGACAGCCATTGCTTTTGAAAATGTGGGTAATGCCGACTTAAGGTGGGAGACCACCACCAAGACCAATATCGGCCTTGATTTTGGGATTCTGAGTAACCGAATCTCCGGATCAGTAGATGTGTTCAAAAGTGAAACCAAGGATCTGATTCTTGCCGCACCAACACCACCGGTTTTGGGGATTCCGGGAAACACGATCAATCTCAACGTAGGTAAGATGGAAAACCGGGGGATTGAAATTGCAGTAAATACCACCAATATTCAAAAAGGAGACCTGAGCTGGACTACTAGCTTTAACGCCACCATGATTAAAAATGAGGTGACAGCTCTGTCCAACAATGATGCAGACATCATCTCAGTATTCAACATTGTTAGAGTAGGTGAGCCGATTGGGATGCTTTATGGTTTTAGAGGAAAAGGAGTGAACCCAGCTAATGGTAACCCAATCTATGAAACTCAGGATGGCCGATTGATCCAGGGTAATCCAGATGATAACTCGTACTATCTGTTTGATGCTGAGAACCCAAATGAGTTGACTCCAACCACAGCGCTCTCTGCCACCACAGATAAGTTTCTGCTGGGACAAACCAATCCTAAAATCTATGGAGGTATGACTAACTCGGTTAGATTCAAAGGGTTTGATCTGAACCTGGTTTTGACCTATGCTATGGGGCATAATGTGTTCAATGGAACTCGTCAGAATGGTTTAACGATGTTTTTCAACAACAACCTGGCCGAGATTAAAAATAGATGGACTCCAGCTAACCCCAATACGGACGTGCCTCGCTTGTCGCTCAACAATGACAATTTCTATAACCTGAGTTCAAGTTTGAACAATGGGAATGCGCAATCCACCTGGGTGGAAAAAGGAGACTATGTGCGTGTGCAGAATATCTCGCTTGGTTATACACTGCCAAAGCAGCTTTTGCGGTCTATCGGGCTGGATCGACTCAGAGTATATGGAAGTGTCCAAAACCCTTACGTTTTCACCAAATACAAGGGGTTAGATCCAGAACTTAATGTGAGCTCTACTTCGAATATCATCTCTGGTGTGGATCTAAATACCAACCCGTTGGTGCGCACCTGGACACTAGGTCTCAATGTTTCATTTTAATTCTTGCAAGCAATGAAAAAGTATAATTATATCTATTTAATAGGGCTTCTCCTGATAGGCTTTGGCTGTAAGGAGGAAGTAATCGAATTATCCCCGGAAGACTCCATATCCGAGGAGGCCGCATTTGAAACACCCGAGCGAATCGAAAGTACGATGGTAGGGGTGTATGATGCTGCCCAGTCTGGTTTCTATCGTGGATCAGAGGTCAATAACCGTGGCTACATATTCGGTGCAGCGCACATACAGCAGGCTGATATGAGAGGTGAAGATATGTTGTTGATCAACACATTTTACGATTTCACCTACAGAGCTACCTATACCACCGTAACTGAGAATAATCGCTATTTCTGGGAGAATGGTTATCGGTTGGTCAATCTGGCCAATTTGTTCATAGATGGTGTGACCAATGCCTTGGAAAGTGGGGTGATCGATGAAGCTACAGCAAATGCTTATCTAGGTGAAGCGAGATTCTTGCGTGGTTTGGCGTTTCACGAAATGGTCATTCATTTTTCCAGACCCTATCTAGATGGCAATGGGGCTGAAATGGGAATACCCATTCCGACCTTTGGAGCCAATAGTGCTTCAGCGCTGGAAGCAGCCAAAGAGCTGGGACGTGGTACTGTGGCGGATACTTATGCTCAAATTTTAGAAGATATGGACTTTGCTGAGCTAAATCTGCCGGCTACAAGGAGCGGTTCTTCACAGGTTGTAAGAGCCACCAGTGGAGCGGCCATTGCCATGAAGACGCGGGTGTATTTGCACATGGGTCAGTGGGATGATGTCATCACTGAGGCCAACAAAATAGTGCCTGCTTCAGCTCCATTTACTGGTGGTGGTTATTCACTTACAGCCACACCCGATGGTCCATGGGCTAACAACACTAGTGTGGAGAGCATCTTTTCCATGAATATGAGTGCCAATGACAACCTCAACGTGAATGCGGCTCTGGCCAATATGTATGGTTCATCTTCAAATGGAGCTCGAGGTGAAGTAGCTATCAGCCCGATAATATGGAATCAGTCTTTCTGGCATCCGGATGATCTGCGAAGATCACAGCTGGTAACTGGAGGAGCCAATGGTCGCCTGTTTACCACCAAGTACCGTGACTATGTGAACAACTCGGATTTCTCACCAATACTGCGCTATGCTGAGGTGCTGCTCAACTTAGCAGAAGCAGAAGCTCGAACTGGTAATACGACACGTGGTTCTGCACTGCTCAATGCTGTGAGAGATCGTGCGATTGCAGGAACAATGAACTCATATGGTAACATTGCCAATGCCAATGATCTGGTCAATCGAATCTTGCAGGAGCGAAGGATCGAGTACTTAGCCGAAGGTATGCGCTGGAAAGATATTCATAGAAATGCAGTAGATCCTACCTTTTCTACAGGAGGTATTCCAGCAAAAATGGTTTCGGCCAGTGTGGATGGAAGTACCTATTCTATTGGAGATACGGATCTGACCAAGGTGATCCCGGCCATTCCTTATAGTGATTTCCGATTCCTGTGGCCATTGCCAGCTTCAGAGGTCACCATCAACGAGCTGCTGGCAGCACAGCAAAATCCAGGATACTAATTTAAAATGCAAATACTATGATTAAGTACATATATAGTTTAATAATCCTTCTTGCAGCATGCCTGGTGGCGTGTGATCGAGTGGAGTTTGACGATCTGGCAAGTGCGGAATATCAATATGTAGGAGTAAGCTCACAAACGGCACCTACTAGCGTAACCGAAGGATCGGGAGCTAGTAACGTGGTGGAAATACCACTGCTTTATGATGTCAGTTCCTCCAGTGATGTGGACATTACCTTTACTGTGACGGGAACTGCAGAGCTTGGTACTCATTTCAATGTGGTCAATGCTAAGAGTACCTCTGGCAATACGTTTACCATTACTTTGCCCGCGGATACATTTGCGTTGGCCGTGCAAATAGAGACCATACCCAACTATGATGAGTCTACAGTGGGAAACTTGACGTTTAGCGCTGAAATAACAGACACACCAGCTGATGTGTATCCAGGTACTCCTCTAAAGTCAGCATTTACTATGGAAATCATAGATGATGACTGTCCGTTTATTGCTGCTGATTATAATGGAACAGTGGCTGTAGAAGAAGTAGATGACGTATTTGGTGGAGGGTCATATACCACTACTATTACGCAACTATCTGGCAACACGTATGAGGTGACCGATTATGCAGCAACTGTTTTTGGGCCTGGATTCTCATTCCAGTTTACGGTAGACCCATCTGATCCTACCAATCTGATCATTGATGTACCGACTCAGACTTTCGATGCATTTGGTGACACCTGGGAGGTGAGTGATATTGAAGGAGATCTGGTTAATACCTGCGGTCTGCAGCTGACAGTATCCACCAATGTTTTTGATCAGGGCGGTGGATTTGACCTGAATATCAATGTGACATCCACTTATACCATTCAAGAATGAAAAGAGTATTCCCGGCAGCTTATGCTGTCGGGGTTACTTTCTGGTCAAGCAAGCCAGGTACTGATCGTTTTCATCGGTATAGAGTATTTCTACCTCTAGTTGTGCTTTGGTAGCTTCAATTTGCAGCGTTTGTTGGTCTACATACACCCAATCAAACCAATCGCCTTTGACTTTCTGATATTCATACTGGTAACAGATGTTTCCATAATACTCAGCGTCAGGGGACAGGTCATTACCATCAAATAAATAGGAAATATCTGAAGAGTCTAGAAGAATCTGTCCATCGGGTAAGAGCATTTTAGTCAGGTCTTTTAGCATATTCTGTACTCCTGAATACCTGCCAGCTAGCCCCAATCCATTCATGAGTAGTAAAATCGTATCGTACGTTGTATGGTGCTGCCGGTAGTCTTGTTCTACTACGCGTTCCACACCTGATTGGCGCATGACCTCTACACATCCGGGAGAGTTTTCTAATGCAGTTACCTGAAAACCCCTTGCCTGCAGGATTAGTGAAAGCGCACCTGCTCCTGCACCCAGATCCAGAACCTTCCCTTTACACTCAATTAATGCCAGGTTTTCCAGTACGGTCAGGTCTTCCTCTTCTCGGAAAAACACTTCCACAGGCATGTTTTCAGTCTCTCCATAAGAGGTATGTAACAGCAAAGGCGATTTCTGCTTGTTTTGATAGTGGTCGCGAATAGCTCGACCGTGGATGTCTTTAAGACTCATTAGGTGTATTTAATTTGAGACGAATTTAGGTATAAACCAAGTGTCATGAGCCTTGAAAATGGAAGTAATGGTTCATACTTGAGTTGATGCGTGACAAAAAAACGTAATAAATAATGATGCTCTGCGTCCAACAAGAAAAGATATGATTACTCGCTTACTGATGATCACAACAACGGTCTATTTAACCGTTTCCGGCCTGGTGCTGTCTTTCTTACCACAAGAGTTCTTGAATTACTTTGATCAGGAATCTCATTTATTTTCACAAACGATACTCCAGGTTATTGGGGCACTTTACCTGGGATTTGCGATGCTCAACTGGATGATGAAGTCATCAAGAATAGGAGGAATCTATAACCGTCCTGTGGTGGTTGCCAACCTGATGCACTTTGGAGTGGTGGCCATCACCTTGATGAAGCTAGTGGTGGGAGGTGTGGGCCATCCTGGAGTGATTATCATGGCAGCAGTCTACGGAGTTTTTACTGTGGTTTTTGCTTATTTGATGAAGAGTAGTCCGGTGTGATGAGAAAGAAAGCCTGAAACATAAATCATGGGTGATTGATAAGTAAGGAGGACTTCCACTTACATTCTTCCGGCGGATAAACTTCTCGTCCTTCTATAAAAATTAATGCATAAAAAAAACCTGACCATTTTATTGATCAGGTTTCGTTCTAGTAGCGGGAGGAGGACTCGAACCTCCGACCTTCGGGTTATGAGCCCGACGAGCTACCAACTGCTCCATCCCGCGATATTTATGTGTCTAACGAATCTACTTTTTCTTGTTAATTCATAACTTCAACAAGCCTTTCTGAACGTTTCCAGAACCCTTTGCTTCGTTAGGGGATTGCAAAAGTAGTATAGCTTTTGACATTACCAAAATGTTGCTACAGAATATTTAAAATAATTTAGAAGCATAACATTGGATAGTTACACAACGTTTAACTAAGCATGAAAATTCAATTGACAACCGATCAGTTAAAATTACTGACTGTCGCGGCAGACAGAGTGGGGATGACCGTGAACGAATACATATCCAAAGCCATCATAGACCACCTGGAAAAACGCCAGCCAAAGTAGTTATCTGACTATCTCTCCAGTGAGTCGCAGCAACTCTATTTCCGCAATCTTAGCTGTATTCAGAGCCTCCAGATGTCTAATCTGGGCGTTTACCGCGTTGTTTTGGGCTTCTCTAATTTCCAGTGGATTTGACTTGCCCACACGATAGCGCTCCAGTGCAATCGCCACATTTTCTTCTGCTACTTCCAGGTTCTGCGTTTCCAACTGAGCCAGCTCCACTGCATTCTGATAGGTAAGGAATGCGGATCGAACCGATGTTAGCAACACTGTCTTGGATCGTTCAAAACTGGTTTGGGCATATTCTGCTTGAATTTGCGCATTTTGTATTTGTCTACTTTGATTCAATCCATCAAATAGCGTCATACGCGCAGACAATCCATAGTTGATACCTGTGGACTGATTTTGCAAAACAAAACCCGCCTCCGCTTCTGATTTGGCGTAGTTATATCCCATATTGAAGTCTAGCTCGGGTAGTCTGGAGCGTTCTAGCTCTTTAGTAGCCAAAATGGAAACCTCACGTGCCATTTCCATGGATCTTAGATTTGGGTTTTGTGACAAGGCGAGTTCTTCTGCCTGGATCCTGGATAAAATCATATTCAAGTCATAGGAAAAAGCCAACTTCAGTGAGTCAGTGGTTTCGGACAGTCCCATGATTTGCTGCAGCTCGTACAACCGTACGGCTATTACCTCGCGTTGTTTGACATATGCAGATTGGTCAGTGTTGAAGTCTACCTGAGCCTGAAGGTATTCCATTTTACTTGCCTTACCGATCTCGTATTTATCTTTACTGATTTGAACTCGCTCTTCGGACAACTCCAGGTTACTCTTCAGGAGACGTAGGCGCTCTTGTTCGAGACCAGCATTGTAAAAGGCTTTCAACACATCAGAAACGGTGTTTTGCACTTGCGATTTGAGAATGTATTCGTTTGATCGTTCAATCTGGTCCAATCGCTCTTTAGTGGCAAACATTTTCAATCCATCGAATATGGTCCAGTTTAGACTTAAACCGGCATTGGTAGAGGTGGACTTGGCACCATCACGAGCCTGAGAATCTCCAGAGGCAAACTCTAATTCTGTATTTTGAATGGTCCTTCCAGTACTGGCAGTTGCTTCTACTGTTGGGAGATATCCTGCATTGCCTATGGTATTGTTGTTTTTGGCAATTTCCATGTTGTATGTCTCCAACCGGATATCAAAGCTCTTCTCCAAAGCAATTGCCACTGCTTCTGCTTCAGTCAGTGCCGTATCGGGCTGTTGCAGTGGAGGATGTATGGTAAATGAAAGGACTATAAATAGTGTCTTGATCATACTCGGGCAACTCGTTTAGACTTGCTAGTTAAAAATGTATAAATAGCTGGGATGACGAACAATGTCAGGAAAGTAGCGATAATCATACCGCCAATAACCGCAATCCCCATGGATACTCTACTTTCGGCACCTGCTCCTAAAGCCAAAGCGATAGGAAGAATACCTAGGATAGTCGATAAACTCGTCATTAAAATAGGGCGGAAACGCATCTTGGCAGCTCCTTTGATGGATTCCATAATTCCCATATCCTGGGCTTTGCGCTGATTGGCAAACTCCACTATCAGAATACCATTCTTAGTCACCAAACCGATCAACATGATCATCCCAATTTGGGAAAAGATATTGAGTGTCTCGTTGAAATACCACAAGGTGATCAATGCTCCGGAAAGCGCTAACGGCACGGTAAACATAATGATCAATGGATCTCTAAAACTTTCGAACTGTGCAGCCAACACGAGGTAAATCAGTAGCAGTGCCAGAGCAAATGCAAAGTATAAATTACCTGAGCTCTGCTGGAACTCTAGTGATGATCCAGATAATGCTGTTTGGAACCGGTCATCCAATACATCAGCAGCTATTTTATCCATTTCCTCCAGACCCATGCCTAGTGTATATCCATTGGCCAAGCTGGCTGAGATGGTGGCAGATGTGAAGCGGTTATAATGGAAGAGCTGAGGAGGAGTGGAGCGTTCTTCCAGTGAGATGACATTGTCCATTTGAACAAGCTGACCATTGCCAGATCTCACATAGATTGATTTCAAATCCAAAGGTTCGTTCCGGTCCTGTCGCTCTACTTGTCCAATCACATAGTATTGCTTACCGTTCATGATGAAGTTACCAAATCGGTTGCCGCTCAAGCTTAGCTGAAGCGTCTGTGCAATATCTCTTACTGAAACACCCATACTGCGTGCTTTTTCCCGGTCTATTCTCACGCCGAGCTCAGGTTTATTAAACTTCAGGTCAAGGTCCACAAAGTCAAACGCTGGGCTGGCATTGGCTTTTTCCAAAAATGCTGGTAGTACTTCTTTGAGTTCATCAAGCTCTCTAGCCTGCAAAACAAAGCTTACTGGTAGCCCACCTCTTCGGTTACCAATTGATTCAGGTTCTACCACGAATGCACGCGCCTTTGTATTGGCTGCAATTTGTGGCTTAATGGTTTCCACAATTTCATGTTGGGAGCGTGTTCGGTCCTGCGCATCCACCAACTTGGCAATGATGAAGGCAGAGTTGACCGCTCCAGCAGAGGTGAATCCCGGAGAAGTAATGGTGATGATCGAGTTGGCTTCTGGGACTTCCTCCTGCACCAGATTGTCAATTTCTTTAACATACTCATCCATGTATTCAAACGTGGCTCCCTCAGGTCCGGTAGCAATGATTCTAAAAACTCCTCTATCTTCCAATGGGGAAAGCTCCGAAGGCACCACCTGTCCTAGTAAGTAGATCAGACCTATCGCTACGACTACAATCAACCCTGACAACCAGCGATTGCCCATGAATGAATCCAGCGCATCGTTATACAACTGATTGAGCCATATAAAGAAAGGCTCTGTTTTCTCATAAAACCACTGTTTCTTCTCGCGTTTTTTCAGCATTTTGCTGGACAGCATTGGGGTGAGCGTAAGAGCGACGAAAGATGAAATGATCACCGCTACAGCTACCGTAATCCCAAACTCGCGAAACAAACGTCCGGTCAACCCCTGTAGAAATACTATTGGAAAAAACACCGAAGTAAGTGCCACAGTGGTTGAAATTACGGCAAAGAAGATCTCGTTTGTTCCTTTTTTGCCGGCTTCCTCCGGATCCATGCCGTCCTCTATCTTGGTATAGATGTTTTCCAGTACTACAATGGCGTCATCCACCACCAGTCCAATTGCAAGAACAATTCCCAATAGCGTCAACACATTGATCGAGAAATCTAAAGAATACATTACAAAGAAGGATCCAATGAGGGCAATGGGGACAGTTATTACCGGAATGAACGTGGTACGCCAGTCCCTCAAAAAGAAGAAGATAATAAGCACCACCAGACCAAATGCTACAAAAATGGTCTGCTGCACTTCACTAATTGATTCGCTAATGTATTCCGTATTGTCAAAAGCAATCTCGGTATTGATATCCTCAGGTATGTTTTTTTGAAGGCTTTCCAGGCGGTTGTAAAACTCCTCTGCAATCTCCAGGTTATTGGAACCCGGCTGAGGAACAATCGCATTGAGTACCATTGGTATGCCATTGTTTCTGAGCATGGTTCGGTCGTTCTCGGGATACAGTTCGGCTCGGCCAATGTCTCTGAATCGTACGATATCCCTGTCGGTTTCCCGAATGATCAGGTTGTTGAATTCATCAGGAGAAGTAAGCCTACCAAAAGTTCTTACGGTGAGTTCAGTAGTAGTACCCTCTACACGACCCGATGGTAGTTCGATGTTCTGAGTTTGTACGGCATTGAGCACATCTAGTGGAGTTAGATTATATGCTGCGAGTCGGTCAGGATCCATCCAAAGCCGCATGCTGTATTTTTTCTCTCCCCAGATCCGTACTTCACTCACACCTGGTATGGTCTGGAAAGTCTCTTTGAAGATATTGTCGGCGATTTCCGACATCTCCAGCAGGTTTCGTTTTTCTGAATAGATGCGCAGCGCAATGATTGGCTGTGAGTCTGCATCTGCTTTGGTGACAATAGGAGGGTCTGCATCCGGAGGCAGATTACCTATAGCACGTGATACCTTGTCCCGAACATCATTGGCAGCTGTTTCCAGATCTGTTTCCAGACCGAACTCTACGGTGATAGAGCTACGTCCATCGGAGCTGATAGATGATAGTGTTTTGATGCCATCGATACCGTTGATTGATTCTTCCAGCGGTTCGGTGATCTGCGTTTCTATCACATCTGCACTAGCCCCGGTGTAGCTTGTGGACACTGTAATGACTGGGGGATCAACACTCGGGTACTCTCTAACTCCTAAGAAGTTAAAGCCTATCACACCGAAGAGCATGATCACAATGGACATGACGATAGCCAACACCGGCCGCTCTATACTTACATTGGATAAACTAGCCATTTATTTGAGGTTTACATTGACTTGTGATCCTTGATTGATTTGCAGAATACCTGAAGTGATCACTGTATCACCAGGAGCTAATCCTTTTAGAACCTGCAGTTGCTCTTCGGTCCGGATTCCCGTTTCTACCGACTGAGATTCAACTACACCATTCTTGTAGAGGTATAGTTTTTTACCGTTCAGTTCTGGGATAATGGCAATAGTAGGCACCATCATGGCATTAGGGATTGTTTCCAGAATTAAGCTAATTCTGGTAAACTGTCCGGGAAGGAGTTTTGCATGATCATTTGGAGCTTTAGCACGTACTCTCAGACTTCTGGTTTGCGGATCAATTTGAGGCTCAATGGCATAGATTTTTCCGCTGAACTCTTCCTCGTAAGCATCCACAGTGAAGGTCAGCGAATCTCCCTCATTTACCAGAGCGATGTATTTACTTGGAATTGCGAACTCTAGTTTCACAGGATCTATTTTATATAGCTCGGCGATTCTGGCACCTGGGTTGAGATAGCTTCCCTCAGAGATGTCTCTCAACCCGATGATACCATCAAATGGAGATCGAATGTGGTGCTTATCCAGCCGTGCCTGCATCACTTTGATTTCAGCCACTGTGGTGTTTAAGGTTGTCAAAGAAGTCTCATACTCCTCTCGACTGATGGCTTCCTTTTCAAGCAGTTGTTTCTGACGAAACTCATTGTCTTTGTTGAGCTGCTGTGTATACTGGAGCTTTTCAATTTCGGCCTGCACTTCTTCATCATTGAGCTGTACCAGCAGCTCACCTTTCTTTACCTTTTGGCCTTCTTTAAAGAATATTTTTTCCACTTTCCCGGCTACTTCACTATTCAGTATGACTGATTCATCGGCCAGAATGGAGCCTGTTACATTTACCGTGTTTTTTAACTGTGACCGTGACACCACGTGGGCATCAACAGTCAGCTTGGAGGATTTTGAAGCTGCCGCAGCAGCTTGCTGAGCTGAGTCTTCACCGTCAGTTGGTAGTTTGGGATAAATAATGATTCCTAATATCACCAGGGTGATTACAGTATATAGGATTCTTTTGGATGTTTTGTTCATGTACGGGTGCTTCAAAAATTGGATCTCATTGTTACTTCATTGCGTCAATAGCACATAATGAGATTTGCCTCAAAAGTATATGTATCAACTGGTAATTCAGGCTGATTGTTAGTCAGAAAGTATTATTAGGTGATGAAAGGTGGGAATTGCGTATATAATATACCGAATGCACGGTATGTTTTTGACTCAGCCGACCTCCTAACTTAGTGCTCTGATATTAATCAACGCGAATATGTACCGACTAAGACTTTTTACATTTTTATTGACGATCGCCGCTTTTTTGATGGTGGATCCGGTGTCTGCTCAGTTGCCTTTTGGCAAAAAAAAGGACGATACTGAAGAAAGCAAGGACTCAGAAGAAGAGGGTGATGAGAAAGATGGCTTTGGTGGCAAGTTCAAAGCCAAAATGAAGAATTTCAATCCGATGAAGTCCATCGGAAAGCTAGCTGGGAATCTGCTGACCTCTACCACTGATGACCTCAACACTTTATCCATGCAGGTTCTTTACATGCAAAACCTCTACCCAAGCGAAACCATGACGGTAGAAACCGAATACTTCGGTTTTTGGGAAGCAGGTATGGATATGACTGGAGTGTTATTCCTGAAGAAGGAAGGAGTTGGCATGAGCAAGATTGACGGAAGTGTCAAGATTGATGGTAACGATATTGAGCATGTGGCCAATGGCTTTTATGGGGGTATTGTAGAGAAAAACAGCGGCTCACATTCAGTAGATATCCAAACAGTGAGTGGGGATATGGCTAAGCTAACGGCTGATCCGATTGAGCCCATCGAGATCGTGAGCATCAACGGAGTACCAAGAGGTGAGGTGGCTTCTGTGAATATGGATGAAGATCTGGTTTTGGAACTCAAGCATCCGCAAGGAGGAACCGATGACTTTTATGTAGCTATCCTTGGGAAAGTAATGGGAATCCGCGGGTTCAATGAGATTGGATTCTTTAAAAGTGTAGACAAAATCACCATCCCAAAAGAGGCTTTCAAGCATACAGCCACTACTGCATATAAATTTGAACAGGGTGACAATTACCTGCTGGTGCAGCGAACTAAAGAGAAGGTGGTGAATCTACCGGATGTAGGTGCTGCACAAGTGATAACTGGTGCTATGGATTGGAGTCCAATTACACTGGAAGGTGACCAGAAAACATTTCTGGGGGTAGGAGTGGATGAATACAACGCCAAATACGAGACGAAAACAGATGATAAGTTTACGGTGCAGGCAAACAAACCGAATGCTTTCTGGGGTCCTCCATTGAGTCAGCCGAAGAAACTCGCTATGGCATCTTTTGTAGTGAGAGCTACAGAACTGAAACAACAACATGTGGAGACTTCTACTAGCACTTCCATCTCTGGCAATGTCAAAACCACAACGACCACTACAACTACTGAAACCAGGCAATTTCCTGAAGTGCCAGAAGTGTTCTGGGACCAACTGGTGAATGAATTCTATGCAAAGTTTGAAAAGGCATTTCTGGCAGAAATGAATGTAGAGCTAGTACCGATTGAGCAGACCATGAAGGCCAGTCAGTATGCAAACCTTTTTGCCACCGAAGATACAGTCTCCGAAGAGGTGGTGGTCAAACCATACAAAGGATGTAAGCTACTACTACCAACTACTCTAAGCGAAATGTGGTCATCCAGGACGAGTACATTCCCAAATGACAAACCTGAGGTGAAGCTCATGAAGGAACTGGGTGTAGATGGAATTATTTCGGTGACTGTGGATTGTGCTATGGCCTGGGAAGATGGTGCGCTGAGTCCAAGGATGTCCTTCAGGATAGATGGACCCACCAATGGCTGGAAAGTCGGACCTACGACTTATGCTAATGGGCTCATCACTGGGCCGGGTAAAGGAGTAAGCGAAGCATATGCAGACTCTGAGGATATAGTAGATCAACTCAATCAGGTAATGAGTGTGGACCGGGTGATTGAATTATTTCAGGAGGCTATGGTCAACTTAAAGGCCGACGAACAAGGAAAAGGATACGAAAAAATCTGGGCATTAAAATGATATCATCGCCATAATTCACCAGCCTGTTTCAGGACAGATGGTGCATATTGGCAGTTGCAAGAGGCGGGCTTAGAGTCCGCCTTTTTTTGTGAGACGAAAACCTTCCATTCCGCCATCTATGTCACGACTCATGTGTATGGTATGGTCTATGATTTCAAACGTATAGGAACCAGATAAAATACGCTCCCAGTCACTATCCGCCACTGCATTGTAGCCGTTCGTTAGTCTTACCTGGTTTTTTTCAATAGCAAACTGCCCCATAAAAATGGATTGACTAAGTGAGTCTTCTGACAGTCCGGTATAGTTTCGCTTTTCAAACTGGAGTGTAAGTGGTACGGGTAGAGCTCTTTCTGCAGAAGTGCTTTTGTAATAATAGCCCTCATATTCTCCATAGAACATGGGGTTGAGGTCATCATCCTCACTACATGCCGCAAAGATGAATACGAACAAAATCAGGAAGTTGCTAAAAATGTTACGTTTTTTCATACATGGTAATAGACGCAGGATGGAAGGTAATGGTTGGGCTAAAGGAACTAATTCGTTGGTATTTTGCCTTTTAACCAACTTCCCATGTCCAGATAGAGGTCCATACCTGTTTGCTGCTGGATTTCCACCAGGGCATTTCTTAGCTGAACAGAACGCAGCCCTAGTTGACTTCTATAGTGATTGCATTGGTCAACTTCGTCTGGAGTAATCGGTTTAATGATGCCATATGACGATTGCTGGTGATCAGACTTCACAGTCAGGTACCAATCATCAATGATGGCCAGGTCTAGTGGGTCCATTTCTCCGCGATTGACCGCCTGTAGCAACTGTGGTTTTAAACGTGGAAAGATGGTGTCAGCTTGTTGATATTCAGGACTTATGGAGTTGTGATGACCAAGGATGGTGCTCATCCATACACTATTACCGATGAGTTTTTCTCCAGGATATCCAATTTGATCCAGGATGTTTTGGAGTTGTTGCATTTGCCGTTCATTAAGTGGAATGACCTCTTGTGTAATGAACTTTTCACGTGCCTTTTGTGAAGGTTTCAGCAAGTACTTGAAGGCCATTTTCTGATCTTCTTTGGAAAGGTCTCTGATTACCGCTCTCAATGAGTCATTGATTCGGTCTTCAAAATCTTGTCTCAGTGCTTCATAGCTTTTTTCCAGGTCAAACCATCTAGGATTCTTTTTGAGCGGCTTGAGCAGTTGGTGTTTCTTGATTTCTTTGAGCGTCCATCCATTAGCTACTCCCAGCCCCAGATAGTCAAAAGCCCGATATTCATCACCCAGGTGTGCTGCTAGTTGAGCTGCTATTTTGTAGTCTTCCAAAAATACGAATTCGTATTGCTGAAAGAGTTGGTCATATCTGGATAGAGCCTCATTGAACTGGTTGGAGGCAATTAACTGCTCTATGTCCAGGACGGACTGGTGATAGCTTATGTAGTTTTCAGGTTGAGCCTGAAGATGCACATTGGCTATTAAGGCACAGGATATCCAAAGTAACCTTGAGATCATTCTTCAAGATAATCAAAATGAAACTTCAGTTCAATACTCCTCGGAAATTGGTGTATCACGAAGTCGTGTCCTCTTTCTTCTAATTTCGCCTGAATTGTATGTTGCTATTTCTAGAGGTATTTAGGATTAACAAATCACTTATATGTTTGGGGATGGAGAACTGCCGACTCCCAATCAAGAGTAACGCTGGCGTAAATAGTTCTGATGAAATGGTTTCACCATTCCAACTGCACGTCAATTTTCTCTCATCATCCAGGCTAAGCGTAAAGGACAGCTTCAACTCTTCATTGCTATATGTTCCCAACAGTCTATCCGGCTGAAAAGCATCGGGAGACTCTTCCATAAAAAGCGTATAAGGATCGTGACTGGTATAATAGGCGGTAACAGTCATTTGGCCAGATTCCGTTCTTTTAAACTCTTGTTTGAAGGCTGGGTCCGAAATCTCATGGTAGATGTTGCCTCGTTCATGTGTCAGCGCCACCGGATCTCTGTAGGTTCGGTCCAGATAGAGCGTATCCTCTTCAATGAAAAACTTGAAATAGAAGGTACCTGATGTTTTGTAAGTGCCGACCACTTCTTCTTTTGAAATAAACTCACCTACAGTTGTGGGTTCTGTTTGAATAGTGCGTTCTTTCAATTTTCCCTTTGAGGCGATCTGGTAGATATCTTCAGCAATGGACGAAACGTTGATATTGCTGTAATTCGTCATGACCACAATAGAGATATTCTCAGTGGGTACGCGCACGAAAAATGAACCATAAGCACCAGTAGATCCCTGATGATAAGTTTTTTCACCTTCAAACTCCACCCCAAAACCATAGGCAATATCTGATAGAATAGGACTTTGTGATCTGGACAGAGTTCCACTGGACAATCGGTCGGACTGAGTGATTTGAAGGGTTTGCTCCCAAAGGAGCTGATCATGCAACGTGGTAAATAGGGCTCCATCACCAATAATGTCAGAGTTCCATGGATATTCTGTATATCCTTTCCAAAACCCATAGGGTTTGACTCTATCGATGATGAATTCATGATTGGACTCAAAGCTGGTCTGAGCCATCCCTATCTGATGAAAAAAGGACTGACTATATTGGGTAAAGGGCTGTTTACAGATTGCCTCCACTAATTCGGTTAGAAGGATATAGTTAGTGTTGCTGTACCTGTAGGCTGATCCTGGTTGAAAATTCAGTGAGTTTTGATTTTTGATCAGATCGAGTACATCCTCATTGCTCAATGATTCTTGCCACCAGGTGATCCCCTGAATACTCCACAGATCATAGATGTCTCGAATCCCACTAGTATGGGTGATTAGCTGTGTAATGGTAATCGTATCTTTGATGGTTGGGAAATACGCTGGCAGGTACCATCGGAAGTCATCCTGAAGATCAAGCAGTCCTTTCTCTGCAAGATCAAGGACCATCAATGCAGTGAACTGCTTAGCACAGGAGGCATAATTAAATCGAGATGTCGTGCTGCTCAGTTTGATGGAGTCCTGCAAGTCGGAGTAACCAATGATCTTTTGATAAACAACTGAGCCATTTTTCACGATCCCTACACCAAGGCCCGGAGCCAGGTCTTCTGATAGCTGGCCAGTAATTAGCTTATCAAGTGATGAAATTTGCTCTTCAGTAAGGCTCTGCGCACTGATATTAGAGCATATAACCAATACCAGGAATGTTATTACCAGTGATTTCATTTGTGAGTTTTAGGCCGAAGATGATGTGGATTTCAAATTTCATCGTCTCATATGATCTTTTGGGACTCAATTTCTTGAATAAAAGACTGAGGGGAATTACCTGTTTGTTTTTTAAACACACGATTGAAGGTACTTTTAGAATTAAAGCCACACTCAAGAGCTTTACCAAGCAAGGTTAGGTGCATGTTTCGATTATCCTGAACCATCAATTGAAACGCCTGTATCCGATGCTTATTGATGTAGTCGTTGAAGTTCATTTCGAACCCCTGATTAATCACATATGAAAGTGCCTGACGGCTTATCTGAAGATGGGAGGCCAGCATTTCCAGAGATAAATGAGGGTTCTTATATAAATGCTCCTTAGTCATGGAGTACTCTATTTTCACTTTGAGATTCTCTAGCTCCTGCTTAGAGAAGGCATTTGTCTTTGGAGTTTCCTCGGGGATAGGAGGTCTGGTAATAGCTGTTGGATTTCTCAAAACCTGGAAGCAACCTTGCCAACCGATGTAATAAAAAATAAGTCCAAAAAACAGATAAAACCACCATTTTTCACCAAAATCACCCCAATTGGGGTAGAGTAGAAAAAAAGTGATCCTCAATACTAGTATCAGTAAAAATGAGGACAGAAAATGATTGAGCCAGGTAAGTTTTACTTCTTCAGCATAGCTTACTTCATGCAGAATAGATCTTCTATGTCTGCGATGATCTCGAATAGCCAACACAAGGTAGATGGTGATGGATAACATACCTAAGATCTGATAGGAAAAGGAGAGGTCCTTGTCTCGTCCATCAGCATAGAAAAAAGGAGTCCCCATCAGGTAATCGGTGATGAAAATGACAAGTGAATAAAGCAAGTAGATCAGTCCTGGTAGAAAGTGTATCCAGGCTTTTGGTAGAGATTTGCCTGTGGTGAGACTCAACACATACAAGTACAAAACGGGTCCGATAAAGTAGTACTGATGGAATGGAATGTAAAATAGAGCTTCACGAAAACCATCTCTGCTGTACCAACCAAAATGGCCGAACATCCAGGGGCAGAGCATTAGAACTGATAGGAAAAGAAGAGCAGAGAGCCATAGAGCTTGTCTCGAGCCATTATTATAATAGTACCTAAGTAGAATCACGGTAAGTACTAGTCCGTGTACCGTGAGGAACAGCAGGATGGCGGATTTGTAGTAAAGTCCGGGAAGCAATTTGAGTCTTAGTTTGACCCGAATATACATAGCTAATAACTATCGGTTACACGGTTTTGTGGTTTATTTCAGGGGACGGAAGGAAGAAAGGTCTCTACAGATGTTGATTAGGTTAAATAGCAATAAATTATATTATTTCAATAAAAAATAGTGATTATTTAAGTTAAAAACTTGCGAATTAGTTTTTCCCTGTCTACTTTAGACTTTCCAGCTAATTAGACAGACGATGTATAACGCACTTACAGTTGCTCACTATTTCGTGAGTCAATCCCAATCAACTCAGCAGCCCATTACAGCTCACAAAGCTGAATTCCTTGTATATTTCGCCCATGGATGGCACCTGGCAATTGACGGACGACCTTTGATCAAGGACAAAGTCAAAGCCTGGAGACATGGGCCCGTTATCGAATCCGTTCATAAGTTTTACAGCAAGCAAAAGGATATTTACGCTACGTTAGATGTGGCGATTCTGGAGCAGATTAAAGACCGAGACCGACACTTTCTGGACGGAATTTGGGAGCACTATCTGCACCTAAATGAAATGCAAATGCTAGAGAAGTGTACGGACTATGGCACTCCATGGTACATGACCTATCAGAAAAGCTCTGGTGAGCTGGTGATTGATGAAAAACGTATCAAACAGCACTACAGGCTCTTACACATCTCCAATCCAGACTGGTGTGACCTGGATGATCCCTTCACTATGGGCAACGAAGGCCGTATTGGCGCCTAGTATTGATTAGTTCTTCTCCGATCGCTTGTATTTGGCTAGTTCTGAGGTGGGAGCTAATATGGTCTGATTGTTCCAGATGTCAGGTGAGTTGCTGATTTCTTTTCTGAAGTTCATTTTTTCAGGAGGAGTTATATTGTCATAAGTTTCCTGAGACAATGGTTCCCGATCCATGACTAGCAGCTCCACTCGGTCTTCTATGTCAAAGTACAGGTCCAGGTCCATACTTAGCTTGTTGACTGTTTTGTCCCATAGAAAACGCTTTTCTTTCTTCACAAAGGAGAATCCTCGTTCTATTGATGCTGTTTCCTTTTCAGAAGCATTGATGTATTTCAGCAAATATCCATCCCTGGTATGTTCGTAAATCACTTGCGCTTGTTTCCCTTCCATGGAGTGGCCGATTCCAAACAACTGAAAGTTTTCATCACTTTTGCCATCAGCGTAAGCATAATCCACCTGCAATACTCCGAAAGTGTTTGTTGAGCAATAGATAACGCCTTCGAAGAGGCCACCCATTTTGGGTCTGAATTTTACCTGATAGACCAACTCGTCATTGACGATGGTCACATCACCTTTTTCGTAGCGGTATTTGCCGGGTTTGGTAATGAACTCCCAGTTTTCACTATTGATATCAGCATAGCGCTGTTGGTAGCCTAGTATGGAATGAGTCCAGAAGTCTACATCGTTTTGAAATACTGCCGAGTCAGCGGATTCTTCATTGGTGGTATCGATATCTGCCTTGAAGGATAGAATGCCGGTACGGAATTTGAAATACTCGTCTTCGTTTTTCACGCTTTCTTTGATGCTTTCACCAAAGTCTTTGAACTTATCTTCCATTTCATTAGCCAGATCCATCATGGATTGTTCCTCCAGGGAGATGGCATCAATCGGGACCAACTTTGGTTTGGGTTTGTGCAAGTAGAGCTCTACCAATGCATCTCTATATTCTACAAATTCGTTGGGAAGTTTATCGATTAGCTCCTGGATGACCTCTGGTTCCAATCCTTCAAAATCAGACTCTCTGATTGTAAACTCCCTGTCTTGGGGAAACTTTGCGCGTTCGTACTCGTGGAGAAATACCCGACGTTTCTCGTTGACACTAGGGTGGTTTTCCTTAAAATTCTCCTCAATTTTAGCGATGATTTCTTTGGCACTTAATTCCCTGGAGAGGATGGAGACCTCATTTAAGGTGATGGAGGCCGGGTTGAGGTAAATCGTTTCGGGTACTGTTTGCACATTTTTCCTGTAAGGCTCATATCCGATGTGGCTGATAACCAGCGTATCACTTGCTTGAAAAGTTTCGCTTCCTAGTATAAACCTTCCTTCAGCATTAGCCACCGTGCCAGCACTCTTACCAGCAATGCCGATAGTACAAAAGGGGAGCGGTTCATTGGTTTCCTTATCAAAAATGACTGCACGGATGGATTGAGCGTCCAGACTGAATTGGGTGCAGATGATCATTAAGATAGTAAGTAGTGAATTGAGTTTTTGATCCATGTAAGTCAGATGCAGCAATCGGGAAAAGGGTTGCTTTAGGTTATTTTTCTCTTTCCGAACGTTGGGAATCTGATCAGGTTGTTTACCAGGTGTTAAAAATCTGAAAAAGAGAGGGGTCTGAGAAAGATCAGATCAGCACTTGATACGTTGTTGGCATACTGTTCGTCACCTATGAGGCTTTTCCATTGCGGGTCGTTGACAAACTGCTTCCACTTGTCATCTCTGTCTGCACGATTGTTATAAGAAGTCATGTACATCAGGTTAGGCATAGCCGATCCAGCGAGTACTTCTCCATAAAATGATGCATTGAATCCGAGTCGGCTAAAAAGACCAATTTCATCACCTTGGTTGAACATTTTTAGTTTGTTCTGGAAGTACGTTTCTGTTGGGCTCTCATAGCTCCTAAGCTCGTAGATGCGCTCGCCCATTGGAGCAGTCAACTGTGGTAGTCGGTAGTTTGGGTGATCCTCAAATGCCTTTAACAGTACGATCTCTAGTCTGGCATAAGGAGCTTGGTCATGATTGGCATTGAGGTAGTCTGATGCACTTTGAATGTATTTTGGGTCTTCGGAGATCTTTTTATCCAGTAATTCTACGTCAGTCATGGATGCCATAGGGATCAATACATAGTAAGCTCCGTCTGCCACCTGGTTATCAATGCCTTCTAATTCAATATTTTTAAACACTCCTACATGAGACACTCCTGCACGTTTTAGAGCAGGGACATAGGCTGACTCAAAATAGGATTCCAATTCATTGCCTTGCTCTGCATCGACCATTCGGTAGATTTTCAACTGATAGTAATCTCTGGTCTGAGCAGATGTAATGAGCGCCAAGGTGAAGACAATTATTGAGAAGAGGACTTTCATGATCTTTGGGTTTTGTTTAAAGTTAATTCAATGGTCAAGAATACTCCATCATGTATTCTACCAGATTTACATCACGACTGATATTCAATTTTTTCCGCAGACGATATCTGCTGATTTCCACACCACGTACGGATATGTTCAGCAAGTTGGCTATTTCTTTGGAAGTCATGTTCATTCTAAGGTACGCACACAGTTTGATTTCCTGTGGTGTGAGTGTGGGATGATCTTTTTTGACATTGGTTAGGAAATCACCATGGACCTGATCAAAGTGCTTGGTAAACTGTTCCCATCCTTCATCCTCAGATAGGTTTCGGTCTATGTCTCGAATGATTTTTTTATAACCATCCTTATTACTGGTCTTGCTGGATTCTTTCAGGGCATCCCTGATGGAGAGCATGAATTCATTTTTATTGATGAGGTGCATGGTCGTGGTGGCCAACTCACGGTTCTTATGATCAATTTCCGAGCGTAGTTTGTCGTTTCGAAGTTTGGTGATTTGCTCTTCTGATTTCTTAGAAACTTCTACCAATTCATTGTCCTTCTTCATCAACTCACGTTTTTGATTAATGGTGAGCATTTGCTTATCCTTTTTATGCTTGATGTCCAGGATAAGCATTGAAACTCCAAAAATGGCTACCAATATCAATGCATAAGATATGTAAGCAGCTCTGGATCTGTACCATGGTGGATAGACACGAAAAGTAAATGTGGCTTCTTCACTGATATCACCAAAAACATTTCTGGCCCTCACTCTAAAGGTGTAGTCACCTTGTGAGAGGTTGGTGTATTCTTTTTCGGTGGCTGCACTCCAGTCTGACCAGTCTGATTCGAAGTTTTCCAGCATGAACTGAAATTCCATGTCATCCTGCCCGTCAAAATAGGGAGAAGCGTACAGAAAGCGTAAGGAAGAAAAATAGGCTGGGAGCGAGGGTGTTGAGCTCTCAGACTTGTGAAATGAAGTGCTTCCACCGAATAGGCGCTCCTCTTGATCTGTTTTAGCACTCACACTGCGAATGAAAGCCTTAAACTCCTGATCGCGGATCTTTTTGATACTTGGATTGTAATGGATAAACCCTTCTTTGGCACCAAAAAACACATTTTCGTGATCAATGATACTGACGTTTTCCAGGTCATCGGAGAGGTATTTGATGATTCTGCTAAATTCTGCCTCATGCGTGTTATAACCACCAAAAGGTGTTTTTTCAAGATATCCGATGCCTTCATTGCTCAAATAATAGATATTCCCGGCCACATCTTGACTCAGTTCACTGATATGTGAGCTGGCACTGAGATACGCTTCCAGATCAGGGAGGTGTCTCATGGAGTCAGCCTGTTGGTCATAGGTGAAAATGCCACTCTCCGCTGCAAAAATCAGCTCGTTGCTCAGGTTGAATACATTGATTAGAATATTGGAGGGAAATCCGGATTGATCACCATAAAACTCCAGGTTATGTATCTCATTGGATTGGAAGTCGAACGTAAGTTTATACACACCTTTATACCCATGGGTCATGAAGACTGTAGAGTCATTTAAAAACTCAAATACTCGACTAGACTCTCCGAAGGTGCCAAGTTTTTCCGAGACTAAATGTTCCTCAGGGTGTACGGTGTTAAACCCTTCGTATCCACCCATCAGCAGGAGCTTGCTATTCGGTATTTTCATCAGTTTCCACACTCCGTTTTCATCATAGAACTGCTCAGCTCTATCTTCATTCACCAGAAAGGCGCCATCGTGATGTGACAGGTACAATCGTTCATCTATGTTTTGAAGATTATAGACTTGCCCGCTTGAGTTTTGTACCAGTTGGTATTGGTCAGATTCTTCAGAGATGGGATCTGGTTGGATTCCCTGGTGGAATAAACCGTTACTGGTGCCGAGGTAAATACGGTCATGATGCAGTAAAGCCGTATAGCCGGTACCCGGCAGACCCGATTGCTCATCCACGATGGAGAATGGTGAGCCTAGCTCTACCATCGTTATTCCATTATTGAGTCCAATCCATAGATTAGAAAACCTATCTTCATGTAGCGATAGGACCGTGCGATTGTTTAGACCCTTTCCTTTCGTAAGGTGCTTGACTACTTCACCTTCGCTAGTCATGATCAGCAAGCCATTGTTTTGTGTGCCAATGGCAATGTGGTTATTAGAAAGCAGAATGGCCTGATTGATTTGAGATGCCAGCAAGAACTTATCTGCTTTTAAGCGCCATTTTACAAACTGACCTTGTCGGTACAGATAGATGTTGCCATCTTCCTGAAATACCAGCAGACTGTTGTTTTTATGTGGTAGAATCGCTGTTACTGTGCTCTTTTGCAATACTTCACTCCCTTCTAAAAGGTCAAAGTCACTACCATTCCATTTGCTCAGGCCTTCTTTTGGTAGGTAAGCATACAAGCTCTCACCGATGACAAAAGCGGTTTCCGAACCGAAGGATTCCGGCATCCATTGCAAGGTCTTCCCATCGTATTCTATTATGCCTTGATAAGAGGAGAAGAGAATGGAATTGTTGTATTTGATGATTCTCCACACGTCTTCCAGTGGTCTGTCAGACTTGTCCAGCTGATCTCTGATACTCACAAAGTGAAGAAAACCTGTGGAGTCAGGAGTAAAGTATCCTAGTTGATTTTGTCCGCCGGCATAGATACGACCATTCTGGTCAATGAATACTGATCTGAGTCTTGTATTGTTTTGCACCTCATACCTTCGCCAGCTTACTCCATCATATTCCAGTAGCCCAAAATTATTGGCCACATAAATAAACCCTCTTCTATCCTCCTTGATGTTCCAGTTCTGGATACCACCATCATAGTCATTCGTGTTGAAGGTTTTGGTCAGCGGTATTTTGGAAAATCCATAATGATCCCTCTGGCACATTACTGAAATGCTAATCAAAAGAAGGCATACAAATGAGATTGTTCGGTACATCATCATTTTAGGGTTGAGGCAAATAATAAGATGCTTGGTGATGAGTTTAATGAGAAATGAAAGATAAATAAGAAAAATGTAGAAACACCTTTTATAAACGGTTAAAGGCTATTATGAATCCATTTGATGTAGTATTGATGAGGTGGTTTGATGTATCTGATGTATTAATGATGTAGTGTATTCTTCAATTCAATACAGGTGAATAAGTCAGATTTGAGAATTGAATAATGAAAACGTGTGCAAGTTTTCAAATTCTTAAAAAGGACCTTAAAACAAACATCTAAAATTGAAAATTATGAAGAAGATTGATTACATGAGGCATTTTCGTTGGCTGCCTGTAATTGCACTTTTAGTCTTTACAGCTTCCTGTGAATTGGGCGATGACAAAGATGATCCGGAAGTTGGCGAACCAGTAGCAAGCTTTCAATTTGAAGTCAGTTCAGAGAATTGGGCTGAAGTAACTTTTACTAATTTTTCACAGAATGCCACTACTTACAGTTGGGATTTTGGTGATGACTCAGAGCTGTCTACAGATGAGAGCCCAGTGCATGTTTATGATGCGGGAGGAACATATACTGTGACTTTGACTGCCACTAATGCTGATGGAGTTTCTGCAACTAAATCTGAATCTGTAGAGGTGACTGACCCACTAGCTGCTCAAAGAACCTTGATCGGAGAGGATGGCAAGACGTGGCATCTGCTCGCAGATTCACAAGGTGGCATGCATGCCGTTTTCGAAGTTGGACCTACTGACCGATCTGTATGGTGGTGGGGACTTGGTGTGAATGTGCAGCTTTGCGAGAGACCATGTATCTTCAACGATACCTGGACATTCAACACCGATGGCACATTCACTTTTGATAATCAAGGTGACGCATTTGCTGAAGGTGCTTTCAAAGAAGAGATCAATGGTACTTGTTTTGATGCTTCCGTAGCTGACAACTGGATAGGTGCCAATGGCGAAGATCTGAGCAGCTGGAACTCTGGTACTCACGATTTCACCTATGATGCATCTGCTGCTACACTTAAGATTGATGGAGGATTCATTGGTATTCCTAAAGCCACACCTGATGGTGAAGTAACTGCGCCAGTAGAAAGCGTAACTTATAATGTGGTGAAATTAGTAGACGCTGATGTGGATACACTGATCGTGGAGGTGGAGTTTGCTCACGAAGGATCACCAACTGGTCTTGCTTACTGGAGATCTACTTTGGTGAGCTATGGTGAAACCAGCCCTGTAGTAGTAAGTGAATGCCAGGTTGCAGAAAGTGGCACACCGGAAGAGGCCGCTGATACACCAACAGCTGACGCAGCTGATGTCATTTCAATCTACAGTGATGCTTACACTGATATCGATGGAGTGAACCTTGATCCAGATTGGGGTCAGTCTACAGATTTGACTGGTGAGACAATCGGTGACAACAACATGTTAAAACTTGCTGCATTCAACTATCAGGGCATTGATTTTTCTGGAAATGCACAGGACCTGTCAGGTATGGATTATCTGCACCTAGACATGTGGACTTCCAATGCTGAGGAAGTAAATGTATTCTTAATTAGTGACGGAGCAGAAACTCCTGTAGCTCTTACCATTACTGCTAGTGCATGGAAAGGATACGATATTGCGCTTTCTGAATTCTCTGAAGTGGTAGACCTGTCAGGTGTCATCCAGTTGAAGTTTGATGGAGGTGATGGTCAGCGTACGATCTTCCTTGATAACATTTATTTCTTCAGTGGTACATCACAGTCGTCACCAGCTGAAGCTGCTCCTGCGCCTACGCAAGCAGAAGGTGATGTTGTATCTATTTTCAGTGATGCTTATACTGCCGTGGATGGCGTAAACACAGACCCTGATTGGGGGCAGGCTACTAACACTACTGTAGTGACTATTGGAGACAACAACACGCTGAAAATGGAAGGTTTGACCTACCAGGGAATTGACTGGGCAGGCAACATGCAGGATGTTTCTGGCAAGACTCATGTACACCTCGATGTGTGGACTGCAGATGCCACTACAGTGAATCTATCACTGATTAGTGAAGGACCTAACGAAACTCCATACGCACTGACAATTGAAACAGGCAAGTGGGTTAGTTATGACGTGCCTCTAAGTGAGTTCACTTCAGTGGTGGACTTAACTAAGACTATCCAATTCAAATTTGATGATGCAGGTGCTGGTGACTCACCAACACTATTTGTAGACAACATTTACTTCTATTGAGATAATCAATAGTCAAGGGAATTACTTCTCAACTTAAAAACCGGAAAGAGATTGCCCATTGCGGGCATCTCTTTCTTTTCCCAATCCTTACAAACTCAAATTTTCCATGAGAAATATTTATCTCATCATACTGTTCGCAGGATACTTCATCAGCTGCCAGGAGGAGAAAACCACTCCATCTAATGAGCCCACATTTCTGGATGTAATGGTCAATGTGGATCCGCAAAACAGTGCATTGATCACCATTGAGGCCCAAAGTGACAACACCGTGGAGTACACTTTTGATGCTGGAGATGGATCAGAACTCCAGTCTAATGAGTCAGGTACTTTCACACATACGTACGAATCCACAGGCGTGTATCCAGTAGAAGTGCGGGCATATGGAGCATCAGGTCGCTATCGTGCTTATGAAAAGAGCATCACTGTAGAAATCGGAGATGGTGGACCGGTGGACGGAGACGAAGGTTATGAAACCCCGCTTTCTTATGATGGTATGGATCTGATCTGGCAAGATGAGTTCAATGGTGAAGGTGTAGATCAAAGCAAATGGAATTTTGAAATAGGAGATGGATGTCCTAATGTGTGTGGTTGGGGTAATAATGAGCTCCAATTCTATAGAGAAGAAAACACATCTGTAAGTAATGGTAAACTGACCATTCAGGCTAGGAATCAATCCTTTTCAGGGAAATCCTATACTTCCAGTAGACTGACCACACAGGACAAATTTGAATTCCAATACGGACGAGTAGATATAAGAGCCAAACTACCTGAAGGCCAGGGAATATGGCCGGCACTTTGGATGCTGGGAGCTAACATCAATCAAGTGAGCTGGCCTGCATGTGGAGAGATCGATATCATGGAAATGATTGGTGGTGGAGATGGTAGGGATAATGTTACTCATGGCACAGTGCACTGGGATGATGGCGGATATGCTTCCTACTCGGGTAGTAAAAAAGTAGCCTCCGGAAATCTCAGCGACAAGTATTATGTATACAGTCTTATTTGGACCAATACATCCATCAAATGGATGATCAATGATGAGCAGTATCACATCATAGATATTACTCCCGCCGGACTCTCCGAGTTCAGACAAGACTTTTTCCTCATCATGAATGTGGCCGTAGGTGGCAACTGGCCAGGAAGCCCCAACTCAAGTACGCAGTTTCCTCAAGAGATGAAGGTAGACTATATCAGAGTGTTCCAGGAAAATTGAAAAGAGACTAAATCAAGTAAAAATGAAAAAGAAATTCACATCTGTGCTGCTCATGCTCTTTTCGATATGGGCTGTTGCACAGCGAACAGTATCAGGCACGGTGACTGACTCAGAAACAGGAGAAACCCTCCCTGGAGTCACCATCTTGCAGAAAGGTACCTCCAATGGTACGATTACCGACATGGATGGAGGTTATACCCTTGCCATACCCGAAGAAGGTGCTACACTGACCTATTCATTCGTGGGATACAAGACGCAAGAAATAGTCGTGTCCAGCCAATCAGAAATCAATGTATCCATGACTCTGGATATTTCAGAACTCAATGAAGTAGTAGTCATCGGATATGGTGTACAGAAGAAAAAAGTTTTAACCGGATCAATTGAGAGTGTGTCTTCGGAAGAGATCACCTCTACGCCTGTAGTTACTGTTGATCAGGCGCTACAGGGTAGGGCTGCCGGTGTTCAGCTACTCAATCAGTCTGGACAGCCAGGTGAGCGACCAAGCATACGTATCAGAGGTATCGGTACAGACGGTAACGCAGATCCACTCATACTTGTAGACGGTATTGCTGTGGCGAGTATAGATAATCTTAACCCTGCTGACATTAAGTCTATGGAGGTGTTAAAAGATGCAGCATCCACTTCTATCTATGGAGCACGTGCTGCCAACGGGGTGATTTTAATAACCACTAAGTCAGGAAACAAAGAAGGTCGGGTGTCGGTCACTTACACCGGATATTATGGAATTCAAAATGCAGCCAAAAAAGTAGACCTACTAGATGCCGATCAATACCAGCAGGTAATGGCTCAGGCTGGTGCGAGAAAGCTGGATGGTTCTGCTATTGACCCCAACCAAATCCCCACCCATAACACGGACTGGCAGGAAGAGCTATTTACCAGCAACTCTCCGATAGAAAGCCATTACATCGGGGTAGAAGGTGGCAATGACAAAACAGCTTTTGCCTCTAGTCTTTCTTACTTCAACCAGGAAGGGATCATCGGTGGGGATAAATCTAAATTTGAAAGATATACTGCCAGACTCAACTCCAGAACGGATGTGAACGACGTATTCAGCTGGGGTAATACCCTGACTTTCACTCACCTGAAAACAAGAGGTGTTACTAGTAATGGATCATTTAATGGCGCCTACAGCAGTGCGCTAAATCTTGATCCGCTCACACCTGTGTTTCAAACCGACCAGGCGCTTCTTGATCAAGCTCCATACTCAGTAGAGCCTGTCGTCACAGATGGTAATGGCAATATTTATGGCATTTCACAGTATGTGGCAGGTGAGGTAGTTAACCCACTAGCAAGACTCGAAATCCAAAATCAGGTGGTTACTAAAGACCAGATTCTAGGTAATGTGTTTGCTCAGGTGGAGCCAATAGAAGGATTGCAGCTGAAAACGACACTGGGAGTAGATGTGAGCTACCTGGATATCCGATCACATCAACCACTTTATTTTCTCACAGGTACCTTCAATAATACTGCAACAACCAGTATGAGTCATCAGATTCAGAAAAACTCAGTGCTGCAATGGGAAAACACCATTTCCTATGTAAAGGAGATCGGAAACCACCGCTTCAATTTACTTGCTGGTACTACCACTCTCGACAACAACTGGGAGGTACTGGCAGGAGGAGGTCAGGGCATCAATACTGACAACCCTAACCTGATTTATTTGGATCTTACCGTAGATTCCACACAGACCTCTGGAGGTACTGCATCCAGAACTACGAGAGCTTCGTTTTTCTCCAGACTGCTTTATGACTACAATGACCGAGTTTCCTTATCAGTCACTCAGAGAAGAGATGGCTCATCCAACTTCGGGGCCAATAACAAGTTCGCCAACTTCTGGTCTGTAGGTGCCAGTTGGGTAATCAACGAAGAACCTTTCTTTCCAAGATGGAGAGCTCTTAGTTTGCTCAAACTGCGTGCCTCGTGGGGACAAAACGGTAATGACCGAATTGGTACATTCTTGTATGAATCTACGGTTGATTTTAACATAGCTTATAACATGGCTTCAGGAGCGGTCTTAGGTGCCATACCTGCGTTTTTGGAGAATCAGGACATCAAATGGGAAGCTTCAGAGCAGATTGATATAGGAGTGGAGACTGGCTTCTTAGATAACCGCCTGACTGCCACTTTTGATTATTATAAGAAGACCACCAAAGATCTGCTGCAAACGGTTACCAGCGTAGCTTCATTAGGTCAGGATCTTCGTGTGGCCAATGTGGGTGAGATGGAAAACGAAGGATATGAAATCACTTTGGAATGGAGAGAATCCAAAGGAGACTTTGGGTATTCCATTGGAGCAAATGCGACATACAATCAAAATACTATGACCAAAGTAGCTAATGAGGCTGGGTTTATTTCTGGTGCATCATGGGCACTTTCAGGTGAAGTAACCAGAACCATTGAAGGAAGTCCAGTTGTATCATTTTACGGTTACAAGACTGATGGAATCTTCCAGTCCCAAAACGAAGTATTCTCTCATATAAGTAAACAGGGAGATGTCCTTCAGCCAAATGCTAAACCAGGTGATATCCGCTATGTAGATGTAAACGAAGATGGAGTGATATCAGATGCAGACCGTACAATCATCGGAAGCCCACTGCCTGATTGGACACTTGGTTCCAACCTTTCTGCCAACTATAAGGGGTTTGATATGTCAGTCTTGCTTATCGGTCAGCTGGGACTGGATGTCTTCAACGGCATGAATCGACCAGACATACTTACGTCGAACAGACAGAGTTACATTTTGGATCAGTGGACTGAGGACAATCCTAGCCAGACAGTACCAAGGTTGGTGATTAACGATCCAAACAAGAACTACACCAGAGCAACCGATATGATCAATATCGAGAACGGTTCTTACCTGCGCCTTAAAAACATTCAGTTAGGCTACAGAATCCCTGGAGACTTACTGGATCGAATAAAGGCTAGCAATTGGAGAGTTTATATTTCGGCTGAGAATCTTTGGACGCTCACGGGATACAGCGGTGCTGATCCAGAGGTGGGTTCTACTGTAAGCAATGGAAATATCAATATTAGAGATACGGGAATTGACAGAGGGATATATCCTCAAGCTCGGACATTCCGAATAGGTACTTCCATTACATTTTAATATTTGAAAGATGCTAATGAATAAAATCATGAAAAAGATATTCACACTATTCCTTTCAATACTCATCTTGTCTTCTTGCTCTGAAGATTACTTAACATTGGAGCCCCAGGCTACCTTGTTTTCTAGTAATTACTTCAGTACCGTCGATGAGGTGGAGCAAGCGTTAATTGCCTCGTATGATGTGCTGGGACACCAAAAGGGAACCGGGCTGGCCTGGTCACCAACCCTGGTGATGTCCGAAATTCTATCTGATGATGCTTATGCCGGAGGCCAGGATGCTGGAGATGGTGCGGAGGAAGATGAATTCAATCGATTCAGAATTTCTACTGCCAACGATGTAGTCAGGTCCATTTGGAAACGTAATTATTTCGGTGTCTTCCGGGCCAATTTCACCATCGAAAAAGCAGCGGCTTTAGAAGGAGCTGATCCCAACGAAGTAGATCGCCTGATTGCCGAAGCTAAGTTTTTGAGAGCCTGGTTCAACTTTGAATTGGTTCGCTTCTTTGAGAATGTACCTTTATTAACTAGTGTTCCATCGGGTTTGGAAGATGGCAATCGCAAGCAGAGTTCACCAGCCGAGGTGTACAATCAAATAGCTACTGATCTGGTCGATGCACTACCAAGCCTGCCTACACAAATAGGTACAGGTAGAGCGACTAAATGGGCTGCTCAGGCTCTGCTAGCAAGAGTGTATTTATTTGAGAAAGGAGTATACGGAAACGGCATGTCGGCAGGTAACCAGACTATTGATGATGCCTACGTTTTGGCTCAGCTGGAGGATCTGATTGCCAATAGTGGACATGATTTGTTACCAAATTATGATGAGCTATTTCTGGCCGCCAATGAGTTTAGTATCGAGAGTGTTTTCGAAATTTCATACGCTGGAGAGCCAGTCGGTGGAGACTGGGGATCAGAGCAATATGTGGAAGGCAATCTGGCGGCACAGATGATGGGACCAAGAGTGACCGGCGGTAGCACTTTCTACAGAGGTTGGGCTTTTGCTATCGTGTCAAATAAGCTGTATCAAGACCTGCAAGGGGATCCAAGACTAGACGCCACCATCATCACTCAGCCACAGTTGCTGGCCGAAAGTGGCGTAACGCTGAATACGGGTTCTTATCAGCATACCGGCTATTACAACAACAAGTACACGACACGTTTGGTAGATCGAGGGACTGTGGGAACTCCCGAACTACACAATATGAGCAATTACAGAGCTATTCGATATGCCGATGTGCTGCTGATGGCTGCTGAGCTAAGTCAGAGTGTGAGTTACCTCAATGAGGTCCGCAATCGAGTTGGCTTATCCGCATTGGGTAGTTACTCTGAGAATGCACTGTTTCAAGAGCGAAGAAGAGAGCTGGCAGGTGAAGGACTGAGGTATTTCGACCTTCTGAGAAGAGGTGTCACAGTTGCACAACAAGAACTAAGCATTACCAATGATATTGGTTCATATTACACTGGTGATCCTTCAGTATACGAGGTGACTTTCGATGCTGACACGAGAGGATTTTTACCGATTCCCCAAGTAGAAATAGACCTTTCAAATGGTGTATTGAAGCAAAATGATGGATATTGATTTGGTTTCGCACTTTAAAACAGCATCTATTTCTATAGATATATTGATGATTGGATCTCGGGATTTGGGTAGGTTCCTAACTCTCGAGATCAAAATGAAAATAGTATAATGAAGCAGAAATTACTCCTGGTAGTGATAGGTGTGGTGTGCCTGTGTGTGCAGTGTGCAGATACCCCCAGCTCCAGTACCACCGCCGATGTTGAGCAGGTTTTGGTTTGGTCTGATGACTTCAACGGAAACGAGCTAGATCAAAGTAAATGGACCGCAATTGTCAGTGATGGTTGTCCTGGAAATTGTGGCTTTGGAAACAACGAACTACAGTATTACCTTGATGACCATAAGAACCTTTCAGTAAGTGATGGTTCGTTGAAAATCACTGCATTAAAAGATGGTTTTGACTCGAAAGATTATACGAGTGCCAAATTGATTTCCAAAGCAAAAGGTGATTGGCAGTATGGAAGAATTGAGGTTAGGGCTAAGCTTCCACAGGGAAAGGGCACCTGGCCGGCGATTTGGATGTTGCCAACGCTGGACCGCCAAATGAAATGGCCAAGAGATGGTGAGATCGACATTATGGAGCATGTTGGCTATAATCAAGGGATGATTTATGGCACCATTCATACAGAGAAATACAACCACGTCATTGGAACTCAAAAGTCTGACAGTATCTATCTCGATGATGCCAGTGATATCTTTCACGAGTACGAACTTGCCTGGGACCAGAACAAAATGGTTTGGTCAGTAGACGGTAAAGAGTACCTCGCACTAGAGAAAAACAATGAAGACTATGAAGGCTGGCCTTTTGACCAACCTTTCCACCTCATTCTCAATCTGGCCGTAGGCGGCAATTGGGGTGGCAAGTATGGCGTGGATGACTCTATCTGGCCTCAAACAATGGAAATTGATTACGTAAAAGTTTATCAAAATAATGAAATATAGACTCTTGGTAGGTGCGCTGATGATTACGTCAGCACTTAGTTCTCAGCAACTGAAAACTGCTCAGATCACTCAAAAAGTAGATAGTCTTCTGTCGTTGATGACTTTGGCAGAGAAGGTAGGACAAACGAACATGTACAATGGGACCTGGGAGTTTACCGGTCCGGTGCCCAAGGACGGTAATAATCAACTGAAAGCAGACAACATTAGCAACGGCTATGTAGGAGGCATGCTCAATGTATTGACTGCTGACGGGACTAGAGAAGCCCAGAAAATGGCCGTTGAGAATAGCCGGTTGGGTATTCCCCTGATATTTGGATATGATGTCATCCATGGCTATAAAACCATGCTGCCAGTACCAATTGGTCAGTCATCATCCTGGGATTATGAAGGGGTGAGGCAAGGTGCCGCCTTGGCGGCAAGAGAAACTGCTGCAAGTGGCGTACACTGGACATTCTCACCGATGATTGATGTGAGTCATGATGCGCGCTGGGGCCGTATCATGGAAGGGGCTGGTGAAGACCCATACCTTAGTTCAGTAATGGCTAGAGCATGGATCAAGGGCTATCAGGGAGATGACCTATCAGACCCTACCACTATAGCAGCCTGTGCCAAACACTTTGCAGGATATGCTTTTGCGGAAGCGGGTAGAGACTATAACACAGCAGATGTGTCTCGACAAACTTTGTACAATGTCATTTTGCCTCCTTTCAAAGCAGCGGTGGAGGCAGGTGCAGCTACATTTATGAACGCATTTAATGATGTAGGTGGAGTGCCGGCAACAGCCGATAGCTACCTTCAGCGAGATATTTTGAAAGGAAAATGGGGATTTGACGGCTTTATGGTTTCCGATTGGGGGTCTATCGGGGAGCTGTTGACTCATGGTGTCGCCAGGGATTCTGCTCATGCGGGTTTATTGGCTTTTAGCGCAGGTAGTGATATGGATATGGAGGCTCGTATTTATGAATATTACCTGCAGGGACTGGTAGAGAAAGGAGCTATTGACGAGGCGCTACTCGATGACGCTGTACGTAGAATACTGACCATAAAGTATCAATTGGGATTATTTGATGACCCATACCGATACAGTGATACGTCTCGCGAGAAGAATGAAGTGTACAATGATCAGACAAAAGCCATTGCAAGAGATGTGGCCAGGAAATCCATGGTATTGCTGAAAAATCAGGGAGATTTGCTTCCACTAGACCCAAACGTTAAATCCATTGCCGTGATTGGGCAACTGGCTGGTAGCAAAGACATACCTCTGGGCAACTGGCGAGCCCAAGCAGTGCCTAATAGCGCCGTATCACTGGAGGAGGGTATCCGCAATGCCGTATCTAGAAAAACCAAGGTGACATTTGCACAGGGATATACCATTACTGAAGGGAGAAGAGATTTTGTACATGAATTGAAATGGGCAAATGATACAGGAGAGGGATTTGCCGAAGCAATAGAAGTGGCCAAATCTGCTGAAGTGGTAGTGATGGCTGTAGGAGAAGATTGCTATCAAACCGGAGAAGGTAGAAGTCAGTCAGACATCAGGCTGGTTGGCAGGCAATTGGAGCTTTTTCAAGAAATCACAAAAGTAAATTCGAATGTAGTGGTGGTGTTGATGAATGGACGACCACTGGCTATTCCAGAACTGGCCGAACAAGCGCCAGCTATCCTGGAAACATGGTTTGCCGGCTCAGAAGCTGGAAATGCTACAGCTGATGTTTTGTTTGGCAAGTACAATCCTTCTGGTAAATTGCCAGTTACATTCCCTCATAATGTAGGACAAGAACCACTCCATTATGATAGGAAAAATACCGGAAGGCCTGTGACTAATGCATTTGACAATGGGTTGGTCTTTTGGTCACATTATACCGACGTTCCTAACGAAGGAGTCTTCCCATTTGGTCATGGGCTTAGCTACGCATCATTTAGCTACTCAGATTTAATGCTCAAGACGAGTAGAGGTGTAGTGGAGGTGAGCGTGAACGTCACCAATACGTCAGAAATAACAGGGAAGGAGACCGTGCAGGTTTATATTCGCGACAGAGTAGCAAGTCTCGCCCAACCGATCAAAAAACTGGTAGACTTCAAACAGCTATCGCTCAAACCAGGAGAATCTCGTGAGGTAACATTCACTTTGAACGGAGAAGACTTGGGCTTTTATGATAATACCAATGAATTCATTGTGGAAGATGGCCTCTTTGACATCATGGTAGGAACCAGTTCCGAATCTTATTTAAAGCAATCTACTGACCTAACCTTTTAAGTAGATTTAGAGCTGGTCTAAAGCCCATCTATCGATGGTCAAGGCCAGCTCTTCCATTATCTGCATTTCACTTTTTCCATACTTTTTTGCGGCTTTAAAGCTATGATCAGCATGTTCTATGGTTTTAAGCGTGGCATTTTTTTGTTGATCTATTACGCCTTCTATGAGGTCAAGTTGCGCCAGTTTATCATTGGTTCCTTGGAGAAATAGCTGTGGTATGCTGATGGAGGTTAGATGATCTGCCCGTTTAGTGCCTGGTTTTCCGGGTGCATGGAGAGGAAAGCCCAAGTAGAAAAGCCCTGCTATTTGATTTTGATATTCTTGTTGGGCCAGCCAATGCGAGGACATTCTGCCTCCATACGATTTACCTCCCAGGATAATGGGCTGATCAGGAAACAGGCCTCTTACCTGATGGTATACCTCGTCAATATCACCAATTGATTGTTTGCTGGAAGAAGGAAATTTTCTTCCTTCTTTAAGATAACTAAAATTAAAGCGAATCACGGCTGCACTTTGCTTGCTCAATAGCTCGGCCATGCGATTCATAAATGGGTGATCCATTCCTGCTCCCGCTCCATGCGATAAAATGGCCAGGTATTTCGGGGTGCCGAAAAGATCAATTAAATACCCCTTTTCTATCAATTGATACAATTCATCAAAATTCTTCATTCGTCGAATAATTTAGTTGTTTTATCTGCATCACTTTATATAAGTGTCTGTTTATCAGTTGGTTGTTTTTTGACTGATTTCGGTTGTCCAATACCTATTTTAGGGTATTGCAATTGATAGCAGCTACATATAACTTGTATGCCTGTTATCACGCCAACTTAATTCATGAAAAAGTTTACAACCAACCTCATCGCATTTGTTCTTGTTTGTACAGGAATTATAGTGCAAGCTCAAGAATTGAAAAAGTCAAGTGCTGTGGACTCAGTTGAGATCCAGCAAAGACGCACACCACAACAAACATCTCTAACTGAACCGAGTATTAAAAGCACATCGGTTGATTTGTCCAAAAGAACGGATGGTCAATTGGTGGAGGCTACGAGCGGTACGGCTAATTATGAAAAGGCACATGTACCAGAGCACCGGATGAACTTCCAGCAGATGGTGGACGCTTTCATGTCAAGACAAAAGGGAGGGTTGCCATCCCAAAGTTCCATGCGGACAGCCGCTAAGGCTCAGTTCGCTCCTGAGATTAAAGAACCTCAGAAGCAGGAACACTCATATGAAGAAGTGGATGATGTGAAGGAGTTAAAATTGCGACTTCACGAGCAAAACAAAGCAATGCAAGAAAGAGCCATTGCGAATAGAGCGGCCAGCAGACGTCCAATTGAAATGGGAGATCAAAAGGGACTGAACACGGACGTTGAAAAGAAACCTTTGGATAAAACACATGAGTCATCTTACCAGCTGGAAGAAGCAGACCGTACCACCATTGACTATTTGGCCATACAACGTTTGAAGTCAAAGGCAAACTCACAATCCATGGAAGAGCTTACAGCTGATGAGCAGAGACTGTTGAGTTTATCACCTTTGAAAACTAAAAAGTTTACAATTAATAGTGCCTCCAAAATGGCCAAGGCTCCAGATGAAGGTATTTCATTTATTCCTGGTCTGTCCAGTCATCTTACTACAGTGTCTACAGACTCCATGGCTTTGGTGGCTATTTATGATGCCTTAGGTGGTGATTTCTGGTTTGATAATTCTGGGTGGAAAATAGATGACGTGGAGAACTGGGTAGGTGTGGAAACACGTGCCTATGAAGTGGAAATAGGCCTTGACAGTATGGGTGCTCCTGTTTATGATACTTTAAACTTTGTAGTAGGTCTTAATCTACAGAACAATAACCTAAATGGAACAATACCTTTCGAAATTGGAGATCTTGATTCATTGGAATATATCGAGTTCAATGATAACTACATCACTGGTTCTATTCCATCTGAAATAGGCAACCTAACTAAACTAAACAGTTTGTCCTTAGGAGCAAACTTTATCGATTTCGTTCCCGATGAAATCGGTTTTCTAACCAATTTGACCAATCTGTCTCTTTGGAACTCCGAATATGACGACAGTGATATTTTTGTGACCGATGGTATAACTAGCCTTCCCGAAGGTATAGGTGCTCTAACCAACCTTACGTCTCTTGATTTAGGTGGAAATGCACTAACAACTTTGCCCGATACTATTGGTGCTTTGGTCAATTTGGAATATTTGTATCTATGGGGCAATGATCTAACTAGTCTTCCTGCCTCAATTGGTAATTTCAGCACACTATTTGGTCTCTATCTGGGAGGTAATCAACTAACAACTCTGCCTACCGAAATAGGTGACTTGACTAGTATGTATGACCTGTATGTGGATTACAACCAACTCACATCTATTCCAGCATCAATTGGTAACTGTACCAATTTGTCGTTCTTGCTAATAGCGGGGAACCAGCTGTCAGATTTGCCAAATGAGTTGTCTGGACTATCCAATTTGTATTCTCTGGACATGCAGAATAACCTGTTTTCTACATTGCCGACGGGTGTTGCCGGACTCACCGGATTGTATGAGTTGAATGCCCCTGAGAACAATATCATTTCGCTTCCAGACATGTCGTCCATGACCAACCTACGGGTTGCTAGGTTTTGGGGCAATAGCATAGCTAATGACTTTTCGGTCTTTACGGTTTTGGATTCCATTGAGATTCTGGATTTGTATAACAACCAGATTACAGGGACACTGACAGGTATTGGGAATCTCACCAAACTGCGAGAACTGTATATGGGTGAAAACTTCGTGACAGGAGAGGTGCCAGCTGAGATTTCCAATTGTACAGAACTTTGGAATCTGGCAATTGAGAACAATGAGCTTTCAGGAATGTCTGGAGAGTTGTTTGAATTGACCACTATTCAAAACATCAATTTGAGGGATAACCTGATCACAACTTTCCCTGCTACTGCAGGCTCTTCATCCTTGTTTTACATAGGGTTGGAATTCAACAGGATTACATCCATTCCTGCTTCAATTGGCACCTTTCCGAATCTACAAGTCTTAAGATTGGATGGTAACAACATTACTGGAACAATTCCTGTAGAGTTGGCAAATGACACCTCTCTAATAGAACTTTACTTACAAGAAAACCAGATTACTGGAGCCATCCCTGCTGAACTTGGCTCTGTTACCTCCCTCGTCTATATTAATGTAAGTGTCAATGAGTTAAACGAACCCCTTCCATCAGAACTTGGTAACCTATCCAATTTGTACCTACTGGCTGTTGATGAAAACCAGATCCCAGGAGATATCCCTACCAGTTTCAGCAATCTTTCGTCACTTGGAGCTTTATTTATTCAGCGTAACCAGTTAGAAAACCTACCGGATTTGAGTGGCTTGTCGTCCTTGGGTGAAGTTTACGGATTTGATAACTACTTTGAGTTTGATGACATAGAGCCTTTACTTCAAACACCGGCATACACCTTGGATTTCTATCCACAGTATACTCCAGATGCCGAGTTAGGTATTTATAATCTTGGAGAACCTGTCACACTCGACGCTACAGTAGGAGGAGCAGCCAATACGTACCAGTGGTATTTCAATGGTAACTATCTGGATGGAAAAAATGATCCGCAACTTACCATAGCCAATTTGCAATTGGACTCAACAGGAACCTACTGGTGTCTGATTGGTAACGACTCTGTAAATGCCGTTACCTTTTTGGAATTGGAGAGTGGTGACAAATCTGTTTGGACAATTGCCCCAGCTGATGAGTCGGATTCATTGGCTTTGGTAGATATTTACAAAGCCACAAGAGGTCAATATTGGAATCATGCAGGTAATTGGATGAATGCTCCACTGGTAATGTGGGAAGGTGTTATTCTTAATGGAGCTGGTAGAGTGACCAGACTAGACCTGTATGATCAAAATATGGATGGTGGTTTACCTCCATCTATTGGTGATCTGGATGCTCTGGAGTGGCTTGCCATCTGGGGAAATCCCGGATTGAGATACTTGCCAGGTGAGTTGTACGGCTTATCCAACCTGCACTATCTGGATATGGATGGAATTGGTATAGATGAACTGTCCCCAGCTATCGGGCTGCTTACCAACCTGGATACCCTCTGGTTAGGTGGAAATAGTTTTTCTGAATTACCAGACGAGTTGTATAACCTGACCAACCTTAAGTTACTCGGAATATACAATCTGCAACTTTTCGAGGTGCCACAGCGAGTAACCGAGTTGACCAACCTGGAGCTACTTTATTTACAAAATAATGCCAATATGGTTGGTGAATTACCTTCTAATATTGGGGATTTGACCAATCTTACATACTTATCGCTGGCCAATAACCCAGGAGTAACTGGAGCATTACCATCATCCATTTCCAATTTGACTAATCTGGAATTTCTTTTTCTGGACAACTCCAGATTTACCAGTGGCTATGAACATGTAGGTTCATTGACTGGATTGAAAAGGCTTTCTGTAATCCGCGTGCCAGCAATGGATGGTGGCTTACCTGATAGCTATGCTAACCTTACAAATCTAGAAAATTTTGTAGCTGGTTTTTCTGACTTCTCATCAGGTTTCCCTACTGAGATTTTGAGCATGACCAGTTTGAAAGTACTGCAAATACCTGAAGCCAATTTAACAGGAGCCGTGCCGGCCGGACTCGGTAATATGGACAGTCTTTATTACCTCAATTTGAGAAACAATGACCTTACCGGAGCTCTTCCAAGTGAGCTCAACCAGCATCTGCAATACATTTACCTACAAGAGAATGAGTTGACAGATATCTCAGCGTTGGCACTAGATACTGCAATTATTGATCTGGCGCTGCAAGGCAATAGACTTGACTTTCAGGATTTATTGCCATTCGAAATGTATTTTGAAGAAATTAATCTTGGCCAAAGACCAGGATTCTATGATGTCTCCTACATGAAGCCTACCAACCAGGATGTAGAGAATGTAATTCTCGGAGTAGGGGATGATTACACCATGAGTATGGATATTGACACGGATACCTTGACCTATATTGATTGGTACTTGTGGGGAAGCTATGTAGGCTCTGGTGATTCATACACCATTGCTAATGCATTGAACCCTGATAATGATGGAGATTATATTGGCTATTCTTATCATGATGTAATAAGTAACCTTACAGGCTTGCAAATTGAGACTGGTATTTTCAGTGTAAATGTGGTGGAACCAGTCAATATAGCTGACTCATCGGCTTTAGTGACCCTCTACGCTCAAATACAACTTCCATCAGGTGTGGATCTCAACTGGTTTGAAGGTCCGGTTGAGACATGGGATGGAGTATTTGCTTATGGCGGAAATGTGGTAGGACTGAGCGTCAATGAGGTTTATGCCGAAACATTCCCTGACCTTTCAGCCCTGACAAATCTGGAAATGCTGGATGTTTATAATTCCAATTTCAATGGTTCTAGTCTTCCGGCTTCATTGTTCTCTTTAAGCAATTTATTTTCTATCAACATCTTGCAAAGTAATGTAGGAGGGCCTATTCCTTCTGAAATTGGCAATGCTACTTCATTGGGGTATTTGGATCTGAGTGGCAACTTTCTGACAGGAGATATTCCATCTTCATTGTCCAATTTGACCAATCTTTATTATTTAAATCTTAGTACCAACAGACTAACTGGTAGTATTCCTTCAGGGTTTGTTACAGGTCAATTCTCAAGCTTCTATGTAGATCGAAACTACTTAACAGGTTTGGCGAGTGATTTGGATTCAGCGGTTTACTATGCCAATGTCAATGTCAGTTACAATAACTTCGATTTTGCAGCACTAAGTGATGGAATAGGAAATATCGGTGGATTTAATGTATCGCTTTATCCCCAGGGAACTTCTCGTGAAATTACCTTTAGTGGTGATCCTACGGTAGGTGGTGAAGTGACACTCAGTGCCGAAAGACAAGATCCGGCAGATGAGTTTTACTGGTACAGATCAGATAAAAATAATGCTGAGCCTTATTTTTTTGAAATTGGATACACGGGTAACGATTCCAGCTACACATTCACCATCAATGAGGATTATGACGTGACCAAGTACATGGCCATGGTCGTTAATCCGAATTATCAATATGGAGAAGCACCTTTCTTAACGAAGCAAATAGCTGTGGATAGCTATGATAAAAGGTATGCTACTAGTCAACAGTCTCCCGCATTTGACGATCCTGGAACACTAGGATTTGATCCCAATGGACCAGTGGGTATGCCTGATAACCCACCACAGACAATGGATGGTTCATATGGTTACAGTGGCGCAGAGTGGTACTATTATGATAAATGGTGGCACAATGCCAATGAGCCAGATTTTGATACGTTAAAAATGTTTTATGCGACAGATCCTATAGCGATTAACTATATAAGGTTACATTCACCAGGAGCAGAGCTGAATATAGGCAACATGATCATACATGGTACTGGAGGTGAGGAGATCATTGTACCAGTCAACAGAGAGATCTATAATTATGAGAATCAGATTACTTTCCCAAAAACTCCATTTGCTGTGGATCAAGTGGACTTTGTGGTCTCTAATGGTTCAGTAGACGCGATCGAAATAGGAGATACTGGAAGCGATGAGTTAGGTGCTCCATTTATCAATTCACCATATGCTGGGGGACCAAATACTATTTGGATTGATGTTCAATACGATGGATTCGCTAATTCATTTGTCATCGAACGAAGCACTGATGGAGTAAACTTTGAAGTACAGGATACTATTTACTTCAGGGGTTGGTACTCCAATCCAGTTACAGAGCCTGGTAATTACTATTATCGAGCCAAGGCACTGCTATCTGCTTTTGGAGAAGGATTAGAATCTAACTATTCTGATATAATATTTACTGGAAGCTGTGAGCCTACTATTCCTGTTGGTCAAAGCTGGGCAGGTACATATGAGATTTTAGATGGACCGGATGCCGGTTTGACTGGTGGAAGAGAAGTACAGGTGGACCAAATAAGTTATAATTTATTCAACATCTCTGATGTGTTAGCAGGATACTACCAGGATGTATTCGGTGAGTTTGTTGCACCTCGTGAATTCTTGCAGGTATGCGATTCTATAATTCCTAAATATGGATTTAACGCTGAAATATTAGGAATGGAATACACCAATGATACCTTATATGTGGAATTCTCAGAGCTGTTATATGGAGCTACAGGTTTGTCCAAATTCTGGCCAACAAGTTCTACCATTAATTTTGATCTTCAAAACCCAGAGTACTTGACGGCTAGTTTACTTAGCAGTGATAGTATCATGTTGACCTGGGAGTACTATGGATCTGGAGACCCGTCGTTCATTCTTCAGCAATCAGTTGGTAACCCGACGAGCTATACCACATTGGACACCATATCTGGTGCATATAGATATACCATTGAAAACACACTTGATGGTCAGCGGTATTACTACAGAGTAATAGCAATGGAGTCTGATTCACGGTCTTTCCCGTCTAACGAACCTAATCTAATCCATAAATCACCATTGTTTGATCCGCTATACAATAGAATCACCAGTGATATCACCAGAACAAGTTATGGAGGTGCATGGGGTGATTATGATCGAGACGGTGATGATGATCTTTATGTATCCAATGCTTTTGATTTAGCGGCCAATTTCATGTACGAAAATAATGGTGATGGTACTTTCAAGAAGATCGTTGGTACTATTGCCACCACTGAAATTGGATTTAACAGAACAGCGGCATGGGGTGACTATGATAACGACGGTTTCTTAGACTTGTATGTGCCTGGAAGCAGGGACTTTGGAGACAGAGTCTATCGAAATACGGGTAGTAGAAGTTTTGAGATTACGAATACACAAGTTTCTGAGGAGTTTCACTTCTGGAGTCCATCAGAAGCCGGAGTCTGGGTGGATGTAAACAATGATGGATTCCTTGATTTGGCTAAGTCAATAGGTACGGTATACCACAACGATGGAGCTGGACAGTTAGTCTTGGCTGACACTTTGTACGTTGATAATACTCCACTCACAGCCTATGAAGCCTATTTCTGGACGATTAGTAACGTGGATATAGACAATGACAATGATCAGGACCTATACATCACCTCTGATGTTCAAAACATGCTATTCATTAATGATGGATCTGGTAACTACACTTACCAGGAAAACAGCTTTTCTAATCCTGGGGTTAGAAGTCGTGGGTATACCTGGTCTGATTTTAACAATGACGGTTGGATCGATTTGATCACCGGAGATCAGTATGATGAAACCCTCGGCTTGTATGTCAACAGAGGAGATGGAACATTTGATTTCATACCTGTTTGGAGTGTCTTGGGAATTGTCTATAATGCCAACTCCACTGACATCAGATTTGGAAGAGGATATACCAGCGGTGATCTAAACAACGATGGTCGTGTGGATTTGATCTGGACTGTAAACGATCGCGCATATCCTGCTATGAATCAGGGCAACCTTAGGTTTAAGATTATCTTCGAGAAGGATCAGGCTTTCCCGATCACCAATAACTTCTCGCATGTATCAATCGCAGATATAGACAATGACGGATTCCAGGATATTTTCTTCCCTAATCAGTCATTTACTGGAGGCAATTACATCTATCGAAACAATGCCAATAGCAACAACTGGCTTACTGTCAGGCTAAAAGGAATTCAATCTAACTCTTATGGTATTGGATCTAAGGTTGGGGTCAAGTCTAACGGAAAGTGGCAGTACCAACTGATCACCACACAGAATGGTATCAGTAGTGGTAACAGCTTAGCTGCAGAGTTTGGACTAGGCAGTGCGATTACCGCGGATAGTGTGATGGTGCAATGGCCTTCTGGTTTGATTACCTATGACACAGCAAAGGCATCCAACCAGGCGATCAACATGGTGGAAGTGCCACAATCGTCCGGTCCGACCGTAAATGCTACAGATTCACTTGCACTAGTTGCGCTATATGATTCTACAAATGGTGATGGATGGTTACGAAATGAAGGCTGGAGAGAAGGTTCTCCACTGGAGTGGGAAGGAACGTTCTTTACGCCAAATGGTCGATTGATCTCTGTGGTATTGAATGACAACAACCTGACTGGAGTTATACCTCCGGCAATTGCCACACTGGATACGCTCCAGATTCTCGATCTGAGTAACAACAACCTGACAGGAAAGATACCAGAGCAACTTGGTAACATTAGTACGTTAATCAACTTGTCGCTGAATGATAACCAGTTGGAGGGTACCATTCCGGCTTCAGTCGGATCACTCAGTCGCCTGGAGAATCTTGATTTGTACAATAACGCTTTTATTGGAGAGCTTCCGGCTACTCTGGGAGGCCTTACGAATCTGAAGCAGTTTGAGATTTACAACAATGGTTTTAATGGATTCGTACCGGCAGAAATCGGAACGCTCTCTAACCTTCAGATCTTGCGTCTTGATCAAAATGATTTTGAAGGACCTCTTCCTGCTGGTCTGGGGGCTATGAGTAGTTTAAGAATCCTGGCAATCAATGACAACCATTTGACTGAAGGTATTCCTGCAGAGCTCAGTCAGTTATCGGAATTGCTAGAATTAAGAGCTCACAACAACGAATTCAATGGCGAACTTCCGACTGAATTAGCCGATCTGACAGGAATTGAGGTTATTGATATCAGCAACAACATGCTGACAGGATCTCTTGCACCATTTGCCAATCTGGATTCCATGCGCTACATCAATGCCTCAGGAAACAGATTTGTAGACCTGACTGACTTCAGCGGAAACACTGCTGACTCTATCATAGTCACCAACAACTCGCTTGACTTTGGGGACTTTGAACTGAACAATGCGTTGATTGATGCAGAGAGACTTTTTATTACTCCTCAGGATTCATTATTTGAACGTGTAGATAGTTTACATGCAGCTGCCGTTCCTCTGGAGATCTACTTTGAAGTTGGAGGATCATTTAATTCCTATTTGTGGACATTTAATGGCGATACATTGGAATCTTCTTCAGGGGTTGATGTTTTTGATAATCAGGTTATTATAAATAGTCCTGATTCACAACACGAAGGTGACTATGTGCTGACGATTACCAACTCCAACTACCCGGGAACCGTAATTGCCACATATCCTTTCAACCTTAAAATTGAATCCCTGGAAAGAGATAAAAGGGCATTATTGGCATTCTTAGCAGCCACCAATGGAGGAGAGTTTCCTTACAATCCGTCGGGTTGGTCAGCCGATGCTGAGCTTGTTGATGGAACTGACACCTGGGAAGGGGTAACTGTAGCTGGTGGTCGTGTGACGGAACTTATCCTGCCTGCGGTAATCGATACAGACCTGACAGATGGAAATCAGAGTAGAATACTTGACGGGCAAGTACCATTATCATTTGCTGATCTTAGTGGATTGGTGACTGTTAATTTAAAGGATAACTACCTAAGAGCATTCCCGAATGTTTCTCAGTGGCAGGAGATCGATACCATTGACATCAGTAATAATAGATTGGCCTTTAAAGACATTATACCAAATGTGAAAATGCCAATAAACTATGCTCCACAGAGACGCTATGACATTACGAAGTATGATACGATTGCTGCAGGTAACAACTATATTGTTAGCATCAATATGAGTGGTACAGGACTCCAGTATCAGTGGCAGTTTGGACCGTTTGTTCCTGGGCAGCCATTCAATAATAATGTGTCACCTATTCAAGGTGCAAACTCAAGGGTTTACACAGTGGAAGCAGTGAATTATGCCAAAATGGGAACATATCGTGTGGATATCACTCACCCTTTGGTGCCAAACCTGACGATCACTAGTAGAAACCGCAACCTGATGGCGAAAACAGATGTATTCGGAACCGTCTTCGCGGACGACCAGGGTACACTGCTTACAGATGGTGAGGTGATTACCTACAGAATCAGGCCAGGAGCTCCATTTGTTCCAGAGGATACGGTGAATCTCGACGGTGGTGGCGTTTATCAATTCAAAGATGTTATTTTGGGAGATTTCGTTGTACTTGTTGCTCCTGATCGAACAGTTTATCCGCTAAGTGAAGAACCAGGATCTTCCAATGTGATTAAAACCTACTATGAGCAAGCGGAAACCGATACTGCAGCCACGACACTTGAAGTACGTGAACGTGTCACTGGAATAGATATTCAAATGCTCTTCTACAATGTAGCTGATGTGGCTACTAATGGTGCGACATTTAACGGTTTGGTTGAGTCCGACTTCAAGGAAGATTCTGTGGTTGATGAAGAAAACAGCAACGGCAGAATTAGCGCCAGACGTAAAGTAAAACGAGCGGCTTGTTCTATTCGAAGGTTCGTGCCTAAAGGAAGAAACGGTCAGGACGAAGAAGGTACCTATGAACTGTATGCTTATGTAGAGTCCAATGATGAAGGTGAGTTTGTATTCTCCAATATTGAAGAAGGTAAGTATCGACTGAGTATTGAATACCCAGGGGTTCCAATGGATCCAGATTCAGATATATTCTTCGAAGTAGGTGGAGATAAGGAAAACCAGGAATTCCAAATCAAAGCAACTATCACTGAGGAAGGGATTACAGTCGAATCCAAAGAGATCCTGTATACCCTCAAGCCATACATCAAGGATGTGCAGCTATATCCTAACCCAACTATGGGTAAAATGACTGCTGACTTCCTCGTGTATAGAAAACTCAAAGACCTAAAGCTAGAAGTGATGGATTCCAGAGGAGTGTTCTTGTTTGAAAAAGAGTTGAGTCCAAGACTAGGAACTCAAAGGGTGCAGGTGGATCTTACGGACTATCGTTCGGGAGTATACTTCCTGACTTTCACCGATGATTCTGGAACCTTCAGGCAACAGATTAAAATAAGTAAGCAATAGAACTTATTGTCTTTAGATTGCAAAAATGCCCGATTAAACGATCGGGCATTTTTTTGTTTCCACAAAAGCTAAATTGGCATCTACAAAGCTTAGTCGGCAATTGGTAAAATACCTAAATCGAGCGATGGCAACTCCTGTCTGCATGGTCTAACTTTCGGGTTGATATTTATTCATAAAAATCCGTGAACATGATCATTAGAAGAGTACTTAGTATGATATTACTTTTCTGGGCTGTGATGGCTACTGCTCAGAAGATTCCATTTCAAGGTAAGCTTACCGAAAACGATGAGCCAGTAACTGGGTCCAGGTCGTTTACCTTCAGTATTCAATCAGTCGATTGGACCGAAACGCATGAGAGTGTTTCTGTTCTGGACGGCTTTTACAGTGTAGTTTTGGGAAGTGTCACACCAATTCCCGATTCGCTGTTTGATGATTCGGATGCTGTTCAGCTAGGAATCACTGTAGGAGAAACAGATCTTTCCCCCATAACCATCTATGCACCCATAGGCACCAGACGGGGCAGGTTCGTGATTAAAGAAACAACTGATACTACTACTATTGGACTTAATGTATATAACAACAGTACTGGCACCAGCTTTGGTACCGGATCGCGAATTGGAGCCTACATTGAAGCTGCTGGAGAAGGGTTAAACACGGGTGTTTTTGCTTACGCAGAAAATGGCCGAAGTATCAATAACCAATCAGAATTAACGGACCCACAGGCTTATGTAACAGGTCAGTTGTCCTCATTATATGGATATTCGGACGTAGGGGGCCGGGCCATGCAAGCGCAATATACCGCTGAAGGCCCAGGACCTGGAGTTGGTCTATCGGGTTATGCTGGTGGCGGAGGTGTCAATTGGGCAGTCTGGGGTAGAGCTAACTCCGGAGGTCAAGTGACCCCAGTAGATACACTGCAAGTCGGAGCCTATGTAGAGGCTTATGGACCTGGATCTGGAATGCATGTCGGAGTAAGAGGAATTGCTTCCGGTGAAAACGCCTCTCGAAACATCGGAGTGCATGGCTTGGCTTATAATGGAGCAAATGAAAACTGGGCTGGTTGGTTTGACGGTAATGTCAATGTAAACGGTGAGTTAATAGTGAATGGAGAAACTCTGGGTGGAATGAATCAGTTCATTGACAGCCTGCAGTCAAACGATGTGCAGGTGATGAGTCCATCAGGAAACCTCAAAGCGCACTTAAATTACTATGAACCTAACAATGCGGGTTCTCTGGTCTTGTATGGAGGTAGTGACACTACACGTACTGCGATTTTAGGATCCAGTGGAATCACAGGTGGTAATAGCGGTTTGCTTTATTTATATGATCAGTTTGATCAGTCGAAAGTACAACTGAGAGTAGATACATTACCAGGAGGCTCAGATGATTTTGGGGTATTGAGACTATTCAATGGTGACTACAGTAGCATGCTCTATTTAGATGGTAGTACCGGTTCGGGTACCTTCCCCGGAGACCTAAATGTTGGTGGAGATGTATTGATCAATGGACAGTCTATTTCACAAAATGATAGCATTGTCACAAAGGATATTCAATTGCTGGACTCTGCAGGAAGTATAAAGGCGCATCTCAATATTTTTGACAATACCAGCGCGGGAAGCCTGGTGCTTAATGGTGCCAATGATTCTACTAAAGTGATTTTAGGAAGTGCTGGAGGAGGATATGGCGGATTTCTTGGACTGTACGACTCTCTGAGGAACATTGGTGCTCAATTAAGAGTAACTAACAATGGGCGAGGTAATCTTTATACCTATAATGAAAGTCATGTGAACGTAGGCTGGTTCGGCGGCTATGATAATGATGGATTTGCTCAGTTGGTTAGTTATGATGATTCGGACTCATTGATGGGAGCCGTGTTGCTTGGATCTTTCATTGACGGTACGTCTCCTGAAGTTTATATTGAAGGAGCCGCTCAGCAAAACTTTGGTCTTGGAAGGTTTAGAGTTGCTCAGCTAGGAGACAATGCCAGTGAGCAAACAGGAATGTTGGAGGTTAATAGAACCAACGGTGGCGGACAAGCCGTAATGACCATCACCCAAGATCAGTCAGGTACTGATGCGGACGGTGCTTCTGGTGTATTGAATCTGTTTGGAGATTCCACTCCAAATATTTTCATGGGCTCCCAATCATGGGAGGATCATGATAGAGCTAATATCAACCTATATGGTACGAAAACGGATGGAGGTAGCTGGTACATGTCTGGGTCTGATTTTGGAGTAGCAAGAATATCCGATGGTACTCATGAATTTGGATTCTTAAACCTACATGACATTCAGGATGGTGTACAGATTAACACTGTTTCGGTCAATGGAAATCTCAACGAAACTGGGGGAGGAGGTCTTGAACTTAGAAACTCGGGTAATTCGACAACCATCACACTGGATGGTTCTAGTGGAAATATTGATGTGACTGGACAGGTGACAGCAGGAGGAGTGGCATTGACCTCTGATAAACGATATAAAAAAGAAATCAGTACCCTGTCTGGAGCTTTAGATAATACTCGCAAACTGCGAGGTACTTCCTATTACTGGAAAGATCCATCTAAAGGAACAGATCGTCAGATCGGAGTAATCGCACAGGAAGTAGAAGCAATCTACCCAGAGTTTGTGCACACCAATGAGGATGGATACAAGTCTGTAAACTACTCTCAAATGGTAGCGGTATTGATAGAAGCCGTGAAAGAGCTAGATGCCAAAGTATCAAGCTTGCAAAGTGAGAACTCCCAGTTAAAGGCGGCACTTGTATCCAAAAACGCTGATTCAGAAGAAATTGAGTCATTGAAATCTGAAATTGAATCAATCAAGAAGATGCTTATGCTCAATGTAGATGAGCAGTCTGGGAGAGTAAGTGACGACAGATAATTAATGATCGAAATTCATCATAAAATGAGAAGATTATTAACGATCATGTTTTGTATAGGTGTGGCGCATTGGTCCATTGGGCAGGAAGTGGCTAACACAGCGTACGTAGGGTCAATTGGTGGAGGTATTGCCACCGGAGGCTCGCTCACAACAATTGGGGTAATAGGAGATCCAGTAGCGAGTGACAACATCGCAGTTAGTGATACAGTCTCGAGCTATTCTGGGTTTATTCCAGGTAATTTCATCGTCCTATCCTTTGGTTTAGAGAAAGATTCTGCCGTTTTGGCAATTCTCTATGAAGCACTAGGTGGTGATGACTGGACCGATAATGGCGGATGGTTGGCAACAGATGATATTGAGTCCTGGACAGGAGTAACTCTTGATAACCAGCGAGTGGTAGGGTTGAGTTTACCGTCAAATAATCTGCAAAATAACTTACCAGACATTGTGAAAAATCTGGTGAAACTGGACAGTATCAATTTGGCTGATAATGATATCAGAAAGTTGCCAGATCTGACCACTTTACCAAACCTCACCAAACTGGTGGTGCGCGAGAATAGACTTGGATTTGAAAGTTTGATTAAGAACAAGTCCATTAGCGAATTTGACTATGCTCCTCAGAAGCGTATTGGGATCACAAAGAATGATACAGTCCCGGCAGACAGTAGCTTTGTGCTCACGGCTCAGATATCAGGAGCTGGCAACTTGTACCAATGGATTTTTGATGACCTTCCTGATCCTGAAGAAGCTGTAGAAGTTAGCGGAGCTAATACGACAAACCTTCCTTTGAGTAATCTCAACTATGAGAATATGGGAGCGTATAGGCTGAGAGCGACCAATCCGGACCTGCCTGGTTTGATATTGGAAACAAGGAATCAAAACATCTGGGCATCTACTGACGTGCAGGGAACGGTACTGGCTGATGAGAGTGGAACAGCTCTCGATGATGGGCAGGTGGAGATATATCGGATTTACGATGGTCCATTTGAGCTATCAGATAGTGCTCAGCTAGATGATCAGGGGTTTTATCAAATCAAGGATGTGGTGTTGGGGGATTTTATTCTTCTAGTGAGACATAATCCCGAATCCTTTCCTGATGTACAGCAGACTTATTATGTCAGTACTCCGGATTGGGTCAATGCAGATACCTTGTACCTGAGATCTGCAGCTTCCGATATTGATATAGCCATGGCATTGAAGCCAGACCCAACTCCTGATCCGAATGGTGCTGATGTCCAGGGTTCTGTGGAAGCTGATATTTCTGACACTCCTGATGAAGAAGATGGGCGCATAGATGCAAGAAGAAAAGTAAAGCGTGCAGCCTGTTCCATCAGAAGGTTTGTTCCTAAAGGTAGGGGCAATCAGGAAGAAGATGGTACTTATGAGCTGTATGCATATGTGGAATCCGATGATGATGGTAACTTCACGTTTACTGAAATAGAGGAGGGTCGATACCGGTTGAATATCGAATATCCTGGGGTGCCCATGGATGAAGATTCTGAGATCGAATTTGTAGTTGGAGGAGATGAGGAGAATCAACTGTTCCAGATATCAGCATTGGTAACTGATGAGGGAATTGTAGTGGAAACGAAAAAGGTTCTATGGACCATGAAGCCGTTTCTTAAAAATATCCGACTTTTTCCTAACCCAACAGCCGGTTTGATGCAAGCGGAATTCCAGGTATATCGAAAAATTGACGATTTGTTTGCCACAGTCAGGGACGTGAAAGGTTCCGTACTGATCAAAAAAGAATTACGTTCCACTATGGGCTATCAACAAGCTGAGTTTGATTTAACTCCTTATGAATCAGGAGTATACTTCCTGGAATTCAGTGATAGTTCTGGTTCATTTAGGCAGCAAGTGAAGTTGAGTAAGAAGTAATGCCTAACATTGGCAAAAATTGGTGAGTAGAAAAATACCATAAATAGGGTATTGAAGTCTCTAAGTGCATACTTTAACTTAGTATCATATTTCACAGAATACTTCTGTATCTGTTCACCGCTGGTTAAGAGCCTCCCTCATTTAAGGGGAGGCTTTTTTTATTCTATGGCTGTGAGCATGTCCTTTGCCAAATATGTTTCTCCCGGCAGCTCATACCATGTCCGGGTTTTTGGAAATTTTATTCCATCAGCTTCCAATTCCCCATCTAGAGTAATCAACTCACCACCTTCTTTGTAGTTGAACATAAACTGGTAGCCAACCAAGGCAAAGTTATTTTGGTCAATAAAATAACTCCAATTCTCCCGTTCATAATGGACTTCAATCACATAGACGGATCGTCCATGCCAATCTTCAATACTTTGAACTTCCGACTGCAGATTTGTGCCAGCATCCTGTAGCTTCATTGGCAATCCCCACAAATACAGGTAGTAATTACGGATAGTAGCTACTCTATCACAATCAGCTTCACCTGAGATCACGAAGCAAGAGTCCATGAGCATGCCATGCGACACATCATTACGCTCAAACAGAAACCTTCCAATTTGATTGTTGATTGAAAATCTGGTGAGACGGTCGCCTGCTTCGCGTTCTTCTGTTATGACCAGTTTTCCGATAAAACCGGACCAGTTGTCACCTGGGTCATGATAATTGATTGATTTGGTGATAATGTCTTCTGCTGTGAGTGATTGACTATAGACCAATGAAACAGAGAGCACAAGAAATAGGGTGGTTACGAAGATTATTTTCATAAAAAGTGATTTAAGCAACTAACTTTTTTCTAATTCAAGAGGTTAACAACGCATATGGAACAAACTGCTACTAAAAAACGAAAAAAGTCTGTGAATAAGACAGATTTTAAGAAAGCTTTCATTGAAGAAGTTCTTACTAAAGGTCAAAACCCAGCGTCTGTATTTGCATTTTCCAAAGACTTGAAGAGTACAGAGGCAGAGTTTTATCAGCATTTTAATTCTTTCAGATCGTTGGAGCGAAGCATCTGGAGCGATTGGCTAAAGGAAACAACAGACACCATAGAAGGAGATGCTGCTTATGCGGAGTATACCGTTCGTGAGAAGCTTCTTGCATTCTATTTTACCTGGTTAGAAGTGCTGAAAAACAACAGGAGCTTTGTACTGAAGCGTTTTGAAGAAATACCTAAACATGAGGTAAATCCTTACTTTTTAGAGCAGTTAAAGTCTGGTTTCGCTGAATACATCAAAGGACTGATCATCGAGGGAAAAGATACTAGTGAGATTGCTGAGCGACCTTTTACCAATCAGTATGAAAAAGGATTTTGGATCCATTTCTTATTTATCACACGCTTTTGGGCTAATGATGATAGTGCAGATTATGAACGTACTGATGCCGCCATCGAAAAGTCGGTGAATCTGGGGCTAGACCTTGTTGCAAAAGGTCCATTGGACTCTATGATTGATTTTGCCAAATTTATGTTTCAGCAGCGCTAGTCATTTTGAGAAAGAATGTACTCGTCAAGAAATCCCATGATGTAAGCATTTTCTATTAATTGATCTTCCATATTGTCTGGCCCGAAGTGGCCAGTTCCTTGTTTTGCCCAAAGAAGTATGGGGTTTTCCTGAGCAGCCAGATTTTGCATACGTGCAGCCATTTTATAGCTATGAAATGGAGATACTCGATCGTCTGATTGACCAGTGATAAAAAGAGATGGAGGATAGTCGGTTTGGAGTTCTAGCCGGTGGTAAGGAGAATAAGTCATCAGGTTATAAAATCCTACAGAATCAGTGACAGTCCCAAATTCGGAAATCCATTTGGGCCCTACTGTATAGTTTTCATAACGAAGCATATCCATCAATCCTGCATGGAAGACGCCAGCACCGAAAAGATCAGGGCGTTTAATCAGAGCACTTGCTGCCAGGAGTCCACCATGTGAAGCCCCAGTTACAGCTATTTTCTTTTTTGCTGTCAGATTTTCATCAATAAGATATTCGCTTACGGAAATGAGATCATTCACTCCATTGATCTTGTTGAGGTATTTGCCTTCATGCCACCAGTGATTACCTTTTTCTCCACCTCCACGCACATAGGCGTAAGCAAATATTCCACCTTGTTCTATAAAATAGATTGTGTTGGGATCATATCTGGGAGTGCTAATCACTCCAAATCCACCATAAGACTTAAGGAGAACTGGAGTTTTAGAATTGGGTTTAAGAGCTCCCTTATAGACGAGAAACACCGGAATTTCCACACTATCAGATTGGACCATTCGAACTTCATACTTGAAGTCCTGAAAATCATAATTAACACCAGTGCGCTCCACTACGTTATAGCTAAAATTCTGCCGGTTTAACCGACAGATCACTGGTGGGATTGTATAGGATTCTAGGTAAAAAAGAACCTCCTGATCGGCTTTTTGATAGCTTATTGAGCTCACAGTCACCCCAGACGGAAGTTTAGCCTTATTTAGTATGTTTCCTTCATAATCAATGGCTATCAAATACGGTTGATCGATTGCCTGGTAGCTTAAGATAATCTGGTCAGGAAGTATTTCATAATTTGTTAGGTAGGCACCCTCGATTGATGGTGAGATGGTTTTAAGGTTTCCCGGAGCTTTTTTATCGATGGATACCAGTTGTGTTTTGCCGCCCGATGCTGCTCGCATGATTAGTCGGTCGTTCTTGAAGTGAACGAATGTGAGTGAGAATCTAACCTTGTAAAAGAGTGGGCGAAAGGCTCGGATTTCCTCTCTTGGATCATAATAGAAATAGCTGTGTTGATGATCTATGCGGTTTTCAACTTCTAATACGTAGATCGTTTCATCGTAATTAGAGTAAAGGTTGAGCTCATCATCCGGATTGGGAGATTGGAAAATGAGGGAGTCTTCAGCTTGCTCAGTGAACAGCTGGTGGTAATAGATGGCAGGTTTTCCAAGCTTTTCAGTAATGGAAGAAGGAGGGTACCTTGTATAATAAAACCCGTTTCCACACCAATTGATGCCGCTGAAACGGACATCCTTTAGTGATTCAGTTGGAGAGCCTTGATTGGAGGTGCTGATGATTTGTATTTCGCGCCAGTCTGACCCATTTCGGTTAAATGAATAAGCCAGGTACTTATTGTTTTTGGATGGTGAAAACGATTGAAGAACTATTCTGTCTTTGTTGGAAATGTCACGTGGATCCACCAGTACTTTAAAATCATTGAATGTATTTTCCTTGTAATATATAGATGGGGTGCTGAACTGATTTTGGTAAAAAAACCGGTAATTCTCATTTCGGTTGTTGTCAAAGTTGATATTGTGGTGCGTATTCCATCTGATCTCCCGCACCATGTATTTGTTCATCAGGTTTTTTGAGTTGTGCTTATTGGCTATTTTCTTCAGGAATTTCTTAGTCAGTTCGCTCTGATTGGCCACCCATATTTTGACTTCTGGTCGGTCTACATCTTCCAGCCATCGATATTCATCAGTGATTTCTTTACCATAGTAGTTAGTGACAGTTGTCCGTTCGATGGTTGGTGGATAGTTTGGTTGTTGACCATGAGAAAGACCCGGAAACAAGACTGTCATTATAAGGACTAAATACCTCATTATAATCTTTAATATTTATATAAAAATATTTAACCTTTTTGTTCTACCGGATGTTCCAAGGTCAAGATTAAGAATTTATGAAAGAGCAAGGCAGAATCCCGGTAGGAAAAGTATCACGTGCAGCCCGTTTCGTCAAAACAGGGGCAAAAGTGGGGGGAAATTATATTAAGCATTATGGTCGCAAACTGAAAGATCGGAATAGTAGCCGCGATCAGTTAGATCAGGACAACGCAGAAGATATTTATGACTCACTCAGCGAGCTAAAAGGAAGTGCGCTTAAAGTAGCTCAAATGCTGGCAATGGATAAAAACCTACTTCCTACGGCTTATCAAGATCGATTTGCGATGGGACAGTACAGTGCTCCGCCGCTTTCATATCCTTTGGTGGTCAAGACTTTCCAGAAATACTTCGGCGACAACCCTTCCAATATCTTTGATAGTTTTTCTAAGAATGCAGCCAACGCAGCATCCATTGGACAAGTACACAAGGCGGAAAAGGATGGTAAAACACTTGCTGTAAAGGTGCAGTACCCTGGAGTGGCTGAGAGTGTAAAGTCAGATTTGAAACTGGTAAAACCATTTGCCCTGCGCTTGTTCGGGTTGAATGAAAAGGAACTGGATCAATACATGGATGAGGTAGAGGGGAAGCTTCTAGAAGAAACTGACTATGAACTAGAGGTTCATCGATCAAAGAAAATAAGCCTTGCTTGTAAACATATTGAAAACCTGGTTTTTCCAGAGTACTATGAAGAGCTATCTGCTCCAAGAGTAATAACCATGGATTGGTTGGAGGGAGCTCATGTGAAGGAGTTTTTAGCGACTAATCCAAGTCAGGAGGTTAAGAACCAGATAGGTCAGGCTATGTGGGACTTTTATCATCATCAAATTCACAACCTCAAGGAGGTGCATGCAGACCCGCATCCTGGTAATTTCATGATGCGCTCAGATGGTACTTTGGGGATCATAGATTTTGGATGTGTTAAAGAGATTCCTGAAGATTTTTACAATGCTTATTTCCGCCTGATGAGTAAGGATCTGATTGCGAATGACGAGGAGCTATTGCCCATATTGTATCGCCTTAATTTCATTTATGAAGATGACACTGAAGCCGAAAAGAGGCTGTATATCTCCATATTCAAAGAGATGACGATGCTGCTAGGAAAACCATTCCATGTGGAGGAATTCGACTTTGCTGACGACACCTATTTCCAGCAAATCTACGATTTGAGTGAGCGACTTGGTAACATGAAGGAGCTTCGAAACTCTAAACACCCCAGAGGTTCGAGGCATGGTTTGTATATCAATAGAACCTATTTCGGGTTGTATCAACTGCTGAATATGCTCAACGCAAAAGTGGTAACTACCAAACCCGACTGGTTAAAGTGAAGAGGAGTAATGTCCAGGAATGTGTACCTTTAGACAGATCAAAACTCAAAATCATGAAAAAAGCACTTCTTGGTATAGTACTATTTTGTGTGTGTCCAAGACTATATGCACAGCAGACCAAAACGGACCTCAATCAAATTCGGGATAACATCACTTCCTTTTCCAAATATTACATGAATAAGGAATACGATAGTCTGGCTCTTTCCTACACGGAGGATGCTATGATTCTCCCACCAGGAGCTGATCTGATCAAAGGTAGAGAAGCCATCAAACAGCGATGGATATTACCAGATGGGGTGGATGTCCTGCTGCATAAAGTAACACCTGATACCATCGAGATTGTAGGGTTGACTGCCTATGATATTGGGTACTACGAAGGCAAAACCAAACGCAAAGATGGCAGCATTTCTGAATGGAAAGGTAAGTACCTGATCGTCTGGAAAAAAGTTGATGATCTATGGAAGATTTATGCCGATGCCTGGAATAGGGTCGACTGATTTCTGGGATATATAAAGGCAAAAACCAGTAGTCATTAGTCCCGGCCAAATCCCATTTCTGAAAGTTTAATTATCTTATGGGGATGAAAACAACATTCCCATTTTTTGTAGCTCTATTGGTGATGGTATCGTGTTCTTCACCGACGATAGAGGAGAAAGGAACCGATTGGAAATCTATAGAGCGTGATTTGCAAGCTCAGCTCATTACGGCAGGCGATAGTACTACCATAGACCTCCCAGAAGGCCACTTTATGTTTACACGATCACTTTTAGTGGATGGTAATAAACATCTGATTATTAGAGGGAAAGGTATCGATAAGACAATTCTTTCCTTCGAGATGCAAGAAGAGGGTGCTGAAGGGTTAAAAATTGCTAATGGAGTTAGCATTACCGTTGAAAATTTCACAATTGAGAACGCAAAGGGTGATAACATCAAGGTGACTGATACGGATGGTATTACCTTCCGAAACATTAAATCTCAATGGACTGGGGAGCCTAAGGAAGAGAATGGTGCTTATGCCTTTTATCCCGTATTGTGTAAAAATGTGCTGGTTGAAAACTGTGTGGCCATTGGGGCATCTGATGCGGGGATTTATGTGGGTCAGTCTGATAGTGTGATCGTCCGAAACAACGAAGCGTACTTCAATGTAGCAGGTATAGAAAGTGAGAACTCCAGATGGGTGGAAGTGTATAATAATTATGCACATGATAACACTGGTGGCATCCTGGTTTTTGACATGCCGGGTCTCACTCAGACAGGACATACAACTCGTGTTTTCAACAACAAAATGATCAGCAACAATTTCCGAAATTTCGCTCCTGCTGGAAATGTAGTTGCTACGGTTCCACCTGGTACCGGCTTGATGTTGCTAGCTACCAGAACCATTGAGATTTTTGGAAATGAGATGATTGATAACCGAACAGCTGGTGTGGCGATAGCTAGCTATAAACTGGTGGAAGCGATGGCAACAAGTGAAGAAACACAACTGAATGATAACATCGAAAAGTCCAAAGTGGATGACGCCTATGATCCTTATCCCACGGACATATTTATTCACAATAATCGCTTCCAAAACAAGCACTGGTTTCCTACCACTAGCAATGATTTTGGGTTGCTTTTTATGTACAAATTTCCACTAAACACTCCGGATATCGTTTGGGATGGAATCATCAGTAAGGAGGTACCATTCAGTATGTGTATCAAAGAATCAGCTGTTAAATTCGCTAACCTGGATGCGGCTAATGAGTTCGAAAATTTGAACAAGAATCTGGAGCCTTACACTTGCGAAGGCCGGCAATTGGATCCAATATTATGAGAAGTGGTTTTGGCGTCATATTGATTTTATCCTATCTGGTTTATGGATGCTCGAATCCGAAGAAGCCAGTTGAAATTGAACAGTTAAGTTTGAAAGGATCTGCTAAGCTGGATGTTCCTGAAACGCTTTCAGAGTGGAAGCTATTTGAGGAGCCTTTGAACCAACTCAATCCGGTTGCTGGTGTCATACCTTATGATTTAAATTCTCCGCTTTTCACAGATTATGCCTTAAAGGCTCGATTTATCAAAGTACCTGAGGGAATGCAAGCCGTCTACAACCATTCTGAGGTTTTGGAATTTGCAGAAGGGACCATTCTCATCAAGAATTTCTACTATGACTTAGACCAAACCAACGAGGAAAAAGATCAAAAACTGATTGAGACCCGCTTATTGATTCATGAGAAGCAGGGGTGGAATGCGCTGACTTATGTATGGAATGACTCACAAACAGATGCCACATTAGAAATAGCAGGCAAAACTGTCCCAGTAACCTGGGTTAATGAAGACGGAGTCTTGAAAAATGTCAAGTACTCGGTTCCTAACCTGGTGCAATGTAAGAGTTGTCATGAGCGCTCTGCCAGAATGAGCCCAATAGGCCCGTCCGCAAGACAATTGAATAAAAGCTTTGATTATGAGGACGGGGCAGCGAATCAATTAATCAAATGGCATCAACTATCCATACTTGACTCTCTACCTGCTCATAACTCACTACCAAAACTGGCTCAATGGGACAACCCACAATCCGGTACATTGGATGAGCGCGCTAGAGCATGGCTGGAAATCAACTGTGCGCACTGCCATAGAGCAGAAGGGCCAGCCAAGAATACTGGATTACATTTACTAGCCTCAGAAAAAGATCCCTACAGATATGGGGTGAACAAACCACCTATAGCCGCCGGTCGTGGTTCAGGAGGTTTGACGTATGGCATTGTGCCCGGTAAACCAGATCAGTCCATTATAGTCCACCGCATTGAGTCATTAGATCCAGGAGTGATGATGCCAGAGCTAGGTCGGAGAATGGAGCATGAAGAAGGAGTGGAGCTGATTCGCGAATGGATTACCAAGATGAGTGCTTTGTAAGCTAGATGACCTAAGATTCTATTTTATTCGTCGATTTATTGATCAAAACTGACTGTTTGCGTGTTATACTCGCCGTAGTAATCAAATAGATAGCGAATGGATTGGTTAAAAGCGCCCTGGCCGTGGTACATAGCTGGACCGATGATCACTTTGGTGATGGTCACCATGTTCTTTTTTGGAAAAACGTTTGGCATCTCATCAACCCTTAAGACTGTATGCTCTATCGGTGGAGCAGGCAAGTTCAGTGAGTTTTTCAGATATGACTGGAAGTCTACGGTTTGGAACTTGTTCTTTGTGGCAGGATGTATCATTGGTGGATACATAGCCTCAGTATACATGTCTCCGGATCAGGCCATCGATCTGAATCCAGAAACCATTGCCTCGCTTCAGGAAGTAGGAATATTAAACCCCGGAGCAGAATACCTCCCAACCAACATCTTTAACTGGGAAAACTTGCTAACGGTGCAAGGTTTGGTTTTCATGGTCTTAGGAGGAATCCTTGTTGGCTTTGGTACACGCTATGCCGATGGCTGCACATCTGGTCATGCCATCACTGGGTTGAGCAATCTGCAATGGCCATCGTTGGTGGCGGTGATTGGGTTTTTCATAGGAGGTCTTATGGTGACACATTTTATCCTTCCAGTGATCCTATGAACAAGTTGAAGTTTTTAATATCGGGAATTGTATTTGGCATCATTCTTACCAAAGCTGAGGTGATCTCATGGTTCAGGATTTATGAAATGTTTCGTTTCGAATCCTTCCACATGTATGGCGTGATTGGCTCAGCGGTTTTGTTGGGAGTAGTTGCTATTCAAATTATCAAGTACTTCAAGCTCAAGGATGTGGACGGTAATCCGATAGTTATTCCGGCAAAACAAAAGAGATTTTGGCCGCCGTTAATTGGTGGAACCATCTTTGGATTGGGATGGGCTCTCACCGGGGCATGTCCGGGGCCTATCTACATCATTATTGGTAATGGGTTTTTGGTATTTTCCGTCGTATTTCTTTCAGCAGTTATGGGTACTTTCCTCTATGGTCTGGTGATGAACAAGCTTCCTCAGAAGTAAATTCCGCCTATCTGGCTTCATTCATTTTTGGTATCTTTCACCCTTAATCCAAAAATGATATGACATATACACAAGGCATGCTCCGCGAAGGTGCTCTGAAAGGAAAAACCATAGTTGTTACGGGTGGTGGTACCGGGTTGGGCCGATCCATGGGTACTTATTTTTCCGAATTGGGTGCCAATCTGGTTATTACAAGTAGGAAACTCGATGTGTTGAAAGAAACGGCCGAAGAAATCTCCAATCAAACTGGAAGTCCCGTTTTACCACTAGCATGTGACGTACGCGACTATGAACAGGTTGAGCAAGTTATCAAAGACACCAAATCTCAATTTGGGAAAATAGATGTCTTGCTCAATAATGCAGCTGGTAATTTCATCAGCCCAACCGAACGACTTTCGCATAGGGCATTTGATACCGTGGTGGATATCGTTTTGAAAGGCTCTTATAATTTCACACTGGCAGTGGGTAAAGATTGGATTGAGGAAAAACATCCTGGAAACATCCTGAGTATCGTGACCACTTATGCCTGGACCGGATCAGGTTACGTGGTGCCTTCAGCCTGTGCCAAAGCTGGAGTGCTGTCTATGACCCGATCACTGGCCGTGGAATGGGCCAAATATGGGATTCGTGCCAATGCTATTGCCCCGGGTCCATTTCCAACCAAGGGTGCCTGGGATCGTCTGCTGCCTGGGGATTTAAAAAAGAAATTCGATCCAGCTACCAAGGTGCCCGTTGGTAGGGTAGGTGAGCACCAAGAGTTGGCCAATCTGGCCGCTTACCTGGTCTCTGATTTTTCGGCTTATGTCAATGGTGAAGTGATTACCATCGATGGAGGTGAATGGCTCAAGGGAGCTGGAGAGATGAACCAATTGGATCAAGTACCGGAGGAACTATGGGACGCCATGGAAATGTCTCGAAAAGGCGGATCTAAGCTCAAAATGATGCTAACATATTTTAATGGAATGAGAAAACTTAAATTTCGCAAATAACCAACTGAACTGATAACGACAAACTCATGAACAAATCAATTTTTATCCCAATTATAGCCTTGATAGTAATTGGATGTGGACCTACCCCTAAAGAAGAGGCTCAGACGTTTATTGATGATTACACATCGGAGTTCATTGACCTCTATTACGCTTCAGCCAAAGCAGAGTGGATGGCCAACACCAGGATCATCCCTGGGGATACAACCAATTCTTCTGCGGTCCAACAAGCCAATGAGGCACTTGCTGCATTCACAGGTAGTGAAGCCAATATCAATAGTATTAAGTCATTAATGAAAAAACAGGCTGAATTGGAGCCGCTGCAGATACGTCAGCTTGAGACGATGCTTTATGCTGCGGCCAACAATCCGGCCATTATTCCAGAAGTCGTGTCGGCCAGAATTAAGGCCGAGTCAGCACAAACAGAGCAACTCTTTGGTTTTGATTTCCAAATAGATGGTGAGTCTGTTACCACTAACGAGATTGACGGGATACTGAATTCAGAGACTGATATAGATAAAAGGTTGACAGCATGGGAGGCCAGTAAGGAAGTAGGTAAAGAGCTAAAAGATGGTTTGGCAAACCTGCAGCAGCTCAGAAATAAAACGGTACAAGCACTAGGCTATGACAACTACTTCGCCTATCAGGTATCAGAGTACGGTATGACTACAGATGAAATGATCGCTACTTGTGATCAACTCGTGAAGGACATCTGGCCACTATATCGGGAGCTGCATACCTATGCACGTTATGAATTAGCAAAAAAATACAATGCCGAAGTACCTGAAATGCTCCCTGCTCATTGGCTTCCTAACCGTTGGGGTCAGGACTGGTCCGAGATGGTAGAGGTAGAAGGTATTGATCTCAATGACGTTTTGGAGCAGAAGGGTCCAAAATGGCTGGTAGAACAAGCCGAACGCTTTTATATCAGTTTAGGCCTAAGTCCTTTGCCCAATAGTTTTTATGAATTGAGTAGCTTGTATCCCTTGCCTGAGGATGTTACTTATAAGAAAAACAACCACGCTTCTGCTTGGCACATGAATCTGCAGGAAGACGTCAGATGTTTGATGAGTGTTGAACCCAATGCCAGCTGGTATGAAACGACGCATCATGAGTTGGGCCATGTCTATTACTATCTGGAGTACACCAACCCAGAAGTGCCGCCGCTACTTCGTGGAGGGGCCAATCGTGCTTTTCATGAAGCAGTTGGCAGTATGATGGGACTTGCTGCAATGCAGCAACCATTTCTGGAAGGAATTGGACTTGTGCCAGCTGGGACGGAAACAGACCAGACACAGGCTTTGCTAAAAGAAGCTTTGAATTACATTGTGTTTATTCCGTTCTCTGCAGGGGTGATGACACAGTTTGAAAACGAACTGTATGCCAACGACCTTTCACCGGAAGCATATAATAAGACCTGGTGGGAACTGGCGGCTAAGTATCAAGGGATGGTTCCTCCATCCGAGCGAGGTGAAGAGTTTACCGATGCAGCTTCCAAAACTCACATTAATAATGATGCAGCACAGTATTATGATTATGCCTTGTCTTATGCTATACTGTTCCAGTTGCATGATCACATTGCCACCAATATTCTGAATGCTGATCCACGGGCTACTGACTATTATGGTAATAAAGAAGTAGGGAAATTCTTGCATGAACTGCTATCGGTGGGAGCCACCAAAGACTGGAGACAATTACTGCAAGAGACCACAGGAGAAGGGATTAGTGCCAAGGCGATGCTGAAGTACTTTGATCCATTGATGGAATATCTCAAGGCCGAAAATCAAGGTCGAGAATGCACGCTACCTGAATCAATTTAAGTAATACATGCCTCCTGAGATTTCAGGAGGCATTTTTGGCTATATTGAGTAGGTGAAACATTTTCACTTAACAATCTTTATGCTACAATGATGAAACTTCGGTATTTGTCTATTTGTCTGCTGCTGATCATTCTGAGTGGATGTGAAGATGAAGGTTTCCAGCCACCTACTTGTATACTCGAGGAGATTGAGTTTGATTCTAATAATCGATACCGGTTTGAAACCATTTCTGGTGGTACGATATACCGTCAGATTCAGGAGTATGTCACTAATGACAGAACCGAAACATTAGCGTCATTTCAGTTTCAGTATTTTAAGGATTCGTTAGTTATACTTGATCAACTCAACCCAGGTAAATATCCCTACCTAAGGGCCAAATATGAAGATGGCCGGTTAAAAGAAGTTGTTCGACACTTTCCACTTTCAGATGTTTTGGTCACACATTTTTTTATTTACAATGAAGACCATTTTCGAGTAGATATGTACCGCCTGGCAAGTACTGGAGATTACTCATACATAGCCTATGGTATCTACTACACGGACGAATCGGGAAATATTACCAGGCAAGAAAGCTATCTCAGTCAGATTGAAAATCCCGACTCCTTCGTCAGATCAGAAGACCGCTATTTCCTTTATGACTTGGCCAAAAGTCCTCTTCAGGGATTGTTTTTGCCATTTTTCTCTAGTTTCAGTTTACCTGGACCGGAGTTCTTTTCTCCCAACAACATCGTGGCAGATCAAATAGATAACACACGCAGAGAGTTCCAGTATCAGTACGGGGCCAATGGCAGTACCCTTGCACAAATCGGCACATCCGGAGCAGCCATCCGGTACCGATATCTAAACTGCAACTAGCAGCCACACATACCTAACGAGACACTTATTCGTCTCGCAAGGATTTCACTGGGTTCATCATCGCAGCAGAGATTGACTTATAACTTACGGCCAACACTGCAATCACCAAAGCACCAACCCCAGCTAATAGATAGATACTCAAATTACCAAAGCTCATCAGGTCAATGCGGTATTGGAAGTCACTGATCCACCTATCAGTAAACAGGTAAGCTACTGGCCAGGCAATGATATTGGCCAAAAGAATCAACAGCACGAACTCTCGCATGAGCAATTTGACAATCTGGGAGATAGATGAGCCTAGAACCTTCCTGACCCCAATTTCCTTTTTGCGCTGCTCTACCATGAAAAAGGAAAGCCCAAACAAACCAAGACCCGAAAGCACAATCGATAGCCAGGTAAACGTACCTACCAGTTTGCCAAACTGTTCGTCGGAGGCAAAAATCTGATCAAATTCCTGGTCAAAAAACTGGTAATCAAGAGGATAATTCGGATAAGTACTTGCCCATGAGTCTTGAATGAAATCGACTGTTTCCCTGGTGTTTCCTGCTGCCAGTTTAATATTGAGATTACTATTTGGTCCTGGGTTGTAAAAAATCATCAATGGTTCAATCTTGTGACGCATACTGGTAAAGTGAAAGTCTTTGATCACACCGATCACTGTTCTGGTAGTGTTGTTACCAAATACGAGTTTCTTTCCGACGGCCTCATCCCAGCCTAAGGACTCCATCATGGCTTCATTGATAATGATTGATTCTTGTTGATCTGATCCGTAGCTTGGGTCATAGTTTCTGCCATTTGCGAGCTCTATGCCCATGGTTTCCAGATAATCTTCATTCATCGACATTACTGACACTATCCAGGGATCTTCCTCTGCTCTACCTTCGAGATTCACACCGGATCTACCAAAAGTACTTCCAGGCATATTGTTGGAATAGGAGACCGAAAGGATGTTTGGGTTTCCCTCGAGCTGCTGTTTGAAATTCTCTAGTTTGGAGGTAAGTCCCTGGTCACCGGTGTTGATGTTAATGACTTGATCTTTGTTAAAACCAAGACTTTTGTTTTTGATAAAATCAATTTGGCGTGCTACAAATAGGGTAGTGCAGATCATACCAATAGCAGCGATGAACTGCATCACCACCAGACTTTTTCTCAGCCAAATACCCCTTGAGCTTGTCTGAAATCTTCCACGCAGGATATTCACCGACTTTATGCTTGACAAAATAAATGACGGATAAATACCGGCAATCAAACCAATGAGAATACCTGTTACAATAAAGCCTGATGTGAGTTCTGGATAAGTGAACAGCAGATCAGTACTGTCAAATCCAATGTTGAATACTGAGAGCTTTGTCAAAGCAGCAATCAAGACAAGTGAAATAGCCATAGAGATGACTGATAGCACGACTGATTCGGTCATGTGCTGGGCGATCAGCTGACCTTTAGTGCTTCCAACTACCTTTCTTACCCCTACTTCTTTTGCTCGTGTAGTGGACTGTGCTGTTGTGAGATTGATAAAGTTGAATGCTGCAATGAGCAGTACAAAAAGTGCTACACCAGATAGCGCATAGACATACACCTTATCACCTTTATTGATATGGTAATAGTCGAAAATAATGCCGGAAGATCCGAGATGAATTTCTTCCAGAGGCTGCAGCTGCGGTATCCAAAAGTCATTGACGTCATTAGCCAGCGCCAGATCACTCAGCTTCTTCTCCACTTCTGTTTCGCTGGCTCCTTCAGACAGCACGGCATATCCAATCATCCCCAGACCACCCCAGCCATTTAGATACTGCGCCAAGGAAGAGTCAGACTGAGCGGGGTAGAGGGACATCATCACATCAAAACCGAGGTGAGAATTACCATCTATTTGGTCCATTAACCCGACTACTTCCCAGGAGTCCTCATCGATGGTTAAAAGTTCACCAATTGGATTGCTGTTCTTTCCAAATACCTTGTCTGTATAGTCTCTGCTGAGGATAAGTTTATGGGGTTGATTGAATTTTTCAAGGGTCTCCTCTCTGTTGGTGATTGGGAGGTCAAAAATCTCAAAAAAGTCATTCTCGACATAGAGTGCATGTTCTGAATAATATCCCTGATCACCACGTTCCATTCGCTGCTCCCCAGCATAAAGAACTCTAGAGGCCAGTTCGATTTCTGGAATATTCTCCTCTGCCGCTTCTGGCATCATGGGGTTAGTGATGGCCACCATATTGCTAGACACACCCAGCGCTTCATCAATAGTTGCAAACCGATAGGTACGTGCTGATTTATCATGCCAACGATCATAGGAGAGCTCGTTGTAGACGTATAGGGATAGGACAATAAATGTACTGAATCCAAGTACAAGTCCTACCGTGTTGATGGTAGTAGACAGTGTGTTTTTACGAAAGTTGCGGAGAGCAACGAGTAGAAAAGTCCTGAACATGTTCGTTTGAGTTTGATTGATCAGGTAGAATGTACGAATACACAGAATCCAGGTCAATCTCGCTTACAAGAAAGGAGTTTCAGAAGGATGAAGGGTAGTTGTTTGACAAATTTTAACAGTCAAAGTTGTTTTCCGGTGGCTTTCCTCAGTTCCTTGACAGTGAGGGTGGATATCAATAAAAAAGGAAGACTAGAACCTAAAATCAACCAGTGAGGCCCAATAATGCCAATTATGAAGATGAATAACATTAGAATACCAATTGATCCGATACCGGAATAAACGAGGAATTTCCTTGGTCGTGAACTGACTAGGGTGATAAGTAAAAGGACCTGACCAAAAAGTGGTAGGAGTGTCATCGGGTGTGCTGCTGATAGTGGATCATTGGCTAGTTTGACCAATATTTCCATTTCTAGTTGTATAAGCAGTCCACCCTGATCTGCACCCCACTCTAGATAGCCTACCAGAGAACTCAATAATGTCAGAAGTGTTAATAGTTTGATCTTCAAAGCATGCTACTCAATTAGGAGCAAAAGATAAGAACAATCGGATGTATGTTACAAAGAAGGAGGCTGTCTCAAAAGATTTCAAGTGCACTGGCTACCATCTAGCAAGCTCAGCCTGACACAGTCAATTCTTTTAAGACAGCCTCTTGGTTACTTTTTAAACATTTCACTGACTACCAGGTCTTTAGACCCTGGTGTGTACTTGTAAAAGCCTTCTCCGGTTTTTACACCTTTATATCCTGCAGTCACCATGTTTACCAGTAATGGGCATGGAGCATATTTAGGGTTTCCAAACCCTTCATGTAGCACATTGAGAATGGATAAGCATACATCCAGGCCTATAAAGTCTGCTAGCTGCAGAGGACCCATGGGGTGAGCCATTCCAAGTTTCATCACTGTGTCGATTTCTTCCACACCAGCCACTCCTTCAAACAAGCTGTAAATGGCTTCATTGATCATAGGCATCAAGATCCGATTGGCTACAAAACCCGGATAGTCATTCACTTCAACAGGGATTTTGCTCAGCTTTTTAGAAGCCTCCATTACCTTGGCTGTTGTCTCATCTGTGGTGGCATACCCTCTGATTACCTCTATCAGTTTCATCACCGGCACCGGGTTCATGAAGTGCATGCCAATCACCTGGCCAGGACGTTTCGTTTCTGCGGCTATTTTGGTAATGGAGATGGAGGAAGTGTTGGTAGCGAGAATGGCCTTTGCTGGAGCATTCTCATCCATGGTGTGGAAAATCTGTTTTTTAATTTCAAAATTCTCCGTCGCTGCTTCTATTACCAGATCGGCGTTTTTAACACCAGTGGCTACATCCGTTTGTGTGGTGATATTGCCCAGGGCTGCTTTCTTATCTTCTGCTGTGATTTTTTCTTTGGCCACTTGTCGGTCCAGGTTTTTCTCAATGGTTGCAAGACCCTTTTCAAGTGCTTTTTCGGATATGTCGATCAAAGTTACCTGATGTCCAAATTGAGCAAATACGTGAGCTATGCCATTGCCCATCGTTCCTGATCCAATTACTGAAATGTTGTTCATTTGATTGTTTGTTGTTTTAAGAGTACTATCAGCTACAACTCATAGTTCTCTTGTTGGTTTATTTGGGTTTTACTCTTGGGTTATTTCGAAAGAATAACGCTTTGATATGGTGGCAAATCTAACCCATCTTTTGGTTCATCCTTCAAATCAAATGTGGATAAGACTGGTCTGATGAAACCACCCGGAGCTGCCATTCTTTTCACATCAGCTGACAAGTTATGTATCACCAATAGTTCCTTACCATTGTGTCGGCGTATGAAACCCATCAATTCATCGTCTGAAAGGTCTTTGGGCTCAGCAGTGCCGTAGGTCATTATTTCAGATTTTCTTCTGAAATGAATTAGGTTTCGATAGTGGTGATACATAGATGAAGAATCTTTCATTTGCTCATCGAGAGGAATAACACTCTCAGGAGTGGAGTATTCTGCTTCAATCCAGGTAGTCTGTCCAGAATCAGCTTCGGCTGACCAAAGGAAAGGTTCTCTGATTTGCTCGTCGGGTTTCATTCCGCGCATGCCGATTTCTTCTCCGTAGTACAAATAGGGAGCTCCAGGCAATGTCAATAGGATAGAGGCTGCCAGTCGGGCTTTTTGCTCATCATTATCCAGAAAAGACATGGTTCTGTTTTGGTCGTGGTTTGTCAGAAAGGTTGTATTGACAAATTCAGGATTTACCGCATGAAAGGCTTCCATACTCTCATTGTACATTCCAATAGGAGAGCCCTGATCCACTTTCCAGGCACTTTCATGGATGGAGGCAGATACCACTTGTTCGTTTTTTACTGTTTCCAGAACGGTAAATGCCAGATCAAAATTGAATAATCCCGTAAATCCAACGGCGAATGGTTGCTGGGTGTCCAGATCTGCCCAAACCTCACCTACCAGGTACACGTCAGGGTTATAAGATTCCATTTTCTGTTTGAACTCCGCCCAGAAGGCGTGGTTGTCTTCCGCCCGATAGTCTGGATAAATGTGCTTGGCAGCATCTAGTCTAAACCCGTCTACACCTACATCCTGCAGCCAGAACTTGCCGACATTGTAGACTTCCTCTCTTACCTCAGGGTTGTCATAATTAAGGTCAGGCATGCCACTCCAGAAAAACGCATAATAAAGCTCTTCCTGATCCTCTACTTCATTCCACTGATGGGTGTTGTCACTATCTCCGGTAGCCTCTTTTTCTAATTTTCCTTCTGCTTCTATCTCTTCCATATCAGCCCACACAAAATAATCTCTGTATTTGCTGTTGGGGTCCTGTGCTGCTTTGAACCATGGGTGCTCACTAGAGCAATGATTGATCACCATGTCCATGACCACTTTGATATCTCGCTTGTGTGCTTCAGCTACAAACACCTTGAATTGATCCATGGTGCCATAGTCTGGATGCACTCCGTAGTAGTCGGTGACGTCATATTTGTGATAGGTTGGTGAAGGGTTGATAGGCATGAGCCAGATAGCTTCTATGCCTAAATCCTGCAGGTAGTCCAGCTTGGTGGTCATTCCCTCAAAGTCACCAATTCCATCTCCATTGCTGTCATAAAATGACTGAACGAAAATTTCATAAGTGACTGCATGCGGCCACCTTACCGGTAGTTTCTCAGGAGCTTCTGCCATATCAGCTTCAGGTTTCTTTTGGTTACACCCGACTACAATCAGAGCCAGTGTAGTGAATAGGGGTAGGTATTTCATCATTTTTGTTAGCGGTTTCTTATTGTGATAGTTTCACGATTTTATAGCTCATTGCTGGTATTTCAACTATGAGTTCAGAGGGAGTGTCGTAGTTCAGAGTTGATTCTTTACTGAATGATCTTCCATCGGCCTGAAGTTCGCTATTGGTCAGTCCAAAAGTTTCCCATGCTGGTTCAGGCACTTTTATGGATGCAGTTTGAGGTTCAGAGTCAAAGTTGGTTATTACCAACACTACTTCATTAGCAGTATGTCTTACAAATGCATAGACCTTGTCGGTATAGCCTGTGTAATCGTTGTTTCGGTTGTAGTAGTGCAAGTCATAGAAATCACCTTCCCTGAAGGCTTCACTTTCATTGCATTGGCGAAGGATATCTCGGTATGCTTTTCGAAGAGATTTTTGATCCTCGCTAAGCTGTCCACCGTCAAAAGCGCCTTCATTTACCCATTTGATATGCTCTGGTACGCCCCAGTAATCAAAAATAGTGGTACGTCCATCATCTCCTCCAAAACCGGATTCACCCTTGCCAGGTTCTCCTACTTCTTGCCCAAAATACAGCATGACTGGTCCTGTGTGCATAAAAGATGTGACAGCCATCATTGGGATCCCTTTCCACATATTTCCGGCAAAGTCTGGTGAGGCAATGCGCTGTTCGTCATGGTTTTCGAGGAATCTGAGCATGTTTGGTCCGATTCCTTCTTGTCGTTGCCAGATGCCGGTGATCGCATCGGTGTTCATCCGGTTCTGAATGATTCCTTTCAGTGTGTCATAGAGTTCCACTTTGTCATATAGGTAGTCAAAGCCTCCTTTATTGATGTAATTTCGATAAGCGTTTGGATTGTAAATTTCTGCTGTGAAGGTGATTTCGGGATATTGGTTTTTCACTTCATTGGTCACCCACTCCCAAAACTCCACTGGTACCATTTCTGCCATATCACATCGAAAACCATCTACGTCTTTGCTTGCCCAGAATAGGAGTATATCTCGCATCTTATACCAGGTATCTGGAATGTCTGCAAAATGCCTGATTCTGCCTTGTTGCTGGAATTCCACGCCATAGTTGAGTTTGACGGTTTCAAACCAGTCATAGATAGATGGAGATGGATTGAACACATCGTTTCCAGTGGCTTTGGCTGGAGTCTCATCAAATTTGCCATCCTTGGTTGGGAAGCTGTTATCTCCCAGTGAATTGTAGCCTTCGGGTACCTGGAATGATGTGCCTGGTAAGTAGTAGAAATTATTATTTGGAGCAAAAGCCACCGTAGTATCATCGTCCTCACCAAAATCTATAACACCGTTTGGTTTGGCATCTGACTGGTAGCCTCTGGCCACATGATTGGGTACAAAATCAACTATTACTTTTAGTCCGGCATCATGTGTACGTTTGACTAGCTCCTCAAACTCTGCCATCCTGCTCGCCACTGATTCTGCAAGATCCGGGTTTACATCATAGTAATCTTTGATGGCATAAGGTGATCCAGCTCTGCCTTTGACCACATCCGCATCATCCAGGGGAATGCCATATGCTGTGTAGTCTGTAAGTAGTGCATGCTCGATTACTCCAGTATACCATACATGAGTAATCCCCAGATTCTTAATTTCATCCAGAGCCTTTTCAGAAATCTCGTTGAATTTTCCAACTCCATTTTCCTCGAGTGTTCCCCATGGTTTATTGGTCTGATTGGTGTTGGAGAATAGTCTGGTAAACATCTGATAGACGATTACTCGCTCTTTGGTTGGTTTCATTTCTGATTCTTCTGTTGAGGTTTGATTGGAAGGGCTGCTACATGCAAAAGTCAGCGCTACTAATAAAAGAAATAAGAGTTGTTTGGTCATCAGCTTTGGGGTTAGGATCATCTAATGTGTGGCTAAAAATAAGGGATTGGACTCCCTTTCCCAACTACTGCAAACAAAGAGAGCCACCCTGACACAGCGGTCAGAATGGCTCTCATTTTTTACAAACGTTTGAAACTAAGCGTTTGTATTGATATTGTTCAAATCCTCGAATGCAACTTTTAATCGCTCAACGAAAGTTTTTTCACCTTCCCGCAACCAAACTCTAGGATCGTAGTACTTTTTGTTAGGAACATCATCTCCATCTGGGTTACCAATTTGCTCTTGTAGGTAACCTTCTTTGGCCTTGTAGTAATTCTTGATTCCATCCCAATAAGCCCATTGCAAGTCAGTGTCAATGTTCATCTTGATAGCTCCGTAGGAAATTGCTTCTCGAATCTCTTCTCTAGATGAGCCAGATCCGCCGTGGAACACAAAGTTTACTGGATTCTGTCCTGTTCCAAACTTCTCCTGAATATAGTCTTGAGAGTTTTTAAGGATCTTAGGAGTAAGCTTCACGTTACCAGGTTTGTACACGCCATGTACGTTACCAAATGCAGCTGCAATAGTGAAATTTGGTGAGATTTTCATGAGTTCCTCGTAAGCATAAGACACTTCTTCTGGCTGCGTATAAAGTCTGCTATTGTCGATATCTGTGTTATCAACTCCATCTTCCTCACCACCAGTCACACCTAGTTCTATTTCCAGAGTCATTCCCATCTTGGCCATACGCTCGAAATACTTCTTGCAAGTAGCGATGTTCTCCTCTAGTGGCTCTTCCGAAAGGTCAATCATGTGAGAGCTAAAAAGAGGTGAGCCAGTTTGCTCAAAATGTTTTTCATTGGCATCTAACAACCCATCAATCCAGGGTAGAAGCTTTCGTGCTGCATGGTCTGTGTGTAGGATAACTGAAACACCATACATCTCAGCCAGCTGATGTACGTGCTTAGCCCCAGCTACTCCACCGGCTATGGCAGCTTTTTGTCCATCATTACTCAATCCTTTACCAGCGATGAAAGCTGCACCGCCATTTGAAAATTGCACAATCACTGGTGAATTCAAATCTCTGGCTGCTTCCAATACACCGTTGATCGAATTGGTACCGATGGTATTTACAGCTGGAAGTGCAAATCCATTTTCATTCGCGTAGTTCAGAAGATCAGTCGCTTCTTTTCCCGTAAGTACACCTGGTCTGAATTTCATTCTTAAAAATGTTTAGGTTTTAGATTTCGCACAAATATAAGTCGTTACTCGGATACCTATCCCTATGATTTAAATTCTTCTATTTCAAGGGGTAAATATTTGATATTTTCCTATTTTAACCACGTTGAAAAGTCCGTTTTTTAGCGAAAATTCAATAAAATCGGGTATTGCAAAGGTTTCAAACGTTTGTTATTTGTGATGCACTATTTAATTACCCGTTTAAGATGAATCGGATGCGATGGAAAACAGAATTATTGTAGATTTTACGCTTAACAAAAGTATAAATAAAAATATATGAGGTTGAAGTTTGTGGTGGGTTACCGGACCAACTGGGGAGACAATTTGTATGTGGTGGGTTCATCGTCAGAGCTTGGAGCAATGGATGAGTCCAAAGCAGTGAAGATGGAGCATGCTTCCGGCGAGCTGTGGGAGTTGAACATTGCTGAGCATTCAGACCAGCAATTTGACTATTATTACCTGGTTAAATCTTCGGTTGGGGATGTGATTGACCGGGAGTTTGGTGTGCCGCGTTTGGTAACATCTGCGGATCATTTTGATACCATCTACCTCAAGGATCAATGGAGGTCCAGTCACGCTTTTGAGAACAACCTGTTCACTGCGCCATTTATGAAGGCCTTTTTCAAACGCGGTAAATCAAAAGCTAAAGTGAGGCAACTAAAGGTTAAGACCAATGCCGCACGACTACAACTACGTGCTCCACGCATAGGAGCAGGGTATCGAATGGGAGTAGTCGGTAGTACCAAAGCACTTGGAAATTGGGATGAGCAAAAGGTAGTGCTCATGAATGATGACCACTTTCCGGTGTGGCAAGTAGACTTACCTATCGAATCAGGAAATACTCCATTTCAATACAAGTTTGTCATCTATTCTGATAAGGAAGAGAAGGTCGTAACCTGGGAAAGCGGCGATAACCGTTATTTTCCACTTCATGATTTTTCTGATGAACAAAAACTGATCATTCAATCAGAGGAAGAATTTCGGTATCCGGTGGGTCATTGGAAAGCTGCCGGTGTGGCAATACCTGTTTTTTCTCTACGAACCAGTAATAGCGCAGGTGTTGGTGAGTTCGCTGATGTGAAAATGCTGGTCGATTGGGCAGTGAAAACCGGTCTGAAAATCATACAGGTCCTTCCTGTCAATGATACTGTGGCTACTCATACCTGGGTGGACTCTTATCCATATGCAGCGGTATCTGTAGACGCACTTCACCCGATATATGCCAATATGCAGTCCATTGGTAAGCTTAAGGACAAGAAGGCACAGGCCGATATTGATAAGAAAGCGCAGGCGTTCAATGACTTACCTGAGGTGGATTATGAACAGGTCATGCAGCTTAAGTCTTCTTTCTTCAAGCGAAGCTATGAAGAGAATAAGAAGACATTCCTTGAGAGTAAGGAGTTCAAGGCTTTTTTCAAAACCAATGAGAACTGGCTTCCGGACTATGCGGCTTTCTGTTGTTTGCGAGATCGCAACAACACGCCTGACTTCACTCAGTGGGGCAAGCATGAGAAAATGACCGACAAAGAATTGGCAGCATTTGTCTCATCCAAGGCGAAGCATTACGATGACGTGGCTATTCACTACTACATACAGTTTCACCTGGATAAGCAACTAAAGGAAGCAACCGAGTATGCTAGGAATAATGGCGTAGTACTAAAAGGAGACATACCTATTGGAATTTACAGAAACTCAGTAGATGCATGGAGATTGCCTCATCTGTTCAACATGGATACGCAGGCGGGTGCACCACCTGACGATTTCTCGATCACTGGACAGAACTGGGGCTTCCCAACATATAACTGGGAAGAAATGGCCAAAGACGGATATAGCTGGTGGCGTGAGCGTATGGTAAAGATGGCAGATTACTTCGATGTATTCCGTATAGACCATATCCTGGGATTCTTCAGGATTTGGGAGATTCCCTGGGAACAAGTGGAAGGTCTGATGGGTAGGTTCAATCCAGCTTTGCCTTTTTATCTGGAGGAGCTGGCGCAGCGTGGTGTACATTTTGATTATGATCGGTTCTGCAAGCCTTATATCCGAGAGCACATGATCTTTGATATTTTTGGCAATCACGCAGATTCCGTGAAGAGAATCTACCTGAATGAGTATGCTCCTGGTTGCTTTCAGATGAAAGAGCTTTTTGATACTCAAAGAAAGGTCAAAGTACATTTTGATACCAAAATAGCAGAGGAGCCCGAAAGTAAGGACTTCAATAGCTGGTTGAGGAACAATCTGTATCGATTGCTGGGTGAAGTGTTGTTTTTGGAAGCACCATTGACTAATGGGCAGGCTTTCAATCCACGCATCGGTCTACATAGCACCTATTCGTTTAGTGAATTAGATCCAGGAACCAAAGAACGTATCGATCAGCTTTACATCGATTATTTCTACAGACGGCATAATGACTTCTGGCGAGAGAGTGCTATGCGGAAGCTCCCAATGCTAAAGGCTGCAACTGACATGCTCATCTGTGGAGAGGATTTAGGTATGGTGCCAGCGAGCGTTCCGGGAGTGATGAATGAACTTCAGGTTCTGAGTCTGGCGATACAACGAATGCCAAATGACGATCGGGAATTTTGGCATCCTGCAGATACCCCATATCTAAGTGTGACCAGCACGGGAAGTCACGATATGTCCACTTTAAGAGAATGGTGGCAAGAAGATGCTGCACAGACACAGCGGTTTTACAATTCTATATTGGGACAACAGGGCGATGCGCCTTATTACTGCGAACCATGGGTTGCCAAGGATGTGATCAACCAACACTTGCACTCACCAAGCATGTTGGCCATTTTCCCCATACAAGATCTGGTGGCTATGGATGATAGGCTCCGAAGGGATCATCCGGAGGAAGAGCGCATCAATGTGCCGGCTATTTCCCAGCATTACTGGAAATATCGTTTCCATATCAAGTTGGAAGACTTGCTGAAAGAAGAAGGGTTTAACGGGTTTCTGAGACAAATGATTGATCAGGGTGGACGACAGGCAGATTATTAAGGAATTGTTATGAACCAACGGTTTTTGGTTTATCTGTGTCAATAGAGCAGATCACTTAATCCATAAGCCTAATGAAAAAAATTACCTATTTATTTCTAATCACGCTGCTTGTAGCAAGTTGCGATTTTGATTCCTGGGTAGAGCAGGAACAAGATATTGGGGTGGTTTCTGGATACAGACCAGTGTACGGAGACAGCTCAGACCTACAGATAGCTATCCAGGACCCTCAACCAATAGAGAAAGCGGGTAAGATTTATAGTTATCAAAACTTACTGATGGTCAATGAGGTGGGCAAGGGAGTTCATATATATGACAACACTGATCCGTCTGAGCCCATTAAGCTGAAGTATGTGAGTATACCGGGCAACCATGATGTGGCTATTAAGAATGGAATACTTTATGCGGACAGTTATGCCGATTTGTTGGCTATTCAAATTACCACTGAAGAGGTAAGAGTATTGAAGCGAATAGAAGGGGTGATGCCTTTCTCCACCGAACTACCGCCTCAGGATCGCTCTTATTTTGAATGCGTAGACTCATCCAAAGGAATTGTCATTGGCTGGGAGCTTACTGAAATTGATAACCCTAAATGCTTCCGACCATGAAACGATTTTTCTATTTTCTATTGATGGCCTTAAGTGCCATGGCTTGTTCTGATATCGGTATGAACAGTGATGATGTGCAGTCACTGGATGGCGGTCAGGTAGGTGTAGGCGGGTCTACTGCTCGTTTTGCCATCCATGGTGATCATCTCTATGTGGTTAACAACACATCCCTGAATGTTTTCGACATCTCGGATGTACGTGACCCGAATTTTCAAACCACTACTGACATTGGTTGGGGCATAGAGACCATATTCGGCTACAAAGAAAACCTCTTCATTGGCAGTCAGTCAGGCATGTTTATCTATTCTATCAATGAGGATGGCACTCCGGAGTTTCTGTCCAATTACACCCATCAGACGGCTTGTGATCCGGTTATTGCCAATGATCAATTTGCTTACGTAACCATTCGGTCTGGTGAGACTTGCGGAACAGGCCTCTTCGAAGCAAACCAGTTGATTACTATTGACATCACAGACCTGACTAACCCAATAGCGGTGGATCAGCAGCAAATGATCAATCCTCGCGGATTGTGTTTTTTTAAAGACGATTTGTTTGTGGCTGAAGGAAATAACGGATTGAAGAAATTCAGCCTGGCAGATCCTTCCAAACCTCAGCTAATGGAGTTTTATGATGACATTGCTGCGAATGACATGATTGCCCTACAAAATACGATGATTATTACTCGGGATGAAGGTATTTATCAGTTTGGCTGTGATGCCAATGATGAAATCTACCTGTTGAGCCCAATCCAATGAGGTATTGGTTATTCCTTCTTTCATTTACCTCAGTGCTGAACTTGTTTGGACAAGATTCACTCGAATTTGCTTCACCCAGGTTAGGGCTGAAGGTGGATCTTGCCAATGCGGTGAATCCCAAAGACCAAACCTTGCTCTTTGGGATTGAGTATTTCCTGACTCCGTCTTGGTCTTTTAGTCAGGAGGTAGGGGTGATTACGGCCATTCGGGATGAACGTATCTATGGAAGTTTTAACGGGTTCAAGCTGAAGGAAGAGCTTCGCTATTATTTTTCATTAGGAAAATCTGATCAGTTCTATACTGGCCTCAATGTTTTTTACAGAAACCTGAAGGTCCAAGATCAGATTGTCTTAGGGTATGATTGTACCAATCAATGGTCTCAGTCATGTGCATTCATAGAGTATTATGATCAACCTATACAAACCCATCAGTATGGTGCCACTTTACGTCTGGGTGTGCATCAGCGATTATCCAGTCATTTGATGATCGAGACTGACGTGGGATTGGGGTTTTCCAGTATCATCAGTGACGAGGTTGAGACTGCTGGTGCTGAGTTTGTAGACAATTACAGTGTTTATTATGGAAGAGATGCAGAAGGAATGCGAGCCTACACTTCTATTCAAGCTAGAGTGGGCTATTATCTAATCAAACGTTAGCGCCTGATTTGGGAGTTGCGTTTGACAATTGGTGCTGTTTGTTCGAAATAAGATAGCAGCCAATTCCAGATTTCATTCCTCAGATACGAACGCTGGATACCAGGAAAGCTCTCGTGCAACCGGTAAATGACCTCATTGTATTGCAAGCTGTCAAGCTTAAACCGCTCACACAGTTGGAGACGAACAGAATCATGGGCCATGAATTTTTGATAGCTGATCGTTTCACGGGTTTCTTCATAGGCTTCTGCCGCTTTTCTTTTTTCGCGTTCGTCTTTACTGAAATAGGTAATTGGGCCATAAATCCCAATAGATGGGGCTAGAAACCCGCTATTTGAATTAGACCCTACATAGAAGTCTCCTGCTTTAATCGGCTCTGGAGGATCAATGATGGACACTCCAGGTATGATTATAGGAGTACCTTCTCGTCTTATTGGGACTTTAAAATTCTTGTCTGCATAGATGGTGATGGATGGTAGCAAGACAGAATCTTTAGGGAGGGTTACTTTCAAGTAATTGACCAAATGTGAGGCGCTGATTTTAATCTTATGGGTTTTGTAGCCCACATAAGAAAATCTGATAGTGTCACCTTGATTGGCAAGTACGGCAAATTTGCCTTTGATATCACTTACTTTGCCCAATCCAAGACTGGTGTTGTAGACATGACTGAAACCAATGGGCTCTTCATTTTCGTCAACGACAACTCCCTCGATCTGGTGCTGACCAAATGATACCAGATAGGCAATTAAAAAACATCCCAATAATCCTGCTTTCACTTCATCAAAGAAAACGCATTATCAGCGGGATTAGTTATTCGCAGCATTATTTTTAACAATAATTAATAGCTTGTGAGTTATATCACTAAGAACCTATATATCCCAAGATGATAGAAACTAAATACTTCCATGAAAACCCACATCTCTTTTCGTTTTTGCCCATCATGTACATGGTTTGGGCAGATGCAGTGCTTACTCCGAGTGAGATACTGAAGATAAGGGATTTGGTGGATCAACAGGTGTGGATCACTAAAGAGGACCGGCAGTTCATTATGAAGTATCTGGACCCTCAGCACCCTCCAAAACCAGAAAGTCTGAAGAAATGGTTAGCGGAGATTAGCAAAGTTTCCGGTACCCTGACTAGTGACATGAAAAAGAGCCTTGTGGATATCGGTATTGAGTTGGCGAGGTTGAATGCTCGCAACCAATCCAGTGAGTCTCTCGATGCAGCCAGAGCACCACTGACGGATCTGGAAGAGGCTCTGGGTGTTCTTTCCAGAGAAGTGGCCTATCACCTAAGGTTTCAACAACAGGAAACGGCAGCCAATCGGTCGGGAAGTGTCGCATCTGGACTTACTGCAGAAGCTGTAGCTGACTTGCTCAATAGTGATAGTAAAGAGCTCATTCGCAAAGTCAAGGTGATCCTGTCCGATCCAGAGTTTACTTACTACACAGGAGAATCCAAAGCGGAGTATCGCGAACAAGTGCTCAAGTGGTGTCAGTATCTGGCTGATCAGGGGTTTGGCAATATGGCTTTCCCCAAACATGCTGGTGGACAGGATGATATGAAAGGCTACTTTACGATCATGGAGACCCTTTCTTATCATGACTTGAGCATGGTGATCAAGTTTGGTGTCCAATTCGGGCTGTGGGGAATGAGTGTTTATTTTTTGGGAACAGAGAGACATCACAAGATATACCTAAAAGACATAGGCAGCTTAAAGTTGCCGGGTTGTTTTGCGATGACAGAGACTGGACATGGATCTAATGTGAAGGGATTGGAAACCACAGCCACTTACGATCATGATACGCAAAAAATTACCATACATACTCCAAATCATGACGCTGGCAAGGAATACATTGGCAATGCGGCTTTGCACGGACAAAAGGCCACCGTATTCGCCAAGTTGATTATAGATGGCGTGGACTATGGCGTCAATGCATTTGTGGTTCCACTAAGAGATGCTAAAGGAGTATTACACCCAGGCGTGACCATTACCGATTGCGGACCTAAAATGGGGCTGAATGGGGTGGATAATGGTCGTATCTGGTTTGATCATGTGGCCATACCAGCAGAAGACATGTTGGATAGATTTGCTTCCATAGATGAAAATGGAACTTTTCAAAGTCCGATCTCAAGTGACAATCGTCGCTTTTTTACCATGCTGGGCACATTGGTAGGTGGGAGGATAGGAATACCCAGATCGGGACTGAGTGCGTTCAAGTCTGGGTTGACCATAGCCATCAAATATGGCGATGAGCGAAAACAATTTGGGCCAGAGAATGGACAGGAAGTTCCTATTCTCAACTATAGAACTCATCAGCGAAGATTAATGCCCCTTCTGGCTCAGTCTTTTGCTCTGCATTTTGCACTTCAATACCTGACAGAGAGGTTCCTTAACAGGACGGATGAAGACATGCAGGAAATAGAAGCTCTGGCGGCTGGACTAAAAGCTTATACCACATGGAAAGTGACCGCTGGATTGCAAGAATGCCGTGAAGCCTGTGGTGGTAAAGGATATCTATCTGAAAATCGCATCGATCGGCTAAAGAATGATACGGATATTTACACCACTTTTGAAGGGGATAACACCGTATTGATGCAGCTGGTGGCCAAAAGTAGATTGTCGGAATTCAAAAAAGAATTCTCAGATATTAACCTTTTTGGAGTTTTGAGCTATGTGGCCAGCCAGGCGAAAACTTCCATCACCGAAAAAAATCCAGTAACCATCCGAAGTACTGATGAAGAGCATTTGCGTGATTTTGATTTTCATTTGAGTGCATTTAAGTATCGCGAGTCTAGCATACTCAATTCAGCTGCGAGGCGGATCAAACATCATATCGACGAAGGTATGGACTCATTTGACGCTTTCAATCAGACTCAAAACCACATGCTAAGCGTGGGTTTTGCTTATGTGGAGCGAGTAGTGTTGGAACAGTTCATAGCGGGTGTGAACCAAATCAGTGAAGGTCCACTCAAGGATAGCATGACCAGATTGTGTCAGCTTTATGCATTGCACACCATCGAATCCAACAAAGGCTGGTATCTGGAGCATGATTACATGGAAGGTGTCAAAACCAAAGCCATCAGACAACAGGTCAATCAATTGTGTGCAGATATCAGGCAAGAAGCCATTACGCTTGTGGATGGATTTGATATTCCGGATACTTGCCTCGGAGCTCCAATTGTTACCAATCATTAAATACTTACAGAGTATGTCAAAGACGATCAAAATAGTGCTCATTTCGTGTTTAGTTATTGGCTACTGGAGCTCATATGCTCAGTACTACCCCAACACTGAATGGGAAAGAAAATCACCATCCACTTTTAAGATCAATGAATCGAAGATTCAGGAAGCAGTAGCATTTGCTAAGGCTAATGAGTATCAGGGCGAGAAGGACATCCGGTTAGCGATTCTGAAAGGCTTTAGTCGCGAGCCGAATCATGAGCTTCTTGGACCAACAAAGAAGCGGGGAGGACCTGCAGGAATGATCATCAAGAATGGTTACGTCATTGCAGAGTGGGGGGATCTTTCGAGAGTGGACATGACCTTTAGTGTGACGAAAAGTTATTTGTCTACTACGGTAGGGTTGGCCTTTGATAATGGGTTGATTTCTGAAGTGAATGATCGGGTAGATCAGTATATATGGGATGGGACATTTGCTGGTAAACACAATAGTCAAATCACCTGGGAGCACCTGCTGCACCAAACATCTGACTGGTCGGGAGCTTTGTTTGGATTATATGATTGGGCAGATCGTCCCACCAGAGATGGTCAACTGGACGACTGGCGATACCGGGAGCTTCATACTCCGGGTACCCATTTCAAATACAATGATGTCCGTGTCAATGTACTTTCCTACTCGTTGCTAAATGTCTGGAGGAGGCCATTGCCTATGGTTTTGAAAGAGCGAATCATGGACCCGATAGGAGCGTCCACTACATGGAGATGGTTTGGATATGAAAACTCCAAGGTGGTTATTGATGGTATAGAGATGTCTAGTGTGAGTGGTGGTGGACATCATGGTGGAGGCATGTTCATCAATACTTATGATCAGGCGCGATTTGGTTTATTGTTTTGTCGTGATGGGAAATGGAACAACAACCAGCTTATTTCCAGAGAGTGGGTCAAGATTATTCAGACTCCAGCGCCAGCTATGGAGAGTTATGGTTACATGTGGTGGCTCAATCGTGGGGAACAGCAGTGGTCGGAAACACCTGACCATCTATTCTATGCAGCTGGCTTTGGTGGCAATTACATCGTAGTGGATCAGGAACAAGATCTGGTCATCGTTACCCGGTGGTTGGAGCCCTCCCAAATAGGTGAATTGGTAAAAACCATTTATTCCAGTTTTTAAACTTTGATAATGGATAATCTCTGGGTCATTGGTGTTCTAATAGTCATTGTGCCACTTTTCTTTTGGTATCGAGTGAAATCGATCAACAAAATAAAGAAAGGTGTAACGGTGAGATGCCCTGAATGCCATCGGGATCAACGTCTGGACAAGCTTGCTAACTATACCTGTACCAATTGTAAGTCTTTCATTAGATACTACACAGATGAAGGCACCGCATTGGACACTGTGGAATACTACAAGTGCCTGGCATGCGGTGCCCACAACTTTAAGGGTGTGATTACCTGCACTGAATGTGGCTTGGCCAATCAGTCAGCTGTTTGATCATTCACTGCGCAGTGCGTCTACAGGATTGTTTTGAGTATTGGCCCATACCTGCCATAGAATGGTCCCCACACAGACGACAAGAATGATCAATACCGCAGGTCCGACATTGATAATACCTATAGGTGAATGAACCGCCATAATATTGATCCAGAGAGAATTGGCAAATATGGCTAGTGGAATGGAGATCAAACTTGTAATCAAGAGCATAATGATAAACCCTCTGGTCAGGCTAATTGCCACCTGGCCAAAACTAGCGCCTAGTACTTTCCGGATTCCAATCTCTTTGGTGTGTGTCTTTAGATGAAAACTTAACATTCCGACAAATCCCAAAGTGGTGATGGCTATAGAAATAATGGCAATAAAGGTGAGGATACTGCCAAGATCGCTCATAAACTGGTAAAATAAATCCATTTCTTCGTTTAAAAACCCACCTTTAAACTCCCTGGCCTCATCGAAACGCTTCCATTGGGATTCGAAGTTGGTTTTCAAATCCAAGGGGTTTTGGACTTCCATTTTGAAGTAGGCATATTCATAGCTATCTACCATCACTCGCAGCCCCAGTGGGCCAATTGATTTCATCATCGGTTCCCAGTGGTAGTCCGCCACCACACCAATGATTTGGAGTTGAGAGTCGTCTTCTTTTAACAGCGTCTGACCAACAGCTTCGTGTGGACTTTCAAATCCGAGTCTTTCGATGGCTGTTTCATTTAATATGATGAACTTTTCATTATCACCTTCATTTTCTGGAAAATTCCGTCCTGCGAGTAATTCCAGACCCATTACATCAATGTAGTTTTCGTCCACACCGAAGTGGTAGATAGTGAGATCTTCTGATTCTGGTTTCAAGCGATAACCATCAGCGTGTGATCGCCCCACAGCAGGATGATGTGAGGTAAGTGCTACCTGACTGGTGCCCGGGATACTACTAAACTCTGATGTGATGATCTCAGGGTCGTGACCTTGTAGCTCCACAAAAAATACCCCCTCATGATCAAAACCATAATCAGAACTAGATAGAAACCTTGCCTGATCTGATAGTAAGAAAATCGTGACGAGCATAATAGTAGCTAGACTGAATTGCACACCCATCATGATTTTTTTACCGGAGAAAAATCGTCCAATTCCTTTTTTGTGCATTGTGGTAAGAAGCGAGCCTTTTAAGCTTCTGACGGTGTCCAGCCGAGCTACGAATAGTGATGGACCAACTCCCAACAGCAATCCAAGTAATATGGTGAATCCAGTGAAAATGGCATAAGCTGCCAGAGTATCATTCAGCGAAATACCGATCTGGTTAAAAATCCAGATAGAATTAAACTCAGCGATCAGGTATTTATAAAGGCCTATGGCAAGAACCAGCGAAAGCAAAGAGAGCACTATGGATTCGACGAGGAATTGCCCCATAATCTGCCATTTGCTGGCTCCGTTGGCCTTTCTTATGCCTACTTCTTTGGCTCTACTCAGTGATTTAGCCACCGATAAGTTAGCATAGTTGATACTAGCGGTTACAATCACGATTATACCCAGCAGACCAAAAAAGAAGATTGCAATTTTGGGAAGAGTGAAGCTGATTTCATTGTTGCAAAGTCTGCCAGGAACAATCTCATCAATCCCCTGCAGCTCGAATTCGTACCCGGGATGACCTTCCTCCACTTCGATGTTTTGATTCGCTATCGCTGTGATTTGTGCTTCTATTTGCTCAGGGGTAACACCTTCGGACAAGACCATGTAATTATAGTTCATCCAAAGGTTAGTCCACTCATCATAGGAAGAAGTCAAAACCTCTTTCGATACCAGCTGAGGAATGGTAGAGAACGAACCCAGTGCGTCAAACTTGATATGACTTTTACCTGGTGGCGTTTTAACTACACCGGTTACTTTATAAGATCCGTGATCAGCAAGCTCCACTAATTTGCCCATTGGGTTCTCTTTCGGAAATAGTTTCTCAGCAAAGTCCTGGCTTAGAACCACACTGAATGGCTCTCTCAAGGCACTCTCTTCATCTCCTTCTGCTAACTCAAAGCCAAATACCTGAAAGAATACTTCATCAGCAAAAAGGGACCTCTCTACATTCAGAACTTTGTGTTCGGAGCGAATTTCTCCCCGAAATGAATGATTCAAATTAGTATGTAATGCTATTCCTGAGTACTCATCAGCTAGACGGTCCCCAAATAGAAGTGGAGAAGTGGCATATGCTGAGCCCAACAGGTGGTTTTTCGTTCCTTTTTCAAAACTTAATATCCGGTAAGTTCTGTCTCCATACGGATGAAACTCATCGTACTGATAGTGGTCATAGATGAGCAGGATCAACAGGAGGCATACACTCATACTGAGAGAAAGCCCGATGAGGTTGATGAATGTGAAGGATTTGTGTTTTTTAATACTCCTCCATGCGATGGTCAAGTAGTTTTTGATCATGTTATTAGTCGTTTGAGTAGAGGTTTATTCTTGATCCATTTTTTGGACCAGAAAGAAGTAAAGCAAGAATCCCAGGCTTATGCAAATAGCCAATATCCCGAAAGGTAGAAATGGCGAATCGCTGGGGTCCGCAGGAAGAACTTCTATGATGACAAGTCCGATACCAGCAAAAAGAATAATCAACCCCCATTTCAGAGCAGAGAGTTTGTTCTCCGATTTTTGGGTTTTCAGAAGTTCAGATGCATCGGCTCCTACGATTCCTTTGTCTATCATTCTTTTTTTGATGATGTAATCAGTGATGGCTTTGATGATGAAATACAATGATACCCCCAGGCTTCCCAGAATCGCTATTGGCAGTAGTACTTGTGCTAATTCTTTCATTTTCGTGTGTTTTGATGAGTAAGACAATACACAAAAGCCGAAATGTTGCAGCTGATCAAAAGAATTTTTGAAATTATTTATCCATTGATCTGCAACATCGTGAGGAGATATGTTGTCAAAAGGATAGAATGAACGATCATGATCTGGTGGCAGCTGTCTTAAAGGGCAACATGAAAGCCTTTGCTATACTAGTGGAGCAACACAAAAGGCTTGTGGCTAGTATTGTCTCCCGCTTGTTGGATGATGATATGGAGCGCGAGGAGGTGTGTCAGGATGTGTTTATGAGGGTTTATGAAAAAATTCATTCATTTAATTTTGACTCCAAGCTTTCCACCTGGATAGGTACCATTGCCTTTCGTTTGGCAGCTAATCGATTGAAGAAGTTGAAAGGCAGGAAAGCACTATCAGGTGACTTGGAAGCTGTGAAAGAACCGGGGAGAGAGGATATGCAAGTTGAAGCAAATGATTACTCTAGTTTTGTGCGAAGTGTCGTCGATCAAATGCCTGCTGCATATCGATCAGTGCTTTTGCTGTATTATCTGGATGGGTATTCCTACCCAGAAATAGTAGAGATCACCAAATGGCCGGAAGGCACAGTCAAGAATTACATTTACCGTGCTAAAGCCAAACTGAGAGAGCTAATGGAACCTTATATTGGAACTGAAATTTGATCAAAATGAAGCCGATGGATAAAAAAATAGAAGGCGCATTGCGGCAATCTGAAGATAGCTTTGAGCTATCACATAGCTTTACAGATCGATTGATTCGTAAAATCCAGGCCAAAGAACTCCTGAAAATTCGGTTTGGTTGGATACACTTTGCAGCGATTACTGGATTTTCTATTGTGTCTATGGTGTTGCTAATACTGATGATGGACGACTCAATGCGTGATGCACTTACTTCATCTATCGGATGGGTTGGGATAATTGTCATTTCTGTAGTGGTCATACAGGTTCTGGACCACCGCCTGATACATAAGAAACATTAAGACTTACTTTCCAAATTTCTTATCATAGTCAGACATGGCTTTTTCTACAATCTCAATGGCCGTTTGCCTGTTTTGGAAGTCTTCAATAACTACCGTTTTATTCTCAAGCTTCTTATAGTCTTCGAAGAAATTCTGCAATTCCTTGACAAAATGAGGGCCAAGATCCGTAATATCATTGAGATGATTGACACTCATATCACCAGTAGCCACTGCAATGATTTTGTCATCTTTTTCCCCCTGATCTAGCATTTGCATCGCACCAATGACTTTGGCAGGAACAATACAAAGAGGATCCACAACGATCTGTGTCAATACTAGAATATCGAGTGGGTCATGGTCGTCACAGTATGTTTTAGGGATAAACCCATAATTGGCAGGGTAATACATCGATGAGTAGATCACCCGATCCAGAATGAGCATTCCGGATTCTTTGTCCAATTCGTATTTGGCACGTGTATTTTTCGGTATTTCAATGATACCATTTACCACTTCAGGAGCATCCTCTCCAATTCGTACGTCGTGCCACGGGTTCATCATGTCTCTTTTTTTAGTCAAAGATAAGGCTTGAGTTACGTCGACCTAAATATTTTGCTACAATTCCACATTCTTCAGTTGATTTTTAGCCGCATGGTATCCTATTTCAAACAGCTCGTCAGCCACGCTGCTATCCAGTATGCTGAATGAACTGAGCTTCTTGGGTTCTATGAGAACATCACATTGACTTAGGCTTGGTTGAGCTGTGGCGTTGACACTCAGTTGAAAGACTCGGGTTGCTATCTGGAGCATCGAGTCGAGCTTCTTCACATCTTCCAAAGGGCTTATGTTGATGCCAATGATTTTTTCACATTTATCCTTAATTGGCTTAATTGGAAAATTGTCATATGTGCCTCCATCGATATATAGGGATCCATTCATTTCAATGGGTTTGAATAGGATAGGAATGCAAGACGAAGCAGCTATTACAAGAGGTATTGGGCCTTCGTTGAGATATTCTATATTACCGGTATTCAGATTTGTTGTGGCAAAATACGCTGGCTTACTCAGTTCAGAAATATCCCCACAATCAATATTGTTTTTTAGTTCTTTTTTCAATCCTTCCAACGAAAGTAAGCCAGTGAGAGGCAGGGACAGGGTGGAGTAATCGAACACTCCTTTTTCCTTTAATAGGTCTAGAATATCTTCCGGAGCCATGCCGTAGGCATAGAAGGCACCCACTATTGATCCAGCACTCACCCCACTGATGATTTCCGGATAGACTTTTTGTTCATGTAGAGCCTGTAGTGCTCCAATGTGTGCGAAACCTCTTGCTCCACCACCACTCAGAACAATACCAATTTTATATTGCTTATCTTTTGTCAAAGGAAAGTAATTCTAATTATCAATGAGAATCATAACTCTCACATTAACTCTACTCTGGTGTATAAAGTTATTTGGACAGATAGATGCTGATCGTATTGAGATCATTCGGGATCAGTATGGTGTGCCCCATGTGCATGCTCCCACAGATCCTGAAGTGGCTTATGGACTGGCTTGGGCACATGCGGAGGATGACTTTCAGACCATTCAGCTGACCATGCTGTCTGGTAGAGGTATGTTGGGTGTTCACCTGGGGAAGAGAGGTGCTGCTATTGATTATGTGGTACAATTACTGGACTGCAAGGGAATAGTGAAGCGGGAGTGGTCTAGTCTTTCGAAGGAGTACCAGCAGCTGATCAGAGGGTATACTGATGGCATCAATGCTTATGCAAAAAGCTACCCGGAAAAGGTGTTGGTGGATGGTTCGTTTCCTGTGACAGTAGAGGAGGTGTTATCGGCGTATGTTTTGTCCCTTGCCGTCATATCAGGTGCCGATCAGGTGATCTCTAATTTAGTAAATGGTAGAGTAAGTTCAGCTCCTGATCTTACTGGTCTGGGGAGCAACGCTTTTGCTTTTTCGCGCCAGCGAACTGCTGATGATTATGTCTACTTAAATGTGAACTCACACCAACCTTTGGAGGGACCATCCTCCTGGTATGAAGCTCATCTGATTAGTGATGAAGGATGGAATGCGCTAGGAGGGTTGTTCCCGGGAGCGGCGACTATTTTTCATGGCACTAATGAACATTTGGGTTGGGCACATACGGTTAATTATCCGGATAAGATCGACGTGTTTCAATTGGAGATGCATCCTGACGAGGAATTAAAGTATAGATTTGACAATGAATGGAAAATGCTTGATAAAAAGGAGGTTAAGCTTCGTGTCAAAATATTATTTGGTATTAAAATAACGGTAAAAAAGAGCATATATTCGTGCATATACGGTCCAGTGATTAAGAATGATAAAGGGTTTTTCGCTTTTGATCTTGGCGTGTTGCACGACCTACGAGCTCCCGAGCAATGGTACCGTATGAACAAGGCTGATAACTGGTCAGAGTTTAAAGAGGCGCTGAGTATGGTAGCCATACCTGGCTTCAACATGGTGTATGCAGATCAGGAAGAAAACATCTATTATCTCGGTAATGCCAAAATCCCATTGCGTAATTCTGCCTTTGATTGGAATGAAACTGTCCCGGGAAACACTTCAGAAACACTGCTCGGCGATTATCATCCGTTGGAAGATTTACCTCAGAAGTTGAACCCAAAATCCGGCTTTGTATTCAATACCAATAACAGTGCTTTTTCGTGTACTGATTCTTTGGGAAATCCAGATCCAAAACAATATGATAAGACCATGGGGTATAAGGTTTTTGAGAACAATCGAAGCACTCGCTTTTTAGATCTTGTACGCGATTATGATCAAATCAGCTGGAGTGATTTTTTAGCTATCAAGTATGATGGTCAGCTTCCATTCAATCTCCAATATCCAGTGGATATTGGAGAGCTGTTCCGATTGCCACTTGAGAAGTATCCAAAGTACGCTGAGCTGATCGATATATTACAAACCTGGGATGGGCAAAGTGGGTTTGATAATTTGGGTGCAGCCCAATTTGTGATTATGTATGAGTACCTAAGGAATAAGCATCCGGTGAGCTATTTGGACAGCACTAGAGTACTTACTGAGTTTGAAATCATAGATGCCATCAGCTATACTCATAAGTATCTGCGTAAGCATTTCAAACGGATTGCTATTCGTTTGGGTGATTATCAGTTTTTGGTGCGTGGAGATAAGGAAGTACCAGTAAATGGGATTCCAGATGTGATTACAGCCATGCATAGCCAACCTTACAAGCACGGTCGGGTGAGAGCAGTCCAGGGGGAATCGTACATTATGCTGGTAAGGTATCCGGAGCAAGGTCTTCCGATTATTGAAACGGTAAATGTCTACGGAGCTTCTAATCAGGTAGATAGTCCACACTATGACGATCAGATGCTGTTGTTCGTTAATCAGAAGCGCAAAACGATGACCTTAGATCTGGATGAAGTGCGAAAAAATGCAGAGGCTATTTATCCTCCAGTTCGGTTGAATTAAGCAATCTGTTTCACCGCATTTTTGATCTCCCTGGCCTGTGCAACTCCGGTTTTGCGCCACATAATCTTACCATTTTTGAAAAGAATAAGTGTTGGAATACTTCTGATTCCATACTTATTGGCCGCTTTTTGGTTTTTATCCACGTCCACTTTTAGTATGTTGACTGATTCACCTAGCTCGTTTTTAACCTCTTTTAGAATAGGAGGCATCATTTTGCATGGTCCGCACCAGTCGGCATAAAAGTCCACAAGTGTTGGGGTATTGCGGTTGATTAATTCATGAAACTGCGACATAATAAGTCCAAACACCAAATGAAGCTCAAAAGTTGCGGTCTATTCCTGAATTTCCCAGAACAGTATGTAAGACGCTGTAGAGCCTTTTTCTTTTAAGGTCATGCTTGTGGAGTAGGACCCCGATGTATCCGAGCCGATAGTCATTTCAAAAGTGCCTAAGAAGTCATTGGCACTGAGATAATCAAAATCCCAGAGTTCTATGACAGTGCGCTCGTGTGGATTGTCAACTGTCAGTTCAACGTTAAGCTCAAATGTTTCAGAATTATCAATGCCTTTGTACAGGCCAGATTCTGGCCAGATTTTGTTGCCGTTGAACTTTAAGAACACTTCATCTTCATCCACTTCATCGTTTACGATGCACTGGAGTTTTGTGAGTAATATTTTAGCCATGGTTAGGTTCTGTTTGTGACTAAAATAGTCATTTCCGTTTTAAGGCTATGAATTATTTGGTGGTTTTACCATCCATCATGTCTGTAAATACCTGATCTACAGGCTCCCATAATTCTATCTTAATCCCATTAGCATCGAGGATATGTACAAACTTCCCATACTCATATTCAGCAATGTCATCACAAATAGTTACCCCTTCTGCTTTGAGCTTGTCTACCAACCTTTCCATGTTCTGAACTCGATAGTTGATCATGTAGTCTTGACCCGAGTCACCAAAATAGTCTGTATCGTGCTGAAAGGGACTCCACTGAAGGTAGTTGATCTCTTCAGGGTTATGTGTGTTTCGAAACTCAAATAAGGAGCCATATTGATCAGTGACCAAACCGAGGTGTTTCTGATACCATTCTTTAGTTTCTTTTGGGTCATTGGTTTTGAAGAAAACACCTCCAATTCCTATTACCTTGGGTTCTTTTTGATTCATTGTTTTATCTTAAAATGTACCTGAATGAATTTTAGTGGCTGGATTGATTGGTCTCAAGTATTCATACACCCAGCATTCGACAATACCCTGTTCGGTAAGTACTGGCCTCAGCCTGCGCTCGTAATCAGGGTTTAGGTGAACAAGTGGTTTGGCGTTTTCATATCTGTCCAGGATTTTGAGTGCCACCTCAGGACTGATCAATTCAAACACCTCACCATGCACTACTTCATCAGAGGATTCCTCATAGATCACTCCTGGAAACACGTCTACTTTGTAGATAGATCCAGGGATTTTTCCCACAGACACAAATCGATGACCAAAGTTGGGGGTTTGAGTTTTGTGGCTTCCGTGGTATTTCCTTTTTAGAAATCCATATGCGAATAGGTATGGGCTTATTTCCCTTGACATTTGGCGAGTGCTTTTTGAGCCATTGCTGCTTGCTCTTCTGCAATCATTAATTGTTGCTTGGCTCTGTCTTGAGCGGCTCTAGCCTCGGCAGCTGCCATTTGTGCCATTTGTGCATTTTCCTCTGCTTTCATTGCGTTGGTTTCAGCAAGTTGGGTTTGCTTGATTGCTTCGGTACGCTTGATCTGTGCATAAACGGCTAACCCCAGAATGACCAGGATATAAATGCCATGTGTTAAGACTTTCCTCATGGGTTGATCATTTACAGTTTTCTGCTAGTTTTTCAGCTCTGACTCTTTGTTCCTCTGCTTCTTTAAGAGCCTCAATCGCTCGCTCTCGTTCCATTAAAGCTTGTGCAGCTGCATCACGAGCTTGTGCAGCTGCTATCTCGGCTTTTTCAGCATTCTCCTTCGCCAAGATGGTGGCCTTTTGAGCTTCATTTGATTTGATTTGAGAGAGTACAATTAGAAATATGATTAACAATATGTAAGCTCCATGCATTAAGATCTTTTTCATCATTTTCCAGCTTTACAGTTTTCTAATTCAGCAGCTAACTCCTCAGCAATATCCCGCTGCTGGAGTGCTTCTGCGGCAGATGTTCGTGCATCTTCGGCAGATTTTTCGGCCTTTATTTGATTCTCCACAGCAAGTTTAGTTTGCTGTTGAGCTTCGGAGGATTTGATGTTGGATAAAACGATTAAGAAGCCAATAATCAGTAGGTACACAACGTGTACAATTATTTTTTTCATAGTTAATCTTAGTTCAGTGATGTCCTAAAATACAAAAACACTCTACTCGGTCTAAATATTTTTTCAGAAAACTGTAATAATTCTGGAGGCAACGCAACTAAGTTATTGAATCCGACATCTTAATCACATGAGAAAGAACTTAAGGACATATTTAATTTTGCTAGGTTTAGTCATTGCATTTCTGCTATTCTACACCAGCAGTTTTTCGAATGTTCAGGCGCCAAAGTTCACCTACAGTCTGAAGTCGGCTGGTCAAACCATCACCAATGAATTTACCAGCCAGGTAGGAGCATCTATGGTCAAGGCGATCAAAACCACCAATTGATTGGACCGAAAAGCATTCGATGAACTGGTAGAAGAAAGAGGGCCTTCCATCTATCGTCTGTGCAAAGCTTACTGCGGAGCCTCGGATGAACTGGATGATGTCTATCAGGAAGTGCTGATCAATATCTGGAAAGCTATTTCAAAATTTAGGGGAGATTCCAGTTTGTCTACCTGGATATACCGGGTGACAGTCAATACAGCAATCAGTCATCTTAGAAAACAGAAAAGCCGACCTTCTGGAACGGATGACATGCTCGAGTCACTGGAATATGACACTTCAGACCTCATTTATAAGCAAGAAAGAGAACAACAATACAATCAGCTCCTCAACTCTATTGAGCAGCTAAAACCTGAACATCGTGTAATCATTGGATTGTACCTCGAAGACCTTAGTTACAAGGAGATAGCAGAAATCATCGGTAAGGACACCAACTATGTGGGCGTAAATATCGGGAGGATCAAACAAAAGTTAACAAAACTGATGCAATATGGATGAGTTGGATGAACTGAAGGATATATGGAAATCGAATGGTCGTCAGGTAAGTGATCAGACTAGTAATCGTCTCCACCAAATGGATCAATCCATTTCCACCTATCAGCGTAAGGTCAGGCGAACCAATATCATGGCGTCTGTGTACATGTCGCTTACTGCGATCTTTTTAGTAAGCTTATTGTTCATTTACTCAGAAGAAAGCTGGTTATTCTATGCGTCTATTATTGGTGTGGTGGTACTAGCCGTAGGAGTCATTTTTCTGTTGTGGTCACGATCACTTGATACTTCCAAGAAACTCACCTTATCTGCCAGAGACTATACTGCCTACCGGCTCAAAAAACTGAGACGATCCAAAAAGATCATTGAGTATTCACCACTCTATGGGTTAGTTCTGGGATTGTTAGTCAATGCCTATGCCTATTCATTGCTTCATCACGCCTCTGGTGAATTTGTGTTTTGGGTCACCAATGCCAACTGGGTATATATTATCATTGTGAGTTTTGTTTCTTACAAAGTGAAAATGAGACGCTATATGAGAGATGTACAACCAATAGTAGATGAGTTAGAAGCCTACGAGCGATAATGCATACGTTTGTATTGTTTTTCACGAAAATCCCCTTTGTCAATTTATAAGTTCCTTGGCCTGAACTTCATATATTTGATTTCATCTTTTGAATAAATGCAATCAAATCATATCAAATGTCTAAAAAAGTAGCCATCGGAGTAGATATTGGAGGGACGCTCACCAAAGTGGGAATCGTAGATAGAGAAGGTAACCTTTTTGCACACACTGATTTTCCTACTACTAATCATAAAGATTTTGCTTTATATCTCGACGAACTCAAAGGGCATATAGAAACACTGAAGTCCCAGTTGGATTTCGATTACGATGTGCTTGGTATTGGTGTTGGAGCACCCAACGCCAACTATTATAGAGGAACGATAGAGCATGCTGCTAATTTGCTGTGGAAAGGAGTAGTGCCGTTTACAGATGAATTGAAGAAGAGGTATGACTTGCCCATTCACATTACCAATGATGCCAGTGCCGCTGCAATAGGAGAGATGATCTATGGCAATGCAACCGACATGAAAGATTTCATGGTGATCACTTTAGGTACTGGCCTTGGTAGTGGCATTGTGGCGAATGGACAGTTGATCTATGGATATGATTCACAAGCTGGAGAGCTAGGACATGTAATGATTGAAAAAGGCGGGCGTCTCACCGGGTTGGGTAGAAGAGGAGGACTTGAAGCTTACGTTTCCAGTACCGGACTGAAACGGACGGTTTTCTTTTTGCTGTGTGATATGATGGATGAAAGTGTCTTAAGAGACTATTCATACCATGAGCTCCATGGAGAACTCATTACACAGGCCGCTGAAAATGGTGATCCCATCGCTCAGGCCGCATTTGAAATGACAGGTCGTATCCTTGGGGAGCAACTGGCCAATTTCACCACCTTCTCACATCCTGAGGCATACTTCTTGCTAGGTGGATTAGCTAAAGCTGGCAAATGGATATTTGAACCAACGAAAAAGCATTTGGAAGATAACCTGCTACCGTTCTATCAAGGTAAAGTGAAATTACTTCCTTCTGGTATGATGGATAAGAATGCAGCAATACTGGGTGCGGCGGCTTTGGTATGGAATCATCATGAGAGCTAAGTTAGTTGCTCATGAGGCGGTATTCGTCGTAATTACCTCCGGCCGTTAGTAAAATTTAACTAACTTAATTCCGTACTTCTTCGTTGGTTTGGTAAGATTGTCAACGGACAAGAATAAAATCTGAAAAATATGAACAAGTTGCTTTTGATATTGGGGTCAGTAATCATGACCTATGGAGTGGGAGAAATGGCCATGCAAGAGACTTCCTCAGCGCAGGTCGAATCTGTACAGGTTTTTGATGGGGACACGCTCAAGACACTCGAACCAAAACCAGAGCATGCTAGTGAGACCTTTGTCATTGTCAATTTACTCAACCGATATCATTATAGAAAAGTAACACTCAATGATTCCTTGTCTTCAGTGATATTTGACAACTACTTTGAATCGTTGGATCCTAATAAATCCTACTTTTTACAGTCTGATATAGACTACTTTGAGAAATATAGGTACACTATAGATGACCACCTTCCAGAAGGGAATTTAGATTTTGCCTACCAGGTGTTCAGTATCTATCGTGAGCGTTCATTGGAGCGTATGGACTACATCCACGAATTACTCAATCAAGAGCCCAACTTCAATGAAGAAGAGTATTTTGAAACTGATCGTGATAAGATGCCCTGGGCAAAGAATCGTGAGGAACTGAACGATGTGTGGAAAAAGATTATCAAAAATCAGTCATTAAGTTACAAGATAGGAGGCAAGGATTGGGAATATATCTCTGATGCCTTAGCCAAGAGATATCAGCGAGTAGAAAAGGCACTTTACCAGTACAACAGTGAGGATGTGTACCAGGCTTTCATCAATGCATACACAAGCTCATATGATCCACATACGGATTATTTCTCACCAGTAGCTAAAGAAAACTTTCAAATAGACATGAGCTTGTCTCTTGAGGGAATTGGAGCTCAATTGACCCAGCAGTTGGACTACACCAAAGTGGCAGACATTATACCTGGAGGACCTGCATACAAGAGCAAATACCTGCAAAAAGATGACCGGATCATCGGTGTGGCACAGGGAGATGAAGGGGAGTTTGTAGATGTCATTGGCTGGAGACTTGATGAAGTGGTTCAGAAAATTCGTGGACCAAAGGGATCGGTGGTACGCTTACAAATCATTAAGCACGATGAAGATATCAACTCACTGCCTGATACCCTGCGTTTGGTAAGAGACAAGATCAAGCTGGAGAAATCAGCAGCTAAAGCTGAGATTATTCCATTGATGGACGGCAATGATACCTACAACCTTGGTGTAGTTACAGTGCCTAGCTTCTACATCAATTTTGACGAGATGAATCGTGGAGTAAAGGATTACAAAAGCACCACACGTGATGTCCGAAAACTGGTAGATAGCTTAAAGAACAAGGGCATAGACGGTCTGATGATTGATCTCAGATATAACGGAGGTGGGTCATTGCAAGAAGCAATCGAACTAACAGGTTTGTTCGTCCCACAAGGGCCAGTTGTACAAGTTAGAAATACCGACAATACTGTAGATGTGATGAAGGACGAAGACCATGGAGAAGTCTTCTATGACGGACCGTTAGCCGTTTTGACTAATAGGTACAGTGCTTCAGCTTCAGAAATATTCTCTGGTGCCATTCAAGATTATAAGCGAGGTATCATCGTTGGAGAAAACACCTTTGGCAAAGGGACTGTACAGAACTTGATTGACATTGGACGATATATGCGACAAGAGGATGTGGAATTGGGTCAGTTAAAAATGACTTTGGCTAAATTCTACCGGGTTACTGGTAGTAGCACACAAAGAATTGGAGTAGCACCTGACATTCAATTTCCATCGCCTTATGAGGATGAAATCTTTGGAGAAAGTGGTAGACCGACCGCACTGCCATGGGATGAAATCGCTGGTGCCAAGTTCAAACCTACCAATCAAATCGATGGTGAATTGATCGACAAGCTGCAGAAGCTATATGGTAAGCACCTTGATGAAGATCAGGACCTGAAAGACCTGGTCGCAGATATTGAAAAAGCCAGAGAAATTAGGAGTCAGACCAAAGTTTCGCTCAATCTGGAGGATCGCAGAGCAATGCAAGAAGAGCAAAATGATGTTCAGGATGATTTATCAACCTCTTTGAATAACAGTGAAGTGTTATCGGATGAGGAGCATACTAAGAAATTGTCTGAAGATCCTTATCTAAAAGAAGGGCTGCGTTTATTGGCTGAATTGGCTAAGGCTAAAATTGGATAAGATGCAACCTTTCTGAAAAGGAGGGCATCTAATCTAATAAACAGTTACTATGAAAACACTTCTAAACGCTCTTATTATGTTTCAGGCGATGGTCCTTAGTACCATTGCTGTTTCCCAAAATATCATTGCTGAAAAGCACTACGAAGACTCCAATGTTAAATCAGTGAAGATAATTGGCTCCTTTTGTGATGTACAGGTAGTGCCTGGCAGTAGACTGGTTTTTGACGGAATTATCAAAGGAGATGGTGATGAAGGTGATTACATCATAGCTATGGTGAAGAGTGGTGATGACCTGCTTTTCAAAGTAGAGCGTAAGCGAGATAGAAATTGGGGTTGGAATGACATTGATCTGGCCAGACTTGATTTGGAGTTGCCTACTGGAGTTGAATTGGTGATCGATAATTCCTCAGGAGATATCAAGGTGACTGGATACGAAGGTTCCTTTCTTGATGTATCCTCTACCAGTGGCGATATGGCCCTAAAGGAGATTAAGGCAGAGGTTGGTGCTCGATCTACATCTGGTGATGTGGTGATGAGAAATGTCGTAGGAGATGTATCCATGCGTTCGACTAGCGGAGATCAGAATTATTTTGAGATAAAGGGGAATCTACGAACGGTAGCTACATCTGGTGATATAGAGGTAGTACGGTTGACGGGCGATCTAAATGTAGAAACTACCAGTGGAGATACTGAACTGGATGATGTAGTGGGTGCAATCAGCGCCAGATCCACTTCAGGAAATATAGAAGGTGAATACATTACCATTTCTGGGGATTGTCGCTTCAAGTCCACTTCTGGCAACATCTACATGGAGTTGCGCAACGATCTGGAAGATGTTGGATTTGATCTAAGAGCTACATCTGGTGACTTGGAAGCTGGGCGTATTGATGGAGAAGATCGCTTAGTTATCAGAAGAGGAAAGTATGAGATATCTGGCGTAAGTACCAGCGGAGATCAGACATATACTAACTGATTCTAGCGGCTAATACGGACTATTTAGAATCTGCAAAGAATTAAACGAAGGAGGTGCCATGTATTGTGGTACCTCCTTTTTTTTTACTCGATTAATTGACATTTTTGTTAGATTCCAAATTCAAATGATACAACAAAACTAACCTATGGATAAACCCTACATCAGTCCCGAAACCCGTCTCAATGAACTTACATTTAGGTCAATTATTCTAGGAGCCGTACTATCAGTAGTACTGGGGGCAGCCAATGCCTATTTTGGCCTTTTTTCTGGTTTGACCGTTTCGGCTTCAATCCCCGCTGCTGTCATCTCCATGGCTATTTTGAAAGCCTTCAAAAATTCCAACGTTTTGGAAAACAACATGGTACAAACGGCAGCCTCAGCAGGGGAATCCCTGGCAGCTGGTGTGATTTTCACCATTCCAGCATTGGTTATTATGGGGTATTGGCAGGAATTCAATTACGTCGAAACCACCTTGATTTCGATTTGTGGTGGGGTATTGGGTGTTTTATTCACCATCCCATTAAGAAATGCATTAATTGTCAAAGAAAAACTGATGTTCCCTGAGGGTGTTGCCACTGCTGAGGTTTTAAAAACGGGTCAGACTGGCGGGAAGTCGGTCAAGTTCCTGGTGTATGGAGGTTTGATCGGTGGATTGTTCAAACTGGGTTATGAAGCCCTTGGCCTTTGGAATGGATTGTTTGAAAAGGCCACTGTTATCAACCAGAAATTATATCTCTACTTCAGCCTGAATTTATCCCCGGCATTGGTTGCGGTAGGTTACATCGTTGGTTTAAATGTATCAACACTCGTATTTCTGGGCGGTGTTGTTACCTGGTGGATCGCCATACCTGTATATGTAGGTGCCAATGGGTTCGATGCTGTAGCCGCTGAGCTGGTCGCTGCTGGTAAATTTGTAAGTATTGATGGAGTTACAGCTGAGGCAATGGGCGGAGCACTTTGGAGTGCGAAAATGAGGTATTTAGGTGTTGGAGCTATGGTGGTTGGTGGACTTTGGGCACTTCTTAGTTTGAGGTCGGCACTTTCCACAGCTTTCAAATCAGGAGTTCAAGCATTTAAAGAAGGTGCCCAGAAGGTTTCAGAAACCCTTAGGACGGAGCTAGATACCCCAATGTCATGGGTGTTAATTGGGATCGGCGTATTGATTGTTCCGGTGTTCTTTATCTACATCACCATTATCAAAGACGTACCCATCACGCTCTTCATGTCACTTGTGATGGTTATAGCAGGGTTTCTTTTTTCAGCAGTGGCTGGTTACATGGCTGGACTTGTTGGTAGTTCCAACAATCCGATTTCTGGTGTGACCATTGCTACCATCTTAAGTACCGCTCTGTTGCTGCTATTGCTAATGGGTAGCTCGGACCCAAGTAGAGGAGCAGCTGGTGCAATATTGGTTGGCGCGGTAGTTTGCTGTGCGGCAGCCATAGCTGGTGATAACATGCAAGACCTGAAGGCAGGACATGTGTTAGGTGCTACACCTAGAAACCAGCAGATTATGCAAATGATTGGGGTTATCGCCGGAGCGCTATTAATTGCTCCTGTTTTGAACTTATTGCTAGAATCCAGAGGTATTGGCAATCCGACAGTTGAGCATCCCGACCCGCTCGCTGCACCACAAGCCACATTAATGATGAGCGTTGCGACAGGCATTTTTGGAGGAAATTTGCCATGGGTAATTATCAGTATTGGTGCTGGGATTGGAGTATTGATCATTGCTATAGATCAATACCTCAAAAAGATCGGTAGCAGTTTCCGAATGCCCGTTCTTGCAGTTGCAGTAGGTTTGTATTTACCTTTTGAGCTGGATTCATCCATATTCGTAGGAGGAGTGATCGCTTACCTGATTGATAGGAGTTTCAGAAAGAATAATATCTCCAAAGAAAAGCAGGATACCGCTTCAAATTCTGGTCTTTTGATCGCATCGGGACTTATCACCGGAGAGGCACTCATGGGTATTTTAATTGCCTTACTGGCCACCTTCCAAATCAACCTGTCTTTAGTGGATGAACCAATAGGAGGTAGCTTAGTTGGACTTGCCATACTGGTGTTGATTCTAATCTATCTCTACAGATCTGTAGTTAACGTTTCAAAGAAATAGTACATGTCCAAAGGAGAAGAGTTTAGTAACCGTTGGGGCATTATTCTAGCATCATTGGGTATGGCCATAGGTGCTGGTAACCTGTGGAGGTTTCCTCGGCTCGCTGGTCAGTATGGCGGGAGTTTCATAGTGCTCTGGATTTTGTTCCTATTTGTTTGGAGTATTCCATTGTTGCTGGCGGAGTTTTCAATAGGTAAAAAATACCGTAGCGGGGTGATCGGTTCCTTCGGCCAATTGGCTGGACCTAAACTCACCTGGATGGGCTTTTTCATTACCGTTTGTACACTCGGCATTGCCTTTTATTATTCCGTTGTTACAGCCTGGTCTCTGGAGTATTTGGGAGTATCGATAGGTAATTTGTACGACAAACTCGTGAATGACGTGTCATTGACCGATCGACTAGTGGAAGACCCTAACTATCTCAATGCGCAATGGGATTCCTTTGCCAACGAAAGTCTACAGACAGTTATACTTTACATTTTGGTGATACTCATCGGAGTGTTTGTGGTCAGTAGGGGTGTTAAAAAGGGGCTTGAAGTAGCCAACAGGGTATTAATTCCAAGTTTGTTTATCCTTTTAATTGTCGTGGCAATTGCAGCACTTTCTATGGAAGACGGAGTGAGGGGGGTGGAATACATGTTCGCCATCAATTGGGATGATTTCAGCAATGCTACTATCTGGTTAGAGGCACTCTCACAGTCTGCCTGGTCCACAGGTGCTGGTTGGGGACTAATGATCACCATCTCCTCTTATTCAAGATCTAAAGAAGATGTGACGTTAAATACCTTCATCGGAGCTTTTGGCAATAATACTGCTTCAATTCTTGCAGGAGTGGCTATTCTGCCAGCAGTGTTTGCTTTGGCCAGTACTGAGCAAGAAGCCATCAATCACCTTCAGTCAGGAAGTCAGGCTCTCACCTTCACTATCATTCCCAGGCTATTTGCTACCATTCCAGGTGGGGCTGTTATGTCCGTTGTGTTCTTTCTAGCGCTCACTTTGGCGGCATTTAGCTCTTTTTTACCGATGTTGGAATTGTTTAAGACCAACATTGTAAACCTTGATTTGAAGCGAGGAACTATTCTTGCCTTGATGCTAGTGGTTTTCGCAGTGTTTGGGTTGCCAAGTGCCTACAGTCTGGATTTTTTCAGCAATCAGGATTGGGTATGGGGGTTAGGGTTGATCGTCAGTGGAATGTTCATCGCCATTGCAACATCCCTGCATGACCCGATAAAGTTCAAATCTGATTTGATCGATCTTGATTCTGAATTTAAAGTAAGTAATGCTTACTTTAAATACGCCATTTACTTCAATGTAGTAATGGCGGTTTTCTTAATCTACTGGTGGATGTCCCAGGGGTACAGTGCTAACCCATGGTTTACCGACACTGGAGCATGGAATTGGAAGGATGTCTACAGCAATGCCTCCATTGTCACTCAATGGGGAAGTGTAATCGTTGTAGGTTTGTTATTAAATAAATGGTTGTATCATAAGTTTTGCGCTAACACTAACTAATATGACGATAGGTTCAATAATCAGTATGGTTGCTATTGTTTCCATTGTTGTGGGTGGATTTGTCTATTTCATGGTGTTGGCAATGAGAAATGAAAAAGATAAAAATGGATAAAATCGATTCGTTAAATCAAGTAGCTGAATTTCATAGAACATTTAAGCATCCAGTACTTCAAGATCCTCAGATTCCTGGTGCAGATCGCTGTGAGCTTAGAGTCTCTCTTATCGCTGAGGAGTTAAAGGAACTGCAGCAAGCAATTGAAGACAGGGATTTAGTGGAGGTAGCTGATGCATTGTGTGATATACAGTATGTACTATCAGGAGCTGTACTGGAGTTCGGTCTTGGTGAGAAGTTTGTGGAGCTTTTTAATGAAGTGCAACGCTCAAATATGAGCAAGGCATGTAGCACGGAACAAGAGGCCCAAGCAACTGTGAAGCACTATCAGGAAAATAAAGACACAGAGGCGTACTATGTCCAGGAAGATGGTAAATATCTGGTTTACAGAAAAGGAGATAACAAGACATTAAAGTCCATTAACTACTCGCCAGCAGATCTAAAATCAATTATAAAATAGGTAGTACGAAAGAGATGGTTGATACCAAATTGTTCTGTAGTTCGAACAATTCACTAAAGATTTTTTGGTCACAGCCAAGTCCAAACATTAGTAGAAAATAGGCAGTCAGTGACGAAAGTAATTTGATGACTTTTTTGTTGTTCATATCAAATCCTGATTTCGTTGTAAAATTATAAATATTTGACTTAAATACTAATAGATTTTACAAATTAAATCAGGATTTGTTGATTTGTCAATACCCTGAAAAGGGTATTTTTCATTCTATGTGTACGAGATAGACATTCTCATTGAGTTCACCATCTTCTTCAAATGACACTAAAACCCCATCCTCCATCATCCAGTAGTCGTCATCATCCGTTTGAAAACGATCCGTATCAGAGATATGTAGTCTCCCTTTACTATCTATAGACCATTCCGAATACTCCACTTCCCGTTCGCCAAAAGCCTCCACGGTGACCTTCACTTCTCCATTGGCTCTAAACTCCATGTAAATCTCCAATTCATCTATAATTCCAGAAACCAGTCCTGAAACGGAATTGACAATCACTTCACCGAGGAATGAATCTTCTTCCTCAGCCTCTCGCTTAGCTTCATCTAATTCTTCATCGATATTAATCACCAGTTTCCAGGTTTTATCTTCAATATCTTTTGATTTTACCTTACTCTGAGAAAAGGATGAGAGGCTAACAAACGCTACAAGTGTAAAGAGAATTATTTTTTTCATGTTATTATGTATTACAAGGTACTGCTTTATGTATAATACTGAATTTGCAGATTTAGGTTACGATAATTGCATAGTTTATTAGTTTTGCAGTCTCATAAAACGATAGTTCATGTTTGATAATCTTAGTGTAAAGTTAGATAGAGCATTCAAGACCCTTAAAGGGCAGGGTAATATTACGGAAATCAATGTGGCCTCTACGGTAAAGGAAATCAGACGAGCGCTGATAGATGCCGATGTGAACTATAAGGTGGCCAAGGAGGTGACTGATTCCATCAAAGAGAAAGCACTTGGACGTGATGTACTGATTGCAGTATCACCGGGTCAGTTGCTTACTAAAATTGTGGCTGAGGAACTTACCTTGCTCATGGGTGAAACCAATGTACCAATCGACTTAACGGGTAATCCGAATACGATCCTTATCTCAGGTCTTCAGGGGTCTGGTAAGACCACATTCAGTGGGAAGCTGGCCAATTTGTTAAAGAAACAAGGTCGCACAGTATTGCTCGCAGCATGTGATGTGTACCGTCCTGCGGCAATTGATCAGCTCAAAGTGCTGGGTGAGCAAATAGGAGTAGAGGTTTACACCGAGCCAGATCAAAAAGATCCTGTGAAAATTGCTAAGAATGCAGTGAAGTATGCAAAAGAGCAGGGTAAAAAATCATTGATTATAGATACTGCAGGTCGTCTGGCGGTTGATGAAAAGATGATGGAGGAGATAGCCGCTATTAAAAAAGCAATAGATCCGTCGGAGACATTGTTTGTGGTGGACTCCATGACGGGTCAGGATGCTGTCAACACAGCTGCTGCTTTCAATGAACGACTAGATTTTAATGGCGTGGTGCTCACAAAGCTAGATGGTGATACCAGAGGTGGTGCGGCGCTTTCAATACGCAAAGAGGTAACCAAGCCAATCAAATACATTAGTACTGGTGAGAAAATGGATGCTATCGATCTGTTTCACCCAGATAGGATGGCCAATAGGATCCTGGGTATGGGAGATGTGGTGTCTCTTGTGGAGAAAGCTCAGCAGAATTTTGATCAGGAAGAAGCTCGCAGAATCAATAAAAAGATTAAGAAAAACCAGTTTGGTTTTGATGACTTTTTGTCTCAAATGGAGCAGATCAAAAAAATGGGTAACCTAAAAGACCTCATGGGAATGATTCCAGGAGTAGGGAAAGCCATAAAGGATATAGATATTGATGATGATTCATTGAAGCCAATAGAGGCAATCATCAAATCCATGACCCAACAGGAGAGAGAAAATCCTGATTTGATCAATGGGTCAAGAAGGCAGCGAATTGCTAAGGGAAGTGGTACTAGTGTCAATCAAGTCAACCAACTTCTGAAGCAATTTGAGCAAATGCGCAAGATGATGAAGACCATGAACAAGATGGGTGGAGCCAAAGCACTTTCCAATCTCATGAGATAAAACACCATTAGAAAAAACAAAAGGTCAGGTGGCTCTGACCTTTTTTATTAGCGTCCTGAATACCCTAATAGCTCAACTTTCTTTTTCCAGCGATCGATCGGTGGAGTTTTGTTTTGAGTAGCTGCAAAAATGGTTGTTTTAACATCTGATACACCGCAGAATTCGAGAGTTACCCGCTTAAATGCTTTGATGGATGGATTGCCATAAATCAATCTGTAGTACCAGTAGGGAGTATGCATGGTTGAGATGATTCTAGAGGTCTTATTGGTTAAGAATTTATCCCACCACACGGAGTTATCCCTATACTTAAATGCAAATCCTGGCAGCAATACTCTATCGAGAAATGCTTTTAACACAGCAGGGTAGCTTCCCCACCAGGTCGGGAAAAACCATACGAGGTGATCGGCCCATTTAATGTCCTGTTGTGCCTCGAGAAGGTCCGGTTCTAATTCAGTGCGTTGATTGTAACCAAACTCAAGGTTATAATTGAACTTCAAGTCTCGAAGATGCAATTTGCGCACATTGAACTTTATCTGAGCTGATTCGAAATAGATGTTGGCTAAGGAACTGTTCAGACTATTCCTGTCAGGATGGCCACAGATGACTAAAATCTTTTTCATTTCTGAATTGTTTAATTAGAAAATGAAATTAGATGGAGAAAGTGTATGATCTTTTGATTTAAGTCAAAAAACAAGTATTCAAACTCGCTGGGCTCTGATACGACTCAAAGTCTCCTGACTCATTCCAAGGTAGGAAGACAAATAGCCTAGAGGAATCCGATTGAGCATCTCAGGTTCGGATTTCATGAACTCTACATAGCGGTCTTGAGCAGTCATGGTCACTAGCGAGTTATAGCGTTCCACCAGATCTATGTAAGCGGAGGTGATGAACTCTCTTCCTAATCGATCCATTCCATCTACATGATCGAAAGCCCATTGTAATTGATCCTTGGTCAAAGAGTAACAGGTGGTCTCTTCGATGCACTGAGAGGTATATATGGAAGCTCTGCCAGTGAAAAAACTGTCAATACCGGTTAAGATTTCGCTCTCTTTGGCAAAATGACAACAGACCTCTTTACCTTCAGCTCTGTAAAAGACTCTAATTAATCCGGTTTCTATGATATATAGACGTCTGGAAATGAATCCTGCTTGTTCTATTACCTGACCTTTACGAAACCGATCGTATCGCATATGAGGCTTTAGCTCAGTAAACAATTCGGTATTATTGAAAAGTGGTAGTTTGCTCATATGTGGACAAAAAAATAGAGGTACTTTAAGGTACCTCTATCGAATATATCAAAATTCTTGAATAAGCCGTCTATCTATAGCAAACGCTATTTATTGCATCAATGGTTCGCTTCACATTAGGAAGAATTTCATCGATCAATGTAGGTGCATAAGGAAGCGGTAAATCCTTACTGTTTACTCGATGGATAGGGGCATCCAGATAATCAAATGCGTTTTTCTGAACGTGGTGACTAAGCTCCGAAGAAATAGATGCCAGTGGCCATGCCTCCTCTACAATTACCAACCTATTTGTTTTCTTGACAGACTCAATAATAGCTGCATAGTCAATGGGACGAACTGTACGTAAATCAATAACTTCAGCTTGTACTCCTTCTTTGGCCATCTCCTCTGCAGCTTCATTAGCTACCTTCATCATCTTTCCGAATGATACCAAGGTAACGTCCGAACCTTCTTTTACAGTGACAGATTGACCAATAGGAATCAAATACTCTTCCTCAGGTACTTCTCCTTTATCTCCATACATGAGCTCTGACTCCATGAAAATAACCGGATCATCATCTCTAATAGATGATTTAAGCAGACCTTTTGCATCATACGGGTTAGATGGAACCACCACTTTCAAGCCCGGTGTATTGGCATACCAATTTTCAAAGTTTTGTGAGTGTTGTGAACTCAACTGACCAGCATTACCAGTTGGTCCTCTGAAAACGATTGGCACGTTAAACTGACCGCCAGACATTGATTTGAACTTAGCTGCACCATTAATCACTTGGTCTATAGCAACCAACGAAAAGTTGAATGTCATGAATTCAACGATTGGTCTTAATCCATTAACGGCCGCACCTACGCCAAGTCCCGCAAAACCTAATTCAGCAATTGGAGTGTCAATCACTCTTTTAGGGCCAAACTCATCTAGCATGCCTTGACTGACTTTATAAGCTCCGTTGTATTCTGCTACCTCTTCACCCATTAAGAACACTTTTTCATCACGACGCATCTCTTCGCTCATCGCTTCACCCAGTGCCTGTCTAAATTGTATTTCCCGCATGTTTTAGTCTTTGATTTCTGCCCCGCTAAATTAAAAGATTAGGCTGATATTAATAAAAAAAGCTCTCCAAAATGGAGAGCTTTTCCTTATTTATTTTGATTTACTATTACTTAACCGCTTGAGCAACGGCATCAGTGTAATTAGCAAATTCCAAGTCGTTGATTGCTTTGTCCTTCAATGAAGGATCTTTTTTGATAGCTGCTTTCAAACTGCTTACTACGTCAGACGCGTTGTTGCTTCTAGCAGATGCAACTGCAATTAGGTAATTGGCTTCAGCTCCAAGTTTTTCGCTGTTGGTTACTTCACCAAGTGCACTCTTTGCAGCATCATTGTTACCTGCAAGTAGTTCTGATAGACCTTTATCAAAAGTAACTGTCTCAGACTTAGCAGAATTTGCAAATGAAGCTCTAGCACCGTCATAATCAGCATTCATTACTTGAATAGCACCTTTCATACCTGACAGGTTGCTTGCAGTCGTGTTAGAAGGAGAAGCACCTTGAGCAGTGGAGATTGCATCCATTGCTTTAGCGTTTTCACCTTGCATAACATATGCAGCAGCCATGTTAGCTGAAACTACAGCTGATTGGCTTTTGTTAGCTGCGATTTCTAGCTGAGTGATCGCATCTTGAACAAGCTTAGTTTTAGCTGAACCATCTGCCTTAGCAGCTTGATCTAAATAGACAGCAGCAAGGTTGTTGTGTGCTTGCCAATTGCCAGATTTAGTAGCTGCTTTGTAGATAGCTGCTTTTTCATCCAATGATGGAGTGAGTGTAGCTGAGAACATCATTTCCTGGAAAGAAAGAGTGTCCATTTTCGCTTCACCATTTACCACTTGCTTGGAAAGAACAGCAATCTCCGCGTTTGATTTCTTAGCTTTTACTGTAAGAATTTCAGTTTTAGCTGTTCTCAAACCTGGATAAACTTCTTTCAACAGTTTGTCATAGAAATCGAGTTTCTGCAGTTCATCTTCTTTCTCTTCGAAAGAACCTGTACCGTTTACGATTCCGTTTACAGAAGCTTTTTGCTGACCAGTAATGCCATCATAGTCCGCAAGAGCTTTTTTCAAGCCACTCCAATCTTCAATAACTGGCTTAAGAATGAACTTAATAGAGTCAGCCATTCCTTTGTAGTCATATCTACGCATTTGCTTTCTGTAGAAATCCTCTATAGCCTTAGCTCTATTTTCAGCTAAGTCACTGTTGATTCTTTCAGGACCCTCAGGAGAGTGAGTACCTGTGATCGTGACAGTTCTGGTAACGTTCTTTTCAGCGATGAATGCTGCTAGATCATTACTTTTCGTTCTGTTAGAAGTACCGTCTGTCTTCAAAGAAGGGTTCAGTCTAGCAATACCTTGCTCGAAGAAGAAGTTTACGTTGGTTGGTACCAACTCTTCTTTATCGTTGTAACCGTGATCTGCATAAGAACTGAATACAACTGGTTTAACGAATCCGCTAGTCATGATAAGACCTTGAGCAACTGCCATTCTAGGAGAAGTTTTAGACTTTCCTGATTTTGGATCGCTTGCCACACCTTCTACGTATAGTGTACCAGGGTTCATGCCATCCTGATATGGGAATGAAAAGCTTTCAGTTTTTCTTGAAGTTGAAGAACTACTATTAGGGAAGTCCTCAGCTTTGAATTCAATAGAACCTACCTGCACTTCTTGATCTCCATATTGATAGATAGTGTTGATTGTATACACTTTACCAGTTGGGAGCATTTTTGGTGGAAGCACAGCAGAAACATCGAATGGTACATCACCGCCGTGTACCTCTAGTGGGTTAGGAGTTACCTGCAAGTCTTGGTCAGCTGCCAGCTTTATCATTTTACTCAGCGTACAGCCGGAAAAAAAGATTGCTCCGGCAACCAAAGCCATAGCAAAGTTAATTTTTCGCATGTGGATCATTTTTTTGATTTTCAAATACAATAATGGTCGAATCCTGTAATAAGATGCAATAATACGGAAATAATAACTTACTTCGTAATGCATCTACAACAAATCTAAGGCAGTTTTGTTATCTTTGAGGCATTAATGACCAGTCTATTATGCAAAAGTTTTTTGAGAAATATGCTTTTGGGGTTTGTACCCGTCTTGGCGAAAAGCTCAGAATACCTACATCGGGCATACGATTATTTTTTATTTATACCTCTTTCCTGACTTTTGGGTCGCCAATCATTATTTATCTGGCACTTGCGTTTGTGATGAATTTTCGCAAAATGCTACGCCGGAGAGATAATTCTATCTGGTACTACTAAGTTTACTGAACTCCCTTTTCTTCCTGAAATAATATTGGATCAGGATGCTTTTTACGCCTGATGGTTTGCTTCGCTCGGTTTTTTTTAAATCATCAGTCAGACTTTTTAGTGCATGCCAATGCGCCTGTAGTATGGCTTGAAAATGGGCAAAAGATTGTTTTTTCCAAAAAACGAACCCGGCAAACCAATCCAGACAGATTCTCAACGGGATTACCCAAAGCAGGTGCTTTTTAGGGAGGTTTCTGGTCAGTAGACGCAGGTTATTCCGAAAGTTAAGATAGGTTTTCCGTGGACTAGTCTTATTCAAGGTGCCGCCGCCTACATGATAGACGACAGAGGAAGGGATGCAAGCCAACATTCTTTTGGCACTTTGTAACCTCCAGCAGAGGTCTATTTCTTCCATATGGGCAAAAAAATCCGAGGGGAAACCATCTAATTGCAGGAAGTCGCTCCTACGGATCATAAAACATGCGCCAGTGGTCCAAAAAACATCAGATCGAGTATCATATTGACCAATGTCTTTTTCTATCGTATCGAATATACGTCCTCTACAATAGGGATATCCCATCCAATCAAGATAGCCACCTGAAGCACCAGCATATTCAAAATATTCCCGATTTTGGTAATCTTTGATTTTAGGCTGCACAGCGGCATATTCTGGATTTCTCTCCATAAATTGAATCAGTGGTTGCAGCCAGCTTTTTGTTACTTCTATATCAGAGTTGACCAGAGCAAAATAGTCAGCATCGATTTGACGCAGAGCAGCATTGTACCCGCCGGCATATCCGGTATTTTCAGCCAGTTCAATGGTTTTTACCGTTGGAAACCTGCGCAATACTTCTAAAGAATCATCCGTAGAGCAATTGTCAGCCACATAGATGGTTGCTTCTGAGGAATGGTTGATAAGAGTGGGGAGAAACTTCTCCAGGAAGTGACTACCGTTGTAATTCAGAATAACAACTGCAACAGTCGCCATTAAACCATGTTATTGAGATCAAAGCCTGGGATGTTCGGAATCATGCCTTCGGTAGCTTTTTTCATGTGCTCCTTACTTTTCACATCAGCTTCACTTATTGCTTTGTTGATGGCCGCTATGATCAGGTCTTTCATCATGTCAGAGTCTTCTTTGGTGATGAGAGACTCATCTATTTCCAGGTCGATGACTTCTTTGTTGCCATTGACTGTAGCTGTCACCATACCAGCACCTGATTCGCCAGTTGCGGTGATGTCTTTTAAACCTTCCTGGGCTTTTTTTACGTTTTCCTGAACTTCTTTCAGTTTGCCCATCATTTTCATCATATCAAACATATCCTGCAGGTTTAGTTTCTTAGAAGTGTAAAAGTACCAACTTGTGATTTAAGTTCACCTGATTCCAACTCAAAGCTGAGTTTGTATAAATAATTTCCTTCGTTCACTTTGTCCTTGCCGTCTTTTCCATTCCAAACGGGATTTTGATTTGCTTGATGGACGACATTTCCCCATCGGTCAAATATCAATATTTGAAAGTTTGCTGTAGGCAGGCCAAAAATGATCAGCTCATCGTTGAGCCCATCTCCATTTGGTGTGAATGCTCCGGGAACATAAACCAGTATATTCACTTCTGTCTCTAGTTCATTAGAATACACATGGGTGCCATTGGAGTAAGTGTGTTGACTTCTTATATTAATGAACTCACCAATGTTAGAAGGAATTTTGACGCTATTGCTGTAGGGCAAGGTAAGTGTGGTCGTGCTGTCCTCATTGTAAAGTAAAATGGAATCTTCAGGAGCGCCAAGATCATTGGTTGGAGCTTGTAATGAAAATGAGAGTTGGTTGGTCTGTAGATCTTTATCCGTAAGTGTGAGAAAGGGAGGTGAGACGAAAGCTGAATCGTACCGATTGCCACAGGTGTCAATTTCCACTATTTTGTATCTGGTGGGTCTGAAATTAGAGATTGGAGGTTTGATGGTGGAACCATTGAATGTGCTGGTAAACAGGTAGTTTTCATCGAGTGACTGGTACAGTTCGAGTAGTCCAGGGACATTTCCAGATGTAATCGCCACATCACGACCACTATAACTCGCATAACTCGCATTGAGAGAGGTGAAAGACTCAATCGCTGTACATTGTTCCGTTACAAAAAGAGTAGTAGAATCGCATGCATTGAGTGTACGCAGTTGGATACATATACTGTCACCAGAATTAGTTGTTACAGGATAAAGGGACTCACCATTGGGTACTATCCCTGTATGGACCACCTGAAATGACGCATCGTCTATGGCAAAAGCCAATTGATACAAATGGTTTTCATTTAGTCCAGTTCCAAGTACTCTGAGGTAATCCTGACCGAGACAGCCATTAATCAAATCCATTTGGTCTGGTTGAGTAGCATCTACCTCATTGAGATTTAATGAACTTGTTTCTTCACCACAGTTTGGAAATGCATCATCATAGAATCCCTTTACAGACAACATGCCAGATCCAGATGGAAAAGAGTAGGTGATTGATTGGTTGGTTAGCAGATCTACAGAATCCGTGTTATCGAACTTGAATCTTAGAAAATCATAGTTGGTATCCGAAGAACTGATGGTGAAATCAGTTGCGCTACAATAAAATAGGTCATACTGCGGTGCGTCAGGTGCTCTTAGTGTAAAGAATAAGGTATCCGTTTTCGGAGTAACGTCATCACCTTGTATTTGTACAATGCGATAATCACCTGGATTGTTGAAGATATGAAAGGTGTCGGATTTGAATTCTACACCTTCTTCATATTCATACTGGATACCTTCCAGATCAGCAGTAGAGCCCAATGCGGTAACATTGATGGTAAGCGGAGCACATCCAAGGTCGTAATCAATAGCAAATCTCCCAAGTTGACTTTGGTGCTGTGCCTGTGCCGTCAGAGCAGAGACAATGGTCAATATGAGGGTAATGCTTCGAATCAAACTACATGATTTAACGACTAAACGGCATTTAAATTTTGCTCTTTAGGAGTTGAGTAATTTCATCAATACTCAGCATATTTTGAGATCCGTCTTTCATGTTTTTGAGGGAATATTTGCCTTCAGCCATTTCTTCTGACCCGATGACAAGTACATAAGGAATTTCCTTTTTATCTGCGTAATTAAATTGCTTTTTCATCTTAGCAGTGTCAGGAAATATTTCAGCACGAATGGCTTCATTTCTCAGGTGACGTAAGAGTTTGAGCCCGTGTTTCATACACGCTTCATCAAAATGAGAAATCAAAAGATCTGATGACTGGGTCAATGATGATGGAAATAGGTTAAGCTCTTCCAGTACGTCATAGATCCGGTCTAAACCGAATGAAATACCCACGCCAGACATTCCTTCCATTCCAAACACTCCAGTTAGATTATCATACCTTCCTCCGCCAGTGATACTGCCAATTTTAACATCTGTCGCCTTCACTTCGAATATCATACCAGTATAGTAGGAGAGCCCTCGCGCCAGGCTAAAGTCCAATTCTATTTTTAAATCATTTTGCCCATATCGATTTAAAAAGTCGAAATATTCTTGAAGCTCTATGGTTCCCTTGTTCTCCCCAATAATAGCAATGATATCCGCTAGTTGTTTAGTGGCATCCTGCTGACCTTCAAAAGCCGTCACGACCTGTTTGAGATGATCATTGTTAGCTCCAAGCTCGAGTAGTTCATCCACCACTTTGTCTTGACCAACTTTGTCTAGCTTATCAATCACCACGCAGAATGGCATCTCTTTACCTGCCAGGCCAGCATATCTTGCCAGCTCCATAAGGATTTCCCGATGATTGATTTTGAGAACAAACCCACCGTAACCCAAATCAGCATAAACATCATGAATGAGCATGGTGAGTTCTGCCTCATTTACCAACGAGTCTGTGCCGATGATATCTGCATCACATTGATAAAATTCACGATAGCGGCCTTTCTGCGGTCGGTCGGCACGCCATACTGGTTGTACCTGAAATCGCTTGAATGGAAACGAAATATCATTCTGATTCATCACCACAAAACGGGCAAAAGGAACAGTCAGATCATACCGTAGGCCCTTTTCAGCTATTTTAGGAAGGAGGGAGGCACTACCAGCGGTGTACTCTTCGGTAGTTGTTTTCTTAAGATAATCACCTGAGTTGAGGATTTTGAATAATAGCTGATCTCCTTCGTCACCATACTTACCAGTCAATACCGATAGCTGCTCCATGGCGGGTGTCTCGATCTGATTGAAACCGTACTTTTCAAAGTTTCTTTTGATCGTCTGGATGATGTACGATCTCTTCGCAGATTGAACAGGTCCGAAATCACGGGTTCCTTTCGGTAATGAAGGTTTTGAAGTTGCCATAGAATAATTTTGGACAAAACTAACTAATACTCTAAATTTGCACCTCGTTAAAACGAAATGATCAGAAAATGGCTGTTACAAGATTAGAAAGAAAAGGTAGAAGAAATAAGTCAAGAGCTAAAAACAGGGTTAATGCAATCAAAAGATTGAACACTGTTCCTACTATCAAAAATGTGGACGTAGAGGAGATTAAGAAGAGTTTCGAAAAAGCTCCTGCGAAGAAAGCTACACCTAAAAAGGAGGAAGCTGCTGAAGCTAAGGCAGAGGCAACTGAAAAGGTGGAAGCTAAGAAAGAAGCTAAAGCAGAAGCTCCTGCGGAAGAAAAGCCTAAAAAGGCTCCAGCAAAGAAAGCGCCTGCTAAAAAAGCAGAGTCTAAGAAGAAATCTGAGGAGTAACAGTCCTTTGACTTACGATATCAAAAGCCCTGGCAATGTTGTCAGGGCTTTTTCTATATAAAGCCAGTCATACGATACATCAGTAGACCAAGCACTTCACGAATGATCAGCTCCCAGGTAGTAAGCGCGGTAGCACTTGGGATGATCCATGAAAAGGACCAGTTCCAGGAATCACTTTTGAAATCCACTGGATATGGAATCGCCTGAATACCTTGCTTTTCGAAGCAAAGCAACGCCCGCTTCATATGAAATGCTGAGGTAATAAGTAGGATGGGTTGATTCTTCATGCCAAGAGAATCTAAAACTTCACTTGTTCTAATCGCATTTTCGTAAGTATTTCGGGAATCCTTTTCAAGCAACAAGTCAGATGGACTAACACCACGTGTCGTTATGAAAGCTGCCATAGCTACACTCTCTTTCTCTTCTGGATTCATTACTGAACCCGAACCTCCAGAATAAATCAATCTGCTTACAATGCTTCTATGGTAGAGTTCGATAGCTTCTTCAACTCGTTCTACATTTCCATTCAGTTGTATTTGATCAGTATCATCGCGAAAGGCGACAATTCCACCTAGGACTACTCCTGTTTGAACCAGGGGGATTTGGTCTATTGGTTTTGGAGGTGACTCTAGTTGTTTTAGCGCCAGATTAGATAGGAACGGGTTAGTTAGAATAACCAGCAGGCTCATTCCAATCCCTTTACCCAACTTTTGCCAAATGCTTTTTTTGGAGAGAAACCCCAAAAGCAATAACCCAATGATCCACACCATTGGGTTATACAAGAAGGAAAGAATTTTTGATGCTACGAAAAACATTATCCAAACACTGAGACGATCCGTTTAAAAACATCAAAATAGAGCGTAATCATCAAAATCAGTGACATGAACCAGATCATTACAATGTTGAAGTAGAGCGTGTCATACCATACACCTGCAAAGTGTTTGGTCGGTTGGTAAAACTGGGCTCGGAAATCGAGTGAGTGATTCGGGAACTCCGGATCGTTATAAATAGGGTAGAGCTTCTGAATGTAGTGATTATTATGTTCCATTATTCGATGGTCCGTTCCCATGTTCTTAACCAACATACTCAGTGCCTCGTTGGTATGCTTTTTCTTTTTTTCTTCGTAGGCTTCCTGTCCAGCTTCAGTTTTGATATAATCTGCCATGATTTCACGCTTTTCCTCATTAGCCTTTTTATATCTTAAGTTATAATAGGCTTGCAGCTTCTGTATGAAAAGAAGTGTTTCTTCATAGACCTTCGCATTCCAATCTTTCGTATTGAGCTGATCCAGGTATTGAAATTTGTCAGCTCCTACTTTTTGCAACTCTTTACTTAGTTCATTGCGAATAGTTGTTAAGACATAATTGAGCTCTTTCATTTCCTCTTGGTTATCTCCTGCCACCTGATGATGGATGGTCTCGAGTTCTTCAGTCATTCTAGGGAATAGGTATCCGGTTTTAAATTCTGACTGAGCCATTATCTTGTCATAGGGATAGAACTCGCTTTCAAACTCATTATTTTTGAATTGTGTGACTGCCATCGCTTCAAAGGCCCATCTAGAGGCCATGATTTCACCAATCATTGGCACTTTGTCTTCGGTTGTAATGACCGGATTGAGCTTATCAAAATTGACCACAACACCACTCAATATCAATTGTGGAATCACTAAAAGGGGTATGAGGATGTAGACCGTGATGGCAGATTTGAAAGTGGCACTAATATTTAGTCCCAGTACATTGGCAAAACACGATACACTGAATAGTATCATCCAAAACGGGAAAAACATACCTTCGATTCCTAAAATGGAATTTCCGATCAAAATGAATGTAAGGGTCTGAAACCCAGAGATTCCGAACAATATGATCATTTTAGATAGGATGTAACTAAATCTACTGAGGTTCAAAAAGGCTTCTCTCTTGAGTATTTTTCGGTCTTTAATGATCTCTTCAGCACTCACTGTCAATCCCATAAACAACGCCACGATCACGCTCATGAAGAAGAAAACTGGTATATTCATGTTTTCGCTGAAGTGGTACGTGGTGGTATCTTCAGGCATGTACCTGACAATGAATGCCAATAGAAATGCCAGAACGGGTGCCTCCAGGAGGTTGATGAGCAGATACTGTTTGTTACTGAGTTTACTTTTGAAATCTCTAACGGTAAAAACCCCAAGCTGCTTTATTTTATTGGGGATGTGAAGCGTTTTTGGTGGAACCGCATCAATTTCCTTGATGGGTTTGATTTCAATTCGTTTTTTGAAGTATTCGTGCCATTCCTTTGGCGATGTTTTACGCTCTTTGGTGAAATTTCCATATTCATTCACCACTTTCGTTTCTATGATATTGAAAATCTGCTCAGGATTAGCTCCAGAGTTCTGATCCACGATTTTCGCAATGTTTTTAAAATAAGACACAGCAGCCACTGGGTTGCCATAGTATATCTGAAAACCACCTACGTCGAGTATCAGGAGCTTATCAAACATCTTAAAAATGTCCTCAGAAGGCTGATGAATCACCACAAATACCATTTTACCTTTTAGCGAAAGCTCCTTCAGCAAGTCCATAATGTTTTCTGAGTCACGGGAGGAAAGACCACTCGTAGGCTCATCCACAAATAGGATAGAGGGTTCTCGCAGTAGTTCCAGACCAATATTTAGACGCTTCCTTTGACCTCCGGAAATGGTCTTTTCGAGTGGTGAGCCAACTTTAAGATTTCTCGTTTCATACAGACCTAATGACTCTAGTGTTTTGGTGGCGAGGTTTTGCAATTCACCATCATTGAGATCTTTAAAGCAAAGCTTAGCCGCATAGAAAAGGTTGTCAAATACCGTAAGCTCTTCAATCAGCAGATCGTCCTGAGGTACGTATCCAAGTACCCCTTCTATTTTGCTTTTATTGAGGTGAATGTCCACTCCGTTGATCCGAACGGAGCCCTCTGAAGGTTTCTCGTTTCCATTGAGCACGTTGAGTAGGGTGGATTTTCCAGCGCCACTACCACCCATGAGAGCAATCAGCCTGCCGGATTCCTCCTCAATGTTAATATGTCTGAGCCCAATATTTCCATTCTTGAATCTGTAAGACACATCCCTTGCCACAAAAGTGAGCTGGTTGTTTTCCGCGAGATCTCTGAAGTTGTTTACGATCTCACTATGATAGATCGGTACGGTATTTCTAAACTTGAATGTACTTCCTACTGGTAGCGTATAGATTTGGTTGGTCCGCATAGGGACATCATTCAAAGTCACCACTTCTTCACCAATGTGCTTGGCAAGATAAACACCCACTTCAGGTATGCGCAGGATCATCAGGAAATCCCCAAAGGACTCTCGGACTATTCGATTACACTTTTCTGGTAGCTCATTCTTACCATTATCAATAATCAGGATGTTTCGAGAACTTATTTTACTCCTTTCCTGAAACAGAACGAATGCCTTAATCAAGTCAGTGATTCTACTGGAAATATTAATTTCCTCAGAGATCAGGTAGAGTAGTTTCTTTTCTCTTTCTGATACTCTACCATCAGCCGCTATCAGCACGATCAGGTTCAATATGATCACAACCTTTTGTTGTGCGGTTTGCTCATTGTTGATTCTTCGGCAGATGTCTTTGATTCTATTTTCTTCACTACCCAAACTTGACTGATTGGCAGCTATAGCATCAAAAAGATTGAGGTAAACAAGTGCGGTTTGTTCGTTCAGGTTATTTCTCAGGAAGGTTTCAATAGAGGCTCTTTCATCAGAGGTAACATCATCCTCACTTGCAACAATAGCCAGGAGATTGATAATGGCATTGAGTATTTCTTCGCTCATCAGCGGTGGTGTTTATTAGGTTAGGAAAGGCTAAAAATACAAAAAGCATTGGAATTGCATCCAATGCTTTTTTTTAAGATAGGTTGGTCAGAGTTTATTGAAACTCAACAATGTCAGTTCTGATTCTTTTGACCTCAGATCTAATTCCACTTAAAGTGGATTCTGTTAGTACAAAATCACCCGTGTTGCTTGCTATTTTTTCCTGCACGTCAGCAAGGTCAGTTTCGTAAAGCACACGTAAGATTTCCAATTCATTGATCATGTGATTGATGATGTCATCATCTGGTAAGTCTTTCATGAGGCCAATTACATCAAGAAGAGGTTTCTCCTGATCCAGTACTACCTTTACTAGCGGCTCAAGAATGAGGTTTCTAGTGTCGGCATCCAATACATCTTTAGGGTAGGTTTCGATCACCTCAATAGCCAGGTAAAGCCCTTCAATAAACGAACCGGCTAAAACCAAGGCAGCAACAGATACTCGATCTGCACTTTCAAGACGATCTTCCACATCCAAAATGGATTGATTCAAAATCTTGTTCAGTGAATCTGGATTGTCCAGGTTAGTTTGAAATTTCTCTACGGTAGCTACGCTGAATACCGAAGCAACCCCAAGGCTCTCTGCTAGTTTTTGAGAAGACTCCAGGTAATCTGTTGCCGTTTCTAACTGTTTGTATGAAATAAGGTAACCCATGTCAGTGGCATAGATGCCAAGGTTTAGAGCAGATTCATCTTCATTAGTCAAGTATTTAGGCAGTCGGTCTAAAGAGTTAATTATATCCTTGTTAAAGTCAGCACCTGTAGCTTGCAAAAGGTATGGCACTTCGGTAGGGGAAGGTAGATCCTTGATCACCTGATCCATATCCGTCACAATTTTCTTTTCTGCCTCTTCAAATGCTACGTCATCTGCTGAGGATTTGGAAGATCCTCCACCACAACTGATCATGGTTGAAAGAAAGGCAACTGAAACAATAAGCGTTAGTGTAAATCGCAATGACTTGTTCATTTTTACAATGGTTAGGTTTTTATTTGCTCTCAATTTTAATGTTTTTTGAGTCCGATTGAAAGGTTAGTCAAAATTAAACTCAATTATACCAAAAAAACTACTAAAGTTTAAATGGCGGGAATTAGTTATAGCAGTTTGAGAGCGGGGCAAAAGTATTGGTTGGTGAATTTTGGTGAACGCTATGAATTCGAAATCCTCGAAGTGTTGCCACCCGAGGATTTCAAACTAAAGGATTTAAATACACTAGAGTCATATCTCATGTCTGACCTTACCAGGTATGGAAGAGGCCAGGATTTTGAAATACGAGATTTAGGCTAGCTCATAGAATGATTTGGATTTGGATGGTAGGCTAGAGGTGCCTTGTAGAAATTCATCCACAGCTTTAGCTGCTTCTCTACCTTCCGATATAGCCCAAACCACTAGTGACTGACCTCTGCGCATATCTCCAGCGCTGAAGATACCATTCTGGTTAGTCGTATAATTAGTGGCCTGTACATTACCTCTACCATCTACTTCCAAACCAAACTGCTCCAACATGCCAATTTTTTCAGGGTGAACAAAACCAGCAGCAATTAATGCCAGGCTACATGGGATAATCCGATCGGTGCCTCGAATCTCCTCCATGCCATTCTCTCCCCACTTAATATCTATGATTTTGAGTCCGGTAAGCTCGCCATCTTTATTGCCCACAAATTCTTTGGTCAATACCGCCCAGTCGCGATCACAGCCTTCTTCATGTGAAGATGAAGTCTTCAGTGTCATAGGCCATTCTGGCCATGGATTGGTTTTAGATCTGGATTCTGGTGGTTTAGACAAGAGTTCAATCTGAGTGATGGATTTAGCTTTGTGTCTGTTAGAAGTGCCGACACAGTCTGAACCGGTATCTCCACCACCTATAACCACCACATCTTTGTCTGTGGCGACCAGTTCTTCAGGTAACTCTTCACCTTTATGATTAAAAAGCATCTCAGGATTCTGAGAAACGCGTTTGTTTTGTTGAGATAAAAAATCCATCGCAAAGTGTATTCCTTTTAGCTCTCTACCTGGGATCGGCAGATCTCTCGGTACTGTGGAGCCTCCACAAAGTAGAATTGCATCAAAGTTGCTCTTCAACTCATTTACATCCACATTCACACCTACGTGGGCATTGGTTTTGAAAACAATACCTTCAGCCTCCATCACTTCCAATCGGCGGTCGATAGTCCATTTTTCTAATTTGAAATCAGGGATACCATATCTTAACAGTCCACCAATCTTGTCTGCTCGCTCAAAAACGGTCACGTTATGACCCGCTTTGTTGAGCTGAGAAGCAGCTGCTAGTCCTGCTGGTCCAGAGCCAACTACAGCCACTGATTTACCAGTGCGGTGCTTAGGAGGATTAGGCTTTACGAGCCCTAGTTCAAATGCCTTTTCGATGATTGACTTCTCAATTAGCTCTATGGCAACTGGGTCCTTGTTAATCCCCAATACGCAAGAACCTTCACAAGGAGCCGGACAAATTCGGCCGGTGAATTCGGGAAAGTTATTCGTGGAGGTCAATATGTCATAAGCTGCTTCCCAGTCTTTGTGGAAAACGGCATCATTGAAATCAGGTATTTGATTGCCCAATGGGCAGCCACTGTGACAGAATGGGATACCACAATCCATACATCTGGCAGCTTGCTCATTTTTCTTTTCGTCAGAAAATGGCTCATATATTTCCTGATAATCTTCTATTCTTGATTCGGGTTTTCTACTTTTTGGTAACTCCCTTTTGTATTTTAAAAATCCGTCTACTGCTCCCATTATGCTACTTTTTCTTTAAGTTTTCTTTCTTCCAACACACGTTTTAGGTCATTCGGCATCACCTTGACAAAATACTGAGACATGTGATCCCAGTCATTCAGAATGCTACCTGCCAACTGACTGCCAGTGAAATCGTGGTGTGCTTTTATTTCTGTCTTCAAGTATTCCATATCTGTTTCGTCCAGAGGATCCAGTCCGACCATTTCAGGATTGACTCGGTCTCTGAAAGTTTCCGTAGTATCGAATATGTAGGCTACACCACCACTCATACCAGCAGCAAAGTTGTTTCCTGTTTCACCCAGGATGATCACTTTTCCGCCTGTCATGTATTCACAGCCATGATCTCCAACGCCTTCTACTACGGCCTGAACTCCTGAATTACGTACACAGAAACGCTCACCAGCAGTACCATTGATATAAGCTTTACCGGATGTAGCACCATAGAAGGCTACGTTTCCGATAATGATGTTTTGATCTGGCTGGAAGGAAGCTTCTTCCGGTACACTTACCACAATGGTGCCTCCTGAGAGTCCTTTACCACAGTAATCATTGGCTTCACCCACCAATTCAAAGTTGATGCCTGGCGCTAAAAACGCTCCAAAGCTTTGACCAGCGGATCCGCTAAACTTAACATTGAACTGGTTGAGCTGGACACCCTTGCTTCCATATAATTTGGACACTTCGTGGCTGAGCATGGCTCCAACGGATCGGTCCACATTGACAATCTTGTACTCTTTGTTGTTGTAGCCCTTCTTAATGTAATCTTCGATTAACTTCCGGTCGAGTACTTTTTCCAATCCATGGAGCTGATCGATCTGCTTGTACTTACCAAACGATCCGGGGACACTCACCTGGTGAAGGATAGGAGAGAAGTCTATGTTTTTAAGTTTCCAGTGATTCAACTCAGATTTCACCTTCAGCACATTCGACTGACCTACCATTTCGTTTACCGTACGGAACCCGAGCTCGGCCATGATTTCCCTCAGTTCTTCAGCCAGAAAGGTGAAGAAATTTACAACATGATCTGGATTACCTGTAAACAGTTTGCGAAGCTCAGGTTTCTGTGTGGCGATACCCACTGGGCAGGTATTTAGATGACACTTCCTCATCATGATACAACCCTCCACAATCAGAGCGGTGGTTGCAAAGCCGAACTCTTCTGCACCAAGCAAACAAGCCATGGCAATGTCCCTACCAGTCATGAGTTTGCCATCTGTTTGGACTACTACGCGGCTTCTTAAGTTATTTTTAAGGAGTGTTTGGTGCGCCTCAGCCAGGCCAATTTCCCATGGAAGACCCGCATGCCTGATGGAGCTCAAAGGAGAAGCTCCGGTGCCTCCATCAGCTCCCGAGATCATGATCACATCTGCTTTTGCCTTAGCGACACCAGAAGCTATTGTACCAACACCGGCTTCTGAGACCAGCTTTACGTTGATTCGGGCATGTCTGTTGGCATTTTTCAAATCATAGATCAGCTGTTTCAGATCCTCAATAGAGTAGATGTCATGGTGAGGTGGTGGAGAGATCAATCCCACACCAGGGGTTGAATGCCTGACTTTAGCAATCCACTCATCTACCTTATGTCCCGGTAGCTGACCGCCTTCTCCAGGCTTAGCTCCCTGTGCAATCTTAATCTGTAATTCTTCAGCTTCTTTTAGGTAGTTGCTTGTTACCCCAAATCTACCTGAGGCTACCTGCTTAATGGCCGATCGTTCCCAGTCACCGTTAGGTTTGCGCTCAAATCGGATTTCATCTTCACCACCTTCACCACTATTACTCTTACCACCGATTCGGTTCATAGCTATTGCCAGAGTAGAGTGAGCCTCGTGAGAGATTGAGCCAAAAGACATAGCTCCTGTGGCAAATCGCTTCATGATGTTGCTTGCTGGTTCTACTTCCTCAATCGGAATTGAAGATCTTTTCTTGAAGTCAAAGAGGCTTCTTAGTGTAATGGTGTTTTCCTGATGGATATGTACTGCCTCGGAGTATTTCTTCCACAAACCATAGTCTTTCAGTGAAGTAGATTTCTGTAGGAGGTGAATGGTTTCTGGATTTAGCAGGTGTGCCTCACCATTGCGCTTCCACTGGAAATATCCACCTATTTCTAATAGCTTGTTGTCAGAATCGAACCCAGCATGATGCTTGATCAGACATTCCTTCTCCAGATCTTCAAATGTCAATCCTTCAATTCTGCTGACAGTGCCTCGGAAGCAGGTGTTCACGATCTCAGAGCCTAATCCCACGCATTCAAATATCTGTGCTGATTGGTAAGACTGAAGGGTAGAGATACCCATTTTAGAAAGGATTTTTAACAATCCGCCACCAATTCCCTTGGCATAGTTGTCATAATAAGTCTGAAGTGGGACTGAGGGGTCTAACTTTTCATCGTCTATTAGATCTTGAATCGCTTCATATACTTTGAATGGATAGATGGCACTAGCACCGTACCCGACCACCGTAGCATAGTGATGTGTTTCCCAGACATCACCAGACTCGGCAATTAAGCCGGCATTGGTTCTAATATTATTCTGAACCAGATGATGGTGTACACCACCTATTGATAAAAGTGTTGGGATTGGCACGCGTTCTTCATTAATGTTTCGGTTAGAAACGATAATGATTTTCTTACCTTCCTCAACGGCAGTTTTAGCGTCATCACATACTTGCTTGAGTGCAGTCTTGAGATCTACTTCATTGGGCTTGTAAGTGGCATCTACTATTGCATAATCAAACCCAAGTGCCTTCTGATTGGTCAACTTGTAGAAGTCCTCTTTGGATAGTACTGGCTGAGAAATGTGAATCTGCTTGGTGTGTTCTGGTGTTTCGTCCAGAATATTCAATGACTCACCTACACGAGTGAATAGTGACATCACCAAACGCTCTCTTATCGGATCGATAGGAGGGTTACTCACCTGAGCAAAGTACTGCTTGAAATAATTGGAGATATGCTGACTTTGTCTGGAAAGTACAGCTAGTGGAGCGTCAGCACCCATCGAACCAACGGGTTCTTTCGCATGTTCAGCAAGTGGTCCTACAGTTAATTTTAAATCTTCCTGAGTATAGCCGTAGGCTTTAAGCTGCTTTCTAAGTAATTCTTTGCTAACCTTTTCTTCATTGATTTCAGGATCTGGTAGTAGTCGCAATTTGATGCGCTCTTGTTTGATCCAGTCAAAGTAAGGTTTGTTTTCTACTATTTTCTTTTTGATTTCATCGTCCTTGTACAGCTTGTTGTTTGGCAGGTCCAACCAGAGCATTTTACCAGGCTGAAGACGACCATTTTCCACGACATTTTCAGGTTTCACAGGCAAGGCTCCAGTTTCTGATGCCATGATTAGTCGGTTGTCTTTGGTGATGCAGTATCTAACCGGACGCAGACCATTTCTATCAAGAGTGGCTCCCAGTTGCTTTCCATTGGTAAAGAACAGTGCTGCAGGTCCATCCCATGGCTCCATAAGTGCTGCGTGATACTTATAGAATGCTTTTTTCATAGCATCCATGTGGGAGTTGTCTTGCCATGCCTCTGGCACCAGCATCATCATCACGTGAGGTAGAGATCTGCCACCCAGAACCAATAATTCTATGAGTGCATCTAGGTTGGCCGAATCAGAGTTGGCTGGATCAGTTACTGGCATTAACCACTGAAGCTCCTTTTCCGAGAAAAGAGGAGAGGACATGTTCGCCTCCTTCGATTTCATTTTATTCACATTACCACGAATGGTGTTGATTTCGCCATTGTGTGCCAGGTATCGGAATGGCTGTGCTAATTTCCAGTTAGGGAAAGTGTTGGTGGAGAACCTTGAGTGAACAATCGCAAATGCTGATTTAAACTCTTTGTTCTGCAGGTCATGAAAATACTGTTGCAGCTGCTCGGTTTTAAGCTGTCCCTTGTAGATGACCGTTCGTGCAGAAAGGCTACAGATATAAAAGTCACCATTTTGGCTAATGACTTTATTACGGATCTCATGAGTAGCATAATTATTAAGTACGAAGAGTTTTCGCTCTAATTCTTCTTCAGTAAGGTCTTCGTTGACTTGGATGAAAATTTGTTCTATGTAAGGTTCGGCTGCTTTGGACTCATGACCTGGAACTTGCTCATTTACAGGCACTAATCGGTAGCCAATTAGCTCCAATCCAAGGTCTCGAAGGCAGTTATTTAAAACCTTGCGACACTCTTCGCGCACCTGATAGTGTTTTGGGAAAAAGATCATCCCTACACCATATGAACCTTTTTCTGGAAGTTCAATTCCAAAATTTCCTAATTCGGTTTTGTAAAACTGGTGAGGAACCTGCACTAAGATACCCGCTCCATCTCCGGTATTTTCATCACTACCGGTAGCACCTCGGTGCTCCATGTTTTCTAACATCGTCAACGCATCCTTCACTGTTTTGTGCGATGGCTTATTGCTAATGTCTGCCACGCACCCAACTCCACATGAATCGTGCTCTAACTCTTTGGTATACAGTCCTTTAGTTGACATGAATAATTATGCTTTAATCGTTAAACCAACCCTAAAAATACTGAATTTGAAGGCAGAGATAAAATAAAAAGTATTAAAATGATAAATACGCCAAACATTATTTTAATATTAATAATATTGATATTGTTTGATTGAATAATTTCAAAATCCAAGAAAAATAGGATGGGTAAATTGATAATTACTTAATAAAACAATCATTTAGGTGTAAAATCAGTAAAAAATACTGCGAAACAATGATTGATTGAAATTCTTTCAATAAACAGTTCGTTTTACCAATTTATCTTTGGCCTCTCATGAAACATTTACATATAATCTTTCTATTCGCTATTTCAGGTGTTTTAGCTGTCTATCCGGCCGCCTCTCAGACGGAAATTGACTTTGAGGTAACTGGATATTCGGACTCCACTATTTATGTGGGCTACCATTTTGGGAACCAGAAGTATCTATTGGACACACTGGAAGTGAATAATGAACGATTTCATCTGACGACTTCCGCTACTACTGGTGTGTATTTTTTGTATTCCCCTAATTTCTACTTTGAGTTTATTCTGGAGGAAGGTTCATACACTCTGAAAACAGCTACATCCGAACCTTATAAAGTACTGAAGGTGACGAATAGTTCAGAAAATGATTTGTTCAAAGACTTTCAAATGACCATGATTCGTTTGCAAGCTGATCAGCGACGACTGATGGAAAGTGCTGATTCAGAAGCGCAAGCAGAACTGAAGACGCTGGCAAAAGAAATGACTGACTATAGAAATCAGCTGATAGAGGACAATCCAGAGACTTTTACTGCTGAGTTTTTAAGACTAATGGGAATCATAAAGCCTCCTACTTACGAGGGTGAACCAGATTCTGTCTCTCGCATAAAGAGCTATCAGTACATGGTAGCTCACTACTTTGACGGCATTGACTTATCCAATTCTGAACTGTTGCGTACCCCTTTGCTTCATTCAAAAGTGATGGAGTACTTTGATAATTTATTGATCCAGTCTCCCGATAGTATCAATAAAGGCCTTGATATGTTGTTTGCCAGGATAGGGGATAATGATGAGCTGTACAGGTACTGGCTGGTAACTCTATTTAAGAAGTATGCGGAATCAAAAATTATGGGTATGGATGCGGTGATGATTCATCTGGCTAAAAATTACTATTTGAATGGTCGAGCGGACTGGATATCTGATGAATATAGAAAACAGCTCAGGGAAGAAGTGGCGTACGTGCAGCACAACCTTATTGGTGAGCCGGCGCCACCAATAGAAGGGATTGTTGATACGTTGATGGAGCCCGTGTACTTACAGCAGATTGAGTCGCCTTATACATTGTTATTTATTTATGATCCGGATTGTGGTCACTGCAAGAAAGCCATCACTAAACTTGAAGAGCATGACGCTGATTTTTACGAGCTAGGTGTCAACATTTTTGCATTGTGCACTACGACCGATGTAGGTCGATGGAAAAAATTTGTTTCACAGGCCAATCCAGAATGGACCCATGCTATAGATCCGTCAGGCAAAAGCTACTTTCGTGTTTACTACAATGTGCGGTCCACGCCACAGGTCTATCTGTTGGATGGGTCTAAACGAATCATTGCCAAAAAACTGGAGATCGGACAGTTCGTGGATTTGATCAGAAATAGAGAGGGAATCTAATATTGGTGTTAAGAAAAGTTTATTTAACCATTATTTAGATTAATTCTTAACTAAAAGGATTTTGTTGTAAATAATTGTATTTCAGACAGTTAATGTGGTGTAGCTCAATTTTGTGATATTTTGTGCTCTAAAAAAGCGAGAGAGGTCTTTTTTGGTTTGAAGTAAATGATTACCTTTTCTCTCAAGTCCACCGCCATAAGTTAATTATTGTTTCAAATTAACCAGCACTTGCATGAAGCAAAACTATACTTACCTGGACTACCTTGCAGAAGTGAACAACCTCAACTTAAGCGAGCATCGAGAATACCTCAATTGTATGGAGGTGATCAAAAGACATGCACTCAAGCAGTCTGCTACACTGGAGACGACTAACGATCTATGGGAATCAAGATTAGGGAAACTTGATAGCATGATCAATATTCATACAATGATGATAAGAAGATTACAATCAGGTAAGTCGGCCAATGAATTGGTGCGACTTAACTAATCAAAGTTTTATATATGAAGAGGATAGGAGAACCTGGCCATTGGTCGGGTTTTTCTTTTTAGTGCAACTGATTTTCGTAAAAGTTTTTATAGTTTCCTGCGGATAATATGTAAACGAAATATTCCATAATGAAAAAAGCCGGTTATCACTGATAAACGGCTCTTCAGACTTTAAGGGGTGGGCCTCCCGAAGCTTCGGAACTGGGCTCAAACCTTAGAGATTCTTGGTTAATATTTCAAGTTGGAGCTCTTTATTATCAATTCATTTTTCAATGAACTTCCTTGATTTCATTCGTTTGATAAAGGTCTCAACTTTTCGTGCATGTGATCTATCAAGGCATTCAAGTTGGAGGCAAATTGTCCAATCATCAGCGGATTTCGTATAGGCTCCTTTATAATAGCCGGTGTTATGCTCAGAAATCCTTTTGGCCACATCAGATGTTTCACCAATGTAGTAGCGATTACGTTTTTTGCTGAAAATGATATAACACCAATGCATATAAAGAAAAAAGCCGGTTATCACTGACAACCGGCTCTTCAGACTTTAAGGGGTGGGCCCACCTGGGCTCGAACCAGGGACCCCTTGATTATGAGTCAAGTGCTCTAACCAGCTGAGCTATAGGCCCGTGTGATAGCCGAAACTATCACAGTGTTTTTGTGGACTTTCGTCCGTGTGGGATGTCTCCTTACTTTCCGAAATACATCAGTAAATCCTCAGAGCCCCTACAGTTTTTTTACATCAGAGTTGCTAGCTCTAACCACCACTTTCTCGCTTTCGGCTCGATGTGATGTAAACAAAAGCACTGTTTCCAGACTGCCTTTGTTTTGGGAGTGCAATATTAGATATTTGCCGCTAATTATACAACGAAGTGAAGCACAGACTAGCAGAATTAGATACAATAATTTTTGACCTTGGAGAAGTTATAGTAGATCTGAATACCAGGGCTGTTTTAGAGGAGTTTTCAAGACTTACCAAAACTGACGGAGCGGGACTTAAGGAAGTGTTGATGAATACGCCACATCTTTTTCTATACGAAACAGGTCAGATTGATGACCAGACTTTTGCGTCTGAAATGAGCAGGGAGATGAATACTAGCATTAACTATGAGGATTTCAAATTTGGCTGGAACCTCATGATCAAAGACATACCAATACAGCGTCTGGAATTCATTAACAAGCTCAAAGAAACTCATCAGGTCTTAATTCTTAGTAATACCAACGCCATGCATGAGGAAAAATTTGAAGCCATCATGCAAGAGCGAATAGGTATGAAAATGATGGATCTGGCGCATATTGCTTATTACTCTCACCACATTGGTTATCGCAAGCCTAACCATGATATTTATGAGTTTGTACTTGCTAAGAATTCATTAAATCCAGAAAAAACAATCTTCTTGGATGATCGGGAAGACAACATATTAGCTGCAAAAGAGGTTGGGATAAGAACTCAACAGGTAATGCATCCTGATCAAATTTTTGAAATCCTAAGCTATGACTAAAAAGCAGAAGCAGCTTCTCATTCACCTGGCTCTTTTTATCATTACTGTTATTACCACCACACTGGCTGGTACCGAGTGGATGCTGTCCAAATACCTTCTTTGGGTACCTAAGGAAGCCCAACTGACCTGGGATTCCTTCGTTAGTGGGTTCCAGTTTTCGATACCCTTTTTGATGATTCTTACAGTTCATGAATTTGGACACTACTTTACTGCCCGCTTTCATAAGATCAATGTCACTTTGCCATTTTATATTCCCATGTGGCTTGGATTCATATTGGCACCTTCTTTTGGTACCATGGGGGCATTCATTCGGATCAAAGATCAAATCATCTCTCTCAAACACTACTTTGATGTGGGTGTGAGTGGCCCGTTAGCAGGATTTGTGGTGGCGATGGGAGTGATCTGGTATGGGTTCACCAATCTTCCAGAACCAGAATATATTTTTGAGGTGCATCCTGAGTATGAGCAATATGGATTGGACTATGCCGATCACGTCTATCAAGAAGAAAATATGGTTTCTTATCATCTCGGTGACAACTTGATCTTCTGGTTTTTCAAAGAATATGTTGCTGACCCTGAACGCCTGCCTAATCCTAATGAGATTATCCATTATCCCTATATTCTAGCAGGCTATTTGGCTCTATTTTTCACTGCATTGAATTTACTGCCTATTGGCCAGCTGGACGGGGGGCATATTCTATTTGGGCTGTTGGGGGCCAAGAGACACTCGATGATTTCTAAAGTGCTCTTCACGGTCTTCATCTTCTATGCGGGACTGGGGTTGATTACAATTGAGGATCTGGCAGATGTGGGTATTGAGAGCTCTCTTCAGTATTTGCTCATGATCCTGGCATATCTCTACTTTTTGTATGTGAGTGCCAGGTCCATGTTTGAGCTTAAACGAGACAGATGGTTGTTTGCAGCCATCATTTTTACTACTCAGTTTATGGTGCATGCCCTTTTTCACATTAGCGGATATTCCGGATGGCTTTTGTTTGCCTTTCTTCTCGGAAGGGTGTTGGGTGTGAATCACCCACCTGTGTTTGACAATCGGCCACTTGACTCCTGGAGAAAACTAATCGGCTGGATTGCACTGGTTGTTTTCATCCTATCGTTTAGTCCGCAGCCTTTCATCGTTTCGATCAGTTGATCTAGCGTTTTATGAGCATAGCACTAGTGATTCCTTTATCACTCTTGATTTGTACGATGTAAGACCCTTTTGCGAGGTTGTCTATTCTGAAATAGTCGATACCAGCATGTTTTTCAAAAGACTTAACTAAATCTCCAGATAGCGTATAGATTGAAAGTCTTCCAGCATCTACGGTATAGATGTTTACATAATGTTGAGCCGGATTGGGATAGAGTCTGAGATCCTTAATGTCCGAATCAGCTTCGGTAAGAATGTTGAATGTTTTGGATATTGAACTGCTGCCACAGTCATTGTACGCAGTTAGTGTAACTTCGTAAGTCCCTTCACCAGCGAAAAGGTAGCTGGGATTCTCTTCAGTGGAGGTGTCTTCATTTCCAAAATCCCATAAGTATGAAGTGGCATTCTCGGTAAGGTTAGTAAACTGTATTGGTTCAGGACCGCCAAATGTAAATGGACCGATTTCAAAATCTACCAATGGGGCAGTGCCGTCTCCACTAAAATCAACCAGATAGGTGTAGAATTGTTGACCCTCTGAATTGGTGACCAGGCATCTAAAGCTCAAATCCTCATTAAAGGTGTTTTGCTCTGCTTTGAGTGTGGCTGAATTTGTTCCTAAATAGGTTTCGTCATCAACTAAGTTTGAATACCCCTGGCCATCAAATACTTGCCATTGGTAAGTCACATCACCATTAGTTTGTACATGAAATTCGTATCCCTCTCCAGTACAATCAGCCTGATCTACAGGCATGGTCGTAATAGGGTCTTCTTGTAAGTCCAGGCTAAGTAGGAATAATCCATTATTCATGTCTGACACAATGATGGTACCGCTTTGAAAATAGGGATAATTGCTCCAGGACCCTCCAAAGTGAATGGCGTCATCCTGTGGATAGGTATCAAAAAAAGCGCGTTCACGTAGTTGGCCAGATGCTATGCTATCTGTACTCAACACTCTCAACCCGCTATAGTAATTGGACTCAAACACCAGGTTGTTGTGGGTGTATAGGTTATGATCAATGGATGTGACGTTGTTTACATAGCTGCCAATGAGTACTGGAGTATCCAGATCTGCAATATCCCAGATGAGCGTTTTAGCATTGTGACCATATTCATTTTCGTCCAGTTCATCATTCATCAGGAAGAATCGATGGTCTTCAGTCAACCAGCCCTGGTGCGAGTATTGAGCATTTTCATAGCCGGTTCTACTGATCATTTCTGGGCTAGATGGGTCTTCCACATTCACAATGGTAAAGGTATCTTCATTAGAGTTGAAGCAAATGGACTGACCTTGATAATCTGTATCTGTCCCTTCATAGATGACACACTGAGCATCATGTGTATAGCCGTCTGCATCAAAGCACGACACAAAGGTGGGGTTTTTCGGGTCTTGAATATTGATGATGTGCATGCCTCCACCACATGGATTGCCTCCATAAAACCCAACGGCAAAGGCATATCCAGTTGCTTCGTTGATCACAATGTTGTGTACGGAACCGAATGCGTCATAGAGAAAGTCATGCTGGAAAGTAACAGGCGTGGTGCCTTCGAGCCCCCTGAGCTTGGTCAGGTCAAAAACCTGCATGCCATGAGCTGAATTGAGATCGCTGACAATGAATGCATGGTTCTTATACGTTTTGATGTCTCTCCAGGTGGATTTGCCATGCTGGATTTCTGCTACTTCTGAAATTCGGTTATTTGCGGTCTCAGGCTCTGGAAGTTTTCCTAGATAGAAAGGCGCTGTAGGAGTGGACACATCTACAAATGCTACACCATTGACCAATCCAACCAAAGCATATTCTTTGCCGGTTTCCGGGTCGGTCCATCCCCAAAGGTCATTTAAATAGTAGCCATTGTGCTGTAGGGCACCCAGATCTTCAGGGGACAAATGACCGAGCAAGTTGATCTGATTGCAGGGGTACTCACCGGCCATTCCATTTTCACATGGAGACTGGGCAAATAGATTTAGATAAATGAAGGAAAGGGTGATGGTTAGAACTAATTGCTTCATACCACTTTGGGATCAATAATAATGCCATTAATCCTCAAGATAGGCGTTTAATCCACCATTCAATGACCTTACTTTAGAAAATCCGTGTTGTGATAAGAATTTTTTAGCCTGGTTACTGCGCTTACCTGACTGGCAATGCACAATGATTTCTGAGTCTTTCATCGACTCAAGCTGGTCTATCTTTTTAGGTAATTCGTAAAGGGGAAACAGTCTGGCTCCGATATTGAACTCTTCGTATTCCCATGTTTCTCTCACGTCCAATATCGTTAACTCTTCTCCTTGTTCTATGCGACGCTTTAGTTCCTGGGGTTGAATGTCACTCATTTTTAATAATCAGCTTTTGGGTTGTTACGTTGCTTTTGTGGGTGATTTTCAGCAAATATATTCCATCCTTCAATAATAGTCGATGTGATGGAGCGTAACCCAACTGATTCATCAAATGACCAGACAAGTCGAAAATCGCTATCTTGTCATAAGGTTCGTTGATGAAGATTTCCCCTGAGCTTGGATTGGGATAAGCTACGGGTTCTACAAGCTTAGGTTTTGAACTTAAGAAAAATGTGGAGTCAAAATCAAAGACAGGTCGAAACATCATCGCACCTGAAAATTGTGTGTTTTGTACCCAGGTACCTGTGGTGTTGGAGTAGATTTTATTGGATGCAGCATCATTGCTACGATCAAAACCCACACCAATATAGTTTTCAGTAAGCTGTTCAAAACCGATATAAATCGTATCAGGCGTTAGGATAGGTACAGAGAGTTTTACTCGGGTAAATTGATTCACCCCAGCTGGTTCCTGAATGGTGTAGGGTTGTTTAGTTAGAATACCATCGTCTGTCAATTCGTCCCATACCACCAGGTCAATGCTATTTCCAACACTCTCAGGAGCGATATTCGGAAAGTAGATATCCAGGTGTGTGAGTGTGTCAGATTTGGCCAGTAGGTATTGGATAGCCAGTTGGCCACCATTGGCGTTGATTGCAATGGCAAATTCAGCAGACCCATCATCATAAGCATAATAATTTTGCAACAAATATTGCTGGCGAAGGGTATCGTTTAGTTTAAGATCGATGGGATAGGAGATAGTGGTTCCAGCACCTGTTTGCTCTTGTAAGAGGTTGTTCTCCGAGGCAAATCTGAAGGTGCTCTGAATCACTTGAGAGTCCAGCGGATCTTCCTGTACGGGTATACTGATGGAGCCGAATCCTGGAGCCGCTACTTCTCGCACTTCCAAGGGGTTTAAGGGACTGGCTTCATTGGATTGGTAAGTGCCAAAATCTTCACCTGTCGTTAGGTTTTGCAAGGAATAGAAGTAAACCGTGGGATCTACATCATTTTCCATATTGCTCACAAATATGCGTTGATTACTTAAGTAGCGATCAGGATTCTCAAAGAAAACCTCTGCTGGCAGCTCATAGTAAGGTTCGAACAGCAGCGAGGGAGTACCTGCAATCGCCTGATCTAACTCGTAGAAGTCATTCGCACTGCGATGCTCATTCAGGTAGACGTAATCAAGGTGCCAGGTATCAAAAGGGCCTTGTTGGCTGCTATAGGAAACAAATTTGAAGCGAAACTTTGAGTGAAAGTAGGCAGCACTGTCTACTGGCACAAGGACTTGCTGGAATGGTGCTGTGGCGACACCTCCACGTACTGTCCACCGCTGATCCCACACAAAAGTGCTGTCAGTCAAAGGTTTGTTAAAATAGAGAACCAACGAATCTTTTTCGTCAGGTAGTTCACCATTACCTCCTGCTTGCCAGAAAAAACTGAGATAAACGGTGCTTCTATTTCCCTGACTGACTTTGGTAAGGTCGATAGGCTGACTCACCAAGCTATCACCCGCACCATTCGTTTCATTCTGAATATCGTAGGCCAACCCAGTAGCTGTGATTCCATCAAAGGTGGCTACCTTGTAAGTAGGAGGGTTCTGACCTAAAGTGGCGTTGATGTATACATTGGGCCCAAAAGACCACAGTAGTGTATCAGGTGCATTCCCTGACTGACTGAAATCATCCCAAAATGGAAGATTCACCACGGTGTCAGCAGCAGTTGTTAGATTGAAGCTACGCTGGAGAGGTTTCATGCTCAGCTGAGCATGGACCGCTAAAGATGAAAAGATGGCTATGGTCAGTAAACCTATTCTCACTATTCTTGATCAAGCAATGTTGGCTTAGTATTAATTGAGTCGGGACGGTAGATCCACAAGTCGACCATTTGCCCTAGCCGCATAGCTGCTCCGGGTTCTGGTTGCTGTTTGAATACGGATCCCGGAGCTACCTTTTCTTTTCGATAAGCATAGTCACCATTGTCCTGCTCTACCTTGATAACGGCTTCTCCCTCTTTCTCGTATTTTGTTTCACCAATTTTTAGACCTGAACCAATAATCGCAAATTGTGCGCTTTCTAAGTCTAGTCCCAACAAGTTTGGAGAATTGAGGGCCTGATTGCCCAATCCATTTCCGGCTACCAGATCAATTACAGAGCCCTTTGGAATTCGTTCTCCCTCGAGCACTTGCCGACCATCCAGCCGCTGCTCCAGCACGTAATTCATCGCCAGATCATCTACATATTTGATTTCACCACGGGTTAGATCATAGGTTTTTAGCACTAATTGAGCGTTTTTCACCGATCCACCTACCAATTTGGGCATTCGAACCAAAGGAGGTTTTTCGGCATTGAGAGTGACGTATATTTTTCTATTTTCCTTCACCTTACTGTTCGGCAGAGGAAACTGCTTCAATACCGTAAGTGGAGGCTGAGTTGATGAAAATCCGGAGTCTGGAGTCACTTCATATCGCAGGTCGCGAACTTCTAAAAAATCATCCAAATCCTCCATAGCTACGCCTCTCACGTCGGGAACAGTAATTGTTTCCCCGTGATTGGTGTCGTAAGGAAGGTATAGGTAGAAAAAGCCAAAAAGCAGCACACAGGCAATCACAACCATGATAGTCAAGTGAATCAAGGCGTCTTTCCACGTGTTTATTTTCAATATTGACATAGTGAATGTTCTAACCGGTTACTCAAAGTTTCGAAGATAATCAAAAGACACCTTATGAGTTGGATTAGATTTTGGTCACACCAGATTTCTTAAATCCAAAATCGATTATCTGATCTATAAACTCGTAAGGCTTCATATTATTGAGTGCTGACTGATGAAAAATAGCTGTCGCAGGTGTCATTCCTGGTAGCGAATTGATTTCAATGATGACCGTCTCTACATGATCTTTATAGATTCGAACAAAGGCATCGATCCGGCAATATCCTTCCACATTGATTACTCGGGCTGTTTGTTCTAATGTGGCCTTCACCTCGCGTGCTACTCTCTGGTATTCTTCCTGGGTATTTCCAAATCTTGCGGGCGTGATGTTCTGGCCTTCACCTGCCAGAAATTTCTCCTCTAGTGATAAAATTTCACCAGAAGCCAACGCCTCCGATGGCTCAAACACTTCATATTGAATGTGGCCATCGTTATCTAGGCGAGTGAGCATTCCGCCTGTAATTTCCAGGAATCGGTCTGCACCGTTTGCATCAATCAAAGTCTCTACTAAAAAGAAGTTCTTTTGTGGAAATTCTTCGTTGGGTCTGAGGTTAAGGGTTCGCATTGGTCCTTCGAGGAATTCCATATTCGGGCGAAACATCATTTCGCAGAAAGCGACCAGTTCCTCACGGCTTTTGATTTTTTTCACAGCAGACGAACAGCCATCATCGGCTGGCTTTGCAATAAACGGCAGTTGAAAACGGGTCAGCAGGTTTTCAATGCACTTGTCAGGGTCCTGTTGATAGGCATCTTGATAGACCAATTCATGATCTGCTACAGCTATGCCAGCAGCTTTTAGTCGCTCATTGGTATCATACTTGTTGATAGAGATCTGAGAGCTTTCCACTCCTGATCCATTGTAAGGAATGCCATATTTTTCAAGCTCTTGCTGTACGGCACCATCTTCTCCAGGTCGACCATGTAGTGCGATAAACGCAAAGTCAATGCGATCAGCCAGCTGAGTGTAGGACAGCTGCTCTAAAACAGTGGCTTCATTAGAGCTGAATAGCTCAATGATACCTTTGGCTTGAGCTCTGACCATCTCTGTGATAGGGTGAACAGGTCCATGTTGAATTACCTTTTCCTTGATATCATCTGCATTATCCTTTAGCATGATGTTGATCGGAAGTTGGAATAAAAGGTGTTTGGACCCATCACCTGTAAGAAACACAGGTATTGGATGATACTTTTCTGAGGATGCCAGCTTTTCATAGATGTTTCGACCACTTTCCACACTAATGTGTCGCTCAGATGAGAAACCGCCCATGATCACGGCTACATTGACTTTTTCTCCTGAGTGCCTGGATTCTTCTATCAGTCGATTTCTTAATGTGTCCTTCAGGTTATTTAGTTTGAAGAGCTGTTTACCGCTAGTGATTCTTGCGTTGATACTTTGGGAAATAATGTAAGTCAGAAACTGCGACGGATTCAGTCCGATTTCTGCTGCCTGATGGAAGAAAAAAGAAGAAGGCAACATCCCGGATGTGGTATTTGGATCATTGAGGAAAACCTTACCATCATCAGTAAAAAAACCATCTAAGCGCGCATAAACTTGACTGTGTAGCGATCCAAACAGCTTTTTACACTGATCCATTATCTTTTTGATATCCTCATCGGGAAGATTTATAGGCGTAATCTTCCTGCTGATTCCAGGAAGGTATTTGGATCGATAGTCGAACAGGTCGGAAGACTTGCGAATTTCGGTAGGAGGTAAGGCAATTGGCTCTCCATCCTCTCCCTGTATCACTATGCAAGAAAACTCTTTTCCTGAAATGAAGGACTCAATGAGTACCATGTTTTCTCCATCCGGAGACTGGAGTTTCACCGTGTCTGTAGCCTGATCTAAAAATGACCAGAGTTCCTCAGGATGATAAATGACGGAATCTTCCGTAAGTACCGGAAAGCCAAGGCCCTCGCGTATATCTGTAAAGGAGATTAGGAAAAGTCGCTTCTCTGTGTCCGTTTTCTGACTCCATTCTTTTGGATCTATTTTTTGAATGAAAAACGAACGATTAAGACCCGCGATTAATTCTTGCTGGTTGGAGGCGATGGACACTCCGATGGACGATCCTTGATGAGGCGCTTTTACCACGACAGGGTAGTTGAACTGAGCTTCTATGGAGGAAACCACCTCATCCGGAGTCTGTTGCCATGTATCCCTATGTACGGAGCGGAACTCAGGCGTAGCAAAACCAGCATCACTGAGTACTTTTTTCTGGATTTCCTTATCGATCCCAATGCTACTCGGAAGCGTACCAGCCCCGCTGTAAGGTATGCCATACCACTCTAGTATGCCCTGTATATTTCCATCTTCGCCGAATGGTCCGTGTAGGGTCAGAAAGGCAAAGTCAATGAGTTGCTTGAGCTCTTCCGGTTGTATTTTCTTTCCTACCGAAGAGATGCTCTTGTCTACGGCATCCTGATTGGTAAGCGATTCGGCATAGATTTGGAAGAAATGAGGGCTAGGGGGCAAGGTTTCTGCCGACGGATAAAAATCCCGGATCGTACCTTTATACAAATACTGCCAGTCCAGTAAAATGAAATTGCCAAGACTGTCTATAAAAATAGGAACTGGAGTGAAAAGGGATTTATTCAAGTTGTCATAAACCGTTCTTCCACCTGCAAAAGAGATCTCGCGCTCACGCGACTGACCCCCAAAAATAATTCCTATTCTCATGTGGGTAAAATTAATGGGATTTGAATATTCTCCTACCTGATATAGATTCTTTTCGACTGGTTCACTCCACTTCCTATGACATTCAAAATATAGAAGCCACTTTGCGAAGGTGCCTGAAAGGAGATTTTGTCATTGAGTATATTGGAGAACAGTTCCTTGAAGACTAAACGACCACTTATGTCAGCTAGCTGAATGTAAACTTGTTTTTTCTCTGAGAAATTGAACGAAACGGAGAACTGATTTACAGCTGGGTTTGGATAGACGGCAACAGTAGTCATCAGAGCATCAAGATCGGGAATTGCTGGGTCATTCGTTTTGTACAGGTTGATGTCATCTAGAAAAAGTCGGTTACCATTGCCATTGGTAAATACAAAAGCGAAACGCAAGTCTGGCCAGTTGACATACTCGGTAAGATCTATGTACTGTGACTTCCAATGTTCTGGTTCTGTTGGTTGCCACTCAGCACTGCTGTTAGTTACAGCCATCTGTTCCGAGTTTAGACTAAGGAGTACGATATCATACGTTCGTCCGCAGTTGAGTGAAAGCAGGACTTTTAGGTTATCATTATTGCCCAATCGCTGGGCATAAGAGTATTTAAACTGCATGGAAGCCTCGCTTAGCCCTGATGTACCCAATGTGGGAGAAACCAGGTAACTCTGCGTGAGGGCTGTACTGTTGAAGTTGTCGGTGTAGAGCACAGTATCTCCTCTGATTGCCAATGATTTGAATTGATTGGTACCATTGGGTGAGAAAGTAGTCCATTCTTGATTGGAGAAATCTTCCTGATCAGGAAAAACATCTTCCGACTCCTCGATTAATGAGTAAAAGCGGTATGAATTATTAGAACTGCGTTGATCATTTCTTCCGTTGAGTTGGGTGATTTCAAAGAAGAACTCATTGCTACCGGTGACCAGATAGTCGCTGATGTTGACTGAAATATCCTTGGTCTCTCCAGATTCCAGGTCCAGATTATCGTAGACGATTTCAGTACTCGTCCCATTTGCTGAAAGTGACAAGGTGATTTCATTGATATCTTCATAGCCGTAGTTTTTGATCTCCATGATTGGATTGGCAGATAGGTCACAGCTTACCACCGGTATATCTTTGATTTCCTTGATACCCATATCAAAGCCAAGTAGATTGAGATTACTCACTTCCACATCATCTACAAACAGGTTGTTACCACCTCCGTTGATTCCTATGATGGCTATTTGCACCTGATCATTACCTGCATAGCGAGTGATATTCAGATTAACCTCATCCCAGGAGGATCTGCTGACAGGATAGAAGCTAGTACTGACGGGATCGGTTGTTTGCAGCGAATTGCCATAGCGTTCGTACACTATGTCTTTTCGTGAAAAGTTATTTCCACAATCTGTAGAAACAGCAATCAGTAAGCCATCCAAATAATAACTGTTGGTGCCTTCCTGAAGGCGAGGTGCATAGGCGTATTTAAAGGATAGCTGGGCAGATGTAAGTCCACTAAGATCCAATGACTGGGTCAATAACATATCCCAATCTCCAAAATTGGCACTTTGTTGATAAAATGGAGCCATTGCAGCTACATTCTCAGTTGATCCGTATAGCGCGGACTGGTACATCCAGGAGCTAGGTTCTCCAGTTTCCGTAGTGCGGAAATTGTCGGGATCGCTTTCAAAATCTTGTAGGTAAGGAATGCCAATTTCCTGGAAAGGTGCTAAAATCAACTTCAAATGGTTATTTGCATTGTTTTGATCTACCAAACCATTAACCCCGGTTACCACAAACTCGACTGTATTGACCTGAGATTCTGATAAGGAGATGGAATTAAAGCTGATGATTGTGGTTTCACCAGTCGTTAGTGGTACGGCGCTTTCCTTTTGCTCCAGTAGTTCACTGTTTAGGTAAAAGGCTACTTCAAATGAGGAGATCTCGTTGGTGCCATAATTCCGTACTTCCACACGCGGGGTAGTTTCAGCCGAGCAATCAGACTGAATAGGGGATACTATAGATCTGATACCTAAATCGTTGGCGGTGAGCACTGCTTCTTGTAAGCCGTGAGACGTCAACAGTGATCTTCTTCTTGGACTCTGCTCCAGGACTAAACGCATTCGGTCACGCTGACAGACCGTAAATAGATTCATGCAAACATCGTCGGTGTAGTCCATGTAGTTTTGGATCATATCCCGACTGTCGCAGGAGAATTTGTTGGTGTCACATCCAGTAGAAGATCCGCTAGCAAAAGGAGTGTCTTCACAGAAGTCATCAAATCCACAACCTCCATCTCCCCAGACGTGTCTTAAGCCAAGGTAATGGCCTATTTCATGAGTGGCTGTTCGACCGTAACTATCAAAACTCCCCGTGTTTTCATTCACACCTACCCATTTGTAGTCCAATACCACACCATCCGTATTCGCATAATTTTCGAGTTCGGTTGCGATTCCCTCCAGGTTTGAAAATGGAAACTGTGCGTAACCTAGGTTTGCACCTGATATATCAGTAACATAGATGTTAAGATAATCCGAATGCGGCCAGAAGCTCTCAGACATGAGTACTTTGTCGTCTTCTGGTTCGTAAACTTTTTTGGATCCCTGTAACCTTACGATTCCATTGGTAGGAAGCCCTTCTGGGTCTTGTCGGGCCAATACAAACTCTATTTCTGTGTCGGCAGCTACGTTTCTGAAGGATGCTGGCGTTTCCGAAGCATCTTCATTTGTTCGTCGGAAATCGTGATTGAGGATCGCTACTTGCTCAATGATTTTTGCTTCGCTGATATTGGATCCAAACCCAATGGAGCTACCATCATGAATCACATGAAAAACAACAGGAACTTGGTATACCGCTTGTGTAAGTTCAGTTCCTCTTGATAGTTCTTTTTCTTGTTTTTTAGCTTTTAACCATTGTTCAAAGACTTCTGGTGACTCTGTGCGTTTGGTATTTTGGGGTAGCTGCATTGTGGCACAGCGGTCTTGCGAGGCAGCAATTAATGTGGAAAAAAAGAAAATCAGAGCTGATATTGCCCTCATGTTACATCATGGTTTCAGGAAGCTTGGCATTGGGGTCGTCGGGGGAGGTTAGGTTGATAGCCTCTACACCTTCTATCTCCGGTACTACCCGCTTGATGGCTTCTTCAACACCTGCCTTCAGAGTCATAGTAGACATAGGACAACTTCCGCAGCTTCCTAATAACTCCAATTTCACCACATTATTGCTATCCACTTCTAGAAACCTCACATTCCCGCCATCAGCTTCTAAGTAGGGTCTTATGCTGTCAAGGGCGGTTTCAATGCGCTGATGTAACTCTTTAGTGTTCATAGTTAGGTGTTGATTTCAACTTTTTGGGTTTTAGCCTGGCTTGCATTCCTGATAGCCACTTGTTGGGCGACTGATTCGGCCAGGTTATTGAATGCCTCAGCTGTAATGTCGTCTTTGAGGACTGCCGGGTAGCCTGAATCTCCGCTCTCTCTGATACTCTGCACAATCGGTACCTGACCGAGCAAAGGTACATCATGTTTTTCAGCAAGCGTCTTACCCCCGTTTTCACCAAAGATATAGTACTTGTTGTCTGGCAGCTCCTCTGGAGTGAAATACGCCATGTTTTCTACTATACCTAGCACTGGTACGTTGATCTGAGGTTGTTTAAACATACCGACACCTTTTTGAGCATCTGCAAGTGCCACTTTTTGAGGGGTGGTTACTATTACCGCTCCGGTGACGGGTACACTCTGTACCAATGTGAGGTGAATATCGCTGGTGCCAGGAGGGAGATCAATAAGTAAATAGTCCAGTTCTCCCCAGACTGCATCACTTAGAAACTGCTTGAGTGCAGAACTAGCCATAGGTCCTCTCCACACTACCGCATTGTCTGGGGGAGCGAGAAATCCAATGGACATCAATTTGACCCCATACTGTTGAATGGGCATGATCTTGTTTTGACCATTGACACTGGTAACGTTTGGCTGCTCATGCTCACAGTTGAACATGGTCGGAACAGATGGGCCAAAAATATCCGCATCAATTAGTCCTACTTCAGCTCCGGTTTTAGCCAGTGCCACGGCCAGGTTTGCCGCTACAGTAGACTTACCAACCCCACCTTTACCAGATGCGACAGCAATAATGTTCTTTACTCCCGGAAGTAAAGGAGTATTGTTTCGAATGGTGGTGACATTGCTGGACATCTCTATGTCCATTTGAACATCTTCACCGAAATGCTTGACAATCGCCTTTTCACAGTCTTTGCGAATTATCTCCTTGAGCGGGCAGGCAGGAGTAGTGAGCATTACGGTGAATTTGATGACATCATTGGATGTTTGTACATTCTGGATCATGTTGAGTGTGACTAAATCCTTTTTTAAATCAGGATCTTGCACTTCACTCAAAGCATTAAGGATGTTTTCTCTGGTAATTTCCATTTAGTTGTTCAATCTTAGGTGCAATGTTAATCAAGCTACGCACCATGTCAAAGGTATATCTCGCACTCTTATAATGAGTTTCGAATCAAAATGGTTTGATAGGGTGTTGATTATTCAAAAATTGGCTTCATTATCTTTGTAAGAGCAAAGGCCTCAGGTATGATTCATCTCTTCTATTACATATTGCTTTACTCAGCACCCGTGTTGATCACACCGGAGACCAGTGAGATAGAGCTAAAGATTACTAACCTGGAGTTCATAGAAGACATAGATCGCTCCTTAACTATTTCCGAAGTTTCCAAGCCTGAGTTTCAGCCGCGATTCAACAAAGACCTCAATTTTGTACCACAAGACTACAATACCAATTCTGCCTATTGGGTGAAGCTGAAGCTGATCGTAGAACAGGCCCACAATGGGTACTTATTGGAGTTTTTTGATCAGACCATCGATTCGTTGCATGTCTACATCAAGCACGAATCTGACAGTACTTTTAGTCATTATGCAATGGGGGATATGCTGCCATTCACCGAAAAACCGATGGCACATAAAAATTTTGAGATCCAGCTACAGAAGTCGGGCAACTATCTGGTCTATTTTCGGGTGGTGAGTCATGAGTACGCTGATATTCGAGTGGCAATAAGGAGTTACGGCTGGTTTGTGAAGTATGCATTGGCCGAGTATTACTTATATGGCATTTTTTATGGAATGATCTTGATCATATCCCTTTATAACATGCTCATCTACTCAGCTATGCGTGAGGTAAAATACCTTTACTATACTTTTTATATACTGAGTGTCGGGTTGTTTGCCATCAGTGTAGATGGTATTGGTTATCAGTACATTTGGAACAATAGTCCGGCCTGGAATCAAATAGCGCATGGTGTAGCCCTGTTCTTGATTATTTTCTGGGCGATTCTGTTTTCGAAGAAGTTTCTCAACCTGAAGATTCGCTCGCCCAAGATGAATCAGGTGCTCAATTGGGTGCTTGGTTTGCGGATTGCACTGTTCCTGTATGCCCTGATTTTTGATAACAGTTTGTTTCAGTTTAGGAATATTGAATTGATCCCACTGGTAATCATTTTTGCAGGGAGTATCTCCGTCTTTCAGCGGGGGTATATGCCTGCACGATTCTTCATCGTGGCTTTTGGCTTTTTGTTTTTGGGATTTATTCTGAAAGCGCTTTTGATGTGGTCTATTATTCCATTCTATATTTTGAGCTATTATAGTCTTCATATCTGTTTTGTATTTGAGATGCTGTTCCTCTCGTTCGCACTCAGTGATCGAGTGCGTATTCTCAAAGCCAATCGGGATCGGGCTCTTAAGCGGATCATCTCTCAGCATGAGGAAAATGCGGAGCTGAAGGATCGCATGAATGCGCGTCTAGAATCACTGGTGGAACAACGTACATTGGAATTGAAGGAAAAAAACGAACTACTATCAGTTCAGAAGCAGGAGATATCTGAGATCAATTCTTTGTTGGATTTGGACAATTACCGCTTGCGCAACAATATTAAATCCATACAGCGTGAACGCCTACAGAATAAGGAGCTCTCCTACGAGGAGTTCAGAGAGGTTTTTCCTGATAAGGAGGCATGTCTGGTTGCACTAAGTAAACGAAAGTGGGGTACTGGTTATCAGTGTTTGCGCTGTGACAACCAACACTACAGTGAGGGGAGTGTTCCTCACAGTAGAAGGTGTAGTAAATGTGGCTATCAGGAGTCTCCAACTACCAACACACTCTTTCATGGAATTAGGTTTCCTTTGGAGAAAGCCTTTTACATTCTGTATGATACCCTAAACAAAGACCAGTATACTCTTAGTGAGTTTTCTGAAATACTTGGAATAAGAAAGAATACCATATCAGATTTCAAGAAACGCATCCATTCAAAAAATGATGATGAGAAGGTAAATCTTAACGAAATTTTCAAAAATCTAGAGGAACTACCTCAATAGGTAAAAATTTTAATTGTATTATTAGAAGAATTTTTGACCTATATTTTTGTTGTTATTTAAGCGTTACGGATGAGATGAATTATGTTTTTATTTGAAATGAATAAAAATTATTCTTGTTATTTAAGCGATATACGAGCGATCAAAAGGATTGTAAAAAAATGCTGTCATATTGTATTATACCTAGATATTAAAATTGCATTTTTTTTGAATTAAGCTGGGAAACTGATAAAGTTGCATCATGCAATCGTTATCAAGTAAGTCAATTTTTAACCCGTGGAATGAAAAAACTATTTACTAAAGTCTTTCTCATTGCTATGCTGGCTACACCCGCAATGGCCCAGCAAGTAACTGTTTCAGGGACAGTGACAGATGCTGATTCAGGTGAGCCACTCATAGGAGCTAATATTGTGGAGAAAGGAACGACGAACGGAACTGTTACCGACTATGACGGTAACTATCAGGTGAATGTTTCTCCTGGGTCTATTCTGGTCATCAGCTACATTGGATATGAAACGCAGGAGTTTCCTTTAAATAACCGGACAACCATCAATGCCAAACTCACTTTGAATTTGGAAGAATTGGACGAAGTGGTAGTGGTAGGTTATGGGTCTGTGCGTAAAAGCGATCTGACTGGATCTGTATCGTCGGTGAAATCTGAGGATCTGGTGAAAGTACCCAATGCCAGCCCAGTGCAGGCACTGCAAGGTAAGGTATCAGGTATGCAGGTGTTAAGCCCTAGTGGTGATCCTGGCGCAGCTCCGGTAGTGCGCCTAAGAGGTGTCACTACCCTTAACAACAACAATCCACTTTTCGTGGTGGATGGAGTGATTATCGAGCAAGGTGTATCCGGAGCCAGCGGCGGTGGAACTCCGCTAGACTTTCTCAATGCCAACGATATTGAATCTGTGGAGGTGCTTAAAGATGCATCGGCTACTGCTATTTTTGGTTCCAGAGGTAGCAACGGGGTTATTATTGTTACGACCAAGACGGGCTCTAAAGGAAATACCAGGATTAACTTCAATGCAGACTATGGCTGGGAGGTAATCGCCAATGAAATTGATGTAATGAACGGTCGAGAGTTTGGCCAATATGTAAACGACATAGACCTCACCGAACCTGGCCCTTACAACATTGATCAACTGCCTAGTGTTAACTGGCAGGATCTGATTTACAAAGATTATACACCCATTCAGTCTTATTCCTTTTCATTCGGTGGTGGTGCAGAAAAAGTAAACTACTACCTGGGGTTGGGGTATTACAGTCAGGAAGGTATCCTGCCAAAGTCTGGTTTGAAACGAATGACAGTAAAACTGAACACTGACTATGAGATTGTGAATAATCTCACCATCGGTACAAACCTGTCTGTAGCGCTGAAAGATAAAAAGAATGCGCCTGGTGTAGTCAATACTGCCTTGCGTGCATGGCCAATAGATGAGCCGTACAGGACTGACCCGAACACTGGCGAGCGGGTATTTGCAGAAGTAAACGGTGGGGGTAATGCTTTGGCCGCTATTGAGTACAACAACAGTTTCACCAAGAGTTTGGAAAGTGTGGGTAACATGTATGCCACATATGATTTTCTCGATGGTTTTACGTTTAAGAGTAGTTTTCAGTTTTCACTTGGGGTATCCAAAAGCACATCGTTTACTCCAGAATTCTTCGTAGCTCCGCTGCAACAAAACGAAACGAGTGATATCAGCAAGGGAATGAGTACCAACAGCTTTGTGCTGTGGGAAAACACTCTGTCTTACAGTAAGGAATTTGGAGTTCATCGTATCAACGCAGTGGGGGGCTATACCACTCAAGAGGTCAAATCAGAGTTTCTAAACGGATCAGCACAGAACTTATTGAGAAATGGTGAGACGTTCTGGTATTTGAACAGTGGAGATGGTGATCCATTATTGCAAACTATTGGTAATTCGGGAGCCCACTCGTCCATTCGGTCCTGGCTGTTTAGGGTCAACTATAGCCTGATGGATAAATACCTTTTTACTGCCACATATCGTAGAGATGGATCTTCCAAATTTGGACCTAACAATAGGTATGGTGTATTCCCTTCATTTGCTTTTGGGTGGAACATCAGTGATGAATCCTTTTTCCCACAGATGCCATTTCTGGATGTAATGAAGCTACGTGCTAGCTGGGGGATAGTTGGTAATGATAAAATCCAGTATGATGCACAGTTTGCTCAGATAGCCCAAGATTATGGTGCGGTGTTTGGCAGTAATGAGCAATACATTCCTGGAGCAAGCTATTCATCAGGTGGTAACCCCAACCTGAAATGGGAGGAGACTTCCCAGGTTGATGTAGGGTTGAATCTGACAATGTTTAATGGACGCCTTAATTCCGACCTGGATTATTACATCAAAACGACCAACGATATTTTGGTGAGTCTGGAACCAGTTGGATACTCAGGTTTGGGGGCATTTTCAAGCATTGTGTACAATGTAGCATCTGTTGAGAACAGAGGTTTCGAGTGGAGCTTGGACTGGCAGGATGATATCGGTGATGTAAATTATCGCTTAGGTTTTCGGGGTTCCACGGTGCAGAATGAAGTCTTGAAACTGGGTCAGGACATAGGAGTGGATTCTTTGATTGTTGCAGGAGATCTTGGTAATGGTCAGCAGGTATCCAGATCTGCCGTGGGTTTACCAATCGGGTTTTTCTATGGTTATGATGCGATTGGTATATTCCAAACTTCTGAGCAGGTGAGCACAACTCCGAGTTTGTTTGGACAATCTGTTGGAGATCTGATCTACAGAGATGTAAACGATGATGGTGTGATAGATGCTAATGACCGAGTGAACCTGGGCAACTCCATCCCGGATTTCGTTTACGGGTTCAATATGGAAGTGGGATACAAAGGCGTCAGAGTAAGCGCAGATTTCCAGGGACAGACCGGCGTGGATATCTACAATGGTAAGCAGGCCGTGCGATTTGGGTTGCTCAATTACGAAGAGAAATACACCAATCACTGGACGCCATCAAATCCAACCAACGAGGATTTTAGAGCTATTGCTGGCGGAACCAATTTTCAACCTTCGAATTACTTCATTGAAGATGGATCATTCTTAAGGTTGAGAACACTCACGGTGAGTTACAGCATGCCCAACAGAGTACTGGATGGTACTGGCATTCAAACGGCCCGGATTTATGCACGTGGTACCAATCTTTTTACTGTTACCCATTTTTCTGGATACTCTCCTGATTTAGGTGCTTCTAGTGCTTTGGATGGGGTAATTGACCGAGGGGTCTACCCCATTACTAAAGTGTACAGCGTTGGTTTGAACCTAACATTTTAATTAGACATGAAGAACTTAAAATACCTCACATTATTAGTTGGATTGACGCTTTTCTCTTGCGAAGAGGATGCGTTGGATAAGCCGCTATTGAGTAATCTGACAGCAGGAACTTTTCCTGAATCGGAGTCTGATGCAGTATTGGCAACTAATGCCATATACAATTCTCTCCGAGAGTGGAACATTCATACAGGTGGATTTCCTTTGCTGGATATCATGAGTGATCAGGTGACTAAAGGAAGTAATCCTGGAGATGGTACGGCCATTGCACCTTATGAAAACTTCACTCATACAGCGTCAGAAGGTTCCACCGAGCGATGGTACAAAACCTTGTATAAAGCCATCAGACGGGCCAACCTGGTGATTACCAAAGTGCCAGAAATTGAGTTTACCGATGATAACCTTAAAATCCGTCTTGAGGCTGAGGCTCGTTTTCTGCGAGCGTTTTATTACTCTAAACTAGTTCGGGGTTATGGGGATGTTCCTCTAGTGTTGGAAACTGACCCACCTCTTGATCTGGGCAAAACAGCGACGGAAGAGATTTACGATCAGGTTATTTTCCCTGATCTGCAATTCGCTGTAGATAATCTACCGGAGAAGAGCGATTACGATACTGAAGATATGGGGAGAGCCACCAAAGGGGCAGCCAAGTCGCTACTAGCTAGACTTTACCTCTTCCTGGGAGACTACACCAATGCAGAGACCTATGCCATGGAAGTGATCAACTCGGATCAATATGACCTGGAAGATGATTTTGCAGATGCTTTTAGTGAGGACAATGAGTTTGGTGTAGAATCTGTCTTTGAGGTGGGTGCATTGCCATTAGGTTTTGGTCAGGGTGGCAACCAGTATGCCAACACCTGGGCGATCAGAGGCACACCGAACCGAGGATGGGGATTCGGCCGCCCAGCTTATTCATGGATTCTGATGATGCAAGCCAATGATGATCCACGCATGGATGCCAGTGTCATTTTCTTAGGTGAAGTGCTCGACGGAGTAGAAACGCTTGGTGATGCATCTACTCCAGACACTACACGTGCAGATGGAGAGATTGTGGAGATAGAAGTTTACAATCAAAAAGTATGGCACTCTGGCGAAGGTACTCAGGGCTCATTCGGTTTCAACATGCGTGTGATTCGCTATGCTGATGTGCTATTGATGGCAGCTGAGGCACTAAATGAGAATGACAAAACAGCTCAGGCACTGACTTATCTGAATCAGGTACGTCAAAGAGCGCGCGGTGGCGACAACACCATCTTGCCTGACATCACTGCCACGGACAAAGCTACCGTCAGAGAGGCTATCGCTAACGAACGAAACTATGAGCTTGCCTTCGAGGGATTAAGATTTTGGGATCTGGTAAGGACAGATCGAGCTGAGGAAGTCCTGGGACCTTTAGGATTCATTCCCAATAAGAATGAGTTGTTCCCAATACCTCAATCGGAAGTAGATATCTCGGAAGGCCGAATAGGTCAAAATCCTGGATACTAAAACTGGAATTTTTAACAATTAAAATAGATCAATTAGTAAGAATCAATAAACCAAAAATGAAGTAAGTATGAAAACAATCAAATCAATTTTAATGCTGGTAGCAGTTGCCAGTATTGGTGTACTCATGAGCTGTGGAGAGGATGAAGGCCCGAGTGCATTGACCATCGTTAGTATTGAAGCTACGGGTACCGATGTGCTCACTGGTGAGCCTACAACTGTGGATTTAAATGGAGCCACAGCAGCAAGCGGTGTTCCTGTAGACCTGGTACTCAACGTAACTTTTGATAGAGAAGTAGATGCAGCTACTGCCACCAACACAACAGTAGCGGTAGATGGTATTGCTGCTGACGTGACTGTGAATGGCGCTGTAGTGACATTGACTGCTTCTCAGGAGCTGGCAAGAGGTACTGACTATGTACTGACTGTTGGTGAGATCCAGGCAGCTGATGGTGGTGAGTTTACTGCTGTTAGCAGAACCTTCAGCACTGGTGGTGTAGCAGAAGTCACTCCTCCAAATGCTGACGCTCAGGTAGCTTATTGGAAGTTTGATGGTGATGATACTGATGAGATGGGAGCTTTCAATGCTGACAATCGCATCGCAGTTAGTTACACCGCTGATAGACATGGCCAAGCTGAGAGTAGCGTATCATTTGACGGAGATGCTACCTTGATTGAAATTCCAGGAGCCGATGAATTACTCAATACCGATGATTTCACTTTAAGTTTCTGGATTAAATCTGATGGATCAGATGTCAATGACAATGATGAAACAAGAGGTCAATTCGTTATGGGGCTAGCTGCTTGGTACGGAATGCAATTCGAAATAGCTCCAAACTATAATAACTGTAAATTGGCAGCTTCCTACACTTTAGAGGATGGAACAGTAACTGGACAAGATCTTTGGTGGTCCACGAAAGGTGATTTAGGTTGGCAAGGTTGGACCTTTGATCAAGATGTATCCGGCTCTGGTGGGCTTGCAGGAATCATCAAAGATAAATGGGCACACTTTGTTGTTACGTATGACGCAGAATCTAAGATTGGTGCGATATACATCAACGGAGAGTTAAGAAAAAGCCAGGATTTCAATCTTTATGGAGAGACACACCCACTTTACAACACAGTTGGTATGGGGTATAGAGGAAATGACGCTCCAGGTAACAAGCTTGCATTTGGCTTTATCCAAGGCAGTGAGAATAGGATCGTTACAGATGACTGGGCCAATCCAATTGATACTCCAGACAACAACCACTTCAAAGGGTTGATGGATGATGTAAGAGTATTCTCTGCTTCGTTCACTGCAGATAATGTGTCAACACTCTACAACGCAGAAAAGCCTTAAGTTTTTATTAGTTATTAGGCGTAACTTCAGGGATGGCCATCTGGTCATCCCTGTAATTTATCTTCCTCAATGTCTTACAAATCAACCATACTATTAATCCTACTTTTCCTCAATATCTATTTGGTCAGCTGTGGAGATGAACTCACTGAGCCAGATCCAGAGGTAATGCAGCTGGTAAGTTTGCGCATAGGCACATCCAATCTGCTTTCAGATCCCAACAAACCCCAACCCAACGACAAAAATATTTTATTGACTTTTTCGCATGCCCTGGACACTACACAAATGCCTGCCCTGATTGTCTTGCGAAAAGGTTCTGACAGAGTCCAGACTCAATACAGCTATCTGGATGAGCAAAAAACAGTAGCGCTTAGTTTTGATCCATTGGACATAGATACTGAATATTCACTCAGTATAAGCGACGCACTTACTGGCACGAAAAAAGAAACTTTTTCAGGGTACAATGTCTCTTTCACCACCATAAATACTCCTTTGGGGATAGTATCAGTAGCAATTGATGGCACTGATACTAAAGCCTCTAACAGAATTCTGAATGTCAGCCGTACTCCAGTGATTCAACTGGCATTTACCACTCCTGTAGCAGTTGAGGAACTAGAAAACAACTTATCGATTAATGGTGGGGATGAAAGTGTCTCGATAAGTATTGGCGCATTAACAAACGACACCCTTTTTGACGTATCCGTCCAAAGTACTTTAAATGGATATGAGAGGTATGAATTATTCATTTCACAAAACCTAAAATCTAAAGCAGGTAATTCGTTTGCTACTTATCGGCAACCGTTTTATACCGAGCTAGACTCCACGCTGAAGTTTCCAGAGATATCGGATGAGGAGTTACTCACCAAGGTGCAGGAGCAAACGTTCAAATACTTCTGGGATTTTGGACATCCGGTGAGTGGGCTCACTCGTGAGCGCAATACAAGTGGTGAAACTGTGACCTCCGGTGGCTCGGGATTTGGACTCATGGCTATTCTGGTGGGCATTGAGCGTGGATTCATCACCAGACAGGAAGGGATAGATCGACTAGAGACCATTATCGATTTTTTAGATGTCAATGCGGATAAGTTTCATGGTGCCTGGTCACACTGGCTCAATGGTACTACAGGAGACGTAGTGCCTTTTAGTAGCAATGACAATGGTGGAGACCTGGTAGAAACAGCTTTTATGGCACAGGGGTTATTAACCGTGCGTCAATACCTGAATGCGGACAATACGCAGGAGGCAGCTATGATCGAAACGATCAATAAACTATGGGAAGGAATAGAGTGGGACTGGTACACTCAAAATGGTCAGGATGTGTTGTACTGGCACTGGTCACCAAATTTTGAGTGGGAGAAAAACCATGCCATTCAGGGATGGAATGAAGCATTGATCGTCTACGTACTAGCAGCAGCATCGCCTACTCATTCGATAGATCAGAATGTTTATACCAAAGGTTGGAGTCGGGATGGAGCCATGGTAAATAGTAACAATAGCAGTTACTATGGTTATCAGATGGATCTTCGAAGTGATCGGGGAGGACCTCTTTTCTTTGCTCACTACTCTTTTTTGGGTCTCGACCCTCGTAATCTGACAGATCAGTATGCCAACTATTGGGATCAGAATGTCAATCATACGTTGATTAATCGAGCGTATTGCATTAGTAATCCGAAGGATTTTGTTGGATACGCTAGTTATAGTTGGGGTCTCACTGCCAGTGATAACCACGAAGGTTACAATGCGCATTCACCGGATAACGACCTGGGAGTTATTACTCCAACGGCGGCCATTTCATCTTTGCCTTACACTCCTGAAGAATCCATGGCAGCTATCAGGCATTTTTATTACATCCTTGGAGACCGACTTTGGGGAGAATATGGTTTTTACGATGCATTTAATATTACCGAAGGATGGACCGCATCATCTTATCTGGCAATAGATCAGGGACCCATCGTGGTGATGATAGAAAATCACCGCACAGGTTTACTGTGGGACTTGTTCATGTCAGCTCCTGAAGTACAAAGTGGATTAGACAAACTTGGTTTTACCTATGAATAAATATACTTATCAATTTTTTGGAATGGTCCTGTTGGTTCTTTTGCTATCCGCTTGTGGTCACAAGCAAAAGCAACCATCAGAAGCGGTCACCCGTGAACCCCAGGATTCTCTTCTGGATAAGGTGCAATATCAGACATTTCAGTATTTCTGGGATGGTGCCGAGCCAACCTCAGGGCTCGCTAGAGAGCGCGTCCACATGGATGGCATTTACCCAAGTAATGACAAAAACGTGGTTACTTCAGGTGGATCTGGTTTTGGAGTAATGGCCATCTTGGTTGGAGTGGAACGAGGGTTTATCACCAGGTCTGAGGCAGTGGAGCGTTTTGAAACCATACTTACCTTTTTAGAAAATGCAGATCGTTTCCATGGGGTATATCCCCACTGGTGGTACGGCGATACAGGCAAAGTCAAACCTTTTAGCAAAAAGGATGATGGTGGCGACCTGGTAGAAACTGCTTTTTTAATGCAGGGGCTTCTGGCTGTTCGGCAGTATTTTCAGGATGGAACGGATCGTGAGCAAGCAATAGCTGATCGAATAGATGCTATTTGGAAAGATGTGGAGTGGGACTGGCATACCAAGGATGGTGAGGATGTGCTCTATTGGCACTGGTCACCAAACTATGGATGGGACATGAACTTCCCAGTGGGAGGTTATAATGAATGTCTGATCATGTATGTATTAGCTGCTTCCTCACCCACACATGGTATTGCTCCGGAGGTATATCATAGCGGTTGGGCGCTTGATGGAGCCATTGAGTCCAATGAGACCTATTATGGAAATGACCTTGTCTTAAATCATTATGAGCATGACGAGGCAAAGGTTGGTCCGCTATTTTGGGCACACTATTCTTATCTTGGATTAAACCCTAAAAACCTTACGGATCGCTATGGTGAGTACTGGACATTGAATGAGAGTCATGCCAAGTCTCATTATGCTTACTGTGTAGAGAACCCAGAGGGTTATGAAGGTTACGGACCAAATAACTGGGGACTTACCTCCAGCTATAGTATGCGAGGCTATGCAGGTCATCGGCCAGGCAGAGATCTGGGTGTTATTTCACCTACAGCAGCACTTTCATCTTTTCCATACACGCCTACAGAAAGCATGCAAATGCTCCAGTGGCTTTATGCTCCTGAACGAGATAGTTTGATTGGAAAATATGGTCCATATGATGCATTTAGTATTTCCAGTCAGTGGTATCTGCCAAGATATCTGGCGATAGACCAGGGACCGATTCCGGTAATGATCGAAAACTATCGCAGTGGACTACTTTGGGACTTGTTCATGTCCGCACCAGAAGTGCAGGCAGGATTGAAGAAACTGGGTTTTAGCTATGAATAAACCAATCACATGGGTGCTTTTATTTGTTGCTGGGTATTCGGTAGCTCAGACCAGTCCACCTGAATTCGAACCTAATGTGTTTCAGGTAGACAACTTTCAACTGAATTACCAAATTCTATATCCAGAAGGATTTAGTCCAAAAGCATCCTATCCTGTTTTACTGTTTCTGCACGGTGCAGGAGAGAGAGGAAGTGATAATCAGAAACAACTCACGCATGGTAGCGAGCTGTTTCTAAATGCTGATTTCAGAATAAAGCACCCTGCTATCGTTTTATTTCCTCAATGTCCAGAGGATAGTTATTGGGCGAATGTGCAAGTAGATCGGAGTAGCTGGCCATTGAAATTTGACTTTGATGCAGGCGGAGAACCGACCGTGGCGCTTTCAGCTGTGATGGCTCTTATGGACTCTATACAAAGTCTGCCTTTCACCAAAGATAGCCAGGTATATGCTGGAGGTTTGTCCATGGGAGGGATGGGGACCTTTGAGTTGATTTCCAGAAAGCCTTCAATGTTTGCAGCAGCTTTTGCCATTTGTGGTGGTGCTCATTTGGACAGAGCAAAGGTAATAGCGGAGAATGTGCCCATGTGGATCTTTCATGGAGCTCAAGACAATGTGGTACCGCCTTCATTTTCTACCGATATGGTCATTGCTATTCGCAAAGCAGGCGGGGAAGCAAAATACACATTGTACAAAGAGGCCAATCACAATAGTTGGGATTCGGCATTTAGAGAGCCGGGTTTGATGGAGTGGCTTTTTGCTAAATCAAAAGAATGAAACAAATCTGTTGTGGCAAGATGGATTTGAAATGGAGAAAATTAGAATTATTTCATTGAGATGAAGAAAACATATATAGTCCTATTGATTATAACCTTGACAGTTTTGAGTTGCTCCCAGAGAGAAGGCAATCAAAAGCTGTCGAATGAGTCACCCTATGCCGCTCGAATCGACTCGGTGATGGCACTGATGACACTAGAGGAGAAGATTGGTCAGCTCAACTTACCGGCCGCCGGAGATATCAATACGGGTCTCGCCCAGAGCACAGGTATAGTCGCGAAAATTAAGGAAGGAAAAGTAGGAGGATTGTTTAATATCCGAACCGCTGAAAAAATCCGACAGACACAGCAAGTGGCTGTAGAGGAAACGCGTCTTGGTATTCCTTTGATCTTTGGGATGGACGTGATTCATGGTTATAAGACCTTGTTCCCGATACCTCTTGGAATGTCTTGCGTATGGGACATGGATTTGGTGGAGCAGTCAGCACGACTTGCTGCCAATGAAGCTACTGCGGATGGTATTGCCTGGACCTTTTCACCGATGGTGGATGTATCCCGTGACCCTCGTTGGGGACGGATTTCCGAAGGATCAGGAGAAGATACTTACCTCGGTTCCGAGATTGCTAAAGCGATGGTGCGTGGCTACCAGGGCGACGATCTCACTGCGAATAACACCATGCTCTCTTGTGTGAAACACTACGCGCTTTATGGAGCACCTGAAGCAGGTAGAGATTACAATACTGTGGATATGAGTCGCATTCGCATGTATAACGAATACTTTCCACCATATAAGGCTGCAGTAGATGCTGGGGTAGGCAGTGTCATGGCTTCATTCAATGAAGTAGATGGCGTACCAGCCACCGCCAATAAATGGCTGATGACTGAGGTGCTTAGAAATCAGTGGGGATTTGATGGCTTTGTGGTGACAGACTACACGGGCATCAATGAAATGGTAGACCATGGAATTGGTGATACACTCACAGTAGCTGCAAGAGCGCTTGATGCGGGTATCGATATGGACATGGTGAGTGATGCTTTGCTAGATCAAACCAAGAATGCCATTGAGCAAGGTTTAGTCACGGAGGCACAAGTAAATCAGGCGTGTAGAAGAATTTTAGAAGCCAAGTTTAAACTCGGCTTGTTTGATGACCCATACAAATACTGCAACCTGGATCGTGCGAAAACAGAAATATTCACAACCGCCAACAGGCAAAAAGCCCGCGAGACTGCAGCTGAGTCTATTGTCCTTTTGAAAAACGAAGGCAAAATATTGCCTCTGAACAAATCAAGTAAAATTGCTTTGATTGGCCCTCTTGCCAACAATGTGGAGAATATGGCCGGCACTTGGAGTGTGGCTGGTGACTTCACCAAGTCAGTTTCCATCATGCAGGGATTGAAAAATGCGGTTGGTAAAAATGCAACCATTCAGTATGCCCGTGGTTGCAATGTGGTGGGTGATGCCGACCTGGAGTCACGTATCAGCATCTTCGGTAAACCAACCTACAGAGACGAGCGATCAGAAGCTGAGATGATCGGTGAGGCAGTGAGAGTAGCTCGTTCGTCGGATGTCGTAGTAGCAGTCATTGGTGAAGCTTCTGAGTCTTCTGGTGAGAGCTCAAGCATGTCCAATATTGAGATCCCTGAAAACCAGCGCCGAATGATGGAAGCTCTGCTCAAGACCGGAAAGCCGATTGTAGCTGTGGTTTTAGCTGGCCGTCCACTGGCTATGAAGTGGGAGTCTGAAAATATTCCGTCGATTTTGAATGTGTTCTTTGCTGGAAGCGAGGCGGGAGACGCTATTGCTGATGTGCTCTTTGGAGACGTGAATCCATCAGGCAAACTCAGTGTTTCTATTCCTCAAAATACTGGGCAAATTCCGATTTATTATAACCACAAACGAACAGGTCGTCCATTACCTGAAGGTCAGTGGTTTCAGAAGTTCAAGTCCAATTATCTGGATGTGTCCAACCAGCCATTGTATCCGTTCGGTTATGGTTTAAGCTACAGCGATTTTGAGTATGGAACGCTCCATTTGAGTGCTACTGAACTAACAGGTAATCAAACACTTACAGCATCCATGGAAGTAACCAATAAAGGTGACTTAGACGGTAAAGAAGTGGTCCAGCTATACATCCGAGATGTGGTAGGTTCAGTAACCAGACCTGTTAAAGAGTTAAAAGGCTTTCAAAAAGTGTTGATTAAGGCTGGTGAATCGAAGAAAGTAACATTTGAAATTACTCCCGAGGATCTCAAGTTCTATAACTATGAGTTGAACTATGTATGGGAGCCGGGAGCTTTTGAAATTATGGTAGGTACTAATTCTGAAGACCTTGATATAGCAACCATCAACTGGTCCAGGTAATTGGTTGCCTACCATTAATTGTAGTTACACGATTGTCGTTTTATTAGTTAAATACTTCTTCATCATTTTCGACAGTCGAGCCGGAGGTTTGTAAGCATCCAGGGTGAGTAAAGGAAATAGACAACTTGGTGAAAATTGCGAATTTCACCTTGAATCAGATGCTGCTGCCTTCGGCATATTTTTATCCAAATTTGTGAAGAAGTGTTGACCAAAAAGTATCGTAAATGCGCTATCTAACTCTATCAGGTATTATTATTTGTTCGATTTTAAGTGCTTGTAGCACAGAGACATCTAATCCAAACTCACCTAAAATTGATCGCTCAAATCAGAAAAATGTTATTTTCATTCTTAGTGACGATCATCGCTATGATTTTATGGGATTTACCGGTAAGGTGCCATTTCTGGAAACACCCAATATGGATCGGATGGCTAGAGAGGGAGTTCATATTGAAAATGCATTTGTCAGTACATCACTTTGCTCTCCCAGTCGTGCGAGTATCCTCACCGGGCAGTATGCGCACAATCACCGGGTAGTTGATAATCAGTCTTTGGTGCCGGAAGGAACTACGTTTTTTCCTAAGTATTTGAAAGAAGAAGCCGGTTATCAGACGGGTTTCATCGGTAAATGGCATATGGGTGAGCACCACAGTGGGAAGCGTCCTGGCTTTGATTATTGGGCTAGTTTTAAAGGTCAGGGTGTGTACTTCAACCCAGTGATGAATGTGAATGGACGGGAGGAGACTCATACGGATTCGGCATATGTAACTGATGTTTTGACCGATTATGCCATTGACTTTATAGAGAAAAGAGATACCTCCAAGCCGTTTTTTCTTTACCTCTCGCACAAGGGTGTACATGCGGACTTCAAACCAGCACCAAGACACTTAGGAAAGTATGAAAACGAGGAGGTGGCTTATCCTCCAACCATGTTTCCTCCAGGACATGAACGTAGTACAGTTACTAAAGAGGAATATAACTTTGATGATTTGCCAAATTGGGCAAAAGCTCAAAGAAATAGCTGGCATGGTGTAGACTATATGTATCATGGTCAGATATCGTTCGAAGATTTTTACAAGCGCTATTGCGAGACGCTGCTTTCAGTGGATGAAAGCATAGGGAAGGTGGTTAATTACCTGGAGCAGAATGGTTTATTGGAAAACACTATAGTGATCTACATGGGTGACAATGGCTTTTCTTTTGGAGAGCATGGCTTGATTGATAAACGACAGGCGTATGAGGAGTCCATGCGCGTGCCAATGCTGGCGATGGGAGGGGACTTACCAGCTGGAACGAAACTCAGTGAAGTGGTCCAAAATGTAGATATAGCACCTACGGTGATGGACTTTGCCGGATTAGGAGTAAAGGACCATATGAATGGCAATTCCTTCAAGCCATTGCTGTATGATCAGCCTATAGCCTGGCGTGATACGGTTTATTACGAATATTTCTGGGAAAGACCTTTTCCGCAAACGCCAACAGTCCATGCAGTAAGGACATCCAAATACAAGTTTATCAGGTATCACGGCATTTGGGATATCAATGAACTCTATGATATTGAGAACGATCCCAATGAAATGCGTAACTTGATACGTGACGAAGCATATGCGGATGTGGCTAAAGGCTTGCGAGATGCACTCTTTACCTGGCTGGAAGAAACAGGTGGAGAGTCCATGCCTTTAAAACCTGACTATGGCAAGCGCTTCGATCATATTTATCGAGGGACTTATTAACAGACATTAAATGCGTTATTTCATTATTGCGGCCTGCTTGCTTCTTACAGGATCATTGGTTGGCCAAAAAATCAAACGTGAAACAGTCATCTATGAGGATACGCTATCCATGGACCTGTTCGTACCCATGACTAAAAATGCGAATAAACCAGTGCTCATTTATGTGCATGGTGGGGGCTTTTCTGGGGGCAAACGTGATGAACCACAGCACATAGAGTTTTGTGAACGGTATGCTGCTGAGGGTTGGGTGACGGCCACCATTTCCTATCACCTGACCATGAAGGGGCAGTCCTTTAGTTGTGATCAGCCGGTTCAAAACAAGATCAATACCTTATTAGTGTCTGCTCAAAATGTAAATCAATCAGTGGCTTACCTGCTAGAGCGGAGTGAAGAGCTGGGGATAGATAGAAATAAAATAGTACTGGCTGGAAGTAGTGCGGGTGCTGAAGCAGTGCTGCACGCTGTGTATTGGCAGAAGACTCGGGAAGGCATATTGCCGGAGGGTTTTCGATATGGTGGAATGATCAGCATGGCTGGTGCACTGCTGGATGAGCGATGGATCAATGAAGATACGGCTGTTCCATCTGCTTTTTTTCATGGCACCTGTGATAATCTGGTTCCTTATTCCAACGCACCTCATCATTATTGTGAACCGAATGAAACGGGTTTCATGATGCTTTACGGCTCCTATCCTTTGGCTATGAAACTAAAATCATTGGACAAACCTTATTACTTGCTTACAGATTGTGGAGGAGGACATGAATGGGCCTCCAAACCAATAGAAGAAAAATACCTAAAACATCTCAATCTGTTTCTGGAATGGGTCATTAGACGAGAAGGTTCTGTTCAAGGTCATTCAGTAGTCAGTGAAGGCGAGCGAGCATGTAATTATGGAGTAGAATTCAGCTTTTGCAAGTCTGAATAGACTTAGCATCTTTTTTGAGGAAACCTTCTTCTGAAATCGCTTAGATTTGCGATCCTAAACCGCAATTTTTAACGAGCGAATGATAAGCCCTGCTACCATAGAAGAAATCAAAAACCGCATGGATATTGTGGAGGTGGTGGGTGATTTTGTCACACTAAAGCGCTCGGGATCAAGCTACAAGGCACTCAGCCCATTTACCAACGAGAAGACACCTTCCTTTTACGTAGTTCCTTCCAAAGGAATTTTCAAGGATTTCAGCAGCGGCAAAGGCGGTGATGCCATCACTTTTTTGATGGAAGTAGATGGCCTGTCTTATGTGGAAGCTCTCAAATACCTGGCACAGCGCTATGGTGTGGAGATCGTAGAGGAGGAGCAGACAGACGAGCAGCAGGAAGCTCAAAACAAACGTGAGAGCCTTTTCATCCTACTCAACTTCGCCAAGGACCATTTTGTCGATCTGCTTTGGAATCATGAGCAAGGCAAGTCCATAGGACTGAGCTATTTCAAAGAACGGGGGTTCACCGATGAGTCAGTAAAAGACTTTGAACTTGGGTACACGATTGATTCCTGGGATGACTTGCTCAAAACAGCAGAGGGAAAAGGATACAAAAAAGTATTGCTGGAAGAAGCTGGGTTGGTCATTTCCAAAGAGGAAGGAAAGGTATATGACCGCTTTCGCAATCGAGTCATTTTCCCAATTCATAACATATCTGGAAAAGTAGTTGCATTTGGAGCTCGTACGCTCTCCAAAGACAAGAAGCAGCCGAAGTATATCAATTCACCGGAAACCGAACTATACAACAAAAGTCGGATTCTGTATGGTTTGTATCAAGCCAAGCAAGAAGTAAGAAAAGAGGATAACATCTTTCTGGTAGAAGGTTATACTGATGTTATTTCCATGCATCAGACCGGAATCAAAAATGTCGTCTCTTCTTCTGGAACCGCTCTTACCGAGGAGCAGATCAAACTGATCAGAAGGTATACAAGCAATATTACTGTAATCTTTGATGGTGATGCGGCTGGCATTAGAGCCTCTTTTAGAGGATTTGATATTCTTTTAAAGCAACTTGAGGGAGATGAATTCAATCTAAAAGCAATAAGGCTTCCTGAAGGTGAAGATCCAGACAGTCTCAGTAAGAAATACAACCCTTCTAACTATAAGCATTATTTAGAGTCTCAAAAAGAGGACTTTATAACCTTTAAAACTAAAGTATTACTTGAGACTGCAAAAGGTCCACTTGAAAAGGCCGAAATAGCTTCTGAAATTGCTCGTACTCTTTCATTAATTCGTAGTGCCCCCAGACAAGAATTATTCATTAAAGAATGTAGTTCCCTTCTTGGAATACAAATGGAATCTCTTCTGCGAGAAACCAACAAACAGATCCTTATTCGGGCAAAAGAGGAGAGAAAGGAAGATGGCAAGCAAAACTTTAAAGAGGAGAGGGTTTCAACTGAATTCCTAGAAGGGAAAGAGGAAACCTTTAGTGATAACGACATTCTAAAGGTCATTGAGCTGCAAGAGAAAGAAAGTATTCGGGTGTTGGTCAACTATGGGAAGCACAGTATCCTCAATCAAGAATCCATTGATCAGGATTTGATCTCTTACTTTCTCACCGAGGTAGATGAAGTCCAGTTTACCAATCCCGTCTATCGCGAGATATTGGAATTATTCAAAACCAAGCTCAACGAAGGATTCATCATAGATGGGGACTTCCTGCTGGATCATGGTAGTGAAGAGGTCAAGAGAGTGGTGGTGGACCTAATGACTCCAAGACATGAGGTGAGTGAAAATTGGAATAAGAAGTTTCAGATTTATGTGCCCAAAGAGACTGATAAGCTGCGGGATATAACTTATTCCAATATTTTGAGGTTAAAGTTTAGAATTGTGCAGCATTTGGTAGAAGAGGAAACGAAGAAACTCAAAGAATCAGCGGATGTAGATGCTATTGATATCATATTGGATGAGATCAATGAATTGAAAAAAATTGAGATGAGCATTGCTAAGATGCTCGGGAACGTGACAGTGAAGTAATTTGTATATAGATAGTAAATAAACAACAATGGATAGAGACCACTTGCTGGACCCAATAGAAGAAGCCATAGAGGCAGTGCGGAATGGAGAGATCATCATCGTGGTAGATGATGAGGATCGTGAAAATGAAGGAGATTTCATCTGTGCAGCAGAAAAGGTAACCCCCGATATTATCAACTTTATGTCCAAGGAAGGAAGAGGTTTGATTTGTGCTTCCTTACTGGAAGAGCGATGCGAAGAGCTAGGTCTGGAGCTAATGGTTGGCAAGAATACGGCCACTCATGAGACTCCTTTCACTGTTTCGGTAGATCTGCTGGGTCATGGCACCACTACTGGTATTAGTACCTCCGATCGAGCCAAGACCATTCAGGCTTTAGTTAACCCCAACACAAAGCCAGAAGACCTGGGTCGCCCGGGACATATATTTCCATTAAAGGCTAAGTCTGGTGGTGTTCTTAGAAGAGCAGGACATACTGAAGCCACAGTGGATTTCGCACGGCTAGCAGGACTGGAGCCAGGCGGTGTGCTGGTAGAAATACTCAAGGAAGATGGAACCATGGCCCGGCTACCTGACCTTCGTGTAATTGCAGATAAGTTCAACCTGAAATTGGTTTCTATTAAAGATCTGATTGCCTACAGACTGGAAAAAGAGTCTTTGGTAACGGAGGAAATCACGGTAGATATGCCAACCGAACATGGGTTGTTCAAACTCAAGGCTTTCAAACAAACCACCACCGGGGAAACGCATTTGGCACTGTTTAAAGGAGAGTGGAAAGAAAACGAACCCGTTTTGGTGCGGGTTCACTCCAGTTGTGTTACAGGGGATATTTTCGGATCTTATCGCTGCGACTGTGGCAATCAGCTCCACAGCGCCATGCAGATGGTGGAGAAAGAAGGCAAGGGTGTTGTACTATACATGAATCAGGAAGGAAGAGGTATAGGCCTGGTCAATAAGCTAAAAGCCTACAAACTCCAGGAGGAAGGTTTGGACACTGTGGAAGCCAACCTAAAGCTTGGATTCAAGATGGATCAGCGAGACTATGGAGTGGGAGCACAGATCCTGAGAAAGATGGGAATCACTAAATTGAAATTAATTACTAATAACCCGAAAAAAAGAGTTGGGCTGATGGGATATGGCCTGGAAATTGTGGAAAATGTAGCTATTGAGGTGACCCCTAATGTCCATAACAAGAAGTATCTTGAAACCAAGCGCGACAAGATGGGGCACGAAATTCTTAAGATGAAACATTAAATGAGAAAATCATTTTTCCTTATTTTCTTATGGTTATTTACGTTCAAGGGAGTTTGCCAGGAGTTTTCCAGTGAAGTTTGGCATGACGGGTTTCTGGTAACTTCTGATCAGGATACCCTTCAGGGATTGCTTAAGTACGATATGGAATCCAATATTGTGCAGGTGATTCAGAACCAGATAGTCAAGACCTACAGTAGTCACAAGGTCTTTTATTTTGAGATCTATGACAAGATCGTATCCAGTTACCGTCAGTTCTATTCCATCCCTTACAATGTCAACTACAACTATAAGATTCCGATCTTATTTGAAGTGCTGTATGAAGGGCCATTATCTCTGCTTTCCAGAGAGGCTGTGGTCCAGGAGACAGTATCCAATAGCTCGGCCTATTGGGGAGGAAGCTTTGTTAGGGATGTGGTAAATTATACATTTTACTTCCTGGATAAGCAAGGAAACATCGATTCTTACACCGGCAAAAAGGCGGATTTACTTGCGATCATGACAAAGCATGAGCGCGATGTGAAAGACTATATCAAGAAAAATAAATTGAAAACCGACGAGATCAGAGATCTCATACGAATCACAGCATTTTACAATTCACTATAAACCAACAACTATGTCCAAACCACTGATCCTTGTTTCTAATGATGACGGTATTACCTCCAAAGGCATTAAAAAACTCGTAGATCTAATGACTACTTTAGGAGAAGTGGTGGTGGTAGCTCCAGATAGTCCACAATCTGGAATGGGGCATGCCATTACAGTTGGAGACACCCTGCGTCTGAAGGAAAACAGGCTGTTTGGTGAGGAGATCATGGCTTACGAATGCAGTGGCACTCCGGCCGATTGTGTAAAGCTAGCCAAGCATCATTTGCTCAAAGACCGCAAACCTGATCTGGTGGTCAGTGGCATCAACCATGGGAGTAATACATCGATTAGTGTCTTGTATTCCGGTACTATGAGTGCTGCCATCGAAGCGGCCATTGAGGGGACACCCGCCATTGGTTTCTCATTGTGTGACTATGATACAGATGCCAAGCTGGAGCACTTTGACGAGCAGATTATTCAGATTACCAAAGAAACACTAGAAAAGGGAATCCCAAAAGGGATTGCACTGAATGTGAATATTCCGGCTAAACAGAAAGAACCCATTAAGGGAATAAAAATATGTCGCCAGGCTAATGCTCGTTGGGAAGAAGATTTTGATCAGCGAGTAGACCCTCACGGTCGGAAGTACTTCTGGATGGTTGGAAACTTTGTCAACCATGATAAGGGTGAGGATAATGATGAATGGGCCATTGCTAACAATTATGTGTCATTGGTTCCTTGCCAGTTTGATCTCACAGGACATCACGCCATCCGCATACTCAATGACGAGTGGGATGTCTAAAAAGGAGTGAACCTCAAATAGACATTAACTGCAGGATTGGGGTTGTTTACAGTGCGTCCATACCCAGGCACGGCATAGGTATCATAGATAGGGTAGCGGTCGTAGGATGACATAAACCTTAGCCGAATGTGGAATCCTAGAGAAAATAAGTGATTGATTCTCGCATCCTGATTTTCTTTGTTGAAAATGATTCGGCTTTCAGAAGTAACCACTAGTTCTATCCATCTTGCTTCTGAGCTTCTTGGGCCAAAAGTGGTTTCATAACCTTCCTGAATGCCTGAGGCACTTTCCACAAATATTTCACCACGATCCTTGAATGTACTTTGTCCATAGCGAACACTAAATCCAAGTTTGCTTTTGGGTCCGATCGTATTGAGGTAACCACCACCAACTCTAAAGTAATTTCCTTCAGAGTAGTAGTTGCCATTCTGTAAGGCATTGCGTGGATGCAGACTGCCATAGCCGTATTCTGCAATGATGGAGTAGTGGTCAAAGAACAGCAGATTTAAACCCCCTTCATAGCGCTGTTCATCGCTGATAAGCGATACTGCCGGTTTGCCATAATCAATCAAAAAAGATATACTGAATGGTTGTGCTGGCTCTTTGGGGATCACCGGATTAGCTACCAGAGTATCCTGCCTAATCGTGTCTTGAGCAGGCATATCAGCAAGCGTTTGACTCCAGGCAAGACCAAGAATGAAAAAGCTAGAAATATAGAGTAACGGTCGTTTCATCACTGATACAGTCTGTCGGGCAATTTACTTTAAGTGAGTCAAAGGAGCTGAATACAATGTCAGTATTACGAGCTCTCACTCTGGCTATTCTCGCGTCATCTATTGTCTCAAAGGTTTCATACCCAATGCTAATAGAATAAGATTCATCGCCTATGGTCATGTCGTAGGTCGTTTCCATGTATTCGCCCACAGTTCCTAGTAGGAGTGGCAAGGAAAACCTGCTCATGGTATCTTCATAAACTAGCTCGGTTCCATTGTTTTGGAGTACTACATTCTTTAGTTGAACATTGCCACTGTTCATGGTGGTAATCGCGGCGTTTAATAGCTTATTGAGGCTATCCAGTGCCTTGGTTTTACTGCTTAGAAGGGTTCTTACATCTTCGATAGAGTCCGAAATCTGTGTAAAATAAGCTAATTCATCACTATACTCTTGATTGCCGGCATCAATGAGATCTTGGAGAGCAGAGATAGTGTCGGTAAGGTTAGAGATGGTGTCGTTTGCGGCTGTCCTTAAGCTGCTCAAAGCAGAAAGGGAGTCTTTGTTGATATTCACACTATCAGATAGTTGATTGATGCTGTCCTGATTGATGAAAACCATTTTTACAGTAGGGTCATAGACTAACGGTTCTCCACAGTCTGCACATGGATCACATCCCCATGCCACATATAACCAAACTCCTAATATGACTAAGTACTTATTCATTAAATAGCATCTACATCAAATATTACTCGCACGCTCTTATAGGAACGTTGGCTCAGTAATATATTACGCGAATTAAGTAGGAATTCTTTTAACGCGGTGAGGTTTATTCCTTGTTTTTCTACTTTAATAAATATTTCAAAAAGGTATTGGTTCCTTATTTTGCCAATTAGTGGCTCTATAGGACCATTCACACGGGCATCACCCAGGTGCTTTCGTATTTCCATACTGTAAAATCGGGCAGCATCACCGGCTGTCTGCTTGTCATTATCCTTGAAGGTAACGTTGATGATTCGGTAAAAAGGAGGGTACTGAAATTGTTGGCGCTCCAATAACTCTGCCTGATAGAATCCAACATAATCCTGGTGGTTGAGGCGCTGAAGAATAGGCTGGTCTGGATCGTTGGTTTGAATGATTATCTGTCCCTGATCTGCTCTTCTTCCTGCCCGGCCGCTTACCTGATGCATCAGCTGGTAAGCGCGTTCGTGTGATCTGAAATCAGGAAAATGAATCATTCGATCAGCATCAAATACTCCGACCAGTTCCACTCCTCCAAAATCAAGCCCTTTGCTGACCATTTGAGTACCCACCAGGATGTCTATTTCACCATTTTCAAATTCATCAATGATTTTCTGGTAGCTGTATTTACTTCTGGTAGAATCCAGGTCCATCCGCCGAATACGTGCTTCTGGAATCATAATCTCCAATTCTTCTTCAATCTTTTCAGTACCAAAGTTCATGGTTTTAATCTCGGTACTTTGACACTGAAAACACTCCGTGATCATCTCTGACTTATAGCCACAGTAGTGACAGACCAGTAGGTTTTGAAAGCTGTGATACGTGAGACTCACGTCACATTGAGCACATTTTGGGATGTACCCGCAATTATGACAGGTAACATACGGAGCATAGCCCCGACGGTTCTGGAAAAGAATGACCTGTTTGTTACGGTTGAGCGTATCATTGATTGCCTTCAGCAGGGTGTGGCTGAAGTTGCCTTTCATTTTATTTTGCTTGCGCTCCATCACCAGGTTGGCAAACTTGACTCGTGGTGTAGATACTTGGCCAAATCGCTCTTCCAATTTGACCAGACCATACTTACCATCCAGGGCATTGTGATAAGTTTCTAGAGCAGGTGTAGCGGTGCCAAGAAGGGTTTTGGCATGAAACATAGAAGCCAGGTAAATAGACGCATCCCGGGCATGGTAACGTGGAGCGGGTTCGTGTTGCTTGAAACTAGGCTCGTGCTCCTCGTCTACAATGATCAGTGACAAGTCACTGAAGGGCAGAAAGACAGCACTTCGTACACCCACTACAAAATTGTATTCACCTTGCTGCACTTTTTGCCAGACTTCTACTCGCTCATTGTCTGAGTATCTGGAATGAAATACTCCGAATTGATCGCCGAATACTTTCGATAGGCGTTTGATTATTTGGGTGGTCAAAGCAATTTCGGGGAGTAAATAGAGCACCTGGCCACCATTATCCAGTATACTAGATATTAGTGATATGTATACTTCCGTCTTACCACTCCCTGTTACTCCGTGTAGGAGCACAGTGGATTTACTTTCAAATGCCTTCAGTATTTCCTCTCGAGCAGTAGTTTGAGCAGCAGAGAGATCTATGCCAGAAGTATCTGGAGTGCCTAAAATTCCTTCTAATCGGGAGACATTTTTTTCCCATTCTTCGAAGAATCCTTTTTTAGTGAGTGTTTTGAGTGAGGATTGACTAATTCCTTCATTGGTCAATGCCTTTTTGGAAATGCCGTCTTGATTTTTGCTCGGAAATTCGAATAGAGGGACCAATCTCAAATAAGCGACTAGCACTTCGAGTTGTTTAGTTTTGCTTTCAAGTGATTCACTCAATTGATCAAGAGCATCTTCATTGTTGTACACTTCATTGAGTCGAATCCAGGTTTCTTTCTTAGGGCTGTACTTATCCTTTACTTGCTCGAATACCTGAATGGCATTTTTATCCTTGAGTTTTTTAATGTAGTTGTAGGGCGACTTAATGTCCAGGATAGGTCCAACTTCGTTCAGTTTGACGTCCCCAGAGATCAAATGGCGAATGACTACCTCTTCTTTTTCGGTCAATTCCAGCTCCTCCAGATCGATATCTGGATTTAGTGAAAGGTAGGATTCAGAGGAGATTTTTAAACCAGCGGGAAGTGCCGCATTCATCACTTCACCAACCGAACACATGTAGTATTGACTGATCCAATTGAAGAAAGTGAGCTGAACATCATTGACGATTGGTTCAGTATCCACCAGGTCAATGATCTCTTTCGGATCGTAACCAGTTGGAGATTCGGAGTGGATAGACGCTATGATACCAGTATAGATCTTGCGCTTTCCAAACTGTACGATCACCCGCGCACCAACTTTGGGGTCAGGATATAATACTTCTGAAAAACTGTAAGTAAATGTACCCGGAAGGGGAAGGGGTAATATGACTTCAAGAAATCTCAAGTGCACAAATCTAATTCACAAAGCGCACAGAGAAGGGAAAAATGATTAAGGCTTCTTAATGGAGGCTATTTCTTTTTGAGTGTCTTGTTTCAGACGGTCGATGTTATTCATGAGTCGATCGATGATTTTGACAGTTACAGTAGTCATCTCCACCACATCCTCAAATTTGGTAATCATCTCCATGATTTCTTCTTTGCTGATGTCCGCATCGCTGGTAACCTTTTTCTTGAATGCCTCAAGATATGCTTTCTCCTCGTGATATAACTTCATGGTTAAGGTGCCGGTTTATAATTTCTATTTGTTGAAATTAGGGATTATTCGTTAACAATCATATTGAATTTGGTCGAAACCGAAAAACCGACGGATGAACTTGTTATTTCACCTCATGAACCTTTTCGATTGCAATTGAAATATCATGCACTGGTTTTTCACAAACCTTGTCATAACAGACAAAGAAGGTAGTACGACCGTTGAGAGGTTCTTTGTATTCGAACAATGGAAGTTGGCTTGTACCGGCATTAGCCATCAGAATGACGTTGCTGAAATAGTGCCTGTTCATCGCTTGCATCTGCTGTTTGTAATCATCCCCAACACAGAGTATTTCAGCTGTCGGACGAATCATCTTCAGAGAGGTAGAGGCCCAATTGGCAAGGTATTCTGGCTCTTGTTTGATCAGTTTGTTGACCATCAAAACCATTTGCAGCGCAGTACTTTTATAGTCAACATCATCGTACATCAAGCCTAACTTGTAGAGGTTTTCGGCCATTATAGAGTTGGAGGCGGGTATTACATTGTCAAAGATCTCTTTTTTCCTGGCAATCAGTTGTTCGGATTGGTTGCTGGTATAGTAGAAGAGTTGTTCATCCGGATCAAAAAATCTTTCCAAACTTCTGTTGGCAAGTATCCTGGCTTGGCGCAAATAAGCCTCGTCAAAGAAGGTCTCGTAATACAATATAAACGCCTGAATCACCGCTGCATAGTCTTCCAGATACGCTGGTATGTTTTCGCCTTTTACTCGGATGAGATGGCCATCTTTAGTTAACTGCTCGGTGATGAATCTGGCATTTTCCCTGGCTAGCTTTTTGGCGGTACTAGAGCCAGTGGCTTGATAGGCTTTGCAGAGCCCAGACAGCATGAGGGCATTCCAGCCCGTGAGTATTTTAGAGTCAAGACCTGGTCGGATACGTTGAGATCTGACCTTCATGGCATTGGTTTTAAACGCTTCCAGGATTTTTTCTATTTCTTCTACAGGCATTTCCATGTCATCAGCAAAGACTTCTTTCGATTCCAGCATTCTGAGTACATTTTTTTCATCTTCCCAGTTGCCTTTCTTGGAGACATCATAGTACTCTGCCAGCAGGGAGAAGTCTTTGCCTGCTATGTCCTTGAATTCCTCAAAAGTCCACACATAAAATCTACCTTCTTCACCTTCACTGTCTGCATCCAGCGCACTGTAAAAACCGCCGGACGTATCTGTCATTTCTCTCTCTAGCCAGTCAGTAATTCCAGAAATGACCTCCAGGTATTGTGGTTTTTTGGTCAATTTGTAAGCATCAGCATAAAGTGAAAGTAGCTGTCCATTGTCATAGAGCATTTTTTCAAAATGCGGAACGTGCCATTGACCATCCACGCTATATCTGGCAAAGCCACCGCCAAGATGATCGTAAATGCCTCCATAGGCCATTTTATCAAGTGTGAAAGTGAGGTGATCGATCGCTTCTTTTGACCCTGAGAGGTCGGCATAGGTCAGCAAGTAGTTCCACACTACTGGCATGGGAAACTTGGGTGCTCGCTGAAATCCACCCCATTTCGGATCAAACTTTTTCGCCAAACTTTGGTAGGCAGAGTCAAAATCATGCATCGTCAGTTGTTCTTCTGCATACATTAACCCGTATTTCTGAGCCTCACTTTGATTGAGATTTTCTGCAAACTGATCAGCCGACTGAGCCAGCTGTTCGTACTTGTTAGTGTAAGCATCAGCTACGGAGGTGAGTAGCCTTTTCCACTGGTCTGGAGGGAAATAGGTGCCTCCATAAAACGGCTTTTGATCTGGGGTGAGAAAGACATTAAGCGGCCAGCCACCACGCAAACCCATCACCTGCACTGCATCCATGTAGATATTGTCAATGTCGGGTCGTTCTTCGCGATCCAACTTGATGTTGATGAAGTTTTCGTTCATAATGGCTGCAATCTCTTCGTTTTCAAAGGACTCATGAGCCATTACGTGACACCAATGGCAAGAGGAGTAGCCTATGCTGAGAAGTATAGGTTTGTTCTCCTTCTCGGCCTTTTCCAAAGCTTCTTGACCCCACGGATACCAGTTTACCGGGTTGTCGGCATGCTGTAATAAATAGGGGCTTGAAGTATTAGCAAGTTTGTTCTGATTGTTTGCAGTGCGTTCTGAAGACATTTGCTGGCAATTTATAAGAATGAGAAGTGGAAGTAGATGAACTACTCTGTTCATTCGATCAACTGGTTTTTGACAAAGCTTATTTCCTCTGTAACATCTACTTTGTCTTCAAGTTCCTCCAGTTTCTTGATAGTTGAATTCAGGAACTTTTGATGCTCCGGCGTATTGGGGTGAAAAGGCTTGTGACTCAATGACTTGAGTATTTTGGACCAATTGTCAATGAATCGTTGGGTTTCCTGATCAAAAAACACCTTAGAGAGCTTATTCCAAATGTAATTAATGGCTTGCTCCGAAGGGTGGATCATATCGCTTTTGTAAAAACGATAATCTCTCAACTCGTCGATCATGATTTCATAAGATGGGAAATAGTAGGAGTCCTTATCCGAACGTACAATGTCGTGAACAGCCTGCAACAAAGTGGCTTTACTGATGTTATTTGCAATCAGTCCATCGCGTATATGCCTAACAGGGCTCACTGTCAATATCACCTTGATGCGTGGGTTTATTGAGCGAACCAGCTCCATTGTCTCCTGGTAGTCCTCCACAATTTCCTCATGAGTAAGGGTCTGCTTTTCAAACTCTTTCTGAGGTACTTTGTGGCAGTTAGCCACGATCATGTCATTGCCTCGGTATCGGTAGGTGTAGATGGTTCCTAGTGTTATGACCAACCATTCGGCAGCTATCAAACTTTGTTTGGATAGTCTGCTTTTTTCCTCCAGCAGTTCTTTGAACTGGTTAATCTCCGTACCCGAAATAGCACTGTGCGTATCCCAGTGAAAGTATATATTGCCACGTTTGATGAAATTGTTGGGATCTAGACCTTCACTAAGTAGTAGTTTCAGGTTCTTGAAAATGGAGTAGGGGTTGTAGATAATACCTAATGGGTTGGTGACTACATCAAACTTGTTTTCACGCAGTTTAGATCCTATGTTATCAGAAAAGCACGATCCAATACTAAAGATCGGATCTTTCAACCTGATCTTGGTTGGGCAGGGTGATATGTCAAAAGGAAGTGTAAACACAAGACCAATTTACTGAAGATGAAATAAAAAACCCTGATCTCGTGAGAAATCAGGGTTTTCTTAAAAATGTATATGGTAATTACTCAGGAACTACGTTCAAGGTAATTTCATGATGTACTTCTTTGTGCAAATCAAGAACAGCTTTGTGCTCGCCAAGTTCCTTGATAGATCCAACGAAACTGATTTTCTTTCGATCAATATCGAAACCTTTTGCAGCAAGAGCATCAGCTACTTGCAGTGCAGTTACCGCTCCGAAGATCTTACCGGATTCACCAGCTTTTGTTTTGATCTCCAATGCAGTATCACCAATTTTCTTAGCAAGATCCTCAGCATCACCTTTGACTTTCTCTGCTTTGTGAGCTGCCTGTCTTACGTTCTCAGCAATCATCTTTTTGTTGCTATCGCTTGCGATGATCGCCATACCTTGAGGAATAAGGAAGTTTCTACCATATCCTGGCTTTACGCTCACGATATCGTTTTTGTATCCTAGACCTTTGATATCTTCTCTTAATATAATATCCATCCTTCGCTTACTTTAGAGAGTCTGTAACATATGGTAACAAAGCAAGGTGTCTTGCTCTTTTTACGGCCTGAGATACTTTTCTCTGGTATTTCAAGCTGGTGCCGGTGATTCTTCTTGGGAGAAGTTTACCCTGCTCATTTACAAATGACAACAAGAAATCAGGGTTCTTGTAATCAATGTATTTGATACCACTTTTCTTGAATCGGCAGTACTTTTCTTTTTTCTGCTCTCTGTTGATAGGTTCGTTCTGTAATGTCATGACGCTACCTCCTCTTTTTTCTTGTTGAATTCTCCTTTTCTTCTTCTCTCGTTGTAAACAACTGCGTGCTTGTCAAGAGCTGTGGTAAGGAATCTCATTACTTTTTCATCCCTTCTGTACTCTGTCTCAAGTTTGTTGATTACGGATGGTTCTGCCTTGAATTCAAATAGGTTGTAGAAACCTGTAGTCTTGTGTTGGATCGGATAAGCGAGCTTTTTCAAGCCCCAGTTTTCCTCGTTGATTAGCTCTACGCCAGCATCAACCAACACATTCTTGAATTTTTCAACAGCATCCTTCATCTGAGCTTCAGACAAAACGGGAGTTAAAATGAATACTGTTTCGTAATCTCGTTTCATAATTGCTTTTCTATGAACTATAAAAATTTGAAGTGCAAAATTAGCTAATTTTTTTAGAAAAAAGCTATTTGTATAGACTTTAGGAAGATTACTTCACAATAAATGTCCCCGAACCCATCAGGTACTCATCGGTGTACACTTCTACGATATGTCTGCCTTCTGCATATTCGCTGCCCTTGTCATAAAACATGGTCACTGCCTGGCTGTTTTTATCGTATAGTATTTCCTGCTTGGCCGTGTAGAATAGCTCTCTTCCTTCAAACATAAAGGAACCAGAACCGCGAGTTACATCAAAGAGAACATTGCCATCAGGAGCTACGATGCGTATAAGTATTTCTTTCCCCTCGATAGGAGCTACTTTGTTTTCGCTTATGGTAAAAGCGATTTTGAGCTGATCGATATGACGGTTGCGGAATTCGTTCTCTCTTTCTTTGCCACTTTCATTTACTGCATATACAGTCATTCCTTCCAGTTTAAGCCTTGAGGCAAAGGCAACTTTTTCCGCTAGCTCTTCCTTGGCCTTGTTTACTTCAGTCAGCGATTCGTTGAGTTGTTGCTTTTCTGTTTTCAACTCGGTATTCTCTGTCATCAATTGATCGTTGATCTGCTGCAGCTTCTCTATTTCGATATCCTTAGCAAGCAAAAGCTCCCGATAGCCATCCACCCGGCCCTCAAGCTCGGAGATCATATTCTTACGATTGCTGATCTCTGTCAACAACAGTTTGCGCTCTGCTTGCAGTTTCTCCTTCACTTTCACTAACGTGTCAATCTCGCCTCCTAGATCTCGAATCGTCAGGATCTTTTCATCCAGCTCGGTAGAAATGCTATCAAGTTTTAATAAGGTATTGTTCAATTCGATCGCCTGAGCTTCCTTGTCTTCTTGCAGGTTGAAATAGAAATAAGCCAAAAATGCAAGTGCAACTACAAGCACAGAAACCACAATAACGAAGATAGGGTTTCTGTTTTTGGATTGATTTGCTTCCTGTGGTATGCCTTGTTGCTGATTATTCTCCATGTGTTAAAATCAAAATTTCGTGCAAAAATAGAAGATTGAGTGAGAAAATAATAATTGTCTCTATTCTCAGAACTTAACGACGAAATGTTGCTTTTCCATTGGGTGGTTTGGAAAAATAATTCCTGCCTGAAACAAATCAATAGTAAGTGAATAACGATCGTCAGCTACTATTTGCTTCCAGGCTTTGTTCATGTCACGAGACCAGTAGATGTCATGAATGACGATGCACTGAACAGGCACATTCATTTCTTTGATGATCCTCAGGTACCAAAAGATCGCTTCCGATCGGTGATCCGCATCAATAAATATCAATTCAGGGTTCAATGTCAAAGAATCTCGGAATGTATGCTCCACCAACCCTTTCACTACTCTCACGTGATCATACTCCAACTTTTTTAGTCTCTTTATGGCCAAATCAGCAATCTCCTCCACACCTTCCATGGTCCAAACTCTTTGTGCTTTGGAGCTTCCCAGATAGGCGGCATTGATGCCAAGAGAGGTGCCTACTTCCAGCACTCGCTCATACCTGAGGTGATTGATGAGCTTATAAAGTAAATAAGAGAACTTGTGGGTGCTGGTCACCCGACGTGCAATTCTTCCTACACTAGTGGTAATGTCTTCCAGGTATCTGGGATCCGTATATTTGAGGATTTCGTTCGGGTTGTCGATGTTTCTCAGCTGTTTGAGGCGCTGGCTCTCTTGGTCATCCCAGTGATGGAATACAAAGTTGTAAAGTTCGAATAAGAAAGGAGAATGTAATCCATGTGCATTGACCGCTTTCAGCCGATAGTTAAGATAAGAGGCATACGTAAAAAGGGGAGAGGCCAATAAACTAGTTGAGCTTGAATGGTACCACCATCTCGAACTGAGGTATATTTACCTCGAATTGCTTGCCATCTACCAATCGCTCCATGGTATAATAGCCATACATTTTTCCAAATCCAGATTTGAGATTGCACCCTGAAACGTATTGATGCATTTGCCCTGGCTCTAAAATGGGTTGTTTACCAACTACACCTTCGCCATCTACCTCACGTTTTGGAAAAGTAAGGTCTACAATGTCCCAATGACGTGAAATGAGTTGAATGGTTTTGTCACTGAGGTTTTCAATGGTAATCTGGTAGGTGAATACGTAATGCTTTTGCACAGGATTGGAGTACTCCTGCTGATACTCCGTATCAACGGTCACTTTGATTCCCTTTGTTGTGTCAGTAGTCATTGCCATATTCTCAAGTGAAATTTATAGGATTTCTCTGTTAAATTGCCAACAAAAAACACGAAAGTTTTCTTTTTGAATAATGGATGTACGAATAGAGCCAAGTTGGAAAATTTTATTACAAGACGAATTTGAGAAAGACTACTTTGTCAAATTGGTCTCGTTCGTGAAGCAGGAGTATCAAGACCATCAGGTTTATCCGCCTGGCAAGAAAATATTTAATGCTTTTAACTTCTGCACTTTAGACAATGCTAAAGTGATCATCATCGGTCAGGATCCCTATCATGGACCTGGTCAGGCCAACGGACTATGCTTTTCAGTTGCAGAGGGAGTGAGAATGCCTCCATCGTTGGTGAATATTTTCAAGGAGCTAAAAGATGATCTGGGCGTGGACATGCCACCTCATGGTAGCTTGGAGCGTTGGGCAAAGCAAGGTGTTCTGTTGCTAAATGCGACGCTGACGGTTAGAGCCAGTACTCCCGGCTCACATCAAAACAAAGGCTGGGAAGAATTTACGGATGCAGTAATTCGCAAATTGTCTGAAGAAAAGACTGGGCTCGTATTTATCCTATGGGGAGCCTATGCTCAGCGGAAGGGAGCTGTGATTGATGCTAACAAGCATTATGTCATACAGTCAGCGCATCCGTCTCCATTTGCAGCACACAAAGGGTTCTTCGGTAGTAAACCATTTTCAAAAACCAACGAATATCTAGCATTAAACGGCAAGGATGTGATAAATTGGTAGCATATGAGTAATAATCCCTACCAGAGTCGGCGGGAGTCGAAGAATACATTACCAGGATTTTTGATGCTTGTAGGTATTATCATCGCGTGCATTTGGGTGATTCAGCGGGTGGCGGTCTATCTGAATGATTTGTTTAATCCAGCATTGTAAAAAAACCTACTCCAAAAATGAAGTAGGTTCATAGCCATGTGTTAAGGATGCATTTTAGTTCACAATCACTTCAGCACTTAGATAGTGTTCGTTTCCGCTTGGTGGATTTTCATAACCTCTAATGATCATTGTGTAATAAATGCCAGGAGACAAATAAATGTCGTCAACGTTGAGCAAGGTATCATCATCACTGATCACGTCAAAATTGACTGATCCTGTAGATGTGGTCATAAAGTCTGAACCCGTATTGAAACTTTGGCTTTCAACAAGGGGCTCTGAGTTACCTTCCTTCAGCACGTCAAAAGCTGGCGTGTCTGGTGACACATTTACTACTCGTATCATGGCGCTGTTACCTTGTTCGGTTTCACTTTCATCATTGAGTAGTAAAGTTTTGATATCAGGGTAATCGCCTGAAACGAACAGAGAGTAAGCATTAGCAACGTCAAAAGTCGCCGTGGTATCAATTACGCTGTTGTTAGCGTCATACGGCGTAAATTTGATTTGTCTTTCTCCCGGGTAAAATCTAAGGTATCCAGTTCCTTCGCTGTATTCAAAAGGGTATGAGTTAATCTGACGATTGTCCACTACAATATCCAACCCGCCGGTATTGGGCGAGGCGTGATAAAGAGACACGAAAGCGGTCTCAGGGACAATGATTTCGTCTGATTCATCATCATTACAAGATGTTAGTCCTATTGCCGTCAAAGAAACAAGTAAGACACCGTTTAGAAATGTTGACTTAATGAATCTCATCATGTTTACTCCTTTCATTTTAGTTCATAGTGAAAGGGGCAAAGGCCATGCCAACAGCTTACAAAGACTTTTGGTAGGTAAATTGCTGAAAACCTGACAGTTAAGTTGTCATTCTGACAAGTTATTCCTCATCCTTGGAAGTGGATGATGCGCTATTGTCAGGTGAGTCTTCATCTTCTTCATCCATTACCACGCCAGGTTTTGTGAGATAAATCAAAGTGTCATCTTTGTCACCTCTCTTGGTCAATCCAGTGATCAACTTAATGTGATCCTCTCCTTTAAAGAATAGTGGAATGATTTTGGATTCATGCTTATCAATGAATTCTTCATACTCGGCATTATTTTCAAAATGCACCTCGTGATAAGCTTCCTTATGTCTCAAAATCTGAACTAGTAACACAAAGTCCACTCTGGTGTGGAAGAGCACATTGTCAGGTAGAGGCAAATTTGCATTGTCAGATTCCTCTTTGCTAGCCAATCGGAATACGTTTTCTTCACCGAGCTCCTTTTCAAACCACTTGCAGGCCAGATCATTTAATCCTGAGTTGGAAGTAATCGCTGCTAGCTTTCCAATCTTGGACAAATCAATGTCGTCAAAGATTGATTCGGCAAGGATATTGGCTTGAACCGCTTTCAATCCACTTTTTTTGGCTTCCTTCACATTAGGAGCGGAGGTGTCTACCAGTAGGACATACAGCCCTTCATCTTTGAGCTTTTGAGCAATTTTCCTGGCCAGTTCATTGGCACCTACTATGATAAAACCAGTAGGCTCAGCACGCACCACGCCTAACCATTTAGCAATTAGCTTGGCAGACGATCCTTGAAGCACTACTGTTCCAACGATAATCGAAAACACCAAGGGCAGCAACATCTCGGCCTCCTTTGGGTCTACATAGCTGCCTTCATTGATCAGGTCTAAGGAGAACAACGAAGCCACTGCAGCAGCTACTATACCCTTTGGACCAATCCAGGAAATAAAGGTGATCTCCTGCCAGTTGAGGTGAGATTTATAAGAGCTTAGAAGGACACCAAGTGGTCTGATGACCAGAATGACCACAAAAAACAGCACGATGCTTGACAAGCCTAGTTTCTGTATCTGGATGAAATCGATACGAGATGAGAGGAGAATGAAAAGAACGGAAATGAGTATAACTGAGATATCCTCTTTGAATGACAAGATCTTTTTAAGCTCTTCCAGTTTGACATTGGCAAGTACAATCCCCATCACTGTGGCAGCCATCAGACCTGCTTCTGCATGTATCAATTCGGAAAAGGCGAAGGTGAATATGACCAACGCAAGCGTGAATACGTTGCGAAGATATTCGGGCAATGCCTTGTTTTTAATCAAAGAGTAAAGAAAGAAGGCTCCTAGTCCTCCAGCTACAATTCCTGCTGAGATGGTGATGAAAAAGTCTTGAAAGACCTCCATCGGATATTCATTTCCATGCTTGGATGACAAGATGAATTCGTACATCAACACGGCGACTAAGGCACCTAGTGGATCGATCAAAATACCTTCCCATTTCAGAACTGTGTTTACATTGGAGTTGGGGCGAACGTTTCGCAAAATCGGAATAACTACTGTCGGACCTGATACAATGATCAGTGCACCGAATAAAAAGGAAATCTGCCAGCTCAGTTCCATAATGTAATGAGCGGCCAGTCCTCCACCAATGAAGGTCACCAGGGCACCAATGATTAGCAAGTTCCTTACGGTGCCCGCCAGGCTACGAATCTCTTTGATGTTGAGAGTGAGTCCCCCTTCAAATAGGATAACCCCCACCGCGATAGACACAAATGAGAAGAGTAAATCACCAGTAAAAATGGCATCTCCATCAATGAGCTTGCTACCATCTTCGGTGAAGAATGTGGATAGCGGACCAATAGCCAGTCCTATTAGGATCAGCGGAAGTATTGCTGGCTGCTTGATTTTCCAGGCTAGCCACTGTGCAAAGATTCCCAGTACAAAAATGCTTGCTAATTCTAACATACCTGAGCCTATTAAATGCTAAATCCCGAATATCGATATAAAAGATGATACCGATACCCGGGATAATAGAAAAATTTTTATGTGATTAGTCAATAGGATTAAACAACCTACTCCATCTTATTTTGTTCAGGAAGGATCCTTTCTCATCCATAGACATCCAGATGAAAGAAGCCTCACCAACCACGTAATCTTCAGGTACAAATCCCCAGTAGCGTGAATCCTCTGAATTGTGACGGTTGTCACCCATCATGAAGTAATAGTCTTTAGTGAACGTATATTCACTTACTTCTTGTCCGTTGATAGTTAGTTTGTCCACATCTATTTTGACGTCTTCAAGGCCTTCATAGTCCTGAATGGTAGAACCGTACTTGGCTAGACTGTACTCATCCACTTGTATGGTGAATCCTCTTCCAGGAATTTCCAATGGGCCAAAGTTGTCTGCATTCCAGGGAAAATAGCGTGCATCCGGGAAAATCCTTGGTTCTGGTTTGTCGGCATCCATGAACATCGGTTCGGCGGATTTGACAAAATCCAGAGCAGCCAATTTTTTAGCCATCTCGGCAGTGGTCAAGGCTATGTAGCCTTTAGATCCGTTTGGTCGCATTGCAGGGCCGTATTCCCATATCTTATAGTCACTAAAAACTCGATCTCTAATGACTTGATCCGTCTCAATGAAGTAGCGATGTTGCATAAGTTCTGGGTCTTCGCCCTTCGCTCCATTGATGTAAACAGCACCTTCTCTCACTTCTAGCACATCACCTGGAACAGCCACACATCGCTTGATATAATGTGTCTTCAGATCCAATGGATGATAATCACCGTCTGGGCGCTGATTGTAGTTGTCGTTGACAGGATAGTTAAACACAACCACATCATTTCGCTCCACTTTACCTAATGACGGTAAACGAAACTGTGGAAGCTCGATCCAGTCTATGTAAGAGGGGATTTCTGTTCCCCAGATTTTCGCGTGTGTTAGTGGTATTTGTATTGGTGTTTTAGGTGTTCTCGGACCATAATTGATCTTACTCACAAATAAAAAGTCACCAACCAAAAGTGATCGCTCCATTGAAGGAGTAGGGATCACGTAGGCTTCCATGAATATCCATCGGATGAACGTAGCAGCAAAGACAGCAAATACGATTGCTTCAAACCACTCTTGTGAGAAGGTTCGCTTACGCTTGGGTAATTCTGTCGCCTTTCCTAAATATTTGGTATCACTCCAGGCTACATAGGTCATGTAAAAAGGAGCCAGGATCACACCTACACTTTGATCGAAATAAGAATACTTACCAAATGACTTAAGCAAATCCAAATGGATGGTCAGGGCAATGAAGAAGTTCACTACTGGTACAAACAAGAGGAAAACCCACCATTTTGGTCGACCTACCAGCTCCAGGTGTACATAGTAATTGTAAAAGGGAACAAATCCTATCCATCCTGGCTTTTCGGCTTTTTCGAAGAATTTATAATAGGCTATGGATTGCAACGCATACCACCCGATGATGAACACCAGGGTAAACGTGAGGCTGAAATCATTTAAATACATTGATCAATCTTGATTTAGAAAGTCTTTAATAGATAAAACACCAGTTTGGTTAGTCGCCCACTCGGCTACTTTTATTACACCCTCTGCGAAAACTTTTCGGTCGTGGGCTATATGCTGGATTTCGATAGACTCCAAAGAGGAATCATAACGTATGGAATGTGTTCCTGGAACTTCACCTTCTCTTTTCGAAACTATACCAAGTTGATGAGTGTCTTTCGAAGGTTCGTTAACCCAATTGCTCAGACGCTTGTTGTGGTCCAAAATGCCTTCAGCGAGAGTAATGGCTGTACCTGAAGGAGCATCTTTTTTGTGTACATGATGAATCTCTTCCATACTGACTTCATATCCTTCCAGCATAGCCATTTTTTTGGCGAGCCATTCATTTAGTTCGAAGAACAGGTTGACACCAATGCTGAAATTAGAAGCGTAAAGAAAGGTGCCGTTTTTCTCAGCACACAGAGTGGTAACGTCTTCATATTTCTCTAACCACCCAGTTGTTCCAGCGAGGGTTTTAACACCATTATTCAGCAGTGTGACAATGTTGGAATAGGCTGAGTCAGGCTGTGAAAACTCGATAGCAATATCGGTATTCTCCGGAGAGATATCATTGATCTCATCCTGGTTGTTTTGATCAATGATGAAGCTAATCTGATGTCCTCTTGATTTACCTATTGCTTCGATGGATTTTCCCATCTTTCCATATCCTATCAGTGCTATGCGCATTATTTCAATCTTAATGAAACAGAAACTCCTACAGCTTGCGAAAATAATGGAGTTGGCTGAATCGAAGGGGATACTTTCATGGAAAGGTTCTCATTGATGTCAAATTCGTGCAAATGGGCCGAAACGTGTGCATCTACTATGTTGAGCAAATAAAAGGCACCGGCAATAATAATGAGCATGTCCCTGTTTCTTCTGAACGCATCGCGGTTTCGTGTGAGTGCCTCCTGGCTAAACCTACCTGCGTATGGATTGATAGTCAGGTCATTGCCATCTGCCTCGGCGGTAAGTGCATTTTTAAACTCGTTGTAAATGCGATGATTGTACTCGATGTAGTGGCCAATGAGTAAGCCCCCTCCATACACAAGAGGAATTTTCCAGTACTGGTTATTGTAAGCTTGTCCCAAGCCTGGCAACACTGCGGATAATATGGCTGCCTTTTTTGGATCTAACTCCGAGTAAGTTTCGATGGTTTCGATATCCTCGCGGTTGAGGAAAATAGAGTCCGAACGAGTGATTTGGCCCTGACTGTAATAGGAGAGAGTCATTAATGCTAGGTAGCAAATGACTCTCAATGTCTTGTTAGACTTGAAGCAGTTCGAGAATTCGTTCCAACTCTTCAGCTGATACGAAAGGGATCTTGATTTCACCTTTATTGTTTTTATCTGCCTTGATCTTGATGCTAGTCCCAAAGTGCGACGTTAATTTTTTCTGCAAGTTAGTAATCTCGGGATTAACTTCTTCTTTTGCAGCTGGAGCTTCTTTCTTTTTACTGAGATCTCTTACCAGCTGCTCCACTTTTCTCACAGACAGACCTTCATTGATGATCTTCTTGAAGATATCAAGCTGCTGATCTACATTTTCTATGCTAATCAACGCTCTGGCGTGGCCCATGGAAAGTGTGTTGTCCCGAAGAGCAATCTGGATGTCTGGAGGGAGTTTTAACAGTCTTAGGTAATTGTTTACCGTTGTTCTGTTTTTGCCTACTCTGTCACCTAGCTGCTCTTGCTTTAGATCACATTCGGATAGTAAACGTTGGTAACTGAGCGCTATTTCAATAGCGTTGAGGTTTTCTCTCTGAATGTTTTCAATCAACGCCATCTCCAGCATCTGCTGGTCATCCGCAGTACGAATGTAAGCAGGAATCATCTCCAGTCCTGCGCGCTTACTCGCCTGTAGTCTTCGCTCTCCTGAGATTAGTTGAAATTCATTTTCAGAAAGTGCCCTTACCGTAATTGGCTGAATGATGCCTTGTACCCGAATTGATTCAGCCAGTTCTTCAAGTGCTTCTTCATTGAAGTCTGTTCTTGGCTGAAATGGGTTCACCTCAATCGCCTCTACGGGTATTTCGTTTATAGCACCTCTTATGGTAGCGCCAGATCCGCTTATTTCTTTCTTCTCGTCTGAATCTTCCAGAAGTGCGCCAAGCCCTCTACCTAATCCAGTCTTCTTTTTCCACTTCTTGTCTGCCATCTGCTAAATGCTATGCGGTTACTTCGTTTCGTTGCATGATCTCACGCGCCAGGTTGAGATAAGCAAGTGAACCTTTGCTCTCAGCATCATGTGAGATGGCTGGCACGCCAAAGCTTGGGGATTCACTGAGCTTGATATTTCTTGGAATCAACGTATCAAATACCATTGATTTGAAGTGTGTTTTCACTTCTTCTACTACCTGATTGGATAGATTTAGACGGAGATCATACATAGTCAGCAAAATGCCCTCAATTTCTAAATCTGGGTTCAAGCGGTTTTGGATGATCTTGATGGTGTTGAGCAGTTTGCCCAAACCTTCCAATGCAAAGTATTCACATTGTACAGGTACAATCACTGAGTCAGCTGCAGTCAGTGCATTTACGGTGATCAACCCCAAAGATGGGGAGCAGTCAATGATGATGTAATCGTATTGATCCACCACTTTACCCAATGCCTGCTTCATCTTCTCCTCACGCTGAGCAATACTCACCATTTCCACTTCCGCACCTACCAGGTCTATGTGTGATGGTAATAGATCTAAGAATTTAATATCGGTTTTCACGATGCTTTTTTCAGCATCCGCACCATCTACCATGCATTCGTAGATGCTTACTTCTACTTCTTTAGGGTTTTTTCCCACACCAGAAGTCGCATTGGCCTGTGGATCTGCATCCACTATCAACGTTTTTAGTTCCAGTGCAGCAAGACTTGCAGCGAGATTTATTGCAGTAGTTGTTTTACCAACACCACCTTTTTGATTTGCTATCGCAATGATTTTACCCATAGTATCGAAGAGTTTAGGATCTTTTCTAAAAATGAAAAGGACACAAATATATTTAACCTAAAGACAAGATAAAGACAAGCATGGAAAGAATTGATGTCTTGAAGATTAAGCTATCATCTACAGTCTTAATAATCAGGTAATTAACATTTCAATTGTGTATAAATCGTTGATTACTTTCTCTTATGCTTGTCAATAGATCATTCCATGGAGGGAGACATGAAATACATCACAGTGAGCATGAAATTCTAATGGAAAAGGTAGTTGTCTTACGTGAAACAATCACTGGTTATCCCTGTTGAACATGATAAAGAGTTCATTATGAAATCTTTAGCTTATATATTTTTGGCCATTGGAATCATTTGCATCTTGGTGCTGGCATTTGGTTGGTATCAGGGAGGTGTAAGAGGGGACCAGTTGGAATGGATCGTAAACGGTCCACCAATTATAGGCTCTTTTGCAATTGGAGCTGGTCTGGCCCTTTTAGTTGCTTCACGCAAAAAGTAGTTGAAGTCTTCACGACGTTTTTCGTTTTGCTGATGGTAAGCTGATCGTCAGTGTAGTGCCCAGGTTTTTTCCCTGGCTTGATGCTGAGATGTGGCCGTGGTGCATTTCTACAATGCGCTTGGTCAGGTAAAGTCCCAAACCAGTGCTTTTTTCGTTTTCCGTACCTAACCTACCATGTCTGGTAAATCGGTCGAATATTTTTTCTTCCGTTCCTGGCTCAAGTCCTATACCCGAATCTTTGACATAAATACTCGTTTGGTCATCCGATACAGAAGCTCCAATTCTGATTTCACTATCTTTTGGAGTGAATTTGATAGCATTATTGATCAGATTTTCCAACACATGTTTGAAAGTGATTTCGTTGACAGAAACAATAATTCCTTCAGGCACTTCATTTATCCCTTTGATGCGCTTGCGGTTCATCCGAACCTGTGACTCTTCCAGCAGCTCCTCCACAAACTCTCTTAGATTCACTTCGCTTAGATCTTCTTCCTGCAATTCCAGTGTGTCCAGTCTCAACATGGTAAGCACTGATTGGAGCATTTCCATGAGACTCTCTCCGGATTTCACGATTTGTTTGGAAAGTAAGGCATGTTCTTCCTTGTCTTCTGGATCCATCACTTGAGCTACACCGATGATTTCTGCTACCGGGGTTCTCAGATCATGAGAAAGGAGGGACGTAATGTCTCTCTGAGTGGAGAGCATGTTCTCTATTTTGACTATTGTGTTTTGAACATTTCGCATCACAATCCCGGCTTCATCCTCAAACTCGGTGGGTATGTTGGGGATTTCTCCAGTGTCTGCATATCGTTCCAGAGATGTTTTGGTCTCCACCAATGGAGCCAATAAACTATTGAGTGTTAGTAAGGTGATGACTGTTGCCAGCAAAGTAAAAACCAACACGAGAAGAAAAATATTCAGAGCAGAGAAGTCTCCTCCCTGGTTGTAGAGAATGACACCTATTACTGCTAGCAAAGGGATATGTATACCTAAAAAGGCAACAAATAAGAATTTGAATGAATAACGCTTGAGAAAGGGCACTTTCGAGAGGTATCCATAGATTTTCATTGGACAAAGATTTGGTTGATGGTATTCAAAATAAGCAACAATAAAACTAATTAGAACCTGGATATCTACGAAACAAAAAACGCTCAGACCAGAGGCCTGAGCGTTCAGTGGGAATTATTTCTGCTAGAATTACTTCTTCTTTTTCTTCTTTTGTTCTTGAGCTTTCATTGCTTCATCGAGCCGCTGTTGGAACGATGATTTTTTCTTGTTGGCGTTCTTCTTTTTGTTCTCTTCCAGCTTTCTCAAAATCTTGTCCTCATCTATTACTCTTCGGAAGAGAGTAATCTGCCCAAATGAAACGATGTTGGAAACAAAATAGTAAAACGTCAATCCAGCAGAGTAACTGTTTAGGAAGAACAAGAACATGATTGGCATCACATATTGGATGGATTTCATTGGCCCTTGTACCGTAGTTACCTGGCTGTTTGACCATGTGTATAATATGGTAGAAGCGGTCATTAGTAGAGTGAACAGACTCACATGATCCCCATAAAATGGAATGGTGAACGGTAAGTTTAAAATACTATCATAGGTAGATAGATCATGTGCCCACAAGAAGCTTTCTTGTCTCAACTCGATGGAGTTAGGGAAGAAGTAGAACATCGCAAAAAGAATCGGCATTTGTAGCACCATCGGGATACACCCACTTAGAGGATTGATTCCCACTTTCTGGTAAAGTGCCATTTGCTCTTGCTGCGCCTTCTGCATGTCTCCATCATGCTTGGCTTTGATTTCATCCAGCTCAGGCTTCAATACGCGCATCTTCGCCATCCCGATGTGTGACTTGTAAGTCAATGGAGACAGAACCAGTCGTACGATAAAGACCATGATGATAATGATGATCCCATAGTTACCGATGTATTGCTCCAGGAAGTGGAAGATCGGTATGATGGCAAACTTGTTGATCCATCGGAGGATACTCCAGCCGAGCTCTACGTTTTCAGAGAAGTCCGGCGCCACATCTTTCAAGATGCTGTAGTTATTCGGTCCGTAATAGAACTTAAAGTTGGTCTGATTACCAATGAAATCACCATAGGGCATGGTCATGGACATCTCCACGTTTTTTACTGCATTGGTGTCTGCCTGGTTAATGTAGCTACTTACATAACCACCAGTAAAGGGCTTTTCAGCGATAATGGCTGAAGTGAAAAACTTTTGTCTGAACGAGACCCATGAAGTGGCTAGTTCCAAACTCTCTTCCTCTTTTTCAGCAGATGTACCCGACAATTCGTCTACATCCCCATCAGTAAATCGGTACTTCACTGTGGATCGGTTACGCGCATCTTTGAAGTCTTTCTCCAGTCGGTTCATCCGTTGATTCCAGGCAAATTGAACTTTCTGTCCTATCAAGGACTCCAACCCACTTTGTCTGACCGTCATTCCAATTTCATATCCTTCACCTGGTATGGTGTAAGTGTAAGTGATGGATTGACCTTCTGGCAGGCTCACTGTGTAAACCAAAGTGGCAGTATCTCCACTTTGAAGCTTTTGGCCTGAGCCTTTGGTCTCATAGTACAAGTTTGACAAATCAATAGATCGGGACAAATGCTCTACATAGATGTGCTGAGCTGCATGCTGGTCGTCAATCAGTACCAGCGGATCTCCCTTGAAGTCTACAAAGTCCTTCAATACGATTTTCTGTACTGTACCACCTTTGGATGAAAAGGAAACAATCATTTGCTCGTTTTCGAAAGTGGTGATTTGTTCAGTTCCTACAGATGCAGGGGAGAACATACCGAATTTCATTTCATTCAGTTTGGCTCGTGCACTATCTGATAGGGTGGTAGTCGGCGTAGAGCTGACTTCTGCATCTTTGTTTTGGACGATTACAGAGTCAGCAGTAATCTCTGCCACGTCTGTTGGCTCTGCTTCTGGTGCAAAAAATTGAAAATAGATGGTGATAAACACCAACATCAAAATCAAACCAATTAATTGATTTCTATCCATTATTCTTCTTATCTCTTACTTATTAATTGCTTTCTTTTTCTCTTCGGTAATTGATCGCGGCTTTCACGAATTTCACAAAAAGTGGGTGAGGATTCACCACTGTTGATTTGAGTTCTGGGTGATACTGAGACCCAACAAACCAAGGATGATCTGGGATTTCCATGATTTCTACCAATCCCGTATCTGGGTTAGTACCCGATGCAATCATACCTGCTTTTTCGTATTGTTCCAGGTATTGGTTGTTGAACTCGTATCGGTGACGGTGCCTTTCGGATATCTTGGCATGACCATATACGTTGTAGGCCTTTGTCCCTTTTTTCACGTTACAGTCATAGGCGCCAAGACGCATGGTACCGCCCATGTTTTTAATATTCTTCTGATCCTCCATGATATCAATCACAGGGTGTTTGGTTTTAGGATCCATCTCTGTACTGTTTGCTTTCTTAAGCGTTAGTACATTTCTGGCGAATTCTATTACAGCTACTTGCATTCCCAGGCAAATTCCGAAGAATGGGACCTTGTTTTCACGAGCATATTTTACGGTAACTATCTTACCCTCAATGCCTCGCTCGCCAAATCCTGGAGCCACTAAAATTCCGTCAAGTTCCTTAAATAATTTATCTGCATTACTCTCCTCCACTTCTTCTGCATGGATCCAATCCAGCACCACGTTGCATTCATTCACAGCACCAGCGTGAACAAACGCTTCAGCTATTGACTTGTAGGCATCTTTTAGCTCCACGTATTTACCTACCAAGCCAATCTTCACCTGGCTGGTTGGGTTTTTTAATCGGCCTAGAAATTCCTTCCAGGCATCAATTTTCGGCTCTCTTTTGTAGGATTGCTTGAACTTAGCCAATACCCGCTCGTCAAGCTTCTCCTTACGCATGAGGATTGGTACGTCGTAGATGGTTTCTGCATCAAGGGATTCAATTACCGAGTTGATCGGTACGTTGCAGAACAATGCTAGCTTTTTTCTAATTTCAGTAGTCAATGGATATTCTGACCGACATACCAAGATGTCTGGCTGAATTCCAGCTTCCAAAAGTTCTTTGACGGAGTGCTGAGTAGGCTTGGTTTTGAGTTCACCAGCAGTCTTCAGGTAAGGAACCAAAGTCAGGTGAATTGATATGCAATTAGAAGGTCCAAGTTCCAGTCGAGCCTGACGAACAGCCTCTATAAAGGGAAGGGATTCGATATCACCGACACAGCCACCAAGTTCTGTAATCACTATATCGAATTTACCAGTCTCACCCAGCTTGTAGATATTGTTCTTGATCTCATCGGTAATGTGTGGAACTACTTGAACAGTTTTTCCTAAAAACTCGCCCTCACGCTCCTTCTGGATAACATTGTAGTAGATTCTTCCAGTGGTAACATTGTTGTCCTGGCTGGTAGGAATGCCTAGAAATCGTTCATAATGTCCAAGGTCAAGGTCTGTCTCTGCTCCATCATCAGTAACGTAGCACTCCCCATGTTCATATGGGTTAAGCGTACCCGGATCTATGTTGATATATGGGTCGAATTTTTGGATGGTTACGGAATAACCTCTAGCCTGAAGGAGTTTACCAAGTGAAGCCGAAATGATGCCTTTTCCCAGCGAAGAAGTTACGCCGCCCGTAACGAAGATGTATTTTACTTTGGACATTAAGTATGTGTTGTTCTGTTCGTATTGTTACGGGATGCAAAGATAGAGTATTCCTCTAAATATGAATGATCTATCTATTTATTATTGAAAGGAATTCTGTAAATGACTGAGGCCCCGAAAAATCCGATTGGATCCATTTCAAATTGTTCGCCGGGCAGGCTTACAGGTATGGAGTAAGTATAGTTAAAAATGAAGTTGAAAGACTTGGTAGACAGATAAAGTGGGAGGGAAAAGCTGTAATTCATGATGCCATATTGGTTTTCCGTGGTGGAGAGTAGGTCATTTACATACCCATAAACATCTGGGTTTGAAAAGTAGAGTAGGGTGAGACGTTCTCTGCGCTCGCGCCTACTGAGCGACCTGTTTTCGATGATCTGCCGGCGCAGTGCTTTTTCTTCTTCTGTCAATACAGAGTTGACGTATTGTATGAATTCCCTGGAGTCCAGGTTGTCCCGGACATAGCTATCCGATCTTAGAGCATCGATCAAACTGCCATCATAGCGAGTAGTGATGTCCGCATTGCCGAAGATCATGGTGCCGCTGGGAAGTAATTTGATCGATTCAAAAATCCACCATTTGTGCAGGTCGATGATTCCAGTGACAGAACCAATTAACCGATGTGCCAACTCGTCACCGAAAAGCACGCTATAATCCAGAGAAGCATATCCTATCTTGCGAGAGTAGGTGATGGTGTTGCCCAGGACATTGTTGAGTGGGTTTGAATGCTCTCCGTGATACCACCAACGCTCATACGAACTGCTAAAATTCCATCTCTGGTTGATCCTTCCCATATAACCAAGAGTAAATACCGAAAGGTTATAGCGAGGACTGATTCCGGAATTCCAAAATCCTGAATAATCAATGAAGGCACCTGAGGAATGGTAAAATGATAAGCCAGGGCTTACATTCTGTTGATTGAAGTCATAGTTTCGTCCGGCACTGGTCAGATTGCTATTGTAACTGGTGCGGATATTCAGCTCTGAGTACCTGGGCATTGACAGGTTATTCATCATGCTGTCGAGCAGAAAGAAGATAGAAAGAGAGTCCATCTCCGCTTCCAATTGAGCAAATTGCTCTTCAAAGCTTAAGCTGTCGGCTTGCTGTCCATAGCTAAATGAATCGATCAGCAAAAACAGAATCAAGGAAAATAAATATTTCAAAATCAGGTAGTTGGTAGGTGTTAATTCTTCCTTTGTTGCATGTTTTCGTTGTTTCTCTGACGCTGATTCTGCATGTCCTGGCGCTGTTGCTGCTGCTGTCTGATTCGCTTGATAAGCATCTGCTTGAAATCATCTTCGGCTTTTCTCAGACTCATAAGCTGTCTGGTAGTAATGACATTCTGCATTCTATTGGTATAAGTCTTATCCAGATCCAATTGGCGTTCGCGTAGCTTCAATCCCTTATCAAGCATTTGCTTGTTTTCGAGATCTGACGCTTTTTGTGGGTCATAACCTTGTTTCAACTCCTGAAACTCCCTCCTGATGTTTTGCTGTTCCTGAGCATACTGTCTATAAATGGGCCAAAACTTCTCCGCCTGCTCTGGAGTAAGTTCGAGTCGTTCTGTGATGAGTGCGATTTTTGCTGCTTCCAGCTTATCCATAGCGTCCACTTGAGCCATTGCTAGAGATGACGCCAGTATGGCGAGGGTATACAATAAAGTCTTCATGGCTATATGTCTAGTTCATTTAAGTCAAATGTGTTCATTAGTTCGTTGAGGTTTTCGTCGGATAGATTGATTTCATCAAGATCAGACATGTCCTCCAATGTGCCCTCAGGAGTAATGGAGAGTAGTTCTTGCTCTGTAAGCTCTGCATACTCTAGATAGTTGAGTATCTCATCTGTTGATAACTCAGCGATAAGTTCTGAACTGGTTGGAGTGGAGTAGCTATAGTTTAACCAGTACGCACCAACAAAAATAATGGCGATTATAACAGGAGCAACGGCCCACTTCCACTGTAAATAAAAAGTAGCTGACGACCTACTACTCACTCTACTTTGAATTTTCTGAGTGAGATCATCAAAATAGCCATCCTCCACTGTAAAAGGGTGATTTATTTTGTCAATATCGTCAAGTCTGCGTTTCATCTATTCATTTAGATTGTTCTGATTCAGAATGGTTTAATCCAATCTCAAATAATTCTCAATTTTTTTTACAGCATGGTGATAGCTTGCTTTTAATGCTCCAACACTCGTGTTGGTAATGTCAGCAATTTCTTCAAACTTCATTTCATCAAAATACTTGAGGTTAAACACCAGACGTTGCTTATCAGGTAGTGTCAGCAAAGCTTTCTGTAGTTTCAACTCTATGGCATCACCTGATATCCCATCGCTAGTAGCTAGCTGCCCTTCCAACACTTCCTGGTAACTATTGGCAGAGAAAACACTCCACCGTTTCTTTTTCTTGAGGAAATTTAATGATTCGTTGGTTGCGATGCGGTATAGCCAGGTGTATAAGCTCGAATCTCCTCTGAATTTGTCCAGGCTATTCCAGGCTTTGATGAAGGTGTTTTGTGTGAGGTCATCCGCATCCTCATGTATGATGACCATTTTGCGTATATGCCAATACACTCGCTGCTGATAGGTATTTAACATCAGGTTGAACCCGTAATGACGAGTGTCAGGATCTTGTAGTTTGGCTATGATCTGTGAATCTTCCAAGTTAAAGGCGATACGCTCATTAGATGACTACTTGGTTAAAAGGTTTAATCAATGATGGAATTTTTTTATTTTGCAGAACAGAAAACTTCTTTGTGTTGTTACATTTAATGTAGTTGTAAATAATTTTGATTAACTGAATGGGTATCTCTGAAGACATTAAGCAATCACATTTCAAGAGTGAATTTAATAAAGCTCTGATTAATATTATCTATACCAATAGCTGGCTCAATCAAACGCAAATTGGGTTTTTCAAAAAGTTTGATGTTACCACTCCGCAATACAACATATTAAGAATACTAAGAGGGCAATACCCAAATCCAGCAACAGTGAATTTGCTCATCGAGCGTATGCTTGATAAGAGTTCCAATGCTTCCAGGATTGTAGATAAGCTAGAGAAGAAAGGTCTGGTAGAACGAAAGCAGTGCTCTCAAGACCGTAGGGCGGTGGATGTTTTAATCACACAAAAAGGACTGGACTTACTCTCAGAAATAGATGGCCAAATGGGAGAGTGGGAAAATCTAATGCAAAACCTTTCGGAAGATGAATGTGCTACACTCAACAATCTGTTGGATAAGCTGAGAGTAGCACCTGAAGCAACTGATCAGGAAGATTAAATCTCCCGGATCATTTCCATAAATCCAGCAATCTTACCTTTTGGTCTTACGACTAACAGTGGAATATCTGAATCTACCTGAATCAATTTTTCTGCCTTACTACCAATAAACAACGAAGCTGCAGCTGTACGGCCTTTGGCTCCAATAACGATGAGATCCGCATTGATTTTTTTACCTGTTTTATAGATGTCGGTGATGATATCATCGTCTTTGTCTAGCGTGTAAGTTTGCTCTGTATTTACACCTTTTAAGTCAACCGTTTTAGTGAATTTCTCATAGTCACTTTTGGCGTGCTGCTTCATGATCTCCGAGAATTCCTTGAATGACTTTCCTGTATAGTGGTAACCAACCGGAACCTGATAGACATTCTGGATGAACATCTTAGCAGATTCATTTTTCGACTTTTTAATGAGTGTAGTGGCCTTTTCCAATGCCTTTTTGGAATAATCAGAAAAGTCTGTAGGGACGAGTACGTTACCTATTTTGAAATCTGATCCTTTAGGAATGATTAACAAAGAGCAGGCAATTCTGCGCGCAATTCTGCTAATCACGACACCTCCACCTTTGCTTTCATTTTTTCTACCCAGCACTATCAGGTCGATTTTCTCATTGCCAGCATATTTCAGCAAAGTCTTCGTCACCTGACCTTCATCCACTATCACGTTTACAATGATCTCCGCATTGCTGTAATCAAAGTACTTATCAATAGTGGTTTGAAGTTCCTTTTGTCGCTCGGAAATGGCTCTATCCAGCAAATCTGGAAACTCCTTTTTCACCTGCTCAGGCAGGTTCATCTCTCGAAGCACATTGACAAAATAGACAACTTTGGATCCCGAAAGTTTGCATACATCTGAAGCTGCCTTTATCAGGTTTTTATCAACTTCAGTGTTATCAAGTCCTACAAGGATTTTACTGTATTTATACATGGTTATTTAACGAGTAAAGCGATTTGTTTGCAAAGCTATAATGAAAACAAGATACCATTTTTTAAAACTTGAATAAATATTCAGAAGAATCTTCAGGTATTAGTAAATCTTCTTTTCGAATCTCTTGAATTCACATCAATATACTGCGCTAAACAAATTTTTGTTTCGTCAAAATGAATCGATCAAATCACAAATTAGTTCCACTTGCTCTTTAGAATGAACCGGGAAATTGGCAATACGAATATGGCTGTCTTTGTAGCTGCCATATCCTTTCCCAATAACGAATCCTTTCGCTGCTAGTGCTTTGAGTATGGCAGCATTTCCTCCTTCACAATTAGCTACAATTACCGTTTTGGATCGGGTCGTTTTTTGATCGATAAAGGGATTAAATTTAGGGCTCCTTTCCAGCGCTTGATACAGAATAGTTGCTTTGTAGATGGTGTCATTCTGGATCATCTTTGCTCCCCTAAAGAGCATGTCTTCACATACTTTTCCCAGTAAATAGATACCCAGAATGTTTGGCGTTTCTGGTGTTTGGTTTTTATCTCCATTAGACTTCAAATCACTGAGGTCGTGGTAGCTTCCCGTAACAACTCCGGCTTTTTTTACTTCTTCATACTTCTGAAAACAACGCTCATTTACAACCCAAACACCAAGACCTGCAGGCAGTCCAAAGCACTTCTGTACTGAGAAATAAGCAGTATCCACCAGGTTTAGGTCAAGCCCTACTGCCGGGAAGGCACTCACTCCATCCAAGGCAATGAGCTTATCGGGATGTGCTTCTCGGAGTTGCTTTAGTTTGTTTTGGTCAAAGCCAAAGCCAATACTCGTTTCATTTAGTGTTACTGAAATCAACTCAGTACCCTCTGGAATACTGAGATCTTCAAAATCCTGACCATCCGCCACTGTTGTGTGAGTAGAGGACTTTTGATAACTCTGAGCAAACTGATAGAATTTCTTTGCAAAGGAGCCATTGATGAAATGGTGCGAAGACTCAATGACCAGGTTTTGAATAATGCGCTCCCAGATTTCATTTGCTGACGAAGTAAAATAGATATCATATCCGTCCGGTACATTAAGCAGCGTTTTTAATGAGGATCTCGTTTGCCCGAAGATTTTCTGAAATGCTGCTCCACGGTGTGAGATGCACATTACGTCTTCCTTAACTGCACTTTTGAGGTGGTCAGGTACTGTGTAATAGATTTGGGAGGGACCTGGTGTGAAATATATCTGGTGTTTCATCTGGTTTATTGATACGCTAATTTTAAGTTTGTAAAATCGTTCGGAACATTGTTTTTAACCTAACACTAAAACAATACCGAGTCAAGTGGGATGGCAAAATTGGGCCTCACCTCGATACGTCGGGGCCTCGTATCAGCTTGCTGATTCAGGATAACAGTGGATCTTTGACCCATCTTCACAGCTCAAATCCTATTAATTATGGGGTTAAAATCACTCTGAACGGTATTAAAAGCTTTCGGACACCGAAAGCTTTTTTTATGCTCTGGTCTCCATCCATTTGAAGGTACGGTTGACAATCTTGAGCGCGAGTTTGATTTTCTTCACACTGATCATGTCATGAGACTCATCATACATGGTGACACCATCTGCAAAAAGTACTACTTGTGGGAATTCGTGTTGGATACCAGCTAGTTCTGCTATCTCGAGCGATACGTCTCTATCCTTGATGTCGTCAACGATGTAGACATCAACAATCTCTTTGGAAATATTCCAATTATTCTCCAGCTCGATTTTCTTCTCAATACTGTCTGGTGATGAAGCCCTATGCTTAAAGACTAAAGCAGGTTTGGTCTTAGATCCCTGAATCACTTGTTCGAGGGCATCAAGACTTCCGATGGATTTCCAAAACGGTGATTGACTCATTGGCGACTACTAACTATACTTCTTCAAGATACGTTTTTCAACGCTTACTACGGATAGATTTTTCAATTTAAATAATAATTGACATCCAAACTAATACAATACTCTGAATCTAATAGTTTCTTTTATGTTTTTTAGATTTTTAATGACCTCCTCATCGTAGTTTTTGTTGATGTCAGTGATCACATATCCGATCTCCTCATTCGTTTTCAGGTATTGCCCAACAATATTCAGGTTATGATTTGCCAGGATATGGTTGATCTTAGCCAGGATTCCTGGCTCATTTTTGTGAATATGAATGAAACGATGCGCATCCTTGAGAGTAGGTAGTACGATATTAGGAAAGTTCACGCTGTTGTTGGTAGATCCGGTATTGATGTATTCCATGATTTTGCCAGGCACAAAATCGGCAATATTCTCCTGAGCTTCCAGTGTGCTTCCTCCAATATGTGGTGTGAGTATCGTGTTCGGCAGGCCTCTGAGCTCTGAAGTAAACTCTTCATCATTGCTTTTAGGCTCTTCAGGATATACATCCACACCTACACCTCTGATCTTACCTGAGAGTACATATTTCTTCAGTGCTGCGATATCTACTACTGGACCTCTGGCCAGGTTCAGGAAAATTACCCCATCTTTCATTTTGGCAAAGTGCTCTTCCTTCATAAAGCCCGAATTGTCAGGTCGGCCATCAATATGAAGCGTGATCATGTCAGATGTTTCCAACAGATCATCAAGCGACTTGCATTGCACAGCATTGCCCAGAGCGAGTTTTTCTTCCAGATCGTAAAACTGCACTTTGATACCAATTGATTCAGCCACCACTGAAAGCTGAGCACCAATGTTGCCATAGCCAATGATTCCGAGGGTTTTACCTCTGACCTCAAAGCTTCCTTTTGCTGATTTATCCCAGCGGCCATTGTGCATGCCCATTGACTTGTCATGAATGTTTCTCATCAGTAGGATGATCTCAGCAATGGCCAGCTCTACTACAGAGCGCGTATTAGAAAAAGGAGCGTTGAATACGGCTACACCTTTTCGCTGGCATTCAACCAGGTCTATTTGATTGGTACCAATACAAAATGCACCTACCGCCAGCAGACGGTTTGCATTGTCCAACACTTTCTTGGTAATCTGTGTTTTGGATCGAATACCGATGATGGATACATCCTTAATGGCCTCACACAACTCATCTTCATCCATTCCAGCTGGATGAACTTTTACATTATAGCCTTCTTCTTGTAGTTTTCTTACCCCATGCTCGTGGATATTTTCAAGCAACAGCACGTTGATTCGGCTTTTAGGGTAGGAGAGTGCTCTTTCCATTTTATTCAAATAAAGTACTTCGTCTAAGTTTGGTGCTTCATGATCGGCATTTTCCAATACATTCTGCCTCCGTACGTTTTCAGTAAAAGCATAGAATTTATGAGCAATTCCTGCTTTTTTGATTTCATAATCAGTGTAGCCATCACCCAGTACATACACTTCTCCCTTTAGGTTCAGAGATTTGATTTTATTGGGCTTACCATTGTTTTCAGAAAGCATGTTGTCTTTATTGAATCCAACAATGTTCCCTGCATCATCATAAACAAACTCATTGGCAAATACCCGATCCTCGGTGATACCAAAATGTTCTACAATTGGTACGATGAAATCTTTAAATCCATTCGATAGAATGTAGATTTGATCGGCATATTTCTTCACAAACTCACGGTTTCGCTGAAACGATTCTGAAACCTGATCGCTCAATCGGGCAATGAGTTCAGGAAGATGGGAACGGTGTGCTTTTAATATTTCCAAGCGCTGTTCCAGAGATTCACGAAAAGAGATCTTACCCTCCATTCCCAAATCCGTAATGTCCTTTATCTTCTGTAGTGATTCTGTCGCATCGGGCTGTCCCCGAAGAGAGATTTCGCAGAGAACATCCAACGCCTCAACTCTCGTGAAAGTACTATCAAAATCAATTACGAAATGTTTCTGATTTTCCATAAGTTCGCTATCTCTGAAAGGCCCCAAAATTAAGTAGCTTGATGGCATATAAAACAATCATTTTCACATTATTACTCTTTTTTTTTCAAAAGGTATACTCTCAAAAAAGTGACTCTTCACTGATTTTAAGAAAATTGCAAAAAGACATAGATTCTATTGTGAATTCCGCAATTTCAAAAGAAGCTTTTCCTGGAGCGGTTGTTTACGCTAGTTATCAAGGCAAACCTTTGGTGTATGAATCGTATGGATATCACACCTATGATAGCCTGAATCCGGTCTACGTATCTGATATTTATGATTTGGCTTCTCTCACCAAAGTGATGGCATCCACCCTAGCACTCATGAAGCTATACGATCAAGGTAAGGTAGCGCTTGATCAACCCATTAAAGAGTATGTGAATGGAATGGGCTGGAGTAAATTTGGAAAGGTATCAATCAGAGAAGCACTCGCGCATCAGGGAGGAATCAAAAGCTGGATACAATACTATAATGAAATCAAAAGAGGAAATGGGACGTACAAGCGCAATACCATTTCAACAGAGTACTCTGAAAAATTCCCAATTCAACTCACAGACAACTTGTTTCTTCACAGAGATTTTTATGAAAAGAAAATCAAGAAAATGATCAAAAGAGCTCCAATAGAAAAACAGCCTCATTATGTGTATTCGGGGCTGTTTTTTTACCTGGTACCAGAAATGGTCCGAAACCTTTCAGGGATGGGATTTGAAGAATATTTAGAGACCTTCTTTTATGATTCTTTGGATATGCAAACGGTCTGTTTCAACCCAGCAAGTGAATTTCCGCTAGAGCGAATCGTTCCTACTGAAATTGACACTTTTTTTAGGCATGAGGCTATCCATGGTCGAGTACATGACGAAGGAGCCATCATGATGAATGGGGTTTCTGGTAATGCAGGCTTGTTTGGAGATGCTATAGATGTGGCCACTCTTTGGCAGATGCTGCTGGCCGATGGAAATCTGGATGGATATCAGTACTTGTCTCCATCCACAGTAGATCTGTTTACAGCTACTCAGTATGGCAACCTAGATAACCGAAGGGCTCTTGGGTTTGACAAGCCACTACTTGAGTACGACTCTATCCGCAGCAGTGTGGGTAAATCTGCTAGTGTCAGAAGCTTTGGTCATACTGGATATACAGGTACTCTGGCATGGGCAGATCCAGATTATGATCTAGTATTTGTATTCCTATCCAACAGAGTCTATCCGGATCGAACGCATCGTCTTCTATATGAACTGAATATTCGCCCTACCATACACCAGTTGATTTACGATTACCTTGATGCGATACGGGAAAATTGAAAATATTTTAAACAATCATTTACAAGGCTCGTTGCTTTAAAAAGCTTTCTTTTAACCTAAAAATCAACAAATCGGTTTGAGTATCCACTGGGTCGACCTCCTCATTTTTTTTATATACATGGTTGCAATGCTGGGAGTGGGGGTCTTCTTCCTGAATAAAAACAAGAGTACTGATGATTACTATGTTGGAGGGCGAACTATGTCTTCCTGGCACGTGGGGCTTTCAGTAGTTGCAACGGATGTTGGTGGAGGCTTCTCTATAGGTCTGGGTGGACTTGGGTTTACCATGGGATTATCAGGATCCTGGATGCTATTTACCGGACTGATCGGTGCCTGGCTGGCAGCAGTTATTCTTATTCCTAGACTGAGTGCTTTGCCTCAGTTCAGCAAGCTGTTCACTTTTCCACAGATCTTCAGTATATTCTATGACAAGAAAACAGCATTGCTTGCAGGGATCATTTCTGCCATCGGATATGCGGGATTTACCAGCTCTCAGTTACTAGCAGGAGCTAAACTTGCTTCATCAACTTTCGAAGGATTAAGTCTGAATTATGCCCTGATCATCATGGGTGTGATTGCCGTGGTTTATACGGTAATGGGCGGCTTAAAAGCGGTCATTTATACCGATACCATTCAGTGGGCACTCTTACTTTCAGGATTGGTCTTCATTGGCTTGCCTCTTGGGTACATTGAAGTAGGTGGATACGAAAAGATTCGTGAGATTTTACCAAATGAATTCCTGAGTCTCTCCAATATCACGTGGCAGGATATTGTGAACTGGAGTGTAACGATCATTCCTATTTGGTTTGTGGGAATGACACTCTACCAACGCATCTATGCCTGCAAAAGTGAAAAAGAGGCTCAGAAGGCCTGGTATATAGCCGGTTTGTTTGAATGGCCCATCATGGCGTTTATGGGAGTGATGCTGGGAATGTTTGCCCGGGTAGGAGCAGAGACAGGTATGTTTGCCTATCTCGGCTATGAAAGTGCTGAGGGAATGGATGCCGAAACAGGCTTGCCCATGCTGCTCCGGACTATCTTGCCTGCTGGTCTTATGGGACTGATGATGGCTTCCTATTTTTCAGCGGTACTTTCTACAGCTGATAGTTGTTTGATGGCTTCATCAGGTAATCTGGTGACTGATATACTGGGATATAAAAATGCCGATCAGAAGAAATTCTTGAGGCTGTCACAAATCCTTACCTTTGTCATCGGAGCATTTGCACTGATCCTGGCATCCATGATGCAAAGTGTGCTGGAATTGATGCTGTATTCTTATGCGTTTATGGTTTCTGGATTGTTTATTCCAGTGCTGGGAGGCCTGTTCGTCCATAAACCAAGTCCAAATGCTGCATTTTGGTCAATGCTTTTAGGAGGTGGAACCACCATTACTCTCATTATTACAGGTATCGAGTTGCCGTTAGGTTTGGATGCCAATATTTTCGGAATCAGCGCCTCCCTGGTATCGTTTGTTGTTATAAATCAATTCACTCATAATTTAAAGTAGAATGTTAGATATAAAAGTTCTTAGACCTTCAGATACTGTTGGACTTGTGGAAATGGAGCAAGTCCGTGATTTTCTATTCGACCACCTCGATCAGTATGGTGATGAGAAATCGGACATCATGAAGGCAATCAATTATGCATTAAATAAAGGCATTACCCCTGGTGGTTTTGTGGTAGTAGGTCGTGATGAAGGAGAGATTGTAGGAGCCGTAGTAGTCAACAAAACCGGCATGGAAGGCTACATTCCTGAAAACATCCTCGTATATATCGCGGCCCACAGAGAAAAGCGTGGCAAAGGATATGGTAAAGCCATGATGCAAAAAGCTATTGAAACTGCTGAAGGCAATATAGCTTTACACGTGGAACCAGATAACCCTGCAAAGCATTTATATGAGAAGCTTGGGTTCACCAACAAGTATCTGGAGATGCGTTTAAATAAATCATAGTTAATGACTAACCAAATTTTGGAGGATGCAATTGCTCTCAGGAGACATTTGCACCAACACCCCGAATTATCCTGCGAGGAAAAAGAAACATCCCATACACTTAAGGAAAAATTGCGGTCTGATTGTCAGCCTGATGAACTAATTGAATTTGATCAATATGGCATAGCCGCTATATTCAAAGGGAAGGAACCCGGCAAAACAATCATGATACGTGGTGACTTTGACGCGTTGCCCATTCAGGAGACCAATGACTTTGAATACAAATCGACCAAAGATGGAATAAGCCACAAATGTGGTCATGATGGTCATGCTTCCATATTGTATGCCCTGGCCAGAACGCTCTCCGATAAGCCAGTCGAGAAAGGGGATGTCATCCTTCTATTTCAACCGGCTGAGGAGAACGGCGAGGGTGCGAAAGGAGTCATCAACGATCCTAAATTTGAGGACATAAAACCAGATCATGTGGTGGCTTTGCACAATCTGCCGGGTTATCCGACCAATACCATCGTTTGGAAGGAGGGGACATTTACTGCAGCTGCCAATAGCATCATTATCAAACTACATGGTAAGACTTCTCATGCTGCGGAACCCGAGAAGGGCATCAACCCGGCTTTGGCTATGGCTGAAATGACGAAGGCTTTTCTGGATCGGAATGTTCCGGATTTAAAGGATCCTAAGTTTAAAATTGCCACACCTATTTACACGACCATGGGAGATTTCTCTTATGGAGTCTCTGCAGGCTATGGTGAGCTCCATTTCACTCTGAGAGCATGGCAAAATGAAATCATTCAGGATTTCGAAAATGAGTGTGAGCGTATCGCACGGGAAATTGGTGAAAAGCATGGATTAAAAGTGACAATTGAATGGACACAGAGCTTTTTTGCTAATAAAAACAATGGAGAAGTGATCAGCGCAGTAAAGAAAGCAGCTGACGATTTGGGTTTAAAGAGCATCGAAAGAGAGACTCCATTTAAATGGGGCGAAGACTTTGGTATATTTACAGAAAAGTTTCCAGGTGCAATGTTTGGGATCGGCTCTGGAGAAAACTGGCCTGCACTGCACAATCCGGATTATGACTTTCCGGATGAAATCATCGAAACTGCAACAAATGTTTTTTACCAGGTGATCTCCAACCTACAACACTAAAGCATGTTTGCTACTTCTGAAATAGAATTAGATCAATCTGCATTAGAAAACAACATTCAATTTATTCGATCGGTAGTTGGTCCGGATATTCGAATTTCTTCTGTAGTAAAAGGAAATGCCTACGGGCATGGCATATTTGAGTTTGTGCCCATGGTGGCGAAAGCTGGCATCAATCATTTCTCTGTATTTAGTGCCGATGAGGCATTGGAGGTCAACAATATAAGCCCAAACTCAGCAATCATGATTATGGGCTACATCGGAAATGAGGAATTGGAGTGGGCCATATTGAATGATATTGAATTCTTTGTTTTTGAACGAGACAGATTGCGCAAAGCACTGGAGATCGCTAAAAAATTTAGCAAGAAGGCTAAAATTCACATAGAATACGAAACAGGGCTCAATCGAACTGGATTTAGCAAAACGCAGTTAGCGGATGTCATCGACCTACTGTCGGGCAATGAAGAACTCTTCGAACTAATGGGAAGTTGTACCCACTATGCTGGCGCAGAAAGCATCGCCAATTTTGTGCGGGTCAAAAATCAAATCAAACGATTCAATAAGGTCAATAAGTGGTTGACCACCAAAGGCCTGACACCTAATATACGGCATACGGCATGTTCTGCGGCCGCTATTTCTTACCCTAAGAGTAGGATGGACATGGTGAGAATCGGGATTCTCCAATATGGTTTTTGGCCAAGCAAAGAAACGTTTATCGACTGCATCAAACATTCGGAAAACCGATTGGATCCTTTGAGACGGGTGATCAAGTGGAAGAGTACAGTGATGGATGTAAAGGAAGTAGACACAGGAGAATTTGTGGGGTATGGAACCACTTTTATGGCTACCGACAACATGAAAATTGCCACCGTCCCTGTTGGGTATAGTCACGGATACAGCCGATCACTTAGCAATCAAGGAAGGGTTTTGATCAAGGGTCACAGACTGGCTGTAATCGGTATCGTGAACATGAACTTGCTCATTGTAGATATATCCGAATGTCCTCAGGTAGAGAAAGGTGATGAAGTGGTATTAATAGGAGATCAGGGTGATAATTCCATCTCTGTTGCTTCATTTGGTGAGCTCAGTAACCAGCTGAATTACGAGCTGCTATCCAGACTTCCAAGAAACATCCCAAGAACAGTCGTCAACCAAAATGAGTTAACTCACAAAACAACAACGAATGGCCTATCTAAAGCTTAAGCGTAAATCACTACAACATAACTATCAGTTTATTGCTAAACGACTCGACAAAGAAGGCATTGAGTGGGGAGTGGTCTCCAAGCTACTTTGTGGTACAGTCAAGTACATTCAGGAATTGATTGATCTGGGTGTTACCGAGATACATGACTCCCGTGTGAGTAACCTCAAAAAGGTCAAGGAAATCAATAAAGATGTTCAAACAGTCTACATCAAACCTCCTGCAAAAAAGGCCATCAAGAATATTGTACAGTATGCCGATGTAAGCTTCAATACTGAACTTTCAACCATTCGTCTGCTGTCAGAAGAAGCTGGTAAACAGGGCAAACTTCACAAAATCATCATCATGATCGAGATGGGTGATCTGCGCGAAGGAGTGTTGGGCGAACACCTGTTGGATTTTTATGGAAAGATCTTTGAATTGCCAAACATCACGGTGGTTGGATTGGGCACTAACCTTAACTGCCTGTATGGAGTTATGCCGTCACAGGATAAACTAATTCAACTGAGCCTATATAAACAGTTGGTAGAAGCCAAATTCAATCGAAAAATTGAATGGGTATCTGGAGGAACATCAGTTGTTTTTCCGTTATTGCTGAATCGGCAATTGCCGAAAGGAATCAATCATTTCAGAATAGGAGAGATGCTTTACTTCGGTAACAACCTGTTTACTGAAAAGACCGTCAAGGGAATGAAAACCGATGTTTTCACATTGCATGCCCAAATAATAGAGCTTATCGAAAAACCCAAAGTTCCTACTGGAGAGCTAGCTTCAAACCCTTCTGGTGAGCAGTTTGAAATCAATGAAGAAGACTATGGTAAAATGAGTTACAGAGCTATACTGGATCTTGGCTTGTTAGACATCTCTACTGATTTCCTCACACCAATTGATAAAGGTATAGAAATCACTGGTGCGAGTTCAGACATGATTGTCATAGACCTGGGCAGTACCAAGCGCAATTATAAAGTTGGAGATTGGGTTAAATTCAAGTTAAAATACATGGGAGCGTTAGGCTTATTGAACTCCAATTACATAGACAAAATCGTCGAATAAACGAGGAAAAAGAAATATTTCACCCGTCGCTTATTTATAATTATTCTAAATAGAGATCCTAAATGCTGATTTATGTCATCTAAACGACTGATAATCAGTCTGATTTATCCACAGGGGTTATCCACATACGGGAAAGTCTTTTTGAGGTTGCAAAACCGCCTTTGAAATACTAACCCACGGTATTACATTTGTACCCGTTTGATCTAGAACGGTAGAAAAATACATGTTGACAAAGAAACAATCCATGTCCAAAACACCCAGATTTGTCCTAACCTCACTGATTTTCACCCTTACCTTATTGTTGTCTATATCACTTTCTGCTCAAGATGCTGGAGGTGGAGAAGCTGCTGCTGACGGCATTCCTACGGATGATGCCGTGGTTTCAGCTGGTGAAAGTTTGTTCAAGGCAAATTGTACACAGTGTCACGCCATCCATGAGAAGGTAATTGGACCAGCACTGAAAGATGTGCACGAAAGAAGAGAAAAGTCGTGGTTGCTTAGCTGGATTAAGAACTCGCAGAAGATGATCCAAAGTGGTGACGAAACGGCGGTTAGTCTGTGGGAAGAATACAACAAGACCGCTATGCCGGCTTATCCGTTTTCAGACGAGGAGATCACTTCTATATTATCATACGTAAAAGTAGAATCAGCAAAAGAGCCAGCAGCTGAAGTAGCAGCAACCGATGGAGGAGGCGATGGCACAACAGCTCAGGCAGGTAATCAGGTAGCCTCTGGATATCTTACAGCTGTTTTGGTGGTGTTGATAGTTGTATTGGTGTTGATTCTGGTCGTGCTTGGTTTGATTGTTTCGGTATTGACCAAATACCTAAAAGACCAAAAAGCGGAGCTTGACGAAGAAGATCAGGAAGTGGTTTCACAAAGATTTGATCTTCAGAAGCTGATCATGAGTGATTTCTTCATTGGTGCGGTGGTGTTCATTTTTGTGGCTGTTCTGTTAAAAACAGCAATCGACGGAGCATTCTCTATCGGTGTGCAGCAGGGCTATCAGCCTACTCAACCTATTGCTTTTTCACATCAGATCCACGCAGGTCAATACGAAATTGATTGTAATTACTGCCATACAGGTGTTAGAAAATCTAAAGCAGCTAATATACCTTCAGCCAATATCTGTATGAACTGCCACACAGCCATCAAGACAGAATCTCCAGAAATAGCTAAGATTTACAAAGCGATAGATTACGATCCATCTACGGGTGAATATGGAGATAACACCCAGCCAATAGAATGGGTGAGAATCCACAACCTTCCTGACCTGGCTTATTTCAACCACTCACAGCACGTAAAAGTAGGTGGACTTGAATGCCAAACGTGTCATGGACCTATCGAAGAGATGGATGTGGTTTATCAATACTCTACGTTGACAATGGGATGGTGTATCAATTGTCATAGAGAGACTAACGTGAATACAAAAGATAACGAATACTACTCCAAGTTAGTGGAGTTGCATAATGAGCATAGTAAAGAGCCAATGAAAGTAGAAGATATTGGTGGTTTGGAATGTTCAAAATGTCACTATTAATCTAGCTTGAAAAAGGATATTAGTCCAGCAATATGAAAGAAACTAAGAAATACTGGAAAGGATTAGAACAGCTTAAAAACAGCGCTGAGTTTCAAGAGCAGGCAAACAAAGAATTCCCTGAGTACCTACCGATTGGTGATGGTGAAGAGCCATCAAGAAGGGACTTCTTGAAATTGATGGGGTTTGGAATTGCTGCAGTATCACTAGCGGCATGCGAGACCCCTGTGAAAAAAGCCATTCCTTATGTGAAAAAGCCTGAGGCTGTGGATCCAACGCTTCCTAACTATTACGCTTCTACATATGTGAGTGGTAGTGATTATTGCAGTGTATTGGTCAAAACCAGAGAGGGTAGACCAATTAAACTAGAAGGCAACAAGCTATCGACGATCAGTGGTGGAGGTACTTCCCCTCAGGTTGAGGCATCTGTGCTTTCTTTATATGATCAGGAAAGACTTCAGCAACCAACTATTGATGGCAACAAGGCTACGTGGGAAGAACTGGATGCTGCAGTTACTAAAGAATTGGCAGCTGTAAATGGTAAACTTACCATTGTATCTAATTCCATCGCTTCACCGTCCACTCAGGCATCAATTAATGCTTTGGCAGAGAAATATGGAGCAACTCATGTGAGCTACGATCAGGTATCTTTCAGTGGAATGTTGAATGCATACGAAACTGCATTTGGCACACGAATGATGCCACATCATGATTTTTCCAAAGCCAAGACTATCGTGTCTTTTGGAGCTGATTTTCTAGGCTCATGGCCAAACAGAACTGCCAATAATAAGCAGTTCGCTTCTACAAGAAAATTATCAAAGAGCAAGCAAGACATGTCAAGACTCTACGCTTTTGAGTCCAACTTGTCTTTGACTGGTTCGAATGCTGACTATAGAACACCAATAAAACCTTCTCAGGAAGGATTGTACGTAGCGAATCTTTACAACGCTATTGCTTCCAAACTGGGTGCACAAAAAGTGAATGTACCCAAAGTAGAGGATGATGCTGTGTTGATGAAGGCCGCTGCAGATTTGGTGAAGTCAAAAGGTGCGAGCATTGTAGCGTCAGGATCTAATGATGCCAATGTACAGCTGATGGTTATTGCCATTAACTCTGTACTTGGAGCATATGGAAATACTATTGATGCATCTAAATCGGTCAACCTGCGAAAAGGTAACGATGCTGCATTTGCATCATTTGTTAAAGGACTTAATTCTGGAGCAGTTAGTGGTGTGATTTTCTACAACTGTAATCCAGTGTATGACTCTGCTCAGGGAGCAGAAATTGCAGCTGGATTGGCAAAAGCGAAATTTGCATTGTCAACATCAGATAGAGCAGATGAAACGGCCTCTTTAACCAAGTATGTCGCACCTGATCATCACTATCTAGAGTCATGGAATGACTTTGAACCGGTGACTGGTTTTTATAGTTTATCTCAGCCCGCTATCAGAAATATCTTCAATACAAGACAGGCACAGCAGTCTTTCTTGACATGGGCAGGAGATACTACTTCTTATTACGATTTTGTACGAGCTAATTGGGAAGCTAACGTTTTCTCAAAAGCTACTACCATAGAATATTTCAATTTTGATTCTTTCTGGGACAAGTGTCTGCACGACGGTGTTTTCGAAGCACCAGCTGAAGCTGAGTCTCCAGAGGTCAATGTAGATTTAACAAGTGCTGCATCTGCTATTGCTAAAACCTACAGTGCAAACAACACTGGTTTGGAATTGGCATTGTATGTAAACAATAGTGTTGGAGAGGGCATTCAAGCAAATAACCCATGGTTACAAGAGATGCCAGATCCGATCACTAAAGCTACATGGGATAACTATCTAACTGTTTCTCCAAAGCAAGCAGCAGAATGGGGCATAGAGTTGGGTGATATGTCTACTCAGCTGGTGACATTTACTGCAAACGGTAAATCAGCTGAAATCCCTGTTTTGGCACAACCAGGTCAGGCTTACAATACAGTAGGGCTTGCTATTGGATATGGTAGGACCAAAGCTGGTAAAGTAGCCAATGAAGTGGGTGTAAATGCTTATCAGTTTGCTTCAATTGTAAACGGAGCTGTAAGCTTCACGGCGACTTCTGGTGTAAGCGCTGAGTTAATTAGTGGATCAGAATACAAGATTGCTCAGACACAGACTCACCAAACTTACATGGGGCGTGAGACAGTGATACAAGAAACAGTACTGAGTAAGTATCAAAAAGACAATCAGGCTGGAAGACATTTTCCTAAGATTGCGACTTCAGAAGGAATGAAGAAGCCCTACGCGGTTTCTCTTTGGAAAGGACATGAATATCCTAACCACCACTGGGGAATGATGATCGACCTAAACTCATGTACTGGGTGTGGAGCATGTACCGTGGCTTGTCAAACGGAAAACAACATTCCGGTTGTAGGTAAGCAAGAGGTGCTCAATCGAAGAGAGATGCACTGGCTCCGAATTGATAGATATTACAGTTCGGATGCTACTAAAGAGGATGGATACGAGGCGATGGAAAAAGCTGCTGAGAATCCAGAAGTGACTTTCCAACCAATGATGTGTCAGCAGTGTAACAACGCTCCATGTGAGACGGTTTGTCCTGTTGCTGCAACTACTCACAGTAGTGAAGGTCTTAACCAAATGACTTACAACAGATGTATCGGTACAAGATATTGTGCCAACAACTGTCCATATAAAGTTCGTCGTTTCAACTGGTTTAAATACCATGATAACAAGCAGTTCGATAAGAACATGGCGATGAACAACGATCTGGGTAAAATGGTATTGAACCCGGATGTTACCGTAAGAGCTAGAGGCGTGATGGAGAAATGTACCTTCTGTGTACAAAGAATCCAGGCAGGCAAGCTGGAAGCCAAAAGAGAAGGTCGCAGACCGGAAGATGGCGAAGTAACATCTGCGTGCGCAAGCTCTTGTCCTTCAGAAGCATTGGTATTCGGTGATATGAAAAATCCAAATAGCAAAATCTCTCAAATGTTGAAAATCAAGCAGAATGAGAAGAGTGTAACTGCAGAAGAGGATCGTGCTTATCACGTACTGGAAGAATTGAGAGTAATGCCAAATGTTTGGTATCTGACCAAAGTCAGAAATAAAGATGTAGAGTCTAAAACTGAAAAAGCAGAAGCATAATAACCTATGATAGCAGAATCAGCCATTAGAGAACCTTTAGTAACCGGCGGCAAGACCGTTCATGATGTTACTAAAGACATTTCCGGCAGAGTAGAAGAAAAGCCCGCTAAGTCCTGGTTGTTGGCTATGGCCATATCACTTGCAACACTTGCTGTAGGTGGTTATGCCGTTGGTCGACTTTTATGGGATGGTATTGGAATGTGGGGTCTTAACAAAACAGTAGGATGGGCGTGGGATATCACCAACTTCGTATGGTGGGTTGGTATCGGTCACGCCGGTACATTGATTTCAGCGATTCTATTGCTATTCCGTCAGAGATGGAGAATGTCTATCAACAGAGCTGCAGAGGCCATGACGATTTTTGCAGTAATCTGTGCCGCGATGTTCCCGGTATTGCACATGGGACGTCCGTGGTTAGGCTTTTACTGGGCACTACCACTCCCAAATACGTTCGGATCTCTATGGGTGAACTTTAACTCGCCACTACTTTGGGATGTTTTTGCAATCTCTACTTACTTTTCAGTTTCTTTGGTCTTCTGGTATATCGGTCTGATTCCAGATTTTGCTACTATCAGGGACAGAGCTACTAACAAAATTTCTGCTGCTATCTACGGAGCTTTGAGTTTTGGATGGGATGGAGCAGCTAAAACATGGTCACGATACGAAACAGTGGCATTGGTTTTAGCAGGATTAGCCACACCACTGGTACTTTCAGTTCACACCATTGTATCATTTGACTTTGCTACATCAGTGATACCTGGATGGCACACCACGATTTTCCCTCCTTACTTCGTTGCAGGAGCGATCTTCTCTGGTTTCGCGATGGTACTGACTCTACTGATCATCACCAGACGAGTTTACAAACTAGAAGACTATATCACGATCCAGCACATTGAATTGATGAATATTGTGATCATTATCACTGGATCGATTGTAGGTATTGCATACATCACAGAGTTTTTTATTGCCTGGTATTCTGGAGTTGAAGCGGAACAATATGCTTTCATCAACAGAGCTTCAGGTCCATACTGGTGGGCGTACGCTTCCATGATGACCTGTAATGTGATCTCTCCACAGCTCTTCTGGTCAAAGAAGATCAGAACGAATATCGCTGCGACTTTCGTGATTTCAATCATTGTAAATATTGGTATGTGGTTTGAGCGATTTGTAATCATCGTCACTTCACTACACAGAGATTTCCTTCCTTCAAGTTGGGCGATGTTCTATCCAACGTTCTACGATGTGGGAGTTTACCTATTCACTTTTGGTCTGTTCTTCACTTTGTTCTTTGCTTTCGCGAAGTTCTTCCCTGTGATCAACATGGCTGAGGTTAAAAGTATTATTAAAGCAACTGGAGAAAAGAAAGCGTAATGGCACATACAAGTAATTATATCCTTGGTGTATACGATGATGAAGATGTGCTTTTAAAGGCCATCAAGAACGTGCGCGATGGTGGAGTAAAAATCCACGAAGTGTATTCACCATTTCCTGTACACGGCATAGAAGATGCTCTTGGGTACAGAAGATCAAGATTATCAATCGTTGCTTTCATGTTCGGTTTACTGGGAACCTCCTTAGCTCTAACCATGCAGCTAGGTATGATGACTGTGGATTGGCCAATGATTATTGGTGGTAAGGATTATGCTCCAATCCCTTCTTTTATTCCAGTAACATTTGAGTTGACCGTACTACTGGCTTCATTTGGTATGGTTGGTACTTTTATGATCATCAGTAACCTAAAGCCCTGGGGCAAACCTAAGTTGTTCGATAAGCGAATTACAGATGATAAGCACATTGTGGCTATAGATCTAGGAACTAATCAATTGGAGGAATCTGCTATTGACAAAATGTTGAAAGATAGCGGTGCTTCAGAGGTGAATAAGAAAACACTTTAATGACAATGCTAAAAAGTATTAATAGACTATTTGTTTTAGGTGTAATCGTATCTGTGCTGGGAGCCTGTACCGCAGGTCCTGACGATACTGGTGTAGAGTATGCACCTCAGATGTACCATTCCACTCCGTATGAGCCATTGTCTCAGATACAAAGCAAAGAATCGGGCTCATGGTTGGACTCCAATCCAGAAGATGAGCACGGAGAGTTCTATAACTCCAATCCTTACAACCAATTCGGGATGAACATGATTGAGCCAGTGGAAGGAACAATCAAGCGTGGTACCTATCTAGCTGACAATGGAATAGATCCTACTGATTATGCAACTGCTGAGGAGCGATTGATGAATCCGTACGAAGGACAGCAAGAAGTGTTGAAAGAAGGTAAAGCGCTATATGAACGATTCTGTGAACACTGCCATGGTACTAAAGGACTTGGAGATGGACTAGTAGGAGCAGTTTACAAAGGTGTTACTGCTTACAGTTCAGCTACTGTGAAAGACAAGAAAGCCGGACACATCTTTTGGGTAATCACCAACGGTAAAGGCAGAATGGGAGCACATGCTTCTCAAATTAGTGTGGACGATCGATGGAAAATCGTCACTTATGTTCAAACGCTTCAAAAACAATAACAACGAAATTATCCATTTGAGATATGGCTGAAGAAACTTTTGAATTTACAGCAAAGACCAAAAAGAACCTCTTCATATTTATTGCGGTAGGGCTTGTTCTTACGGTGATAGGCATTTTTATGTCGATGGGAGGTGGGCACCATGAAGTAGCCGAGGCTGCCGGTCACGGTGGTCATGAAGCTGCGGAAGCTGCCGCAGGTGGTCATGGTGAGTATCATTGGTACACACGTGTATTTGCTAACTTATGGATCAACAATGTATTCTTTGCGGGAGTAGCGCTAGTTGGTGTACTCTTCTTCGCAATACAGTATGCTGCACAAGTAGGTTGGTCTGCAGGTATCAAGCGAATCCCATTGTCTTTTGGTGCTTGGATTCCAATCGCAGGAGTGTTGATGCTCATTACTTATTTTGCTGCTAGTCATGACTTATTCCACTGGACTCACAGTGGTTTATATGAAAAGGGTGGAGCCGAATATGATTCAATCATTGACGGCAAGGGAGCATACTTTTTTTGGCCACTGGCCAAAGGATCTGTTCCAGTTTTCTTCATTGCTAGAATGATCATTTTCTTTGGAGTATGGTATTGGTTGTTTGCCAAATTGAAGAAAGTAGCATATGAAGAGGATACAGTAGGTGGTACTGAAAAATGGTACAAGCTACGAAAGCTATCTGCTATTTTCATCGTTTTCTTTGCCGTGTCATCTTCCATGGCGGCTTGGGACTGGGTAATGTCTATCGATACGCACTGGTTTAGTACCATGTTTGGTTGGTACAACTTTGCTAGCTGGTGGGTGAGTGGTCTGGCTCTTACAGCTTTGGTGGTTGTGTTTCTAAAGGATAAAGGATACCTAAGCATTGTTAACTCCAATCATATACATGACCTTGGTAAATTCGTTTTTGCATTTAGCATATTCTGGACCTATATCTGGTTCTCTCAGTTTTTGTTAATCTACTATGCAAACATTCCGGAAGAAACCATTTACTTCTTAGAAAGATGGAAAAGTGGACACTACGCTCCATTGTTCTACCTAAATCTGGTCATTAATTTCTTCTTCCCATTCCTGGTTTTGATGACCAGAGATGCAAAAAGGCACTCTCGATTTATCAAAGTAGTAGCTCCTTTGATCATCATTGGTCACTGGTTAGATTTTTATTTGATGATTACTCCTGGAACATTAAAGGAAAACGGAGGGTTTGGTTTCTTAGAACTTGGAATGATGTTCGTCTACGCAGGTGCTTTTGTGTATGTTTTCTTAAATCAAATGTCCAAAGCTCCTCTTTATGCGAAAAATCACCCAATGTTAGAAGAGAGTTTACATCACCATATTTAATCTGAAGAAAGAGCAAAGTTAATTAACTCGATATGTTGAATTTGATCATAATATTAGCTGTAATCCTCGTTCTGGCAATTTTGATTGCAGTATTCAGGGTAACAACATTGGTAGGGATTGTCAAAGGGGATGCCGGTAAATATGTTACATCTGGTAACAAGGTACAGGCGGCTATTTGCCTTTTATTCCTACTCGCTGGAATTGTAGGGTTCTTCTACTACTCTTTCGGAGGGTTGGATGATGACTTCACACAGCCATTGGCATCCGAGCATGGAGTAGAGACTGATCGACTATTTTGGATCACCATGGCCATCACCAGTTTTGTGTTTATTGTGACACAAATATTCTTGTTCTTCTTCGCATTCAAATACCAGTACAAAGAAGGCAACAAAGCGACATTCTACCCACACAATAATACGTTGGAGATTGTTTGGACAGCTGTACCCGCAATTGTACTTGCCCTTTTGATTATCTCTGGTTGGAAAGCCTGGACAAAGATAACAGGTCCAGCACCTGAAGAGTCTGAAGTAATAGAGGTAATGGGTTATCAATACTCCTGGGCAGTAAGATACGGAGGTGCTGATAAGCAACTCGGTGACTATGACTACAAGAAGATTGATGTGGTGAATCAGGTAGGAATTGATTTTAGCGATAAGGCTTCTTTCGATGACTTTATTCCTACAAAACTGATTCTACCTAAAGGTCGTCCTGTTCATCTAAAAATAAGAGCAAGAGATGTTATCCACTCGGTGTACCAGCCACACTTTAGATTACAAATGAATGCAGTTCCCGGAATGCCGACCAGGTTCTGGTTTGTTCCTACAAAAACTACAGCAGAGATGCGGCAGGAAACAGGAAATCCTGATTTCGAATACGAACTTGTGTGTAATAAAATATGTGGTAAAGGCCACTTTGCCATGAAATACCTCATTGAGGTAGTGGAACCCGAAGAGTATGATAAGTGGTACGCAAGCCAAGACGCCTGGTTGAAGCAAAATGACGACTACCTGAGCCAGGTTCCAGAGGAACTTCAAGAGATGGCAAAAATTGCTTCAGGCATTGAAAACAATGCTGAAATACAACCGGTTGAAAACGCAGTAGTTAGCAATAATTAATAAACGACAATAACATGTCAGTAGCAGACATTAAAGTAGACGAGCATTTAGCACATGATGATCATGGACATGAGCATCATGAACAAGGATTTATTAGCAAATACATCTTTAGTACCGATCACAAAACTATTGCCAAGCAATTCCTGATCACAGGTATATTCTGGGCAATAATCGGGGGTGCACTATCTATTATATTCAGATTGCAACTTGGTTTTCCAGAAATGCAACTGGAGTGGTTGCGGCCGATATTAGGTACATGGATCACTGACGCAGGTAAGCTTGATTCAGAATTTTATTTAGCACTCGTTACCATGCACGGTACCATTATGGTTTTTTTCGTTTTAACAGCTGGGCTAAGTGGTACATTCAGTAATTTCTTGATTCCACTACAGATTGGTGCCAGAGATATGGCTTCTGGTTTCATGAACATGTTGTCGTACTGGTTTTTCTTTTTGTCTAGTGTGGTCATGTTCATTTCTTTATTCCTGGAGACTGGACCTGCAGCTGGTGGTTGGACTATCTATCCACCTTTGAGCGCGTTACCTCAGGCAATTCAGGGATCAGGTGCTGGTATGACGATGTGGTTGGTTTCAATGGTTTTCTTCATTGCCTCTACCTTGTTGGGAGGGATCAATTACATTACTACTGTCATTAATATGCGAACTGAAGGCATGTCTTTCTCAAGACTACCTTTGACCATCTGGGCCTTCTTCATTACTGCGGTAATTGGTTTGTTGTCGTTCCCAGTATTGTTTGCAGCAGCACTGCTGTTGGTGTTTGACCGTTCGTTTGGAACAAGTTTCTATTTGTCCGAAATTTACATCAATGGTGAAGCATTACCTAATGTAGGAGGAAGCCCAATTTTATATCAACACCTTTTCTGGTTCCTTGGACACCCGGAGGTGTACATTGTAATTCTACCAGCGTTGGGAATCACCTCTGAAATCATATCAACTAATTCGAGAAAGCCAATATTCGGTTATAGGGCGATGATTGGTTCCATACTAGCGATTGCTTTCCTTTCATTTATCGTGTGGGCACACCACATGTTCGTGTCAGGATTGAATCCATTCCTTGGATCTATATTCATGTTCCTTACATTGATAATTGCTGTACCATCGGCAGTAAAAGCGTTTAATTATATCACCACTTTGTGGAAAGGTAACATTGTGTTTACCCCTGCGATGTTGTTCTCCATTGGTTTGGTGTCTTTCTTTATCTCAGGTGGTGTAACTGGACTATTCCTTGGTAACTCTGCTGTGGATATCACTTTGCACGATACCTATTTTGTAGTGGCTCACTTTCACTTAGTAATGGGTAGTGCAGCGTTCTTCGGCCTTTTGGCAGGAGTTTATCACTGGTTTCCAAAAATGTTTGGTCGCATGATGGATGAAAAACTTGGATATCTCCACTTTTGGTTAACATTCGTAGGAGTATATCTTGTATTCTTCCCACTGCACTATATTGGTATTGCAGGATTTCCAAGAAGGTACTATTCATTTACAAGTTTTGATGCTTTCAGTTCATTTACAGATTTGAATGCATTCGTAAGTGTGGCGGCCATCATTACATTCGGTGCGCAGTTCATCTTCCTATTCAATTTCTTCTATAGTATATACAGAGGACGCAAAGCTCCTTTGAATCCTTGGAGATCAAACACCCTTGAGTGGACCACACCAAGAGTTGTCGGTCACGGAAACTGGCCTGGTGCAATACCTTCAGTGTATCGCTGGCCATATGATTATAGTAAGCCAGGAGCAGCTGATGACTTCATTCCTCAGAACGTTCCTTACAGCAAAACACCTGAATCAAACTTGCCACACGAAGCTGAATTGGCTAAAAGCGAGAACGTGACTCCAGCTCCGGCAAATGAATCAAAATAACCGTTTAGCGAATAGAATTAATCTCATTACGATCATTGCCGTCTACCTTCTAATTTTAGTGGGCGGCATTGTTCGTAGTATGGGAGCAGGGATGGGCTGTCCAGATTGGCCAAAGTGCTTTGGATCGTATATTCCGCCTTCAGATGAATCCGCTTTACCAGAGGGGTACGAACAGGTTTATGTAGACTCTCGACTGCAAAAGAATAAGCGTTTGGCCAAAACCCTCACTACATTCGGCTTTAACCAACTTGCCGCAAAAGTTGCTGATGACCCGACCATACAAGAAGTTACAAAGTTTGATACCACCAAAGCCTGGGTGGAATATATCAATCGTTTGGTTGGAGTATTGATTGGATTGCTGATCATACTTAATTTATGGTTTTCATTGAAGTATTGGAGAATCGATAGGAGAGTTGTTTTATTGAGTGCATTATCTCTCGTTTTGGTGTTATTTCAGGGATGGATAGGATCACTGGTGGTATCAACCAATTTATTACCTGGGTTTATCTCCTTCCATATGCTGTTAGCACTGCTGCTGGTATGTTTACTTATTGGACAAAACTTTATAATGGATACAGACAAATCCAACTTGGTATATGGTAAAGGCATATTACTGATTCTGTTTGTACTGTTTTTGATTCAGATAGTGCTGGGTATTCAGGTAAGAGAGGAGATTGACTGGATGAAGTCAATGACTGAGATCGTCCGATCCGAATGGCTGACTGAAATAGGGACGCTATTCTATGTACACAGATCATATTCTTTATTGATAGTGGCGATAGTTGGTTGGTTCTCCTACTACAACTGGAAGAAAGGAGCATTGACAACTCCAATAAAGCTATTGATTGGCGCTATCGGAATGGAGGTTTTACTAGGCATTGTATTAACCTACGCTGGAATGCCGGCTTTTGCACAGCCACTTCACTTGCTGCTGGCAAGCGTGGCATTCGGAGTGATATTTTACTTATTTTTGTGCACCAATTTGAAAGTAAACAACAATTAATGCAAGCATTAGGAACGACAAGCATTTCCATGATTAGTAGAGCCAAAAGTTTCTATGAGCTTTTGAAATTCAGGCTCTCCTTTTTGGTGGCTTTCTCATGTGGTTTTGGCTATTTACTCGGAAATACGGGCACTGTTGATTGGGCACATTTTCTATGGTTGGTGTTAGGAGGTTTTCTGATTTCTGGCACTTCCATTGTTATCAATCAGATTACCGAAAAGGAATACGACAAGTTAATGACAAGGACCCAGAACCGACCATTACCTACTGGAAGGTTGTCAGTGAATGAAGCGAGACAATTTGCAGTTCTTACTGGACTGTTAGGGTTTGGTATCCTTGTTTGGCAAACCAATATGCTGACGGTGGTACTGTCGTTTGTTTCCATGATACTCTACTCATTTGTTTATACCCCTCTGAAGAGAGTAGGACCCATCGCTGTATTTGTTGGCGCAATTCCCGGTGCTTTGCCTCCATTGTTAGGTTGGGTAGCTGCCACAGGTTCCATCACCTACGAAGCAATGATCATTTTCGGAATCCAATTCATTTGGCAGTTTCCGCATTTTTGGGCCATTGCCTGGGTAGCAGATGAAGACTACAAACGGGCAGGATTCAAGCTGCTACCATCTGGTGGTAAGCAAGATTTAAATACTGCTATCAATATCATGATCTACACGTTGTTCTTACTTCCATTAGGCTTGTTGCCTACCTACTTTGGATTGGTAGGAATTACTAGTGGTGTGATCGTGACAATCTGTGGTGTGCTTTTTTTAGCGCAAACATTTTCATTAATGAAAGATTATTCAAGGAGGTCAGCATTGAAGATCATGTTTGGATCGTTTATATACTTACCGATTGTACAAATAGCGTATTTATTAGATAAGGTTTAACTATGGATAAAGCAGCAGATATTCCATTGATTGGTAGGGCTAGAGTAAAGTCTGTGCATCCCAAGAAGTTTGCGATGTGGTTATTTATCATCACGGTGGTGATGATTTTCGCGTCCCTCACAAGTGCTTATGTGGTGAAAAGGGCCGAGGGAGACTGGCTGATTGTAGATTTTCCTACTTTGTTCAACGTGACGTCCGTAGTTATCGTGTTGAGCAGTATTACTATGCAATTGTCCTATTTCTTTGCACGGCGCAACAATTTGTTAGGAATTCGCCTCAACCTGGTTTTGACTGGGATATTGGCGGTAGCTTTTGTAATCGGTCAGTATATGTCTTGGAATCAGTTAGTTGCCCAGGATGTATATTTTGTTGGTAACCCAGCGGGTTCATTCATTTACATATTTACGGGATTACATGCATTGCATTTGATCGGTGGAGTTATTTTCTTAGCGATTGTATTGGTGAATGCATTTAGATATCGAGTTCATTCAAAAAGTATGGTGCAAATTGAGATGTGTACTACATACTGGCACTTTCTAGGTGGACTTTGGTTGTATTTATACTTATTTTTGATTCTAAATAATTAGACTAACTTAACTATGGCAAACACTGCAGTGGTAGTAAAAGAAGGCAGCCCATGGCGTGGTGGAGTCGAGCCAATGAAAGTGAGCTACGGCAAGCTTATGATGTGGTTCTTCCTGCTTTCGGATGCGTTTACATTCTCAGCTCTATTGATCACCTATGGTTTGATCAGATACAGCCATCCGGCTTTTGAAGGAGCTATTTCGGATTTTGCATTTTCACAAGAATACTGGCCGATACCAGAGATGGTTTACGATGCTATTCCATTTGTACATGGTGTGCATTTGCCATTGGTTTTCGTTGGTATCATGACATTCATCTTGATTTTGAGTAGTGTCACCATGGTACTGGCAGTGGAAGCAGGACACAGAATGGACAAGCAAGCCGTTGAAAAGTGGATGCTATGGACCATAGTTGGTGGGTTGACTTTTCTTGGATGCCAGGCCTGGGAGTGGTCACACTTTATCGCTGGTACGGATATCGCAAAAAATGTTGCTAGCAATAATTTTATTGGAGCTAACCTTAGCATGAACCAATATGGTCCATCTAATTTTGCAGCTCTGTTCTTCTTTATTACTGGTTTTCACGGTTTCCACGTATTCAGTGGTGTGATGATCAACTTTGTGATCTTCTATCAAGTGACTGTCGGAATTATGGAGAAAAGAGGCCACTATGAGATGGTAGAGAAAGTAGGTCTTTACTGGCACTTTGTAGACCTTGTGTGGGTATTCGTTTTCACCTTCTTCTACCTTATCTAATCTTAAAACAGCATTACAATGGAACAAGAGAATACAAATGTGCAGGTGATCCCTGCGGACAAAGACAAAATAAAGAAGATTTGGAGGGTAGCATCTATTCTTGCAGCGGTGACTATAGTAGAGTTCATAATCGCTTTTACGATAGATGCTGGAGGGTTTAAGACCTTTGTCTTCATCTTTTTGACGATAGTAAAGGCATTCTATATAGTTGCGGAATTCATGCACTTGGGGCACGAGAAGAAGTCATTGATTTATTCAGTGATTCTCCCGATGTTGTTCGTGGTGTTTTTGATCTTCATTCTGATGTATCAGGGATCTGCAATATTCAATGTGCTTTACTAATTGAATCAACAATAAGAGATACGAAAATCATGTCGTTTCAAGCGACATGATTTTTTTTTAGCTATGAATCAAAGGAAACTAATTGTTGTAGGGTTCTTCATCCTTGTGTTTGGACTACCTGTTGGGTGGTATCTGTTTTTACAGGCTTTTGGAGAAAACAAGTTTGCCCTACCAGTGATTGAAAAATCAGAAGGCAACTGCGAAGAGCCTCAGGGCTACGCAGTGGTGAGATTGGATTCAATAGCTGCCAACACCAAACCAAATGAAAGACAAAGAGTTATCACAAAGCTGATGAATATAGGAGAGGTAAAGCTGATAGAAGGCAATAAAGATAGCTGTAAATGGAACTACGAGATGAGTCTAGTGGACCATGATGGCATGATCCGTGGTATTTATGATTTGAAGCGAGAAGAGGTAGATCGTTTTTTAGCAGAGGTAGATATATACGTATTGAATTACAGAAATGGAACAAGTACTGGAAAGTAACAAGACCTATTTGCGGGTGATACAGATCGTGTCTGTAGTTATACCTGTGGTCGTGGCAGTTTTGCTTTTTGCACCTATTAATCTATCATTGGGTGATCAGGGTTGGGTTAGGGCTCTGCCAGGTGTGAATGCTGTTATCAACTCGCTGACGGCTGTACTCTTAATAGCGGCATTGATTGCTATCAAGAAAAAGAACATTAGACTGCATCGCACATTGATGTTATCAGCACTTGTGCTTGGTACCTTGTTTCTGGTATCTTACGTGATATATCATGCGAGTACTACTTCTACGGTATTCGGTGATGTAGATCATGATGGCGTTTTGAGTAGTGCGGAAAAGGCTGAGCTTGGAAGTATGAGAGGAATTTATTTATTCACACTGCTTTCACACATTGGTTTGTCTATTGTGGTAGTTCCTTTTGTGTTATTGGCTTTTTATTACGCTCTGTCTAACCAAATATCCAGGCATCAGAAAATAGTGAAATACACCTTTCCGGTTTGGTTGTATGTATCAATAACGGGTGTATTGGTTTATTTAATGATTAGTCCATACTACCTTTGAACTCAACACACATAGAAAAGGTTAATCCAGTATGAAAGTCTTTTTTAGAGCCTACATTTTGCTGCTGATACTTCTCCTTCCTTTGATGATGGAGGCTCAGTGTGCCATGTGTAGAACCCAGGTGGTAAACAATGTTAGTCATGGAGAAACAGCCTTAGCTGCAGGGTTGAATTTTGGCATACTGTACCTGTTTGTTACTCCATACATCGCCATCGGGATCGTAGCCTATTTTTGGTTTAAGAATGCAAAAGTAAATGACCGCAAAAAGTCCCTTGCAAGCCGCATTACAGGGTAAATGTCCTCGCTGCAGAAAAGGAGATATGTTTGAATATCCCCTGCAGAAGATCACTAAGTTCTACAAAATGCATGAAAACTGTCCGCACTGCGGGCATCGGTTTGAAGTAGAACCGGGGTACTTTTATGGAGCTATGTACGTGAGTTACGCATTGTCTGTAGGAATTTTTCTAGTTACAGCCTTCATTCTTTATTTTCTAGCCGGTGACCCACCATTAGAAACATATATTATTTCTGTGGTGGTTGTGGCATTGGTTTTGTATCCTCTTAATTTTAGGTTTTCGAGGATACTATTTGCACACGTGTTTGGAGGGATAAAATACGACCCAAGCAAATAATGTATCTTCGGATAATAATCTGAAGAATGCGCAAAAATCTCTTCTACGGAATTCTAGTAATTATGTTATTGGCAACCCTGGTGCTGGTTCATTACTATCAGCCATCTGAGGAGTCTATTGTCAATCAGGTAGAAAAGAGAACCTCAGAACTGTTGAACCAGCAGCTGGCAGATCTCAATGATTTTGAAAATCAACTCTCGGTCTATACCAATCCCTTTGGTATAGATGATCAAGGTCTTTTTCCGAAGCGGGTATTTATCAATGGAGGTTTGGTTTACTGGAACGATACCAAGTACTTTCCCGAATACAGTGCAATTAAGCAGCCTGATACACTGTACACCTTACATGATGCCACAGGACTAAAGATAGTCCATCGGCGAGAAGTAGTAGCCAATAGAGATTTAATTGAGATCTTCTCAGTGGTACCGGTAGTAACTCTTCCACCGGTCACCAATCAATACCTTGATGTTACTTACAATGAGACGATATTTCAAGGACAGTCGGTAGAAGTCAGTAACCAAGGCTCTCACCAAATCAGTTATCGAGGCATTAACTTATTTCAGTTCAGCATTGGGTTGCAAAATCAGGAGGCAAATGAATGGGTAGAATTATTGTTGATTCTGCTATTGATTGTTACAGTGTTGACCTGGGTTTATTCCATAAAGATCGAATCAAATGGTCTTTGGGGGGTGACTGTTTTGTTTGCTGGGCGATTAATCCTCTTTGCCTGGTCCACACTCAGTGTTTCTTCTCTTAAGTTATTCAACCCGATCTATTTTACTTACGGTACACTCAACTATTCGTTAGGTGACCTGGCTTTGAATGCCCTCTTCACAATGGCCGTCATCATCGTCTTGTATTTTGAGTTTACAACTAAATACAGGACAAGAGGTAAGCGCTTGTCTTCAAATACTGACTATTGGTATAGCTTATTGGCCATGTTGGGACAGGCTGTATTCGCATTCTTTTTTTATGAGACCGTATGGTTGATATTGGAGCACTCCCAGGTAAGTCTGGATATCAGCGAGTCCATACAGTTTGATGAATTGCGCGTCGCAGGGTTTCTGGTAGTGTTATTCACTGCCATGAGCTTTTTATTGATGAGTACGTTGAACAATCAGATAAGAAATGCCAGCGCTATTGCCAACTGGAAGTATTACCTGTCATTGACATTGGTTGCCTGTATTGGTTATCTATGGATCGGACTTGAGATGGTGTTCGTATTTGGATTACTCATACTGCTAACCTTCATCATAGATACCCTGCATCTCAACAGAGTGATCAATACCATCAGGTATCAGTCATTCATATACCTGGTATTGATTTTTACGTTCGTGTCCACACTGTTCTCTTTTTCCATTTATAAGCATTATGAAAAAGACGAACTCATAGCTAAAGAACGCTTTGCAAATAGATTGTTGATTAGGAACGACATCCTGGGTGAGTACTATTTGTCTCAGATTCTTGATGAAATTGCGAATGATCGGTACGTAAGAACACGCCTGCTAAGCAGGCTACTTGCGCGGCAGAATATCCGTGAGAAAATCAAGCGTCAGTTCCTTTCTTCTTATTTCAAAAAATATGATATCGATGTGTATTTATTTGATGCAGAAGGGGAGTCCCTGCAGGATGATAACACACAATCCTATGCCGATTGGCGCAATGAATTTGCCAGGGATTCGCTGGCCACCGACTATCAAAACATCTATTTCGTAGAAGATAAGGCGGAGAATGTCCGAAATAAGTACGTGTGCTTCATGGATATTGAGGCCTATGGTCGAGATGTCGGGCATATTGTGCTGGACCTGACACTAAAAAAATACATTCCAACAAGTGTGTTTCCCGAACTCTTGTTAGAGAGCAAGTACTATATGGGAAGTCGGGATGAGTTTGACTATGGGGTGTTTAAGAATGGAGAGATTCTATACAAGCAAGGACGAGTTACATTTGAGAACAAACTGTACAGTTCGGATTTTAAAAATCCACATTTGTATGAGCAGGGATTAGAGCAGGATGGGTATCATTATTTTGGGTTGAAGACCAGTGATGGTAGGAACTTGATCATAGTTTCTCCAACGTACGATTTGCAGGCGACACTCTCCAACTTTAGTTTTTTGTTTCTTATCCAGCTATTTAGCCTGGGATTAGTGTTTGTAGTGGTGAGAGTAGCATTGAAACACAATCGTTTCAACCTTTCCACTAAGATTCAGCTTTTTCTGGGGTTGTCATTCCTGCTGCCTATGATAGTGATTAGTATTGCTTTGATTAACACACTGAACACTTCCTACAAAGAAGAGATCGATCGAAATTTCAGAAAGAGATCATTCAACATTGCAGAAAATCTAATTGACGTATCTGACGCTTATTTCTCGAGTCGAATCAATATTGATGATTATGCCAATGAGATAGCTAAGGCGGCCTCTTTGGCCCAATCTGATCTCAATATATACGACATTAAAGGCAAGCTGGTGACTACTTCACAGCCAGAAATCTTCAGACTGGGCCTCTTGTCCAGCCTACTGAACCCGGCAGCATTTTATAAGATCCATTATAAACGTGAGCAAAACATTATCACCGATCAATCGATCGGTAGGTTGGATTTTAAGACGTCCTATACCGCTCTGCGATCCTACAAAGATGGTCGCTTGTTGGGTGTGTTGGCAATGCCCTATTTTGATAGCAAGAACCATCTCAGAAGGCAACAAGTGGAAGTATTCAATAATCTGGTGGTTATTTTCTCTTTCATATTTTTGATTTCACTTATTGGTGGCAACTTCATAGTAGGTCAATTGGTGAAGCCACTCAAGAAAATCGGAGACCGAATTAGTAAAACAAGTCTGCAGGAAATCAACCAGCCAATACAGTATGATGCTCAGGATGAAATAGGCAGTCTGGTGAAAGAATATAACAAGATGCTGCTCAAGCTTGAAGAGAGTAAAGAAGCACTAGCAGTCAGTCAGAAAGAATCGGCGTGGAAGGAAATAGCGCGTCAGGTAGCGCATGAAATCAAAAATCCGCTCACACCAATGCGCCTAAAAGTGCAGCAGCTGATGCGATCGACCGATCAGTCATCCAGGGAATACCAGGTCTATACGTCCTTGCTCACGCAGGTGGATTCCTTGTCTAGCATTGCCGACTCATTCTCAGAATTTGCGAAAATGCCAGCCCCAAAACCTGAACAGCTAGACTTGCTATCGCTGGTGGAAAATACGCTCAATCTGTATCACGGAGAGGATGCCGACATCTATAAAGAATATGAGCTTGAACAGGTCACTGTGCTGATAGACCCAAAGATTTTCAGTCGGACTCTTACCAATATTATTCTTAATGCCATTCAGTCCGTACAATCTGGGAAGCCACAGATCAGGATTTCGGTCAGGCAGCTTGGAGCTAAAGTCCAATTGGCCATTGCTGATAATGGCAAAGGGATTTCTGAAGATCAGAAGGAAAAGATTTTTACTCCTTATTTTAGTACGAAATCAACCGGAAGCGGAATAGGTTTGGCGGTAGCTAAAAAAGGAATTGAGAACGCAGGAGGGAACATATGGTTTGAATCTGAAAAGGGAGAAGGCACTACGTTCTTTATCACGCTACCTGTCTATACTACTTCTTCCAGCTAGTCTGATTTTAACATCACAGACCACCTTAGCGCAGAATCGAGTCTGCCAGTCCACCACTTACACTCCCAAAATGGTGCTGGATACACTACCAGTAGAACCGGGTAGTGTATCGATTGATCCATCAGTGCCTTATGAGTTAAGTGACGACTACACAAGTTTAATATTCTTGACAGAGTTTGAAGATAGCGTGTCGGTTTGTTTTCGCCGGATCTCAGATATGGTTAGAACCCCGGTCTTTTATCGGGATGTGAGCAAGTATAAAGCTGGCTATTTACAATACAGAGATCAATCAAGAACATCCAGAGCTATAGACAAGGCCGCCTTATTTGAGTTTGGGGAGTTAACTACCGCTGGAGCTATCACACGAGGTGTGACTTTCGGCAACAGACAGAATGTGTTCGTGAACTCAGCGCTGAACCTGCAAATGGACGGACAGTTATCTGATGACTTGAAAGTGTCTGCAGTCATTACGGATCAAAACATTCCGTATGAACCCGAGGGCAATACACAACAGATCCGTGACTTTGACAATGTCTACATCAAGTTGTACAATGCCCAGTTTCAAGTTACTGCCGGTGATATAGTCTTAGAGAATCCTGTGGAAGATGGTTACTTCTTACAGTATTATAAAAATGTGCAAGGATTATCGCTTGGCTATCAAACTGAATTAAATTCAGGTTGGAAAAGCAAATCTTTAGTTGTGGGGTCTATAGCGAAAGGCCAATTCACTTCCACTGTTATCAATCCGCAGGAGGGAGTACAGGGCCCTTACAAACTACGTGGGCAAAATGGTGAGCGCTTTATCATAGTGATGGCTAACTCTGAAAAGGTCTATCTGGATGGTAAATTGCTGGAAAGAGGATTTGATCGTGATTACGTCATTGATTACAATCTAGGTGAGATTACGTTTAGCAACACGGTAGTTATCACTCAGTTTTCTCGTATAAGGGTGGATTATGAATATGCGAATCAGTACTACAGCAGATCCAATATTTCTGCAAGTCAGCAGTTTACCAAAGGGGACGCCAAAGTATATCTCAACTACTACCGAGAGAAGGACAATCCTAACAATACCTTGGCCTTTGATTTAACGACGGCTGATAAGTTGGAACTATCCGGAATAGGAGATACCAATGGACTGGCTTCTATATCAGGAATCGATTCGACCGGGTTTATTGATAATGCAATTTTATACGAGCGACGAGATAGTTTGGGGGTGACTATTTACCGTGTCAGTGATGATCCGGAAGTTGCACTGTATCAGCTTAGCTTTTCAGAGGTGGGTCCGGGCAATGGGAGTTATGTGCTGCTAAGCAATACCAGCAATGGCCGCACCTATGAGTGGGTAGGAGATGGAAATGGAGCCTATGAACCAGTACAAACAGTACCCACTCCAAACAAACGCCAGCTAATTGTCGCAGGTACGGAATTACCTGTTTCTGATTTTGAGACTGTCTACACAGAGCTTGCCTTTTCGGATAGAGACCAAAACCTATATGCTGATCTGGACGATGGCGATAATCAAGGTTTTGCAACCAGAGCCGGCGTACGGTCTAAAGGAAGAACAGTATATGCAGACTATCAATTGGAAGCTGATTTGAGTTTTGAATACAACAGTGATCAGTTCACCTTTATTGATCGCTTTAGATCCGTCGATTTTGATCGAGACTGGTCGTATGATTATTTCTCTGACACCTTGTTAAGTCGGCAAGATCTGATTACAACGGCCAATGTGAACCTGCAAAAGAATCCATTCAATTTATTTGGTGCTGAAGTAGTACATCGCAAACGCACCGATGTAGTAGATGGCACCAAGGTGGAAGTGGAGGTGAATCAACACCTGGGAATGTTCCAATTGCTGAGCAATCAATACTGGATGCAAAGTGAACAGGGGATTTATCAATCGAGATGGCTGAGGTCTTACGATCAGTTACAGCTCGTTGCTTGGGTGCTCCGTCCGGGTTATCGCTTTGAACTGGATCAGCACCAAACCCAGGTAGCGGCAAATGACAGTACTGTGGCTACATTGATGAATTATCAATCACACGACTGGTTTGTCGAGACAGGGGACTCCAGCAGGTTGATCGGAAGGTTGGACTATATCCGGCGAACGGATTTCAAACCATCGGCTGGCGATCTGGACCGGTTTACCGATGCTGAGGAACTTCGGTTGGGGGTGGCTTCCAATCAATTCGAAAACCACGAGGTAGCACTTTCTATTAACTACAGGAGAGTAACTCCAGTTGATTCATCGAATCAGGTACAGCGAAATCTATTAGGTAAGTTTAGCTGGGATGCAGGATTTTGGAAGGATCACTTAAGAAGCAATCTTCAGTTTACGACCGCCAATACCCGAGAGCTTAGACGCGAATTTGTATTCGTGCAAGTAGCTACGGGAGATGGTACGCATACTTGGCGTGATGAAAATGAAGATGGAGTTCAAGATTTGAATGAGTTTTATGAGGCAGTAAATCCTGATGAACGCAACTATATCAAGCTATTCACACCTACGGATCAATACCTCGAGGCCTTTCAGACCACCTACATTCACTCCGTAGATGCCCGGCTGCCAAGAGAATGGAAAAATAACGACGGATTGCTCAGGCAGTTATCAAAAGTTTCGTTTAATGCTAACCTCAAGTACAATTTCAAAACAACAGAAGAAGCACTAACCAGGCGCATCAATCCATTCGGTACTAATTTGAATGATACCTCAGTGATATCCGCCATGAACCTCGTGCGCAACACCTTATTTTTCAATCGTAATGCTCCCGGGTTTGGGCTGGATGTAACGCATACGAGTCTTAAGGTGAAATCGCTACTCAGCGGTGGCTTTGAGTTGAAGGATCGCGAGGACTGGGAAACAAATGTGCGTATCGGTTTTGATCAGGTGTTCATTGTAAGAGGTAACGTGACACTGGGAGCAACACAGAACAGGTCCGATTTTTTGAGTTCGCGAAACTATAACCTGATCAGACGTGATTTTGGAGGGCAACTGGTTTGGCAACCGACGAATAAATTCCGAATGATCGGAGGGACGTCTCAACGAAACAAAACTGCAGAGTCAGAAGAGTTTTCTCACATCACCGATTATCAAGTAGACCTCACCTGGATACGGAGTGGGAAGGGGAACCTCAATGCTACTTTCAGCTGGTTAGAAATCGATTTTCAAGGCGAGCGCAATTCGTATCTGGGGTATGAACTGCTGGAGGCCCTACAGCCCGGGAGCAATCAAAAATGGAGTGTGAACTGGCAGCAGTCGGTGGGACGTGGCTTGCAGCTAACATTGCAGTACTTTGGTAGAAAGTCAGAAGAAAGCAGTGCGGTTCATACCGGGTCGGTGGCGGTTACAGCGTTTTTTTAGGGGTTACTACCGCCAGCGTTTTGTTCGTGGTACTTGTGTTTAGATGGTACGAGCTAGAAGCTCGCACCAGCGGGGGTTCAGATGGTGTTCAGATGGTACGAGCTACAAGCTCCCACCAGCGAGGGGTGGGTTTTTCCGTGATGAGAGATCTAAGAATCAAGCTCTCACTATTCGTATCTACGTGGAATTATTTGTAATTCTCTGGTGATGGTAGTGTTTGGAATATCAGATTTAAAAGTCACTTCTATACTGTTGGTTTCACTGAGTTCACTTCTAGTGAGATCAATTATTCCAAAACCATCTTTTAATTCAATTTCCTTTTCATTAACAAACATTTTTGCATGCTTGTCAATCATGGTACTGGTTAATGCAAATAGAACTTTGCCTTTGATTTGCTGAGATTTGTAATCATGATATTTATCTGGAATAAAGTACAATTCGAGTTTATCAAATTTGAAATCATTAGCCCCGACCTTCGATGTTAAGAGATTGAAAGTTTCGGATTCTAACAATGCCAGCTGAATTTTAAACTCATTTGTAGTTGAATGTTCATCAAGTGTTAGGTATTGTTCAAACGAAGGTGAGGGGAAATAATACATCCTCTTAAGTGAGTCGAGATGAATGTTGACTGCTTTTAAGGTTCTCTTTTTATCGTTTTCCGAAACATAAGCTATAAGTGTATCAATTTTGCCCTTGAAATCTCTCATATTTTGCAGGACTTTCACGTCAGCTTCTTTATTACCTGTTTCTTCAATTAGCAAGCTGGCTGCCCGAAGTACTTCTCTATTTCTGTTTCTTATCCATTGGTCAGAGGTGGTTGGAGCTTCCTTGCATCTTGCCAGTACTGATATGAGCGTGCAAGCTAATATTAGTTTTAATGAAAGTTTTGACTGGACTTTGAAACGAAATGGTTTGGAACGGTTATTCATTAACTTCTAAAATAAGTAATCATCTGAGTCTTGGCAAATTAAGTAAGATGAGCTGCGTATTCACACTAGCAGGAAATTTAATCGTATAGGCATGGTATGTCAACCCCTGCCACCGCGAGTATTCTGCTCGTGGTATTTATGTTCTCTGGTACGAGCCAGAAGCTCGCACCAGCGGGTGCTCTGACAAGTTGAGATTAGACATATAAATATTGTCACGCAACTATATCACTCATGCCTCAGTGTCTCCGCAGGGTTGGTGCGCGCAATTTTCATGATGATCACACTCACACTCAGGATGGCTATAATACTTAAACAGGCCGCAGACAAGAGGAAGGGAAGTACACCTATCGATGTTTGGTAGGAAAACTCCTGAATCCAACGCTGCATGATGAAATAACCCGCAGGTAGACCAAAGACCAGTGCAATCCCAATTAGCTTTAAAAACTGTCCCAAGACCATCACAAAGATATCTCGGGATCTGGCACCCATGATTTTGCGAATACCGATTTCTTTTACACTTTGATTGAGTAATGCAATGGCCAGACCGAGCAGCCCGATGCATGCCAGAATGAGAGCAATAGAGGTGAAGATGGTAAAGATGTTCAGTGTGCGAACTTCATCCTTATACAGCTCCTCTAGTTGACTATCCAGGAATTCATAGGCAAAAGGAGCGGCAGCTATACGTTCTGTATAGACCTTATTGATTTGATTCAGCGTTTGCTGAAATTGATTTCCTTCCAGTCTGACCAACATATGGTTGACATCATAAGGGTCCAGGTACATGATCAAAGGTTGGATGGAGGAGTGAAGCGACTGGAAATGAAAATCCCTGGTCACCCCAACAATGATTCCCTGGCCTGTTCTGCCGCCTTGTTCCCAGGTGATGGATGTCCCAATGGGCTCATCGAGGTTTAATTGATCCGCTGCTTTTTGGTTGATAATGAAGTGGTTATCTAATGTATCGCTATCCATGGACCTATTGAAAGTCCTTCCCTGGTCCATAGACAAGCCAAGCACTTCCAAACCACCATAATCAACTCCTAGTTGAGAAGCATCAATTCGTTCCTCTGGCTGATTGGTTTGGAATAAGGTTAGTTGATTAAATTGACCACCAGGTAAATTGGATACTCCAGAAACCTCCTTTACACCAGGGATATTCTTCAAAGTGGTTCCCAACGAACGGACCTGATCTACATTGATTCCACCTATCTCCACACTTGGAAAGATCCGTATGGATATCAGAGCATCCTGGTCAAAACCCAACTCCTTGGTTTTCATATAGTCCAATTGCTTCATGATAATGAGCGACGCAATGATCAGAATGGCTGAGACAAAGAACTGGAAGATCACCAGGGCATTGCGCAATCTTCTGCCATGAAATGAAGCAGTTAGTTTGCCCTTGAGCACGTCCACAGGTTTGAACTTATCCATGACCAGAGCAGGGTACAGCCCTGATAGCAGTGAAATGACCATTACAGCCAAACAGGTGTGCAGAAGAAAGTCTGCCTCAAACAAAGATTTAATGGTAAACTCCAGTTGTGTTAGATGATTGAAGAATGGCAACAAGATGATCGATAGCCCAAACGCCAAAACGGCAGCGATCAGGCAAAAAACCAGAGATTCCAGGTAAAACTGACGAGTCAAACTAGAGGAAAGCGCACCCAGGGTTTTTCGAACTCCCACTTCTCGAGCTCTCTCAATGGATTTGGCTGTTGTTAGGTTGATGTAATTGATGCAAACAATCAACAGGATGAAGCTCATCGCACCAGTAAGTATGTAGATGTAAAGGATATTCGCATTGTTTTCCAGTTCCCACCTCAAATGCGACTGCAGGTGGATGTCTTGGATTGGTTGCAGCTCAAACTTTGCATCGCCAGATAGCAGCCATTCTTTTTGAGTCTCACTCCAGGGGAGGTATTCTACAATCCATTTGGGAATTTTGGATTCGAACACTTTATAATCAACATCCTTACGTGTTCTTATGTAATTGAAGTGTCCAAAATCCTTCCAGGTAAACCACGGATTGTCAGGTCCAATTGCTTTTAGGGTAACATAGGATATGAGTCCTGTGAAGTGAAAATGAGATTTTTTTGGCATGTCCTTCACTACTGCCGCCACCGCAATGGACCAGTCATCCATGGTCAATTCTTTGCCAATAGGATTGGTATCTCCGAAGTATCGTTGGGCAGTAGATTCTGAAATAATCAAATTGAAAGGTTGCGACAGTGCATCTTCATCTCCGAGTATTACCTCTAGCTGAAATACATCCAGAAACGTAGAGTCTACATAGAAGAAATCGCGCTCTAGAAAATGGATGTTTTCCTCAAGGTTTTCTACTCGAACGGCTTGTCTGGTAAGCCCCGGTCCATACATAGGTGATATGGAAGTAGCAGCCACCACTTCTGGAAAATCATTTTTCAGTGCCGGAGCCATCGGGTGCGGAGTGCGCGTCTGCGGGTTGTCATTCATCCAGGCGATTCGGTAGATATCCTGACTATCGGGTAGTTCTGTGTCGTAAGAGCTATGCTCTTGGATAAAGAGATAAATCAGGATGCTGCAGGTAAAGCCCACAGTAAGCCCAAATAGATTGATCAATGAGAAAAGTTTGTTTCTGTTGAATCTTCTGATAAAGACTTTGATGAAGTTAGAGATCATGATACTTGATGTTGTGTTGAAACCATGTATCAAATCACGCAATAATGATCTTGAACTTCGCCGTTTCCGATCGGGCAGACGTTCGTCCCGATAAGTCAGTACGTCTTTGGACTCCCTGAATTCGCTGGGAGTAAGTCCGGTTTGCTTTTTAAATGCTGTATTAAATGCCGATTTAGAGTTGTAGCCCACCATATTGGCGATCGACTCGATCTTGGTGTGTTGATGCTGCTCACTTTTGAGAAGTTGCTTAGCTTCTCTTACACGATAGGTAGTTATCAACTCTTGAAAGCTCTGCCTTCTGGACTCATTGAGCACCTGGGATAAATGATGAGTAGTGGATTGCAAAGATTCAGCAAGAGTGGAAAGGGATATCGTGCTTTCCAGATAGAATTTGTCCTGTACCAGAGCATCTAGCCGGTTAAGTATATGTGCTTTCTGTGCAGAAGTCAAGGTAGACTTTTGGTACTTAGTCCCTGCCGGAAGGGGAGCCATGAAGTCTGATTCTTTGACTAGCTGAAAGAGTATCACATAGATCTCTAGAAGCAAAGTCAATGTGAAGGACCAGACTGGTAACAAACCAGCCAAAGTCAACAGTCCTGATCCAACGGTCAGCACCTGGTATCTATAAAACCACTTGAGCCAGGAGAGCCGTGCACCGGGATTGATCGACCATGAGATACCTCTTGATTTGCCTTCCTGAACGAACAGCTTATTTGAGATGACCAGAAAGGTGATGATGGTTATTGATAGAATAATGGCTACACCTGCACGACCAATAGCTTCACTAAATACAAACAAAGGAATAGTGATTAACAGTGTCAGGAATGGCAGGAAAGAAGTTCTGGTATTTTGAGTAAAGAAGACTTTAATGTATCTCCAAATGGCGATGATCGATGCTAGGAGAAGGGTACCTGTTATGGCTTCAGATAATTCATTTCCCAATAAAAAAAGACACAAGAAGCTGCATTGACTAGCCAGCACAAAACTCAGAGCACGGCTGGAGGGATACTTGTTGAAGGCTAAAAGTAAAATGAGAAGAACTCCCTGTAGTAGGGTGCTAAGTGCCAGGATCTCTTGCCAGTAGGATAGGGCCAACTCATTCATCACAACAAAATAAGGGAATTCTATTGAAATGAATCAGGCCAAGATTCTCAAAACTCTTCCATGATTGGGCTATCAATCATAAAATAAGTTGCCTATTGGATCAACCATAAGTTGTGGTTTCTGACAATACATAGACTGTTCATTAAATTGTCAGTCAGTTTTGTCAATCCCCACATAGTATAAGTCAAATCCGCCTAGTCCATCCGGTCGGTTTGAAGAAAATAGCATGAAATCAGAATTGAAACTTTCTTGATAGCGAACTATGGGGCGATACTCGTCATACTCCGTGTTGATTTCAGATCCAAAATTGGAAGGCTCAGTCCACTCACCGTTAATCTGGTCAGAATAATACAAATCATAACCACCTTCACCACCCGGTCTGTTGGATGCAAAAACCATTCTATTTCCCAATATAAATGGGCACTTGTCATCGTATGCAGAGCTGAGGATTTCGACCTTGTTTATGGATACTCCATCGTTATCCTCAGATAGTACTGTTATGAGGTCTCTGTCCTTATCTTTTTGAGTTTCATAGATATCAAATGACCCATCACGATCAGAGGTGAAATATATGGATGATTGCTCTTCATTAAGAGTGAAATAAGCATCGTTATGCTCCGAATTCAGAAAGCTAATTGGCTTTGGTTCGGTATAAGCTGAGCTTTCCGTATTTTCAGTAAAATAGAAGTCGTGGTTGCCATTTTGATCATTGGAATAAACCAGAACGTACATCTCATAGTATCCATTCCAATTCACGTTTTCTTCTTGTTTGTGGCCAAGAGGTATCAAGTAGGGCCCAAATTCGTTTGCATCGGTCTTTGTCTTGTTCAACCCATTTTTGATTTGCCTGTTGACTATGGTTACATCCAGATTACCATTGGTTTCTTCGGTTACCTCTAGCGTACCATCATCTTTGTCAAACGTGATGCTAACAAGTTTGTAGACAATGTCATATTGGCCACCTTCCGATCCTCTATTGGAAGAAAAACACAATGGAAATGTTTCTCCAAGTGTGGGCGCGGTAGAGTTATAGTCATCATAAGCTGAGTTTACTGCTGCCAGATTTGTGGGTTTATCAGGTAGAGTGCCACTGTTGTACTTATATCCAAAAGGTGACAGACATGCCGTCAAAAGAGTCAGCATTAATAAATATGATGATGATTTGCTGGAGTTCAAAAAGTGAATCATAGGTGCTTTTATCAGACTGGAACTGGGTAGTGCTCCGTTATTAATTAGTACATCGTGAATGACACTTCGATAGCACTGATCGTTGGATTTTAAATATTGATTGATCTATTTGATATGAATTCAATCAATTCGGAGAGGTTCAAGAGGTCTACCGAAACTCCTTCATCATGCGGTTGGCAAATACAAAATCATCCAGTTCTTTCACACCCGAATTAGTGATATCTGTATTGGATCCTTCCCAGAGTTTATCCCCTTTGTAGAGGAACATTACTTTCTGCCCGATCTCAATCACCGAGTTCATGTCATGTGTCACTACCACCGTAGTGATACCATATTCGTCAGTAATTTCTTTGATCAGCTCATCGATGACCATACTGGTTTGTGGATCAAGACCGGAGTTGGGTTCATCACAAAACAGGTAATTGGGTTTGTTGACAATCGCACGAGCTATACCGACGCGCTTTTTCATTCCTCCTGAGATCTCAGATGGCATCTTGTCATTCACATTGGCCAGGCCTACACGATCCAGACAGAAATTAACACGCTCTATTTTTTCCTCCTTACTCATGTCGGTGAGCACATCCAATGGAAACATGATATTTTGCTCCACATTTTTGCTGTCAAATAGGGCAGAGCCCTGAAACAGCATCCCAATTTCTCTTCTTATTTCCGTTTGCGAATGCTTGTCACCAGAAGTGAAGTCCCGGTTATCATACAGCACCTGACCTGAGTCGGGTTTGATCAATCCGACGATGCATTTGAGCAATACCGATTTACCAGTACCACTCGATCCAATGATGAGGTTGCATTTACCGGCATCAAAAGTTCCACTGATGCCTTTGAGGACGTCTTTGTCTTTAAACGACTTTTTGATTTCTTTGATCTCGATCATCCCAGTAGAAGTTGAGCAAGTAAATAATCAGCTAATAGAATAGCAATACAACTATTAGTAACAGCTGCAGTCGATGATCTACCAACCTCCAGAGCTCCACCAGTAGTGAAATATCCTTTGTAAGCAGAAATGGAAGCTACCAGCAGGGCGAAAACAAAAGCTTTGATCAAGGCAAAGGTGATGTTGAACTCAATGAATTCATACCGGATGCCATAGATATAGTCATGACCTGAAATGATTCCGGTGGCCAGGCTCGTAAGGTATCCACCATAGATGCATAAAAACCCTGACATTACCACCAACATCGGATACATTAAAAGTGATGCAATGATTTTGGGTAACACCAGGTAAGAGGTGGAGTTGATTCCCATAACTTCAAGCGCATCTATTTGCTCGGTGATCCGCATGGTACCTAACTCTCCAGCAATGTTCGATCCTACCTTTCCAGCGTAAACTATGGCTATAATGGTAGGGGACAACTCCAGCACAGTCATGTCACGGACTACTAGAGAAATCACATAATCCGGAATAAATGGACTTACCAGGTTGTAGGCTGTTTGCACAGTCACTACAGCTCCCATAAACACAGAGACAATGGTCACAATAAATAGGGAGTTGAACCCCACCTTAATGCATTCGTCTATGACCAGTGAAACATATGTTTTGAAGCTTTCTCTACGGACAAAGAGCTGTCCGGCAAAAATCAAAAATTTTCCGAGTGACTTCATTCAGTATTCGCTTGCTTCAGAAATGTTAGCTTTGCCGAAATTAATAAGAACATGGCAAACCGACATGTTCAAAGAGATTAAAGAATTAAAACGAATAATTGTTTGAAGTATTTCTAACAATATTCCTCACAGTTAGATGTATCAACATGTCAAATAATCAGGAAAAACTAATAGTTGTTACGGGTGGCACTAAAGGAATAGGTCGGGCGATAGTCGAAAAATTTTCGGCTCAGGGCTATACAGTTGCTACGTGTGCTCGCAATGAAGATGATCTGGATGCGTTGAAGGCAGCAGTGGAAGAAACCCACGGCAATAAGGTGATGGTTAATGTAGCGGACCTTTCAAAGAAAGAAGATGTCAAAAGCTTCATCGAGTTTGTCCGTCTGACGGGTAAGCCAGTAGCTGTTTTGGTTAACAACACCGGGAAGTTTGTGCCGGGTACCATACATGATGAAGAAGATGGCGTTTTGGAAAGCCAAATCGAGACCAATTTGTACTCGGCCTATCGGGTAAGCCGTGGGTTGATACCTGACATGAAGAAGAGCAAATCTGGCCATATATTTAACATGTGTTCTACGGCCAGTATCATGGCCTACAGTAATGGTGGTTCTTACTGCATCTCCAAGTTTGCTATGTATGGTATGAGCAAAGTGCTTCGCGAAGAGCTCAAAGAGCATGGCATTCGGGTTACTTCTGTAATGCCTGGCGCTACACTTACAGCCAGTTGGGAAGGAGTGGACCTGCCCCCAGAGCGATTCATGAAGCCAGAGGACGTAGCTGATATGGTCTATACCACTTTTACCTTAAGCGATCGGACGGTCGTGGAAGATTTGGTGATCAGACCACAGTTAGGAGACTTATAAATACTTGAAGTGAATCCGATTTGCGGGCAACTTTTATCGTTAATTTGTGTTTAGGAAGATAAATCAAAAGGTCTATGAATGCTGAGCAGCGCCTCGATCAAAAAGAAGTTGATTTCTGTACCAGTCTTACCTCGTATCAGCGCAGAAAAACGCTTGAAGTAACTATCGGCAATACCCCCTTGGGTGGAGATAACCCGATCCGGGTCCAGTCGATGACCACTGTGGATACTATGGATACCGAAGGGTCTATCGAACAGACTCTGCGGATGGTAGCGAGTGGGTGCGAATACGTGCGAATCACTGCTCCAAGCATCAAAGAAGCTGAAAACCTTAGGGCGATACGCGATGGACTCAGAGCACGTGGCTGTGAGGTGCCTCTGGTTGCTGACATTCACTTTACTCCTAATGCAGCAGAGCTGGCGGCAAAAATCGTAGAAAAGGTAAGGGTCAACCCCGGCAACTACGCAGACAAAAAGAAATTTGAGGAGATTGAATACACCGATGAATCCTATCAGGCAGAGTTAGATCGGATACGTGACAAATTCACTCCACTGGTGGAAATCTGTAAAGCAAACGGTACTGCGATGCGGATTGGGACCAATCACGGTTCCTTGTCTGACCGAATCATGAGCCGTTATGGGGATACCCCCCTTGGAATGGTAGAGTCGGCATTGGAGTTCATTCGAATTTGTGAAGATCTTGAGTTTTATGACATTGTCATATCTATGAAGTCCTCTAACCCACAAGTGATGGTGCAGGCGTATCGCTTACTGGTGAAAATGCTGGAGGAAGAAGGATTGAAGCCTTATCCGCTACACCTGGGAGTAACAGAGGCAGGAGAGGCTGAAGATGGTCGCATCAAGAGCGCTGTAGGAATCGGAACATTACTGGAAGATGGACTGGGTGATACCGTGAGGGTGTCATTGACCGAAGAGCCAGAAGTGGAAGCTCCTGTAGGCCGCGTGCTAGTTGATCGATTGAAGAACCGTGAACAGCATCCTTCTATCGAGTCTACGGATTTTGGTAAATACAATCCATACGAATATCAGAAACGGGCAACTACGGAAGTGCTCAATTTTGGAGGAGATAATGTGCCACGGGTGATTGCGGATTTCTCTCATCTATCCGATGTTTCCATTAAGGATTTGAAAGCCATTGGACACTTTTATTTACCTGAATTGGATAAGTGGACCATGAATGATCTGGGATGTGACTACCTCTACTCTGGCGGTAAACCGATTGACTTCATGTTGCCTAATGGACTGAGAGAAATACTTGATTATGACGCTTGGATCAAGCATTCTGATAGAAAGAATAAATCACCATTACTCACTGTCAATCAATTAGATAAAGAGCTTCACGCACAGTTAAACTTTCTGTCGGTCACTACCAAGGAGTTGACTGAAGAGTTGCTACATCGTATCAAGGGATTAGACCAGATTGTCCTAATACTTTCTACTGCCAACACACATGCTTTTGCTGATTTACGTAGGGCTATGATCTACCTAATGAATCATGAAGTGGATATACCAGTGATTATCAAAAGAACTTATCCGGATCTGGGAGAGGATGCCATGATGATGTATCCTGCTACTGATATGGGAGGCCTACTGATCGATGGTTTCGGAGATGGAGTGATGCTAGGAATGGATCACATTAAAGCTGACCATGACGGGTATCTGGAGAAAGCGAAATTTTACAATAATATTCTATTCGGGATCTTACAGGCGGCTAGAACTCGAATAACCAAAACAGAATATATTTCTTGCCCATCCTGCGGCAGAACGCTCTTTGATCTACAGGAAACCACCGCCATGATCAGAAAGCGAACCGATCACCTGAAAGGAGTGAAGATTGGTATTATGGGATGCATAGTAAATGGGCCGGGCGAAATGGCCGACGCTGACTATGGCTATGTAGGATCTGGAAAAGGAAAAATCACCCTCTACAAAGGACAGGAAGTAATGAAGCGTGGAGTGCCTTCAGAGCGTGCATTGGATGAATTGATTGAGCTCATAAGAGCTGATGGTAAATGGATAGAACCGAAGGCTGTGGCTGAAGAATAGAACATTATGGAAGAGCAAAAAGATAAAAAGGAACAAAAGGATCTGGGTTACTACTTTGATTTCAAGGAAGTCTTGACTTATTTCTTTCGAAAAAAAGATCCAAACAGACCAACCAATACGAATATTAAAATGATGCATGGGATCAATAAGATTTCCATGATCATGTTTTTAATATGTGTGATTGTGATCATTACCAGATTTATAATGCGATCCTAGTAAGAGCATGAACATTGAAGATTATCGAGACTACTGTTTGGCTAAGCCGGGCGTCACAGAGCACTTTCCATTTGATGAGAAAGTGTTAGTCTTTAAAGTCATGAACAAGATGTTTGCTCTTACAGATGTAGATACTTTTTCAAGTATTAATTTGAAATGTGATCCAGAGGTGGCCGTAGAGCTGAGGGAACGGTACGATGGCACAGTCCTTCCGGGGTATCATATGAATAAGAGTCACTGGAATACGATCATGATGGATGGTGTGCTGTCTGATATTGAATTGAAGAAATGGATCGATCATTCGTATGAACTGATCGTGCTGAGTTTACCAAAGAAATTGCAGGAAGAACTAAAGCGTTTATGAAAATGATGTACCTGTTTAGTTTGTTGTTGGTTGTTGCCTGTATTGGGCAAGAGGAACCCGAGTTTTTACCCAATACGAATGACAATGAAGAGGAGGTGCCTGATAGTAATGGATCTAGTATGGATAGTTTAACATATTTAGCATTAGGGGATTCGTACACCATTGGCGAAAGTGTGGATGAATCTAAGAGATGGCCAGTTCAACTGGTGGATCAGTTAAATAAAACCGGTGAAGCAATTAAATCCCCCAAAATAATAGCTCGGACAGGTTGGACTACCGATGAGCTAATAGCGGCTATTGCCACCGCTGATTTGGATGATACCTATGATTTGGTTTCTTTGCTAATAGGAGTGAACAATCAATATCGGGGTTATCCGATGGATCAACAAAAAAGAGAGTTTGAACAGCTACTTCTGCAGGCTATTGATTTTGCCGGTGGTGATACCTCCAGGGTTTTTGTGGTAAGCATTCCAGATTGGGGTGTGACACCTTTTGCGGAAGGGCGAGATCGGGAACTGATCGCTGAGCAGATTGATGCGTATAATTTGATCAATTATGAAATCTGTCAGACCTACAACGTTCAGTATTTTAACATCACCCCGATTTCACGAGAAGCAAAGAATGACCTTTCACTAATCGCTGGCGATGGATTGCATCCATCAGGAAAAATGTATTCACAATGGGTTGAATTAATCCAACCCTGGACAAAAGAAATCTTAGCTCAGTGATATGCTGAATTCACCATAATTGTCGTTATCCTTTCACGATTGTTAAAATAATCCTATTTTTAAGGCTGTCAAACAGGCCGTTTCCACCTTATTATGAGGCTAATCATTGTATTTGTTGCCATTGTGTTATGCTTTTCGGCATGCCGAGATAAGGTGATATGTCCTGCCTTTCAAAGTACCTACATCCTGGATGACTCTGTAAGGTCCGTTTATTACTCGTACCTGTGGAAGTTAGAAGAAGAGGAGCGACTCACTTATTTGGCAAAAAGCAAATCCCAGCCTGAAGTCTCAGAAACGGACTCTGCCGCTCTTGGTGGGCCTGTGATAGCCTCAGCATCTGAGGTTGATTACTTTGCTTACGTGGCCCAGTACAAAGTGCCAGAACGAGATCTCCGAAAGAGCAAGTTTGGAGTAGTGAAATACGAGCCTTACTGGTTAAAGAATTATCGTCAGCGTACCGCACCAATGGAAAATGTGCTGAAGCCAGAGCCTCCACCTTTGATGGAAGATACCTCGGCTATTGATATGGGAGAGTTCGTTGCCAGTGATTTCAATGACTCATTAGCGATGGACTCAATGGGAATTGTGGCCGAACTGGAAGTGAGCGTAGATAGCACATCCCTCGCTGAGGAGGATTCCTTTGATATTCCATCATTCCCACCTATTGCACAGATGGCTCCTGAAAAGGTCAAGCCTGAAACACGTTATCTGTACCGCTATGATCCGAAGGATGAATTGCTCAATGTAGAACAGCAGTATTACAATAAGTATTTCGGGCAGCAGCTCTATGTGAAAGTAGTGGAAAACCCTGTGCCAGTAGATACCACGCAGCAAGAGGAAAAGGGCAGTTTCTTTAAAAACCTTTTTAGCAAGAAGAAAGCCCAACCCGATAGTCTAAAAACCAAGGAACCTCCAATAGTTGAAGAAGAGCCTCCCGTGGAGGAAGATCCTGATACAGAGGAGGATGGCTTCTAAACGAAGAGTTCTTTTCGTGATCTTTTCTTAATGGTCTTTTTGGTAGTCAGTCCAAAGCTTAGGAGGAGTCCTGAGATCAAGAGAATCATTACGGCGGTAATCAGTTTTTTCATCGGTGGTGAAATGTTTGTGTAAAACTAGTACAGCCTGAAATCGCGTGCAATACCCATTTTTTGGGATTTTAGTTAAGAAAACATCAATAGTTGAGGGTGGTAATTATCCGACACGATCACATTCGGATGCTCTCTTCTACATCTATTGGCACCTTAGTGGTGTATCCATATACCGCCACTTTAATGTAACCTTTATAGTGAACCTTGATCTCTTTTCCACCAAGCATACTGATGAGTCCATTGAGCAACCCAATATCCCGGATGTTGAATGAAGCTTCAATAGGCACAGTAAAGTAGTCGTTACCAGCAATCTTCAGTTTCATGTCCTGGTCGATCACTCCAACAATCCGGTCATCTACCTCGATATCCACTACCACTTGTTTGAGTTTGATGCTTTGGTCGTTGGGGTTGTAAAACTTAGCTCCAGCACTTAAAATGGCTTCTTTGCTGGTGACTTTGGAAACTTCTATGTGTTGCATTCCAATGAACTCCGGTTCCTGCTCCGGTTTTCCACATTGAGAGAATAGAAGTACAACAATCAAAAGGGAAGGAATGAATAGCTTCATAGGTGCGAATCTAGATAAACTTATAACGCATACGATAGCAGCTATTGTGCCAAGTTGATCTTTGGCAGCTATTTAATTAGTCGTAGCGCTTCTCTCTTGCTTAGACTGTTAAGTTCTGTTGTATTTACGAAGTGTAGAACCCATTCAGGATTGGTCTTGCTGTATTCCCTTAGTATCCACCCAATTGCTTTATTGAGGAAGAATTCTTTGGTGTCTTTTAGTCGTTGGATGGTTTTGGTAAGTCTTTCCGTGTCTAAATCATTCCTCCATTTCAATTGGTATAAAATGGCACAGCGTTGGAGCCAGATATTCTCAGATTGAAGCCACTTTTCTGTCCGGACAGGTAGTTGGTCCGGGTACTTTTTAAAGTAAGGTCCCATCAAGTTAGTAGCGATGAAGTCTACCGTATCCCACCACGATTTGTGCACGGTCATGTACTCGAAAAGGTTGATGCAGCTAGCGTCTAATCGTCGCACATACTTGGAACTAAGATCCAATCCAAATGCCTGAAACTCACGTTCTGGTTGATTCCAAAGTGACTGGATGATTTCTGTTAACTCAGATTGCTCAGATAGATTATCCTTTGTTAGGAATGGTTTGGTTATTTCTCGCCTGATGGGTGATTTGATGCCAAAGTGTTCGAACTTGTTTTTTAGGTAAGCCTGCTGTTGTGATGCCACCGAAGCATTGGCATTCTCAGTGAAAACCTTCCTTAGTTCAGCTAAATCGTTCATTAAACCATTAACTGCTCGAAGAATCCTCCAATATTCTTTTCTCTGTCCACAAAATGAATTTCAAGAATCCAGTGACGTTTGTTGCCTGCTGCATCCTTGGCCATCATATCATTGTGGTTCTCCGGATGCACATACAATGGAAAATTGGCTGCTTCTATCCGCTCATGCGGGAACTTACCAATCAGATGACCGCCTATTTCTCCTCCAAACTCCCAACCAAGTCGCTCGGCTAAGATCTTGAGGTATTTGTAGAATTCAGCACCCGTGATGTAGGTGTGCTGAAGGTACCATTCCTGAGCTTCATACCACGCATCTTCAATGTCTTGCTGCAATGACAGTTTGGAAGGATCATCACCGAGGACATAAGTACGTCCAAAATCAGCTTCATAATCATCGAATATTGGCCCAAAATCAAGGAATAAGATATCATCATCCTTAACAGTCAGATTGGGCGGGTTTTCTGCATAGGGAAGAAGTGTGTTTTCGCCAGCACGAACGATGCGTTTGTGCCAATACTTATCAATACCGAAGAGCTCTTTCGCAAGGTTATAGATTTCGGTGTTGATGGTGCTCTCTGTCTTACCTGGAGCAATGATCTGCTGTTCTTCTATGGCGGTAAAAAGTTGCAGTGCTCTCTGCTCTGCCGCTTCCAGTCTGGCTTTCACGTCGGACGTATATTCTTGTGACATAAATCTGGAGATGAAGATAAGTCAAAAGATGATTAGGTGGAGGTATTTCTAGATTAACCATTCATTATTTCAGACTAAGTGGTAGAAGGGTTCGCTGAAACCAAAAGCACTACTATTCTAAACAGCTAACCTGCGGGTTTAATAGGGTGTTAATTCGATAACGAATGGTGTTACAGAGGTCATTGTTGCAATTCAGAGGATCTTGTCATTATTATTGTAGCACAAAGATTAACCAATACCGCTATGTTAAAGAACTTGCTAAAGTTATTCTGTATTTCACTGATGCTCATATCTTGTCAGTCAAAGACAGATTATCTTGAATTGATAAGTAATGAGAATCACCTCATCAGCTATCAGCTGACTGATAGTAATTTGCTACTAAAGCTTGATATGATTGGTGATGAGACAAACAATCTGGATGGTCAATGGCCAAAAATGGATTTTTATACCATTTGGGTTGACTATAATCACAATGGTCAAGCGGATTCATTGATTGACAGGTCTTTTAGCCCACATACGGCTGGTGCTGCTTATACCGTTTGTAAATCACTCATGTTGGATGGTGGTCATGTCATGACGCCCTGTAAATTCTATTTTGGAGCGTCGTGTTCCAAATCATTTAAGGCGACCAAATCAAATGAAGAACCGCATGTCGTTTTTGAAATGACTATACCAAGATCGGAACTTTCCATGAGCGGTGAATCTATTGTTCTGGTCATTGATATAATAGATGGAGATGGGCAACGCTATACATATCCCAATTTCACTTATACTAACCCGTTTGAAGGGGTGTTGCAAATTGATTCTTCTAAGGAGGGTTAATAAAAAACCACTTCCCATTTGAGAAGTGGTTTTGCGTCTTAATACATTCATTTAGCTCCCTATAAGGAGTGGTAAACGAAATGAGTGACTCTCTATTTCGCTTCCCTTTAGGGATGCCCGATCAAGGGCAGGGTAAAAGCGAAAGGTTCAATTAAACCACCACATTCACAATCTTCTTCGGCACCACAATTACTTTCTTCGGAGCCTTGCCTTCCGTCCATTTCTGGACATTCTCATGTGCCAGCGCTTGCTCTTCGATTTCCTTCGGATTCAGGTCAGCTCCAAGCTGAAGTTTTGCTCGCATCTTGCCATTGACCATGATAGGATACTCAATGGTGTCTTCCACCAAGTAATTTGCATCAAAGGCAGGGAAAGTAGCGTCACATACTGTACTCTCATTACCCAACGCATGCCACAGCTCTTCCGCCAGGTGAGGCGCATAAGGTGCTAAGGCAATCGTCATTGGTTCTAATACTTCTTTCTTATTGCATTTTAGTGCCTGAAGTTCATTCACCGCAATCATGAAGTTACTCACCGAAGTGTTGAGTGAAAGTCTATCAACATCTTCTTCAATCTTCTTAATCAAGCCATGAAGTACTTTCATTTCGTCTTTTGTGGCCTTCTCATCACTTACATCGAAGTTATCAGACTTGTCATGAAACAATCCCCAGAACTTGCGTAAGAACTTGTAAACTCCTTCAATACCGTTTGTATTCCACGGCTTGCTCTGTTCGATTGGTCCAAGGAACATCTCGTACATTCTCAATGTGTCCGCACCGTACTTCTCTACCAGATCATCTGGATTCACTACGTTGTACTTGGACTTAGACATTTTCTCAGACTCCGGTTTACAAAGCACGATTTCATCAAGAACTTCATACTCTGCAAAGTGAGGCATCAACTTTTTGAGTTTGTCAAAATCTAAGTGATATTCAAATTTATTATCACCAACTTTCACTTCATTGACTGCACTAATGTCTATTCTACTCTGTCGGAATACATTAGCCAAATCACCTTGATCATATTTCGCAAGTATTTTAGCTTCTGAGTCTCTATTCTTATAATCCTTTTCTGATGAAATAAACTTTTTAGTTCCTTCTGTTGTGCTATAAATCGTCTCACAGATAAACATTGATGTTCCTGTGATCATTCCCTGGTTGACCAGTTTCTTCGCATATTCATCTACTTTGATGAAGCCAAGGTCATACAAGAACTTGGTCCAGAAACGTGAGTAGAGTAGGTGACCGGTTGCATGCTCACTACCTCCCAGGTAGAAGTCGACTTGCTGCCAGTAGTCTAAAGCCTCTTTAGAAGCAAACTCGCGATCATTGTTCGGATCCATGTAGCGGAAGAAATACCAGCTAGATCCAGCCCAGCCAGGCATGGTGGTCAACTCGTAAGGAGCACCATCAGCTGTTTTCCAATCCTCAGCACGTCCTAGTGGCGGCTCACCATCTTCTGTAGGCAAGTATTTGTCTACTTCTGGAAGCTCCAATGGCAACTCATCGTCTTCCAACAAGTATGGAACACCATTTTTGAAGTACACCGGAATCGGCTCACCCCAATAGCGCTGACGACCAAAGATCGCATCACGCATTCTGTAGTTGACCTTAGGAGTTCCTAAGCCTTTTTCTACAATGTATTCGTTGGCTTTTTGGATCGCATCCAAAGGAGATAATCCATCCAAAATACCCGAGTTGACCATTTTACCTTCTTTGGTTGGGTCAGCTTCGGTATCGGTTATATTTTGTTGATCAATGACCTGAACGATCGGCAAGTCAAAATGCTTGGCAAAGTCAAAGTCTCTCTGGTCACCGCTTGGTACAGCCATTACCGCACCCGTACCGTATCCTGCCAATACATAATCAGCGATATAAACCGGTACTTTCTCACCTGAGAAAGGATTCAATACATAGCTTCCTGTGAATACGCCAGAAACGGTCTTCACGTCGCTCATACGCTCACGTTCCGATCTGTTTTTAGCTACTTCCACATAAGCTTCCACTTCAGCTCTCTGCTCATCGGTAGTGATTTCTTTAACGATATCCGCTTCAGGTGCCAATACCATGAACGTCACTCCGTAAATAGTATCAATACGCGTGGTGAATACGGTGATTTTCTTGACCTCATCCCCCGACCCCTTCTCCTCAAGAGAAGGGGAGGTCGAATCTATTTTTATTAGACGATCTTTAATTCTATGGATAACCTTTTCAATATTCTCGTCTACCTCTTCATTTCTTATCACCATCACCTCAAAGCCTAAATACTCAAGCAACTCTTTCCTTGCCGCATCAAATTCTTTTTGCTCTTCAGTGTCATGATATCCGCCATCTACCTCAATAATTAATTTTTCCCGAAGGAATACGAAATCAACTATAAAATCATCAATGGGATGCTGCCTTCTGACTTTATACCCTAATTGCTTATTACGAAGTTTTTGCCACAATGCATCTTCCTGATCGGTTGGGTTCTTCCTGTTGTTTCGGGCATATTCTATTAAGGTTTTAGCCATTTTCGGGTTGCCCGTTTTCCAAGCCTCTGCTAAGCCCCTCTCCTCAGGAGAGGGGTTTGGGGAGAGGACCTTGAAATCCACCTCAGCTCCAAAGGACTTACCAATCCAGTTGCGCTGCATGTCTTTGATCGGCTCTGGCCAATCTACTTTATCCAAATCTTCAGACAAGCGATCAGCATACGCAGTGATTCGCATGCTCCATTGTGGCATGGTTTTCTTGATTACCGGGTGACCACCACGCTCAGAGAATCCGTCTTTTACTTCATCGTTCGACAAAACCGTACCCAAAGCAGGACACCAGTTCACGGTTGTCTCTGCAATGAATGTCAAACGGTATTTCAATAGCATCTTTTGCTGCTCTTCTTCAGACCAGCTGTTCCAGTCCTCAGCAGAGAAAGCAGGAGTATCTTCATCACAAACCGCATTGACAGTAGCATTGCCATCTTTGGCGAAAACCGCAATCAAGGTGTCGATGTGTTCAGCTTTGTCAGCTTCTTTGTTGTACCAGCTATTGAACAACTGCTTGAAGATCCACTGGGTCCATTTATAATAAGAAGGGTCTGAAGTACGCACTTCTCTGGACCAGTCGTAGCTGAATCCAAGATTGGTTAGCTGCTCTTTGTATCGTGCAATGTTGGTCTCTGTGGTGATCGCAGGATGCTGACCTGTCTGGATGGCATATTGCTCGGCCGGCAACCCGAAAGAGTCAAAGCCCATAGGGTGAAGGACATTAAATCCTTTCAATCGCTTGAATCGAGAGACAATATCAGAAGCAATGTAGCCTAGCGGATGCCCGACATGTAAACCTGCTCCAGATGGGTAGGGGAACATGTCCAGTACATAGTATTTTGGTTTGGAAGAATCATTGCTGACTTTGTATGTCTGGTTTTCTTCCCAGTATTGTTGCCACTTTTTCTCTACTTCCTGATGTTTATATTCTGCCATCGATGTAATTGCCGTTTTATAAGGGTGGCAAAGTTATAAGATGCCCTCAAAAAGCGGAGTGAATTGGCGAGGAATTAGTCGGGTCTTTGGACATTTTGTCATTAGTTTCGTGCCTTCAATCAATTCTTAAGTTGTGATCGCAGTTTTCAGGGTTCTTGGTGTTGTAGTTTGGAGTATTCTGATGATTACTTCCTCACTGGTGGTGTTGCTATTTACCTGGAATCCGAAATATTCGGTGCAAATGGCCAGAACCATGTGGGCTCCAGGCGTATTGTGGACTTGTGGAGTACGAACCAGAGTCAAAGGGTTGGAAAACGTGGATCGCAGCAAATCCTACGTACTCGTTTGTAATCACCAGTCTTACATGGACATACCGGTGCTGTTTAGAGGAGTTACTACCAACCTGTACTTTGTCGCCAAGAAGGAGCTAAAGAAGATTCCATTTTTAGGTTGGTATATGATGGCGACCGGGATGATTTTCATCGATCGAAGTAATCGTAACAAGTCTATTGCCAGCTTACAGCGTGCAGCTAAGCTGATTCATAATGGGAAAAGCGTCATCATGTTTCCTGAAGGAACCCGAAGCAAAGATGGGTACCTTGCAGATTTCAAGAAAGGTCCTTTCATGCTGGCCAGACAGGCTGATGTAGAAGTGTTGCCTGTAGGTATATCAGAACCAGAAGGCCACTTTCGACCAGGTGTTTTTAGGAGGTTGACCATTGAATTGAACATAGGTGAACCGATTCCATCGAATGAAATGCCTGTGGTAGAATTAATCCATCGAGCTCATGATCAGGTAGCTATCCTTTCAGATCGCACCAAATCAATAAAGCTTTAGACTTTCAATGCTTCCATGGCTTCTTCAATGTGCCTGGTGGCTTTCATGGCTGAGCTGAAGGAGTAGACGAGTTTGCCGGCCCTGTCAAAGACATAAGTGACTCGGCCTGGCAGTAAACCAAGCAGGTTTCTGGGAACCCCAAATTCCTTTTCTGCCTGTCCGTTACAATCGCTTAGCAATGTGAAATTTAGTCCATACTTATCTGCAAATTTCTTATGTGAACCTACTGTGTCGGAAGATATCCCGACAATGTCAGCACCCATATCTGCAAATTCCTCGTACCGGTCCCTAAAACCACATGCTTCTGCTGTGCAGCCTGGTGTGTCATCTTTTGGATAGAAATAAACTACTAAAGCTTTTTCTCCAACTAGTGAGGGAAGATCGATCAGGTTTCCTTCTTGGTCTTTCAACGAAACGTCGGGGATCAGATCTCCTTTTTGAAGTGTTTTGCCCATAACAAGTTAACCGCTGTGTTATCTCTGTGTTTCCTTGGTTTTAAACAAATGAAGCAGCAAAGGTAGGAGTGTCAGATCAGTTAACAACGCGATTAGTAAAGAAATTGTCATAAACAGGCCTAAATAGTACGTGGCGCCGAATGATGACAGGATGAATAGGAAAAAACCGCTTACAATGATCACCGTTGTGAGTAGTATTGCCTTACCTGCTGATGCATAGGTGTTTATGAGCTTAAAGACTGTGGATTTACAGGTACTTTTTCGATACACCGCTAGAAAATGGATTGTATCATCTACTGCAATGCCAAAGGTCACCGCAAAGATCACTGAAGTGGTTAGTTTTAGTGGAGCTCCAGATAGTCCCATGTATCCGGCCACAGCTATTAATGGGATGATGTTAGGTATCAGGCTGATTAACAAAATCTTAATGGATCTGAAATAAAGGCCGAGTAAAACCGAAATGATCAAGATACCGATAATGAGCCCTTTGATCAGGTTGTAGGATAGCACCTCATGGCTTTTGTCAATGAGGTATGTAGTCCCCGTAAGCCTTGTTGAAAGAACCTGTGTATCTATTTCCTTTTCAATAAACTCTAACAGTAGTTGATTCCTCTTGATGGTCTCGTGAGAACCGTATTCAGGAATAAATGCTGCAATGCGACCATAGCTGTTATTGGCCGAAACTTTTGGTAATTCCTCTCTTTTGAGTAGTCGGGTCAGTGATTTAATGATTCTGTGATGTTGAGCCTTCTCCGGTAGAGTGAAATGACTCGTCAATCCTCCATTATTCATTTGGTTGGTAAACCGAACCAGGGTAACGGGAGAGATCACTCGATTCATACCATATTGATCCTTCAGATAGGTTTCTATTTTGTTTATTTCTCTTATCACCTGATAATCGAAGATTCCCTTGGTGCTATCAGTCGGCCATAGAGCCATTTCCCATGGTTTGGATCCGCCAAGTTGGTTGTCTACCAGGGTGAAGGCATTTCTTACTTCTGAGTCTTCTGGGAGGTCTTTCAGTAAGTATGCATCTGTTTTTACAAGAGATATCCCATAAGCAGCAATTATGATTGACACAATCCAGCAGATTAGAATAGGCTTGTGGTTTCGCAGGTTCCAGATCGCCAGCTTTTTCATAAGTATCTGTTGTGTCTCTGGAGGATAAGTGCGTCGGATCAATAAAGGTCCAAATAAGAAAGTCACAAAAAACGCAATACAAATACCAATGCCGGCGAAAAGGCCAAGTTCTCGGATAGGTAAGGTGTCAATACTCCACAAACTGAAGAAACCTATGGCGGTAGTCAAAGAAGTTAATAATGTGGGGATGAGTACCTTATGTATGGCTTGTTGTAGTCTCGCAACATGGTTTTCACTGGTGATGTTCCTGTATGCATTGATGAGGTGGATACTGTCGGAGGTAGAAACGAACAGAATGACAGGCGGTATTAAGGACCCCAAGACAGAAATAGAAAATCCCATCCAGGACATCAGCCCAAGCAACCAAACCAAGCTGGTAATACTGACCAGATAGGGCATGAGAGCGATCTTGACTGATTTGAATATAAACACCAATAAGACAAAGCTTAGAATCAGCGCTGCAGCCAGAAATAGGACAAAATCGTTTTGAATATAACCGACAAAAGCCTCTTGAGCAATTACCTTTCCCACCAAGTGATAGTCGCTAAAAGTAAAGGAATGGAGAAGTTCATTCAATTGTAACTGCAGAGATCTGGAATCTGCCGGGTTGGTTAGGTGCTCATGATTGATTTGGATCAATAGCGATTTGCCATCTTGACTGATGAAGTTTTTAAAGAACGGATGTTGATTAATTTGAATGCTGTCTGCCTCATATCTAGATGGATTGGACACATGTATGAGTGGAAGGGGAGTCACACCCATCGGGCCCTTTACGGGTAATTGGGCAGTAGCAATAGAAAATACCTGAGTGATGTTGTTAAGGCTTGATACTGAGTTCTCGAATGCTATGACTTCAGATAGAAAAGGCTTATCGAAAATGCTTGATTCTGAGGTGATGACAGCAATCAAGTAATCATTGTCATAGTTGAATTCCGTCAGATGTTGTTCGTAAAATTCAATATCTGGATCTTGAGTTGGGAAGAACCGTTCAAACTCGAAATCAGCTCGGAGAAATGATAACTGATAGCCGAAAAATGAGGTGATGATCACCCAAATGCCAATAACCAGAGCTTTGAAAGAACCCTGTGTTAACTTTTCATAGTACTTATTGAGTATTGTTTTCAGCTTTCTGTTGTTAACTCGTTAATTTAGCCACTCGAACAGTACGGGTTTTAAGTTGCTGTACAAAGTGGTTGAGACCTTGAAACTCTAAAACTATAGAACCCAAAACATAGAACCTAAAGCAATGAAGCAATACCTCGATTTGATGCAACATATCCTTGACCATGGTGTCGATAAGTCTGACAGAACAGGCACAGGAACTCGAAGTGTTTTTGGATATCAGATGAGGTTTGATCTGGCGGAGGGGTTTCCATTAGTTACAACCAAAAAAGTACATCTTAAGTCCATCATTCATGAGTTATTATGGTTTGTTCAGGGAGATACCAATATTCAGTACCTTGTAAAAAATGGTGTGAATATCTGGAACGACTGGCCTTATCAAAGCTACTTAAAGCAAAATGGGTTAGAAGAGCAGTATCCAAAATACAGCGAGGAATGGAAAGCTCACATGAAAGAGTTTGTGGAGCGCGTAAAGGCTGATGATACATTTGCCAAACAATATGGAGAGTTAGGTCCGGTATATGGCCACCAGTGGAGGAATTTTGAAGGTGTAGATCAGATTTCTGGTTTGATAGCGGATATTAAAAACAAGCCCGACTCCAGAAGACTAATTGTGTCAGCCTGGAATCCTAAAGACATTCCAGTAATGGCCAAGTCAGGTTTGCCTCCATGTCACTCATTGTTCCAGTTTTATGTGGCTGATGGCAAGCTATCTTGTCAGCTGTATCAGCGTAGTGCAGATGTTTTTCTGGGCGTTCCTTTCAATATCGCTTCTTACGCGTTGTTGACGATGATGGTAGCTCAGGTTTGTGATCTTGGACTGGGAGATTTTGTACATACATTTGGAGATGCGCATATCTACAGCAATCATTTTGAGCAAGCTCATTTACAGCTCTCACGTGAGCCAAGAACATTGCCGGACATGAAAATCAATCCTGAAGTTAAGGACATTTTTGCCTTCCGTTTTGAGGACTTCACCCTGGAAAATTATGATCCTCATCCGGGAATTAAAGCTGTTGTAGCCGTTTAAGCGAATATTAGAATGATATTCGTCATTTTTTGTATCGCATTCACCCAAAATCCGTTAATACCCCAGTAATGTCAGAAAGAAGTAGTGTTTTTGATATGATCGGTCCAGTGATGATCGGTCCCTCGAGCTCTCATACCGCCGGAGTGGTGCGTATTGGTCGCGTAGCTCGAAAAATCCTGAAAGGCACTCCCAAAAAAGCAGTCATCACTTTTTACAATTCCTTTGCGCAAACCTATGAAGGTCATGGCAGCAACCGGGCTATTCTTGGTGGGCTGTTGGATTATCACACTGATGATGACCGGATAAAAGATTCCCTCCAACAAGCCGAAAAAGCTGGTTTGGAGTACAAATTTAGATCAGTTGGAAATGCCAACACACTGCATCCGAACACAGTGAGACTAGAACTGACAGCTCCTGATGATACTCAGGCGGTAGTAATTGGAGAGAGCAGAGGTGGAGGGGTGATTCGAATTAGAGAAGTCAACGGTTTTGATTGTAATTTTACCGCCAGTTCACATACACTCATTGTCTATGCAAATGACCAAAAAGGTAGTATTGCATTCATTTCTGATGTTTTATCTCATGATGATTGTAACATTGCAACGATGACCGTGTCTAGAAAAGGGAAAAACGATCTGGCATGCCTTGTGTTCGAGATGGATTCAGGGATCAAACCAATCACTTTAGAATATATTAAGGAACTAAACTGGGTAAAGAACGTACTATATATCCCAGATATTGATCAATAACTTAAATTATGAAAAAGCTAATCCTAACCTTGCTGTTGGCTGTTTTCATGGGATTTCAAACTTACGCTCAGGATTCATTGAATGTATTGGACCTGCAGCAATGTATTGATATCGCCATTGAGAATAACCTGTCAGTACGTAGAAGCAATTTACAAAAGGAACGCGCTCGTGTTACTTACAATCAATCGAGAGCAGAGATGCTTCCAAGCTTGAATGTAGGTGGTAACTATGGTTACAACTGGGGGCGATCAATCGACCCGACTTCCAACGATTTCATTACCCAGCAGATCAATTTTTCTGGAATCAACGGTAATGCTAATGTCACGTTATTCAACTGGTTTAGAATCACCAATACAGTAAAGCAAAACCGACTTGGGTTAGAGTCTGCTGAATATGACGTAGACAAAGCAGTCAACGATATTTCCATCAATATTGTAACCTTCTACCTCAATGTCATACTAAATAGAGAGCTGGTAGAAAATGCCCGCTATCAATTGGAGTCTAGTCAGGAACAGTTATCCAGAACCAAGAAACTGGTTGCTGGAGGAGCCTTGCCTAGAACCAATGAGCTAGAGCTTATGTCTCAGGTAGCGACCAATGAAGTGAATCTTGTCAATGCTGAAAACAACCTAAACCTGGCATTGCTCAATTTGAAGCAAGCCATGCTGCTGCCAGTTGCTGAAGAAATTGAGTTGGTGGTGCCTGATTTAGAACTGACTGGGGGCCCAGACATGCTCACCACATCTGAAGAGGTATTTCAGTCTGCTCTGGAAGCTATGCCTGAGATCAGAAGTGCCGAACTTCAGGTGGAGCAAGCTGCCATGGGGGTAAAGGTGGCTGAAGCTGGATACGCACCTACATTGTCACTGAATGGTAGTTTTAGAACTAACTACTCTGATGCTTTCAAAACGTTCAATCTCAATGAAGAGAATCCTTACACCATCAACAGAGATTCAAATGGCGATATCATCACCAACCCTACACTTTACGTGACATCAGGTGGCACGGCAGTTGAAGAAATATCTGTTACCGCAAATGGTACCCGAGAGACGGTGAGTTTCAGCGATCAGCTAGACCAAAACCTGAGCCGGTCACTTAGTTTGAACCTGAATATTCCGATATTCAATAACCTTCGTGCAAATGCAGGCGTTCAAAATGCCAAAATCAACCTTCAGCAAGCCGAAATAGCTGTTTTAGAACAGAAAAACACCTTGAGACAAATCATTGAGCAAGCCTACAATGATGCGTTTGCAGCTTCTAAAACCTATGCAGCTTCTCAGCGACAAGTAGAAGCATTGGAAGAAACATTTAGATCCATTGAAAATCAATACAATCTTGGTGCTGCCAATTTCACTGACTACCAGGTTGCTTCGAACAATTTGTTCAGAGCAAAATCTGATTTGGTACGTGCCAAGTATGATTTCATTTTTAAAACCAAAGTTCTTGATTTTTACCAAGGCAAAAACCTAACATTCTAACCTAATGGCCAAAAAGAAAAAATCGTCAAACAAGATATTATATATTCTAGGTGGGGTCGTAGTGGCTCTTATACTATTCGCAATCATCGGTAAGTCCCAAGGATGGGTGGGCCAGAAGCGTGCCATCCAGGTAGAAAGTGCTAAAGCCGAAAAAGCTACGATCGTTGAAAAGGTATCGGCTTCAGGGGCTGTACAGCCTGTGGTGGAAGTGAAAATAAGCCCGGAGGTTCCAGGTGAAATCATTCGCATGGAAATCGAGGAAGGTGATTCGGTTTCTAAAGGAGACTTTTTGTTAAAAATCCGTCCAGATAATTTCGAGTCCGCCCTGCAGCGTGTAGAAGCGAACTATAATCAGCAGCGAGCTAATTATGAGGATGCTAAAGCCAGAGAGGCCAGAGCACAAGCTACTTTCAAAAGGAGTGAATTGGATTATGAAAGACAAAAGAAGCTTTATGAAGAAAAAGTGATTTCTGATGCTGATTTTCAACAAGTAGAAGCCAACTACAATATAGCCAAGCAGGACTTAAAGTCGGCTCAGCAGAATGTACAGGCGGCTCAATTTGTTGTTGAAAGTGCCAAGGCCTCAGTAGATGAAGCACGCGAAAACTTACGACTTACGGAGATCACCGCACCCATGACAGGTATTGTTTCTAAGCTGGATGTAGAAGAGGGCGAGACTGTAGTAGGTACTTCTCAGATGCAAGGAACTGAGATGCTTCGAATCGCTGATCTGTCCAATATGGAAGTACGTGTGGATGTGAATGAGAATGACATCATTCGGATAAGTAATGGAGATACCGCGATTATAGACGTGGATTCTTATTCTTACATGGATAAGACGTTCAAAGGTGTGGTAACACAGATTGCCAATACGGCAAACGACAAGGCTTCTTCAGATGCGGTTACTGAATTTGAGGTGCGTATTAAAATTCTTAATTCTTCTTATCAGGACCTGATCAAAGAAAAAGGACTAAAATATCCATTCAGACCGGGTATGACGGCCAGTGTTGACATCCTTACAGAAACAAAATCAAATATTTTGACCGTACCACTATCGGCGGTGACTACCAGACCAAAGAAAGATGCCAAGCCACAAGGCGGTGAGCAAGCTGGTCCTGCTAATGATGATGACTCTGAGCAGACCCTTGCTAGTGACGAACTAGATGAGGTCGTTTTCAAATTAGTAGATGGAAAAGCTGTTAAAACGATCGTGAAAACGGGTATAAGTGACTTTGAGCGAATTGAAGTAACCGATGGAGTAGCTGAAGGTGATGTGATTATTTCCGGTCCATTCCTGGCAGTTTCCAAAAGATTAAAAGATGGAGACGATGTGGAAGTGCAGGGTGGAGAGAAAAAAGAGGAAGCTCAGCCTGCTGAATCATCTGACGAAGATTAAAATTTGATTATTCAACTGTTGAAAGGGGCTAGCGGCCCCTTTTTTTATGAACCTCAATATTAACCTTTTTCAGTCTGTACAAACAGCATTAGTTAAGCTTTTAGCAGTCATTGGTCTTTTAGTACTTGCTATAGTAGTTATTTCTTTGAATGGAGAGGTGGCAGGTTATGTGCTCTCCGGTTTCATTTTACTAGTTGGCTTTTGGGTGGTGTTTTTTACACGTTTGTTGGAATTTTATAAGATTCAGGTGGTTAAGCTCGAAAATGACGCTATTGCTCTTGGAAAAACGGAAATCAAATGGAAAGATATCTGCTGGTACCGATTAGAAATGACCAATGCCCCGTCATTTCATTGGGTCATTGCAGATGGTAAAAGGCGTATTTCTCTACACAGACATATCAAAGATCACTCAATAGAATGGGTGCAGCTAGAAAATATACTTCGAAGCAGGCTCAATGAATTACAGATACCGTCTAAAAGCCCAATGGATAATACACCAGTAAAAGTAGTTGTGGGTGTCTTGGTTTCTGGATATCTATTTATCCCAATCCTAATGGCACTTATGGAATTGCCTTTCGACCAATATCGGTGCCTGATATTCTATATATTTCTCACCCTTCCTTTTATTGTATTAGTTCCATTGGATATCAATCGACACAGGAAGATTGGGAGAGTTCCTTATGAGAGCTGATTGTTTGATTCAAGCATCATCTGATCGAACCCTTAGTTGCTGGTTATTTCTATTTGGGTCAGTGTAATGGTATAGTATTTGTTAGGATAAAACTCAACCCACTGGCCATAGTGATTATGTGTCAAACCTAACTTCTAATGAAATACTTAATCGCCGGTTTAAGTCTATTGTGCGTACTAGCTTCAGAAGCTCAATTTACAAGAGACGATCAAGCAACCAAAATTGAATCCAGTATCGGTGTAGTGGCAGGCGTATCTTCCACCACTCTTGATTTTGGTACCAGTAGTTATACCTATGACTATTTGAATGTGATGAATTTCGAGAGTAGTTATTCACCTTCTTTTGGGTTGAACAGTGAATTCTTTTTTGCTTCCAGAAATCAAAGTTGGTCACTGTATCTCGAGCTAAACTACCACGAATATCGCATGAGGGACCAGTATACTGATTTTAATCAGACGACTCATTCAGCATCAATTTCCGCTTCACATTTAAGGATATTGCCAGTGGTTAGGTATCACATCCCCTTGGGTTCTTTTAAACCTTTTGTAGGAATCGGGTATGGGTTCAGCCACCTTCTGAAAGATCAGACCTTTAAGACCACTTATTATTATAACTCGAGTGACCCGTCGAATCCGCGAGTTGAATCAAATCCGATATTTGAAGATCCCATAACTATGGAGGATGGTTTTGAACTCTCTTTAGGATTTAAATACAAACAACTAGGTATGGAGTTCAGATACGAAGGCACACAGGGTATGTCCAATTTATTGGCGGTCAGTTCTAAAGTTAGACGAACTTACTTCTTACTGAGCTATCAAGTATTGAGTTGGTAACCAAAGTCCTCAGTTAAAACTTTGAATAGCCTGTGTGTAGGAAGCCCCATCACGGTAAAATAGGATCCGCTAATAGCTGAAATCTTTGCCATTCCTATCCATTCTTGAATACCATAAGCGCCCGCTTTATCAAACGGCTTGAAATGATCAATGTAATAATTCATTTCTTGCTCAGTTATGATATCAAATGTCACAGCTGTACTATCCGAAAAACTAATGTTCTTTTCCGGGGAAGAAACACATACACCAGAAACTACTTGGTGCGTTTTCCCTGAAAGCATGGATAGCATATTTCGAGCTTCCGTCTTATCGGCGGCTTTATTGAGAACATGGTTTTCGCAAATCACCGTGGTATCTGACGTAATGATCAGATCTTGTGGTCTCAGTTCACGATAGTTCTTGTTCTTTTTGATAGCCAGGTATTCGGCTACTTCCATTGCGGGAAGCTCATCAGGAAAGCTTTCGTCAAAGTCTCTTGTAAATACCTCAAAATCAAAGCCGAGATCTTTCAGTAATTGTTGCCTTCTAGGGCTATTGGAAGCTAGAATCAAAGTTGGTATAGAACTCATTTTTATCTATTGAACTAAATACGAAACCGCTAATTACTTTAGGGTAAAAATAGGTGGACTTCTGAGGCATGGTATAGCCACTGTAACATACTTTTTTCACCGTTTCTATAGAGATGTCTTTAGTGATCAGGGCAAACTGGGCTTCTCCTTTGGTTACCGCTTGCAAACACTCCGTAAAGTTCCTTTGGAAGGTAATGTTTCGCGCATTTACTTGCTTAGGGCCGGGTATTCCTAGGATTTTTTCAAAAATAAAGTAATGCATTACTGTAAGGTCAAGCTCTTTGATCTGATCTGGGAAGTTCCATGTGATGTCACTTATCCTCTCTGGTTTGAGTCGTATTTTGTAAGCATTGTCACCCACCAGCAGTCCAAACGCCCACATTTTGCCCAGGATAATCTCATTAACATCTGGCGCATTTTCTACTGGTTTGATGTAGAAGTATGGTTCCAGCTGGTGAAGCAGCCACTCCTCGGAGAACCCTTCCAGATCATCAACTACCCGATGAGTTGGTAAAATTCTCAGATCATCTGCTTCCGTATTCGTCAAAAACATCATATGAAAATTGTAAGGTTCTTCACCAGAGTGATTGAGGTTGTTTTTCTTACATTGATACATATATTCTAGAGAACCTCCATATCGATGATGTCCATCAGCCAGGATGATCTGCTTGTCTCGGATGATTTCCTGGATTCTTCTGATGATATTGACATCATGAATCACAGCAAACACATCGCGAACACCCTGATAGTCTTCAGACTCATAAAGTGGGGCTTTCATGCTATCATCTAAGTATTGCTCTATTTCCATGGAAGGATCTGTATACAGTCCATGAGTTGGAGATACGTTGAGTTGTGTCTCGTGCAGCAAGTCAAGCCGATCCTTTACTGAAAAGGGCATGGTGCTTTCATGGCGCAAGATGACTTTTTCGTTATAGTCATGAATGCGGATGTTACATATGAACCCTTTCCTACAGTAATTTCTATCAGATCCAGGCAGCGAGAAGTATTGATAATAAACGTATATCGCAGGCAGTTTGTCCTGGACAAGTATTTTGTTTGACTTCCATTGAGCTAGACGCTCTTTTGCTGCATGCGCTGGATTATGCTCCTGTGGCACTGAAAGGTGGATGCTGTTGAACGTCCTTTGATAGAGAGCAGCACGCTGTTTGGTAGATACTACATCAAAAAGAGGAGAAGTCAATTGATCAATCTCCTGAACCAGCTGTTGGTTATACCTCCATCCGGCAAACGGTCTTATTTCTGCCATTATTCAGCCTTCAATCGACTTTTCCAGCCGCTTCGACCAGAAGTATGACCATTTGTGCTGAAGGACGCTCCCTTTTTCTCATCTTGATATTGGTCAAAAGCAAACAAAGCGGCTACTTTCTGAATGTCTTCAGGTACTTCTTTTTTCAACACTTCTGGCTGGAAGTGTTGTTCCACGAACTTGGTGGTGAAACGACCGCTGGTAAACTCTTCATGACCGAGCACATACTGACAAAATGGGAGAGTGGTCTTGATTCCAACGATTTGGTACTCCTCAATGGCTCTTTGCATTCTTGCAATAGCTTCTGTCCGATCTTTTCCATAAGTGATCAGTTTGGCGATCATGGGGTCATAGAATATCGGAATGTCCATGCCTTCTTCATAGCCATCATCAACACGTACACCTGCACCCTGAGGCCTACGATAGACCTCCAACTTTCCTGTGTCTGGTAGGAAATTGTTCTCAGGATCTTCTGCATAAACTCTAACCTCAATACTATGCCCGTGAATTTTCAAATCCTCCTGTTTGAAAGAGAGTGCCTGACCTTCAGCTATTTTGATTTGTTCTTTCACCAGATCAAGCCCTGAAATCAATTCTGAAACAGGGTGCTCCACCTGTAAGCGTGTATTCATTTCTAAAAAGTAAAAATCCAGATTAGCATCAGCGATGAATTCCACCGTACCGGCACCATAGTAGTTGCAGGATTTGGCCACATTCACTGCGGCTTCACCGAATCGCTTGCGTTGCTCCTCATTAACTACAGGTGATGGGGCTTCTTCTATGACTTTTTGATTTCTGCGTTGGATACTGCATTCTCGTTCAAAAACATAGATTACATTACCATGCTGATCACCAAGTATCTGTACTTCAATGTGTTTGGGGGAAGTAATGAATTTTTCTATGAACACTGAATCATCACCAAATGAGTTTTTGGCTTCACTCACAGCCCGAGTCATTTGCTCCTCAAAGTCTTTGGGGTCATTTACGATCCTCATACCTTTACCGCCACCACCAGCACTTGCTTTGATCATCACGGGATATCCGATTTCTTCGGCAATCTTCTTTGCTGCCGGTACATCAGAGATGGGCTCATCCATACCTGGGACTAATGGGACATCAAAGTCTTTTACTGCCTGTTTGGATGCGAGTTTGTCTCCCATGACCTTGATGGCACTGGCAGATGGTCCGATAAATATCAGACCTGCATCCTCTACTTTTTTGGCAAAGGCAGCGTTTTCAGATAGAAATCCATAACCAGGGTGAATTGCATCAGCACCAGTCTGTTTACAGGCATCTATAATCTTGTCCATTACCAGATAAGACTCTGACGAAGGGGGTGGGCCAATTAAGACGGCTTCATCAGCAAACTGGACATGAGCGGCAGTTTTATCAGCTTCACTGTATACAGCTACCGTTTTTATACCCATTTCTTTTGCTGATCTCATCACACGAATTGCGATTTCACCTCTATTGGCAATCAGTATTTTCTGGATCTTTTTCATATACGCTAAAATAGTGATTCCTGCTTTAAATAGGGAGGATTTTGACCCTTAGATACCGGGTAGGAAATGCACTCCAAATGTTCGTTTTCTTATGAGCTTATAGCAGGTATAAAATTTTACAGATTACAATAAAACTGCTGTTTTGTTGGTCGAAGATTGAACATTTGTAATACAGGTAAAACTAATTTTCAAATATTTAGCTAAATCAAATGAGAATTATCAGTTTGCGCAATGTGGATTTAATGTTAGTTTTGTAGCTCGTTTTGGTAAGGTTTATTTAACACACGATAGATGGATTTATTTGAAAAATTACTACAGGATCGTGGGCCTCTGGGCCAGCATTCCTACTTCGATGACAACTACTACATGTTTCCAAAGTTGGAAGGGGAGATTGCTCCTCGCATGAAGTTTAGAGGTCAGGAAGTGTTAACATGGAGTTTGAATAACTACCTGGGTTTGGGTAACCATCCTGAAGTAAGAAAAGCAGATGCAGAAGCTGCTGCAGAGTGGGGGCTAGCTTACCCAATGGGCGCTAGAATGATGACAGGGAATACCGTTTATCATGAGCAGCTTGAAAGAGAGCTGGCAGAGTTTGTATCCAAAGATTCTGCTATGCTGTTAAACTTCGGTTACCAGGGAGTAATGTCAGTGATTGACGCCCTGGTAGATAGAAAAGATGTAATTGTATATGATGCAGAGTCACATGCCTGTATTATAGACGGAGTGAGATTGCATATGGGTAAGCGTTTCGTTTTCCCTCATAACGACATTGAAAACCTGGAAAGACAGCTGAAGCGAGCTGAAAAAATCACCAATGAAACTGGTGGTGGTATTCTCGTGATCACGGAAGGTGTATTCGGTATGTCTGGAAATATGGGTGATCTCAAGTCAATTGTAAAATTGAAAGAGAAATTCAACTTCAGATTGCTGGTAGACGATGCGCATGGATTCGGTACCATGGGTAAAACCGGTGCAGGAGCGGGTGAAGAGCAAGGCGTACAGGATCAGATTGATATCTACTTCTCTACTTTCGCTAAATCAATGGCTTGTATTGGTGCGTTTATAGCGGGTGATGATAAGATTATCGACGTATTAAAGTACAATGTGAGATCACAGATCTTCGCAAAATCACTACCGATAGCATTGGTCATTGGATTGCTGAAGCGCCTGGAACTGTTGAAAAGCAAACCTGAGCTTAAGGAAAACCTGTGGAAGATTGTAAATGCCATCCAATCTGGATTCGTAGAGAAAGGATATCGAATTGGTACCACCCAATCACCTGTAACTCCGGTAATTATGAATGGAGATACCATGGAAGCTGTCAATCTAGTTAAAGACCTGAGAGACAACCACAAGATCTTCTGTTCTGTGGTGGTTTATCCTGTGGTACCAAAGGGAACGATCATCTTGAGAATCATCCCTACAGCCGTTCACTCTTTGGAAGATGTGGAGCAAACTATCACAGCTTTTGAAGCTGTGAAAGGAAAGCTGGATAGTGGTGAATACAAGAAGGCAGGAGTAGAAGGAGCATACGCAAAAATTTAATTTTCTGCTTTTTTTGCCCAATATGCTTGATTTTTGAACAATTTATATAAATTGCTGAATCGAATAATTATCAGTAACCTTAATTAAAGATCTATCAATATGAAAAGATTCGAACAACTTAAAGAATTAGTAGACGGACTAGAAGCAGATTTCGCAAAGTTCTATGACAAAGACAATTCTGCTGCTGGAACTAGAGTAAGAAAAGGAATGCAAGATCTTAAGAACCTTGCTCAAGAAATCAGAATCGAAGTTCAGGATATCAAGAACAAAGCTTGATTCTACTAATTAGAAGAATATTCAAAGAAAGGGGCTTTTTAAGCCCCTTTTTTTGTGCTTTTTATTGATCTTCCAGCATGAAATTGACATTGTATATCCTAGGGTTGATAGTGACTACTTGTTTAATCGCCCAATCAAATCAAGATACAAAAGCCATCATGGAGCCAGTTAGGCAGCTTTTTGTGGCCATGGAAATGAATGATGGTGAGCTCGCTGCTTCTTTATTTGTAGACAATGCCTCGCTGCAGACCGTTTCTAAAAATGCAAAAGGTGAAGCCACTTTATCCACCATACCTGCTAGTAAGCTAGTGGAGGCCTTTGCTAAACCTAAAGAGAAAACCTATTCAGAGCCAATTTGGAATGAACAAATACATCAGGATGGAGATTATGCGGTGGTGTGGGTAGATTATGCCTTCTACCTGGGTGATGAATTTAGCCACTGTGGAGTGGACGTGTTTCAGTTGATCCAAACAGAGGGCGGATGGAAGATCTTTGGGTTAACCGATACCCGCAGAAAGGAAAACTGTGAGGTGCCTGCGGAGATTCAAGAAAAGTATAAATAGGGGAATTATTTATCCCCTAAATACATTTTGAAATGTCTCAATAGCTCTTTAGACCCTTCGAAAAGCGGTAAGCGTACATCTCTTTTCATCAAATCGAGTGCTTCCAGTCCTGTTTTCACGGAAACAGGGTTTCCTTCACGACCCACCAGATCATAGCCTTTCATCATCGCCATGTGCAGTTTGTTGGCTTCTTTGAAGTTGCCTTCCAAGCCAAATCGGATCATGTCGCTGAAGGTCTTTGGCTGAATATTAGCAATAACAGATATCGCTCCCACACATCCAAATGACATCATCGGTAAGGTCAGTTCATCATCTCCGGAGATCAGAATAAAATCATCAGGCGTATTCTGCTCAATCGTCATGCACTGGGACAGATTTCCTGAGGCCTCTTTAGTACCTATTATATTAGGATGTTTGGATAGAGCAATGGTCGTTTCGGCAGTTACATTAGAACTTGTTCTGGCAGGCACATTGTAAAGAATCACTGGAAATGGACTGGCATCTGCTATTGCCTCGTAATGCTTTTGTATACCGATTTGGCTGGGCTTGTTATAATAAGGGCTCAAGCTGAGGATAGCGGCCAAATCATAGTTCTTTACCAGATCCAATTGATCCACGACCCACTTCGTACTGTTACCACCTAGTCCATAAACTACAGGAAGGTTCCTGGGATTATTAGCAAATACAAACTCAATGACCTGATTTTTTTCTTCAGCAGAGATTGTAGGAGCCTCACCGGTTGTTCCCAAAACCACCAGGTATTCCACTCCTCCGTTACTTACATGCTCGATATGCTGTTTCAATGCATCAAAATCAATGCTAAGATCGCTTTTGAAAGGCGTTACTAATGCTACTCCTGTACCTTTAAACTGGTTGATATTCATTGTTTTGGATCATCTTTAAATACCTAATTACCTCACTACAAAGAGGTATGTTTTCTTTGGACGAATGGATCATTAAATCAAATCGATTCGCTTGTTCCTGGCCGTTTGTCCCCACGCGGCATTTGCTCTTAATCAGCGAAAATACATAATCGATTAAGAAATGCCTTGATTCATCCAGACATAGTGCAAAATCATATGATTGGTCTACGAAGGATTGCAGTTCACTGCTGTTGATCTGGCCGCTGTAGTTAATGTCAAGGCTGGTATAAAAGGGGAGATCAGTGATTTTCTTTTTGGGTTGATGGCAATAAACCATCACATTTACCTCCTTGCCAAGGCCCTCCAAATCTTTAATCATCTCTTTGAGGTTGTCTTCCTTTTCAAACTGATCTGAGTAAATGATTGCAAACCGATTGCTTGATTTAAAATCAATCATCTCCTGAGGGAGATGATGCTTTATGTTTTTCCCCGTTTTATACGTGATAATCGTTTTTTTCAACATCGCTAAATATTACTCATCTGTTTGAATTCTTCCTCACTCAGAATGGTGGTGCCAAGCTTCTCGGCTTTTTCTAGTTTAGCCGGACCCATTTTATCTCCTGCCACCAGATAATCGGTATTACCGGTAATAGAACTGGCCACTTTTCCGCCCATAGCTTTGATCAACCCTTTGAGTTCTTCCCGGTCAAATTGGCTGAACACGCCAGAAACAACCAATGTTTTACCTTCGAAGACCTGATCCAGGTTCTGATCAGTCTCTTGTTCTATCACTTGCATTTGTAAGCCTTTGGACTTTAAACGCTCTACCAGCTCTCTATTATCCTGAGACTGAAAAAAGTCAACCACGCTTTCTGCTATTCGCTCGCCGATTTCATGCACGTCCAATATCTCTTCGAAAGAAGCCGACATGAGGTTGTCGATTGATTTAAAATGTTCTGCCAGTTTTTCTGCGACAGTCTTCCCGACATATCGAATGCCCAACCCGAATAAGACACTTTGAAAAGGCGTTTCCTTGGACTTGTTGAGGCTCTCTACAATATTCTGAGCGGACTTGTCTTTGATAGATCGTGATTTCACCTCGCCAGTTACCAGATCGGTGATCTCAAACTTGAGTCCGTTTAGGTTATCATAAGTCAATTCATAGAGATCAGCAATTCCTCGAATCAGGTGTCTATCGAAAAGTCCTTTGATGGTATTGGGTCCGAGATTGGCGATATCCATGGCATTGCGGGAAATGAAATGCTCCACACGACCTTGCACTTGTGGTGGACAAGCGTCATGGTTGGGGCAGTAGTGGACAGCTTCGCCTTCCTTTCTGATCAGTTCGGTCCCACATTCCGGACATTCAGTGATGTATTGTGTAGGAGTGGAATCTTTGGGTCTTTTTACCAGATTGATTCCTGTGATTTTAGGGATGATCTCACCACCTTTTTCTACATAGACCATGTCACCCACCCGAATGTCCAGGCGTTCGATTTCATTGGCGTTGTGTAAAGAAGCCCGCTTTACCGTAGTGCCGGCCAATAAAACGGGTTCAAGTTCTGCAACTGGAGTGATTGCTCCCGTACGTCCTACCTGGTAGGTGATACCTTGTAGTTTGGTTTCAGCAGCTTCAGCTTTGTACTTGTAAGAGATGGCCCAGCGCGGGCTTTTAGCGGTAAAGCCCAGCTCCTTTTGCTGATCAGAGCTATTAACCTTGATCACAATGCCGTCCGTCTCTACTGGGAGTTCATGTCTCTTTTGTTCCCACTTGTTGATATAGTCAAATACCTCGTCGATGGTTTGGCATTTTTGGTAAGTGGGGGAGACATTAAATTTCATTTGCTCCAGTAAGTGGATGGAGTCTTCGTGTGTTTGCGGTTCCAATCCCTCGCCCAGCAATGAATACAGATAGCAGTCGAGTTTACGACCAGCCACCACGGCTGAATCCTGCATCTTTAGGGTCCCAGAGGCTGTGTTTCTGGGGTTGGCAAGCAATGCTTCTCCATTCTTTTGCCGCTCCTCGTTGAGATGCTTAAACACCTTCTTGGGCATAAATACTTCACCTCGCACCTCAAAGGACTCTGGAAAATCACCAGATAACTTTAGGGGGATTGTTCTGATCGTTTTTACATTGGTGGTGACTTCATCGCCTTTCACACCATCGCCTCGAGTAACTGCTTGCTTTAGCACTCCATGTTCATAAATCAAACTGATGGCCACTCCATCAAACTTTAGCTCACAGAAATACTCATAATCGGTGGTGCCGAGCCCCTTTTCGACTCTTTTGTCAAAATCAGCCAGATCCTCTTTGGAGTAGGTATTGCCGAGCGAAAGCATTGGATACCGATGAGCTACGGTGTTGAAGGATTTGGTAATGGTGCCGCCTACACGATGTGTGGGAGAGTCCTCTCTTTTGTATTCAGGGTGCTCGTTTTCGAGTTTTTCGAGCTCCTTCAATTTCTGATCAAATTCATAGTCAGAAATCTCCGTTCTACTTTCCTGATAGTAGATGTAAGTATGGTAGTTGAGCTCGTCGGTGAGCTTATCAATCTGGGTTTTTAATTCAGCACTCATTCGTTAGGTATAGAACATACAAATCTAGTAATCTAACGTAATCAAGCATGATGGTGGTTGGGGTTTATTCCTATGGAAAAGTAGAATGTGAATAAAAAATCTAATAAAAATTCAATAGCTGTATAACAATGTCTGATCACGGTCGTTATCTTAGCATTCCCACCTTGATTATTGGTATACCAGACTAACCGAATCCGAGTTGACTTTTCATTGACTGGTATATGATTATTTCACGATAACTGTACCAATAATTGAAACAGCCAGCTTTAATCGTTTTGAGTTTATTGGTAGTGATTGAGGCCTATAGCCAATGCGCCAGCTTACGTCAGCAGCGTAATATCACTTTCAATACCGACAAGGATTGTGCACCCGTCACAGTTACGGATTTCACTATCACCTATTTTTTCAATACTCCACAGGACCCCACACAGGTTCAGATACAGTTTGAATGGAATGATCCCGGTAGTAATGTGGATGTCTATGGGTTAGGAGATGCATCTTTTTCAGTAGGTGGTACCAATACAGAATTTACAGCAACAGGGACTTTCACTTATCCAGAAAACGATGATTGTGTTTTTGAGCCCGTTTCCAGTGTTATTTTCAATGGTGGTTTGTGCGAAACTTCCGAACAAGTGCAGGTTGTCACTTCCTGGTCAAGAGATAATGACTTTGGAGGGGATATAGCCATCTCACCAGCTGAATATGATGTTTGTTTCAACAACGCTATTGTTGATGCGGTATTTGATGACAACTCCACGTTCAACTGTAACATCAATCAGGAGCCAGACAATCCGAACCGACTGGACAGATATACGCAGTTTGTTTACGGTACCAATCACAATGCCGCCAATTCTATTCGCAACTTATCGCTAGTCGATGATGGAGGCACTACTGTCAACCTTACCGATGGTACCGCAAACCTGAGTTCCACTACTACACGATCAGGTGTCACAGGGGTGTACTTTGGGCCAATAGAGCAGATTCCATTTCCTGCTGATGGGCCTAATATGAGTTCTTTTCCGATCAGTGCTCCAGCTGATGTGAATAATTTGGTAGGCAATGAATTCGAGATTACGCTCTACAATTGGAACATCTGTAATCCCTACAATGGAGATGAGAACAATCCGAACTATGATGAAGCGGTCTCCACGACGGCTTATATACGAATAGTTGATCCTCCTGTGGCTGATTATCAAACCAGATTAAATGATGCTTCTGGTCCGGTTCAAACAACTTTCTGTTTAGGTGCGGATATCTATTTTGAAAATCTGTCTACCAATGCTGGGTCCTACACCTGGGAGTTTTATGATGACAATACCGGATCTACTCTACTAAACACCTCCAATCAGGCAAACCCGGTTTACTCTTACACCACTGCTGGTCAAAAGCTAATCAGGCTCTATGCTAGCAATCCCACAGCCCAAGGCAACTGCACTGAGATGTATGAATCCACCATCACCATGTCCCCAGCAGCAATGGCGGCCATAGAACTGTATGATGCTGGATTCGCTAATAGCATAGATGGACACTTTTGTGTCCAGGATGCCGAAACAGTACAGGTTGGCTTTAGGGATGCAACTACAGACATAGAACCTGATACTGAATGGCGATGGGAGCTATACAATGCTGATGGTTCTCTCCGAGAGAGTATTCCTGGAGGAGTAGGTACTTATGGAGCTCAGGTAACTGACTTCACGAGAAGCTACTCCGGAGCAGGTGTGTATGAGGTTCGGTTGATTGCTCGCAACAATGTGAGCTCGTGTATTTCGGAGGCAGTGGACAGTATTATTCTCTATGAAAAGCCGGAGCCTTTTTTTGAGGCCATCAATGTCTGCGAAGGTGAGCGTAGCTTACTTTACAATATAGCAGACTCGCTATCAAGTATAGACCCACGAATAAACCAGGATTATGTATCACAGTACGAATGGGATTTGAGTTATGATGGTTCAAGTTTCAATTCGGATTTAAGTCTTAATAACAACAAAGATTTTGAATTCTATCTGGATGGAAACTATACTGGCTCCGAGCCAAGCACTTCTGTTGCTGGCACTTACACGATTGCACTTAGAATGACCACCCAGTTGGGTGGTTGCTCCGAGATTTATAGTACTGAAGTTGAGGTGTTTTCATTACCGGACCCACAGCTAGGTTCTGATTATGTATCTCCTCTGTGTCCCGAGGATTCGGTTGTTTTTGACAATCAGTCAATCCTCAGCAGTGCAGATTTCCTATTGGCAATAACGGATAGTATTTCCTATTATGATACACTGGATTTTAATCAGGTCGGTTTGTCTTATGGATTTGATAATGGTTTGGATTCTATCAAGACATACTATGTCAGGTTATTGGCTGCTACTTCCAATGGATGTGAAGCGTACAGTCCGTTTATTGAGGTGGAGGTTTTGCCCTCTTTTGAGTCTGATTTTCGGGATGTCAATTACAGTGTAACCTCTGGAAATTGTTCCTTTTGGGAAAGTACGCTTCAGGTAAACTCTGCTACACAGGCATTGAATCCTGATAGTTATACCTGGACGATTTCGGATGGTAGCGGTACGATTGCAGGTTATCCAGTGACTAAGAATACTGGTGATGCTGATTTTCATTTATTGAATTACAGTTACGAGAATAGCAGTAATACCAATCAACTCTTAACTATAAGATTAGATGTGGTGAAAACAGATGCTTGCATCACATCGAGCCAACGCGATTACGTCATCAATCCTCAGCCTTCCAGTGATTTTTCACTTGATCAGGTGGACTCATGTGGTTTTGCCACTATTCGTCTGAGCGCATCACAAAAAGGGCTGCCTACCTACAACTGGAATATTTCTCCGATTCCCAATGATTGGCTTAATGAAGATGACGAACAAACGCTTGTTTATTTGCGAAACGATCCGTCAGATTCAGATATCAACACGAGTTTTACGTTAGTCACTCAGAACCTGGCAGGATGTGTGAGCGACACCATCGGAGCAACCAGCGTTGTAGAGAAGCTTGAACCACCGATTACAGCTGATTTTGTTTTGATGCCTGACACGCTGATACTTCCTGATAGTGTTGCTGCATTCACTAACAACAGCTCTACAGGACTGAATTACCTGTGGGGTTTTGATGATGGAGACAGTTCCAGCCTATACGATCCGGGGCAACATGGTTATGATACACCAGGTATCTATAGAATCTTTCTTACAGTATCCAATAATTACTGTGAAGAGTCAATAGCCCGAAATCTGGTGGTTTTGCCACCGGACCCAATTATTTCATTTACAGCAGACACCACCAGTGGTTGTAGTCCATTTACAGTCCGATTTATCAATGAGAGCAGCTATGCCGTTTCCGACACCTATTATTGGGAGTTTGGGGATGGGAACTCTTCTACACTAGAAAACCCAGTGCATACTTACAAAGAAGAAGGCGTTTACACTGTTAGACTATATGGTGAGAACGTATTGGGTAATGGTGCCGATATGATTCGAGAGGATTACATCACAGTGTTTGCACAACCCATAGCTGATTTCACTTTAAAACCTACCACCGTCTACGTGCCTGATCAAGAGGTGTTTTTTAGAAATGCGTCCACCGAAGCTTCAGCGTATCAATGGGATTTTGGAGATGGAGATACTTCTTCCGCGTTCAATCCAGTACATAGATATGCAGATTTGGGCGTTTATGACATTACACTCATCGCGTCTAATGACGATGGATGTGTAGATACGCTAACACTATTTTCTGCAGTGGAAGCTGTAGAAGGCGGGAGAGAAAAGACCCCTAACGCCTTCACACCAAGTGGTGGCAGTGAAGGCAGTAGTGAAACGATCAATGATGTGTTCATTCCCAATGTGGAGGGAGTTTCCCAGTTTAGAATGCTGATTTATAATAAATGGGGTGAGTTGTTATTTGAAAGTAAGGATCAGACAGTAGGATGGAATGGCTATTACCGTGGGCAATTGCAACCTGCAGATGTATATGTTTATCGACTGGAACTGAGGTATAGCGATGGACGCGAGCAAGTCAAAGTAGGGGATGTAACGCTGGTGAGATGAGAGGAACTTTACTTGTAGTGCTTATGCTTTTGGGGTTATCGGGGTATTCACAAGACATCCAGTACTCACAATATTATGCCAATCCCTTGTACTTAAATCCTGCTTTCACTGGAGCTATCGGCAACCATCGAGTGGCTGTCAATCACAGACTGCAATGGCCCAATTTGCCGAAGGCTTTTGCCAACTACAGTGCCTCTTACGATTTCAATGCCCCAAATTTGAATAGTGGATTCGGGTTACTGGTCAATGTAGACCGTGCTGGCTCTGGAAATTTGAGTAACACTTCCGCTGCATTCAATTACAGCTATACCATCAGCTTCCGGGATGAGTTTATCATCAAACCAGCAGTGAGTTTTGGTTATGTCAATAGAACACTTGATTATACCAAACTGATCTTCGGTGATCAGATTGACTTTGGGGTGGATGGTGCTCCATCTCAGGACCCGGGTATTACAGCCATCCGTCCCAATCAATTTATAGATATCGGGAGTGGCGTATTGATTTACAATAAGAATTTTTGGGGAGGAGTATCCGGTTTTCACTTAAATGAACCCAATAATTCACTCATAGAAGGGACAAGTAGACTGCCGATGAAACTCGCTGTGCATGGAGGAGTTCGTTTTGCTCTGGGTAATCCTGATTTCAAAGACATTAAAAAGGCCAGCGTTGCTCCGAGTTTTATTTACAAAATTCAAGGCGATTTTCATCAGTTGGACGTTGGGGCCTCATTTCATTATAGTCCTATTATGCTTGGGTTATACTATCGAGGAATACCTTGGGAGCAAACAGTAACGGGACAGGTGAACCATGACGCTGTGATCTTAATGTTTGGGGTGGAGTTTCAGAACATTCAGTTCGGATACAGTTTTGACTCCAATGTTTCCAATCTAAGTACCGAATCTGGAGGTGCTCATGAAATCTCATTGATTTATCTTTTTGACATACAGCGCAATAATGGCAAGCCAAGTAGAAGTAAGCGCTTTCTTCCTTGTCCGGCATTTGTGGACAAATTGGGCAATTGAACCCAAAGGGACAGTTGTGTAAGTGGAGTCCATTTGCATACTTTTTGGCGGAGGTTTAGAACCCATTCGGCCTATTGTTATAATTTTGAAGCAATGGCGGAAATAGAGGTTTTAGATAGGAAGATAGATTTAGCTCCGATAATTGAACAGGTGGGTGAAGTAGCTCAAAAAGCGGGATTGGAGACCTATATTGTCGGGGGGTATGTTCGTGATTTGATCTTACAGAGGCCTTCAAAAGACATTGATTTTGTATGCGTAGGCTCTGGAATTGAGCTGGCCAGTGCGGTGAAAAAGCACTTAGGAAACCAAGCCAAACTGTCTGTCTATAAAAATTTTGGCACTGCTGCTATTGCCTTTTCCGGTTTTGAACTGGAGTTTGTAGGAGCACGCCGAGAGAGCTATCGGTCCGATTCCAGAAAGCCAATTGTGGAGGATGGTACGCTGGAAGATGACCAGAATAGACGTGACTTTACCATCAATGCACTGGCTATCAGTCTCAACCAAAGCAACTTTGGAGTGCTCATTGACCCATTCGGTGGAGTAAAACATCTGGAAGAGAAGCAAATCATGACTCCATTGGACCCAGAGATCACTTTTTCGGACGATCCACTCCGCATCATGAGAGCCATTCGTTTTGCTTCCCAACTCAATTTTGATATTGCTCCTGATACTTTTAATGCGATTGTTGCTCAAAAGGAGCGCATTCGGATTATTTCGCAGGAGCGGATCACAGATGAGCTGAATAAGATCATCCTGTCGCCTGTCCCTTCGTATGGTTTCAAGTTGTTGTATAGTTCAGGGTTGCTCAAGATCATTTTTCCAGAAATGGCCAAACTGCAAGGAGTGAAAAAGGTAAACGGTAAGGGTCACAAGGACAACTTTTATCATACACTACAGGTCCTGGATAATATCTGTGAGGATACGAATGACTTATGGTTGCGATGGGCGGCCATCTTACATGATATCGCTAAGCCAGCCACGCAGCGATTTCACGAAAGTGCCGGGTGGACGTTCCATGGTCATGAAGATATGGGAGCCCGATGGACACCAAAGATTTTCAAAAAGTTAAAGCTGCCGCTGAATGAAAAGATGAAATACGTGCAGAAGCTCGTCAAACTGCATCTGAGGCCTATTGCTCTGGTCAATGAAAAGGTCACTGACTCGGCCATACGTAGACTGCTCTATGAAGCTGGAGATGACATAGATGACCTCATGACACTATGCAGGGCGGACATTACTTCCAAAAACATGGACAAAGTGCGCAAGTACCTGGCCAACTTCAAAAAGGTGGAAAAGAAGATCAAAGAGGTAGAGGAGCGTGACCATGTTCGTAATTTTCAACCACCAATATCTGGCGAGGAAATCATGCAGGCATTTGGTATTGAACCATCAAGGGAAGTCGGTGATATTAAAAATGTGATCAAAGAGGCCATATTGGAAGGAACTATCCGGAATGATCGTACAGAAGCGTGGCAATTGATGCTCGAAACAGGAAAATCAATGGGGTTAACTGCCAATTCAAAGTAATTCCTATTTTTGCAGACTTAATAGAAAGAAACACAGACTCAAATATGAAGTATTTACTATCGCTATTGATTGTATTTATCGGCCTGTTGGCAAATGCCCAGGAGAAAGCAACGACACAAACCAGAAAGGATAGTATTCCCTGGGAACTGCGTAAGAATGCGTTTATCTACAGTATGGCCAAGCAATACAACGATCCGTCCGTAGCGCGGATGGCTCTTTATAACCTGCTGGCAGAAACTCCACAGAATCCTGCTATCTATGATACGCTTGCTCTATGGTATTATGAATACAATCAACTGGCGTCTGCGGCGTTGGTGGCTCAGGATGCCATGAAATTGAATCCCGATGATTTGTTTGCGGCTGAAGTAGCGGCGATATCATTCGAGCAGCTTGGTGTAAAGAATAAGGCAGTATCCAACTACGAGAAGTTGTATCTTGCTAATAACGATATCGGAATGCTCTACAAGATTGCATTTCTTCAGTTGGATTTAAAACGATACGGTGAAGCAATCAATAATGCGGATGTCATTATCGGATCGGCAAAATCTGATTCAGAGCAATTGGTGTTCCCGATAGATGATAAGAACAACACCCAGAATGTATCACTGAAAGTGGCTGCCATTCGATTAAAAGGAATGGTAGAAGAGGATAGAGGCAATACCTCACTTGCCAAAGACCTATATCAAAAAGCACTGGACATGCAGCCGGACTTTGTTGTGCTGAAGCAGCAAATGGCAGATCTTGATAAGTAATAAAATCTAGACTAGAAAGGTACTAAAGCATGCTGAAAAGCATGCTTTTTTTGTGGGTAAAGAGACTTCTTAATCATGCCTTCATCAGCGGTAATGTAATCCGAGCCGTAGTGCCTTTACCTACAGTGGACGAATAATTAAGCTGGCCTTTGTGATTGGTGATGATGGAGTAAGTGATGGACAGTCCAAGTCCGGTACCTTTTCCTGGATCTTTGGTGCTGAAAAAGGGCTCGGTGATCTTTGGTAGATCCTCTGCGGGGATTCCTTGCCCAGAGTCAGTGATCTCTATAATTACTTTGTTCTTTCTGGTCCAGGTTTTGATCTTGATGAAACCATCCTTTTTGATGGCTTGCACAGAGTTGGTAAGAATGTTGAGAAACGCCTGATGTATTTTACCGCTATTTCCGATAACCATAAGCTCCTCCTCGGTAAAATCCTCTATTAATTCAATGCCTTCTTTAAGCTGAAACTGGATCATTACCAAGCAGTTTTTAATGATGTGATGGACGTTGCAGGGTACATCTTTCTCATCCACAGAGTGACTGAACTCATTTAAGCTAGAGACTATTTTGGACGCTCTGCTCACACCTTCTTTAATCACTCCTATGAGCAACGAATATTCTTCCTCGGTTTTGGTGCTGCTGTTTTTGAGCATCTGTTCCAGACCTTCTACACCGCCTTGAATAAAGTTGAGCGGGTTGTTGATTTCATGTGCTACACCTGCCGATAGTATACCTAATGAGGCCATTTTATCCGATTGGATCATTTGTTCTTGTGCATTTTTGAGCTGCTTGATCACTTCATTGAGCTCTTGTTTTTGTAGCTCAAGTGCTTTGGTTCGTTCGGATACTGTTTTTTCCAGCCAAATATTTCGAGAGGTTAAGGTTCGTAGCCTGATCCAATAGACAAGTACTGCTGTCACTACTATGGCCAACCCGAACAATATCTTGGCCCAAAATGTCTGCCACCAGGCAGCTTCCAGTGTCAGTTTCTTCTTTAAGATTTCGCTAGTAAATGCCCCGTCTATTCCTGTCTGCAACTGAAATGTGTAAGATCCCGGTGGTAAGTTGGTATAAACGGCGTTTCGCTCGTTTGACGCCACAATCCACTCCTGATCGAATGGATCTAGCCGGTATCGAAATTGAAGTCTGTCCGTATGCAAATAACTAATGGCTGTAAAATCGATGAGCAATCGGTCGGTACCTGATGGCACGATTATTTGCGACTCAGGATCCAACTTGATGTTGTCTGCTATGACATTTTCAATAATCAGGTTTGGTTCGAAAATGGGAGTGTTAATGGTCTGAGGGTCTAGGTTCACGATTCCATCCAGGGTTGGTATCCACAAGGTGCCGTTAGAGTCACGTAGCGACAAAGCAGCCCCAAGACAATGACTGTTTTTCATTCCATAGCTTTTATCAAATTGGCGTACTTTGAATGACTTATTTGGATCCTCAGCTGCAGCCTCTAGTTCTGCAATATTTACACTCAGAATAGAATTATCAGAGGGCAACCAAAAATTACCGTCATCGTCCTTGAGGATATCATAGACAATGTTAACACCCAGACCATTTTCGCGATTGAAGTTGACCACCTTTTCTGGACTGTAGCCCGTCAATCCGTCATTGGAAGTAATCCAGATGTATTTATCCGTGCTATAGGTGGAAAACATGAAGCTTGCTGGAAGCCCATCGTCAACCGTGAAGTACCGAATCTGGTCATTCTCATCAATGATATTGAGGCCTCCGATCGTTCCTACAATGATCTGTCCTTTGCTGTTTTCCTCTATGGACATGATGTAATTAGAGCTTAATCCATTTTCATTGGATATTTGCTGCCAGTCATCTGGGTTTGTGAACCGTATCAAACCGGCATTTTTGGTTCCAACCCAAACATTTCCCTTACTGTCTTCGAAGCTTACTCGTATAAAATTGTCCGGAAATCCATTGCTTACGGCATATTTCCGACTATTCTTTCCATCTAGTACATATAGCCCACCGTAGGTACTGACCCAAACACGTCCCTGGCTGTCTGTAAACAGATGTTTGAGGCGTGCTGTCGGCATAGGTATCGGTGGCTTGTAAGGGGAGATGACCCCATCTTTCAGAAGATCGAGCGAGCTATTTTCATTACCTAGCAAGTAGGCGTCATCACCTATCTGAGTGATATTGGCAATGATGCTGGTGCTGGTACCTTCCTCTTTCGAATAAGATACAATTGACCCGTCGGATAAAAAGAACAAGCCATTACGGTAAGTGGCCACCCACAAATTTCCCGTTTGGTCTACCAGCATGTCGCGCACATTGTTGTTAGGCATACCAGATGTCTCCGTAAGCGAATCCAGTTTGGCTTTTTCAGGATTCCATCTAAACAATCCACTCATAGTACCAAGCCATATAACATCGCTTTGATCTACGTGTACTGCGCGAATGGCCCTATCTGATATGGGAAGATGTTGTATGATCTTTTCGCCATTCCAAACATATAGTCCTCTTCCTGTGCCCACATAGATCGTATTGTTCTGGGCATAAAGTGTGTTTATTCCGTTTACATTGGTCTCAATTGGGATAAATTTAAGCTCATCGTCTATGGTATAGTAGAATAGCCTTGAGTCATCTGTTCCAAAATAAATGGATCCATCATCGGATTCGACCATGGAGAGAACGGTGCTTTCTGATAGATCAAAATCTGTTGTAAACTCTTTTAGCTCTTGGTTTCTGTATCTAAACAAATCATTCGTTCTGGTACTAAACCACAGGTCTCCATTGCTTGCTACCAGCATCTGCTCAATGCTCATGTCTAGTGTTGATTCTAGTTTTGGAGGGATGATAAACTCACCCGAATTATAGATGGAAACCCCATGCTGAGACCCAACCCAGATTTCACCATTTATACCTTGTTTTACTCTGAGTACTGTAGGAGAAGGAATGTTGCTGTTTGATCCATTGAATATGGTAAACTCTTTGCCATCAAAACGATGAAGCCCAGCATAAGTCGCTATCCAAATGTAGCCGTCATCCGACTGCATGATTTCGTTGGTAGATTCTGAAGCCATCCCCTGTTCTGTACTCCAGCTTCTTAGTACATATTGACTCGGGTTTTTGTTGATATCGAGCCGAATGTCCTGGCTCAAAACAGTGAAGGGGAGTAGTACCAATAGACTCAGAAAGAAGACGTGCTTTACCACCTTACTATTGGCAGCAACCAGGGGAAGAATATTTTTTGGACTGAGATGTAGCCACATATGTCGTTCTGTTACAACTTTTCAATTCCCTTATTGCTAATGCGTGGTTGTTTTTTAGTTTGCTTGGCAGAAAGTAGCTCGCTACTATTCTTCAGCTTTTTGTCGTAGTTGATCCAGCCAATTGACCAACGAACTATGAAGCCTTTGATGACTAAAAAAGAGCGTTAGAAATCCCTGCATAGACTCCTCAGTAGTAACAATCGTTTGATCACCATCAGCTTCAAATTTCCAGATGTGTATTGCCTTGATTCCCATCGCCGTTCCCGTCCAACTTATCAATTCTTTCTCTTTGATCTGCTGTATGGTTGATCGCACTTTGGATCCATCAATCTGCCATTTGAAATCTGCACCAACCCGTACCTCATCTATTTCTACAGATTTGATATGTTCATTCCATTCCGACCACTCCTTCATTTGAATCATCAGGGACCATACCTTATCTACGGGAGCATTGATGATAATCGACTGGCTGTCTCTTACACTAGCATCCTGATTGATCTTTCCTTCCTTAGCTAATGGACCTAATACTTTCATAATTATGTAGAGGTGTGTGTCTTAGTAAAAATACAATAATGACTATTAGTCGGAAAGGAAAAGCCAGTATTCTCGATGAACTAAACCAATGAAGGTTTTAAATGGATATTTTTCATGATTCGTTGATTGAACCAGACGGATAGGAGGCCACCGCAGAGGTACATTACAGCTATACCCAGGTAAATCCCATTGACTCCTTTCAGATCATTCAGTAGGTAAAGAGTAGGCAATCCAATGACTATCATTTGTATGAATACAATCAATGAAGCTACCAAAGGCTTGTTGAGCGTGTTGATGTTGCTGTTTACAATCTGAACGATCCCCTGAAATCCAAATGAAAATGAAACGATTTTCAAGTACAAGCCGGTCGCTGAAATGACCTCTGGGTCCTTGGTAAATATCGAGGCAATTGGTTCGTTTAGCAGGAAGAGTATTGCTGCCAGTAGAAGACCCCAGCATACTGAAAACACGTTGCTATAATTAACGCCTTTGGTGATTCTGCCTACCTCTCCAGCACCGTAGTTTTGTCCTGTAAATGGCCCAATGGAGGCGGAAAGCGCAAAGAGTATACTCATAGCTAGAAACTCCACTCGTGTTGCCACCCCATATCCGGCTACCACAAACTCGCCGTGCTCTGCCAGAAGGGCAGTAACCACGCCAGTAGTAATTGGTACAATCATCTTGCTCAATCCAGAAGGAATGCCAATGTATAAAATGGCCTTCCAGCAACCACTCAAAACATCCCAGGAAGGTATTTTGGTTACAATCAGTTTTTCTCGGTGATATAGCACCCAAAGTGAAAGCACCATGGTCATGGCTCTTGAAATGGCGGTGGCAATAGCCGCACCTTGAAGGCCAAGTTCAGGAAAAGGACCGTAACCAAAAATCAATAACGGATCCAAAATGGCATTGATGATCACTGCGAAAACCATGATCATACTCGGAGTGCGCGCATCACCTGTGGAACGTATGGCACTATTGCCAACAAAAGGAATGATCACGAAAAACAAAGTAAAGTACCAAATAGTCATGTACTCAGTCACATAGGGGAGGATTTCATCGCTTGCACCAAGCAGTCTGAAGGTGGGTTCAACAGTCAATAACCCAATGACAATAAAAACACCCGCAATAACTACGGCTAGCACCAGGCTGTCTGTGGTTTCACGGGCGGCTTTGTTTCGATCACCTTTACCGATTGATCTAGAGATCAAGGCTGTAGCACCAATACCCAACCCCTGAACAATGCTGAAAAGCACCAGTATAACGGGGAATGTAAAGCTGAGTGCTGCTAGTTGCAAACTACCAAGCTGCCCCACAAAATAGGTGTCTATCAGATTGAAAGCTACCATACTCATGATCCCAATCATCATTGGTAGCGTAAGATTGATGAGCTTTTTGTGGATAGGACCGGTGGTCAGATCTCTTTTTTGGTTTTTCAAAATGCTTCGTTGATGTTGATATAGAATCCTGAGGTATTCGCTCCCCTGGCGTAATCCACCCTTATCCGGATTTTCTCCTTAGAATTGATTTCGTATCTCAGTCCAACTCCATAGCTGCCCAAAAGTTTCTCATAGCTACCAAATTCTTCGGCTATACTTCCTAGCCCACCAAAGGCACTGAAAATGATGCGTTTGGTTAGGTATCTTCTCGTCTCCGTTTGAAGGATGGTTTGGTGGTGATCTCTATAAGCCCCCTGGTAGTAACCACGCATTCTCCGGCCACCGCCAAGCAACGCCAGGTTGTAAAATGGGGCGTCTCCAAGTATCGATTGATGGTAAAACTGCAGTCCCACTTCTGTGCGATCAATTGGTGAAAAATACTTGCGCGCATCGATGTACATGTCGGTAAAACTATAATCTCCAATTGCTCGGTTTTCATATTGTAAGACTCGGCCTTCAAGATAGTAGCCGTCACTTGGGGAGAAAAGATTGTTTCGCTTGTCCAGTATAAATGAACCACCGATTCCAAAGACTTGCTGTGGTTCAATGCCAAGAATATCGCCAGTTGCCAGTTCACCATTGGCATCAACTTCAATGTTGAAATAATTATCAAAAAAGATGGTAGGACCCAGATAAAAATCACTGTGTAATTTGAATAGCCAGTTGGTCTCCATTCTCAGAAAATCTGCAGTATAGACTTCATAGGTATCCAGGTCTACTTCTGAGCCCACACCGTAGAACTGATAAGGGTAGATATAATAAGCCCATTCACCTTTGAGCCAGTGTTTGTCTTTATTAAGAAACACATTAAAAGGCATGGTGGCCAAGACTTGATTCTCAAGTGTGTAAATAAAAACTGCCTGCACATTGGAGGGCCGGGCTAAGGAGTCGCTGCTGGTGCGGAAATAGCGCATGCCTGCTACCCCGAATCCCAGACTGGTTTCAGGTGAAAAGAAAATAGCTGGTAGCACGATAATACCTGAGGTTTTATCTTCTTTGAGTTTGGTGCTATCACGTTGCTGACCACTGGCATAGAGGATGATCATCTGCAAAATGATAAGTGTGATTGCCTTGGAAGATAGATTCATGAAATCGTGATTGCAGCGTAATGTTAATGGAATACTTTTGATCTTTCCCAATAGATTCGAAGATGGAGATTGGATTGGATGTGGTTAATTTCGGGCTGAGTGAACAAGACTATTGTTCTACACTGAAATTGTTAGTTAATTCGCGAACCTTTTCAAACGATACAAGGTTTAGTTTTCTTCGTTTACAATGACTATTATGGAGCAAATAACTTTAGGTTCTGGATGTTTTTGGTGCACGGAAGCCGTTTTTCAGCGATTGAAAGGAGTCCATTCAGCCGTGTCAGGTTATTCAGGAGGCAAGACCAAAGACCCGTTTTATCGGGAAGTGGTGGCAGGTAAAACAGGTCATGCAGAGGTAGTGCAGGTTACATACGATCCAGCACAGGTTTCACTAGAGGAGATTTTGGAGGTATTTTGGAAAACCCACGATCCAACCACTCTTAACCGACAGGGTAACGATGTGGGTACGCAATACCGATCAGCGATATTTTATCACAGTGAAGAGCAGAAGGAAATAGCCGAACGATTGAAGCAAGCACTAGACAAATCTGGTGCATGGGTTGATCCAATTGTAACCGAGATTACCAAATTTGATGCGTTTTACCCAGCTGAGGATTACCACCAGGATTATTACAACGAAAATGGCTCGCAACCTTACTGCCAGTTTGTGGTAGCACCTAAAGTCAAGAAGTTTAAGGAAGTCTTTCCTGACAAACTAAAGGAGGACTAAAACAGCGAAAGTTGACTAAGCGCAGGTTTTGGGGCGTAACCCATTACCGTTCGCCCACCATATTTCCAGGAGTTCATACGCTCTTGTTCTATTACAGTATCTAGGTTTCCTGTGGGTTGAAAGTGTTGTTCCATTTTCACAGCGGCATTATGTAGTGATTTAAACGCTTTCATCTTGTCAGATCGATCCATTTTGGCACGCTCCAGAGCCTTGTTCAATACACTGATGCTTTCATCATAGACCTTGGTAGGAACAGGAAAGGGATGCCCATCTTTGCCTCCATGCGCAAAGGAAAAACGAGCTGGATCAGCAAATCTGGATGACGTACCATAGATTACTTCACTTACCAGCGTAAGTGATTGTAAAGTACGAGGGCCCAAACCTTGTAGTAATAATAATTCTTCAAAACTGCCAGCGGGAAGCTCTTGAGCTAGAGCCAGGATGGTCCCCAATCTTTTAATGTCCACATCTTTTTGGCGTACGTCGTGGTGGGCTGGTAGACGAATCTGTTTGATTTCTTGAAGCATTTTGTCTGGTGCTTCGGTTGTTATTTCCAGTATCGATTTTTTAGTCACTTCAGCATCAGGATGAGTCAGGTTCAGTATTTCACCTTGATTTTGACCATAGATAAACTGATGAGGCTCCTCAGTGAAACTCTTCAGTCCCAGGCTGTGCCAGTGATACCTTCTGGCATAACCACTTGCTCCGTTCATGCCTTGCTGGATAACTGCCCAGTCTCCTTCATCAGATAAAACGAATGAGTGTAGATAAATCTGAAAACCATCCTGAATAGCAGTATTGTCAACCTTGGCTGCCAGTCTGCTGGATCTCACCAGGTCATTACCGTTCAAACCAGTTTTATGCGCAATATGTAAAAGTTCGTCTGGTGTGTTGCGGCTGTGCTTGCCACGACCACCACATATATAAATCCCCAACTCATGAGCCACTGGATTCAATGAAGATTTGAGTGCTCCCATGACAGAGGTGGTAATACCAGACGAATGCCAGTCCATACCAAGCACACAGCCAAGTGATTGAAACCAAGCAGGATCACTCATTCGTTTTATCACCTCTTGCTTTCCATATTCGATCAATAGTGCTTCGATGATGGCTTTACCAAGTTTACTCATTCGCTGAGCTAGCCACCTGGGTACTTTGCCATTATGCAGTGGCAAATCTGCATGTCCGGATCGCTTCATAGAGTAAAGCTAAAATAATTAGCATTAAATACTAAATAAATTAGCTTCAATATATGCCATGCTTTGATTTAACTTAGAGCTTTCAAGAAACCTATTACTATATGCTTAGAGGACTACTTTTATTATTCGCTACCAACGTAATTGTGTGTACAAGTTCTGCACAACTGAAATCACCTGAGGAGTTTTTGGGATATGAACTGGGTGAGGCCTTTTCCCGGCACCATCAGGTTTGGTTGATTATTTCAAACATGTAGCTGCTTCGTCAGACAAGGTGCAGTTGGAACAGTATGGTAGCACTTATGAGATGCGGCCATTGTATTTGGCTTACATTTCTTCTCCTGCAAACCTGGCCAAATTGGAAGATATCAGATTGGATAATTTAAAAAGAACCGGGTTGGAAAGTGGAGCTCCTGCAAATAAAGTAAGCGTGGTTTGGCTCAGTTATAATGTACACGGAAACGAGTCGGTGTCCACCGAAGCTTCTATGGCTACTATTTATGAATTGGTCCGAGATGGAGGTAAAGCTGATTGGTTAGAAAATACAGTGGTGATCATTGATCCCTGCATCAACCCTGATGGTAGAGAACGATACGTGAATTTTTACTGGGAGCATAAGAACTCTCCATACAATCCAGATCCCAATAGCTGGGAACATCATGAAGACTGGCCTGGAGGCAGAGCCAATCACTACTTGTTTGATTTGAATCGTGACTGGGCCTGGCAAACGCAGATTGAGACCCAACAGCGTATCGCAAAGTTCAATAAGTGGTTGCCTCATGTACATGTTGATTTTCATGAGCAAGGTGTAAACTCGCCTTATTATTTTGCTCCGGCTGCTGAGCCTTTGCATGAGGTGATTACCGACTGGCAGGTAGACTTTCAAACACAAATTGGTAAAAATCACGCCAAGTACTTTGATGAGAATAATTGGTTTTACTTCACCAAACAACGATTCGATCTTCTTTACCCAAGTTATGGAGATACCTATCCAACCTACAATGGGAGTATTGGGATGACCTATGAGCAAGGTGGATCCGG